>NZ_JBHTIT010000001.1:0-2335471 GCF_042677145.1 Paraperlucidibaca wandonensis | reverse complement strand
AAATTTCAGGCAGCAAAAAGCCCCCGTCATTTCTGACGAGGGCTGTTGCATTAGGTGCCTGGCAATGACCTACTTTCACATGGCTAATGCCACACTATCATCGGCGCGGAGCGGTTTCACTACTGAGTTCGAGATGGGATCAGGTGGTTCACACTCGCTATGGTCGCCAGGCAATTCGGCGGACCGGATCAGCTCATTATTTCTAACGGCGATCGTCCAAATTTCGTGATTCGAGTCGTCAAACAAGAGAACGCGTCAAGCGCTATTCATATCTTAGTACTGACCAACCCATACAGCTTCAAACTGCTTGGGTGTTATATGGTCAAGCCTCACGAGCAATTAGTACACGTTAGCTTCATGCATCGCTGCACTTCCACACCGTGCCTATCAACGTCCTGGTCTTGAACGGCTCTTTAGGGGACTTAAAGTCCCAGTGAGATCTCATCTTAAGGTGGGCTTCCCGCTTAGATGCTTTCAGCGGTTATCCCTTCCGAACGTAGCTACCCGGCTATGCCACTGGCGTGACAACCGGCGCACCAGAGGTTCGTCCACTTCGGTCCTCTCGTACTAGAAGCAGCTCCTCTCAAATCTCAAACGCCCACGGTAGATAGGGACCGAACTGTCTCACGACGTTCTAAACCCAGCTCGCGTACCTCTTTAAATGGCGAACAGCCATACCCTTGGGACCTGCTTCAGCCCCAGGATGAGATGAGCCGACATCGAGGTGCCAAACACCGCCGTCGATATGAACTCTTGGGCGGTATCAGCCTGTTATCCCCAGAGTACCTTTTATCCGTTGAGCGATGGCCCTTCCATACAGAACCACCGGATCACTATGACCTACTTTCGTACCTGCTCGGCTTGTCGGCCTCGCAGTTAAGCGCGCTTGTGCCATTACACTAACCTCACGATTTCCGACCGTGATTAGCGCACCTTCGTGCTCCTCCGTTACTCTTTAGGAGGAGACCGCCCCAGTCAAACTACCCACCAGACAATGTCCCCGACCCAGATAATGGGCCTAGGTTAGAACCTCAACGTTACCAGGCTGGTATTTCAAGGTCGGCTCCATGCAAACTAGCGTTCGCACTTCATAGCCTCCCAGCTATCCTACACAAGTAAAATCAAAGTTCACTGTCAAGCTGCAGTAAAGGTTCACGGGGTCTTTCCGTCTAGCCGCGGGTAAACGGCATCTTCACCGCTATTTCGATTTCACTGAGTCTCTGGTGGAGACAGCGCCGCCATCGTTACGCCATTCGTGCAGGTCGGAACTTACCCGACAAGGAATTTCGCTACCTTAGGACCGTTATAGTTACGGCCGCCGTTTACCGGGGCTTCGATCAAGAGCTTCGCTTACGCTAACCCCATCAATTAACCTTCCGGCACCGGGCAGGCGTCACACCCTATACGTCCACTTTCGTGTTTGCAGAGTGCTGTGTTTTTAATAAACAGTCGCAGCGGCCTGGTTTCTGAGGCTGCCGTGCGCTTACGGAGTAAATCCTTCACGCGCAGCAGCGCACCTTCTCCCGAAGTTACGGTGCCATTTTGCCTAGTTCCTTCACCAGAGTTCTCTCAAGCGCCTTGGTCTTCTCGACCTGACCACCTGTGTCGGTTTCGGGTACGGTTACTCACTATCTGAAGCTTAGAGGCTTTTCTTGGAAGCATGGCATCGGTAACTTCAGTCCACATGGGACCTAGTCTCAGTTCTCAGCATGAATGACCCCCCGGATTTGCCTAAGGGATCTGCCTACTACCTTTCCCCGGGACTACCAACGCCCGGTATACCTAGCCTTCTCCGTCCCCCCATCGCAATAATGAGCAGTATCGGAATATTAACCGATTTCCCATCGACTACGCTTCTCAGCCTCGCCTTAGGGGCCGACTCACCCTGCGCCGATTAACGTTGCGCAGGAACCCTTGGTCTTTCGGCGTGGGGGTTTTTCACCCCCATTATCGTTACTCACGTCAGCATTCGCACTTCTGATACCTCCAGCAGGCTTCTCAACCTACCTTCAACGGCTTACAGAACGCTCCCCTACCACTTGCAACATGTGCAAATCCGCAGCTTCGGTACTATGTTTGAGCCCCGTTACATCTTCCGCGCAGGCCGACTCGACTAGTGAGCTATTACGCTTTCTTTAAAGGGTGGCTGCTTCTAAGCCAACCTCCTAGCTGTCTATGCCTTCCCACATCGTTTCCCACTTAACATAGATTTTGGGACCTTAGCTGGCGGTCTGGGTTGTTGCCCTCTTGACGATGGACGTTAGCACCCACCGTCTGTCTCCCGGATAGTACTCCTGGGTATTCGGAGTTTGCATCGGGTTGCTAAGTCGAGATGACCCGCTAGCCGAAACAGTGCTCTACCCCCCAGGGTATTCGTCCGAGGCGCTACCTAAATAGCTTTCGGGGAGAACCAGCTATCACCAAGTTTGATTAGCCTTTCACCCCTATCCACAAGTCATCCCCCGGCTTTTCAACGACGGTGGGTTCGGACCTCCAGTTCGTGTTACCGAACCTTCATCCTGCTCATGGATAGATCACTTGGTTTCGGGTCTACTCCCAGCAACTAAACGCCCTATTAAGACTCGGTTTCCCTACGGCTCCCCTATTCGGTTAACCTCGCTACTGAGAATAATTCGCTGACCCATTATACAAAAGGTACGCAGTCACCCCACGAAGGGGCTCCCACTGCTTGTATGCACACGGTTTCAGGATCTATTTCACTCCCTTCACCAGGGTTCTTTTCGCCTTTCCCTCACGGTACTAGTTCACTATCGGTCAGTCAGGAGTATTTAGCCTTGGAGGATGGTCCCCCCATATTCAGACAAGGTTTCTCGTGCCCCGCCCTACTTGTTCCAAACTTAGTTCCACATGTGTGTTTTCGTGTACGGGGCTATCACCCACTATGGCCAGACTTTCCAGACTGTTCCACTAACACGCATGCTAAAGAATGGTGGCTCTTCCCTGTTCGCTCGCCGCTACTTAGGGAATCTCGGTTGATTTCTTTTCCTAGGGGTACTGAGATGTTTCACTTCCCCCCGTTCGCCTCACATACCTATGTATTCAGTATGTGATACATGGGCATTGACCCCATGTGGGTTTCCCCATTCAGACATCTCCGGATCATAGGCTGTTTGCCGCCTCCCCGAAGCTTTTCGCAGGCTACCACGTCTTTCATCGCCTCTGACTGCCAAGGCATCCACCGTGTGCACTTATTCACTTGACCATATAACCCCAAACAGTCTGCACTCACGCTTACGCATGGACAGAGTATTTAGAGTCGATCAGTATCTAAAATACCAACAACGCTTGACTCAGTTCTCTTTTGTTTGGATTGATTGCTTTATCAACCGTATCCACCAATCAACACAGACACCGAAGCATCCGCATCATCAGTAGACGGTCGAACCACAACCAATCTAGACTCGAATTCACTTGTTAAAGAACATTGTTGCCGGTCATCCCGGTCAACCTGGAAAATCCAGACATCAATAGTTATTTTTACGCTCACACTCGAGCTAACTATTCAGGTCTGTGCTTTCGCACTACCTAACACTTCAATCAGACAACTTGCGCCGATCATACGATCAACTATTTACTACCCGATGCTGCATGCCTGCTTTCCCACCAAAATATGGTGGAGCCAGTCGGGATCGAACCGACGACATCTAGCTTGCAAAGCTAGCGCTCTCCCAGCTGAGCTATGGCCCCGCATTCATGCTGCAGACCCTCAACTTAGTGGTGGGCCTGACAAGACTTGAACTTGTGACCCCACGCTTATCAAGCGTGTGCTCTAACCAGCTGAGCTACAGGCCCGCTAAGCTCGGGTTTTTTATTTGATCAGACAACTTGATGTGGGTTCTTGTGGAAGTAGGCATCGAAATCGATTAAGGAGGTGATCCAGCCGCAGGTTCCCCTACGGCTACCTTGTTACGACTTCACCCCAGTCATTGACCACACCGTGGTAATCGCCCCCCTTGCGGTTAGGCTAACTACTTCTGGTGCAGTAAACTCCCATGGTGTGACGGGCGGTGTGTACAAGGCCCGGGAACGTATTCACCGCGGCATTCTGATCCGCGATTACTAGCGATTCCGACTTCATGGAGTCGAGTTGCAGACTCCAATCCGGACTACGATCGGCTTTTTGAGATTAGCGCACTCTCGCGAGTTGGCAACCCTTTGTACCGACCATTGTAGCACGTGTGTAGCCCTGGCCGTAAGGGCCATGATGACTTGACGTCGTCCCCGCCTTCCTCCGGTTTGTCACCGGCAGTCTCCCTAGAGTTCCCACCATTACGTGCTGGCAACTAAGGACAAGGGTTGCGCTCGTTGCGGGACTTAACCCAACATCTCACGACACGAGCTGACGACAGCCATGCAGCACCTGTGTTCTGATTCCCGAAGGCACTCCCGTATCTCTACAGGATTCCAGACATGTCAAGGCCAGGTAAGGTTCTTCGCGTTGCATCGAATTAAACCACATGCTCCACCGCTTGTGCGGGCCCCCGTCAATTCATTTGAGTTTTAGTCTTGCGACCGTACTCCCCAGGCGGTCTACTTAATGCGTTAGCTGCGCCACTAAAGGATCAAGTCCCCCAACGGCTAGTAGACATCGTTTACGGCATGGACTACCAGGGTATCTAATCCTGTTTGCTCCCCATGCTTTCGCACCTCAGCGTCAGTGTTAGGCCAGAAGGCTGCCTTCGCCATCGGTATTCCTCCAGATATCTACGCATTTCACCGCTACACCTGGAATTCTACCTTCCTCTCCCACACTCTAGCCACGCAGTTTTGAAGGCAATTCCCAAGTTGAGCTCGGGGATTTCACCTCCAACTTACGTAACCGCCTACGCGCGCTTTACGCCCAGTAATTCCGATTAACGCTTGCACCCTCTGTATTACCGCGGCTGCTGGCACAGAGTTAGCCGGTGCTTATTCTGCGAGTAACGTCACTGCTCAAGGGTATTAACCCAGAGCCATTCCTCCTCGCTTAAAGTGCTTTACAACCCGAAGGCCTTCTTCACACACGCGGCATGGCTGGATCAGGCTTTCGCCCATTGTCCAATATTCCCCACTGCTGCCTCCCGTAGGAGTCTGGGCCGTGTCTCAGTCCCAGTGTGGCTGATCATCCTCTCAGACCAGCTAGAGATCGTCGCCTTGGTAAGCCTTTACCTTACCAACTAGCTAATCTCGCTTGGGCTCATCTTATAGTGGAAGGTCCGAAGATCCCCTCCTTTCTCCCGTAGGACGTATGCGGTATTAGCGTTCCTTTCGAAACGTTATCCCCCGCTACAAGGCAGATTCCCAAGTATTACTCACCCGTTCGCCACTAAGTGTTAGTGCAAGCACCAACACTTCGTTCGACTTGCATGTGTTAAGCCTGCCGCCAGCGTTCAATCTGAGCCATGATCAAACTCTTCAGTTTATATTTCATAGTGCTAAAGTGCACCAAACTTGACTCAACGAACATTGGATCTTACTAATGAATTCACGAGTAAGTTAATGTCGTCGAAAGTTCATCTATCGATGTCCTAACAACCACAAAAACCCACACAAGTTGTCTGATCAAACTGTTAAAGAACTCATCACTGCATCGTCTGCAGCGTGCCAAGCAAGGAGGCGTATTCTAGTGATTTACACCACCGTGTCAACTGCATTTTGAAAGTATTTCATTTCAGCATCGCAGCAACGGGAAGTAATTATAATCAACCTCACTCCCCACACCCAAGTTACTGTTTTTACACAACTAATCTTGTTTCGCTACCGAAGCAGCGCTGGTGTGGGGCGCATTATAGGGATGCCTGAGAGCGTGTAAAGTGCTTTTTGACATATTTGTTTCAACCGCTCAATTTCTCAGCAAAACCATGCCATTTTGTACGAACCATGAGCGATTTAGCGACTTTGCTCATGCTCTCGGCATTCACCATTAGCGCAGCGTAACGCGCGCTATCGCCTTTTTACCGGCTTGAATCACGCAACTATCGCCACGCTTCATTGAAAAGCCGTCAATTGCTGGCTGGCCATCAATGTATACAGCCTTGCGCGTAACAACATCTTTTGCAGCCGCCGAGTTACGAACCAAGCCGGCACGATTAAGAATCGCTACCAAATAGATTGGCTCATCGGACTCCATGACTACGTCTACATCCGGTACATCCGCAGGAATATCACCCATGCGCAGCACATTGCCTGCCGCTTGCGGTGCTGCCGCTGCCGCTTCGGCCGAATGAAAACGCGTGACAATCTCTTCAGCTAATAGCTTTTTCGCCTCTTGCGGATTTTTGCCCGCAGCTACCTCTGCCCGCAAAGCCTCAACCTCTTCAATGCTGCGGAAACTTAGCAATTCAAAATAGCGCCACAGCACGGTATCGGGGATAGAAAGCAGCTTTTGGTACATCTCACCCGGCGCATCGGAGACGCCAACATAGTTGCCTAAAGACTTTGACATCTTCTGCACGCCATCGAGACCCTCGAGAATAGGCACCGTGATACAGACTTGAGCAGCCTGGTCATAACGGCCTTGCAGCGTACGGCCCATGAGTAGGTTGAATTTTTGATCGGTGCCGCCTAGCTCGACATCAGCTTTTAGTTCAATTGAGTCATAGCCCTGCAATAGTGGGTAGAGGAACTCATGAATAGCTATCGGCTGCTGCGCCGCAAAGCGCTTAGTGAAGTCATCGCGCTCCATCATGCGAGTAACGGTGTACTGCGCTGCCAAGCCAATTAAGTCACTTGCCGACAACTTCGCCATCCACTCCGAGTTAAACACCACGCGCGTGCGTGCAGGGTCCAGAATTTTGAACACTTGCTCGGCATAGGTCTTAGCGTTTTGCGCGACCTGCTCCTCGGTTAATGGCTTGCGGGTGATATTTTTGCCGGTAGGGTCGCCAATGCGGCCCGTAAAATCGCCGATCAAGAAAATGACTTCATGCCCAAGATCTTGAAATACCTTGAGCTTATTGATCAGTACTGTGTGGCCCAAGTGCAAATCTGGAGCAGTAGGATCAAAGCCCGCCTTTATACGTAGTGGCCGGCCTTCGCGGAGCTTTGCTAGCAAGTCGGCTTCAGGGATGATCTCTTCAGTGCCGCGCATGATGAGCGCGAGCTGTTGTTCGGGTGTCATAGGCTTAAGCTTTTTGTCATGGCGGTCATAAAAACCAATGGTCAGAGTTTAGCACTCTGCTGCGCCGACGCCACGCTAAGCCTGCTAGAGTTCATTGCACCGTTTATTGTTTTGGAGGCGCCATGTCTGCGCTGTTTATTGGTCTAATGTCTGGCACCAGTGTCGACGCTCTAGATGCCGCACTAGTGGACTTCAGCAATGAGCGTGTGCCGCGGCTTATTGGAGAGAAAAGCCATATCTGGCTAGCTGATGAGCGCCAAGAGTTGCTTGCATTAGCTGCAGGATGCGCAAATGAGATTGATCGCAGCGGGCGCGCTGGGCAATGGTGGTCAGAGCGAGCAGCCGCGCTGATTAATGAGCTGCTTGCAGAGCATCAGTTAAGTCCTAGCGATGTGCGCGCCATTGGCAGCCACGGTCAAACACTGCGCCACCGCCCCCACAGTGACTACCCATATACGCTACAAATTGGCGACCCTTGCTTATTAGCAGAACTAAGCGGCATATCTGTGGTGGCACAATTTCGTCAGCGCGATATGGCGGCAGGCGGCCAAGGCGCACCTTTAGTGCCCGCGTTTCATCAAGCAATTTTTGCCCAAAGCGAGCGCTGCGTGGTGGCACTTAATTTAGGCGGCATTGCTAATATAAGTGTCATGCAGCCAGGTCGCGGCGTGCGCGGCTACGACACAGGGCCCGCCAGCATGCTGCTCGATGGCTGGTGTCAGCGTCATACCAGCAAGGCTTATGACGAAGATGGGCGCTGGGCCGCTAGCGGCACCTGCCATCAGGGGCTACTTGATGCGCTACTAGCGATGCCCTACTTTTCGGCACCGGCGCCGAAAAGTACCGGCCGCGAGAGCTTTGGCATGAGCTGGCTAGAGCAGCAGTTGGTACTAGTAGGCACAGACATCAAACTCGAAGATGTGCAAGCAACACTGCTCGCCCTAACAGCGACGACAGTTGCGGATGCGATTTTGCGGGAAGCGCCAAGTGGCGAGCTCATTTTATGTGGTGGCGGCGCCAATAACACCGCGCTCTGCCAAGCCATTGCGGCAAAACTTACACACTGGCAGTGCAAACGCAGCGAGGCTTATGGCTATCCGGCGCAAGCTATTGAGGCGATGGCTTTTGCGTGGTTGGCGATGCGCTTTACCCAAGGCTTAAGCGGCAATGTGCCCGAAGTAACCGGCGCACGAGGCGCTCGCGTGCTGGGCGGATACTTTCCAGCCTAGACAGACACTAGGCTGGAGCTATCGCTAGATTGAAAACGACGAGCCGCAACCGCAAGTCGATTGCGCGTTGGGATTGTGGATGACAAATTGCGAGCCATTCAAGCCCTCGACATAGTCAACTTCAGACCCCACGAGATATTGATAACTCATAGGATCGACGAGCATCTCGACATCACCATTGGCAAAGCTGGAGTCGCCGTCTTTTACTTCGTCATCGAAAGTGAAGCCGTAAGAGAAGCCCGCGCAGCCACCGCCCGTGATATAGACGCGAAGTCGCAACGCTGGGTTATTTTCGCCCTCGCGTAATTTACGTACCTTGTCCGCTGCTTTGTCAGAAAGCGCTAAAGCGGCAGTTTGTTCACTCATGACTTTCACCTAGATAGTGCAAAAAAGCCTGTTGCAGGCTGCGCATTATACTGCGCGAACATTTGTCACTGGGCGAGCCTGCTCTGCATCAGCTTTTGACTCAGCCTTAGATGATGCATTTTTCGGCGAGGACTGCTCAGCAGATAGCACGCAAAGGCGACCAACCACCTCTGCACCCAATTGCATTTCCATATTCTGATACGTGACTACGCCATGAACACGGGCGCCTTTGGCCAATTCAAGATGGCCCGAGCAAGTAATATTGCCATGTACCGTACCGCTAATAATGGCATTAGGCACGTCGATGTCGCCTGCGACATGGCCATGAACCATTAAGCAACCTTCTTTAGAGTTGATATTGCCCTCTATACGCCCTTCAACATGAAGGCCGCCAACAAAGCTAATATTTCCTTGGATGGTTGATTGGCTGCTAATAAAGCTATGGTCTTTATAGGCAGCTGGATCATTTTTACTCTTCTTAAACATAGCTCACACCTTAACGAGTCTTAATTTCCCATTTGTAGCGCCGATCTAAACTGTTGGCGCCACTGCGAACTTGTACGTCTACACGCTCCGGACTGAAGCCATCGGGTAGACGCCATTCGCCACTAAATTGCTGGTAATAACGCAATGTAAATCGCGGCTGATCGACAGGCAGCTCAATTTGACGGCTGCCGCCACTGACTTTCACCTTAACACGCCCTTCAGTCGCATTGCCGGATGCGTTGCTACGCACAATCAATAATCGGTAGCGCACGACCTTCGGATCTTTGGTCGGCAGCAACTCAAACAGCTCGATGGCCAGCGGCACATTGGCAGCTTTCTGCGATGTCATGCGCTTATAAAACGTGACGCGACTCTCCAGCGCTGACATGCCAGCCAGCAACTCTTGGTTATCTTCCTGCAAGCGTTGCGAAGCGGCATCGATAATATCGTACTCTTTGGCCTTTACAGCGACGCGCTCACGCTCATTAGACAAGCGCTTCTCGTAACTGTCGCGCAGCTTCTGCAAACTGCTCTCATGATCGGCGCCTAGTGATTGATTCACTAACTGGCTGGCAAAAAAACCAACGGCCGCCGCAACTATAGCAATAGTGAGCATACCCCAAGCACTAGTGAAAAAAGCAATGACTGGCCCGCGTACTGTTGGCATATAACGCCTGATGGCATCTCGCTTAGCCATCAGGGTAACAAGCCAATGTGCGCTAGGCCCATACGTTCATCAAAGCCAAACATCAGGTTCATGTTTTGTACGGCTTGGCCGGCGGCACCTTTAACTAGGTTGTCGATGACCGAAAGTATGACGACGGTGTCGCCACCTTGAGGCTGATAAACCGCCAAACGGCAAGTATTGGCGCCACGAACGCTACGAGTTTCTGGCAGGCTGCCGGCTGGCATGACATCGACAAAAGGCTCATCTGCATAGGCCGCCTCAAACAGTGCCTGCAAGTCGTCCACAGGCTTGATCAAGCGCGCATAAAGCGTAGAGTGAATCCCGCGAATCATTGGTAATAAATGTGGCACAAACGTCAAGCCAACCGGAGCACCATGTGCTAGCGCCAAGCCTTGCTTAATTTCGGGCAAGTGGCGGTGACCAGCAACGCCATAAGCCTTGAAGCTCTCGCCGGCCTCGGCCATCAGCGTGCCAATCTCAGCTTTACGGCCAGCGCCGGAAGCACCCGACTTCACATCGGCCACGAGCGCATCTGTAGCAATGACACCAGCATTGATCAAAGGCAGAAAACCAAGTTGCACTGACGTTGGGTAGCAGCCAGGGTTCGCAACCAGGCGCGCACCTTTAATGGCCTCGCGATTGACTTCAGGCAGACCGTAGACGGCCTCGGTGAGCAGGTGTGGGCAGCTGTGCTCCATGCCATACCATTTCGCCCATTCCACAGGATCTTTAATGCGAAAGTCGGCGGCCAAGTCAATGACACGCACGCCGGCGGCCAGCAACTCGGGCACTTGCTTCATGGCAATGCCATTGGGCGTGGCAAAAAAGACTACGTCGCATGTCGACAAAACAGCAGTGGATGGTTCCGAGAAAGCGATGTCGACATAGCCGCGTAGGTTCGGATAAAGCGCCGATACAGCCTGACCCGCCTCGCCACGCGACGTAATCGCCGTCAGCTCAACTTCAGGATGCAGCGCTAATAAGCGCAGTAATTCAACACCGGTATAACCCGTGCCACCTACAATTCCGACCTTTATCACGACTGCTCCTCGCTTGCTGGCTTGAAAAACTTCAGACAGGCCAAGGATTATCGGGAAACCACGGCCATAGGGCAAACGTTCCTAGTGTTTTTTCTTGCCAACTAGCCTAGCGCCGCCATTATTGGCAGACTGCGGGCCTTGCTAGGAGACGTTCATGCTGTGGATTAAAGCCTTTCATATCATCGCTGTGGTGTGCTGGTTTGCTGGCCTATTTTATTTGCCGCGACTATTTGTCTATCACAGCGAAAGTCAGGATGAGATCAGCCATGATCGTTTCGTCATCATGGCGCGGCGTCTATACAACGGCATTATGATGCCCTCGATGATTGCCAGCGTCGTGCTCGGCCTCTGGCTATTGGTGTTGGTATGGCCGGCATATGGCCATCAAGCTTGGCTGCACGCAAAGCTTGCGTTGGTGCTCCTGCTCTTGGCCTATCACTTCTATTGCAACCACTTGCGCATTGCTTTGGCGGAGCGGCGTAGCCAGCACAGCAGTCGCTATTTTCGTATTTTCAATGAATTGCCGGTGCTGGCCTTGGTCGTCATTGTGATCTTGGTGGTGGTGAAACCCATATGAATTCCATGCGCCCAGTGACTTTATGCTTTTCTGGCCTAGACCCTTCCGGCGGCGCCGGCCTGCAAGCAGACATTGAAGCGATTGCTGGCCTTGGTGGCCATGCGGCCGTGGTGTGCACTGCACTCACGGTGCAGGACAGCCAAAGCGTTTATGACTTCTCATTGGTCGATACCAAGCTACTCATTGCTCAAGCTGAAGCGGTGCTGGCTGACCTGAATGTGGTGTCGGCAAAAATTGGCATGCTGGGCTCGCGAGCTGTGGTTGAGGCTATTTTCGCGCTTCTGACCAAGCATCCGCACATTCCGGTGGTGCTCGACCCTGTGCTCTCAGCCAACGCCGGCGGCAACTTAGCGCACGATGATTTACGCGCCGCATTGGTCGCCGTGCTGCCACAAACAGCGGTGATCACGCCGAATACATTGGAGCTACGCCGCCTCGCTGCCTGCGAAGATGATGCCGAGGCGATCCGTGTATTAAGCCAAGCTGGCGCATCGGCTATTTGGGTAACTGGCGGTCACGAGCCCGGCAATCAGCTAGTCAATCGACTTTATATAGATGGTGAGCTAACACTAGAGACATCACAAGCTCGGCTCGATGGTGAGTTTCACGGCTCGGGCTGCACACTGGCGGCAACATTAAGTGCGGCGATGGCACGCGGGCTTTCTGTGCGCGACGCCGCACCATTGACCGAAAGCTTTGTGCGCCAAGCTCTGCTGCACGCCGACCGGCCTCGCGATACTGGCCAATTCATTCCAAACCGCTTGGCTGCTCTAACGCAAAGGCCTATGCGCATTCACGGCATCTATGCCATTACCGATGCCAGCCTTGGCGATGAGCTGCTGACGAAGGCGCGTTTAGCGCTGATCGGCGGCGTTCGTGTGCTGCAATATCGCGATAAAAGCTCAGATCAGGCTAAGCGCTTGCTGGAAGCCTCGGCGTTAGCCGCGCTGTGCCGCGAATTCGGCGCTATGTTTATCGTCAATGATGACATTGCGCTAGCTCAAGCTACCGCCGCCGACGGTGTCCATCTTGGCCAAAGTGATGGCCAAGTGGCGCATGCGCGTGCTGTATTGGGGCGAGCCGCCATTATCGGCGTTACTTGCCACAATGATTTAAGCCTTGCCCGAAATGCTGTCGCCGCCGGCGCAGACTATCTTGCGTTTGGCGCCATGTTCGCATCACCCACGAAGCCTCAGGCGCAACTTTGCAGCCTCGATATTTTACGCGCCGCACGCGCAGAATTTTCCCTGCCGCTGGTAGCGATTGGCGGCATTAGCGTCGATACTATCGCGCCTATCCGCAATGCTGGCGCCGATGCCATCGCAGTTATTAGCGAGCTCTGGCGCAGCGATGACACCCTCACGCGCAGTCAGCGCCTGACCCAAGAGATTTACACCCAATGAGCAGTAATCGATCCGAAGCGCTTTTTGCCGCCGCCTGCAAACATATTCCCGGTGGCGTGAATTCGCCCGTGCGCGCTTTTCGTGGCGTCGGCGGTAACCCGATATTTTTCTCGCGCGCTCAAGGTGCCTACCTTTTTGACGCCGATGACAATTGCTATATCGACTATATCTGCTCATGGGGTCCAGCGATTTTGGGTCATGCTCATCCCGATGTGATTCGCGAAGTTCAAGAAGCGGCAACACTAGGTTTATCGTTTGGCGCGCCAACGGAAGTTGAAGTGGAAATGGCGGACATCGTCTGTGAACTCATGCCATCGATGGATTTAGTGCGCATGGTCAGCTCTGGCACCGAGGCCACCATGAGCGCCATTCGCCTAGCGCGCGGCTTTACCGGCCGCGATGTCTTGGTGAAATTTGAAGGCTGCTATCACGGCCACTCCGACTCGCTGCTGGTGAAGGCCGGCTCAGGCGCACTAACTTTAGGCGTGCCAAGCTCTGCCGGCGTGCCCGCCAGCATTGCGCAACACACCATTACTCTGCCCTACAACGACCTCGATGCCGTGCGTGATTATTTCCGCGAGCATGGCGACAAGGTTGCCTGCATCATCGTTGAGCCTGTCGCCGGCAATATGAATTTGATTCCGCCGCGTCCTGGCTTCTTGCAAGGCCTGCGCGAAGTCTGCGATCAATCCGGCAGCGTGCTTATTTTTGATGAAGTGATGACTGGTTTCCGCGTTGCTCTCGGCGGTGCGCAAGCGCTTTATGGCGTTAAACCCGACATCACCACGCTGGGCAAAATCATTGGTGGCGGCATGCCAGTAGGCGCTTTCGGTGGCCGTCGCGACATCATGGAATGTATCGCGCCATTAGGCCCGGTTTATCAAGCTGGCACGCTCTCGGGCAACCCAATTGCCATGCGTGCTGGCTTAAAAACACTGTCGCTCATACGCCAGCCCGGCTTTCATGAGCAACTAAGCGCGCGCACGAAAGCGCTTTGCGAAGGTCTCGAGGCTGCAGGTCGTAAGGCTGGCGTACCCATCAGCACGCATCATATTGGCGGCATGTTTGGCTTCTTTTTCAGCGAAACGCCGGCGTGGTCATTTGCCGAGGCAACGCAGGGCGACACCGAGTATTTCAAGGCATTCTTCCACGCCATGTTGGCTGAGGGCGTGTATTTGGCACCGTCGGCTTTCGAGGCGGGTTTTGTCTCTATCGCGCACACCGAGTCTGACATTAGCAATACCATCGCCGCAGCTGAACGCGCGCTGATGGCGACTCGTCGCTAAGTCATGACAGGCCGCCAGCGTCTCTGCATAGCTATTGTGCTATCGGCGCTGGCGCATGTGCTGACATTCAACGATATCGAATGGTCATGGCCGTGGCAGGACGAAAGCAGCGATGAAGTATTGTCGAAAAAACCTGCCGAAGAGCTCAAGCGCGTCAAACTTGCCTTCGCCAAACCTACGCCAGAAAGCGAATGGCCGGTGGTGTATTTACTCAAGCCAGATGCGCCGGTAATCGTTGAGCAAGCCAAGCCTGTAGCGGCCAAGCCAAAGACGACTCCCAAGCCTGAAATTATCGTCAAAGCTACCGAGCCCACCATCAGTGACGACTTACTCAATGAGATCGTTGCTGATGCTCCGGCGCCTGAAATCATTGAGCCAGCACCAAGCTTTCCAGTGCAAGTCACCGCTCTGCAGCGTGCGAGCTATTACGGCTTCCAGCTCAAGCTCACCCAGCAATGGTTTATGGAAGGCTTTCGCTACGCCATCATCAACAATGCTAGCAAATTCGGCTTCACCGCTACGCTCAGCAGTGAGGGTCAGGTTTCGCCAGAAGGTTTACACCCCGAGCATTACCGCCTCCTACTGAATAACGACCTGAAGCAGTACGCAGACTTTGATCGCGACGCCGGTGTGGTAATACATGGCAAGGCTGGACATCGAGAGACGGCGCCAATAACTCCCGACTTTCAAGACATGGCAAGCCTGCCCTACCACGTGGCTGTGAGCTATAGCGGCGAGGCTGAAAAACGCCTCATGGTCACCACGGGTAGCTCCGTGTATGAAATTGCACTTAATATCATTTCTGAAGATCAACTTAAGCTGCCTGGCGGCGTACTGCGCACCATTCATCTCACTGGTTCACGCATTCGCAGCGATGGCACGCGCCAAAGCGGTTACGACATCTGGCTAGCGCCAGGCCTGCGTAATTTCCCAGTGAAGTTTCGCGGCCCCGATAGCAAGGGCAATATCCTAGAAATGGCAGTGATGACTCTGATGTTCGATGGCAAGGCTGTGTTTGGCAAAGATGTAGTGTTTGAACCCACCTCGGCAAGCGAGGATGCGCTGCCGGAGAGTATGTTGCCTGAGATCATTGGCAACACTAATGCACTGCCGGAACCAAGCACTACCGAGTCGCCACCAGTGCCCGAACCCACTGCAGAGGACGCCTTAATAGGCAATAAGACGCCCGCAGCTAGCGACGACTCAGCGGAATAGATTCATCACGCCATCGACCATGGAGTCGATGAAGCCGGGGATGCCGCCAGTGGCACATGGCGTCATTTCTTGTGGCCGCGATTTAGCCGCCACGGGGATGCGCACACCGCCACACTCAGCATTACTTAGACGACCTGTTGATGGATCTAGCCATTCCCACGCCACATCGGCAGGCATATCAGGCGCATGATAACTTGGCGATAAACGCGCCATCATATCGGTCCATACCGGCAATGCGCCTGTGCCGCCCGATAGACCAGTGGAGCTATTGTCGTCACGGCCTAGCCAAACCACACCAAGCAGATCGCCAGCCGAGCCAGCAAACCAGCTATCGCGCAAGTCATTCGTTGTGCCTGTCTTGCCGGCAACTACTGTGCTGCTCGGCAAGCGCCGATACGCCGACGCTGCTGTACCAGCGCGCGCGACCTGCTCAAGGCCATAATGCAGAACATAGGTATCGGCGGGATCAACGACTTGTCGACGCTCACCGGCAAAGCGTTGCAAAGTCTGGCCGTCAGAATCAACGACTTCACGAATGCTCTGAATCGGTGAGCGCACACCAGTCAACAAGACCTGATACAAATGTAAAACCTGTATTGGCGATTGATTCAAAGCACCTAGTAGTAACGATGGGTAGCTTTGCAGGTCACCCTCAACACCGAGCTGACGCAATGTATTGATGAAGGCAGGCAAGCCAACGGTCATGCCCAAGCGCACAGCGGCTTGGTTATACGAGCTAGCCAAAGCCGTTCGCAATGGTACCGAGCCATGGCTTTGCTTATCGTAGTTTTGTGGTTCCCAGCGCTTACCGGAATCACTCACCACTTCTACGGGATCGTCACTAATCGGGGTTTGCCAGGTGTATTGGCCCGTGCTCAATGCTGTGAGGTAAATAGCTGGCTTCAGCAATGAGCCAACTTGGCGCGAGGCATCGATGGCGCGGTTATAGCCAGTAAAAACACCCGTACCGCCAATTAAGGCACGCAGTTCGCCGCTGCGCAGATCAGCTGCTAGCACAGCCCCTTCTAGCTTATCTAGCTTGCGGCCTTGCTTGCGAAGACGTGCGACGGTATCGCGCAGGGCGGCATCAGCAGCATTTTGCACCCGTGGATCTAGCGTGGTGTAAATGCTCAGCCCTTGGCTGGTGAGATCATCTGATTTATAGCTTTCGCGCAGCTGTCGGCGCACAACATCGAGAAAGTCAGGATATAAATTGTTCGATGCCGATGGTTTGGCAATTACGCCCAAGGGCTTATTCATCGCGACATCACGATCGGGCGCACTGAGCTTATCTTCACGATATAAGTTATCGAGCACGATGTTGCGGCGCTGCAGGGCACGCTCTTGGTTACGGCGCGGATTGTAATACGAGGGGCCTTTTACCATGCCAACGAGTAACGCCACTTGCGGCAAAGACAACTCCGACAATGGCTGGCCAAAATAAAACTCCGCAGCCAAGCCAAAACCATTAATTGAGCGAGTGCCTTGCTGACCAAGATTCACTTCATTGAGATAGGTTTCTAAAATTTCAGACTTGCTGTAATGCGCCTCAAGCAGCAACGCCATCAGGGCTTCATTGACTTTACGTGTGAGTGAACGCTCATCGCTTAGGTAGAAGTTTTTCACAAGCTGCTGCGTCAGCGTACTGCCACCTTGGCGTACCTGACCGCTAGTAATGTTGACCCAGACTGCGCGCATAATACCGCGCAGCGAAATGCCAATATGCTGATAAAAGCGCTGATCTTCAGTGGCCAATAATGAATCGACTAGATGCGGCGGCGCTTCTTTTAACTGAATCAGAATGCGATCTTCGTTTTGGCTAGGATAAATACCGCCAATCACTAAAGGCTCCAGACGCACACTGCCGCGCTGACCAACGCGTGTGCTGGCCAGCTCCACCAAACGATTTTGCTGAAAACGAATACGTAATAACTGACTAGGTTCGCGACCGTCGCCAAAGGCAAAGCCACGGCTATGAATAAACAGCGTATTGCCATCAACATCGTAAGTGCCAGAAGAAGGCGCACCGGCGAGGCGCCTATAATTCAACAGGCGCAGCTCATCCTCAACGCTTTGCTGTGACAGCTGCTCACCCTTAGTAAGCACCAATGGCCGCGCATAAACGCGGGCCGGAATCGCCCAGCGCTTGCCTTCAAACTTCTCACGCACAATGCTATCTAAATGCATGATATAGGCGCCGCCACCGACGACACCGATCAAGGCGATCAACATAAAAACTAAGACAGCCGCTGTTTTTAAACGACCGCTAGAAGCTGGAGTTTTGGCCACGCAGAACATCCACAAAAAGAGAATAGGTCGCATTGTACTCATGCCAATGCGGTAGCGGAAACACTGTCATCTGGCAGAAAGCGTGAGCATCTCTATAATGCGCGCTGAAATTCACTGAACTAATGAGATCGCCATGAGCCGCCGCTTCGATATTTATGCCATTGGCAACGCCCTAGTCGACCTCGAATACGCTGTTGATGAAGACTTCTTGAGCCAGCACGGCATTGAAAAGGGCGTGATGACCTTGGCTGAAGCCGATGCTCAAGCCGCGCTATTGAACGCACTTGATGCTAATGCACCGCGCCTAAAGCAGGCCAGCGGTGGCTCGGCCGCCAATAGCATCATTGCCGCCAGCGCCATGGGTGCTCGCTGCTTCTATCACTGCAAAGTCGCAAATGACGCGCTCGGCACACTCTATCGCGATGATCTACTCGCCGCCGATGTCAGCACCAATCTGAAGGAAGTACGTCCCGAAGGCGTCACCGGCACCTGCGTAGTCATGGTCACGCCAGACACCGATCGCACCATGAATACTTACTTGGGCATTACCGCCGAAGTCTCGCGCGCCGAGCTCGACCCAGAAGCGCTGCAAGACAGCAAATGGCTGTATATCGAAGGCTATCTGTGCACCTCAGATTCGGCTCGCGATGCCGTCGCGCACGCACACGAGCTGGCGAAAGCGGCCGGCGTTAAACGCGCACTGACGTTTTCTGACCCCGCCATGGTGCAATACTTCCTGCCTCAGCTTAAGACACTGCTAGCCGATGGCGTCGATTTACTATTTTGCAACGAAGATGAAGCTCGTGGCTTTGCCGGTTGCGATGACCTTGATCAAGCCCTCATTACCCTGCGCGGCGTGGCTGAGCGCGGCATCATCACCTGTGGCAAAAACGGCGCTTGGGTCTGGACCCAAACTAGCGTGCTAGAACTGCCTGCCTGTCCCGCCACGCCGGTGGATACACTAGGCGCTGGCGATAGCTTTGCTGGTGCGGTGCTGTATGGTTTAAGCCAACGCTGGACGTTTGAAGATTGCGCACGCTTAGCCATGCGCACTGCCGCTCAAGTGGTGTCGCAGTTTGGCCCACGCTTGAGTATTGAACAATATCGCGCGCTGCTCAGCGCTGATTAGGAGGAGCAATGGGTTTTCGTTTATGCGCCAACGCCGATTTAGTTGAAAATGAGGCCCGCGCCTTTCGTTCTCCAGCTGGTGAAGTCATCGTGGTAAACCGCGATGGCCAAACCTACGCTTATCAAAATAGCTGCCCACACTTAGGGATTAATCTCGAGTTTAATCCCGACGAATTCATGGACAGCGAGAACTATTTTCTCATTTGCAGCAACCATGGCGCGTTGTTTCAAGTTGAAGATGGCCTCTGTGTTAGCGGCCCCTGCCAAGGAGAGTCCTTACTCAGCGTTCCCATCCAAATACAGGACGGATTCATCGAATTAATCGAACAATAGTTTGTTAACGCGCAAATAACGCTGTTTTGTTTGCGCCCCTGTCAATGCTCTGCTATAGAGAGCGATTATCTGCGTGAGAAAGAACAATGCCTACCCGCACTACTGAAAAAAAGGCTACTGCGGCCACCAAAACTAAGAAAAAACCAATTGGTATCGTCCTCATTCACGGTGTTGAACCGTATAAAGAAACCAAAGGTGAAGATTATTTAGGTGCGCCTCAGCGTAAGCATTTTCGTGAAATTTTAATTTCCTGGAAACGCGAGTTAATGCAGGAAGTGGACCGCACTGTGCACCACATGAAAGATGAGTCTGGCAGCTTGCCCGACCCCAACGATCGCGCCACGCAAGAAGAAGAGTTCTCTCTTGAACTGCGCACGCGTGATCGTGAGCGCAAACTGATCAAGAAAATCGATCAAATGCTCGATCGCATCGAAAAAGATGACTACGGCTACTGCGATGATTGCGGCATCGAAATCGGCATTCGCCGCCTAGAAGCCCGCCCTACTGCAACCCTGTGCATCGACTGTAAGAGCCTGCAAGAAATCAAGGAAAAGCAGCTGGTTGGTGGTTAACCGCGTTATCGGCCGGTTCGCGCCCTCGCCAACCGGCCCGCTACACTTCGGATCTCTTCTTGCTGCAATCAGCAGCTATGCCAGCGCCAAACATCAGGGCGGCCTCTGGCGACTTCGTATCGACACCATCGACCCACCTCGTGAACAAGCTGGCGCAGCTGACAGTTTTATTAGCACGCTCGAGGCGCATGGCCTGCATTGGGACGGCGATATCGTTTGGCAGCATCAACGCATTGCGCGCTACCGAGAAGTATTGGCCGAGCTCATTGCCAAAAACTTAGTCTATGCCTGCGATTGCTCACGTAGCGCTCGCGCTGAAGCCGGCGTGCTCGACTGCTTAGGCCCATGCCGGCATGGCGAGCATCACCCTAATGCTAGCGATGCCGCTTGGCGTCTGCGATCGCCTGCCACTGCAAGCACCTATCATGACCGCCTACACGGTGAACTGTCTGAGCTACTAAGCCGCAGCTGCGGCGATGCCATACTTTGGCGGCGCGATGACTTACCGGCTTATCAGCTCGCCACCGTTGTTGATGATCATGACATGAGCATTAGCGAAGTGGTTCGCGGCACTGACTTGCTCGACAACACGGCACGCCAGTGTCATCTCGCCGATAGCCTAGGCTGGGCACGACCGCAGTTTTTACACATCCCGATGCTTATTAACAGCACTGGCCAAAAGCTATCGAAGCAAAGCCATGCACTCGCGTTAAACAATAATCATGCCGCAGAGAATGTCTTTTTAGCGCTGCAACTATTGGCGCAGCAGCCGCCAGCTGAGCTTCGCCAAGCCTTTATCGACGAAATCATCACCTGGGCCGTGGCGCATTGGTGTGAGTCAGCGCTGCCAATAGGCGACATTAAGCAGCCCTGACTTTGCCCAATGAGCTAAAGCTGATACCGTGCCAACACGCACAATCGCTGCGTTTCGGAGCCCTCGCGTGTATATTGACCGCCTAATTTTGCTATTTGTTGCTGGCGCTTATTTACTCTCACCCGTGATCATTGATTGGTGGAGTGAGGGCGGCAGTGCGTGGTATCGCCCCTACACTATTTGGGCACTACTGATTGCCTTGGGCTATTGGGTAGCACGGAGCCGCGATTTAAATGATCTTTAGTCCTACCCTACTATTTACGCTAACCACTGCGTATTTGGGGCTCTTATTTTTTGCCGCCTACGCCAGTGAGCACGGCTGGATTCCTTTACGCTGGGTGCGCCATCCGGCAGTGTTTGTTTTGTCATTGGGCGTTTTTGTCAGCACCTGGGGCCTATTTGGTGCCGTGCAATTCGCGCGCGAAAGCGGCTTCAACTTTCTCACTTTTTATATTGGTCTAGCCGGCGCATTTCTCTTGGCTCCGGTATTTTTGCAGCCACTTTTTCGGCTTGCACGTAGTCATCAGCTCACCTCCTTACCGGACTTGCTCGCATTCCGCTACCGCAGCCAAGCCGCCGGCACGCTAGCAACTATCGCCATGTTAATTGGCGTCATGCCATTGCTCACCACGCAAATGCAAACCGTCGGCGAGGTCGCACGCATACTCACCGGCGGCACAAATACCAAGCTTATGGGTCTGGTGTTTTGCGTAATGCTCATCGGCTTTACGTCGCTATTTGGTGCTGGGGCAAAGTCGAGTCGCCATCAGGAGAATGACGGCCTTGTGGTGGCGATCGCGCTCGAGTCCGTGATTAAGCTCATTGCCATTTCGGCCGTTGGCCTCTACGCCTACTTCGGCGTGCTTGGTGGTAGCGCAGGCGTTAATGATTGGCTGAGTCATCATCCCGAAGCCTTGCGCAATCTATTTCAACCGCTAAAAGCAGGCTACTGGCATAGCCTTCTGCTGGTGTTTTTCTTCGCCTCAGTGGTTATGCCCTGCCTCTATCACATGGCCTTTACGGAAAACCGCGAGCCGCGCAACTTGCTCACCGCAACGTGGGCCTTTCCGCTGTACCTGCTGGTGATGGCATTGGGCATTCCCATCATTTTATGGGCCGGACAGGCCATCGGCCTAGCAGACTTACCCGAGTTCTATAGCCTCGGCGTTGCTATCGAATCGCGCTCACCCGCTCTAGTTTTGCTGCTGTTTATTGGCGCACTAGCATCATCAAGCGGCATCTTAATTGTCACCACACTGGCACTGGCCAATATGACGCTAAACCATGTCATCTTGCCTTTACGCGGCTGGCCTACCGACGACGCACTTTATCTAGAAACTCAGCGCCAGCGCCGCTTTCTCATCGGCTTCATTTTGCTCGCAGCCTTTATGCTGTCTTGGCTGCCTGGTTTACGTCCCGACAGCACTGAAATGTCGATGCTGTCATTCGTTGCCATTTTGCAGTTAGCACCTAGTGTGCTGGCTCTACTGTTTTGGCCGCGCGCGACACGCTCGGGCATGCTCACAGGCTTGAGCTTTGGCATGGCAATTTGGATAGTCATGCTGGCGATTCCGTCACTATTTTTAGCCAACTTTGATAGCGGCAAGCTACTCGGCATTATCACCACATCGCGACTCGATCATTGGCAGGCCATGGGCATCATCGCCACCCTGGGCAATGGCATCGTCCTCGTCGTTGTCTCGCTATTACAGCCTCAATCTGCTGCCGATCGTGAAGTTGCCGAAGCGTGCTCAGTCGATAACCTCAGCAGCCCCGTGCGTTGGAGCTTGGCCGCCGACTCAGTGGACGCTTTTGTCAAAGCACTAACGCCAGCGCTCGGACCACTAACCGCTGAGCGCGAAGTTGGCATGGCGCGCAATGATCTCAATATGGCCAGCACTGAACGCCGCCCCTATGCACTGCGCCGCCTACGCGATCAGCTCGGCGCCAACCTGTCTGGCTTATTGGGGCCAAGCTTGGCCATGGAGTTGCTCGACAAACATCTACCCCAACAAATCGTGCCGCAAAGCCCCGGCGAAGATATTCACTTTATTGAGTCACGCCTGGAGGAATATCGCGACAAACTTTCAGGGCTGGCTGCTGAGCTTGATACCTTGCGCCGTTTTCATCGCCAAACTCTGCACGACCTGCCATTAGGCGTATGTACGCTGGCGGGCGACCTTGAAGTGCTGAGCTGGAATCGCGCCATCATGGATATTACTGGCTGCGCCGATATCGAAGTTATTGGCTCGCGACTAAGTAGCCTTCCCGAGCCATGGAACCACACGCTAACTAAGTTTCTAAACCAGCCCGGCGCGCTAGAGTCGCGTCACCGCCTAAATGTCGATGGCCAAACTCGCTGGATTAACCTTCATCGCGCCATGATTGGCGACGCCGATGGCAGTGTAGTGCTGGTTATGGAGGAAATAACCGCCCTGCAACAGCTTGAGTCACGCCTGCACCATAGCGAGCGCTTAGCAGCAGTTGGTCGCCTAGCGGCTGGTGTCGCCCATGAAATCGGCAACCCAATTACGGGCATTGCCTGCTTAGCGCAAAACCTTAAAGCTGAGCATGCGATCGACCATGAAGTGCATGCGACCGCGCAAGACATTCTCGATCAAACCAAGCGCGTCACCAGCATTGTGCAGTCTTTAGTGGGCTTTGCTCGCACTGAGCATCATGTCGGCGGCGAGTTCGACAATGTGCCCTTGCTCGCCGTGGTCAATGAATCGCTGCATCTACTAAAACTCGCACCGGAAGCGCGCCAAGTTGATTTTCGAGTGCATATCGATAGCAGCCTAGGCGTCTATGGTGATGCCCAGCGCCTGTGCCAAGTCTTCATCAATCTTCTCGGCAATGCCCGCGATGCAAGCACGCAGTCAGGCCGAATCTTGGTTCGCGCTCGTCAGCACGGGCCATCACTGCGTATTGAGATTGAAGACTTCGGGCACGGCCTGCCCGATGGCGATTTGCGCGAACGCTTATTTGAGCCCTTTGTAACAACTAAGGCGCTCGGTGACGGCACAGGGCTAGGTTTAGCGCTAGTTCATGGCATCATTGAGGCACATGAAGGCCGCATCCAGTTAATCGATAAGCGCGATTACGATCAAGGCACCGGTGTGATTGTGCAAATCACGCTGCCGGCCGCCAAACGCAATGAGGATATGAACGCGTGAGCAGTATTTTAGTCGTCGATGATGAACAGGTAATTCGCAGCGGCCTGAAGCGCCTATTGCAGCGTAATGGCTACGAAGTTGCCGAAGCCGGCAGTGTCGACGAGGCCTTGGCGCAGTCTTCTCCGGATTTATACGACCTGATCATTTCTGATTTACGGCTGCCTGGCCTGCCAGGCACAGCACTAATCGAGCGTGCAGGTGAAACGCCCGTGCTGATCATGACTAGCTTCGCCAGCATTCGCTCAGCCGTCGATGCCGTGAAAGCGGGCGCAGCTGACTACATTGCCAAGCCGTTTGATCACGATGACATGCTGATCACTATCGATCGCATTTTGCGCGAGCAGCGTTTGCGCCGACAAAATCGCGCCCTGCGTGCCGAGCAAGCGTTAGCCAAGCCCGATAGCGGCATCATTGGCAACTGCCCTGGGATGATAGAAATGCATCGACGCATCAGTCGTGTCGCCCCGCTCAACACCACTGTATTAATTTTAGGCGAGTCTGGCACCGGTAAAGAGCTAGTCGCGCGCGCATTGCATGAGCAAAGTCCACGTCGTGATGCACCGTTGATCTCGGTAAACTGCGCGGCCATTCCAGAGTCATTGATTGAGTCTGAATTATTTGGCCATGAAAAAGGCGCGTTTACCGGCGCTCAAGGCTTACGCAAAGGCTTGGTCGAGGCCGCTGATGGTGGTTCGTTATTTCTCGATGAAATCGGCGAATTGCCATTAGAAGCACAAGCGCGCTTATTGCGCCTGCTGCAAGAGAAAGAAGTCCGCCGCCTTGGTGCTACACAAACGCGCAAGGTCGATGTACGCCTGATTGCCGCCACGCATCGCAACCTAAAGCAGCTCGCCAGCGAAGGCCTGTTTCGCGAAGACTTATTTTTTCGCCTCAATGTGATGGAGCTGTCACTGCCTCCGCTGCGCGATCGGGGCGACGACATTCTCACCATTGCTGATCAGTTATTAGTGAGAACCATTGAGCGAGTTGGCTCGAAACCTCTAACGTTCACCCCTGAGGCTCGGGAGGCAATGGCGCATTATCATTGGCCAGGCAATATTCGTGAGCTGGAAAATGCCATCGAGCGAGCCGTTATTTTGACCGAAGCTGAGGTTATTACGCCCAGCTTACTAGCCATTGAGTCCGCTTATCCCGCGCGGCAAACTCAAACAGTACAGGTCGATGATGACCCACCTACAGGGCTATCCCTCGAGGACTATTTTCAGCACTTCGTCTTAGAGCATCAGGACCAAATGTCTGAAACAGAGTTAGCACAAAAGCTTGGCATTAGTCGCAAGACGCTCTGGGAACGACGCCAGCGCTTAGGCATTCCTCGACGCCGTTGATCACAAAACAGTCGCGCATGTTACGTTACCTATCTACACAAACTAAGTCAGTAAGTAACACTTTAGTCTGATGCCTCACACACAATCATATCCAACAAATTTACAAGTCGATGATTTATCTGAAATAACTAGAATTATTGAAAGTTGGCACAGTACCTGCTTTATGTAATTGCGGAACAATAAAAATAAGCCGCTTGTCGGGTAACCGGCACTATAAAAAAAGCGCTCGCTAGGATGTGAGACTGCAAAAGCCAAGGATGCTCGGGCAAAAATAATAAAAGAAGCCCAAATAATAAGACGGTCATAAACCGCACACCGTTCAGCGTACGCGGGAGGTAACCCCTCCCGCCTTGCGTTCTAAACCAAGCCCTAACATACAGTCGGATATCAACCTGCTATCATGCGCACCTTATTTACAAGGCTCGAGATGCAAGTATGTTGAAGTGGCTAAATCGCTGGCGAAATCAGGGCAAACACCTGACACGGCTCAAGCCGGTAGTAATCCCACGCGACCAGCACTCAATCTCTCGAAAGAACCTCAGTCCCGCAGCAGTCAAAACACTGTATCGCCTACAAGATTGTGGCTTCGATGCCTATCTTATTGGTGGCGGCGTACGCGACGTTTTGCTTGGCTTATCTCCTAAAGATTTCGATATTGCCACCAACGCTAAGCCGGAAGATGTGAAGCAAGTGTTTGGCAGCCAGTGTCAGATTATTGGTCGCCGCTTTCGCTTAGCCCATGTCCGCTGGGGCCGCGAAGTCATTGAAGTTGCCACGTTTCGCGCCAATCATGCCGATGGCGATGATCAAAGCGCTCGCACCAATGCCGATGGTCGCATCTTGCGCGATAACGTCTGGGGCAGCATCGAAGAAGATGCCGCCCGCCGTGACTTCACTATCAACGCTGTTTATTACCGCATTGCCGATTTCTCATTGTGGGATTTCGCCAATGGTGCAGCCGACCTGAAGCAGCGCGTTATTCGCCTCATAGGCGATCCTGAAACACGTTATCGCGAAGACCCTGTGCGCATGCTGCGTGCCGTGCGCTTCGCCGCCAAGCTCAACTTCACTATTGCTCCGGCGACCGCCAAGCCGATTCCAGCTTTGGCGCACTTGCTTGAAGAAATGTCGTCGCATCGCCTCTACGACGAGTGCCAAAAACTATTTGCCAGTGGTCATGCCGCACCACTACTGCCACTAATGCAAGGCTATGGCTTATTCGCTCCGCTATTTCCTGGCCCCGCTGAGCATCCCTGCGAGCAACTGTGGCTGAAAACTGCACAAAGTACCGATGCGCGTTTAGCGGAAGGCAAGCACATCAATCCTGCATTCTTCTTTGCCGCCCTGCTCTGGGGCGATGTTCAAGCGCGAGCGCAAGCATTAATCAATGATGGCGTGCCGCCAGTACCAGCATGGCAACAAGCTGGCACACATGCCGTTAGCCGCCAATTAGCACGCACAGCCATTCCCAAACACGTCTCACAAGTCATGCGCGATATCTGGGAAATGCAGATGCGCCTCGAATCGCCACGCCCACGCCAAGTCGAGATCATGGCCACAAATGAGCGCTTTCGTGCTGGCTACGACTTCCTGCTGATGCGCGAAAGCGTTGGTGAAGCCACAGGCAAGATGGCGGCGTGGTGGACACGCTGGCAAGCTGCCGACCCAGGCTTACAAGCCGAAATGCAACGCGCATTAGCAAAACCTGAAGCTGCCGCAGCGCCGAAAAAGCGTCGCCGTCGCCCTAAAAAAGCTGCTTCGCCGTCGTAATAACCATGAGCATTAACACTGACGTAGAGTCGCAATTTGCTGCGATAGGCCTTGGTGGCAATTTGGGCGATGCGCCTAAAACCTTATGCTTTGCGCTAGAGCAACTTGCAGCGCATGCGCAGATACACATTATTGCCATCTCTCACCTATACCGCAGCGCAGCCATAGGCCCTGAGGGCCAGCCCGACTACGCTAATGCCGTTATCAGCATTAGCACCAGCCTATCGCCTATCGCCTTGCTCGATGCCCTGCAAGCTATCGAGCTTATGGCCGGGCGCGAGCGCCTACTACGCTGGGGTGCGCGCACGCTTGACCTCGACATATTGCTATATGGCGAGATAGCAATGCAGAGTGAGCGATTAACCATTCCGCACATTGAGCTATATCATCGGCCATTCGTTTTAGTTCCACTGGCTGATATTGCCGCCGCGCGTGTTCTACCCAATGGCCATCGAGCCGATGAATTAGCGGCAAGCTGTAGCCGAGACGGCTTAGCGCTATGGCCAGATTTACGCTGGCCAAGCACAGTAGAATAACGCCACAGCAGTCTTGACCTTGACCCTCCCTCAAGTGAATATGCGCAGCCATGATTGGCACTATCGATTGCGCGGAGTAAGCCCATGAAACCCATCACGCTACGCACCTTGCGCGACATGAAAGCACGCGGCGAAGCCATCAGCTGCCTAACCTGCTACGACGCTAGTTTTTCAGCGGCAAT
Source organism: Paraperlucidibaca wandonensis (assembly GCF_042677145.1). Lineage (NCBI taxonomy): Bacteria > Pseudomonadati > Pseudomonadota > Gammaproteobacteria > Moraxellales > Moraxellaceae > Paraperlucidibaca > Paraperlucidibaca wandonensis. Next base: position 2,307,855 of record NZ_JBHTIT010000001.1, on the reverse strand, counting down.
GGCACGCGCAGGCGTCGAAGTCTTATTAATTGGCGATTCTTTAGGCATGGTTCTGCAAGGTCATAACTCAACGCTGCCAGTCACGGTTGCCGACATGGCCTATCACACGACAGCGGTCGCGCGCGGAAATCAGCAATCGTTAATCATGGCTGACTTACCGTTTATGTCCTACGCGACTATTGAGGACACTCTAGCCAATGCCGCAGCACTGATGCGCGCTGGCGCACACATGGTCAAGCTCGAGGGAGGCTCGTGGTTAAGTGACAGCGTTCGCCTAATGACTCAAGGCGGCATTCCATGCTGCGTACATTTAGGCCTAACCCCACAGTCGGTTAATGTCTTTGGCGGCTATCGAGTACAGGGCCGTGACGAGGCGAGCAGCACTAAACTATTAGAAGATGCGCGCAATGTCGTGGCTGCTGGTGCCGCCATGATACTGCTTGAATGCGTCCCAACTGATCTCGCCAAGCGCGTACAAGAAACTGTAGATGTTCCAGTCATTGGCATTGGTGCAGGTCCACATTGTGACGGCCAAGTTTTGGTCGTGCACGATATGCTAGGCATTCATAGCGGCAAACCCGCACGATTTGTGAAAAACTTCCTTAGTTGCGGCGATGGCTCAATTGAAGGTGCTTTCCGCAGCTATATTGAACAGGTTAAGTCTGGCGAATACCCCGCACCTGAACATGCGTTTGCGGAATAAGTAGAGCCACCATGAAGATTGAACACACTATCCAAGGCGTTCGCGCTGCTTTACGTTCGGCCAAAGCTAGCGGCAAATCCATTGCTTTCGTACCAACAATGGGCAATTTGCACGCTGGCCATATTCATCTAATTAATGAGGCAAAGCGCCGTGCCGACTTTGTCGTTTGCAGCATTTTTGTCAATCCAACGCAGTTCGGCGCCAATGAAGATTTCGGCAGCTATCCGCGCACACTCGATCGTGATGGCACGCTGTTGGCTGAAGCCGACTGTGACTTGCTGTTTGCTCCTGCGGCTACCGAGATCTATAGCAACGGCCTGAATCAGTTAACCAGCATTCATGTCAGCGAAGTGACCGAACAGCTCTGTGGCGCCTCACGCCCTGGCCATTTTACCGGCGTGGCCACCATCGTCACCAAGCTACTCAATATTGTCTCGCCTGATATGGCCCTATTTGGCCAAAAAGACTATCAGCAGCTCGCGGTCATTAAGCAGTTGGTTCACGACTTATTCTTGCCCGTCAATATTATTGGTATTGCCACAGTGCGCGATACTGACGGCTTGGCGCTTAGCTCACGCAATCAATACATGACTGAGCTACAGCGCAGCAAAGCCCCATTGCTCTATCAAACGCTGTGCAATATTCGAGACGCCCTGCAGAAGCCAGATAGCGTCGCTGATGAGATCATTGCGCGAGCGAAATCCACGCTTAAGCAAGGTGGCTTCAAGATTGACTATCTCAGCGTTCATAGCTTAGACCTGAATGACTTTGATGCCAGCCAGCCTCAGGCGGTTGTTTTAGTCGCTGCTTATTTAGGTAAGACCAGACTTATTGATAACCTTGTTTTTGACCTACAGTAAAACTGATAGATATCCCTTATTTGACAGCGAAGAGTGATTGATCGCGCGCGCATCTTGCGGCAAAATGGCGCGCCCAACATGTAGGTCGGTCCCAAAACCGCCCTGTGCTTGTTTTTTTGCTGCTGAGCGGAGGTAAACGCCCATGCAATGCATCATGCTGAAAGCCAAGTTACATCGTGCCTGTGTCACACATGCCGAATTAGACTACGAAGGCTCATGCGCTATCGATGGCGACTTGCTTGACCTTTCTGGCATTCGCGAATACGAACAAATTCAGATTTATAACGTCGGTAACGGCCAACGCTTCACGACCTATGCTATTCGTGCCGAATCTGGCTCAGGCATGATTTCGGTTAATGGCGCTGCGGCACACAAAGCACAGCCTGGTGATCGTGTCATTATTTGCACATACGCCCAATTTGCTGAAGAAGAGCTTGCTGCTTTTAAGCCTCGCTTGGTGTATTGCAATATCGACAACACCGTTAGTCACAGCGCTAACGCTATTCCAGTGCAAGTCGCTTAACACACTAGAAAACTTCAATCTGTAGCGTTTAATTCATTAAATCGCAGATACAAAAAAGCCGGCAATCGCCGGCTTTTTTGTGGGTGCTGCTTAGCCGAACAGGCTTAGCAACATCCCGTTAAGTGACTCTTGCCATTCAGTACCATGCATCACGAGGTTCTGACCGCCATACACAACGATGAGTAGACCTGTGAACATCACGACAACTGGCAAAATCCAGCGCTCGTAGCGGTAGTAGAAGGACTTATGACGGACCTCAGCATCCGCTGCATCCATTTCTTCCTCACCAACCACCATACGAGTAAGTAACTGGTTCAGTGCCACTGGAGGAGACAGATAACCAAGCTCGAAAGCAGCCAACACAACCATCCAGAAGTGGACCGGGTTGATGCCATTTGAGTAGGCAATTGGAGCGACTGTCGCGGACACCAAGATCACCGCACCGAACGGATCCATAATCATGCCGATGAATACCATCATAAACATGAGAATAGTCAACGTTAGCCATATGTTTCCAAGATCGGCTGGGACGCTTGCCATGATGCCAGAATGCTCGATCACACCACCGACCGACACAGACAATGCCATCAGCATAATCAACGCACCAATGTGGCCAATCGTTTCATTAGTGGCAAAGCGGACAGCTTGCTCAAGACTTAAGCGACGTTCGGCTTCTGGATTAACCTGCACAGCCTGAGCTTTGGGCTCGCGACGAATTTTATCGAAAATCACGATAAACAACATGATGACCGGCAGCATCACAGGTGCAGTGAACTCATCGAGCTGTGCATCAAGTAGGTACTTATAACCGTAGACCACCAACAAGGTGATAACGATATAAGGCGATACAGGCACCAAGGCACGTGCAGAGTCACGTAATGCTGTTGAGAACACAGCCCGCTCGCGACCTGTTGAGTCTTCTTTCACCATCATGGCAAAAAGCAAGAACAGCGTCGATGTGACCATAAACACGCCAACACCCCAACCGTACAGCTCGTTGGTAGTAACTTGCTTGTTCAATGCGGCAATCAGCACGATCAGCAAGCATGGGCGTAACACAACACCCATCGAGCCTGACATTGCAGCTGCTGCCAATGCCATTTGGCGACGACCACCGGCCGAGTAGACTTCTTTATAAACGATGGCACCTGCAGCGATAACGAAAATACCTGAAGCGCCGGTATAAGCCGTTGGAACCGCGGCAGCTAGCAAGATAACCCAGGTCAATGCCTCAGGGCTTAGCTTCCAAGGGCGCACAATGTCTAAGAACAAAGTCACTACGCGTGTTTGCTTGAGCAACATACCGGCCCAAATATACAGCGCGAGGTTCAAGAAGATGCCGGAGTATTCCAGCAGCTGGCCTAAGTAAATGGCAATACCAGCCCAATGCTGTTCGGCAAAGAACACACTAGCCGATGTCATTGCCATGAAAGCAAACAACGGAATAGTCAGCAGACTCATACCAAAGTTGCCGCCAGCAGGCGCATCTTTCGGCGGACGAACTACACGAACAGCGCTGATTATTGCCAGCACCGAGAATAGACCGATAAAAATATAGTTAACTAGTGGTTTGTCTACTGGTATGCCCGACGCGAGCAATACTTTGTTGTAGTAGAACCAAGAAGTGAACGCCAAAATACTGTTCGCAATGACCATCGCCATGTTGTAGACGAAGAAGTCGCGCTGCGTTTTTGGTGGCCGCAAGTTAATGTGATGAATGCTTAACGTTGTAGTAATTGCAGCAATGGAAAACATAGCCAGCAAAATCAACGAACGGTTTTCGGTTCCGAACTTAAAGATACCAAAGAAGCCCGTCTCAACCGCTCGGAACGCCTTTAGCTTAGGTGTGATGTGATCAACCACACGCTCATAAATGTCGTTTTTCTCAACACACAGCGCTTTCGCAGCTTCTAGAGACGAACGAATTGCTTCGGGATCTTGAACCGCATCAGCAAACAGCATATCCAATGGATCATCAGATACGGGAGCGTTTAACTTTGCCTGGACCGCGGCATCAACATCTCGATTAGGGTCACATGCAGGACGTACTGGGTCTGCACGCAACATGAAATATTGGACGTTTGTTGTGGGGTCGCCGAACATGCGCTCGCCCATACGCAGTAACTGGCCATGGAGCATTTCGCCCGTACCAATCACCAACGTCAGCAACAGTAGAGCTAAAACCGGCAGACTGGAAAACCATTCCGATAAGCTGCGGTTCAGGAAGACAGGCTTATTATTCATTTTATACTTCCTTGGTAGAAAATGGCGGCGAGCACCAATGCTCGCCGCCATTCATTTCTTACGAGTAACTTATTCTAAGTTTGTGGAGCATTCAGCATTGGCGCTTTCGACCGAGCAGCGAATTTTCTTCAACATTTTCATCATGAACGCGTCGTAAATACCGTCTTTGGTCAGGCTAATACGCGCATCTCGCAATAGCACTACATAGCCTTCTTTATCATCGGGAGGCAGATCCAACCAAGTAGCAGCTGGAACACCTTTCTCAGCTTTATTAATCATGCTAATCGAGCGGTTATACTGCGAATCCCAGTATTTGCGCGATGCCTGACCAAAACCAGCAGGAAACTTGGTTTTGTCGATAAATAGCTGGAAGGTCAGCTGAATGATAGGGAAGCGAACAATAGCACCGTCTTTTCCTAAGCCTTTGTAAAGCTCGAGTGGCTTATAGGCCATGGCTGGAGCAGCGATGATATCGACAGCGCCATTATTGAACTTGGCACCAAAGTTACTGATGTCAGAAGAGACAGGCTGAGCACCAATCTTTTGCACCATTTTGGCTTGTGATTTGTCGTAGTCAAAAATGGCAATTTTCTTACCTGCCAGCTTGTCGACATGATTGATTGAGCGGCTTTTAACGAATAAATAGGCAGCACCCGCTGGCGCCACGCCCGCAACCTCAAACTTGCCTTCAACCATCTTGGAAGCCAAGGCTGGGTTAGCTAACGTTGAAATTGCTTTTGCCATCACCGCATATGAAGGAATAGCGCCAATGGAATCTAAAGATCCGGTGAAGTTGTTAAACTGACGACCACGCAGACCTGTCAGCAAAACGCCATCACACTGGCCAGCTTTGAAGTCTTCAGCGGCGGTGCGCTCATCGGTATAGGCTTTCAGCTCAACCGCAGCACCCATTTTGGTTGCAGCCAATGCGTAGTCCTTCATCAGACCATAGGCATCGCCTTGTGCACCAAGAATATCGAATACGCAAATTTTGTTCGCAGCATTAGCTTGAACCGATACTGATGCAGCCAGTACCGTCACTGCCGCTACGGCTAAAGTTTTAATTTTTCTCATGAAAAACCTCAAATTGTAAGAAGAAATAGATTGACTAGGCAGCCAAACGAATAACGTTTGGCTGCCTACAAAGTTCACAGGAGGTCAGAGATGTCGACGCCTTCAGCGCGCTCTGCCTTCTCATCCCAGAATTTACCCAGCATGCCAACGGGTGTGCGAGTGCCAGCACCCTCAGTCCACAGGCGGTCTGAGAGAGTAGTTATGATCAAGCCTGCCATGCTATCCGCCAGACGGTAGTCTGGGTTTTGCTTGAAGCCCTGTTTCACATCAGCGAAGCGGCGAATTGCGTCACGCAGACGCGCCTGATCATCTTTACCCGATGCCGACAAGGCATACATAGCAAATGGCAAGCGCACACCTGCGGCTTCACCAATAGCCATCGATGCGTTCATTGCACCCCATGGGTCTTTACCTTCATCAGCGCCAGGCAGCACGTTCCACACGACAGCACGAGCGGCCAATGGTACGCCCCACCATTTTTTGTTATCTAGGCAGCTAAATGCGCGTTCAGCTTTTGCCGCGATATCAAGTGGAACACCTACTGTTTGACCAGCAACGATATCGTTTAAAACTGCTTGCAAGCCAGTTATAAGGCCCAGCATGTAGACGAATTCGTCAAAATCTTTATGGAAGTCTGTGCATTGCTCGCCAATCTTGATGTCGTAGCGTTTTTCGTAGTAAGTCACGAAGCGCTGGTACGATATTAACTGACGACGTGCGGCAAGCTCAGCAAAGCGTTTTTGCTGAATGCGAGCATCCTGCGCTTCCTCAACATTACCCGCACGAGCGGCACGTAAGTAGCGAAGCTCTGCTTCGGTGGCATCGACTTCAGCGCATAGGCCTGCTGTCGTATAAAGCAAAGTCCCAAGCTGATTAGCGTCGGCACCAATATTTTCAGTTGCAACGATTAGTGGCGCAAGAGCTACTCCGGACTTACAAGCCATAAGTACGTCGTTATCGCGCAGCAGAGGGGGAACTAGATTTCGCTCAACGAAGCGAAGTGATTGGTTGCTAATGAAAGCGATTGGGTCACAGGCCGAAAGTAGCACTGAGGAACCAAGGATAACACTTACAAAACCAAGACGGAGTTGGCGGAAGCCACCCATGTCATTCTCCTTATGAAGATTATTATTATCACGCGCGCGCATTATTGTTGTAGTGCAACACGGGTGTACTGGCCCAAGCCAGCAAGGCTCAGAGAAGATAACACTATGGGCTGTTAGCGTTAAAGCCCAGAATGTGGCCTCTGATCGTTTTTTTCACCTTACATCGCCACACAAACCTACGGCCGTCGGGTTTAGGCACCCGACGGCCATATCTTCCTTAAACTTCGATCAATTCCTTAATCGACAGCTTAATGCGACCGCGCTGATCAACATCCAACACTTTGACTTTGACCACTTGGCCTTCGGTCAAATGGTCACCAACATTTTCAACACGCTCATGCGCAATTTGCGAGATGTGCACAAGGCCATCGGTACCTGGCAGGATGTTTACGAAAGCGCCGAAATCGACGATACGAGCAACCGTACCTTCATAAACAGTACCAACTTCTACTTCAGCAGTAACTTCTTGCACGCGGGCTAATGCCGCTTGCGTTGCCGCTTTAGTTTCGCCGTAGATGCGCACTAGGCCAGAGTCATCAATATCGATGGTGGCTTTGGTTTGCTCACAAATGCCGCGAATGGTGGCGCCGCCTTTACCGATAACATCACGGATTTTGTCGGTGCTGATTTGGATCGTCGTGTAAGTCGGCGCATATAGGCTGACTTCAGCGCGCGAGGCTGACAACACTTGGTTCATCTGATCCAAGATGATCTGGCGAGCTTCGTGGGCCTGGCCTAAAGCCACTTCCATGATCTCTTCAGTAATGCCTTCGATCTTGATGTCCATTTGCAGTGCGGTCACGCCTTTGGCAGAACCAGCTACTTTAAAGTCCATGTCGCCGAGATGATCTTCGTCGCCCAAGATGTCGGTAAGCACGGCGAAACGATCGCCCTCTTTTACCAAGCCCATGGCGATGCCGGCCACTGGCGCTTTCATTGGTACACCAGCAGCCATCAGTGCTAATGAAGCACCGCAGATTGACGCCATAGATGACGAACCATTTGACTCAGTGATATCCGATACGACACGAATGGCGTACGGGAACTTGTCAGCTGACGGCAGCATTGGGTGCACACCGCGACGTGCCAAACGGCCATGGCCGATTTCGCGACGCTTAGGGCCAGACTCACGACCAGTTTCGCCCACCGAGTAGGATGGGAAGTTGTAATGCAGCATGAAGTTATCGGTATATGTGCCTTCCAGCGCATCAACCATCATGCAATCGCGCGTGCCGCCGAGCGTAGTAGTAACCAAAGCCTGAGTTTCGCCACGTGTAAACAATGCCGAACCGTGAGCACGCGCAAGCACGTCAACTTGGATATCCAAGGCGCGAACTGTTTTCGTGTCACGACCATCGATACGTGGCTTGCCACTGAGGATGTTGTCGCGCACGGAGCGATATTTCAGATCTTCAAACAGATCTTCAACTTCGCTGGCGCACTGCTCACTGCCTTCTGGCGCAAACTGAGCCAATACAGCTTGCTTAATTTCGCCCAAACGCGTGTAGCGATCTTGCTTAACGCTGATGGCATAGGCTTCAGACACTTGCGCGCCAAATGCTGCCTTCATTGCGGCTTTCAGTTCTGTGTTCACCACGGCTGCAGCAACTTCCCACTTCGGAGTGGCGACTTCAGCTGCAAAAGCTGTAATGGCTTCAACAACAGCTTGTAGCTCATCATGGCCAAACAAGACGGCACCAAGCATTTGGTCTTCGCTAAGCTCTTTGGCTTCAGACTCAACCATCAAGACAGCGGCTTTGGTGCCGGCTACCACGAGGTCAAGATCAGATACTTTCATTTGCTCGAAGCTGGGGTTCAGTACGTATTCGTCGTTGATGTAACCAACGCGAGCCGCACCGATGGGGCCATTGAATGGCAGGCCTGAAATAGCTAGCGCCGCTGATGTGCCGATCAATGCTGCAATGTCTGAGTCTTGCTGTTTGTCCGAAGAAATAACGGTAGCCGTTACCTGCACTTCGTTAACAAAACCTTCGGGAAACAATGGGCGGATTGGGCGGTCGATCAAACGCGACGTTAGCGTTTCTTTTTCAGTTGGACGGCCTTCGCGCTTAAAGTAACCACCGGGGATTTTACCGGCAGCATAGGTTTTTTCTTGGTAGTTCACGGTCAGTGGGAAAAAATCCTGGCCGGATTTGGCTTTCTTATTGCCAACAACAGCAACCAGCACCTGCACGCCACCCATGGTAACGACAACTGACGAGGCCTGGCGAGCAATGCGACCAGTTTCTAAAGTGACGCTTTGGGCGCCGAACTGAAAGGTTTTACTGACGATATTAAACATAGATTCTCCAATCGATACGCCCTATGCGCATCGTTCCGACTTATTCGCCATTGGAGGCCCCTAACAGTTGCCATGCCTGTAGGCATCGCAGGTGTTAGAAGCCTCTCCGATGGCATCCAATACGCCACATCCTTGTAGCCTGAGCGAGTAGCACGATGCTATTTGCCCAGATAAAAATAAAGAGCGGCGGACCGCTCTCTATCTCTTACTCGCTTAGCGGCGTAGACCCAGTACTTGGATCAACGCAACGTAGCGGCTGCTGTCTTTACGTTTTAGGTAATCGAGCAGTGTACGGCGTTGGTTCACCATGCGGATGAGACCGCGGCGCGAATGGTGATCATGCTTGTGTTCTTTAAAGTGCGGCTGCAGATCATTGATCTGTGCGGACAGCAAAGCCACTTGGACTTCGCATGAACCGGTGTCGCCGGGGGCACGAGCATGCTGCGCAACGATGGCAGCCTTGTCCTGAACTGTCAGGGCCATGGGTTTTCTCCTTTGAAAGGCCATAAAACAACGACAGACCGTGCCTTTCTACAGTCCGCGCTGACACGCCCAATGGGCATGTTTGATGACTTAGTTGAGCGAGCTATCAGCTACGCGCACTAAGCGTTTGGGGGCAAGCAAGCCATCATCATTTTGGCTGCCTATCCCTAAAAAAAGAGCCGGTTGGCCGTCATCTTGTAACTCAAAAATGAGCACTGACTGACCATCTCGCGGCAGACCACTAGCCTGCACCGGATTACCGTGGCGCAGATAATACGCTGAAGTCTCACTCAACTCCACACGCGGCCAATCGGCCAATCCTGCCCAGCTCGGCAGCAGCATTTCATCGAGCGCTGGAAAGCCCAAAGGCTCGGCTTCGGCTACATGCTCGCGGGTGAAGCTTTGCGATAAATTGAAGGGGCCTGCCTGAGTGCGTCGCAGTGCCACCACATGCGCGCCACAGCCGATGACATCACCAATATCTTCGACCAGATTGCGCACATAGGTGCCTTTTGAGCACGATACTTTAAGCTCAACAAATGGCAAATCTATGGATACGCAGCTGAGTTCGTAAATTGTGACGGGTCGTGCGGCGCGCTCAACTTCGATGCCGGCGCGGGCCAGCTCATAGAGCGGACGACCATCGCGTTTTAATGCTGAAAACATCGAGGGCACCTGCATGATGTCACCGCGAAATTGTGCCAACACATGCTCAAGCTCATCGGCGCTAATGTTTGGCACAGCAGCACGAGCAATGACTTCGCCTTCGGCATCGGAGGTGTTGGTTTTTTCACCCAGCTTTAGCCGCGTGACATAGGTTTTATCGGCATCGAGTAAGTAGTGTGAGTACTTCGTCGCTTCGCCTAAGCAAATAGGTAAAACGCCTGTCGCAAGCGGGTCAAGACTACCGGTATGACCAGCTTTATCAGCCTGATAACGGTGCTTAACCCATTGCAGAATTTGATTGGAGGTGACACCAATTGGCTTATCGAGCAGCAAAATGCCATCGATAGGGCGACGTGGACGGCGCGGCTTACTCATCTATTACTGAGCTTAGTCGCGACTGTCGTCGGCAGGCGTTGAATCGGGGTTTGTGGCATCAACTTCAGCGCTATTATTCGCTTCAGCATTTTTCACATCGGCAGCAACTGCCTGCGTGATGAGATCAGCCATGCGATTACCGCGCGATGTCACCACATCATGGTGAAAGCGCAAATGCGGCACGATGCGCGTGCGCAGACCACGGCCTAATTCACCACGCAAAATGCCAGAGGCAGCATTGAGAATGGCGATACCTTCATCTGGCGACTCATCTAGGGTTTTGCCCAAGATGGTCACATAGATGTCGGCATAGCCCATATCGGGACTAACTTTAACAGCCGATATGGTGACCATGCCTAAGCGAGGGTCACGCAAGCGCTGACGGATCAGGCCCGAAATATCGCGCTGAATTTGGTCGCCTAAGCGTTGCGTGCGTTGACTCACTAATCCATCCCGCCTTACAAGCTACGCTTGATGATTTGAACTTCATAGACTTCGATTTTGTCGCCCGCCTGGATGTCTTTGTAGCCTTTAATAGCTAGGCCACATTCCATGCCATTGCGGACGTCAGCAACGTCATCTTTGAAGCGGCGTAATGACTCGAGCTCACCCTGGAACACCACCACATCCTGACGCAAAATGCGGATGGGTTTGTTACGGAACAGGCTACCTTCGAGCACCATACAGCCGGCAGCATGACCAAATTTCGAGGAGTGGAAAACTTCACGAACTTCAGCCATACCCACGATATTTTCACGACGCTCAGGTGACAATAGACCAGACATTGCCGCTTTTACATCATCGATTAATTCATAAATGATGCTGTAGTAACGCAGATCGATACCATCATTTTGGCACTTAGCGCGAGCGGCGTTATCGGCACGCACGTTGAAGCCCAGCACGACTGATCCAGTCGATTCCGCCAAGTTGACATCAGATTCTGCAATCGCGCCAACACCTGAGCTGACGATTTTCACCACCACCTCTTCTGTGCCCAAATCATGCAGCGCAGCGGTGAGAGCTTCGAGCGAACCACGAACATCGGTTTTCAATACGATATTGACGCTGGCAGCTTCTTTTTTGCCCATATTGGCAAAAACGTTTTCCAGCTTCATGGCTTGCTGTAAGTCCATGCGCACTTGGCGATCGCGAGCGATACGGAACTCAGCAACTTCGCGGGCTTTACGCTCGTCGGTAACCACTAAGAACTCATCACCAGCCGCTGGTGCATCTGGCAGACCCAAGATCTCAATCGGCATCGATGGACCCACGGATTTCACCAGTTTGCCATTTTCATCAGTCAACGCACGGGCACGGCCATACATTGTGCCGGCCAAAACCAGGTCGCCTTTTTTCAACGTGCCTTTTTGTACCAATAACGTGGCTACAGCACCGCGACCTTTATCGATACGCGACTCAATGACCACACCTTGCGCAGCGCCTTCAGTCGAAGCGCGCAGCTCCAATACTTCGGCTTGCAGCAGGATGGCATCGAGCAAATCATCTATGCCTTCACCTGAGTGTGCGGAGAGCTTGATGATCTGTGCATCGCCGCCCCACTCTTCCGGCACAACGCCTTTCGCGGACAGTTCATTCTGCACACGATCAGGATCGGCAGACTCTTTATCCATTTTGTTGATGGCAACAATCAGCGGCACATTAGCAGCGCGCGCATGATCGATAGCTTCAGCCGTTTGTGGCATCACACCGTCATCGGCAGCAACAACCAAAACCACGATATCGGTAGCCTTGGCACCGCGTGAACGCATGGCAGTAAATGCCGCGTGACCCGGAGTATCCAAGAAGGTAATCATGCCGCGTGCTGTTTCCACGTGGTAAGCACCGATATGCTGAGTAATGCCGCCAACTTCACCGGCAGCTACTTTGGCGCGACGAATCGAGTCGAGCAAAGAGGTTTTGCCGTGATCAACGTGGCCCATGATGGTTACAACTGGCGCACGTGGCGCGTCATCACCATGATCGACGATTGAATCCATCAACGAATCTTCTAGCGCTGTGTCGCTGACGAATACAGCCGTATGGCCCATTTCTTCAACAACCAATGCCGCTGTTGCTTGATCAATAGCTTGGCTCTCAGTGACCATTTCGCCCATTTTCATCAGCACACGAATGACATCGCGCGATTTGCGAGCCATTTTTTGTGCTAAATCACTGACGACAATTTGTTCACCAATAGCAACTTCGTACACCTGTTTCTCCACAGGCTTCTCGAAGCCATGCTTTTTCGACAGAGCGCTGGTTAAGGTGCGATTAACAGGGCGGAACGCCTGCTCTTCGCGCTTTTTCGGGCCTCTTTTACCACCGCGCGATGGCGTTGCACTGCCTCGCTTAATTGCGCGGTCTTCACGTGCAAATGAGTCTTCATAGGCCACGCCTACCAAGCCTTTTGCCAATGGGGCATCTACGGCAGGCGCCGCTACCTCTTTACGACCAGCTAAATCAGCGGCGATTAAGCGCGCTTGCTCTAGGGTTTTTTCACGAGCTTTATCTTCAGCTTCGCGGCGGACAATATCTTCTTGGCGCTTGCGTGCTTCATCAGCAACGCGTGTTTTCGCTGCCTCTTCTTCGCGACGCGCTTTCTCTTCTGGGGTTTCCAGTCGCTTAATATCGACTTTCGGCACACTCAGTTTGCGCGCATCTTTTGATTCGTTGCCTAATTGCTTGCGCGCATCTTCAGCGGCCTTACGAGCCTCTTCTTCAGCAGCGGCAATACGAGCGTCTTCAGTGGCACGCTTCTCGGCATCAATAATGGCTTGCTTAGCTTCTTCAACTTGACGAGCAGCAGCTTCAATAGCCAAACGCAAAGCTTCTTCGGCTTCGCGACTCTGGTCTTCCTGCACTTCGAGATCAGAACGCTTCACATAGGTGCGAGTTTTACGCACTTCTACGTTGACGGTTTTAGCGCGGCCACCTGCAGCCGGCGACGCCTTCAGCGTGCTTACTGTTTTGCGCTGCAAGGTAATTTTTTGAGGCGCGCCCGCTTGCTCGCCATGAGCGCGCTTGAGGTGTGCCAACAGCTGCTGCTTCTCGCTATCAGAAACAGCATCTGTGGCACTTTTATGACTGAGACCGGCTTCGCTCATTTGCGCAAGCAGATTCTCAACAGGACGACCGACCGTGTCGGCTAATTCTTTAACTGTAACTTCAGCCATGGGGCGTTTACTCCGCTTCTGAGAAGGTGGCCCGGCTTATTGAAACCAGGGCTCACGCGCCTTCATGATCAATTGGGCTGCGATATCGTCGTTAATGCCGTCGATATCATTAATGTCATCAATGGCTTGCTCAGCCAAATCTTCCATGGTGACAATGCCGCGTGCAGCCAAGGCAAAGGCCACTTTGCGATCCATCCCTTCCATGCCAAGCAGATCTTCTGCTGGCTCACTGGCGCCTTCTTCAGACACCAGCGCTTTGGTCAGCAACACATCTTTTGCGCGCTGACGTAATGCGTCTACTAATTCATCATCAAAATCTTCGATAGCCTGCAGCTCTTCCAGCGGCACATAAGCCACCTCTTCAAGTGAGCTGAAACCTTCATTTACCAAGATAATCGCGATGTCTTCATCGATGCCCAAGTCTTTCATAAAGGCGTCGACAAAGTGCTGTGCTTCACCTTCTTGCTTGGTTTGGGCATCAGCAACGGTCATCACGTTTAAGCGCCAGCCGCTAAGCTCAGAGGCTAGTCGCACGTTTTGACCACCACGACCAATGGCCATGGCTAGTTGATCTTCTTCTACCGCTACATCCATGGTGTGGCTGTCTTCATCGACAACGATGGAGGCAACTTCAGCTGGCTGCAGCGCGTTAATAACGAACTGAGCGGGGTTATCGTCCCAAAGCACGATATCGACACGCTCACCGCCGAGCTCACCAGAGACGGCCTGCACACGCGAACCGCGCATACCGATACAGGCGCCTTGCGGATCAATGCGGTGATCATTGCTTTTCACTGCGAGCTTGGCGCGTACACCAGGGTCGCGAGCAGCAGCACGAATAGAGATAATTTCTTCGCCAATTTCCGGCACTTCAATGCGGAATAACTCAATGATCATTTCTGGGCGTGAGCGCGACATCAGCAGTTGTGCGCCACGGCCTTCGGCATTGACGTCAAACAAGACAGCCCGCAGACGATCACCCATGCGGAAGTTTTCGCGCGGCAACATCTCTTCGCGCGCCAAATACGCTTCGGCGTTACCGCCGAGATCAACGATCAGGCCATCACGCGTGGTTTTCTTAACGATGCCGGAGAGAATTTCGCCGACACGGTCACGGTAAGCATCGACCACCAAGGCACGCTCAGCTTCACGAACTCGTTGCACGATAACTTGCTTAGCGGTTTGCGCAGCAATACGACCAAAAGCTTCGGACTCAATTTTTTCTTCGACGATATCGCCAAGCTTCAAGCCTTTTTCTTCTACGTCGCTAATTGCCAGCTGCATCGCAGGGATTTCGTGATCTTCATCAGCAACGACTTCCCAAAAACGGAAGGTTTCGTACTCACCGGTACGGCGATCGATAGCGACGCGAATATTGATCTCGTCGTTTTCGAAGCGCTTAACGGTGGCAGCGGCTAGCGCCTCCTCCAGTGCTTGGAAGATGACTTCGCGGCTAACGCCTTTTTCGTTGCTGACTGAATCCACAACCAACAGGATTTCTTTGCTCATGATGTGGGCCCTGCTTCTTCGTGTTCTATCAAAAGGTCGGAACGATATTTGCCTTATCGATACTGACAAACGGAATATCAAACTCGATGCCATCAACCAACAATGTCACCGTAGCCTCTGTGCAGCGCTGCATGGTGCCTTTGAAGCGGCGGCGACCCTGTAGCGGAGCAGTAAGACGTATATTCATTTCTTCGCCAACGTAGGCGGCGTACTGGTCGGGATGGAATAAGCCCCGATCCCAGCCTGGCGACGATACTTCCAGCGTGTACTCTCCGGCAATAGGATCTTCAACATCCATCACGCCGCTGATTTGATGACTAATGCTTGAGCAGTCATCAATGCCGACACCGGCTTCACGATCGGTATCGATAAAAACGCGTAATACCGAATGCCTGCCCTGCTGAAAAAACTCGACACCCCAAAGCTGGAAGTCACATGACTCCACTACGGGCTGCAGCAGTTGCGTTAACTCTTCAATCTTCTTCGAGATGGCCATTGTGCCCGTCTCTCCCAGCGCCTAACTCTGGCGATTTACAAATTTCAGAAACAAAAAATGGGCCTCAATGCCCACGTTGACGGCAGCTCGGTGACACCGGGTATCACCTGCCGCGAGACCTATAAAAAAGCCCACTATAAGTGGGCTTTTTTACAAAGTCCGAATGTGGTAGCGGGGGCTGGATTTGAACCAACGACCTTCGGGTTATGAGCCCGACGAGCTACCTGACTGCTCCACCCCGCATCAGAGGTTGCGAACTGTAGGGACATGACACGGACTTGTCAAACCCTTTCGCTACTGGCATTGCCAGTATTTACACTGAATTCACTGATTGCTCAGAAATTCAGCTAAATTGGTGCGGAAGGGGGGACTTGAACCCCCACACCCGAAGGCACAGCCACCTCAAGGCTGCGTGTATACCAATTTCACCACTCCCGCATTGGTGTTTAATCCCGCCACCGGGACGCACATTAGTGCGATCGTTTTACTGCGCTGGTGCGACTGGCAAATCAGGGTTTGCCGGCGCTGCTGGCGCTTTTCTCACGGGCAGTTCTGGCAAGCCAGGAATTGCTTGTGAATTTGGAGCGAGCGATGAAGTCAACGCACGCGAATGGTTTTTAGCATAAATTGCCAAGCCAAGGCTGGTTAGGAAGAAAACCAAAGCCAAAACTGCGGTCATCTTCGTCAGAAAACCAGTCGAACCTGAGCCGCCAAATACTGTACCTGATGCGCCCGAGCCAAAGGAGGCGCCCATTTCGGCACCCTTACCTTGCTGAACTAGAATCAGGCCTATCATGACCACTGCCACGATGATGTGCGCAACCAACACCAGTGTTTCCATGACCATTCATCCTATAGCGCGATCTGCCCAGCCGCTTGGCAAATCGCTAAAAATTCTGACGCCGACAAGGATGCTCCCCCGACCAACGCCCCATCAATATCAGGCATGCTAAATAAGCCGGCCGCATTATCTGCTTTTACGCTGCCACCGTAAACAATGCGCAACGCATTTGCTGCATTAATATCGAAAGCAGCCACTACAGCCCGCAATGAAGCGTGCACAGCTTGCGCCTGCTCTGGCGTGGCAGTTAAGCCAGTGCCAATTGCCCACACAGGCTCATAGGCCAAAACGCCAGTGGCCAATGCTTCGGCACCGTACTGCTCTAGCACTGCAACTAACTGTCGCGATACCACTGCTAGCGTTTCACCTGCCTCGCGCTCAGCCAGCGTCTCACCCACACAAAGCACCGCAGACAAGCCTGCGCCACGCAGTGCAGCAAATTGCGCCGCCACCAAGGCATCGGATTCACCGGCACCTTGGCGTCGCTCTGAGTGACCAACTAAGGCACCCGAGAGCTTGAAATCTTGCATCATGGCCACCGAGCAATCGCCGGTGTAAGCGCCAGAGGCGTGTGGCGAGATGGTTTGCGCCATGACATTAATCGCGCAATCGTTCATCGCCTCGCTAGCTTGCTGCCAATAAGGCGCAGGCACAGCAATCGCAACATCCACACCAGCTAACTGCTCCGCGCCTTTTAAAGCGCCTAACAATGCTGCATTGGACTCGCGCAGACCATTCATTTTCCAGTTACCACCAACCCAGGGCTGACGCATAAACATATTCCTTGGCAGGCCGGCCTCGCGAGGTCGGCAATACTAGCGAAGCCGACGACGGCTTACAAGCAGTTGCGCACGGTCTCAGCAAGAGATTCTGCAAGCGCCTGCACTAATGGTGCATTTTGGCCTTCCACCATGACCCGAATTACCGGCTCGGTGCCAGATGCGCGCAGCAACACACGCCCCTGACCAGCCAACTGCTGCTCAGCATCGGCGATGGCTTTTTGCACGCTTTCCTTGCTCATCACATCAACACGCTCTGCCAAGCGCACATTGATGAGCTGATGCGGAAACTTGCTCATGCCAGACTTCAAGTCAGCCAACGACTTACCACTCTCAACTATCGCTTTCAGCACCTGCAGCGCGGCGACGATCGCATCGCCGGTGCTCGTCTTATCGAGACAGACAATATGCCCAGATGCCTCGCCGCCCAAAGTCCAGCCGCGCTCATTGAGAGCAGCCATGACATAACGGTCGCCAACATTGGCGCGAACAAACTCAACGCCCAGGGCGGTGATGGCTTTCTCAAGTCCAAAATTACTCATCAAAGTGCCAACAACGCCGCCAAGATCTTGCCCGCTGCGCTGGCGCTCGCAAGCCATGATGTAGAGCAACTCATCGCCATCAATAACTTCGCCGCGATGATCGACCATGACAATGCGATCGCCATCGCCATCAAAGGCAATGCCGAGATCGGCTTTTTCGGCCAATACGCGCTGCTGTAGCGACTCAGGATGAGTAGAGCCAACACCGTCATTGATGTTTTGACCGTTGGGCTCACAGGCATGACGAATCACCGTCGCGCCGAGCTCATCAAAAACGGCCGGCCCGACGTGATAGGTTGCGCCGTGCGCACCATCGATGACGATTTTTAATCCACGCAGCGTTAAATGATAGGGAAATGTGGATTTGCAAAACTCGATGTAGCGACCGCGCGCATCTTCTTGGCGCGTCACCTTGCCGAGCAAGTCAGGATTATCGATGGTCATTTCTTTATCGAGCCAAGACTCAATGCTGAGCTCAACCGCGTCGTCTAGCTTGCGGCCATCGGGGCCGAAAAATTTGATGCCATTGTCATGATAGGGATTGTGTGACGCTGAAATCACAATGCCTGCGCTGGCATGAAAAGCGCGCGTTAAATGCGCTACTGCCGGCGTTGGGATTGGCCCGAGCAAACGCACGCTAACACCAGCCGCTGAAAGGCCTGCTTCTAAGGCCGCTTCAAATAAATAACCGCTTAGCCGTGTGTCTTTACCCACTACGACCGATGCGCCTGCGGCATTTGCAGTCATGGCACGACCAGCGGCCCAGCCTAGCTTCAGGGCAAACTCAGGAGTGATTGGATATTGACCTACCAAGCCGCGCACACCATCGGTGCCGAAATATTTTCTGCTCATGATTTTCCTTGTCATTCCTGTGATTGTGCTTGCCAGAGCGCTAAGGCATCGGCTGTTTCACGAACATCATGTGTACGAATAATACGGGCGCCACGCTCAACCGCCAATACAGCTGCGGCTAAACCAGCTGCGGCGCGTGCATCGACTGCTGCGCCACCAAGAACCTGGCCAAGCATAGATTTGCGAGACATGCCCACAAGCAATGGCCCACCCAGCGCATGCAAGCGCTCGAAATGCTTTAGCAGACTAAGGTTGTGACTTAATGTTTTGCCGAAGCCAAAGCCGGGATCGTATAGCAAGCGCTCAGCGGCTATACCTGCATTTATGCATGCCTCTGCACGTTCCCGCAAAAACGCCATGACCTCATCACAAACACTGTCGTAATGCGGTCTTAGCTGCATGGTGTCGGGCTCGCCCTGCATATGCATAAGACAGATAGGTAGTGACGTTGCTGCAGCTGCCGCCAGTGCGCCAGGTCGCTGCAATGCGCGCACGTCATTGATCAGGCCTGCGCCTGCAGATGCACCTGCGGTGATTAATGCCGGCGTAGAGGTATCGAGAGAGATAATGACATCGAAGCGCTGATGGATGGCCTCGACTACTGGCATCACCCGATCTAACTCTTCATTGCTGGAGACTGGGGCAGCGCCAGGGCGTGTACTTTCACCACCGACATCAATAATGCCGGCACCGTCTTGGCACATTTTCTCAGCTAGACGTAAAGCGGCATCGATAGCGACGTAACGACCACCATCTGAAAATGAATCGGGGGTGACATTAAGCACCCCCATGACCACAGGCCGAGACAGATCAAGGTCACGGCCGCCGCAGTGTAGTTGCGTCACTGCGCTACGCTCGTTAAATCAGACGGCATCCGGAGCAGGTGTAGCGCTGTCGGCAACGTCATCTTTAGCTTCAGTTGGCGCTGTGGCATTGCCGCCACCAGTCGAGCCATCATCTGTCCAACCTTTTGGTGGACGCACTTCGCGACGCGCCATCAAGTCATCGATTTGCGGCGCATCGATGGTTTCGTACTTCATCAGAGCCTCAGACATGGAGTCGAGAATGTCGCGATTTTCAACGAGCATTTCGCGTGCTCTGGCATAGCAGCGATCAATCACCGAGCGCACTTCAATATCAATATCAATGGCTGTTTGGCTGGAAACACTTTTGTGCTGAGTGACCGAGCGGCCCAAAAACACCTCGCCCTCATCTTCTTCATAGAGCAATGGGCCGAGCTTCTCCGACAAGCCCCATTTTGTGACCATATTGCGAGCAAGCTCGGTTGCGCGCTGAATATCGTTGCTCGCGCCAGTGGTCACACCTTCAAAGCCTAGCGTCAACTCTTCGGCAATACGCCCGCCAAACAAGGAGCAGATATTGCCTTCAATGCCACGCTTAGACATCGAGTAGCGGTCTTCTTCCGGCAAGAACATGGTCACGCCGAGTGCGCGGCCACGAGGAATAATTGAGACTTTATAAACCGGGTCATGCTCAGGAACGAGGCGACCGACAATGGCATGCCCCGCTTCGTGAAACGCCGTGTTCAGTTTTTCTTTCTCTGACATCACCATAGATTTGCGCTCAGCGCCCATCATGATTTTATCTTTGGCTTTCTCAAACTCATTCATGCTGACTTGCTTGAGGTTGCTACGAGCGGCAAATAACGCCGCCTCGTTAACTAAGTTTGCCAAGTCGGCGCCAGAGAAGCCCGGCGTGCTGCGCGCCAATGTGTTGGGTACGACATCATTGCCCATCGGGATTTTGCGCATGTGCACAACCAAAATTTGCTCACGACCACGTACATCCGGCAAACCAACAACCACTTGACGGTCAAAACGACCGGGGCGCAGCAAGGCTGTATCGAGCACATCGGGGCGGTTAGTAGCGGCGATGACGATGACACCTTCATTGCCCTCAAAACCATCCATTTCAACCAATAATTGGTTCAATGTTTGCTCGCGCTCATCGTGACCACCGCCCATGCCGGCGCCGCGATGGCGGCCGACCGCATCGATTTCATCGATGAAAATAATGCATGGCGCCTGCTTTTTAGCCTGCTCAAACATATCGCGCACGCGGCTAGCGCCAACGCCGACAAACATCTCGACAAAATCTGAACCTGAGATGCTGAAAAATGGCACTTTCGCTTCGCCAGCAATAGCTTTCGCTAACAGCGTTTTACCGGTGCCCGGCTGACCTACCATGAGAATGCCGCGAGGAATACGGCCACCGAGGTTTTGGAATTTGCCCGGATCGCGTAAGAACTCAACTACTTCGCTGACTTCTTCTTTGGCTTCGTCACAGCCGGCAACATCGGCAAAAGTGACTTTGATTTGATCTTCGGTGAGCTGACGTGCGCGTGACTTACCAAAGCTCATTGGGTTACCGCGACCGCCGCCGCCACCCATGCCGCCACTCATTTTCCGAGATAGAAAAATAAATAAAGCGACCATCAGCAAGATCGGGAATGCAGCAACTAATAGTTGCGACAACATGCCCTGCTGTTCAGGAGCGGCGCCTTCTACGGTCACTTTTTGACGTAGTAGCTGATTAATCAGATCTTTGTCTTCAGCGGGAGGGCGCACAGTTTCAAATTTGGCACCACCCGAACGCTGTCCAGTGATCAGGTCAGGCTGGATGCGCACGCTTTTAATCTCGCCTGCATCAACTGCAGCGACAAAGTCACTGTAATTCATCGCGGCGCTAGGCGCTTTTTGATTGAAGCTACCGAAAACGTAGGCTAGTGCCCCTGCAACCAGTAACCACACCACGATGTTTTTGCCGAAATCATTCACGCGACAACCTCCAGGTCAGCCGACCTTGTTGTGGCAGCTTAAAGCTGCCGAGAGCGATGGACACTCCATCACTTAGGCTCGCGGAGTCCGCTCGCCACTAAATATACTTCTCGCGAACGCGCTCGCGAGGCGTCTGGCTTACGCGCTTTCAACACCGCAAAGTGTTGCAAGATCGCTCGCCGATATTCTTCGTAACCTTCGCCATGAAAGGCCTTTACAACAAAAGTGCCTTTCGGGCGCAGAACTTGTACTGCCATATCTAATGCCAATTCGCATAAGTACATGGCTCGCGGCAAGTCCACCGAAGTGTTACCAGACATATTGGGGGCCATATCACAAATTACAAGGTCCATAAGCTCGCCATTAAGCTCAGCCATGATGGCATCGTTAACTTCTTGCTCACGAAAATCGCCCTGAACAAAGGTTACATCTGGCAAAGCATCCATCGGCAAAATGTCAGTAGCAACAACTTTACCGCGACCATCCATCAGCCGGCCCGCAACTTGGCACCAGCTTCCTGGCGCCGAACCCAAGTCTAAAATATTCATGCCCGGGCGAATTAGCTTATCTTTTTCCTGCAGCTCAAGAAGCTTATAGCTAGCGCGCGAACGGTAGCCATCCTGCCAAGCTTTTTGCACATAATGGTCGTCAAGATGCTCTTGCATCCAGATTTTGCTACGGCCAGAGAGCTTACGATTTGTGATTTTTGTGGCCATAACACCGACAACACTACAGACAATGCGAGAAAAACAGGAACTAGCGCCGACAACCCGCTAGAATAGGCACTCTTTTTACCAGAATTCGGCGAGTTTTGCCCTGCTAAATGCAGGCAACCGCCCTAGAGCTGAGGTTATCGTGAGCTTGTCCACCGCTGAGAAAAAACGTTTGCGCCAAATTGGCCATCACCTAAACCCGCTAGTACAACTTGGCGGCAATGGTTTAACTGAGGCGGTGCTTGCAGAGATTGACGCTCGCTTGGAAGACCATGAGCTGATTAAAGTTCGCGTTGGCGGTGAAGACCGCGCAGCACGTACCGAAGTCATTACTGAGATCGCTAGCGCTACGCAGTCGCAGATTGCTCAAAGCATTGGCAAGCTGGTTTTGCTTTATCGCCCATCGAAGCGTCCAGACCCAAAACTTTCGAACTTGTTACGCGCGCTAACCTAAGCACTCATAAGCTCGCACTGAAACCTTAAGTGCGAGCTTATTTGTCGCTTGTTCGCGTGGTCGTTAGCCATGAAAGCAACTTGGTTAACGTCTTATGCATTTCTTCGTAAGTCGTTTTAGGCCACTGCAAAAGTGTCTCAGTCGACTGCACGGCAGGGCCGGCAGCAAGCTCATCACCGCAATGAGCAACTAAGTCTTCAAGCCCATCTGGCTTGATTTCCAAATGGCACTGCAGAGCCAACGCGCGATCGCCAAGCAACGCAGCTTGTACGCCGCACGCCTTGCTGCTTGCCAACAACTCCGCACCATCGGGTAGCGAAAAGCATTCGCCATGCCAATGCAGTACGCATAAGTCGTCGAGCACATTCGGTATCGATGATGTTGATGCATGTCCAGACAGGCCAAACCAGCCAATCTCGCGCACGGGGTTAGGGTTAACCTCACCGCCCAAGCACAAGCTCATTTGCTGAGCGCCTAAGCAGATGCCCAATGTCGGCACACCACGCGTGATGGCTTCGCGCAAAAAAGTGCGCTCGTCGGCAAGCCATGGATACTGTTCGTTGTCATGCACACTCATTGGCCCGCCGAGACAGACCAACAAGTCTATGCCGTCCAGTGCTGGCAGCTCAGGGTTGCCGTCATACCAAGCGGTTGTGCTGACTTCGGCGCCGTGCGCAGAAAGCCAATCAGCAATATAGCCGGGCCCCTCAAAAACTACATGCTGCAGAATATGTGCGCGTTTAACAGCCATGGAGTGTTACTCGTTATTCGTAGCGAACTGCCATGACTTCAAACTCGACGGTGCCGCCGGGCGTCTCGATGAGCGCTTCATCGCCTTCAGTCTTACCAATCAAGCCACGCGCAATGGGTGAATTGACTGAAATTTTACCGATTTTAAAATCGGCTTCGTCATCGCCAACAATGTGATAAGTCTTGGTTTCGCCGGTATCGATGTTTTCGATATCGACTGTCGCACCAAAAATCACCTTGCCAGTTTTCGGCATCTGCAAAATATCGATAATTTGCGCATTTGACAGCTTACCTTCGATATCTTGCAGGCGACCTTCAATGAAGCCCTGCTGCTCGCGCGCAGCGTGATACTCAGCGTTCTCTTTCAAGTCGCCGTGGGCGCGCGCCTCAGCGATCGCCGCAATAACCGCAGGGCGATCGATGAATTTCAGCTTATTGAGCTCAGCCTTTAGTGCGTCTGCGCCTTGAACCGTCATCGGATAACGTTGCATATCAAAGTCCCTCGTGGAGATCCTGCAAGCGACGCACCGTTAATGCATCTTTGGAGCGCAGTGACTGACTAACCGCTTCGGCGCCGCTGAGCGTGGTCGTGTAGTAGACCTTACCCTGCAATGCGCTACGGCGAATGGAGAACGAGTCTTCCTGCGCCTGCTTGCCTTCCGTGGTGTTAATGATGAAGTTGATTTCGCCATTCTTCAACATGTCGACGATGTGTGGGCGACCTTCGGTCACTTTATTCACACGCTCACAAGCAATGCCTGCCGCAGCAAGTATTGCTTGTGTGCCGCTGGTGGCAACGAGCGAGAAGCCCAGCTCAGCCAATTCGCCAGCGACGCGCGAGACATGCGGCTTGTCAGACTCACGTACTGATAAAAATACACGACCACCGGTCGGCAGGCGCTCATTCGAGCCTAATACCGCCTTGTGGAAAGCCTCGGCGAAGGTTGCGCCGGAGCCCATGACCTCACCGGTGGATTTCATTTCTGGGCCAAGAATTGGATCAACGCCAGGGAACTTCGCGAAAGGGAACACCGCTTCTTTCACGCTGTAATAGTTCGGGATGATTTCCTTGGTGAAGCCTTGATCCTGCAAAGACATACCGGCCATGCAACGCGCTGCAACTTTGGCTAGCGAAACACCGATGCATTTCGACACAAAAGGCACGGTGCGCGATGCACGTGGGTTAACTTCGAGCACATAGACGTCGCTGCCTTTGACGGCAAACTGCACGTTCATCAGGCCAATAACACCCAGCTCGCGTGCCATAGCGACGGTTTGCTCACGCATCACGTCTTGTAGCTCAGCCGACAGGTTATATGGCGGCAATGAACAGGCCGAGTCACCGGAGTGAATACCGGCTTGTTCGATGTGCTGCATGATGCCGCCGATCACCACGGTGGTGCCGTCGCTGACGCAGTCAACATCGATCTCAATGGCATCATCTAAGAAGCGATCGAGCAGCACCGGCGATTCATTTGAGGCGCTAACAGCTTCGCGCAGATAACGCGCCAGCTCAGCATCGTTAAAAACGATTTCCATGGCGCGGCCACCAAGCACATAGCTCGGGCGCACAACCAAGGGATAGCCAACTTCCGAAGCTAGCAACAAGCCCTCTTCTGTCGAGCGCGCTAGACGGTTTGGTGGCTGCAAAAGATTTAAACGCTCAACCATTTGCTGGAAGCGCTCACGGTCTTCTGCACGATCAATAGCATCTGGCGATGTGCCGATGATAGGTACGCCGGCAGCCTCGAGTGCGCGCGCTAATTTTAGTGGCGTTTGGCCACCGTATTGCACGATCACACCTTTGGGCTTTTCTAGCGCAGCAATCTCAAGCACATCTTCTAGCGTGACCGGCTCGAAATACAGGCGATCGGAAGTATCGTAGTCGGTAGAAACTGTTTCTGGGTTGCAGTTGATCATGATGGTTTCATAACCATCTTCGCGCATCGCCAATGCCGCGTGGACGCAGCAATAATCGAACTCAATGCCCTGGCCGATACGGTTTGGACCACCGCCCAGCACCATAATTTTGTTGCGATTGCTTGGCTCAGCTTCGCAAGTCTCTTCGTAGGTCGAGTACATATAGGCGGTGCTAGTCGCAAACTCGGCAGCACAGGTATCGACGCGCTTATAAACCGGGCGAATGCCTTGGCTCCAGCGGCGCTTACGCAGCTCTTGCTCTGACACACCGATAAGCGTGGCTAAGCGGCTGTCGGCAAAGCCTTTGCGCTTGAGTTTCCACATGGCATCGCGGTCGAGATTGGCAAAGCCGAGCTGAGTCACACCGGCTTCAGTTTTAATCAGATCTTCGATCTGCACTAAGAACCAAGGATCGACACCGGTTAAGCGGAATACTTCGTTAACGCTTAGCCCCATGCGGAAAGCATCACCGATATACCAAATACGCTCGGGGCCTGGGTTCGACAATTCATTGCGAAGCTTGGCTTCGGCATTTGGTGCGCTGGGATCGAGAATTGGCGTGAAGCCATCGACACCAACTTCAAGGCCGCGCAGAGCCTTCTGTAAAGACTCTTGGAAAGTACGGCCGATGGCCATGACTTCGCCAACCGACTTCATCTGCGTCGTTAAGCGTGGCTCTGCTTGGGCAAATTTCTCGAAGTTGAAACGAGGAATCTTAGTGACGATATAGTCGATTGAAGGCTCAAATGACGCCGGGGTTAAACCACCGGTGATGTCATTTTTCAACTCATCAAGGGTGTAACCAACTGCCAATTTGGCCGCGACTTTAGCAATCGGGAAGCCAGTGGCTTTTGACGCCAGCGCCGATGAACGCGACACACGCGGGTTCATCTCGATAACGACCATGCGGCCATCATCTGGACTGATACCAAACTGTACGTTGGAGCCGCCGGTTTCAACACCGATTTCACGCAGCACGGCGCAAGAAGCGTCGCGCATGATTTGATATTCTTTATCGGTCAGCGTTTGCGCAGGTGCTACCGTGATCGAATCGCCGGTGTGCACGCCCATGGCGTCGAAGTTTTCGATGGCGCAGACGATGATGCAGTTGTCGTTGCGATCGCGCACGACTTCCATCTCATATTCTTTCCAACCAATTAATGACTCATCGATGAGCAATTCATTGGTTGGCGATAAGTCTAGGCCGCGCTCGCAAATCTCGATGAATTCTTCACGGTTGTAGGCAATACCACCGCCGGAGCCGCCCATGGTGAACGACGGGCGAATAATCGATGGAAAGCCAGTGGTTTCGAGCACAGCAAAGGCTTCGTCCATATTGGTGGCGATGCCAGCGCGTGGGCACTCGAGGCCAATACGGCGCATAGCCTGGTCAAACAGCTTGCGGTCTTCCGCCATGCGGATAGCTTCTTTCGAAGCGCCAATCAGCTCAACATTGAATTTCGCCAACACGCCTTTCGCATCTAACTCGAGCGCGCAGTTCAGCGCGGTCTGGCCGCCCATGGTCGGCAGGAGCGCATCGGGGCGCTCTTTCTCGATAATTTGCGCAACGGTTTGCCACGTGATCGGCTCGATATAAGTCGAGTCGGCCATCGACGGGTCGGTCATGATGGTGGCTGGGTTCGAGTTCACCAGAATGACGCGATAGCCCTCTTCACGCAGCGCCTTACACGCTTGCGCGCCGGAGTAATCGAACTCGCAGGCTTGGCCAATGACAATCGGACCTGCGCCGATGATGAGAATGCTTTGGATATCAGTACGCTTTGGCATGTCTTACTTCCGAGCCTGCATCAATTCAAAAAAGTGGTCGAACAAGGGCTGCACATCTGTTGGCCCGGGGCTAGCTTCAGGGTGTCCCTGGAAACTAAACGCTGGCTTATCGGTGTGATGCAGGCCTTGCAACGAATCATCGAATAGTGACTTGTGAGTTGCACGCAATGTCGCGGGCAGTGTCGCTCCATCTACGGAGAAGCCGTGGTTCTGACTGGTAATCATGACGCGGCCGGTGTCTAAATTCTGCACTGGATGGTTGGCGCCATGATGGCCAAATTTCATTTTTAGTGTTTTCGCACCTGAGGCGAGCGCTAACAGCTGATGCCCTAAGCAGATGCCGAAAATTGGTAAGTCTTTATCTAAAAAGGTCTTAATCGCCGCAATGGCGTAGTCGCAAGGCTCAGGATCGCCTGGACCATTGGAGAGAAAGACGCCATCGGGGTTCATTGCCAGTACATCAGCCGCCGAAGTTTGAGCCGGCACCACAATCAGCTCGCAACCACGATCAACCAGCAGGCGCAGAATGTTGTGCTTAACACCGAAGTCATAGGCCACGACTTTGAAGCGCGGCGCTTCAGTTGGCGTGACATAACCTTTCGCCAGATCCCAGCTACCTTCTGTCCAGCGATAAACTTCTTTTGTGCTGACGACTTTGGCTAAGTCCGCGCCCTTCAAGCTAGGCACTTTTTTCGCGCTAGCAATGGCCGCCTCAACCGCACCTTCTACTTCTGCAGCGGCGCCGGCGACAATAACGCCATTTTGCGTACCGCTTTCGCGCAAGATGCGCGTTAAGCGGCGCGTGTCGATTTCAGCAATAGCGACAACATTGTTGCGCACCAAATAGTCTGGCAGCGTCTCGGTCATACGCCAGTTGCTAGCGATCATCGAGCTATCACGGATGATTAAGCCCGCAGCCCAAACCTGAGTAGATTCGTTGTCTTCGTTGTTTACGCCGGTGTTGCCAATGTGCGGATAGGTCAAGGTGACCATTTGCTGGCAATACGATGGGTCGGTCAGAATTTCCTGATAACCAGTCATGGCGGTATTAAAAACGACTTCGCCAGATGATTGACCATCTGCTCCGATTGATACGCCCTTGAAAACACTTCCGTCTTCTAGCGCGAGAATGGCAACTTTGCTCAAACCGACCTCCACACAGCGATTTTAGTTAAGCGCGCGTGCAAAAAAGCGAGAAGCGATGACAATCCTTCTCGTTCTATCCATATAGGGGTTGCACGCTGGCACGATTTGAAGCGGCATTCTACGCAGATGCATGCCCGCTGTCCAACCAAACACATCCTTAAACTGCGTAATTAGGGTGTGAATACAGTGGGCTGTTGCGGCAAGTTACGCTAAGCCAAGCACGTCTTGCATGGAATAAAGCGCCGGCACTTGCGCATCCTTATCTGAAGCAAGCCAGCGCGCAGAGCGCACAGCACCGGTGGCGAAATTGGCGCGATTGGTGGCAACGTGGCGAACTTCAACGCGCTCACCTTCGCCAAAGAAAAACACCGTGTGATCACCGACAGTGTCGCCGCCACGCAAAGTTTGAAAGCCAATTTGCTGGCGTTCGCGTGCGCCGGTGTGGCCATGGCGAGCATAGACCGCAACCTCATTAAGATCACGGCCCAATGCGCTAGCTACGGCTTCACCCATCATCAATGCTGTGCCCGAGGGCGCATCTACTTTGTGGCGGTGATGCGCTTCTAGCACGTCGATATCGACAGTGTCGCCAAAGGCTTTCGCCGCCAGCTCAAGCATCTTCAAGCTGACATTCACGCCTACTGAATAGTTGCCCGAATAGACCATAGCCTGTTGCGCACTTAATGCTTGCAGCTCAGCCTTTTGTTCAGCACTTAGCCCGGTAGTGCCAATAACCAAACCACGCCCTAGGCGCTGGCAAATGCCGGCATGAGTCAGCGTTGCAGCTGGCGCAGTGAAGTCGATGGCGACATCGAAATCGGCCTTAGCAAGATCATCAGTAATGGCGATATTGAGTCGACCTACGCCGGCAAGCTCGCCGGCATCCTGACCAAGAAACTCAGAGCCTGAGCGCTCAATCGCAGCGCTCAGCTCTGCGCCATCAGCGGCCTGCACAGCAGCGATTAGGGCGCGACCCATACGGCCGGCAGCACCACAGATAGCAATTCGTGTCATTTTGTCATCCCATCAAAAAAGTTACGCACCGCGCTAAAGAATGAGTCTTTATTAGGCGACTGCTTATTGCCATCGTCACTCATTGATTGCTTGAACTGACGCAGCAACTCTTTCTGCTCGCTACTTAAATGCACCGGCGTTTCCACGACTACGCGGCACAGCATGTCACCTTGCGCATGCGAGCGAATCGGCTTCACACCCTTGCCCTTGAGACGGAATAGCTTACCCGTTTGAGCGCCTTCAGGGATGCGCAGCTTCACGCGGCCATCGAGCGTTGGCACTTCCAACTCACCGCCGAGTGCGGCATCAGCAAAGTCGATTGGTACTTCGCAATAAAGATCGGCGCCATCACGCTTGAAAATACGATGCTCGCGCACCGATATTTGCACATAGAGATCACCCGCTGGACCACCTTGTGCGCCGGCCTCGCCTTCGCCAGTCAGACGAATACGGTCGCCAGTATCAACACCGGCCGGGATTTTCACTTCCAATGTTTTTTGCTTTCGCACACGACCTTCACCGCGACAGCTGCCGCAAGGATCAGTAATCACTGTGCCACGACCATGACAGCTTGGGCAGGTCTGACTCATGACAAAGAAGCCTTGCTGCACACGCACTTGGCCGCTGCCATTACAGCTGCGGCACTGGCTGGCACTTGTACCTTTTTTCGCACCTGAGCCATCGCAAGGCTCACATTCAGTCATGGTTGGCACGCTAATTTTTACTTTCGCGCCGCGCACAGCTTCTTCCAAATCCAGCTCTAAGGTATAGCCCAAGTCTGAGCCGCGATTGCTGCGCTGCTGACCGCCACGCCCGCCACCACCAAAAATATCGCCAAAGACATCGCCAAAGATGTCACCAAAACCAGCTCCGCCCGCACCACCACCACCGCCGCCCATATTCGGGTCGATGCCGGCATGACCATAACGATCGTAGGCCGCACGCTTGTCAGCATCGGAGAGCACTTCATAGGCCTCGTTGGCCTCTTTGAACTTATCTTCGGCCTCGACGCTATCAGGGTTACGGTCTGGGTGATGCTTCATTGCCAGTCGCCGATAGGCTTTTTTCAGCTCATCTGCCGGAGCATTTTTTTGTACACCCAATACTTCGTAAAAATCACGCTTGGCCATTTGTTAACCCTCAAGCTCTGCCGCTTTCATCTTATAAATGCAAACGCGGGGATATCCCCGCGTGTGCGTCACTACTCATCAATAGAGCTTATTTTTTCTCGTCTTTCACTTCTTCAAATTCGGCATCGACAGCGCCATCATCACGCTTTGGCTCGGCTGCTGGCTCATCGCTAGCACCGCCCGCAGCGCCTTCAGCACCGGCTTGATCAGCATACATTTTCTGCATGATCGGCATCGAAGCATTGCTCAACGCTTCTACCGCAGTATCGATCTGCTCTTTGTCGTTAGCCTTAATCGCGGCTTCGACTTTCTCGATTTCAGCATCGACAGTAGCTTTCTCTTCAGCCGTTACTTTATCACCCAGATCAGTCAGCGCTTTTTTCGTTGAGTGCACTAACTGGTCAGCTTGGTTGCGCGACTCAACAAGCTCAGTGAATTTTTTATCTTCCTCAGCGTTAGCCTCGGCGTCACGCACCATTTTCTCGATTTCCTCATCATTCAAACCGGAGTTGGCTTTAATGATGATGCTTTGCTCTTTACCGGTGGCTTTATCTTTAGCGCCGACATTCAAAATACCGTTGGCATCGATATCAAAAGTCACTTCAATTTGCGGCATGCCACGCGGTGCGGGTGGAATATCGCTCAAGTCGAAACGGCCCAGCGATTTGTTTTGCGAGGCTTGCTTACGCTCACCCTGCACAACATGGATAGTCACAGCTGCTTGGTTATCGTCGGCAGTCGAGAACACTTGCTGCTTTTTCGTTGGGATGGTGGTGTTTTTCTCGATCAACGCTGTCATCACGCCGCCCATGGTTTCAATACCAAGGCTAAGTGGCGTTACGTCGAGCAATAACACATCTTTAACATCACCAGACAACACGGCACCTTGGTAAGCCGCGCCAATGGCAACTGCCTCATCGGGGTTCACATCACGGCGTGGGTCTTGGCCGAAGAAGGCTTTGACGCGCTCCAACACCAAAGGCATACGTGTTTGGCCGCCGACTAAAATCACATCGCCGATTTCGCTAATTTTGAGGCCTGCATCAGCCAAAGCCACACGGCATGGCTCAATGGTGCGTGCCACTAAGTCTTCCACTAGCGCTTCTAATTTAGCGCGCGTGACCTTCACGTTTAAATGCTTAGGACCAGTGGCATCGGCGGTGATGTAAGGCAAGTTCACATCGGTTTGCGTGCTCGATGACAACTCGATTTTTGCCTTTTCAGCACCTTCTTTCAGTCGCTGCAAAGCCAATGGGTCGTTGTGCAGATCGATGCCTGTCTCTTTCTTGAACTCATCAGACAAGTAATCGATCAAGCGCAAGTCGAAATCTTCGCCACCCAAGAAGGTGTCGCCGTTGGTCGACAGCACTTCAAACTGGTGCTCACCGTCTACTTCGGCAATCTCAATGATTGAAACGTCGAATGTGCCGCCGCCCAAGTCATAAACGGCAATTTTACGATCGCCTTCTTTCTTGTCCATGCCGAACGCCAATGCCGCAGCAGTAGGTTCATTGATGATGCGTTTAACTTCCAAGCCCGCAATACGGCCAGCGTCTTTGGTCGCTTGGCGCTGCGAATCGTTGAAGTAAGCAGGCACAGTAATAACCGCTTCAGTCACAGCTTCGCCGAGATAATCTTCAGCGGTTTTCTTCATTTTCTTCAGCACTTCGGCGGAGATTTGTGGCGGCGCCTTTTTGTCGCCTTTGACATCAATCCAGGCATCGCCGTTATCCGCAGCAACGATGCTGTAAGGCACCATTTTGATGTCTTTTTGCACAACGTCATCTTTAAACTTACGACCAATCAAACGCTTAACAGCGAACAGCGTGTTTTTTGGGTTCGTCACGGCTTGGCGTTTTGCGCCGGCGCCAACCAACACTTCGTTGTCTGTGTAAGCAACAATCGATGGCGTAGTGCGCGCGCCTTCCGAGTTCTCAATAACTTTAACTTTGTCGCCATCCAAAATAGCTACGCAGCTGTTGGTGGTGCCCAAATCGATACCAATAATTCTACCCATGATGCTCTCCTACTAGCCCGGCGGCGTCGCCTGAGCTGTGACAAAAATGATTGCGCTTACTCGCGCCCTGTTTACTGATATGAGGCTATTGAAAACTTTTTCAAGCCCCAGAACCTATTCCCAGACAAAAAATATGTTTTAGCCAGCACTCGCGACAACAACCATGGCCGGCCGCAATAAACGCCCCGACAAGGTGTAGCCTTTTTGGAATACCGCAGTCACCGAGTTCGGTTCCGCTGTGGTCGATGGCTGAGTCGATACCGCCTGATGCAGCTCGGGATTGAACGGCTCGCCAAGTGGATCAACGGCCTCAACACCAAAGCGTTTCATGGTGTCGACAAAAAGCTTGTGCGTTAGGGTTACGCCTTCATGCAAGGCTTTTAGAGCTGACTCTTCCGATGGTGTAGCTTGCAGCGCACGCTCCAAATTATCGGCAACATCGAGCAGGCTGCCGGCAAACTTTTCTAAGGCAAACTTATGCGCAGCAGTGACATCGCGCTCTGATCGACGCTGAATGTTTTGCACTTCGGCCTGAGTGCGCAGCTGCAAGTCTTTCAGCTGGCCTTCCAGTTCGGCTATGCGCGCAGTTTGAAAATCTACGCTGTCGTCGGCAAATTCAGGGATATCCATAGCTTGCGGCTGAGCATCTACTGCCTGCTCTGGAATGTCGTCGTGCTCTGGGGGCGTTTGCTCGCTCATAAAAACTCCTACTTAGGCAACTTCGTGAATGCTTACTCTAGTGGTGTCACGTATTGTTTTTTTCAAGGGCTGCGTGAAAATTCACCATCGCCGCATCGCAAGTCGCGCATGGCTGGCCTATCATTAAGTCATCGACTCAAGAGTTTCTCGCCATGCTGAGCCTGCTTAAAATCAGCCAATTTGCCATCGTGGAAAACCTCGAGCTGGAATTCAACTCGGGCTTTAGTGTCATTACAGGCGAGACCGGCGCGGGCAAATCCATCCTTATGGATGCCCTGGGCCTGTGCTTGGGCGATCGCGCCGATGGCTCAGTGGTTCGCGCTGGCGCCGAGCGCGCCGATGTCAGCGCCTTATTTCAAGTCGGCTACCTGCCTGAAGCATCGGCTTGGCTGGCGGAGCGCGAACTCGACGAAGGCGACGAATGCACGCTACGTCGCACCTTCAGCCGCGATGGCCGTTCGCGCGCCTATATTAATGGCCGGCCCGCCAACCTCAGCGACTTGCGCGCTATTGGCGAATGCCTGATTGATATTCATAGCCAACACGAGCACCAAACGCTTTTACGCAAAGACAGCCATCGCAGCATGCTCGATAGCTTCGCCAAGCTACAGACCGAATCGAAGGCGCTGGCAGGTCACTTTTCGCATTGGCAAAATAGTGCCGCGAAGCTGGCCAAGGCCGAGCGCGCTGGCGCCGAACAAGCGGCGAGACTTGAGATTGTTGAGCATTTACTAACTGAGCTGGCGCAACTTAATCTTGGCAAAGATGAGTATCCGCGCTTAGAGCAACGCCACGACACGCTCGCGCATATAGGCACCTTGCAGCTAGACGGCGAGCAGGCTTTAGCGTTAATTAGTGAGGGCGAGAATGATACCGCCAGCCGCTACTTACAGCGCGCCATTCGCAGCCTAGAGCCACACGCCCAGCGCGCTACGGCACTTGCGGAAGCCATCGATCTATTGCGCAGTGCACAGATTCAGATTGAAGAGGCTAGCCCGTCGCTACGGCATTTCTTAGATGACCTAGAGGCCAGCCCAAATGAGCTTGCTGAGCTCGAGCAGCGCCTCAGCCAATGTCATCAGCTAGCCCGAAAGCATCGCGCCAATCCTGAAGAACTACCGACTATTGCAGAGACACTCGCCACTGAGCGCGACGCCCTGCTGGAAGCAGCAGACTTGGCTCAGCTTGCCGCGCAGGCTCAGGCTGCTGAAGAGACGTATCGAAGTCATGCACAAGCCTTACGACTAGCGCGCAGCAAAGCCGCGACAAAATTTTGTGAAGATATTCAGCAATTTCTTGCCGGCCTTGGCATGAGTAACGCACGCCTTGAGCTCACCTTAACGCCGCTAGCCAAACCTGCCGCTTATGGCCTCGATGACATCGAGTTTCAATTTAGCGCCAACCCAGGTCAGCCACTGCGTGCATTGGCAAAGGTCGCATCAGGTGGTGAGCTTTCACGGCTTTCACTAGGCATACAAGTGGTGCACGCGCGCCATTCGCCCGTTCCCGTCATGGTCTTTGACGAAGTCGATGTTGGCATTGGTGGTGGCATTGCTGAAGTCGTCGGCCGACTTTTACGCGCACTCGGTGAGCATGCTCAAGTTTTCAGCATTACACACCAGCCACAAGTTGCCGCGCGCGGACACCATCATTTGCGCGTAGAGAAGCGCGTTATCGACGGCACGACGCACAGCACTGTGGTGGCGTTAAACCAAGAGGAGCGCGTGGAGGAGATTGCGAGGATGTCTGGCGGCGTGACCATTACTGAGGAAACACGCGAGCACGCCAGAACCTTAATGGCCGACTAAGCAGCCATATCGGCGCTTAATCGGCCTTCTCTTCCTTAATACGGCGGACATAAAGCACGAGGCTATGATCAACCATCTCGTAGCCGCGAGCTTTCACCACCTCGCGTTGGCGACGCTCGATTTCTTGATCAAAAAACTCGATTACATCGCCAGTATCGACGCACACCATATGGTCGTGATGGTCGCCCTGACTCAGCTCAAATACTGAGTGGCCGCCTTCGAAGTTGTGACGCTCCACCATACCTGCCGACTCAAACTGCGTCAGCACGCGATACACCGTGGCGAGACCAACATCCTCACCAGCAGCTAATAGTGCTTTGTAGACATCTTCGGCGCTCATGTGATGCACATCAGAGCTTTCTAGTAGCTCTAAAATCTTCACTCGCGGCATGGTTACTTTTAAGCCCGCTTTGCGAAGCTCATAACTAGTTCCTGACATGGTTCGTCTCTTAGCTATAGTTTGCCGTATGATAGCCCGAAGAGTCGCTGGGTGCGCCCATCGAATCATTAAGTTACCCATTAAGCTACAAGGATCACTCGGGTCATGCAAAAGAAGCTGCTGGCAATCGCACTCACCGCTGCCGTATTGAGCACCGCGGGCTGTAAAAATGTATTTAGCGCCTACCGCATCGATGTGGTGCAAGGGCAAGCAGTCACTAGCGAACAGGCTGATAAAGTCAAAAATGGCATGACGCCTGCGCAAGTTCGCTATGTGCTGGGCTCGCCTCTGATCACCGATACGCTTAACCCCACTCGCTGGGATTACGCATATCGCTTTATTCCTGGCACCTACGCCAAAGAAGCCGGCATTGATAAAGTCCCGCATCGCCGCCTAAGCGTATTCTTTAGCGATGGCGTGGTTGCGCGCATTGATCGCGAAGGTCAGCTACCAAGCTCCGCGCCTGCATTACCTGGCAGCAAGGATGGCGCTGTGCGCACCACGCAGTCAGGCCTAGAGTCTCAGCGCCCCGCAGAATAAATAATGCTAAAAGCAAAAAAGCGCCATTGAGAGCAATCCTCAATGGCGCTTTAGTATGGTTAGCCCAAGCTACATGCCTAACCTGCCGGCAAAAGCCTGAGCTATCGGCATCATAAAATTGCCGTGACATCCCAAGTATGCTTACCAACACCATCGCCAACGCTGATAGTGAACGTTACCTTAACACTGCCTGCCACGGTCACTTCGCACTCAAGCGTTTTGCGCTTCGCACCAATAGCTTCAATCGCAGGAAGCTTAGTTAAGTCGAAAGTAGCGTCGTATAAGTTTGTCCATGAACCGCCGGTCGCTTTCTGCAAGTCACGCATATCGTAATAAGATGTTGAGCAGCTTCTATCAGCCCAGATCAAATGCACTGCGGCGCCATCTTTAATCAAAGACTCTTTTATTAGCTCAGCGCTTCGTGGCTCCCAGACTGTTCCATCAATATTACTACTCGAGCCAGACTTATGAGCACACTCATCTCCAATGGCAATATAAAAACGCCCCGCATCTTTACGGAAATCGATGCTTTTATTGAAATAATCGATAGGACCTAAGTAGTTCTCTGGGCTATCCCCTCCTCCCAAACCGCCTCCAACCTTACTCTTTACTTCAGTAAAGAAGGATTGCATATCATTCGCGGTAATAAGTGCCAGCCCAGTATCGGGGCGCTCACTACTATCGAAAGTGGGCGGCGCGCCCAAACTACCTTTTGCAACGCCATCGGAGGCGTAGCTAGAGCCTGAAGCTTTCAATGTTGCAAACGCATCGCCCACCGTAATGCCGGCAAAACGCACATCCAACTTCTGCTCTTCAAGCTTAGCGGCGAAATCAACAATTTTCTCCGCTAACTTTCCTGCCTGCGCGCCCATGCTGCCCGTAGTGTCTAAGCTCACTACAATATCGAATTTATCACCACTTCCCGACGCACCTGTTTCGATGCTCTTACATACAGCATCAGACACACTAGGAGCTGCGGCCTCTCTAGCAGCCATGCGAGCGCTACTAGCAGACTCGTTTACTGGCTCAATTTTCATATTGCTGATAACCGGCGTCTGCACTCCGTCGCCAATGTCTATACCGTTAACACGAATACCTAACTTTCCATCTTCAGTGGTGAACGTGCTGACTGTTGGCGTGACGCCAGAAGTATTATCTGGGCCAGCATCAACTTTTAACTCTTTAACTTTAAAGTCGCCAGCCTCTCTTGGCGGCGCCTCCTCAGGCGCACTACCAGTAGTAGCATCTTTTGCTCCGCCGCAAGCAGTCAAACCCAACATTAAAATTGTTGCCGCAGGCAATAGATAAGCTTTTTTCTTACTCATGTTAAACACTCCCTTGTCAGGCTCTTAAGTTTAGCCAAAGTCATTCGAATCAATACAGAATTGAAACACTTCCAGTGTGTACAGAGGGCATACAGTACCAAATATTTTTATATTGTCTAACCAATAAATAATTTTCCGATCAACGCAATTAATCGACAAAAGTCAGAAACATCCACCTGGCCGTTAATAAAAAATAACGCAGTTAAATACAAGCCTAATTAAATAGTAGCCTCGCCAAAATAAACTCGATTTAAATTTATCAATCAAACTCTTAGCGCGTGAGTTTTGCTTTTTCAGCGCGGGCTTTTCGTGCCGCTTTCGGGTCGATGATCAACGGTCGATAAATCTCCACGCGATCACCTTCCTGCAAAATATGCGTGCTCGGCTCAGCCACCACCTTGCTCCACACACCCACAACAGGCAGCTCGGCACTTTGCAGCGCCGGACATGCCGCTCGCACTTCATCGTCATTTAGTGCCTGCGCCAGCGTGCTGCCTTCTGGCACATCGCGCTGCCACAGCCACTGCCGCTCAACTTCGGCATACGCAATTTCGATACGCATTAGATCAGCCCAACTAATGAGCCCACGCCGGCCAACAGTGTAATGGGCGCCACCCAGCGAATCGCTATTCGCCAGACATTGTAGGCCGCCTCACTAGGCAGGTTTAAGGCTTTGCGAGCATGGCTCATTTTCATTATCCAGCCAGCGTATATCGCCAGCACCAGCGCATTCACGGTCATCCACAACAACAGCACCAAGCTCAGCTGCTGCAGGCGAATTAGCCCTGCGGTGTACCATAAGATTTCAGCCAAACCAATGACGACGACTAGCACCACAAATAGTGCAGGCCACATCGCTAAACCGCGAGCACTTAATACCGCCAACCATGGCCGCGCCAAAGCGAGCAGCATCAACAAGCATGCGACAGCGGCAAGTAGCACTGCTGCTAAGCCGGGCAACATCAGGGAAATCAGCATGGCCATCGAGAAGACTACGCTAGCGCCCTGCAATAGCGGCTGCGGCGTTACATGCTGCTGCCATGGCCAACGCACCATCAGACCAGCGCCACCAAGCAGCGCGCCGATGAGTAGCGCCGCAGACCAGCCGATACCGCCTGGCAGCGCCAAGCTAGAATCTAGCGGCCACACCTGTTCATGGCTCAGGCTATAAGCGCTAACGCCGGCTAGCAGCAACATAGGCAGTAGCCAATGCGTGAGATTAGCGCGGCCGACATAGCGCAATAGGCCAAGAAATACGGCAAAGGTTGTTAGCGCCGGCACCAACATTGCTGAAGACAACCAGCCCGACTGATCATGCATCAGGCTTTGCACGGCGACAGTAGTAAATACTCCTGCCCATGTAGCCGTTAGCACCATGGCTAACAAGCCCGCAAACAAGCCGCTATAGGCAATAAATCGCCAGCCGCGAGCGGCATCGCTTTCGCGGGTTAGGTGCTGCATGCCGTCGACCAATGAACGCTTGCTGCGCACTGCCAATGCGCGCTCGGCCAGAGCTAATGGCCATGCCGCGAACACTGCCGACAGCGCCATATAGGGCAATTCGCCCCAAAGCACGCCGGCGCCGACAAGACCTGCCCATGCGAGCACGGCCATTGCCACGATAATGCTGCTGACAGCAGACTCGCTGGCGACAATCGAAGTTGAGTGGGGAGTGGTCACCGATGTCATGAATTACTCTCTTTTTTAA
Organism: Paraperlucidibaca wandonensis; assembly: GCF_042677145.1. Lineage (NCBI taxonomy): Bacteria > Pseudomonadati > Pseudomonadota > Gammaproteobacteria > Moraxellales > Moraxellaceae > Paraperlucidibaca > Paraperlucidibaca wandonensis. The sequence continues at coordinate 2,269,078 of NZ_JBHTIT010000001.1, read as the reverse complement.
TCACTAAAAGGCGGCTCTAGCCGAAAAGACTATTTTCAGGATAGCCGCGCTGATACACAAGGCCACCATTGTGCCTATAATTGCCGCCTATGAGCCAAACTAAATCGTCCACCATCGCCCTCAACCGCCGCGCCCGCCACGAATTCTTCGTTGAAGAACGCTTCGAGGCAGGCTTAGTGCTTTTGGGATGGGAAGTAAAATCGCTGCGCGCAGGTAAATGTAACCTGACAGATGCCTATGTCTTGCTGAAAAATAACGAGGCCTGGGTCATTGGTGTGCATATTCAACCGCTGCTCGCCAGCTCAACGCACGTCGTCGCAGATCCTACGCGCACACGTAAATTGCTGCTGAAAGGCCGAGAGATTTCTCGACTTTTTGGTGAGGTTAAACAAAAAGGCCACACGTGCATCCCGCTAGCGATGTACTGGAGTGGCGGCCGCGCGAAAATTGAAATCGCCCTCGTGAAGGGCAAGCAGTTGCATGACAAGCGCGAGACTGAGAAAAACCGCGACTGGCAGCGTGAAAAAGCACGCGTTATGCGCAATCGCGGCTAAGATTTTTTAGCAATGTGCTGACAGAAAAAAGCCCAGCATTAGCTGGGCTTTTTTATTTGCGCTAGACCATCACACCGTTTTCATGAAAATCCCAATCAACCTACGCGTGGTGTTGGTGTAGGGAGGGAAGAACATTTTCGCCAACATGATGCGAGTACGAACCACGGCGCGTTCGTGTGAGAACGTTTTGAAGCCGAAATGACCATGCGCATTGCCCATGCCGGAGTTATTCACGCCACCAAATGGCAGGTTGCCGTGCAAAAACTGCACTACGCAATGGTTAATGCAGGCGCCGCCAGACGACGTATTTTGCATCACACGCTGAATCACCGCCTCATCTTTTGCCCAAACGTATAGCGCCAATGGCTTTTGATCGGCGTTGATGCGGGCAATGACATCGTCCAAATCACGATATTCAAAAATCGGTAGCAACGGCCCGAAAATCTCCTCGGTCATGATGGTCGAATCGGCGCTAATATTTTCCAGTAAAGTTGGCGAGATAAAGCAGTCAGCAGCATCGCTATGGCCGCCCGCCAGCACGCGCGCACCTTTGGCAACGGCATCATCGAGCAGGCCCTTGATACGCTGTGTGTGACGCTCGTTCACGATGCGCGCTAAGTGCTCACTTTGCTGCGGCTGCGCACTATAAACATCGTTTAAAACTTTCGTGCAGGCGGCCACGAAGTCAGCTTTAACGTCGGCATGTACATAAATGTGATCTGGCGCGATGCAGGTCTGGCCATTGTTAGTGAACTTAGCCCAGAGGATGTTTTTCGCCGCCAACGTTAAGTCCGCGCTGGAGTCGACGATTGTTGGCGACTTGCCACCTAGCTCAAGCGTGACGCTGGTCAAATGCTTCGCTGCGGCAGCCATCACCACCTTGCCAATCGCCGGCGAGCCGGTGAAGAAAATATGATCGAACGGTAGCTCAAGCAACGCTTGCGCTACTGGCGCATCGCCTTCAAACACAGTCACTTCTGCTGGATCAAAGACTTCACGGACGATTTTACTAATGATGGCAGCGGCTGCTGGTGTCATCTCAGACGGCTTAATGATTGCGGTGTTGCCAGCAGCGATTGCCGAAATGAGCGGGCCCAAACTCAAGTTCACTGGATAGTTCCAAGGCGATACGATCAAGCAGCGCCCTTTAGGCTCATACTGAATATAGCCTTTAGTGCCCATCATCATGCGCGATGGCCAAACGCCTTGCGGCTTCATCCAGCCTTTTAAGTTACGCAGAGCATCGTTCGCCTCAGCTACTACCGGTAATATCTCGGTAAGCTCAACTTCAGTGGCTGGCTTGCGGAAGTCAGCAAAGCCGGCAGCGATAATATCGGCTTGATGAGCCAGTAAACTATCGCGCAGTTTGCGAATTTTCTCGCGACGCTCACCAAAAGTAGATTGACGCAGACGCAGTGCAGTAGCTCGCTGGGCATCAAAAGCTTGCTGAATGAGCGCGGTTTGTACCGGCATATTGTTTTCGGCTGTCATGGCGTATCCCTTTGTTTGCCCTACGCATTGCGTTATTGGCTTAGTGTTTTTCTTGAAATGGTTTGCTGCTTAATCTGTGCCGAGCTAAATGGAAATGTCTGCCAACGTTTCCCTGCATAGGCCTGTGTAAAATCTTTGTAATGCGGACTAGCTGGGTCCGACGATTGTGAGTAGGTAATGAATCCTGCCGCAATTGGATTACGCTGACTATCCCAAGTAACGGTTTGCAGATAGCTATTACCATACTCCACTGCATATCCGTCAGATGTCAGGTTTGCAGGATTGGTCGATATTACCGTGAAGGCGCCTGCCCCGCCACTGCCGCCAAATACTGGCAACACTGCATCGCCGTGAACACCAGAATGCTGGATTTCGCCCAATGGCCTATCGAATGGAATGCCTGTCGCTTTCACTGCCTCGATGGCATCGGCAAAGGCCATTTGCACCGTTAGCGCACTGGCATTGAGTGTATTCGGTGTGTTCACTGGATCACTACTGGAAAAAGGCACTGACCATAAATCGGTCAACGGTGTCGGTACTGGCAATGCAATTGGGAGCCCTAAAGGTGCTGCACTGGCAAGACGCCAGAACTCTCGCCAAATGTGGCCGCCAGCGGAAGCTAAGTTATCGCTGCCATCCCATGCTGCCAAAACAGCGCAAGCCGCTGCAACATCATCGCCATTGGCCGGACCACTACTACCCATTAGCCCTGGCTGAGTGCACAAGCTATCAACGACTGTTTTCCGTGCTAGTTCGGCAGAGTAAATCTGGCTAGACAAGGCCACATCTTGCAAGGTAGCGATATCGAAGCCTTTGCCAGGCCGGCCATCACTGCCATCCATGCGACGCTCAGCTTGCAGCAAACATAGCCGCGTGCGTAGAGTGCGCTCCGCATTTTCATCGCCAATGATGCGCGCGAAGCCAGTTAATGGCTGATCGGCGTTAGTTAACCAATAGCTATCGTTGCAGTTGGCGACATAGTCATCGCGGGTAAGGGTTGGAAGATTTTTTGCACCAAAAATACCAGGCGCCGGTGCATCATCATCAGTCAACCACTCACAAGATGAGCGACTGCCATCTAGCAGTGGCAAGCCCGCGGCGACCTGATCAATGACCAAACTTAATGGCAAGGCTTTGCAGCTCGCCACTAAGCTGTCGGGCACATTCGGCACCACAGTGACATCGCCATAATAAACTTTGCCGCCAGGGCCGCTAGCTACTGTATTTACCCATGGCACGCCGAGCTGCTGCGCTTGAGTTGCAATAAAATCATCAAGACTGGTGGCTTCGTTCCATCGGCCAAACTGATTAATTAATCGATCATTTTCTAAGTTCGCATCGCGCATGCTGTAAGCCAGCGCGGGAGTCCACGCCAAAACGGGCACACCAGAAGCACCAACAGTGATCATTGGACCGAAATGGCTTTTATACAGCGTGCGCTTACGCTCAGTAATTTGACCATCAGCGTTTTTAACTTGAATAGTTAGCGGCACTGCGGTGAGGTCTCGAATCTCGCCATCGTAAATATATTGCGTGGCGTTGAGCGGATTCAGCTTAAGTTCATACAGCGTGAAACGGTAGGCGGTGGAAACCGTGTGGCTCCAAGCGACGTTTTTATTGAAGCCTATGAGTACCGCTGGCACGCCATAAAGTGACGAACCCATGATGTCGAACTGGCCGGGAATGGTGTTGTGCGACATCCATAAGCGCTCAGTGCCGGACCACGGAAAGTGTGGGTTGCCGTAGACAATCGGATTACCGGTGGTACTGCCATCCTTGCCAAAGGCGTACATATTGCTGCCAAAGCGTTCGTGTTCTTGCAGGTCAGCAAAACCACCGGGGGCAGCAGCCAAGGCTTGCTGCTTTTGCGCTAACTCAGCGGCCGAGCCTGGCGCATAAGGTGTGGCTCGTAGCGGTGTTTCTATTTGCGCCACCGGCAGGCCTAAGCCGCTCAGCACATCTAACAATGGTGAGAGCAGATCTCCTAATGGGCCGAAGCCATTACTACCGCCGATGGGTAGCGGCAGGCTGTTTAAACCTGGCGGCTGAGCACTGGCAATTTCATTGACAAATACTGAGCTACTCGCCAACACCGATAGGCGTACAAAACGGCGATACATATCATCCACGGCAATGGGCTGTAGCCACTCACCCTCGGCACAGGCCAAATGGCGGCCGGGATGCTGCCCAGTCTTTAGCTCACTCATATAACGGTTAAAGCCGACGGTCCAGCCTTTCACTAGTGTCTTAAAGCGCGGAATAGTTTTCGCCTCGGTGCGCTTTATTGCTGCCTCATCGGCAATGAACTTCCAAAAGAAATCACTAGACACATTGTCAGCTACGCTGCCATTGGCGCGAATAGAGTAGGTGCCGTCAGGGCCGAAATAGCGCGAGCGCTCACCACGAATGGTGACGAAGTCGTCCATCATGACGCAAAGATTGTCTTCAGCGAAGGCATAGCCTTGGCCATAGCCTAAGCTGCCAAAATCACGCGCGGTGATGTGCGGAATGCCCATTTCAGTTCGAACGATTTCGGCTGAGTATGAGCCCTCTCGTGCCGAGCTATTGCCAGCAGTGCTTGAGCTACCGCCGCAGGCCGATATAAGTGCTGCACCAAATACAATCGGCAAAATGGCCGAAATACGGGCAAGATTCATGATCAGCCTCATTTGTTATTATTATGTAACTACCGACAGTAATTCAGCCTTTAGCAGCGCGCAAGTAAAGACAGTTCAACTTACTCGTAGTATGCTAACTGCGCTCTGGGGATGACATGGCTTCGACGTTGGTTATGAAGCCCGCAGGTGCATGCGGAGAGTGAGTTGCCTCTCCTAAATCAACTTCTCAAACAAATAGTCGCAAACGACGAAAACTACGCACTAGCCGCTTAAATCCGGCTTATGACCAAGCTTGCATGCCGATATGCGGGGGCGGTCAGCGCAAAAAATATCGGATCGCTACATGACTTGCCGCGCGTCATGATGCTAAAACCCAGTGGATCGCTTGCCGCACCCTGTCTCTCGGGCCGCGCTGAGTTAAAACAATTGAGAAGACTAAGCATGTAGATCCGAGGGTAGAGTGCTGACGGACGCGGGTTCGATCCCCGCCATCTCCACCAAACAAAGCAGCAATTAAATCAGCCAGTTAGAGCAATCGAGCTGGCTTTTTTATGCCCGAAAATCTTTTGCCGCACTAAGGAAATGCAGTCATGACCACTTTTCACGCTAGTTGTAGCTGCAATCAACTCACCTTACAGTTTTCGCAGGCTCCGCGCTTTCAGCTGGTTTGCCATTGCAATGACTGCCGGAAAATTACTGGCGAGGCGTATTTGTCTGGGGCATTTTTTGCGGCCGAGCCAGAGGCTATTCGTGGCGAGTCGTTAGTGGAAACAGGGGTTGGCGGGTCGGGCAAGCCAAGACATAACCATCGCTGCAAAAGCTGTGGCGACTTTATTTTCGCTGAGATAGAGGCACTGCAAGGCATTGTTGCGGTGAATGGCAAGCTGTTGGAAATGCCCTTCAAATTCGAACCTCAGGCGCATGTTTGGGTGAGTCAGAAGTTGCCAGAAGTAATCATCCCAAAAGATGCCATGGTGTTTGAGCGACGGCCGGCCCTGAGCCTGGTCATGCCAGAAGCTCCCAAGCCGGCTTGAGTGCCGGCAGACCCATATGCCTAGTCTTCGCGACCATGCGCCTGAGCTGATAACTGCTCGGTCGAGACACGCACAAAAGTAGAGTCGCCAATGGCGGTGAGCACATCGCCAGCATAAACCTCACAGACCACCCGAGTTTTGCGACCAAGCTCACCCTCAACTTTGGCGCGCAATGTAAGCGACACACCCATTGGCGTTGGCTTGATGTACTTGATGCCTAAATAGCCCGTAACGCAGTCTATGCGCGGCAGGCTCGATGGCTCTCGGCCTTCCTCGCGGTAGTGATAGGCCATCGCGGTCCAGTTTGAGTGGCAGTCGATGAGCATGGCGATTAGGCCGCCATAGACTAAGTCTGGCCAGCCACAGTATTTCTCATCGGGCAGATGCTCAGCGACGATATGCACACCGTCTTCATGCCAACGGCTTTTTAGGTGCAGGCCATTGGGGTTGCTACCACCGCAGCCATAGCAAACGCCATGGGGTGCGGCGAGATCTTGTAATGCCGTAATCATAAAAACATCTCTTAACTGACCCGATAAGCGTCGCGTGGCGGATTGCGCGTGAGCCAGCGATAGCTCAGCGTAAAGCCCGGCCAACTGGCGCTATTGTGGCCATTATCATCGATATACCAACTACGGCAGCCGGCCCAAACGCTATTGGCTAGGCGCACTTGCACAGCACTGGTGAAATTCTCATAGCGGCCTTCATTGACTTCAATGCAGCGGCCATTCTCCTGCACCAAGCGGGCGCGACAGGTCATGATATGTGCGATCTGGCTTTCTAACATGTAGACGATGGAGTTATGGCCAAGGTTGGTATTGGGACCATAAAGCATGAAGAAGTTAGGGAAGCCCGGCACCGACATGCCGAGATAAGCTTTTGCACCCTGCTGCCAAACATCTTTTAAATCTAAGCCAGCTCTGCCGCTTACTTTCATTGGCGCGAGAAAGTCGGTGGCGGCAAAACCAGTGCCATAAATCAGCACATCAGCGGGATGCACATTGCCGTCGCTAGTTTCAACACCGGCAGCCGTGATCTGACTCACCGCCGTGGTGATTAAATTTACGTTATCTCGGCTCATCGTTGCTAAGTAGTCGCTGGAGAGCAAAATACGTTTGCAGCCGATGGCGTAGTCTGGCGTTAGTTTTTCGCGTAATAAAAGATCGGGCACCTGCTTTTTCAGCAACGACTTAAATGGCAAACCAACCGCAACCTTAAGCAGGCTTTTCATGCGTGTGAAAGCCAAAGCTCGCGACTCATACTTCAAATAAATACCGCCGCGGTACAGCGACATAGTTTTTGGCGCGCGCTTAAAAACCCACTTCTCCACGCCGCTATACGGCCGATCGGGCCGCGCCATCATATAGGCAGGTGAGCGCTGAAACACACTCAGCTTGGCCACGCTAGGAGCAATCGCCGGCACAAACTGAATCGCCGATGCGCCGGTGCCGATGACCGCCACGCGCTTACCAGTGAGATCAAGGTCATGACGCCAATGCGCTGAGTGAAAGGACTCACCTTTAAACGCTTCGATGCCTTTGAGCTTGGGATAAATGGGTCGGCTGAGCTGGCCTGTCGCATTGACCACCATGCGTGCTTGCAGCGCCTCGCCACTAGCCAACGTGATATGCCAAATGCTGCTGGCGTCATCAAAGCGCATTGCCGCCACTTCTACCTCGCAACGCAGATGCCGGCGCAGGTCGTACTTATCGGCACAATGGCGCAAGTAAGCGTAAATCTCGGGCTGGCGTGCAAACACATGCGACCAGTTCGGGTTCGGCTCAAACGAAAATGAATAGAGGTGCGAAGGCACATCGCAAGCCGCGCCAGGGTAGGTGTTGTCGCGCCATACGCCGCCCACATCAGCGGCTTTTTCTAAAATAACGATGTCATCGACACCTTGTTTTTTCAGCGCGATGGCCATGCCCAAGCCACCAAAACCTGCGCCGACAATTACAACTTCGTGGATCTTACTCATGCCTTTACTCGCGAATGGCCGGTGATTAAGTCGTAGGCTTTTTCGGCAATCATCATGGTAGGTGCATTGGTATTACCACCAATGATGCTGGGTATCACCGAGGCATCGACAATGCGCAAACCTTGCATGCCATGCACGCGCAGCTCGGGGTCGACCACAGCCATATCATCGAGGCCCATTTTGCAACTGCCCACGGGGTGATAAACAGTGTCAGAACGCTCGCGCAAAATTTGGCGAATATCATCGTCGGTTTTCACATCGGCGGTGAACATGTCTTTGCTAAATAGCTCGGCGAGCGCCGGAGCATCCATAAGTTTTTTCGTGAGTTTATAGCCCTCTACCAGCTTCTCCACATCATCCGGATCTTGGAGAAATGCCGGATCAATGAGTGGTGCATCGAGCGGATTTGCACTGGCCAAGGTCACACTGCCGCGACTTTTCGGGCGCAATAAACAGACGTGGCAAGAGAAGCCGTGGCCAGCGTGAAATTTGCGCGCATGATCATCGACCAAGGCGACAACAAAGTGCAGCTGGACATCGGGCTGAGGGCTATGAGGGCTGATTTTTAAGAAGCCCCCACCTTCGGCAAAGTTCGATGTCATAGCACCACGACGCTCATTTCGGTAGCGCCGAATCTCTTTCAACATGCGAAAACTGCCTTTCAGCGACAGCCCCAAGGCATCTAAGCTTTTGGTTTTATAACCAAAAATAAAGTCTGGATGGTCATGTAAGTTTTGCCCAACGCCAGGCAAGTCTTTCAAGACAGGAATGCCATGCTTCTGCAGTTCAGCAGCCGGGCCAACACCCGAGAGCATGAGTAATTGCGGAGTTTGAAAAGCACCTGCTGCTAAAATTATTTCTTTATTTGCACGAATCACGCGGCGCTTACCGTTTTGCATAATCTCCACGGCGACGGCACGCTTGCCATCAAACTCGAGCTTCAGTGCCTGAGCTTTGATCTCTACGGTAAGATTTGGCCGTTGCGCCATCACTGGTAAAACATAGGCCTGCGCCGCACTACAACGCTGGCCATCCTTTTGCGTGACTTGGTAAAGGCCAATGCCCTCTTGGTCGGCACCATTAAAGTCATCGTTCCACTTAAAGCCGGCCTGCTCAGTGGCTTTTTTATAGCGCGCATGAATTGGGTTGTCGGTGCGTAAGTCGCAGACAGACAGCGGCCCATTATTGCCATGAAACGCATCGTGAATACGCTCGTTGTTTTCGCTAAGGCGGAAGTACGGCAGCACGTCATCATAGCTCCAGCCAACATTACCCATGGCTGCCCACTGGTCGTAATCGTCGCGATGGCCGCGGATATAAGCCATGGCATTAATCGCCGACGAGCCACCCAAGGTTTTTCCACGCGGCTGATAGCCCTTGCGGCCATTAAGCCCAGACTGAGGCACTGTCTCGAAGGCGTAGTTTTTGATTTTTGTTGGCAGAATAGCCACTGTTGCCGCTGGCACTTCCACTAAAGTGCCCGTACCACCATCGCCGGCCTCTAGCAGGCACACAGTTATCGCTGGATCTTCGCTTAATCGGCCCGCGAGCGCGCAGCCGCCTGAACCACCACCAACAATGACATAGTCAAACATCGTGCCGCCCTCGTGATTTTTCTATCAGGCAGAACTTAGCAGTTTTCACTATGGCTGGGCGATGTAAACCAACAAAAGGTTGATATAAACGTATTAAAACGGAGGCGGCTTAGTCTTGCTCGCCAGCAACTTTGACAATGCATTCAACTAGATGCTCAATCCCCTGCATCAGTTCTTCGGAGCTTAAGGTGCTGACATCCCACATACGATCGACTTTACGCGCCTCAGAGCCTAGGCTGTCGTAACCAATGAGCCCCGCAGAGCCGGCGATACCATGAATGCTGCGTTTGAGATCAGCGGGCCACGAAGCTTGTGGTAATTCGCGGGCCTCGGCCCACGCGGTAAGCAACTCAGGGACACGAGTCTGCCAAAAATGTGTACGGAAGCCGGCAACTAGAGCCAGCCATTCCTCGTCATTTTCAAGGTCGATCTCGTTTGACATTTTCCCAGCAGCTCCGTACTTGATCTACAAGCTTAGCGGGTATGAACGGTTTTGTAAGCACTTCATCGACGCCAAGCGCGCGCCATTGCGCGATATCTGCTGGCTGTATTTTTGCAGTCAGAAAGCAGATTGCTAGCTTTTCTATGGTCGGCATTGCTCGCATTTCGGCAAGCGTTTGCACACCATCCATGCCCGGCATCATCACATCAAGCAAGATAATATCGGGCAAATAACCATCGCGCAGCAAGGCTAACGCCTCTTGGCCAGATGATGCAGCACACACAGTAAAACCACCCAACCGCTGCAAAATCAAACTAACCAGTGCGCGGATATCAGGCTCATCATCGACCAGTAAAACTTGCTGTAGCGACATGCCTAACCTCATTAAATTCTGCTATTTGCCCTACCTGTACCTAAAAAGATATTGGTGATTATTATTATGCAATCATGGGCGTGCTGAGATCATTGACCATTGGCGCAGGTGTCTTCTTTAAAAGCTCAATGTAAAATACCGACCCGTTGGGCTTTCGTGGCTCATAGCCAACTCGTGCCTGCATGCTTTCGGCAAGCGCCTTGGTAATGGCCAAGCCTAAGCCTGTCCCACTACGCTGACGCGTATCTGAAGAATCGAGCTGGGAAAACTTAGCAAATAGCTGAAACCACTTCGCCTCTGGAATACCGACACCTCTGTCCATTACTGAAATGCGTGCATACGGCCCGCAATCACTCACGACAACATCGACCATCGAGTTTTCAGGCGAGAACTTGGCAGCATTCGAAAGGAAATTAGCCAGTACCTGTTGCAAGCGCGCACTATCAACCATGACTTCATCGGAGCAGCTACCGCTATATTGATAGTTCACACCGAACTGCGACGCATAGCTCGAGTTTAAGCTGATGCTCTCGGTCACAATAGGTGCCAGCTCATGCGCCTCAATTTCCATCTCGATACTGCCCGAGACCAACTTATCCATGTCCAGCAAGTCATTAATGAGATAGCTCAAGCGCTGACTATTTCGCTGGGCAATGGTTAGTAGCTTTTCTTGATCGGCATTCAACTCGCCCAGCACACCCGTTACAACCATATCTAAAGAGCCGACAATGGCAGTCAGTGGTGTGCGTAGCTCATGGCTGACTGTAGAAATAAACTCTTCTTTCATTCGCTCAACACGGCGGCGCTCAGTAATGTCGCGCACCACCACGACCTGCCTGGATTCAACCAAGTTAGAAAGCTTTGCTATTTGCACTTCCATCCAGAAATGACTGCCATCGGCGCGACGGCCCTCGATCTCAGGCAGTGGCAATAGCGAACCTGTGCGGTCAGAGCGCATAAACAATGCTTGGCGAGGCAGTGAGGCACTCTGAGGCAGTAAAAGCTTAAGTGACTGATTCTGTACTTCATGCTCAAGATAGCCAAAGAGCTCTTCTGCTGCATGATTAAAGCTTTCAATCTTGCCTTCGGCATTAATCGTGATAATCGCGTCTACCACTGTATCGACAACGGTTTGCAATTGGTGCTCTCGCTCGAGCAGGCGCTGCTGAGCTGCATGGCGCGAGCTAAAGTCCTGAATATGCGAAATAAAATATAGCGGCTCTTGTTCGTCATCACGCACTAAAGACACACTTAGCAAGGCATATACCGTAGAGCCATCGCTATGAATATAGCGCTTCTCTAACTGATAGGATGAGATCACACCCGATAGACACTGCTGCACTAACTCTAGGTCAGCACCCAAGTCATGCGGGTGTGTAATGTGCTGAAAATCAGTTTTCAATAAGTCATCGTGGCTATAGCCCAATATTTCGCAAAGCGAGATATTCACCTCTAGCCATGTGCCATGAGGTGAGACTATGGCCATGCCATGTGCTGCAGTGGCAAAGGCATTAAGAAAACTGAGCTGGCTGATAGAGAGCTGTCTCTGCAGTGCCGAGTACTCCGAAATATCATTCGCTATTGCCATATAACCATTGATACGGCCTTTCGTATCATGCAGTGCGGTAATCGTTAAGCTTACGCGTATGCGGGTCCCATCTTTTTTTATGTATGTCCATGCACGCGTTTCATGACCATGAATTCGCGCTGCTCGAACAAAAACTTCAAACCCGCTAACAGCCTCACCAAATGTGCACTCTAAAGCACGTCCGTGATCACTAACCTCATTAGCATCATGAAGGATGGCGGGTGTCTTTATGCCCACAAGCTCATCAGCACGATAGCCAAGCATTGCCTCTGCGCCACTATTAAAAAGCGAAATAATGCCATCTAGACGAGTAGCAATAATCGCCACGGCAGTTGAGCCACGAATAATTGCCGCATTAAGCGCTTCCTGATGCATCGCGTTGGATTTTTTAGCTCTCCAGCGCGATATAAATGACCACATAGTCATTAGCCTGGCTCGTGATAGAGATGTAGATTATCAACCACAGCGACTGCAGTGCTGTGCAAGCGTGTTGTCATAAGGTAAAACGCTGTAACAGCACATCATTACCAATACCCCTAAGGATCGTTTATGACAAGCAGTGCCTCACCGCAAACCCTATCCGTGTTAGATGCAATAACTCAGCGTCGATCTGTACGCGGTTACTTAAACACTGCAGTTCCCGAGAGTGTTCTTCGCTCAGTATTCGAACTAGCCCAAGCTGCGCCTTCAAACTGCAATGTGCAACCTTGGCAGGTTTATGTCGCCTCCGGCGCTACTCGCGACAGCTTGCGTGAGCGCATGAGCACGGGCGCAATGACTGGCCGCGCCATGACGCCCGATATTGGCTTTATGCCATCGACTTCAGGTGAGCACAAAAACCGCCAATATGCCTGTGCGGCGGCACTCTATGGCGCAATGGGTATTGCCAGAGAAGATAAGCTTGGCCGCATGAAAGCCACTCTGCGCAACTTCGAGTTTTTCGATGCGCCGCACGTCTGCTTTATTGGCATGGATAAAAGTTATGGCATCCCAATGGCACTTGATGTTGGTATGTATGCGCAAACATTGATGCTGTCCATGCACGCACACGGTTTAGGCAGCTGCGCTCAGGGCTCAATGGGCTATTATCCAAATGATGTGCGCCAAGCCTTCGGCATCAATGATGACATACAGATTCTCTTTGGCATTTCGTTTGGCTACGAAGATCCAAGTATTTCAGCCAATGCGACGCGAACCGTGCGAGCGCCACTGAGCGAAAGCGTGCAATTTAATAATGCTCCAGTCACATTTTCCGAGGCCTCGGTTTAGGCCAAGCCCATTACTGAGGAGCGATTCATCATGACTGATGACGCCAATGCCGAAAAAAAGCCACGCAGTAATGCTGCGACTAAGCCTGCCGTGAAAACGACAAAGGCAGCGGCCGGCTCAGTGCAAAAGCCTAGCGCACAAGTTGCGACTCCAAAGACGAAAGCTCCGGCCAAAAAGCCCACGATTGAGCCTCCTGAAGTAGAAGCTATCGCTGAAATTGAACCTGAGCCTGTCGTTATAGAGCCGCCGCCCGTACGCAAAAATCGGTCGCTATTCGATGCCGCTGACGATGTCCGCATGTCCGCCATGCGCGTTATGGGCACCGCTCGTGGTGCTGCTGAGCAAGCACGCTATGTTGCAACAGAAGCTGCTAAGGAGGTTGCCAGCATGGCCAGTGAAACTGCAAAAAGTGCCGCCGAAATGGCCAATGAAAGTGCGCGTAATGCGCTGCAACGAGCCTCGCGAAGCGCGCAGGTTGTTGCTCAACTTGCCGAAGATGGCGCCAAAATGACCGCAAAGCTGGCCAACGACTCTGCCAAAGCTGCCGGCCAAATGGCACGCGAAGTCGCTCTACAAATGGCACAAGCCTATCTTCGCAAGTCGACCATTACGCTGCCACTACCAGAAGCACTGATCAATAAGCAGATGCGCAACCTTGCCGACCGCCATGCCAGCGTCGACTATCTCGCTATTTATTGTGGCGATGATCGCGTTACTGTCGCCATCGACGGCCACCACAACCGACTCGTCTACACCATCGAACTGAAATTCGATGTCTTGGAATGCAAAGTCTCACGCAATGCCCAATATATTCGCGTGCGGCAAGTTGACGAGACACTTGATGCGCAGTTTAGACAAACCAACTTTGTCGCCAACTGGATGACGAAACAGGTAGGGCGTGGCGCATTTTTTGTTGCCAATCGACTGCCGACCAAGTCACCTGTAAATCAACTCATGCAAGATATTCCTGGCGTGGAGCGTGAAGGCCCACGACTTTGGCGCATCAATCTACAAGAGTCCGACCTTGGCGGCTTGCTGCAAAATCGCTCATGGATGGTCGATAAACTGTCAAACCTCACGGAGTTCGCCTCACTACCCGGCTTGAGCACGTTAATCGGCAGCCAAGAGCTACTGATGCAGCTGGTCAATCAGTTTGAGATCCGCGATGTCCGCGTTCGCCCTGGCCGACTTGAGCTGCTCGTCGGCATCGCTTCGACTAACTAATCGCTGATGATTTTTGACAATAAAAAAGGCTCCTTATCGGAGCCTTTTTTAACTGCACTTACAAAGCATTAGCTGATTATACAGCCAGGCTAATTACAGACCTTGCTTCACCAGCTTCTTCAAACCAGCACGAATAGGCGAACCCAGCGCCAGCTTCACTAGCCAGCCTGTACCAGGCAACGCTGAGTCAAAATCGATGGTGTAGTGCAAGTGCGATGATTTGTTATCGCCAGAAAAACGCATGATGCCCAAATGGTTTTTCACCGGGAAGCCGCCACGGGTAATGGTGTATTCAATCAGCTTATTTTTCTCAGCCTTGGTAACCGTTTCTTCCAAAGACACACCGCCGGGCAGCGTCAGCTTGCGAACTGAGCCGACACCGTTAACGCCAGCCTTGCCATCTTTAATACGGCGAATTTTTGCCGGCAAGATCAGGCCTAAGTTTTCGTGGTCGCTCAAATAGCTGTAAAGCTTATCGACTGAAAAGGGGAAGTTTTGAACTATATCAACACGATTTGCTGGCATAAATACCTCTCTAAATAATGGGCGGTTAAGCGCACATGCTTTGAAAATAACCGTGGTCAGATTAGCACATGACGCACTAAAGCTGACAACACCGGTTGTCGATACTCATCACTCTCATTAGCCAAATGATGGCCTGCACCTGGCACCATGATGGCGCGCTCCACATACGTTCTTTTCTCGATAAAACCTAGGTTATAGCGCCAGTCCACGGTGTCATCGGCTTCGCCCTGTACAAGCGAAATGGGGTAGCGGCATGCCGGCAAAGATTGTAAATGCTTATCCCAGCGTATCATCGCTCCAACCCATTTCAGCGGAACTTCGCGCAGCTGAAAGGGGTCTTTATGCCAGATCAAATCAATAAACTCAGGGTCATGGCTACTGTGCTTAAAGTGGCGAGGAACACTGCGCTTAAAACGGCCTAATAGCGTATAGGCGGTAGTGACTTGACGCCATTTGGTGATGCGGACTAGCGGCGCCCAGAGCTGCACACGTGCGAAGTATGGGCGCTGGCCATTGGCCAATGACGATAAAATATGATCAAACAAAATTCCGCCACCCGTACTCTGGCCGACCGCCACCCAAGGCTTGGGCAATTGCGGCGAAAGCACCGCAATAAGATCGCGCAATACTTCCTGGTAATGGCTGAAGTCGTCAATTTCGCTAGGCTTACCTGACGATAAGCCGTGGCCAGGCAAGTCGATAACCACCACCGCGTAACCTTGCGCTAACCCGACACGAATGGGGTGAGTAAATAAACCCGCATGGTCAAAGTAGCCGTGCAAAATCAGCAATGTACCGCGTGGCTTTATCGGTGCTTCCGGCAGAAATACCTGCGTGGCAATGTCATAGCCCCACGCCTCAATCGTGCCGATGTCATGGCGCGTAGGGTGTGGCGCCTCAAGGCTCAATCGGTCTAGGCCATAAAATCGAGCGTAATCTGCCAAGGCCTCAGGCCATGGCGCACGCACGTCTAAATCCAATGGTTTTAGTGCGCGGCGCGCGGCTGTCGGCGTAAAGCTGGTCACACTCACTCCTTAGATAGGCAAAGGCAACAATGCTCGTAATGGCCCCAATGGGCTACTGGACACTGGGGCAGCCCGCAATACACCTTCAGGCGTTGCCGGCCCTTGGGCTTTAATAATGGCCTCTTTTGATTGTTCTGTCCGCTCCCAAGTGCGCAAAAAACCCTCAGCTGAGTTAAATACATCCTGCAAATCTTGCGCACTGCCCTCAAGCTGAACCTCACGCACAAAACCGCTCATCATTCCGTAATGGGCGCTGCCATCCTCATCTAAACTCCACGTACGACCACGGCCCTGATCATCGCGCTCTTCTGGCTGATCAAAACGCACACTCAGCGGCTTGAGCGCTTGCATGGCTGGCAGCTTACTCATAAATTCATTATCAAATAAGCGGTAGGGGTACGTTACCTCTTTGCCTTTAGCGATATTGCTACGTGGGCTGGCTTGCGCCGATAAACCATTGGTGTCGGTGCCAAAACCCATGCTGAATAAAGGCCTAGGCTCAGGCAGCTTAGACCACACTGTGCGCAGCTCTTTGATTTCTTTAATCAAGCTTGGGCCATTACCGAGGCTTGGAAAAATAAATCCGCCACCCTTTAAGATACGCTCAGCTTGGTTGTTACTGGTGCCACCAAAAGTGCCATGGGTTGAAATTAAGGGGTAGTTTTTAGGCTGAGCCTCAGCAAGCTCCAACACCTGTGACTTAATCTCTAACTCCAAATGGTCGATGTCGAATATCAGACCACGACGCATCATTTCTTGGAAGGCAAACAGACCCATCGGCGTTAGCCAACGTGCATTACATTGCTTTTTCGCGGGATAACAAGCTAACGCCCCGCCAGGGCGGAAACCTTGGCCGAGGTATGGGCAGAGCGGATCGCTAATTCCTAACGCACCCAATGGGCTATCAATACCACCAACATCAAATAAAACAGTAGGACTGATACTGGTCATTTTCGCACCACCACTGCTACCAAAAAGATAGCCGGAAAATCCTTCCTGACCTTCCTCTGGACAGTCGTAGGTTGTCCAAAACTCACCTGTCGGGCGCTCAGTGGTTTGCAAAAAGCCTAGCGGTGACGTTTGTGATGGATTACCAAGTACACCCACGAGCGCATTAATTTCTTTGGATGGAATACCACCGGAGTTTTCACGATTACCGATGTTTAAAATCATGCCATCGAAAATTCCGTTACCGCCGAAGGCGTTGTCGAACTCATGAATGGTGATGATTTGCCGTACGCCGAGACTGGTTAATCGATCGAGCTGCGCCACTACTTCTTCTTTATCGCAGGCATAGCTATTTTCGGTCAGGCCAGTACCGGTTTCTTGAAATGGTTGTTGCTGGCGCAGCGGGTTGTAGTTGATTTTGCAGTTGAGCACGTTGGATATTTCAATGCCAATGACTACCGCCAGCTTGCCATCCGACACAACATTTCGCGCCTCTTCAGGGCTTAAAACAATACGGAAGAAACCTTTTCCGCGACCACCATACTGGGCATCAACATAATCCTGCAGCGCATACAGTGTGCCGATTTGATTGGTCGCATTATTCATTTCATTACAGTCGCGCAGGGGCTGGCGCGTGACATTGCGCTGCAACTCGCACAAGGTTTCATTCTCTACTACATCATTAACCATGATGCGTAAACCTGACTTCCATGCACGCTCAACCCATTTCCAATAAATCGCTTCATGCGTCAAGTTTGCTCGAGCTGGCCAGTCGACATGAGTCGGCCAACCGGCGGTGTCATGGCCATCAAAATCACTGACAAATAAGCTGCCGACTAAATCAAGAAAGCCATTCGGCCCATGAGTTTCGGCACAGTCACTAAGTGCATGTGTGACCCCAAAACGATGGAAAGGTGATCCATGCTCAGCACCACCCAAAAAGGTCGTAGCGCTTAAGTGCACGTGCACATCGGCCATGCCTAGCACTGAGCCATCGGAGGTTTGGCCTTTGAAAGTGTCACCCACGGTATTGTCATGTGCTTCTGGGAACTCTGCACAACCAGTGGCTGGCACAAGTGCGAATTGCTGAGCAGGGTCATCACCTGCGGCTACTAAAGCCAACTTGCCGTCATTGGCCACGCTCAGCTGCTTCATCGTTTTGGCTTGCGAAAATACGTAACGATCGCCCTGCACCAGAGGATCATTGAACTGACGATACTTTGTAATGTCGCTTGGCTGTGGCTCTGTATCGTAGGCCATCGCTTGTGGATAATTCGTGGCATCGCCCGCGACGCGCAAGCTGAACACATTGTTGTCGCTTGCAGCACTCAAAGCACTTAAGCCGGAGCCAGATACAAGCTGTTTGCCTCGGCTATAGAGCAAATAGCTCCCCAATGATGAGGGCTTAAAGTAGAAGGGCTCAGATGCGCTCAACGTTGCGGCGGTAGCACTAAGCTGGCCATTTTCTAGCGTGACAAAACGGCCATCGGATGGCGACTGCAGCGCAACACAGCGGTTGGCATAGTCGTAGCGTGTAGGCTTGAATTCGGGCCCAGGAACGGGGATCTCTGGGCCTTGGCCTACACCTGGATCCGTTACGTTATCGACAAACGAAAATACCGCATTTTTACTCTCACCACAGGCCATTAGCCCGAGAGCCAAACAGCTGGCGGCGGTAATTTTTACGATATGGGAAAATAAACCCGTGCTTGAGCGGAGCGTTGTCATAGCGACACCTATTATTTTTCTTATTTGGCGATTTTACATGATTACGCAGTCGCAACCTATATATGTTTCGACTGCGTTATTTGTCTCGTGTGCAAATTGATTTCTTGTGTATTCGCATCGCATAGCACAGCGAGCCATACTAGCCCCCTGAAAAGAGGTACTCATGCGCGTATTGCTCACCTTATTATTTAGCGCTTGGCTCGGCGCCTGCTCCACGCTGGGCGTGCTCTCGCCTTTGCAAGATGGCCGCCAAGCCATGCTCGCCGGTGAGCCGACACAAAGCGAAGCAGCGTTTGCCAAAGCTATAACAGCTATTGCCGCTGATGATGAACGCGCGCTCATCTCAGCCGGCGACTCTGCACGCACGGGCGCGGCCTTAGTCAGCAATGACAACTTGCGGCGCTATCGGGTTGCGCCTTATGAGCGACTGTTTTTACACAGCTATCAAGCGCTGAATTATCTCGCTTTGGCACAGCCACAAGCCGCCGCCGTTGAGCTGCGTAGAGCTGATGCATGGCAACGCACGCAGGCGTTAGCCTATGCCGAAAAAATCAGTGAGGCCGAGCGCGAAGGCGGCGAGCTAGTGCCATCTAGCAATGCTGATCTGGGCGCACTCGATAATGCTGCTGCGCGCGTGCGAAGCAGCACTCAGCATGCCGGCGCACTGTATTTATCCGGTCTTTTTTATGAGGCACAAGACGCGCTAACCGACGCCTTCATCGATTACCGAGCTGCTTGGCAAGCCCAGCCAAGCAACGCTCAACTCGCCAGCGACACTTCACGCTTAGCAAAACGCCTACGCTTCGATGACCCCACACCACGCAATACACCGACTCCAAGCCCACTCAGCCTCAATCAAGATAACAGCGCCGGCGACATCGTGGTGTATTGGGAGCGCGGCGAAATCCCCGACAAAGTCGCGTTTCAACTACCGTTGATCAATAGCCGAGCCTTCACCCTGGTGAGCATTCCGTACTATCCCAACCGCAGCACTCCGGCCGCGCGCCTCAGCTTACAGCTCGATGGTCAGTCGCCGCTCGCTGAGCTCTTAGTCGACACTCATGCCCTCGCCGCGCGCACATTACGCGAGCAGTTACCGGGCATTATGCTCAGGGCTAGCGTACGCGCTGTGGCGAAGCAGCAGCTGCAGCGCCAACTCAATGAAAAGTCACCGGGCCTTGGTCTGCTCGGCACTATTTATAGCCTACTTAGCGAGCGCCCTGATTTGCGCCAATGGAGCAATCTGCCAGCGCAGGTTTATGTCTCACGTCAACGCGTAAGCGCTGGCGATCATCGCCTCAGTATCGTTGGCGAGCAGCCACTCACTGTGCCGGTTCGCGCCGGCAAAATCACACTGGTACATGTGGTGACCTCGCCGCGTGTCAGCTACAGTCGGATTTATCCGTTATAAACGGGCAATGCCCAGGAGTTAACTAATGAATATTCCCTTAAAAGCACTGTGCTTGCCTGTAGCACTAGCGGCACTGACTATTACCGGCTGCGCCTCAGTACAATACGGCGATGCTCGCGCAGTCGAAACCGTGAATACCGATTTTGGCTCCACCGATCTTCAGCTCATCAGTGCAAAAATGGTCGATGACTTGCTCAACTCGCCGGCCGTGATGAACATCACCCGTGATGGCCGCCCAGTGCTTTTTGTCGATGCCATCCGCAATAAAACCGCTGAACACATCGATACCGAATCGGTGACTGACACCATTAGCACCCAGCTGATTAAGTCCGGCCGCTTCCGCTTTGTCGACATGAGTGTGGTCGCCGAAGTCGCGCGCCAATTTGATTATCAGCGCAATAGCGGCCTAGTCGATGAGCGCCAATCGGTGAAAATGGGCCAACAAATTGGCGCTCGCTATATGATTTACGGCAACTTATCAGGGATTGCCAAGCAAGATGGCAGCACGCGCGATCAGTACTACAAATTCACATTAAAAATGATGGATTTGAAAACTGGCTTGGTTGAGTTTCAGGATGAGAAAGAGATTCGCAAAACTCGTGAGCGCCGTTGGTTTGGCCTGTAAGAAGCTTCGACTAGCTAAGCTCCTCGTGAGCCAAATCTAATACCTCAAGACATAAAAAAGCCCGCTAAGCGGGCTTTTTTATGAAGCGATTAGGCAGTTTTCATGCCGACTAACAGCTCAGCTTATTGCACCTGTTGGCGCAGCTCGCCGCGAATATAACGCTCAGTCATTGCGTCTAAAGACAGCGCGCGAATTTTGCTAGCTTGGCCTGCGCAATTGAATGCGACATAGCGATCGACGCAGACATCACGCATAGCAACGATAGTGTCTTTAAAGAACTTACGTGGATCAAACTCGGCTGGATGCTCGGCCATATGGCGACGAATCGCGCCAGTCGATGCCAAGCGCAAATCGGTGTCGATATTCACTTTACGCACGCCGTGCTTAATCGCCTCAACGATTTGCTCCACTGGCACACCGTAAGTCTCTTTAATATCACCACCGTATTGGTTGATGATCTGCAGCCACTCTTGCGGCACGCTGGACGAGCCATGCATGACCAAATGCGTGTTGGGAATGCGCGCATGAATTTCTTTAATGCGATCAATCGCCAAAATGTCATCAGTCGGAGGACGCGTAAACTTGTAAGCGCCATGCGACGTGCCAATGGCAATCGCCAAGGCATCGACACCAGTGTCTTGCACGAAGCGCGCGGCTTCCTCTGGGTCGGTCAGCATTTGCGAGTGGTCGAGGATGCCTTCGGCACCCACACCATCTTCTTCACCGGCCAAGCCAGTTTCCAGAGAACCCAAGCAACCAATTTCGCCTTCTACTGAAACACCACAAGCATGCGCCATCTCAACTACGCGGCGAGTAACGCCGGCGTTGTATTCATAGCTAGTTGGCGTTTTGCCATCTTCGCCGAGCGAGCCGTCCATCATCACTGAGCTAAAGCCGAGCTGGATGGAGCGCTGGCAAATGGCTGGGCTGGTGCCGTGATCTTGGTGCATGACCACGGGAATATGTGGAAACTCCTCGATGGCTGCCAAGATCAAGTGGCGCAAAAATGGAGCACCGGCATATTTACGCGCACCAGCCGAAGCCTGCACGATCACCGGTGAGTCAGTCTTATCGGCCGCTTCCATGATGGCGCGCATTTGTTCTAAGTTATTGACGTTAAACGCCGGTACGCCATAGCTGTGCTCAGCGGCGTGGTCTAGCAATTGGCGTAAGCTAATCAGCGCCATATCATCTCTCCTATGCGACGTACGCCGCGTTAAACCCTAAATTATTTTGCCGCTGCCGCTTTTAAAGCCGCCACAGCGGGCAATTCCTTGCCTTCAACAAATTCTAAAAATGCGCCACCACCAGTGGAAATATAGGACACGCGATCGGCCACGCCGTACTTATCAATGGCCGCTAGCGTATCGCCACCGCCAGCAATAGAGAAGGCACTGCTTTCAGCCACAGCCAAACTCAAGGCTTTCGTGCCTTCACCGAAGGCATCGACCTCAAAAACGCCAACAGGGCCATTCCACAGAATAGTTTTCGCCGCTTTCAACAGCTCAGCAAAGCGTTTGGCGGTGTCGGGGCCGACATCCAAAATCATGTCATTGGGGCCAACGTCAGCTACTGCTTTCACCACCGGTGTGGCGGCCTGCACGAAGGCCATGAAGTCTTCGATGGGGCCGGTGATTTCTGCCACCACAACATCGGTAGGCAACGGCACATCGACTTTCGCAGCAATGGCGCGCGCGGTGTCGAGCAAGTCATGTTCGCACAGCGACTTGCCGACTGGGAAACCGGCAGCGGCCAAGAAGGTATTGGCGATGCCGCCGCCAACAATGAGCTGATCGCAGAGGCTGCTTAAAGAGGTCAGCACATCGAGCTTGGTCGAGACTTTCGAGCCGGCAACAATGGCAGCCATTGGACGCGCTGGCGCATCAAGTGCTTGGCCTAGGGCGTGCAGCTCGGCTGCCAATAAAGGGCCGGCGGCGGCCATTGGGGCGAACTTGGCAACGCCATGTGTGGAGCCTTCAGCGCGGTGTGCAGTACCAAAAGCATCCATCACGAACACATCGCAAAGAGCGGCATATTGCTGAGCTAATGCGTCGGCATTTTTCTTTTCGCCAACGTTAAAGCGTACGTTTTCCAGTAGCACGACCTGGCCTGGCGCTACATCCACACCTGCTAAATAATCACGCACTAGCGCCACATTTTGACCAAGCTTCTCACTTAGCCAAGCAGCCACCGGCGCCAGTGAAAGCTCTTCGTTAAACTCGCCTTCCGTTGGGCGGCCCAAGTGCGAGCAAACCAATACTGCAGCGCCTTGCCTCAGGGCTTGCTGGATGGTCGGCAGCGCCGCTTGCAAACGAGCATCGGAGCGAATCACACCAGCTTTCATTGGCACGTTTAAGTCTTCTCGAATCAGCACGCGCTTGGCGGTCAAGTCTAATTCGGTCATGGCAATAACAGGCATCATGGCATTCCTACAGTTAATTCAAAGTCGGTTTAAGCATCGCTCAGCACAGCGGCGGCGTCGGGATACTTCGGCGCGGGTGGCAGACTGGCGATGCGCTGGCAGAGGTCGAGCAGGCGGTTGGCATAGCCCCACTCGTTGTCATACCAGGCGAAAACTTTTACTTGGCGGCCGACCACTTCAGTTTGCGTGAGGTCGACAATCAATGATTCGGCGCGATGGTTAAAGTCTGACGATACCAAGGGCTCATCATTAATGCTCATCCAGCCGAGGCCGGGGCCTTGGGCGTAAGCGATAAATGCTTGGTGCAAATCAGCCACGGTAACATCGCGTGTAAGTTGCACGGTGAGATCGATGGCAGCGACGTTTAGCGTTGGCACACGCAAAGAATAACCACCGATTTTATCCGCCAAGTCGGGAAATATTTTGCGCGCCACACCGAGCGCACTCGACGTGGTGGGAATCATATTGTGTGCGCCAGCGCGGCCTCGGCGTGGATCACGATGAACATGGTCGAGCAAGACTTGATCGGAAGTGAAGGCGTGAATTTCCGTCATCAAGGCCGACTCAATGCCAGCGAAATCATGCAATGCCTGCAGCATGGGGCAAAGCGCGTGCGAAGTGCAGCTGGCGGCAGAAATAACCTGATGCTCCGCGCGCAAATCACCGTCATTAACGCCATAGACGATAATGGCATCGGCCGTATCGAATGGTGCCGCGCCAATCACCACACGGCCTGCACCAGCACTTAAGTGCCGCGCCGCCTGAGCTTGGGCCCGAAACTGGCCGGTGCACTCAAGCACCACATCAACGCTCAAATGCTTCCACGGCAGCTTTTCTGGCAGGGCTTCTTCTAATAGACGGATGCGCTGGCGGCCAATACGCAAAACGCCATTTTCTAACTCAGCAGCAACCGGCAAACGGCCATGGGTAGTGTCGTAGCGCAGCAAATGCAGCAGCGACTCATCATCGCCAAGATCATTAATGGCGACGATATCAATGTCATAGCGCTCACCAGCCTCGATCAGCGCGCGCAGCACATGGCGGCCAATACGGCCAAAACCATTAATCGCTACACGCAGTCTCATCGCGGGCTGATTCATGCCTTAGGCCAAACCACGCACGGCATTGGCAACGGCTTCAGCAGTGATGCCAAAGTGCTTATAGAGGTCACCAGCTGGTGCTGACTCACCGAAAGTGGTCATGCCAATCACCGCGCCATCGAGACCGACAAAACGATGCCAGTAATCGGTGATGGAAGCTTCGACTGCCACACGTTTACGTACGCTCAATGGCAGCACGCTATCGCGATAGGCGGCATCTTGCTTAAGGAAGATATCGGGAGATGGCATCGACACCACGCGCACACCCAAGCCTTCGGCAGTCAAGGTCTCGGCTGCCTGCATGGCCAAGTCCACTTCCGAACCGGCGCTGATAATGATGGCGTCGACGCGCTCGGCATCGCGCAAAACATAGCCGCCGCGAGCGATATTGTTAATTTGCTCTGGCGTACGCGTTTGGTGCGCGAGATTTTGACGTGAAAATACCAAGGCGGTTGGACCGTCTTTGCGCAATAAGGCTTCGCGCCATGCCACCGCTGACTCCACGGTGTCGGCTGGACGCCATGAGCTCAAGTTTGGCGTTTGACGCAAGCTGGCGAGCTGCTCGACTGGTTGATGAGTCGGGCCATCTTCACCAAGGCCGATGGAGTCGTGAGTATAGACATGAATTACGCGCTGCTTCATCAACGCCGCCATACGTAGGGCGTTGCGGGCATATTCCATGAACATCAGGAAGGTGGCGCCATAAGGCACGAAGCCGCCGTGCAAGGCGACGCCGTTCATGATTGCGCTCATGCCAAATTCGCGCACGCCGTAATAGACATAGTTGCCATCAGCATGGTCTTGCACGCCGTGGCAGCCTTTCCACAAGGTTAAGTTGGAGCCGGCCAAGTCGGCTGAACCGCCAAGTAATTCGGGCAATGCTGGACCAAAAGTGTTCAGCGTGTTTTGCGAGGCTTTGCGTGAGGCAATGCTATCGCCCTTTTCGGCGCAGCCATTGATCCACGCGTCCGCAGTGGCGGCAAAGTCAGCTGGCAATTCGCCACTTAAACGGCGTAGTAATTCGGCCGCCAAGCTCGGGTGTGCTTGCTCGTATTGCGACCACAGGCCGTCCCAGTTTTTCTCTAAGACATCACCTTTTGGACGCGCATCCCAGGCTTCATAAATTTCGCTTGGAATGACAAAGGGCTCGTGCTCCCAGCCCAATGCGGCGCGAGTCAGGGCAATTTCATCCTTACCCAATGGCGCACCGTGGCAATCTTCTTTGCCTTGTTTATTTGGCGAACCAGCACCAATCACGGTTTTGCAGATAATCATTGTTGGGCGCGAAATATCAGCTTGCGCCTCTTGCGTGGCGGTGCGAATGGCATCGGCGTCATGGCCATCGATAGGGCCGATCACTTGCCAGCCATAGGCCTCGAAACGCTTCGGTGTGTCGTCGGAGAACCAGCCTTCAACTTCACCATCAATGGAGATGCCATTGTCGTCGTAATAGGCAATGAGCTTGCCCAAGCCCAATGTGCCCGCCAGCGAGCAGACTTCGTGCGAGATGCCTTCCATCAAGCAACCATCGCCTAAGAAGCAATAGGTGAAATGGTCAACGACGGCGAGATTGTCGCGGTTAAATTGCGCGGCGAGCGTTCTTTCCGCCAGCGCCATGCCGACGGCGTTAGCTATGCCTTGGCCAAGTGGACCAGTAGTGGTTTCAATGCCGGGCGTGTAACCAAGCTCAGGGTGGCCTGGAGTTTTGCTGTGCAGCTGGCGAAAAGCTTTTAAGTCATCGATGGACACATCGAAGCCAGTCAGGTGCAGCAATGCGTATTGCAGCATGGAGCCGTGGCCGTTGGAGAGCACAAAGCGGTCGCGATTGATCCAGTTGGGATTGGCCGGGTTGTAGCGCATGAACTGGCGCCAGACGACTTCGGCGATATCCGCCATGCCCATCGGAGCGCCGGGGTGACCCGAATTAGCCTGTTGAACTGCATCCATCGATAACGCCCGAATGGCGTTGGCGTAGTGGCGTTGATTTAAAGGCTGCGCGGGCATGCGGGGCACTCCAGTCGGCGGGCAAAAATAAGAACGCGCGGCTTATTAAAGCCGCGCGGGTACATATTGTCGCTGATGCTGTCCATCGCGGCAATTAATTACATTGCTGCCACCCAGCGACCAATACCTTGCGCCAACATCTCAACGGCATAAGTGCCAATGACCAAGGCCGATACACGACCAGTGACTTCGACATAACGATCGACTAGGCGCGCGCTTTTAACACGGACACGATCATGAATGAATTTCAGCAGCAACAAGCCAAACACCATTAGCAGTAACGTCAGCCATACCACGCCAACGGCATGCCATTTCGGGATAGATGCGCCCATTAAAATTGCGGCAGATACAGTCGCTGGCCCAATCAAAAATGGCATGGCGATAGAGCCGGCAACATGCTCAGGATCGCCGCGCAGGCCACTCAATGCACTCACACCCTCAAAGAAGAAGCGGATGCCAACAAGCAAAAACAGCACGCCGCCAAAAATCTGGAAGGACGCGAAATTAACATGCAACAAATTGGTAAAGAGGCTTTCACCGGTTAGCGCAAAGACGGAGAAGACAACGCCGCCCATGATCACACCGCGCGTTAGCACGTGGGCAAATTGGCGACTTGGCATCGCCACCATCAGGTCGATCAAATACAAGCTTAAAAGGAAGGGATTAAGTAGCGCGAAAAAGAAAAGCAGTTGGTCCAACGGGAACACAGGACACCCTCGGGGTTGACTTTTGACGCCAAAATAGTAACACTAGAAATTATTTCTACTCAAATGATTTCATTAAGAACGACTAATTACATGACTCCTGACCACGAACTCCCGGATTACGAAGTGCGCATATTAAGAGCTATACGCCGCATCATTCGTGCCGTCGACATGCACTCCAAGCAGCTGCAAGGCAAGCAAGACATCACCACGCCGCAGCTCATTGCTTTACTCGCATTGGAGAAACACGGCGCGATGCCAGTAAAAACGCTAAGCCAGAGCTTGGATTTAAGCCCGAGCACAACGGTCGGCGTAATTGACCGCCTAGAGCACAAAGGCATGGTCACTCGCACTCGCTCAATAGACGATCGCCGCCAAGTACATGTTGCGATCACGCCTGAGGGCAAGACACTCGCAACACTGTCGCCATTTCCATTACAAGCGCGGCTGGCCGATGGCCTGAGCAATATGCCCGAGCTAGAGCAAGCCACCATCGCCCTCTCGCTTGAGCGCTTAGTTAGCTTATTTGGCGCCAGCAATATTGATGCCTCCGCCATTCTGGCTGTCGACCCCATTCATGCCGAGTCGCCTGAATAAGATTTACAACTGAAGAGGACGCTAATGACATCCGCCTTAAAACCACCAGTAGCTGCCGCACAAACGCTAGCGCTACGCCAACCTGAAAAGGCCGATGGCCTTCGCGTTTATGAGCTAATTGAGCAATCACCGCCGCTTGATTTGAACTCCTGCTATTCCTATCTGCTGCACAGCTGGCACTTCGCCGACACCTGCATCTTGGCAGAGGAAGGCGAGATCTTAGCCGGCTATATTTCTGGCTATATCCCGCCCAAGCAGCACGACACTTTATTTATTTGGCAGGTTGTTGTTGGCGAACGCTATCGCGGCACAGGCCTTGCCTTAACTTTATTAGCCGGTCTTTTGGCACGTCATTCATGTCGCGATGTGTGTTTTCTTGAGACCACGGTGAGCCCTAGCAATAAGGCTTCCGCCCGCTTATTTGCGAAATTGGCCGAGCGCTTGAATTGCCCTCTGACCATTTCGACACACTTTGAGGCCGAACTATTCGGCACGCACGGCCATGAAGCCGAGCAACTGTTTCGCATCGGGCCATTTCCCGCCCCACTTGCCGACAGCCTACAAAATTCACAGGAGAAATAAACTATGCCATTAGCCATTTTTGACCGACTCGAGTCGGAAGTTCGCTCATATGTTCGCAGCTACCCAACGGTGTTTACCCGCGCCGTTGGCAGCCACATCACCAACGAAGAAGGTCGTGAGTACCTCGACTTTTTCGCCGGCGCTGGCAGCTTGAACTATGGCCACAACCATCCCACGCTGAAGGCTGCGCTCATCGAATACTTACAGGCCGATGGCATTTTGCATGGCCTAGACATGGCCACAGAAGCCAAGCGTGAGTTCATCGAAACTTTCGAGCGTACGATTTTAAAACCGCGTCGCCTCGACTATAAAATTCAGTTCACCGGCCCTACCGGCACCAACGCTGTGGAAGCAGCCTTGAAGCTGGCTCGCTTGGTCAAAGCACGCAACAACATCCTGTGCTTTACCAACGCTTTCCACGGTGTGACAACGGGTTCGGTTGCCGCCACGGGTTCAAGCAAGTTCCGCGATGCCACTGGTGCCTCACTGACTGACACGCAGTTTGTGCCCTACGCCAACTATTATGGTCGCGACATCAACACTCTCGACTTGATCGAAAAGCAGCTTAGCGATCCAGGTTCAGGCATGGACGCACCAGCCGCTGTTTTGGTCGAATGTATTCAGGGCGAAGGTGGCATTAATACCGCATCAGCCGATTGGCTACGTGGCCTTGCTGCCATGTGCCGTCGCCATGACATGCTCTTGATTGTCGATGACATTCAAATGGGCTGTGGCCGCACCGGTTCATTTTTTAGCTTTGAGCAAGCGGGTATCAACCCCGACATCGTGACCTTGTCGAAATCGATCTCGGGCTATGGCTTACCTATGGCGCTAGTGTTGATCAAGCCTGAATACGATATTTGGACGCCATCGGCTCACAACGGCACCTTCCGCGGCAACAACGCGGCATTCGTTACCGCCACTGCTGCGCTTAACACCTTCTGGGCCGACAACAGCTTTGCTGATGAGGTCCGCGTCAAAGGCCGCTTATTGCATCAGCGCCTTGAAGGCCTGCGCAAACGCCATCCAGGCATTACCGCCATTCGCGGTCGTGGCATGGTTGCCGGTATCGTTTTAGAAAATAGCGACATGGCCGATGCTGTGAGCGCGCGCTGCTTCGAGCAGGGCATGATTATTGAGACCTGTGGCCCACATGGCGAAGTGGTCAAAATGCTGCCGCCACTAATCATGAGCGAGGCCGACCTAGAAGCTGGCTTACGCATTTTTGATGAAGCTCTAACTCACGCCCGCCGCACCTTAGCGCCTGCCACCATTGAGGAGAAAACTGCATGATCATTCGCCATTTTGATGAGATTGCGGCCAGCAGCCAAGCCGTCCATGCCGATAACTGGTCAAGCTTTCGCCTCCTGACTCGCAAAGATGGCATGGGCTTTTCTCTGCATGAAACCTGGATTCATCCAGGCACTGAAACGCATATTTGGTACAAAAATCACCTAGAAGCTGTGTACTGCATTGAAGGTGAGGGCGAGATTCAGCCACTACACGGCAGCGAAGACGCACCGACACCAGGTGAGCCTATCGCGATCCAGCCCGGCACCATGTATGCGCTCGATAAGCACGACCGCCACCTGCTGCGTGCCACCACACGCCTGCGCCTAATTTGTGTCTTTGATCCGCCCTTACGCGGTGACGAAGTCCATGGCCCAGATGGCGCTTACCCAGCAGATCCGGAGTAATTTTATGTTGTCCCTATGCCGCGACCCCTATCCATCACGAGCTATAAGCGAGCATTTACTTGCACGTCGCCATGAGCCCGTGGTGTGGTCGGAAGCCAGTGCTCGCCCAGAATGGCTGAGTGCTGAAGATGAAGCCAAATTTGCTGAGCAAGGCTTTTTAGTATTGCCCAATGTGCTCACTGCCGATGAAGTGGCTGAGCTCACGATTGCGATGACTCAACTCCGCGATGAAGTAACGGCTAACGACTCACCGCTGGTTCTGCGTGAGCAAGAAAGCGATGACATTCTGTCGTTTCTCGACCTGCCATCGGCTAGCCCGCTGTTTGATCGCCTAGTTCGCCATCCCAAACTACTTGAGTTTGCGCGCTATATTTTGGCCAGCGAAGTCTATTTGCACCAAAGCCGTTTGAACTATCGTGCCGCCAATACGCAAGAAGAGTTTTACTGGCATTCAGACTTTGAAACTTGGCATACCGAAGATGGCATGCCTGCTATGCGCGCTCTGTCATGCTCAGTATTGCTCACCGATAACCTTGCGGAGCATGCGCCAAAGTTACTGATTCCTGGCTCGCATAAAACCTATGTTGGCTGTGTTGATCCTGCTACCTGCCCCGTCACCGACGACGAAGCCGCGCACGAGTCGCACACCATGGGCCAGCCATCTCCAGAGATTTTGTCGCTGCTGACTCATCAAGCAGGCGAAGTCACCAGCGCAACAGGTTTGGCCGGAAGCGTGGTGTTTTTCGACTGCAATATTCAGCACCGTAGTGCCGATGAGGCATCCAAGCATCCACGCGCTAACGCCTTTTTGGTCTATAACAGCGTAGAAAACATGCTAGGCACGCCAGCTAATGGCCTTGAGCCGCGACCTGAGCATTTGGCGCATCGCGAACAAGTAGACCCGCTGCAAGATGTAAAATAAGTAATTGTATTTATTACCTTAAATACAATTATTTAAGCATCAAAAAAAAGCCACGGCACCTTCATATGCTGTGGCTTTTTGCTATTACAGAAGCTACAGAAAATACCCAAGATGTTTAATCAAAAAAAATTGATATAGCGATCATTGGCAGTTACACTGCCGTGCTATGCCAACCTCACCTGCGCCACTCATCGCCACCGACTCTGCTCTTGCCCAACTCGCGAGCTGGTTGCGTGCGGCCGGTGATCCGCTGCGCCTGACAATTTTGCGCTTGCTGGCACGCGACGCATTTGGCGTTTTGGAGCTCTGCTTTCTGCTCGATAGCAAACAGCCGTCGCTCAGCCATCATCTGAAAATTTTATTACACGCCGGCCTTGTCACTACTCGGCGTGAACGTACAACGGTTTTTTATCGCCGCGACCCAAGTGGTGCTGAAGCCGGAAGCTTGAAACGTCGACTGATGGCCGAGCTCGATGAAGGCGCATTGCCATTGGCGGTGATGCAGCGCTTAAAAACGATACACGAGCAACGCGCGCAAGCCTCACAGCGTTTCTTTACTGAAAACGCCACTAGCTTTCGCAGCCAGCAAGAGCAAATCGCCGCATTTAGCGAATACGGTCCTTTGGCCGCTGAGCGCGCTATTCGTGTGCCAGGCGAGTTATTGCTGGAAATTGGCCCCGGTGAAGGCGACTTACTGCCCATGGTCAGTCCGCATTTTGAGCAAGTTTTGGCTATCGATGCTTCACGAGAAATGCTCGATAAAGCTCAATCGGTGGTGACTGGCGCGCAGCTCAGTAATATCACGCTCAAGCATGGTGATTTGCTCTCGCACGCTCTGCAAAAAAAGGCCAATACCATCGTCATCAATATGGTGCTGCACCATGTGCCGCAACCCGAGCAACTCATCGATCTCGCCTGCGAGCAGCTTGCCGATGATGGCCGCTTGATCATCACTGAGCTATGTGAGCACGACCAAGATTGGGTGCGTGATGCCTGTGGCGATGCTTGGTTAGGCTTTCCTGCCGAAGACTTGTTGCATTGGACGCGGCGCGCCGGCGTGCTACCTGTGAGTGCCGACTATTTAGCCTTGCGCAACGGCTTCCGTGTGCAAATTCATGAATTTCAAAAACCCGCTGCCGCGCCTCGCGGCACTACCCGTTAGGACGATGTTATGAGCGAATACAGCATTTTCACTTCCGAGTCGGTGTCTGAAGGACATCCGGACAAGCTTGCAGATCAGATCTCCGACGCTCTGCTCGACGCCATCTTGGCGCAAGACACGCAAGCCCGTGTGGCCTGCGAGACTATTGTCAAAACAGGCGTTGCTCTGATCGCCGGTGAAATCACCACCACCGCCATCATCGATTACGAAAAAATCATCCGCGATAAGATTGTCGAAGTTGGCTACGACAGCTCCGACGTCTGTTTCGATGGCCGCACTTGCGCGGTGATGAATATGGTCGGCGCGCAATCTCCTGACATCGCTCAAGGCGTTGATCGTAGCAAGCCCGAAGATCAAGGCGCTGGCGACCAAGGCCTGATGTTTGGCTATGCTAGCAATGAAACCGACGCGCTGATGCCTGCCCCAATTCTCTATGCGCACCGCTTAATGGAGCGCCAAGCACAAGCACGAAAATCTGGTGAACTCGCCTGGCTGCGTCCCGACGCCAAGTCGCAAATCACCTTCCGCTACGCCAATGGCAAGCCAGTCGCCGTCGATGCTGTGGTGCTCTCTACACAGCACAGCACCAGTGTTAGCGATGCCGATCTGCACGAAGGCGTGATGGAGCTCATCGTTAAAAAAGTGTTGCCGGCAGAGTGGCTAAACAAAGACACCAAGTTCTACATCAACCCAACAGGCCGCTTTGAAATTGGCGGCCCCATGGGCGATTGCGGCTTAACTGGCCGCAAAATCATTGTCGATACTTACGGCGGCATGGCACGTCACGGTGGCGGCGCTTTCTCCGGTAAAGATCCATCGAAAGTCGATCGCTCGGCAGCGTATGCCGGTCGTTATGTCGCGAAAAATATTGTTGCGGCAGGCTTGGCTGATCGTTGCGAGATTCAAGTGTCGTATGCCATTGGCGTGGCTGAGCCAACCTCGGTCTCGATCAACACGTTCGGCACTGGCAAAATCAGCGATCAGCGCATCATCGATTTAGTGCGTGCGCATTTCGACCTGCGCCCTTATGGCCTCACCCGCCAGCTCGATTTGCTGCACCCGATTTACAGCCCAACCGCGGCGTACGGCCATTTCGGCCGCAAGCCCTACGAGCTGACTTACGATCACACCGTGTGGGAGCAAGGCCGCAAAGTCGCTAAGCAACACACCGCGACAGCGTTTACTTGGGAACGCACCGATAAAGCTGAAATGCTGCGCGCTGAAGCTGGTCTGTAACAACAGGGCTGCAAAAGCAGACCTGTAAAAGCCCTAACGACTTACCGAGCAGGGACGCTCGGTAAGTCGGTTTTAACTTGGTGGCAGCTGGCTTAGATGCCCATTGCCGATAAGCGGCGCAGGGTTTCCGTGATGATGGTTGCCAACAGCGGATGATCGGCAGCCCACATCATCTCTAGACGATGCAGCTCACTTTCGAACGCCTCAGCACTGGGCGGCTGATTGCTGCGAAATTGCAACGCCATCGCGTCCATCGACTCTTCCATAACTTTTCGTTGCTGCGGCTCTAATGCGTGGGCATCCATGCTGGCACGCCATTCGGCCATCTTTCGATTCATTTCTTGAATGCTCATGTTTTCGCCCTTTCTGTGCTGATGATGTCTTTGATAATACGCATAAACATCGGGAATGGAGCACTTCAATCGCGTTAAAAATATGTTTCGCCATTAGTACTTGCGTAAAGCTCGTATCTTCGCAAAGCTCACTGCCTGACCCATCCTGACCTAGAAGCAGAGAGGAGCGCATATGCGTCGAACTGGACGCCGCTACCGTAGCGGCCGCGCAGCGGAAAACTACGACATTATCGTTATTGGCTCCGGCATTGGCGGGCTTAGCCTTGCCGCGCTAATGACTAAGCTCGGAAAACGTGTTTGCGTGCTTGAGCAGCATTACACCGCCGGCGGCTTTACCCACAGTTATGAGCGCGAAGGCTTTGAGTGGGATGTCGGTGTGCATTACATCGGCGAAGTGCATAAACCCCACAGCACCTTGCGTCGCTTATTTGATGTGATTAGCGATGGCGCGCTGAAATGGTCGGCCATGGACAACACTTACGATCGCATCATCATTGGTGATCGCCGTGTGGATTTCGTCGAAGGCCGTGCCGCGCTTATCGATAGTCTGGTAGAGCACTTTCCAGCTGAAGAAGCCGCTATCCGCCGATACATCGAGTTAGTAGATGAAACTGCGCGCTCAGCGCAAAAGTTCTTTGCTGGCCAAGCCATGCCGCGTTTATTGGGTCGCGCCTACCACACCGCGCGACCCTTATTAGTGCCAAAAAACTGCTACCGCAGCGTGCGCGAAGTCCTGGAAGAACTCACGCAAAATCAAGAGCTTATTGGCGTACTAACTGGCCAGTGGGGCGACTACGGCATGGTGCCGCGTGATGCCTCCTTCCTAATGCACGCCACGGTGGTTAAGCACTATTTTGGCGGCGGCAGCTATCCTATCGGCGGCTCATGGCAGATTCCCGACACCATCACGCCTGTGATTCGCGCCGGTGGCGGTGAGGTTTTCACCTATGCCAAGGTCGAAGAAATCGTCATTGAGAAGGGCCGTGCAGTTGGTGTGCGCATGGAAAATGGCGATGTCTTGCGAGCGCCACAAATCGTGAGCTCAGCTGGCGCGCGCCTAACATTTGAAAAGCTATTACCGGCTACTGTGCGCGAGTCCTTGGGCTATCCCGCCAAGCTCAAGCAGGTGAAAACTTCGAGCGCGCATTTATGTATTTATGCCGGCTTTAAAGGCACTGCTGCTGAGCTGGGACTGCCAAAAACCAACCTATGGATTTATCCGACACCGCATCATGAGGCCAATACTGCTGCTTTTCAGGCCGATGTAAACGCTCCGTTCCCTATGCTCTATATTTCCTTTCCTTCAGCGAAAGACCCCGACTGGAACACCAACTATCCCGGCAAAAGTACCGTGGAAGTACTGACTATGGCGCCATGGCAGTGGTTCGAAAAATGGCAAGACACGACCTGGGGCCAACGCGGCGAAGACTACGACACCTTCAAAGCGCAGTTGCAGGAACGCTTGCTAGAGGCGCTGTATAAAGAACTGCCGCAGCTGCGCGATGCCTTGGTCTATGCCGAACTGTCGACGCCACTTTCCACCGCTTGGTTTGGCAATTATCCCGAAGGCGAAATTTACGGCTTGGATCATGACGTTGAGCGCTTTCGTCAGAGCTGGCTACACCCCATTACGCCCGTGCCAGGCTTAGCCTTAACAGGGCAAGATGTTGTCACCGCTGGTGTTGGTGGCGCGCTCATGGGCGGCATGCTCACGGCTTGCGCAATCATGGGTCGAAAGGCTAATAAGGTCATGGATTTGGTTAAAAACTGGCAGCCGCAATGAAGCACGATACCGAGGCGTTTCGCGCACGCTATCGTGCCGCCATGCATCCGCGCTATTCCGGGCGCTTGCATGCGCTTTGGATAGCCGTCGCCGGCCTCACGGTGGTGTTGGTATCGATGGCGCAATTAGAGGCGGTGCAAACCTTCGAATGGCTAGTGCTAGCCCTCGCACTATTGCTGGGAAATATTGGCGAATACGCCATACATCTAAGCCTTGGGCATCGCAAAAAACGCTGGGCCAAGCTTTTTTACCAGCGCCATACCGGCGACCACCACAGCTTTTTCACCGACAGTAATATGCAATGGCAATCGCCAAGCGACTGGCGCGTGGTGTTGTTTCCAGCGTGGTTGATTATCGTCGTTGTCGCGTTTATTGGCGCTCCGGGCGCATGGGCGTTTAATCATTTTGTCTCGACTAATGCCGCTTGGCTTTGGTTGGCCGGCATTAGCGGCACCTACGTGCTCTATGAAGCATTTCACTTTAGCGATCATCTGCCCGATGGTCATTGGCTGCACCGGCTCGTGCCAGGCTTGGCGGCAATGGCGCATCTGCATCGCCTGCATCATCATCGCGACGACATGACGGCGGTGAACTTTAATCTGACCTTTCCTCTGACAGACTACGTTATGGGTACACTGCGGTGGACGCCTCGAGAGCCGACAACTACGACGCAAGATTAAACCTCGTGCTAGCCCGCGCGCTGACGGATTAGCGCACGTTTTGACTGCATAGCCTTAACCAACTTCACACGCGTTGTGATGCCTTGCGCAGCCAATGCTGGCACTGCCTTTAACCACAACATCGCCGTCAGCCATGCATCTTCCAAGGCGTGATGGCGCTCTTCGACCACGATCTCATGCCACTGCAACCAGTCATCTAAGCTCGCTTGCTCCAGCCCGGCAGCTGGCCATGCCAAAGCAAACACGTCGGCCGCCTCCAGCCAACGCCAAGGCAGCATGGGATAGCCAGAGCGGTACATCGCCGCCTTAATAAAACTACGATCATGGCCATGGTGATAGGCCAACACCGGCGCCGCGCCGACAAACTGCGCCAAGGTGGTGATGCCCTCGTTCAAGTCCATGCCATCGGCTAATTGGCTGGCGGTAAGTCTATGCACCAAGACACTATCGCCCAAACCTTGCGCATCGGATGTGTTGAGCGTGGCATACCATTGCTCACCCATACTTAAAGCGCCGGCCTCGTAAGTGACCGCCGCCAATGACAGCAGTTGATCTTGCTGTGCAGAAAACCCCGAGGTTTCGGTGTCTAAAATAATGATGCGATCGCTCGCCAATAGCGTCTCATCAAGCGCTGCTGACTGTGGCCACCACGCAGGCAATGGCCGACGAATCACTTGCCACCATTGCGAGAGCTTCATAGCCCAACTCGGCTCGCCATATCGCGCTGTAGACGCTGCACTTGGCGCAGGCATTCGCGCAAAATTCGACGATTTAATGGATTTAACAGATCTGGGTTTAAGCGGTTATGCAAGGCGAGACCTGCGCGTTGCTGCTCTTGATGTAGCTGCAAGCGCAGCAGTTGTAAGTGCTGAAATGCTTCCTCATAGGCCGCAGCATCGACTGCTCTTAAACCATCTACACTAGCTAAATCACGCAGGCGCTGAGTGGTTGATACCGACGACACGCCATGGGTAAGCGCGAGCACTCTGGCCGCCTCGACTATTGGCGCTAGAGCTTCGGTTTTCAGGTCAAAGGTATTGGGGTGATCGCCGCCACGGCTTAAGCGAAAGTCGCGAATTTGCCCCAGTGGTGGCCGGCGGCGCAGAGCATCTTCAGTCAAAATACGGCGAAAAATATCACGCTGCTGTGTCCACTCCAGCAAGGTTTGGCGCAAAGATTCAACGCCTGCGATGTCGCCTTGCACGGCACGCATATCGAAGAAAATAACCGCTTCCAATACTTTCTCTGGTGTTGGCTCGTGGATGATTTTCGCAAAGCGCTGTCGCCATTCTGCCGCGCTCAAGCAGCACTTCCGCTGCCCCGCCATGATGCCACCTGGGCACCAAACCAGACCTAAGCTATCGAGCTGCTTATTGACCTCGCTTGCCCATGGCAGAAATTGCTGGCGCACGGCTTCGGTCTCATCGGGCTCGGCATCAAACCATAGACCGTTATCTTGATCGGTGTGCAGGGCCTGCTCTTCGCGCGCCTCGCTGCCAAAACAGAGCCAAGTAAATGGTCGCGTTGGCGCACCATGACTAGCGCTTACTAGGCTAATAACGCGCTGTACGATTTGATCATTGAGGCGAGCAATAAGCTGAGTGATTTGATCGGCCTGAGCGCCGCGAGCGAGCAACTGATCAACCAATTTAGCTAATGCCAAACGGCTGGATTGCAGCTGATCAATGCGCGTAGCACAGCGAATATCTCGGCTTAAGCTGACTAAATTAAGCCGCTGGAGGGCAAAGATATCGCGCTCAGCCAAGACGCCAAGCAGGCGTCCATTGCGGCAAATCACCATATGCGTGATGCCTTTCTCGGCCATCAGCAATGCCGCTTGAAACACCGGTAAGTCATGCTCAACGGTGATCGGCTGCGGCGTCATCCAAGCTGATATTGGTGCCTCGGGTTGCCAACCTTCGAGAACCAAGCGACGGCGTAAATCGCGCAATGTAAAAATGCCAATCGGCCGCCGCCCTGAGTCAATGATGACGATGCTGCTGACATGCGAGGCTTCCATTTGTGCAAGCACGGAGGCAAGCGTGGCATTAGGCATGGCAAAAATTGGAGCGCGCGCAACAAGACTGCTTATGGCCTGAGCCATAGAAAAATCACTACCCAGTTGACCAGCAACATGCTGCTGCATTTGTCGGCCAACTTCGGCAAGTAAGCCGCTAACACCGCCCAGAGCAAACTCGCGAAATGGCTCGGATTCACGCACTAGCTGAGCGAAATCATCACGCGCCCAACGCAGGCAAAAAGTGTCATTAAGTGCGACATGCTCAGTGCGAGTCGGCCGTTCGCCCATCAAAGCAGCTAGAGGAAAACACTCACCTAAACCAATCTCGAATTGCACATGGTCTTGCTGATGTTCATGGCGAACGCCTTGCACGCGGCCTTGATAGACCATGAAAAAGTGTTCGACGGGCGTACCGCTAGGGCTGAATAAGACACTGCCAGCCTGGTAGAACACCAGCTGGCCGCGGCTGAGCAAAAACTGCAATTCAGCTTCGGGCAAGCGGTCGAATGGTGGGTGCTGGCGCATAAAACGGCGCAGGCTTTCGCCGTGATGCTCCGTGGCCTGCGATTCGACTTGCGCCATGCCTGTGCCTCCGATGAAAACTCAACTCATCAATCAGCTTAGCAGGCGAAAGCGCGCACGAAACCTATGCGCGCACGCCCTACGACTAAAGTCAGAACGTTGGCATGCGGAACATTAGCTCAACGTTGCGATCAAGTGGTGTGCCTTGGCGCGTTAGGCCAAAACTGCAAATAGCATCTAGGCCACCATCGCTGCTGAGCTTTTGCAGACTATTTGGATCGAGCAGGTAAAATTGGCAGCGGTCATCGGCCTCGGCCAATTTGCGTGAGCGCTCGTAGGTATGTGTCAGCACAGGGCCACGTAGCGTGCCGGTGCCATTGCCGTTATCGAATAGCTCAATGAGGCGCTGCTCTTGCGGATGATCAATCAGCGATGCCGTTTCGACCTGCCAGAAGCCTCGGCAATGTGGTTTGCCATCGCTGGCAACTCCCGGCTTTTTGCATGCTATCGACGAGCTAATCTCTCCGTTAGTGCCGGCCAACTTGCCATCCTCACCACTAGTCACGGCAAAGGGGCGTACGCGATGCAAGTGGGTATGCCCTGCCAGCCAAGCCACCATATTCGGATAGCTAGCCAACTCAGCATTTAGCTCTTCTGCTTTCACCTCGATAGGCACGGCAGCGGCAAACATGCCGAACTCAGCAAAGGTTAAGTCGGGATGGTGCGAAAAAACCATTACTAGTTGCTTCGCTTTATAGGCTTTATCTAACTCATCTTTTACCCAATTAAACTGCGCCCTATCGATGGTGCCATCAGAGAGTGCTAGCGGATTACGAATGAGATCGGTGGGTAGCCGCGGATCAGTGCCATCAAGGACAGTGTTAAGCACTAACATGCGGAACTTGCCGCTAGTAAAAGCGTAGTAGCCATCGTTGCGTTTGTCGCCGTCATCACGGCGCGCGGCTTCAACGAAGTTAAAACCATGACCAACTGGCTGGCTGCTAGTTTCAAAAAACTCTTGGATGAACTCGCGCGGCTGAACAATATGACGCCGGCCCGTGGTCAAAAATGACAGCTCATTAATGCCCACGCCCAATGGCAGCGTGCCGCGCAAATAGCCATCGTGGTTACCAAAAGCGACATACCACGGTGTTTTTAATGCCTGGTTCTCACAGCCTGCATCTGTGCCATTACAGCGCAGAACCTGCGGTAGGCCTGGAGCTTGAGTCAATGTTTGGCGACTTGGATCGGTACCACCGTTATCATCGCGCCCTAGCTGCGCAGCCAGCTGATTGACGATTTGGCGCAATGTCCGAGTTAGCGTGAACTGAAAGCTTGGGTCACTGACATCAGGATCTGGGCTTTGGCTATCGGGCACGCCACGGCCTGTAAAGCGTGTACAGGTTTGCTGAATGACAAATGTCGGCGTGCCTTTAGGCAGGCCTGCGACACAAGACTTCTCAAATGCGCTCATTTGATCGAATGTGCCATCGAGATTATCGATAAAACGGCGGGTTTCGGCCAGCGTGGTGAGGTCGGCGCTATCGCCAGTGACGATCATAAAGGCCGCTGGATACTCTTTAATACAGTCGTTGCTATGGCCGATCATATTATTGAGCACTTCGTCTGAGTACTCTTCTTGCAGGCGCTGTGCTGATTCAAATAGCGGATATATCGGATCGGAAACGCCTAGGCCATTAATGGTTTGACCTTCGTCATCGATGATGTGGTCATCGGTGTAGTGTAAAAAGCGCAGCATCAGTGTGGCATCAGCCGTGCGGCTGCCAGCCGTAATGTCATTACGAGTGACGAACTGATCGGGTGCAAAGGCTTTGCAGTTGGCGGCTTTATTGGCAGATGCAGTTGTATCCGACGCCGGTGGATTCGTGACTCCCGACGAACTATTACTGCCGCCGCAAGCAGCGAGTAAACTAGCTAGAGCTATCGTTAATAGCGTTAAACGCATGGCGTGCCTCATTTTTTATTTTTATTAGGCGCGCCGCATGCGACGCACTTATTGATGATGCCGGAGCATGCTAGCTATTTGTGGCCAGTATCAGCGCTGCATTACAGACGATACAAAACGCCGGCTTGTAGGATGGGTAGAACTTTGTATTTAGAGAGCTCGTCTTCAATTTTGCGCTCTTCGTCTTGCTCGAGGCCGACGCATGTAATCGTGCATTGAATATTTGCATCAACCTCTGGCTTGCCGGCATACATAGCACCAATACTGAAGTGATAACCGAAACCGACTTTATCTAGCGGTGTCTCCCAACCTAAAGTGAAAGCGGGTGCAATGGACTGAGCAAACTCCGCTTTAACTGTCGCCGAACTAACGCCCGAAGCAGGGTCGAAATCTCGCCCCACCAAATCAACCTTACTATTCTGCGCCACCACGCCAAATGACATGCGGAAATGCCCACCAAACGGCGCCCAATTCACAAATAGCTGCGGATTTTTGATCGATATATCTGCGTCATAAGTCGCATCATCAGTTTTGACATCGCTAATGCTGCGATCAAGCCCTGTATAACCCGCCGAT
Organism: Paraperlucidibaca wandonensis; assembly: GCF_042677145.1. Taxonomy (NCBI): domain Bacteria; kingdom Pseudomonadati; phylum Pseudomonadota; class Gammaproteobacteria; order Moraxellales; family Moraxellaceae; genus Paraperlucidibaca; species Paraperlucidibaca wandonensis. The sequence goes on along the minus strand of NZ_JBHTIT010000001.1, from coordinate 2,228,324 downwards.
AAAGCCAAGTACTCGTTGAAGCCCCACTGCACCGTGGCGCCAGCACCGGCCAAACCCACCTGTGGTGTCACGCCAAAAGTGGCGGCATGCGAAATAGAAGAAAAAGAGGCAATAGCGATTGCCGACAAAATTAGTGTGCGCATGGGAATTAGCCCTACGGAAAATTAGCTTACAAAAGTACCACAAAGCTAAATTTTAGGCAGCCATGTGCGATGACTTACACAGCGGCTATGCCTTCCATTAAAAAAGCCCACAATTGCTATATCAATAATTTTGGATATTTGCTCGCGAGCAGCTATACTGCGCGCCAACCCGGCGATCGAGGGGCGCTGCAGCAGATTATTTCGGCAAGGAATATTCTGTCAGGCTCGATTGCATTTCTAGTCAACGGCGCCCGTTCGCTCGGAGAGTCTCCTGATGAACGCTCAAGTTAATCTACAAAATTTTACCGATTTTAAAGTTCGCGATATCAGCTTAGCTGCTTATGGCCGCAAAGAAATCATCTTGGCCGAAGCTGAAATGCCAGCGCTGATGGGCCTGCGCGCGACTTACGCCGCCAGCCAGCCATTGAAAGATGCGAAAATTATCGGCTGCATCCACATGACCATTCAGACTGCCGTGCTGATTGAAACACTGGTCGCGTTGGGCGCCGAAGTGCGTTGGTCATCGTGCAATATTTTCTCCACACAAGACCACGCCGCTGCCGCAATCGCTGCTGCCGGCATCCCAGTTTTCGCGTGGAAAGGCCTGACTGAAGAAGAGTTCTGGTGGTGCATCGAGCAAACTGTACTAGTCGACGACAAGCCTTGGGCTGCCAATATGATTCTTGATGACGGCGGTGATGTTACCGGCCTGATTCACCAAAAATACCCACAAATGCTCGAGAGCATTCACGGCATCACCGAAGAAACTACCACTGGCGTTATGCGCCTGATCGAAATGGCGGCCAAAGGCGCACTGAAAGTGCCTGCGATCAACGTCAACGATTCGGTAACAAAATCGAAAAATGACAACAAGTTCGGCTGCCGCCATTCGCTCAATGACGCAATCAAACGCGGCACCGACATGCTGATGATGGGCCGTCGCGCCTTGGTCGTTGGCTATGGCGACGTCGGTAAAGGCTCAGCCGCTTCATTGCGCCAAGAAGGCATGATCGTCCGCATCACTGAAGTCGATCCTATCTGCGCTATGCAAGCCTGCATGGATGGCTTCGAGCTAGTCTCGGCCTACAACGACGGCATCGTTACTGGCCGCGATGAAGACGTGAACGCCCGTCTGCTCGGCGAAACCGACTTAATCGTGACCACTACCGGCAACGATAAAGTCTGCGACGCGGCTATGTTGCGTGCGCTTAAAAATGGCGCAGTGGTTTGCAATATCGGCCATTTCGACACCGAAATCGACACCGCCTTTATGCGCAAAAACTGGGTCTGGGATGAAGTTAAACCTCAGGTGCACAAAGTTTACCGCACGCCCTTCGGCACAGAAGCCAACCCAACCGACCCCAACTACCTCATCTTGCTATCAGAAGGTCGTTTGGTGAACTTGGGTAATGCCACCGGTCACCCATCACGCATCATGGATGGCTCGTTTGCTAACCAAGTATTGGCGCAAATTTTCCTCTATGGCGAGAAGTTTGCTGACCTGCCAGCTGATCAAAAAGCCGCACAGATTCGCGTTGAAGTGCTGCCGAAAAAGCTCGACGAAGAAGTTGCTGCGGCCATGGTTGCTGGCTTTGGTGGCGTCATGACTAAGCTCACTCAAGCACAAGCCGATTACATCGGCGTGCCGGTTGAAGGTCCATTCAAACCTGAGAGCTACAAGTACTAATATGAGCCACTTCAGCATCGAATTCTTTCCGGCAAAAACCGATGTTGGTGCCGAGAAATTGCGTGAAGTGGCGCGTCGCCTAGGTGCCGTAAATCCTGAGTTTTTCTCAGTGACCTACGGCGCCGGCGGCTCCACTCGCGACCGTACCTTGGGTGCGGTGCGTGATGTGCAAGCGCTGGGCTATGCGGTCGCGCCGCACTTATCCTGCGTTGGCGACAGCAAAGCCGAGATCGCTGAGCTGCTCGATGGCTATCGCGAAATGGGCATTGATCGCTTAGTGGCACTGCGCGGCGACTTGCCAGCAGAAGTGACTGCGCGCAGCAAAGAGCTGCCGTATGCCGCCGACTTGGTGCGCTATATCCGCGAGCACAGTGGCGATCACTTCAAGATCGAAGTTGCGGCCTATCCGGAATGCCATCCGCAAGCCGCCTCGCTGGCCGATGACGTGCGCAATTTTGTCGCTAAGGCTAACGCCGGCGCCAACTCCGCCATCACGCAATATTTCTTTAACGCCGATAGCTATTTTCACTTCGTCGATCGTGTTCGCGCGACCGGCTGCGATATTGCTATCATCCCCGGCATCATGCCAATTACTAACTTCAAAAATCTGGTGCGTTTCTCCGATGCCTGTGGCGCCGAAGTTCCACGCTGGATACGCCAACAAATCGCCAGCTACGGCAACGACAGCGCTAGCATCATCGCGTTTGGCGAAGAAGTCATTACGCGCCTAAGCCAGCAATTGCTCGACGGCGGCGCGCCTGGCCTACACTTCTACAGCATGAACCAAGCCGAGCCCACGCTCGCGCTCTGGAACAACCTAGGGCTACCACGCTAATGCGTCTGCCGGCGCTGAGTACTTTGGCTGCTATCGGCCTAATACTGAGCGCCTGCAGCCATCAGCCCGCAAGCGACACAGCCGCTGTTTTAGCGGCCAATGCTCTGCGTCAAGCCACACCAGAAGCTGGCTCTGGCCGCTACCCGCTAAGCACAATGACTTCTGCCAACGCCATGGTGGTGACTGCGCATCCGCTTGCCACTGAAGCCGCGCTCACGATGCTACGTGCTGGCGGCAGTGCTATCGATGCGGCCATTGCTGCACAAGCCATGCTCGGCTTGGTTGAGCCGCAGTCATCTGGTTTTGGTGGCGGCGGCTTTATGGTTTTCGCCGAACCATTGCGAGAAAAAACTGCTCGTGTAACCGCGATCGATGGTCGCGAAACAGCACCTGCTGCAACCACTGATCGCCGATTTTTACGTGCCGATGGCCAAGCCATGGCCTTCGACGAAGCCCTGGCCAACGCCCGTGCGGTTGGTGTGCCTGGCGTCGTGTCTATGCTCGATCTGGCGCATCAGCGCTGGGGCAAGCTGCCGTGGCAAACCCTGCTCGCGCCAGCCATCGAGGCCGCACGCAAAGGCGTGCCGGTGTCGCACCGTTTGCACACGCTTTCCGCCACTGACCCTCTGCTAGCGCGCTCAAAAACCTTGGCGCCACTGCTGCTAAATCGCTCCGGCAAAGCTTGGCCAACCGGCCACTTGCTGAAAAACCCAGCCTATGCCGAACTGCTAGAAACGCTGGCCAAAGAAGGCCCATCAGCATTTTATCAAGGCAAGCTAGCCAAGCGCTTTGTCCGTGAGTTACGCGCCGCTGGTAGCGACATCACCGATAGCGATTGGTCTTCGTATAGCGCCGATGTGACGCCGGCACTCTGCCTGCCCATCGCTAGCTTTAATGCTTGTTCGGCCTCAGCACCCAGCGGTGGCTTTAGTGTGTTGGAAATGGTCAGCCTCTGGCAGCGCCATCAACAAACTCAGCGTGGCCCCGTGCTCAATACTCTTGGCAATGACCTCAGCACCGACTCTCTGCATGGCTTGCTCGAGGCTGAGCGCTTAGGCTTTGCTGACCGCCAGCGCTACGGTGCTGATCCGCGCAAAGTTGTCGTGCCAGTAAGTGGCCTACTCAGCCACTATTATTTGAATCAGCGTGCACGTCTTATTGAAGATTTAGCCGCTCAAGGTGCTGTACCGGCGGGCACGCCACATGGCGCAAAAGTTAGCGCCACTGATGGACAAATTCTCGAGTACGGCACTAGCCATATCAGTATTGTCGATACCCAAGGCCGTTGGTTGGCAATGACTTCATCTATCGAAGATCGCTTTGGCTCTCGCCTACTGATTCGCGGCGTGCTGATGAATAATCAACTCACCGATTTCAGCTTCGTGCCCACGCAAAGCAATCTGCCTGTGGCCAACCGTGTTGGCCCTGGCAAGCGCCCGCGCAGCGCCATGTCACCGACTGTATTGATTAATGATGAAGGTCGCCCTGTACTCGCCATGGGCTCGCCCGGCGGCAGCCGCATCTTAGGCTTTAATGCACGAGTGCTGAGCGCCTACATTGCCGGTGTGCATGATGCTAGCAAGCTCGTTTCCTTACCGATGGCGCTCAATCGCAATGGCCCAACCGAAGTCGAACGCACACTCGGCAGAGATGCGATTGCCGAACTCAAAGCGCGTGGCCACGATGTGAAAGTGGTCGAAATGGCCAGCGGCCATGGCGTCATCGTGCGCCGCGGTAGCATCTTGCAAGGCGCTGCAGATCCACGTCGCGAAGGTCAAGCTGCCGGCTTCTAAGCACGCTCATCGCCACGCATTGCCCCGCTCACAAACCAGTCTGCTAAAGTAGCGCCACGATGCCACCCATGCCCAGTGGTGGCCACACCTCAGCATTCATACTGGAGCAGGCATGTCTTTAACTCGGCAAATCTTATTAGGCCTCGGCCTTGGCCTAGTCGCCGCCGCGCTACTGTCGGGCCCTCTAGCGCCGTGGCAAGACGCTGCACTCAGCATCACAGGCGTTACCGGCAGCTTATTTTTAAATGCCCTGAAGATGGTCGCCGTACCGTTAATTGCCACCACATTGATCGCCGGCCTCGGCAAACTTGAGCAAGCGCCTGGGCGTTTAGGTGCGCTCACTGCCGGCTATTACGGCATGAGCACGCTACTGGCGGTCAGCATGGGCCTGATCTTGAGCAATGTCATCGCGCCAGGCTTACGCGCCGGCTTAGACCCCGAAGATGTGCAAAGCCTCATGGCACAAGCCAGCCTCTCACCTACGTTCGCCAACGGCAGTAGCGACTGGCAAAGCACATTATTAGGCTTAGTGCCGGGCAATATTTTCAATGCCTTAAGCGCAGGCAATTTGATCGCCGTTGTGCTGTTTTCGCTAGTCTTAGGCCTAGCGCTGCGCACATTGCCGACGGAGTTTCGTCAGTCGCAGCAAGTACTTTGGGATAGCTTGCAACACCTGCTAATGACAGTGACGCAATGGGTTTTGCGCACCGCGCCGCTTGGCGTTTTCGCTTTAGTCACCACCAGTGCTGCGCAAGTTGGCTGGGCTGCCGCCGAACCATTGGCCTGGTTCGTCATCACGGTATTGCTCGCGCTAGTGCTGCATGCCGGCCTCAGTCTTGGCCTTGTGCTCTGGCGTTTGGCTCGCGTATCGCCGTTGCAACATGCCCGTGATATGAGTCCCGCATTATGGATGGCATTTTCTACCGCATCATCGGCAGCGACTTTGCCGGTGACCCTACGCTGCCTAAATGATCGCGCAAAAGTGCCTTCATCTGTGACCGGTCTCACCGTGCCGCTGGGCACTACGATGAATATGGATGGCACTGCGCTGTATGAGTGCGTGGCGGTGCTGTTTTTAGCTCAGCTTCTAGGTGCTGATTTAACTATTGTGCAGCAGTTATTGGTTCTATTTTTGGCGCTAGCCACTTCAACAGGTATGGCCGGCATTCCTGCTGCCAGCCTTGTCGCTATCGCGCTAATCTTGGACCGCGTTGGGCTACCAGCCGAGGCATTGGGCTTACTGTTAATCACCGATAGACCATTGGATATGTGCCGCACCGCGGTGAACGTATGGAGTGATTCGGTGGCGGCCAGACTGGTGGCGTATTACGCGAAAACTGATTCGCCTGCCATGGCTCAAACAGTCACTCAAGCGCCCACCAACGTAGAGTCTTCGCAATGACTAAGCGCTCTAGCAATGCCGATATTTCGCGCCGCGATCTAGCGCATGTTTGGCACCCGTGCACGCAAATGCATGACCACGAGCAATTACCATTAGTGCCGATACGCCGTGGCGAAGGCATTTGGTTAGAAGACTTCGATGGCAAGCGCTATATGGATGCCATCAGCTCATGGTGGGTGAATTTATTTGGTCATGCCCACCCACAGATTAATGCCGCCTTACGCGAGCAAGCAGACACGCTCGAGCATGTGATTTTGGCTGGCTTTACGCATGAACCGATTGTCGAGCTTAGTGAACGCTTGGTGGCCTTAGCGCCGCCAGGGTTAACGCGCTGCTTCTATGCCGACAATGGCAGCTCTGGCATCGAAGTCGCGCTGAAAATGAGCGTGCATGCTTGGCGCAACCAAGGCTCGCCTGAGAAAACACGCTTTATTGCGCTGGAAAATAGCTATCACGGCGAAACCATTGGCGCGCTCAGCGTCACCGATATTCCGTTGTTTTCTGAGACTTATCGACCGCTGCTGCAAGCGCCGCTGCGAGCACCATCACCGGCAGCACCTGCGGGTGCGCCCGATGGCGATTGCGAGGTGTATTGCCAGCGCGCATTAGAAGGCATGGAGTCGCTACTAGCCAAGCATGCGCATGAAGTGGCTGCGGTGATTGTCGAACCTTTGGTGCAAGGCGCGGCTGGCATGCGCATGTATTCGCCGCGTTACCTCACGCGTTTGCGTGAATTATGCGATGAACATAATGTCTATTTGATTGCCGATGAAATCGCTGTTGGCTTTGGTCGAACCGGCACTTTGTTTGCCTGCGAACAAGCCGACATCACGCCCGACTTTTTGGTGTTGTCGAAAGGCTTAACTGCGGGCTATTTACCGATGTCGGTAGTGCTCACGCACGCGCGGATTTATGAGGTCTTTTACGACCGTTACGACACCCTGAAAGGCTTTTTGCACTCGCACAGCTATACCGGCAATGCGCTCGCCGCGCGGGTAGCATTGGCCTCGCTAGACCTCTTCAAGCAGCATGATGTCATCGCCGCGAACCGCCAATTGGCCTTGGTTTTGGCGGAGGCCATCGCTCCCTTACGTGATCATCCGCAGGTTAGCAGTGTGCGCCAAACTGGCATGATTGCCGCGATTGAGTTGGTACGCGACAAAGCTAATGGCACACCGTATGACTGGCGCGAACGCCGTGGCTTGGCAATCTTTCAAGCTGCATTAAAGCGAGGATTATTGCTGCGACCTATCGGCAATGTGGTGTATTTCATGCCGCCTTATATCATCACGCCCGAACAAATTCGCTGGATGGTCGCCACCGCGGCTGAGGCTATTGACGAGGGTTTGCGCGCACCGGCTGGCCGCTTTAGTGAAGCGGGGCCGAGCATGGCGTAGCCGCTACGACTATGCCGCGGCGAGCAACAACGCGTGCCGATATTTTTGATGAGAAAATCATGATTCGTTTATATGTAACCGCTGAGCAAACATGGACTGCAGGCATGACACTCAGCCTGCCAGAGGCCGCCGCGCATCATTGGACTCGTGTGCTGCGCGCTCGCATCGGCGACCATGCTGTACTGTTTGATGGTCAAGGCTGTGAGGCTGAAGTTGAGCTGATCGAAGTCAGCAAGCGCTCGGCACAGGTCACGGTTATTTCGATCGCAATGCCAGCCGTGGAGTCGGCGCTACACACGCATCTTGGCTTAGTGATGAGCAAGGGCGATCGCCTCGATTACGCACTGCAAAAAGCCGTGGAATTGGGTGTTAGCGAGATCACCTTACTCAGCAGTGAGCGCTGCGAGTTGCGTCTGCGTGGAGTGGAAGCTATCGAGAAAAAACTAGCACATTGGCAGGGTGTATTGGTCAGCGCTTGTGAGCAATCGGGGCGTAATACCTTACCTTTACTACATGGGCCAATGGCGCTGAGTGACTGGCAAACAGCAGTGGTCGCGACACAAAAATGGGTGCTAGCGCCTAGTGTTTCTGGCGGCCCAAATGCTTCAGACAAGCCTGCGTCAGTAGCGCTGCTCATTGGCCCCGAGGGTGGTTTGAGTGCTGCAGAAATTAGCGCGGCGCAAGCCTGTAATTTTCAACCTTGGCAGTTTGGGCCGCGAGTCCTGCGCACCGAGACAGCGCCAGTAGCGGCGCTAGCGGTGCTGCAATGGCTTTATGGCGATGCCGGCTAAACCAAAGCTTGCGCGGCATCCCACAAGAGTTTGCAGCCAACTGCCACGGTAAGTAGCTCAAACGCCCGCTTCACTACGCCGCTGCCATGACGCAAGGCCATGTGTGCGCCAAGATAGCCGCCAAGTAATGAACCCAAGAGCAATGCCGGCAGCCAGTCCCATTGCACCGGTGCTTGCTGAGCCAAGGCTATCGCGCCCGTACCATTCCAAAATAGCCCGACCAAAATCAGTGTGTAGGTCACCGCACGGGTGTAATCGAGGCCGAACCAACGCACTAACCATAGGGTGACAAACAGGCCAGTACCACTTGTCAGCGAGCCATTTAACACGCCGATGGCAAATAGCCCGAGCGCGCCAATGAGCATACCAGCGCGGTCGCGATTGGCTTTTTCAGCACTAACGCCCAAAGCTGGCCGGCGCCATGAATACAGACCAAGACCCAGTGTGAGCACACCCAAAGCACCACGTGCCAACGCATCTGGCAACTGCAAAATAACCTGCGTACCAACATAAACGCCGGGCAGGCCTGCCGCCAAAATAAACAGCGCAAAACGCCAATCAATGCCGTCACCGCGGAGATGGCGCAAGGTGGCACCTACACCAAGGGCAACGCTGGCAATTTTGTGCGTGGCTAATGCCGTAGGGAAGGCGAGACCAAGGAATAACAACACTGGCAGCTGCAACAAGCCGGCACCGCCGCCGGCGAGTGCCGATAGCGTATTGGCCAGCAGAGCAAGTCCAAATAGCAGGACCTGCCCGCCGGCATCTAGCATCGCGATTTAAGCTTTTTTCGGCAGACGATTGCTGATTAAAGTGCCCATACCATCGTCGGTAAAGACTTCGAGCAAACAGGCGTGCGGCACACGACCGTCGATGATGTGCGCGGTTTGCACGCCATTTCTGACGGCATCTAAAGCGCAGGCAATTTTCGGCAGCATGCCGCCATAAATAGTGCCATCGGCGATCAGTGCGTCGACATCTTTGGTAGTCAGACCGGTCAGCACTTTTTTATTTTTGTCCATCACACCGGGGATGTTAGTGAGCAAGATCAACTTCTCGGCCTTCAAGGCTTCAGCAACTTTGCCTGCCACCAAGTCGGCATTGATATTGTAGGAAGCACCGTCGTCACCAACGCCCACAGGCGCAATCACTGGGATGAAATCGCTCTTGAACATGAGCTCGAGCACATCGGTTTTGATGCCGGCAACTTCGCCAACCTGACCAATATCGACAGAAATATCTTCCCCAGCGGCATCCTTTTTCGACAGCGTCATCCGTCGCGCGCGAATCAAGTTAGCATCCTTACCCGTAAGGCCAATGGCGCGACCGCCGTTCTGATTAATCAGATTGACGATGGATTTGTTAACCGAGCCGCCGAGTACCATTTCTACGATATCCATGGTCTCGCTGTCGGTGACACGCATGCCATCGATAAACTCAGACTCTTTGCCCACGCGCTTGAGCATGTCGCCAATTTGCGGGCCGCCACCGTGCACCACAATCGGGTTCAAGCCCACCGTTTTCATCAGCACAATATCACGCGCGAATGAGTGCTCTAGCTCAGGGTCGGTCATGGCATTGCCGCCGTATTTGACCACTACCGTTGCGCCCTTAAAGCGCTGGATATACGGCAGTGCTTCGGTAAGTACTAACGCAACGTTGAGTGCTTCGTTATGAGAAAGTGCCATGTCTTTATGCTCGCAAAAATGAATTACTGACGGCCAGAACTGCCGAAGCCACCGGTGCCGCGCTCTGAGGCGCGAAACTCTTCAACCACTTCAAAACTGGCCTGCACTACAGGCACTAAAACATACTGCGCCAAGCGCTCGCCGGGCTCGAGCGTAAATGCCACTGAGCTGCGGTTCCAGCAAGAAATCATGAGTTCGCCTTGATAGTCGGCGTCAATTAAGCCGACCAAGTTACCGAGTACGATGCCGTGTTTATGGCCTAGTCCTGAGCGCGGCAAAATCAAACCAGCATAGCCCGGGTCAGCGATATAAATCGCCAATCCGGTGCGAATAAGCTGCGTCTCGCCGGGCGCTAATGTTAACGGCGCGTCGAGCAAAGCGCGCAGATCTAGGCCTGCCGAACCTTCAGTGGCATAGCTAGGAAACGGCAGTTCGCTGCCAATGCGCGAGTCTAAAATCTTGACTTGTAATGACTTCATTTCAACTTCCTAACGGTGATCTATTCGCTATTTAAGCGCCGGCGCTGCTGAGTCGATCAGCGAGCAACTGCACCAACTGACGGGCGATTTGGGCTTTGCTGGCTTTGGCCAAGTCGGCACGGCCAACGCCATCGCCCATAGGCCAAAATACGGTCATGGCATTATCGTCACTTTGAAAGCCAATGTCGGCACGCGAGACATCATTGCAGGCAATTAAATCCAACTTTTTGCGGGCTAACTTATCTTGCGCATAGGCTTCGACAGCGTGCGTCTCAGCGGCAAAGCCCATAACTAGAGGGCGTTCAGCGCGTGCGGCAATGCCAGCGACGATGTCGGGATTTTTCACCAGAGTTAGCGTGATCTCATCATCTTTGTCGCCCTTTTTGATCTTCTGCTCAGCAACTTGGGCGGGGCGATAATCGGCAACAGCAGCGGTGGCGATAAACACACTTTGCTCAGCGCCTACAGCGGCGACTGCGTCAGTGACCGCCAGCTCACATGCCGCCTGCATATCGCGAGCTGAAACCACATCGATGCGCTGCACGCGATCCGGCGTGGCTAAGTTCACTGGCCCTGCAATCAGCGTGACGCGGGCGCCTGCTTCAGCGCAGGCCTCGGCCAAGGCAAAACCCATCTTGCCTGAGCTGTGATTACTCAAATAGCGCACGGGGTCGACGGCTTCGCGTGTCGGCCCTGCGCTGATGACCACATGCCGGCCAGTGAGTGCGTGACTGGCAAATTGTTCGGCGCAAAGCGCGACGATTTCTAACGGCTCAAGCAAACGGCCCGCACCGACATCGCCGCAGGCTTGTACGCCACTGCCGGGGCCAAAAATCGCAATCTCGCGAGCTTGCAGGGTGATCATATTGTTTTGCGTGGCGGGGTCTAACCACATCTGCTGATTCATCGCAGGCGCTACGGCCTTACGCGCGCCACAGGCTAACCAACAGGTGGTGAGCAAGTCATTGGCCACCCCTTGGCATAAGCGCGCGATGGTGTCGGCCGAAGCTGGTGCCACTAAAAATAGGTCGGCCCAGCGCGCCAGCTCGATATGTCCCATGGCGGCTTCGGCTTTCGGGTCGAGCAAATCGGTGTGCACGGTGTTGCCTGACAGCGCCTGCAAGGTGAGCGGCGTGATGAACTCTTGCGCTGCCGCGGTCATGATGACTTGCACCTCAGCGCCAGCATCGCGCAGGCGGCGAATCAGATCGGCGCATTTATACGCCGCAATGCCACCGGTCACACCAAGTAAAATTCTTTTCTGAGATAGCCGCGCCAGCATGCAATTACTCCACATCGGGTCTATACCTTAGGTAAGCGCCACAAGCGCTGCCCTCGGCAAGGACAAATCGTGGGGCGAAAGATACCACGAGCTAGTGAACTCAAGGAGTAGAGATGAGAATTCAAGAATGGCCGCTCAACGAGCGGCCGCGTGAGCGATTGCAGCGTCAAGGTGCCAGTGTGCTTAGCGACGCCGAGCTCATCGCGATTTTGCTTGGGCATGGCATCGCCGGCTTTTCGGCAGTCGATATTGCTCGCCAAACCCTAAACACCACTGGCGGCTTACGGCAGCTATTAACCGCCTCTTTCGAGGATGTCAGCCAATTACCTGGATGGGGGCCGGCGCGCACCTGCCGATTAGCCGCGGCAGTAGAGCTAAACAAGCGCCACTTGCAGGCAACCGTGCTTTCGCGCGAATCCATTTGCAGCCCGCATGACACGCGCAAATTTCTCAAGGCGCGGCTTCGTGACTTAGAGCATGAAGTTTTTGCCGTGGTGTTTTTAGACAATCAACATCGCGTCATTGCTGTTGAGGACTTGTTTCGCGGCACGCTCGATAGTTGCTCAGTGCATCCGCGCGAGGTGGTTAAGCAGGCGCTGAAACATCAGGCTGGGGCGGTGATTTTGGCGCATAACCATCCATCAGGGGTGGCCGAGCCTTCGCCGGCCGACCGACATATCACTACGCGGCTAAAGGAGGCCTTAGCTTTAGTCGATGTGCGCACGCTAGATCACTTAGTGATTGGCGATGGCGAGCCGGTGTCGTTTGCTGAGCGCGGCTGGTTGTAGCGAGCGGCCATCGTGCAGATGGCTGCTCGCCGAATAAGCCAGTTTCAAGACCTCGGCTTACAGACGCATGGTCGACTGAGACTGCCAATCGATGTGCTCGACCCAGTCTGGATGCGCCGGCTCGGTGAGCACAAAGACGCCAAGGATGCCTGCGAAAAAGATCACTTTAAGCAGACGGTCGCCCCACACGGGTAGTTCAACACCTACTAGTGCTTGATGCGTTGGGCCGACCTCTAAGCTTCGCGGGTCGCGCAGAACCCATGCAAGAAGCAGCACAGCGGCAACAATAAAGAGCCATGAGCCACCAACAAAAAAGCCAAGGCCCATAAGCAAAGCCACGATCAATGGCATGGGTAAAAAGGCGCTCAACCAAACCATTAGCACCGCGATAAATAGCAGTGCCCAAGCGGTGATGCCGAGCAAAAATACACGCAACATTATCCAAACACGCCCGCCAGCACGGTATTCACCACTAAACAGCGGGCGGCGCGTCCAATACACCGCCAATGCTAATGGTCCGAGCAGGAGTAAGAGTCCAACCCAAGCCAATGGTGTGCGCATTTGGCGGCGCTGAGCATCTTGATAAAGCCAGATGCTTAGCGCCGCTAACGTTAGCAGTAGCGCGATCAAGCGGCTGCCTCGATATGCTCTGGATCGGTCGGGATATCACGCCCGAGATACAGATACATTGCCGGCACCACAAACAGCGTGAACACAGTACCGATGGTCATGCCGGTGGCAATCACCAAGCCCATGGAGAAGCGCGATGCCGCACCAGGGCCCGTGGCGATTAGCAAGGGAATCATCGCTAACACCAAGGCTGCGGTGGTCATCAACACTGGACGCAGACGAATCGCAGCGGCCTCTTCAATGGCCAAGCGGCGCTCATGACCTTGACGCTGGAGTTGGTTAGCAAACTCCACGATCAAGATGCCATGCTTGGCAATCACACCAATCAATGTCACCAACCCGACTTGGGTGTAAATATTGATCGACGCCCCCGGCACTTGGAACATAGCCGCGATATTCAGACACAGGAGCGCGCCGCAAATCGACATTGGCACGGTAATGAGCATGATCAATGGATCGCGGAAAGACTCAAACTGCGCCGCCAGCACCAAGTAAATGATGATAAGTGCGAAGAAGAACGTTGTTACCAGAGCCGAACCTTCGGTTTTGTATTGGCGCGACTGCCCGCCGTAATCGACACTGAAGTCTTTCGGCAGCGTCGTCCGCGCCGCTTCATCGAGCACGTCTAAAGCTTCACCCAAAGTCACGCCAGGACGCGGTACGCCAGAGAGTGACACTGCACTCAGCTGCTGAAAACGATTCAGCGACTGCGGCTGCACAGTTTCGCGTAACGTAACCACCGTAGATAAAGGAATCAGCTCACCAGTCACCGTCCGCGTGTAGTAACTCTCCAGTTGACCTGGGTTCAAACGTTCACTGCGAGTAACCTGTGGAATGACTTTGTACGAGCGCGACTCCATGCTGAAGCGATTGGCATAGCCGCCAGATAGCATGGCCGACATATCGGCAGCAAGCGTATTCATATTGATGCCCAGCAATGCCGCCTTCTCACGATCAACCTCTACCTTCACCTGTGGTTTATCGATCTTCAGATCGCTTCGCATAAAGATGAACTTTTTACTCGCCATCGCCTTTGCCAAGACCTCATCGCCAGCACTCAGCATAGCCTCAGGGCTGGCCGTACCAGTAATGATGAACTCAACAGGAAAACCATTACCACCACTTGGCAGCGAGGGCGGGGAGAACGCCGCATTTTGCAGGCCCGCAATTTGACTCACTTTACCCGTGGCCTCCTTGAGCACCTCTTTAGTCGTGCGCTCCCGCTCAGTCCACGGCTTCATAACCACACCAGAGATAGCGGTGTTACTGCCCACTGCCGAGCCACCGCCGCCGACACCATTCAGCAGAAAGTAGTTCTCTTTCTCAGGAATGGCGTTGACGATCTTCGTTAACTCATCGGTAAATGAGGTCAGATAATCCAGTGATGAAAACGAGTCGCTTTGAGAGAATATCAAGAAAAAGCCCTGATCCTCTTCCGGCGCAAGCTCAGAGGGAGAGGCCTTAAACAAGAAGAAGCACGAGATCAAAACAATGATGCCAAAGGTCAAGATAACGTGCTTGTCATCCATCGCACCGTGCAATTTACGCTGATAGCCATGGCGTAATTTATCGAACTTCTCATCTAGCCAATGCGCAAAGCGATTACTTTTTTCCTCGCTAGGCGCGCGCAATAACATTGCCGACATCATCGGCGACAACGTCAGTGCAATAACGCCCGAGAGCAAAACCGCGCCCGCCAGCGTAAAGGCAAACTCAACAAATAATGTGCCCGTCAGACCGCCAATAAAGCCGATTGGCAAGTACACCGCGACCAACGTGATGGTCATCGCAATAACCGGCCCAAGCAGCTCGCGCGCACCTTTGATGGCGGCATCGAAAGGCTTAATGCCATTTTCGATGTGACGATGGATATTCTCCAGCACAATGATGGCGTCATCGACCACCATACCAATCGCTAACACCATAGACAGCAAGGTCAGCAAATTGATCGAGAAACCCATCAGCTGCATCAAGAAACAAGCACCAATCATCGACAGCGGTACGGTGACGGCCGGAATCAAGACACTGCGCAACGAGCCCAAGAACAGATAAATCACCACGATAACAATCAGCACCGCTTCGATTAAGGTCTTGATAACCTCTTGGATGGCGTCGTTGATATAGCGTGTGGAATCGTAAGGGATGTTTGCGTTCAAGCCTTCGGGTAACTGCGCAATAATTTGCGGCCAAACGTTATCGCGTACGTCTTTAATGACATCGAGCGAGTTCGCATCGGGGGCTACTTCGATACCCATAAAGGTCGCGCTTTTGCCGTTAAACGAGACGTCAGTGCTGTAGTTTTCCGAGCCCAACACCACATCGGCAATATCGCCTAAGCGAATAATCGCGCCATCTGCCGAGCGCACTACCAAGGCGCGGAACTGCTCAGGCGTGTTGAGGTCAGTGGAGGCGGTTAAATCAACCTGCACCATTGAGCCTTTAGTCGCGCCAAGTGCTGCCAACACGTTATTACTTCGCAAAGCGTTATAAACATCGCTGGCAGTAATACCGAGCGCGGCCATACGTTCCGGCTTCATCCAAATGCGCATAGCAAAAGTACGATCGCCTAAAATACGCGCGCGCTGAACCCCGGGCACAGTGGCGAGCTTGGGCTCGACCACACGCACTAGATAGTCAGTGATTTGGTTATTGTCGAGAATGTCAGAATAAAACGACAAATACATCGCCGCCGTGGTGTCACCCACCGACAGTTCAACGACCGAATCTTCGGAGTTTTCTGGCAGCTGGTTGCGTAGTTTATTGACCTTGGCAGCGATCTGCGTGAGCGCCACATTGGGGTCGTAATCTAGACGCAAATAGGCCTGAATCGAGCTCACACCCGACAAGCTAGTCGACTTTATATAATCGATGCCTTGTGCCGAGGCGATCTCACGCTCCAATGGCGTAGTGATAAAGCCCTGCACCAAGTCGGCATCAGCACCAACATAGGTTGTCACCACATTGATGACGGCGTTTTGTAGCTCGGGGTATTGGCGCACGTTTAAGTCAGTGGCCGAGCGCAGCCCGAGCAATAGAATGATCAGGCTGACAACAATCGCCAGCACCGGTCGCTTAATGAAAATATCGGTAAATTTCATGTCGGTCTCGGCTTAGCTTTCAGCTGGCGTCGGATTGGTTGAACTAGGCGGCATCACCGTATTATTGATGATCACCTTGGCATCATTTTGCAGCTTCAGCAGGCCGCTAGTGGCAACTTCATCACCAGCATTCACGCCTTCCGTTACTTCCACCATATCGCCGCGAGCCTCACCGGTTTTAATAAATCGGCGACGCACCACCAGCTCATCTTTTGATTTTTCAGCAGTGGCTTCTTTGCCTTCAGCTGCGGCTTTTTTCGGCGCCTTCACAATGACATACACCGAGTTACCGTAAGGGTTATAGCTCACCGATGTCAGCGGAATTGCTACCACTTTACGCACATCAGGCAGCGCAATTTCGGCGCGAGCAAATTGGCCAGGTCGCAATGAGCGATCCGCATTGGCAACATTGGCACGGACTTTAAAGTTGCGTGTTTGCACATTAACTTGTGGTTCGATTGCGCTCACTACGCCTTCAAATACACGGTCATTTTGACCATCTAGCGTGACTTTCACCGACTGGCCGACATCAACCAGCAGTACGTCTTTTTCAGGCAAAGTGAAGTCGATATATACGGGATCAAGTTGCTGCAAGGTGACCATGGTTTCGCCGGCCTGCAAATACTGACCAACATCAACTTGGCGGATACCTAGCTGGCCAGAAAACGGCGCGCGAATCTGCTTTTGAGCAAGTTTGGCGCGTTGGCCATCGGCAGCAGACTGCGTAGCACGGAAGTCAGTTTCGGCACGATCAAGTTCAGACTTCGAGATAGCCTCTAACTTGTACAGACGCTGTAGGCGCGATAGCTCAGATTTAGCTAAAGTTGCTTGTGATTGCAGACGAGCCAAGTCGGCCTGTTCACTACCGGCAGATAGTGTCACCAGCAAATCACCGCGCTTAACTTGTGCGCCAGACTCAAAATGCACTTTGGCCACCAAGCCGCCTGACTCGCTGCTGATGCGCGTGCCTTGGCTAGCAACTACCGTACCGACACCCGAAATCGTGCTGCGCCAGCTCAGGCTTGCTGCCTTTGCGGAAGATACGGCGGCAGCCGGCATCGGCATATTGTCGAAATATTGGTTCATCATTTTATTGCCGAACCACTTCATCCCGAAGAGGCCGCCAAAGACGACCGCAGTGATTACCAGCATCCACATCATGCGCTTATTCATTGTTTTCTCGGCTTAGTTCGCAGGGCTTAAAAGAGTGTCTATAGCAGCAATATCTTGAGGCGTGAGAATGCCTGCTTGCTGCTTCAGTTGTAAGGTTTTCAGCAATACGCCGTATCGGCTTTGATCAAGTGTGCGTCGTGCTTGCACCGTGCTCGACTGCGCATTTAGCACATCGACAATAGTTCGTTTACCGGCCTCGTAGCCGTAACGTGTGGCTTGCTCGGCAGCAGCGGCTGACTCAGCAGCACGGGCATAGGCATTGGCTTGGGCTTGCGCGGTTTGCACATCACGAACTAAGCGCTGAGTTTCGCGGGTAAGTTCACGGCTGGCGCGATCACGCTCGGCAGTAGCGCTGCGTAAGCTGGCTTGAGCCTGACGAATGCGGCTGACATTGGCGCCGCTGGCGAAGATGGGCACAGTGAGCTCGATGCCATAAGCCGTGTTTTCACCGGCAATACCGACGCGCGAATCTGAGTCATCTTGGCGGCCATGTGAGGCGACAAAGTCTAGCGAAGGCAAAGCGCTGCTGCGCTGCGAACTAACATTGGCCTGAGCAACCTCAAGCTGCGCTTGGGCTTGCAATAATGATGGGCTGTGAATGCGAGCGAGCTTAAGCCAACTTTCAGGTGAGCTTTCCGTTAATGCCGGCAGCGCAGTGCTTTCACTTAATATAGCCAAAGGCTCATGGCCACGACCGGTGCTTTCATCAAGGGCATCGCGCGCGGCAGCGACATTTTGCTTGGCCGCTAAAAGCTGAGCCTGCGCTAAATCATTGCGCGCTTGCGCTTCTTTCAAGTCGGTGCCGGCAATAAGCTGAACATCGTAGCGTTTTTGCGTATCGCCTAATGACTTGGCGACTGCTTCAGCTTCGGCTTCAGCCAAAGTCATTTCGTTTTGCGCTTGCAACACACCCAAATAGCGTTCGGCGACGCGCGCCATCAGTGCCTGTGAGCGTGCAACAAAGCCCATTTCGGCGAGCTGATCTTGAGCATCGGCACGGCGGCCACGCGCGAGAAAGTCATAGCGGAATAAGGGTTGGCGTAGCTGCACAGAGGCATCCCAGCCGTTGTAGCGTTCGTTATAGCCTGTGCCAAATGGTGTCGTGCCAACGCGCGAGTCGGTCGTGGTCATGCGTCCAATAGCATTAACCTGCGGCAATCGCGTAGCTCGCTCCTGCACACCCACTTCAATGCCGGCATCGCGCTCAGCCAACGCTGCTGCTGCCACTGGGTCAGTATTAAACGCTGCCGTTAAGGCCTCGCTCATGGTCAGTGCTTGCGCTGGCGCAGCCAGACCCATTGCCAATGCTAACGCGCTAAGGCGCATGCTATTTCGCCACATCATCACACCAATCATGCAAAACCTCCGCGCGAATACGCGTAATCAGCGCGTTGAGCGCGTCGTCAGTAAGGGGGCTGAGCGGTTGCCAGCCCATGCCATTGAGTAAAAATTGTATATGTCGCGCCAGTAAACCATAGGGGCGGTGCACGGCGTATTGCTCAAGCAGGCCTTCAGCATGAGCGAGCGTGTGAATGCCTTGGCTCATTGCCCAAAAGCCGGTGGACACTTCTTCTGGGCTCAGGCCATTGGCAAGCAAGTCGCCCTGCCTCAAACCATCCTGCACGATACGCATGACAGCCTCACTAATCGGCTGGCTGGCGGCATGATGAGCTTCTCGACGCACAGCACTGGCTGCGCCCCAAACGACTTCGCAAAGAGCGTATTGTGCAAGTCGAAAATGTTCAGGGTTACGACGCACAAAGATGCTATCGGCAACAGCAATGGCAAACATGCGATCACGAGAGTTTGCCTGCCAAGCTGCCACGCGCTGAAATAGCAGCGCGTACTCAGCGACAGATTCGGTGACTAAGGCGAGATAGAGATCTTCTTTGCTAGCGAAGTGCTGATAAATAGTGCCCATGGCGTGCTCACTGGCCTTGGCCAGCTTGCTCATCTGCAGATTAAGCAAGCCATCGCGCACGATAAGGTCGCGGGCGACGGCTAATAGCCGCTGCTCGCGCTCATATAATTGTCGTTCGCGCCGCTCTTTGGTGCCCATTTATCGTCCGCAACAATGGCCAAAACCGAGGCCCATCTGAATAGTCGTCGGATTCTGAATGATATTCAGAATTTGTCAACGCCTAGGCAAAAGCACATCGACCTGCAGCCCTGGGCCAGCGTCTAGCAGTGTAATTTCTCCATGATGCAGGTTCACTGTGGCGTGCACCAAACTCAAACCCAGCCCTAAGCCTGGCATCATGCGCGTGCTATCAAGCCGATATAGCCGCTCGAATACACGCAGACGCTCAGACTTAGGAATGCCCGGCCCTTGATCGGCCACGCGCAGCAACCATTTGTCGTGACGCTGCTCGCACAACAATAAAACACGACTACCCGATGGCGCATATTTCAGCGCGTTATCGAGCACATTAATAAGTAGCTGGAAAAGCAAATCGCGATGGCCCGGCAGGCTCGCCTGCTCGGGAATAGACACGCCCAAGTGAATATCTCGCGCCTCGGCTAAAGGCTCGACATACTCCACCGCATCATGGCAAAGCTTGGCTAAATCGACGGTCACAAACTCTTTACGCAAGACACCAGAGTCTACGCGCGCGATCTTTAGCAAGGCCTGAAAAGTACTCAATACTTGGTCAATATCGCCGAGATTTTTTTCCACCCACTGCGGCCAATCTGCCTCAGTCGGACGCTCCTGCAAGGCTGCTTCTAAGCGAGCGCGATGCCGCGTTAATGGCGAGCGCAGATCATGTGCAATATTGTCGGTCGTGCCTTCGATGCCAGCGATCAGCCGTGAGATGCGGTCAAGCATATGATTAAGCGTGATAGCGAGCTGATCGAACTCGTCGCCGCTATCTTGGTGCGGAATACGATGGCGCAAATCGCCATCCATGATTTGCCCAACCGAATGGCGAATGGTTTCAATAGGACGCAACGCTGTCCGAGTAATAAAGCGGCCAGCTATCCACGCCAATAGCAGCACAATAACCAAGCTCACCGAGGCACTTTGGCGCAACTTACGCTGCATGCTATGCAGCTCGTACTCATCGAAGCCGACTAATAAACGCTCGCCCTGAGGCAGGCTTTGCCAACGCGCCATTAAGCGAGTCTTCCCTGGGTGTGCGGGGCTGGGCAAGTAATAGGTCTTTCCAGGCGCTGCTGCGAGCGTAGGCCAAGCCTTCAAATTTGAAATGACTAAGCCGGTTTTCATGTCTTCAAATCGGTAGTATCGCTCATGCTCTGGTGAATTGTCGGCAACACGATCACGGATCAGGCTAAGCATGCCTTCGCGGCCATCGATGTCGTATTCGCTGACCAATAACGAGAGCTCCGACTTAACACTTTCTTCGATGTGCTCCTGCATAAAGCGGCCGCTCATCCATTGCGTAAATGCCAAGAGCAAGAGAAAACAAAACACCAGCACGCCGGCATTAAATAAGGTGAGCTTAGTAGCAGTTGACCAGCGCCACTTCTTAGTCTTCACGAAGGCAGTACCCCGCGCCACGCAATGTATGAATCAAAGTCGGCTTAGGTGCGAAATCAACTTTGGCCCGCAGCCGCGACATATGCACATCAATGACATTGGTTTGCGGATCAAAGTGATAATCCCAGACACCTTCTAACAGCATCGAGCGAGTCACTACCTGCCCGGCATGGCGCATGAGATATTCGAGCACGCGATACTCTTGCGGCTTTAAATTGAGCAACTTATCGCCGCGATGCACTTGCCGAGTCAGTCTATCGAGCACGAGATCGGCAACGCGTAAATCATTACTCGTCGTTGCTGTATTCGACTGACGGCGCGTGATTACCTCAAGACGTGCGAGCAATTCGCTGAGCACAAAAGGCTTCACCAAATAATCATCACCGCCAGCGCGCAAGCCTTTGATGCGCTCATCGACATGATTTAAGGCGCTGAGAATCAACACAGGCACGGTGGCGCCGCTGGCTCGGAGCGCAGCCAACATCGACAAACCATCCATTTGCGGCAGCATCCGATCGAGCACAATAGCGTCATAAGGCTCGCCAGTTGCTAGAAATAGTCCGTCGCGGCCATTATCGGCGTGATCCACCACATGCCCCGCCTCACTCAAGGCTTTGCGCAGAAAGCCGGCAATCTCAAGATCATCCTCTACTACTAATAGACGCATGCCATCTCTCACAAGCCAAAGTGCTGGCACTATAGTCGCACGGCTTTTGCCGCGGAGCACAAGATGAGCAAATGTTCATGTTGCGGCAAGGTTCTAGGTAGGACGCCATCGGCATAGTGCAGGCCTCATCACTTGCTATGACCACGCGCCATGCCCGCTCATCATTACAAACCCATCGACATCCTAGGCTGGCTATCTCTCGCCTTGCTGACGATTGCTATCTCCCGCTATAGCAATATCGACTTAACCGTGTCGAGCTGGTTTTACGATGCCAGCACCAGCAGCTTTCCATTAAAAGATACGTTTCTGTTTTCCCGTGTCTTTCATGATGGTACCCGTAAGATTTCTACTGGACTTTGGTTACTCTGCTGCTTCTTCACATGGCGCTCACGACGCACGGAAGCATTTTTCGGCTGGATCTTTGTCGTTATTACCGCGCTTTTGGCCGTCACTATTAATGGCTGGTTCAAACATCACTCCATGCATAGCTGTCCATGGTCATTGACTGAGTTTGGCGGTAGCGCAGATTACTTTCGCGCATTTGAATCGCTGCCTGCAATACCAGGGCCGGGGCGTTGCCTACCTAGCGGCCACGCCGCCGTTGGCTTTATGTGGATCCCGCTGATTTATGCCTGCGCCCTTTGGCGACCACAATATTTGCGTAAAGCGCTCTTAATCATTGTGCCGTTTGCGCTGTTTTGTGGCGGCATTCAAGTCGCCAGAGGCGCGCACTTTGTCACCCATGTCATGTGGACGGCAGTGATCTGCGGCCTTACCACTAGCTTGAGTTTTCATGCCTACCAATACCGCGCCTATGTTGGCACGGCTCTCTCACATATCGGCAAACGCCTTCACGCGGAGACAGTGCGATGAGTATTATTTCTCGCCTAAAAAACCTCAATTTAAGCCAACGCAATTTAGTTATTGCTGCCTGGTTAGTGCTTAGCTGCAACGCCGCATTTTTTCACGCCCTATCCGCACTCACTCCTTATGATGGTTGGCGCGCAGGCGTATTTTTCGCTGCCACAGGCGCATTACTCATCGCCTATTTCGCCACCTTTTTACAGCTAATTACTTGGGGCTCATTTGCCCGCCCAGTGCAGTCATTTTTGCTTTTAGCCAGCGCGCTCACTGCCTACTTCATGATGACTTATGGCGTCGGCATTGATGCAGGCCAAATCCAAAACATGATGGAAACTGACGTCAACGAGGTCTTCGACTTACTCAGTCTACGACTTCTAGCGTATATGCTGCTGATAGCCGGATTACCGCTACTCTGGCTCTGGTCAATGCCAGCAGCAACGCTGAGCTGGAAGCAAACTCTACGCAACAAGCTCATCGCTGTAGTGCTAGGCCTAGTTTCAATGTTGGCCTTAGCGGGATGGCATTATGCCGACTATGCATCGACCTTTCGTGAGCACCGGGAATTGCGCTACCTCATCGTGCCGCACAACTATATAGCCGGCCTCAAACGCTATTACAGCAAAATTGTCACCGCCCCGGATATGCCACTGCAGCACTATGGCGAAGATGCCACCCGAGTTCACTCTTCAGCGAAAAAGCCGACACTATTTGTCTTTGTGCTAGGTGAGACGGCACGCGCCGAGAGCTTCGGCCTCAATGGTTATGGCCGCAACACCACGCCTGAGTTGCGCAAGCGTAGTGTCATCAACTTCCCCCAAGTAAGTTCCTGCGGCACTGCCACTGCAGTATCTGTACCCTGCTTATTTTCTGGCATGACGCGAGCTGATTACGATCCCCAGCTGGCTAGCCATCGCGAAGGCTTACTCGACATTCTGCAACGCGCCGGCTATGCCGTAACCTGGATAGACAATAACTCAGGCTGCAAAGGTGCTTGCGATCGCATCAATAATGTACCGCTATTAGCCGCCGAAAAAGCTCGCTGGTGTCACGATGGCGAGTGCCAAGATGACCTACTCGCCGACACTTTTGCCAACTACATTTCGCGCGCAACACTCAGCGATCGCGTCGTGGTTTTGCATCAGGAGGGCAGTCACGGCCCCGCCTATTACCGTCGCTATCCGGACGCGTTTAAACGCTTCACACCAACCTGCGATAGCAATGCTCTGCAAAGCTGCACGCAACAGCAGGTCATCAACAGCTACGACAACACCATTGCCTATACTGACCATGTATTGGGACGCATCATCGACACCTTAAAAGGCCAAGATGATCGTTATCAGACTGTCATGGTGTATGCCGCCGATCACGGCGAATCAACTGGCGAGCACGGCCTATATTTGCATGGCGCGCCCTATCTCTTTGCGCCTAGCCAACAAACTCATGTGCCCATGTTGGCATGGTTGTCGCCCAGCTTTCAGAAGCATGGCCCGCGCGCTAATTGCTTGGCAGAGCAAGCGCAAAAACCACAGTCACACGACACCATTTTCCATAGCTTTTTAGGATTACTCGACGTTAAAACTGCCGTGTATAACGCCACGCTAGACTGGAGTGCTGCCTGCCAACGCTAATGACAGCATTTCCGCGCTGTGGCACTGTACGCGCCTAAAATAAAAAAGGTTACGCGCATGAACAAGGTCATTCCTACCGATAGTCCGGTCTGTGTCACCGGCGGCTCTGGCTATATCGCCAGCTGGATTATTCAATACCTATTAGCCGCTGGCCACACTGTGCACGCTACCGTGCGCGACCCCAGCAAAGCCAAAAGCATTGCTCACCTCGAGGCTATTGCTGCCCGCGAATCAGGCACTCTCAAACTCTTCAAAGCGGACCTTCTTGACATCGGTAGCTTCGATGCCGCCATGGCAGGCTGCGCTGTAGTCATGCACACCGCATCGCCATTTGTCTTAGAAGGCTTTACCGATGCTCATGAAGCCTTGGTTCGCCCCGCAGTAGAAGGCACACGTAACGTACTCGACGCCGTTAATCGCACGATAAGCGTTCAGCGTGTAGTGCTTACCAGCAGCGTAGCCTCAGTCTTCGGTGACAATATCGACGTGCGTCAAGTCGAAGGCGGCGTGCTCACCGAAGCGCAATGGAACTCCACCAGCAGCGTCGATCACAACCCCTATCAATACTCAAAAGTTGCAGCCGAGCGCGAAGCTTGGGATATGCAAGCCGTACAAAACCGCTGGGACTTAGTCACCATCAACCCTGGCATGGTCTACGGCCCCTCACTAACCACTGGCAGCCAATCGGCCAGCATCGACACACTCATTTCCATGGGCGATGGCCGTCTGCGCTCTGGCGTGCCTGACTTGAAATATGGTGTTGTCGATGTACGTGATGTCGCAAAGGCACATATTTTGGCTGCGTTTAAGCCAGGGGCTGAAGGCCGCCACTTACTGGTCTCCAAAACCCTGACCATGATCGAGATTGCCAAAATCTTGCGCGGACACTTTGGCAAGGCTTATCCCTTCCCAAAATCTGTGGTGCCGAAAGCGTTGGTATGGACATTTGGACCGATGATGGGGCCTGTTACACGCACCTTCATCAGCAAAAACGTTGGCCATCCCTTAGCGTTTGATAACCAGCGCAGCATCGCGCTGGGTGTGGAGTATTTGCCAGCCGAGCAGACCTTTGTTGAGCACTTTCAACAAGTGCTGAATGATGGCCAGGTGAAGAAGCGGGCTTAAGCTGAGTGAGGCGGCAAAATTGAAATGCCCGCCTCTCAAATAATATAAAAAGGGCGCATATGCGCCCTTTTTATATTATCGGGTGGTCTTAGTTTTTCAAGGGCGCTAATGCTGAGTTCAGCACAAATCGCTTAGCAGGCACCGTTACAAACAGCTCCCCACCAATCAAGCCTCCTAATGCCGTCAGCCCTGCTCGCAAGCGTACTGGATCGTCATTTACCAAGCGAGCGGTCAATCGTCCATCTGGTAAAAACTCAACTGATCCGCTTACGCTTAAATTAGTAATATCTGTATTACTTTGAACATCTGGCTGAATCGGAATACCCGCTAAACCGGCAATATCCCCAATAACAGGAATACCAAGATCAGCTAGAGTCTTTAGTAATCCTAAATCAGCCTTAGCATCGATTTCAGGGATATCTGTATAGAGGCTAATTACCGTCGAAAGGCTTGGATTTTTGGGAACACCATTCTCACAGTTACCCTTTATCTTTCCAGGGATCCGTGAGGCCGGAGATGTACCGCTTAATACACCATTAACATATGTTGGCTCTAAATGGCGCATGCGGAATACCAGTGGGCCGGTATATATTGGCTGATCAACTACAATAGGAACAATCTGATTAAGTAAGTTTGCCCCTTGATCAATTGCTCCTGTCAATATTGGACCAAGAACTGGAATCAAATTGATCAAATCATTAATCACATTAGTTATAGGAGATGCTTTTAACGACAAACCAAGTTCTGCGAAAATATCAGTGCCATTCGTTATAATCAGGCCAGGACTAATCAATACATTAATTGCACCTGAATCTGTTGCTGAACACAGTGTCGCAAAATCATCTGAGGTAATTGGCTGACCATTTGTCTTGCTAAAGCCTTCCAATGTTGCAGATAACGCTGAGCTCACGTGTAAAAATTGCTTTTCCTCACAAATACCACCATCAACACCCTCTGTGCACCCCAATGCAAATCGAGTGGCGGCGCCGCTAAATGAGCCCCCCGCACGAGATACATCCGGAATAAGCAAGGCGCCATTAGGTGTATCACAGGAGTATTTACCAGTGCTCGGAATACCTTGAGCTGTTCCCTGGGCACACACTGGCATTAGCTCTCCTCGCGCTGGCTCAAAGCGAAAGTTGGCATCAACATCAGCATTTGGGAGCAGGCGTAAATTTACAACAGAGCCTTTTGCAGGCACGGTCGACACCTTGAAGAAAATCTCCATCGGTGGGCCGCCATGCTGAGGATTGCTAACACTGGCATATGACTGCGAAATAAGTTGCGTTTGCAGCGGCAAGTTATTTGTCCCACAAATACTATTTGCCGTACACGTCGCAGATGCCAATCCGCTTGAGCCCAATATATAACGGTAAACCTCCCCCGCTTTCCAAGGCTCATCAGGCGTAAATGTCAGCTCTCGAGTTGTTCCACCAAGCGCCCCTTCTACTGACTCCAAGCAAACACCTGCAGCGCTCACTCGCTCAACACGAAAGCTAGCATTAGGGTCATTGCATACTGAACCCAGCTTTACTGCTTTAGCGCCAATTCGCTGCACAGTTTGCGACAATGTCACCTTGATATCACGGCGCGTATCAATGATAGGTAAAGGGATATTTTCATCGGTCGTTTTACCACCGGCACATTTACCTTGAATATCATTAGCAATGTTTCGGCTACCTGCCATAACGCTGCAGGGGTAGCCAGGATAGACACCTAGCACAACCGGCGGACGACGCGTGTCAGGCTGGCCATCTGGGTTGGGAGTGGCATCCCCAGCGGCTAAGCTGGGCATCGTAAATGTTAAAATCTTCTGTGCAATCGGCGCACCACCTAAACTTTTGATCGCACTGCTAAGCTTAACGCTATAGGTTTTTCCATGCTGAAACGCAGCATCAGGCGTGATCACTAAGGACACGCCATCTAAGCGCCAGCTAAATGGAACAGGCTCACCATTAGTTGTCACGGAAATGGGCTTACTCAAGCCACTCGCGCGCATCGACTCAACATCCATGATTTGATCAAAGTTAACGATGACAGGGTCGCC
Source organism: Paraperlucidibaca wandonensis (assembly GCF_042677145.1). Lineage (NCBI taxonomy): Bacteria > Pseudomonadati > Pseudomonadota > Gammaproteobacteria > Moraxellales > Moraxellaceae > Paraperlucidibaca > Paraperlucidibaca wandonensis. Next base: position 2,201,308 of record NZ_JBHTIT010000001.1, on the reverse strand, counting down.
AGAGCGCATGAGCTGGCCACCAAAGACAACACCTGTACTGCTTGCAATCGTATCAACAGAGCTTGATGGAACAGCCATAGCGACACGATTAATTAGCAACTCATCTCGCAGGCGCGCCGTATCGCCTGGCACCCAAGACTGAACGACGGGAGTAACTTCAGGCTCAGCAGCAATATTAGGTGAGTCATTCAGGTTCACTAATAGCTGCAGCGCTAATACACCAACAGCATTATCTGTGCCTAAAATTTTCAACTCAATAGTGCCAATTGCATCTATTAATATTTGATTTCCTTCAGCATTAAAACGTGCAATGCCAGACACAGGCACGTGCATGACATTCTGCGTAAATGCACCGTTAGATGTGCTGTTTTTCGCAGAAACTGCTACATCCATCTCTAATGTCACTAAGCTAGGTGAAAGCGGCGATAAGCTATAGCGATTTGGTAATAACAAGCCATTAGCATCGCTAATCATCTTAATTGTTAGAGTGTCTGTTTCTAGGTTTGCTGGCACGACACCATCAAGCTTAACCACCAAGCTAGCAGCCGTTAACTGGCTATTCTTTTTCACTCGTAGTGGAGCTACGGCACTTTGAATATTTTTAATATTGGCCGGCGTCCCAAGGTTCGCAATTAACACACCTTCTGCTTGTGGCTGCGGCGCTCGATCTCCTTGCCCCAAAAGTGGTGAAGCAACTGGCACCTTGTTTACGGGCGTTCCAAGCAAAACTGAAATACCTTCTTTTGGCACCATACTTTTTGCACTTTCACCATCAGCCGCCTGTGTAGGCTGAAACTGGAATTGCGCAAACCGTGAGTCACTACTAAACGACTGACTTTTTAAGCTCTTTAGCTTGTCATTAATACTTAGTGTATATACTTGGGCAGGGCTGAGATCGCTATCAGGGTCTATAGATATTTTGTTACCGTCGACTAATATCGTGGACTTTACTAGACCTCCCGCTGCATCCGTCAGTTTAATGCTATCGCCATAAACTAAAGTTTTGGCATTGACTGGTTGCGTCATTTGCAAGCGAATGGTCGAGAAGTTAAATAATCCTAAGCCCTCGTCGCCTAATAAAAAGCTCTCTGGATTCGGCGTAATATGCTCAACATCAAACTTTGTAACACTGGTGCTACGCGCATTAACCGGACCCTCTAGCGCGGCACGCGTTGTGAATATGAGTGGCTGACCAACATCTGCGGCCTGCACTGCTACATTTCGCAAATTGTCAGCACCCCGAGCTGGCTTACCGGCTGCATCGAGCTCACCCGTATCAAGCTTTAAGCCATTGCTGATTAAACGATATTTCGTACGCTCTTTAAGCACAGCCTGTGGCTTTAGTATTACGCCTTGGCGATCTATTTCATCCGTCGCCGGGTCACGACTTAAAAACGAAGCAGAAAGCGGTGTCTTTCCTGCGCTCTCGCACTGCCCCTCAGTATTTACAAACGCCTCCTCACAAAGCGTAAAAGCAGCTGTTAGCTTACTCAACGTATCGAATTCTACTTGAGCGATTGGGTGCGAAAATCGCAAAGCAATCGGTGTCGCGGGGATCACCTCTGTTTGCCCTGGCGCAGGGAAGGCATAAATCATGCTGCGCTGCTGTGCGGAAATCTGTGCTCCAGGCTCAAATATGTCCTGTAGGTTTGAGCGCTGCTCTTGACCGCCGCCACTACAGGCAATAAGTAAGGCGGGGAATAATAGTGAGCTCAGTAATCGAAAGTTCATCGTAGACCTCAGAACGTTAAATTAATGGAGGCGTTCAAGACATGCACATTGCCACCAGAAGTGACGCCCTCGCAGAGCACCTTATCTTCTTTGCCAGATATTGGATTTTCTGGGCAGCCATTTTTTCCGCCATTGCCGCCACCCGAAGTTTGATTATCTGCACCCTGTGTCGTGGCCAACAAAAAGTCACGATCTTTCAAAATATGGTACTGATAGCCAAAGTCGAGGCGTACGGGCTGCGACAAGAACATCGCTTGCTCAATCAAATAGGAAAAACCAAGGCCAAAGACTAGGCGATCATTATCGACATAGTTCACATCCAGCGACGTCGTGCTTTCTAGCGGCGACTGCTCATAGCTAACACCACCGGTAAAGCTAAAAACATCGTTCATGCGCAGTTCAAAGCCGGCACGCGGCACAAAAACATCTTTAAATTGTAGATTACCCTGATCTTTTATAGTGTCACTTTTGAAAGCATCATTCAGGCCTGACCACATTTGGTACTCACCCGATGCGGCCAAGCGAATTTTGTAGAAGTTGTACTGAATGCCCGCCGAGAATGTTTCTGGCTGATATGCATCGATGGTATTGAGCAACAATGGCAAGCCAACTGCGTTGGTGGCAACGGCCTGAGCATCTACTATTGCACTATATGAAGACTCATAGCGGTAACCAACAGCTGTTTCTAAACCATTGAGTACGCAATATTTATCTTCGGGGCAGACCAGCTGACCCCAGTTAATATTAGCGCTCAAAATGGGCTGGATAGATGGCTTGGCACTAACTTCCAAAGACTCGTATCGTGTTGTGCCGTTTAGATCTGCTTGCGCGCCGAGGTTCGCGCTAGCTGCCAACGTAATACGGCTGGCAGCACCGATATCGATGCCAGGAATAACGTTTATGCCTGCGCCTACGCTTAAAAATAACGACTGCTGGCCATAGCGCAAAGATTGCGGCAAAGCTTGAGACGTTGAGCTAAACGACAGTAGGTTATAGCCACTACGCTCGGCACCAAGCATAAACCCCAAAACCATAGCTCGGTCGCCTTTAAGCATGGTGCTTAGGTCGGTTTTAAAGCCAAGAATAACGTTGTAGTTCGAGTCCTTTTCAATGACATCGCCGTCTAGAATAATTTTGTCTGGAGACTCCCATCCTTTTGCGGTGAGCTCTTGCTCAGTAAAGACAAAACCGGCCGTCATCGCACCTTTGCGGTCACGTGCCAAATACGCCGGGTTGTAATACACCGCTGATGGTTGGTTACTAAACATCGACAACGCCTGAGCAGAGGCTGTGTCTGTTGGTGTTAGACCGAAGTTAGTAGCAACTGTTCCCAGTGATGCCATGGCAGAGATGGGCATAGCAGCGAGCAAAACAAAGGCAATACGAGAGGCGGGCGAAGTCATGGAAGGCTTCCTTATTATTTTTATATTTATGACTATGCAGTCGTAGGGCGACACTTTAGCTAAGTTGACACATATTAAGCTAGCGTTTGCGTGTTATCAATTTGTTACCAAACCAGGGTGTGCGCACTACATTAGGACATAAAAAAGGCGCTAAAAGCGCCTTTTTTACTACTACCCCTCTTAACGGGCGACCATTGCCACCTGCGTTTGAGCAGCTATTTCAATGATTGGCTCAGGGTATATACCAATCAAAAATACCAGGCCGGCCATTAACAACACCATCAAGCCCCCTACGCGGAAGCCCCAGTTATTAGCGGCAACCATACGGCGAGAGCCGGGAGCAGGCATGAATAAGGTAATGATCACACGCAAATAGTAGTACAGACCGATGGCACTACCGACAACCAGTGCGCCGACTAACCACCATAGGCCGGCATCGACGCCGAGTGCAGCTACATAAAACTTACCAATGAAGCCAGCCGTGAGCGGAATGCCCGCCAGCGACAGCATCATCACGGTGAGTACGGCAGTCAAATACGGATGGCGCCAGAATAAGCCGCGGTAGTCATAGAGCTCATCAGCATCTTGCTGCTTGTATGGGCTAGATGTCAGCGTAACGACGCCAAACGCACCGATAGTGGTAACAACATAGGCCATTAGGTAGACAGCTGACGCCTCTAATGCGAGCTGGCCGCCAGCGACCACGACAACCATCAGATAGCCTAGTTGAGCGACCGATGAGTAGCCTAGTAAGCGTTTGATATTGCTTTGGTTCAGCGCCAATAAATTACCGATGATCATGGACGCGAAGGCGATGACGGCGAAGATCATGCTCCACACACTGCTGTGTGCGGCTGGAGCTTCGATCAGCAATCGCAATAATACGGCAAAAACAGCGACTTTACTGACGGTGGCCAAATAGGCTGCAACTGGTGCTGGCGCGCCTTGATAGACATCTGGCGTCCATAAGTGGAACGGAGCCAATGATAATTTAAAGGACAGGGCCGCTAAAATTAGCGCGATGCCGGCATAGGCGTAAGGGCTGAGCATGCCCGCTTTGGCCAAGTCACCACCAATGTCTGCGAGCAACAGCGAGCCCGAATCCGCGTAGAGCAGCGCCATGCCAAAGAGCATGAATGCGGTCGCGGCTGCCGACAAAATCATGTACTTGATGCCAGCCTCCAGCGTTTTCTTATTACGGAAGGTGTAAGCAACCAGGCCATAAACCGGCACTGACAAGAGCTCAAGACCAATAAACAACGCCGTTAAGTGGCGAGCGCTGATCAGCACCAAGGCACCTAGCACCGACAGAGTCAGCAGCAGGTACATCTCTTCTTTATTGTCGTCATAGCCTTCGATATACGCATGCATCAGCGTTGCGCATGCCAGTGTGGCAAACAGCGCGATGGCCATATAGAGGCAGGCGTGAGCATCGATCATCAGCAATGGTGTGACTTGCTGGGGGCCGCCTTGCCAAGCGAAGTAGACCGAAACCAGCGCGGCATTAAGGCCGATCACCGTGATGGTGGCGTTAACGTCATGCTGGCGCTTGATGGCAATCGACAGCATGACTAATACTGCCGTGGCGCCAGTGATCAGGATCGGTAATAGCGCAATGAGTTGTGCAACAGAAATCGTCATGGCGTTTACCAACCTGCAGTGGGCACAGTCGGCAACACTGACTGGCTATAGACGGAATTTAGGAATTGCATGCTCGCCACACTGGTATCGAACACCGCCTGTGGATAGACACCGAGGCCAATCAGCAATGCCGCCAGCACCACTAAAATGCTGAGCTCACGCGCTGACAAGTCGGGCAATGGTACGGCTGACTTTGCGGGGCCATAAAAGGCTTTCTGCATGAATATTAGACCGTAAATGGCGGCCAAAATTAAGCCGCCCGAGGCGAGTACAGCCACCGCTGGATTGGCCTGGAAGGCGCCGAGCAAAACCATGATCTCGCCGACAAAGTTACCGAGGCCGGGCAAGCCAAGCGAAGCTGCGGTAAAAATCAGCGCAATCGGTGGTAAATAGCGCAGTCGCGACCAGAGCCCACCCATTTCGCGAATATCACGGGTATGAAGGCGCTCATAAATCTCACCGCAGAGGATGAACAAGGCACCAGCCGAAAGGCCATGCGCGAGCATTTGTACAACTACGCCTTGCAGCGCGACCATATTGCCCGAGTAGATACCAACCAAGACAAAGCCCATATGCGAGACGCTGGTATAGGCAATCAGGCGCTTGATGTCGGTTTGCGCACAGGCGAGTACGGCACCATAGAAAATGCCGAAGACGCCAAGCCACATGGCAATAGGCGCAAACTCTAGCGAGGCATTGGGAAATAGCGGCACGCCGAATCGCAGCAGACCATAGCCGGCGGTTTTTAGCAGCACACCAGCGAGATCGACAGAGCCAGCCGTTGGCGCTTGCGCGTGAGCATCAGGCAACCAGGAGTGGAATGGCACAACGGGCAGTTTTACGGCGAAGGCGATGAAGAAGCCGAGCATCAAGACCATTTCAACCGCAGGCGCCATCGAGGTGTTCAGCAGATCTTCGTAGTCGAAGGTGAGCACGCCGGTGGTTTGCGCACTAATCAACACCAAGCCGATGATGGCAATGAGCAGCAATAAGCCGCTGGCTTGGGTATAGATGAAGAATTTGGTGGCGGCGCTGATACGGCTGCGGCCTGTAGCTCCTTTATGACCCCAAAGGGCGATCAGGAAGTACATCGGCACCAACATCATTTCCCAGAAGAAGAAGAACAGGAACAAGTCGACAGCCAAAAATACGCCAGCAACGCCGCCCAAGTTCCACAATAAGTTTAGGTGGAAAAAGCCGACATGCTTATCGATTTCTTTCCATGAGCAAACCACTGCCATCATGCCAAGTAAGCCAGTCAGCAGCAGCATAATCAGCGACAAGCCATCGAGCGCTAGATGGAAGCTGATGCCGAAGCGTGGAATCCAGTCGCGCTGAAACTCCAGCTGCCATTGTGGCGTATTGCCGATGGCCTCTATTACAGCACCACCGCTATAGCCACCTTGCAGCCAGAGTAAGCAGGTGATGATAAAGAAGCTGAGCATGGTGAAAAGCGCAATCCAGCGCGGCAGTGCGGCGCTAATGCGTTCAGTTTGCCAAGCTAACAGACCGCCAATAAAAGGAATCAGCAGCAGCCACGGTAAAATTTCGGGAGCAAATACAGTCATGGCTTATACCAACAACATCACGGATAAAATGGCGAGGGCACCGAGGGCAAACGATGCGGCATACCAGCGAATTTGGCCGTTTTCAGTGCGGCTGAGCACGCGATTGCTGGCTTGGCTGAGCCAAGGCACCACATTCATGCCGGCATCTACTGGGTCATTTTTCAGCCAACGCACCAAGGTCATAAAGGGGCGAACAAAGACGCGGTCATAGAGCCAATCAAAGCCCCAAGCGCTAAACCAGAGTGGCGTTAGGAAACGACCAATGGCGCTTTCGCTGATGGCTTTCACCCAACGGCGATCGCCGTGATAGAGCACAGCGGCGAGCAAAATGCCGAAGACGGCAATGCTGCCGGAAACCCATTCGAGGTGATGACGCCCTGCCTCGGCAATATCCACTGCCATCAAGGCAGAAGGCATGGCTGGCAAGACATCACCCAATGGCTGCACGACTAGCGCGCCAACAGCGGTCGATAACACCAATAACACGGCCAATGGCAGCCAGTACGACACGCCCTTAATCGGTTCAGCGTGACCAACCTCATCGCCATGGAAGGCAACGAAGATCAAGCGGAAGGTGTAGATCGAGGTTAGGAAGGCACCAAGCAAGCCGGCATTGAGCAGCATATTGTGGCCGCCCGCCCAGACTTCAAACAGGATTTCATCTTTCGAATAGAAGCCCGAAGTCACCAGCGGCAAGGCGGCTAGTGCGGCACCGCCGACCAAGAAGCAGACATAAACAAAGGGGATTTTGTGGCGCAAACCGCCCATCTTGAAAATGTTTTGCTCGTGATGCGTGGCAATGATCACAGCACCGGCCGAGAGGAATAGCAGTGCTTTGAAGAAGGCATGGATCATCAGGTGGAAGATCGCGGCCGACCAAGCACCGACGCCTAGAGCGAGGAACATATAGCCGATTTGGCTCATGGTGGAATAGGCCAAGATGCGCTTGATATCGGTTTGCACCAAGGCGGCAAAGCCAGCCAACACGAGAGTAACTGCGCCGATGATGCCGACTAGCAGCAAAACATCGGGGGCTAATAAAAACAGCTCATTACAGCGCGCAATCAAATACACACCGGCAGTCACCATGGTTGCGGCGTGGATCAATGCCGACACTGGCGTTGGGCCAGCCATAGCATCGGCCAACCAAGTTTGCAGTGGTAGCTGAGCCGATTTGCCAACCGCGCCGCCTAAAAGCAGTAACGTTGCCCAAGTGATCCAGGTGTCGCCATCACCAATGTATTGCGGCGCTAGGCGCATAACTTCTTGAATATTCAGCGTGCCGAGTTCACGGAAAATAATCATTAGGCCAATGGCCATAAGTGTGTCGCCAACGCGCGTCACGATGAAGGCTTTGCGAGCGGCTAGGCCGTTTGCAGGGTCTTTGTAATAGAAGCCGATGAGCAAGTACGAGGCCAAGCCCACACCTTCCCAACCCATATAGAGGAAGAGGAAGTTATCGCCCAGCACCAAAAACAACATGCTGGCGACGAATAAGTTCATATAGGAGAAGAAGCGCTCATAGCCATCGTCACCGCGCATATACCACGAGGCGAAGACGTGAATGAGGAAGCCGACGCCGGTGATGACGCCCATCATGGTCAGCGACAAACCATCGAGGCGCAGAGCGAATGTTGCATCTAGACCATCGACAGCGATCCATGACCACAGCACTTGCGTGTAGGCGCCGCCCTCTGGCGTGTGCTGCAAGAAGTCATAGCCAACATAGGCAGCGGAGGCGGCGGAAATCGCCATGCTACCAACACCGATTAAGGCGGCTACATTTTCGCTAATTCGGCCACGCGCACAGGCAAGAATCAAAAAACCCAGCAGTGGCGCCAGGAAGGTGAGGAATAAAGCGTTCATCCGCGCATCTCGCTGGCTGAGTCGATGTCGAGGGTTTTAAAGCGGCGATTTAATTGCAGCACGATGGCCAAGGCAATCGCGGCCTCAGCGGCGGCGAGCGATATGATCATGATGAACATGATTTGGCCATCGGGCTGAACCCAACGTGCGCCGGCTACGACAAATGCTAGTGCGGCGGCATTCATCATTACTTCCAATGACATCAGCATGAAGAGGATGTTGCGGCGAACCAGCAAGCCCACCACACCTAAACAAAACAACACGGCGGCTAATGCCAAACCATGCTCCATGGGCACTCCAGACATCACGAGGCATCCTCCGAGCGACCAAGGTGATAAGCCGCCACCAATGCCGCCAATAGCAAAAACGACGCTAGCTCAACCGCCAGCAAGTAAGGGCCAAACAAGCTGATGCCGACTTCGCGGGCATCGACCACGGTGTACGGAATCTCATGTGTGCCCATGCCGGTCAGCGCCCAGAGCAATACGGCAAATAAAGCCAAGGCCAAAATCGCCGGCAAAATCCACACTTTCGGCTTCAGCCAAGCACGCTCTTGCGCCACTGTGGCATCGCCGAGGTTGAGCATCATCACCACAAACACAAACAGCACCATGATGGCACCGGCGTAGACAATGACTTCCAACATGCCGGCAAACGGTGCGCCCAAGGTGAAGAAAATCACCGCCACAGCCAGCAGCGAGACGATGAGATTGAGCAGCGCATGCACTGGGTTTGCGTTACTGATCACGCGCACCGTGGCCAAAATCGCCACTACTGCTGCCACATAAAAAATTATATCCACGCTAGATTCTCTCTCGTTGGTGGCGCTAGTGCCGTTTAAGGCATCAAGCCTTTGACGCTAATTGGCGCGGCTTCGTTTTGCGCATCGCCTTTGGGTTTGCCAGCAATGGCCATGCCCGCAACACGGTAAAAGTTGTAGTCCGGGTTTTTGCCAGGGCCTGAAATCAATAGGTTTTCTTTCTCATAGACCAAGTCTTGACGATTGAATTCAGCCAATTCGAAATCTGGTGTGAGCTGGATCGCCGTGGTTGGGCAGGCCTCTTCGCACATACCGCAGAAAATACAGCGCGAGAAGTTGATGCGGAAAAACTCGGGATACCAACGGCCGTCTTCGGTTTCAGCTTTTTGTAGCGAGATGCAGCCAACAGGGCAGGCGACAGCGCACAAGTTACAGGCCACGCAGCGTTCTTCACCATCGGGATCGCGGGTCAATACGATGCGGCCACGGTAGCGCGGCGGCACATAAATGGGCACTTCCGGATACATCAAGGTGTCGCGCTTGCGGAAAGCGTGCATAAACACCATAACGATGCTGCGCAGCTGCGTGTAGATGCCGGCCAAAATACCTTTAAGCGTCATGATCGAGACCTCACTGCGGCGTATTGAGCAGGATGACCGCAGCGGTCACCAGCAAGTTAATTAGCGTCAACGGCAAGCACACCAGCCAGCCGAACGTCATCACGCGGTCATAACGTGGGCGCATTAAGGCACCGCGAATGAGCACAAAAAACATGATGAAGAAGCCGGTTTTCGCGGCGAACCAGAAGAATGGTGGGATGCCGTCGAGATAGGGAATTGGCAATGGCATCCAGCCACCCAAGAATAGGGTTGCCAACAGCGCCGACACGACGACAACGCCGACGTATTCGCCGACAAAGAACATGCCCCATTTCAGGCCAGAATATTCGACGTGATAGCCATCGGCGAGCTCTTGCTCAGCTTCAGGTTGGTCGAAGGGGTGGCGGTGGGTAACGGCAATGCCGGCGACCAAGAAGGTACAGAAACCGAAGAATTGCGGCACGATGTACCACATGCCTTCTTGCGCCAAGACGATATCGCGCAGGCTGAAGGAGCCGGCTTGTGCGACTACGCCCATCAAGGCGATGCCCATAAACACTTCATAGGACAAGGTTTGCGCCGAAGCTCGCATGGCGCCAAGCAAGGCGTATTTGTTATTACTGGCCCAGCCGGCAAAGAGCACGGCATAGACTGCAAGGCCAGCCATCGCTAAGAAAAACAGCAAGCCGACATTCATGTCGATCACCACCCAGTCGGGCGTGATTGGTATTACGGCCATGACCATAAGCAAAGACGACAGCGCGATTGCTGGGGCTAGCCAGAAGATCAATTTATCGGCAAATGGTGGCGTCCAATCTTCCTTGAAAAACATCTTCAGCATGTCGGCAGCGAGTTGCAGCAAGCCGAATGGGCCAACGCGGTTGGGGCCATGACGATCTTGCCATAGCGCCAATAAGCGCCGCTCAACGAAACTCAAAAATGCCCCCGACAACACCACGGCAAGCAGAATGACCACCGCTTTCGCCATTTGCGTGGCGATAATAATGAGGTCAGGAGTTAGCCAGTCCGTATTCATTAGGCTTGACCTCCAACAGAGCTCGTCGCCCAGCTCGCCTGTGATGCCACTGCGCATTCTTCATAGCCTTGCGGCAGGCTAACCACGCCATCGGCGAGGCTTTCGCTGATCTGCACAGGCAGGGTTAAAGCCTCACCATCTATGCTCAATGCCAGTGTGTCGCCAGCGCTAATTTGCAAGCTAGCGGCGGTGGCTGATGACAAGGCGGCGAAGGCTTCGGCAATGCGTGGTGCCACGACAGCGGCGCGAGCGCTAAGCTCATCGCTACCGAATAAATGGTGGCGAGCAACAATGCGCAGCTGGCCATCGATAGCGCTAAAGGCAGCAGGAATGTCGGTGAAATAGGCTGTGTCGTGATCACCGCTGAATAAGCGCGTGCCTTCGTCGCCACCGCGTAAATGACCACCGACTTCGTCTTGGAATTTGCTCCACGCTTGCGGCGAGTTCCAGCCCGGCGCGGCAGCAAATGGCACTAATCGCGAGTTTTCATTGGGGCCGCTATAGCCTTCCATAGAAAACGCCAAGGCAGTGTCGATGTCTTGCGAGGCACGCGGCTCATGCACGGAAATATTTGCGCGCATGGCGGTACGGCCAGAGTAACGACGTGGTTCACGGGCAATTTTCAGGCCTTTGATGCGGAAGTCGGCGGCTGGGCCGGCATCCACAATCGCCGCCAATGCTGGATGATGTGCGGCTGTAGCGCCGGTAGCTTCATCGAGCTGAGTCCAGCGCACTTCTTGACCAATGAGCGTGCTGCGCAGGGCATGCAGCCAGCGCCATGACTCTTTCACTAGCACGCCATCGTCGTAATAAGATGGGTCGAAAACTTGGAAGAAGCGCTGAGCGCGGCCTTCTTGGTTGACCACAGTGCCATCGCCTTCAACAAAGCTGGCCGTCGATAACACCCAGTCAGCCGCGGCCACTGTGGCATTGTGCTGATGATCAATGGCAACAACGGTGGCTTTCGCCAATGCCGCATCAACACGAGCAGCACTTGCGCGCAGATGCAGATCATTTTCCAGGACGATTACCGCATCGGCATCGCCGCTATTTAAGGCGTCGAGCGCGGCATCTAAGGATTGACCGCCTAACAGCGTAGTGCCCAAGCTATTAACTTCGCGCACCACCAAGCTCAGGCCAGCAGATTTTCCCTGCTGCACCAATGCTTTCGTGATGTTGGCCGCGGCTTGAATTACGCCCGCATGCTGAGCGCCAGTACCTGACACCACCAATGGCGCATTCGCTGCCATTAAGTCATCGGCGATACGCTGCGCTAGGCCGGCAGTAACGCTATCAAGATCAGCTACTGCTGGCGCATTGGCATCAATGGCATGAGCAACGGCGAAGCCTAGGCGCGCAATATCTTCTGGCGTGGCGTGGTGTGTGGCTGCAGCGACATCATCTAAACGACTCGCTTCAACACTGGCGATATACAGCGGCGACAACTCACGCTGGCCAATATCGCGCACACCAAGTGCGTTCCATGACTGCACTTTCTTCTCGGCAGTCATCGCGACAGGTTTATTTTTTACTGATTGGCGAAGGCCTAAGGCCACGCGCGGTGAGGTTTGCGTCAAGTCTTCACCGAGCACAAATATCGCATCTTTTGTTTCGATCTCGCGCAAGCTCGGCACGCGGTCGGCATGTTGCTGCAACAAGCCCAGCACTAAAATATTCAGCGCCTGCTCAGTCGCATTCACCCCGGAATAGAAATTATCGGCACCAACTAACTCGATGAGCGCGTGGTTAGCCTCAAGGCTGGCGCGTGGCGAGCCGATACCAATGACGCGTTTCGCCGATTTCAAGCTAGCTGCGATGCCATCGAGCGCTGCATCTAAGCCGCGCTTCTCGAACTCACCAGCCACTTTTTGCATGGGCTGGCGTGGACGATCTTCGCGATTAACAAAGCCATAGCCAAAGCGACCGCGGTCGCACAGGAAATATTGATTCACCGAGCCATTGAAGCGGTTTTCGATGCGACGTAACTCGCCATAACGCTCGCCTGGGCTGATATTGCAGCCAGCAGCGCAACCTTGGCAGATGCTCGGCGCGAACTGCATATCCCATTTACGGTTATAGCGTTCGCTGTGGGTTTTGTCGGTGAATACGCCGGTCGGGCAGACTTCGGTGAGGTTGCCAGAGAACTCACTTTCCAACGTGCCATCTTCAACACGGCCGAAATAGACGTTGTCATTCGCGCCGAAAACACCCAAGTCGGTGCCGCCGGCGTAATCGTTGTAATAGCGCACGCAGCGATAGCAAGCGATGCAGCGGTTCATCTCATGATTGATGAACGGGCCCAAATCTTGGTTTTGGTGCGTGCGTTTTTGGAAGCGATAACGGCGCGTATTGTGGCCAGTCATCACCGTCATATCTTGCAAATGGCAATGGCCACCTTCCTCACAAACTGGGCAGTCGTGCGGGTGGTTGATCATCAGCCATTCCACCACCGAAGCGCGGAACTGCTTAGCTTCAGTGTCTTCAATGGAGATATAGGTGTTGTCGGTGGATGGCGTCATGCACGACATCACCAAACGGCCGCGGGTGTCGTCAGCATTGGCGTATTGCTTGACCGCGCACTGGCGGCAAGCGCCCACCGAGCCTAAGGCTGGATGCCAGCAGAAATAGGGGATATCAAGACCTAGCGACAAACAGGCGCGCAGCAGGTTGTCGCCGCCGTCTACTTCGTATGATTTGCCGTCTACGTGGATGGTTGCCATGTCGGGACCGTCTTTAAACTAAGGTGATTACGCGGGAGTCGCAGCAGCGGGCATAGCCACACCAGCCACAAACTCATCGCGGAAATATTTAATGGCACTGCCCAAGGGCTCGACCGCACCGGGCGCATGCGCACAGAAGGTTTTACCTGGGCCTAAGAAGCCGACTAATTGCAGCAAAGTTTCGATATCAGTGTCTTTGCCTTCGCCACGCTCTAGTGCGCGCAGTAGCTTCACGCTCCAGGGCAGGCCATCGCGGCAAGGTGTGCACCAACCGCATGATTCGCGCGCAAAAAACTCTTCCATATTGCGCAGCAACGACACCATATTGACGGTGTGATCGACGGCCAAGGCCAGGCCTGTGCCCATACGCGTGCCAACTTTACCGATACCGCCAGCATACATTTGCGCCGATAAATGCTCGGGCAATAAGAAGCCTGTGCCCGCGCCGCCGGGCTGCCAAGCTTTCAGCGTATAACCATCGCGCATGCCACCGGCATAATCTTCAAACAGCTCTTGCGCGGTGATGCCAAAAGGCAACTCCCACACACCTGGGTTCTTCACTTTGCCAGAGAAGCCCATCATTTTTGTGCCGTGATCTTCGCTACCAGGGCGCGCAATACCAGTGAACCAGGTCACACCATTGCCAATGATGGCAGGCACGTTGGACAAGGTTTCGACGTTATTAACGCAGGTTGGCTTACCCCAAACACCGACCGCTGCTGGAAATGGCGGCTTCGAGCGCGGGTTGGCACGACGACCTTCGAGCGAGTTGATCAGCGCAGTTTCTTCGCCGCAGATATAGCGGCCAGCACCGGTGTGCACATACAGCTCAAAGTTAACGCCAGTGCCGAGAATGTTTTGACCGATATAGCCTTTGGCACGGGCTTCATCGAGCGCGCGATTTAGGTTGCGGGCAGCATCGACGTATTCGCCACGAAGAAAGATATAGCCAGTCTGCGCTTCTAGGGCGCGAGCACTGATGATCATGCCTTCGATGAGCAAATGCGGCATTTGCTCCATCAACAGGCGATCTTTCCAGGTGTTTGGCTCCATCTCATCAGCGTTGCAGAGCAGGTAGCGTGGCGTCACACCATCGCTGGGCGGCATCAGGCCCCATTTCACGCCAGTGGGAAAGCCTGCACCGCCGCGACCTTTAAGGCCGGCATCTTTCACTTGGCTAGCGATTTCGCCAGGCGCCAAGGTTTTAAGCGCTTTTTTCATCGCGCTATAGCCGTCTTTTGACTCGTATTCATCTAGCCAAACGGCTTGGCCATCATCACGCAAACGCCAGGTTAGCGGGTGAGTTTCAGCCGAGCGTGCAATTCGATTTACCGGACCGACAGAGGAAAGCATCATGAATACTGCTCCAACAAGCCGGGGATGATCTCGGCAGTTAAGCCACCGTGAGTGTCGTCATCGACCATCATGGTCGAGCCTTTGTCGCAATTACCTAAGCAGCACACTGGCAGCAGTGTGAAGCGGCCATCGGCGGTGGTTTCACCGTAGCCAATGCCGAGCTTGGCGGTGATGGCAGCGAGCACGTCTTCATGGCCATTGATATAGCAGGTCATGGAGTCGCACAGGCGCACCACATGACGACCGACCGGCACGCGGAAAATCTGGCTATAAAACGTCGCCACGCCTTCAACATCGGCAGCTGGAATGCCGAGAACTTCGGCAATCGCCGGAATGGCGCCATCGGGCACGTAGCCATGAGTCGCTTGCACGATTTTCAGGGCATCAATGCTGGCAGCACGCGGGTCAGGATAATGCGACTTGGCATGTTCCATATCGGTGCGTTCTTGGGGCGACAAAGTGAATCGGCTGGTCGCAATCAGCGCTTGATTATCTGTTTGCATTATCGGTCAACGTCGGCCATCACGAAGTCAATGGAAGCCAAATAGGCAATAAGATCCGGGATCATCGCGCCGCGAATCACCGAGGGAATTTGCTGCAAATGCGCAAACGATGGCGTGCGGATACGAGTCCGGTAGCTCATCGTGTTCTTATCTGAGGTCAGATAATAGCTATTGATGCCTTTCGTGGCCTCGACCATAAAGCTGGCCTCACCCTCGGGCATGACTGGCCCCCACGACACGCTAGTGAAATGGTGAATCAGCGTTTCAATATCTTGCAGCGTGCGATCTTTTGGTGGCGGCACCGACAGCGGGTGATCGGCCTTGAATGGACCGGACGGCATATTATCGACGCACTGCTGAATGATGCGCAGCGACTGGCGCATCTCTTCCAAGCGCACCATGCCACGATCATAGGCATCGCCGTTATGCGCTAAAGGCACTTCAAATTCGAAGTTTTCATAGCCCGAATACGGACGCGCTTTACGCAAATCGAAATCGACGCCAGTCGCACGTAAGCCTGGCCCGGTAACGCCCCATTCGATGGCTTCGGCGCTGTTGTATTTGGCAATATCGATGGCGCGGTTTTTCAGCACGCCATTTTCCATCGCGGCTTTTTCGTATTCTTTCAGACGCTTAGGCATCCACGCCAAGAACTCGCGAACCAAACGCTCCCAACCATTGGGCAGATCGTGAGCAACGCCACCGATACGGAACCAGGCCGGATGCATACGGAAGCCGGTAATGGCCTCGATAACGTCATAGGCCTTTTTACGATCGGAGAACATAAAGAAGATCGGCGTCATGCCGCCGAAATCTTGGATATAGGTGCCGAGAAACAGCAAGTGCGAGGTGATGCGGAAAAACTCTGACAACATCACACGGATGGTTTGCACACGCGCTGGTACCTGAATGCCGGCGAGCTGCTCGACCGCCAGCACATAGGGCATGTTGTTCATCACGCCGCCGAGGTAATCGATACGGTCGGTGTAGGGGATGAAACTGTGCCAGGTCTGACGCTCGGCCATTTTTTCCGCGCCGCGATGGTGGTAGCCAATATCGGGCACACAATCGACAATTTCTTCGCCATCGAGCTGCAAGACAATGCGGAAGGCGCCGTGAGCAGACGGGTGGTTCGGGCCTAAGTTGAGGAACATAAAGTCCGACTCATCATTGCCCTTTTTCATGCCCCACTCTTCGGGGTTGAAGCGCAGCGCTTCCTGCTCTTGGTCTTGGCGCAAGGCGGTGAGCTGGAACGGATCGAATTCAGTGGCGCGCGCGGGATAATCTTTACGCAGCGGATGACCAACCCAAGTGCGCGGCATCAATAGGCGAAATGGCTGCGGATGACCAGGAAAGTCGATACCAAAAAGATCGATAACTTCGCGCTCATACCAATTCGCATTGGCAAATACCGGTGTCACCGTAGGGATGCTCAGATCATCAGCCGAGAGCGCCACTTTGATACGGACATCGCTATTACGATCGATCGATAACAGATGATAAAACATCGTGTAATCGGAGGCTGGCAGGCCGAAACGATGCTTGCGCAGGCGCTCATCCACCGCGGACAAGTCATAGAGCATGCTATAGGGCTTAGGCAGCTGCTTTAAAAAGCGCAGCACATCACGAATTAAGCTGCGCGGCACCCAAAGCGTCGGCACGCCATCTTTGGTGGGCTGGAAAACCAACTGATCGCCGCCAAAACGGTCGCTAAGCTCGCGCACCACGGCAAACTCGGCACCAGGTAATGGTGCGGCGTTGGAAGTTACTGTAATAGATGCCATGGGGACGTCTTCAGCCATCAGTCTTGTCGTCACTCAATTGTGTTAGGTCGGCGTTATACGTTATCGGGGGTGCGTAAATTCACCACCTCAATACGCTCAGCATTTTTCTCGTCGCGCTTAGGCGTGAGCTCAGGCTTGTATATGCCCTGATCGCCCATCACCCACGACAGCGGACGACGCTCTTTGCCAATTTGCTCTTGCAGAATCATCAATGCTTGCAAGAAGGCTTCGGGGCGCGGCGGGCAGCCGGGGATATAAACATCGACGGGCAAGAACTTATCGACGCCTTGCACCACAGAATAAATGTCGTACATGCCGCCCGAGTTCGCGCAGGCACCCATGGAAATAACCCATTTCGGTTCGAGCATTTGCTCATATAAGCGCTGAACTACAGGCGCCATTTTCATGAAGCAAGTGCCGGCAATGACCATTACGTCGGCTTGGCGTGGTGAGGCGCGAATCACCTCGGCACCAAAACGCGCAACGTCGTGTGGCGCAGTAAAGGCGGTGGCCATTTCCACGTAGCAGCACGACAGGCCGAAGTTATAGGGCCATAAAGAGTTTTTACGACCCCAGTTCACCGCGCCATGAATCATGTCTTCGAGGCGGCCTAGAAAAACGCTTTTGTTGACCTGCTCTTCGATGGGATCAGGCACGCCAGTTTGCGTTTGCTGAATTGGATAAACATCGTTGGCGGCGTTTGGATCAATTTTGGTGAGGGTGTATTTCATGCAATAAGCCTCAGGATGCTTTTTTGTCGGCAGCTAAACGCGCAGCACGCTTGCGACGGGCTTCTGGCGCCCAATCGAGCGCACCAACTCGCCAAAGATAAAATAGGCCAGCGAGCAGCACAAAAATAAAGATGGCCGCTTCGATAAAGCCTAGCCAGCCAACGTCGCGGATAGAGATGGCCCAAGCGTATAAAAACAGGGCTTCAACGTCGAAAATCACGAAGAACATGGCGACCAGGTAGAACTTCGCCGACACCCGAAGGCGCGCGCCACCCTGCGGCACAATGCCGGACTCAAAAGGATCGTTTTTGGCTCGGCCCCAGTCGCGGCCACCCAGAAAATAGGGGACAAACAGCATGAAGCAGCACATGCCGACAATGCCGAGTAGAAAGATGCCGAAAGACCAGTAACTGGCTGTTTCCATGACGTCTGGCGTCATTGCTCACTCCTCAGTCGCACCGCTGGTAGCGGCTGGCTTTTAGAGCAAATCAGATCGTTTGCTCAAAAACCAACCTTACAGAACAAGATTTCGCGCGGAGGATACGCTTTTGGGCGACTTAATTCCACACCACGATGGTGGTGTTTATGAATCTAGCCATAGGCTTTATGCCACTGATGCGCTGATGCCACAGGCATAATCACGTTCGATTTCTTCTAGCGCCTCACCCAAATACACGGCAATTTTTTGCACACGCGGCAGCGCCACGCGACATGCCGTGAAGCCAAAGTGCATATGGCCGTCGTAAGACAACAAGGTGATGTTCAATGCTTGGCCATTAAAAATCAGCGACACCGGGTAGGCGCTGAGCAAACGCGCGCCATTTAAATACAGCACTTCGGTCGGGCCTGGCACATTGGAGACCATGGTGTTGTACATCGGGCGCTTAGTGCGCGCTGCCAAGCCCGTCATTTGGCCGATCATAAACGGCGCCATGAGCAGGTTGGTGTAAAGCGTCATGGCCGGCTTGGAGAGCGTACCGAGCAAGTCTTTATTGGCCTGCATGGAGGCTTTGATGTGCTCAAAACGCGCTTTCGGATCGGCAATATGCGTGCCTAGCGAGGCCAAAGCGAGGCTAATACCATTGCCTTCGCCAGCTTCTTCGCGCGTGCGAATCGAGACAGGAATTGAAGACACCAAGGGCTTAATGGGCAAGTCGCCCTGCTCGAGCAGGTAGCGTCGGAGCGCGGTCGCACACACTGCGAGCACGATGTCATTGAGCGTTCCACCAGCATTTGTAGCGACGGCTTTCATGCGGTCGATAGGCAAGCTTTGCGTCGCGAAGCGGCGTTGCGGGCTAACAATGGCGTTGAGTGAGCAACTTGGCGAGCGATAAGGACCAATCAAGCCAGACTCTGGCGCAGCTCGAAGCATGCGCATCCAAGCCTTAAAGGATTGACCAAGCACGCTCAGTACATTGGTGCGAGCTAGCGCTTGAGCAGACTCAGCAATGGCTTTCGGCACGGCGGCGCTAGCACGTTTGAGTGGCGGCATCGCCCAAAAGGCCGGCATATTGGTGTTGCGGGGATCAGGGCTTAAGCAACGGCTCATGGTGCGTGAGCCCGACATGCCATCCATTAAGGCGTGATGAATTTTGAAATAAATTGCAAAACTGCCGTCATCAAGCCCTTCAATGATGGTGCATTCCCAAAGCGGGCGATTCTTATCTAATGGCTGGCTATGCAGACGCGAAATCAGCACGCCAAGTTCGCGCTCGCCACCGGGATGAGGCAATGCAGCATGGCGTAGGTGATAGTCGATATCAATTTTATCATCGACCTCCCAAGCGGGAGCGACCTTGCTACCAAGACCGGTTTTTAGACGCAAATTAAATGGCGATTGATCAACCGGATAGCTTTTCATGCGCGCGATCATCTGACCGACCCAATCAGGGCCGGCGCCCTCGGGCAAGGCATAGCGATGCAGCATAGCCACATGCATATAGGCATCGCGAGATTCGGCGTTAAGAAAGAAGGAGTCGGCGAGGCTGAGGCGCTTAGCGGCCATGAGTGCATCCTGCGTTATTGTTATTTTGTGCCTAATGGTAGCGAGTCTAGCGCCGTCCCTGCAATGCCGTTTGTGCAATGTGCTGCTTTACTAGCCCACTTTTCTCAAAAGCCTTCATGCCGATGTTGCGAAGCACGCGTAGCGCCGGCAGCTCGCTGGCAAAGAGCAAGTCGAAGCCACTCATGGCATGCATCATTAGGCCGTTGTGGCCACGACGAGCGCGGCTGTATTGGCGTTGCGCACGCTCATGCGCCCACGGCAAGCCGGCTTTGCGCTGTGCCACTAGTGCGTCGACTAGTGCGGCAACATCGAGAAAGCCGAGATTGACGCCCTGGCCAGCGAGCGGGTGAATACTGTGCGCGGCATCACCGATTAACACCACGCCATCGCAGGCGTAATGCTCGGCATGCTGCGCCAATAGTGGAAAGCTGGCGCGCTCGCCAAGGAGCCCAACAGCGCCCAACTTGTGCTCAAAAGCTTGAGCCAAGGCTTGCTCAAATTCAGCCACGGGCATTGCGCAATAGGCTTGCGCCTGTTCGCTGGGCAAGGTCCACACTATCGATGACTGCTGCGGATGATCGGTGGGCAAAAATGCCAACGGCCCCGTGTTCAAAAAGCGCTGCCAAGCCGTGGCCTCATGCGGCTTTTCGTGCTCAACGGTGCACACCACGCCGCGCTGATGATAATCGCGCTGCGCCACAGCGATGCCGGCCAGCTCACGCACGCGCGACTGCGCGCCATCAGCAGCTATAACCAACGGCGCGTGTAGCGCATTACCGTCGCTGAGCGTCAAACACCAATCGCCAAGCCCGCGCTCAAGATTAGTCCACGCTTGCGGGGCATAAATACTCAAGCCCGAGTCTTGCGTGACCTGCTGCCAAAGCGCAGTTTGCAGGGCGGCATTTTCAATGAGCACGCCTAAGCTTTCCACGCCCGCGGCTTTTGCGCTGAAATGCACAGCACCGGTGCCATCGGCATCCCATACGCGCATATCGGCATAGGGTGCGGGCCGTAGCTGCGGCCATTTTGCGTGTAGTCCGGCGGCTTGAAGCAAGCTCACGCTTTCTGGCGACAGCGCCGAAACACGTAAACCCCAGTGCTCATTTGCTGCTGCCGGCGTTGGCGGCAATGAGCGCTCGACCACGGCAATACGCAAATCGCGAGCAACGGCCTGCTGACGCAAGCACAAAACAAACGCGCTGCCAACGAGGCCAGCACCAATCACGATCATGTCGAATTGTTCAGAAGTCTTAGGCATGGTTGAGCCCCATGGCATAACGAGCCAAAGCTGGTTTCGCGCCGGGCAAGACATCAAAACCCACTAGGCCAATGTTACGCAGCAAGCTCAGCGCTGGATTTGCCGTGGAGAAGCCGCGCACGAGGCTGTCGGAGAAGCGAATAATTTGCGATTGATCTTGTGTGCGGGCGGCGGCGTAGGCGGCTAAATCTTTCTTATCGCCTAAGTCTTTGCCCTGCTGATGCGCATCCGCGAGCTGTGCGCTCAGCACGAGGGCATCGCGCACACAGAGGTTGTAGCCCTGGCCAGCAACGGGATGCAGGCTGTGCGCGGCATTGCCTAAAATCACGGCGCGACCTTGCACTTGCTGGCTGGCGACCATGAGCGTGAGGGGGTAGGCGTGGCGCTTGCCAACGCGCAGGAAGCGACCGGCGCGGCGACCGAAAGCTTTTTGCAGAGCGGCGATAAAGTCGGCGTCATTTAGCGTCTGTACTCGCGCGGCTTCAGCTTCATTTAAAGCCCAGACCAATGAGCGGCGACAGCCAGCGGCGGTGGCATCTGCCACGTTGATGGGCAAATCAGGTAGCGGTAGCAGCGCTATCGGGCCATCGGCGGTGAAGCGCTCGTAGGCGACTTGCTCATGCGGCAGACTAGTCTCACACGCGGTAACTATGGCGGTTTGGCCGTATGGTTGGCTGCGCACATCGATACCTAACCAAGCGCGACTTTGTGATTGCGCGCCATCGGCGGCAATAAGCAGCGGCGTGGATAAAAGTGTCTCTTCAGCGCCTTGCGAATCGGCCGCTCGGTAACGTACTTGCGCCATCTCGGCCGTGCTCGTCACCTGTGTCACGCGCACGCCATCTTTTAGATTCACCGATAGGCAGCGCCGCAACGCCGCCAGCAGAACTGCCCCCAACCACGCATTTTCTACCACATAGCCAAAGCTATCGACATTTTCCTCGGCCGCACTCAAGCGCGCCATGCCAAAGTGACCCTTATCAGAGACATGAATCTGATGAATCGGCGTCGCATGTGGCGCCAGCTCAGACCATACGCCAAGCTCTTTAAATGCCTCAATGCTGCGCCGCGACAAAGCTGTATTGCGCGCATCGAAGCTTGGCGTATAGCTCGGGCTCTGACCGGGCGCGAGTGCAGGCGGCAATTTAGCTGCCTCCAACAAAGTCACTGACAACTCTGGCGCAGCCTTAGCAATGAGCAGCGCCAGCGTGACGCCGACCATACCGCCACCGACAATCACTACACCCGAATCGGCCAAGTCGCTCATGCGCTACCCACCAAAGCTTCAATCTCGGCAATGGTTTTCGGCGCTTTCGCAGTCAACACGTGAGGGCCAGATTCAGTGACTACCACATCATCCTCAATACGAATGCCGATGCCGCGCCAACGCGCTTCCACTGTGTCGTCATCAGGCGCGATATAAAGCCCCGGCTCCACGGTTAACACCATGCCCGGCGCAAATGCGCGCCATTCGCCATCGATACGATAATCGCCGACATCATGCACATCCATGCCCAGCCAATGACCGGTGCGATGCATATAGAAGCGACGATAATCGCCACCTTCAATGACCGCTGAAAGCTCGCCCTTAAGCAGACCGAGCTCAAGCAAGCCTTCACACAGCACGCGCACCGCCGTCTCGTGCGGCAGCTGCCAAGAATTACCCACCTGCACGACATCGATGGCAGCGAGCTGAGCCGCTAACACCACTTCATACAAGGCTTTTTGCTCAGCTGAAAAACGGCCATTTACCGGAAAAGTACGCGTGATGTCAGCGGCGTAATAGGCCAGCTCGCCGCCAGCATCAATCAATACCAAATCGCCATCGCGCAGTTCGGCGTTGTTTTCGGTGTAATGCAAAATGCAGGCATTGGCGCCGCCGCCAACAATGCTGCCGTAGGCCGGCGCTATGCAGCCGTGACGAGTAAAGCTGTGCAGCAATTCCGCCTCTAATTCGTACTCATAGCGCCCAGCTTTGGCCACGGCCATGGCGCGGCGATGGCCTTCGGCGCTCAAATCCGCTGCCGCCTGCATAATCGCGATCTCAGCTGCCGACTTAATCAACCGCAAAGGATGCAAGGCCTGATCTATCGCATGCAGCGATTGCGGCGCCTCAACACCCGCACGCGCCTGCGATCTCACGGCGTTTATCCAGCCAGCTAAATCAGCGTCAAAAGCCGTTTCTGTCGCCATCGGCGCATAAACCTGCTTACGCCCAGCCAACAACTCAGGCAATTTAGTAGCTACATCAGCAATGACAAACGCCTGACTTGCGCCAAAATCACTGACTGCACCTTCGGGGCCCGCACGGTAGCCATTCCAAATTTCCATGGCGCGGTCGCGGTCGCGACAAAACAGCACAAACTCGCCTTCAGCTCGGCCTGGCAGCAGCACCAGCAATGCTTCCGGCTCAGCAAAACCAGTGAGGTAGTAGAAGTCCGAATCTTGTCGATAGCGATATTCAGTGTCGCGATTGCGACGATGATGCACGGCTGCCGGAATAATCACGGCGGCATCGCGGCCGACACGCGCCATCAAAGCCTGACGGCGGCAAGCAAACTCTTCCGGCGAAATACGAACGGTCATAAAAGCCTCAGTGGAAAGTTGGGTCGTCGGACCTGCTTTCATTGCTAGAGTCGTGGCCATGCTCTTCGCGCGGCGCCATTTCTTCAAACAAATGCATAGAGGCTAAACGCACAAACTCATGCAGCTCTAAATACGCAGCTTCGCCTTCTTCATCGTCGTCATCGACGCTATCGACCTGGGTGATGTGCGCTAAATCCTGCAATGTTTCGCGCATAGACGCTTCCGCCAGCACGGGGCTATTAGCCGGCGCGCCCAAACCGATGCCAGCGAGCAAGCCACGGCAAAAGTCGGCCAAGGCGACAACCCGCAGCTTCAGCGCTTCGTCGTCATCGGGCAGCATCGGCTTAAACGACAACTCATCGGCGTTTAAATCTTCCAAAGTTTGTAGCTGCAACTGCCAAAGACTGGCAATCATCCCGTCAGAAAAGGTAGATACTGGGTCGGCATGGCCTTCCAGTGTTTTCATCAAGGCGTGGCGGTTTAAGCGCGCACCAGCAACCAATAGACCAGAGATCAAACCATGAAGCTCGGAGCTACTACAGTCGGCGTTTACTTCGCTGAGTAACAGCGCGAGAGATTCTAGGGTTGGTAAATTCGCCGCTTGCATGATGTCGGCCTCCTGTTGGCATGAGCAAGGATGAATCTTATAGTAGCGGCTGACTTTCTTCACGGCGAACCGAATATGCGTGAGCAAGATTTCCAAGCGCTGAGCCGTCATCTTGAGCAATTGCTTGAGCGTTATCGTGCCAGCCAACAACAATGTAGCGCGCTACAAGCCCGAGTTACTGAGCTTGAGAATGAGCGTGAAGATTTAAAACACCGCAACGAGGTCGCTCGCGATCGCGTCGAGGCCATCATCACGCGGCTAAAAGCACTCGATACATCGAGCTAATGCCGCCTCGTCTATAGGTCCCGATATGAGCGCAGAAAACAATACTCTGGATATTTTCATCCTCGACAAAGCGTACAAAATTGCCTGCCCGCCCGCCGAGCAAGATAATTTGCAGCGCGCGGCACAATTTCTTGATCGAAAAATGCGCGAAATTCGCGGCAGTGGCAAAGTTTTAGGTCTAGAGCGCATCGCCGTGATCGCCGCGCTGAACATCAGCCATGAGCTATTAAGCCGGCAGCAAGCCGATAGCGAGCCACAAGTTAGTCCCGAGGCCATGGCAGGCTTACTAAAACGGATGGAAGTAGCGCTGACAGAGTCGTAGTTTCAACATCGTTAGCGATTACCGTGCTGAGACGCTACGGTTTTATAACAGACTAGACTTAGCAATATTGAGTCACTTGCGTATACTAAAGTTCTTCTCTGGGGTGTTCGCCAGTTTTTCATATCCCCTGAGCCGATGTTTAAACCATTGGGATGTGTTCGTTTGTAGCTGTGTGCATGTCCGCCCGTCGGAAAGCCTAATGTTATGACGCCGCATCCCCCTTGAACCGCAGGGTTCAAGGGAGACGACGAACAGCGGCACTCTCGGAGAAACTATTCATCTATGGTGCGTTTGCGTCATCAACTCAGACAATCCCTTAGGCTTTCGCGCCGCTCGCTGACATCAGCTCAGCAACAAGCTGCGGCACACGGCCTCGCTCAACAACTCTCGAAATTACCCAAACTGTCATCTTGGCGGCACGTTGGCCTGTACTGGCCCGCTGATGGCGAAATCGACCCTAGCTTGTTTGCTCGCCTGCTTTATAAGCGTGGCATAAAGCTGTATTTGCCAGTCATTGCACCGCGTAAACATGATCACCGGCTACATTTTTTGGCTGCCCCTGCAATGGCTTATGCCAGCAAAAACCGGCGCCAATTACGGCTGCAACCGTGGCCAGCTAAGCGCAATCGCTTTGGTCTTCGCGAGCCGTTGGGTCGGCAGGTCATGCGCCCAGAAAAGCTAGATGCGCTGCTGATGCCCCTAGTCGGCTTTGACGCCAATGGGCAACGCTTGGGCATGGGCGGTGGTTTTTACGATCGACTATTGGCGCGACTGCAACGCGGCGTTAAGCGCCCACAGCTCATTGGCCTCGCGCACCGATCACAACAGGTATTAGCGCTGCCAACGGAGCAATGGGACGAGCCTGTCGATATCGTTGTTACGGACGCGGGGCATCTGCGTCGCTAGCCAACACACTTAAGCGCTCATTGGCCAAAACGTCGAGCACATGCAGTTTTTGCTCAAAGGTCATGCTCGGGATGAGCTCCGCCCATTGCGTACGCTGCTTGTTTTCACCTTGATCGGCTTGCGCCAAGACATCAGCCAACGCCGCGTCTAGGCGCGCCACGTCTTTATTTTGGGCAATTTCAGCCAACACTTTGTCTTTTTCCACTGCCGATGCACTTAGGCGCGTGGCATCGCGCGAGCCCAGCAAGCCGATACCGCCATTCAAGCCCGCCCATTGAATGCTGCACGCCGACAGCATCATGATCACCGCAAACATCGTTAATAGACGGCGCATGGCCAGCTCCTAAAGGGCTACTTAATAGAAAATCACTTAATCACGAAGGCTGAGCTGTTGCCAGCCCCGCTCATCGGCAATGCCAGACAAAATTGGGTCGGCATCGACCGCAATAGGGTGTGTAACACGCTCTAGCAATGGCAAGTCATTGCGCGAATCGGAGTAAAACCACGAGCCATCGAGGCTGTCGTCATGATCTTTTAGCCACGCTTCAAGGCGAGTGATTTTACCCTCCTGAAAGCATGGCACGCCGAGCACTTGCCCAGTGTAATGGCCATTTGCATCTTGCTCGGGCTGAGTCGCAATCAGATGTTCAACGCCCAAACGTTTGGCGATAGGCCCAGTCACAAACTGATTAGTCGCAGTAATGATAACCAGCGTATGTCCAAGCTGTCGGTGCTTCTCAAGCAAGGCCTGCGCCTTTGGCAGCAGCATCGGCTCGATGCGCTCACGCATAAACTCCGCATGCCATTGCGCCAAAGTCGCCGGCGTATTGCGTGCCAATACAGCAAAAACAAACTGACAAAATGCATTGATATCCAGCGTGCCGGACTGATAATCGGCGAAAAATAGGTCATTAGCGCGCGCATACGCCTTGGCATCTACATGGCCTTTTTCGGCCAAAAACTCACCCCAAGCGTGGTCAGAGTCGCCCGCCAGTAGCGTGTTATCCAAATCAAACAAGGCAAGAGTCATCTTAAGCTCATCAAATAGGCCATAAATTCGCTTCTAGGATACTCATTTAGCATGAATAAATCGCGCCTCATCCTTGCCGATATCGCAGCACTGCGGTACTAATACGGGTAATAAATCTAAGTTTTTCAAGGACTCTCCAGTGATCGACGGGGACGGCTTCAGGCCCAACGTGGGCATCATTATTACTAACGACTCGGGCGATGTGCTCTGGGCCAAGCGTTATGGCCACGATGCCTGGCAATTTCCTCAAGGCGGCATCAGCGATGGCGAAACGCCTGAGCAAGCTATGTATCGCGAGCTTTGGGAGGAAGTTGGCCTTGATCCTGAGGATGTCACCATCCTGGCTCAAACTCGCGGCTGGCTGCGTTATCGTCTACCTAAGCGCTTCATTCGTAACGACAAACCGCCATTGTGCATAGGCCAAAAGCAAAAATGGTTCCTGCTAAAACTGGTTGGCGCAGAGTCGCGAGTCGCGCTCGACAAGCAAAAGCACGCTGAATTCGATCATTGGCGATGGGTTAGCTATTGGTTTCCTCTCGACCAAGTTGTGTCGTTTAAACGCGAGGTCTATCGCAAAGCATTGAAAGAGCTGCAGCCTCGTGTGCCAGTCGCCTTAACCGCCAAGGCAGGATGAACGAATGCCATTAAACACCGATTCGAGCATGCTGGAAATTTTGCGCCGCATCGTTCAGGAGGTCGACTCTGCCCCGAACTTTCAAGCCGCACTCGACATTCTCGTATCCTCAGTGCGCGAAGCCATTGGCACAGAAGTATGCTCAGTTTATTTGCTCGATGATCGCAATAATCGTTTGGTGTTAATGGCCAATGAAGGCTTCAATCGTGAAGCCATTGGCGTCGTCAGTATGGCCATGGATGAAGGCTTGGTCGGCCTCTGCGCCACTCGTGAAGAGCCAATCAATTTACAAGATGCCGCCTCACATCCACGTTATCGCTACTTCCCTGAAACCGGTGAAGAGCATTACAACGCGTTCTTGGGCGTGCCCATCATGAACCGCCGCAAAGTGCTCGGCGTTTTGGTTATGCAGCAATGCGATAATCGCCGCTTTGACGAAGGCGAAGTGGCCTTTATGGTCACGCTCTCGGCGCAGCTTTCCGGCGTGGTCGCGCACGCTAAAGTGCTCGGACAGCTTGAGATATCAAAAGGCTCACGCGGCAGTGCCACTCAAATATTTCAAGGTCTTACTGGCGCCCCAGGCGTCACCATTGGCCGCGCAGTAGTGCTCTACCCGCCGTCCGACCTAGACCAAGTGCCCGATCGAGCAGTCGATGACGTCGACTCTGAGCTACTACTCCTAGCAAAAGCACTGAACACCGTTCGTGAGCACGTTCGCGCGCTAGATGAACGCATGCGCGGCAGTCTTTTGCCTGATGAGCGCGCACTATTTGATGTGTATTTGCGCATGCTCGACGATAATGCTCTTGGTGGCGAAATTGCCGAGCGCATTCAAGACGGTAACTGGGCACAAGGCGCATTGCGCTCGGTCATTGATGAGCATTTGCAAAACTTTGCCAAAATGGACGATCCGTATTTACGCGAGCGCATGTCGGATGTGCGCGACCTTGGTCTGCGCTTATTGGCGCAGCTGCAAGAGCAAGAAAGCGAAGAAATCCGCGAGTTCCCCGACAATAGCATCCTAATTGGCGAAGATATCTCCACAGCCATGCTGCTTGAGGCTCCGCTAGATAAAGTTTGCGGTGTGGTATCGGCAACTGGTGCCGCCAACTCGCACATGGCCATTGTCGCTCGAGCGCTAGGCATTCCCACCGTGGTGGGCGTCAGCGATATCCCCGTGACCTCGCTCGACGATGCGGAAATGATCGTTGATGGCTATATCGGTCGCGTTTATGTGCAGCCTTCGCGCATGCTGCGTAAGCGCTACAAAGACATCATCAAAGAAGAGCAGCAACTCACCGCCGAACTCGATGCCTATAAAGACAGAGACGCAGTCACGCCAGACGGTTTCGCTGTCTCGCTTTGCGTAAATACTGGCTTGATGGCCGATGTCGCGCGCGCTAAGGATCGCGGCGCTGAGGGCGTGGGTCTTTACCGCTCAGAAATCCCCTTTATGTTGCGCGAGCGCTTTCCCAGCGAAGAAGAACAGCGGCAAATTTATCGCCAGCAGCTGGAGGCCTTTGCGCCGAAATCAGTCACCATGCGCACGCTCGATATTGGCGGCGATAAAGACCTTCCATACTTCCCGATTCGCGAAGATAACCCCGCCCTTGGCTGGCGCGGCATTCGCGTCACGCTAGATCATCCTGAGATTTTCATGGTGCAAGTTCGCGCCATGCTAAAAGCTGCTACTGACCTGAATAACTTGCATATTTTACTACCCATGGTGACATCGGTGAGCGAAGTAGAGGATGCCGTGGCGCTAATTCATCGCGCCGTGGAAGAGCTACAAGAAGAAGGTGAATACGCAGTTACGCTGCCGCGTATTGGCGTCATGGTCGAAGTGCCAGCAACCATTATTCAAATCGCCGACCTTTGCCGTTTGGTCGATTTTGTCAGCATTGGCTCAAATGACTTAACGCAGTATTTGCTGGCCGTTGATCGTAATAACTCCCGCGTCGCCAACTTATATTCAGCCTATCATCCGGCGGTTTTACGCGCCGTGCGTTATGTCGTTAATGAGGCTCACCGCGTTAACAAGCCAGTGAGTATTTGTGGCGAAATGGCCGGCGACCCAGGCACCGCTATTTTGCTGATGGCCATGGGTTTTGACACGCTATCGATGAGCGCGAGTAACTTGCTGAAAGTGCGCAAGGCCATCTGCCTAACGCCAATGGCGCAGGCGAAAGCACTTTTGGAGAGAGTGTTAGCCTTTGATAAGCCGGAAGATATTCGTGCTGAAGTGGAAGAAGAGCTAACGGCACTGGGCTTGATTGATCTGCTCAGGCCTAGCACAAGCGCGACATAAGGCCAGCTTCACCGCGCTAACGCACCAGTGAAAACTGAACACGTTCGCCGATATTGAAGTCTTGTTCATGCCATTCGACGCTCTCTCGACTCAGGCGTAACCATGTCGAGTTGCGCGTGCCATAAGCTGGTGTGCGGATGCATATTGGCGAAAGTGCTCGCTCCATTAGGATGCCAACGCCGGTGTCGGGCAGATCTTCGTCGCTGGCCATGGCGGTGTCGCTCAATAAAGCCAAGGCATAACCAGCATTCATGGCCACTTTGGCGCTACTGCAGCTTGCTACTAGAGACTCACTCAGACTCCATGCTTTCGCCGCGCCGACTAAGTGCTGCAACTTAGGCCAGGGCGTGTTTAGCCTCGCATTCGATAAGCCATGCCAGCCTGGGTTAACGGCCTGCACCTGGCCACGATCATCGACACAAAATAGCTGCTGGCCATCGCAGAGTAATAGATTAAATCCGGCGTAATCGTTGGCCTGCGCAGCGATACGCTCGGCGGCAATCAGCGCCGATTCATCACTACTTAAAAACTGCGCAACCAATTCACCTCGCGAGCGTAAGCCAGCGGCCTTCGTGGGGTCGCGAAAGTTTGTTAGCGCGGCAAAGCGACCGGTCAGCGTGACGCCCATCCAGGTGCCGCCAGCAACAAGGTCTCGACCGGCCAAAATCTGTGGTGCCTCTAGCCAATGCTGCGTTGGCGCTGCTGGGCGTGCGAGAAACTCATCGCGATTGGCCCACACCTGCAGCGGCAAGTCGCTATCGGGCTGCCAATGAAACGCTAACAAACACATGATCTCTCCTTGGCACGACTTATCGAATACATCGCGCTTTCTATCAGCACTGACCAATCATGCCCCAACTGTCGGTGATGCATGCGCAAGCGGCCCAAGTGTCTTATGATGCGAGCTGTTTGTAAAAGGATGTCGTCATGCTCACATACCCTCACATCGACCCTATCGCGCTCAGCCTCGGCCCGCTCAAAGTGCATTGGTACGGCCTCATGTACCTGCTCGGTTTTGGCTCGGCCTATCTGCTCGCACTGTGGCGCGCCAAGCGCATCGGCTGGACCAACGATCAAGTCGCCGATCTAATTTTTTACTGCGCCATGGGTGTGATTATTGGCGGCCGTTTGGGCTATGTATTTTTCTATGGCTTCGATAGGTTTATAAACGATCCACTCTGGGCCATTCGTCTCTGGGAAGGCGGCATGAGCTTTCACGGCGGCTTCCTTGGCGTACTCGTTGCTGGCTTCTTATTCGCTCGCCGCTACAACACGCCATGGCTAGAAATAACCGACTTGCTCGCGGTCATCGTGCCGCCTGGCTTGATGTTTGGTCGCATTGGCAACTTCATTGGTGGCGAGCTCTGGGGCCGCCCAGTGACTAATCCCGAACTGCCTTGGGGCATGGTATTCCCCCATGTCGACGCCTTAGCCCGGCATCCATCGCAGCTCTACGAAGCGCTATTTGAAGGCCTCGTGTTATTTTTAGTGATCTTTATTTTCACGCTAAAACCACGCCCGCGCATGGCCGCCTCATCGCTATTCCTCATCGGCTATGGCCTCGCGCGCTTCAATATCGAGTTTTTCCGTGAGCCCGATGTCGACCAAGGCTTTGTGCTGTTCAACTGGATGACCAAAGGCCAAATGCTCACCGCACCGATGATCATTCTCGGCGTTGTGCTGCTCATCATTTCCTATCGCAAAAGTAATGTTGCCCGTGTAGCAGAGCAATCGCGCGCGGCATTAGCGAAACGGAGCTAGTCACATGCAGCAATACCTTGATTTACTCGCCCGCGCTCGCCATGAAGGCACCTTCAAAAGCGATCGCACCGGCACCGGCACGCATTCTGTGTTTGGCCATCAAATGCGCTTTAATTTGGCCGATGGCTTTCCGGTATTGACCACGAAAAAGCTGCACTTAAAATCCATCATCCATGAGCTGCTATGGTTTCTTGCAGGCGACACTAATATCGCCTATTTACAAGAAAACGGCGTGCGCATTTGGGATGATTGGGCTGACGAGAACGGCAATCTTGGCCCGGTTTATGGCTACCAATGGCGCTCGTGGCCAGCGCCCGATGGCCGTCATATCGACCAAATCAGCCAAGTCATCAATATGATCAAAACCAATCCCGATTCGCGCCGGCTCATTGTCAGCGCGTGGAATCCGGCACTGGTCGACGATATGGCCTTGCCGCCATGCCACGCGCTGTTTCAGTTCTATGTTGCCGATGGCAAGCTGTCTTGCCAGCTCTATCAACGTAGCGCCGACATCTTTTTGGGCGTGCCATTTAACATCGCCTCCTATGCTTTGCTCACGATGATGGTCGCGCAAGTCTGCGACTTAGAAGTTGGTGATTTTGTCTGGACCGGCGGCGACTGCCATCTTTACAGCAACCACGTTGAGCAAGCCGACACGCAACTCGCGCGTACGCCGGGACCATTACCCACGATGCGCATCAACTCCGATGTCACCGACCTCTTTGCCTTCCGCTTCGAGGACTTCACGCTCGAAGGCTACGAAGCGCAAGCGCATATCGCCGCCAAGGTAGCCGTATGAATCCTGACATGATGAACCGTGAAATCCCCGACGATCTACAAGACTCATTGCCCGATGACGCCGTGCGTGTGTCATTAATTGTGGCGATGGCGAGCAATCGCTGCATTGGCATCAATAACGAATTGCCGTGGAAGCTGCCCGAAGACCTGAAGTACTTTAAGCAAGTCACCAGCGGCAAAGCCATCATCATGGGCCGCACAACCTACGACTCGCTGGGCCGACCATTGCCCAATCGCACCAATATCGTGATGACCCGTGATGCCGACTGGGAAGGGCCAATTGGCACGCGCGTAGTGCATTCGCTAGAGGCCGCGCTGGCACTGGCCGAGGCAGTGGCGGTAAGTAATTATCAGGATGAAGTGGTGGTGATTGGCGGCGCTCAAATCTATGCACAATTGCTGCCGCAAGTTGAGCGCTTGTACATCACCGAAGTTCACACAGAAGTTGCAGGCGACGCCTTTTTCCCAGAGCTCAACACCACTGAGTGGCAGGAAATTTCCCGACGAAAGCATAGCGATGAAGCAAGCGGAATCGGCTACGATTTTGTCGTTTATGACCGCATCATCAGTGCCTAAGGCACAGCACTAGCGCCGCTTATTTGGCGCTAGTCGCAACAATAAAAAGAGGGATCAAAATGCAGGTAAGGAATACCCAGTTTTTAGCGCAAGTGAATACAGCCGTTGACTCCATTATTGCCGCCGTAGGCAAGCAACTCATCGTGGGTATGCCTCTTGGCTTAGGCAAACCAACAGAGCTGATTAATGCGCTTTATGATCGCGCCGTATCCGACCCGAGCTTGTCACTAACTATTCTCACCGCGCTTTCACTGGAAATTCCTTCGCCGGGCAAAGGCCTTGAAGCCAAGTTTATGGCGCCGTTTTTAAATCGTGTGTTTGCCGGCGTGCCAGAGCTCAGTTATATGCGTGCACTGCGGCAAAATAAATTGCCCGCAAACGTCACTGTTTCTGAGTTTTTCTTCAAGCCCGGTAGCTTGTTAAACAATATCCACGCGCAGCAGCATTACATCAACAGTAATTACTCTCACGCTGCTCGCGACGTTTTCAATAATGGCTGCAACGTCACTATGCAGGCCATTAGTCGCGTAGGTGAAGGTGCCAATGCGCGCTACTCATTGAGCTGCAACCCTGACACCGGCCCTGAATTACTCGAGTTGCTAGAAGAAAGCGGCCGCCCACATGTGGTCGTTGGCCTAGTAAACACCCGCTTACCGTTTATGACGCACGACGCAGAAGTGCCAGCATCGACTTTCGACATCATTATCGACGACTCGGTTTATTACACCGAGCTGTTCTCGACGCCTAAACAGCCAGTGACCACGCCCGACTACTGCATCGGCCTATATGCCAGCAGCTTGATCAAAGATGGCGGCACACTGCAAATCGGCATTGGCGCACTTGGCGACGCCATTGTTTATGCCACGCAACTGCGCCATCAAGCCAATCAGGTGTATCGACAAGCGCTGAATGATATTGGCGCAACGCACAACTATGGCGACTTAATCGAGCATGTTGGCGGCCAAAGTATCTTTGAAAAAGGCTTGTACGGCGCCACTGAAATGTTTGTCGACGGCTTTTTGCATCTGATGCAGGCCGGCATTTTACGTCGTGAAGTCTATGATTTCTGGGCCTTGCAGCAGCTGGTCAATGATGACCGCATTGACCCTCAGAACATCACAGCAGACGCGCTTGATGCACTGGAATCGCTCGGCGTGCGCGTGATCCGTACGCAAGATTTTCAACGCCTGCAGCAACACGGCTTCTTCAATGACGCCACTCGCTACGATAACGGCTATCTCATCGCGCCCGATGGCACTCGTGTGATCGCCAATGTCGCCGAGCCAAGCTCGCGCGTGGTCATGGGCGAGCAATGCTTAGGCTCCGCACTGAAAAACGGCATCGTGCTGCATGGCGGCTTCTTCCTTGGCCCACGCAGCATGTACCAAGCCATCCACGACATGACGCCCGAAGAAAATTCGCGCATCTGCATGACCGGCGTCAACAAGGTCAATCAGCTCGATCTCAATCCGCGCCTGTATAAAGCCCAGCGCATCCATGCTCGCTTTATGAATACCGGCATCATGGCCACGCTCTCTGGCGCATTAGTTTCCGATGGCCTCGCTGATGGCCGCGTGATCAGCGGCGTTGGTGGCCAATACAACTTCGTCGCTATGGCACATCAACTACCCACCGGCCGCAGCATTCTCATGGTGCGCGCCGTGCGCGATGGTGCCAATCCGAGCAGTAATATCGTGATGAACTACGGCCACATCACCATCCCGCGCCACCTGCGTGACATCGTGATTACCGAATACGGTATCGCCGAATTGCGCTCAAAATCCGACGCCGACGTCATCAAAGCTTTACTCAATATTACCGACTCACGCTTTCAGGAAGCATTGCTGGCCGAAGCTAAAGCCAATGGCAAAATTGAGGCCAGCTATGTCATCCCCGAAACACGTCGACATAACTTTCCTGCCGCACTAGAGCAAAAGCTTAGCTCGCACCGCCAAGCTAAACGCTTCCCCGCATTCCCTTTAGGCAGCGATTTAACCGACGACGAAATACGTTTAGGTGCTGCACTCAAAGCCATGAGGAAGCGCGTATCGAGCACACCAAAATGGCGCCTGCTACTCGGGTTGCTGAGCTTTAATTCTAGCCGCATCGACTCTAATTTGAAGCCGCTACTCGAGCGCATGGACTTAGTTAAGCCAGAAAGCATGGAAGATAAAGTAGCGCAAATGTTACTGGTCGAGGCATTAACAGACTAAGACTATCGAGTCAGTGCCGTGATATTGGCATAACGTAGTAAGCGCTGTAACACAGGCCCTACAAAGATTTGCAATTGTAGGAGATATGCAAAGGCGGCATAAATATATACAGCTTGTCACTTATAATCTGCCATCTATCGCTAAGTGACGAGCACTGGACATGCATCACCGTAGCCATGCCCAAAAGGAACAGGGCGCAGCACTAATCATGACTGCTGGCTTTATGCTGCTGGCTGTTTTGTGCCTATCGCTGGCAGTAGATACGGGCCGACTTTATGTCGAAAAGCGTAACCTACAACGCATTGCTGATGTCGCCGCACTAGAGGTGGCCTCGCGCCGCGGCTGCGCAAGTGGCAATGCGCAGGCTTACGCCGTCACTGCTGCAACTCGTAACAACTTCAACATCGATGATAAACAAACGATCATTGCAAGCTGCGGCAGCATTAGCGTAGCTGAAAATAGCATACGAGTATTCAATCCCGATGGCAGTACCGGCAGTACCGATGGCGTACAAATTACCGCCAGAAAAAAAGTGCCTGCTAGCCTAATTGTCGGTGGCATATTCGGCAACATTATCAATCTCAGTGCTAGTGCAACCGCAATTAACTCTGCACCGACTGTAGCTTTTCGTATCGGCTCTAAACTACTAACTACCAACCCTTCAGCACCCATAATGTCTTTGCTGAAGTTAGTTGGAGTGAACTTAGACAATACAGTTGTCGCATCTTACGGCGGTCTAGCTGACGTTAAAATCACACCTTCTGGCCTATTAAAAGCACTGGGAATTCCAGTGTCTGCTGATATTTCAGTAGGTGATTTAAACGAGCTACTTGCTGTAAATAAGCTAGGGGTCGGCCCCATACTCGACGCCATCGTCACAGTGGCCGGGCAAGATGGACTATTAGGCGCTAACGTCGAGTTACTGAGTGCACTCGAGGCACAGCTAGGCCTAAGCGACTTAAAAGTGCAATTAGGCACAGACCCAACGATCAACGATACCACGGGGCTCTTCGCACTCATTGAAACCGCTGGCGTGTCAGGTAAATCAGCTCTAGATGTCAGTGTAGATGCTCTTAGTCTTCTCACCGCCACCGTCGGCGTGGCAACAAAGTCCAATGGCGTAAATATTAGCCTTGGCGGCAACGATATTTTAACTGGCCTAGATGTTGGCGTGCGAGTGATTGAGCCGCAAAGCATAGGAATTGGTAGCGTAGGCACAAAAGCGAATAATGCTCAGGTGCGTATTCATGTCGATGTAGACACTAATAAAGGCCTCACTGGCATTTTGCAGCTACTGGGCACGACGATTAAGCTACCAATAACCATTGACACGATTCAGGCTGTAGCCACTGTTGATGAGATCAATTGCGATACATCACCTCGCACAGCCGTCATTCGTGTGGATAGCGCAGTTGCCAATGCCTGCATTGGCAAAATACCGTCTTCATCATTGTGGTCCACCAAAGAGGTATGTGCGACCGCACTACAAAATGAAACTTTTGTACGTTTACTCGGCATTAACTTGGTTGGGGGGAAAGTAGAGCTACCTGTGCTGCCATCGGACCCGGAATACATAACACTAGAGGTTGGGCAAACTAAAACTACCGGCATCAATAATTTAAAAATTGGCAGTTTAGTATCTGACCTTATTTCCGAAGTACTCGACTTACTCGGTAATAGTGACTTTGCATCAGAGCCACTGACTAACGCGCAAGCGACTCAAATTGCCGATACCTACTTAGCGTTACCGGAGCTGCAACCAACAGGTGGTGGTGGTAATTTCAACTCCAGCGACCTTAATAGACTTCAAAATCGACTAAGCAATGATGGTGTGAACTGGGATAGGCCTGCATTCATCTTCACCGGCAACATGCTCTCGCAATGGCGTAACAGTGTTAACACTGGCTGCTACGAAGGCTTTTTTCGCTACAGTCCGGCATGCACGAGAACGAAGCTAATTTCTTCGCTACAAACCGATGCCAAGCCCGGCTTTCTGGAAGCACTGCTCGGCGGCTTACTCGGCGACGTTGTAAAGCCACTGGTTGGCGCAGTTCTCAATCCGGTTATTGAGCTACTTAAAGTGATTTTAAACGGCGTTGGCAACCTAGTCTCGAACTTGTTAAGCGGCCTTGTTGGTCTTGATCTTGGCCGTAGCGATGTCTCGCTAGACTCCATCAGTTGTGGCAGCCCTGAGTTGGTGATCTAAGACTTAAGGCTAATGCCTTAATTTTCTAATCTGGCTAGTCTCGGGCATACCTAGGCTAGTCGGAAAAAACCATGTCATTGACGCAAGCACTGCACCGCACGCTACAACAACGCCCAGATGCTATTGCCACCATTTATCGCGACCGTCGCCAGAGTTATCGCATGTTTGGCGATCGCGTGGCGCGCCTGGCGGGCGCACTGCAAGGGCTTGGCATGAGCGTTGGCGAACCGGTGGCCTTGCTCAGCCTCAACTCCGATCGCTATCTCGAATACTTCATGGCCGTGCCTTGGGGTGGTGGCGTAATCAATCCCGTCAATACGCGCTGGAGCGCCAACGAAGTCGCCTTCTCGCTCGATGATTGCAACACCGCCATCTTATTGGTCGATGACCAATTCACCGGCATGGTGCCTGAGCTTCGCCAACGCGCGAACAGCCTGAAAGTCGTGATTTACACCGGCGAACACGAAACGCCAGAAGGCATGCTCGGCTATGAAGATCTAATCGCTAGCTCCGAACCCGTAGCCGATACTTATCGCCACGGCAACGATCTCGCCGGCATCTTCTATACCGGCGGCACCACTGGCTTCCCCAAGGGCGTGATGCTTTCGCACATCAACCTAAGCTCAGTTGCGTTGGCGCTAGCTGCCAGCGGCATCGCCAAGCCAGGTTGCATTGGCCTACACGCCGCTCCGATGTTCCATCTGGCCGATTTTGCTCTACTCAATGCCATGCTCACCCATGGCAGCACCCATGTCATGCTGCCCAGCTTTGAACCACTCGCTGTACTAAGAACCCTGCAAGATGAATCTGTAACGGAAACCATTTTGGTGCCGACCATGATTCAGATGCTGGTCGATCATCCACAGGCTGGCGACTTTGATTTAAGTCATCTGCAAATACTGCTTTACGGCGCCTCGCCAATTAGCGAGTCCTTGCTGAAGCGCGCGATGGCTTTGCTGCCTAATGCCGGGCTGCTGCAAGCCTATGGCATGACTGAGCTGGCGCCATTGGCAACGCTATTACTGCCGCAAGATCATCTTGTCGAGAGCAAAATGCGCTCTGCTGGGCGGGCAGGCCTGTGTGCCGACGTGCGTATTGTCGATGAAAACGACCAAGAGCTGCCGCGCGGGCAGGTTGGCGAGGTAGTAGTGCGCGGCCCTCACGTCATGCTCGGCTATTGGAATCGACCCGAAGCCACCGCCGAAGCGCTAAAAAACGGCTGGATGCATACTGGCGATGGCGCTTATATGGACGACGATGGCTATGTTTTCGTCGTAGATCGCATAAAAGATATGATTGTTACTGGCGGCGAAAATGTCTATTCGGCGGAAGTCGAAAACGCCATCGCGCAACACGCCGCCGTGGCTAATTGCGCCGTTATTGGCGTGCCATCTGAGACCTGGGGCGAGACCGTACATGCGGTAGTTGTGCTGAAAGCTGGCGCGGCGCTGACTACTGAAGCGCTCAGCGCGCATTGCGCCGAACGAATTGCCAAATATAAATGCCCGCGCAGCCTGTCGTTTATCGAAGCGCTGCCACTCTCTGGTGCCGGCAAAGTGCTTAAGCGCGACCTGAGAAAGCCATTTTGGGATAATCATCAGCGCGGCGTGGGTTAAGCAATCGCCCATACCGAGCTAGGTTTATTTATTAGCAGGGCTCATTGCTGCCAGTAACTATCGAAGCGCATATTGATCCAGATCAATAAAAACTAAAGCGACTTGCGTGAAACTACCTTAACCATTTTGGTTAAGACTTGGAGAACTGCGCATGTCCACCACCAAACGACTTTGGCTTGGGCTGGCACTGCTATTAGCAAGCACGTTTAGTGTGCTTTTGCTCATGGGCAACGAGATTTATCGCGTCGCGCCGCCATTGCCTGATCGCGTCATCTCGACATCTGGCGAAACCATTTACACCCTTGATGATTTAGAGACTGGCCGGCAAGTCTGGCAAAGCATCGGTGGCATGCAGGTCGGTTCGATCTGGGGCCATGGCGCACTCATTGCGCCAGATTGGAGCGCCGACTGGCTGCATCGCGAGGCCGAAGGTCTGCTAACGCTTTGGTCGCAGCAAACCTATGCCATGGACTACGCCATGCTCCCACTCGCTCAGCAGCTCGCTCTGCAAGCGCAAGTCCAAGAAGAACTACGACCCAACCGCTACGACGCTGCCAGCAAAACGCTGACCGTTTCGGATGATCGCGCAACGGTTATTAAAGGCCTGATTACGCACTACGAAAGCCTATTTAGCGATGATCCTGCGACGGCCGCACTGCGCGAAACCTATGCCATGAAAGATGGCAGCGTCGATACTCAAGAGCATCGCCGCCAACTCAGCGGATTCTTCTTTTGGACCTCATGGGCAGCGGTGACTCAGCGCCCAGATAGCAAATCCAGCTTCACTAATAACTGGCCATACGAGCCGCTAGTGGGCAACACGCCAACGCCAGGCACACTGATTTGGTCATTGTTTAGCGTGCTGTTCATGATCGCCGGCATTGCCTTATTGGCCTGGCATTACGCCGTTTATGCCAGTCAAGAAAAGCCGCTGACACCGCCAACCAAAGACCCCTTGCTGAACATCGTCATCACGCCATCCATGCGTGCGACAGCGAAGTACTTTTGGTTAGTCGTTGTGCTATTTATCGTGCAGATTTTGCTCGGTGCAATTACCGCGCATTTCCAAGTCGAGAAGGATTTTTACGGCTTAGATATCTCGCAATACCTGCCGTATTCGCTGACTCGAAGCTGGCACACCCAGCTCGCTATTTTATGGATTGCCACGGCATGGCTGGCTACAGGCCTCTACATTGCGCCTGCCGTATCTGGCCATGAACCGAAATACCAACGCTTTGGCGTTAACTTCCTTTTTGTCTGCTTGCTGATCATTGTTGTCGGCGCATTTACTGGCCAATGGTTTGCCGTCATGCAGAAAATGGGCCTGAAATATAACTTCTGGTTCGGCCATCAAGGCTGGGAATACACTGATATTGGCCGCTTCTGGCAGGCGTTTTTGTTTGTCGGACTAATGCTCTGGTTAGTCTTAGTCGGGCGCTCACTCTGGCCCGCCATGCGCCGCAAAGACGACATGGCCTCCATCGTTGGCCTACTGTTTTTATCCACCGTATCCATCGGCCTGTTTTATGGTGCCGGCCTGATGTGGGGGGAGAAAACCCATATCGTCATGGTCGAATATTGGCGCTGGTGGGTGGTGCACCTTTGGGTAGAGGGCTTCTTTGAAGTCTTTGCAGTAGCTGTGATCAGCTTCTTATTCGTCCGCTTAGGCTTGGTGCGAGCAAAAAGCGCCACCATTAATGTGCTCTTCGCCACCATCGTGTTTATGGCCGGCGGCGTGCTCGGCACCTTCCATCATCTGTACTGGAGCGGCACGCCAACCGCCGTGCTTGCGCTTGGCGCCTCATTCTCGGCGCTGGAAGTGGTGCCACTCGCGCTCATCGGCATAGAAGCTTATGGCACCTATAGAAATGGCCGCGCCACGCCGTGGATGGCGAGCTATCGCTGGCCGATTTTGTTCTTCCTCGCGGTATCGTTCTGGAACTTAGTCGGCGCCGGCCTCTTTGGCTTCCTCATCAACACGCCCATCGCGCTCTACTATATGCAGGGCCTAAACC
This sequence comes from Paraperlucidibaca wandonensis, assembly GCF_042677145.1. NCBI lineage: Bacteria > Pseudomonadati > Pseudomonadota > Gammaproteobacteria > Moraxellales > Moraxellaceae > Paraperlucidibaca > Paraperlucidibaca wandonensis. The sequence continues at coordinate 2,160,484 of NZ_JBHTIT010000001.1, read as the reverse complement.
TCACCGCACTGCATGGCCACACCGCGCTGTTTGGCGTGTATGGCATGCTCGGCATCGGCCTAATGATGTTCTGCCTACGCGGCATGAAGCCCGATGCGGTTTGGTCCGACAACACCCTGCGTGGCGCGTTCTGGTCGCTCAATATCGGCCTCGCCTTGATGGGCTTATTAACCCTGCTGCCACTGGGCCTAATGCAACTCAACGCTGTGCTTGAAAATGGCTATTGGTTCGCACGCTCTGCCGAGTTTATGGACCAACCATTGGTGCATTTATTGGTCTGGATGCGCATGCCCGGTGACATTATATTTGCTGCTGGTGGCCTGCTGATTTGCTGGTTTGTCTTCAGCTTATGGTTGCCCAAACGCAGCAAATAATAGGGGCTGAGCAAGCTCGTGTTTGAGTTTTACTTAGACACGAGCTTGCTCATATCTGCTTTATCATCGCGCGCTGGGATCTTTGGCATACTAGGCCGCACAGCTATGGAGCGGCCCGGCAATGCTAACGAAATTGGATCAGTGGTATTTTTCGGCAGAAACAAATCCAGTTGTTAAGAGGCGATATTTAGTTTTTATGCTGATTGCGTTCATCGCAGTGATGGCATCTTTTTCGCCATTATTCGTTGGCAATCGAATTGGGGCGGCCGTTTATGTATCAACTTTTATTTTTGATCTTTATTTGCAACTAAGGCTCCCACTCCGCTGTAAGTTCCCGATGTCTTTCTTGGTGGGAGCAGCTGCTTTGATTGCTGCCGGCTTAATAATGCTTGCTGGCGATTAAGCTAGAGGCTGAAATCAATTAGTTGCTACATCTACACTCCGGCTAGTGAAATACCCAATTTCTCAAGGATTTTATAGTAGCCAAAAATCACGCCGAGATAGAAAACGATAAGCACTAGCTCATGCTTAAAGTGATGGCGTAAATAAAATGCTCGATTTTTATGATGAAACACATCCATTAGCTCATCACCAAAACGAATCGACAAAAATGTACCTATGCCCGACAGGATAATTACACTCCAATACGGGTATGGATTTATGAGAATAACGCTCATAAGTCGGGTGATAAACGTAGTGTCATAAAACTGGGGGTAGTGCAGCATTGCCACTGCATTAATACCTATAGCAATCCCCCACACCACCAGCTCTGAGAAAACCATCCGAATACCAAATAGTACTCGCAGCGGGAAATCTAGCAAAAAGCCTGCATCCGCAACTGGAGTGCAGAGCACGAAGAAGCTCCATGTAATCAGTGAGGCAACACCGCCTGTTAGCAGGCCATACTCATAAGACAAATAGCCGAAGTACGTCACTAGAACCACGCACAGCACCACAAATTTGATCAGCACTTGATGCTTTGGTTGATTCATTTTTAGCCTCTACAGCTGAGCTGTATCAAAAACTTGGAATTACCAATTGAGTATACTCATACGCTACTAGCTCAATTCTTGATTCGGACCTTTTAGTGCCCACAGCCCATATTTTTTGCAGCGTTATCGACAACTTTGGCGATCTTGGCGTGTGCTGGCGTTTGGCGCGGCAACTCAGCGCTGAGCATGGCGCGCAGGTCGTACTTCTAGTGGATGACTTAGCGGCTTTCCAGCAGCTAGATTCACGTATCGATCCCGAGCTCGCTGTGCAGCCGCTCGATGACCTCACATTGATGCGCTGGAATAGCCACGAAGCCTTAGCGCTAGTGCCGGCGGAGTTGGTCATTGAAGGTTTTGCCTGCACGCTCCCCGCCAACTATCGCACGCAGCTCACGGCAAAAAACATCTGGATAAACCTCGATTATCTCAGCGCAGAATCTTGGATCGAAGACTGTCATGGCCTGAGTTCGCCGCAGCCTAACGGCGCTAGCACCACCTTTTGGTTTCCCGGCTTCACGCCTCGCAGCGGAGGCTTACTGCGCGAAACGGATCTTTTGCAGCGACTCGATGATCCTGCGCAAGCCTTCAACTTTTGGCAGCGAATAGGCCTAGCTCAGCCCACAACAGATACGCCTCGATTATCATTATTTTGCTACGAAACCGACTCAGTTAGCGCCTTGCTTGAGGCTCTGCACGAGAGCAAAACGGAGCTGATGATTTGTGCCGGCAAAGCGCTCAGCGCCATCAATAAATTATTGCCAGAGCCGCTAACTATTGGCAGCTGCGTGCAACACGGCGCCAGTACGCTTTACGCCTTGCCCATGCTCGTGCACACAGACTATGACCAACTACTAGCGGCCTGCGACCTCAATATCATTCGCGGAGAAGACTCGTTTATTCGTGCGCAATGGGCAGCTAAGCCACTGCTTTGGCATATTTACCCGCAAGATGAGCTGGCACACGAAACTAAATTGGCGGCGTGGCTAGAGCGTATTGAAGCTATGAGCGCTGCCGAAAGCCCAGAAGCTTCAGCGCCCAATCACACAGCACAAAGCGCCTGGCTCAGCGCGCAATGGGCCTGGGTGCGCAACGAGCTCAGCCCGGAACATATCCACGAGCTTTTGGCCGAACTCAAGCCATTGCGCGAAATGATGCAGTGTTGGCGCAAGCACTTGATGCAGCAGCCCGATCTCGCCACACAACTGATGCGTTTTTACGCAAATAAGGTAGAATCTCCGCCCGAGAAACCCCACCCGGATAAGCCTTTATGAAAACAGCGATGGAATTCCGCGCCGGCAATGTGATCAACATTAGCGGCCAACCAATGATCGTTTTGAAATCTGAATACAACAAGTCGGGTCGTAGCTCGGCTGTAGTCAAAATGAAAATGAAAAACCTGCTCACTGGCCAAGGCCAAGAGTCAGTCTACAAAGCCGATGACAAATTTGACCAAGTCATTCTCGAGCAGAAAAATGCCACGTACTCCTACTTTGCCGACCCCATGTATATCTTCATGGACGAAGAGTTCAACCAGTACGAAGTTGAAAAAGACAACTTGGGCGACGTGATGAACTTCATCGAAGACGGCATGGATGACATCTGCAAGGTAGTTTTCTACAACGAGAAAGCTATTTCGGTCGAGCTGCCTACCACTATCGTGCGTGAAGTTGCTTACACCGAACCATCTGCCCGTGGCGATACCTCAGGCAAAGTGATGAAAACCGCAAAGCTCAACAACGGCTTTGAACTGCAAGTGGCCTCATTCATCGAGACCGGCGAGAAAATCGAAATCGATACTCGCGATGCATCGTTCAAGTCCCGCGCCAAAGGCTAAGCCTCTGTGAAGCCTCTGGCATACCTAACCGGGTGTGCCAGGGCGTATCACCGCTTTTAGCAGCCTATAGCCAACCGGCCCAGCGCGACTAATCAGCAGCGCCATCAAGATCAAACTACAACCTACTAATTGCCACGCAGTCATGGTTTCGCCTAGCCACGCCATCGCTAACAGCGCTGTCCATACTGGCTCGATGACCATAATCACCACGCCATGGCTGTGATTCGACAAGCTCTGCGCATAGGTTTGCACCAAGAAGCGCATCGCTGAACCAATCACAGCACTTGCTAACACCCAACCTAGCATTGCGCCTGAGCGCGCCTCCCACGTCGGCAGCCAAGGCTCTAGCATCGCCGAGAATACGCAGGTCACAACCCCGACCGTGGTCAACACGATCGCTGTTAGCGCTAGCGGCGGCACTCTTTCTTTGTGCTTAGCTTTGTCGGTCTGCGCTTGGCTATTAGATGCACGCGTATTGAGAATAAAAAACAGCGCGAAGATAACGGCTGCAACGATGAACCATACTTGGCCCTGCGCAACACTAAGCTCATGCTGTAAGAACAATAACGCCAAGCCGGCACAGGCTATCGGCAGCGAAATCCAAGTGCTACGCGGCGCTGCTTCGTCAAAAATAAGCCAGGCCATGACCGGTACTAAGACCACGCCAAGACTGGTCAGAAACGCACCTTCGCCGACATGCACGCCAGATTGCAGACCCATGATCCAACAACTCATGCCAATGGCGAACACCAACCCCACGCGCGCGCCACGCAGCCATTGCTGAGCCTGCAGATGGCGTAGCTCATGCCAGCCAAATGCCGCTAGCAGCAAACCAGCTATGAGAAAGCGGCAGGCCATAAAGAGCAGTGGTGGCATCAGGGCGATGGCTTCGACCGAAAACATCCAGCTCACTGCCGCCAATAAAGTGGTGATAAGCAACAATCCATCGGCTTTTACTTGTGCAGATAGCGCCATAGTCGCGTTCCTTAGGTGAAATGCGTTTTAATGCGCGTCATCTTAGCGCATCTGCATAGGCAACCCCATGACACAACCTCGCGCAAACTCCGCTGGCCGCGTGCTATTTGCCAGCTTAATTGGCACTACCATCGAGTTTTTCGACTTTTATATATACGCCACAGCGGCGGTGCTGGTTTTCCCTGCGCTATTTTTTCCCAATGCCGATCCCACCACGGCCATGCTGCAATCGCTGGCGACCTTCGCCGTGGCATTTTTTGCACGACCACTAGGCTCGGCGGTATTTGGCCATTTTGGCGATAGAGTCGGTCGCAAAGCTACGCTAGTGGCAGCCTTGCTCACTATGGGTTTATCGACGGTAGCTATCGGCTTTTTGCCAACTTATGCGCAAATTGGTGTGCTGGCTCCAGCTTTGCTCGCGCTCTGCCGTTTCGGTCAAGGCTTAGGTTTAGGCGGTGAGTGGGGAGGTGCAGTATTGCTCGCCACTGAAAACGCACCGCCTGGAAAACGCGCTTGGTTTGGCATGTTTCCACAACTTGGCGCGCCCTTAGGCTTCCTACTCTCCAGCGGCACCTTCCTCGCGCTCACGCATTTTTTAAGTAACGAAGATTTCACCACTTGGGGCTGGCGCATCCCCTTCATCGCTAGCAGCTTATTAGTGTTTATCGGCCTTTATGTGCGTTTACGTATTACTGAAACACCGTCTTTTGCAAAAGCTATCGAGCGTAATGAGCGCGTTGAAGTACCTATGTTTACGCTATTTCGCGAACATAGCCGCACGCTCGTACTCGGCACCGTTATCGCACTCACCGTGTTTGTCGTGTTCTATCTGATGACCGTGTTCGCACTGAGCTGGGGCACATCGAGCCTAGGCTATTCCCGCGAGACATTCCTCCAGCTGCAAATGATCAGCATGGTGTTTTTTGCGCTCACCATCCCACTCTCCGCTGTGCTCGCCGATCGCTATGGCCGCCGCATAACATTGATGGTCGTAGCCGCTTTAACGATGATCTTCGGCCTCGCTTTCGAGCCACTATTTGTCGCTAACGACCCGATGGCCTGCTTATTATTCTTGATCCTTGGCTTGAGCATCATGGGCTTGGGCTACGGACCATTGGGCACGATGCTGTCGGAGTTATTTCCCACCAGCGTGCGCTACACCGGCGCTTCGCTGACATTCAACTTAGCGGGGATATTCGGTGCGTCATTAGCGCCATATGCAGCAACTTGGCTCGCCACTGAGTTTGGCATCGCGGCTGTTGGCGGCTATATGGCGGTAGCGGCAGGGCTGTCATTATTTGCATTGAGCAAGACACCAGAAACTCAATATCGCGAAGATTAACAATCGTTGAATCATAAAAAACGGCGCCTGATTTGGCGCCGTTTTTGTTTGGTCTGGGCGAGCGGGCTAAAACCGCTTAGCTCACCGAGCTACGAATCAAGTGATCAAATGCCGACAAGGCAGCCTTCGAACCTTCACCCATAGCAATGATGATTTGCTTATACGGCGATGTCGTCACGTCGCCTGCGGCAAACACGCCCGGCACCGAAGTCTGGCCTTTCACATCGACTTCAATCTCACCACGCGAGCTTAATGCCACACTACCTTTTAGCCAATCGGTGTTAGGTAGCAGGCCGATTTGCACAAAGACGCCATCGATCGTGAGCTCATGCGCGCTGTCATCGATACGACTTTTGTAAGTCAGGCCAGTCATCTTCTCGCCATTGCCCAAAACTTCAGTGGTCAAGGCGGAGGTGATGATGGTGACATTGCTCATGCTTCGCAGTTTTTTCTGCAGCACAGCATCTGCTCGTAATTCGCTGTCGAACTCGATCAGCGTTACGTGCACGACGATACCAGCAAGGTCGATTGCCGCTTCTACGCCCGAGTTACCTCCGCCAATGACCGCAACTTTTTTGCCTTTAAACAACGGGCCATCGCAGTGTGGGCAATAAGCCACGCCACGGCCGCGATACTCTTGCTCGCCGGGCACATTGATTTCGCGCCAGCGCGCGCCGGTGGCCAATATCACAGTTTTCGATTTCAGCACCGCGCCATTGGCCAGTGTAATTTCAACCATATCGCCACGGCTCAAAGCTGTAGCGCGCTGGGCATTCATCACATCCACATCGTAGTCACTGACGTGTTGCTCTAGCGCTGCAACGAGTTTCGGGCCCTCGGTGCGACTGACCGAAATAAAGTTCTCAATGCCCATGGTGTCGAGCACTTGACCACCGAAGCGCTCAGCCACTACACCGGTGCTTACACCCTTGCGTGCGGCATAAATCGCTGCCGCGGCGCCGGCAGGGCCGCCACCAACAATCAACACATCGTATGGTGCTTTCGCATTGAGCTTTTCGGCATCGCGCGCACTGGAGTTGGTATCGACCTTGGCTAGAATTTCTTCCAAAGTCATGCGGCCTTGGCCAAAAGCCTCGCCGTTGAGATGCACGCTAGGCACCGACATGATTTGCTTGCGCTCAACTTCGTCTTGAAACAGCGCGCCATCAACCATGGTGTGCGAAATGCCGGGATTGACCACCGACATCAGGTTCAATGCCTGCACCACATCTGGGCAGTTGTGGCAGCTCAGCGAGATAAAGGTCTCGAAGTGCAAGCCAGCAGGTAATTCACGAATTTGCGCCAACACGTCATCGCTGACTTTCGGCGCATAACCACTAACCTGCAACAAGGCCAGAACCAACGATGTGAACTCATGGCCCAAAGGAATGCCGGCAAATCGCACGCCAGATTCACCACCCTGCAAATTTACCGCAAACGATGGTCGACGCTCATCGCCGCCATCATCGCGCACAGAAATATGCGGGCTTAGCGCGGCGATATCGTGCAGCAATGCCAGCAAGTCTTTTGACTCGCTACGCTCATCAAGGCTAGCAATCAGCTCAATGGGGCTAACAAGGCGCTGCAAATATCCAGCTAATTGGGCTTTCAGTTCTTCATCTAACATGATGGGTCTGCCTGGTTACAGATGTTTGCGAGAACTCCGGGGCTTGTGGCCCCGAAGCTTGTGTTGCGGTACTACGAGTCGGCTTAAATTTTGCCGACTAGGTCTAGCGAAGGCTTCAATGTTGCAGCGCCTTCTTTCCATTTTGCTGGGCAAACTTCGCCTGGGTGTGAAGCAACGTATTGTGCGGCTTTAACTTTGCGCAGCAGTTCGCTGGCATCACGGCCGATGCCATTATCGTGCACTTCGAATAGCTTGATTTCGCCTTCTGGGTTGATCACGAATGTGCCACGGTTAGCCATGCCATCTTCTTCGATCATGACGTGGAAGTTGCGGCTGATGCGGCCTGTTGGGTCACCAACTAATGGGTACTGCACTTTTTTGATGGTGTCGGATGTGTCGTGCCATGCTTTGTGCGTGAAATGCGTGTCGGTCGATACGCCGTAAATTTCTACGCCCATTTTTTGGAATTCGGCATAGTTGTCAGCCAAATCGCCCAGTTCAGTTGGGCAAACGAAGGTGAAGTCGGCTGGATAGAAAAAGACGACGGACCATTTGCCAGTTAAGTTGGCTTCGGTCACTGGAACGAAGTCGCCATTATGGTAAGCAGTTGCGCTGAATGGCAGTACTTTGGTGTTGATCAGGTTAGTCATTTATAAGCTCCTTGGTCTTACTCGGCCAGTTCGTATTGGACCAATAACAGCGGTCAATCGAGTCGGCCATTGGGTTCAGGTCATTCCTGCACGAGTATGATAGCCAAGGTCGGCCATAAAGTTAAATTGATTGTCTGATGTATTTTGATAGTTTTTGACTATATCTGGATGAGAGAAGTGCCTACACACTGCCTATTATTGAAACGCTAGAAAACAAAAAGCCCCAACCGAGGTTGAGGCTTTTTGTAGGGTATAAATGGTGGCCGGAGGCGGAATCGAACCGCCGACACGCGGATTTTCAATCCGCTGCTCTACCAACTGAGCTATCCGGCCCACGCGAGGGGCGTATTAAAGCCGCGACGGAGGCTAGCGTCAAGCCTATCGCGAGCTTGGCGTCCAGTTTTTTGTCGTTGCGGGTGCAACTATTGGCTTATCTGCTGCTTTTTTGCTCGACAAGCGCTTCGGCAAGCGCGATGACGCGCTACGCAGCCACAACTCAAGGCTGACCAAGCGTGCAACTATCCACACCCAAACCACAGCAATAAATACTGCTAACACCAAGCTCAACTCTATCGATGTCTTGCCCCAACTAATCAAGACATAGCCCGGGTCTTTGCTAAAGGCCGCAAAACCTAGCGCTAGCAAAATCGTCATTAAGCACAGCCAAGAAAGAGCACGCATAATTAACGCTCCCCGCCCAGAGTCGGTAATGCACTCAAAGCCGCACGGCTAACTAAGGCTGGCGCATCGAGCATCACCGGCTGGGCTTGTAAATCTGCAAGCTCATCCAGCAAGGGCTCGGTTTGCTTAGCGGACAGCGCAGCTAGGCGCGACTGAATGCGATGGCTAGCCGACTCTAGGGCGGCGCGATACAGCACACTGTCGCCACGCAGCAGGGCCACCTGAGCTTGCAGAATTTGCGCATCGAGTTGGCCACGTAACAAGCTCAAGCGCGTGTCATCGAGCATGGGTTCGAGCGCTACATCATGGCGACGCACAACAATAAGCTCACGGAACTTATCTAAGCCCTGCTGCCAAAGACTCTCAGCACCTGCGCTTTTCTTATTTGCGACCTGTGCCTGCGCTTTCACCGCCTCGTGCTTGCTCACCGTGAGTTTCTCAACGGCCGCTTGCAGGGCAGACAAACGTAAATACACCGCGCTAGCATCAACCGGCTCAATAGCCGACAAGGTGCTGATGTCTTGCTGCAAAGCACGATGCAGCGGCTCAAGATTTTCGATGCGCTGCTCATTTAGCAAGGCATCGGCAGCGGCCAAAGCTCGGCGTGCTCCTAGCGCATCTTGGCGTAACACTAAGGCTTGTTCGGCCACCGTCACCGCAGCATCAATACGGTCAATCAGCCAGCGTTGGCGCAAAGCCGGGCCATCGGCCAGTAAGCTTTGGATGGCAACTTGCTGCTGCTTCAGCTGTGCGTCGCGCAAAGACTCACGCAGGCTCATGGCTTCAAGCTCGCCACTGACTCGTGTTAATGCAGTATCGGCGACGCGTAAGCTACTGCGCGCACGCTTATGCTCCTGCTCGCTATGCCACGCCATGATGCCGGAAGCGATGGTCAGCAGCATGAGAAATAACAGCACAATTTTAAAGCCCAGGCTTAAGGGTCGCTTGATCGCAACCGATGTCACCAGTGGTTGACGGCTTGTGGGTGCTGCCATGACGAAATCCTTGTAGTTCTACTAAATATTATTGTGGGAGCTGAGCTAGTGCCGCCAGCCAATGCTTTGGCTGTGCGCCATCAGCACAGGTCACCCGTGTTGCACCCGCAGCGCGCACGGTCTCAGCTAAGCGCGAGCTCACGGTAATCAGCCACGGCGCAATGGCTTCAGCGCCAGCAATCTGCTGCCAATGCCGCCAAATCATTGCGCTACTGAGCAGCACAACATCCGGCCGAGGATAGCAGGCTGCCCATTCAGCGCGCGCCGTGTTGGGCAAAAATCGTTTATACAGCGCCAGAGTTTCGACCTCAGCACCACGTTCGAGCAAAGTGCTGCGCAAAAGCTCGCGGCCATCCTCACCACGGCAAATCAGCCAATGCTGACCCGCCACTGCCTGCAATATCGGTAGCGCCAACATGCCTTCGCTATCTTCCTGCGCCGCGATGTGTACGCGCAAGCCCTCAGCCTCAAGCACCGCCGCCGTTGCCACTCCGACCGCCACGCAAGGCAAAGGGTCAGGCCATTGGGGCCAGTAATCGCTCACCGCCGCCACGCCATAACGCGCGGCATTGGCGCTAACAAAAACCACGCCATCATAACGATCAAGCGCGAGAATCTGCGTACGCGCTACGGCATCAAGCGCTAATGGCTCGACCGCCAGCAAAGGCAGCTCCAACACGTCATGGCCGGCGTCTCGCAAAGCCTCACTGAGCGGCTGAGCTTGGCGCGATGGGCGAGGATTGAGCACCCGCATTAGCGCGTACTCGAACGCCCATAAACCTCGTCGAGAATCTCACCAGCACCTTGCGCCAAGAGCTTTTCGGCGAGCTCAATGCCCAAGGCTTCGGCTTGGCTTTGCGAGCCCATCACGTAGTCGATAATCATGCGCTGACCATCAACACTGCCTACTCGGCCCTCGATGGATATTTGATCGCCCGAAAGCGTGGCATAGCCGGCGATTGGCACTTGGCAGCCGCCTTCTAGGCGCGTATTCATTGCGCGCTCAGCTGTCACGCGAATGGCCGTGGCCAGGTCATGTAAAGGTGCCAATAAAGATCGCGTATAAGCATCATGCGTGCGGCACTCAATGCCAACAGCACCTTGGCCAACAGCTGGCAACATCAGCTCCGGGTCTAGGCTGCAACGAATGCGATCGCTCATGTTTAGGCGCAGCAAGCCAGCACAGGCCAGAATGATAGCGTCATACTCACCGGCATCTAACTTGCCCAAACGAGTTTGCACATTGCCGCGTAAATCCTTCACCACTAAGTCAGGTCTGGCACGGCGAATTTGGCACTGGCGACGCAAGCTAGACGTGCCGACAACAGCACCTAAAGGCAGGGCTTCGACTGACTCATATTTATTGCTAACAAAGGCATCGAATGGATTTTCGCGCGGGCAAATAACCGATAGCTCCAAACCTTCTGGGAAAGTCATCGGCACATCTTTCATCGAATGCACGGCGATGTCGGCGCGGCCATCGAGCATGGCGGCTTCTAACTCTTTCACGAACAAGCCTTTGCCGCCGATTTTTGCCAATGGAACATCTAAGATTTTGTCACCTTGAGTGACCATGGAGACGAGCTCAACGACTAGGCCGGGATGATGGCGGCGCAATTCATTGGCAACGTAATGGGCTTGCCAGAGGGCAAGCGGGCTTTGGCGAGTGGCGATGCGCAGTGGCTGCGCTGATGTACCTATAGACATGAAAACCTCGGGGCCGAACACTACGATTGAGTGTAGCAGCCCCAAGGCTTAACTGCGTAAAGCTTGCGGCTTAGACCCGATGCAAGGTCTCGCGCAATTCGGGCAAATGCCGACGACTCACCACTAGGCGCTCATCTAAGCCACGAATACGCACGCGGTATTGCCCTGTCGAAATAACCTCTAGACCTTCTAGAAAGTTCAACGACAACAAAGCATTGCGATGAATACGAATAAAGCGGTCGCCAAATTCTTCTTCAAGCTCTTTTAGTGTTTCATCAATCAACACTTCGCCATGCTCATGGCGCACGGTGACGTATTTGTGATCAGCTAGAAAATAACGCACTTCATCGATAGGAATCAGCTCAATGCCGCGATGGGTACGCGCCGTGATATGGCTGCGATGCGTGGTGCGCTCAGTAATCGTGGGCTGCTGCCGCACGGTGCCAAGCTGCAATTGGCTAACGCGGCAAGCACGAGTCAAGGCTTCACGCAGGCTTTCGCGACTCACTGGCTTTAGTACGTAACCTGAGGCGGTCACCGAGAATGCTTCTAGCGCATGCTCATCGAAAGCAGTGCAGAAAATAATGGCAGGGGGCGATTCACGCTCGGAGAGCTGGCGGGCACAAGTTAGACCATCCATGACCGGCATGCGCATATCCATCAGGACAATATCGGGGCGGTATTCTTCAACAAGAGCAAGCGCTTGCTCACCATGCTCTGCTAAACCTACTAGCTCATAGCCACCGATATCTTCGAGAAGGCGCACTAGGCGTTCGCGGGCTAGACGCTCATCGTCACAAATAATGACACGTGGTTTCATCACCTTAACCTCACTTTTCTTCTTGTTATGACGGCCATTACGGCTCGTTCTTTTTAGGCTAAGCGTCGAGGATAACTCAGCTCTGTGACAAATAAATCCGCTTTAGGCGCAGCCTCAAGTGTTGCTTCGGGGCCAAAACGTGCCTGTAATCGCAGTCGCACATTGCGCATAGACATTTGATTGCCTGGGCGCGCTGGCGACGGCGGCAGCGGATTCGTCAGTCGTATCCTAACCCAATCGGGCGAAATCTGAACAGCTAATGTGATTTTGCAAGGCACTATCGACATTTCTGCACCATGGCGGATGGCATTCTCTAGCAATGGCTGCAGCGTTAATAAGGGAATCCGCACAGCGTTTGCGTCGGCAGCCACCTGCCAATCAATATTTAGTCGATCGCCTAAACGCAGCTCTTCGATATTGGCATAACGCCGGCATAGGGCAATTTCATCAGCAAGACTGACATCGGCGGTATCTTTCAAGCTGGCGCGAAATAGCGCAGCCAAATCCTCTACAACTTGCTCTGCTTTCTCAGGGTCGATACTGATTAAGCTGGCAATAATATTCATCGAATTAAACAAAAAATGCGGCTCAATACGAGCTTGCAAAGCCTCTAGACGAGCCTGCATTGCGGCTTTTTCACGATTTCTGAGCTGCGCCTGCAAAGTCAGGTAACGCATAAATAGGCCAGCAAAAAGGCCGCTAATAAGCAGATGTCGGAAGATCGCCGAATACTCATTGCTGACAAACGAGAGCATGGGCAGGTTCAGGGCATCGAGCAACATAAAGCCAACCAGGCTTAGCCATAGCAGGTTGAACATGATGATAACGACGACCGCCGCCGCAACAGCCAAATGGCGCCAAGCCATCATGCGCTGGCGCCAGCGGCAAATCAGAAAAAAGCTAACGCCCATGACGCTGCTAGTCAGCAGTAGCAGCAAGACATAATCCCAGAATGGAAATGGCCACAGCGATGGTGATTGCGCGAGTAGTAAAAATAGGGAGATGAGCACGCAAATGACGGCGACGCGCAGAGTGAACGTGCGTGAGCAAAAGTCCGGCAACCAGAACTCATTATTGTCGAGCAGATGCTCTTGCGCCGCTTGTTGTTTTTTTAAGATAGGCATGGCTTCAGTGTGCCCGAGGCTGGCCCGCGTTCACAAGCGGCGCAGGGGCTAGGTGATGTATACTTAGCGACTTATTTTTAACCGCACTGCTTTTATTTTAAGCAGGCCCGCCGAAAACATAATGCGCCCATCGCGCCCAAAGGTTTGTTCATGAGCACCCCATCATCATCCATGTGGGGTGGCCGCTTCGCTGAGGCCACCGATCAATTCGTCGCCGAGTTCACTGCTTCGGTGCAGTTCGACAAGCGCATGTATCGCCAAGATATTCGTGGCTCGATCGCCCACGCCACCATGCTCGCTGAAGTTGGCGTCTTAAACGCTGCCGATCGCGACCTTATTGTCGATGGCTTAAAGGCTATTGAAGATGAAATTAGCCGTGGCGAATTCGTCTGGCGCGTTGAGCTTGAAGATGTGCACATGAACATCGAAAGCCGCCTTACCGATCGCATCGGCATCGCAGGCAAACGCTTGCACACTGGCCGTAGCCGTAACGACCAAGTCGCCACCGACATCCGCTTATATTTGCGCGATGAAATTGATGCTATTCGCGGCGAATTAAAGCGCCTGATGACCGGCTTAATCGATCTCGCTGAGCGCGAAGCCGACACTATCATGCCCGGCTTCACGCATTTGCAAACCGCTCAGCCAGTGACGTTTGGCCATCATTTATTGGCGTGGTTTGAAAACCTTAAGCGCGATGACGAGCGCCTAATCGACCTGCGCGTGCGAGTGAATCGCCTGCCTTTGGGCTCAGCAGCATTAGCCGGCACGACCTATCCCATCGATCGCCGCATCACAGCCAAGCTTTTGGGCTTCGATGGCATTTGCGAAAACTCGCTCGATGCCGTTTCCGATCGCGATTTTGCTATCGAGTTTTGCTCGGCCAGCGCCTTGATCATGATGCACCTCTCACGCTTTAGCGAAGAGTTGGTGCTGTGGGCATCGGCGCAGTTCAATTTTGTCGACCTGCCTGATCGCTTCTGCACCGGCTCGAGCATCATGCCGCAAAAGAAAAACCCCGATGTGCCTGAGTTAGTTCGTGGCAAAAGTGGCCGCGTCTTTGGCCATCTCATGGCGCTCTTAACGCTGATGAAAGGCCAGCCTCTGGCTTACAACAAAGACAACCAAGAAGACAAAGAACCGCTATTTGATACCGCCGATACCGTCATGGGCTCATTGCGCGCCTTTGCCGACATGGTGCCAGCGCTGGTGCCGCGCCGTGAAATCATGCGTGAAGCTGCGCGCCGCGGCTTTGCTACCGCTACCGACCTTGCCGACTACCTAGTTAAGCACGGCTTAGCCTTCCGCGATGCGCACGAAGTGGTTGGTAAAGCCGTTGGTTATGGCGTGTCTAGCGGCAAAGATTTAGCCGAGATGAGCTTAGCTGAGCTGCAAGAGTTTTCTAGCGACATCAGCGATGACGTTTTTGAAGTGCTTACGCTTGAAGGCTCGGTCAATGCCCGCGATCACATCGGCGGTACCGCGCCAAAACAAGTACGCGCCGCCGTTTTACGTGCCCGCGACCGTATCGCTTAACGCCCCCAATTTATTAAGGATTTATTGATGAAAAAATTACTAATCGTTGCTGCTACCTGCTTAAGCCTTGCTGCCTGCGTCACCATGGGCGGTGGCAACGCTGGCGCTAACAATGGCGCGTCTGCGAGCCAAACTCAGTCATTCATCCAAGCTTTGGAAGCTAAGCGCGGTACCGCTCTTGGCGTAGCCGAAAAAGTACAACTGCAAGGCTTGGTTGGCGCTACTAAGACTGGCCTAAATGGCGTGCAAAACAGCTTTCTTAACAACGTTGGCTCGCACGTCGGTCTAAACGGCCCAGTGCTCGCCGCCTTGTTTCCTTCCATTGGCACGCCGGTAAGCGAAAACGCTGCTGTGGCCAAGGTCGAGCAAGCGCTTGGCTCACGCCTTAGCCAAGCCGACGCCAGCGCTGTTAAAGCAGCTACTGCGCTGCGTAACAACACCGGCGAAAGTCTGAAAACCAGCCTGTCCAACCGCGTCGGCGGCCTAGTCGGTCTCGATGGCGCAATGGTCGAAGCCCTGTTGCCGTTGCTGGGCTTCTAAAACTGTTTGAATCCGGCGGGCCATTATGTCCGCCAGCTAATCTGCACGTTTCCCGTGCTGGAGTGATGTGATGAGCTTGTTACCCCCGGTCGCAAAAACGCCGCTTTTCGGCCACGGCCGTTATTGGGCCGAATGTTTTGGTGACGCGCCATTTTTACCAATGTCGCGCGCCGAGATGGACCAACTTGGCTGGGACTCTTGCGACATCATCATCATTACCGGCGATGCCTATATTGACCACCCAAGCTTCGGCATGGCCATCATCGGTCGCCTGCTCGAAGCCCAGGGCTTTCGCGTCGGCATCATCGCGCAGCCTGAATGGCAGTCTGCTGACCCATTCAAAGTGCTGGGCAAACCCAACCTATTTTTCGGCATCGCCGCCGGCAATATGGACTCGATGATCAACCGCTACACGGCCGATCGCAAAATCCGTTCCGACGATGCTTATTCGCCCAATGACGAAGGTGGTCGTCGCCCAGACCGCGCAAGCCTCGTCTATGCCCAGCGCGCTCGCGAAGCCTATCCCGATGTGCCGCAAGTACTCGGCGGCATCGAAGCCTCGCTACGTCGCATCGCACATTACGATTACTGGCAAGATAAAGTCCGCCGCTCGATTTTGCTCGACGCTAAGTCTGATATTTTGCTTTACGGCAATGCTGAGCGCGCCATCGTCGAGATTGCTCACCGCTTAAGTCGTGGCGAATCCATTCGTAATATCACCGATGTACGCGGCACTTCGTTTTTACGTCGCGACACGCCTAAAGGCATGTTTGTCCTTGACTCCACACGAGTCGATGCACCTGGCCGCGTCGACCGTATTCTCAACCCCTATGTGAACACCGCCGACTTAGCCGCCTGCGATATTGAGAAACAAAAGAGCGCAGCAACTTATGCCGGCAGCGCATTTTCCAGCGAGCTGAGCAATGCCGCCAGCGATCGTGGCTTCGGCACTTTCAGCAGCAATAGCATGCCCGGCGCCAATGACATCGGCGCACCAATCGAAGTCACGCCAGGTGCTTGGGGCGATCTCACCGCATTGCCCGATGACACCACTGTGGTCGACCTATTGCCCGCCGGTAGCGTGAGCAAGCGCAGCAAATTGCCTGCGCGTGATGACACGGTGATTCGCCTGCCGTCGTATGAGAAAGTCAAAGCCGACCCCGTGCTCTACGCTCACGCCAACCGCGTATTGCACTTAGAAACCAACCCCGGTAACGCTCGCGCGCTAGTTCAGCGCCACGGTGAAAATGACGTCTGGCTCAACCCACCGCCAATTCCGTTGACCACTGAAGAGATGGACTACGTCTTCGACCTGCCTTATGCCCGCGTACCACATCCATCCTATGAGGGTGCACGCATTCCGGCCTACGAGATGATTCGCTTCTCGGTCAACATCATGCGCGGCTGCTTTGGCGGCTGCACTTTCTGCTCTATCACTGAGCATGAAGGCCGCATTATTCAAAGCCGCTCGGAAGACTCGATCATTCGTGAAGTGGAAAAAATGCGCGATGTGCCGGGCTTCACCGGCATCGTCTCTGATCTTGGCGGCCCGACTGCCAATATGTATCGCCTAGCCTGCAAAAGCCCCGTGATCGAGGCCGCCTGCCGCAAGCCATCGTGCGTTTATCCCGGCATTTGCGAAAACCTCAATACTGATCATGACCCGCTTATCAAGCTCTACCGCCGTGCTCGTGAGCTCAAGGGCGTGAAAAAGGTCTTGATTAGCTCAGGCCTACGCTACGACCTCGCTGTGCAATCGCCCGAATATGTGCGCGAGCTGGTCACACACCATGTTGGCGGCTACCTGAAAATTGCCCCAGAGCACACGCAGGAAGGGCCTTTATCGAAAATGATGAAGCCCGGCATTGGCAGCTATGATCGCTTCAAGCAGCTCTTCGATAAGTTTTCGAAAGAAGCGGGCAAAGAACAATTTCTCATTCCTTACTTCATCGCGGCCCACCCCGGCACCACCGATGAAGACATGCTGGACTTGGCTATTTGGCTAAAGAAAAATGGCTTCCGCGCCGACCAAGTACAGGCGTTCTATCCATCGCCCATGGCCACAGCCACAGCGATGTATCACAGCGGCAAAAACCCGCTGCGTAAAGTCACGCGTGATTCGGAAGAAGTAGAAATTGTGAAAGGTGATAAACGTCGTCGCCTGCACAAAGCTTTTTTGCGCTACCACGATGCCAATAACTGGCCATTGCTGCGTGAAGCATTGAGAGCGATGGGTCGTGCCGATCTAATTGGCAACGGTAAGCAGCATTTGATTCCAACATGGCAGCCAGCGACCGATGGCCAGTACGCGAGTCCGCGTAAGAAAAACACCAGTACGATAGAAGGCGTGTCGGTGAAGGTACAGCCACAGAAGTCGCGTGCGTCACAGCGTACGCCGCAGAAGGGGCAAATACAGACGCAGCACACAGGCTTACCACCACGTGATGATGGCAGTCGTGCACCGAGGCGTCCGCGCTAACACGCCCTACAGTTACTCGGCACCTAGCTCTCGCTCTAGCGAGCAAGCTGTGTCGACGTAACCTGCTACAGGAATTAGTTCGCTAAGCTTTCGCGCTGGTCCGCCAGCGCTTTCGCTATTTGGCGAAATACTTTCGGGCTAAGCACCATGCCTATATGTGAGCAATTTGCCTCCATATGACGCGCATGCGGCGTGACACGGTCGATAGTCGCCGGCCAGCTCACAATGCCATCAACACGGCTGAAGATAAGCGTCATCGGGCATTGAATCGGGACACTGTCTCGCGCGGCAATATCGCGCTCGATCGCATCAAGATCAAAACCCATCTTCACGTACTGCTTTGCCGTTAGCGTGTACTTCGGGCCGCCAACAACTGGCGAGCCTAGCGTGACCACACCGGCAATTTCAGCCGGCAAATCACGGGCTAATTCGCGCGCAATATAACCACCCAAAGACCAACCAATGAGACTGATGGGCTGGCCTAACTCCGCCGACCATTCGCGAATACGCGCCTTCAGTGGCGGCACCAGCTTATGCACCGCACCGTGGTTTTTGCCTTGGCCCCATTGCCGCACCACATAGCCCAATGCCTCAAGGCGCTTGGCCAACATTTGCATCGCCCGCTCGCTGGCCCCATAGCCTGGTAGCAGCATCACAGGATGAGCCTTGCCGTGCTCATCGCCACGCGGCAGATTATTATGCAGGCGACGCTTAAGGCGTAGGCCGTCGAGCAGCTCTATACCCACACGCGCCTCAGCTAAGACCTCGTACCAACTCGGTGTCTTGCTCGGCAGTTCAGTGGGCAGGCTGCTCAAATAGCGCATGCGAAATGGCCTATTTACGCTTCATCATGTCGAAGAATTCATCATTGGTTTTCACGTCTTTAAGCTTATCGAGCAAGAACTCGATTGCGGCTATCTCATCCATTGGATGCAGTAGCTTGCGCAAAATCCAAACTTTCTTCAGTTCATCATCGCCAATCAAGCGCTCTTCGCGACGCGTGCCTGATTTCTTGATGTTGATGGCCGGGAACACGCGCTTCTCAGCGATGCGACGGTCAAGGTTAACTTCATGGTTGCCGGTACCTTTGAACTCTTCAAAGATGACCTCATCCATTTTCGAGCCAGTGTCGATCAATGCCGTAGCAATAATCGTCAGCGAGCCACCTTCTTCGATATTACGTGCGGCACCGAAGAAGCGCTTTGGACGCTCCAAAGCATGCGCATCAATACCACCGGAAAGCACCTTGCCTGAGCTAGGAATTACCGTGTTATAGGCACGAGCCAAACGCGTGATGGAGTCGAGCAAAATGATCACATCTTTTTTATGCTCAACCAAACGCTTGGCCTTCTCGATGACCATCTCGGCCACTTGTACATGACGCACTGGTGGCTCATCGAAGGTCGAGGCAACTACTTCACCGCGCACGGTGCGTTGCATCTCAGTGACTTCCTCTGGACGCTCATCGATCAGCAGCACAATAAGTGTCGCTTCAGGATTATTACGCGCAATGGATTGAGCCAAGGTTTGCAGCAACATGGTTTTACCGGCTTTCGGCGGCGCCACAATTAGTGAGCGCTGGCCTTTACCGTAAGGCGCTACCAAATCGATAGTACGTGCCGTTAAGTCTTCGGTAGAGCCATTACCCAGCTCCATAACGAGGCGCTGAGTTGGGAAAAGTGGCGTTAAGTTTTCAAACAAAATTTTATTACGCGCGTTTTCAGGCGCGTCTAAATTAATTTGATTAACTTTCAATAACGCGAAATAACGCTCCGACTCTTTCGGCGGACGAATAGTCCCGGAAATGGTGTCGCCAGTGCGTAAGTTAAAGCGGCGTATTTGTGACGGGCTGACATAAATGTCATCCGGCCCGGCTAAATATGAGCCTTCCGCTGAGCGTAAAAATCCGAAGCCATCGGAAAGGATTTCCAAAACGCCATCGCCAAAGATTTCTTCGCCGTTTTTAGCGTGCGTTTTTAGAATGGCGAAAATGATGTCTTGTTTACGGTTGCGAGCCATGCCTTCTAAGCCCATGGATTCCGCAATTTTGATGAGTTCGCCTATCGGCATTTTCTTGAGTTCGGTGAGATTCATACCGTGCTGTCAATTGGAGGGTGGGAATACCCTAGTTACTCTAATGGCCAATGCTAGGCTGAGGTCGTTCAGCAGGAAGTAACTGCGCAGCGCAACGGGAGTTGGCTGGAGGTCATGGGGAACGGGTTAAGAGTAATCTAGGCTGTAACGAGGCGACGGTGCGGAGTGCAACCATCGCCGATAAAACTTATATAGAGGAGTCGATAAACGCTGTCAACTGCGATTTTGATAACGCGCCGACTTTTGTCGAAGCGATTTCGCCATTTTTGAACAACGTTAAGGTAGGAATACCACGCACGCCGAACTTGGCAGCAGTTGCTGCGTTTTCGTCAACGTTGACTTTGACGATCTTCACGCGGCCTTGGTATTCGCTGGCTAATTCATCTAGCACTGGGGCAATCATTTTGCATGGACCGCACCATGGCGCCCAATAATCAACCAAAACTGGCACATCGGATTGTAATACATCGGCGGCAAAATTGGCGTCGCTGGTGTTGACGATCAGCTCACTGCTCATCATGGCACTCCGTCAGAAAGTAGGGATTAATCACTCATCGATAGTAACACACGGACGAGAAAGTCATGCAAGCGACTCGTGCTGCGTTACAATTACGAATTCTGCTTATACATTTGATAAGCCACAAGGAGTACGCCAATGCTGCGTAGCAAGCCTTTAAATGATGGCTTATTGGCCGCTGTCGACATGGGCTCAAACAGCTTTCACTTGGCCGTTGCACGCTTAGATCATGGCGTCATTCGTCTCACTGAAAGCCTGTCTGAAAAAGTTCAATTGGCCGCGGGCCTTGATGAAAATCAAATGCTTAGCGACGAGTCAATTGAGCGTGCTCTAGCCTGTTTGTCACGCTTTAGTCAGCACCTAGCGGGTGTCGAGCCTGACCATTTACGCATAGTTGGAACCAACGCCTTACGCGTCGCGCGCAATGCACGACGCTTTACTTTAGCTGCGCAAGAAGTGCTGAAACGACCCATTGAAATTATCGCTGGTCGCGAAGAGGCGCGATTAATTTATATCGGCGCATCGCAAACCATGGCTGGTCAGGGCAAGCGTTTAATCATCGATATTGGCGGCGGATCAACCGAACTAATTATCGGCGAGCGCCACGAACCGTTGCTCACTGAATCTTTACATATGGGCTGCGTAAGCTATAGCCAACGCTTTTTTGGCGATGGCCGCATCAGCCCAGAAGCACTCAATCGTGCCACTACCAGCGCTCGTCAAGAATTAGCCTCTATTGCGCGCAATTATCGCGAACTCGGCTGGGATGTCGCAGCTGGCTCATCAGGCACAATGAAAGCAATGCGCAACGTAATTTGCAGTCTCGGCTGGGGAACGCCGGAAGGGCATATTCCAGCCGATGCCATTCCAAAGTTACGCGAACTAATACTTAGCGTCGATGACATTAGCAAGCTAGAGCTGCCAGGCCTCAAGGAAGATCGCCGCCTACTGATTCCGGCAGGCTTTGCGATTGTGAGCGCAGTTTTCGCATCCTTGCATATTGAAACACTGACCTTTGTCGACGGCGCACTGCGTGAAGGCGTGCTCTATGACATGCTGGGGCGATATGGGGAAGGTGATGTGCGAGACCGTAGTATTGATTCATTGCAGCAGCGTTATGGCATAGACCGCGACTTCAGCATGCGCGTTTGTGACACGGCAACTGAGCTATTTAATCAACTGCAGTCGCCGCTCCAATTTGATGAGGATCACCTTGGTACATTACTAAGAGCTGCCCAACTGCACGAAATTGGCAAGGCCATCTCGCATACTGGCTTTCACAAGCACGGCGCATACCTGTTACTGCACTCTGACCTTGCCGGGTTTTCCAACCCAGAGCAGGAAGTTTTATCGCTAATGGTCGGCTCTCACCGACGCCGCTTGCGCAATGAAAATATGGAATCTTTGCGTAGCGCCGGTGGCGAGAAACTACTCCAACTCACCTTGATATTGCGTCTGGCAGTATTGCTTAATCACAGCCGTAGTCGTGATGATATCGCCGTCCCTCGACTTCGCTCCGATGGTGAGCACTACCGCATAGACTTCGAGAAAGGCTGGTTAAAAGCGCACCCATTAACGCTAGCCGACTTAGAGCAAGAGTGCAGCTACTTTAATAGCGCCAGCCTAAAACTCTCAGTGCACTAACTGAATTTTTCTAAGAGCTTTTGCTGTGCGCTACAGGGGCTATCATCGCCCGGCGTAGCGCGCACCCAACTGCCATCAGGCTGCATATCCCAGGCCTGCGTATTATCGTTAAGGTAGAGCATCAAGCCGTAATCAATAATGCGTTTGCGATGTACGGGGTCGAGGATAGGAAAACAGGTTTCAACTCGCTGATACAGGTTGCGATCCATCCAGTCTGCGCTGGAGCAAAACACTAAAGCTTCACCGCCGTTTTCAAAATAAAACACGCGCGTATGCTCAAGAAAGCGACCGACAATAGAGCGTACCGTAATATTATCGGTGACACCCGCAACACCAGGTCGTAAGCAGCACACTGAGCGAATAATTAGATCGACTTGCACACCTGCTTTTGAGGCGCGCATCAGTGCCTGCATGAGCACCTTTTCCGTCAACGCATTCACTTTAATGATAATACGCGCTGGCAAGCCCGCCTGTTTGTTACTGATCTCTTGCTCGATCATGCTGAGCAACTTGGGGTGCAATGTGAATGGTGCGTGCAACAGCTGCTTTAAACGCAGTACTTTGCCCATACCGGTAAGCTCTTGGAAGATTTTATGAATATCTTCGCAAACCTCAGGGTTCGCCGTGAGCAAGCCATAGTCGGTATAGAGACGCGCATTGCCTGCGTGATAGTTACCAGTCCCTAAGTGGCCATAGCGCATAAGCTTACGGCCTTCACGACGCACAATTAAGATCATTTTCGCATGGGTTTTATAGCCCACGATGCCATAAACCACGATCGCACCGGCTTGTTGCAGCTTATTTGCAACTTCAATATTTGATGCTTCATCGAAGCGTGCGCGCAGCTCGATAACGGCTGTCACTTCCTTGCCATTACGTGCGGCATCAGCCAGTACGTTTACAATTTCAGACTCAGGGCCCGAGCGATACAAGGTTTGCTTAATCGCAAGCACGGACGGGTCTCGAGCAGCCTGACGCAGCATATCGACCACCGGAGCAAAGGACTCAAACGGGTGGTGCAAAAGAATATCGCCTTGTGCGAGAGCCTCGAAAATACTTTCCGACTTTTGTAGCACCTCAGGAGTGCGAGGCCTAAAGGGCTTAAAACGCAAACGCGGCCGATCAAAGTCTGACAGCAGCCGCGATAAATTCACTGGCCCGTTTACTTGATACAAGGCTTCATTACTCAAGCCAAACTGTCTCAGTAAATAGTCAATAATGTGCCGAGGACAATTATCCGCCACCTCAAGACGCACGGCCGCGCCATAACGCCGCGAAAGTAACTCACCTTGCAGTGCAGAGGCTAAATCTTCCGCATCTTCATCAACCGTCATATCGGCATTCCGCGTAACACGGAATTGAAAACAGCCATTCGCCGTCATGCCTGGAAACAGCTCTGAAACATGTTCGTGAATAATCGATGACAACATCACATGCTGATCACCACCATCAACAATGTTATCTGGCAGGCGCACTACACGCGGCAATGAGCGCGGAGCTGGCACCACAGCCAATGACATTTGGCGACCAAAGGCATCTTTGCCATCAAGCGATACAATAAAATTAAGCGACTTATTAACTAAGCGCGGGAATGGATGCGAAGGGTCAAGCCCGATGGGCGTAAGCACTGGCATGACTTGTTCTTTAAAGTACTTTCGCACCCACGCCGACTGCTTATCCGTCCATTCATCACGGCGCAGATAGCGAATATTTTCAGCAGCCAGCGCCGGCAATAAATCATCATTCAAAATACGATACTGACGCTCAACCGCCGCGTGGCAAATCTCTGAAATAAGCTTCAGCACTTCTTGCGGCAATAAACCATCGGGGCCCGATCTGATATGCCCAAATGAAACTTGCTGCAGCAAACCCGCGACACGAATCTCGAAAAACTCATCGAGGTTGCGCGAAAAAATCAGCAAGAAATTTAGGCGCTCGATAAGCGGATGGCTAGGATCCGTCGCCTGCTCCAGCACACGCATATTGAAATCGAGAATACTTAGCTCTCGATTCAAATACAGCTCTGGGCTGGTCAACTCAAAGCTTTCAGCAGGCTCAGTCATAACATATCCTTCAGGTAATCAGCGCTTTTGATGATGCAGGCTATACCACCAAGATGTCAGCGTGATGAAGCATGAAGTAATCGCGCCGCCTCAACGGCAAAGTAGGTCAAAATACCATCTGCGCCCGCGCGTTTAAATGCCAATAGTGATTCTAAAATAACTGGGTCGCGCGACAGCCAACCGCGCTCAAAGGCTGCCACATGCATGGCGTACTCACCACTCACTTGGTATGCAAAAGTTGGCACTTGAAACTCAGATTTAACCAAACGAACAATATCTAAATATGGCATGCCAGGCTTAACCATCACCATGTCGGCGCCTTCAGCCAGGTCGAGCGCAACTTCATGCAAGGCTTCGTCGGAATTGCCCGGGTCCATCTGATAGTTCTTTTTATTGCCGCCTTTTAAATTGCCAGCGGAGCCTACTGCATCCCGAAATGGCCCGTAGTAACTCGATGCATATTTGGCCGCGTAAGAAAGAATACTAACGCGCTCATAGCCTGCTGCCTCAAGTGCAGCGCGGATAGCGCCAATGCGGCCATCCATCATGTCGGATGGTGCGACGATGTCTGCGCCAGCCTCAGCATGCGACAAGGCTTGGCGCACGAGTGCGGCCACGGTGATATCGTTGGCGACATAGCCAGCGTCATCGAGAATGCCATCTTGGCCATGCGTGGTGAACGGGTCGAGTGCGACATCGGTGATGATACCAAGATCAGGGTACGCGGCCTTCAGCGCGCGCGTGGCGCGTTGGGCGATACCATCGGGCGACCATGCCGCCGCTGCGTCTAAGCTTTTATGCTCTGGCGGTGTCACCGGAAATATCGCCAATGCCGGAATGCCCAGCTCGACCCATTCTGCCGCGGCCTCAATAAGCAGGTCGATAGACAGGCGCTCGACACCGGGCATTGATGCCACCGCTTCGCGGCGCTGCTCACCATCGAGCACAAAGACCGGATAAATCAGGTCATCGACAGTTAGTTGATTTTCGCGCACCAAACGGCGCAACCAGTTATGAGCGCGGGTACGACGAAGGCGAGTGGCGGGATAAGGCGCGCGATTGGCAACAGACATCATCATCTCTCTCGGTGTAATAGCAACAGCTTAGCCGAAACGCAGGCGCTTTCGTAGCAATGGCGCGAAGTTTGAGGTGACGCGTAGCAGAGAGCTTGCTACATTCCACGGCATTACATTCTTTTGCATGAATAGCGATATGAGCGAAACACTAACCGCAGATCAAGCGCCAAAACTGAGCCCCGAAGAACGTGCCGCGCGCCTAGAGAAACGCCGCCAACAACTCATCGATGGCTTTAATGCTATTCCGTTTATCGTTCATGTTGGCGGCAAGCTCGTCTACATCGGCGAAGATGAAGCGCGTGCTGAAATAAGCATGGCGCCGCACTTAGTCGGCAATACGTTTCAGCAGATTTTACACGGCGGGGTGATTGCCACTTTGCTCGATAGCGTCGCTGGCGTGGTCAGCATGGCTGCGGCCTATGGCCGCTTAAAAGGCCAAGCAACGGAAGAGAAAATGCGACGTATGGCACAGCTAGGCACTATCGATATGCGCATTGATTACTTGCGTCCCGGTCGAGGTGAGAGCTTTATCGCAACGGCAAAAGTGGTGCGCATTGGCAGTAAAATTTGCGCGACGCAAATGACACTACACAATGAGAAAGATGCACTTATTGCCACCGGCAATGCCGTGTTTCATTACTAGCCTAGGCCGTAAGTGCCTCTAGAGCTTCCGTTGCCGCTAACCAAGTCGACTCGGCCTGCTCCATCGTTTTCTGAGCCTGCTTTTGCTGCTGCAACATTGCCGCAAGTTCATCGCTGGCCGCCGGCTCATAGAGCGCTGAGTCGCCAAGACGCTCAGCAATCGACTCAACATTGGCTTGCGCATCGAGCATAGTTTGTTCGCTACGCTCTACGGCTTTTTGCGCGGCTCGGAGATCGGCAGAGCGCACGGGCTTTTTGCTCGCGCTCGGTTCTATTGCTGCTGGCGCCGCAACTGGCTTAGCTGCTTTCTCTAGATCAGCACCGGCCACCACAGAGATCGGAGCACCGTTGGTTTGCTTTGAGCGCCAGGTACGTAACCACTGCGCATAGTCATCGAGATCGCCATCAAAACGCTCGGCCTTACCGCTATTGATCAGCCACAACTCATCGCAGGTAACCGCAACCAAATGCCTATCGTGCGACACAAGCACAATCGCACCTTCAAACGCTTGAATGGCCACCAGCAAGGCATGGCGCAAGGCTAAGTCCAAATGGTTGGTCGGCTCATCGAGCAGTAATACATTGGGACGCTGCCAAATGATTAACGCCAACGCTAAACGCGCTTTTTCGCCGCCAGAGAACGGCGTAATTTCAGCGGTAATGCGATCGCCACCAAAACCGAAACCACCAAGAAAACTGCGTAGCGTAAGCTCAGATGTGGTCGGACTTAGGCGCTGAATTAACATTAGCGGAGTTGCCGATGAGTCCAGATGATCCACTTGATGCTGAGCAAAATAGCCAATGCGCGTGTGCTCACTGATTAAGCGTGTGCCAGAAATCAGCGGCAGGTCACCGACTAGCGCGCGCACCAATGTGGTTTTACCGGCGCCATTGGGGCCAAGCAAGCCGATACGTGCACCAGGATATAAGCCTAAAGCGACATGTGAAATAAGTGGCGTTTTACCATGACCAATGGCGGCCTCATCTAGCCGCAGTAATGGACTGGCTAAGCGCTCAGGCGCGCGAAAACGAATATCTAACCCCGACTCGATTTCGGCAGGCGCACTTAAAGTCATGCGCTCTAATGCTTTTATGCGGCTCTGCGCTTGTTTTGCTTTCGTGGCCTTGGCGCGAAAGCGATCGACAAATGATTGTAGATGAGCCACTTGCACTTGCTGCTTTTCAAAGGCTTGTTGTTGCTGCGCCAATCGCTCTGCGCGAGTGCGCTCAAACATCGAATAGTTGCCGCGATAATGCGTAATCGTGCCTTGCGCCACATGCAAAATATGCTCGACAACAGCATCGAGGAAATCACGATCGTGCGAGACCATCACCAATGTTCCGGGATAAGCACGCAGCCAATCCTCTAGCCACAAAATCGCATCGAGATCGAGGTGGTTGGTGGGCTCATCGAGCAGTAATAAGTCTGAGCGGCACATTAAGGTTTGCGCCAAGTTCAAACGCATACGCCAACCGCCAGAGAATGCGGAAACTGGGCGCTGCATATCTGACTCAGAAAAGCCCAGGCCGGCTAAAAGCTGAGAGGCGCGAGACGAGGCGGTGTAGCCATCGATGCTTTCGTAATTGGCAAATAAATTACCCATCGCCGTGCCATCGAGCGAATCCAAATCACTCAGTAGTTCGTCGAGCTGACGCCATTCGGCATCTCCATCGAGAACATAATCGAGTGCAGTGCGATCAACAGCAGCAACCTCTTGCTTCATGTGCGCGACAACCCATCCCACTGGGCGAGAAAGCGAACCGCTATCGGCTTGCAATTCGCGCAGCAACAGTGAAAACAGCGAGCTCTTGCCTGCGCCATTATTACCAGTCAGCCCCACATGCCAACCCGGATGGATCGCGAAACTGGCATCGGTAAATAAAGGGCGACCGCCACGTAGCAGTCCGAGTTGCTCGGCAAGAATCATGGGTTTCTCAAATTGGGCTTACAAATAGGTATGCAGAAATGACAACGGGCCCGAAGGCCCGTTGCATCTTAACTGAAACGACTTAGTTCGTTGAGTCAGTCTTCGGTGCTTCAGCCGTTTTAGCGGCTGGCTTTGCTGCTGGCTTAGCAGTAGCTGGCTTAACGGCCGGCTTTACTGCTGGCTTTCTAGCAACTGGCTTTTTAGCAGCAGTGGCAGGTTTGACCGCCGCTGATTTTTTAGCAGCAGCTGGCTTAACGGCCGCTGGTTTTGCAGCAGCTTTTGCTGGGGCTTTTGCTGGTGCTTTAACAGCGGCCTTCGCTGGCGCCTTAGCAGCAACTTTAGCCGGTGCTTTGGCTGGTGCTTTGGCTGGTGCTTTAGCGGCAGGCTTAGCAGCAGTGCCTTTTAACTT
The DNA here is from genome assembly GCF_042677145.1 of Paraperlucidibaca wandonensis. Taxonomy (NCBI): domain Bacteria; kingdom Pseudomonadati; phylum Pseudomonadota; class Gammaproteobacteria; order Moraxellales; family Moraxellaceae; genus Paraperlucidibaca; species Paraperlucidibaca wandonensis. The sequence goes on along the minus strand of NZ_JBHTIT010000001.1, from coordinate 2,132,435 downwards.
AGCTTGCAAAAATGCTTTCAATTCACTTTTCTGCGATGACTTTAAAATCTCACGGCGTGCTTGATAATCTTTTTTCGCAGCAGCAATAACTGCCTTCGCCTCGACTTGTACCTGACGAATACTGTCTTTAATCAACGCTACCATTTCTTTGTCACCGGCAGCTTTTTGCAATTGTGCTTGCAGCTTATCGATGGCTTCTTTTGCACTAGCTTCCGCTTTTTCAATCAGCTTCATGCCAGCTTCAACATAGCCTTCGGCTTCTTGTTGCGCCTTATCAACGGCTTTTTGTAATTGATCGCCTAACTTAGCAGCTTGCTTCTCTACGTCGGCTTTGATTTTTTCCACCTGGCTCGCTGCTTTAGCAGCGTTGGCCTTGATGGGCGATGCTTTTTTCTTTGCAGCGGGCATGGAAAATTCCTCAGATGGTTTATGCAAAAAAGAAGTTAAACGAAGATGCGTCAAATTGCGAGTCTATCAGCGAAACTTTTACAACTTTCTGTCGGAACTTAATCAATTGGCTAGTGGTCACACACGCTTCTTGTGCTTATGCTCAGCTTCACCAACATTTCTTGGAGTTTCCTATGCGTCGTCTTGTTCTCGCCGCTGCCATTTTATTTACCGCCTCAGCGGTGCAGGCAGATACCGATATTGCTCCAGCTTCTTTTGCCACTGCTCCAGTGCTTGCTCCAAATAGCGGCAAAAAGCCTGTCGTCGATAAAGAACAATTTGCCTACAGCATCGGCTATATGAATGGCCAAGGTAGTGCCGAGCAAATTCCAGATCTCGATACAGATACTTTCATTCGGGGTTTTAAAGATGCGATTGCCAAAAAAGAAAGCTTACTCAGTGCGCAAGAACGCACCACTGCGATTAATCGCTATAAAGCTCAGCGCATGGCGCAACTTGAGGCCGATTTAAAAGCTTTGGCAAAAGAAAACGCTGAAACTGGCCGAGCTTTTCTAGCGCAAAATCAAAATGCCGAAGGCATTAAAGTCACCGAGTCTGGCCTGCAATACCGTGTGCTGAAAGAGGCAACAGGTAAAAAACCATCAGCCACTGATACCGTTAAAGTTAATTATGAAGGCGCATTTTTAGACGGCACGGTGTTTGATAGCTCAGTAAATCGTGGCGAGCCGGCCACATTTACTATTGGCAGTGTAATTCCCGGCTGGACTGAAGGCTTACAAATGATGCCCGTTGGTTCGGTGTATGAGTTTTTTGTTCCTTCCGATTTAGCCTATGGCGAAGAGGGTGCAGGCCCCATTCCGCCAAATGCTGTACTGAACTTCCGTGTTGAACTACTCAGCATTGAGAAATCTACTGCTGCATCGACACCGTCTAAAAAGAAGAAGAAATAAGACATAAAAAAGCCGGCGAAAGCCGGCTTTTTTATTACCCATGAACACCGTAGTTAGCGACGCAATAGCTGCACAACAGCAGCGCCAGTCATGCCAGCGAACATCAGCAATGTCCATTCGGGCAAACTAAAGCCAAGCAATGACCAATCCACTAAGGCGCACTCACCAGCGCCTTTAAATACTTCATTAATCACTTGCTGCAATGGCAGGGCATCTAGCCAGTAGTCTAGCCCTGGGCCGCAGCTCGGCACTTGATCAGCCGGCAAGTGCTGCAACCAAACATGACGGCCAGCAACACCAACACCTGCCACACCAGCTACAGCAGCTAGGCCAGCATAAATTCGTCGACCAAAGCCCTGACGATTGTGCAAAAAGGCCAGCAAGCTAACGACACCAAATGCAATCACTGCCACGCGCTGAAATATGCACAGTGGGCAAGGCTCAAGGTCTTGGTAGTGCTGCAAATAAAGCGCAGCAGCCATTGCGACAACTGAGCTCAAGGCCATCCATAAAAATAAGCGTTGGGTGTTAAACATTTAGGCGGCTCCAGTTGGGGTGTCGGCAAAATACTGCTGCAAAAAATCATCAAAGGCTGGTGCAGGCGCTGCCTCTAAATCGGCCTGACGCTGCAATGATGCTTCAGCTTCGTCGCGATAGGCTGCCGCACGCTCATTGGCTAGCGGGCGCTGCATGAAGTGGTCGCGAGCGCGCTCAGCACGATCCATGGCAAAGTTATAGAAGCAGCCATCCCATTTGTCGATCGCCTGCAAAACCATCGCCGATCCTGTCAGCGCAGGGTTTTCCAGTTTGGCAAGCTGTGCTGCAACCGCGGCACTATACGTGTTGGTCACATGTGTCGAATCTAATATTTCGGCGACAGCGCGCAGCTCAACAAACAGCCTAGAGGCAAGCTCACGGAAGCGTACGGACTCACGGCCGGTATCAATTTCTAATGCTGGATCACGACCGCACTCGACCATAGCCTGTTGGTTTAATGGTAGGCGCTGATAGTCGACGTCATTGAAGGTTGGACTTTCTGCAAGTGCGCAATGCAGCGCAAAAACCTCCAAAAAGTGCGCGCTCTCGCAGCTAATGCCGAAAGGCTCAAACGGGTCTAAATCAACACAGCGCAGCTCTACATACTCAACGCCAGATCGGGCTAAGGACTGTGTTGGGCGCTCGCCTGAGGCTCCGTTACGCTTAGGTCGAATTAAGCCGTAATACTCATTTTCTAATTGCAGAATATGGCCATTTAGCTGCTGATAAATACCGTTCTGCTTAACGCCCATGGCCTCATAAGGCGCATACGGTGTCCGAATGGCGCGATCAAGATCACGTACATATTCATCGAGGGCGTTATACGACACTTTCAAGTCTGATTGAGCATCGTTTTGATAGCCCAAAGAACTCATGCGCAAGGATGTTGCATTGGGTCGATATAGCGTGCCCGATGGCATGGCATCTAGGCCGTGCTCACGGCCGGCTAAAAAGCTACCGCATACCGCCGGACTCGCTCCAAGCAAATACAAAAGCAACCAGCTGCGCCGCTGGAAGTTGCGTATTAACGCGAAGGATTTTTCTGAGCGGAAGTCGGTCAAGCTTTGCGTATTGCCGCTCGCCTCCTGCCAGGCCTGCCAAAAACTATCGGGGAATGACAAGTTGTAATGAATGCCGGCAATGGTTTGCATGCGTCGGCCGTAGCGCAGGCCGAGGCCGTGGCGATACAGCGTTTTCATGCGACCGATATTGGAGCTGCCATATTGCGCGAGCGGGATTTGTGCATCGGGGCCAAGCTTGCAGGGCATGGAATTGACCCATAAGCGCTCACTGCCTAGCTGCGAATAGACATAGCGATGGACTTCATCGAGATAGCCGAAAGCACTCGCGATGCTGTCGCAAGGCGGCGTGATGAGCTCAAGTAGAGCCTCGGAATAATCCGTCGTTATACTCGGATGCGTTAGCGCTGAGCCGAGTGCAGCAGGGTGTGGTGTTTGCGCCAACCAACCATCGCTATCGATGCGTAGCGACTCTTTTTCCAAGCCACGCTTCATGCCCTGCAGACAGCTAGCTTGCTGACTCAGCCACTGCAGCTGGGTGCTTAATTCGCGGTCCATCGACCTCTCCTAAATCGCCGCCGTTACTGGCCACGATGACAAATGCTTATTTCGATACGCCGGCTTTGCGAAACAAGTCGCCTAAGGTGCCGGACTTTAATGGCGCGCTGCCTTGTTGTTGGCGTTGCGGCTGCTTAGCTGTTGCGGCGCTCTGGCGTGATGCGCCGCGCGGTGATGACTGGCGGTCTTTCACCACGCCATCGCCAGCTGTCGGCAACGCCGCATCTAGCTTACAAGACAGAGCAATACGCTTACGCGGCAGATCTACTTCCATGACTTTCACTTTGACAATATCGCCAGCCTTCACCACCTCATGCGGATCTTTGATGAAGCGATCCGACAGCACAGAAATATGCACTAGGCCATCCTGATGCACACCAACATCAACAAATGCGCCGAAGGCAGTAACGTTAGTCACCACGCCTTCGAGCACCATGCCGGGCACCAGGTCTTTCATTTCAGTTACAGCATCACTAAACGTTACCGCTTTAAATTCAGGGCGCGGATCACGGCCGGGCTTTTCTAGCTCACTGAGCACATCTTGCACCGTGATCAAACCAAAGCTTGTATCGACAAAATCAGCTGGCTTTATCGACTTTAATGCTTTGCTATTGCCAATGAGCTGCGCGAGATCACATGCAGCAGCGGCCTGAAACTTCGCCACTAGTGGATAAGATTCTGGATGCACTGCTGATGCATCCAGCGGGTTGCTACCTTGGGCAATGCGCAAGAAGCCTGCGGCTTGCTCAAATGTACGCTCGCCTAAACGCGGCACTTTTTTCAGATCTTGGCGATCGCGAAAGACGCCATTAGCATCACGGAATGCCACGATGTTTTGCGCTAGCGTTGTGTTTAAGCCGGCGATGCGCGTGAGCAGTGCTGCCGAGGCCGAGTTCACATCCACGCCAACGGCGTTTACGCAATCCTCTACAACAGTGTCGAGCATGCGCGAGAGCTTGAGCTGATTAACATCATGCTGATACTGACCAACGCCAATGGCTTTCGGATCGATTTTCACCAGCTCCGCTAGCGGGTCTTGCAGGCGGCGAGCAATCGATACCGCACCTCGGAAAGTCACATCGAGATTGGGGAATTCTAACGCGGCCAATTCAGACGCTGAGTATACCGATGCGCCGGCTTCGCTGACCACGATTTTGGTCAATCCAAGAGACGGATGCTTCTTCATCAGCTCGGCGACCAACTTATCGGTCTCGCGCGAGGCCGTGCCATTGCCAATGGCGACGAGCTCAACGCCATGTGTTTTACATAGCTCAGCGAGTGCATGCAGCGAACCATCCCAATCGTTGCGCGGCTGATGCGGGAAAATCGTGCTATGCGCAACGAGCTTGCCAGTGCCATCGACAATGGCGACTTTAACGCCAGTGCGCAGGCCAGGGTCTAAACCTAATGTCGGGCGCAAGCCAGCGGGCGCGGCCATTAATAGATCTTTCATATTGCGAGCAAAGACGCGGATAGCCTCTTCTTCGGCCTGCACGCGCAACTCGCCGAGCAGATCGCTTTCCAAATGCGTGAGCAGTTTCACGCGCCATGTCCAACGCACAACTTCATTCAGCCAAACATCGGCAGGGCGATTAGCCGCCTCAATGCCAACATGATTGGCAATTAAATGCTCGCAGGGATGCACGCCATCATCGGTATCTGGCAGGGTAAAGTTTAGCGACAAAAAGCCTTCATTGCGGCCACGGAACATCGCCAACGCGCGATGCGATGGCACTTTAGCCAAGGCTTCATCATGCGCAAAATAATCCTGAAACTTTGCTGCCGCCGCTTCTTTACCGACCACTACACGAGCACTTAATAAAGCGCGACCTTTCAAGTAATCGCGCAATAAAGCCAGCAAATCGGCCTGCTCTGCAAAGCGCTCCATCAGTATATGTTTTGCGCCATCAAGCACGGCTTTCACGTCAGGATAGGCCAAGCCGCCCTCGGCAGCCTCGGCCACAATAAACGCTTGCGCCTCAGCTTCCGGCACTTTAGAAGGGTCGTTAAACAGCATATCGGCCAGTGGCAAAAGGCCAGCGGCGATGGCTTGCTGGCCCTTAGTCACGCGCTTTTGCTTATATGGCAAATACAAATCTTCCAAACGCGCTTTAGTTTCAGCGGCCAGAATTTGTTCGCGCAAAACGTCGGTCATCTTGCCTTGCTCTTCAATACTGGAAATGATGGCCGTGCGGCGATCACTCATCTCACGCAAATACACTAACCGTTCTTCGAGCTGGCGCAGCTGTGTGTCATCGAGCGCTCCGGTCACTTCTTTACGATAGCGCGCGATAAACGGCACCGTAGCGCCGCCATCCAATAAGTCGATGGTGGCTTCGACCTGCTCAGGTCGCACATTGAGTTCACGGGCAATTTGTAAAGCTAGCGCAGACATAACAACTCACAGTATTGTTAAAACGATTTTTAAGATGCGCAATTAAACCACTTACTCCGCCGCCTGTGTCAGGCAAAAGCCGCCCGTGTTCAAACGCCTTGCGCCTGCGTACACTCAGGCTTAACGGTAAAACCAGATGAGGATGGGATGAATAGCGACAACCGCGATGCCCAGAAGATTTTAGTTGTCGATGACGATGTGCGCCTACGCACGCTTTTACAGCGATTTTTAGAAGACCAAGGCTATGGCGTAAAAACAGTCGCAGATGCCGTGCAAATGGATCGCGTACTCGGCCGCGAGCTATTCGCACTGATCGTGCTCGACTTTATGCTGCCTGGCGAAGATGGCATTGCCATTTGCCATCGCCTTCGCGAGTCAGGCAATAACACGCCAATTATTATGCTTACCGCGCGTGGCGCGGACAGCGATCGCATCAACGGCCTTGAAGCCGGCGCCGATGATTATTTGCAAAAGCCATTTAATCCGCAGGAGCTTTTAGCGCGCATGAAGGCCGTACTGCGCAGGCAGACGCGCGAACTACCTGGCGCGCCATCACAAACCAGCGAAGTTGTCAGCTTTGGTCCATGGACACTGGACTTATCAACGCGCCAACTGAGCAATACCGGCACCTCGGTATCGCTGACGACGGGCGAATTCGCCGTCTTAAAAGCCCTAGTACAACATCCACGCGAACCACTCACTCGGGATAAGCTCATGGCGCTCGCTCGCGGCCGTGAATGGGGCGCGATGGAACGATCCATCGATGTCCAAGTTTCACGCCTACGCAAGCTCATCGAAACCAATCCCGCTAACGCCCGCTATATCCAAACCGTGTGGGGCGTGGGCTATGTATTTGTGCCCGATGAGCTAATCTAATGCTCAAGCTGCAAGATCCGGCTAAGCGCAAACGCAGCCTCGTGCAATGGCTGAAGCCACGCTCGAGCGCCATGCGCACGACGCTTGTTATTGGCATCGTGGTGCTGATGAGTCAGGCGCTATCGATTGCGTTTTTTTGGCAAAACTTATATTTGCCGGAGATTCGCCAGCACGCGCATAGCTCTGCTATTAAAATGCTGAAGCTACGCGATGCTGAGCGCGAAGGCGTTGCGCCAGAGATTATCGATCGTGCGCTTCGAGACTACGGAAATGTAGAAATTGTTCGTGATGTCGAACGCTTTCCATCGCCACGTGATAAATGGTTTGCTGAGCTATTTACCGACCGCTTTCAAAAGCAGCTACGCCGCGAAATAGGCTTTCCATCCTTGGTGTACTTCGAGTTTAAACCGGTCCCTACACTCTGGATAAGCGCCGACACCGAGCAACCCATGTGGGTACGCGAAGAGCTGCTATTTATGCAGCAATACAGCCCGGGCATTATTTTAGGATGGGTCTTGGGCGTTCCGCTGCTATCGATCATTGCCATTATTATTCTGGCTCGCCAGCTCAACCGACCATTAAAGCGCCTGCAACTAGCGGCGATACGCGTCGGGCGTGGGCAGCACAGCACGCAGCTGGATGTGCAAAGTGGGCCAACAGAAATTCGCGCAGTGAACCGAGCCTTTAACCAAATGACACGGCAAATTCATCTCGCCGAGCAGGAGCGCACGGTTATGCTCGCCGGCATTTCACATGACCTGCGCACACCATTAACACGCATGCGCCTGACAGCTGAAGTGATGCGCGATCGTGACTTAGCAGAAGGCTTGGTTACCGATATCGAGGATATGGACGCGATTTTGGATCAGTTCATCGCCTTTATGCGTGATGGCTCAGAAGAGCAGGCCGAGCAAATCGACTTAAATGCCTTGGTCAGTGAAGTGACGCAACAATTTTGCCATCTTATTCGTATCGAAACTGTGCTTAGTGAAATCCCACCACTGCGCTTACGCAAACTGTCGTTTAAACGGCTTATCGGAAATCTAATTCAAAATGCGATGCGCTACGGCCAAGCCCCTGTCGTGTTTAGCACAGAAGAAGTAGGGCCCAATATTTTATTGCGTTGCCGTGATCACGGACAGGGAATTGATGAAACGCGCATGCAGGAGCTGCAGGAGCCATTTCGCCGCGGCGATAGTGCGCGCGGCTCGCAAGGCTCGGGCTTGGGTCTTGCCATTGTGGCGCGCATTGTCTTGCAGCATCGCGGCCAACTACACCTAAGCAATCATCCCGATGGCGGCTTGGACGTTAGCATCACGCTGCCCAAACCTAGGCTATGGATGCGTCGCTAGCTTATTGCACGCTATCTGGCGCATCCGCAGCAGGTTGAAATAGCTGCTCGATGTCTACTGCATCGAAGCCATAAACCTGATGGCAAAACTGACAGTCGACGCTGATCGTGCCTCCTTGCTCAGCAGCAACTTCGCGCAGATCTTCAACACCCAACGACACTAAGGCGTTAGCACTACGCTCACGCGAGCAGGTGCACTTAAAACGCAGCGCTGTCGTCGGGAAAAGTTCAACCGACTCTTCGTGAAAGAGCCGATATAAAAGCTGCTCGGGAGCAACGCCTAATAGCTCTTCATTTTTCACCGTCGCCGCCAATTGTGTGACGCGCGGCCACAAATCATCGTCTTCGCCACTATTATGACCCGGCAAAACCTGCAGCATTAAGCCCGCAGCGCCTTCGTTGTCGGCAGCAAAGATGAATTTCGTCGGAAGTTGTTCAGACTGCCGGAAGTAATGGCCCAGTGCGTCAGCCAAACTCGCGCCCTCTAGCGGCACAATACCTTGGTAACGTTCGCCATCATCAGGTTCGATAGTAAGTAGCAGGCGGCCGACACCTGTGAGTGTTGTCCACTGCGTATCGGCATAGCTTGCATCAGCGTCAAAGCGAGCTATTGCACGCACATCACCAGCTTGATTGCACTCCGCCATAATCAAGCCAACAGGGCCATCGCCTTGAATTTGCAGAATAAGGCTACCTTTGAGCTTTAGAGTTGCCGTCATTAGGGCAACAGCCACCATAGCCTGTCCTAATAATGCTGCTACAGGCTCTGGATAGTGGTGCTTTGCCAGAGCGGCCCGATAGGCTTCATTGAGCCGGCAAAGCTCTCCTCGAACAGGCGTATTTTGAAAATGAAAGCGCTGAAGAAAGTCTGGCACGATGAAGAACTCACATGAAAATAGTTGGGCTGAGTGGCGATGTCGTCTACTTGACCAGTTTACTGCATCGCACTACTCTACGTGCTGTTACATCTAGTAATCATTTATTTACAAGGATTTATTGACTATGAAATTGCATAAACTTGCTTTGGCAACATTTATGGCTACAGCTGCCATGGCAGCTCATGCCGAAATCACTGTCAGCCCGATGATCGGCTACCACATGTACGACAATGACAAAGGCCTCGACGATGGCGTCGACTCCTCATTAGCTCTTGGTTACCGCGTCAATCCAAATGTAGGTTTAGAGCTTCGCTACGGCTTCGCCAACCCTACAAACAAAGCGAGTGGCACGGGTGCTACTCGCCATGAAATGGCTACTTTAGATACTTACTACCGCTTCAACGTTGAAAACAAACTACAGCCTTATGTTCTGATCGGCGGTGGTTTGGCTCGCGGCACAAATAACGGCTATACAGAACACACTATTGCTAACGTCGCAGTTGGCGCCTTCTATGAAATGGCCGACAACCTAGCGCTTCGCGGCGAAATCCGTGGCGTTGAAGATATGCAAGAAAGCGATCACGACGGCATCGCCTCTGTTGGTGTGACTTATAGCTTCGGCGGCCAAAAAGCAGCAGCCATTGCTCCAGTAGCGGCCGTTGCCGTAAAAACTGATGGCGACGACGACAAAGATGGCGTTGCTAACAGCGCTGACAAATGCCCAGGCACACCAACCAATGTGGTTGTGACTGCTGATGGCTGCACGAAAGAACTAGTTGAAACAGTTAGCCGTGAAATGCGCGTGCTGTTCGATACTGACAAATCAGTTGTGAAACCTGAGTTCCATGACGAAATCGAAGGCATTGCAAAACTGCTGAAAGAATACCCAGCAGCTACTGTTGAAATCCAAGGCCACACTGACTCACGCGGCACCGCTTCGTATAACGATGCCCTGAGCCAACGTCGTGCCGACGCCATTGCTAACGTACTGACCAAGACCTACGGCTTGTCCGCAGATCGCATCAGCTCGAAAGGCTACGGTGCTGCACAACCAGTTGCCGACAACAAAACTGCTGAAGGCCGTGCTAAAAACCGTCGCTCAGTAGCTGTTGCTCAAGGCGAAGTGAAAGTTACCGTTAAGAAGTAATTCCTAACGCGTAATGCAAAAAAGCCACCTTCGGGTGGCTTTTTTTTATACTCGAACTTCCACACATTTAATCAGCACAAGAATTGTGGCAATAGTTCAGGTATACTTTGCGCCCAATTTTTGACCGCCGCGCGAGACCTATCTTGTCTATCAAGCAAATCCGAAATATCGCTATTATCGCTCACGTTGACCATGGCAAAACTACGCTCGTCGACAAGCTGCTACAGCAATCGGGCACCTTCGGCGATCGCGGCGGTGATGTCGAGCGCGTCATGGACTCCAACGATTTGGAGAAGGAACGCGGCATTACCATTTTGGCAAAAAACACTGCCATCAAATGGACTGACCCGCGCGATGGCCAAGAATACGGCATCAACATCGTCGACACCCCAGGCCACGCCGACTTCGGTGGCGAGGTTGAACGCGTACTGTCGATGGTCGATTCTGTCTGCCTCTTGGTTGACTCGGTTGATGGCCCAATGCCACAAACCCGCTTCGTGACCATGAAGGCCTTCGCTCGCGGCCTCAAGCCCATCGTTGTGCTGAACAAAGTTGATCGCCCAAGCGCTCGCCCACATTGGGTTATGGACCAAGTTTTCGAATTGTTCGACAACTTAGGCGCTACCGATGAGCAGCTCGACTTTCCTGTCGTCTACGCATCTGGCCTCAACGGCATCTCTGGCTACGAAGCTGACAAGCTCGGCACCGACATGACGGCGTTATTCCAAACCATTATTGATCGTGTTGCGCCGCCACAAGTCGATGTTGACGGCCCATTCCAGATGCAAATTTCATCACTCGATTACAACAGCTATGTTGGCGTTATCGGCATCGGTCGCATCACTCGCGGTCGTGTCAAAACCAATACGCAAGTCACCATCGTCGATAGCGAAGGCAAAAAGCGTAACGGCCGTATTTTGCAAATCATGGGCTATCACGGCTTAAACCGAGTTGAAGTGCCAGAAGCAGATGCAGGCGACATCATTTGCGTCACCGGCATGGAAGGCTTAGGCATTTCCGACACACTGTGCGACCCACAGTGTGTTGAAGCATTGCCATTGCTCTCCGTCGACGAACCCACCGTGAGCATGACATTCCAAGTCAACAACTCACCATTTGCCGGTCGTGAAGGCAAGTATGTGACCTCGCGTAACATCAAAGATCGCCTAGAAAAAGAGCTTATCCATAACGTCGCTTTGCGCGTTGAGCCCACCGACAGCCCAGACCGATTCAAAGTCTCAGGCCGTGGCGAGCTGCATTTGTCGGTGCTCATCGAAAACATGCGTCGTGAAGGTTTCGAGATGGGCGTGTCACGCCCTGAAGTAATTTTCAAAGAAGTCGACGGTGTGAAATGTGAGCCCTTCGAAAATGTCATTTTCGACGTTGAAGAGCAGCATCAAGGCGGCGTCATGGAGCAAATGGGCACACGCCGCGGCGACATGACCAATATGATTCTCGACGGCAAAGGTCGTATTCGTATTGAAGCCACAGTGCCTTCGCGCGGCCTCATCGGCTTCCGCTCCGAGTTCTTAACCATGACCTCCGGCACCGGCATCATGACCGCCAGCTTCTCGCATTATGGCGCATTGAAATCAGGCGATGTCGCTAAGCGTCAAAATGGCGTACTGATCTCCATGGTGCAAGGTGTCGCTCTCGGCTACGCCCTGTGGAACTTGCAAGAACGTGGTCGCCTCCACATTGGCCCACAAACTGAAGTCTATGAAGGCATGATCATTGGCCTGAACTCACGTAACGATGACATGGCGGTTAACCCCACCAAAGCTAAACAGCTGACCAACGTTCGTGCTTCCGGCACAGATGAAAACATTGTGCTGACTCCGCCAATTCGTTTCACATTGGAGCAGGCGCTAGAGTTCATTGAAGATGATGAGCTAGTCGAAGTGACACCGAAGTCCATTCGTCTGCGCAAGCGTCACCTGACCGAAACTGACCGTAAGCGTGCCAGCCGTAACTAAGCTTCACGCTCTACGCTCCAACAAAAATGCCGCTTAATTAGCGGCATTTTTGTTTGTGCTTTAAGCGAAGGCTTAAGCCAACGTCATCAAAGCATCCTTAAACCATTCCGGCATAGGTGTTTTACGCCCCGTTTCTGGGTTAACGCACACTTGAATTGTCTCGGCCTCGGCAGCCACTCGCTGCATTTGCTCACTAAACAAAGCGTAGTGAAAAACAACCTTGTCCTCACCCGCAAGCTCGGCACGCACGCCAATGTGTAGCGTATCTGGGTAGACTACTGGCGCTTTATAGCGGCAACGCGCATCAGCAATAACCAAGCCCGTGCCCTCTTCAAATAGTCGAGGGAAGATTCCCATCTGCTCCATCAGCGTTAGTCGCGTATTTTCTAAATACTTAAAATACACCACATTATTGACGTGATTGAGCGCGTCCATGTCGCCCCATTGCACCTTGGTCGAGAGCACCATGGGATACGCTGCTTGCAAGGCCTCTAACGATGCCGGACCGCGGGTTGCTGGTGCAGAGCTCACGCCGGCTTCTCAGGCGTCCAACCACTGGCCCGCTCATAGTCATCGCCGCTTAAGTATTTTTCTAGCTGCTCATCTAAAAATGCTTTCGCTTGCGGATCGAGCACGCTTAAACGGTTTTCGTTAATCAGCATGGTTTGGTGACGAAGCCACTGCATCCAAGCCTCTTTAGACACGGTGTTGAATAACTCTTGGCCGCGCTCACCGGGGAATGGCGCAAACGCCATGCCTTCCAGTTCTTGTTTGAGTTTTCGGCAATAAACCATGCGCGTCATGAACTCGCCTCCAGGCGCGCGCCTAAGCGCTGCAATAATGAATAAATGGGCGCGGGGAAACCTAGCGCCGGTAGATCGGAGAGTGTAACCCAGCGACCGGCAGCTTCGGAAACCGCCAAACTCGAAGTGGCCTGAATAATCACAGGCTTAATGTTTAAACGAAAATGCGAAAACACATGCACAAACTCAGGCAGGCTTTCGGCTTGCGTAGGCAATGGCGTATCACTCGGCCATTCTGGGAAGCTCCAGAGGCCGCCCCAGATGCCTGAGCTTGGTCGCTGAGCCATCCATGCTTGATCATCATGCAAATGAATCGCTAGCGTGACCTCACGCCGTGGCACGGGCTGCTTTCGTTGCTTTTCGGGATAACGCGCGGGCTCGCCTTGAGCGTAGGCAATACAGCCATCTTGCACAGGGCAGCGCTCGCAGGCCGGCTTAGTGCGCGTACACAGCGTGGCGCCCAAATCCATCATGGCTTGCGTGTAGTCGCCGCAGCGCTGACTCGGCGTTAAGGCATCGGCCAGAGACCAAAACTGCGTTGCTACTGCAGCCTTCGCCGGATCGCCCGCAAGTGCGTGATAACGCGCCAAAACTCGCTTCACATTGCCATCGAGAATGACCGCACGCTGACCAAAGCCTAGCGACAAAATGGCACCGGCGGTGGAGCGACCGATGCCGGGCAATGCCACTAACTCATCTAAACTCGCCGGCAGCTGCCCGTCGTGACGCTCACAGGCTAGCAGCGCTGCCTTGTGCAAGTTTCGCCCACGCGCGTAGTAGCCAAGCCCTGTCCAATGATGCAAAACATCATCGATAGAGGCGCTAGCAAGATCGGCGAGCGTCGGGAAACTTGCCATAAAGCGCTGAAAGTAGGGCAGAGCGGTACTGACTTGGGTTTGCTGCAGCATGATCTCCGATACCCACACGCGATACGGGGTGACGTTTTGCTGCCATGGCAAATGCTTGCGGCCGGCATGGTCGAACCATGCCAAGACCGCATCAGAAAAATTAACGTTTGAAGAGGTCAAAGATTTGCTTCACAGCCTCTTTTTGCGCGGGATCGAGCTTCTCTGTGAGCTTTTCCTCTAATTTACCTTTTTGCTTTTCAACTTCTTCGCCTAAACGAGCCTTGGCAATTTGCCCAACAATGCCCTCCATACCGGCTTTATCTAGGCCGCAGAGTGTGGCTAGGCTGCCTTGCAAATTGCCATTGCAACGAACTGGAATGGCGTATTCAGCCATCTTGGCGTTTTTCTCGCCCCAGTATTTTTTGTCGAGCTTGAGCTGAAAGCGGTAGTCGACATCGTTGGTCTGCAAGTTATATGTGCCTGCGCCAGCAACTTGCATATCCTTGAGGTCGGCCTTCATTGACTCGTTGCGCACCACGCCTTGGTCAAGTGTGATGTCGCCTAATAGGCTAACGATATCGGTATTGCCGATTTTCGACTTCAGCTCTTCGCTGTTATGGCCAGTCAGCATTGGCAGCAGCGCCTGATATTTGCCGAGGGCGTTAAATAGCGCATCGCGGATATTCACGCCTTTAATCACGCCATCATTTAGGCGCAATGTGTTCGGGCCTTTAGCTGAGCTGATCCACTCATCAGTAGTGTTGCCGCGTACCGTGACATTACCATTGAAGTTCATGCGGCCAGCAAACACATCCTGTTTCAAGGCTTTTTGCGCAATGGGCCCGAGGTCGATTTTGTTTAGCGTAGGCTTCAGTGTGATCACTGGCTTGGCACCCCGAACATCGATATTAGCGGGAACACTGAAGCTGCCATCAGCCACTTGGCCACGGAACTCGCTGACATTAACTAGGCCATCGCGGGCAGTTGCAGCCAAGCTTAGTTGCGTGATCGGGTAGCTCATAATCGTGAGCGCGCCGGCTTTCAGGCCGATATCGAGATTTTGCTCGCGCAATAACTTAACTGGCAAAATTGCTTCTGCGGCTTTTTTAGCCTGACCTTTATCTGCTGTAGTTTTATCAGTCAGCGCTTTTTCAGGCGGCAAATAATTATCGGCATTGAGCTTGTCGAGATTTAATCGAGCATAGATGCGTGCCTTCGGTAGCTCACGTACACCCGCCTCACCAGTAATATTGCTGCCATCGAGTGCAATGCGCAGATCTTTTGCCAAGACATTGCGCTCATCACCACTGATATTCGCGCTCAAGCTGACATTACTCAGCGCTTTTGGATCTTTTGTCACTGGCGGCGTAATGCCTAAATTGGCCATGACATCGCGCGGATTAAAGCTATTGGTGCTGAGCTTACCGCTGGCGCGCATGCCGTCGGTGATATTAGCGGCGCCATTGGCTAGTGCCGGCAACTTCACTGATACATTGGCCTCTAAGCGAATTTTGTCCAGCGTCGCTACTAGCTTCGGCACAGTGATATCGCCGAGTTTCCAATTTGCATTTACTGAGGTGTCTAGCGTTACGGCTATGGGCTTTGTCAGCGCCTTATCTGTCACTGTCGTGGTTAATTTTAACGGATTAACCACGGCTTCGCCTTTAGCGATATCAGCCTTAATGTCTGCATTAATGGTCGCGCTAATCGGCGCAGGGCGAGTCGGATCGGCGTAGATGACGTCCAATACCATGCCATTAATCGCGTGTTGCTGCGCTTCAATATCAACATCGATAGATGCTGCTTTCAGAGCAATCGATATCGGCGCCGGCAACATATTGCCAGACAGCGCGCTATTGAGCGTGAGATCTTCAATGTGCGGCTTTTTAGCATCCAGGTTGAGAGTAACAACTGCGTTCAAACTATTTTCAGCGGTGACTTTCTTCCCGGCTTCATCAGCTTGGGTGACATCAAAGCTGGCAGAAAGTGGAAATGCCTTTTCAGGATCGATGTCTGTTGCATGCACCGTGACCTTATCAACTGTGCGCGTTACGCCCGCCTTTTTATCAACCAAGGTTAGCTGAGTATTGGTGATATCTAAGCTCTCAATATTGAACTTTACTTCTTTTGAAGTGTCATCTTCATCTGGGCTTTTCAGCTTAGCTAGCAAGGTATCCCAGCTAGTTTTGCCATCGGCATATTGCACGAAGCGCACATTGGCACCATCTAGCGATACCGCATCGACAGAGGCTTGGCCATCTAGCAAAGGCATTAGCTCAACCGAGACACTGGCTTGCTGTACGGCAACCAGTGTCTCGCCTAGAGCAGGGTCTTTTAGGCTAGTTTCGCCAAGGGAAATACCAATGCTAGGATATAGCTTCCAGGCTAAATCTCCAGTTAGCTGAAGATCCATGTCGGTCTTTTTCTTCACTACGTCGGTGAGCGCTTGCTTGTAATCGTTGGGGTCGAGGACAAATAACACATAGCCCGCCAGCGCGGACACGCTGAGCAGCACCATGGCCACGATCCCGGCAATCCATTTTAATAAGCGCTTCATATACTCTCCTAGCAAAAGACGACCTGCTGATGGTTAACGACTCTACCGTGCTGCGGATGACCTCGCCAGTCCTACATCTTATGCCCGAGCGTAGAAAATAGGGTTTGACAGTCGCGATGCTAAATCTCACAATTCTAAGAATCATTCTCATTTATAACGTTGAGTTGCCGTGCGTCTCTCTGAACTTTCGCGTTTTCAAACCGCTGTGGTCGAGCAAGTAGAGGCTATCGGCCCTGCTGACAATATTGCCCAGCGCCTTGGCGTTATTGGCTTTGTGCCCGGCGAAACGGTGCGCATAACCGCCACCGGCCCCGTTGGTGGCGATCCATTATTGGTGCAAATTGGCTTTACGCGCTTTGCTCTGCGCCGTAGCGAGGCCTCACGCGTGATCGTCTCACTGGTTCAGTTATGACAGATATTTCTCGTATTGCTCTAGTCGGCAACCCTAATTGCGGCAAAACCTCGCTGTTTAACCAGCTCACTGGCACGCGTCAAAAAGTCGCAAACTACGCCGGTGTCACGGTTGAACGCAAAGAAGGCCGCATCCTTTTGCCATCAGGCGGGCAAATGCTGGTGCTCGACCTACCGGGCGCCTACAGCCTCAATGCCACTAGTCCAGACGAGGCGATCACCCGCGCTGTTTGCCTTGGCGAGCTTGCCGATGAGCCAGCGCCTGACCTTATTGTCTGCGTTGCCGATGCCACCAACTTGCGCCTGCATTTGCGCTTTGTGCTTGAGGCGATGCGCTTAGGTCGCCCCATGATTTTGGCACTAAACATGATGGATGCTGCGAAACGCCGCGGCATTACCATTGATGTTGCTGCGCTGAGCGCGACACTGGGCATTGAGGTCGTAGAAACGATAGCTACACGCCGCGATGGCGTAAATGCGCTGCTGCAAACGCTAGATAAGCCTCTCACTCGCCAGTTACCAGAGCCTGTTGCCGGCGACTTGCACCAGGCTGTGCGCGATATGTTGGCCGCCTGCGTGATCATGCCGCGCACCACCGATGCTCGCGACGACGCCATCGATGGCGTGGTACTGCACCCAATTTTCGGCTTAGCGCTGCTGGCGATATTGATGTTTTTTATCTTCCAAGCGGTGTTCTCTTGGGCCGAACCTTTCATGAATGGCATCGAGTTCGGTATTGGTGAGCTTGGCGCCCTCAGCACGCAATCATTGCCCGATGGCCTTTTGCGCAGCTTACTCAACGACGGCATTTTCGCCGGCGTCGGCAGCGTATTAGTGTTCTTGCCGCAAATTCTCATCCTGTTTTTCTTCATTCTGCTGCTCGAAGAATCCGGCTATTTGCCGCGCGCCGCATTTTTGCTCGACCGCCTGATGTTCAAAGCCGGCCTCACTGGCCGCGCCTTTATTCCACTGCTGTCGAGCTTCGCCTGCGCCATCCCTGGCATCATGGCCACGCGTAGCATTTCCGACCCGCGCGATCGCCTCACCACCATCATGGTCGCACCGCTGATGACCTGCTCCGCGCGCTTACCGGTCTACACCGTGCTAATCGCAGCGTTTATCCCTGCGCAGACGGTTTGGGGCTTTTTAAACCTGCAAGGCATCGTCTTATTCACCTTATATTTCGGCGGCATCGCCAGCGCCTTACTGGTCGCCTACGTAATGAAATGGCTGCAATCTGACCGCAGTGAGCACGCACTACTGCTCGAATTGCCCAGCTATCGTCTGCCAGATTGGCGCAGCATTGCCATCGGCCTTTACGAGCGCATGTTGATCTTCGTTAAGCGCGTTGGTGGCATCATTTTCGCCGTCACCATGCTGCTTTGGTTCTTGGCCAGCTTCCCTGGTGCGCCAGCCGGTGCAGTTGGACCAGCCATCGATTACAGCTACGCTGGTCAACTCGGTGCCTTTTTAGCGGTGATTTTTGCGCCTATCGGCTTTAACTGGGAAATATCCATCGCCCTAGTGCCCGGCTTAGCCGCGCGCGAAGTCGTCGTTGCAGCACTGGGCACGGTCTACTCCATGTCTGGCAATGAAGACTTGGTCGCCAATCAACTCAGCACGCTAATTTCTCAGCAATGGTCGTTGGCCACCGGCTTATCACTCTTGGTTTGGTTTGTTTTCGCTCCCCAATGCTTATCGACCCTAGCCACCGTGCGCCGCGAAACTGGCTCATGGCGTATCGTAGGCATCATGACAGCCTACTTGTTTGGACTTGCTTACTTGGCATCATTCATTACCTACCAACTAGCCCTGGCCCTGCTATGAACGCCGAACTCCTGCTGCAATGGTTGGTGATTGCGCCGCTGATGCTGTGGAGCACCTGGCGGGTGGCAAAGCAGTTTGCGCCAAGGAGCATAGCGGCCATGCAAAATCGCTTCGCCCAAGCGTTGGTCAAGCGCGGCTATCCGAGAGTAGGTAGTTGGATGCAAAGTGGTAGTACGGATGCAGGCTGCGGTAGTGGTTGCTCTAGCTGCAATGCTTGCGGGCCATCAACACCTGAGATAAAAGATACGCCTGTGCAATGGCGCGATGCCGGTCCACGCTAAGCGAAGAAGAAATGCCTGGAGCGGATGGTGGGAATCGAACCCACGGCTCTAGCTTGGGAAGCTAGGGTATTACCATTATACGACACCCGCATGACGCGGCAGGTGCATGCTAGAGCGTCATTGTAGCGATGCACCTAGCCGCGGTCGAGAAGCAAGTTTACTTATCTAGACCAGTCTCTACGGCTACATCTAGCGCTGCATAATCCTCACTACTCAATACTCTCCGGCCCGCCGCACTTTCTTGTGTGCGCATACAGGTCGCCAATTGCGCCAAGACATCACGACCCATGGTTGCCGGGTGGATGGCAAAGCCACTGAGGTGGCGCGCATCATCGCTACCAATAGCCCACGCAGCCGCGATAGGCTTGGTGTTAAACCAGCCAACATAAAGCGTGGCATCTGGGCTTGGTGCTTTTGCACTCAGCGCCGGCTTAAAGCGCGCTAAACGCTCAATAAGTTCAGGCTCAAGTGGTAAAGAATGGACTCTGGCGATCAGCGGCATGACATTGGCTCATTAGGCTTTTGCCAAGTGTAGAGCATGACAGCGCGCACAGGCCATGCAGTTTCGCGCGCGCGGGGCTATAATACTTTTTTCGCTAACCAAGTAGAGGATGGGCATGAGCGCTCGCCAAGCAGAAGTGGTGCGTAACACGAGAGAAACTAAGATTCGCGCACGCGTGAATCTCGATGGCACAGGCCAAGGCAATCTGAATACTGGCATGGCTTTCCTCGACCACATGCTCGACCAAGTTGTGCGTCACGGCCTCATCGACATCGATATCACCTGCGATGGTGATCACTTCATCGATGATCACCACAGTGCCGAAGACTGCGGCATCACACTAGGCCAAGCCTTTGCGCAGGCATTAGGCGATAAAACCGGTGTCCGTCGTTATGGCCACGCTTATGTGCCGCTAGACGAAGCATTGTCGCGCGTAGTGATCGATCTTTCCGGTCGTCCTGGCTTAGAAATGCACTGCGAATTTACACGCAGCAGCATCGGTAGTTTCGACGTCGATCTATTTTTCGAATTCTTCCAAGGCTTCGTCAATCACGCCGGCGTGACTTTGCACCTTGACAATCTGCGCGGCAAAAACTCGCACCATCAGGCTGAAACGCTGTTCAAAGCCTTCGGTCGCGCACTGCGCATGGCTGTTGAGCTTGACCCACGCATGAGCGGCCAGATGCCATCGACTAAGGGCTCGCTGTGACCTCAGTTGCCGTACTCGACTATGGCATGGGCAATCTGCACTCGGTCGCGAAAGCGCTAGAGCATGTTGGCGCCACAAAAGTGGTAATCACTGACGATGTTGCGATCATTCGCGCCGCTGACCGCGTGGTATTGCCCGGTCAGGGCGCGATGCGCGATTGCATGGCGGCGATGCATGAACACGGCATCGCCGATCTAGTCGATGAGCTCATCCACAGCAAGCCTTTACTCGGTATCTGTGTTGGCATGCAGGCCATGCTCACGCGCTCTGATGAAAATGGCGGCGTCGATGGCCTCGGCTTATATCCTGGCCACGTGAAATTTTTCACCGACGTGCCGGCCGTTGATGCGCAACGCCTAAAAGTGCCGCACATGGGCTGGAACACCGTGAGCCAAGTGCGCGAGCATCCACTCTGGGATGGCATTGCCGATGGCTCACGCTTCTACTTTGTCCATAGCTATTACTGCCAGCCAGATGATCCTGCGCTTAGCGTCGGCAGCTGTGATTATGGCCTGCCATTCTCCTGCGCCATCGCTAAAGATAATGTCTTCGCTGTGCAATTTCACCCCGAAAAAAGTGCGCACGATGGCCTGCGCCTGCTACAAAACTTTTTACGTTGGAACCCCTAATTTATTCGCTGGCCGCTGAGCCGTTGCGCTGGAGCATTCGATGTTAATTATCCCCGCCATTGACCTCAAAGACGGCGCCTGCGTTCGTCTAAAACAAGGCCGCATGGAAGACGATACGGTGTTTTCCGACGACCCCATCGGCGTTGCGGCGCAGTGGGTTGAGCAGGGTGCCCGCCGCCTGCATTTAGTCGACCTCAATGGCGCTTTCGCTGGCGAACCAGTCAATGGCGAAATCGTGCGTGCAATTGCTACGCGCTGGCCAAAATTGCCGGTGCAAATCGGTGGCGGCATTCGCTCATTAGAGACCATCGAGGCCTATGTTCGCGCTGGCGTGTCGTATGTCATTTTGGGCACAAAAGCAGTGAAAGAACCTGCATTCGTGCGCGAAGCCTGCCGCGCCTTTCCGGGCAAAATCATTGTCGGCATCGATGCTAAAGATGGCTGGGTTGCCACCGATGGCTGGGCTGAAGTTTCCAGCGTCCAAGCTGTCGATCTGGCACGCCAATTCAAAGCCGACGGCATCAGCTCCATCGTTTACACCGACATCGCCCGCGACGGCATGATGCAGGGTGTTAACGTCGAGGCCACAGCCAAACTCGCTCGCGACTCGGGTCTGCCCATCATCGCCTCTGGCGGCGTGACTAACTTGGATGATATTCGTGGCTTGCTTAAAGTCCGCGGCGACGGCGTGATTGGCACTATCACGGGCCGTGCGATTTACGAAGGCACACTGGATTTAGCCGAGGCACAGGCTTTAGCTGACGCCTAAGACTGTTGAGCTAAAGCCAAACTCAGATTTTGTGCTTTTTGACACACCAAATAAGGACTTTCCATGAGCGACTTGCCTGCCTGCCCAAAATGCCAATCGGTATACACCTACGAAGATGCCGGCAATTATATTTGTCCTGAATGCGCACACGAGTGGTCGACAGTCGCCGTAGAAGCTAGCGATGACGTACGTGTGATCAAGGACGCTAACGGCAATGAGCTCAACGATGGCGATACCGTGACAGTGATTAAAGACCTGAAGATTAAGGGCACGTCGCTGGTAGTGAAGGTTGGCACGAAAGTGAAAGGCATTCGCTTAGTCGATGGCGACCACGACATCGATTGCAAAATTGACGGCATCGGCGCCATGAAGCTGAAGTCGGAGTTTGTGAAAAAGGCCTAAGGCTTTAATTCATCTTTTCAAAGCTGCTCGTCTAGCGCGCAGCTGCCGCTTTTAAGCTCAAAGCCACCGCCTCCGCAATCTTAATACCATCGACGCCGGCAGATAAAATTCCGCCGGCATACCCCGCACCCTCACCGGCTGGGTACAAGCCCTTGGTATTGATGCTCTGCATATCGGCACCGCGCTTAATGCGTATTGGTGACGATGTGCGCGTCTCCACACCGGTCAATATCGCGTCATTCATGGCATAGCCACGAATCTGCTTATTAAATGCCGGCAAGGCCTCACGAATGGCTGCAATGGCGTACTCAGGCAGACTTGCATCCAGCTCGCCGAGCTTCACGCCGGGCTTATAGGATGGTTCTACACTACCCAATGCGCTCGATGGTCGCTGCGCGATAAAGTCGCCAATAAGCTGTGCCGGCGCATCGTAATTGCTGCCACCAAGCAGATAGGCCTGCGACTCCCATTGCCGCTGAAAATCGATGCCGGCGAGTGGGCCGCCGGGATAGTCTTCGGGCGTGATGCCGACCACGATGGCACTATTGGCATTGCGCTCATTGCGCGAATACTGGCTCATGCCGTTGGTCACGACCATCTCAGGCTCAGACGAAGATGCCACCACCGTGCCGCCAGGGCACATGCAAAAGCTATACACCGAGCGGCCATTTTTGGCGTGATGCACTAGCTTATAGTCCGCCGCACCTAAAATTGGATGACCCGCCTGCGGCCCGAAGCGGCAAGCATCGATCATCGATTGTGGATGCTCAGCGCGGAAGCCAATAGAGAAGGGCTTAGCTTCAACATATACGCCGCGCGCGTGCAGCATCTTAAAGGTGTCGCGAGCACTATGGCCAATCGCCAACACGACATGGTCACTGCGAATTTGCTCGCCGCTAGCCAGCGTGACGCCGCGCACTTGGTCATTCTCAATATGCAAATCTTTCACGCGCTGATTAAAACGAACCTCGCCACCAAGATCGATGATGTTTTGTCGCATCTGCTCAATCATCGTGACCAATTTAAAGGTGCCGATATGTGGCTTGCTGACGTATAAAATCTCCGCTGGCGCGCCGGCTTTAACAAACTCGGTCAATACTTTTCGGCCGTGATGCTGTGGGTCTTTAATCTGGCTATAGAGTTTTCCATCGGAGAAAGTGCCGGCACCGCCTTCGCCAAACTGCACATTGGACTCGGGCTCTAGCACGCGTTTGCGCCATAAGCCCCAGGTGTCTTTGGTGCGTTCGCGCACAGCTTTACCACGTTCGAGTACGATGGGTTTTAGGCCCATTTGCGCCAAAATCAACGCGGCGAAAAGTCCGCATGGACCAAAGCCAATGACGATAGGGCGCAAGAAGTCTTCGCTTGGTGCGTCCGTGACAAATTGATAGGTCGTATCAGGCGACGGGCCAATATGCACATCATTGGCCAAGCGCAGCAACACAGCGGCTTCGTTGCTCACGTTCACATCGAGACTATAGATAAGCAAAATATGGCCGCGCTTACGAGCATCGTAGCTGCGCTTATAGACGTTAAAGCTGAGCAGATCGCTGGCTGCAATGCCCAGCCGCAAGACAATGGCTGAATGCAGCGCTTCGTCTGTGTGCTCTAATGGCAGCTTTAGGTCGGTTAGTCGCAGCATGATGATTCTCTTCGTATCTTGTGGTGCGCGTGTTGTCGTCGCATTTTATGGCTTAGCACTAAGTCTAAATTTCCGAGCACGCGTTATAGGCTGCGAATATACAGCGCCTCAACCTCAGCGCGCGCCCACGGTGTACGGCGCAAAAAAGTCAGGCTAGATTTGATGCTGGGATTGTCTTTAAAACAGCGAATATCTACCACGCGGGCCATTTCCGCCCAGCCATACTTCGCGTGCAAATGCGTCACTATGCTTTCCAATGTGATGCCTTCCAGCGGGTCTTTGCTACGTTTGTCGTTCACAGCCACCTCTTAGGCAAATTGCCCAGCGGCATGGCCAGATGCCCATGCCCATTGAAAGTTATAACCACCAAGCCACCCAGTCACATCGAGCACTTCGCCAATAAAATACAGGCCTGTTTGGCGCTGACTCTCCATGGTGCGCGAGGATACCTCATTGGTCGAAACTCCGCCCAAGGTCACCTCAGCGGTGCGATAACCCTCCGTACCAGAGGGCCGCAATGTCCAGCCGTTTAGTGCTGCTGCTACGCGCTTAAGAGCCGCATCAGACCAATCCGCCATGGGTTTTTCAGCTTCGCCAAGCCAGAGCAAAGTTTGCAATTCATGCACCAGAGCCTTAACCAAAAACGGTGCTAGCAGAGTTCTTAGCAATACTTTCGGCTGAGCTTTTTTCTGCGCAATCAACCAATCGCTCAGAGTCATCTCACCCCATGGCGACGTTGGCAGCAAATCGATCTGCACTGGCTGGCCTAGCTGCCAATAATTCGATGCCTGCAGTATCGACGGCCCGCTAATGCCACGATGCGTAAACAGCATATTTTCGTGAAAGCTCGGCGCGTCATCATGGCTGCTCACCACAGTATCGAGAGCAATGCCGCTCAAGCGCTCAGTCACAGCTTTCATGCCGTCACTAAAAGTCATTGGCACAAGGCCTGCGCGTGTGGGCAAAACTTCATGACCAAACTGGCGCGCAATTTCGTAGCCAAAACCGCTAGCGCCCAGCGTTGGGATGGACAGGCCGCCAGTAGCGACAACTAGCGATTCGCAACGAATTTGCTCCTGGCCAAGATGCACTGTGAAGCCACTAGGCTTTTCAGCGATCTCCGTGACACTGGCATGGCTACGAATACGCACACCGACCGCCTCGCACTCATTCACTAGCATTGCCAAAATATCTTTCGCCGAGTCATCGCAAAAAAGCTGGCCATGCTTGCGCTCGTGATAGGCAATGCCGTGTTTTTCTACCAACGCAATAAAATCCCACTGCGTATAACGGTTCAGCGCCGACACACAAAAGTGCGTATTTTCACTGATGAAATGCTCGGGCTCGACCTGCATATTGGTGAAGTTGCAGCGGCCTCCGCCCGACATCAAAATCTTTTTGCCGATCTTATTGCTGCTATCGAGCACCAACACGCGACGCCCACGTTGACCTGCCGCCATGGCGCACATTAGCCCCGACGCGCCGGCACCAATAATCACCACATCAAATTGTGCAGACGCCTGCGCCACGGATTCACCTCGCCGAATATTTATGGCCGCGAGTATAGTCGCTCGCGCTAGCGGCACCCATGATAAAATGCGCGCTAACTCTTATTCGGTACCTCGCCATGACGCTCGCTAAACGCATAATTCCCTGCCTCGATGTTGATCAGGGCCGTGTCGTCAAAGGCGTTAAGTTTCTCGATATTCGTGATGCTGGCGACCCGGTTGAAGTCGCCAAACGCTATGACGAACAGGGCGCCGATGAGATCACTTTTCTCGACATCACTGCCAGCGTAGAAGGCCGTGACACCATGGTGCGTACGGTTGAACGCATGGCATCGCAAGTATTCGTGCCGCTCACCGTTGGCGGCGGCATTCGTGAAGTAGCTGATATTCGTCGCATGCTCAATGCCGGCGCTGACAAAGTCAGCATCAATTCCGCAGCTGTAAAACGCCCTGAGTTTGTCTTGGAGGCCTCACAACGTTTTGGCGCGCAATGCATCGTCGCCGCCATCGATGCCAAACGCGTATCACTCGCGGGCGAGCCTGGGCGCTGGGAAATTTTCACTCATGGTGGCCGCAATCGCACCGGCATCGACGCCGTAGCATGGGCTGAGCGCATGGCCAAATACGGTGCAGGCGAGATCTTGCTAACCAGCATGGATGCCGACGGCACCAAAGCGGGCTATGACTTGGAACTGGTGAAGGCCATTACCTCAGCGGTGCGCGTACCAGTTATTGCATCCGGCGGCGTCGGTAACTTGCAGCATTTATGCGATGGTATTTTGCAGGGCGGGGCTGATGCAGTGCTAGCGGCGAGCATTTTCCATTTCGGCGAATATACCGTGGGTCAGGCCAAAGACTTCTTGGCCAACCACGGTATTTGTATGCGTCGCTAGGACCTAGTAATTACACCAGTTACCGGGCTGGCTCGGTCGGCCACGTAGGCGCGTCTCGAAATACAAACCGGTTTCGCCCTCGCTACCATCACCAACGCTGGCCACCGTTTGGTTGGCCGAAACGCTATCGCCAGTTTTCACATTAATGCTTTGGTTGTAGCCGTATAGCGACATGAAGCCACCACCATGATCGACGATGACCAGCTTGCCATAGCCACGCAAGAAGTCGGCGTAGAGCACTTTACCGCTTTTCACGACCTTAACCGCTGCGCCACTATTGGCTGCAATGACAATGCCATTCCAACGCAAGCCGCCGCCACGGTCGGCGCCAAACTGCGCACGTATGCCACCACTTGCGGGTAGTGAGCAGTTGCCACGGTAAGGCACCGAATAATCCGGCTCCTGACTCCACACAGTTTTATCTTTCACCACGGGCGCAGGCTTGTTATTTGCAGCAGCTTCCTTGGCACGACGCTCACGCTCTAGGCGATCTGCTTCACGCGCCTGACGCTCTAAACGACGCATCAAGTTTTGCAACGCTGCTTGGTTTTTCTTCAAGCTTTTGAGGTTTTTATCTTGGCTCGCAATATCGCTATTGAGAATCTTAAGCGCCGCTGCTCGCTGTGATTTGGCGCCTTCTAACTGCACCTGTTCGGACTCTAATTTTTTCTCAAGCGCTGCAAGCTTTTTAACTTGCTCTGCCTCTTCTACCTCTACTGCCGCGAGTTCTGCCAAAGTCACATCCAGCTCATCGATACGTTCGCTGCGAGCTTTCTGGATATAGCTGAAATAACGCAGCTGACGCGCCAGCAATGCCGGATGCTCTTGGTTCAATAAGAGTTTGAAATAATCGTCTCGACCGGCACGGTAGGAGGCCTGCATATCGGCTTTTAAGCTAGCTAATTGTTCACGCTTAACCGCTGCTAATTCGGCTTGGCGCTTGCGCAAAACATTAACGCGCGCTTTACGCATATTGCTTTCTTTTTCCGTTTCAGCGACTGATTTTTGCAGTTTATTAATTTCTGCTTCAGCTGAGTTCAAGGCTTTTTGCTGCTTAGTGCGCTCGGCCTGGGTCAACCGTAACTTTTTTGTGGCAGTGCGAATCTCATTTTTCACCGAGTCTAAATCAGACTTGGTCGAGCTTGCCTCGCTGCGCAATTGATTGCCATCGGCTGCCAATGCATTTGAAACGCAAGCGCTGGCGAGCAGTAGAACTAAACCTAAACGTTGACTCAACATCTTCATACGGACACCACGAGCGGTCGACCGGTCATCTCTATGGGCTGCTCTAACCCCATGAGATTCAGCAATGTGGGCGCGACATCAGACAGAACGCCATTCTCAGCTATGCGCATATTTTTCCGCGAGCCGACATAGACAAAAGGCACTAACTCGCAAGTATGCGCGGTATGTGCCTGGCCGGTGGCATTGTCACGCATCTGTTCAACATTGCCGTGATCGGCAGTGATTAGCATCTCACCGCCAACTTGCTCGATGGCTTGACGTAGACGGCCCAAGCAGCGATCTAGCATTTCGCAAGCCTTCACAGCAGCGTCAAAGTTGCCGGTGTGGCCGACCATATCGCCATTGGCGTAGTTGCACATCAGTGCGTCGTAGTCGCCAGAAGTAATGGCCGAAACGAGTTTGTCGGTGACTTCTTCGGCGCTCATTTCAGGCTGTAAATCATAAGTAGCGACATTTGGTGAGGGCACCAAAATACGCGTTTCGCCATCATAGGGCTGTTCGCGACCGCCGCTAAAAAAGAAGGTGACATGAGCATATTTTTCAGTCTCGGCAATGCGCAGCTGAGTTTTTCCTAAGCCAGATAAATATTCGCCTAAAGAGTTATGCAGGGCGCTTGGGGCATATGCCACCGACGCTTTGATGCTGTCGGAGTATTGAGTAAGCATGACAAAGTCGGAGAGTTTGGGATGCACAGCGCGCGTAAAGCCGGAGAAAGACTCATCGACAAAGGCGCGGGTGATTTCACGTGCGCGGTCGGCACGGAAATTCATGAAAACCACGGCATCGCCATCGCTAATGAGAGCTGGTGATTTGCCTTCGGGCACAATGCTAGTCGCCGGCACGAACTCATCGCTAACTTCATCGGCATAGGCGGCTTGCAAGCCTTCAACCGCGCTGATGACTTGGCGCTTAGCCACACCCTCCGTGAGCAGGCGATACGCAGCTTCGACACGATCCCAGCGATTATCTCGATCCATCGCAAAGTAGCGGCCGATAATGCTGGCAATACGACCTTTACCTGTCTTCGCTAAATGCGCTTCCATCGCCGCCAATGAAGGCTCAGCGGAGCGTGGTGGCGTGTCGCGGCCATCTAAAAATGCGTGCACATATACCTGCTCTGCGCCACGCGCTACAGCCATATCGACCATGGCGTGAAGATGCTCTTCATGCGAATGCACACCGCCCGGCGACAGCAGGCCCAGCACATGCACGGCACGACCAGCGTGAACGGCTTTGTCTATCGCAGCAATTAGCGCAGGGTTTTGCTCAAACTCGCCGTCGCGAATGGCCTTAGTGACGCGGGTAAAATCCTGATAGACGACACGACCAGCACCGAGATTCATATGACCAACTTCGGAGTTGCCCATTTGCCCATCGGGCAAGCCTACATCCTCGCCAGAACCAGACACCAAACCGTGCGGATAATCCGCCAGCATGGCTTGCCAGTTCGGCATTTTCGCCGCGTTAATCGCGTTCGAATCGGATGTGTTGCTATGGCCAAAGCCATCCAAAATGATCAATACATGCGGTTTACGTGTCACGGATTTCCCCGAGGTGGTCGGTAACGCCTAAGTGTAACAGCCTCGGACTAGCCGAGGGAGCGTGAGGCTTTAGTCTTTCTTGCCGATATTTTTCTGCGCCGCGATCTGATCTTCTACGGTTTCAATCAGGCCCGAAGCTAGATCGCCAACTTCGCGATTTACGCGGCGGATGGCGTCATACACGGTGCCAATTGTTTCGGCATGGGTCTTTTTAGCCGCAGCTGCATCATCTTCAAGCAAGCCACGCTTGGCTAGGGCATCAAGTGGCATCGAGGCGATGGCTTGGTGAATTTGCTCAACACTGGTGGCACCTTTGTCAACAGCCTCTTGGATCAAGTCCTTAATGGCCTCAACACGGGTTAAAAATGACATTGCTTTGACCTCTCTAGTGAACATCTGTGCGCTAATGCTAAACTAGCCGCAGCATATAAGGGACCATCATGGCACTGCGCGAAGAAAAAAAACTACAAACCCGACAAGCGCTAATGGATGCAGCATTGACGCTCATGCATGAAGGCGCTGGTTTTTCAGGCCTGAGCTTGCGCGAAGTATCACGACAAGCAGGCTTAGTGCCGACCGGTTTTTATCGCCATTTTCCCGACCTCGACGCCTTGGGCGAAGAGCTTGCGGTCGAGGCTTGCCGGCAACTACGCGTGGTCATGCGCCAAGTCCGCAAAAAAGCACAAGGCGGAGCCGCTATTACTGAGTCTGTGACGGCACTGGTCGAGTTTATCCGCCACAACCCATTGTACTTTGAGTTTCTTGCACGCGAACGCGCCGGTGGCCCACCGAAAGTGCGCGAAACCATTCACACGCAAATGCGCCAGTTTGTTGCTGAGCTTGCTGAAGACTTGCAGCAATGGCCAATCTACACAGACTTCCCACGCGATGACCTCGCTATGCTGGCCGATCTTGTGGTCAACACCGTCATCCATTTAGCCCTAGATTTGCTGGCGCTACCTTATGTGGAAGACGATGCCGAGCAAGTATTACGAACCACCAAGCAATTACGCTTGATCATGCTTGGCGCTCATGCGTGGAAGCCAGAAAAAGGCGCTTAAAAGCGCCTTTTTCTTATCTACTTATTTCTTCTTGGCTTGCTCTTGGGCTACCAATGCTTTCACCACTTCAATGGTGCGTGCACTTTCACCTGGCACTAAATACTTACCATTAACGACGATAGCCGGCACACCCGATAGTTGGTATCGCACAGCCAAATTGCGTGACTGAGCAACTTTTGCACTAACCGTAAATGAGTTGTAAAGACCATTGAAATTGGCTTCTTTCACACCAAATCCAGCATAAAACTTGGCTAAGCTTTTTTGCGAAAATAAGCGCTGTTTATCGATCTGAATGGCAGCAAACAGCGGGCCGTGAGTTTTCTCGACTAGGCCTAATGACTCAGCGACATAATAGCCGCGAGCGTTTGCTTCCCACACGGAGTTTAAAGCTGCTGGGCTACGCTCAAACTTAATGCCGGCTGGATTGGTTTTCAGCCATGCAGCAACATGTGGCTCTAAGGTGTAGCAATGTGGGCAGCCATACCAAAAGAACTCACGCACTTCGATAAGACCACTGCTAAGTGCAGGTGTTGGGTTTGCTAGGCGTGTGTAATCTTTGCCCTCAACGGGCGTCAACGCGAGAGCCCAAGTCGGTAGTGCCAACAGTAATACCGCAATAAATTTCTTCATCATTGTCATTATCCTTAAACGGTTAGAGCAGGTTAACGCTTTAGTGAACACTTGGCTGACAGAAAAAAGCCCGCATAGGCGGGCTCATTTCACATCAACACAAGAGCTTAGTGAAGACCCTGAATGTACGACGCCAAAGCCTGAATGTCTTTATCTGACAACTTGGCCGCAATCATTTGCATAGGGCCTAAGTCGCCAGGCTTGGCACCATCATTGTCGCGACGATCGCCAGTGAGGTCATCACGGCCGGCAGCACGGAACATTTTCAGCTGGTTAGCGGTGTACTCAGCATGCTGACCAGAAAGACGCGGGAATGCCGCAAATGTGTTGCCTTTGCCTGCAGGACCGTGACAGCCCGAGCAAGCGGTCAAGCCAATTTCTTTTTTGCCGCCGCGGAAGATTTTCTGGCCGAGCTCAACCAGTTCTTTGTTCGCACCGCCAATCGAGCCTTTCTGTTGCGAGTAATACTCTGCTAGATCAGCCATATCTTGATCAGCTAGGCCGGCAGCCATAGGCGCCATTAACGCGTTCACGCGCGTGCCTGCTTTGAAGTTCTGCAGCTGCTTATAAATGTATTTAGCATTCTGGCCAGCTAACTTAGGGAAGGTGGGCGCAGCACTATTGCCATCGGCGCCGTGGCAGGCCGCGCAAACCGCCGCCTTTCCTTGACCGGCAGTAGCATCGCCCTTGGGCATAACAACGGCAGCATGGCTGAATGAGCTAACGCCCAATAACAGCGAAACAACGGCAACAAACTTTTTCATAAGAGCACTCGTAGCAGCTTATTTAGACATATATTTAATGAGCGCTTTATATTCAGCGTCTGTGCAATCATTACACAGGCCTTTCGGCGGCATCATCTTAAAACCATTTTTAGCGTGAGCAAGCAGTGTCGCTTCGCCTTGCTTCAAGCGCGGCGCCCAAGCAGCCTTATCGCCCATTTTTGGCGCTTGCATAACGCCAGTAGCGTGGCAGGCGGCGCACGATTGCTTGTAACGCTGCTCAGTTGTAGCTGCCTGAGCGAATGCGCTCACGCCAATCAGCAACGCTGCAAACATTAATTGCTTTTTCATGACATGCTCCATCGATTATAGGGAGATTGAGCTTTAACATCACCCATCATGCGACAACACTACGAAACGATCACGCTTTTTTACGTCAAATAGTATATCGCAGTGACCATACGTGGTGTAGCCCTATAAACTACCAGCCTTTAAAAATGAGCAAAGACTATGACGGACGCTGAATACATGTTGATTGCGCTGTCCCGTGCGCAGTTTCAAATCAGCGCACCGACGCTTGCTTTATGCCCACCTGAAATGGGCCATGAAGTCGCTTTTGCTGGCCGTTCAAACGCCGGCAAATCCACTGCAATCAATATCTTAACTCGCCAGAAGCAGTTGGCTCGTGCCTCCAAAACGCCTGGCCGCACGCAGTTGATTAACTTTTTCGCTCTCGATGAAGAGCGTCGTTTAGTAGATTTGCCCGGCTATGGCTATGCCAAAGTGCCGATCGCTATGAAGCTGGCGTGGCAAAAACATTTGGCGCATTATCTGCGTGAACGTCACACCTTGCGTGGTTTAATTTTGCTGATGGACTTGCGCCATCCACTATCGAGCTTCGATCGCAACATGCTCGACTGGGCTAAGCAGCGTAATTTAGCCGTGCATATTTTGCTGACTAAGGCCGATAAGCTTAATCGTGGCCCAGCTATTACGGCACTGATTGCCGTACGTAAATCGCTTAAAGAGCTAAATTACGAAGGTAGCGTGCAGTTATTTTCGGCAACTACGCGCATCGGTCTCGATGAGGCAGCTCTGCAAATTGGCGAATGGTTGCAGATGCCCATGCCTTCGCAAGCAGAAAGCAGCGATGAGGCAGCTTCGGCGAAATAACACGCAGCAGCAAAAAGGCCATCAACACTGGATGTGGATTCCAGCGTTGATGGCCTTTTTATTGGAGGCGTTTTTAGTGCGCCTCATCCCAGTTTTTACCGATACCCACTTCCACATCTAGCGGCACAGCTAGCTCCGCAGCAGCGGCCATTTCAGCCTTCAGTAGCGCAGTAACACGCACAACCTCAAGCTCAGGCACTTCCAAGACCAATTCATCATGCACCTGCATGACCATCACGGCTTTGAGATTTTCACGATCGAGTGCGGACTGCACACGCAACATGGCGCGCTTGATGATGTCGGCGGCAGTGCCTTGCATGGGCGCGTTGATCGCCGCACGTTCAGCGGCTTGGCGTAGCATCGGTTTTGGCGAGCGGATATCACGCAGCATTAAGCGACGACCAAATAGCGTCTCCACATAGCCCTGCTCATGCGCCTGCGCTCGCGTGCGCTCCATATAATCCTGCACGCCGGGGTAGCGCGAGAAATAGCGCGAAATATAGTCGGCGGCCTCACTGCGGGAAATATCCAGCTGCTTAGCTAGACCAAACGCCGACATGCCGTAAATTAACCCGAAATTCACGGCTTTCGCAGCTCGGCGCTGATCGCTAGTGACCTCACTCGGCGTGATACCCAACACTTCGGCGGCTGTGGCACGGTGAACATCGAGGCCATCGCGGAAGGCTTTAAGCAAGCCTTCGTCGTGCGACAAATGCGCCATGATGCGCAGCTCGATTTGCGAATAGTCGGCCGCCATGATCACGCAACCCGCTGGAGCAACAAACGCTTGCCGTATACGACGGCCTTCTTCAGTGCGAATCGGAATATTTTGCAGGTTGGGATCGCTAGACGATAAACGCCCTGTAGCAGCTACGGCCTGATGATATGAGGTGTGCACACGGCCAGTTTTAGCTTGCACCATCTCGGGCAATTTGTCGGTATAGGTCGAGCGTAATTTCGACAAGCTGCGATGCTCAAGCAACAGCTTAGGCAGCGGGTGACTTAGCTGCTCGAGCACATCTTCGGCCGTGGAGTACTGGCCACTCGCGGTTTTTTTGCCGCCGGGAATGCCCAGCTTTTCAAACAAAATTACTCCCAATTGCTTAGGCGAACTCAAATTAAACTCTTCGCCTGCAAGCTCATAGACTTGGGTTTCTAACCAATGCAAGCGCGAGGTCAGCGACAGCGTTTGCACGCGTAACACTTCTGGATCAATCAACGTGCCGTGATACTCCATGCGCTGAAGCACGCGCTGCACAGGTAGTTCTAAATCAGTGAGTAGCGAGAGTAATGCCGGCGTTTTCGCAAGCTCTGCCTCTAATAGATTAGCTAACTGCAAGGTGTAGTCGGCATCTTCGCCGGCATAGGGTGCGGCCTGCTCAATACTGATGCGCTCAAACGTTACTGCCTTAGCACCTTTGCCAGCGATATCGCTAAAGCTGATGCCTTTACGGCCAAGATAATATTCGCCCAAAGCTTCGAGATTGTGCCTAGTCGCGGTGGCATCGAGCACGTAAGAGGCGAGCATGGTGTCGCAGCTCACTCCATGCAAAGCGAGGCCTTCGTTGGCGAAAATATGCATATCATATTTTGCGTGCTGCAAGATTTTGGCGATCTGCTCAGACTCTAGCAGCGGCTTAAAGGCGGCCAATACATCGGCTTTTGGCAGCTGCTTAGGCTCAACGCTGACATCGTGACCAACGGGAACATACCAAGCTTCCCCTGGCTCAATGGCAACCGACAGGCCGACTAATTCAGCTTCGATGTAGTTTAGGCTAGTGGTTTCGGTGTCGATGGCAAAGCGCTTAGCGGCGATGAGTTTGGCAATTAGCTCGCTGAGCTGATCACTAGTGTCGACGATGTGCGTGATTGTTTTAGCATCGCTTTCGGGAGCGGGGAATCGAGTGTCTGTGCCTGTGGGCCCGTAAGCACTCTTGGTCGCTACGACATTTGCAGTGCTTGAAGTTGATTGTGGTGGCGTGGCCCATTCGCTAGCGCCACGCGAGTTCGGCACATGGCCATCGGCGCGTAACTCATTGGCCCAGCTACGAAACTCCAGCTCATCATAGAGCGCTAATAGCAGCGCTTCATCGCTGGGCTTGAGCGCGAAATCTTCCAGACTTTCATCAAGCTCAACATCGCATTTAATAGTCACTAGCTCGCGCGTCATGCCCAGCTGCGGAATGAAGTCGCGCAGCTTCTCGCCAACTTTTCCTTTAATTTCATCGGCATGGGCAACGATATTTTCCAGCGCGTCATAGGCTGTTAGCCATTTCACCGCTGTCTTTGGCCCCACGCTAGGCACGCCAGGAATGCCGTCAGAGCTATCGCCCATCAGCATTAAATAATCGATGATTTGGTCGGGGCGCACGCCAAATTTGCCGAAAACACCGGCCTCATCGAGCACAACGCTGGTCATGGTGTTCACCAACGTGATGTCTTTATTAACCAGCTGCGCCAGATCTTTATCGCCGGTGGAAACTAGCACCGGCCATCCGGCGTTGGCGGCGGTGTGTGCCAAGGTGCCGATGACGTCGTCTGCTTCAACGCCGGGAGTGCACAGCAGTGGCAGACCCAGCGCCCGCACCATGGCGTGCAACGGCGCAATTTGCGTGCGCATATCATCGGGCATGGGTGGGCGGTGAGCTTTGTACTCGGGGTAAATATCATCGCGAAATGTCTTGCCGGGCGCGTCGAAAACCACGACCACATGCGTAGGACCGACCTGTTTAACCAGGCTTTTTAGCATGTTAACAACACCCTTAATCGCGCCTGTGGCTTGGCCTGTGCGCGTAGTCAGTGGCGGCATCGCGTGATAGGCGCGATAGAGATATGACGAGCCATCGACTAGAACTAGAGGTGGGCGTGTACTCATGACGTGGCTCGCTTCGAAATCGTGGCGTTATGTTACACTGTTGCGTCACTTCATTTCAGGCTAATGCGCTATGCCCGCCGCTTTTCGTCCACTTTCTGCACAGGACAGCACGTCGCCCTCGTTAAAGCCTAGCACCTCAAAGCGAGAGTCTACGTTGCGAGAGCCGAAGCGGATCAAGTCTCAGCGACTTAGCCCCACACTTGCGCATGATCATTCGCACTGTGTTGATAGCGCTTTGGCGTCGGCCGAGCGCCTATGCTCGGAAGCTGGCGCGCGCCTAACGCCTTTGCGTAAACGCGTTTTGGAGCTGGTGTGGGCTAGCCATAAGCCGCTAGGTGCTTATGAACTGCTAGATCAGCTCGCGCAAGAAGGTCATAAACCGGCACCTCCAACAATTTATCGCGCACTGGATTTTTTGCTGCAACAGGGCTTAGTGCATCGCATCACTAGCCTCAATGCATTTTTGGGCTGCGCGCACCCAGAGCACGCACATGGCGGCTACTTTTTGATTTGCCAGCAGTGCGGCACCGCCGAGGAATTGGCGGAAGTTAAGGGCATTACCACTGCCAT
Source organism: Paraperlucidibaca wandonensis (assembly GCF_042677145.1). NCBI lineage: Bacteria > Pseudomonadati > Pseudomonadota > Gammaproteobacteria > Moraxellales > Moraxellaceae > Paraperlucidibaca > Paraperlucidibaca wandonensis. Next base: position 2,096,742 of record NZ_JBHTIT010000001.1, on the reverse strand, counting down.
TGATGCCGCAACGAAAGCGGCGGGCTTCACAGTAACGCATGGCGCGTTGGAACTAATGGGCACCTGCCAAGCCTGCATTGATGAGCGCTGATATGGCCTTGAATATTAGTAGTCTGCGGCCATTGGCCGAGCCTTTGCTCAAGCTCAGCAATATCAGCTGGCATATCGATGGCCGCAGCGTGCTTGAGGGTGTTGATCTATCGTTGCAGCGCGGTCAAATCACCACGATTATTGGCCCAAATGGTGCCGGCAAAACTTGCTTGATACGTATCGCACTGGGCTTGATGCCCGCCAGCTCAGGCCAACGTTGGTTAGCGCCTAATTTGCGTATCGGCTATGTGCCGCAGCGCTTCCCGCTAAACCCGTACTTGCCCTTAACTGTGGCCGATTTTTTAGCACTGCCAGGGCCTAGTGGGCAGCCGTCGCGCTTTTCATGGTTGCGATGGCCTGCGCCAAGGCAGCAATATTCGCAATCGGAAATTTTATCTGCATTACGCGAAGTTGGTGCCGAGCATTTACTCTCTCATGCTGCATTAACACTCTCTGGCGGCGAGCAGCAACGCGTGCTTCTAGCTCGCGCTCTGCTGCGCAAACCAGACTTATTAGTGCTCGATGAGCCAGTACAAGGCGTTGATCTTGCCGGTCAAAATGAGCTTTATGCGCTAATTCGCAAGCTTCGTGATCGTCATGGTTGCGGCGTGCTCATGGTCTCGCACGACTTACACGTGGTGATGGCGGCGACCGACCAGGTAGTCTGCCTAAATCGCCATGTCTGCTGCACGGGGCATCCGGAAGCGGTGAGCAAGCATCCCGAGTATCAGCGCTTATTTGGCGCTAGCGGCGGCCGCGATTTAGCCATTTATACGCACCACCACGATCATCATCACAGCCTACAAGGCGATGCCACCGACTGCGACGCCGGATGTAAACATGACTGATATTATTTACCCGCTGCTTGGTGGCGTGCTCACCGCGCTAGTTGCCGGGCCATTAGGCAGCCTGCTGCTATGGCGGCGCATGGCCTATTTTGGCGACAGTCTCGCTCATGCATCGCTCTTTGGTGTGGCCTTGGCGCTAATGTTTGACTTACCCATGGGCACCATGGTCGCCGCCGTGTGCATGGGCGCGGCGCTGCTATTGAGCCGTCTGATGCGCGACAGCGAGCATGGCATTGATACTTGGTTGACTATCATGGCCTATGCCGGCATGAGCTTGGCGCTGCTGATGACCTCCAGCCATGACGAGCATGGAGGGCACGCGCTTGAGGATTACCTATTTGGTAATTTGCTGAGCTTAAGTAGCAGCAATATTATCTGGATGTGCCTTGGTTTAGTTGTCGTGGCGCTGCTGTTATGGCGGCACTGGACAGGCTTGGTCGCCGCCGCCATTCATGAAGAAACCGCGGCAGTCGATGGCTGGCCAGTGCATTGGTTACGCCCATTATTATTGCTACTGCTAGCGGCCGTAGTCGCTGCCGGCGCAAAAGTTATGGGTGTGTTGTTGATCAGTGCCTTGATGGTTATTCCCGCCGCCGCCGCACGCTATTTGGCACGCAGTCCAGCGCAGATGGCACGGCGGGCTAGCATCATCGCGGTGGTGTGTATGAGCGCAGCAGTGTTGGTCGGCCAGCCGCTGCATCTGCCGATTGCAGCGCTCGTGGTGCTATTTGCGCTGAGCTTCTTGCTGATGAGCTGGCTGCTGCACCGCTGGCAGCGGCGCCAGCTTGGCGCTACATCTGCCCGCTAAGGCTTAAAGCGTACGACTCCAGTCTCATTGTCGTGCTCTTCATCGGGCTCTTTCATGGTCACCTCTGTCGGCCGCACATCGGTGTAATCGCAGCGTACGCAGGCGACCCATTCGCGGCCATCTTCGGTGCATAGCTGCAGCTTATCTTCCAAGCCACAGCCGGGGCATTTCGCCCCGGCAATGAAGCGCCTGAGCACACTCATGCCGCCAGACCTGTGTGTCGCAGCAAGGCATCGGCAGACGGTTCGCGCCCCATAAACTGCTGAAATAACTCAGCCGCTGGTTTGCTACCACCCTGCGCCAAAATGGCCTGGCGGAAGCGCGCGCCTGTTTCGGCGTTAAACACGCCTTCGGCCTCAAACGCCGAGAAAGCATCTGCCGACAAAACCTCGGCCCATTTATAGCTGTAATAGCCCGCCGCATAACCGCCAGCGAAAATATGACTGAAGCTACAAGCAAAGCGATTCCACGCAGGCGGCGCCATTAGGCTAGTGGTTTTGCGAACTTCATCAAGCACGTTTAATAGCTCGGCAAAGTCGACGCCTGCTCTACGATGAATGGCTAAGTCAAATAGCGAAAACTCTAATTGGCGCAGTGTCATGATGCCGGACTGAAAGTTTCTCGCCGCTAATAAACGCTCAAGCATAGCTGCAGGCAAGGGCTCACCGGTATCGACATGCGCCGACATCAGCGCAATGCCTTCCGGCGTCCAGCACCAGTTTTCCATGAACTGGCTCGGCAGCTCGACTGCATCCCAAGCCACACCATTGATGCCCGACACGCTGGCAACCTCCACCTCGGTGAGCATGTGATGAATGCCGTGGCCAAACTCATGAAACAGCGTGGTGACTTCGTTATGGGTCAGTAATGCAGGGCGATCGCCAACGGGTGGGCTGAAGTTGCCAGTCAAAAACGCGATGGGCTTTTGCAACTCGCCATTCGGCAAGCGGCGGCGCACACGAGCATCGGCCATCCAGGCGCCGCCACGTTTGTTGGCGCGAGCGTAAAGGTCGAGATAAAACCAGGCTCGCGTCTCGCCCTGCTCTTGGATGGCATAGGCCAGCACATCGGGATGATAGGTTTCTAGCTCGGGCGCGGGCACGACATCGAAGCCGAAGAGCTTTTTCGCCACGGCAAACAGGCCGTTAATTACGCGCGGAGCGGGAAAGTAGGGCTTTAATTCTTCTTGCGATAAGGCGTAGCGCTGCTGCTTCAGGCGCTCGCTGGCGTATGTCATATCCCAAGGCTGAAGCGCCTCGATTGCGCATTCGCGTGCGGCAAACGCTTTTAACTCATCGAAATCACGCTCAGCACCGGGGCGAGCTTTCACCGCCAAGTCGTGTAAAAACGCCTCGACCTGCTCAACGCTATCGGCCATTTTTGGCGCCAAAGAAAGCGCGGCGTAATGCTCATAGCCCAATAGCTGGGCCTGCTCGTGGCGTAGCGCCAAGATCTCAGCAATCAATGGCCCGTTGTCGAACTCGCCGGCATTCGGGCCTTGCTCTGATGCGCGCGTGGCATAGGCGGTGTAGAGCATCTCGCGCAAGTCGCGATCATCGGCGAAGGTCATCACGCTGATGTACACCGGCATGTCCAAGGTGAGGCGATACGCTGCGCCGTCATGGCTTTCAGCTAATGAGGCCATCAGCGCCAAGCCGCTTTCAGGGATGCCGCTGAGGCGCGAGGCGTCATTTAGGTTTAATGACCACGCCTGCGTGGCATCTAGAACATGATCGGCAAAGGTCGATTGCAGCTGTGATAAACGCTCGCTGATCTCGGCGTAACGCTGCTTTTCTGCTACCGGCAAGCCGATACCGCTGAGGCGGAAATCACGCAAATTATTACGTACAGCCTGCTGTTGAGCCGCGTTGAGTTGAGCAAATTCGCTACTGTCATGTAGTGCTTGCCAGGCCTGAAATAAGCTCTCGTTTTGTCCCATTTCAGTGCCGTAAGCCGAAAGCTTGGGCAGACAGCTATTGTAGGCCTCTCGCCACGCCTCGCTGTTGACCACGGCATTGAGCTGCGACACTGGCGACCATGCCGAATTTAGTCGGTCATCAATCGCTTCCAATGGCGCCGCTAAGCTGGCCCAGGTCGGTGATTTTTGCTCTGCTAGCGCCTCGACTTGCGCGCGACTTTCGGCGAGCAGCGTGTCGATTGCCGGCGGCACATCTTCAGGGCGAAGACTGGCAAACTCAGGGATGGCCGGTGGCGTTAGCAACACATTCATAGACACTCTCAGATACAGAAATTAGTAGATCGTGGCTGCTTGCGCGCTCATAAAAGAGGCGCATGCACATATAGCGATAAGCTCTTAAAAGCCGTAACTCAAGCTCACCGTGGTCAACGACAAGCGTTGATTATTGTCGCTAAACTCGCGTTTAACATCATAGCCAATAGCCAAGCCCAACTCATCGCGCAACTGCACACGCAGCTCAGTTAGGGAGCGCGCAATGATGCTCTCCGTGCCGCCTTCAACACCGAGGCGCTGATGAAAGTTCACGGTTTTGCTGATGACATATTTATAGTCCAACGCACCCGTGCCCACCGGCGATGTCTCAGAGTCACCAACACGGCGCTTGCTATAACGCACACCAACGCCCAACTCGCCGACCAGCGTATGCTCATCATTTTTGATGAGCTCACGGCCATAGCCGCCGGTAAAGTTCATTTGGTAGCGGAAGTCACTGGTGCTGTCTTTTTCCCATTGCTCTTTTAAGAACACATAGTCGCTCTTATCAAGCTTGAAGCTCTGCTTGCTGCTAATGAGATAGCGCTCGGTACCAGAATTCGCTTTATCGTCGGAAGAGCTGACCGCCTGTGCTTGGTTTTCAAGTGTGTAATAGCCCCACGTCCTTTTGGCCTCTGCTTTTGCCGTCAAACTTTCTTTGCCGCCGTCGCTACCAGATTGGGAGAAATAGCCTAAGTCTGCACGGCCAGTCCAACCTTTATCGACAACTTCTTCGGCATAAGCCGGTAGTGTTAATGGCAGTAAAGCAACGACACATAGCACACGCAATTTCATTCCAACGTCCTCTTTTTTATATTTAGCTAAGCTCAGCGCGAAGGCTAGCAAGCAATGATTGTGTTTCTGGGCGCACGCCGCGCCATAGGTAAAATGCTTCGGCCGCCTGCTCAACTAACATGCCCAAGCCATCACGACGACGACTAATGTTTTGCTCGCGCGCCCACGCTAAAAAAACCGTGTCGAAGCCGTACATCATGTCATAAACCGCGCTAGATGCTCGATACCAGCTGTCATGCAGCGCGATAGTTTTGCCCTGCAAGCTGGCACTGGTGGCATTAATAATGACGTCATAGCTGACGCTATCATTGGCTCGCTCTAGCTCAGAGTTGGCCACAGTGCTCATTGAGCCAAGGCCAGCAAAAGCCAAGGCCAGCCGATCAGCTTTTGCCAAGGTTCGGTTGGCAATGCACAAATGCGCCACGCCAGCGGCCAACAAAGGCCCGACCACACCGGCCGCGGCACCGCCAGCGCCAAGCAGTAATACACGTTGCCCTGCCAGCGACCAGCCAGCATTTTCTGCTATATCGCGAACAAGGCCAGCGCCGTCGGTATTATCGCCGCGCACTTGCCCATCGGACATTACGCTTAGAGTATTTACCGCGCCGGCCTGTTGCGCACGCTCGCTTAATTGGTCACACAGCGCCAAGGCTTCTTGCTTAAATGGCACGGTGATATTGGCGCCACGGCCGCCGCGCGCGCGCAGCTCAACCCAGGTTTTCTCAAGGCCATCTAGCGGTGCTAATAGCGCCTCATAACTCATGCGTTGACTAGTCGCCTTGGCAAAGGCGGCATGAATGCGCGGCGATTTGCTGTGCTCAATGGGGTGGCCAATGACCGCATACTGATCTATTTCGCTCATGCGCTTACCCAATCTTTTGGCGTTAAGAAATCACTTAGCAAGCGCGACTCAACGCTGCCTGGCTCGGGCTGATGCTCATAGCGCCAGCTCACCGCAGCCGGTAGCGACATCAAAATAGACTCGGTGCGACCGCCGCTTTGCAGACCAAATAAGGTGCCGCGATCCCACACTAGGTTGAACTCGACATATCGACCGCGACGAATCAGCTGAAATTCGCGCTCACGCTCACCAAAAGGCGTGTCTTTACGCCGCGCTAAAATCGGCTCATAGGCGGGCAAGTAGCCATCGCCGACACTTCTCATTAAGGCAAAGGCTTGCTCAAAACTGCCGGCCTGCCAGTCATCAAAAAAGAGACCGCCAATGCCGCGCTGCTCATCGCGATGTTTTAAATAGAAGTAGTCATCGCACCAGCTTTTAAAGCGCGGGTAAATTTCGTCGCCAAATGGTTCGCAGGCGGCTTTTGCCGTTTGATGCCAATGCACACAATCTTCCTCAAAGCCGTAGTAGGGCGTGAGATCAAAGCCGCCGCCAAACCACCACACCGGCTCAGCACCATCGGCTTCGGCGACAAAAAATCGTACGTTGGCGTGCGAAGTGGGCGCGTAAGGGTTGCTCGGATGAATCACCAAGGACACGCCCAGCGCCTGAAAGCTGCGGCCAGCGAGCTCAGGGCGATGCGCAGTAGCCGAGGCGGGCAGACTTTCGCCCGAGACGTGAGAAAAGTTCACGCCACCTTTTTCGATGACATTGCCAAACTCCAGCACGCGAGTGCGGCCGCCGCCAGCCAAGCGCTCGCCAGGGCCGCGCTGCCAGCTATCTTCGCTAAAAGCTTTGCCGTCAATCGCGCTCAAGCCATCACAAATACGATCTTGTAAGTCCAGCAGGTAGTTTTTTACGGCCTCAATATTTGGTGCCGCTGTTTCAGACGCAGACATGCTCACTCCTAAGCGCTCGCGCGCAACACGCGCTGGCTAATTAAATCGCGAATTTCGCTGGGGCGTTTAGCGCCTGAAACGTGGCCTGGCACAATGGCATCAAGCTCACCACCTAAGCGCAGATGCACTTGTAATGCAGTTTTGCAGGCGGGCTGGCAGCTAAGATTGGCGCTGGTCGAAACCAATGGACCGCCCCACGCTCGGCATAGTTGCTGCACGCCGGCATGCGCACTAACGCGCATCGCCAAAGTTTCGTGCTCGCCGCGCAGCCATCGCGGAATATGCTCAGAGACCGGCACTAGCCATGTCACCGGCCCCGGCCAGCGGCTTTGCATCAATAGTCTTTGCTCAGGCGTGACGCGACCTAGCAATGGCTCAAGCTGTGCCATATCGGCGGCAATCAAAATCAAACCTTTTTGCCAAGGCCGCTGCTTTATCGCCAATAATCGACTCACTGCCTGCTCCGACCACGGATCGCACCCCAAGCCCCACACCGACTCGGTGGCATAGGCGATCACGCCATCGTGAGCCAACGCATCTATAGCGTGCTTTAGCGGAAATAATGCGGCCTGCGCCATCGATGCATCTCTAGTAGTTGGGAGCACAGAGTTTAGCATGCAGACGAACGCGGATTTTGATCTGCGTCAGGGCGCCACGCGTTGATAGCCTCCAGATACCGCCTCCAGCCAACCCATAACTTCGAGCTCGCCAAGCAAAGCCAGCAATTGGCCCATAGGCATAGATTGAGCTTGTGCTAAATCATCAACGCTATATGACGACCAATCTAAGCTGTCGCGAAGGTTTGCCGCCGCTGCACTGGGCTCGCGCCGCACATCGGCCGTTGCCGACAAAGCCCGAGAGGGTGCTTCGACCTCTAAGCCAAACCATTGCTGAATTCGTGGCACGACATCCTCCAAGACATGCGCGCTGCCCTCTACTAGCACGGCTTTATTGTCGCGGATGAGCTGATGACATCCTCTATACTGCAACTGATCTATCGGCCCCGGCACGGCCCAAATATCGCGAGCTAAATTGCCAGCAGCCTTCGCCGTGCTTATCGAACCGCTGTTTGGCCCGGCTTCGACCACCAATACGCCTAGGCTTAAAGCTGCAATTACCTTGTTGCGCCGAGGAAAGTGATATTTTTTCGCAGGCGTGCGCGGGACAAACTCGGAAATAATTAAGCCGCCATGAGCAATAATGTCATCGGCCAAACCACGATGCTGCGGCGGATAAATGCAATCTAAGCCAGCGCCCAAAACGGCAATAGTTTTGCCGCCTGCAGCCAGCGCGCCTTTATGCGCAGCACCATCGATACCGCTAGCTAAACCACTAGTGATGGCAATGCCCGCCTGCGCCAAATCATTAGCTACTGCAGAGGCCATGCGTAGGCCGCGCGCTGTGGCGGCACGACTGCCGACTATCGCTACCTGTGGCAGGCCTAACAGGGCTTCATCGCCACGATAAAACAGCAAAGGCGGGCGTTCCGCTTCGCTGCAACGCTTTAAGCCCTGCGGCCAATGCACAAGATCATCGGCTAAATTGTCCAGCCACAAGCCACTGCCAGGCAGCTCAAGCCAGCGGCAAGCATGTTGCCATTGCGCATACACGGCTTCTGCTTCGCGACCATCAGGCCAGGCTCGACACACAGCCTCCATTTCTGGATTCAAGCGTAAACTGGCGTCTGCGCGCTGCAATAAAGCCATGCCGTGTTCTGGGCTTTTCGCCAAGGCTAACCAATGCCGATAGCGCTTAGCCTGCTGATCCAGCATGAGATACGCCGCAATATAAATCGCAGCATCGCCATCCATGGCCATAGACAACTCCTTTGCAGCCGCAGTAAACGCTTGGCACTGAGTCGCACCTGAGCGTTTTGCAGCCTATAATAGCGGCACGATGTTTAACCTCACCTTTAGGTGTAGCTGCGTTGCGCACTGATTGCCAACTGCCGGAGTAAATAAATGGCGTTGCTTCCCATTTTAGAGTTTCCCGATCCACGCCTGCGCACGGTTGCTAAGCCCGTGGCCGAAGTCACTGACGAAATTCGTCAGCTCGTTAAAGACATGCTGGAAACTATGTATGCCGCGCCAGGTATTGGTCTTGCGGCATCGCAAGTTGACCGCCACATTCGCTTATTAGTGCTTGATATAAGTGAAGATCAGTCGAAGCCGCAGGTGTTTATTAACCCAACGTTTGAGCCTATTTCAGCTGAAACTAAGGCCTACGATGAAGGCTGTCTGAGTATTCCTGGCTTCTATGAAAGCGTCGAACGCCCAGACTTAATTCGCGTCAGCGCGCTGGACTTACAAGGCCAGCCACAGACGACCGAGGCCGATGGCCTGCTTTCAGTCTGCATCCAACATGAAATCGACCATCTCGATGGCAAGCTGTTTGTTGACTATATTTCGACCTTAAAGCGCAATCGCATCAAGGCCAAGCTTGAAAAGCTGCACAAATCCCGCGACTAACACACGAGTACCCATTGGAAAGCCACTTACGCATCGTCTTTGCAGGAACCCCCGAATTTGCCGCAGAAAGTCTGCGCGCACTCCTGCAGGGACATCATGATGTCATCGCCGTTTACACCCAACCTGATCGCCCTTCGGGTCGTGGTCGAGCCTTAAAACCCAGCGCCGTTAAAGAGCTAGCCTTGTTGCGGGAAATTCCCGTGTTGCAACCGCTTAGCCTAAAAGACGCCGATGCACAGGCCGAGCTCGCTGCCCTAAAGCCAGACCTGATGGTTGTCGCCGCCTATGGACTGATACTGCCGCCCGATGTGCTGGCGATACCACGCTTAGGTTGCATCAATGTTCATGCCTCATTACTGCCACGCTGGCGCGGTGCCGCACCCATTCAGCGCGCAATTTTGGCTGGCGACAATGAAACCGGCATTACCATTATGCAAATGGATGTTGGCCTCGACACTGGTGCCATGTTGGCGAAAGCCTCATGTCCAATTTCACTGCGCGACACTGGCGCCAGCCTTCATGACCGTCTAGCTTTATTAGGCGGCGACGCGCTACTTGGCGTTGTCGACAGCTTGCACGATGGCGAAGAGCTGATACCCGAGGCTCAAGATAATGCCTTGGCGACCTATGCCGCCAAACTTAGCAAAGAAGAAGCGCTCATTGATTGGCAGCAAAGTGCCGAAGTCATCGAGCGCAATATTCGTGCGTTTAACAATGTGCCGGTGGCTCATACGCTATTACATGGCGAGCCGGTGCGTGTTTGGCAGGCACGCGTATTAGCTGATGACATCAGCGTAGAAACACCAGGTACTATTTTACGCGCCGACAAACACGGCCTCGCTGTGGCTTGTGGCGATGGCAATGTGCTATTGATCGAAACGCTACAACTGGCCGGCGGCAAGGCCTTACCCATCGCGCAACTGCTTAATGCCAAGCGCGATACCCTAAGCCCCCAAACGGTATTTGGTCTATGAGTTCGCTATCGGCAAAAACGCATCAAAGTGTACGCCACGGTAGCACCGGAAAACGCCAACTCGGCGTGCGTGCACTGGCAGCACAAGCTTTAGCTCCAGCCTTAGCTGGCGAGCGCTCTTTAAGTGCAACATTGCCCGGCGCACAAAAACTCTGTCGCGGCGAAGATATTGGCCTACTGCAAGAGCTAGTGCAGGGCACCGCGCGTTTTGCAATTTATTACCGCACGCTAATCAAGCCGCTGTTGCAGCGCGCAACCAAAGACTCTGAAGTCGAAGCTTTATTATTAATCGGTGCGCATCAGCTGTTGGCCATGCGTATTCCCGATCATGCTGCGCTCGCCGAAACTGTTGAGGCTGCACGCCAACTCGGCATGGAGAAGCTCACCGGCTTTATCAATGGTGTGCTGCGTAGTTTGCAGCGTCGTGAAGCCGAGCTGGTGCATGCCGCCAGTGTTCAACGTCATGCTCATCCGGCATGGCTGCTGCGTGCAATCCAGGCTGACTGGCCCATCGAAGCCAACGACATTATCGAGGCCAATAACAGCTCAGCGCCAATTTGCCTGCGCGTTAATCGCCTGCGTTATAGCCGTAGTGAACTGCTCGTTGAGCTTATTGAAGATGGTTTACCGCTAGAGCCAACGCGCTTTTCGCCCGAAGGTCTGCGCTTAATCGAGCCACTGCCTATTCATAACCTGCCCGCGCTCGCCTCTGGTGCGCTGTCGGTGCAGGATGAAGCCGCGCAGTTAGCCGCATTATTGCTCAACCCAAAAGCCGGCGAGCGCGTGCTAGATGCCTGCGCCGCACCTGGTGGCAAAACCGCGCATTTGCTCGAGCTGATGCCCGATATGGCGCATCTCGTTGCCATCGATAACGACGCTGAGCGCCTACGCCGCGTGCAAGATAATATCGAGCGCGTGACCTTGGCTAGCGAAGACCCATTGCCGGTGGATATCGACACCATTTGTGCCGATGCTAGCGATATTAGCAGCTGGTGGGATGGCCAAACCTTCGATGCCATTTTGCTCGATGCGCCGTGCACTGCCACTGGCGTTATTCGCCGCCATCCAGACATTAAGTTGCTGCGCCGCGCCACCGATGTTGCACAAACCACGGCCATTCAGGCGCGCCTGCTAAATATGCTGTGGAAAACGCTGCGTCCGGGCGGCCGCCTTTTATATGTCACCTGCTCATTGCTCAAAGCCGAAAACGAAGATCAAATCATCACTTTCTTAAAACGCACCCCAGATGCCAAGTCGATTCCGCTAGAGAAGTCAGGTGAAATGCCCGGCCAATGGCGCCCAGAAGGCCGTCAGTTACTGCCGGAAATCGACGGTCACGATGGTTTCTATTACGCGATGCTCATTAAGAAATGATCCTAGACTTACTGCCCGGCTTTATCAATGCCGCCTTTATCCGTGATCTGCTGATCACGGGGGTTTACTTTGTCGTGCTGATGTCGATCCGCTTCGGCATTGGTCACACAATTTTAAAGCGTGAAAGCCTAGAACCTGAGATGAAGCGACGCTGGCTAGTGTCCGTGCGAAACATCATTTTTATTCTATTTTTGCTCGGCTTAGCGCTTATTTGGGCGCGCGAAATTGAAACCGTAGCAGTGTCCATGGTGGCGGTGGCTGCGGCACTCGTACTAGCCACACGCGAGATGATTTTGTGCCTATTGGGCGCGCTTTATCGCAGCAGTACCAATGCCTATAGCATCGGCGACCGCATCGAAATTAATGGCCTAAAAGGCCAAGTAATTGATACCGACATGCTGTCGACAACAGTTATTGAGGTCACTCAGGCTAGCGTCACTAAGGGCAGCGTTGGTCGAGTCGTGACTATTCCGAATAGTCAGCTACTCACTCAGTCGGTGTTTAACGCGAGTCGATTGGGCCGATTCGGCATGTATACCGTGGTTGTGCAGCTGCCTAGAAATGTCGACTGGCAAGCTGCTGAAGCCGTCATGCTGCAAGTGGCACGTGATGAAATTGGCCGCTATGCCGGCGACTTAGTTAAGCATGCACGTGAGTTGCAGCGCCAACATGGGCTTGGTGTGCCGCTATTGACTCCGCGCTTACGAGTTGCTCTTCATAACTTTGAATACACCGAACTGCAGCTATATCTGCCGGTGCCAATTAATGAAGAGTTTGAGATAGAACAGAAGGTCGTTCGCGCAGTAGCGGCGGTTACCTTCGCATCAGCCCAAAAGCACTATCCAGCTCATTACAAGCCGGATAGTGCAGGCTAAGTCGGCTTAGCGACCTAAGATGTCGCGAGCAACCACTTCTTTCATGATCTCGCTGGCGCCGCCGTAGATGCGCTGAATCCGCGCGTCAACATAGGCGCGAGCCACGGGATATTCCATCATATAGCCGTAACCACCATGCATCTGTAAGCAGGCATCGGCAACGCGGCCTTGCAGCTCAGTGGTGTAGAGCTTCACGGCTGCACCGGTTGGAATGTCCAACTTGCTATCAGCATGTAAGTCCACGCAGTTATTCACGAAAGCGCGAGCGGCCAAGATATCGGTTTTGCAGGTCGCCAGCGTGAAGCGCGTGTTTTGCAATTGCGCCAATGGTTTGCCGAACGCCTTACGCTCTTGCACATAGGCGATGGTGTCTTCGAGCACACCTTCCGATGCGGCAACAGCGATCACCGCAATGTTCAAGCGCTCACGTGGCAGCTCATTCATCATATAAGCGAAACCTTTGCCTTCCTGACCTAGCAGGCAATCAACTGGCACGCGCACGTTATCCATGAACATTTCTGATGTGTCTTGCGATTGCAGACCCATTTTTTCTAACTTTTTGCCTTTGTTGAAGCCGGGCAGGGAAGTGTCCATCAGCAGCAATGACACGCCTTTGGCGCCCGCGCTGGGGTCAGTTTTCACAGCCATGATGACGATGTCGGCGTGCTGACCGTTGGAGATGAATGTTTTCGAGCCATTCACCACGTAATGGTCGCCATCGAGCACAGCGCTAGTACGAATGCCGGCGAGGTCGGAGCCTGCGCCTGGCTCGGTCATGCCGATAGCAGCCACGGCTTCGCCTGAGGCCATGCGTGGCAGCCAGTAATCTTTAATTGCCTGTGAGCCTAAATGCTCAACATACGGTGCGCAAATGTCGGAGTGCACGCTAACGCCAGTGGCTAGCGATGACAGGCCCATTTTTGCCATTTCGTTAAGAATGACCATTGAATACTGGAATGGCACGCCGACGCCGCCGTATTGTTCAGGCTGATCAACGCAAAGCAGGCCATTTTCACCGAGCTTGTTCCAAAACTCGCGCGGCATCCATGCGTCTTTTTCCCACTGCTCGTAATGCGGGTGAATTTCGTTTGCCAAAAAGCGCTTCACATTGTCGCGAAACAGTTCCAGCTCGGCGGTATCAATAGTGGCCATCGTCATTTTCTCTCTAAAGTGGAGGTCATTTTCAATTCGTTGCGCATTTTATGTCATTTACTGAGCAATCGGTACCATGCCACAGCCCTTGGTCAACAGCCCAATCCACCCACGCGCTACACTGCGTGCAGACTATTTATCGGATGAACTTCTATGACAACCCAGACTTGGCCCACATTACTCGATGACTTGCGCGCACAGAATACTGCGTTTTCTACCGTCATTGCCTGGATAAACCAACACTACAGCTACACGCCTTGTGCTTTCAGCAATGGCGCAGCTAACAATGCCGCTGGCGAAAACGAAGGCGCATGTCGCGTTTTCGCATTTGCCCAGCTAAACAAGATGTCCGAGCAAGATACTTTGCTGTGTTTTGCCGAGCATTACACTGCTGTTTTAGCCACACCAAATGGCAGTGATCACGCCAATATTCGCGCCTTCATGAGCACCGGTTGGACCGGCATTCGCTTCGATGGTGTTGCAATGGTCGCGAAAAACTAATGTAAACCATTTGTAACTGCTCGCGTTTTGCTTAAACACACGCTCTACACATCTGAGGATTTTATGAAACGTACTGCCCTAGTTGCTGCCTTATTAGTTGCCACCACCAGCGCTTATGCTCTTGATGCCCGTATCAACACCGGCCTACAGCTTGCCGGCGTAAGCACACAAGCCGAAGCTGGTGCCTCCGTTGACCTAAAAGCCCAAAAGGATGCAGCCAAGCAAGGCGCTACCTCAGCTCGCGATAACGCCATTAACGCTGGCCTAGCCGGTGTCGCTAGCGGTAAATCCGCTGCTGAAAGTGGTCATGCTGCTGCCGATGCTGCCAAAGCTTCTGGCACAGCCGCAGTCAACGATGCCAAGGCGCAAGCCGAAGCAAAGCTTGGCACAGCTCAAGCATCCGTTGCCGGCTATAAGCAAAATGCAGAATTGCAGATTGGCGCAAATGATCGCGTCGCCTTAGCCAAGCACTTCGCTAGCGGTACAGCGACTAGCAAGCTCATGGGCAAAATGCTCGGCAGCAGCGATGCTAACGCACCAGCAGCCGGCTATGAGTCCAAACTGGTACTGGGCGCTAAGCTCGACAGCAGTGTTGCAAAGTCGGCCGTCGAAGTTGATGCCAGCTCGGTGAAAAAACTAAGCACACAGCCTAAAGGCACTAAGCTGCTAAAAGTTGGCGATCATATTGTTCGTGTCGATGCGAAAACCAATGTGGTTGTTGCCGTAGCCGCTATCAGCCCTAAATAAGCTGTCGCCGCTAAAGCGCTAAGATTGTCTTAGCGCGATGCAAAAAGGGCCAATGCCTTCACCGGCATTGGCCCTTTTTTGTGCCTATTGAACCTGCCTCAGCTATACTTCTGCGTTCTTTTGCAGCGCAATTTACTCACTGCTGCCAGACGACGTTAGGAATAGCTCATGAGCGATACCGCACAACCCATCCAAACTTTTCAAGGCCTTATTTTAGCGCTGCAGAGCTACTGGGCAGAGCAGGGCTGCTGCGTGCTGCAGCCTTATGACATGGAAATGGGTGCGGGCACGTTTCATACCGCGACATTTTTACGCGCCATTGGGCCTGAGGCATGGCATGCCGCCTACGTGCAGCCATCGCGCCGCCCAGCCGATGGCCGCTATGGCGAAAACCCCAATCGCTTACAGCACTATTACCAGTTCCAAGTGGTGTTGAAGCCAAATCCACCAAATATCCAAGACCTGTATTTAAACTCGCTACGCCATATCGGCATTGACCCTACTGTGCACGATATCCGCTTTGTCGAAGACAACTGGGAGTCACCAACACTGGGCGCGTGGGGCTTGGGCTGGGAAATTTGGCTCAATGGCATGGAAGTCACCCAGTTCACTTATTTTCAGCAAGTCGGTGGCCTAGAGTGCTACCCAGTTACGGGGGAAATCACCTACGGCCTTGAGCGCTTAGCTATGTATTTACAGGGCGTCGACTCGGTGTACGACTTGGTCTGGACCGATGGCCCATTCGGCAAAGTCACCTATGGCGATGTCTTCCATCAAAACGAAGTTGAGCAATCGACCTATAACTTCGAACACGCCAATATTGACGAGCTGTTTAAGCTGTTCGATCTTTACGAGTCAGAATCCAACCGCATCATGGCGCTGAAACTGCCCTTACCGGCTTATGAGTTTGTCTTGAAAGCCTCACACACCTTCAACTTGCTAGATGCGCGCCGTGCGATTTCGGTCACAGAACGCCAACGCTTTATTTTGCGTGTCCGCGCATTGGCTCGCGCTGTGGCACAGAGCTATTTTGACTCACGCGCAGCGCTAGGCTTTCCACTTGCCGATCCCGCTTTACGAGCAGAAGTGATGGCCACCATCGATGCCCAGGTAGCAACAGCAGGGGAGAAGCAGGCATGAGCCATCCATCCGTTTTGTTTGAATTAGGCGGCGAAGAGCTGCCACCCAAGTCTTTATTAACGCTCGCCACTGCTTTGCGTGATGGCGTTGAGCAAGGCCTCAAAAGCAAAGGCCTAGAGTTTTCTGGCATACGCTTTTTTGCTGCACCGCGCCGATTAGGTTTAATCATCGATTCTTTAGCACCGCAACAACCAGATCGTGAAGTTCGCGCCGATGGTCCACCGGTCAAAGCCGCCTTCACTGCCGATGGACAACCTACGCCTGCCGCACTTGGATTTGCTCGTAAAAATGGCGTTGAAGTTGCCGACCTAGATGCTACGGGTGAAAAGCTTCGTCTAGTACGCACTGTAAAAGGCGAGGCTGCTGCCGACTTGCTAGCTGGCATTTTTGAGCTGGCCATTAAGCAACTGCCGATTGCCAAACGTATGCGTTGGGGCAGTAGCCGTGTCGAATTTGTTCGCCCCATGCATTGGCTGGTGTTGCTTTACGGCGATGCCGTGGTGCCAGCCTCTGTGCTCGGCCTCGATAGTGGCCGCACTAGCTTTGGCCATCGCTTTCACCACCCAGCAGCTGTAGAGCTTGCACATGCCGATGATTACGTTGAAGCCATGCGCTCAGCGCACGTGCTTGCTGACTTCTCTGAGCGCCGCACGCAGATTCAGGGCGTAGTTAACGACCTTGCGACGCAAGCCGGTGGCCGCGCGTTAATGCCCGATGCTCTGCTTGATGAAGTCACCGCCTTGGTGGAATGGCCAGTGCCATTGGTTTGCAGCTTTGAAGAACGCTTTTTGAGCGTGCCGCAGGAAGCGCTAATTTCCACCATGCAGGACAACCAGAAATACTTCTGCTTAGTCGATGCCAATGATCAGCTCATGGCGCGTTTCATCACCGTGGCCAATATCGACTCTACGGATCCAGAAATGATCATTTCTGGTAATGAGAAAGTGGTGCGCCCACGCTTAACCGATGCCGAGTTCTTTTTCAGCCAAGATAAAAAGGTCACGCTTGCCGAGCGCAATGAACGCCTCAAGCAAGTCGTGTTTCAAGCGCAGCTCGGCACAGTTTTCGCCAAAGCCGAGCGCGTATCGACATTGGCCGGGCATATCGCAGGGCTCATCGGTAGTGATGTTGCCTCTGCAGAGCTCGCCGGCAAGCTCTGCAAGTCCGACTTAGCTAGCGAAATGGTCAGCGAATTCCCAGAGCTGCAAGGCATCGCGGGCTACCATTACGCGCGCCATGAAGGCCTTGCCAATGATGTTGCGCTGGCACTCAACGAGCAGTATTTGCCACGCTTCTCTGGCGATACCTTGCCAACGACGGCTACCGGCGCTGCAGTGTCATTGGCCGACAAGCTCGACACATTGACTGGTTTATTTGGCATCGGCCAACCACCGACCGGCTCGAAAGACCCATTTGCATTGCGCCGTGCGGCGTTAGGTGTTCTACGCATATTGATTGCAGGTGACTACCGCATTGATTTACGCGAACTAGTCGCCACAGCCGTCGCTCAACACGGCTCGGCGGTTACTCAAGTCAACGCCGCCGAAGATGTCTTTAGCTTTCTGCTAGGGCGTTATCGCGCCATGTTCGAAGAGCAGGGCGTCAGCGCCGAAGTTATTGCCGCTGTGCAAGCCTGCCAACCTACTGTAGCGGGCGATGTTGCTCGCCGCGTGCAGGCAGTGGCAGCGTTTAGTGGCCTGCCTGAGGCCACCGCCTTGGCTGCGGCTAACAAGCGCGTGGCCAACATCTTAGCTAAAGAATCTTCGGTTTCTGGCTCAGTTGATAGTGCACTTTTACAAGAGCCTGCCGAACAAGACTTGGCAGCCCAGCTCGATGCCTTACAGGCACGCCTGGCACCGCTTTATGCCTCCGGCGATTATGGCCAAGCATTAAGCCTGCTCGCTACCTTACGTGAACCAGTGGATGCCTTCTTCGATAATGTCATGGTCAATGCCGACGATGCCGCTATCCGCCTAAACCGTTTACGCCTGCTCAACCAACTGCGCGCGCTGTTCTTACGCGTGGCCGACATCTCGCTGCTAAGCTAAAAACCTGGGCAGCTATCGTCGCAATAGATTATAGCTGCCCAAATTGGCTCTGGCCGATTGTCCGATATGCCGGACGCTCAGCTTAAAACTGCCAATGACCCAAGCTCGCTTTATGCGTATAAGTTAGTGGTGTTCAACTAACTTGAGTGATTACGCCATGCCAGCTTACAAGGCCCCTCTGCGCGATATGCGCTTCCTCATGAACGAAGTCTTTGATTACCCAAAGCACTACGCAAATTTACCCGGCGGTGAAGACGCGACGCCTGATATGGTCGACGCGATCTTGGATGAGTGTGCGAAGTATTGCGAAGAAGTACTCGCGCCAATCAACCAATCCGGCGACGAAGAAGGCTGCCATTTTGCCGATGGCGAAGTCACTACGCCGAAAGGCTTCAAAGAAGCTTACAACCAGTATGTTGCAGGCGGCTGGCAAGGCCTGAACTATCCAGCTGAATTTGGCGGCCAAGGCCTGCCTATGTCCATGGGCTTGTTAAAAGCCGAAATGATGGGCACAGCAAACTGGTCGTTCACCATGTATCCGGGCCTATCGTTAGGCTGCATGAACACAATCATGCTGCACGGCGATGAGCAACAAAAAGCCACTTTCATGCCAGCATTGGTCGAAGGCCGTTGGTTGGGCACCATGTGCTTAACTGAGCCACAATGCGGCACCGACTTGGGTCAAGTAAAAACCAAGGCTGAGCTTCAGGCCGATGGTAGCTATAAGCTCTCCGGCACGAAGATTTTCATCTCTGCTGGTGATCACGATCTATGTGAAAACATCATTCACATCGTGCTGGCTCGCCTTCCAGACGCGCCTCCTGGCACGCGTGGCATTTCCTTGTTCATCGTGCCTAAGTTCAATGTCGATGTTGAAGGCAATATGGGCGAGCGCAACCCCGTTACTGTTGGCTCCATCGAGCACAAAATGGGCATCCGCGCTTCGGCCACCTGCGTACTGAACTTCGATGGTGCAACTGGCTATTTGATTGGCCCGCCCAACAAAGGCCTTGAGTGCATGTTCACCTTCATGAACACCGCGCGTATCGGCACTGCCGTACAGGGCATTGCTCACGCTGAGCAATCATTCCAAGGCGCATTGCCATATGCCAAGGATCGTCGCTCGATGCGCGCGCTCACCGGCAAAAAAGAACCGGATCAAGTCGCCGACTCGCTGATTCATCACGCCGATGTCCGCCGCATGCTGCTGACACAAAAAGCCGTTGCTGAAGGCGGCCGCGCGATGATTTATTTTGCCGCTCAGCTTGCTGACAATATGGCTGTGGGTATCACCAACGGTGATAAAGAGCTCTATGACTTCTGGGACGACAAACTTGGCTTCTACACGCCAATTTTGAAAGGTGTATTGACTGAGCTAGGCCTTGAAGCTGCCAACCTCGGCATGCAAGTGTTTGGTGGCCACGGCTACATCAAAGAGCACGGCATGGAGCAGTACGCCCGCGACGCGCGCATCTCCACGCTGTATGAAGGCACTACCGGCATCCAAGCGCTGGATCTATTGGGCCGTAAGGTTCTTATTGGTTCACGTGGCAAAGTGGTTCGCGAGTTCACTGGCGATATCGCCAAGTTCTGCCGCGCCAACGTGGCAAACAGCTCAATGCGTCCATTCGTTTGGGAACTAACGAAGATCGCCACGCAGTGGAACTACCTGACAGTGCGCATCATGCTGCAAGCTCGTAAAGATCGCGACATGGTTGGTACTGCATCAAATGATTTCTTGATGTACTCAGGTTACGCCATGCTGGCTTACTTCTGGGCGAAAATGGCCGCAGTGGCTTTCGATAAACTAGAAAATGGTGGCGCTGAAGAGCCAGCATTCTATGAAGCGAAAATCCAAACCGCTGAGTTCTATTTCGACCGTATTTTGCCACGCACCAAAAGCCATGCCGAAGGCATGCTTAAGCCAACATCTTCAATCATGAAGATGAAGGCTGAGCACTTTAACTTTAACTAAGTTACTGAGCGTTTGAGCAGAAGGGGCTATGCCATAAGGTATAGCCCCTTTTTTGTTTTATGGCCTAGCAAATCCAACTTGCAGTGCTAGCATGAGGCCTAGAGGAGAGCCTTCATGACGGTTACTAGCACCTACACATTAACGCGCACTTTGTTGTTCATCGGCCTGGCCGCTTTAGGCTATCTAAGCTATTCCGTGCTCAGCCCGTTTTTTATTCCAATGGCATGGGCAGCTATTCTAGTATTTGTCACATGGCCTGTTTATCGGCGAATTTATAATCTCGTTGGCCAACGGCAAAACATTGCCGCTGGCATCATGACCTTATTGCTAACCTTGCTGCTTATCGGCCCATTGGCGTGGCTGGTTCTTCTGCTGCAAACTGAAATTCGTAATATTTACGCCCATATCGGAGAGCTGCTATCTCAAAGTCAGCTGCCTGTTTCACCATGGCTGGCAGACTTTGCCCCTTGGCTTTATGACGAGCTGCAACGCTGGTGGACGCAGACTCATGCCGACCCTCAAGCCGCCAAAGATAGTATTCGTAGCATCGCCAGCCTCGGCATTCCGCAAGCCAAGCTGCTTGCAGGTGGCATTAGTCGAAACCTAATCAAACTGGCTATCACCGTGTTTACCGCTTTCTTCTTTTATCGCGATGGCCTTGCGCTAATGCATCAAACTCGAAAGGCGTTGGCACTTATTACGCCCGGGCATGGCGAGCGTTATATGAAGGCGGCCGGGGACATGACCCGCGCCGTCGTCTTTGGCATCGTTCTGACCGCGGTAGCACAGGCCACGCTGGCCGGTGCAGGCTATGCCGTGGCTGGGGCACCAAACCCAATATTTCTCGCCGTAGTGACCTTTTTAATCGCGCTGATACCCTTCGGCACACCATTCGCTTGGGGTGCTGTATCGCTTTGGCTTTTAGCTAGCGGCGACACATTCAGCGCTGTAGGTCTCGCCATTTGGGGCGGGCTTGTTGTTAGCTCAGTCGACAATATCATTCGACCCTTGGTCATCTCCACGGCAACCAAAGTGTCGTTCTTGCTGATTATGTTTGGCGTGCTTGGCGGGCTTACTGCATTCGGAATGATTGGCCTATTTTTAGGCCCCGTCATATTGGCTGTGATGTTAGCTATTTGGAAGGAGTGGCTTGAACAGCCAACAAGTGAAGAGTCGAATAGCCAGCTATAGCGCCATCGTGTCAAAAACCGCTTGCCGATGCTTGAGCCGCTTGATCAAGGCAAAATCGGCAGCGGCCTCTGGATAGTGCAGGGCGGTCATCGCTAACCACTGCTTATATCTTCCGACCATCCGCACATCCTGACCATTCATTTCTGCTAAAAACTTAAGCTGAGCCTGTCTTACGGCAGCCCAGCTAAGTGACTCGCGACCACTCATTATTTCCTCAACCAAGCCAGGCTGACTAACAGCGGCTCTGCCTATCATTAGCGTATTGCAGCCGGTTATTTGCTGGCACATCTCAGCAGCAAGCTTGCTGTGCACATCACCATTGGCAATGATGGTCATACCATTAGCATAGCGACGAGCATCGGCAATAGCGTGCCAGTCCACTGGTGGCCGATAGCCTTGCGCTTTAGTTCTGCCATGAATGGTTAGCCAAGAGCTTCCTGCTTGAGCAATTGCGGCGACATTTTCAGCCATCTCGCTAGCATCATCAGTACCCAATCGAATCTTGGCGCTGACTGGGACTTCTGACGGCACAGCATTGCGTACAGCCAACACAATTCTATGAATTAACTCTGGCTCTTTTAACAAAGCGGCTCCGCCGCGATGCCTATTTACGGTCTTCGCGGGGCAGCCAAAATTGATATCAATTGCTAGTGCGCCTAGAGATGCCGCTTTAGCAGCGTTTTCGGCCATCAGTGTTGGATCACTGCCTAGGAGCTGTAAATGCACTGGGGTGCCATTTGCAGTTTTGCTTGCCGTTTCCAACTCTGGCATATGCCTTAGGAAAACACTGGAGGGGAGTAGTTGCTGGGTTATTCGTAAAAATTCGGTAACGCACCACGCATAGGGGCTGAGCTCTGTAAGTGTTCGGCGCATATCGAAATCGGTTAAACCCTCCATCGGCGCCAAAACCAACTTTACCTGTTCCACGTGAAACACCCCGATGGCCTTTTGGCGCTTTATGAGAACTCATTGCGCCAAAAGGCTTTGGCCTCTTATACGTCGAGGTTGGTTACTAGTAGTGCGTTGGTTTCGATAAACGCACGGCGTGGTTCAACGTTATCGCCCATGAGCGTTGTAAACATTTGATCCGCACCAATTGCATCCTCAATTTTCACCTGCAACATGCGGCGAGACTCAGGGTCCATCGTTGTTTCCCAAAGCTGGTCTGGGTTCATTTCGCCCAAGCCTTTATAACGCTGCACGCCAAGACCGCGCTTAGACTCCTGCATAAGCCATTGGTAGACCTGCTTAAATGACTCAGCAGCGACCTCACGCTCACCACGACGCACCAGGGCGCCAGGAACCATAAGGCCATCAAGCGCATCGGCAAGTGTCGAAATTTGGCGATACTCAGGAGACGAGAAGAATTCTGTGCCTAATCGATAGGTGTATGGAACGCCGTGAGCTATTAAGTCGATTTGCACAAAATAGTTTTGTGTTTCGTTATCAAACACTGCTTCAACTAAGTAACGTTGGCTAGGGTCTGCGGCGTCATTAACTGCCTTCTGTAGCTTTCCAGACCACTCAACAACAATAGCTTGATCAGATAACTTGTCTGACGCCAAAGTGCCTAAAGTTAAAAACTGCTCCAGCATAACTTCGGGATAACGACGGCTTAAGCGCTTTAGCAAATTAATGAAATTACGGTAGCCATTAATCAGGCTCTCTAGAGCCAGGCCGGAAATTGCCGGTGAGTTTTCAGAAATCCGAAGCTCAGCGCCATCTAGCGCAATAGATGTTTGGTACTTCTCCATCGCATCATCATCTTTCAGATACTGCTCTTGCTTACCTTTTTTGACTTTATACAGCGGCGGCTGAGCAATATAGATGTAGCCACGCTCGATAAGCTCAGGCATTTGCCTAAAGAAGAAGGTCAGGAGCAATGTACGAATATGCGAACCGTCGACATCCGCGTCGGTCATGATGATGATTTTGTGATAACGAAGCTTGTCTGGATTGTACTCATCACGGCCAATACCGCAGCCCAGTGCCGTAATCAAAGTGCCGACCTCGGCCGATGACAACATCTTATCAAAGCGAGCTTTTTCTACGTTTAAGATCTTACCCTTCAATGGAAGAATAGCCTGCATTTTACGGTTACGGCCTTGCTTGGCAGATCCACCAGCCGAGTCGCCTTCCACTAAATATAATTCAGACAGGGCAGGGTCTTTCTCTTGGCAGTCTGCCAACTTACCAGGCAAGCCTGCGATATCCAGCGCCCCTTTACGGCGCGTCATCTCGCGCGCCTTTCTCGCCGCTTCACGAGCACGAGCTGCGTCCAAAATCTTACCGACAATGATTTTGCCCGCTGAGGGATGCTCGAGTAAGTACTCTTCGAATTTTTCACTCATGATGCTAGAAACAACGTTAGTTACTTCAGACGACACAAGCTTGTCTTTAGTTTGGCTGGAAAACTTAGGATCCGGCACTTTAACTGAGACAATAGCCGTTAGGCCTTCGCGCATATCTTCACCAGCAGTGGTTACTTTATCTTTTTTCAGCAGGCCTTCTTTTTCAACATAGTTGTTCAAGGTTCGTGTTAACGCTGTCCTAAACCCCTGAAGGTGAGTACCGCCATCACGCTGAGGAATATTGTTGGTATAGCAATATACGTTTTCTTGATAGCTATCGTTCCACTGCAAAGCCACCTCAACACCTATGCCGTGCGGGTGCTCATCTTGAGGAACAATGAAGTGAAAGACGTTATTAAGCGGCGTCTTGTTCACGTTTAAATAGTTAACGAATGCCGCCAAGCCACCTTCATATTGAAATAGCTCTTCTTGACCTGTGCGATCGTCTTTTAATGCAATGCGCACGCCTGAGTTAAGAAAAGACAGCTCGCGTAGGCGCTTAGCCAAAATATCGTAATGAAAATCGTAATTCTCTATGAAGATGTCAGTGTCAGGCTGAAAGTGCACCTCTGTGCCGCGGCGCTCAGTTTTGCCTGTGATGCGCATAGGTGATACTTCAACGCCATCCACTAATTCAATATGGCGATCAATAACCGCGCCGCCGGTGAACTCTAGCGTATGCACTTGGCCATCACGACGAACCGTTAGCCGCAGGTATTTACTCAATGCGTTTACGCAGCTAACACCAACGCCATGCAAGCCGCCCGACACTTTGTAGCTGTTCTGGTTAAACTTACCGCCGGCATGGAGGCCTGTTAGCGCGATTTCTGCCGCACTACGCTTTGGCTCATGCTTGTCATCCATTTTCACATTAGGCGGAATGCCACGGCCGTTATCTGAAACCGTGATGCCATTATCCGAATGAATTGTGACTTGAATTTCGTCGCAATGGCCAGCCAAGGCTTCATCGATAGAGTTATCAACGACCTCAAACACCAAGTGGTGTAGGCCCGTGCCATCGGAGGTGTCGCCGATATACATCCCAGGGCGTTTACGAACAGCCTCCAGACCCTCTAATTGGGTAATACTGGACTCATCATAAACATCACTCATTCTTCTTCTCCGGTGCGAGCCTGCGTTGAGACTGGCGTAATATTGCCCTGCTTCACGTGAAACACTTGCCGTGGCATTTGCCCACAAAAATCATCCAACTGATCAAGCTCAATGGTCGTTAACCAAGTTTGCAGATTCATTTCTTCTATCCACTGCATCATTAGTCTGCGCGATGTCTGATCCAGCTCTGAAGCAAGATCATCAAAAAGCAAAACAGGTCGGGCGCCAGCAAGACGTAAACGCTCAACTAAAGACAACTTAATCGCGCATACGCAAAGCTTTAATTGGCCACGAGACAATCGCTCCTCAGCCAAAACACCATCTGCGCGAATTCGAATATCAGCACGATGGTAACCTAACTGTGTAAAGCCCCTCTCAGCGTCTTTTACACGCGCCTCTTTCAGCAATTCCAAAAGAGGAACATCGGCATCCCAGCCAGGCTGATAGCCGACCTGAATATTAAATCCTTCCAGTAGACGCGACATGGCAGCCACTAAAAATGGCTGCCATGAGTCCATAAAGCGTTTTCTCGCCGCATGGATTTGCTCACTAGCATCCGCAAGCTCAAGTTCCCATGCGAGCAATAAATCATCGGGTATTTTAGCACTTTTCAGCAAAGAGTTCCTTTGTTGAAGCGCGCGACTTGCTCGCGCCCATTGATCAACCAATGAGTGTTCCACGTGAAACACACCCCAATCTAATAATTGGCGGCGAGGAAGACTAGGCCCAGACAAAACATCAAGCGACCGTGGGTCAAACAATTGCACTGGCAAAAGATGGGCGAGCGCAGAGAGGCGAGAGGCGCTACTACCATTTAAACGAGCAGATGTAGTGCCATCACTATTTTTTTGAATGCCCAGGGCATGGCCAGAACCAGTAGCAGCAAAAATAGTTGTTGATTGCTGACCATCTTGAATAAGACGCTTAGCTTTTAGTGTTCGAAAAGAGCGGCCAACACCGAGCAAATAAATCGCCTCCAAGAGAGACGTTTTACCGCTGCCGTTATCGCCAACTAAAATGTTCAAGCCAGGAGATGGCTCAAGAGAAAGCGGCTGCAAGTTGCGCCAATGGTGAACTTGCAGCCTAGAGACAGTCACGCTAAGAGAGAGACCTTACAGACGCATAGGCATAACGACATAAACGGCGTTGGCCTGCTCAGGATCATTGTCGCGGATTAATGCAGAACTGTTGGTGTCGCCTAAAATGGCTTGGGTATAAGCACCATTAAGTGCGTTCAGGACATCAAGCATATAACCAACATTGAAACCAATCTCTAAAGAGTTGCCACTGAATTCAACTTGCAGCTCTTCTTCAGCCTCCTCTTGATCAGGGTTGGTAGCTAAAATTTTCAGTTGCTGATCATTAATTTGTAAGCGCACACCACGGAATTTTTCATTGCACAAAATTGCAGCGCGCTGTAACGCAGACTTCAGCTCTTCGCGACCGGCGATCAAAGTACGGTCACCATTTTTAGGCAACACACGTTCGTAGTCAGGAAAACGGCCATCAATTAGTTTAGATGTGAAAGTTACATTGCCGACAGTAACGCGCAGATGATTTGAACCAAGCGTTAATGTGACCTCTGTATCTTCATCAGCAAGCAAACGAGATAGCTCTTGCACACCCTTGCGCGGGACAATAACCTGAGCCTTTTCAGTAACTTGAGATGATATCTCAGCATCGCACATGGCGAGACGATGGCCATCTGTAGCGACTACACGTAGACGATCTGCGGTGACCTCAAACAACATGCCATTGAGGTAGTAGCGAACATCTTGCTGAGCCATCGCAAACGAAGTTTTATCAATCATCTGCTTCAAAACACGCTGAGTTAACGTCACGGTATATGCCGCGTTGAGGCTTTCTTCTAAGTTCGGAAAATCATTCGCCGGCAATGTCGTCAACGTAAATCGGCTCTTGCCGGACTTAAGCAGTAAGCGATTGCCATCAACGGATAAATCAACTTGCGCCGTTGCAGGCAGGGCGCGGCAAATATCCAGCAATTTACGGCATGGAACCGTAATCTTCCCATCACGCGACTCATTCTCTAAATCTTGGCGCGAGAGCAGCTCAACCTCAAGATCGGTGCCAGTCATGGCAATTTCGCCATCAGCTACCACAATTAAAACATTCGATAGCACCTGCAAGGTTTGACGTTTTTCAACAACGCCAGAAACTTGCTGCAAGGGCTTTAATAACTGATCGCGAGACATTGAGACTTTCATGGTTATCTTCCCAAAACTTACGCCTGAAGCTGGCGCAACAAAGTAGAGTAATCTTCATTCAACTGAGCATCTGACTGCCGAAGCTGAGCAATCCGATCGCAGGCGTGAATAACGGTGCTGTGATCCCTGCCATCGAACGCTAGGCCGATTTCAGGGTAACTATTGCCGGTAAGCTCACGCGATAGCGCCATCGCCATCTGGCGAGGCCTAGCAAACGAACGGTTACGTTTTTTTCCTTTTAGATCGCGCAGTGAAATCGAAAAATATTCCGTTACAACGCGCTGAATGTTCTCGATAGTAAACTGCTTCACGCGCAGAAGCAGCAGATCTCGCAATGCTTCTTTAACTAATTCCAAAGTCACCGGTGCGCCTCGAAAACGAGCATTGGCAATGACCTTATTTAGCGCACCCTCAAGCTCACGCACGTTACCCTGAACGTGCTCTGCAATAAAGTGGGCAGACTCTAAAGGCACATCAAAACCCGCTGAATGCGCCTTTTTCAGCAAGATGGCAACGCGCGTTTCTTTATCTGGCGGATCAACTTGAATCGACAAGCCCCAGGAAAAGCGCGACTTCAAACGATCATCCATGCCCGAAATATCACGCGGAACACGATCTGAAGTCATGATGATTTGGCGCGAGCCTTCTAGCAAAGAGTTAAAAGTGTGAAAAAACTCATCTTGCGTGCTCTCTTTTTTGGCAAAAAACTGGATGTCATCAATTAACAAGGCATCTAGCGAACGATATAAGCGCTTGAAATCATTCATCATTGATCGCTGAAGGGCATTGATGAAGTCGCCCACGAAGCGCTCAGAAGTAATGTACATAACTCGAGCATTGGGGTTTCTGCGCAACATTTCATTGCCCACAGCATGCATTAAGTGAGTTTTACCTAAGCCGGTAGGGCCATAAATAAACAGCGGATTGGAATGCGATGCGCCAGGGTTATCAGCCGCTTGCAGACAGCCTGCATGCGCTAGCTGAGCACCTTTACCAGAGACAAAGTTATCAAAGGTGAAAAGAGAGTTCAGGCTGCTTGCTGGGCGCGCAATTGGCTCAATGACCGGCATCAACGGTTTCGCTAGCGCAGACGGGGAGGTTGCAGGCGTCGTGTTTCGTAACGATTGCGACTGCTTAGGCTCTGCATCGCCGCGCGAACCAACACGAATACTAACTTGAGTGATACGTCCGTCAGACATATTGGTAACGATTTCACGTATCCGCGCCATAAATTTGTCACCAATATGAGTGACAAAAAAAGTGTTAGGCGCCAATAACAGCAAAGTCGTCGCTGACTCTTCAACCTGTAAGGGCCGTATCCACATCTGAAAAAGATTAGGTGGGTACTCTTCTTGTAAGCGCTGCAGCGCACCTTCCCACACAGAATCAGCCATACCATCTGTCCACATAGCAAAACGAGATTCTAACGGGCTTAGCAGGCAATGCAAAAGCTTTTATCCACAAGATTTGAGAGCATGTAGATAAGTTAGCGTATAACTACGGTAGCACTCAGAGGATTAGCTGTGACGAATACCAGGACTCAAAGTTATCCACAATCATCCACAGCTTTTAAGATCACTAAAGAACGGGCTCATAAACAACTATTGATGTAATCTAACCTATTGTTATCTAACAAAAAAAATGGCTTATCAACAAAATATCAGGACCACTAAAAAAACCACTAAAGCTCTTAAAATCTAAAAGAGTATTTATTTAATGGTTAACAATAAGGAACTGTGCACAACTTTAAAATCACGATCTTTAAGATTGATAAGCAAAGCCGTTGACAAAAGCACGGCACTTACCTAAGATTCCGCTCCCTTGAGCCCAACTGGGCGAGTTGTTAGCGGAACGCAATCATGAAACGTACTTTCCAACCCAGCACCATCAAGCAAAAACGTACTCACGGCTTTCGTGCACGTATGGCTACTAAAAACGGTCGCGCCGTTCTAGCTCGTCGCCGTGCAAAAGGTCGTAAGCGCCTAACTGTCTGAGAAATGTGAGCACTCAGCGCTTTACCAGAGACCGACGTCTACTGACACCAGCAGACTTCAAGTACGTCATGGATGGCGCTGAGTTCAAAGCACATCATTCGCACTATATGTTGTTAGCAAAAGCATCAGCGCATACAACTGATCGCATTGGCTTCATCATCGCGAAGAAAAAAGTCAAACTTGCTGTTAGTCGAAACCGTATAAAGCGATGTGTTCGCAATACGTTTCGTCTGCAATTGCCAGCAAGTTATGCGCTCGATATAGTTTTTCTTGCCAAAAACGCCTTAGCTGACATTCCAAATGAAACGCTACACAGTGATTTTGCGAAAAGCCTTCAGCAGCTGCATAACAAAATATCAAAACAGTTAGCCAGTTCATTATGAAATGGCTACTGCTGTTGCCTATCCGATTTTATCGCTATGTAATCAGCCCCATGCTGCCTCCTCGTTGCCGTTACGAACCTACTTGCTCGGCCTATGCCGAACAGGCAATTCGTGAATTTGGTGCAATACAGGGTGGTTGGCTTGCGATAAAACGAATATCTCGCTGTCATCCCTTCGGTAAACACGGCTATGATCCCGTACCGAGCAAAGTCACCCCTCCTTGTCGTCAACAGGAACCGTGAGTATGGAATTCCGTCGCACACTAATTATGGTGGCACTCGCTGCTGTCACGTATTTCTTATTTCTATCTTGGCAGCAGGACTACGGCACTAAACCTAAAGCTGATGAAGTGGTTAGCACAGCGGTTACGGTTGAAGCCGGTGAAATGCCAGCAGTGGTAGCGCCCGCAGCAAATTCTGATATCCCTGCAGTTGCGGTTGCAACAGCAGCGAATGTTAGCAAGCCAGTATTAGTGTCGGACTCTACGACGTCACCGCATGTGCGAGTACTAACGGATGTCTTAGATGTAGATATTGACCGTCTGGGTGGTGATGTAACACGCGTGTCTTTGCCTAAATACACACAGACTGTGACGGACAAAACACCATTCGTGCTGATGAATCAGTCCAACAATCTCACGTATATCGCGCAAAGTGGCTTAGTCGGTGTTGGTAATGGCACTGGCCTACAAGGTTTGGATGATCAAGCCAGTGGCCGACCACTTTATGATGTAGCGCAAAGCCAATTTACATTGGCTGATGGCCAAGATGCTCTGAAAGTTGTGTTATCGACAACAACAGATGCTGGCGTCAAAGTTGAAAAGGTTTTCACCTTTACTCGTGGCGACTATCGCATAGGCATTAATTATCACGTTGCTAACACCAGCGATAAGCCTTGGCAGGGCGTTATGTTCGGCCAAATTAAGCGCGATAACAGCAAAGATCCAAGTAGTGACAATCACTCATTTGGCATGGTTACCTTTTTGGGTGGCGCTTGGTGGACTGCTGATAAAAACTACAATAAAGAATCGCTCGATAATTTTGGTAAAGAAGTGATGAGCCAACAAGTCACCGGTGGTTGGGTGGCGATGGTTCAACATTACTTTGTCTCTGCTTGGATACCACCCGCTCAGCAAATCAACCAAATCAGCACGCGTAAAGGCAATAACGGCGCAGATAACTATATTGGTTTCACGTCGAGTCCTTTACTAGTTGCACCTGGTGGGCAGGGTAGTGTTGCTGCAGATTTTTATGCTGGTCCGAAAATCCAAGACAAATTGAAAACTTTGTCACCTGGACTTGAGTTGACAGTGGATTACGGTTGGTTGTGGCCAATTGCGCAATTCTTGTTTTGGCTGTTGAAATCAATTCATGGTTTCTTAGGCAACTGGGGTTGGTCAATTATCGTCCTGACGATTTTGGTAAAAGCCGCGTTCTTTAAGCTGTCGGCAACTAGCTATCGTTCCATGGCCAATATGCGTCGTGTCATGCCTGAAATGCAGCGCATGAAAGAACAGTTTGGTGATGATCGCCAAAAAATGTCGCAAGCCATGATGGCTCTGTACAAAAAAGAGAAGATCAATCCATTGGGCGGTTGTTTGCCAATATTGGTGCAAATGCCCGTGTTCATTGCCCTGTATTGGACATTAATGGAATCGGTTGAGCTACGTCACGCTAGCTGGATCTTGTGGATTCAAGATTTGTCCTTAATGGACCCCTACTTCGTCTTGCCATTGCTGATGGGTGTTTCGATGTTCGTCCAGCAACAGCTCAACCCAGCCCCGCAAGATCCTATGCAGGCTAAGGTTATGAAGATAATGCCTGTGGTGTTCACCGTATTCTTCCTATGGTTCCCTGCTGGTTTGGTGCTGTATTGGTTGATGAATAACTTGCTGTCGATTACGCAGCAGTGGGTAATCACGCGTAATATCGAAAAAGCTGCTGCGCAACAAAGCGGGCACTAAGCTCCAATGGCGCTGATCACTGACACGATCGCCGCCATTGCCACGCCACCCGGTCGCGGTGGCGTTGGCATTATTCGATTGTCTGGGCCAAATGCCGAGCGCATAGGTCGAGAAATCGCAAATCATGCAGTGCCAAAAGCCTTACCACCACGGCATGCTCTGTTCACTTCGTTTTATGACAGCCAAGCTCAGGTTTTAGACGAAGGCTTGCTGCTGTATTTTCAAGCTCCGCACTCCTTTACCGGCGAGCATGTCGTTGAGCTTCAAGGCCATGGTGGCCCCATTGTTTTAGGCATGTTATTGCAAGAAGCGATACGTCGCGGTGCTCGCATGGCAAGGCCAGGCGAGTTTTCTGAGCGCGCTTTTCTCAACGATAAATTAGACTTAGCGCAAGCTGAAGCAATTGCTGATCTCATTGAAGCTGGTTCTGAATCTGCTGCACGCGCTGCCGTTCATACACTTCAGGGTGCATTTTCGCAGAAGGTAGATGAACTTTTAGAATCACTGATTTACTTACGCCTGTTCATTGAAGCGGCAATTGATTTCCCTGAAGAGGAAATCGATTTTCTTGCTGATGGCCAACTTGAAGCCAAACTCGAAGCCGTACTTGCACAAATAGATCAAGTTTTATATCAAGCAAAACAAGGCGTTATTCAAAGCGATGGCATGCGAGTTGTTATTGCTGGATTGCCAAATGCCGGCAAATCCAGCCTGCTGAACGCATTAGCAGGGCATGACGCCGCTATTGTTACCGATGTAGCAGGTACAACCCGAGATGTCTTGCGCGAACAAATTCAAATCGATGGCATGCCATTACACATAATTGATACCGCAGGCCTACGCGACAGCTCTGATGCGATCGAGCAAGAAGGCATCCGCCGCGCTAAGCGTGAAGTGGATGCAGCAGATGCAGTGATGTGGGTTTGGGATAGCCAATACCCAAGTGCAGAAATTGAAAAGGCAATCTTTCAGCAATTTGCACAATGCCCGAAGCAGCTGTTTATTGTGCTCAACAAATGCGATTTATCTAAGAAAGCATTAGGCCTTGGCGAGCTTAGCTGCGCTAACCAACAACTTAAAACCATCGCATTATCGGCAGCTAATCATAATGGCCTAGAGCCATTAAGAGAGCATTTGAAATCTCTGATGGGTTACCAGCCGCTAGGTTCTGGTCATTTTTCAGCACGACAACGGCATGTAGATGCTTTGGTAAGAGCTAAAGATCATTGTCAGCAAGCAAAAAATGTATTGTTGAGTCATAGAGCTGGAGAGTTAGCCGCAGAAGATTTACGGTTAGCACAGAACAGTTTGTCTGAAATTACGGGCAGTTTTACGGCAGATGACTTGTTAGGGCGTATATTCTCGTCATTCTGCATAGGTAAGTAAGTTAAAACAAAATAGAACAATAATTGACCATCAGATTAATTGGTACTATAGTACCAGTCTGAAGTGGCCTTAGGGCATGTATTAATAAACATGGCTCGCCTGGAGTAAGCATGAAAAAAAATAAAGTAGGACTAGCCGCACTTGTTGGTGTTGGAGCATTTGCGCTTTACACCGTAGCAACCTTGCCGCCGGCACCACCCGTAGTACCACCTGTCCCCAGTGTTATTCAAGTGCCTAATGTGCCTGAGCTAACGGCTTACGATATGCCGACAGGTCATGTACCCGTTAGCAACGAGCCGTATCAATCTACCTATCGAAGCGTTTCGCTCAGCGATTTAGCAGATCGAAATCTTACTACTGGTGTCTACGCCGGCACTCCTTATTGGAAGCAGCGTGAGCAATGGTTTAAAGATCATTACTACGACACGCTTGCAGCACGAAAAGTTTGGGCGCCAGGAACAAGCCCTGAGACACATAAACGCGGCGACAAAGTCACTTGGAAATCTGAACCTATTCCTCAATATGTGCCGCCACCCTGCGATCAGCCGCAACCAACTGGCTATGACGCTGAAGGTTGCCGTTATGTAAATCAATTATTTACAGATGTCGCAGCGACAGATCCAGCGAAAGCGCAAGAAATGCGCGATCAAGCTCGCCGTGGCCGCGACGTTTGGTACAAAGGCACGTTTGGCAACCAGGATGAAAACTACCTGCTGCAATCACGTGTCGTTGGCAAAGATCATATGAACTACCCATGGCTCGACACACGCACGCGCTCTGAGCGTTTCACTAAATGGGGTTTAATTAATGATCCAGATTGTAGTGAAGGCGATGCCAGCACAAACTGGTATGACAAGTGCCAAGATCCGCACTCATCTGGCGTTTTAGGCTACCGCAAATACTATGCCGACCCCATTAAAGACAAAGATGGCAAGGTAGTTTACAACCCGCAAACAGCGGCTTATAGCAAAGATGAAATAGCCAAAAACAAGCGCTTTATTATTGGCCACCCTTGCGTTCAGTGTCACGTTGGCTTTGATCCAACGAACCCGCCAGAAAACCCCAATGAACCAACATGGACTAATTTAACGGCGACAATTGGCAACCAACATATTGTCCAGCCTGATGCATTTTTCCTAGGGGCTCCAGAAAGCAGCCCAGCGCGTCAGGTCTTAAAAGGTGGTCGTTTAGGCACTATCGATACATCGTTGGTGGCATCGGATTGGATGAATAACCCCGGCACACAAAACAACATCATGGACTTCCATAACAAGCGAATTTTCTCGCATGAAATGAAAGACCCAGTCACTGGGAAAATCAGCACAGCAAATACGCGCCATGTTTTGAAAGGTGCTGAAGATAGCGTTGGTGAGCATCTCGCGCTGATTCGTGTTTACGTCAATATCGGCATGTGTACCGAGGAGTGCTGGACGCCAAACTTTGCTTATCCTGGCAGGATGATTGGTCGCGGCACCGAGCAAAGCCCACTGCGCATCATGCAATGTGCGGCTGAGTGCGATCCATGGAACTATGCCGATGCAAAAATGGACGACCTCGCGGCGTTTTTGATCACCGGCGGTCCAACCTACTTAATGGCATCGAAAGACAAAGATGGCAAAGCTGGTACTGATTTTATTGATACCAAAGTCGTGCCTAAAGGCCGCGAAGTGTTCGCGCAAGAATGCGCAACTTGTCACAGCACGAAAATGGCGCCTGCCAATATTCGTAACGACAAAATCGCTTTAGGCAAATTCTATGAGGGCCATGTTTTCGGCAAAGAAGACTACTGGACCATGGAATACAGCGAAGCTGAGCGTAACGATCCAAAGTTCATTGCACGCTACTTAAGCAAAGATGCTGCTGGAAAATTACGCCCAAATCAGTTCGCTGAGAAAGGCGTGTTTGGGCAGGATTGGTTAGGTAATGATGAGCGCACGCCATTCAATATCATTGGCACTAACTTCTGCCGCGCGCTGCACGATAACCATAACAAGGGCCATATTTGGGAAGAGTTCTCTTCTGAGACCTACAAAAATAGCCCTTCACCCGGCAGTGTGCCGCGTGTTCTCAATCGCATGATTCCGTTTATTGGCGGCATGAAAGTGGGCGAGAAAAAAGTTGAAGGCGGCCCCGGCTATCTGCGCAACATTTCACTATTGTCGGTCTGGGCTACGGCGCCATTCATGCACAATAATGCGATTGGCGAAGTGACTTATTTGGCCGATGGTTCACCAGACTTCACGGTTGCGGGGCGCATCAAGCAATTCGAAAACTCGTTTGCCGAGCTGATGACCTCTGACAATCCAAAAGATGGAAAACATCGCCCACAAAAAATTTCGCTAACCACGGAAGATACAAAAATTACGGCACGTGAAGACATGCAAGGCTTGTTAAAAATCCCCGTGAAGAAGGGCACACCGGTAGCGAATATCGCCTCGGTTAACCCACACAGTCCTTTGTTTATGGGTTGTGGCGACATCGTGGAAAATAACGGCCACCAATTTGGTGTCGACCTGAGCAAAGAAGATAAGTACGCACTACGTGAGTTCTTAAAGCTGATGTGAGGTTGTTATGAAGCGCGTGTGGCGATGGATTGGCCTATTGGTTGTAGTAGCCGGCTGTTTATTCTGGCTGCTACAGCCAAAAAACGACGCCAATATCGCTGAGCTGGTGCACAGTACAAAAGCACCAGCGGGGTCGGTATCGACGAAAGTTATCCCGCAAACGGATTTGCCACCGGAAGGCACGCGCTCGCTTTTTGACCATATCATTGCGCAAAATGATGGCCTGCCATATCCCTATGACAAGCTAGTAAAGCTAATTCAGGATCAGAATCCGAACGGTGAAATGCCGATCAATATTCTGATTCCTGATGGCCGATCCTTGCTTAAGGGCTTGGCCGACTACAAGCATCCACGCTCGCTTATTGCAGCAGACTTTGAGCAGAAAAATAAAGCTGGTGGCTTAGGGCTACGCCCACGCGGCCAGCTTTTTATGGGCTTTGTTGAAAATGCGCGTGAAATTGAAGTCTTAAGCTATAACGAAGCAGCGGGGCGCTTCGAGTTTCAGCTCGTGCAAAATTACTGCGCTGGCTGCGTGCCGCGCATTGTCTATGCGCAGCGCGCTATCTGCACCACATGTCACCAAGGCGCTGGGCCAATATTTCCGCAACGGCCGTGGAATGAAACTAATGCTCAGCCCGATACTGCTGAAGCCATCCGCATTGCACGAGGCGGGGCTGAAAAATACTTATCATTGCCAATAAGCAATGTCCTAGCATCACCAGATCGCTTCGACCAACTCACCGATGAAGGCAACTTTATCAACGTGACCCAGCGAATTTGGCTCGATGGTTGCGGCTTAAACGGTAATGAGTGCCGGCGCACATTACTGAAACTGGCTCTGTTATATCGCGATAGCCCAGGTAGTTTCGATCCTGAGCAGCCTTTAGCTAAGCAGCTGCAAAAGCTGCAAGCGGTGAACTATCCCAAGCAAGGCATTGCCGTGCCGGAGTCAGATATTTTCAATCGCGACCCATTGGGTGAGCGCCGTGGCTTCAAAGGCTGGTGGCATAAGCTCACGTCGCGCGACATTAAATTGGGCGAGGGCGCGATGAATAATGAAGATTTAGATGCCTTTGATCGCCTACCAAAGCTTCAAGCTCGCCTCGATCCTTTAAGTCAGCGCCCGCCAAAGCAAACATTGAGCGCGAATGATATTGATGGTGTGTATGGCGTAGCCGCACTGTTTAGCAGCAGCGATATCGATCAGCTGAGTGAAGCAGTGAACTATCAACCATCAGCGTATTTGGCAAAAGTAGATGCGCTTCCTAATGAAGTTTTTGTCGCTAAGCCGGTCAGCCGGGTGGCGCTGATGCGCGCACTATTGGGTCAGGGTACTAATTATTGCTGTTTATCGACAAAAGAAATGTCACCACCGCAAGCTTCAGGCGTGCCTCCTTTGAAAGTCAAAAAACACGCTATTTTGAAAGACTTTGAAGATCATTGCTTTGCCTGTCATCGCGGCAACCCATCGAAACGCTTAAATTTCATGGGCGGTGCGGATGAGGATGCTGTATTAGCGAGCATTAAAGATAAGTCAGAAATTCGCGACGCCCTAGACTGGGAGCGTTACACCGGCACAGAAAAGGCCAATAAACTCATGCCGCCGCGCGACTCTATTCAATACGAAGAACTAATCGATGCTGGTAAGTCGGGGCAAGATGCGTTGAAGCGCATGCGAGAAGCCGTGCCTAGCCTCTTTGGATTTTAACCAGCACCAGCCTTAACGCTGGTGGAGTAAAAATGAAAATAATAAACGCCGTTGCCGCAGCCACGTTGCTACTTAGCTTGCCCACATTAGCGACGGCAATGCCGGCATATGCCCGAGCCTATAAGCAAGAGTCGGGATATATGCCCTCATGCAATGCCTGCCACACCGATGGCGGTGGCTCAAAGCTCGATAGCTTCGGTGAAGAGTTTAAGGTGGCCGGAAAAAACATGGCCGCTTTCGGTAAAATTGCCAACAAAGATAGCGATGGTGACGGCATCAGTAATAGCGCTGAGATGCAGGCAAAATCTAATCCGGGCGATAAAAAATCGACGCCGAAAAACCCAGGTAATTGGCTAGATATCGCAAGCTTAATCCCGCGTGAGGTTCGCCATGCTTTTCCTGGTGTGCTGACGTGGCTGCCGCAAGATGCTCTGCTGACGAAAGCTGATATTGCTGCGGCAAAGAAAATGGGTGTTGAGCTTAGCGCCGATGACAACAACACAATTTACATTCCCCTGGTTGATCGCCGACCCGCAGGAACAGGGCTTATTTTTGCAGCCAATTATCAGGGAAAGGATTTTTTCCTACTGATGACCACTGACAAAAAGCTCAACATCAGCCGTGTTAGCGTGCTGCACGCAGATAAAGTGCCTAGCGCTAAAGGCTTGAAAGTTTATGATCAGTTCGTCGGTCAAGCAGTGAATAAAGTCAGTATTTCTGCAAAAGCCCCGCTTGAGCAGGCTGTTCAGCTCGCGGTTAAGCGTGCCGGCATGTTGCTCTATGTGCGCTTGAGGGGGGCATAAACGTGGCCGATCCCGCCTTCGATTTTTTCAGTGACGCACCTATAGTCGATGCTGCCATTGTGCAGCTGCCGCCAGAGCCATCAGCATGGTTGAGCATTGGTGGACCAATTGGGCTAGTACTTTTTTTCTTCGCGATTTGTTTTTTGCTGCGATTTTTTATCCCCTACAAAGATCCTAAATTAGCGTTTTCATTAAAAGACTTACCTGTGGCTGCGCAGCGAGGAATTGCACTTTCGACGGTACTTTTTGGCGTCGCCTTCTTTTTTGGCTTGGCGGAAGTACATTACCAGATCGGGCTAAATGGCAGCACCGATGAGTACTTCGCGAATATGAGCCAAGGCAAGCTGATTGCCTTTACCCATGCCCATTTGTTTGGTTTCACCTGCGCCATTTTAATTATTGGCATCCCATTCTCTATGCACTTCAATCGTTTGAGTTGGTATCAATGGGTATTCCCCGTAGCACTAGCGGCAGCACTCACCGATATTGTGTCGTGGTGGGGGATCAAGTATGTTTCGCCCAATTTCGACTATGTAACGATGGCCTGCGGCGCAGTCTATGGGGGCGCTTACCTATGGATGCTGATTGGTATTATCCGAGTCATTGTCTTCCCCAACCTGCGCTGGTTCCCTGACTACTTAAATGAGCGAAGGGGAAAGCGCGAGCTTTGAAGTGGCAGAGTGTTTATGCAGCGATGGCTAGTGACAGGCGCTTTAATTGCGTGGAGCTCTTTCTGCTATGCCGATCGCATCATCACCTATGCGATTGACCCTCAGCGCACACAAGTGAGCATCTCCTGGCAATATTTAGGAGTGCCTACCGAGGGCGGAGAGTTCAAGGGTGTGACAGGTTTTATTTACGGAAACTTAGACTCGCCAAATAAGTCATGGGCTGAAGCACATATTCCCGTCAATAGCTTTAAAAGTGGCTGGAAGCTAATCGACCACCGCCTAATAAAGTCCGGCGAGTTCTTCCGCGCCAAAGAATATCCTGAGATTATTTTCCGCAGCAAAAGCATCGATACCGTGAACAAAAAAAGCCGCGAACTTAGCTTAAGTGGTGAGATCAGCGTCAATGGCATCGTCAGGCCTGTCACGCTATATATTGAAACCAAGTCACTTGGACCACATCCATTTTATGGTGATGCAAACGCTGCCAGCATGAAGGCAGTGACACGTTTTAATCGCAGTGAATTTGGTATGGACAAGTTTGTTGGCATGGTCAGCGACGAAATTGTCGTGCATTTGGCCGTTGAAGCGGTGGTGGTTAAAAACTGAACTGGCCGCAAGGCCGCGCAAACCGTATAATCAGCCCCCGTTTAAACCAGCGCCCGCGCGGGGTTTTATCTATGTTGTACAGCAAGTCTTACGATGTCATCGTTATCGGCGGCGGTCATGCCGGCACCGAAGCCGCCTTGGCTGCCGCGCGCATGGGCTGCCAAACCTTATTGCTGACCCATAATATTGAAACCTTGGGGCAGATGAGCTGCAACCCCGCAATCGGCGGCATTGGCAAGTCGCATCTGGTGAAAGAGATCGATGCACTCGGCGGCGCGATGGCTCTGGCCACCGACATGGCAGGCATCCAATTTCGCGTGCTCAATAGCCGTAAAGGCCCAGCTGTGCGCGCAACACGTGCCCAGGCCGACCGCGCGTTATACAAAGCTGCCATCCGAGAAATTTTAGAAAACCAGATCAATCTCGATATTTTCCAGCAAGCCGCCGACGATTTCATTGTCGAGGGCGAGCGCATCACCGGTGTTATCACGCAAACCGGCATTCGTTTTAATGCAAAAACCGTCGTGCTCACCACCGGCACATTTTTGGGCGGCACCATTCATATCGGCATGCAGAATCATCGTGGCGGCCGTGCTGGCGACCCGCCATCGATTGCTTTGGCTGACCGCCTGCGCGAGTTGCCATTGCGTGTTGGCCGCTTAAAGACTGGCACACCACCACGCATCGATGCCAAGTCGGTAGATTTCTCTGTGATGCAGGCGCAGCCTGGTGATACGCCGTTGCCGGTGATGTCGTTTATGGGCAAGCGCGAAATGCATCCGCGTCAAGTTAACTGCTGGATCACGCACACCAACGAGGCAACGCACGAGATTATTCGCGGTGGACTTGATCGCTCACCGATGTATACCGGCGTTATCGAAGGTGTTGGTCCGCGTTATTGCCCGTCGATCGAAGATAAAATTCATCGCTTTGCTGATAAAAACTCACATCAAATATTTATCGAGCCCGAAGGCTTGAGCACGAATGAGCTTTATCCCAACGGCATCTCAACC
This sequence comes from Paraperlucidibaca wandonensis, assembly GCF_042677145.1. Classification (NCBI taxonomy): domain Bacteria; kingdom Pseudomonadati; phylum Pseudomonadota; class Gammaproteobacteria; order Moraxellales; family Moraxellaceae; genus Paraperlucidibaca; species Paraperlucidibaca wandonensis. The sequence continues at coordinate 2,056,950 of NZ_JBHTIT010000001.1, read as the reverse complement.
AGCTTGCCGTTTGATGTGCAAGTGGCCTTGGTACGCTCGATTAAGGGCATGGAAAACGCCCATATCACGCGCCCAGGCTATGCCATCGAGTATGACTATTTTGATCCGCGCGACCTCAAGCACACGCTAGAAACCAAGGTCATTGCCGGTCTGTTTTTTGCTGGCCAGATCAATGGAACCACTGGCTACGAAGAGGCTGGTGCGCAAGGTCTATTGGCGGGCTTAAATGCTGGCCTGCAAGCGCAGGGCAAGCCTGGTTGGTATCCCACACGCGATCAGGCGTATCTCGGTGTGCTCGTCGATGACCTCATTACTATGGGTACGAAAGAGCCGTACCGCATGTTTACATCGCGCGCTGAATACCGCTTGATGCTGCGCGAAGATAATGCCGATACTCGCCTGACCGCTGTAGGCCGTGAGCTTGGCCTTATTGATGACTTGCGTTGGGCCGCATTTGAGGCCAAGCAGCAGGCGGTTGAGCTGGAAACACAGCGACTGAGGTCGCAGTGGTTGCATCCAGGTAGCGAAGTCACCAAGCGCTTTACTGAGCTAACCGGCGAGCAAATTAACCGCGAATGCCATTACCTCGATGCCTTAAAGCGCCCGCAGGTGACCTATCTACAGCTAGCAGCTCTGGGTTCAACGATCGTGCCTGATGACTTGCAAGCCGTAGTCGGTGAGCAAATTGAAATCAATGTGAAATACGCCGGCTATGTCGACAGGCAAAGTGATGATGTCGCGCGTCTTCATCAGCAAGAGCAAATGACCTTGCCACAAGATTTTGACTATGACGCTGTGATCGGTTTGTCCAATGAAGTGCGAGCAAAGCTGAAAGCATCGACACCAGAAACGCTAGCTCAGGCTGGACGGATTCAGGGTGTGACGCCAGCAGCCGTGTCGCTATTGTTGATTACGCTGAAAAAACAAGGTCGCCGCTTGTCGCGGGCTGTCTAATGGCGAACGTTAAATTAGCCGCAAATTGGCCAGAGCAGGCTCGTACGCGCTTCGAGCAAGGCCTAAAAGACATGGACTTAAGCTTAACGCCGGCCGTGATAGACAGCATAATGGCCTACTTGGCCGCACTGGTGAAGTGGAACCAAGCCTTCAACCTCACCGCCGTGCGCGATCCACTAGCCATGGTCGACAAGCATTTGCTCGATAGCTTGAGCATTTTGCCGCATATCAGCACGGGTGATTTGATTGATATCGGCACTGGCGCTGGCTTGCCGGGCGTTATTTTGGCGTTGGTTCGGCCTGAACTGAATGTCACTGTGCTCGATAGCAGTAGCAAAAAAACTCGTTTCATCACACAGTTTAAAGCGGCAAATGGCCTGAAAAACCTGACGATAGTGACCGCGCGTTGTGAGCAGCACCAGGGTCAATACATGCAGATTTGCAGCCGAGCATTTGCGAGCCTGCAAGACATGGTTGCGGGCACAGAGCATTTGTTGGCAAGTAATGGCCGATGGCTAGCAATGAAAGGCCACATGCCAGAGGAAGAAATTGCAGCCTTAGCAAGTACAATAAGGCTCGAAACTGCCCCCGCTTTGCGAGTACCCTTTGCAGCTGAGGCGCGCCATTTGGTGTGTTTGGCTCGCGCCGAAGCACTCTAGCCGCGCAAATTTAAGCGGCGCCAACGAATTGATACAGCACTCAAGCATTCGCGCTTGAGGCAAAGACAGCGGCCAAATCAGGCTGATTGAGGACAAGGGATATGATGTTTGCAGTCGCCAACCAAAAGGGCGGAGTGGGTAAGACCACAACGAGCGTCAATCTAGCGGCCTCTTTAGCGGCAACGAAACGCCGTGTCTTGTTGGTCGATTTAGATCCGCAGGGCAATGCCACGACAGGCTCTGGCATCAACAAAAACGATCTTGAGCACTCAGTGCTCGATGTTTTGCTCGCGGATATTCCAGCGATTGATGCAATTTTGACCGGCTCGGGCGGCTACGATGTGCTGCCAGCCAATGGCGATTTGACTGCTGCTGAAATTGAGCTGGTCGATATGCCGAATAAAGAGCAGCGCTTGCGCCAAGCGTTGCAAACCTTGCGGTCCCGCTACGACGCAGTGGTTATCGACTGTGCGCCATCATTGAGCATGCTCACATTGAACGCTTTGGTGGCAGCTGAAGCGGTCATCATTCCTATGCAATGTGAATACTATGCACTCGAAGGTTTGGCGGCGTTAACGCAAACTATTGATAGGGTTCGCGAAACGGCAAATCCTACGCTGCACATCGCTGGCATTTTGCGCACCATGTATGACCCACGGAATACATTGGCGACTGATGTTTCGGCTGAACTATTCAGCCATTTTGGCGATGTAGTGCTGAATACGGTGATTCCGCGTAATGTGCGCTTGGCGGAAGCACCAGCTCACGGCGTGCCAGCTCTGCAGTACGATAAGAACTCGCGTGGCGCCATGGCTTATTTGGCTCTCGCGACTGAGCTGCTGCGACGCGAAAAGCTCAGCAAAAAAAAGGAAGACTGACCCATGGCAACAGCAAAGAAACGCGGGCTTGGTGGTGGGCGCGGCCTAGACGCCTTGCTGGGCACGGTGCGCAAAGTGCAAGATGAGGTCGAGGCGGTAGCTGCCGGCCAAGCGCCAGAGGGCGAATATCAACAGCTGCCAGTCGAGTGGCTGACGCGCGGGCGCTATCAACCGCGCCGCGACATGGACCCAGAAGCACTGCAAGAGTTAGCTGAGTCGATTAAGGCGCAAGGTATCTTGCAGCCTATTATTGTCCGTAAAACAGGTGATAAAGCTTACGAAATCATTGCTGGTGAGCGCCGTTGGCGAGCTGCCCAGCTTGCACAGCTAGATACAGTGCCAGCGCTGATTCGTGACTTTAGCGATGAGTCTGCGATCGCCTTAGCGCTTATTGAAAACATTCAGCGCGAAGATTTAAATCCATTAGAAGAAGCGCTAGCAATGCAGCGTTTTGCTGATGAATTCAAGCTTAATCATGGCCAAGTTGCCGATGCTGTGGGCAAGTCGCGGGCATCGGTCAGTAACCTAATGCGCCTGCTTGGCCTTCACGATGAAGTGAAGAAAAATCTTGCTCATGGTGATCTCGACATGGGGCACGCGCGTGCCCTGTTAGCACTGCCAACAAATCAACAAGTAGCGGCAGCTCAGCAAGTCATTGAGCGCGGATTATCGGTTCGACATACCGAAGCCCTGGTGCGTGCCCTGCTAGAAGATAAGCCAGCGGTAGGTGGCAAAACCTTAGACCCAAATGTACGCAAGCTACAAGACGATTTAGCGGGCCGATTGGGCGCCGCGGTGCAAATCAACTGCAATGCTCGTGGCAAGGGCAAGTTGGTTATCGCTTATAACTCGCTAGATGAGCTCGATGGCATCCTTGCGCACATTAAATAAGTCGATGTGCTGTCGCCTGATGGTCATGGCAGCGGCGCTGCTGTTGGCTTTTGGGGCGCAGGCAGACGGCTGGGCGTTGAAAAAAACTGATAAAGAGCGCGATATCCGCGTCTATCAGCGAGCACATAGCGGGTCTCAGTTTGATGATATTTACGCGGTCACTGTTTTAGAGGGTGGGCCGGCGCGCATAGAGGCCATCCTCACCGATGCCTCTGCCATGCCCGAATGGCTGGCCCGAGTGACTCAGGCAAAAGTCATTAGCCGCAAGAAAGACGCGGCGATAATTTATCTGCGCTATGTCTTGCCGTATCCCTTTCGTCCTCGAGATGCCGTGCTGTTATCGCGCCGCACTAAAACATCTGAAGGCATAGTGATTGAGGCTGAGGCGGTAGCTGAAAAGTATCCTCTGCAAAAAGACGTGGTGCGGATGCTCGGCGCGAAAAGCCGATGGAAGGTATCGACCGTAGATGCGCATCGAGTGAAGGTAGAGCTGTGGGGCTCTGGCGAGCCCGGCGGGCTCATTCCGGCCATGCTGTATAACTACAATGTCGCGGATGATGCTGTGCAAACACTGAAACAGCTGCGGCGAATGGCGCTACGAGAAAAATACGTAAAGGCTGAGAGCAAGGTCGAACAATCAAACTAGCCCGATGGCGTGAAAGTGACCGTATTTTTGCAAAAATCATACTTTCTTAGACGAGTTGTAGAGTGTTTTGTTGCCCTTTTGCTAGCAATTCCCCTATAATTCACCCGCTTCAATGCCAACGGCTTGTTTAACAGTAAGCCGCATACGATGAGTCAGTCATGACAGGAAGTAAGCCCCAGCCGCTGGTGCAGTATCAGCCCGCGCTGCAGCAACTGAAATGGCAAGTGCGACTGATGGTGGCGTTGTGGTTGATAGCGCAGCTTCTGTATGGCACGGCTGCAGGCGTATCGGCACTCGCGGGTGCTGGCATTGCGGTGATAGGGCAGGCATATTTTGTTTTTCGCGCCTTCCGTCATGCAGGTGCAACATCGGCACAACATATTGTGCAAGAATTTTACAGAGGCGAGGCAGGCAAGTTTCTGCTTACCGCGCTTCTCTTTGCTAGCGTGTTCATCTTTTTCAAAGAAGTTGAACCCGTTTGGCTGTTTACAGGTTTTGTATTAGAACAGCTCGTCGCTTGGATTGTGCCATTGGCCAACCGAAACACGCAGCGCTGATGGGTAGAGACGAATGGCTGGTAATTCCACCGAATACATCAAGCATCACCTCACCAACCTGACCTACGGGAATCACCCGGAAAACGGTTGGGGTCTTGCACATACGGCTCAAGAAGCTGCTGAAATGGGCTTCAATGCTATTCACGTTGACACAATGGGTTGGTCGATTTTCCTCGGCATCGTATTTTGCTGGCTGTTTCGACGCGCCGCCAAAAATGCGACCGCGGGCGTGCCTGGCGGCCTGCAGAACTTAGTTGAAGTAATTATCGGCTTCGTTCAGACCAACGTAAAAGACACTTATAGTGGCACCTCGAAAGTTATTGCGCCTTTAGCATTAACGATTTTCGTTTGGATTTTCTTGATGAACTTGATGGATTTAATCCCCGTCGACTTCATTCCAACATTGGCAACAATGATCGGTGTTAACTTCTTTGGCATGGATGCGCACGCCGTATTCTTTAAAATCGTGCCAACCACCGACGTCAATGCCACGTTGGGTATGGGTTTCTCAGTATTTGCGCTGATTATCTACTACAGCATCAAGATGAAGGGCGTTGGTGGCTTTGCTAAAGAGCTAACCTTCCATCCATTCAATACCATCTGGCTGACGTGGTTTAACTTCTTGCTTGAAGGTATCGCGTTGATTGCCAAGCCAATCTCGCTAGCACTGCGTTTGTTCGGCAATATGTATGCCGGCGAATTGCTCTTTATTTTGATCGCGCTGCTGCCATGGTATGTGCAGTGGACGTTGTCTGTGCCTTGGGCCATCTTCCACATTCTGATCATTACGCTACAGGCGTTCGTGTTCATGATGTTGACGATCGTTTACTTGAGCATGGCTTCTGAAAAGCACGATCACTAAGAAAACCCCGTAACTTTAACTCTGAACCAACCCTGAAGAGGAAACTCACATGGAACAAATCATTGGCCTTAACCTGATCGCCGTTGCCCTATTGATTGGCTTGGGTGCTCTGGGCACTGCTATCGGCTTCGGCATCTTGGGCGGCAAGTTCCTAGAAGGTACTGCACGTCAGCCAGAGCTAGCTCCTCAGCTCCAGGTTAAAATGTTCATCGTCGCCGGTCTGCTCGACGCCGTCACCATGATTGGTGTTGGTATTGGTCTGTTCCTGCTGTTTGCCAACCCGTTCATTCAGTAATTCGGCCTAAACCCCGAGCCACGGCGAGCACTATGCTCGTGAATGAAACCGGAATAGAGGTGATAGCGTGAACATCAACTTCACAATCGTAGGCCAGGCAATATCGTTTGCTATCTTTGTCTGGTTCTGCATGAAGTTCGTGTGGCCGCCAGTCATGGCTGCACTTGAGCAGCGCCAGAAGCTAATTGCCGATGGCCTGAATGCTGCCGATAAAGCAAAGCAAGATTTGGACGTTGCACACGCCCAAGTTGCGCAAGAGCTGCAAGCAGCTAAGCAAAAATCAGCTGAGCTGATTGAGCAAGCTAATCGCCGCGCCAGCCAAGTGGCTGACGAAGTGAAAGCACAAGCTGCCGCTGAAGCAGAACGTATTTTGACTCAGGCTCGCGCCGACATTGAGCAAGAAATTGCCGGTGCCCGCGATGGTCTGCGTCAACAGGTTGCTAGCCTCGCCATTGCTGGCGCAGAAAAGATTTTGCAAGCCGAAATCGATTCCGCCAAACATGCAGTGATGCTGGACAACTTGGCTACCGAGCTGAAATAAGAGGCGTTTGAGACAGTCATGGCAGAATTAACGACCGTTGCACGTCCTTATGCTAAGGCCGCTTTTCAGTTGGCGCAGGGCGAAGGCAAGTTGGCCGAATGGTCAGGCATGCTGGCGCTAGCAGCACAGGTAATTGCAAATACTGAATTTGCTGCCTATGTCGCTCGCCCAACGCTTAGCGCTAAAGATCAAGCCGATGCGTTATTGGCTGTGGTCGCTGATCAGCTCAATGAGCAGGGCCAGAACTTCATTCGTCAACTCGCTGGCAACAAGCGCTTAGCCGCATTGCCTGCAATTAGCGGCTTGTTCGATGAGCTGCGCGCACAAGCTGAAGGCGCTGTCGATGTGGCAGTAACTGCGGCCTTTGCTATGAGTGATGAGCAGCAAGCAGCGATGGCTCGTGTGCTAACTGAAAAACTGTCGCGTCAGGTCAAACTGACGACGGCTGTCGACGCCAGCTTAATTGGTGGGGCCGTGATTCATGCCGGTGACTTAGTCATTGATGCCTCCGTACGAGGCAAACTCGGCAAGCTTCGCGCCACCCTGAATACTTGATAATTCCTTCGAGGAAGAGAGCATCATGCAGCATCTGAATCCCTCCGAGATCAGCGAGCTGATCAAGAGCCGCATCACAGACCTAGATTCGTCTGTTGAAGCCCGTAACGAAGGCACTATCGTTGGCGTAGCCGACGGTATCGTGCGTATTCATGGTCTCGCCGACGTTATGTACGGCGAAATGATTGAGTTCGACGGCGGTGTCTATGGCATGGCCCTCAACCTCGAGCGTGACTCTGTTGGCGCCGTGGTTTTAGGCGGCTATCTGACATTGCAAGAAGGCCAAAAGGCTCGCTGCACAGGCCGCATTTTAGAAGTGCCAGTTGGCCCTGAAATGTTAGGCCGCGTGGTTGATGCTTTGGGCATGCCTATCGATGGCAAAGGTCCAATCAACGCTAAGCTGACCGATGCCGTTGAGAAAGTAGCTCCCGGTGTTTGGTGGCGTCAGTCCGTCGACCAGCCCGTACAAACTGGCTACAAATCTGTCGACGCGATGATTCCTGTTGGCCGTGGCCAGCGCGAGCTGATCATTGGTGACCGTCAAACCGGTAAAACAGCATTAGCTATCGATGCCATTATTGCGCAGAAAAACTCTGGCATTAAGTGCGTCTATGTTGCTGTCGGTCAGAAGCAATCAACCATTGCTAACGTGGTGCGCAAGCTCGAAGAGTTTGGTGCCATGGCTTATACCACGGTCGTGGCCGCTGCCGCTGCTGAAGCACCAGCCATGCAATTCTTGGCACCATACTCCGGCTGCACCATGGGCGAATATTTCCGTGACCGCGGTGAAGACGCACTGATTGTTTATGATGACTTGTCGAAACAGGCTGTGGCCTACCGTCAAATCTCATTGCTACTGCGCCGTCCACCAGGCCGTGAAGCCTATCCTGGCGACGTGTTCTATCTCCACTCCCGTCTGCTTGAGCGTGCTTCGCGCGTGTCTGCTGAGTACGTAGAGAAGTTCACCAACGGCGAAGTGAAAGGCAAAACCGGTTCATTAACCGCGCTGCCTATCATTGAAACGCAAGCAGGCGATGTGTCGGCTTTCGTTCCAACCAACGTGATTTCGATCACGGATGGCCAGATCTTCTTGGAATCATCGCTGTTTAACGCTGGTATTCGTCCAGCCGTAAACGCCGGTATTTCGGTGTCGCGAGTTGGTGGCGCTGCGCAAACTAAGATCATCAAAAAGCTGTCGGGTGGTATTCGTACCTCCTTGGCTCAGTATCGTGAACTGGCTGCATTCGCTCAGTTCGCTTCTGATCTCGATGAAGCTACACGTAAACAGCTAGAATTGGGCCAGCGCGTGACTGAGCTGATGAAGCAGAAGCAATTTGCTCCACTCAGCATCGGTGACATGGCGCTGTCGATTTTCGCAGTCAACGAAGGTTACTTAAACGATGTTGCAGTGAACAAGGTATTGGATTTTGAAGCCGCCTTGCACAGCTATTTCAACAGCGAAGAAAAAGCGCTGATGGACGACATCAATGCCACCGCTAACTACGATGGCAAGATCGAAGCGGCACTGCGTGCCGGTATCGAGAAGTTTAAGGCCACCCAAACCTGGTGAGCCACGGGAGGCTCGGCCTAGTGCCGAGCCAACACCCAGCAAAGAGTCGGTGAGGCTATGGCCAGCTTAAAAGAAATTCGCGTCAAGGTAGCGAGCATTAAAAGCACGCAGAAGATCACGAAAGCGATGCAGCTCGTGGCCGCCTCCAAGATGCGCAGGGCCCAAGAGCGTATGGTGGCAGGTAAGCCATATGCTCAAAAGATTCGTCAAGTAGTGGCTCACGTTGCGCATGCAACGCCTGAGTACAAACATAGCTACTTGATCGAACGCCCGGTGCGCCGTGTTGGCTATATTGTTGTGTCGTCTGATCGTGGTTTGTGCGGCGGTTTAAACATCAACTTGTTCAAGCAAGTGGTGCAGTCCGTTCGCAGTTACCGTGAGCAAGGCGTTGAGTCTGAGTTTTGCTTGATTGGCACCAAAGCCACGACATTCTTTAAGAATGTTGGCGGTAAAGTGGTTGCAGCTAAAACCCATATGGGTGATCAGCCTTCGTTAGAAGCGTTGATAGGCAGCATCAAAGTGATGTTAGAGCACTTTGACGAAGGCAAAATTGACCGTTTGTATTTGGTGTCTAACGAGTTTGTAAACACCATGACGCAAAAGCCGACGCTTCAGCAGCTATTGCCTTTGGCAACAGGTGGTGACGATGATCTCGGTCAGCGTAGTTACAACTGGGATTATCTCTACGAGCCAGAAGCTAAGCCGCTTTTGGATGCGCTGTTGTTGCGCTTTATCGAGTCCCAAGTGTATCAAGGTGTCATTGAGAACGTGGCCTGTGAAATGGCGGCGCGTATGGTGGCTATGAAATCAGCTACCGACAACGCCGGTGATTTGATCCGTAGCTTGCAGTTGGTTTACAACAAGGTACGCCAGGCAGCCATCACCCAAGAAATTTCCGAAATCGTTGGTGGTGCCGCGGCTGTTTAAGCCGCGCATCACTGCAGATAGCATTACGAGTTTTAGAGGATAACCCCATGAGCAGCGGTCGTATTGTCCAGATTATCGGCGCCGTCATTGACGTCGAATTCCCGCGTGATAGCGTACCTAGGGTTTATGACGCCCTGATGGTCGAGGCCACGTCAACAACCCTAGAAGTTCAGCAGCAGCTGGGCGACGGCGTCGTGCGTACGATTGCCATGGGTTCAACCGAAGGCCTGAAGCGCGGTCTGGGCGTTGCTAACTCTGGCGGCCCCATCAGTGTTCCTGTTGGTCAAGGCACGCTGGGTCGTATCATGAACGTACTCGGCGAGCCAGAAGATGAAGGCGAACCGGTCGTTTGCGAAACCAAAATGTCGATTCACCGTAAAGCGCCGTCGTATGACGAGCAAGCGGGCGGTACAGACTTGCTAGAAACAGGCATCAAAGTCATCGACTTGCTGTGCCCGTTCGCCAAAGGCGGCAAAGTAGGTCTGTTCGGTGGTGCCGGTGTTGGTAAAACCGTAAACATGATGGAATTGATTAACAACATCGCTAAAGCGCACAGCGGCTTGTCCGTGTTCGCTGGTGTGGGTGAGCGTACTCGTGAAGGCAACGACTTCTATCACGAAATGAAAGATTCGGGCGTTCTCGACAAAGTGGCCATGGTTTACGGTCAGATGAACGAGCCACCCGGCAACCGTCTACGCGTGGCGTTGACCGGCCTGACCATGGCTGAGTACTTCCGCGACGAGAAAGGCGAAGACGGCAAAGGCCGTGATGTTCTGCTATTCGTCGACAACATTTATCGCTACACACTGGCAGGTACCGAAGTATCGGCACTGTTGGGTCGTATGCCATCGGCTGTGGGCTACCAGCCTACGCTGGCTGAAGAGATGGGCGTTCTGCAAGAGCGTATCACTTCGACTAAAAACGGTTCGATTACATCGATCCAAGCCGTATACGTTCCTGCCGATGACTTGACTGACCCATCGCCAGCTACAACATTTGCTCACTTAGACGCCACAGTTGTGTTGTCGCGTGACATCGCCTCGCTAGGTATTTACCCAGCAGTTGACCCGCTCGACTCGACTTCACGTCAGCTCGATCCACTGGTCGTTGGCGATGAACATTACGAGATCGCTCGTGGTGTGCAGAACGTGTTGCAGCGTTATAAAGAATTGAAAGACATCATCGCGATTTTGGGTATGGATGAGCTTTCGGAAGAAGACAAATTGGTCGTCTACCGTGCTCGTAAAATCCAACGTTTCTTGTCACAGCCTTTCCACGTCGCCGAAGTATTCACCGGTGCACCTGGCAAGTATGTGTCATTGAAAGAAACTATCCGTGGCTTTAAAGGTATCTTGGCCGGCGACTACGATTCTCTGCCAGAACAAGCGTTCTACATGGTCGGTGGTATCGAAGAAGCCGTCGAGAAATCCAAAAAGCTGTAAGTTGCTAAGGCCTGCGGCTTAACAGCTGGGGCTTAGGAGTAAGACATGGCGAAAACGATTCATTGCGATATCGTCAGTGCGAAAGAGTCGATTTTTGCTGGTGCCGCGACCTTGGTCGTGGCACACGGCACGCTCGGCGACGTCGGCATTACCCCTGGTCATGCCCCGTTGCTGTCGCAGCTGGCTCCAGGTCCAGTGCGCATCATGAGCGAAGCGGGTGACGAACTCGTGTATTACGTGTCGGGCGGTGTGATTGAAGTGCAGCCCAATGTAGTCACTATTTTAGCCGACACCGCTTTGCGTGCTGCTGATATGGATGAGGCTGCGGCCTTGGAAGCACGTAAGCATGCGCAAGAAGCGCTGACTAATCAGAAGAGCGAAATGGACACTTCGGTGGCCCTTGCTTCTCTAGCTGAGGCTGCTGCTCAGCTGCGTACATTGCAAGCGATGAAAAATCGTAGCGGTCGCGGTTAAGTTCGTAAAGTGTAATTAGCATATAAAAGGCAGCTTAGGCTGTCTTTTTTTATGCTTGCAAAAAATGCGACGGAAGTAGCCCGTCTTCAGGCTCGCAGACCGTGATAATCCGTGCTAAAACTCTAAACACAATAACAACATATAGACGTTGGAGTACCACGTGAAAACGGTGATGCAAGTACTGCAAGGAAAATCTAATCAAGCCACTTACACCATTACGCCGCAAGCGACCGTGCTCGAGGCTATTAGCTTAATGGCCGATAAAGGCATTGGTGCATTGATCGTTGCTGAAGGCGATCGCATGGTTGGCATTGTCAGTGAGCGTGACTATGCGCGGAAAGTCGTGCTGATGGAGCGTTCGTCATATAACACTTTGGTTCGCGACATTATGACCAGTGCCGTATTAGCTGTAACTGCAGAGGAAACGACTGAGCGCTGCATGGGCATCATGACTGAAAAGCGTCTACGTCATTTACCAGTGCTCAGTGGTGAAAATATCATTGGCATCGTCTCCATTGGTGACTTGGTGAAAGAAGTGATATCGGAGCAACAGCAAATCATTGAGCACTTAGAGCAATATATTCGCGGAGAGTAGTCGGTAAGAGGCTTTGTGATATCAGGTATTAGCGTCCAGTAACGGCGTAATAAAATCAGCTAGGGCGTGTCCAATTGGCATAGCCCTAGGACACACGCCCTTATGCGTAGCACTTTCTCTGCACACCGCACATATTCCTCCCTTTCCAAAGCTTTCTACTTAGTGTTGGCGCTTACTGTCGCTACACCAATGATGGTCAGCACGGCGCTAGCAAGCACAGCCTTGCCAGCGAGTCTTGCAAAACTACCTATTAGCGAACAACCAAACTGGCTTGACTGGTCAGAGTCAGTGTTTGCCGCTGCAAAAGCACAAAATAAACTCGTCATTCTCGATGTAGCCGCTGTGTGGTGCCATTGGTGCCACGTCATGGATGAGAAAACCTATGCCGACAAGGATGTTCGAGCATTATTGGCGAAAAATTATCTTTCTATACGAGTTGATTACGATCAGCGCCCAGAACTTGGGCTGCGTTTTCAAGATTATGGATGGCCAGCGACTATCGTGTTTAATGGCAATGCTGAGGTGTTGGCAAAACGAGCAGGCTATATCGATAAAACTGAGCTACAAAGCTTACTGACTAATTTAGTAAAAAGCCCAGTAGCTGAAGAGGCCAAAGACAAACCAATACGAATAGCGATTAGCCCAGAGCTTTCTAATGGCCTGCGCAAGGTCTTGCAAACTAAACATATCGATAGCTATGACTCAGTTCAGGGTGGCTTGCGCCAAGCCATGAAGTACTTAGAGCGAGATAGCGTTGAGTACACATTACTGCTGGCGCAGCAGGGTGACAAGTCGCAAGCTGCGCAAGCACAACAAACCTTAACGGCAGCTTTGGCTTTGCAAGACCCGGTATGGGGCGGGTTTTATCAGTACTCAACGCATAGTGATTGGCAGCATCCTCATGTAGAAAAAATCATGTCGGTGCAGGCAGGGTACTTACGTCTATACGCTTTAGCGTTTGCGCAAAATAACTTAGCCACATATGCAAGTGCCGCAAAACATACCGTTAGCTATTTGTACGACTTTTTACGTAGTCCAAAGGGCCTTTTCTATAGCAGTCAGGATGCGGATGTGACGCCTGGGGTGCATAGCGTGGCGTATTTTAAACTAAGCGATGCTGAGCGCAGAAAGCAGGGCATTCCGGCTGTCGATAAACGGATTTACCCACGCGAGAATGGTTGGGCGATTGAGGCTTTAGCGACGTGGGCTATGGTCAGCGGCGATGGTCAAGCGAGAGCGATGGCGGTAACCGCCGCACAACAAATGATACGGGTTCGAGGAGTGCGTGATGGGCACTTTCAGCACGATGAAAAAGCTAGCGCAAATGCATACTTGGGAGATCAGCTAGCCATGGCGAGGGCCATGCTGGCGCTGTATAGCTTGACCAGTGAGCCATCTTGGCTAAGCGCTTCGGTGAAAACCAGTGATTTTATCTTGCGTGAGTTTAGCGAGAGTAGTGGTGGCTTTAGGACGCATCAGCGTGTCACCAAGATTGATCCAGCATTTCGACAGAATAGCGAAAATATCAATCTTGCCCGTCACTTGAACCTACTTGCCCAATACAGTGCCTTGCCCCGCTTTAGGCTAGGTGCTGAACATGCAATGCGCTATTTGGCGACACCTGCAGTGACGGCGAGAATTAGCACGGAGGCGGGTGTATTAATTGCGGATTATGAGCTGGCGAATAGTCCGCTACACATGACCGTGGTGAGTCGCGGCGATAATGAAAAAGCTAAGGTCTTGCTGGCAGTAGCCTTAAAGCAGCGGCCGGCATATCAACGTGTCGAATGGTGGCAGAAAGATCGCGGCGCATTAATGGATTCAGGTGTGAGCTATCCGGTACTAAGTGAGCCAGCAGCTTTTGTTTGTACCGAGTCTCGCTGTTCATTACCGAGTTTTACCGAGGAGCGTTTTCAACAGCTGATCCGCGCGCTAACAGGGTCTACAGCAAATTAAAGCAGTTCGTGTAAAATGCCCGCCATTGCAGTAATAGAACAGTTGGTAACATGGCATTACAGGTCGTTATTCTAGCCGCAGGCAAAGGCACACGTATGCGCTCAGCGCTGCCCAAGGTCATGCAACCTTTAGCAGGCAAGCCGCTGTTGGCCCATGTGCTAGATGCTAGCCGAACACTTGGTGCTGAACGCCCCATTGTGGTCTATGGCCATGGTGGCGATGTTGTACAAAATGCCTTTGCCAACGACGCTATTGATTGGGTCTTGCAGGCCGAACAAAAGGGCACAGGCCATGCGGTACTAGTGGCCCTGCCAGTACTTGCAAAAAAAGGTAGTACGCTGATTCTGTATGGCGATGTGCCGTTACTTTCCGTTAGCACATTGCAGCGCTTACTCGCAGTTTGCGAGGGCAAAAATGAGCTCGGTTTGCTTACTGTCACGCTCGATAATCCCACCGGTTATGGCCGCATTGTGCGCGAAGCTGGCAAGGTATCGCGCATTGTTGAGCAGAAAGACGCCAGCGCCGATGAGCTACTCATTAAAGAAGTGAACACCGGCATTTTGTGCGTACCAAATGCCTTATTGCATAAATGGCTGCCTGAGCTGCGTAATGCCAATTCGCAAGGTGAATACTATTTAACAGATTTGATTGGCATGGCTACCGCTGAAGGCGTGGCAGTAACGGCAGTGCATCCCGAAACGCCGTGGGAAGTGGAAGGCGTCAACGACAAACTGCAATTAGCCACGCTAGAGCGCGTATGGCAACGTGCTCAGGCCGATGCGTTGCTCCGCGCCGGAGTGACTATAATCGACCCTGCGCGCGTGGATATTCGCGGCGAGTTAGTGCATGGCCAAGATGTACTACTCGAGCCTAATGTACAGATCAATGGCCGAGTTGTGCTTGGTGATGGAGTACAAGTAGGCATGGGCTCGGTATTGAGTAATTGCGAAATTGCCGCAGAGACCATTATTAAACCCTATAGCATCATCGACTCAGCAAGCATTGGCGAGCGCGCGCAGATAGGCCCGTTCGCGCGTATCCGCCCAGGCAGCGAATTAGGCGCAGATGTGCATATTGGCAATTTTGTTGAGACCAAAGCCACGCGCATGGGCGCTGGCTCAAAGGCCAATCATCTCACCTATTTGGGTGATGCAGTTATTGGCAGCGGCTCAAATATTGGCGCAGGCACGATTACCTGCAATTACGACGGCGCGAATAAACACTTAACTACCATCGGCGACAATGTGTTTATTGGTAGCAATAACTCCTTAGTGGCGCCCGTAGAAATCTCTTCAAATGCGACCACTGGTGCAGGCTCAACTATTACCAAGTCAGTGGCCCAGGCAACGCTGGCGGTAAGTCGCGCTAAACAAATCACTCTTGATGGTTGGCAGCGCCCGACTAAAAACACGACAAAATAAGGATATCTGTATGTGCGGAATAGTAGGTGCGATTGGCGAGCGTAATGTCGCTGAAGTTTTGATCGAAGGCTTGCGCCGCCTCGAGTACCGCGGCTATGACTCCGCAGGCCTGGCCGTCATTCACGACGGGGATATTATTCGTGAGCGCGAAATGGGAAAAGTGCAGGCGCTCGCCGATGTGAGCGCACATGTACATGGCCATTTGGGCATCGCTCACACCCGCTGGGCTACCCACGGCGCGCCAACGCAAGACAACGCACATCCACATCGCTCCGGTGATATTGCGGTGGTGCACAACGGCATTATCGAAAACTACGAGTCACTGCGCGAGCGCTTACAGGCTGAAGGTTTTGTTTTCACATCACAGACCGATACGGAAGTTGTGCCGCATTTGATTCAATCAGAGCTGCGTAAAAACCCCGACTTCATGGGTGCAGTGAGGGCTGCTGTTGCGCAGCTGCATGGCGCTTTTGCCTTGGGCATTATTCGCGCCAATGAACCATCGCGCTTGCTAGCTGTTCGCCAAGGTTCGCCATTAGTGGTTGGTATTGGCATCGGTGAAAACTTTATTAGCTCTGATCAGCTCGCGCTATTGCCAGTGACTAACCGCTTTATTTACTTGGAAGAGGGCGACTTCATTGAGGTCTGCGCCAAGAAAGTCACCATTTGGAATGGTCGTGGTGTTGAGGTTAGCCGGCCAATTGTAGAGCTAGACGCCACGCTGCATGCGAGCTCGAAAGCTGGCTATAAGCACTATATGTTGAAAGAAATTTACGAGCAGCCATTAGCGATTGAACGTACTTTGGCTGGCCGTGTTAGCCAAGGCAAAGTGGCTATTGATGCTTTTGGCCCGCAAGCAGCGACGTTATTTGCGAAAGCGCGTCATATTCAAATTTTGGCGTGCGGCACAAGCTATCACGCCGGTTTTGTGGCGAAATATTGGCTAGAAGCGATTGCGGGTATTTCCTGTCACGTAGAGGTCGCGAGCGAGTTCCGCTATCGCACCACGGTACTGCCTGCCGACACATTGCTAGTAACCATTTCACAGTCGGGTGAAACCGCCGACACCTTGGCCGCTTTACGTGAAGTTAAGTCACGTGCGATGGGCTCACTTTGCATTTGCAACGTGCCGACATCCACCTTGGTGCGCGAATCTGATTTGGCGTTCATTACGCATGCCGGCCCCGAGATTGGTGTGGCGTCGACTAAGGCATTTACTACGCAGTTAGTTGCGCTGATGCTTTTGGTGCTAGCGACAGGTCGCCAGCAAGGCAATTTGAGCGCCGAGCGCGAGCAAGATATCGTTACCCAGTTGCAGGGCTTGCCAGCTTTGGTTGATCAAGTATTAGCGATGGATCCTGCTATCGAGCGCATTGCTGATGAGTTTGCAGATAAGCATCACACGCTGTTTCTAGGCCGCGGTACGCAGTATCCGGTAGCAATGGAAGGCGCTTTGAAGCTGAAGGAAATCTCGTATATTCATGCCGAGGCTTATCCAGCAGGTGAACTTAAGCATGGCCCGTTGGCATTAGTTGATCAAGACATGCCAGTAGTCGCCGTGGCACCGAAAAATGATCTCATCGATAAGCTAAAATCGAACCTGCAGGAAGTTAGAGCTCGCGCAGGCGTGCTCTATGTCTTTGCTGATCAGAATGCTGATGTACGCGAAGAGCCTGGCATTAAGGTGTTCTCTATGCCAACTGTTGCCGATGAAGTTGCGCCGATTCTTTACACGATTCCATTGCAGCTTTTGTCTTACCACGTGGCGATTACCAAAGGCACTGATGTTGATCAGCCGCGCAATTTGGCGAAGTCGGTCACAGTAGAATAAGAGCAGATATGCGTGGGTGCCAAAATCACTGGCACCCACGTCGTCTTACAGCTCTATCCCGCTTAAAAATGAAGGTTGCTGGCGCTCTGCCAGTGCCTGCTCTCGTAGTAGTAGCTCCATAGCCTCGGCAGTCACCGGCCGACTAATCAAATAGCCTTGCACGATATCGCAGCGCTCTTGCTCCAAGAAATGATAGTGCTCACGCGTTTCCACGCCCTCAGCAACCACCTTCATGCCAAGCTCATGTGCCATGGTAATGATGGCGCGTACGATGGCGCCATCTTCATTTTGCGTGCCAACATCGCGGATAAAGGACTGGTCTATCTTTAGAATATCGAGTGGGAAGCGGCGTAGATGGCTCAATGACGAATAGCCGGTGCCGAAGTCGTCGAGGGCTATGCTCACACCCATGCGGCGAATCTGTTTGAACAAACTAATGGCCAAGTCTGGGTCATCCATCAGAGATGTTTCAGTTAGCTCAATTTCCAGCTGCTTTGCGCTTAGGCCGCTATCATCGAGCGCCTGCTCCAACAGCTGTAGCAAATTACCTTTGTGCAGCTGCTGTGGCGGTATGTTGACGGCCACATGAAGCTTGCCAAGACCAGCATCGGTCCATGCTTTCAGCTGAGTTGTGGCTTGAGACAATACGCGCTCGGTAATAACCGAGATCAGCCCGGTTTCTTCAGCCAATGGAATAAATTTGCCCGGATGCAAAAGGCCCAGAGTTGGATGTTGCCAACGTACTAATGCCTCCATGCCGACGATGCGCTGACTGGCCAGCGATAGTTTCGGTTGGTAGTGGACAATAAATTCATCGCGGAAAATCGCTTTGCGCAGACTGTTTTCTAGATGCAGTTGCTCAACAGTGGCGCTGCGCATATCTGGACTATAACGTCGCCATTGATTACCGCCTAAGCGCTTGGCTTGCTGCATAGCGAGATCGGCGTGATTGATTAAAATGGCTAACTCACGGCCGTGTTCGGGGAACTCGCAAATGCCTAGGGATGCACCCAACAGTAGTTCATGATCGCCGATGCGGAAGGGCGCACGCAGGCTGCCGATGACCTCTTCGCTCAGACGTTCGAGATCATCATTGCTGTGAACATCGGGGAAAATCAGCGCGAATTCGTCACCACCAATGCGCGCCAAGGTGTCGAGCTTGCTACCCAGCTCAGTGAGGCGACGGCCGGTTTCGCGCAAAATACTATCGCCAACCTCGAAGCCTAGCGACTCATTGACCTGGCGAAAGCGATCGAGGTTGATGAATATCAGCCCCACGCGAGTTTGAGAGTCACGGGCATCGCTTATGGCAGCATGCAGACGATTACGGAACTGGCGGCGATTAGTCAGCTGAGTAAGGCGATCATAGTTAGCTAAATAGTCGAGCTTGCGCTGGGTTTCTTCGGCTTCGCGTTCGCGGGTGATGTCTCGGCGAGTGCCAAGCATGCGCTCTGGCCGACCTTGTGCTGTCCAGTTCACCACGCGGCCGCGATCCTCCACCCAAACCCAGTGCCCGCGCGCGTGTTTGATGCGATAGCGTGCCTCGAAGCGCGGCGTGCGACGGCGTAAATGGCGAATAATATTGCGCTTAACCAAGCGAATATCGTCGGGATGAACTAGGCCATTAGCGGCATCAAGTAGCTTGCGATTACCAATGCCCTCACAGCCAAGTAATGGCTCTAAGTTGGTATGAGTGATTTCTTGGTCAAGAATATGCCAATCCCATAGCGCCATTCCTGATGCTTCGATAGCGAGAGTTAGGCCTTCTTGGCTTTCCATCAGTGCCTGAGTGCGCTGCGCTACGCGCTGCTCAAGCTCTTCGTTCAGATTTTGCAGCTGCGTTTCAGCGATAGCGCGAGTATTCACTTCGCGAGCTAGCAGACGGTTGGTATCTAGGGTGCGGGCTTGTGTATCGCGGAGGAATGAAATCAGATCTTCATTGCTTAAGCGCAGCACAATAGCGTCGCTGACCATGCGATTAAGATAGCGAGCGCTGAGTATCAGAAAGACCCACCACACCGTGCCAATAGTCGACACCATAAGGCTCGTTGACGTTGGATGCAGTAGCAAATACGCCACTGCGGGCAGAAAGGCGGTAAGCGTAAAGCCAACAAAGGCGCGCAAATGGCCAGCATAGGCAGCGAGGGCGGTGATGCCTTGAGCGCCAAGAAGAGCGGATAACAAAATTTGTCGACTAGTAATGTCGGCATACAGCTCGCCATTGAGGAATACGCGAGGGTTGAGTGCAACTAAAGCGAAGGCCCAAAATGCGCCCGTTAATACGGCAGTGGCTATTAAAATAGTGCCTAGCCAACGTGACCGTAGCTGAGGACTTCGGCTTAAGCCCCAGACCAAAAAGCCACGAAAGATTAAAAAGCCAATAAAGCTGCCGCCCCACAATGCGATGACTTTATTGCTGGCGTAAGGCCAGTCCCAAAGTATCCAAACCGCTAATAACACCGACAACGAAGTGATGATGAGAAAGCGCGGCAGTTGACGCTGCACTTGCGCAAGCAATGTCGTGCGCAAACGCTCGCTATGGCCAAGTGGCGCAGGGCGAGAGGGAGCATTTGTGTGCTCGGTAGCGTCGCCAGAGATGGCTGAGCGTGACATGGATGACGGCCCTCGTCGGTCGCCCTTATGAGTGGGCGCTCTGTTGTTGCAATGGCTTACCTTACCATTCTCTGAACATTCGCGGAAACGACCTTCGCGCTGGTCTACAATAGCCCCATGAATGAACTTAATCTTTTAGACGGGCTCAACCCCGCACAACGCGATGCTGTCACTTGCGACAGCCAACACTTATTGGTTTTAGCCGGCGCTGGTTCGGGTAAAACACGCGTTTTAACATCGCGCATTAGCTATTTCTGTCAACACTTTGCTATGTCGCCATTTGCCGTGTTGGCGGTGACATTTACCAATAAAGCCGCACATGAAATGCGCGCACGGCTTGAGCAGCAGCTCGGCATTGCCACGCAGCCGTTGTGGATTGGCACTTTTCATGGCCTGGCCCATCGTTTTTTACGCGCGCATTACGAGGCTGCGGGTCTGCCACAAAATTTCCAAATTTTAGATTCGGATGATCAGCTGCGCGTGGTTAAGCGGGTGATGAAAGAGTTGCAGCTCGACGAAGAAAAGTGGCCGGCACGGCAATCGGCAAGCTTCATTAATGGCAATAAAGAAGAAGGTCGCCGACCTGCGCACATTGCACACAATGGCGATCTGTACACGGCAACACAGCTGCGTGTTTACAGTGCCTATGAAACTATTTGTCAGCGCGGCGGCTTGATCGACTTCGCCGAAATTTTACTGCGCTGCCATGAGTTATTTCTCAAGCACGACGACATTCTCAAACATTATCAAGCGCGCTTTCGCATGATTTTGGTTGATGAGTTCCAAGACACCAACCGCATTCAATACGCTTGGCTGCGCTTACTCGCCGGTGAGCGCGGCATGCTCACGGCAGTCGGTGATGACGATCAAAGTATTTATGGCTGGCGCGGTGCCTGCATTGAAAACATTCGAACGTTTCAGCGCGATTATGCCGACGCTGAGCTGATTCGCCTTGAGCAAAACTATCGTTCGACATCAGTTATTTTGCAGGCGGCAAATGCCGTCATTGCTAATAATGGCGATCGCATGGGTAAAAATCTGTGGACCGATAGAGGTGAAGGCGAGCCGATTTCGGTGTATGCCGCCTTCAACGATCTCGACGAGGCGCACTACATCGCCAAGCTCATCGACACGCGTTTTCGTAGCGGTGTAGCACGCCGAGATATGGCGATTTTGTATCGCTCCAATGCCCAGTCGCGCGTACTCGAAGAGGCCATGTTGCGCGCACAAATTCCCTATCGAATTTACGGCGGTCTACGCTTCTTTGAGCGCGCGGAAATTAAAAATGCCGTTGGCTATTTGCGCTTACTACTGCAACGCATAGACGACACGGCTTTTGATCGCGTGGTCAATACACCCACCCGCGGCATTGGCGACAAAAGCCTAGATATGATTCGCCAGCTCG
Source organism: Paraperlucidibaca wandonensis (assembly GCF_042677145.1). NCBI lineage: Bacteria > Pseudomonadati > Pseudomonadota > Gammaproteobacteria > Moraxellales > Moraxellaceae > Paraperlucidibaca > Paraperlucidibaca wandonensis. The sequence goes on along the minus strand of NZ_JBHTIT010000001.1, from coordinate 2,035,878 downwards.
CACGTGAGCAGCAAGTGAGCCTATGGTCTGCTGCTGAGCAAGTGGTAGCCGAACGCCGTTTACCCGCTCTCGCCACCGGCAAAATCCAAGCATTTTTAACCTTGATCGATAATCTCGATGCCAATACACAGGGCGCATCATTGGGCGAGATAGTTGAAGCTGTGATCGAGCAAAGTGGCTTAGTCGCGCATCATGAAAAAGAGAAGGGTGAGAAGGGCCAAGCTCGCGTAGAAAACTTACGTGAATTGATTAGCGCCGCCCGCGAGTTCGATGTTGATGATCATGCGCAAGCCGAGGAAATACCGTCGCCATTAGCGGCATTTTTAGATCATGCCGCGCTCGAAGCTGGCGAGCAGCAGGCTGGTGAGTTCGAAGATGCCGTGCAAATGATGACGCTACATGCCGCGAAAGGTCTGGAGTTTCCATTGGTGTTTTTGGCCGGTGTGGAGGAAGGTTTATTTCCGCACGAAATGGCTTTGCAGGAAAATAATCTCGAAGAAGAACGCCGCCTTTGCTATGTCGGTATTACTCGCGCCATGAGCGAGTTGGTAATTAGCTATGCCGAGGTGCGCCGACTCTATGGCACTGAAAGTTACCATGTCGCATCGCGCTTTTTGGGTGAAATCCCTGAGGCCTTATTGGCACCAGTACGTCAGCAAGCGCCACCTATGCGCGCGGGCTTTCGCGGCGGCTCAGGCTTTGCCTCAAATAGTAGTGGCCAAAGCTCATCTGGCTTTAAGCAAGAAACGCTGGGCGATGATGATGGTAGTGGCTGGCGCTTAGGCCAGGCGGTGAATCATCCGCGCTTTGGTGATGGTGTGATTTTAGCGTTTGAGGGCAGTGGGCCGAATGCTCGCATTCAAGTCAACTTTAGCGAGCTAGGCAGCAAGTGGCTGGTATCGCAATACGCGAGACTATCACGCAAGGGCTGATGTGCTTTAAGGCCGCCAGTGGTGCAGATAAGGGTCGCTAGCGGCTAAGATTTAGTGTGTCGAAAGCTCGCGGGTGTGGCCCTGATCATTGATGGCGACGAAGGTGAACAGGCCTTCAGTGAGCTTGGTATGGTTGCCTGTCAGGTCACTGACAGCCCAGACTTCGACCAAGATTTTCATCGATGAGCGACCGGTAGACAGCACTTCGGTGTAGAAGCCAACGATGTCACCAACTTTCACGGGCCGTAAAAAAACCATCGCATCGATGGCTACGGTTGCAGTACGGCCTTTCGCGCGTTTGCGTGCGGCAACGCCAGCAGCCAAATCCATTTGCGAGACTAGCCAGCCACCAAAAATATCGCCATTAGGGTTGGCATCGGCAGGCATAGCGATTGTTTGCAGGCAGAGCGTGCCGCGGGGCATTGGGTGATTTTCGGTGTCGCGAGGCATGAGGAAGTCTCCGAAGGCTCTTATTATGTTTGTGGGCAAGAGTACTCTGCAGCTAAGCAGCTGTCATTGAGCAAATGTATGCGCCTAGTGGCAAGTGATAAGCACCGCTCAGAGGCGCACAAAAATTCAGCGACACCCAACTGTCATCATTACGTCATATTTCATTGTCATCATGAGCTCCGTGAAACCAAACCGTCTCTAGTGGAGTGACAGATGAAAGCGAAAGTACTGATTGCCGCCTTAGGTTTAACCTTTGGTATGTCGGCTCAAGCCGCAGTTGATCCAGCGCTGCCCAGCTACACGAAAGCAAGCGGTGTTGCCGGCAACTTAACCAGCGTTGGTTCCGACACGCTAAACAACCTCATGACCTTGTGGGCTGAGGATTACAAAAAGCTATACCCCAACATCAATATTCAAATTCAAGGCGCTGGTTCGTCAACAGCGCCACCTGCATTGACCGAAAGCACCGCTAACTTAGGCCCTATGTCGCGCATGATGAAGGGTGAAGAAATCGCCGCCTTTGAAAAGGCTAAAGGCTATAAGCCCACAGCCGTGCCGGTAGCTATCGATGCCTTGGCCGTGTTTGTGCACAAAGACAACCCCATCAAGTACCTAGATATGAAAGTACTAGATGCCGTCTTCTCCGACACGCGTAAGTGTGGCTTTAATAAAGCAGTGAATAATTGGGGCGATGTCGGCTTAACCGGCGCATGGGCCAAGCGCGACTTGCAAATTTACGGTCGTAACTCGGTGTCAGGCACTTATGGTTATTTCAAAGAAAAAGCCCTGTGCAAAGGCGACTTCAAAAACAACGTCAACGAACAGCCAGGTTCAGCCTCTGTAGTTCAGGCCATTGGTAGCTCCATCAATGGTATTGGCTACTCCGGTATTGGCTATAAAACATCAAGCGTGCGCACATTGCCGCTAGTTGGCAAAGATGGCGAAATCTATGACGCCAACGAGAAGAATGCGCTGAGCGGTAAGTATCCGCTGGCTCGTTTCCTCTATGTTTATGTCAACAAAGCGCCAAACAAGCCGCTGCAACCATTGGAAGCTGAGTTCGTGAAAATGGTGCTTTCCAAGCAAGGCCAAAGCGTTGTGGAAAAGGATGGCTACATCCCAATGCCTGCGAAAGAAGCTGCTAAAGTATTGAAAATGCTGGATCTGTAAGCTAAAAGCGAGCAGTAGATGTAAACAAGAGGGGCCTTCGGGCCCTTCTTGCCCAATCATGAGGGCCTAATCTTGGGCCTGGCGTTAGGTTGAGCACATGAAAAATACCAAGATTACCTCGGTAAATACGGCAGGCATGCGACGCAAGCGCGAGTTTAAAGACCGCTTAGCAAATCTGACTATCGGCCTCGGCGGCGTTGGCGTCATTGCCGCAATTTGTCTTATTTTCTTCTATCTCGTTTTTGAAGTCTGGCCACTATTTAGTGGCGCGGATTTAGAAAAAAAGGCCCCTGTGCAGACACAGGCGGTAGCGCTGTATTTGGATGCTGATGAATACAACGAGTCTGGCATTCGAGTATTGGCCGATGGCCAAGTGCAAATTCTGGATGTGAAAACAGGCAAAATTGAGTCTGCCACGAAGCTGCCTTTGCCAGAAAAAGTGCGTATCGCTCACGTGCAGCGTGGGCCTATCTTGTCAGGCTTGGTGGGTATTGGTTTGAGTAATGGCCAGCTCCTAGTCGCCAAGCCAAAGTACGACATCAGTTACGGCCCAAATAACAGCCGCATTATTAATACTTCTCTCGCATTTCCATACGGTGAGACGCCATTAACTGTTGATCGTAATGGCGCACCATTACAAGTATTTGATGTTCGCGGTAATGATGAAGACCTTCGGGTTACAGCATTTGCAGAAGGCCGCGTGCAGCGTCTGAGCTTCTCAACCGGTGCTGAGGCTAGTAGCGGCTTATCACTATCTTTTGGTGATGATGACGCCGATAACAGCAACTTTACGGAAGTTGAGCGCGAAGACCTGCCTTATGCCGGCCGCAATGTTCAACAAATTATTGTCGGTCAAGATGGCAATTGGGCTTATGTTTTCCATGATGGAAATCGCGCAAGTGTGTTCAATGTGCGAAATGAGCCGATTTACACGCAAGAAGTGGCACTGACAGGCCCGACTGCCGATGTCACTGCCGTCGTAGCCTTACAAGGCAATGTGTCATTGATGGTTGGGGATAGCAGTGGTGAGCTCGCGCAATGGTTCATGGTACGCGACTCTAGCAGTGGTAGCGATAGCTTTAATTTGCAGAAAATTCGCAGCATTAAGTTGGGCGACGCCGCTATCACCGCATTAGCACCTGAGGCGCGCCGCAAAGGTGTGGTCGCGGGTGATGCCAACGGCAATGTGTCGTACTACTACACCACATCTAATCGTTTAATTTTACAAGAAAGTGCCGGAACATCGCCGATACGTACAGTGGCAATGAGTGCGCGATCGCTTGGGCTTATGGTGCAGACCGACAATGCCTATAGCTTTTGGAAGCTTGAAATTGAGCATCCAGATATCTCTATGCAGTCGACATGGAAGCCGGTTTGGTATGAGTCATATGAGGCGCCGACTTATACCTGGCAATCATCGTCTGGTACTGCTGACTTTGAGTCCAAGCTATCGCTGATGCCGCTGACTTTCGGCACCATCAAGGCCGCGTTTTACGCCATGTTACTGGGCGCACCGTTAGCCATTTTTGGCGCCATGTACTCCGCCGTATTCATGTCACCGAAGCTGCGCCGCAAGGTCAAGCCGACGATTGAGCTGATGGAGGCTCTGCCCACGGTCATCTTGGGCTTCTTGGCTGGGCTTTGGTTGGCTCCGACCATAGAAGACAATTTGCCTGGCATTTTCAGCCTACTAATACTGACGCCAATCACTATCGTACTCGTCGGTGGCTTATGGTCACGCTTGCCGCTAGAGAAGCGCGCCTTTGCCGATGGTTGGGCGCCGATGATCCTGATCGTGCCGCTGTTGATTACTGGCTACGCTTCATTTGCCTTTTCGCAGCCGATTGAAAACATGTTCTTTGGTGGCGATTTGCGCTCCTGGCTAGAAGTTAGCACTGGGCTTAATTTTGACCAGCGCAACTCACTTATCGTCGGCCTAGCCATGGGCTTTGCAGTGATTCCAAACATTTACGCCATTGCTGAAGATGCTTTGTTTGCGGTGCCGAAACATCTCACTAATGGCTCGTTGGCCTTGGGCGCGACGCAATGGCAAACCCTCATTCGCGTGGTGTTACCGACGGCATCGCCGGGCATTTTCTCGGCCTTGATGATCGGTCTCGGTCGCGCGGTTGGCGAAACCATGATCGTGCTGATGGCGACCGGTAACACCGCCATCATGGACTGGAATATTTTCGAAGGCATGCGCACTTTGTCGGCCAACGTGGCGGTAGAAATGGGCGAGGCTGAAGTAGGTTCAACTCACTTCCGAGTGCTGTTCTTGTCAGCATTGGTTCTGTTTGTACTCACCTTCATTCTCAACACGGTAGCCGAGGTGATTCGCACCCGGTTGCGTAAAAAATACGGCTCGCTGTAAGGAATACGCAGATGAAAACACGCGAATACTTCAAGTCTGGCGAAGCCTGGGTATGGCTAAATGCTGGCACGGTAGCGATCTCACTGATCATGGTGGTAGGCATTTTGAGCCTTATCGCTGTGCGCGGCCTAGGCCATTTCTGGCCTGCAGATGTTATGCAGGCCAGCTATTCGGCACCTGGCAGCACTCAAACTGAAATCGTCCTTGGTGAGATATACGACAGCAAGTTTGATACCGCTACGCGGCTGCGAGAGGCAGGCTTAGTCATCCCCGCCAATAAAGAATCAATTGAGCGTATATCGCTCAAGCTAGGTAATCGCGACATTACCGGTGCCGATTTTCGCTGGGTCTTTGCTGATGGCTTAAGCGATATTCGATATCCCACGGACATCGTTGCGTTGGAACGACAGGAGTGGGGCAACTTTTACGGTCGCCTACAGTCGGTGAGTGAAAATGGCCAGATCGTGGCTGAAGGTGCCGCTGCCTGGGATGTTTTGCAGGCGCGGATTGACCGCAGCAATGTGCTGCTAGAGGAAATTGCCGACATCGAGAAAAACGACATCGGTAAAATAAACTACGGCATTGAAAAGCTGCGCTTAGAAGAGCGGCGCTTGCAGATAGACAATGAGCTTACCGAGGAGGCAAAAGCCGACTTAGTGGTACGGCGTGCGGCACTGAATGAAAATTACGGGGCATTATCGGAAAAGCTCGAAGCACTGAAGTTACAGGCGAATCGCGACAGCGTGCAACTCACCGCCGGACAAGGCCAGGAACTGACTTTGCCGGTGAGCAAAATTGTTCAAGCTATTCAGCCTAACAATCTCAATGTATTCCAGAAATTAGCGGTCTATGGCCACAATGTCTGGGCTTTTTTATCTGGCGATCCGCGAGAAGCCAATACCGAAGGCGGCGTTTTCCCAGCTATTTTTGGCACCGTGTTAATGGTCTTGATGATGACCATCATGGTGACGCCGATGGGCGTAATCGCCGCGATTTATTTGCGCGAATATGCCAACCAGGGTGCAGTTACACAGGTTGTGCGCATTGCGGTAAATAACCTTGCTGGCGTGCCCTCGATTGTCTACGGCGTGTTTGGTCTGGGCTTCTTTGTCTATTTTCTTGGCGCCAATATCGATACTTGGTTTTATCCAGAAGCCTCGCCTGCTCCAGTCTTTGGCTCGCCCGGCTTGCTCTGGGCATCGATTACGCTGGCGTTGCTGACCTTGCCAGTAGTGATTGTTGCCACCGAAGAGGGCTTGGCGCGTATTCCTCGCGCGCTGAAAGAGGGCTCATTGGCACTGGGTGCAACCAAGGCTGAGACCTTGTGGCGAGTAGTGCTGCCGATGGCAACGCCGTCGATCATGACCGGTGTCATTTTAGCCATAGCACGTGCAGCAGGTGAAGTTGCTCCGCTGATGTTGGTTGGCGTAGTAAAGCTGGCGCCGACACTACCGCTAGATGGCAACGCGCCTTTCCTGCATATGGAGCGCAAATTTATGCACCTAGGCTTTCATATTTACGATGTTGGCTTTCAAAGCCCGAACGTTGAGGCGGCACGGCCCTTGGTCTATGCCACCGCATTTTTGCTAGTGGCGGTGGTCGCCGGTTTGAACCTGACGGCGGTGAGTTTGCGTAACCGCTTACGTGAAAAATACAAGGCCCTTGAGTCGTAAGCGACCTAGCCCCTAATAGATTAGGAACGATAACCATGAATGATATTTCCCAGCGTGAACATGTAGTTTCAGCTAATGATGCCGGCGCATTTGGCCGAACGCGTCGAGAGCGTGACTTGTCGAGGGAGTCGATGTGCATTGAAACGCGCGACTTAAATTTGTTTTACGGCGCTAAGCAGGCCTTGTATGACATTAATATGCAGGTGCCAAAAAACCGTGTGACCGCGTTTATCGGTCCATCAGGTTGTGGCAAGTCGACGCTGCTTCGCACCTTCAACCGAATGAATGATTTGGTCGATGGCTGCCGCGTTGAGGGTGAAATTTTGCTCGATAAGCAAAATATTTTTGATCGCTCTGTCGACATCACTGATTTGCGCCAGCGTGTGGGCATGGTGTTTCAGAAGCCCAACCCATTCCCCAAAAGCATTTACGAAAATGTCGCTTACGGCCTGCGTTTGCAAGGGCAGAAATCCAAGCGTGTGCTCGATGAAGTCGTAGAGCAATCGCTACGGGGCGCGGCCTTATGGGATGAGGTGAAGGATCGCCTGCATGACAGCGCGCTCGGCCTTTCTGGTGGTCAGCAACAGCGCTTGGTCATTGCCCGCGCCATTGCAGTTCAGCCCGAAGTGTTACTGCTCGATGAGCCATGCTCGGCGCTAGATCCTATCTCCACGCTGAAAGTGGAGGAGCTGATTCACGAGCTGAAAGAGCAATTCACCATTCTCATCGTGACCCACAATATGCAACAAGCTGCGCGCGTATCTGATTACACGGCCTTTATGTATTTGGGCAAGATGGTCGAGTACGGCGATACCGATACGCTTTTTACCAATCCTAGCAATAAACAAACCGAAGACTATATTACCGGCCGCTACGGCTGATCGTGGAGATACTGCAATGAAGCGTGAAGATTATCGCCAACACATCTCGGCTCAGTTCAACGCAGAGCTCGACGAAGTGCGTAGTCACTTTTTGGCCATGGGCGGCTTGGTGGAGAAGCAAGTAACGGATGCTATTGCTTCTCTACTTGATGCTGATTCAGCGTTGGCCGTATCGGTACAGAATAATGACCGGCGCATAAACCAAATGGAGTCCGGCATTGACGAGGATATCGTGCGAATTTTAGCGCGGCGTCAGCCTGCAGCTTCAGACTTGCGCATGATCATTGCCATTGGAAAGTCGATTACCGATCTTGAGCGCATGGGCGATGAAGCAGCGAAAATTGCACGTGCCGCACAAACACTATGTGAAGAAGGTGAGGCTCCGCGCGGTTATTTAGAGTGCCGTCATATTGGTAGTCTAGTGCGCACAATGATCCATGAAACATTGGATGCTTTTGCTCATTTTGATGTTGAGCAAGCGTTTAAAGTGATGAAGGCCGATGCCGAGATCGACATGGAGTATCGCACCGCCACGCGCGCCTTAGTCACTTATATGATGGAAGATCCGCGTGCGATTTCACGGGTGCTCAGCGTCATGGGTGTGCTGCGCTCATTGGAGCGAGTCGGTGACCATGCCCGTAATATTGCCGAGCAGCTTATCTTCTTGGTGAAAGGTGCTGATGTTCGCCATGTCAGCTATGAACAAGTGCAGAAGAAGCTGGAGTCTTAGGACTCCAGTTCGCGCTCGATATGCGAGGGCATAAACGAGCAAGTAAAGCGTGAGCCGCGCCCGATTTCTGAATGAATATCGAGCGTGGCTTTGTGCTGCATAAGCACATGCTTGACGATGGCCAACCCCAGGCCCGTACCGCCGGTGGCCGTGCTACGAGCTGCATCGGCACGATAAAAGCGCTCGGTTAGGCGCGATAGATGTATCTCATCAATGCCCAAGCCATTGTCGCTGACACTAAAGTAGGCTCCCTTGCTGTCGCTCCACCAACGCACTGCAATGATGCCGGCATTTGGTGTGTACTTCACTGCATTGGTGACTAGATTTGAAAATGCTGAGCGCAAGTCGTTTTCGATGCCCAATAGACATAAGCCGGGCTCGCACTCTAGCGTGACGGTTTGCTGCTTCGGCGCGGCGAGCGCGAGTGCATCTTGATGAATTTGCTTGAGTAACTTTGGCACGCTCACGGTGCTTGGCTCGCGATCTTCCGGCTGATTTTCAAGGCGTGAAAGCAGCAGCAGATCATTGACCAGGTTATTCATGCGTGTGGCTTGTTGAGACATTTGCCCTAGCGCGCGCAGCCATCGTGGCTCGATGCCTTCAGGTTGATCAAGCAAGGTCTCTAGGTAGCCTGAGAGTACGGTGAGCGGTGTGCGTAGTTCATGCGAGACATTGGCGACGAAGTCTTTACGCATTTGTTCAAGGTTATGCAGACGTGTGATGTCGTAGACGATCATCAGGCGGTCATTGTCGCCAAATTGTGTAATTTCAAACTGAAACTGACGGCCAGCATGGCGCTGTGAAGCAACTTTTAGGCCTTCGTCATAGGTGTTTTGTTTGAAGTAGCGAATGAAGCTTGGTGCTCGCACGAGGTTGATCACTGGCTGGCCTCGATCTTCGGGGCGAAAGCCTAATAGTGTTTCGGCGGCGGGGTTCCACCATTCAAGATTGCCTTGATTATCGATAAGGGCGACGGCCTCATCGAGAGCGGAGACTGATGAGCGCGCACGATCGATAATGCTAAGCAGGCTGTCGCGTGCGCGTCGTTCGTCGCGGCGTAATAAATAGATGTCGCGGAAGACATCATCCCAAGCGCCATCGCTTTCGGGGACTGCTTGCTCGGTGGCGAGCAGCCAATGGCGTAGGCGAGATAGTTCTTTGAGCTGGCGGAACAGAAACCATGCTAATGCTGCGCACAGGCCGAGCAGTGCGTGGCCTGCAATATAGCCTAGACCAAGGCAAATACTGCTACCTAGGGCAATGCTTTTAAGCTCACGAGCTAGAACCGCACGCCTCACACAGGCTCTACCTTGTCGCTCATCTGCACCGAAAAGCGATAGCCGGTGCCACGCACGGTTTGAATGAAGCGATCATAGCCAAAGGGCTCGAGGGCTTTGCGCAAGCGACGAATATGAACGTCGATGGTGCGATCTTCGACATAGACATTGCCGCCCCAGACTTGATCAAGCATTTGCGTGCGGGTGTAGGCGCGCTCTGGGTGGCTCATAAAAAAGGCGAGTAAACGATATTCTGTTGGGCCCATTTCGACTAATTTGTCATCGGCACTGACGCGATGGCTGACTGGATCGAGCTTAAGGCCTTCAGCTTCAATGGCACTTTCTTGGTGCAAGACATTGCTGCGGCGCAGCACGGCTTTGATTCTTGAAGCCAACTCGCGTGTTGAAAATGGCTTGGTGAGGTAGTCGTCGGCACCGGCATCTAGGCCTTGCACTTTATGATCTTCCTCGCCGCGAGCAGTGAGCATAATGATGGGGATCTCGCGCGTACTTTCATCGCGTTTGAGGCGGCGCGCTAGCTCAATGCCGCTCATGCCGGGCAACATCCAGTCCAATAAAATAAGGGCGGGACGCTCATCGACAACGAGGTGGTGAGCCTGCAAAGCATCTTCGGCTTCGATGCAGTTGTAGCCGGCCAAGTCCAAGGCGATGGAAATCATCTCGCGGATGGCGGCTTCGTCGTCAACAATCAGAATCTTATCGCTAGGCATAACATGTCTCGAAACGGTTTAGATGACAGTGGCATTACAACGCGAAGACATGACAGAAATATGACGATGTAATGACTACGGCAATGCCAACATCTGTAACCATGCCATAAGCAAGGCGACAAAAAGCACCAAACCGACCCAGTGGTTGTGTTTAAACGCTGCAAGGCAGAGATGCTTGTCGCGGCTGGCGGTGTGCTGCCATTGCCAGATAAACAATACGAGCACGCCCGTTAGGCCTGCCCACCAAGGCCATGGCCATTGCATTTGATGGCCGACAAAGGCTAGCGCGGTGAGCCAAATGAGCTGTAGGCCAGCAATGACTACGCGATCTAGGTCGCCAAATAAAATAGCCGTCGATTTTACGCCAGCCTTTAGGTCATCTTCACGATCGGCCATGGCGTATTGGGTGTCGTAAGCCACTGTCCATGCCAGGTTGCCGGCATAGAGCAGCCAGCACAGGTCATCGGGCGTGCGGCCTTGAGCGACGAATGCCATTGGGATGGCCCAAGAAAATGCGGCACCGAGCACCACTTGCGGTAAGTAAGTAACGCGTTTCATAAACGGGTAAAGCACAGCTAGGCCGAGTGCGCCGAAGGACCAATAAAATACCTGTATTGGTAGCCAGAAAAGTAGCGTGGCGCTGAGAGCAATGAGTGCAGCAAAGAGCATCAAAGCTTCGCTGCCGAGAATGCGGCCGCTAGCCAATGGTCGGTCGGCGGTGCGCCATACTTGGCCATCGATATGGCGGTCGGCGTAGTCGTTGATAACGCAGCCTGCTGAGCGCATCAGCACCACGCCGGCGACAAAAATAGCCACGATCAATGGCTCGGGATGACCATCGCCAGCAATCCACAGCGCGATGAGCGTGGGCCAGAGTAATAGCCAAATGCCGATGGGCCGGTCGAGGCGCATCAGGGCAATAAAGTCGGGTAAGCGGTCGCGTGAAATCATGGCGTTATCGTGTCTGTATGGGCGCTGGCGGTCAACAGGGCGGGGAGAAAAGCTTCGGCCACTAGGATGGCTTGGCCGCGCAATAAAAAGCGCGAACGGCGAGCCCAGACGGTACTGGCATATGCGGGTAGTTTTAGCTGTGCATAGCGAATAGGGCCGCGCACCAATGCTGGGTCGCGAAACAATAAGCTGCCCAAGCTTTGGTTGCCCAGGCGAGTCAGGCGGCGATTAAGCCCGCCTAGACTTGGCCTTGGTAGCACTGAGCGTGCTTGCACCCAAGGCGTATCGATGCCCATTAAAACCACTTCGCGTATCCAAGCAAATTCGCCACGTCGCAGTTTCAATGTGCGTGCCTCTTCGGCACTGGGTAGGTCCCAGCCTTCGCAAATCACCTCAACTCGCAGCTCACCACCAGAGTGCTGGGCCAGCGAGCTTAGCCGCGCGGTGAGCGAGCCGGGCTCGGCTAGCCAAGAGCGCAAATCACGCTGCGATGACAGGCGAAGCTTTAGCGGCTCCTGCTGCCAATGGCGGGGATGTTTCCATTTGCTTGGGCTATTTTGCATAAGTATCGCAATAGAAAAAAGCTATCGAAAGTTTTAGACCAACACATTGGCCATAATCAGAGCGCTATCATAACCTAGCCTAGTTGAAGCAGCGCTAAGGCGCGGAATTATACGAGGAGACTTGAGATGAAATTAGATATCACCATTACTGGTAAAAACTTAGAAGCCGCCTTTGCAGGCGAATCCATGGCCTTTATGAAATACAGCTATTTCGCCAAGCTAGCACGCGAAATGGGCGATGAGGCCACGGCAGTTGCTTTTGAAGAAACGGCGAAACAAGAGATTCAGCACGCGTTTGGCCACTTGGACTTACTCTATCCAAAGATCATGATGACGCCAGAAAAAATGCTTGAGGTGGCGATCGCTGGTGAGACCTATGAGTACAGCGAAATGTACCCAGGCTTCCGCGATACAGCAGTGAAAGAGCAGCAAGCCGATGCCATGAAAGAGTTTGAAGGGCAGATTGCTGAGTCGAAAGAGCACGCCGAATGGTTCAAGGCTGCGCTGAAAAAAGCCGAGAAACGTTTCGCCGCCTTAACTAAAGTAGAGGAGCGTCACGCCAACCATTACCGCGAGGCATTAGCAGCAGCACAAGCGCGCTAATTTCGGTAACATTGCGCGCTGACAGGGTTTGGCGCGTATCGATTTAAGTATCATCGGTGCGCGCACAGCATTAATTAACGATGGGGTGAGTTATGAAAAAGTGGCAATGCATTGTCTGTGGTTTTGTTTACGACGAAGCGGTTGGCATGCCTTGGGATGGTATCCCTGCCGGCACCAGCTGGAACGACATTCCCGATGACTGGGTCTGCCCAGACTGTGGCGTTGGTAAAGAAGATTTTGAAATGGTGGAGCTCTAAGTTATGCGCCCACTCGTTATCTTGGGAACCGGTTTGGCCGGCTACACGTTGGCGCGCGAATTTCGCAAGCTCAACAACGAGCGCCCGCTAATTATCCTGTCTCAGGATGACGGGCGCAGCTATTCCAAGCCCATGCTGTCGAATGCATTGGCTAAAGGCAAAACGCCAGACGAATTAGCCATGGCTTCGCCTGAGAAAGTGGCCGAGCAGCTTAAGGCTGAGGTGCGTGTGGCTAGCGCGGTATCGAACATTGACCCCGTAGCAAAAACACTCACCGTCAATGGCGAGTCGCTGGCCTACGAAGATTTAGTGTTAGCAGTAGGCGCCGATGTGTTCCGTCCACCATTGGGCGGCGATGCTGGCGATAGCGTATTGAGCGTTAATGATCTTGGCGATTACGCCATATTTCGCGAGCAGCTCGGCGAGTCAGCGAAGCGTGTATTGATCATTGGCGGTGGCTTAATTGGCTGCGAATTTGCCAATGATTTAGCTGCTAGCGGTCATAGCGTCACGGTGGTTGAGCCTATGGGCCGTCCATTACCAACGTTGCTGCCCGAGCGCGCCTCGAAAGCGGTTGAGGCTGGACTGCAAGGTTTAGGCGTGAGCTTTCTTTATGGTGCCAATGCCGTTGCCGCCGATCATGCCGGCAACGGCATTCGCGTGAGTTTGGCAGATGGCCGTCATGCCGAGGCCGATATTGTGTTGTCGGCAATTGGCCTGCGCCCACGCTTAGGCTTGGCCGAGGTGGCTGGCTTGAATGTAGCGCGCGGCATCTGTGTCGATCGTTATCTGCGCACTAGCAATGCCAATATCTACGCCATTGGCGATTGCGCCGAAGTCGACGGCAAAGTACTGATGTACGTCTTGCCGTTGATGGCCAGCGCGCGAGCATTGGCGAAAACCCTAGCCGGCGAAGATACGGTGGTTAGCTATCCTGCCATGCCAGTGCAAATCAAAACGCCGATTTGCCCGATTGTGGTGTCGCCTGTGGCCCCTGGCACAGAAGGTGCTTGGGCGGTTGAGGCAGACGGTAACAATGTCAAAGCCAGTTTTTTAGCGAAAGATGGCCAGCTCTTGGGCTTTGCACTGACCGGCAGCTTTGCCAGCGACATGAAGACCAAGATGGAGATGGCGAGGGCTTTGCCGCCAATCTTGGCGTAAGCGTTAAGCACTCTCGCGGCACTAACATTTCCGCAATAAAAAAGCCTACGCCGTGGTTGTGCGTAGGCTTTTTACTTTCAGCGAGATTGTTTGAGTAACAGCGATTAGCCGCCGGACGCGGCGGCTTTCGACAGCAGATCGCGGGCGCGGTTAACGTCGACTTCAACAAAGTCACCATTGAGATACATCTCGCCCAAGCGGCGCAAAGCCTTCGGATAGCCACGGTTTGCTGACTCGGTCATATAGGCCAAGCCTTTTGCTGTGTTTTTTCGTATGCCATCACCGACTAAGAGCATTTGTGCGAAGTTAAACTGAGCTTCCGAGACACCTGAGTCGGCAGCTTTCTCAAACCATTCGGCGGCTTTGCGCTTATTGCGTTTTACGCCTACGCCTTGGTCATACATGATGCCAATATTGTTTTGCGCCGATGATGAGCCTAGTTGCGCAGCTTTCAGCACAAGTACGGCGGCGCGATTGCTATCGAGAGGTACGCCATTGCCTTCGTAATAGGCCATGCCGAGGGCATACAGTGCGGGCGGGTAGTCTTGATCGGAGGCGGCACGAAACCAGCTATTGGCGAGATCAATATCGCGCGGGACGCCATTGCCGCTGGCGTAAAGTGCGCCTAAGTTATATTGCGCACGAGCTAAGCCTTGGCGAGCGGCCAAGCTAAACCATTCGGCGGCTTTGATGCGATTTCGCACCACACCATCGCCGTTGTAATAAAGCACGCCCAAGTTGTATTGCGCATCGGCGGCGCCGGTCATTGCTGCTTGGCGAATTTGTCGCGGGCTAGCATCGACCTTATTGGTGCTTACGCGTGGAGCGGCATCGACGAGGCCGCTGAGCATCAGCACGCTTAAAAACAGGCCATTTCGTAAACGCAGCCAATACATAAATTACCTCGGTACACAGTCAAAAACATAAACACGCATGAAGAGTATGGGGCATTGCGTGAGTAAACAAGAGTATAGCTTCTATGCCAAGGCGTAGTGGCCTTCGTTACTTAGCCAGCGACTCAGTAAATAGTTGTAGTTTTCGTGGCCATGTAAGCGTTCAGCTAATGCGCGCGCCGGAGAAATAAGTGCGGCATCTCGGACTAAATCGGCGAGACGAAATTGCACATCACCGGTTTGGCGAGTGCCTAATACTTCGCCGGGGCCGCGCAGTTCTAGGTCTTTTTCAGCAATGACAAAGCCATCTTGGCTATCGCGTAAAATTTGTAGGCGCTCGCGAGCTAGTGCCGATACTGGCGTTTGATAGAGCAGCACGCAGAAGCTGGCGAGTTGGCCACGACCAACGCGGCCACGGAGTTGATGTAGCTGCGACAAACCTAAGCGCTCAGGGTTTTCGATGACCATCAGCGTGGCGTTGGGCACATCGACACCCACTTCGATGACGGTGGTGGCGACTAAAACCGCGATATTGCCGGCGACAAAGTCGGCCATGACAGCGGCTTTCTCTGCGGCTTTTAATTGGCCATGCACCAGTCCTACTTTCAATTCGGGCAGCGCTGCGCTGAGCTCGGCCATTGCGGCCTCGGCTGCTTGTGCTTGGATTTGCTCGGACTGCTCAATGAGGGTGCAGACCCAATACACTTGCTGGCCGCTGGCGGCGTGATGGCGTATACGCTCGACCAGCGTGTCGCGGCGTGTATTCGCGAGCACCACAGTTTGGATGCCCTGGCGGCCTGGCGGTAGCGCATCGATGATGGAAGTGTCGAGATCGCCGTAAGCGCTCATCGCCAAGGTACGGGGAATCGGCGTCGCAGTCATGATCAGCTGGTGCGGCAGCCAGCCCGTGCTCAGGCCTTTTTCGGCTAATTGCAGGCGCTGCGCGACGCCGAAGCGGTGTTGCTCATCGATGATGACTAGCCCGAGTCGGGCGAACTGCACGCTGTCTTGGAACAGCGCGTGGGTGCCAATGACGAGTTGGCAGCTGGCATCGGCAAGACTAGCGAGCGAGGTGGTTCTGGACTTGGCGCTTTGCTTGCCAGACAGCCATCCGACCGAAATGCCTAGAGGATCAAACCAGCTGCGAAAACGCAGAAGATGCTGCTCGGCGAGTATTTCTGTTGGCGCCATGATGGCGACTTGCAGGCCGGCGGCCAGCGCTGGGCAGGCGGCAAGTGCGGCAACCACAGTTTTGCCAGCGCCAACATCGCCTTGCACGAGCCTGAGCATGGCGCGAGTTTGGCCTAGGTCGCGATGAATCTCCTGCACTACGCGCTGCTGGGCATCGGTGAGCGCAAAAGGTAGTGCGGCTAATAGTTGTTGGCTCAGCGAGTCATCGCAGCGCAAGGCTGGCGCAGAGGTATGGCGTTGGCGGTCGCGGCGTTGCAATAGGCCCATTTGATGGGCAACTAATTCTTCGAACACGAGACGTTGCTGTGCCGGATGTAGGCCATCGCGTAATGCTTGGCGGTCACTGTCGGCGGTGGGTGCATGCACAGTGTGTAGCGCTTGCGCCAATGACCAGCCGCCGGCCTGTTGCGCGGGCAATTTATCGATCAGCACGGTGTCATTGAGCAACGGTAGTGCGCGTGCCATTAGCTCGCGAATGCGTCGTTGCGTGAGCCCCTCGACCAGCGGGTAGATAGGTGTGAGATGGTCATTCAAGCGCGCGTCGTCGTCATTCACCGTATCTGTATCAGCGAGCCACTCGACCTCAGGATGAATCATTTCTGGCCCGGCAGGCCCGGCGCGAACTTCGCCAAACACACGCAAGCGTTGGCCTTTGCTGTAGCTGTCTTTTTGCGATTGGCGAAAATGATAGAAGCGCAGTGTTAATCCGCCAGTGCCATCACGGAGGCGAACTAAAAGTGCTCGCCGCCGGCCTTGGATGATATCCGCGAGCACTACGTCTGCTTCAACTAAGGCGGTCATGCCAGGGATTAATGAGCCTAAGGCCGTGCGTTGCGTGCGATCTTCATAGTGCCGTGGCAACGTAAACAACAGATCTTGCACGGTGTTTATGCCTAAGCGCTTGAGCCGCTCAGCTAAAGCAGGGCCGACGCCGCGCAAGCAAGCGATCGGGCGTTCGTGTAGCGCAAGAGTCGGCGAGTCGGACGCTGTGCCCACGTTTAGCGCTGCACCGCAGTGGTGCCGGGCAAGCCCAAACCTTGTAAGGCACGCAATAGTTCTTGCAGCGCGCGGGGCCGTGAAAATCTATGGCGACTGGCCAAGACAATACGCCGATGGGGGCAGGGCTTGATCGGCCGAGTGATGAGCTCATCATCGGTCAGCTGCTGTTCGGCGCTGGCAGGAATAAGCGTGATGCCCAATCCCGATGCCACCATATGGCGCAAAGTCATCAGTGAGCTGCCAGAGTTGATGCCCGGCGTTTGGCCAACTTGGCAGGTTTCCAGCACTTGGTCGCGGAAGCAATGGCCTTCGCCCAGCATCAGCACAGGGCTTGAGCTAAGAACATCGGCGGGGATGATTTTCTTGCTAGCAAGGGCATGGTCGCGCGGCAGAAGTAACTGAAATGGCTCGTCGAATAATGC
Source organism: Paraperlucidibaca wandonensis (assembly GCF_042677145.1). NCBI lineage: Bacteria > Pseudomonadati > Pseudomonadota > Gammaproteobacteria > Moraxellales > Moraxellaceae > Paraperlucidibaca > Paraperlucidibaca wandonensis. The sequence continues at coordinate 2,018,620 of NZ_JBHTIT010000001.1, read as the reverse complement.
CGTTACGCGAGTTTCAGGCGGATCAAAGGGCAGTGCCACAATGATGGCGTCGAGCTCGCCGCGAGCTAAACGCTCTGCGAGCACATGAGTGTAGTTCTCCTCCAAGTACAATTTTAGCGGGCTGGCCTCGTGTTTCATGCGCCGCACGAGTGAGGGAAATAAATAGGGACCAACGGTGAAAATTGCACCTAAGCGCAATGGCTCAGAAAACTCATCGCGTGATAAATCCGCCATGGCTTCGAATTTGTCGGCCTCGGCAAGCACCACATGAGCCTGAGAAATTAGGGCTTCGGCGGCAGGTGTAACCAGCACACCATGCCGGTGTCGCTCAAACAGGCTGAGGCCAAGCGAGTCTTCGAGTTTTTTCACTGCTACCGATAGCGTCGGTTGTGCGACATGACAGCGTTCGGCTGCACGGCCAAAGTGGCGTTCTTGTGCCAAGGTGACGAGATAGCGTAGCTCGGTTAAGGTCATAATATCTCTGGGCTAGGTCGTGCATTTCGCATGTAGCCAAAAACTATCAAAAATTGAGCTTATGTCAAAGATATTAATTGTCGGTGCGGGTGATGTTGGCGGCCGAATTGCTACTGAATTAGCTGAGCTAGGCCATGAAGTGTGGGCACTGCGGCGCACACCACAGGCAAATCAGAGCTTTTCTAGTGGTGGCAAGTTGATGTGGAGTGTTTGTGATGTCACCAAGGCCGAAACACTAAAATTACCACTAGGTCTGGATATAGTCATCAGTGCTTTAGCGCCGAGTGAGTCGGGTATGGTCGCCTATGAACAAGTCTATGTTGGTGGCGCTCGGGCATTGCAGCAGGCGCTAAAGGGCCAGTCGCTGAATCGTCAATTTTGGCTGTCATCAACGGGGGTTTATGGTGAGGATGCTGGCGAATGGATAGATGAGGCGACGCCGGCGCAACCAAAGAGAGACACGGCTAAGCTGTTATTGCAGGCAGAAGATGTTGTTAGGCAGTCGCCTTGGCCATCGACAATTGTGCGTTTGGGTGGCTTATATGGGCCTGGCCGCGAACGACTATTGCGCTGGGTGCGTGATGCCAAGCCAGTGCAAATGACCCCGCCAAGCTGGACTAACCGCCTGCATGTTGCCGATGCAGCAGGCTTAGTGGTGCACTTAGTGCAACAAAGTTTGGCTGGTGGCCGCGTTGAGTCCTTGCTACTTGGCGTGGATGATGCGCCGACGCCACAGCACGAGGTATTGGCGTGGTTGGCGCAACAGCTTGAATTGCCATCGTCGCCAGATAAGGCCGTTGAGCCAAATGCAAGCCAAGGTAAACGTATTAGCAACTTAGCGTTGCATCGTAGTGGTTATGCGCTGAGCTACCCGAGCTTTCGTGACGGCTATTTGACTTTGCTGCCAAAACTGTAATTTTTTGTAATTTGGTCGCTAGCTCTGGCCTTTCTGTGTGGATGTTGTGTAGCTTATGGCGTAGTCTGCTTGCCTATAAAAAGAACAATACTAGGCTGAATAATTATGCGGATTGCTCACACTCTCTCACTTTTGGCATTGGCTGTTTCTCTGGCCGCTTGCGGTGGTTCTTCTGGGTCGGGGTCATTTTCTTCGAATGGCGATGGCGATCCGCAGGGCGACAACACTGGAGGCGAGGGCGACAACACCGGCGGTGGTGATGATACTGGCGGTGGTGATGGCGGCACTCCGCCCACTGCGAATCGCATTGTTAATTTTGAGCGCCCAGGCGCAACGTTTGACACGCTAGAGGCGAACACGGCGTCATGCGCCACTAAGGTTCGTCTAGATGGCGGTCGGAGCTATCAGATCACTTTGCCTTCGGCGAGTGGTGAAACCATTAGCTTTCAGATTATTGAACCGAAAAAAATTGACTGCGTAAAAGGTAATCCCTTGGTGTTGCACGGGCATGGCTTTGGTGGCGCACGTACAGAGGACCCTAAAGGTGGCTTCCTTGAGCGTCTGCAAGACAACGGATATGCCGTTATTAGTATCGACCAACGCGGATTTAACGACAGCACTGGCACGGTACGCGTTATGGATCCTGACTACGAAGGTCAGGATTTAATACAAATATTTGATTGGGCTGAGAAGAATCTCGACTATCTCGTGTACGAGCGGCCGTCAGAGGCTAGTCCGTATAACGTAGTTGCTGGCGCGAATGGCGGTAGTTACGGCGGCATGTATCAAATGCTACTGCACAACATCGATCCGAAAAATCGTCTTGATGTGCTTACGCCAGACATAACGCCGCATGATTTACGAACCAGCCTGTACCCCGGTGGTGCTGTGAAGTCGGCGTGGGTGGCTCTGTTAGTCGTTGGTGGTGAAGCTGGCGCAAACCAGCCCATCATTTCGGGTTTAGACCCGGCCATTAAAGAGACCTTGGTAAAAGGTGTGACATCTAATGAAATCCCAGCGCCATCGCTAAACTTTTTCTATTATCACAGCGCGAAATACTTCGGTGCAGATGATGGCACCGACATTAGCAATATGGATTTCTTAACATCGATGTTGTCGCCACCAACTAAGCCGATCTATGTGGGCGATAAGAAGCCTGCACCTAAGAAAGTCGATATCTTATTTTCGCAAGGCATGCGCGATACCTTGTTTAACTTCAACGAAGCTTGGGGAAACTATCAGGCCTATAAAAACTTAGGCGGTGACGTTCGTTTAATGACACACGAGGGTGGTCATATTTTACCAGGCACACAAACCGTAATTGGGGCGCTCGGCCCATTGAATATGCTCACTGATCCACTGCTTGGTGGCTTAAATAGTGCCGGCTTTTCACTGCCTGAATTACAAAAGCCAGGTGGTAGAAATAACTGCGGTACGTTAAGTCGTGATGATGCTAATTTGGCATTCTTAAATGACAAATTGAACCCCCCGCAAAAGCAGGTCGCTAATTTGGCAACGGCCACCGCCTTGGCTCAGCTAAAAACCACGGTGTGTTTGTCGTTAAACGATAGTCCGGGCGAGGCTGTGTTTGTTAACCCGGCTTTAATTGCGCCGAAGCGAGTAGAAACCAATATTCCTGCGAGCATGATCCCCGTACCAAATACAGCTTTGGGATTAACCAGCCTGCTATTGCCTACATTCATCCCCCTTGAAGGCTTTAATGGCCCATTGACTATTGGTGGCATTGGCCAGCTTAACGTCAAGTTGAATAATATCCTTGAGCCGTTGAATGGTTGCGATCTGCCTTTGGGCTTACCAGCGGAGTTGACCGATAACATTCCTGCGCCGCTGTCGGGCTTGCTTGGTTTGCTGCCCGTCAAATTGCCGATACGAGCTTGCGACGCTATTGTCCTAGTCGGCTTTGGTGCGAAAAAAGGCATGGCTGCTCCACGCCTTATCGATGAGCAAATGCAGCCGCTGCGCGGTCTTGGCGAGCACAAAGTATCGATGGTGGGTGTCGCGGAGAAATTAGCTGAAGGTGAGCAGCTTGGTTTAATGGTTTACGGCTATAACTTGCAGTACCTCACTAGTTTGTCACGAGATTTACTGGTGCCTGGGGTCACGATTAGTGGCACGGTAGAGGTTCCTGTTCTGGCTAATTAGTCTTTAGGCTTAAACAAAAATGCCTGCATTTAGCAGGCATTTTTGTTCGTGCGATTAGTTAACGTCTCAAGAAGCTGTGACCACAATGCCGTCCATCTCAACCATAGCGCCGCGTGGCAATGACGCCACACCAATGGCTGCGCGAGCGGGGTAGGGCTGCGTGAAGTAGCGTGCCATCATCTCGTTGACTAGGGCAAAGTGGCCTAGGTCGGTGAGGAAGATATTGAGTTTGGCAATGTCTTGCAGTGTAGCGCCAGATTCTTCGATCACTGCTTTTAGGTTTTCAAAAACCTGCACGATTTGCGCATCAATACCATCAACCAACTGCATGCTGGCAGGATCGAGGCCAATTTGGCCCGATAGATAAACCGTGTTGCCGATTTTCACTGCTTGCGAATAGGTGCCAATGGCGGCTGGGGCTTTATTAGTTTGGATAACGGCGCGATTCATTGAGACTAACACTCCTGCAAAATTAAGAGCTTACCCGGGTGACTTTGTCGACGCCGGGTAAAACACGAATACGTTTAATGACGCGGGCTAAATGGATGCGGTCGCGCACCACCAAGCCGAGTTGCATGACTCCATGATGCGAGCCTTTTTCTTCAATCTGCACATTATCGATGCTGGCCTCACTTTCGGTGGCCTCGCGTGCGATTTCTGCGAGCATGCCGCGGCGATTAACCAAGGCAATGCGGAGTTGGCAAATAAACTCGCGATCGACTTTTTCAGCCCAACGTAGCGGTACGCATTTGTCGGGGTTGCTGCGCATTTCGGTCGCCATATTACGGCATTTATGGCGATGAATAACCACGCCACGACCTGCGCTTAAATGCCCCATGATGTCGTCGCCCGGTAAGGGGCGGCAGCAGCGAGCATACGACACCACTAGGCCTTCAGTGCCACGAATCGCGATGCCGTTATGGGCAGTGCGCTTGAGCGTAGTTGAGGTGACGACATCCACATCTGGCACCAAGCGGCGGGCAATAATTTGCGGGACTTGATTGCCCATACCGATATTTTCAAGCAGCGTATCGGCACTATCCATGGCCAGTTCTTTGAGCAGGTTGGCTATCGCATCCGCAGGCAATTCGGCGTATTTCTTGCCGAGCCCAGACAATGATTTCTCTAGCAGGCGCAGGCCTAAGTCTCGCGACTCATCTGATTGCTGATCTTTTAGGTAGTGGCGAATCTTCGCGCGCGCCTTACTGGTGATGACAAAGTCTAGCCAGCTGGGGTTGGGGCGCGCACCAGGAGCGGCAATAATTTCAACAGTTTGGCCGGTAGTAAGCGGCAGGCTCAGCGGCGCTAGACGGTTGTCGATACGTGCTGCAACGCAAGTGTCGCCAATATCAGAGTGCACGGCATAGGCAAAATCTACCGGCGTAGCGCCACGCGGCAGCGTCATGATGCGGCCTTTTGGCGTGAACAAATAGACCTCATCAGGGAAGAGGTCGATCTTCACACTCTCGATAAACTCGAGCGAATCTCCGGCATTTTTCTGCAGCTCTTGCAGTGATTTCATCCACTCGCGTGCTCGTGTTTGCGAGGTATTGGTGAAGCTATCAGACTTATACAACCAATGCGCCGCGATACCATTGCTAGCCATGGCATCCATGGCTTCGGACCGAATTTGCACTTCAATCGGAACGCCGCGCGGGCCTTTCAGCACCGTGTGCAGTGATTGGTAGCCATTGGTTTTGGGGATGGCGATATAGTCTTTGAATTTACCCGGGATCGGCTTATACAAATTGTGCATCATGCCAAGGCTGCGATAACACGAGTCGACACTTTCAACGATGACGCGGAAGCCGTAGACATCCATGATTTCGGAGAATGATCGGCGTTTTTCGCGCATCTTTTGGTAAATACTGAACAGATGCTTTTCGCGGCCTTCGACTCGCGCCTGGATGCCTTCGCGGGCAAGTCGCTCGCTGATAGCGACTTCAAGACTGATGACCATTTCACGCCGATGTCCACGCGCCGCCATCACGGCGTGTTCGATGCGTTCAGCGCGCATCGGCCAAATAGCATGAAAGCCGAGCTCTTCGTATTCGATGCGGATATCGTTCATGCCCAAACGCATGGCAATGGGGGCATAAATATCGAGCGTTTCGCGCGCCACGCGTTTACGTTTTTCCACCGTGAGCACGTCGAGCGTGCGCATATTGTGTAGGCGATCGGCGAGCTTCACCACGATCACACGCACATCGTGGGTCATGGCGAGAATCATTTTGCGGAAATTTTCGGCCTGCGCCTCGGCTTTGCTATTGAAATGAACTTGCGTGAGCTTGGTCACGCCATCGACTAGCGCGGTGACTTCATCGCCAAACTCTTTAGCTAATGCATCTTTGCTGACGCCGGTGTCTTCAATGACATCGTGGAGCATGGCAGCCATCAAGCTGTGATGGTCCATGTGCATATCGCACAAAATGTGAGCAACGGCTAAAGGATGGGTGACGTAAGGGTCGCCATTGCGCCGAAATTGACCGATGTGAGCTTGCTCAGAAAAAAGATAGGCGCGATGAACTTGCGCTACTTGTTCTGGCGAAAGGTAATTTGAGAGACGTGTGCAGAGGGCGTCGATGCCTGAGTTCATCTACTCAGTGTCTGCATCGCGAGGTGCTGCGTCAAGGGGCTAAGACGAGGAATATCTTGAAAAAAGCCGCAATGACGCAAGAAAACTAACGAGTATTTAGAGCTCGATAGGTGGTTGGTATTCTAGGTTACCTAAATTGCTCAAATCGGGCAGTGCTTCTTCTTCTGGCACTTCGTTGAGAATTTCACGAGTGACCAAGCCAGCAGCGATTTCGCGCAGGGCCATCACGGTGGGTTTGTCGTTTTCCCAGGGCAGGCTTGACTCTTTGCCGCCTGTCGCCAATTGGCGTGCGCGCTTAGAGGCAACCAGCACCAACTCAAAACGGTTATCTAAATTGGTCAGACAGTCTTCGACGGTTACGCGGGCCATGATAACGCTCCAAACAGCGGGCAAATAAGGGGCGAGATTCTAACGCCTGCGGCTTTTTTACACAACCTCCGCAGGATGCTCGTTTAAACCTCGCAAGCGCTAGCTGCTTAGCCTCCGGAAAGCAGGCGGCGAATCAAATTCGCTTGGCGTTGGCTTTGCGCGCGATTGCTCAAGCGGGCGGCACGAACAATGCTGCGCAGGTCGGCTAATGCCGTTGCGAAATCATCATTGATCACGAGGTAATCGAAGTCGGCGTAATGGCCAATGTCGGCGATGGCTTCGCTGAGACGATGAGCGATAACTTCGGCGCTGTCTGTGCCGCGGCCATTGAGGCGTTCGGCAAGCTCGGGCAATGATGGCGGCAAGATAAATACCGACTGCGCCTGCGGCATTAAGTCGCGCACGATGGCCGCACCCTGCCAGTCAATTTCTAAGATGACGTCGTAGTCTTTAATCAGCTGCTCTTCGACCCATGTGCGCGATGTGCCATAGAGATTACCGAAGACTTCGGCGTGCTCAAGAAACTGGCCTGCGCCGACCTCGCTGAGAAATTTTTCGCGCGAAGTGAAGTGGTAGTTCACGCCATCAACTTCACCAGGCCGTGAGGCGCGGGTAGTGTGCGAAATCGATACTCCTAGGCGTTCATCGCTAGCGACTAATGATTTCACCAGCGATGTTTTGCCTGTGCCGGAGGCGGCGGCGACGATAAATAAAGTTCCGGACATGCTGAGCTCGCAGAGTGGCGTGTGTGCTTTTGGGCACGAATGCGGCTATTTAATCAAAAAAAACGCCTTAGAGCTTTAGTGGATAGGAAACTTCGTCATGCGGCATGGTAAAACCTTAAGAAGTTACAGCAATAATAAAAGTGAGAAATATATGCTGGGCATTCCAATAGGGCTGATTACGGCTAACGCCGTGGAGTGGGCCATGCATAAATATGTGTTGCATGGCATGGGGCGAGATCGCGGCAGCTTCTGGTCATTTCATTTTCATGAGCATCACAAGGTGGTGCGCCAGCATGACTATTACGACCCTAATTATGAGAAGTTTCCCTTGGGCCTACATGCGCAGGGTAAGGAGGCGTGGTCGCTGATTGCCGCCAGCGCAGTACTAGTGCCAGTGTTTCCTATTGCTCCATTTTTTGTTGGCACGCTATGGTATAGCGCTGCGAATTATTACCGTGTGCACAAGCATTCGCATCAAGATCCGGAGTGGGCGCGCCAGCATGTGCCGTGGCATTACGACCATCATATGGGCTCTCAAGCGAGCGCTAACTGGTGCGTGACTAAGCCTTGGTTTGACTACCTAATGGGCACGCGAGTTTTTCGTCCACAAGGTGAGCGTGAAAAGCATTGGCTAGGCCTGAGTTGGCAGGGTGTTGAGTTGGCACCTGCAAAAGCGCCGGCGAGTTAGTCTGTATTTGTCGCTAATGAGCGATTCCAAAATGCTGGTCGTGGTGGCGGAGTGGTGACGTTCGGCTTGGCTTGTAGATGCTGGCTCATGACTTTGCCCCAGAGCTCAATGAAGTGATCGGCTACGGGAGCATCGTTCATCAAGTGCTGCTCTAGGGCCATGCCACGCATCAGCCAATGCGTTAAGACAAAGAGCTGCGTTGGCTTAATGCCATTAAAGTCTGGCTCGAAATAGTGCTTGCTGGCCATATCCAGCGCTTGCCTCCCGGCATCCCATAAAGCGCGCATGACGCGAGCCAAATCTTCATCTCGTCGGCTAGCGAGCATCAGCTCCATCAAGGCCAAGCTCTCAGGACCATCATGCAACTCGCGCCAGCTGGCGGTGATCATATCGGCCGCGCGATTTTCTGAGTCGACCACGCCGCGAGTTGCACGGGCAAGGTGGCGGTTCATCCAGCGAATTAAGTATTCGGCAGTGGCTTCCAGCAGACTGGCCTTGGTAGGGAAGTGATGCATGGGGGCGCCGCGCGAAACGCCGGCCTGATTGATGATTTTGCTCACCGTCGTGCCGGCATAGCCTTCATCGGCCAAACAAGTGACTGTGGCGTTGATTAAGCGTTGGCGCATGGCTTCGCTGCGCTCGGTCTGAGTGCGGCGATGGTTATCTTTATTTTGAGACTGTGCAGTCATTTTTACTTGAATCCTTGGCTAAGTCTGCGTATAAAGCACACAAGTTGTACGGCCGTATTGTAAATAGGAGGCCGACAATGTCTAGTTATTTACAGATGCTATCCATCAGATGAATTAGGGAGCCACTATGAGCTTGAACGTCCCCAACCCAATGAATGCCATGATTCCGCGCACAATTTTCAGCGCGGATCACGAAGATTTCCGCCGCACCGCACGCCGCTTTTTTGAAGAAGAGCTGGCTCCGCACCGCGATAAGTGGGAAGAGCAGCAACACATCGATCGTAGTTTATGGAACAAAGCTGGCGAGCTAGGCCTGCTTTGCCCAACCATGCCAGAAGAATACGGCGGCTCTGGCGTAGACCGCCTGTACAGCGTGATTTTGATGGAAGAGCAGGCGCGTGCTGGCGATTCTGCATCGGGCTTCTCACTGCATTCCGACATCGTTGCTAACTATCTGAATAACTTCGGCAGCGAAGAGATGAAGAAAGAGTGGCTACCAAAAATGTGTTCAGGCGAAGCAGTCGGCGCGATTGCTATGACTGAGCCAGGCACTGGTTCTGACTTACAGGCTGTGCGCACTTCAGCCATTGCCGATGGCGATGACTACATCGTAAACGGCAGCAAAATCTTCATCACCAACGGCTATCTCTGCGATATCGCTGTGGTCGTGGTGAAAACTGGCGATCCAGCAAAGGGCGCAGAAAGCGTGTCGCTGTTGCTAATTGAGGCCAACCGCGAAGGCTTTAGCAAAGGTCGTCCACTGAAAAAAGTCGGTATGAAAGGCCAAGACACTTGCGAGCTATTCTTCGACAACGTGCGCGTACCGAAATCTAACTTGATCGGCACTGAGGGCATGGGCTTCATCATGCTGATGAAAGAGTTGGCTTGGGAGCGTCTGATGATTGCCATCATGTGTGCTTCAGGTTGTGAGAGTGTGTTGGCTCACACCTTGGCCTATGTGCGTGATCGTAAAGTATTTGGCAAGCCAGTCGCGGCCTATCAAAACACCAAATACAAACTCGCCGAACTGCGCTCAGAAACACAGATTGCACGCGTGTTTGTTGACCGTTGCATCGAAGAGCAGCTGAAAGGCACTTTGCAAGTGGATGCTGCCGCTGCCGCGAAATATTGGGTGTCTGACTTGATCTCGAAAGTGGTCGATGAGTGTGTGCAGCTGCACGGCGGTTACGGCTTTATGACTGAATACCCCGTTGCGCAGGCCTACATCGATACACGTGCTAACCGTATTTATGGTGGCACCAACGAAATCATGAAAGAGCTGATTTCGCGCACATTCTAAGCGATGGCTTAACCGCCTATGCTAGTTGCGTAAATGAAAGGGGTTGCAGCTACGCTGTGACCCCTTTTTTGCGCTATAACAGCACAAACTTTAGCTGCCGAGTCGTCATGACAGAACCCATAGTAGAAACAAGGCGCAATAGCGTCATTACGGCTGAGATGCTTGGCCCCGAAGTGCCAAGACGCGGCACCGCACTTAGCCAGCGCTTCGGCGAGCTGTGGTTGCGCCTTAGTGGATGGAAGGTGACCGGCACGCCAATGATGGTGCCTAAAGCCATTTTCATCGGTGCGCCGCACACATCAAATCGCGATGGCTTTGTTGCGGCCGCCGCGACTTTAGCGCTGCGAATGCGCATCACCGTGATGGTCAAAGCCGAGTTATTTAATGGCCCCTTGAGCGGTATTGTTCGATGGCTAGGCGCTATGCCAGTGTATCGGGCTGGCTCGCGTGGCGGTCAAGTGGAGCAAGTTGCTGCTCGCTTTGCCTCAGAAGAAAGTGTGTATATCGGTATTGCGCCTGAAGGTACACGCCATGCCTCGCCTGCATGGAAAACTGGTTTCTACCATATGGCGATAAAGGCCGGCGTACCCATTGTGCCGTTTATTCTGGATTTTGGCCGCAAAGAACTCCATATGTTGCCAGTGTTCTATCCAACAGGTGATTTAGCTGCAGATTTGCCGCGCCTGATGGCGCCATATCATGGCATCATTCCCGCCGACCCCTCGCGCTTGTCGCTGCCATTGCGCGAACCGCCAACACCATAAGAAAAACTAACGCTATTAACGGATTGTTATGGACGCACTGATCGCCGACTTTAAAGCCGATATGTGGCTTTATATTTCCATCCCTTTCATCAGCGGCATCATTGGCTACGTCACCAAAGTGGTGGCGATCAAGATGATGTTTCACCCCATCGAGTTTTGGGGCATTAAGCCGTTTTTTGGTTGGCAGGGCATCGTGCCCCGCAAGTCGGTAAAGATGGCGACCATCGCCGTTGATCTGATGACTGAGCGTTTGATCAAGCCAGAGGAAATCTTCGCACGCCTCGACCCGAAACGCATTGCGCGAGAAATCGAAGTGCCAATGATGGAGGCCTCAGAAGATATTGTGCGCGAAGTTATGCACCAGTATCAGCCTGGGTTGTGGGAAGGCATGCCGATGTTCATGCGCAACTCCATTATCAAGCGTGTGAAGGGTGAGGCGCCGAAAATCGTGCAAACGATCATGAGCGAAGTGCAGCACGACGTGTCGCGCTACTTCGACATACGCCACATGGTCATCAGCAATCTGCAAAAAGACAAAGCGCTACTCAACGAAGTGTTTCAAAGCGTAGGCAAAGAAGAGCTGAAGTTTTTCTGTAAAGCCGGCTTTGTCTTTGGCTTCATTATTGGCATTGTGCAAATGGTGTGCTGGCTAGTATTCCGCCAACCATGGATGTTGCCAGCCTTTGGCGGCTTTGTTGGTTTCTTTAGTGACTGGTTGGCGCTGCAAATGTTGTTCCGTCCTTTGCACCCGAAGAAGATTTTCGGTTTCACCTTGCATGGCCTATTTTTAAAGCGCCAGCATGAAGTGGCGGGCGACTATGCCGCGCTGATTTCAAAGCAAATGCTGACACCGGGCGTGATGATGGAGGAGCTGTTTAGCGGCCCACGTTCCGACCGAGTAATCACTCTGCTGCAAAAGCATGTGCGCCGCGTTATCGATGAGCAAGCAGGCCTAGCTCGGCCACTAGTGCTCTATGCCGTGGGCACAGAAAAGTACATTGCCATGAAAGTGACAGTAGCCGAGCGTATTTTAGAGCGCTTGCCCGAGACCATGAAGCATATGGAGGCCTACGCCGAAGATGCTATGGATGTGCGCAATACCTTGATTACACGCATGCGTCAGCTCACACCTGTGGAGTTTGAGGGTATGTTGCGGCCAGCCTTTAAAGAAGAGGAATGGATTCTGATTTTAGTCGGTGCAGTGCTCGGCTTTATGGTCGGCGAGATGCAAATTCACTTTATGTTGTAAAAAACGATAGAGGTTCGTATGCGTTGGCTACTGCTGTTGCTCGTTTCTGTGATGGCAGCTTGTACTAGCCATCCGCCTATTCGCACCGAAGCAAACGTAGATATCCCGCGCTTTATGGGCGCATGGCATGTGCATGGCCATATCCCATTTCTGATCGATGGCGAGGCCTATAAGCAAACTGAAACCTATCAGTTTGAGGCACCTAATATTGTCCGAACTACATTCCAGTTTAACGATGGCGGCCCCAGTGGGCCGCTAAAGACATACACACCCACGGGATATATTGATCTCGATAGTGGTGGCGGTGTTTGGGGTATGCAGTTTCTCTGGCCCATTAAGGCCGAATATCGCATCGTCTATGTTGACTCGGACTATAGCGAAACCATCATTGGCCGCAGTGCCCGTGACTTGGTGTGGATCATGTCGCGCAAACCCACGATGAGTGACGACGATTACGCGAGATTATTGGGGATGGCTAAAGCTGAGGGCTACGACGTAAGTGAAGTGCGCCGAGTACCCACGGCGGATTAGCTCCAATCGGTATTTTATTGAAGCAGGCTTAGTTATAAGCATATGCCAAAACCGCCATACCAAAGGCTATGGAAGTTCGGCACAATGCCCTATTAGCTGTCTAATACAGGGGGAGTTTATGAAACTGGAATCACTGGCCTTACACCACGGATATAAATCAGAACCAACTACAAAGTCTGCGGCTGTACCAATTTATCAAACCACGTCCTATACCTTTGATAACACCCAGCACGGCGCTGACTTATTTGACCTGAAAGTCGCCGGCAATATTTACTCGCGCATCACCAATCCGACCAACGCCGTTTTAGAAGAGCGCGTGGCGGCCATGGAGGGCGGTGTTGGCGCGCTGGCGGTTGCATCGGGCATGTCGGCAATTACCTATGCCATTCAGTGTATTGCCAGCGTTGGCGACAATATTTTAAGCACTAGCCAAGTCTATGGCGGTACTTACAACTTATTTGCGCATACCTTCCCGCGTCAGGGCATTGAAGTGCGCATGATTTCGCATGATGACTACGAGGCGTTTGAGGCGGCAATTGACGACAAAACGCGTGCGATCTTCTGCGAATCTATCGGCAACCCTGCCGGTAACGTCGTCGATATTGCTAAATTAGCTGAGATCGGCAACAAGCACGGTATTCCTTTAATTGTCGATAACACCGTTGCCACACCATATTTATGCCGACCTTTTGAACATGGCGCAGCGATTGTTGTGCATGCGCTCACCAAATACATCGGCGGCCACGGCACCACGCTCGGCGGCATGATCGTTGACTCTGGCAAGTTTGACTGGAAGGCCAATGCCAAGCGCTTCCCGTTACTCAATGAGCCAGACCCCTCCTATCACGGCGTGGTCTATACCCGTGATATTGGTGCCGCAGCCTATATTGCTCGCTGCCGCGTAGTGCCATTGCGCAATACTGGCGCTGCACTAGCGCCACACAGCACATTTTTGCTGCTGCAGGGCTTGGAAACATTGGGCTTACGCATGGAGCGCCATTGCGAAAATGCCGAGAAAGTCGCGGACTTCTTAAGCAAGCACGAGAAAGTGAGCTGGGTGAATTACGCCACTCTGCCAAACAGTCCTTATAACGCCACGGCGAAGAAAATCACCAATGGCAAAGGCTCCGGCATTGTCAGCTTCGGCATTAAAGGCGGCGTTGAAGCAGGCGCCCGCTTTATCGATGCCTTGCAGATGATTTTGCGCCTAGTGAATATCGGCGATGCAAAATCCTTGGCCTGCCATCCTGCATCGACCACTCACCGCCAGTTGAACGCTGAAGAGTTGGCCAAGGCCGGCGCTAGCGAAGACTTGGTGCGCTTGTCGATTGGCATCGAGCATATCGATGACATCTTGGCTGATCTAACTCAGGCGCTGGATAAGGCCTAGGGTTTAGCGAATAAGCAACTAGTTAAGAGGCCTATGGCGCGCAGTGTATTTGGGCGTTAGCCGTAGGCCTTTATAGAGCTTCTGTCGATCTAATATAGAGATTTCAACATGAGTAGTGCTCAAATAATCAGTAATGCTGAAAAGGTTAGGAGTGGACAGGAGGTGAAGCATAAGGTGCTTCAGCTCTTAGAGGCGCTACTTAGCGATGAGCTGATAGTGGGGTTTGATAAGGATGTAAGCCACGCACATAAAAACTATAAATATGATAAGCAGTTCAAGTGTGACTTTATAGTTGAGACTGTAGATAGAAAGTTTATATTAATTCGCGCCAGTAACTCTTTTCGTTCAGACCGAGTAAAAATTCCATTTTATGATTTTCTTGGCATACAACAATACTCTGCGTTTTCAGGAAATATTGTTGCGTCAATACTCTTGTTTCCTGATGGAGAAGAAGAAAATAGTCAGTTTGTAAATACGCGAACTAAGATGCAAAATGGCCACTTTTTCTCACCTGCAACACATTGGCTAACATTTTCAGAGCTATACGAATTTTTTTATAACTATTGTTCGGAAGTTGAAAGTCGCACTGCGGAGCTTGAGGATTTATTAAGCGAAAAATTATATTCAATAGAAGGATACGCGCATTCTTTTTCGGATCAGTTATGTCAGGTAAAGGAGGAGTCGGGTAGCTATTATGGTAAGATTGGAAACAAGTTTGAGAGCTTTTTAGTTGAGCAGTTAAATAGCCTAGAAAATCTCACCGCCTATAAAAATAATCAAAAATTGTGTCTTGAGTACGATGTTATTTTAGATTCAATTATATACGACTTGAAAATAGACAGGCTTCAGATAAAGGCTTTAGAAGCCACAGACACAATCACTAAGCTTCAGAATGGTGGTAGCCCAAAAACAGATATTCATTTGAAGGTTTTCACATCATCTAAAGTCGGCTGCCCAATTAATATTAGTGTTAAAAATACAAAGTCCTCACGAGTCAGTTGTCATGATTACCAAGCTAAAGATTTTACGAGAGTAATAGCTCCTAATGATGATAGCTTTAATGAGGTAGTTGAAACTTTCCAGGAGGCAGGCTCTTGGGGCACTTATGAAAGTCTATTAATAGATAAAATGATACCTATAGATACGGATGCCGTACTGAACACTTATATGGAGAAGCTGATCGAGTGGGCTATCACGGGAAAGCATGATTCCGATCATCTTATTGAAGATCATAATCAAATTGCCAACTTCATTTTAACTAGAAACGCAGTATCTGGTATTTGTAAAATGCAATCAACAAATGCATACATGAGTGAGTTAAAAGAGGCTATAGGCAGTGCGCGAGGGGCTCCATTTTCATGGACATACCCATCAAAGCGTCGAGGTAAAAGAATTCAGCTCAAAATGCCTATATCGTTAAGTCGAGACTAACCGCCTGCGCAGACTCTGGCTTTTTATCGACTGCGCCTTTATTCTGAGAAATGGCCTCATATATGTTTTTTGCTATAGCATCGATTACTGTAATAACGACAGAGTTACCCATTTGCCTATACATTTGAGTGCGAGATACAGGAAATTTAAAGTCACTAGGGAACCCCATAACTTTTTTACATTCGCTCTCTGTTAGAAGGCGGACCCCTGTCTCGCCATCTTTGACAAAAGTACCTGTTAAGCGCTGAATTTTGTGGTAGCTAGAGACTAAGGTTTTTATAGGGCCTTTAGTATTTCGATCGATAATAATTGGCCGCCCATCATCTTTTTTGAATAAATAGCTTTTTTGTAAGTGCTCAGAAACTGAATAACCCTCTGCGCCTTTCTCTAAAAAATTACCGATGTCAGATTTTTTCATTGGTGGCTTAGGGAAAGAAAAGTTAAAATCGTTACCTTGAAATGCAACGAGATAAAATCGTTTACGATTTTGAGGTACGCCAAAATCACTAGCATTGAGGATTGTGTGGTTACATTTGTAACCAAGATCAGTGAGCGTGTCGAGCACTACCTTTAAGGTGTTGCCATTATCGTGATTCAAAATTCCTGGTACATTTTCTAAGAATAAGACTTTCGGCCGCTTTCTTTCGGCTATTCTAACAATCTCATGGAACATAGTCCCTTGGGTTGGGTGCTTGAAGCCTTCGCGCTTACCAATATGGCTGAATGGTTGGCAGGGAAAGCCTGCGCACAAGATGTCATGCAGGGGTATGGCATCTGCATCAATCATTGAAATATCGCCGTAAGGAACTACTCCATGATTAGTGTAATAAGTAAGCTGGGCATGGATATCTATTTCCGATGAGAAAACACAAGCAGCACCAGCCTTCTCAAAAGCTAGTCTGATCCCCCCAACTCCCGCAAACAAATCAATGAATTTTAACTGAGAGCTGCCTGCATTTACCTGCTCAATACTATGAGTTGACACTGCAAGTCCGTAGTGAGCTTTTTTCAAGTCTCTGAGCGTGATAGTAGGGATGGTAGACGACATATTTCCGTTCTCTCGTTCAGTATGTTTCGTTTTAATGATGAAAAGCTCCCAGAAAGCTTGATGCATGTGCCTTTCACCCGACTCCCATTGCTGCCAAGCACGCACACTAGAATGTATTAGTGAGGCAGCCTGAAGCTGGGTAAGTCCCAGCTCCTCACGTAGCTTTTTTATTTCAAAATTATGCATAGAGTAACTAATTTAGTTTACGGAATAATGCACTCAATGAGTGTCTAAATCAACCGTTATTTGGCATGCAAACTTATTGATAATAAGAAAGTGTGTAAAGGGTAGAGGTATGTTCGCTTTGGCGCAGCATGATTGTTACGTTAGCCCCGCTAACGCTTGCATCTCACAAGGCTTATCAAGCAAATGGTCTGTTTCGCAGCACGATTAAGATAACAACCCTAGCGAAGCTGGAGGCGGCGGCAGACTTTGATGTCATCGAGCAGTTCTACACAGCGGCACTTGCCTAGGTCGCGTGCTAGTGAGCGGAGTTTGTAAAATATACAGTGCCTCTTTGACTCGGCAATATGTAAGTCATCACGCCATGAGGCCAGTCGACAAAATGGCCATGTCGGTTTATATTTATAAAGTAATTTTTATTTTTATAAACCGGAGGCCGGCATGATTGGAGAGCGGATAAAGCGAGCACGCGCTGCTGCTGGCCTGTCTATGCAGGCCTTAGGTGATCAGGTTGGTATTAGTGCCAACATGGTTAAAAAATATGAGCACGACCAAAGCATGCCTTCGTCAGGTGTATTACTTAAATTGGCGACGGCTTTGTCAGTTCGTACGGAGTACTTCTTTCGCCCAGCACAAGTCATATTGGGGGAGGTGGAGTATCGTAAGAAAGCCTCAGCTTCAGCTAAGCTGTTGAAAAAAATTGAATCTGATGTGGTTGACCAAGCAGAGCGTTGGTTAGCGCTAAAAAATTTGTGGCCAAACTTCCCTATTGCTGGGTTTGACTATCGTCCTGATGTGCCCGTGGTGAATACATTAGAAGAGATTGAGTTGGTTGCCGCTAAAGTCCGCAATGACTGGCAGCTAGGCATGAATCCGCTTCCTGATTTGATTGATTTACTCGAGTCTAAGGGTATTTTGGTTATCGTCAGTAACGTACCCCAAGCCGATAAATTTGATGGTTTACAAGCTAAAATTTCAGGGCAGCCTATTGTAGTAGTGTCTTCCCATTGGCCTGGTTGTCGTCAGCGATTTACCTTGGCACACGAGCTTGGGCATCTTGTCTTACATGACTTGTTAGATGAGTCTGTTAACGAAGAGATGGCCTCCAATCGCTTTGCTTCTGCGTTTTTATTGCCTGATATTGGTCTTTATCAGCACTTAGGTGAGCGCCGGTCAAATATAGATCCGAAAGAGCTTTATTTTTTGAAGCATGAGTACGGCTTAAGCATGGCTGCTTGTTTGTATCGTAGTGCCGATCTTGGTGTGATCACCGAAGAGAAGAAACGCCAAATATTCATCCAGTTTTCAAAAAACGGCTGGCGCAAGCAAGAGCCAAGTAATCCTTATCCACAGGAGCAGACGCAGCTGTTTGAGCAGTTAGTCTATCGTGCACTGGCTGAGGGGATTCTCAGTGAATCGAAGGCCGCTGAGCTGTTGCAGATGTCGGTAATGACACTGCATAAGCAGCGTCAAATGCTGACTGAGACGATGTAAGTGTATCTGTTGATCAGTGATGCCAATATTCTCATTGACCTGGAAGAAGGGCAGTTACTTGGGCTCTTTTTCAAATTACCTTACCAATTCAAAGTTCCTGACGTGTTATTTCATGAGGAACTTAGTGAGCGGCATGGTTATTTGATTGATTTAGGTTTGCTGCTAGGCGAGCTCACCTCTGACTCTATGATGTACTCCTTTGAGCTTCGACAGAAATACAGTGGACCTAGTATGAATGACTGCTTTGCTCTTGCACTCGCTAGGCAAGAGCAGTGCCCACTATTAACTGGAGATATGGCGCTCAGAAAGGCCGCTGAAAGAGAAGCGATATTGGTTCAAGGTACGATATGGGTCGTAGAGCAGCTTGTAACTCATCGAGTTTTATCTATTGAAGATGCGCTAGTGGCATACGATAGGATGGCTAAAGCGGGGCGTCGCTTGCCTTGGGCACTTGCTAAGCAGCGCTTAGCCCAACCCAAATGAAGACTATTCGACGTTCTGAACCTGCTCCCGCATCTGCTCCACCAACACCTTCAATTCAACGCTAGACCATGCACTATCGGCGGTGCTGGCCTTGCTGCCGAGGGTGTTGGCCTCGCGGTTTAACTCCTGCATCAGAAAGTCCAGACGGCGGCCAATAGCGCCACCGCTATTCAGCACGCGGCGAATTTCAGCGACATGCGCGGTGAGGCGATCTAGCTCTTCGGAGACATCTATCTTTTGCGCAAATAGCACCAGTTCTTGCTCTAGGCGTTCGGGCACTAGCGCCGCTTCGAGCTCGCTTAGGCGCTCGGCGAGCTTGCTGCGGTAGTGCTGCATGATTACTGGCAGGCGAGTTTGCACGGTAGCAATTTCGTTTTCGATGCCCACCAGTCTTGCCTCAATCATTGCTTTTAAAGCCGCACCTTCACGGGCGCGCATGGCCAAAAAGTCCGATAGCGCGGCATTAATTAGCTCGCCGACAATCACGGGAAGCTCACTCAGATCAGGCATGTCGCGCACGATGACGCCGGGCAGGGCAAGAATGTCGGTGGGATTTATCGGGGAGCTGTGACGCGTGAGACCGTCGATGTGCTCGGCGGCGGCGATCAGCTGCTCGGCTAGGGCGGTATTGATGCGAATGCTCGCGGGCGCATCCAAGCCGGCATCGAGGCGCACGGTGAGTTCGACTTTACCACGGCTGATGGTTTTGCGCAGGCGTTCGCGCCAGGCAAATTCATGCTCACGTAGGCTATCGGGCAGCCGCAATGTGGCCTCTAAATGCCGGCTATTGACCGAGCGCAGCTCCACGCTGACTTGGCCAAATGAGCCATTGGCGTCGCCACGGGCAAAGGCGGTCATGCTGAATACGGGCAGATCGGACATGGTAAGGCTCTCGGCAGGTATACTGTGCGCCATCTTATCATCCACTCAGGAATAGCCCATGCGCTCTAGCGGTCGTTTGCCCAACCAACTTCGCCCCATCACCATCACTCGCGATTACACCTGCCATGCTGAAGGTTCGGTGCTGATCGAGTTTGGCAACACCAAAGTGTTGTGCACTGCGTCGGTGGAAACTGGTGTACCGCGCTTTCTGAAAGGCAAAGGTGAGGGCTGGATTACTGCTGAATACAGCATGTTGCCGCGCGCCACACATACCCGTAATGGTCGTGAAGCCAGTCGCGGCAAACAGGGTGGTCGCACACTGGAAATTCAGCGCCTAATTGGCCGCTCGCTGCGCGCCATGGTCGATATGAAGAAACTCGGCGAGCACACCATCACTGTTGATTGCGATGTGATTCAGGCGGATGGCGGCACGCGCACCGCTGCAATTACCGGTGGTGCAGTGGCTTTGGTCGATGCTCTGAGCTGGTTGCTGCGTGAGAAGAAAATTAAGCAAGACCCGCTACAGCATTTGGTTGCCGCGATTTCGGTGGGCATTGTCGACGGCGTGCCATTGCTTGATTTGGAATACACCGAAGACTTTGCCTGCGACACCGATATGAATGTGGTGATGACGCAGCATGGTGGCCTAATCGAGATTCAAGGCACTGCCGAAGGCAAATCATTCAGCCGTGATGAGACGATTGCGCTGCTTGATTTGGCCGATGCTGGTGTGAAAGATTTGTTGGCGGCACAGCAAAAAGCATTGGGCTGGTAAGCACTTTGCGCGGCAGTATGACTACTGGCGCGCAACACTAGCTCTGGCATACTCAAGCAACTTTTCCTGCTTGAGTATGTGCCATGGATAATTTCATCTGGTTTTACGCTTTTGTTGCTTTCAATGCTGCGCTGTTATTACTGCTGGCGATGAACGTCTCGCGCGTGCGTATGCGTGAGCGAGTGGCTCACGGCGATGGTGGCAATATCACCATGAAAGCCGCCATTCGCGCCCATGGCAACGGCATTGAGTTCGTGCCCATTTTTGGCTTGGTGATATTGGCTCTGTGCATGAATCAGACGCCAAATAACTGGGTTGCCGGCCTAGTCATTGCCTTCAGTGTCGGCCGCGTTTTGCATGCGATTGGCATGTTAACGACGGCGATGCAGGCGCGCCGCATGGGCGCTGGCCTGACGTTCTCGCTAATGCTAGCGGCGACGGTGCTGTTGATCGTCGAGCTAGTTTAACTTCTGCTTGATGCGCTAAGCCGCGATGGCTTAGCGCTTTTCCGACACCGCGACGGTGTAGACCTTGCCCTGTTTGAGCTTGTCGTAATCGCCGAAAACTTCTTTCATGGTGCGCGCCATAAACTCGCGTAAGCCATTGATGGTGACAACATAAAAGCGGCCGCCCGGCTTCAGGCGAGCAAGGCTGTCGAAAAGAAATAAGTAGTGCTGCTCTTTGCTGGCTTTGGCCGGTAAGTTCGACACGATGATGTCGAACTTCATGCCTTCGGGCACATGCTGCAAGCCATTCGACAACATGGCTTTAGCGTTGTTGATGCCATTGAGCGCACAGTTTTTATTGGCGTATTCGACCGCCATAAAGTCTTTATCGACCATCAGCGTTTGGCCTTGTGGCGCTAGCTTGGCTAATGTCATGCCGATTGGGCCATAGCCGCAGCCGATATCTAAGCAGTCGGCGTCCGCAGGTACTTCCATATAATCGAGTAATAGCTGCGTGCCAGCGTCGATGCTCTCGGGCGAGAAAATGCCCCAGGTCGTGGTGTAAGTCAGCGTGTGTTCGCGCAACAGGGCATTGAAGCGAATGTCTTGGCGCCAGCGGTTAAGCGTGGTTTTGTCGGGTGCGGGCATGATGAGCTCAGTCGGCGTAGTCGATGATTAGGGGCGCATGATCGGAGAACTTCTCATCCGTGTAAATGTCTACTGCCTGCACGCAGTCGCGCAGGTTTTCACTAATGATGTGATAGTCGATGCGCCATCCTACGTTATTAGCATAGGCTTGGCCGCGATTGCTCCACCAGGTGTAGCGATCGGCGCGTTCGTCGATGAGGCGGAAAGCGTCAACAAAGCCGGTGTCATCAAATAATGTGGTGAGCCAGGCGCGCTCATGCGGCAAAAAGCCCGAATTTTTCAGATTTCCCTTCCAGTTTTTTAAGTCGATCTCTTTGTGCGCAATATTCCAGTCGCCACAAATAATCAGCTTTTCGCCAGCTGACTGGCGAGCTTTCAGCATGGGCATTAGCTCGCCTAAAAAGATGTCTTTGCGCGCTTGCGCATCTTCATTGGCCGAGCCAGAGGGTAAGTACAGCGAAACTACGGTGAGGTCGCCAAACTGCGCCTCGATCCAACGGCCTTGAGTATCGCAAATCTCAAAGCCCAAACCTGTGCGTACGGAATCTGGCTCGCGGCGGCTATAAATAGCGGTGCCGGAGTAGCCTGGCTTCACGGCATCGAAAAAGTAACGGTGCCAGCCATCGGGGTTAAACACAGCGTCATCGAGCTGATGGATTTGTGCTTTAGTTTCTTGAATGCACAAAATATCTGCCCCACTTTTTTCAGTGAGCCAGTCGAAAAAGCCTTTTTTCGCGGCAGAGCGTATGCCATTGAGGTTGGCGGAAATGATGCGCATGCAAACGTCCTACAGGTGAATTCTGCTAAGGTCGGCCATTATGCCGTGCATTGCCGTTGCTTTCACACACACCTTTAATGCTTGAACCTCAGGAGCCACCTATGGCTGCGCTACGTACCCCCGAATCTCGTTTTGCCAATTTGCCTGATTATCCTTTTGCCGAGAATTATTGTGAGCTTAGCCCTGGCGGCTTGCGCATGCATTATGTCGATGAAGGCCCTCGCGAAGCTAATCCTGTGCTAATGCTGCACGGCGAGCCAACCTGGAGCTATCTCTACCGCCACATGATTCCACTCGTGGCCGCTGCTGGCAGCCGTGTGATTGCACCAGACTTGATTGGTTTTGGTAAGTCCGACAAGCCCAGCGAGCTCAACGATTACAGCTATGCTAATCACATGGCGTGGCTGACCAATCTTATTGTTCAGCTCGATCTGCGCAACATCACTCTGTTTTGCCAAGACTGGGGCTCCTTGCTTGGCCTGCGCTTGGCTGCAGAGCATCCGGATCGTTTCGCCGCCATTGTCGTGGGCAATGGCATGTTGCCAACTGGCGATCAGGCGATGCCGAAGGCGTTTAAAATCTGGAAGAACTTTGCACTTTACAGCCCATGGTTTCCGATAAGTCGCATCGTCGCATCAGGCTGCTTCAATGCGCTGTCATCTGATGAGCGTGCGGCCTATGACGCACCATTTCCCAGCAGCCGCTTCAAGGCTGGCGCTCGTGCATTCCCTCGTTTAGTACCGACCACGCCAAATGACCCAGCAACAGGCGCTAATCGCGCGGCATGGCAAGTGTTGGAGCAATGGCAGAAACCATTCCTGACCTGCTTTAGCAAAGGCGACCCGATCACTCGTGGTGGTGATGTCTATATGCGGGCTCGTATTCCAGGCGCCAATGGCCAGCCGCATATCACCGTGCGCGGCGGCCATTTCTTGCAGGAAAACTCGCCAAAGGAGTTAAGCGAAGTCATTAATGCCCTAGTAAAAACTTTGCGCTAAGGCTTTAGCGATCCGCATTCATGCGGCTAGCAGAAAACAGCGCTAAGGCCGCTAGGCTGAGCAAATACAGCACAACGTAATGCGGATCGCCGCCGCCATAAGCTAATAAGGCAGTGGCGATCATCGGAGCAAAGCCGCCGCCGAGCACGCCTGCCGCTTGCACGCCGAGAGAGATGCCGCTGTAGCGTACTTCAGGCGGAAACTGTCTAGCGAATAGCAGTGATTCGGGCGCGTACATCAGTGGGAAAACGACGCCGATGGCGATGACCATTGCCCACCACATGGCGGTTAAATCGCGCAGGCCAAGCAAAGCAAAAAATGGCCAAACAAAACCGGCCAAGCACAGTAGACCAATAGTATATAAGCGTTTTTGGCCGATTATGTCCGATAGCCATCCTGCCAAAGGCATTGTGATGAGCGACAGTACGGCGCCGGCGGTAATGGCGGAAAGCACGTCGCTGCGTGGCAGCCCGCCTTCGCCTGTTGCGTAGGCGAGGGCAAAAGTGGCGGCTAAATAAAACCACGCATTTTCTGCCATGCGCGCGCCAACAATATTGAGCACCGCCGCTCTATGTGAGCGCCAGACCACTTTTAATGGTGCTTTTACGGGCTCGGCTTTCGCGAGCTGCGCTGCAAATTCGGGTGATTCCGGCACTTTTGCGCGAATGATCCAACCCACGCCAAGAAGCACTACGCTCGCCAAAAATGGTAGGCGCCAACCCCAACTCATCAGATCTTCCTCGGGCAGCAATGACACTGCACCCATGGCTAAACTAGATAGCACTAAGCCTGCGCCCACGCCAGTTTGCGGCAAGCTGCCATAGAAGCCTTTGCGGCCTTCTGGCGCATGCTCCACGGCCATTAATACGGCGCCGCCCCATTCGCCACCGACGGCCACGCCCTGCATAAAACGCAGTAAAACCAGCAGGCCGGCCGCCCAGTAGCCAATCATCTCGTGAGTGGGAATTAGGCCAATGGCAATGGTCGGGATGCCCATCATTAGCAAGGTCAGGATGAGCATGGACTTACGCCCAACTCGATCGCCAAAGTGCCCAAAAATGACGCCGCCGAGTGGGCGACCAATAAAGCCTACGGCATAGGTGGCAAAGGCCGCGAAGAGGCCGCTGAGCGGATCCATTTCGGGAAAAAATAGCTTATTGAAAACCAGTGCGGCAGCAGTGCCATAAAGGAAAAAGTCATACCACTCAATGGTGGTGCCAGCGAGACTGGCAAGGCCTGCGAGTCGATGTGCTTGTGGCTTTGTTGTCATTGTTTGTGCCCATTTTGCTTGCTCTCACGCTATCATGGCGCACTTTCAAGCGACAAATGCAGCAGGCTTTCTATGCGCGAGTATCAACGTGAGTTTATCGAATTTGCCCTTAATCAAGGGGTATTACGTTTTGGCAGTTTTACACTGAAATCTGGTCGGCAGTCGCCGTATTTCTTCAATGCCGGGCTGTTTAACACCGGCAAACGCTTAGCGGCTCTGGGTCAATTTTATGCCGCCGCTATCGTAGATAACCAGCTCGATGCCGATGTGCTGTTTGGCCCAGCCTACAAAGGCATTCCTATTGCATCGGCCACTGCCGTGCAGCTGTCCGAGCATTTCGGCCGCGATATGCCCTGGTGCTTTAATCGCAAAGAAGCCAAAGCACACGGTGAGGGCGGCACGATTGTTGGCTCAGCATTGGCCGGTCGCGTGCTCATTATTGATGATGTGATCACTGCCGGCACAGCCATTCGCGAAGTCATGACATTGGTAAAAGAAATGCGCGCAACTGCGGTTGGCGTGTTGGTCGCGGTTGATCGGCAAGAGCGTGGCAATGGCCTGCTATCGGCCATTCAAGAGGTCGAGCGTGACTTCGATATCCCTGTGGTATCGATTATTAAGTTTGAAGAAATCATCGCTTACATTGAGCAAACAGGACAGTACGCTGAGCATCTCGATGCCATGCGCACCTACCGTGAGCAATATGGCGTGGTGGCATAAGCGCACAATTACTGCAGCGTAACTCGCCTGTCGAGGCGCACTAAATTTCTAGGAGTACGCCATGCAATTAGCCGTATTGATGGACCCGATCGCGAACGTCACCTATAAAAAAGACTCAACGCTGGCCATGCTGTGGGCAGCGGCTAAACGTGGCCACAGCCTTTGGTATATCGAGCCCGATGGCCTGTCGCTGCGTGCTGGCGAAACATGGGCGCGCATGGCGCCATTGCAGGTGTTTGAAGATCCTGAACATTGGTTCGAACTAGGCGAATGGGTTGAGCAACCGTTGGCAGGTGTCGATGCATTGCTGATGCGTAAAGACCCGCCATTCGATATGAACTTTATTTACGCCACGTATTTGCTCGAGCGTGCCGAGCAGGCTGGTGTGGTGGTAATTAACCGCCCACAAGCTTTGCGTGACTGTAATGAAAAGCTCTTTGCCACCACCTTTGCCGATTGCATGGTGTCGACCGTGGTGAGCTCGCGCGCTAGCGAGTTGCGCGCGTTCATTGCGGCAGAAAAAGATGTGATCGTGAAGCCGCTCGATGGCATGGGCGGCTCTGGCATTTTTCGTCTCACCGCTGGCGGCTCCAATATCGGCTCGACGTTGGAGATGCTCACTGACTTGGGCCAGCGTCCCATCATGGCGCAGCGCTATATCCCTGAAATCAAAGATGGCGACAAGCGCGTGCTGATGATCGATGGCGAACCCGTGCCGTTTGTCCTCGCGCGCATCCCGCAAGGCGATGAAATTCGCGGCAACTTAGCGGCTGGTGGGCGTGGTGAAGCGCGCCCGATCAACGAGCACGAGCTACGCATCGCTAAGCGCGTTGGCCCTGAGCTGAAGAAACGCGGCCTGCTTTTTGTCGGCCTCGATGTCATCGGCGAATACCTCACCGAGGTCAATGTCACCAGCCCAACCTGCATTCGCGAAATCGATGCTGCCTATGGCTATGGCATTGCCGATAAGCTCATCGAGGCAGTGGAAGTGCGCGTGGAGCAATACTCATCATCTCAACACCAGGTGCACTGCGGCCTATGAGTGCAGCGGTTGTCACCCCGGCCGATAGGCTGACCTTTACAGTCGTTTTGGCTTTACTGCTGCATGCCTTATTGCTTTTTGGCATTCGTTTTGTGCCGCCAAAAGCACAGGCTGCGACATCGTTAGAGGTCACGCTTGTGCCGGCGCAAAGCATTGAGGCGCCCAAAGAGGCTGACTTTATTGCTCAAGCCGATCAGCAGGGCAGTGGCACCGAAATGACCGCGCAATTACTCAGCACGCGCGAGCGCACGCTGCTGCCGGGCGAGGCCGATGCTAAGCGTAAGAAAGCAGAGCAAGAGGCTGCGCTATTAACGCCTGAAGCCATGATTGTGAGCAGCATTACCTCGCCAGAGAAAATGCAAAGGCCTTTAGCGGATGCTGCCAAGCCAGCGCTAGCTAAGCCGCAAGTTGCCGAAGATGACGCCCAAAGTCAGCGCGATAGCGAAATTGCCGCATTGGAGGCGCGTTTATCGGCTAGACGTCAGGCTTATGCCAAGCGCCCGCGCGTGGAGACGATAACGGCGGTGAGCGCGAAGGCCAATGTCTGGGCGGCGTATCTGGAAAGCTTCCGAATCAAAATTGAAGCAGCGGGTAATGCCAATTACCCCGCTCAAGCGCGTGCCAAGAAGCTGGAGGGCGAGGTACGTTTGTTGGTCGCACTCTTACCCAATGGCCGCGTGCAACGCGTGGATGTGCTGAAGTCTTCCGATATTCGCGTGCTCGATGCGGCAGCGAAAGATTCTGTGCGCCAAGCTCAACCATTTGAGGCTTTTCCTGCTGCGCAGCAAGGTCAGGTCGATGTGCTACAGGTTATTCGCACATGGCGCTTCGCTGGCGGTCTGAAAACGACGCAATAGTTTGCCTCTTGTAAGCGTCGACGAGCGACCCCATAGTTAAGGCATGAAGTCAGAAAGTGTCGATCTCACCAATCAGTTTTTAGTCGCCATGCCCGAGCTCGACGACGGCATGTTTGGCCGCGCCGTCATTTATATTTTTCGCCACGATGAAGATGGTGCCGCTGGCCTTATCGTTAATCATCCCAGCGATGTGCTTTTCGACAGCCTGCTCAGCGAAATTCGCTTGCCGGCGTTAAAGCCATTATCGCGCCCTGAGCAACCTGTGTTGGTGGGCGGGCCAGTGCATCCCGAACTCGGCTTTGTGCTGCATCACGGTCACGGCCCGTGGACCTCAACTTTGCACAGCAGTGACTCTATTGCCGTTACTCATTCGCGCGATGTGCTCGATGCCATTTCGCAAGGTCACGGCCCGACAGACTATATTGTGTCCTTGGGTTATGCCGGTTGGCAGCCTGGCCAGCTTGAAGAGGAGCTGGCAAACAATATGTGGCTAACTTCGAAAGCATCGACCGATGTGTTGTTTGAGCTGCCCTATGAAGCGCGCTGGGAAGCAGCGATTAACGCGCTTGGGCTAGATTGGCGCTTGCTGTCGAATGAGGTTGGTCATGCCTGATATGGGTACGTCTGCTGATGGCTCTGAGGTGCGCGCTAAATCCAAAACTTTACCGGAGCGCCTGCTCGCTTTCGACTTTGGCACCAAGCGCATTGGCGTTGCTGGCGGGCTTGCGCTTACTGGCACAGGGTCGCCGCAAGAGCCTATTTCCGCGCGAGATGGCATACCTGATTGGGCAGTGATCGATGCCTTAATCAGTGATTGGCGGCCGGTCGCTTTATTAGTCGGCAATCCATTAAACATGGATGGCACGGCGTCAGAAATTGGCCATCGCGCATTGAAATTTGCTCGGCGCTTAGCTGCACGCTATCCGGCGTTGCCGGTGTATCGTCAAGATGAGCGCCTAACCACGCGCGCCGCCCGTGAAACGCTTAGCGATGTCCATGAGCGTCGTGGCGGCCGATTGCCCTCACTAGACTCTACCGCTGCCTGCCTTATTGTGGCGTCATGGTTTGAGTCACCAAATTGGTTGCGCGTATGAAGCTGAGTGTCGTGGATGAAGCATTGGTCATTAAGCCCGGCGGTTTGCGTGCAGAAACCTCTGTGCCGCTAGCTGAAGTTACGCGTTGGGATATGCTGTATGAAGTCACTGGCCGGCGCTATTTAGCCTTTCATTTGGGCGATAAAACCGCCTATGCGCAATTGCCTCGCCTAGCGCCTGAGGCGCGCGAAGCTCTAGCGGCGCAACTTTCTGAAATACTTGGTGCTCCACCAGATATTAGCCTGCTCGATAGCGAGCGCGACAATGAGCATTGGCTGAAAGTTTGGGAGTACATCAAGTGGGTCGGGCGCTATCTGCGCCTGTTCATCAACCCGATGCGACCACCGACTCCGCCGCCAAAGCGTCAAGCACCTAGGCAGCCCTAACTCTGTATTTAATGCGCAGCACTAGCATTATTAAAGCGCCGGTAGCGGCAGAGCACCTAGGACAGCACTGTCTCCTGCCTTGAGTAGCAGGGCAGGGATAGTCTCTATGCGATGCAGCATATCTAGCGCCAAATCCATTTCCTCTTCCATGCGGACGGCATCAAAGCGTGCCATTCCGTCATCTGGCTCAATGGCCAGCAGGTAATGCGGTCCTGTGATGTAGGCAAGGCAAGGAATGCCCGCCAAATGGAATGGTGCGCCGACGCCAAAAAAAATCACGCCAATTGGTCGACATAGCAGTAGTCGTTGCAGCTTTGTTGCTCGCATGGATTGAATGGCCGCAAGGCCTATTGGCGTTGTTGAATGAAATAAGGCGGCGATTTCTGGGCGTCCTGTGGCGTGATAGCCGGAGGCATCGTCCATCCATTCGCGCGCTCCAAGATGTTCAAGTGTCACGGCAGCGGTAGCTTTTGCCATGATGTCAGGGTGAGACTCGATGAAGCCATTAGCCTGAGGCATGTGAGGTGCCATGTGGCCAGTAACTAAGCTAAACACCAATGTTCTAGGGCGCATGGACAGAGGAAGGCTGGCGTAGTGACGAGCCACCTCGAGGCAGGCGACGGCACCATTTTCCTCAAAGGCATTTTGTCCATCGGTATGAGTATTGACGATGATGTTCTCATCGCTGACGCCGGGCAATATGGCAACTAATGTGTCAGTTTGGACATTTTCACGCACAGAGGCTGTTAACGTCAGTGTGGCTTCTGCCTTCCCAGCGAGGGCTCTGAGTTGGTTGCTAGTATCGCGATTGACTATCAGTGCTGGGATTTCGCTAGGGCCAGAAAGAAAAGGCAAGTATTGTCCGGCCGTATTTTCTGCCGAGCTATCGAAGGCAAAAATAACGCCTTTAGCACCAGCTGCTTTCATGGCCTCAACAATAGGAGCCATAGTCGCTAGGCTAGTTAGCCAGGCGCGCTTGTAGTCGGTGAGCGGGTTAATGCTAAAGTCATCATCGTTTTTATACGTTAAGAAGGGGTAAAAAATGCCCGCAACAGTGGGTAGTAGTGGTAGCTCAATTAACGCGATGGCATCTTTAACACCACCGCTACCGAGACTAGCAAGCAAGCCGCTAATGGTAGACGGTAGTTGCGTTAAGAGTGAGCTCAACATGGCTTGCTGCGATGCTAAGTCGGTGAGATCTAAGCTCAAATATTGCAGCGGTGCGCCAACATATACGAGGGGGCCAGTGACTCCTTCCTCGTCGGTAGGGCCTGAGCGTGGGTAATACGCATCTACAGGAATGTCGATATCACCGTTAGATGTTTTAAGGCTTAGCGCTTTCCTCTGAGCTTCCCATAGAGTTAAGAAGTATGGGTCACGCTGAGTGCTTAGCCCAAGCGCTTGAAATTCTTGTTCAAGGTAGTCAATAAAGCGCTTGTGACTGTCTGATCCAGTTAAGCGAGGCCCAAATGAGACCATTTTCTCAACTAGGCTTTGTAGTCTAGCTGCTTTTGGCTGATAGCCTGTGCGACTGCTTGGGCTGTTGCTGATGCTTTTTTGATCATCACTGCACCCACCTAAAATAGGACCTACAGCGAGACCAGCTCCGGCTTGAATAAAGGTTCGACGTTGCATAGGGCAGCCTTTTATTTTTATTGTTTGCTAATGCCTAGCAGTTTGCCTCCTGCACGTTATTTAACAATCACCCATACAGGGGTAATTTTTTACCCAAATGGGTGTGTTATGAGTGGTTGATGAGGCCGAGGCGAGCAGCCGTAGCGACAACTTCGGCACGACGGCGGGCACCGAGGCATTGCATCAGCTTTTTAAGGCGATCTTTAACTGTATTTTCGCTGCGAAAAATGGCGCTAGCTATTTCGCGATTAGAGAGGCCCTTTGCTAATAAAGCCACGATCTCCAAGTCGCTTTCCGATAGACCCAAGCGTTCTGCTTCAGCATGCTGAAGTGCTTTTTGGCTTTGCTCTAAAGCTTGTACGTCGGCCTCGGATTCGAGTGCAAATGTGGTGAGCCGGGTATAGAGCGTCATCGCGATACGCGCTTGATTTTCTAATAAGGAGATGCGTTGTGAGCGCTCAGATAGGCTTGCTTGTAGGGTTTTGAGCTCGCCAATATCACGGGCAATGCCTTGTCGCCCTATTAGCTGAGCTCCTTTATATAAGCTTGCTGCGCGTATTTCTAAAAACCTGCTGGTACCAGTGCTGGTAATCGCCTCCACTTCAAAAAATGGATATCGATTATCTCCAGCAATTCCACGGCTAAAATGGCCGCGTGCAATAAGTTTGCTTGCTTTAGTTAATAAAGTATCAAAGTGGCGACCAATTAATGATTCTGGTGAGTGCCCTAGAATGTTATGGCTAGCGGTATTTACATATGTAAAACGACCGTCCAAATCGAGGGTGTAAATTAAATCTCCTGCTGCTTCGATCAGCCCTCGATAGTCTGGCTCAGCCAAAGCGTTGGGTGCTGAGAAAGGAGCAGATATATTGATCATGGCAAGCTTCCGAAAGCATAGTTAAAGATCGATGCGCTAGTGATACCAGAAAATTAGCAATTAGCCCTCCCGTAATGCCGGAGTGACCAAGTTTAGCTAACACTAGAAAATTTGATGTACGACAAAAACTGCAACTTAAATAAAGCTAACAATGCCTCGTGCTGTGAATAAAGCAGCATTCAACTTACTCCGCTAGCACCAAGTTGCTGGCGTGAGCTGCATAGAGGTAGGGCATGAAAGCTCAAAATACTCGTGGGAATTTCTTACCAGCGCTTAAGTGTTTGCTGGCATTTAGTGCGGGCTCGTTAGCGTACATGCCAACAGCTCAAGCCGCTGTCGATAGCCCTTGGCTAGTACGCGCAGGCATTAGCCAAGTTGAGCCAAAGTCCGATAATGGCTCGCTCGGTGGTGGTGTGAACGTGGATAGGCAAGTTGGCCCGAGCGTGAATGTGGCGTATTTCTTTAGCCCGAATATCGCCGTGGACGTGCTGGGCGCCTTACCTTTTGAGCATGATATTTCGATAGGCGGTGTGCATGCGGGGAGCGCCAAGCACTTGCCACCAACGGTATCTTTGCAATACCACTTCTTGCCCGATGCTGCGATTCAGCCATTTGTCGGTGTTGGCGCGAACTACACCTTTTTCATGGATGAGAAGTTAGGCGGCGTTAAGCTTAAAGATTCTTTTGGTGTTGCCGCTCAAATAGGTGTTGATATTCCACTAAACAAACAGTGGCTAGTAGGCTTTGATGCTCGCTATATCGACATCGATACCACAGCAAAGTTAGGTGGTGTTGATATTGGTGATGTTCATATCGACCCAATGGTTTACAGCTTAAACATGGGCTATCGCTTCTAAGCTGAATCATCTCGACGATGGTGCTTGGGTCAAGTGCGGCTGCGCGTTACAATGCGCAACTCCTTGGCCAACGCCACTTCGGGAACCGCGCATATGCATCAGTCTCACGCTCATCAGGCCAGTCGCCTTCAGCTCAATAGCCAAGGCGATTTAAAGCATTTTTTGAGCACGGAAGGGCTCTCGCGTGAAATCCTCACCGCCATTTTAGATCGCGCTGATAGCTTCCTCGATGGCAGCGGCGGCATTCGCAACGAGCCGCTACTCGCTGGCCGCACGGTGATGAACCTATTTTTTGAGCCTTCGACGCGTACCCGCACCACCTTTGAGGTGGCGGCAAAACGGCTTTCTGCCGATGTTCTTAATATCGATATTTCAAAAAGCTCGACCAGCAAAGGCGAAACCCTGCGCGACATGCTGTGGAATTTAGAGGCGATGACCGCCGATATTTTCGTGGTGCGTCACGGCGCATCAGGCGCGGCGCACTTTGTTGCCAGCCAAGTCACGCCGCGCATCGCGATCATTAACGCGGGCGATGGCCGTCATGCGCATCCGACGCAGGCGATGCTCGATATGCTCACGATTCGCCGCCACGCCGGTGATTTTTCCGGCCTCACCGTGGCCATCATTGGTGACATTCGTCACTCGCGTGTGGCGCGCTCGGAGATTCACGCTCTGCAAACCTTGGGCGCGAAAGAGATTCGAGTGATTGGCCCGCGCACTTTGCTGCCGCGCGACTTTGAAGAGCTTGATGTGAAGGTGTTTGAAGATCTCAGCGCAGGCCTGAAAGATGTCGATGTCGCCATCGCGCTTCGAGTTCAAAACGAGCGCATGGAGTCGGCCTTGCTGCCCGGCAGTAGTGAGTTTTACAGCATGTATGGTCTAACCCGCGAGCGCTTGAAAGTGGCCAAGCCAAATGTGTTGGTGATGCATCCAGGCCCGATAAATCGCGGCGTAGAAATTGAATCTGAGTTGGCCGATGGCCCGCAATCGCTGATTCTTAAGCAAGTTAATTACGGCATCGCGGTGCGTATGGCGGTGTTAGCAATGGCAATGGACGGCCAAGATGCCGACCGTGCAGCGGAGGTTGCGCCATGAGCACAGCAATTGTGTATCGCGGCATTCGCGTTATTGATCCGGCTCAAGGCTTGGATCTCGTTACTGATGCTCGCATCTGTGCCGGTGAGCCGACCATTTTAGGCGAGGCGGCATTAAGTGACTCATCCATTGAGATTCGTGATGGCAAAGGCCTGTGGCTGACACCTGCGTTTGTCGACCTTTGTGCGCGATTACGCGAGCCTGGCCCGAAAAAGCACGGCACTATCGCCAGCGAAACGCGCGCGGCGCGTGCTGGCGGCTTTGGTCATGTGGTGATGCCGCCAGACACTAATCCTGTGATTGATCATGGCGCTTTAGCGGCACAAGTTATTGAAAAGGCTCAGGCTGCTGGCTTTGCCAAAGTCTATCCGCTCGGCGCCATGACGCGTGGCCTCGAAGGCAGTGCGCTCGCAGGCATGGGCGGCTTGAAAGCGGCGGGATGCGTTGGCGTCAGCCAAGCGCGCAATCCATTGGCCAGCACAGAGACTTTGCTACGCTGCTTGGAATACGCCAGCAGCATGGACATGACGGTGTTTTTCTCACTCGAAGAACCGTCATTAGCCAAAGGCAGTGCTCACGATGGCTTTATGGCCTCGCGCATGGGCTTAACGGGCATTCCTGATACGGCTGAGACTGTTGCTTTAGCGACAGCCATCTTGCTAGTTGAGCAAACGGGTGTGCGCGCGCACATCGGCCAGCTCTCTTGCGCAGCCTCGGTCGAACTGATTCGTTACGCCAAAGCCAAAGGCTTGCCAGTAACCGCCGATGTTTCTATGCACCAGCTGCATCTGACCGAGATGGCTATCGATGGTTTCAATGCCATGGCGCATGTGCGGCCGCCATTGCGCCGCGAAAGCGATCGTTTGGCGCTTATTGCTGGTGTGCGTGATGGTGTGATTGATGCCATTTGCTCTGATCACCAGCCACTAAATGCTTCGGCGAAACTAGCACCGTTTGCCGAGGCTTTGCCCGGCATGTCGACGCTGGAGACGGTGTTGCCGCTGGGCCTGCGTTTAGTGACCAATGGCGATTTGACCGAGCAGCGTTTGATTGAGGCACTGACCAGTGCACCGGCAGGCGTTATTGCTCAGCCAATTGGTAGCTTGAGCTTGGCCAGCGGAGCTGTGGTTATTGATCCTTTACTCAGTTGGCAAGCCTGCGATGCCAACTGGCAGTCGGTAGGCCGCAATAGCCTATTTGCTGGGCAAACACTCAGTGGTCGAGTAATAGAGAGCGTTTAAGCAAGTACTCAGCGCTCTTTTCATCTGCTTTAGTCAAAGTGTCATGATGTCACGCTAGCCTCTCTCGCCTATTAGCTGGAGAGGGTTTAGGTATGCGTCGTCGTCAATTTATTGGTCGTAGTGTGGCCGTTGGGGTCAGTCTCTCAAGCTTGGTTGCTTGTGGTGGCGGAAGCTCAGGAATAGGTACTGCCAAAACGACTGCGGAGTACTTGAGCAGTGTTGAGACAGACACTTTGCTGATGCCCGAGCGAGCCTTCGAGCATGGCGTTGCAAGTGGCGACCCAACCGCAGATAGCTTGATTGTATGGACTGCGATTACGCCTTCATCTGATGCCGTGGAATGGGTGCCAGTAACACTGGCCTATATCATTTCGGCTAAGCGCTTGGCTGATGCTGATGTCGCAGAGGCCTTTGCTGATGAAATGCGTGTGCAGCGCTTGGGCACATTTCTAGCGCATCGCGCACGAGACTTCACGGTTAAGGTCGATCTAGGTAATGCCGCTGCCTATGCCGACGCGGTGTTCACCGAAGGTCAATTGCACCGCTTGCCAGCTGGGCAATTTATTTACTATCGCTTCTACGCCGGTAGCCAGGCGTCACGCATCGGTCGTGGCCGCACAATGCCGCTTGCGCCAGTGTCACAGGCTCGCTTTGCCGTGACGAGCTGTGCCAATTTGCCAGCTGGTTTTTTTAGCGTTTATGAGCTGATTAATAAGCAAGATGATCTCGATTTTGTTGTGCATCTTGGCGATTATCTCTACGAATATGGTGAAGGTGAGTACGGAGATGGCTCTGCACTCACGCGCAATGGTATTTCGCGTACTCCTGAGCCTGCGACAGAAATGCTGACGCAAAAAGACTATGTCTTGCGTCATGCGCAATATAAGCGCGATCCGGAATTGCAGAAGCTGCATGCATCATTTGCAATGATTCCAGTTTGGGATGACCACGAAATCGCTAACGATAGTTATCGCTCTGGCGCAGAAAATCACACGGAAGGCTCCGAAGGTGTTTACGAAGAGCGTAAAGGCCATGCGATTCGAGCCTATTTTAACTGGATGCCTTTACGTGAGCAGTTTGATCGCTTACCAGAAAGCCTGCGTCCTGACCCGCGTGAGGTGATTTATCGTCGTCTGCGTGTTGGCGACTTGCTCGACATTATTATGTTGGATACGCGAATTATTGGGCGTGATAAACAAGCGGCCATTCCGGCAGTTGACCCTTCTCGTTTCGATGCAAACCGCTCACTTTTAGGCGACAACCAAAGGCAATGGCTTCAGTTGCAGCTATTAGAAGCGAAAAACCAAGGTGCGCGCTGGACCTTCTTAGGTCAGCAAATCATGTTTGGTCAGCTGAATTTAGTGGAGCTGCCTCAGATTCAGCTGCTTGGTCAAAAAGTCTTGGGCAACTTAATCGCTGTCAATCTAGATCAGTGGGATGGTTATGTCGCTGAGCGAGATCGCCTTCGCAACTTTATTCGTGCTATCGGCATGGAAAATCTAGTCGTATTAACAGGTGATATCCATACCAGCTGGGCCATGGAGTTATATGAAAATCCTGCGCTGCTTATTGGCGGTGGCTTTGAGAAGCCCTTTGGCGTTGAGCTAGTGGCGCCATCGGTAACGTCCCCTGGTTTCCCTGAGGGTGTGGCGGAGGTCGTGAGTGTGGCCTTGCCCTTGGCTAATCCTCATATCAAATATACCGAGCTAAAAAGTAAGGGCTTTATCATGGTAGATGTTACGCCCGAGCGCATGGTGGCTGAATGGCGTTATGCGAAAAGTATTACTGATGAGGCGTTGATTGGCGAAGAAAATACAGCTAAGCGTCGGCAATTTCAGGTGTTATCAGGTACTAATAGGTTAATTTCATCAAACACGGGCCCGCGCCCTGTGGCAGGTACTCAGCATCTGCCGAGTCAAGTGGAGGCAATATAATGAATAAGCAATTTCAACTCGTGAGCATGGGTTTGCTAGTTGCGACTCTGGTGGCTTGTGGCGGTTCATCGGGTGGTCGTTCGGCGCAGTTGGCAGGGCCAGGCACCACGCCACCAGATATCAATAATCCAGATACTACGCCCGAGGTGCAGCCGGAAACGCTAGATGCTAATCGCGTACGGTTTTTAGTGGTGGGCGATGCTGGCTCAGGCTCTGATGGCCAGATGGCTGTAGGCGCCGCGATGGCAGATGTTTGCGAGGCTAAGGGTCGTTCGACTGGGAAAGCATCGCTTACTCGTGCCGCGGCGATTCGCCAAGGTTGTCAGTTTGTTCTTGGCCTAGGCGACAATATTTATGAGGAAGGTACGCGTTCTGCTAGTGATCCACAATTCTTTGATAAGTTTGAGCGCGCTTACCTTAACTTCCCTAATGATCTGCCGTTTTTCATGGTCTCGGGTAATCATGACAACAGCGCTTTTTTCGGCGGAGATGGCGCTGGTAATGCGCGTGGCGAAAACCAGGTTGACTACACCTATGCGCCTATCGATGTGACAGGCATAGATGCTAGTAATCCACGCAAAACACCACGTTGGCAAATGCCTTCTCGCTATTACGACTTCACTGCTGGCGGTACCAAGGCCAAGCCTCTGCTGCACTTTTTCGCTATTGACTCAAATCAAGTGGCGGGCGGCTTTCCCGATGCCTCACCAGAGTACAGCTACAGCACTTATGGTTTACGCCAGCTTAATTGGCTGAAGCAGGGGATGCGAAAGAGCAATGCTCGGATGAAATTTGCCTTCGCTCATCACCCTTACTTATCAAACGGCGAGCATGGCAACGCCGGTAACTACGATGACCTGCTGTTTGGGCAAGCAGGGCAGTCTACGGCGAGCCCACTGGCGCCCTCTTTGCAGGCCGCGCTATTGCCGGTGTTGGCAGGTCAGCGCTACAAAGACTTCATGGAAGAGGCTGTCTGCGATCAGGCCGATGTGTATTTCAATGGCCATGATCATGACCTGCAGTGGCTTACGAGTGTGCCCAGCTGTGGCAAAACTGAGTTCATTGTTTCCGGTGCCGGTGGTAAAACGCGCTCAGCTAGTGATGAGTCACGCAATCTCGCACGCCTGCAGCGCTATGAGCAATATGGCTTTTTCTGGGTGGAGGTGAGTGCTGCTTCAGATTCGGCTAAACCTATCTTACGCGCTGAGATGTACAACGTTGTAGCCGGTGAGGGTGATCGCGAAACGGCTATTGTGAAGATTGATGGCACAGCAGATAAAACCGTGAGCTATCGTTATGTGCGCGTGCAGGATGAAGTTGCATCGGATGGCCTAAGCAGTTATTTGGCAGGCCATAATGACAGCGCAGACACGATTACTCGTCGTGACCCCGTGGGCTTACCTGAGTCGGCAGGCTTTAGTGGTCTGCCCGCAAATAATTGCCAAGCTACGGTCGTGCCTAGCGATTTAGCGCCCACGGCTAACCAGCCGGCGGCCAATCGATCTTCGGCATTAATAGCTGCGCCAGGGCCTTTTGACCCCATGCAGACAGCACTGAGTCAAGGGCTAGCTCCTTGGACTAAGGGCAATAACTCTTCCGCAACCCTTATGGCCGCAATGACACAGGTGACATTGGCTAGCCTAGACATTGCCGACGTAGTGCTCAGCGCCAGTGCTGATTCTGCGCGCCAACCGCAGTCGGCAGCTGCCTTACAGCAAGCTGCTGGGCGCGATGTTTTAGCGCGCATGCAAGCGTTAGGCGATCGCTTGGCCACCACATTTCCAGCTAATGCCACCTTACCTGCGGCATTTAAAGATATGCCTACAGTGACGGCGCAATATCGTAGTGCCGTCGCAAGTCCGAGGCAGGCCAGTGCCTGCGAGCGCCAAGACTTAAGTGCGGTGGTGGCTCCCTTGGTGACTCTGGCACGCAGTTTGGCTGCCGCTGCTGAGGCAGCTGAGCAAGGCGTAGGCGATATTCCGGTTCTGGGTGGTGGCGCACGATTAGCCGCCAATGCGTTAGTGGATACATCCTCACTAATTGCCGCACTGGGTACGGTACAAACAAGTGCTATTAATGATGCCGCGCTAGGCGCGGTTAATCGCTTGCTGCGCAACCTAACCACTGGCGTACTGCCTTTTGATCAAGCTTCCCCCGAAATTGCTGAGGGTGCAGCGCTGCCAGGCAACGCAGTGAGCGCGCTACTGATGACGGCAACACGCGAAGTTACTTTCCGTGTCGATCAGTTACTCGAGCCAATCTTGTCGCCAGTACAGCAAGTGCTTCATACCGTTTTTGCGGCACTTGGACTATCGCGATAAGGCAGCTTTAGTGGGTAATGCGGCCATGGCTTGTGCCATGGTTTGCATGCCCAATGACGCATGGGTTTGCATTATGTGCTCGATGTCACCTAGACGATGTTCACGAATTAAATGACGAATGGCTGGCGTAGCGATGAGCACTTCGCGACAAGCATGTGCTCGGGGTGCTGAAGCCTTAGCCGATGCAAGCTGGTCAGTTGTTTCAGCCGACCAAATCAGCTGCTGCGCCATGACTGCGCGCAAAGTATCGGCCAATTGCGCTTGAGCCAGCTCGCGCTCATCCGCTGGAAATAAGCTGAGTAGGCGATCAATCGCACCAACGGCGCTGGCCGTGTGCAGCGTTGCCATCACTAAATGCCCAGTTTCAGCGGCCATCAACGCCAAGCGCGCACTTTCGCTATCGCGTAACTCGCCAACCAAGAGCACATCGGGGTCTTGCCGCAACGCGGCGCGCAGGCCATCGGCAAAGCTTGCGCAGTCGCGGCCGATTTCGCGCTGATTGACTAGGCCCAGCGCGGGGCTATTGCTGTGCACAAACTCAATGGGATCTTCGAGGCTAATGACATGACCACGCCGTTGCTCGCGCCAATGCCCCAGCCATGCCGCGAGTGTGCTGGACTTGCCTGAGCCAGTTGCACCAGTGACTAGCAGCAGGCCGTGATTGGCGAGTGCGAGGTCGGCATGTTGGCGGCTGAGCTGTACATCAGCAAGGCTTGGAATATGTTCGGCAATCAGGCGCATGACTAGCATCCAGCCGCCTTGATGTGCCGCTAGACTGGCCCGCGCTCGGCCCAGCTCTGAGTGAGTCAGGCTGCTTTCAGCGCTAGTCAGCGCGCCACAAAAAGAGCCAAAAAGTGGCAGGACCTCAGGCCAAGGTGTTGGCGGGCAGAATGGCAAATCATCTATGCAGCGCAATTCACCATGCAGGCGAAAACGCAGCCGCTCGCCACTCACGGCATGTAAGTCGGCCGCGCCAAGGCTTTTCGCTAAAGCCCATGCCTGCGCAAGCCAGTTCGGTATCTCGGCCATTGGCATCTCCCGCAGCGCTAGGCCACAATAAACCTCTCTCAATATTTAGTTAGGCTCATGAACTCAGCTCGCGCTAGCGCATCCGACGAATTAATTTCACGCTGGCGGCAGGTCTTAATAGAAATGCGCCGAGCGAGTGCAGTGGCAGGCCATGAAGCAGAAGCTGTGCAACTGCTGGCAGTCAGCAAATTTCATGCTGCCGAGGCTATTGCCGCGCTTAATGACGCAGGCCAGCGTGATTTTGGCGAAAACTATGTGCAAGAAGCTTTGGAGAAAATGCAGCAGTTGCGTGGCCACGATATTTGCTGGCATTTAATCGGGCCATTACAAAGTAATAAAACTGCCGAGGTCGCCGCCAATTTCGACTGGGTGCACAGTATTGACCGCCTGAAAATCGCTCGTCGTTTGAATGATCAGCGCCCAGATGAGCTGCCGCCCTTGAATATTTGCCTACAAGTTAATATTGATGATGAAGACAGCAAGTCGGGCTGTAGCTTGGCGGAATTGCCGGCCTTGGTAGAGGCAGTAATGGCGCTGCCAAGGCTGCGGTTGCGCGGGCTGATGGTCATTCCTAAAGCGGGCGAAACCAGCGCTTTTGCTACGCTAGCCAAGACACATGCCGCGATACTCGCTAGACTGCCAAGGCTCGCCGATGCACCATTTGACAGCTTATCCATGGGCATGAGCGCAGACCTTGCTGAGGCCATCGCGGCCGGTAGCACTTGGGTGCGCATTGGCACCGCCATTTTTGGCGCGCGACCTACCATTTCTTCAGTTGGAACCACCGCATGACACAGTTTCCCCGCATTGGTTTTATTGGCGCTGGCAATATGGCCTCGGCCTTAGTCGGCGGTCTATTAGCAAAAGGTTGGCCCACCACGGCACTGATGCTCACCGATGTTTCAGAAGCAGCGCTCAGCGTTCATGCGGCGCGGGGCTTGAGCACCGGCACCGATAACGCCGCTCTGGTCGCCAATGTCGATATCGTCGTGCTTGCAGTTAAACCGCAGGCCATGAAAGCCGTTACGCAAGCCTTGGCCACGACCGCTCAGCAGGCCAAGCCGCTATTTATTTCTATCGCTGCTGGCATCCCAGCCGAGAGCTTGTCGCAATGGTTGGGTGGTGATGCGGCCATCGTTCGCGCCATGCCAAACACGCCGGCGCTGGTGCAAGCGGGTGCTACGGGCTTGTATGCCAATGCCGCCGTTAGCCATGAGCAGCGCGAGCAAGCCGAACAAGTGTTGGCGGCTGTCGGTATCGCCTTATGGGTCGATACTGAAGCCAAAATTGATGCCGTCACCGCCGTTTCTGGTTCTGGCCCAGCGTATTTTTTCTATCTTATGGAAGCGATGATTAATGCCGGGGTAAAGCTCGGCTTAGATCCGCAAGATGCCCGTGATTTGGCCTTGCAAACCGCATTAGGTGCAGCGCAAATAGCGATTACTGCCGATGTTGGTCCAGCAGAGTTACGCCGCCGCGTGACTTCGCCCAATGGCACCACAGAGCAAGCTGTCGCCGTCTTTGATCGTGCTGGCTTGGCCGATATTGTCGAGCAAGCTATGCGTGCCTGTGCCGAGCGCGGTGAAAGTTTGGCTATAGAATTAAGCCATTAGGTTTTGGCTCACGAACGAAACGCATGAGCGGCAAGCAATTAATTAACGAATTAGGAGTGCGGTAAATGGATGCGATGAACCAAATCGGCTTATTGTTGGCAAACACGGTGTTCAGTGTGCTGATTTTATTGGTCTGGCTACGCTTATTGCTACAGGTTGCTGGCGCCGACTTCTTCAATCCCATGTCGCAGTTTGTGGTGAAAGTAACCTCGCCATTGCTGCATCCGCTGCGTCGCATTATCCCCAGTATTTTTGGTCTCGATACGGCAGCGATTGTGCTCATCGTCATCATAAAGCTGGTACAGCTCAGTGCTATTGCACATTTGACCGACCAAGCGGTGACACCGAGCTTGCTCTTGGTTACAGCGATTTTCAGCCTACTTTTAGCCGCCGCTGACTTCTTCTTCTGGGTCATTTTGGGCATGGTGATTTTAAGCTGGGTAGCGATGGCTTCGGGCGGTATGAGTCCAGCGATGATGCCGCTAATGCAGATTGCAGAAATTATACTCGGCCCATGCCGTCGCCTAATGCCGAGCCTGGGCGGCTTAGATTTGTCGCCAATCATTGCTTTTTTAGGCATTCAAATTATAGAAATTCTTTTGAAGTCAGCGTATCCGCAGGCTCTTATGCTGCTAGCAGGCTAATGGATGACGCCATGAGTACAGAGGCTTTTATTTACCCAGAAGGCAGTGTCGGTGTTGCGACGCCGCAGTATTTGCACGTCACCGAGCCCCTAGATTTGGCCTGTGGCCGTACTCTCAATACCTATGATGTGGTCTATGAAACGTATGGCACGCTGAATGCCGACGCCAGTAATGCGGTGCTGATTTGCCACGCACTGTCGGGGCATCATCACGCCGCTGGTTTTCACGAGGGCGAAGACCCAGCTACGGCCAAAACTGGCTGGTGGGATAGCGCCATTGGCCCGGGCAAGGTCATCGACACCGATCGCTTTTTTGTCGTCGCGCTTAATAACCTTGGCGGCTGTCATGGCACGACTGGGCCATCGTCAATTAATCCCGAGACCGGCGAGCCTTGGGGCCCTGACTTTCCCATTGTCGCAGTGCGCGACTGGGTGAAGCAGCAAGTACGTTTAATGGATTATTTGGGCATTGAACAATGGGCGGCTGTTGTCGGTGGCTCGCTCGGTGGCATGCAGGTGTTGCGCTGGAGTATCGATCAGCCGCATCGCATCGCCAATGCGGTCATCATCGCCAGTGCGCCCAAGCTTACCGCGCAAAATATCGCGTTCAATGAAGTCGCCCGCCAAGCCATTCGCCGCGATCCGGACTTCCATGCCGGCCGTTATTTTCAGCACGGTGTCATTCCCGAGGTTGGCTTGTCGTTGGCACGCATGGTAGGCCACATCACTTATTTATCCGATGACGCGATGCGGCAAAAGTTCGGCCGCGACCTGCGTAAAGCTACCTACCAATATGGCTTCGATGCCGAGTTTCAGGTCGAATCGTATTTGCGCTATCAGGGTGAGGTGTTTTCCAAACGATTCGATGCCAACACCTATTTGCTGATGACGCGCGTGCTGGATTATTTCGACCCCGCCCGCGATTACGATCACGACCTAGCGAAGACTTTTGCTAAGGCGCAATGTCGCTTTTTGGTGGTGTCGTTTACCACCGACTGGCGCTTTGCTCCAGCGCGTTCGCGTGAAATCGTTGATGCTTTGGTGAAGGCCGGCAAAGAAGTGAGTTACGCAGAGGTGGATGCTCCGCAAGGGCATGATTCTTTCCTGTTAAATAACCCGCGCTATATGGATATT
This sequence comes from Paraperlucidibaca wandonensis, assembly GCF_042677145.1. Lineage (NCBI taxonomy): Bacteria > Pseudomonadati > Pseudomonadota > Gammaproteobacteria > Moraxellales > Moraxellaceae > Paraperlucidibaca > Paraperlucidibaca wandonensis. The sequence goes on along the minus strand of NZ_JBHTIT010000001.1, from coordinate 1,975,852 downwards.
TTCAGGGCGTTTATGACGCGTATTGCCAATGAGCGGGAGGCAGCCCATGCGTCTTGATTTAGCGTTGGCGCGGCAATGGATCGCGCCAGAGTCACGCGTGATTGACTTAGGCTGTGGCGATGGCGAGCTGCTAGCGCATTTGCGCGATACCTTAAATGTGCGCGGCTATGGTCTCGAAATCGATGCCGATAAAATCACCACGGCCATCGCGCGTGGCGTAAATGTTATTGAGCAAGACCTTAACCATGGTTTGGCGAATATTGAGAACGATAGCTTCGACACTTTACTGATGGCGCAGGCGCTGCAGGCAGTGCAGCGGCCCGATATTTTACTCGATGAAATGGTGCGCGTGGCGCGCGAAGTTATCGTCACATTTCCAAATTTTGCGCACTGGCAAACCCGCTGGTATTTGTTCTATAAGGGCCGCATGCCAGTGTCGCGCGCCTTGCCATATGGCTGGTTCGACACTCCGAATATTCATCTTTGCACCATGCATGACTTTGAAGCGCTCTGCCGCAGCAAGGGTTTAAAAGTGCTAGATAAACTTGCGGTTGATCAAGATCAGCAGGGCAGCATTTTGGCGCGATGGTTTCCCAATATGTTCGGTGAGATCGGTATTTTCCGCGTTAGTCGGGGCGATGATTGATGAGTGAAGTCGAGACGAATGGCGGTAATAGGCTTACGGCCTCGCGTGAGTTTGTTCTAGCCACCGGCAATGAAGGCAAGCTCAAAGAGTTGCGCGCTTTGCTTGCGGATGTTGATGTCAGCGTGCGCTCACAGAAGGAATTTGCTGTGCCCGATGCCATCGAGGATGGCTTGAGCTTTGTTGAAAATGCGCTGATAAAAGCTCGCCACGCCAGTCGCTTAACCGGCCTGCCAGCACTAGCCGATGACTCTGGCCTCGCCGTTGATGCACTCGGTGGTGCGCCGGGCATCTACTCTGCGCGCTATGCCCTCAATGAGGTTGGCGCGCCCGCTGGCGATGCCGCAAACAATGCCAAGCTTTTGGCCACACTCGCGGCTATGCCAGCCGATACTTCACGGCGTGCGCAATTTGTTTGCGTACTGGCCTTTGTTCGCCACGCCGATGATCCGCTGCCTATCATCTGCCAAGCTTTATGGGCCGGAGAAATTACGCATCAGCCTTCGGGTGAGCAGGGCTTTGGCTATGATCCGGTATTTTATCTGGCCGATGAAGGTATGACATCGGCTGAATTGCCGCGCGAGCGGAAAGCGGCGCTAAGCCATCGCGGCCAAGCCTTGCAGCAGCTGCGCGCGCGCTGGAACGAAACCGGGCTGTGAGTGCGCCATTGGTCAATGTGCGCGCTCAAAAAGTGCCGCCGTTAAGCCTTTATGTGCACATGCCTTGGTGCGTTCGTAAATGTCCTTATTGCGACTTTAACTCGCATGCAGTGAGCGCCGACGGTGTGCCCGAGGCCGCCTATATCGATGCCTTGCTCAATGACCTCGACGCCGACTTAGCGCATTTTTCCCAAGACTGGTCGCAGCGACCATTGCAGTCGATTTTTATCGGTGGTGGTACGCCGTCATTGATCTCACCGAATGGCTATGTGCGCCTGTTTGCTGGCATTCGCGCGCGGCTGTCATGGGCTGATGACATCGAAATCACACTAGAAGCTAACCCCGGCACAGTCGAGCAGGGCTTGTTTGAAGGTTATCGCGCGGCCGGTATCAATCGCCTGTCCATTGGTGTGCAAACCTTTCAGGGCGAGCAGCTCAAAGCCTTAGGCCGCATTCATTCCGGCGATGAGGCTTTGCGAGCGGCAAGCACTGCGCGCGCGGCCGGTTTCGAGCGTATCAATCTCGACCTAATGCACGGCTTGCCCGGCCAAAGCGTTGCCGCCGCTTGCGATGATCTCGCTCAGGCCATCGCGCTCGGCGTTACACATCTGTCGTGGTACCAGCTCACGCTCGAGCCCAACACCGTGTTTTATCGCCAGCAACCCATCCTGCCCGATGAGGATGTGCTCGCCGATATTCAGGAGCAGGGCGAGGTGCTGCTGGCGCAAGCGGGCTTTCAGCGCTATGAGGTGTCGGCGTTTGCGCAGGCTGATCAGGCGTGTCGGCACAACCTGAACTATTGGCAGTTTGGTGATTATCTGGGTATCGGAGCAGGTGCTCATGGCAAGCTGACTTTAGCAAATAGCGCGGACATCACCACAGCCTCGGCCGAGATTTGGCGGAGCACGAAAACGCGAATGCCAAAAGATTATTTGGCTGCCTATAGCGCGGCGCAGAGTACGGGAATACCAAGCGTGGCCGCCTATCAAGCCAAATTAGAGCGCATCGCGAGCATCGACCTACCCTTCGAGTTCATGCTCAATGCCCTGCGCCTGACCAACGGCGTGCCCAGCGCTTATTGGTCAGAGCGCACCGGACTTTCACTCAACACCATTGCCAGCACGCTCGCCGAGTTACGCCGCCAAGGCCTGCTCGAACACACGCCAGATCGCCTTCAAGCCAGCGCGCTTGGCTTACGCTTTCTAAATCGCGCTATTGATGCTTTTTTGCCCGAACACAGCGAGCCCGCATCGCGGTAGAATCGCTCCACAGATATTTCGAGATACCCGTGCCATGACGCAGATTTGGGTCGACGCCGACGCCTGCCCCGTGCCCGTGAAAGACATGCTCATTCGCGCCGCTGAGCGCACCCGCGTGCAGATTACCTTTGTCGCCAATCAACCCATTCGTCTGCCAGCCGGCTTGCCGATGAATGCCGTGCAAGTGCCACCTGGCTTTGATGTCGCCGACAACTACATCGTGCAGCATGCTAAGGCCAAAGATTTAGTCATCACGCAAGATATTCCGCTCGCCTTCGAGGTTGTGAAGCTCGGCGTAGTGGCGGTAAGCCCGCGTGGCCAGCTGCACACGCCGGAAAGCATTGGTCAGCGTTTAGCTATTCGTGACTTGATGAGCGACCTGCGTGACGCCGGCATGGTTCGCGGTGGGCCGCCACCATTTTCATCCAGCGATAAGCAGCAATTTGCTAAGCAGCTCGACTCTTGGCTGGCACATCGACCCAAGGCGGTGGTTTAAGCCATGTCCGAATCATTGACTCAGCTCGCTCTGCGCTTGCGCCGTCCGCAAGCCAGCTTAAGCGGCCTCGATGCCTTGAGTGATGCGCAATTAACGCAGCTGCATGAGCTGATTGATGCTGCCAGTGAGCGCGAACGTCAGCGCGTTCAAAGTCAGCTGCGTCGCGGCATTTTCTGGCCATTGCGTTGGCTCTTGCAGCGTCGGCATATTGCGCGTGATGCATCATCGCGCACTAGTAAGCGTTCGCTCGCAAACAGCCGCAGGTCGCGCAAATGAGCCGCTTAGCTAATCGTGCCGAAGTCATCAAGCTGGCGCGCTTTTTGTCAGTCAAGGCCGGCTCGCTGAGCTATCTACACGACTTACCTTCCGATGCCGTAGCGACATTACGCTCGGCCATTTCCGATGTATTGCATGATGAGTTGCGTGAGCCCTTGGGCCTGCTTGCAGCAGTCGCACGCTGGCTGCCGGCATGGGTGTCGGCGCTATGTGCTCGCTCGTGGTTTGGCGCACCAATGACAGCACGCTTAGCAAGCGAGCTGCCAGCATGGCGCGTGGCCAATATTGCCAAGTATTTAGACACTGAATTTCTAGCCGATGTCGCGATTGATCTTGACCCTCGTAGCGCCCGAGAGGTTCTGCATTTGTTAGCAGCGAAAAAAGTCATGGCCATTAGTCATGTGCTGCTGTTGCGCCGAGATTTCGTCACACTCGGTCGTTTCGTGGCCTTATTGCCCGATGACGTGCTGCAGCAAGTTGCTGTAAGTATTGAAGATGAAGGTGATTTGCTGCAGATACTGTTTTTTATCGAAGCCCGATACCGCATCGATCACATCGTGCGCCTAATTCCTACTGAGCGTATGCGGCGCGCAGTTTTGCTAGTCTGCGATGAGTCGCGCCGAGACCTCTGGCCCAGTTTATTGGCCTTGCTGACGCATGCCGGCTACGGCCTTAAGTGTGAACTTGGTGATTTAGCGGCAGAGCAGGGCGAGCGCGTACTAACGGCTATTATCGAGACCGTTCAGGCAGAAGACCTTTGGGAGGATGTGCTGCCGGTGGTGGTGTGCTTATCGCCCGAAGTGCAAAAACAAGTGGTGAATCTAGCCGCGCTGCAACGGCCAGAAGTGTTGCAGCAGATTATCAAAGCCACAAGCTACCGCCAGCTCTGGTCGGCCATATTGTGTTTGGCAGAAGTAATGAATAGCGCAGGCCGTGACAATTTGGCAGAGGTCATGGAGCAGGCCGATGACGAGTTCTTGGCGCAGGCGGCCTACGCGGCCTTGCTGCGCTCACAATGGCATACGCTATTGGATATCGTGCGGCGCTTAACGCCGGCGCGACAACAAGATTGTCATGAGATTCTGGCGCATTATCTGCCCAGTCTCGACAGCGAAACCGCAACATATTTGCAGGGCCTATTGAATGAGTATGGAATTAAACCGCGCCCATCTGCGCCTGCTTAAATACGCCGAGTCCCCGTTTTAACGCAGTAGCTTTTCACGGAGTGGTGTCAGCACTTCCAGGCCATGTTCATAGCCGCGCTGCACCAGCTCATCCATGCGTAACCACTCAAACATACCAATATCATCGATGGGCATGCGCAAATAGGTATCGGCGCGATCTATCGATGCTTGTAGCGTAATCGTGTCGCTGGTCAGTGTTGCTGTGCGCATCAAAATCTCACTCAAGCTCGGCGGCTGGCCTTCGCTTTTCCAATGCAATAAGGCACTTTGATCTGGCTCATTCATGCCGGCACCAGGTGCGGCCATATCGCCAACACTACCAACATTGCAGGCAATGATGACGCCGCGCTCGAGCTGCGCCATGACATCAGTGGGTAGATTATTGACCACGCCGCCATCACACAAAAGTTCGCCCTCGAAGGCAATGGGCGGCGCGACGCCGGGCACACACATGCTGGTGCCGACCCAGCTACCTAGCGGCCCGCTGTCATGAATGCCAGGCATACCAGTAGTGAGGTTGGTGGAAATGCAGTAGTAGGTGCGGCGCAATTCTTCAATGCGGCGTTCGCCAAAAATGGTCATTAGCCGCTGATGAAAACGCTCGCCACGGATAAGCGAAACCTTCGGCAGGGTGTAGTCGTTGAGGTAGTTTCGCGCGACAAAGGTTTCGTGGGCGATGTGAATCATTTCGGTGCTATCGAAGCCGCAAGCTAGGAGCGCGGCAACAAAGGCGCCCATGCTAGTGCCGCCGACGACATCGACTGGGATGCCAAGTTGCTCTAGTGCTTTTATCAAGCCGATATGCGCGAAGCCACGAGCGCCGCCACCGCCTAATACCAAGCCTATGCCGCGCCCAGATATTTGCCGGGCGAGGGCGGCTATTTCATGTTTGGCCCATGGGTGTAAAAAATAATGTGCGCGTGCGCCAGTGGCCTCAAGCCACTCTAATGTGTGCGGTGCGGCATCGCCCATTGGCCGTAATAATACTAGCTCGATCGGGGCTACCAAGCCACCGGCGCGCAATGTTTCCAGCACGGGTGTGGCTTGCGGTTTTTGCCCAGACTCGGCCACTAGCAAGATGCGATCGGCTTGGCGCAAGCAGCGTAAAGACCAAGTATCGGTGCCATTATCGGCAACATACATCACGAAGCGATGCTGGTGTTCTAGGCTGGCGAGCCAAGCGCAAAGTGCGACATCGGCGCCGCTACCATCTTGGGGTGTGTGCGAAAAGCCCGCACCAAATACGCTGTCGATATGCGCGGCGCTGACTAAGCGAGTTTCGGGCCAACCACTCATGTGTCCGGTCAGTGCTTCAGCTAGCAACATCGCCGGGATGCCGCGGATTGCAGGCACAACAGCTAGCGTGCCGCCATCGGCATTCGCTTGTTTTTGGCGAGGATTAAGCGCATCACGCCCGCGTGAAATAATCAGTCGCGATAGTGCGACCAGTGTATCTGGATGGCTGCGGATCAACGCCATAAAAGCGCTGGCAGGCAAGTTTAAAAGTAGGCAATCGCGTTGAGCATAAATTGTGCTATTGCGTGCTTCAGCGGCAATCACGCCCATTTCGCCCAAAAGCTCGTAGCGGTTCACATAGCCCAATATGCGCTGCTCTTTGCGCACCTGCAGGCGGCCATGAACCAGCACATGCAGGAAGCGTGGCGGATCGCCTGCGCGATATAGGCGCTGACCACTCATGAGCCGCTGCGGTTGCGCCATGATCGCTAAAGCATGCAGCGCCTCATCGGGCAAGGCGCTAAACGCTTCTACTTTCTTTAGGCTCGCAACATAGTCGGGCTCATGCGCGGTCATTGGTTTTTATTAGCCTCTCGGGCGGCAACAGCAAGACGAATTTGATTAATATTTTCGCGCAGCATATCGGCAACTAGTTCATCGGTACGCGGGTCGAGCAGCACTTGTTCAATCACTCGCAGCGCCGTTTCAGTCGTGCCTTCAATGATTTCGTTGTAATACGGCATGCGTTTAAAGCGACCGGTTTGTGGGTCTTCGCGGAGCTTTTCGCGAATCATATCGCGCAGTTCGCTTTGGTTTTCTTCTAATGCCCGTGCGATATTTTGCGTGTAAGTACCTTTCACAAGCACGTCGGCGACTTCATTTAATACAGCAACAGTGACAGTGCCGCTGATGGCTTGCACGATGCCTTGCTTGAAGCGATTGACCAGTCGATAAGTGAAGTCTTCACCAATGACTCGGTCAGCGGCGACGCCCATCCGAGCCAATAAAATCACCACGCGAATTAAACGGAAGCTACGCAGGGCGGGGTCGGAGACTGGGATCATGCCGAGCACGTCGTACCAATTACGACCGACAAAACCGAGCGCCCATTTTTCTTCACGCCAGCGCCACATGAAGTTTAAAAAGAACAGCCCACAGATGCTGTAGTCAGCCAAGATGATGGCTTCACTTTGCTCTGGTGTCACTGGGCCCCAGCTTTCCCAGGCTAGCAGTGCTACCGAGAACAAGGCTAAAACAAGCAGTAGCCAATCGGCCCAGTTGCCGCCAGTGAGTGGTTTTTGTGCGGCAGCCTCGCTGGCGCTAAGCGGAATGTATGGTGTGTTAGTCGACTCGGACATAAATGAGATCCCAGACACCGTGGCCTTGATCATGGCCACGCTGCTCAAACTTCGTCAGTGGGCGCCACGCTGGTCGCGGCATGTATTCACCAGGTGCATGGGCATTGTTAAAGCCTGCTGCAGCCTCCATGTGTTCAAGCATCCATTCGGCATAAGGTGCCCAGTCGGTGGCCATATGAAAGCGACCGCCAACGCTCAAAGTTTGACGCACCAGCTCAATGAGGTCTGGTCGTACAAAGCGGCGCTTATGATGCCGTGCTTTTTGCCACGGGTCAGGGAAAAACAGCTGAACGGTATCTACGCTTCCCGGCTCGATGGCCTGCTCCAGCACTGATACGGCATCTTCGCTGTAATAACGGAGATTAGTCACGCCTTGAGTGCCGGCATCGAAGCAGAGCTGAGCGACGCCAGGCTTGTGAATTTCTATACCAATAAAGTCGCGCTCAGGAGCGGCCTGAGCCATTTCAATCAGCGTCTGGCCCATGCCAAAACCAATCTCGATAGTGAGTGGTGCTCGGCGACCAAAGATGGCTTCCGGATTGAGCTTTCCTTGCGCCAACGTGAGTTGCATTTTTGGCGCAAAATCGCTCATCCCTTGCTTTTGCGAGGTGTTAAGCGGCGATGTGCGCGGCATAAAGGTTTTGATGCGATCAGTAAAAGGTCGCGCTGGAGACTCGCTCATGCCATACACTCGATGAATAATAACTGTGCGTGATTGTACGGAACTTAGACTAGCCACACCAAGGGTTTGCGTGCGCTGTAGTAGGAGATGATGTGTGAAGCGATTGCCGCGATGGATTGAGTACGGTGCATTTTCCTTGGCCTTGTTGGCGGGTATCGTCAATGCCGTAGGGGTGATGGGCGTGGCGCCGCATGCGTTATCACATTTATCAGGCACTGCCTCCTGGCTAGGCGTAAGCGTTTGGCAGTCAGGCGCTGAAGTCCTGCATTTAACCTTTGTGATAATCAGCTTTGTCTGTGGCTCAGCACTATCTGGCGTGGTGCTGAGTGGTCGCGATGTACGTGCAGGGCGCCACTATGACGAGCTGCTGATCGTCGAAGGTATTTTTCTGCTTGTAGCATTCATGGCGCTTAGCAAAGGCTATAACTTTGGTGTGTATTTTGCTTCGGCTGCCTGCGGCTTACAGAACGCGCTCGCCACGCATTACAGCAACGCCATCGTTCGTACTACGCATGTCACCGGCATCTTCACCGACCTCGGCTTAATGCTTGGTGGCTGGCTGCGCGGAAAGCGCTTTGATGCCCGTAAAGCGCGCTTGTTTGGCCTCATCATCGCGGGCTTTATTAGTGGCGGTATTATTGGTGCCAAACTATATTTAAGCGTGGGTCTGCTCACCTTGCTGCTGCCTGCGCTGCTGTGTTTTTGTTTGGCCGCGATGTATCGTGTGCTGCTCCGACCCTCTTAACATTGCCCGAGTTTTTTATGCCCACACTCATTTTGCACCACTACTTTCTGTCGCCATTTTCACAAAAAGTGCGCAGCATGCTGGGTTATTCAGGGCTTGAGTGGCAGTCGGTGCGCGTTGAGTCGGCACCGCCACGGCCTGAGCTTGAGCTGCTCACAGGCGGCTATCGAAAAGTGCCTGTGATGCAAGTTGGTGCAGACATCTTCTGCGATACAGCGATCATTTCCCATGAAATTGCGCGATTGTCGGGGAAACCAGATATTAACTTGGCGCGTGCGGGCGAGGATGAGCAAGCCTATGCTCGTCATACTGATGTGAAGATTTTTTTTGCGGTCTTGTTTGCTGCTGGCTCATGGGCATTGGCGAAAACTGTTTGGCGCGAAATGACGCTGAAGGCCATCGTACGATTTTTTGCTGACCGTATTCAGATCGGCCGCACTAGCAGTGTTCGCAGTGCGCCACCTAGCGCGGCAAAGTCGGTGGTGCGCAAGCATTTAGTGGCCACCGAGGCACGTTTGCAAAATCAGGACTTTTTGTTTGGTGATGCGCCGCATCATGCTGACTTTTCCACGTATCACAGCTTGTGGTTTCTGCGCGATATCGGTCAGTCATCCTTGCTAAATGACTTTCCGAAAGCTAATGCTTGGATGGATCGCATGGGTGCATTTGGTGAGGGCGTGAGTGTGGAAATCTCGGGTGATGCTGCGCTGCTAGCTGCCAAAAACGCCGAGCCTCGTGCTATTGCCGCTGATCAAAAAGTAGATGCGCGAATTGGCCAGCGCGTGCGCATCAGCCCAGCCGATTACGCGAAAGACCCCACCGAAGGTGTGTTGGTTGGAGTAAGTGATGAGCGCTTTATCATTGCTCGCGAGACGCCAGCCTTAGGCGTTGTGCATGTGCATTTACCGCAGGCTGGCTATCGCATAGATATTTGCTGAGGCGGTTTGAGGCTTAGCGAAACGCCATGCCATCAAGTGGGCTAGACGCGCTGGCGTAAAGCTTGCGCGGCATACGTTCGGCTAAAAATGCCTCACGTCCGGCTTCGACCGCTTTTTTCATTGCCGAAGCCATCAGCACCGGTTTGCCTGCTGCGGCAATGGCGGTGTTCATGAGTACACCGGCAGCGCCTAGCTCCATCGCGACAGCGGCATCCGATGCTGTACCAACGCCAGCATCAATGAGCACGGGCACCGTTGCCTCTTCCAGAATAATGCGCAGATTGTACGGATTGACAATGCCCAGTCCTGAGCCGATCAACGAGCCTAAAGGCATCACCGCGACACAACCCATTTCAGCTAGAAGTCGCGCCGCAATGGGGTCGTCATTGCAATAAACCATGACTTCAAAGCCTTCTTTAATCAATGTTTCTGCGGCTTTTAAGGTTTCAGGCATGTTTGGGTAAAGAGTTTTCTGGTCGCCCAAAACCTCTAGCTTCACGAGTTTATGATCGTCGAGTAATTCACGTGCCAAGCGACAGGTTCGCACGGCTTCTTCGGCGCTGTAGCAGCCAGCGGTATTGGGCAAAATGGTGTAGCGGTCGGGCGAAATGACATCGAGCAAGTTTGGTTCGCCAGGCGTTTGGCCGATATTCGTGCGCCGTACAGCCACGGTGACTATTTCAGCACCACTGGCGGCAATGGCCTCGGCGGTCTCGGTCATGTCTTTATATTTGCCAGTGCCGACCAGTAAGCGTGAGTGAAACGTGCGGCCAGCGAGTAAAAAAGCATCCGACATGATCAAGCTCCAGCGTAGAAAGCGCTATTGTACGTCTCGAGCCTAAGTGCGGCCACTACAAAGCTATGGCATGTTTAGTTGCTGAGCAATCGCGTATATATAAGCCTTGTCTGAGCCGAAAACATTATGAAAAAGAGAAAGATATGAGCATTATTTCCGTATGGGTAAGGCCAGTTGTAACCGCATTGGCAGTCATTGCACTTAGCGCATGCAGCAATCATCCGCCATTAGCCACTGTGGCTGCGGTAGATCTCGAGCGCTACAGCGGCGATTGGTATGAGGTCGCGCGCTTACCCAATCGTTTCCAAACCGACTGTGCCGGCGATGTCATGGCGCGGTATAGCGAAAAGGGTGACGATATTGCTGTGCTAAACCGCTGCCGCCAAGCTAATGGCGAGATCATATCTGCCGAAGGCACGGCCAAGGTAGTGGCGAATTCCGGTAATGCGCGTTTGCGTGTGAGCTTCTTTTGGCCATTTTACGGTGACTACTACGTGCTTGCGCTCGACTCAGATTATCAATGGGCTTTAGTTGGCGCACCCGACCGTGGCTATTTGTGGATGCTCTCGCGCACGCCTGAGCTACCTGAAGCGACTTTCAATGAACTAGTTCAGAAAGCACAAAGCCTCGGATTTAACACCGAGGCTTTGCAAAAAACGCTACAAACTCAGCCGCTGCCTTGAGGCTTGAGGCTGAGCATCGGCTTAATTGAGCACGCGCATAGAGATAAATAGCGTAATCATTATTAGGCCAATGACGAGTTTGGCGACGATGCCAATGAGCATGCCGATAGTCGCGCCCCAGCCAGCGCGACTGGCTTGTTGCCACGGCCGACCGGTAGATAACTCACCAATCATCGCGCCCACAAAGGGCCCGAAAATCAGCCCTAGCGGGAATAAAAACAAACCCAAAATCGCGCCAAGTAAGGCGCCGATGACTGCGGCTCGAGAAGCGCCACTGCGTTTAGCTCCGAGCGCCCCGGCAATGAAGTCGAGCGCGACAGCAGCAACACATAGCAGCGCCAGAATAATCAGCGTGCCGCTACCAACATAGTGAAAGTTTTCGGCCCAAGCGGCGGTAAATAAACCCATGAGCAGGATGGGTGGCCCCGGAATTGCGGGCAGTACCATGCCGATCATGCCGGCAATAATCAGCAGCAATGAGAGCACAATCAGACTAGGCGTTAACCAATCTACGCCGACTAGAACATCCATCAACCGCCGCCGATGGCGTGGACAATTTCGATGGCATCATTCGGCTGCAAGGTATGGTTGGAGTGCTGGCTGCGGGGCACGATTTCGCCGTTACATTCTACGGCGATACGCTTGCCAACTAGGTCTTGTGCGGCTAGCAGGTCGCTAATCGTGCTGCCAGCAGACATGGTAAGCGACTCACCATTAAGACGAATATTCATTTGCTTACTGCCCAAGCTAGCCAGAGCCAGCCGGCCATAAAGGCTAAACCGCCAATGGGTGTGATGGCACCAAACCAGCGTGGTGCGCCCAATGCCATGGCGTAAAGCGAGCCAGAAAAAATCACAATGCCTAGTTGCAGCAATAGAGCTGAAGTATTGAGGCCGGCAGCGGGCAGGCTAGGGCTTAGCGAAGGGCTAAAGCGCAATAGAATGCCGATGGCTAACAGGCCGAGCGCGTGTGTGGTGTGATAACCAACAGCGGTTTGCCACCAAGCCATTTGCTCCACGCTCAGGCGAGCTTTCAGGCCATGTGCGGCAAACGCGCCAGTGGCGATACACAGGGTGAGATTGATTGCCGCGAGCGAGAGCCAGTTCATTTGCTGTGCTTAAGCCATAAGCACGGCGCGAACTTTATCCATGGCATTTTTTTCTAGCTGGCGGATGCGCTCAGCAGAGATGCCAAATTCAGCGGCCAGTTCATGTAGTGTGGCTTTTTTCTCGCTCAACCAACGGCGCGCCAAAATGGCTTTGCTGCGGTCATCGAGCGTGTCTAGCGCGGCCATTAAACGCTCGCTGTTATTGCTCTCAAAGTCTGACGCCTCGATTTGCATCGCTGGGTCGTAGCGCTTGTCTTCAAGATAATGAATTGGCGCACGGCTCGCGCGTTCGTCGTCATCGTCTGGACTGCCATCGATAGGCGCATCGAAAGACAGCAAACGGCCTTCCATCTCAATCACATCGCGTGTGCTGACGTTGAGGTCGGTCGCGATGGCTTCAGCTTCGGCCAGCGTCAGGTTGGCTGAGGACTTTTTCATCGAGCGCAGGTTGAAAAATAATTTGCGCTGCGCTTTTGTGGTGGCGATTTTCACGATACGCCAGTTTTTGATCACGTATTCGTGAATCTCAGCTTTGATCCAATGCACTGCAAACGACACCAGTCGCACGCCCATAGTGGGGTCGAAGCGCTTCACTGCCTTCATCAGGCCGATATTGCCTTCTTGAATCAAGTCGGCCTGCGGCAAGCCATAGCCAGAGTAGCTTTTGGCTATGTGCACAACAAAGCGTAGATGTGCCAACACCAGCTGGCGGGCGGCGTCGAGGTCTTGCTCGTCATGAAAGCGCTCGGCGAGCGTGCGCTCTTCATCCGCCGACAGCACCGCAACGCGGTTAGCAGCTTGAATATACGAACCCAGGTTTACGCCTGGAACGGTCACTGCGATAGGCGCTAGCGCCTGACAGTCACTCATGGTTTGTCATGCCTCCATTGGCAGAATATACAATACCCTTAACTATAAGCAGCGACGGTGGCCGCTGCAAGTAATCAGGGCTCAAGCTCGCGTAAATGGCGGCCTACTGCAATCCAGGCGCCGATTAAGCCGAGCAAACTGGCGCCAACTATCACGCCGAAGCCAACTGACAGTGAGGGGTAGCTCAAAGCAAATTGGCTGCCATATAAACGCGCCAAGGTCAGTACTGGTTCACTTAGCCAAGCAATGAGCCCGCTGACGGTGACTAAAGTGAACGCACCAGCGCTAAGGCCGCACCAAAAGCCCATATAGACAAAGGGGCGGCGGACAAAGGCGTGGGTGCCGCCGAGTAGCGAGGTGACACGAATTTCGTCACGACGCGACTCAATGCTCAGGCGAATGGTGTTGCCGACCACGAGCAGTGCGCCCAAAATTAACGTGCCAGCAATGGCCATGAGCAATCGCTCACCAATGTCGAGAGCCGTACGCAAACGTTGCACCCAAGCGATATCGACCTCGGCCAAGGAAACTTCAGGCCATTGTGCAAATTGATCACGCAGAGCAGTCATGGACTTGGTGTCGCTAGTGTCTTTGGGGAAGACTTCAAGCACGGCGGGCAATGGATTGCTGCCGAGCTGCTCTAGTGCCGGGCCATAATTAGATTTGGCTTTGAACTCTTCGAGTGCGGCTTCGGGCGTGATCAAGTTGGCACGGTTAACGCCGGACAGTGCCTGCGCCTGCGCCAAGACCGTGCGCTGCGTTTCAGCGTCGGTACCTTCTTTTAAGTAGACCGATAAGCGTGCGTCCGCATCCCAGGTAGCAACGGCTTGGCGCGTGTCATTTAGTAATAGGCCTAATGCTAGCGGTAAGCTGAGGGCAATTGTCATGACGGTAACCGTCATCAGTGTAGAAAGCGGTACGCGAGCGAGACGGCTGAAGCTGTCATTGGCTTCGCGGCGATGATGCGCCAACCAGTGTTGAAAGCGTGAGCCTGCAGTACTTTTTGAGCTGCGAGCGCCGCTGGGCTTTTTCGATTTTGGCGATTGGGCGCCGGCGATAGGCTGATTCATGTCGCGGCTCCTGTGTCGGCGACCAGTTGACCGGCCTGCAGCGTCAATAGGCGATGGCGGAAGCGGGCAATCAAGGCGAGGTCGTGAGTCGCGACTAAGATACTGACGCCAACGCGCGATAGGTCTTCAAAAATATTCATTACTTCCACGGCAAGTTGTGGGTCGAGGTTGCCGGTGGGCTCATCGGCCAAAATGACTGAAGGCTTGCCGACTACGGCGCGAGCGATGCCGACGCGTTGCTGCTCACCACCAGAAAGCTCTAGCGGCATGGCTTTGGCACGATGCTTGAGGCCAACCAAATCCAGCGCTGCATAAACCCGATTTGGAATGTCGCGTGGTGGCATGCCGGAGATGATCAGTGGCAAGGCGACGTTGTCGAATACGCTGCGGTCATCGAGCAAGTTGTGATCTTGATACACCATGCCGATGTCCCGACGTGCAAAGGCAACTTGCTTGCCTTTGAGCAGGCCTTGATCGCGGCCATTGACGATAACTTGGCCACTGCTGGCTTTTTCAATGCGCATGATGAGCTTAAGCAGCGTTGATTTGCCGGCGCCTGAATGGCCGGTTAAAAAAGCCATTTCACCTGTGGGCAAATCAAAGCTGAGTTCACGTAGGGCGTCAAACTGTGGCGGGTAGCGCTTGCTGACGGATTTAAAACTGATCATTCCGGGCTCCTGTTAGTTACTGGCGGCTGTCGTCAAACAGGGCGCTGACAAATTCTTCTGCTTCAAATGGGCGTAGGTCATCGATGCCTTCACCGACACCAACAAAACGAATGGGCAGGTGAGTGCGGCTGGCGATATTAAACAACACGCCGCCTTTGGCGGTGCCATCGAGCTTGGTCACGGTGAGGCCAGTGAGCTTTACCGCTTGGTCAAAATCACGCACTTGGTTGAGCGCGTTTTGGCCAGTGCCGGCATCGACCACCAACATGATTTCGTGCGGCGCTGTGGCATCGATCTTTTTCAATACGCGCACGACTTTACTGAGTTCGTCCATCAAATGCGATTTGTTATTTAAACGTCCTGCGGTGTCGGCAATTAGCACATCCATGCCGCGTGCTTTTGCGCTTTGGTAAGCATCGAATAATACCGAGGCGGAGTCGGCACCAGTGCCTTGCGCGACTACGGGCACATCATTGCGTTCGCCCCAAGCCTGTAGTTGCTCAACGGCGGCAGCGCGGAATGTGTCGCCAGCCGCTAACATCACTGCACGACCTTCACGCTTATAGCGCTGCGCGAGTTTACCGATGGTGGTGGTTTTACCGACACCATTTACACCAACGACCAAAATGACAAACGGTTTTTGCAGCTCGCCAATGCGCAAATGCTGTTGGCGTGGGCTGAGAATTGCGGCAAGTTCGCTGCGCAGAGCATCGAATAATGCGTGCGAGTGCAGCAGCTCTTGCCGTGAAACGCGCTCAGTTAGTGCATCAACGACGCGGCGTGTGGCCTCGACACCAACATCGGCGCTAAGTAATTGCGTTTCAATATCTTCTAATAATTCATCGTCAATTTCTTTGGCGCCGATGAGCAAAGTTGCCATGCCCGAACTAAACGACTTGCGGGTTTTGCTTAAGCCCGACTTCATGCGACTAAAAAAACCGCCGTCTTCAGAGCTTTCGTGTGAACTCATGCTGGTATCCAGTCGTAGTACAAGTGTCGCGGCTAGCGGCCCGCGAGGGATGCGCTATGCTACCACCCTTGTTATTGACCCTAAAGGATGAACCTATGCGCGGTGCGAAGCGATTGGCCTGGATTCTACTCGGTGTATTGGTGAGTCCGGCGCTGTGGGCGCAAGCAGAGGCTGTGCAATTTCGTCTCGATAATGGCTTGCGTGTGGTTGTGCAGCCTGATGATCGTGCGCCTGTGGTGGTCACGCAGGTTTGGTATCAGGTTGGCTCAGCAGATGAGCCGCCGGGCTTAACGGGCATTTCGCATGTGCTCGAACATATGATGTTTAAAGGCACGCCGACAGTGCCGGCCGGCGAATTTTCGCGCGTTGTTTCGCATATGGGCGGTGACGATAACGCTTTCACCACCGATAACTACACGGTGTATTACCAAAATCATGTGGCCGACCGACTCGCGCTAGCGCTGGAAATGGAAGCCGATCGCATGCAGCACGCGATCATCGATCCCGCAGCGTTTGCCAGCGAGCTTCAGGTCGTGATGGAAGAGCGCCGCTTGCGCACCGACGACAATCCGCAAGCCTTGGCCTACGAGCGCTTTCAGCTCATGGCCTATCCCAGCAGCTCGCAGCGTAATCCCACTGTGGGCTGGATGGATGATTTAAAACAACTGACTGCGGCTGATGCTAAAGACTGGTATCAGCGCTGGTACGCGCCAAATAATGCAGTGCTTGTCGTGGTTGGTGATGTACAGCCGGAGCAAGTAAAAGCGCTAGCTCAAAAATACTTCGGTGACATTACCGCGCGTGATTTACCTCGCCGCGCCAGCAGCCGTGAGCTGGCATCGCCGGGTGAGCGGCGCATGACGCTAACGCTGCCGGGGCAAGTGCCAGCAGTATTCATTGCCTATAACTGGCCAAGTTTAAGCAGCGCTGTTGGCGCGCAAGATGCCTATGCGTTGCGTCTACTTGCCGGCGTGCTAGACGAGGGCATTAGCGCACGCCTAGAGCGCAAAGTAGTGCGTGCCGGCAAGGCTGCGGCCGTGCGTTCGGGCTACGATATTTTGTCGCGCGGCGATACGCTGTTTACCATTACCGCTGTTCCGGCACAGGAGCAATCATTGGCAGCATTGGAGGAAGCGGTTTTGGCGCCCGTGCTGGCTTTGCGTGAAGAGTTAGTGACACAGGCCGAGATAGATAGAGTGCAGGCCAATGTCATTGCGCAGTCAGTATTTGTTCGCGATGAAGTCGATGATCAGGCGCAACTTTTGGGACGTTTGGCGAGTAATCATTTGGCGCTAGATTGGGCCGATGGCTATGCCGATCAGCTCAAACGCATCACGCCCGAGCAGCTGCGCGAAGTCGCTAAGCGCTATCTAACTAATGACCGTTTGAGTGTTTTGCATATGCACGTTAAAGGAGCGCAGCAATGAGTCTGCGCCTAGTTGTTTTGAGCTTTTCGCTATGCCTAATGAGTGTCGCTTGGGCCGGCCCTGAACATGGTGGCGTTAGTCCTGGGCCATTAACCGCTTTAGAGAAGTTGCAGAGTGCTCCGGCCTTAGTTGCCGAGCGCAACAACACACCAGCGGTTCATGTTGCGCTAGAGCGTTGGACTACCGACGAAGGTCTGCGCGTGATGTGGTCGCGCAATACCCAGCTGCCATTGCTCGATATCCGTTTGGTGTTCGATGCCGGCGCGGCTCGCGAAGGCGACTTTCCGGGCGCAGCAGCAGCGGTTTCTAGCCTGCTTAATGAGGGCACCCGCGAGCGTACGGCACAGCAAGTAGCTGAAGGCTTTGAGCAGATAGGCGCGAGCTTTTCCGCCGCAAGCTATCGCGACATGGCCTTGGTGTCATTGCGCGTGATGAGCGATGCTGAACGCCGTAATGCGGCTGCTGCATTGCTCAGCGAAGTGGTCAGCGAGCCACGTTTCGCACTCGATGACTGGCATCGTTTGCAAGAGTCGATGCGGCTGAGCTTGCTACGCCGGCTGCAATCACCAGCTGGCCGTGCGGGGCCTACGTTTTATCAATCGCTCTATGGCAATCACCCGTATTCGCGTACGCCGGGTGGCGATGTCGACAGTATTAAACGGATGATCCCGGCAGATATTGCCGCATTTCATCAGCGCTATTACACCGCAAAAAATGGCGTGTTGGTGCTAGTTGGCGACATTACGCGAGCAGATGCTGAGGCCCTGGCAAAGCAACTTTCTCAGGCCTTGCCCGCTGGTGAAAAGGCTGCTGCTCTGCCCGCAGTGAAGCCCTTGGCCAAGCCTGAGCGCGTGCATCAAGTATTTCCTTCTGAGCAAGTGCATATCGTGCTCGGTGAAGTTGGCATTAGTCGCAGCGACCCCGATTATTTCGCCTTAATGGTGGGCAATGAACTGCTAGGCGGTAGCGGGTTTGGCACTTTGCTCACGCGCGAGTTACGCGAAAAGCGCGGCCTTACTTACAGCGTCACCAGCCAGTTCATCCCCATGCGCGCGGCCGGCCCGTTCCAAATCAGCTTCTCTACGCGCCATGACCAAGCGGCTGAAGCCTTAGCGTTAACACGTCAACTACTCTCTGATTTTGTTCGCCAAGGCCCGAGTGAGGCTGATGTGAGTGCTGC
Organism: Paraperlucidibaca wandonensis; assembly: GCF_042677145.1. NCBI lineage: Bacteria > Pseudomonadati > Pseudomonadota > Gammaproteobacteria > Moraxellales > Moraxellaceae > Paraperlucidibaca > Paraperlucidibaca wandonensis. The sequence continues at coordinate 1,957,604 of NZ_JBHTIT010000001.1, read as the reverse complement.
CAAGGCGAATCTATCGCAGGCCTTTCCGCGCAGTGTGGCGAGTAATGATCAGGTCGCTAGCTTCTTAGCCATGATCGGTTTTTATGAGCTGCCAGATAGCTTTATCGATGACTATATTGGCCAATTGGCGGCCGTGGATTTGGCGCAAGTACGTGCCGCCATGAGCCGACATATTCATCCTGAGCGCTTGTTGGTAGTGACGGTCGGCCGTCTTGATGAAAAGCCTGCGACTAAAGCTGGTGCAAAAAACCGTTGGCGCTTAATAAAATGAAAGCCGCAAAATCTAGTCGTGGCGGCACCCGCACATTACGCATTATCGGTGGCCGCTGGCGCAGTCGATTATTAACCTTTGTCGATGCGCCAGGACTGCGCCCAACGCCCGATCGTGTTCGTGAAACTGTGTTTAATTGGCTGCAATTTAATGTCCCCGGCCGTCATGTTTTGGATATGTATGCCGGCAGCGGCGCCATGGCCTTTGAGGCGCTGTCACGCGGCGCTGCCAGTGCCACGATGATTGAGTTCGATCAAGCGCAAGCGCGCGCCTTGCAAGCGACGGCGCAGAGCTTAGCGGCGACAGAGGCACGAATCATTCGCGACGATAGTCTGCGCTGGCTGGCCTCCGCTACATTGCCTGAAGGTGGCTATGGCTTGATCGTGCTCGATCCGCCATTTCACCTTGGCCATGTCGATAAAACATTGGCGGCGTTAGAGGCCAAAGGTTGGCTACAAGCCAATACCTGGATCTATGTTGAAACTGAATTAGCACCTGAAGAACTCACGCTACCATCATCTTTAGACTTGCATCGACACACGCGTGCAGGCATGGTTTGGGCCTTGTTATTTCGCGTGGAGACCGAGGGTGACGCAGCAAGCTGAAATAAACGCCTTTACCCCCGGACTAAGCCGTAGCCCATTTAAGCCGGCTTGGTGGCTGCATAACGCGCATTTACAAACCTTATATCCAGCGCTGTTTCGCAAACTTAGCGTGCCTTCCCGGGTGCGCGAAAAAGTCGCTTTGAGCGATGGCGATTGGCTGTATCTCGATTGGCGCCTGCCAAAAACCTGGAAAGACTCGGGCATGCCCTTGGTGGTTATTGTTCATGGCCTTAGCGGTTGTAGCAGTTCGTCATACGTTGTTGGTCTGCAAAAAGCGCTGGAATTACGCGGCTGGGCTAGCGTCGCAATGAATTGCCGAGGTGCCACCGGCGAGGCCAATGATTTACCGCGCGCTTATCATGCCGGCGCTCACGATGATTTGGCGCAGGTTATGAACTTGGTGGCCGAACGTTATGCTGGCGTGCCACTCAGCGTGGTGGGTTACTCCCTCGGCGGCGCGATGACATTGAACTATCTCGCCACCATGCCGTTGCCCGCGTATTTGTTTGCTGCCACAGCCGTGTCGGTGCCGCTCGATTTAGCTTCTTGCGCCGATCGCTTAGATCAAGGTTTGTCGCAAATCTATCGCAAGCACTTACTCGATAATTTGATGAATGCTTGGCAGCGAAAAGTGCTGAAGCTACGCAGTCTAGGCCTTGAAGCCGATGCAGAGCGTATTGAGCACTTGCTGGCACTTGGGCCATTTAACTCATTTCGAGCTTTCGATGATGCAGTGGTGGCGCCATTGCACGGCTTCCATAGCGCTGAAGACTATTATGCGCGCTGCAGCCCGCTGCAAAATCTGGCTCGTATCCATTGCCCGACCCTGATTATTCAGGCCGCTGATGACCCGTTCCTGACGCCTAAATGCTTCCCAGAGGCGAGCGCATTGTCATCGTCGCTGTATTTGGATGTGTCGCCGCAGGGCGGGCATGTCGGATTTGTTGCCGCGGGAGAGCATTGGCGTGAGCCGATATATTTCTTGGAGCAGCGCATTCCTGCATTTTTGGATAGTCAGGTGCCCGAGAGCGTACGTCGAGCTGAAATGGTTAAGCGGCTACCTCCGGCGTATCAGTCTTCGCTCGCCAAGACTGCTCCGTAATAAGCTTTTAAGGCCGCTAAACCGGCCTTGGCCTCGCCGCGCAAATACGGTGCCTCTAAGCAAATTACATGCAAAATTCCACGCCGCAACATGGCTTCAGTGATGTCGCCCGTGCTCGTGTCGCTTATAAGACTATCGTCAATAAATAGACCGGTGGTGTGTAAAAAGTTGACCCAGTTGGTGGCTGTAATCCAAATAGTAATGGCTAGGGTGTCAATGTCTGAATCATCAGCCTCGATCATGCCGGCAGCTATTTGCGCACGATAAAGTTCGCGCAGCTGAGCCAGTACCTGCAATGAAAATGCGCGATATTGTGTGCTGAGCTCAGCATTTTCGAGCAAATGCGTCATATCTCGATGCAGAAAGCGAAAGTCCCAGAGGCTGGTGAGCACGCGCTCGAAAAGATTAGCTTTATCAGCCTGAGTGAGCGGGTGCACATCTGGAAAAGTTAGAGCAGCGGCCATGCGCTCGGCATAGCGAGTGAACAGCTCAATGATGATCGCGTCTTTATTTTTGAAATGATAATAAAGATTGCCAGGACTCATGCCCATCGCCGCCGCCAAATGATTGGTCGTGACTTGGCGCTCACCTTGCGTGTTAAACAGCTGAAGGCTGGCGGCCAAAATACGGTCGCGGGTCTTGAGGGGGGCAGCAGAAGTCATCGGGTTCTCAGTCGCATCATTGACAGCTTAGAGTAAATGCTCTAAAAAATTGGCACAAGTCGCTCTACTGTCTTCAGCGCATATACTTTTAATTGAGGTTGCCATGGTTGCTCACGTTGCGGCATTAGCCGAACAAAATCTGCAAGTCGCTGATATGCAGCGAATTTTTAACTCACAACGAGCAGCGTATGGCCTCCGTCCGATGCCCTCGGCCGAGGAGCGCATTGCGAGCCTGAAGCGTCTGCGTGAAGTCATCATCAAATATCAAGATGATTTAGCCGATGCGGTTAGCCAAGATTTCGGCCATCGCTCCACCCATGAAACAAAAATTGCTGAAGTGCTGACCTCGCTTGAGGCGGTTAAGTACGCCAGCAAAAATGTGAAAAACTGGATGAAGCCACAGAAGCGCCACTCTGGCATCTTGGCGATGCCTGCGAAAGCGCGCTTGCACCCGCAGCCGTTAGGCGTTGTTGGTGTCGTGGTGCCGTGGAACTATCCGATTTTCCTCGCCATTGGCCCGCTAGTGGGTGCACTTAGCGCTGGCAACCGAGTGATGATCAAATCATCGAGCTTCACGCCGCGCTTAGGTGAAACGCTGAAGCGCATGTTGGCCGAAGCATTCAGCGAAGATACTGTGGCGGTGATCACTGGTCGTGGTGAGGTCTCGGAAGCATTCAGCCACATGCCATTTGACCAAATTACCTTCACTGGCTCGACCAATGTTGGCCGTACCATCATGCAAAATGCGGCGGCAAACTTAACGCCAGTGCTGCTTGAGTTGGGTGGAAAGTCGCCGACTATCGTGCACGAATCTTACCCAATGACCGATGCCGCTGAGCGCATCGCATTCGGTAAATGCTGGAACGCTGGTCAGACCTGTGTTGCGCCAGACTATTTGTTGCTACCACGCGGCAAGACCGACGAATTCGTCATCGCTTTCACTGCGCAAGTTAGCAAAATGTACCCAACGCTAGTGACCAATGCTGATTACACCAGCGTTGTGAACGACAAGCAGTACAGCCGCATTCAAAGCTATTTAGCCGATGCCCGTGAGCAGGGCGCTCGTGTGATTGAAATCAATCCTGCCAATGAGCGTTTTGAAAACACCCGCAAGATCCCGCCGACAATTATCATCGGTGCTAAGCCTGAAATGCTGATTATGCAGAATGAAATCTTCGGGCCAATCCTGCCAATTTTGGAAATTGAATCGCTGTCGCAGGCGTTAGAGTTTGTTAATTCACGCCCGCGTCCATTGGCGCTGTACTACTTCGATAATGACAGTGCGCGTGCCGACTATGTCGTTACCCATACTCACTCAGGTGCGACAGGCATTAATGATGTGGTTACCCATGTTGGTGTCGATGATCTGCCATTTGGCGGCGTTGGCCCATCTGGCATGGGTCGCTATCACGCTTACGAAGGCTTCCAAACTTACTCAAATATGAAAGCGGTGCTGGTGCGGTCATCGATTTATTCAGTGCGCTACATTCTGCCTCCGTTCAATAAGGCCTCGCATACGCTGATCAAAAAGCTATTTCTCGGCCAATAAAATGAGTTAAAACGGAGTCTTAGGGCTCCGTTTTGCTTTCTAAATAGCCTTTTTATGTGCGCTAAAACTGCGGTAATAAACACGAACACCCCTCAATAAAAACAATACCGAGGATGCGATGACTTCAACCCCAATTAGCAAAATAAGCTCGGGCGTAAGCCGCCGAAACTTTTTGCGCACAGGTGCCATTGGCGGCTTTTTGCTTGCCACGGGTTCCGCTACTGCGATGCTAACCGGCTGTGCCAAATCAGTTCCTGCGAGTGATCGGCTATTTTTGCGTGAGCAAGATGTTGTGGTGCTAACTGCACTCATTCCTATTGTGTTGGCTGATGCCTTACCCACTGGCGAGGCGCGAGCTGCGGCGGTAACACGCACGCTGGCCGCTATTGATGGCTTTGTTGGCAACACCAGCCCAGCAGTGATGGATCAGCTCTATCAACTATTTGATTTGCTCAGTCTGCCTCCAGCACGTGTGGCAGCGGCTGGCCTATGGTCGGATTGGCCAAATGCGAGTGAAAAAGACTTATTAGCCTTTCTCACTCGCTGGCAGCACAGCAGCGTTGGTTTGTTTCGCGCGGGCTATGCCGGTTTGGTCAAAATCATCACCGCCGGCTGGTATTTATTACCTGAAAGCTGGCCTGCCATCGGCTATGTCGCGCCAGTGCGCGTGGTTTAGGAATAGGAGCAAATCATGAGCATAACTGTCGCAGGAATTATTGATCCTATTCGCCGTGGCATCGCCAATGGCTGGAAAGTACATCACGCCGGTGAAATGGCGACTGACCAAAGCATCGAGTGTGATGTGGTGATTGTTGGCACCGGCGCTGGTGGTGGCACCGCTGCTGAAGTGCTGACTCAAGCTGGCTTGAGAGTAGTCATGCTCGAAGAAGGCCCATTGCGCAGCAGCGATGATTTCAAAATGCAGGAGGGCGAGGCCTTTCGCGACCTCTACCAAGAAGGTGGCGGGCGCACCACAAAAGATGGCGCCTTCACTATTTTGCAGGGCCGTGCAGTCGGCGGCAGCACCACGGTGAACTGGACATCAAGCTTTCGCACACCAGCAGAAACACTGAAGCATTGGGCTGATGTAAACGGCGTTAAAGGCCTCGATGAAGCTTCTATGGCGCCGTGGTTTGAGCGCGCCGAGCAGCGCTTAAACATTAGTCCATGGATGGTTCCTGCCAATCCCAATAACGATGTTATTCGTACCGGTTGTGAGGCCCTGGGCTGGAGCTGGCATAGCATTCCGCGCAACGTTGCTGGCTGCTGGAACTTAGGCTATTGCGGCGTTGGCTGCCCGACTAATGCCAAGCAATCGATGTTGGTGACGACAATTCCTAGTGCATTAACCGGCGGTGCGGTGTTGTATCAGCGCGCTCGTGTTAGTCAGCTGATTATTGAGAAAGATCGTGTGGTTGGCGTGATGGCCGAAGGCATGCCCGAGCAAGGTTTTGCCCCGACAGGTCGTAAGCTAACCGTGCGCGCGCGCCACACTATCTTGGCCGGTGGCGCGATTAACAATCCCGGAATTTTGCTGCGCTCGAAAGCCACGGATCCACATGAATTGGTTGGCAAGCGTACTATGGTGCATCCAGTAAGCGCGAGCTTCGCCCAGTTTGAGCGTGAGATGAACGGCTGGACTGGCGCACCACAATCGCAGTACTCCGATCATTTCCAATGGAAAGATGGCGCTGCTGGCCCGATGGGCTTCAAGGTTGAAGTGTTGCCGATGTTGCCGGCATTTATCGCTGGCCTGTTGGGCAGTTTTGGCGAGACACATTTGCAGGAAATGAAAGCACTCGGCCATTTAAACGGCATGATTGCACTGATGCGCGATGGCTTCACTGAAGATTCACCTGGCGGTAGCGTCAGCCTGCGTGACGACGGCTCGCCCGTGCTCGACTATCCGATGACCGACAGCCTGGCCGATGGCCTGCGCCGTGCCTATTTGGCGATGGCCGAAATGCAATTTGCCGCAGGCGCTAAGCAAGTGCGCATGATGCAAATGGGCACCCCGGCATATAAGAGCTGGGCCGATGCAAAAGCCGCGATTGCTAACTTTAGCATTGAGAAGTTCCGCACTGGTCTAGGCTCAGCTCACTTAATGGGCGGCTGCGCCATGGGCGAAGATCCGCGCACATCGGTGGTGAATAGCCAAGGCCAGCATCATCAGCTAGAGAATTTAAGCATCATGGATGGCTCGGTGTTTCCGACCAGCATTGGCGCTAACCCGCAGCTGTCGATTTATGGCCTAGTCACGCGCAATGCCACGCTGTTGGCGCAGCAGTTAGCACCAATGACAGCGGCTCGTGCTGATGAGTGGGCGGCGCTGCGGATGCTTGGCTAAGGTTCTTTGCCAAGCCAGAGGCTGCTTATGCCTCGGGTTTCTCGGCAGTTAGCTTTTCAAATTTAGCCTGCAATTCCTCACGACTCTCAGTGTGGTTTGGGTCGATGGGGATGCAGGCGACGGGGCAGAGCTCCACACATTGCGGCACGTCGAAATGCCCCACGCACTCAGTGCAGAGTGCGGGATTAATCTCGTAAATTTCCGGGCCCATATAAATCGCCAGATTTGGGCAGGCCGGCTCACAGACATCGCAGTTAATGCATTCGTCGGTGATGAGTAGCGCCATATCTAGCTCTTGCGCGGGCCATGCCCGAGTTTTTCAGCGAAGGCCGCGAGCACAACAGGTGATACGAACTGCTGCACATCGCCACCAAGAATGGCGATCTCGCGTACCAAACTCGATGAGATAAACGACAAATGCTCAGACGGCGTTAAAAACACCGTTTCGAACTCGCTATTGAGCTGGCGATTCATATTGGCAAGCTGGAACTCATACTCAAAGTCTGACACCGCGCGCAGGCCACGCAGCACCACATTGGCATGCATTTCGGTGACAAAAAACGACAGTAGCTTATCGAAGCCGACCACTCGCACATTGGGCAGGTGAGCAATCACCTCTTGCGCCATGCTCACGCGTTCCTCTAGCGAAAATAGTGGTTTCTTCTTTTCGCTGGCGGCGACCGAAACAACGACTTCATCAAACAGGCGCGAAGCGCGCTCAATGAGGTCCTTATGACCGTTGGTGATGGGGTCGAAGGTGCCGGGATAGACGACGCGTGTGGACATGGGCATTCCTTGTTCAGTGTTTTGTCAGGTGGTGATGGTACTACTGTTGCAAATCGTGCGCGCAGAAATGCACTACCTGCGCACCATACAATAAAAGCTTGGATGATTTCGCAGGAAAAGTATCACGCCTTGCGATGGTTTTACGTCCATCGGAATGGTTCTGTTGCGAGATTGTCGGGTGCAATCCGGCGTGGCATGCTCGATGACAAAGGATGTGCGGTATAAACTAGGTTGGGCGACAAAGCGAAAAACACCCTTGGAGCTGGTGCAGGTACTCTTATCCTTTTTATACTCGGTACTTAGTAGAGGTATTTACATCGGCCATGGGTACATTTGAAGCATTTACGCTTTTCTTGGTAATGCTGCCATTGGCCGCAATGCCAAGCTCAAGTGTCGCGCTCGTGGTGACTAGGTCTGTTTTTTTCGGAAGAGCCAGTGGAGTGGTTTCTGCATTGGGCATCGTGGCAGGTGACTTAATCTTTGTCGCAATGGCTTTGGTCGGTGTGAGCGTGTTGGCTGAGTGGCTTGGTGCGTTATTTTCCGTTGCGAAATATTGCGGTGGCATTTACCTGATTTGGTTAGGGGTTGGAATCCTCAAATCTAAATCATCACTGGAATTTCAACTTGCCTCGACAAGCAAGTCCTCCTATTTGTCTGACTTCGTGGCGGGGTTATTCCTGACGCTTGGCGACGTCAAGGCAATACTGTTTTATGCCAGTCTTTTTCCCGCTTTGATTGATATGAAACAAGTCGGTCTAGGTGAGGTCGTGGCCATCAGTGTAATTACCATTGTCACAGTTGGCGGCGTGAAGTTGATCTATGCAATATTTGCTTCAAGGATTGTTGAAAGCTTAAGGCACAGGGTGTCGTCAGACTTGCCAAGAAAGCTGGGCGGCACACTTATGATTGGGTGTGGTTCAGTCTTGGTTACAAAAGCATGAGAGTCCAACAGTCTTTTAACTGCGCGCGCGTGCCGTTGTCATTCAACAAATCATTGCAGAGGCGTTTGAGGCGTTAAGCCCTGCGGGCTCGCCTTTGCAATAAGTCCATCGGAATGCACTCACCGATGATTCAGTAGGCTCCCTCACTGTATATCAGCTCGTAGCTGTGACTGTAGATTTCCACGATGTTCCCGAATGGATCTTCCATGTAAATCATTCGATAGGGCTTCTCGCCTGGGTAGTAGTAGCGCGGCTTTTTCATGCGCTGCTTGCCACCAGCGGCCACAATGCGCTCAGCAAGCTCTTCGACGTTGGGGTCTTGCACGCAGAAGTGAAAGACCCCAGTTTTCCAGTATTCAAAGTTGTCTTCTGGGTTTATCTGGTTTTTGAATTGAAACAGCTCCACACCAACCCGATCGCCGGTGGATAGATGGGCTATTCGGAAGCTTCCCCATCCTGCTCCGAACACCTCGGTGCACATTTCGCCTATAGCGCTGTCGTCTTCTTCGATCTCGGTGGGTTTCATTATCAGATACCAGCCCATGACCTCTGTATAGAAATGGACAGCCCGCTCTAGATCAGGGACGGAAATACCGATGTGTGAGAAGTTTCTTGGGTAAACGTTGCTCATTGCGCGTCCTCCTCTAACTGAATGGAGAGAAGGTTACCGATCGCATTTAATTATGTAAAATAATCATATCTAATCAAATATATTACATTACGTTATGATAAATCCTGCTTGGTTACGCAGCTTTTGCACCCTTGTCGACGTTGGTCACTTTACTCACACGGCTGAGCGGCTCCACATGACGCAGTCGGGAGTGAGTCAGCATATGCGCAAATTGGAGGAGGCTCTAGGTGTCGAGTTGCTTGTACGGGACGGGAAGAAATTCTCGCTCTCGGATGCCGGAGAGCGACTTTATGCTAAGGCACAGGACATTCTGCAGGCTCTGTCGAATCTAGAGCAGAGCGTTGGAGAGGACCCGCCCTATGAAGGCATGGTACGGGTGATGTCTCCGGGGAGCGTCGGACTTAAACTATATCCACACTTATTAGCGCTGCAAAAAAAACATCCAAAACTCATAATAGATTATCGCTTTGCACCCAATTCCGACGTCGAGAATGCAATCGCAGAATCCACCGTGGATATTGGCTTTATGACATCAAAATCCACCCTAGCTGATGTCAGTTGTACGCCTGTCGCAGAAGAGTCGCTATTGTTAGTAACGCCTGCGACGGTCGAAATGCTGGACTGGGAAACCTTGATGGCCATCGGTTTTATCGACCATCCTGACGGAAGCCATCATGCCAATCTGCTGATGGGCGCCAATTTTCCGGAGTTCCAGCACATTCATCAGTTTTCTAGGAAGGGATGGTCGAATCAAATTGGTTTGATTCTGGAGCCGGTCAGTTTGGGCATGGGTTTTACGGTCTTGCCGGCTTATGCGGTTGAGGCATTTCACAAGCCTAAGCAAATCAAAGCTCACCGACTTTCCAATCCAGTGAGTGAAACGCTATTTCTTTGTGGCCGGCGTCAGAGGGCTATGCAAAAGCGAATGGAAACGGTAATAGCGGAAGCTAGGCGATGGCTATGAGTTCGACGTTAGATTTCATAGGATATTTTGTTGTGAACTAGCGCTGGCAACGCGCGCAAAACACGGTGCTGCGTGCGCTTAAACGAACCTCAGTAAGCGGTTTATTGCAGCGCACGCATGGCTCGCCAGCGCGACCATAAACACTTAATTCCTGCTGAAAATAACCCGGTTCACCTTTGCCATTTACAAAGTCGCGCAGCGTTGTGCCGCCACGCTCAATGGCCTGCGCGAGGATCTCTCGGACGGCCGCGCTGAGCGCCTTATAGCGCGCCTGGCTAATGCCCCCAGCTTCGCGTAGCGGGTGGATGCCGACGCGAAACAGCGCTTCATTGGCGTAAATATTGCCGACACCGACCACCACGTGACTGTCCATTAGAAAGCTTTTGATCGGTGCAGATTTTCCGCGGCTGAGGCGAAATAGGTGTTGGTCATCGAAGGCTTCACTTAATGGCTCGGGCCCCAGCGATACCAAAAGTGGGTGTTGCTCGACGGGTAGCTCCAGCCATAGGCAGCAACCAAAGCGCCGCGGGTCGTGGTAGCGCAATTCCCATTGCGGCTCGGCATCTAGATCGTCTTCGCGATCGCTCAGACTAAACACCAAATGATCGTGGGTTTTACGATCGGTGCCAGGCTCAACTAAGCGCAGGCTGCCGGACATGCCTAAATGCACCATCAGCACGCCAACATGACCGTTGGCCTCGTGCTCGCAATACAGCAGCAAATACTTCCCACGTCTGTCGATGCGCTGAATGAGGCGGCCAGTGAGAGTGTCGGCTAATGATTCGGGCACAGGCCAGCGCAGGCGTGCGTTATGCACAGCAACTTCGCTAACGCGGCGGCCGATGCAATGCGGCGCGAGGCCTTGGCGGGTGGTTTCTACTTCGGGTAATTCAGGCATGGCTTGTTGGCGTGGCAGATTAATGGCGCAAGCGTAACCCATGTGCAATGAGATCGCGTAAGACTGTGCGCACCATGGTCGCGACTTCTTGTGGATGTGCTTGAGGCATAGCGCTGCAAATGCGTGCAATGAGCTCAGAGAGTGCGAGCGGTGCTTCGGCCTGAGTTAGCGCTTCGAGCAAAAAGGCGGCAAATGGCGTGATCTCATGTATTTGCAGCGAGAGTGCGGCGTCATCAGCGCGCAAGGCCATTAAGCAGACAGACTCTTGCTTTACGACGCTTAGGTCGCTGTCTTCGCGCCATTCATGCACGCGCCATTGGTAGGCTAGTGCCCATGCTGGACCGGCGAGCTGAAGTTGCGGGTCATGATCGGCCGAGAGCGCCTCATCCAAGGCGTTGGTATCGACGCCTAAAGCCATTGGGCGATCATCGATGTCGGCAACCAGCTCCATCCATTCGTAATGCATGAGCGACTCTAGCCAAGGCAAGGCGAGGAGGTCTGGCCAATCTAAGCTTTCAGTGAACTCTCTGAAATGTAGCGAAATATCGTAAAAAAATGGCGAAGTGCAGTTAAAGTCGGCGAAAAAGCGATTAGTAAGTCGCGACCATAAGGCCTCGCCAAGCTGCGCTTTGGCGATAGGGAAAGTGATATCGACAAAATTAATGACGTTGTTAAACAGCAGCTCGCGATAAGTCGCTAAGCGCTCGGACTTAATGCCTACTGGTGCGGCGGCTGCTTCGGGGTCGCGCAAATGCGCAGTGAAGGCGTATTGCAGGCGCTGAAACTCGGGCAGGTGGGCAGATTGATACTTGGTTTGCTGCGCACTCATGGCCTCAGCCTCAGTTGAGACAGATGCTTTAAGCGGCACGGCTAATGGCCTGTGTTTGTGCGCGGCGAATCAGCTGCATTTCGCTCAATAACTCGGCCATTGGCGGAATATTAAAGTCGCGCTCAAGCAATGTTGGCAGCACGCCGAAATGCGCATAGGCCTGATCAAGTAGAGCCCAAACATCATCGCAAACCGAGTCGCCGTGAGTGTCGATGCGTAAATCTTCAGCCTCGCGATAATGCCCAGCAATATGCACATAGCTGATGCGCTCAGCCGGTAAGGCGAGCAGGTATTCGCGAGCATTGAAGCCATGATTGATGCTGTTGACGAAAATATTGTTCACATCCAACAACAAACCGCAGTCGGCAGCTTTTAGGACTTCGCTGACAAATTCGTGCTCGGCCATTTCTGAGCCGGGCGCGGCATAGGTCGAGACATTTTCCAAAATTAAGCGGCGACCTAAAACATCCTGCGCTTGGCGCACGCGAGCGGCGACATAGTCCACGGCTTCACGCGTCATCGGGATGGGCAGCAAATCATAGAGATGGCCTTGATCACCGGTATAGCTCAAGTGCTCGGAATAGGCGCGAATCTGATGTGTGTCGAGGAAGTCGCGGATGCGCTTGAGTAAATCAATATCGAGTGGTGCAGGGCCGCCAATAGATAGGGACAAGCCATGGCATAGAAAGGGATAGCGCTCGGTGAGTTGGCGTAAGTCACGAGCATAGCGGCCGCCAAGACCAATCCAGTTTTCAGGTGCTATCTCAAAAAAATCGGGGCGTGTAGCGTTCGTGATGGCTTCCGACTCGGTGAGAAACTCAGCCATAAAGCTGCGTCGCAAACCGAGACCGGTGCCATTCACCGGAAAACGTGGCTCAGAGTGAGAGACGTTCATCCGACTATCAATAACTTACTTTTTAGCGCCGCATTTAGCTTCGCCGCACTTGCCTTCGTGTGCCGCTTTTTCTGCGCCGCATTTAGCTTCAGCAGCTTTCGAGGCGGCTTCTGTTTTAGCGGCTCCGCATTTGGCTTCTTCAGCTTTCTTTGCGCCACAGCTAGCTTGAGTAGCTTCGGTTTTAGCCGCGCCACACTTGGCTTCGCCAGCTTTAGCAGCGGCGGTGTCGCCAGCGTGTACAACGCCAGTCATGGATAGAGCCAACATGGCGGCGATTGGAGTCAGAGTCTGTAGCTTTTTCATCGGTATTACCTCAAAAGTTAGGACGCTTGGCATCGTGTTTGCGCCATCGTCACAGCTTAGACAACGACGCTAGCAACAACGTTACATACAAAAAGAAACATTTTTCATTTTGTTTGCGAATAACGCTGAGCCAGCAGCGAGGCCATGGGCTCAGCTAACACAACGGTTATCAGTGAGGGTGCGTGTGGTTATGCTCTTCGAGTGCTTGCAGCCAAGCCTGCACTTGCTCTTCGCTAACAGGCTTAGCTTCACGCTTGCGCAGGGCTATCAGCATGGTGATGATTTGGATGACAGCGCGTCTGCAGTTAGCGCAGCGCACCACATGCCATGTCACCAGCAAGTTGGTTTTGATTGGCAGTGCACCGGATAAAAACTCGGTGGCATTAGTGCCGACATCACGACAATTTAGCATTCGCCTGTCTCCTCGTAATGCGACACCATAGTAAATACGCGGATTCGCGCCCTGTGCAGCAAGACACGAAAGTTAGACTGCGAAATGGCCAAGGTGTTACAAATTTCTTTCGGGGAAAGCCCTTCAATATCCTTCAGTGTTAGTGCCATGCGTTGACCATCGGGCAAGTCGGCCATGTGGTGTTCTAGGCAGTCCTGCAGCACATGCGCTTCAAGCAATGCTTGTGGGGTGTCATCGGTCCAGCGCTGAAATTGCACGCCCCATTGCGTACCGAAAGGTCCGCCAGGCACAAAAGCATTAGCCAGTGGGTCGTGCTCACCCTCGAGGCCCTCTAACGACACTTCACGTTTTTGGCTGCGAATGATGTTGTAAGACTTGTTCATGGCAATGCGTACGAGCCATGTTTTCAGGCCTGAACGGCCTTCAAAGTTGGCGATGGCGGAATAGGCCGAAATCCAGCTCTCTTGCACAGCATCTTCGGCATGACGCGGCGCAATGCTGCGTGCGGCTGCAACCATTGCACCGCCAAAGCGACGCATGGCCTCACCCCAGGCCGATTGTTGACCCCCGCGCAAGGCAGCAAGTAAATCACGTTCGCTACTGTCGGCATTGATTTTCGATTCGGTGGCTGTGGCCATCCGTAGTCTCCCTCTAGCTATTATTTTTGGACGTTGAGTTGCTGTGATCCTACCCAATGACGGGCAAATTGCTGTGCCACGCGGCCACTGCGTGAGGCTCGAGTTTGAGCCCAACGTAGGGCCTCGCCACGGATATTTTTACTCCATTCGGTGTACCCGAGCTGCTGTAAATGATGCTGCACCAAGCGCTCGTAATCGGCCTGCGAGAAGGCTAAGAATGATAGCCAGAGGCCGAAACGCTCCGACAGCGAAATTTTCTCTTCGGTGGATTCGCCGGGATGCACTTCGTCGTCTATCCATTGAAACTCTTTGTTATCGGCATGCACAGTGGGCATGAGAAAGCGGCGATTACTGGTTGCATAGATGAGCACATTATCGGCGGGTGCTTCAATGCCGCCATCGAGTGCGGTTTTCAGTGCAATAAGCGCTGGATCGGCGTTAGCTACAGAGAAATCATCAACATATAAAATAAAGCGCTCGGGCTTGCCGCGTAATGGTGCAACGATTTCTGGTAAGTCGATGAGGTCGTGTGGCGGCACTTCAATTAAGCGCAGGCCCTCATCGGCAAACTCATTGAGTAATGCTTTCACGAGGCTGGATTTGCCTGTGCCACGAGCACCGGTCATTAGAGCGTGGTTGGCGGGAAGGCCAGCAACAAACTGAGCGGTGTTTTCGCGTAGGGCAGCCTTTTGGCGGTCGATGCCGAGCAAGTCATCAAGGCGAATAGCATCAATGCGGTCGATAGCTTGTAGGGCATGGTGGCGCCAGCGCCAAGCGAGAGTTGAGGTGCTGTTCATAGGGCTCAATGATAAAAACACCACTTGAGTATAGGGGAACAAAGTCGATTCATAGACTAAACAAGATGATGTGTCCGTGAATATTCTAGCAACTGTGCTTGGATGGCTGTGAATCAGGTATTACAGTGCAGTAATAACAAGAAGACTCCTAAGGGGCGCTGCATGAAAATCGGACACTCGTTTTCGTTAAAGATGCGCCAAGCTTTAACGGTAGTCGCTGCTTGCAGCTTGATAGCTTGCGGCGATAGCGATAGCAGCAGCACTAGTTCAAGCGCTAATAATGGCAATGCTGGTGGCGCGCGTGTATTACGTGCTGAGACAGTCTTGCCTCCTGGCCAAAGTGGCAACGTCAGCTTGCTTGGACAGGCGCAAGGCTTGCTGAGTGGTAGTCCTGCCAGTTATGGCTCGCATATCGACGATCAGCGCGAGTTGTACTGGTCGTTTCGTGCAAAGCCGGCGGTGCTAGGGACACGACCTGGCAGCCCTTCCTCGCCAAAATCAGGCATAAGTATTTATCGTGATGACTTTGGCGTGCCCATTGTCTATGCCGATAACACGCAGGATGGTTGGTATGGCGTGGGCTATGCCATTGCCGAAGATCGTTTGTTTTTACTCGATGCGGTGCGTCGTACAGCCAAAGGCACGCTTGCTGAGTTGACTGGCTGCAGTGCAGTTCCAGCAGATATACAGCAGCGCCTACTGGCCTATACCGAGGCTGAATATCAAACCATGTTTGATGCCGCTACAAGCGAAGCTAAAGCCTCGGTTTTGGGCTATGTCGATGGTGTTAATGCGCGCATTGCGGCGGTGCGCAACAACCCCACTTTATTACCAGCTGAGTATGGCCTGCTCACTAGTTTGCCTGAGCCGATTACAGTAAGTGATGTGTTGGCGTCAGGGGTTTATATCACGCGCTTTGTGGCTGCAGAGGGTGGTAATGAGATGGCCAACGTGGAGCTGCTAAAGTCGTTATCGACAAGCCTAGGCTCTGAACGGGCGGGCAAAGATGCATTCCTCGATTTTACTTGGTTGGATGATCAGCAGGCAGCGGTAAGCGTACCGTCTAGCGGGCCACGTTTTAGTAATCACACCACGCCGAAGCCTGCTAGAGAGGCTGTTTTTGAGCAACAGGCGACATGGGCGATGACTTTGCCGGTTACTTTAGCTAATGGTTTGGGCACGGGCGCAGCTCCGGCGCCAGTGCCATGTGGGTTGCCGGTCATCGCTATGGCAACATCGGCCTCATCCGCTCTTGCGAGCGCGGTGCCGCGTGAAGTGCTGGTGCCGAAGGCTGGGCAAAAAATGCTGGCATGGGCTGAGCGACCATCTACATGGGTGCTAGCAAAGTCAGCATTAGTGTCACCTACTGCCGCGCAAAAATATGCAAGCCGCGAGTTGACTCAGCGAGTACAGGTGGCCATGAATGAGCTGCGTGCCTATCTGCATGGCGGTTCGCATGCCTATGCCATAGGCTCAAGTAGAACAAAGAGTGGTGGTACTTTATTGGTTGCTGGGCCTCAGCTGGGCTATGCCTATCCACTCTTGTTAGTAGAGTTTGAGATAAATATACCAGGAGTATCTGCGCGTGGTGCTTCGGTACCAATTTTGCCAGCTGTGGGCATTGGCTATAGCAATCATGCGGCGTGGGGCTTAACAACGGGGTATTCAAAAACAATAGACAGCTTCATTGAGACGCTCTGCTCCACGGCACAGCGTGGACAAGGCGAGTGTCTCGCAAATCAGTATTTCCACGATGGTTTATGGAAAAATATGAGTTGTCGGCAAGAGTCGATTAAGTATCGAGCAGCGACGCAGGGTGTGCCGTTATTGCCGGCGCTACTGAGTACATCTGCGCAGCTGTGTCGAACGCTGCACGGGCCATTGGTGGCACGAGACGATGATGCAGGCCTCGGGCGTAGTGTGAGTTATGCCATGTGGTTGCGCGAGATTGAGACTATTGAGGGGATTCAAGCGTGGAGTCGAGCGAAAACATTTGCAGAGTTTGATGCTGCCATGGCGCTCGTCACTTGGAATGAGAACACTGTCGTAGCCACTCGGGATGGCCATATTGCGTTTTATCATCCTGGGCTTCATGCCAAGCGCCATCCCAGCACTGATATGCGCCTGCCCATCAAAGGTACCGGTGAGTTTGACTTCGATGGCACCTTATCATTTAGCGCAACTCCTCAAATACGTGATCCGGCTCAAGGCTATCTGGCGAACTGGAATAATAAGCCGGCATTGGGCTGGCTTGATGGCGAAGGCTTGGGCAGTACGAGTCGTCCAGGTGGTGCTGGGCAGCGGGTGACAATTATCGCCGACCTGCTGGCCAGTCGGCATGATTGGGCTTTTAGTGATTTGATTGCGCTTGATGAAGCGGTTGGTACGACTGATCCGAGGGCACGTGAGTTTGTGCCTATCCTGCAGCGCTTTTATGATGCCCAGGCGAGTCAGCTCAGCGCGCCAAGTCGTTTATTACTTGAAGCCATGTTGAGCTGGGATCGTCGCCATTACGCTAAGGGTTTAGATATTAAGGATCCGATGGCGCGTGACACTCCTGGTGCGACAGTATTTGATGAGTGGATCAGGTCCCTGCGCGATAGCCTATTTGCGCGCCTGCGTGAGGCTCCTCTGGGCGAGGGGAGCGCCTATGATCGCTTTGCTGGTGTAGGCAGCCATGTTTTTGATCAAAGTGTGATGGATAACGTGGCGCTGCGTATTTTGGCGCCTGGTCGCTCGAGCATTGCCACGCGATGGCCGTGGGCGGCAGGGCGTAGCTTGGAGCAATTGATGGTTGAAAGCTTAAACTTGACGGCCAGTCGCTTGAGTCAGACGTGTGCCAATGGCGGCGAGCTCACGCCGGGGTTATTGGCGCAATGCCGTCGGGTGCACCCACGCAGCCAGCTTTGTTCACTGTCTGGTGTGATTGGCCCAGGCGCATCGACGGTGCCAGGCACATCGTGTGTGACCATGCCCTACCAAGATCGCGGCAGTTGGGTGCAGCGAATTGGTTTTGAGTAGATTAATGGTGCCATCTTAGGCAGATAATCAGTAAGCACAAAAAAGCCCGAACAATGTCGGGCTTTTTTGCGAGAAGCTGCAACTAATTGCTAAAAAACGGCAATTACTTGATTTTAGCTTCTTTGAACATCACGTGTTGACGGATTTTGGGATCAAATTTTTTGATCTCCATTTTTTCCGGCATAGTGCGTTTGTTCTTTGTGGTTGTGTAGAAATAGCCAGTGCCAGCAGTGGACACAAGACGAATCTTATCGCGCATGATGTGACTCCTTTACCAGCGGCTTAAACAGTAACGCCCTGAGCGCGCAGATCAGCAACGATCACGTCAACACCCAGTTTGTCGATGGTACGCATGCCTTTAGTGGACACGCGCAGACGCACGAAGCGTTTTTCGCTATCTAGCCAAAAACGTTTGTAGTGCAAATTTGGTTCGAAGCGACGCTTCGTTTTGTTGTTCGCGTGCGATACGTTGTTGCCAACAATCGGACGCTTGCCTGTAACTTGGCAAACTTTAGACATTTCGGTCTCCGCAATTCATTCAGCTCGCCGCCAAACGGCGGCCGACAGCGAGGGCGCGATTTATACCAGAACAAGTCGCACGCTTCAACGTAAACGGCGAAATTTTGTTCCAGATCGCCTATATTTGGCGTTTTCTACGATTCACGACGAGTAAAACAGAGAAATTACGCATGAGCAGAGAGATTATTTCATTAAAGTTGAGCGGCGCAAAGCACATGCAGAGTGTCATCGCTAAAAAAGCATTGCCGGCGGTCCTTCGCGCCACGATGCGTCCTTTATGGGCGAGCAAAATACCTGTGCCTACCATGCGCAGCCTCACGGAAGGCCTGTTGCGCTATGGCTTGATACCTCGTGCTGCAAAAATTAGCAGCACTCGATTGGCAGGCCGTGACTGTGAATTGATTACGCCGGCAGCAGGTGCCAGCGAGCAAGTGCTGTTTTTTGTCCACGGTGGCGGCTATGTCGCCTGTTCGCCGCGTACGCACCGGCCTTTAACTAGTCGTCTGTGTTTGGCGCTTAAGGCCACAACCTATGTGCCGACGTATCGTTTGGCGCCAGAGGCTCCTTATCCTGGCGGGCTCGATGATGTGCATCAAAGCTATCTTGCGCTGTTGAAGAAAGGTGTTTCGCCCGAGCATATCTCGCTAATGGGCGATTCTGCTGGCGGTGGCATGGCACTAGCGCTGGCTCTGCGTCTGCGTGATCGTGGCGAGCCGTTACCAGCGCGGATGGCATTGATTTCGCCTTGGGTCGATCTCACGCTGCAAGGTGAGTCGCTACAGTCTAAAAATGATCTAGATCCGATGCTTAGTCAGGCATGGATATATGCCAAAACGCCGCTCTATTTAGGCAAAACAGCTGCCGATGACCCCGGCGTGTCACCATTATTTGCTGATCTGGCAGGTCTGCCGAAGACATTGGTGCAGGTTGGCACGAATGAGATCTTGCTGAGCGACTCGGAGCGCTTAAAGGTGCGTGCAGATGCCTGCGGCTGGGCATTGCAGCTGACGGTTTGGGATGGCATGTGGCATGACTTCCAAATGCTGGCCGATATGCTGCCAGAGGCGAATGCCGCGATTGAGGCTATTGCCGAGTTTGTTGAGAGCACAAAATAGTCGCGGGCCTAGTTGAGAGGCTAGCGCGGTGCGCTCAGCCGCAATTAAGCCGAGTGATCTAAATGCGCTAGCTCGTCGCCCGTGCGAGCTGGCGCTGAGCTTGCCAATGCGCCCGATAATCGCCGGGCGTCATCCCTGTCCAATGCTTAAACGCCTTAATAAACACCGCTGCTTCGCGAAAGCCAATATCTCGCGCCACCGCGTTGATACTGGTCTGTGGCTCGCGCAGCAGCGCCATGGCATGCTCGCGGCGCAGCTCATCCTTAATTTCCTGATAGCGCGTGCCTTCGACCAAAAGCTGTCGGCGCAATGTCCGGCCAGTCATAAATAGCTCGCCAGCGACGACATCTAAGCTGGGTAGATCGGCCATGCCGCCCTGCACCAATCGGCTGCGCACGCGGTGGCTGAGGCTGCCTTGAAACACCGGCTTGATGAAAAACCCCAGCGGCAACTCACGGATTAAGACTTTCAGCTCATCTCGACTGCGTGTGACTGGCAGTGCCAAGACACGAGCGTCGAAATGCAGCGCGGTACGGTCTTGGTTGAAATGATGCGGGCAGGGATAGAGCTGATGGTACTCGGCCTCATGCGGCGGCGGCGGATAGCTAAAGTGGGTATCGGTGAGCAAAATACGGCGGTTAATTAGCCAGCAGGCGAGACGATACCAGCACAGTAAAATCGTCTCGGTGAGCACATGGCCTGGATCGCGCTCAGGCTCGCGCAGGCGCAACTCGAACTCAGCGACACCATCGCGCTCGCTAAGACGCAGCGAAATGCTATCGGTGAGTACGCGATAAAAATGCGCACCCTGGCTTAGCGCTTGCCCCAGGGTGTCGGCACTAAGCACGCTGTGCATCATCAATGGAAAGGTACCAACGCGGCTGGGCTCGGCAGAAAAGCCCATAAACTCATCATTGCTGCAGCGCCACAGAGCGCGCATGAGATTGGCGAATTGCAGCGGAAGTAGGCGGCCGCTGGTGTCCTCTAGCCAATAGCTGGGAATGCCGGCCTCTTGCAATAAAAGCTCAGGATCGAGTCCGGAATTGATGGCGTGTTGCAGCATGGCTGGCACGACGTGGCCGGAAATGGTCTGATGCAAGGGGTTCATAGCGGTCTCTTGAGCACGGCGTATCGTGTCCCAATTTACAAGTAAAAAAAGCTATAGATCGGGATGATAGCGGTTTTATAGCCAATATGTGTCCGAATTTATCAATTTTCTAGCCGCTTTTCACATTGCCCCAAGGCTCTAAGCTAGCCACACTCGCAGACGTTCAATTCAGCCTGCAAAAAGGTGTGCTATGCATTATCCAACCCTAAATCATGATCTCGGCGACACCATCGATGCTCTACGTGACAGCGTGCGTCAGTTTGTCGACGCGGAGATTCGGCCGATTGCCGACGCCGTCGATCGTGACAATGAATTCCCTATGCCGCTATGGCGCAAGCTCGGCGATATGGGCTTGCTCGGCATCACCGCACCGGAAGAGTTTGGCGGTGCAGGTCTTGGTTATTTGGCCCACACCGTGGTGGTAGAAGAGATCAGTCGCGCTTCAGCCTCGATTGGTCTGTCGTATGGCGCACACTCCAATCTTTGCGTGAACCAATTAACCAAGAATGGCTCACGCGAGCAGCAGCAAAAATACCTGCCCAAGCTCATCAGCGGTGAGCATGTCGGCGCCTTGGCGATGTCTGAGCCTAATGCTGGTTCGGATGTGGTGAGCATGAAGTTGCGCGCTGATCTGCACGGCGATCATTACGTACTAAACGGCAACAAGATGTGGATCACCAACGGCCCCGATGCCGATGTCTTGGTGGTGTATGCGAAAACCGACGTTAGTGCCGGCTCACGCGGCATCACAGCGTTCATCATCGAAAAAAGCATGCCCGGCTTTAGCACGGCGCAGAAGCTCGACAAGCTCGGCATGCGCGGCTCTAACACCTGCGAGTTAGTGTTCCAAGATTGCAAGGTGCCAGTGGGAAATGTGCTGGGCAGCGTCGGTCGCGGCGTCAATGTCCTGATGTCTGGTCTCGACTTCGAGCGCGTTGTGCTTGCTGGCGGCCCTGTTGGCCTGATGCAAGCATGCCTTGATGTGGTACTACCCTACCTTCACGATCGCAAACAATTTGGTCAGTCCATTGGCGAGTTTCAGCTCATGCAGGGCAAACTCGCCGATATGTATGTTGCGCTCAGCACCAGCAAAGCCTATCTCTACAGCGTGGCGAAAGCCTGCGACCGTGGCGAGACCACGCGCAAAGATGCCGCTGGCGTGATTTTGTACACCGCTGAGCAGGCCACTTGGATGGCCGGCCAAGCTATTCAATGCTTAGGCGGCAATGGCTATATGAACGAAAACCCCTGCGGCCGCTTCTGGCGCGATGCCAAGCTTTATGAAATTGGTGCAGGAACTTCTGAGATTCGCCGCATGCTCATCGGCCGCGAACTTTTTGCCGAAACTCTTTAATTGCAGTCGGAGATTGCCATGAAATCTATTCGTATCGGTTGTGCCTCGGCGTTTTGGGGTGATACCTCCACGGCTGCTGAACAGCTTGTAAGCCACGGCAAACTCGATTATTTGGTGTTCGATTATTTGGCCGAAGTCACCATGTCGATTTTGGCTGTGCAGCGCATGAAAGACCCAGCACAGGGTTATGCGCGCGATTTTGTTGAAGTGATGACGCCATTACTGACGCAGGTTAAAGCGCAGGGTATTAAAGTCATCAGCAATGCAGGTGGCATGAATGTCGGTGCTTGCCGTGATGCCTTAGTAGCTGCAGCGACAAGTGTTGGCATTGAGCTGCGCATTGCCGTAGTTGAGGGCGATGACCTAACCGCGCGCCAAGGCGAGTTCCGCGAAGCTGGCATTACTGAGATGGAAACTGGCTCGGCTTTCCCCGGCATGTTGGTGAGCATGAACGCTTACCTCGGCGCGCCAGCCATTGCCGAAGCGCTGCGCCAAGGCGCCGATGTCGTTATCACCGGTCGTGGTGTCGACAGCGCGGTCACGCTAGGGCCAATGATGTATGAGTTCGGCTGGACTGCCACCGACTACGACAAATTGTCACAAGGCTCGCTTGCCGGTCATATCATCGAATGTGGCGCGCAATGCACTGGCGGCAACTTTACTGATTGGCAAACCGTCTCCAATGGCTACGAAAACATGGGCTTCCCCTTTGTCGACGTACGCGAAGATGGCTCATTCCTCGTCGGTAAGCCCGAAGGCACTGGCGGTGCCGTCACGCTCGGCACCGTCGGTGAGCAAATGCTTTATGAGATTGGCGACCCGCGCGCGTATTTATTGCCCGATGTGCGCTGCGACTTCACCACCGCACGCCTCAGCCAAGTCGGCAAAGACTCTGTCTTGATCGAAGGCGCTACCGGCTACGCGCCGCCAGACACGTATAAAGTTTCTGGTACTACGCCACGTGGTAATCGCATCACTTCAACCTTTTTAATGGGTGGTCGCGAAGCGCCAGCCAAAGCTCAGCGTGTTGCTGACGCATTAATTAAAAAGTGTGAAGCCCTATTTGCCAGCAAAGGCTGGGGTCCTTTCACCGAAACATCGGTAGAGCTGCTGGGTGCTGAGTCGATGTATGGCGCTAACGCGCGCGAAGGCGCATTGGCCACGCGTGAAGTCATTGTGAAAATTGCCGCTAAGCACAAAGAGAAAGCAGCCTTAGTGTTGTTCTCAAAAGAATTGGCACAAGCTGCAACTGGCATGGCGCCTGGCCTTACCGGATATTTCGGCGGCCGCCCCAGCGTGCAGCCGGTGGTGCAGCTATGGTCATGCAAAGTGCCGAAGCGTGATGTCACTATTACCGTAGATTTTGAAGGCGTGCGCACTCCGATTGTGGTCGAAGAAGGCCTGCCATTTGATGCTAGCCAGCTCGCACCACAAGCCGCTGGTGAGGTGTGGGCTGCCACGGCAGACGCTGTGAAAGTGCCACTGATTCGCTTAGCGGTTGCTCGCAGCGGCGATAAAGGCGATCACGGCAATATCGGCGTCATGGCGCGCAAACCAGAGTATGTGAAGTACCTGCGTGCGACGCTCACCGAGGCTAATGTTTCTAAGTATTTTGCCCACACGTTGGCTGCTAATAGCACCGTGTCGCGCTGGGATTTGCCGGCTAGCAACAGCATGAACTTCCTGCTCAAGCATGCCTTGGGTGGCGGTGGTATCGCCTCATTGCGTACTGATCCGCAGGGCAAATGCTTTGCGCAAATGCTGCTCGACTACGACATTGCTGTGCCAGCCGAGTTGGCTGCTAGCTTGCCAACGATCAATGAGCCTGTGAGCGGCTGAGCGCTTTTTAAAAGCACTGGCGGCACTGACAGAAGAGATTATTTATGACTATTTTAGAATCACGAATTAACCCGCAAGACGACACCTTCAAGGCCAATCGAGAAGGCATGTTTGATGCCATCAATGCCTTACGTGCAGTCGAAAGCTCGGTGATTGCCACCGAAGAAAAGGTCCGAGCGAAATACCATAAGCGCGGACAAATGCTGCCGCGCGAACGAGTGCACTTATTGCTTGATCGTGGTTCGCCATTTATGGAGCTGTCGACGCTTTGCGGCTACAAAATGCATGACGATAAAGACGGCTCGCTGGCGGGCGGCAATACCATCGCTGGCATTGGTTATGTAGAAGGCGTGCGCTGCCTGATCGTGGCGTCAAACAGCGCCATCAAAGGCGGCACCATGACGCCATTTGGCGTGCAAAAAACCTTACGCTTGCAAGAAATTGCGCTGCAGCAAAAGCTACCGGTGGTCTCCCTCATTGAGTCTGGCGGTGCCAACCTGATGTATCAGGCTGAGCTGTTTATCCCGGGTGGTAAAACCTTCGCCAACCAAGCGCGTTTGTCGGCGGCAGGCATTCCGCAAGTCACTGTGGTGCATGGCTCGTCAACCGCCGGCGGTGCGTATATGCCTGGTCTGTCGGACTACGTGGTGATGGTGCGCAAGAAAGCTAAAGTATTTTTGGCCGGCCCACCATTGCTGTTGGCGGCGACTGGTGAGATCGCTATCGACGAAGATTTGGGTGGCGCCGAGATGCACACCCAACAAGCTGGGACGGCAGAATTTTTGGCTGAGAGCGATGCTGACGGTATTCGTATTGCGCGGGAAATTGTCCGAGGCCTGCATTGGAATGCCGACAAGCCTGATGTGCCACGCTTAGCTGCTAAAGCACCGCGCTATGACATCGATGAGCTCTGCGGCGTGGTCTCTAGCGATTACCGCAAACCGTTCGATTGCCGCGAAGTCATCGCTCGCTTGGTTGATGACTCCGAGTTTCTCGAGTTTAAGTCCGAATACGACAAGCAAACCGTCTGCGGCCGCGCCGTGATTGATGGTCATGCTGTCGGCATTATTTCCAATAACGGCCCAATCACCACCGCAGGCGCGACCAAGGCTGGGCAATTTATTCAGCTCTGCTGCCACGCCAATGTGCCGATTATTTATCTGATGAACACCACCGGCTATATGGTCGGCACTGCTTCAGAGCAGGGCGGCATTGTTAAGCATGGTTCGAAAATGATTCAGGCCGTGGCCAATGCCACTGTGCCGCAAATCACGCTGGTGATGGGTGGCAGCTTTGGCGCCGGCAACTACGGCATGTGTGGTCGCGGTTTTGGCCCACACTTTATTTTCGCCTGGCCAAACTCGCGCACCGCAGTAATGGGCGGCGAGCAAGCTGCGAAAGTGATGTCAATTATCACGCGAGAAAAATGGATCAAGCAGGGCAAGGAAATTGGTGAGCAAGAAGAGGGCATCTTGAAAATGCTGGAGATGCAAATCATCAATAAATTTGACGAAGATTCGCATCCCTTTGCTGCCTCCGCGCGTCTGTTTGACGACGGCATTATTGACCCGCGCGACAGCCGCCGCGCCCTAGCATTGACCTTGTCGGTGTGCCGCGAGTCCCAGCGTCGTGAGTTGCGCCCTAATAGCTTTGGCGTTGCCCGTTTCTAAGGCACTGAGAAGGAGACTGTTATGCTACCTAGCTGCCAATTTTTACATCTTAGCCACGATGAAAGCGCCGGCATTTTACGCGTTTCGCTAAACCGTCCGGATGCACGAAATGCACTCACGGTGGAGATGCTCGCTGAGCTTATCGCCCTGTTTGAACACTTAAAGACCCGCGATGATTTACGCGTGGTACTGATGCGCGGTCACGGTGGCCACTTCTGCGCTGGTGCTGACTTAAAAGGCGTTTTTGGCGATGCGCAAAAGCCGGTAGTCGCCGGTGAAAAAGACCCTGTAGTGACCATGAATCGCGCCTTTGGCGAGATGCTGCGCGTAGCTGAGCGCATCCCGCAAGTACTGATTACTGTGCTCGAAGGCGGCGTGCTGGGCGGTGGCTTTGGTCTGGCTTGTGTGTCAGATATTGCCCTTGCGCATCAAGCAACAAAGTTTGGTATGCCAGAGACATCTCGTGGCTTGCCGCCCGCGCAAATCGCGCCTTTTGTGGTGCAGCGCATGGGGCTCACGCAAGCGCGCCGTTTGTGCTTAACCAGCGCACAGTTTAATGGCGATGCGGCGTTGCGCTACGGTCTTGTGCACGACGTATTTGCCGATGAGGCCGCGCTCAATACCTTGCTCGCCGATACGCTAAATCAAGTATTGCGCTGCGCTCCAGCAGCGAATGCGCGCACTAAAGAGATTTTGCTCAGCGTCGGTCATATCGACCCCGATGAAGTGCTGGATAACGCCGCTATGCATTTCGCCGCTTGCGTGCGCAGCCCTGAAGCACCGGAGGGTATTGGTGCATTTTTGCAAAAGCGCCAAGCCAACTGGGCTCATACCTTTACGGCCGATGATGTGGCGCAGGCGCAAGCCGCGATCACTCAAGACATCACAGAAAAGAATGTTCAGGAGACGGCACAATGAGCCGCTTTGATACCGTATTAATTGCCAACCGTGGCGAGATTGCCGCACGCATCATTCGTGGCTGCCGCAGCCAAGGTTACACAACGGTAGCCGTTTATAGCGATGCCGATGCGCAGGCGCGTCATGTGCTAGAAGCCGATACCGCCGTGCGTATTGGCCCTGGCCCGGTGGGCGAGTCGTATTTGTCCATTGAGAAGTTGATCGAAGCAGCGAAAGCTTCTGGCGCTGGCGCGATTCATCCCGGCTATGGCTTTTTGTCGGAGCGCCACGATTTCGCGCAAGCCGTGCAAGATGCTGGCCTTGTGTTTATCGGGCCAGATCCCGATGCCATCGAAGCCATGGGCAATAAAAGCGCGTCGAAAGTGCGCATGATTGCCGCCAATGTGCCGTGCGTTCCAGGTTATCAAGGCGCTGGCCAAGAAGATGATTTGCTGGTGGCTGAGGCCATCAAAGTCGGGCTGCCGGTGATGGTCAAAGCTGCTTCCGGTGGCGGTGGCCGCGGCATGCGTTTGGTGCATGAGGAGTCGGAATTAAAAGCGGCGATCCAGTCGGCGCGTAGTGAAGCCACTAACGCCTTTGGCGATGGCCAGCTGCTTATCGAGAAGGCTGTTCTCAATGCTCGCCATGTCGAAATCCAGATTTTTGGTGATCGCCACGGCACGGTAGTGCACTTAGGCGAGCGCGATTGCTCAGTGCAACGCCGCAATCAAAAAGTTATTGAAGAGGCGCCATCGCCTGCGGTTAGCAGCGAGTTACGTGCACGTATGGGCGAGGCTGCCGTTGCCGCCGCTAAGGCTGTGAATTATGTCGGCGCGGGCACGGTGGAGTTTATGCTCGCGGCCAATGGCGAGTTCTATTTTCTTGAGATGAACACGCGCTTGCAGGTTGAGCACCCCGTCACCGAAATGATTCATGACGTTGATTTAGTGGCCTGGCAGCTCATGGTGGCCAATGGCGATCCGCTGCCGATGACGCAGGCTGAGATTGATGCCCGTCGCCACGGTCACGCCATCGAAGTGCGTCTGTGCGCCGAAGATCCGGCCGCGGGTTTCTTGCCGCAAACTGGTCGCGTATTAACCTGGCATACGCCCTCTGGCGATGGCTTGCGCGCTGATCATTGCCTGATTGAAGGTGGTGTTATCTCGCCATTTTATGACTCGCTGCAAGGCAAGCTCATGGCTTGGGGCGAAACGCGCTTGCAAGCCATCCAAAAGCTCATTGCCATGCTTGGTGATACCGCACTGCTGGGTTTGGCGAGTAACCGCGATTTTCTCATTGAGCTGTTATCGCAGCCTGAGTTTCAAGGCCCGGGCGTGACCACCGGATTTATTGCTGACCAATACCCCGCTGAGCGCATCAAAGCCTTAGGCGAGCCTGACCATGTGCATCAAGCTTTAGCCGCTGCGTTGATGGTTGAGAGCGATGCACTGGCGCTGCAAAAAGCCAACGATCTCGATGCCAGTTTACTGAGCTGGCATAGTGCCAACACCGCACCGCTGGTGATGAAGCTCGCGCGTGGCGAAAAAACGGCTGTGCTCGAAGTTGAGTGCCTGCCCAATCGCGAATACCGCACTGACATCATCACCACGCAAGAAGAGGAAGATGAGGCCGCGCGCTCAGTGCGCTTGCTCAGCATCGATGGTTCGCGCGTGAGCTATGTTTCTGAAGGTCGCCGCTTGCAGGCGCATTTTGCTCGCACTGGCAGCCAGCTTTGGCTATCCACGCCGACCTGCACCGCTTGCTATGAAGATGTGACGTATCAACCTGAGCAAGGTGCTGAAGCGGGCAGCGATGGTCGCATTCTGGCGCCTATCGACGGCAAGGTGATGACGGTCTCTGTTGTTCCCGGCCAAGTCGTCGCCAAAGGTGAGCTGCTTTTAGTACTAGAAGCCATGAAAATGGAATTCCGCCTACAAGCGCCGGTAGCGGGCACGGTGGAGCTAGTGAATGCCGGTGTCGGCGCGCAGGTCGCATTGCGGCAGCTGATTGTTCAAATCACGCCTGATGAGGTGTCTGCCGAGTAGAAATATCGAAGCGCTTGTCGCCGTGCTAATGCTATTAAAATATAGAAGCACGGCTCAAGCTACGCTGTTGCAATCTGCATAAATACAACTTATGTTCGATCCAAAGAATAATAAGAGTAGTTTGCTATGCGTAGCACCCCAGCATTCGTTATTTTGGCGCTCAGTGCAGCGCTAGCCGCCTGCGGCGGCTCATCAGATTCAAACGCTATTGCGACACAAAACCCCGAAGCCGCCAAAGAAGACACTTCACCGCTCGCAGCACTAAGTGCCATTCCATTAGTTGGCGGTGTCTTGGGTGATGTCGCCGGTGGCGTGCCCGATGACCCGAAATGTGGCAGCTACACTTCGCCATCAGCCGAATTTGCCGCCTGTGAGGCAAAGAACTTTGCACGAATAAGCGAAGCACCTCGCGAAGAATTAACCAACCCTATCTTTGTCCAACGCTTACTTGCGCTAGGTCTAGTCAACACGGGCGACTACTTGATGCGCGCGCTCAGCGATCCGAGCAGATTATTACTTAGCCCACCCATGAGCGTGTCGCTTAATACGCCGCTAACACCTTTGTGTGCAACGTATGCCTTGCCTTGCTCTGGCGATCCATTTCGCTACCCAGACATCGATCCGTTTTATAAAAATGAAGCCGTTGTAGAGAAGATCGACTTCTATGATCGTGACTGTGCACGTTTGTCTGGTCGTGTTTGGCGCCCAATCAACAGCAATGGCAAGCTATTACCGACTGTAGTTATTGAGAATGGCTCTGTGCAGGCGCCCGAGCCGCTTTACTGGTGGATGGCGCAAGCCTTGGTGCGTAGCGGTTACGCGGTAATGACATTTGATCCGCGTGGCCAAGGCCGGTCTGACCAGCAAACACCGGCATTTGGTCAGGGCACGAATATCAATCCCGCCGTATTTTGGGAAGGCTTGGTTGATGCCATCGATTTTTTCCGCTCGACACCGAGCAAGCCATATCCGCATAACGGGACATGCCAAGCTAGCTACCCTACGGCTGTGACTGCGTTCAATCCACAATACGCCGTACAAGATAAAGACCGCTTAGGCATTGTTGGGCACTCTTTGGGTGGCACAGGGGTCAGCGTCGTGCAGTCATACGGAGCCACTGGCGCTGATCCATGGCCTGGCCTCATGGACGCCGAAAATCCTGTCGATGCAGTTGTTGCATGGGATGGTCTGGCTACGCCCGGCGCTGATGGTGGAGGCTTTATTCCAAGCATGAGCGAGCGGCCGCCTGTGGTGCCACGCGTGCCTAGCATGGGGCAAAACAGTGAGTACGGTCTTGCGCCTATGCCCAACTTGCAAGCTCCTGATCCTGAAGCCAAGCTCGGCCCATTCCGTGCTTGGCAAGCGGCTGGTGTGCCAGCGTATGAGTTCACCATTCGTGGCTCAACGCACTTTGAGTGGTCATTGATCCCACTATTCCCGGCGACGTCGTGGTGCCCCGAGGTCGTCGATAACAAGTGTGTTGGTGGCTGGGGTCGGCCGATGGCTGAGTTCTTTAGCATGGCTTGGCTAGATCGCTGGCTAAAGCGCAGTGGCGAGGCGGGATTTTCTGACGCCGATGCGCGCTTGCAAAGCCAGAGCTTCAATGAACGCTTAAGCTTTTATTCACGATCGGCTCGGGATTATCCGGCTAAATCGGGCCAGCGCGTGCATTGCGAAAACTTACTAGAGGGCTGTGCGCCATGAAGACGTATGGCAAGCGCTTTGGTTTTATGAATAATCCCGCTGTTGCCGCTGAGATTGCCAGTTTAGATGCAAAAAAAGACTGCCAGCGTATTGCTCATTTGCTCACAGCCTATGAGTTTTCATGGGATCTGACGCGCTCGCTAGAGGTCGCACTTTTTTACACTTACGGCAGCGACACAGTAGCCAGCCTGCTCGATAAAACCGGTGAGTTTGAGGCTCATGGGCAAAAGCGCTATGACGACACGCGCTTACTCATCGCCCATTTTATGGATACGGGCTGGGAGCACGGCGAGGGTGCTCGTGCCTTAGAACGCATGAATAAAACGCACAGCAATTACCGCATTCCGCAAGACGATTTTCATTTTGTGCTCTGGACCTTCATCGATTTCCCCATCGAATGGATGGCTAATTACGCACGCCGCGCCATGACAGCGCACGAGCAGCAAGCATGGTTTAACTTTTGGATAGGTATTGGTGAGCGCATGGGTCTGACAAATTTACCCGCTACCAAAGCCGAGCTTGATGCTGCTGTTGATGCCTACTGCCAGCAACACATGGTGCCCAATACGGCCTCCGCACGCGTAGCCGCTGCGACCGTACGCATCATGGAAAACTGGCTGCCTAAGCCGCTGCGTGGGCTTGTTAATCCGTCGGTCTATAGCCTGATGGAAGATGATCGCTTCATCGCCGCCGTGAGCCAACAACGTCCATCAAAAGCTTTCGCCACGATGGTGCGCAGTAATTTGAAGTTGCTTGGCAAAGTACGCAAGGTTTGGGCCATTGGTGCCTATCCACAATCGGTAAAAAGTACGCTCAACCGTACCTACCCAGGCAATCAATACGAGATCGAGCAATTACAGCCTGTGCACTTGCAGCGCCGTGAAGCGCGCGCTGTAGACAATGCGGTAGACTAAGTCGGTTTAGAGCAAATCGGAGCGCATCCATGCGCAGCGTATCGCTACATCCCATTGCCATTGTTTTATTAATCTTGCGTGTTGCTGCAGTGAGCGCGTGGTTGGTTGGCGAGTTGCATTGGGGCTCGTTAATGGCGGGTATTACCGCTGTGCTGGGCTCGCTATATTTTCCATTGGTTGCCACTATTTTAGGCTGCATCGGCGCTGTGCAAGTTTGGGGCTGGCCAATTTGGGTGGCAGTGCTCGTGTTTTTGCCCGGGCTGGTGTTATCTATTGCGGCGCTGCTCGGCATTGGTGCGGCAGGCTTTATGGCTTGGCGCAAACCGGAAGTGCGGCAGGCGTTTCGTTGGGCGAAAGGCCAGCGTGCTCAACAAGAGCGCTATAGCGCTGGCTCGGCAACTCAATCGGAAGATGAGCCTACTTATACCAATCGCCGCCCACAGCAGCCCGCAAGTGGCCGTACGCTAGAGGGCGAGGTGATTAGCTCGCGAGTTGATCCTCCAAGCTAAGCTTTTATTTAGCAATGAAAAAGGCCTGCATTAGCAGGCCTTTTTGTTTAAACACATCGTCACCCCATAGCGATATAAAGCGCCGCTGTGGTGTGACGAAGCTTATGCTTTTAAGCGTTCAATCAAGCGATCTTTCGCTTCTACCAATTCTTTTGGCAAGTTGTGTGCAAGCTTTTCAAACAGTTCTTCATGCAGCTTGATTTCGATATCCCAGTCCGCTTTGTCGAGGCTGATAACTTGCTCAAATAGCGGTTGAGCAAAGTCTAGGCCATTCCAGCGAATATCTTGGTAGCGTGGGCTGATGCCCATGGCATGTTCTGTGCCTTCAGCTTCTTCTTCGATGCGATCGATCATCCATTTCAGAATGCGCGTGTTTTCGCCAAAGCCTGGCCAGATGAACTGACCGTCAGCATCTTTACGGAACCAGTTGGTCTTGTAGATGCGCGGCAGCTTAGCGCCGGCGGCTTCAAGCTTGGCACCAAGGTTTAACCAATGTTGGAAGTAGTCGCTCATGTTGTAGCCGGCGAATGGCAGCATGGCGAATGGGTCGCGGCGGACAACGCCTTGAGCGCCAAACGCAGCAGCCGTTGTTTCTGAGCCCATGGTAGCGGCCATATAAACGCCCTCAACCCAGTTGCGTGCTTCAGTCACGAGCGGCATGGTGTTGGCGCGACGACCACCGAAAATAAAGGCATCAATAACAACGCCATCGGGGTTATCCCATTCGCTATCGAGCGCAGGGTTGTTAATTGCGGAGACTGTGAAGCGTGAGTTCGGATGCGCAGCTTTGCGGCCGCAATCTGGCGTCCAGTCATTGCCCTGCCAGTCAACCAAATGCGCTGGAGCGGCGCCCAAACCTTCCCACCAAACATCGCCGTCATCGGTGAGCGCGACGTTGGTGAAAATCACGTCTTTGTTCAGCGACAGCATACAGTTTGGGTTGGTTTTCATATTGGTGCCGGGAGCAACACCAAAGTAACCGGCTTCTGGGTTGATAGCGCGGAGCTGGCCATTGGCATCTGGTTTGATCCAAGCAATGTCGTCGCCAATAGTGGTGACGTCCCAGCCAGGCATGCCTGCTGGTGCAATCAGCATGGCAAAGTTGGTTTTGCCACAGGCCGATGGGAAAGCAGCGGCCACGTGATATTTTTTGCCTTGTGGATTGGTCACGCCAAGGATGAGCATGTGCTCGGCTAGCCAGCCTTCGTCGCGGCCCATAGTGGAGGCGATGCGAAGCGCGAAGCATTTTTTGCCGAGCAGGGCGTTGCCGCCGTAACCAGAGCCGTAAGACCAGATTTCACGAGTCTCGGGGTAATGCACAATGTATTTTTCAGTTGGGTTGCAGGGCCAAGCCACATCAGCTTGACCTGGTTGTAATGGTGCACCAACGGTGTGCATGCAAGGTACGAAATCGCCATCGGCGCCGAGCACATCAAACACAGGGCGGCCCATGCGGGTCATTTTCTGCATATTCACGGCAACATAGGCGCTGTCGGAAAGCTCAATGCCAATGTGGGCAATCGGTGAGCCTAATGGGCCCATGGAGAATGGCACTACGTACATGGTGCGGCCAGCCATACAGCCATCAAATAATGGGTTCAGAATGGCGCGCATTTCAGTTGGCGCTTTCCAGTTATTGGTTGGGCCGGCGTCTTCTTTTTTCTCGGAGCAAATGAAGGTGCGATCTTCAACGCGGGCGACGTCGGATGGGTCGGTCCAGGCTAAATAAGAGTTGGGGCGTTTTTCGGCATTAAGTCGCTTGAAGCTGCCGGCGGCGACTAAGGATTCGCAGAGAGCATCGTATTCGGCGTCGGTGCCATCGCACCAATGAATAGCGGCAGGCTTGCAGAGAGCCGCCATTTCAGTGACCCACGCCACCAGGCGTGCGTGTTTGACGTAGGCGGGGGCATTTATGGCGACGTGTGTCATGACAACTCTCAAGGACAGGGGAATGGCAGCCGCAGCTGAGCTAGTAGATCACAGCAAATTCAATGAATTAGCACAGAGATAGCGGCAGTTCGAGCAGATTATATGCGAAATTGCACAAGCGTGGGGCGTAAAAAGATAGGCAGCAGCTGCAAGCTAGGCCAAATGGCCTGCTGAAAAAAATGAATTTTCGCAGCTCATGGCCAGCGAAGGCCATCTGCGAGTAAAATGCGCCACGTTATTTCACGCGCTATTTCATTAGCAGCTAAAATACAAGGAGTTAGTGATGGGTCAGCGCACGTCGTTGTATCAAGCACATGTCGCGCTCGGTGCCCGCCTAGTAGATTTTGGCGGCTGGGATATGCCCGTGCAATATAGCTCGGTGATCGATGAGCATCATGCTGTGCGCCGTGATCAAGGCATGTTTGATGTCTCACACATGACTTTTATCGACCTCACTGGCCCCGACGCCGTGGCGTATTTGCAGAAGCTTTTAGCCAATAATGTCGCCAAACTCAAATTGCCGGGCAAGGCCATTTATTCGGTCATGCTCAATGATGCTGGCTGCGTGCTCGACGACCTCATTGTCTATGCGCCCACACCTGAACAGCCAGAACTCTGGCGCGTCATCGTTAATTGCGGCACTCACGACAAAGACATCGCGTGGATGCAACGCCAAGCCGCAAGCTTTCGCATCAGCCTAAAAGAGCGCACCGATCTTGCCATGATTGCCGTGCAAGGCCCGAATGCTCGCGCCACCGTTGAGCGTCTGCTCGGCGAGGCTCGTGCCCAGCGCATTGCCGAGCTCGCCCTGTTTCAGGGCGTAGACTTAGGCGATGACTGGTTTGTCGCGCGTACCGGCTACACCGGTGAAGACGGCCTAGAAATCATGCTGCCCAATGAGCAGTCAGGAGCATTTTGGCAACAGCTGCTCGATGCCGGCGTTGCGCCTTGCGGCCTAGGCGCACGCGATACTTTGCGTCTAGAAGCAGGCATGCCGCTTTACGGTAATGACCTAAGCGAAAACGAATCGCCACTGAGCTCCTGTGTGGCGTGGAGCATTGATTGGGCGCATGACTTTATTGGCAAAGATGCGCTAGTTGCGGAGCGTGATGCTGGCGTTACTCATCAGCTTGTTGGCCTCGTGCTCGAAGGTAAGGGCGTGTTGCGCTCACATATGCGCGTGATAATTGAAGGCGTGGCGGATGGTGAAACCACGTCTGGCACCTTCTCGCCAACGCTGCAGCAATCCATCGCGTTTGCCCGCATTCCCCTGACAGATGCCACGCAAGCCCATGTCGATGTACGCGGAAAGTTATTGCCTGTGCGTATTGTGAAACCCATGTTCGTGCGCCGCGGCGCTGCGATCGTTTAAGCTTTTTTAAAACCTATTGAGTCGGCTTCTGCCGCATGAGAGATTCCATGAGCCAATTACCTGCTGAATTGAAATACGCCGCTAGCCACGAATGGGCTCGCTTAGATGGTGATGTTGTTACCGTCGGTATCACCGATCACGCCCAAGATGCACTCGGCGACTTAGTTTTCGTTGAATTGCCAACCGTAGGCGATGTAGTCAGCGCTGGCCAAGAAGCCGGTGTGGTGGAGTCGGTTAAGGCCGCCTCAGATATTTACGCACCAGTATCGGGCGAAATCATTGCCATCAATGAAGCCTTGGTTGATGCACCAGAAATCGTCAATACCGAGCCCTACACTGGCGGCTGGTTGTATCAAATCAAAATTACCGATGCCGCTGAGCTAGATGAGCTGCTCAGCGCTGAAGCATACGCCGCAAAGCAAGACCACTGATTCTTCGCTAAACCATTGGGCCCTGCTTGCTCAGGGCTTTTTGCTATTGAATATGCAGCGCCGACGCCGGCCTGCTGGAGTGAATGATGCCGTTTATCCCGCATACCGCTGGTGATGTGCGCCGCATGCTCGACACCTTAGGTGCTGAGTCGCTGGACACCTTGTTTGATGAGATTCCGCAGGCGCTGCGCTCGGGCCCGCTAACCGGCATTGCTGATGGCCTGTCGGAAATGGACGTGACGCGCATGATGCGTGAGCGTAGCGAGCAAGATGCTGGCGCGCTCTGCTTCTTGGGCGCTGGCGCCTATGAGCATCATATTCCAGCGGCGGTATGGGACTTAGCATCGCGCGGCGAATTTTTGACCGCCTACACGCCGTATCAGGCCGAAGCATCGCAAGGCACGCTACAAGTTATTTACGAATTCCAATCGATGATGGCGCACATCACTGCCATGGACGCTAGCAACGCCTCGGTCTACGACGGCGCTTCTGGTCTGGCCGAAGCCGTGCTGATGGCCATCCGCGCTAATAAGCGCTCGAAGTCACGCCGCATTTTGATGCCACGCACGGTGTCACCGATGTATCGCGCCGCTGCTCGCGCCATTGTTGAAGGTCAGGACATTGAACTGGTCGAGCTCGACTATGACCATGCGCAAGGCCGTATGGATCCAGCCTCTTTGGCAGCGTATGAAGGTGAAGATTTTGCCGCGCTAGTGATTCCGCAACCAAACTTCTTTGGCGTGCTGGAAGACGTACATGTGCTCACCGACTGGGCGCAGGCGCAGGGCATGTTGGTTATTGCTGTGGTGAACCCGATGGCACTGGCCTTGTTCACGCCGCCGGGCGAATGGGGCGCTACTGGCGTCGATATCGTCGTTGGTGAAGCCCAGCCTTTTGGTATTCCGTTGTCATCAGGCGGCCCGTATTGCGGCTTTATGTGCTGCAAAATGGCGCATATCCGCCAAATGCCTGGCCGTATCATTGGCCGCACCGTCGATCTCGATGGCAAGCCTGGCTATGCCCTCACGCTGCAGGCGCGCGAGCAACACATCCGCCGCGCCAAAGCGACATCGAATATCTGCACCAACCAAGGTTTGGCGATGACTGCCGCGACCATTTACCTAAGCCTGTTGGGTGCTGAAGGTTTGGAGCGTGTGGCTTTGGCCTCGCATCAAAACATCCAGTCGCTGACGGCAGATTTGCCCGCTGGCGCAACTCGTGCGTTTGCTGCGCCGGTGTTTCATGAACAGGTCATTCGTT
Organism: Paraperlucidibaca wandonensis; assembly: GCF_042677145.1. Taxonomy (NCBI): domain Bacteria; kingdom Pseudomonadati; phylum Pseudomonadota; class Gammaproteobacteria; order Moraxellales; family Moraxellaceae; genus Paraperlucidibaca; species Paraperlucidibaca wandonensis. Next base: position 1,921,287 of record NZ_JBHTIT010000001.1, on the reverse strand, counting down.
TGAATCAGCCCGCAGAAGCTGTTTTGGCGAAGATGGCCGATCAAGGTGTGTTGGCCGGCGTCGATTTGACTGCAGATTATCCGGAACTGGGTTCGGCTATCGTGGTGTGTACCACGGAGACGAAAAATGCCGCCGATTTGGCGCGTTATCGTGCAGCGCTTAGCGCCGCCTTGGCTTCGGAGTAATCGCCATGACTTTGATTTTTGAACGTGGTGAAACTGGCCGCCGTGCTACCTCGCAAGCGCCACAGCAACACGCCGATTTAACGGCTATTCCTGAGTCACTGCGCCGCCGTACGCGCGCGATTTTGCCGGAAGTGTCTGAGCTGCAAGTGGTGCGTCATTACACCAACTTATCGCGCAAGAACTTCTCCATCGACACGATGTTCTACCCTCTGGGTTCGTGCACGATGAAGTACAACCCGCGCGGTGCTCATCGCGCCGCCATGTTGCCGGGCTTTTTGCAGCGCCACCCACTCGCGCCTGAGTCACACTCGCAGGGCTATTTGGCCTGCCTGCATGACTTGCAAGAAACGCTGATGGAAGTCACTGGCATGAAGGGTGTGTCGTTAACACCTATGGCTGGTGCGCAGGGCGAATTTGCCGGTGTCGCGATGATTCGTGCCTATCACGAAGCCCGCAACGACATTGAGCGCGTTGAAATGCTCATCCCTGCAGCGGCACACGGCACTAACCCCGCAACGGCCGTGATGTGCGGCTATAAAGTCCGCGAGATTCCTGTGTTGGCCAATGGCGACGTCGATCTAGAAGCCTTGAAAGCCGCTGTTGGCCCGCAAACCGCTGGCCTGATGATGACCAACCCATCGACTTGTGGTGTGTTTGAGCAGCAGATCAAAGAGATCGCCGAAGCCGTGCACACAGCTGGCGGCCTGCTGTATTACGACGGAGCCAACCTCAACGCCATTTTGGGCAAAGTTCGCCCCGGCGATATGGGTTTTGACGTGCTGCACATGAACTTGCACAAAACCTTCGCCACGCCACACGGCGGCGGCGGCCCAGGTGCTGGTCCAGTCGGCGTCAGTGCACGTTTATTGCCATATATGCCAACGCCGATTGCCGGTAAAAATGACGATGGCAGCTATCGCTGGCTCACGGAGAAAGATATTCCTGGCACTATCGGCCGTTTATCGGCGTATATGGGCAACGCCGGTGTGCTGCTGCGCGCGGCCTACTATGCCTATGCGCTTGGCCGCGAAGGTCTGCATCGCGTTGGTGAGTACTCCACGCTCAACGCCAACTACTTGATGAAGCGTTTGGCCGATGCCGGCTTCCAGCTCGCCTATCCTGAGCGCCGTGCCTCGCACGAATTCATCATTAGCTTTGCGAAAGAAGCCAAAGAGTTAGGCGTGAGCGCGATGGATATTGCCAAGCGTTTGCTTGACTATGGCTACCACGCGCCAACGACTTACTTTCCGCTGCTAATTCCAGAGTGCTTCCTCATTGAGCCGACCGAAACCGAGTCGCCTGATGAGCTCGATGGCTTTGCTGAAGCCTTGATCAAAATCATGGAAGAGGCGCGAACCACACCAGAGATGGTGCGTAATGCTCCGCATACCATGCCAGTGCGCCGTCTTGATGATGTGCGCGCCGCGCGTGAGCTGGACTTAGTCTGGCGCCCGCAAGCTTAACTACTGAGATAACCATGACTGATTTGCCCCGTTTACGCTTAAAGACCAGTGAAGAGCGCCGTTTGCGCGAAGGCCATGTGTGGATTTTTTCCAACGAGGTCGACATTGCCGCAACGCCGCTGAAAGCAATAAACCCGGGCGATCAGGTTGTTGTCGAAGATAGCAAAGGCAAGGCTTTAGGCTTGGCGATTGTTAATCCCAACGCCTTGATTTGTGCGCGCCTGTATAACCGCGATGTCGCACATCCCTTGTCGACTTCACTGTTTGTGCATCGCCTGCAAATCGCACTAAGCCTGCGTGAGCAATGGTTCGACGAGCCGTATTACCGTTTGGTTTATGGCGATAGCGATGGCTTGCCGGGCGTGGTCATCGACCGTTTTGCCGATATTTTCGTTGTGCAAATCTCCAACGCCGGCATGGAACGGATGAAGTCGGAACTTGTTGATGCCATAGTGAAAGTCTTCAAGCCCAGCGGCGTCTTGTTCAAAAATGACGGCAAAATGCGTGTTGTTGAAGGCCTAGATTCCTATGTCGAAGTCGCTTACGGCGAAGTGCCTGATCGCGTACCTTTGCGCGAAAATGGTGTGGCCTTTGAAGCATTGGTGCGTGAAGGCCAAAAAACCGGCTGGTTCTATGACCACCGCGATGCCCGTGCGCGCTTAAAAGGCTTGGTCGAAGGCAAGCGTGTGCTCGACGTGTTCTCGTATTTGGGCGGATGGGGCGTGCAAGCTGCCGTCTTTGGTGCCGCTGAAGTGCATTGCGTCGATGGCTCGGAAAAAGCCTTAGATCAACTTATGCGCAATGCCGCACTCAACGGTGTTGAGTCGCGCGTGCAGACTTTGCAAGGCGATGCCTTCGACGCACTGACAGCGCTTAAGCAAGAAGGCGAGCGCTTCGATGTCGTCATTATCGATCCGCCAGCCTTTATTACCCGTCGCAAAGATCATAAAGCCGGCCTGCAGGCTTATCGCCGCATCAATGAGCTGGCCATGCGCCTGCTTAATCGCGACGGTCTGCTGATTAGCGCATCTTGCTCGATGCATTTGGGTCGTAACGAACTGGTGGATGTGATTCGCGCCAGCTCGCGTCATATCGATCGCCAAGCGCAGATTGTTCATCACAGTCATCAGGGCGCTGACCACCCGATTCACCCAGCGATTCCTGAAACTGAGTATTTGAAGGCCGTGTTTGCGCGCGTGTTACCGATCTAGTTAATCGACAGAGTGAGGGCAGCTGATAGCAAGAAAGGCCCCGACCTCCTAGCTAGCGGCCATCGCTCTCGCTAAAGAAACACGCTCTCGTGCCGATATAGAGTTACTTCTTAATTCGCCACGAGAGCCCTCATGTCGGACTCTTCACTGCTCAATGCCTTGTCGGAAGACGAGCTCGCCCACGCGCTCCTGCAACAGCAGGTAGCGCTGTTTGAGCGCGCGCTCGACGATATTGCCGAACACACGCCTGAAATTTCGCTCAATCAAGCCGCGGCTCGCGTAGGTGGTCTAAAAAGCCCTGTGCCTGGCTTGTGGTTGGTTATTACCTCTGACTTATACATTCAGCATGCCAACGAACAGGCAGGGCGCTTGCTCGATATGCAGTCGGTGGCATTGCTCGGACGACCATTGGCTGAGTTTTTGCCGGACGCGAAAGCACTGCTGTCGCAAGTCATTGACTCGCAAGATGCCGAGATTACCGTTGAGGCGCAATTTCGTGGCTATGATGGCCAGCCAGTGCCGGTCCTGCTGTCTATTGCCCAAGAGAAAGATACGCAAGATCGCGTGCAATACGTGCTCATTGGCGTCGATCTTCGGGAATATCACCGAATTGAGCTCTTGCAGCGTCAAGCTCACAAGTTAGAGGCTATGGGCAGTTTGGCGGCCGGGATTGCCCATGAGATCAATACGCCGCTGCAGTATTTAGGCGATAACCTAAGCTTTATTGATGAAGCCTGCAGTGAGTTATTGGATGTTTTGGCGCTAGCTGAGCAAGAGACGAGCAAGTCACCCGCAATGAATGAGTTGCTGCAGCGTATCGACTCGACATTTATTCGTGAGAATCTGCCGGCTGCGCTGAAACGCAGCCAAGAGGGCGTGTCTCGAGTACGCGACATTACTCGCAGCATGCGCAGTTTCACTCACATCAGCGAGACCGCGAACCCTGAGAATATGGCTGTACTAGTGCAGGAAGCTATTACGCTTTCTGCACATGAGGTGAGTCAGGTCGCCAAAGTGGTTCTTGAGCTGCAGGATGTGCCTGCCGTGATCTGTCGTCGCGATCATATAGTGCAGGTTCTGATTAACTTACTCACCAATGCCTGCCATGCCATCGATAGTCGCCTGAATATGCAGATAGACTCAGGTCAGCCAGGCCAAATCACCATCGTTTTGAGTCAGCATGAAGGTCATATTCGCTTGGTGGTGAGTGATAATGGCAGCGGCGTAGAAGAGTCGCTGCGGCATCGAATTTTTGACCCATTTTTCACCACCAAAGCTGTTGGTCAAGGTACAGGCCAAGGCCTGCCTATTAGCCGAGCGCTTATTGTTGATCAACATAAAGGTAAGCTGTGGTGTGAGCCTGCTGTGCCGCAGGGCGCCAGCTTTATCATTGAGCTACCCATACAGGGCGTGTCGACATGAGTGCGGAGCTGCCTCAAATCCTATGTATTGATGACGATGTGCAGGTGCTACAAGGCCTGAGGTTGTCGCTACGCCAGCTAGGCGAAGTGCATCTCGCTGAAAGTGGTGAGGCGGCACTGGCACTGCTTGCTGACTTGCCGCGGCTGGCGGTGATTATTTGCGATATGCGCATGCCAGGCATGACCGGCGATGCAGTTTTGGCGCAATGCCGCCAGCGCAGCCCATTGGCCACACGCATGCTTTTAACTGGCTATAGCGATATCGATGCCGCCATGCGCGCAGTCAATCAAGGCCATATTTTTCGCTTCCTCAATAAGCCTTGCCCGCGCGACGAAATTCATCTCGCGGTGAACGATGCTTTAGCGCAATACCGTTTGGTGACTGCTGAAAAAGAGCTGCTAGAGAAAACAGTTAAGGGTTGTATGCAGGCGCTAGTTGAAGCCTTGGCGATGGCTAGCCCAGCTAGCTTTGGTCAGGCTCGGCGTATTGCTGATTTAGTTCAGGGCGTGAGTACGCGATTGCAGTTGGAAGCGTCTTGGGCGAGTTCGATGGCGGCCATGCTAGTGAATCTGGGCATGGTCAGCCTGCCGGTGTCATTGCAGGAAAAGGTTATGCGTGACTTGAAACTGAGTCAGGCTGAGCAGCGTGATCTTGCTTCGGCGCACCAGCGTACTTGGGATTTGCTGGCCAATATTCCGCGTATTGAGCCAGTGTTGGAATTGATTTGTGCGATTGAGCCGAGCTTGGCGCATAAGAAGCGATTGTCGTCGTTTAGCTTAGCCGATCAAGCCCATGTGATTCGCGTGGTGCAGGCTTATGTACGGCTTGAGGCATCGGGTTTGCCGACGAGAGAGGCCATGGCCATGCTGGCTGAGGTCTACGGCGATGATGGCCGAATATTGCAGGCGCTGCATGAGGAGCTTGGGCCGCAATCAGATATTTCGCGCCAGCTGAAGCTCACGCCAGATATGTTGCGTGAAGGCATGGTGTTGCTAGAGGCGGTGAATACCCCGCGCGGAATATTGCTGGCGCCGGCAGGCTATGTGGTCAATGACAGCTTTGTTGAGCGGCTAATCTATAACTGCCCAGAAATGAAAGATGAGCGTATTGCGGTGCTGATTCCGCCTGAGCTGATTGGTTATTTACATCATCAGCTACAGACGAAAGGTGCGGGCCCTGATGAGCCCGAGGCGCTAGCGAAAGAATAGCTGATAAGCTGGGTTGGCGCTTTCATCGGCGTAGGGATAACCCACTGCATCTAGCGATTTGATTAGCTCTTTCAATGGCTTATCGCCAAGCTGCAAGCCAATCAAGACGCGGCCATAAGCGGCGCCATGGTTGCGGTAATGAAATAATGAAATATTCCATTGCGTGCCTAGCTCGCTTAGAAATGCCATGAGCGCACCGGGGCGTTCAGGAAATTCGAAGCGGAATAAGCGCTCATCGCTGAGGCCAGCATGGCCACCGACCAAATGCCGCGTATGCAATTTCGCGGTTTCATCGTCAGATAAATCCAGTACTTCGTAGCCTTTCTTTTGCAGGCTACTAACTAGTTCCAAGCGCGCATCGAGCCCGGGCTTGAGCGACACACCCACGAAGACATGCGCGGCGGTAGCACTGGCATAGCGATAGTTGAATTCGGTGATATTACGTTTGCCAATAGCTAGGCAGAAGGCTTTGAAAGCACCGGCTTTTTCGGGAATGGTCACTGCCATCACGGCCTCGCGGCCTTCGCCTAATTCGGTGCGCTCGGCAATATGGCGCAGGCGATCAAAGTTCATATTGGCGCCAGAGTTAACTGCCACCAATGTCTGCTGTGTCACGCCTTCGCGCTGCACATATTTTTTCAGGCCGGCGATGGCGAGTGCGCCCGCTGGCTCAGCAATCGAGCGGCACTCATCGAAAATATCCTTGATGGCCGCGCAAATTTCATCGGTATTGCAGGTGATGACTTCATCGACACAGTGCTGAGCAATCTCGAATGTGTATTTGCCGATTTGCTTGACGGCAACGCCATCGGCAAATAGACCGACGTGCGGCAGCACCACGCGCTTGCCGGCCTTCATGGCAGCAGCTAAGCAGGCAGAGTCTTCGGCCTCAACCGCGATAACACGGATTTCTGGTCGCACATGTTTGATATACGCCGCCATGCCAGCCATCAGGCCGCCACCGCCGCAGGGAATAAATACCGCATCGATTTCGCCGCTGTGCTGGCGCAAGATTTCCATCGCCACCGTGCCTTGACCGGCAATAGTGTCAGGGTCATCGAAGGGATGAACGAAGGTATAGCCCTTCTCATTCATCAGCTCTTGAGCGTAGGCAAAGGCTTCATCGTAGTTGTCGCCATGCAACACAGCCTGAGCACCCAGCGCACGCACGGCATTCACTTTGATGTCGGGCGTGGTTTGCGGCATGACAATCACGCCTTTGATGCCGAGCTTTTTAGTCGCCAAGGCCACGCCTTGGGCATGATTTCCCGCCGATGCGCAAATCACGCCACGAGCACGATCAGCCTCTGGCAGCAGGCGGATTTTGTTGTAAGCGCCGCGCAGCTTGAAGGAAAACACTGGCTGTAAATCTTCGCGTTTTATTAGCACACGATTTTTTAGGCGCTTCGAAAGCAGGGCCGCTTCATCGAGTGGGCTTTCAATAGCTACGTCATAGACGCGAGCCTGTAAAATGCGTTTGACGACGGCATCGAGCATGGTCGGATAACTCTTAAGCAATGGCAGTGAGTATACTACGCGACATTATCCCTGCCCGTGATGCCCGTGGAGTTTGCTATGCCCGCTGTTTTATCTGCCGATGCCCTAAAACGCGCTGTTGCCGAGGCCGCCATTGCCTATGTGCAGCCGGGTGAAATACTTGGTGTTGGCACTGGCTCTACTGCCAATGCCTTTATTGATGCGCTGGCCAGTGTCAAAGGCCACGTGAAAGCGGCGGTCGCGAGCAGTGAATCCACCCGTGAGCGTCTGCAGGCTATTGGCATAGAAGTGGTGGATTTAAATCAGGTCGACCGCATCAGTATTTATGTCGATGGCGCTGATGAAATCACTCCGGCCTTGGCCATGATCAAGGGCGGCGGCGGCGCTTTAACGCGCGAGAAAATTGTCGCGGCATTGGCCGATAAATTTATCTGCATCGCCGACTCCAGTAAGTTGGTTACCACTTTGGGTACATTTCCATTGCCAATAGAAGTGATCCCGATGGCGCGCTCGATGATTGCTCGCGAGTTGGTGAAAATGGGTGGCAGCCCGGTCTATCGCACCGGTTTTGTCACCGATAACGGCAACGTCATTTTAGACACTTACGGCCTGCACATTAGCGATCCAGTCGAGCTTGAGCAGCGCTTGAATAACCTTACCGGCGTTGTTACCAACGGACTTTTTGCTGCGCGTCCTGCTGATGTTTTGTTATTAGGAACAGTCGATGGTGTACAAACCCATCATCGCCAGACATAATACAAAAACATAAACTATTGAGTGTCATGGCATGGCTATCCCTGAGAGTTTCCAAGCGGGCTTAATTGGCGGTATGGCGATTGGTTTTGCGTCGGTCGTGCTGATGCTTGGCATCGGCCGAATTGCCGGCATTAGCGGCATTGCTGGCAGCTTATTACAGCGTATTCCGAATGATGAGCGGGCTTGGCGTCTGGCATTTCTGCTCGGCCTTATTGGCGTTGGTGTGCTCATGGCACCGGCAGTAAGCTTGCCCACTGAAGGTAATTATTTGCTGCTCGGCATCGCTGGCGTATTGGTTGGTTTTGGCACACGTCTCGGCAGTGGTTGCACCTCAGGTCATGGCGTGTGCGGATTGGCACGTCGCTCCATGCGCTCATTAACTGCCGTGATAGTTTTCATGCTCAGCGGCTTCATCACCGTCTACTTTTTGCGTCACGGAGGTGCATAAGATGGGCATCATCATGGCGTTATTAGCGGGTGCGGTGTTCGGCTGGGGCCTGATTTATTCCGGCATGTCCGACCCGTACAAAGTGCAAGACTTCCTCGATTTAGCCGGTAATTGGGATGCTACATTGGCTTTCGTGATGGGTGGCGCAGTTGCCATCACCGTGCCGGCCTTTGCGCTGCTGCGGAAGCTGCCTAAGCCATTATTTGCCGCAAGCTTCAGCTGGCCCAGCATCAATATCATCGATAGCAAACTAGTTATCGGTGCCATGCTCTTTGGCATCGGCTGGGGTTTATCTGGCCTTTGCCCAGGCCCAGCTCTGGTCAATATTGGCACCGGTCAGGGCGACATTTTATTTTTCTGCGTCATGCTGCTGGCGGGCATGTGGCTACATGACCGCTTGATGCTCAAACGCTAATAGTTACCAACGAGAGTATTGCTATGCCCATGGACACAAGCTCGCTGAGCATTCCAAACCTGCTGCACATTGCTCCTAACGAATATGTTGGCGGGTTTGTCTCACCGGAGTCGCTGAGCGAAGTTGCGGCCTTGGGCTTCACGCATATCATCGATATGTTGCCTGAGCATGAGCACGGTGGTTTCGATGAGGCCGCAATGGCCGCTGAACTTGGCCTGTATTACGTGCATCTGCCGATAGTTGGTGGTCATGACTTAAATCGTAGTAATGCCGAGGCGCTTGATGCGCTGCTGGCCAGCGTCGGTGAGACGCCGGTGTTGGTGCATTGCATGAGCGGAAATCGCGTTGGTGCTTTGTTTGCCTTGCGCGCGGCATGGCTCAAAGGCATGAGCCATGATGAGGCGCTGCTAGAAGGCCGCCGTTATGGCCTTACCAAGCTTGAGCCTTTGGTGGTGCAGTTGCTGCAGCAAGGCTAGCAGCCCTACGTCATTGATACTGCGTCGTAGTCGGCGCGGTGTCACGTTTCGGCGCTTTCACCCATCGACTTTGGCCATTTAGCACAGTGGCTTTGCCATCTATGAGTAGCGTGATATTCCAGCGTTGCACAGCTTTCGTTGACGCTCCAGCGGCAGGCAATGTGCGCGGCTCCACCCAGGTATAACGCGGCGTGGCCGATATCTTTTGCCAGGCCTGTGCTTGCGCTTGCCGTAGCGATGACTGCACCGCTGTCTTTTGCCACAGGGCGCTATGCGTATTGGCAAAAGTGCCTTTGGCATTTAACCGCAAAAATGGCTGCTTTTGATCATCTAAAACCTCCACTGTCTGCCGGCTGCTATTGCTCAGCATCAGGCCAAAAGGCTGGCCGGGGATGAGTAATATCGACACGCCTTTGGGCAATTTTGGCGCACTCTGCCAGCTTGATTGCCACAGTCCATTAGCCAATGCCGCAACAAATTTACCGCTGATGACGGCATCGACATCGCCATAACGTACGGGAATACGCCAGCTATCGCCCTTGGCGTTTTCGACTTTCAGGCGCTCATCGAACCAACCCCAATGCGAGGTTTTGCGCACCATGCGCCAGTCGGGTTTATCGCCTTCGCCATCGATGGTTTTGCGATGCGGCAGGCCGCCAGGCAAGTAGCTATCGAGCCAGGTCTGATGGCGGACATTGGCATCCACACCTGCGCTACTGACGCGTAAAAATGGCTTGCCATCGTTAGCTAAAATCACCAAAGGCTTAGCGGTTTTATTGTCTATCACCAGTTGCGCGCCCAGTGTTTCGACCAGCTGCACAGTGACACCTTTTAGCGCATTCGGCAGAGGGTCAATGCTGGCGCGCCTGTCTTCGTTATGAGCAGCGTGTGACCATGCGGTGGAGCTTATAAGGCTAGTTAAAACAACAGCGGCCAGGCGTAAGCCCGGCCGCATTGAGTAGCGAGTATTGATCATCGTTGCGCAACCACCGGCTGCGCTGTGCAGACAGGGTTAGTGGTTTCAGGGGTGGTCACGCGCAATGAAGTCGACTCCGACGGGATGCGCTCGCCTTTGGCATTTTCTGTGATGACAAAGAGCATATAGGCGCCAGCTGGAGTTACTGCTTTTTGTATAGGCATACGTGCATTGAGCGTGTTGCCTGAACGCGTGAAGGGCAGTGACACGGTGCGCTGATCGCCATCGACAATGTGTGTGAGCGTGGTGCGTTTGACCAAAACCACATCGACAATATTGTCAGCATTCGCGACACCAATGTTTAAGTTATCGCCGTGTGTGGCACGAGCTGGCGCGCTGGTAATGCTTGGGCGTGGGCCAAAGACATAGGGTGGGCTATAGATTTCGAAGCTAGGGTCGCGGCCGTCGTTGGGTGATAAGCCAGGGATATTGATCGAGAAAGCGTATGCGGTGTTAATGGGTGAGTGGCCACCGATCAAGATGCGACCATCGGGCAGCAGCATGGCGGTGTTGTGGTAGGTGCGTGGATTGTGCGCGGTTGCCATCTCGGTCCATGTTTCTGTTGCTGGATCGAACATCTCTGATTTTTTGATCGGGCCGCCTAAGCCGGGCAATACAACTTCGTCACGGTCAGCGCCAGAAAACACCATGACTTTGCCCGTTGGCAGTAGCACACCAGTGCCATACCAACGTGGTGTGGTCATATTGCCGGTGATGCGCGAGACATACTCCATGCTGTCGTCTTCAGCGATATTGATGCGGTCGATGCGCGATAAATTAGTCGGGAAGTAGGAGCCTGGGCTGCCCACTGTGATCAAGCCGAGCACGCCGCCGCCAGTGAGGAACTCAGCGTGATCATAACGGCCTTGCTCGTTGGGCTTTAACGGCATCTGGATGGAGAATGTGGAGCCACGGAAGCCTGAGCCAATAGCGTTCATCAGTGTGCCGGACGGGTCGCCGCTGAGTGCATCGGTGAGTGGGCTAAGTGCAGACATTGGATCTTCTAAAATGCTGCCGAGCAAGCCAGTGAGCGTCGATTGAATATCGGCGGCGGCATCTGGATTAGTGATATTAAGTGCCGAGCCAATACGGTCTAGGCCCATTTTATTGAACTGTAATGGCAGGCCTGCGTAGCCGAGGTCGGTCCATTTATTAGTATCGGGGCTATAGGCAGCGACAATATTCCACAGGGCTTGGTCGTAGGACTGGCCGAATGGGTTGAAGGCTTGGCCGCCGGCGTTATAGAGCACGTAGCCATTAGGTAATAAATGTTGGCGTGGATACAGCGGTAATGAGCGTTCGCCGCCACCGCCGTTGCTTGACCAAGTGCCGCAGCCAAAATCGTAAGTTTCAGACTCTGTGACATTGCGGCCTGAGGTTAAGGGGTTTTCTGGATATACCGGTTTGATCAGCTTAGTAACGCCAGAAGTAACAAAGATATTGCCATTGGCTAGAGTAGTTAGCGACGGGTACCAGCGACCATTTTTCATATCGCCTGTTTTCGACCAGCTATTATTAGCAGGGTCAAAAATACGCGCATTTTTAATGCCTTCGAGTTCTGATAGACCAAGCGCGATTGGGCCATCTATGCCGGGTTCAAAATAATAGTCAGTGCCGCCAACAGCCATGATGCGGCCATCCGCCAGCATTTCTAAGTCTGCGCAAAATAGCGCGCCGTCATTATTGTTTCGTTTTCCTGCTGTGTCAGTTAGGCCGCCGGGCAAAATCACGGTCGATTTCGCACCGTCAGGGTTGGCGCCACCATCAACTGGCGTTGGTTGCATCCAGCCGGCCTTACGGCCGCGGAGGCTCATCACACGTGTTTGGTCATTGGTGACAACCGCGCCTGCTTCGAAGAAGATCGAGAACTCGGCGTCTTCTGTGCCCTCAAGCGCGTTGAAATAAAGCACGCGACCATCCTCAAGCAGAGCAACGGAGCCAGCAGCTGGTTTGCATTCAGTTGGGCGACCATCGGCATTGCGAATGCAGCGATCGTCCTGCGGAACCATTTTTAATGGGTTTTTCAGGTTGCCTTTCGACGTTAGCAGGCCCATGGAATCGAGCAGGCCATCGAGCATGTCTAGTGGGTTTGCGCTGGCCTCTGCGGCTTCTTCGTCTGCCACTTCGCGGGCCATGGCCTTCATGCTGCTAGGGCCAAACGGCTCAACAAATGGCTTAGTGAAGCCGCCATTTTTCATGCACTCGTCGGTCGTGCAGTCGGGCTCGGAAATATTTGATTGGCCGGTTTCGCGTGCGCTGATGCCATTCGCTGAGCTGCTATTGCTAGAGCTACCACCGCAAGCGGCAAGCGCAAGTGAGGTGCCAACGAGGAAGAGTGGCGCTAGTTTGTTTCTTGTTATTTTTTGCATGATTTTGTAATCCTGACACAAGTCGGGAAATACTGGTCACTAAGTAAACACTTGGCAAGTTAGACAAACCCACTCTCGATGAGTGGCAGGAATTCGCGCTAAACGGTCGTATTTGTCTAATCGATGTATGGTTAAGGCAATAACATGGATGTTTTGAGCGCTTACGGCAGCAGTAAATGCCAGGCAGTGACGGTGAATAATGACATCACAATGCCGATGCCGAGAATGGCATTGGCGAGGTCTGGTTCTAGATCATTTTGGTCGGCAAGAATTGCGGCGGAGATCATCGGTGCCATGGCCGCCTGTAACACCGCAATGCTGAGCACATTGGCCGAAACGGCGAAGGCGCTACCGAGGCCGAGTATGGCTAAGGGCGCAAGCAGCAACTTCCAGCTTAGACCTATCATGACCGGCATGAGCTGGTATTTATATAGCGATAGCCGTAAGCGAAGGCCAACAGAAAATAGTGCTAGTGGCGTGAGCGTGGCGCCAATACGCGACAAGATGCTATCGATTTGATCTGGCCATCCACCTAGTTGCCCAACAATAAGCCCGATGATCAGTGCAATAAATGCTGGAAATAGCAGGATTTTTTTCGCAACGGCGGAGGCGCTAGTAGAAGCTCCGCCATAAACAGCAGTAACCAAGACGCCACCGACACTGAGCATGATAAAGCAGCCAAGTTGGTCGGCAACCACGCCGAAAGCCAAACCTTCGCGGCCGCGCAGGGCCTCGAGCATTGGGTAGCCAATGAATGAGGTATTGCCAAGCCCGCAGACCAAGATCAGTGCGCCGATGCGGGCGCGCGACCATCCTAGCCAGCTACCAATTAGCTGAAACACAATAGCCGCGCCAATAAACACCAGCCATTGCGAGATGACCAAATACCATAGATCGATATTGAAGCTTAGGCGTGGAATTAGCTCGAGCACGATGGCTGGCAGCGCGATTTGAATCACCCACCAGTTCAATGCCGGCGCCATATCTTTTGGCGGCGAGGCAAAGCGTGCGACTAAAAATCCGAGGAATAGGCAGCTAGGAATAAGCAGCAGAGAATCCATGAAAATACTCCACCGCTAGCAGGGGGAATGGTGCGCCCGGCGGGATTCGAACCCACGACCACCGGTTTCGGAAACCGATACTCTATCCAGCTGAGCTACGGGCGCGTAGATAGCAATAAGCCTTAAGCCTGCTGACTTAAGGCTGCGCATCATAACGATTGCTGCCGAATGCGTCCACGCTGGTGCGCGTGATTCCGCACTCTTATAGCGTTTACTTATTAGCTCATGGCATCAAAGTCTTTTACAAGGATAAGAAAATTGCTAATCATCCGCGACATTATGAATTCACGCGTCTTTTAGTCGCTGAGGGAAACACCAGATGAAACGAGTTATGGCGCTCGCACTGAGCTTAGTCAGCACGGCTGCATTTGCTACTAATGGCTATTTTGCTCACGGTTATAGCGCTTCGCAGCGCGCGCAGGGTGGTGCTGGTACGGCAACTAGCGATGACGCCTTAATCGCAACCATTAATCCCGCAGGCATTGGCCGCATTAAAAGCATGCGTTGGGATGCCAACCTCAGCTTGTTTGTGCCGCGCCGGCAATTTGAGGCTACCGAGCCAAATGCTAATGGTCTTGGCATTTTCGCTACCGATGCTGGCACAGTGAAAAGTAGTCACAATATTTTTGCTATCCCTGGTTTTGCCTTTGCTGCGCCAATTAACGAAACCTTGTCGGCAGGCTTTGCGCTCTATGGCAACGGTGGTCTGAACACGGTGTATAAGCAGAGTGAAAGCAATGCCACCTTTTTTGGTGTAAACACCGCGGTTGGAAATAATGCTGGCTTGGTCGGTTCACTGCTTAATGGCCTAGGCAACCCAATAGCTAATGTAGGAAATAGCGTTGTTAGTAGTCGTTGCCAGGGTGCCTTTGGCGGTGGTGCAGCACTTGCGAACAATCCTGATCTACTGGGCTTTTGCGGTAATGGCAATGGCACTGCATCAGTTGATTTGATTCAACTGTTTGTTGTGCCTACGCTAGCCATTAACGTAAATGAACGCCTATCTTTTGGCATCTCACCTATCTTTGCTGTGCAGCGATTTGAGGCCAAGGGTCTACAGGCATTTGCCGCATTTTCTAATGAGCCCGATAAAGTTACTGATAACGGCACCAGCTTTTCCTATGGCGGCGGTGGGCGTATCGGCATGCTTGCTACCATTGCACCGGGTTTAGATTTTGGTGCGTCTTGGCAGTCGCGTATCCACATGACGAAATTTAAGGAATACGCCGGCTTGTTTGCTGAGCAGGGCGATTTCGATATTCCGACAACTTGGAATCTTGGGCTGGCTTGGCAGCCATTACCGGCGCATCGATTCCTGCTCGATTATCAGCATATTTCGTTCAATGAGGTGGCTTCTGTTGGTCGACCGCTTAACCCGCAGGCCTTTGTTAGCGGTTGCGCTCTGCCAAGGCTGGCAGGTTCTAGTCAATCCAGTCCATCCTGCCTTGGTGCCGACACGGGCCCTGGCTTTGGCTGGCAAGACATGAGCATTTATAAGTTTGGTTATCAATACACGCAAGGTGACTGGAAATGGCGTGCGGGCTACAGCCAGCCTGACTCTCAACCCATTCCATCTAGCGAAGTAACATTAAATATGCTGGCGCCAGGCGTAGTGGAGCAGCATTACACACTGGGTGTGAACTGGCAGGCGACACCACGATGGGGTTACGATTTAAGCATGATGTATGCCGATGCTAAGCCAGTACGTGGTCGCAATCCGTTGAGCAATGTGCAGCTACTCCAGGGTGGTTTAATTAATGCGGGAATAGATGATGGTGACCAAGAAATTGCCCTCGATATGCGCCAGTATGAACTGACGCTTGGCATGAATTACACCTACTAAGTTATGTCCTGCACTTGTGCGGCAGAGCAGCAAAGGCTTTTGGCGCACAATGAATGCGGGTATACTTTTCCCGTTTCGGCAGCGCTGATGGCCTGCCGCTTTGCCCAAGTGAGGTTGACGTGAAAAAAATTGCATTGATGCTGGCTAGCGTTGGTTTGGTGTTGTCGATGGCAGCACAAGCGAAATCGACCAAAGATATTTCCGAATACCCTCTAGGTGAGCGTGGCTTATTTAGCGAGCGCGCGACTATTGAGCGCATCAATATGGCGGGCAAGGTGTGCTATGAGGGCGATCCATGCGCCGCTGCTGTTGCCGCTGCTCCTGCTGCTGCGACCGGCCCACGCTCTGGCGATGAAGTTGTTACTGCTGTCTGTGCCGCCTGCCATAGCGCTGGCCTGATGGGTGCGCCAGTGATTGGCAATAAAGGCCAGTGGGGTCCACGTATTGCCCAAGGCGCAGCGACTTTGCATAAGCACGGCATTGAAGGTATTCGCAGCATGCCACCGAAAGGCGGTTGTGGTACTTGCTCCGATGACGAGATCATTGCGGCAGTTGACGTGATGATTGCCAAGTCTAAATAAGCTTACGCTGCAATGAAAAAGCCGCCCATCGAGGCGGCTTTTTTGTGGCTGGAGTTTGCTTAAGCGGCACTGATGCGTGTTGTCGTGCCGCTTAAGCCGCGGCTACCTGCAGCGGCGCTAACCCAATAAGTCTCGCAAATTAGTCAAATGCGCGCGACCAATAGCCTGCTTTTGCTCGGTGCTGCGGCCACTGCTTTTACCTTCCCAGTCGAGATCGTCAGCTGGCAGCTCATCGAGAAAGCGGCTAGGTGTGGTGGCCATCATTTCGCCAGCCGATTTGCGCTTAGCAGAGTAAGTCAGCGTTAGCGTTTGCTTGGCGCGAGTGATGCCGACATACATCAAGCGCCGCTCTTCTTCGACAGTGTCGGCCTCAATACTGTTCCGATGCGGCAGCAAGTCTTCCTCTAGGCCGATTAAAAACACATGCGGAAACTCCAAGCCTTTAGCCGCGTGTAGCGTCATCAGCTGGACTTTGTCACTGTCATCTTCCTCAGCTTGCTGCTCTAAAAGATCGAGCAAAACCAATTTGCGAATTACCGCTTCGATATCGCGGTCTTCTTCATCTTCGGCTTTTTCCCAAAGCCGCTGCACCGAACTCAAGAAACTATTCACCGACTCCATGCGGCGTTCGGCCGCTTGCGGTGTGGCCGATTGCTCCAGTAAATAATCGTTGTAGTCGATGTCCAAGAGCATTTGTTTGATGTCATTGAGCGGTTCATTTCCGCCAATGATGGCGCGCGCGGTGCTGCCTATCCACGCCGAGAACTCTTGTAGGCGGGTCAATGCACGGTCGCCGACATGCAGGCCAAGGCCAAGCTCATCGCAGGCCAATAACATCGGGCATTCGCGCTGCTGTGAGTAGCTGCCGAGCTTCTCCAGCGTGGATGGGCCGATTTCGCGCTTTGGCGTATTAACGATGCGCAAAAATGCGTTGTCATCTTCGGGGTTAATGATCAGACGCAAATACGCCATGACATCTTTGATCTCTGAGCGCGCAAAAAACGATTGGCCGCCGGAAATTTTGTAAGGAATCTGGAACTCGCGCAGCTTGGTCTCCATCACGCGCGCTTGAAAATTGCCGCGATAGAGCACGGCATAATCGCGAAATTCGCAGCGCTGCATGACCTTATGATTGAGCAGCTCAGTCACCACTTTCTCGGCTTCGGCATCTTCTGTGGGGCATTGCACCACGCGGATGTTTGCGCCCATGCCGTGCTGGCTCCACAGGTTCTTCACAAACGTATGTGGGTTGTTGGCAATGACGGCGTTGGCGGCCTTTAAAATGCGACTGGTCGAGCGGTAGTTCTGCTCGAGCATAATGACTTTTAGCGCAGGATAATCATTTGCCAAATCCGCCAAGTTTTCTGGCCGTGCGCCACGCCAAGCGTAAATCGACTGGTCATCGTCGCCGACGGCGGTGAAGCAAGCGCGGCTGCCGACCAAGAGCTTGACCATCAAATACTGAGCAGAGTTGGTGTCTTGATATTCATCGACTAAGAGGTAATGCACTTTGTTCTGCCATTGCTCGCGCAAAGCATCGTTGTCGCGCAAAGCCAGTGTGGGGCGAACAATTAAGTCATCAAAATCGACGGCGTTGTAGGCGCGTAAATGGCGCTCGTAAGATTCATAAACCATGGCGGCAAAAAGATCGCCTTCGCTTTCGGCGCGGCTAACCGCTTCGGCCGGCGTCACCAAATCATTTTTAAAACTCGAGATTATGCTGCGCACCAGCTTGATTTTGTCGCTGGCATTTTCTTTATGCAGCAATTCGCCGAGCAGCGTGTTTGAGTCTTCAGCGTCAAATATTGAGAAATTCTTTTTCAGGCCAAATTGCTCGGGCGAGCGCTTGATCATGGTAAGGCCGAGGGTGTGAAAGGTCGACACGGTGAGGCCGCGTGCGATAGGGCCGCTGACTAATTTACCAGCGCGTTCTTTCATCTCACGTGCGGCTTTATTGGTGAAGGTCACCGCTAAAATTTTGCTCGCCGAGATTCCGCACTCATTGATCAAGTAGGCGATTTTTTGCGTGATCACCGAGGTTTTGCCAGAGCCGGCGCCGGCGAGCACCAACACGGGGCCGGAAATGGCTAAAACGGCTTCGCGTTGACGAGGATTAAGCTGATTCACACACACTTCCGAGCAGCTGGGCGGCGGGGCGATAGTGTAGTGGGCTGGGGCTGCTTATTCTACGCTTTGCTGTCGAAAGTGGCTGCGAGACTGGTTGGCATAGGTGACAGATATCACTCGATGCCGTAAACAGCCTTCCAGTGATTCATCGCGCGCGTGGTGTCGCGTTGCCAAGGGTGAAAGCTAGGTTTGTAGTAAGACAAATAGGCTTTGCCCATTTTGCGTAACCAACCGGGCTTAACGAATAGCTCTTTCAGGCCTTCGCGATGCATTTTCCAGTCGCGCTGAATGCCCCGAGCTTTGAGAAGTTGATAGGTGTGAAAGCTAGAGAAGAAGGCGAACTCGATGGAGTTGATCACCATTTGTGAGCTACGAATCCAGTAGCTGCCAACTTGTTCTTGGAAGACATCAAAGGCGACGGCTTTATGTTCGCTTTCTTCAATGGCATGCCAGTACCAGAGTGGCTTTACACGCTCATCCATAGGGCCGAAAAACTCAGGGTTTTCTAGCGCCAGCTCGGCGAGAATTGCGGTGAAATGCTCCAGCGCACAGGTCATCGCCAGCTGACGCTCGGGTGAAAGCTTGCGGCGCATAAACCTCATGCCTTTTTCCACGAACTCGTCGATCTCAGCCATTGGTAAGCCTTTGCGACCCATGAATGCGTTAAAAGCGGTGTGTTCGCGGCCATGGTGGGCTTCTTGGCCAATAAAGCCGCTGACTTGCTTGGCTAGATCGGGGCTAACGCGCTTTTGATAGTGACGCACGGAGTCGACAAAAAATCGCTCGCCCTCGGGGAACGTTGCCGACAGCGCTGTGAGTACCATGGTTTTGAATGGGCTGCCGCCAAACCAATCCATAGGAATACTGTCGTCGAAGACGAAGTCCATGCGCCGTGGTGTTGGGCGATTAACCTGGTTGAGGATCTTTGCTTGGGATGTCATGGCTAACTCACCATTTGTCGGTAATGCTTTAAATATACACGGTCGCAACAAATTGACAACCTCTCATGTCTGATCCATCGCCGCTGTATATTTAGAGCCTATGTGGCCCAATATTCAGCGTTTTTATTTGTGCTTGCGAGAGCTCATTGAAATGCGAATTGAATGCGAATAAGACTTCGCATTATGGTTGAGAACTTCCAATAGGCGAGTTAGGCCATGTCGATACCATCTGCGCCGAATACCGTACCGAGTCGCGTTCGTCCCTTTGCTAAAACGCAGCGGCCAACGCCGCTCTTTTTGCGCATGATGCTGGGCCGCCAATTAGCGCCCACACGCCCTGAATTTGATGCCGCCGTGGCGGATTTGCAGGCTGGTGATCCAGCCATGGATGCATTGCTGGACTGGATGCTGAGTTATGGCATGGGGCCAGCGCGTAAGCTTTTTGCGCAAGCCATTGCTAAAGGCGTCGATAGTATTGCTGATTGTCCCGAGCCATTACGCGTGTTTTTTGCGGTGCTCGAAGCCGAGCCGGAATGGCTAGATTGGGACTTGCTCAACGAGGGCATGGGTTTTATTCACGGCGCAGGCCTAACGGCATTGCAAGTCATGCGTGACTTAGCGCTCATGGGCGGCTATTTATTATCGGGCTTTAACCAAGCTTTAGTAATGACCGGTGCGCTAACGCGAGGCACGGCGCAGCGCGTGGGCGAAACTGGCAAATGGTGGATGGATTGCACTGAGCCAGATGGCCTTCGCCGCTTTGGCCCCGGCTTCGCCACCACACTGCAAGTACGCATGGTGCACGCCGTGGTGCGCCGCCAGCTCGATAAGCGCGCTGACTGGGAGCATTCGGTCTGGGGTCTGCCGTTAAATCAGATCGATATGGCGGCGACCTATTTGGGCTTTAGCGTGGTCATGCTCGGTGGCCTGCGCAAGCTTGGTGTGCAGGCAACGCCTCGTGAATCTCGCGGGGTGATGATGCTGTGGAGTTACGCCTGCTGGCTGATGGGTGTCGATGCACGTTGGCTGCGCTTTAACGAACGTGATGGTGCGGTGTTATTGCACGCGGCCTTGATGACGCAGAGCCCGCCAGACTGGACGAGTCGTGAGCTGGGCCTGGCCTTATCGAAAGAGCCATTGGAGCGGCATTTTTTAACGCAGGAGAATCTACGTCGCAAAGTGGCCTATCAAATTCATTTAAGCATTAGCCGCTATTTTTTGACCGCTGAGCAAATGCAGCAGCTTGGATTGCCTAGTAATATCAAACCGTGGTTTCCCTTACTGACATTGTTGCCACGCACTGTGCTGTATACAGGGCAGCGTTTGCGGCCCAGATGGCATGCGGCGCAGCAAGCGCGTGGGCGAAAATTACAAAAAATCGCCATGAAGCAAAGTCTTGGTCAGCGTCCAGCAGGAGTTGTTGATGCTGAGTTGGCTCATCAACGCAGTGCGGCTAAGCAGGCCGATATGAGTGCGGCTAAATGAGCTGGCTAGCTGAGCGGCGAGAGCGCCGTGACATGCTTTCGCGCATCCCTGAAGCTAAGGGCTTGCCGATCTTAGGGCAAACGCTGAACTTCTTTTTCCGACCAATCTCCAGCGGCATCGACATGCACTTACGCCATGGTCCTGTGGTGCGTGGTAAGGCATTAGGCATTAGTTCATTGGCCTTAAGTGGGCCCGATGCGCTCGCCTTTGTGCTGAAAAACGAAGGCAATGTCTTTTCCAGTGGCGAAGGGTGGACGCCATTTATTGGGCCATTTTTTACTCGCGGCATCATGCTGCTCGATGGCATGGAGCATCGCCAACATCGCGGCATTATGCAGGCGGCATTTAAGCGTCCGGCCATGGAGGCTTACCTCGAGGGCATGAATGAAGCGGTGCTTAATGGCATCGCGAATTGGCATCCGCGCCAACGTTTTAAGCTCTATCCAGCGTTGAAAGAGCTCACTTTAGATATCGCCACGCAAGTGTTTATGGGCGAGCAATTAGGCCCCGAGGCTGACCGAATTAACCATGCTTTTGTCGATTGCGTGCGTGCTGGCACGGCCTTGGTGCGCTTCCCTGTGCCGGGCGGGCGTTGGCACCGTGGTTTGCAGGCGCGGAAAGAACTGGAGCAGTTTTTTCGCCAGCGTATCGCCTCCAAGCGTGACAATTTAGGGCCAGATTTATTCAGCTATCTACTTAGTGCTGAGGATGAGGACGGCATTGGCTTTCAAGACCAAGATATCGTTAATCACATGATTTTCTTGATGATGGCTGCGCATGACACTAGCACCATCGCACTCAGCTCGATGAGTTACTACTTGGCACGATACCCAGAGTGGCAGGAGCGTCTACGTGAGGAAGCTCAAGCATTAGACAAAGACACGCTGAGCTATGACGACCTCGCGGCATTGCCACTCATGCAGCAGGTATTTTTCGAATCATTGCGGCTACTTTCACCGGTACACGTGCTACCGCGACGAACAAAGAAGGCCTGCCATTTTGCCGGCATGGATATTCCGGCGAAAACGTATGTGATTATCAGCCCTTTAGTTACGCATCATTTGCCACAGTATTGGCGCAATCCCGAGCTATTTGACCCTGAGCGCTTTAGTCCTGAGCGTGCCGAGCATAAAGGCCATCCGTATCAGTACGTGCCGTTTGGCGGCGGTGCGCATAAATGTATCGGCATGCACTTTGCTGAGATGGAAGTGAAGACCATTCTTTATCATTTGCTGCGGCGCTATCGCTGGTCAGTCGCCTCGGGCTATCGTATGCCGATCAATTTTACGTCATTGCCGACGCCAGCCGATGGCTTGCCGGTGCGGTGGCAAACATTAGAAACATCTGAGATGAGGAGTGCTGTATGAGCGCATGGCAGGGAAAAACGCTGTTTATGACGGGTGGAAGCCGTGGTATTGGACGTGAAATCGCGCTGCGCTTTGCCCGCGAAGGGGCCAATGTGGTCATCGCAGCAAAGACCGATCAACCGCATGCGCGCTTGCCCGGCACGGTGCATAGTGTGGCTGAGGAGATTAAAGCTGCAGGCGGGCAAGCGTTGGCATTAGTTGTCGACGCTCGTGATGAGGCGCAGCTGGTAGCCGCTATAGCGCAAACAATTGAGCATTTTGGCGGCATTGATGTGCTGGTGAACAATGCCGGGTTTATTGGTGTGACGCCGATCGCCGCGACGCAAACCAAGCATTACGACTTAATGCATGCGCTGAACTCGCGCGCACCTATGATTACCATGCGTGAATGCCTGCCGCACCTGCTTAAAAGTGGTGGTCAGGTGCTCAACCTATGCCCTCCAATAAACCTGGACCCGGGCTGGCTGGGTGCCTTCGCGCCGTATACGAGTACCAAATACGCCATGACTTTGTTAAGTCTCGGCTTCCAGCAAGAGGTCGCTAATCGTGGTGTGCAAGTCCGTACATTGTGGCCGGCAACCTTAATTGCTACCGCCGCAGTGGGCATGACCGCAGGTGAGGCAGGCCTAGCCATGGCACGCAAACCCGCCATCATGGCTGATGCTGCTTATGCGCTTTTAACTGAGGGTGAGCGCTTCGCAAATGAAGTCTGCTGGCTCGATGAAACCGCGCTACGCCATATTGGCGTTACTGAGTTAGATGGCTATGCCAACGATCCATCGCAAGCGGCAAACATTCAGCGCGACTTCTATGTCGGTACGTTTTAATGGACTTTACGCTTAGCCCCGAAGTCGAGGCGCTCCGCCAGCAAGTAGCTGATTTTGTCAGTCAAGAATTGCTGCCGTTGGAGTCGCAAAAAGGCTTTATGGATGCCCATGAAAACATCGACGAGACCGTGCTGGCGGGCTTACGTGTTAAGGCCAAGGCCGCTGGATTGTGGGCCTTTCAAATGCCCGAATCGCGCGGTGGCCGTGGTTTAAGTCACGTGGGCATGGCGGCAATTTACGAAGAGGCGGCGCGTTCGCCATTTGGGCCAGTAGTGTTTAACTGCGCCCCGCCTGATGACGGCAATATGCAGGTGCTGAATAAAGTGCTGAAAACCGAGGCGCTGAAGCAGCGTTGGTTGCAGCCAATTATCGATGGCAAAGTGCGCTCGGCTTTCGCCATGACCGAGCCGAAAGGCTGTGGCTCTGATCCATCTCTGACTTATACCAAGGCTGAAAAAATTGGTGATCAGTGGCGTATTACTGGCCGTAAATGGTTTATCACAGGTGCTGAGGGTGCGCAGATATTCATCTTGATTGCCCGCACCAGCGATGATGAGCGCAAAGGTCTGACTGCATTTTTATTCGATGCCGACTCGCCTGGTTGGCGCATTGAGCGGCGCATTACCATCATGGGCCCCGAGGAGCACGGCGGCCATTGTGAGCTGGTGTTTGACGGCCTGATGATTCCGGACGAGCAGCGCTTATTGGAAGTAGGCGATGGCCTCAAAGTCACGCAAATACGTTTGGGGCCAGCGCGCTTAACGCATTGCATGCGCTGGCTTGGGTTGAGCAAACGTTGCTTAGAAATTGCCGGCGCATATATCCGCCAGCGCCAAAGCTTCGGCATTACCTTGGCCGAGCATGAGGGCGTGCAATGGATGCTCGGCGCTGCCGCCATGGACATTCATATCGGTCGGTTGCTCACGATGAATGCTGCCTGGATGCTTGATCAAGGCGACTTTGCTCGCAAAGAAGTATCGATGGCAAAAGTGCATGTCGCAGATACATTACATAAGGCCGCCGATACTGCCATTCAGCTCTTGGGTGCACAGGGCTATTCGAAAGACACGTTGGTGGAATGGGTGTATCGCTACGCTCGCCAAGCGCGTTTGGTCGACGGCGCTAGCGAGATTCATAAAATGGTTCTGTCTCGTAGCTATTTAGCCGATGAGACTGAGTTTTTCCGCTGGCACTGAAGCAGGCATGCAGGCTATATAAATCATTATTAAGCCGGTAGCGCTTAGGTCGGGCGCTGACGATAGGTCAGTGCTTCGGCCACTATCGCCGCACTCACCACATCAGCTGCCTCTAGGTCGGCAATCGTTCGCGCCACGCGCAATACGCGATGATACGCCCGCGCCGACAGCGCCATCCGCTCGCCAACGCTTTGCAAAAACTCATTCGCTTTCACGTCTAGTTGCGTCTGCAGTCCCGCTGCCGGCAAGTTCGCATTTAACACATCACCTTGGCGCGCCGCTTGCCGTGCTCTAGCCGTCATCACACGCTTACGCACCACCGCACTGCACTCACTCGGCGCACTATTGGCCCGAAGCAATGTCAGTAGCACCGCATCAACACGAATAGATAAATCCAGCCGATCGAGCAATGGCCCAGATATGCGCCCAGCGTAGCGCGCCGTCTGCTCCGGTGTGCAGCGGCAGATGTCGGGTTTAGCGCCTTTATGGCCGCAAGGGCAGGGGTTCATCGCGGCGATCAGCTGAAACTGAGCGGGATAGCAGAGCTGATGTTTGGCGCGAGCAATCCATACCTCGCCGGACTCTAGTGGCTCGCGCAATGACTCCAGCACATGGCGGTCAAACTCTGGCAACTCATCGAGAAATAAAACGCCAGCATGAGCTAATGAAATCTCGCCGGGGCGCGGTATGCCGGAGCCACCACCGATCAGCGCTGGCCGTGTTGCACTGTGATGCGGCGCACGAAAAGGCGGCTGGCTAGAAAGTTCGCGCGGATGATTTATCAGTGAATGCAGTGCTGTGACTTGCAGCTGTCGCTCGCAGTTCAGCGGCGGCAAGATGCTCGGTAAACAGCTCGCCAGCAATGTTTTACCTGAGCCAGGCGGCCCATACAGCAGCAATGAGTGGCCACCAGCGGCAGCTATTTCCAGCGCTCGGCGAGCGCCAAACTGGCCTTTTACTTGGCTTAGGTCATGACGAAATACCGCATCATGTGAGATCACCGCAGGCAGAGACGCATGCTCGACCGCATCTTGCTGGCCGCGTAAAAACTCCACTACCGAGCTTAATGTGCCAGCTGAGAGTACTCGTGCCTCCGTGACTAGTCTTGCCTCCAATGCATTCGCTTGCGGAACTAATAAACGCTGGCCAGCCTGCAAGGACGCCAAACTATCAGACAAGACACCGCGCACCGCACGTAGGTCACCCGATAAGCCTAGCTCACCAACACAGCAGAGCTGATTCAACGCTGATTCAGGTAATTGCTGGCTAGCGGCTAAAATACCCAGTGCTATGGCTAAGTCAAAGCGTGCGCCTTCTTTTGGCAGCTCAGCCGGCGCAAGGTTGATGGTGATGCGTTGTTGCGGAAAGGTGAAGCCGCTATTAATGATGGCTGAGCGCACGCGATCTTTGCTTTCACGCACGCCGGCTTCCGGCATGCCGACCATCGCTAAGCCCGGTAGTCCGGCTGATAAATGCACTTCAATGCGCACCGCCGGCGATTGCAGGCCAACGCTGGCGCGGCTGTCGACACTGGCTAAGGCCATGGCGGCTCTCCATACCTATTATCAATAGGTATGGCTCAGCCATTGCCGTAGCGCTAGGTCGAGGACGTTATTTTTTTTCGAGGGCGGTGAGCTGTGCTTCGAGCTCACGCAGCTGAGCTTCTAGTGCGTCTACTTTGCTGCGCGTGCGAGCGAGCAAGGTTTGCTGGACATCGAACTCATCGCGAGTGAGCAAGTCCATCCGCGACAGGGCATCGCGCAATAAGCCTTTGAGCGTGCCTTCAAGCTCGCTACGGGCAGTCTGCAAGCTGCTCGGCAGGCGCTCGCCAAACTGTTGGCCGAGGCGATTAATTAAGGTTTCGTGTGCCATGGGTCTATCTCCTAATGTGTCGGAGTTTACTGCATGGCTAGGTGTGCTGACGAGCGCATGGCTATGCATCATTTTGATGCGCAGCGGTGCAACTAATAGGAGTAGCCACATCATTGCACCAATTTGGTGCTAGCCACGAAGTGGTAGATATGGCAAGTGTTTATGCCTATTTAGTGGCTACGACCTCAGTATTTATGCCGCTTTGGCGGTGCAAACTAAGCGCGTTGAGATGTGTTTTGTGAAGTTGGCACGGCAGCTGCAATGTTTATCGTGCACATCGTGGAATCAATACCGCGAGTCATCCTAAATAGAGTGAATGGAGTTTGACCATGAAACTGACCAAATTATCACATGCTGTTATCGCTGCTTCTTTAATGACTGTCGGCGCAATGGCTCACGCTGAAATTACTACTTCTGGTTCGGTGGCATTAACTAGCGACTACAAGTTCCGCGGTATTACACAAACATCTAATAGTGCAGCTATACAAGGCAGCTTGACTGCATCTCATGATAGCGGTGCTTACGCAACGGTGTGGGGCTCAAGCGTTGATGGCCTAGTTGGTGGTTCAGAAATGGACTTCATGCTTGGTTATGCTGGCGAATCTGGCGATATTTCTTACGATGTGGGCGTAATGCGTTATGCCTACCCAGGTGCTAATAGCGGCAATGCTGGTGGTGCTGAGCCTGATTACAATGAAGTTTATGGCTCTGTTGCAGCGTATGGCGCGAAGCTTGGTGTTGCTTACTCAGATGATTACTTTGCTGAGACAGGCAAGTTTAGCTATGTGTATGCATCTTATGGCACAGAGGTTAAAGGCTTCGGATTGGCGGCCTCAGTTGGTTACAACAAACTTTACGATAGCGGTCAGTTCTTTGCTGGTACAGATGATGACTACATTGACTACAAAGTTGCCGTTAGCAAAGAGATTGAGGGTATTGGCCTAGAAGTGGCTTACATCGGCACAGACTTTAGTGAGTCAGACTTACCTGGTCTGAGCATCGACGGCTCCTTCGTAGTCACCGCCTCAAAATCCTTCTAATCCCATCGTTTTTCGACTGCCCTTCGGGGCAGTCATCTCCCAAGTATGGAGTACGCCAACATGAAATTGGTCACTGCTGTCATTAAGCCATTCAAGCTCGATGATGTTCGCGAAGCGCTCTCAGATATTGGAGTGCAGGGCATCACCGTTACTGAAGTGAAGGGTTTTGGTCGCCAAAAAGGCCATACCGAACTGTATCGCGGCGCTGAATACGTCGTGGACTTTCTGCCCAAAGTGAAAATTGATATCGCCATTGGCGACGAGCAAGTCGATCAAGTTATCGAAGCTATTACCAATGCGGCCAACACCGGAAAAATCGGTGACGGCAAAATTTTTGTCACGGCGCTAGAGCAGGTCATTCGTATCCGCACCGGCGAGTCCGGCGTCGATGCCATCTAAGATTAAGCTAGGAGAAGTCTCGTGACTGAACTTACTGAACTAAAATATGCGTTTGATACGTTTTATTTTCTCATGTGTGGCGCCTTGGTGATGTGGATGGCGGCTGGCTTCACGATGCTGGAGTCTGGCCTCGTTCGCGCCAAGAATACCGCTGAAATTCTCACTAAAAACGTGGCGCTGTATGCCATTGCTTGCATCATGTACATGCTGGTCGGCTACCAAATCATGTACGGCAGTGCTGAAGCAGGCTGGATGCCATCACTCAGTTTTATGATTGGCGCTGAAAACACTGCCGATGCCATGGTTGGTGAAGATGCTCCTTACTACTCGGTGATGTCGGACTTCTTCTTCCAAGTCGTGTTCGTCGCGACCTGTATGTCGATTGTTTCCGGTGTCGTAGCTGAGCGTATGAAGCTATGGGCATTCTTAGGCTTTGCTGTCGTGATGACAGGCTTCATCTATCCTGTACAAGGCTATTGGAAATGGGGTTCAGGCTGGTTGAATACAGCTGGCTTCCTAGACTTTGCAGGCTCTGGTGTCGTTCACATGGCAGGTGCTGCTGCTGCTCTGGCTGGCGTACTGTTGCTCGGCGCTCGTAAAGGCAAGTACGGTCCTAATGGTCAAATCAACCCTATTCCTGGTGCCAACATGCCGCTTGCAGCACTCGGTACGCTGGTTCTGTGGTTAGGTTGGTTCGGTTTCAACGGTGGTTCACAGTTGAAAATGTCGACCTTCGATGATGCCAACGCGGTTGCTGCCATCTTCGTTAACACCAATATGGCAGCTGCTGGTGGTTTGGTTGCTGCTCTGCTCTTGGCCCGATTACTGTTCGGTAAAGCTGACTTAACCATGGCTCTGAACGGTGCCTTGGCCGGTCTGGTAGCGATCACCGCTGAACCATTAACGCCAAGTGCTGGTCTTGCAACGTTGATCGGTGCTGTGGGTGGTGTACTAGTAGTGTTCTCCATCTTGGCCTTCGATAAACTGAAAATCGATGATCCAGTGGGTGCGCTGTCGGTGCATGGTGTGGTCGGTATCTGGGGCCTCTTGGCCGTGTGCATCAGCAACCCAGATGCAACTCTGGTTGCTCAGTTGACCGGTATTGCTGCCATCTTCGCTTGGGTATTCTTCGCTAGCCTGATTGTTTGGGGCTTGATCAAAGTAGTCTTCGGGCTGCGCGTAACAGAAGAAGAAGAGTACAACGGTGTCGATACAGCTGAGTGCGGTTTGGAAGCTTACCCTGAGTTTACTCGCGGTAAAGTGAACTAAGCTTGCAGTGCGCTTAGTTGATTAAAGAGGGAGCCTACGGGCTCCCTTTTTTCATGCTGAAAAATTTTAAGATTAATGGCTCATTATTTACGCAACAGCACTGGTCAAATGCCTTCAGTCGTTGCAGCATCACATCTTGTATAGCAGGTGGAGAACTGGCCATGGCCGATAACGATTATGACTACGATGAAGACGACATAGCTAACGATGACAATGATGCCGCTGAGGCGCCCGAGGTCGATGTAGACCCCGAAGTCGCTGCGCGCAAACGCAATGAGGTGAGCGAGGCGGAAAGCTTAAGCCCATCGGCAAAAGAATCGCTACGTCGCGAATTAGAGGCCGAAATGGAGCGCTTTTTAGCATCCGGTGGACGCATAAACGAAGTGCCACCTGAGGCCGACTCGGGCGCTCACGGGTGAGCCACTCTGTAAACGCTAAAGTGCCACTAAGACTCTCGCGGCTACAAAAAATGGCCGTGCTGTCTATCATCACGGCCTTGGCAACGATGGCGCTAAAAACGTGGGCGTGGTCGCTGACTGGCTCGATAAGCATTCTGTCTGATGCGCTAGAGTCATTAGTTAATCTCGCTGCTGCCGGCTTTGCGCTTTATGTGCTCACGATCGCCGCGCAGCCAGCAGATGCAGAGCATCCATTTGGCCATGATAAAGCAGAGTATTTTGCAGCAGCAGCCGAGGGCTTGTTAATTATCGTGGCTGCTGTTGGCATCGCTGCTGCCGCCTGGGGGCGTCTACAGAGTCCAGCACCATTAACGCAGATGAGCTTTGGCTTGCTTATCACCGTGCTCGCTTCGGCACTAAACGGGGCTACAGCGTGGAAGCTATTTCGTGTCGCACGTGAGGAAGATAGTCTTGTGCTGCGCGCCGATGCCGAGCACCTACTTTCTGATGTTTGGACTTCGGTAGCTATTGTTGCTGGCTTGGCGGTGATCTGGCTTTTGCCTTCGCAGGCCTGGCTAGATCCAATATTAGCCTTAGCAGTTTCAGTGCATTTATTTCTCACCGGTCTGCGTGTGTTAGCACCAGCTTTAGCGGGCCTGATGGACGAGGCTTTGCCGGCGAATGAGTTGCGCAAGCTAGATGAAGCATTAGCAAAAACATTGCCTACTGGTACTGAGGTTAGTGCGCTGCGAACGCGAAAGTCTGGTCGTCGACGTTTTGTTGATGGCAACTTATTGGTGCCAGGACAGCTTAGTGTTGGTGAGGCGCATACGCTCTGTGATGAGGTCGAAGATGCGGTGCGTGCTGTACTGCCAGAGTGCGATATCACGTTACACATGGCGCCGATGGCTGAGCGCGAGCGGCACTAGCCTGCGAGTAAAATGCCAATCTAGCAGAGCGCTAGATTGAACATAGTTTTCGGCCAAGTAGGCCACCATCAGTGTAGCCTTAATTAAGCGAAGTAATTGCTTCCGCCAAGTCCGCTAACGCATGTACTTCGGCATCTGGTTTGCCAGCCAATGGCCATGCTGCGCGCTGCGGATTAAACCAAATCGCGCGCATGCCCACCGCTTGCGCCGCCGCCACATCTTGCTCGGGATGATCGCCAACATGCACTGCGCCGCTTGGACTAACGCCGGCGTATTTCAGTGCCGCTAAAAACGGCGCTGGATCGGGCTTAGCTGCACCGACACTTTCAGCCGAAAAATTCGCCCGAAAATACGGCGCAATTGGCATTTTTGTAATGTCGGCATTGCCATTGCTAATTGCGTGTAAGTCGTAACGATTCGCCAAGGTTTGCAGCATCTCGATGGCATCATCAAACAGCGTGATGTTATTGCGTTCAGCATAAAAAACCGCAAATGCCGCGCGCGCTGAGAGCTGCGCTTGCTCATCGCTAATGCCGCATTGGGCCAGTGCAATTTCTAACGTCGTAATACGCAGTGCAGTCATATTATGGCGCTGCTCGACAAGCAGCTCCCATGCCTCGCGTCGACACGCTAAAAAGTCGGCGTGTGCGAGCGCTTTCCATTCGGGATGCGCTTGTGCAAGCCAGTTGTGCATGGCGGCATCGGCGCGAACAATCACCGGCTCCACATCCCAAAGCGTGTTGTCGAGATCGAAGGTAATCAGGCGAATCGGGGTCATGCGTACTCCCGCGCCATATGCGCTTTAGGGTTTGGTTTTTGCGCGCGGATGGGCTTGGTCGTAGACCGCCGCCAAGTGCTGAAAATCTAGGTGTGTGTAGATTTGAGTGGCGCGAATATCGCTATGACCGAGCAGCTCTTGCACCGCGCGCAAGTCGTGGCTGGACTCTAGCAGATGCGAGGCAAAAGAATGCCTCAACAAATGCGGATATAAGCGCCTATCGAGGCCAACGCGTTTGGCCTGATGCACTAAGCGCGCCTGAATACTGCGCTCGGTTAAGCGGTCGCCGCGCTGACTCAAAAACAACCAGCTCTCGGTACCAACGCGAACAAACTTTGGCCGCGTACCTAACCACGTCAAGATAGCTTCGCGTGCCATTTTCCCCACCGGCAACACGCGCACCTTTCGACCTTTGCCGACTACGGTGACTAGGCCGGCACTTAAATCGATGTCACTAAGTTTGAGTTGCGATAGCTCGGCTAAACGCAGACCGGAGGAATAAAAAAGCTCAAGCATGGCCTTGTCTCGATGCCACAAAATTAAGGCCTTTTCCTCACTAGGAGGCGGGGCATCGAGTAGTTGCTGAATGTGGTCAACATCGAGCACTTGCGGTAGGGCAACGCCGCGTTGCTTCATCTGATAGCCACGCGTTGGATGTTCGCCCACCTCTTGCGTGCGCGAGAGATGATCATAGAAGCGCCGCACCGCCGAGAGCTGGCGAGCAATGCTGCGCGTGCTCAGGTCGCGATCGCGGCATTCGCCTATCCACGCTTCTAGCAGCGGCCGTGTGAAGTCGCGCCAGTTGCTGACACCGTGATTGGCAAAAAACTCAACAAGGGCATTCAGGTCGCGCGCGTAGGCTTTGGTAGTGTGCGGCGAGGCGAGGCGCTGGCTGCTTAAGTAGCTCAAAAAGGCAGCGATATCCTCTGCGAAGCTCATGCTAAGTCGGGACTATTTGGGTGGCGTAAAAAGCGCCCGAGCAGCTCGCCAACGACATCGCCCAAGTGCGAGATAAACATCGTATCCATGCTTGAGCGAAAGTGGCTGGCTTCGGTTGAGCCTAAGTTTAAGACGCCAACGACTTGCTCGCCGGCACAGAGCGGAATGATGGCTGCCGAGCTTAAGTTCAGGCCATCGTCACCAAATAGGAAGCGAAACTCATCTCGACGCCATTTGCCCGCTAAGGCGCGGCGGCCAGCTAAAAGACCAGGCAGGCGTTTATCAAATGCGCTCACGGATACCGCACGCCACGGCATTGGTGCCTGCTCTTGTAGCAGCAACATGGTCACTTGCTGGCAGTGGAAGGGCTCGCGTAATTCGTTAAATAAGCGCGTGCCCATTTGCGCGATGCTGGCGCTGCCGACTACGCGCAAGAGCACATTGCTGAGTTGCTCAAACAGTGCGTCGTTATGGCTGGCCGCCTGAATCATTTCTTCCAGGCGCTCGCTGAGTTCATCGTTATGGCGGCGTAGCTGCGTAACTTGACGCTCGATCAAAGACACTGCGCGGCCTTGGTGCTCATGGCGAATATGCAACGTGGCCAGCAGCTCAGGATGGTGCTCGAAAAACTCAGGATGCTCAGCGAGCCATGCCGCGACCTCAGCATCATTTAAGCGAGTGCTCAATGACGAGCTCACGCCGTGCCCTCACCAATGCGCAGTACGCCATCGAACACGCGCGCCGTGGGCCCAGTCATCATCACCGAGGTCTCGCCACCAGCCCATGAAATAGTCAGCTCGCCACCGGGCAGGCTTACGCGCACGGTGGAGTCGAGTAAGCCCCAGCGAATGCCAGCGACCACGGCAGCGCAAGCTCCAGTGCCACACGCTTGCGTCTCGCCAGTGCCACGCTCATACACACGTAGCCGGATATGGCCGCGATGCACAACCTCCATAAAGCCGGCATTGACGCGCTCTGGGAAGCTTTTGTGGGCTTCAATCAATGGCCCAATCTCGGCCACGGGCGCATTCGCTACCGACTCCACACGTAAGACTGAGTGCGGGTTACCCATGCTCACGGCGGCAATGCGCAGCGTGCGATCAGGCAGCACTAAGTCGTAGTCCAGTGCTTCCGTATCGGCTTTAAAGGGAATGGCAGCAGGCGCGAGTATAGGTGCGCCCATATCAACGGTGACCCAGCCATTGGCGGTAATGTCGAGCTGGATAACGCCGCTGGCAGTTTCCACCGAGAGTTGGTCTTTGCGGGTGAGGCGGCGGTCGCGCACGAAGCGGGCAAAGCAGCGTGCGCCATTGCCGCACTGCGACACTTCAGAGCCATCGGCATTGAAAATACGGTAGCGGAAGTCAACATCGGGGCGTGTTGGCGCCTCAACAATGAGCAGCTGATCGAAGCCGACGCCGGTATTGCGGTCGGCTAAGCGGCGGATAAGCTGCGCATCGAGACGGGCGCGTTGCGATACCAAGTCCAGCATCAGAAAGTCGTTGCCGAGACCGTGCATCTTGGTAAATTCCAGACGCATGTGCGGGCTCCTAAGCTTGGGCGAGTCTAGCGGCCTGCATGGCCTAGCGACTCGCGAACGGCTCTATTGTGTTGTTAGGGCAGCAACGATTCAAGGGCTAAGAGATCGGCGGTGGTCTCGCGGCGGCGAACTTGCCAAGCTTGATCACCATCGACAATGATTTCAGCAGCACGGCCACGGGTGTTGTAGTTCGAGCTCATGACAAAACCATAAGCGCCAGCGCCCGTTACGGCCAACAAATCGCCTGCGGTAATGCTTAAATCGCGGTCTTTGCCCAAGAAGTCGCCTGTCTCACAGACAGCACCAACGACATCGTAGCGCTGGCTGGTGACTTCCGTGCGCGGCGTTACCGGCACAATATCCATCCATGCTTGATACAGCGCCGGGCGAATCAAGTCGTTCATGGCGGCATCGACAATAGCAAAGTGCTTATGCTCAGTGGGCTTCACAAACTCCACTCGCGTTAGCAGCACACCGGCATTGGCAGCAATCGCACGGCCGGGCTCCATATACACCTTCAGGCCGCGAGCTTTTAAGCGCGGCAATAGTGCAGCGGCATATTCGGCCGGTGTCGGCGGTGTCTCATCTTTGTAACGCACGCCCAAACCGCCGCCGATATCGATATGCGATAGCGTGATGCCTTCGTCGGCGAGCTGATCAATCATCGCTAACACGCGATCGAGCGCATCGGAAAATGGCGCTGTGCTGGTGAGCTGCGAACCAATATGGCAATCGATGCCAACGGCGTCTAAATGCCCGAGTGCAATCGCGCGGCGATAGACTTCTGGTGCGCGCTCAATGGCCACACCAAATTTGTTTTCTTTCAAGCCGGTAGAGATGTACGGATGCGTTTGCGCATCGACATCGGGGTTCACGCGCAGGCTAATCGGCGCCTTCACTTTCAAGCGCGCAGCAACCGCATTGATGCGATCAAGCTCAGCTTCGGACTCAACATTAAAGCAGGCAATGCCCAGCTCTAAGGCGCGCTGAATTTCCACTTCGGTTTTACCCAAGCCGGAGAACACGATTTTGCTGGGCTCGCCACCGGCAGCAATAACACGCTCAAGCTCGCCGCCAGAAACAATGTCGAAGCCCGCGCCAAGGCGTGCCAGGACATTGAGCACAGCAATATTGGAGTTGGCTTTAACGGCGAAACAGACCTGATGCTCGACTTCGGCAAACGCCTCATCGAAGGCTTGGTAGTTGGCCGTGAGCGCAGCGCGTGAATAGACATACAGCGGCGTGCCGAAACGCTCCGCTAAGCATTCTAGGGCGATGGCTTCGAGGTGGCGTGTGCCATCGATCAGGGAAAGCGAGGTCATGCAAAATCCTACAATAAAGTCAGTTAAGAGGCCGGCTGGTCGTCGCTACTTGGCGCATCAGTTTGCTCGCTGGACGCTGGCTTTTTTTCAAGCTCAGGAAACTCTGGCGGCGCACTACGCTCAGGCGCTTTATAAGGCTCGGCATTGGCCGGTGGAAAATACAGCGGGCCTTTCTGGCCGCAGGCGCTAAGCAGAGCGGCGCCGAGGCTCACGGCGAGCAACATCACGATGCGAATCATGGCAATCATCTCGTAGCCAATTTAGAGTGCGCTATTATGCGGTAGCACACGCATTTACCCAAGCCCACCTATTGCATCGAGATCGCCATGAATGAGTCAGAATTTAACGCCCTTGCCGAAGCCACTTTACTAAGCATAGAGCAGCAAGTTGAAGACGCCGACACCGAACTCGACTTTGAGATGAGCTCGGGCATTCTCACACTGACGGCGGAAAACGGCAGCAAGATCATCATTAATCGTCAGGTGGCAACGCTCGAGATATGGGT
Organism: Paraperlucidibaca wandonensis; assembly: GCF_042677145.1. Classification (NCBI taxonomy): domain Bacteria; kingdom Pseudomonadati; phylum Pseudomonadota; class Gammaproteobacteria; order Moraxellales; family Moraxellaceae; genus Paraperlucidibaca; species Paraperlucidibaca wandonensis. The sequence goes on along the minus strand of NZ_JBHTIT010000001.1, from coordinate 1,886,442 downwards.
GGCGGCGCGGTCAGGTGGTTTTCATTTGGGTCGGCAGGATGATGTGTGGTTTTGCCAATCTACAGGTGAGACCTTGCAGGAGCTGTTGACGCGGGTGGTGGTGGAGCAGGGTGGCGAGAAGATCTCTTTTACTTAAGATGGCTTGCTACCACTGCTCAAGCACCAGTTTGCCATTCACTGTCTAAAGCAACTGGCTAATGCACCTCTTTAGTGCCTTTAGCAAGCTCCAAGGTTAGGTCAGCTGCCGGGACTTCTTTGCAACCGCTTACATTTTGGCCTGCCCATAACGGCGAAAAATCTCCCGTCCCCAAGCGCTCAGCTTCCGCACGCAGTGGGGCCAATGCAGCCGAGGCCAGTGGAAAAGCGGGAGGCACTGAGCTCATAGGCCCAAGCTCTTTCATCAGGCGATTGACAATGCCACGAGCCGGTCGCCCAGAGAACACATTGGTAAGGGCGGTAAATATCGCCGAGTCGCTCTTGATGGCAGCTCGGTGAACTGCACTTGTAGTGGCTTCTGGGCATAGCATATAAGCCGTGCCTACTTGCACTCCTGCAGCACCTAAGGACATAGCAGCCGCAACGCCGTTTGCGTCGGCGATGCCTCCTGCTGCAATCACTGGAATATTCACTGCCTGAACAATTTGCGGGAGCAACGCGAAGGTTCCAAGCTGTGTGTTCAGATCTTCCGATAGGAAAGTCCCACGGTGGCCACCAGCCTCTAAACCTTGCGCGATAATGGCGTCGACTCCTTGCGCCTCCAACCAGCGGGCTTCATCTACCGTTGTCGCGGTAGATAGTATTTTCGCACCCCACTTCCGCACTTGCTCCAACAAACCTTGCTCGGGCAAGCCGTAGTGGAAACTGACAACGGCAGGCTCAAATTCCGCCAGAACGTCGGCGGCTTCAGCGCTAAAAGGCAAACGTCCGGTTCCCCCAGCGATAGCGCTTAGGTCTATCCCATACTCTTCGTAATAAGGTGACAGCGCCGCCCTCCAAGCCGCCTCCTGCTCACTATTTGGCTCGGGCTGTGTATGGCAAAAGAAATTAACGTTGAAGGGGCGGTTGGTCTGCGCTTTTATAGCCGCCAGCTCCTTGCGCATGGCTTCAAGGCTGAGCATGCCGCAAGGGAGCGAGCCCAGCCCACCAGCACCGGATACGGCGATTGCTAACGCACTGCCTTGCACACCCGCCATAGGCGCTTGAATGATTGGAAGCTCTATACCTAGAAGATTTTGAATTCTCATCTGCCGTCTATCTCAGCGAGTCCACTGCACCAGCGCCTTGCTATGTGCTCACTAATAAGTGTCATTTTCATCGTGCACCGAAACAACAACGTTGCCAGCCGAATCTGAAGTTATGTGGAACGTGATTGGCTTGCAACATACTTGGCAATCCTCAACATATTGTTGACCAATTTCTTGGGGATCTATGAGCACATCGAGAGACTCATCACAGTACGGACATCTAATAATCTTCTCGGCTAAGAACTCCATTCTCTACTCCCTACTCTCAATACTATGGCACATAGCGCCTGAGTTAAGCCGACCGACACCATGAGCCTATTATCATCAGCCGTAATGGCCAGCAGGCTGTTGTAATGATGGCCTTGTTAACTGACTTGTATATTGCTGATAAGAATGTACTACAGCGCTATTTCTTCTTATCCATTTGTTCCTTTAAATCTGCAAAGGGATTATGGGTTGCTGGAGCCCTCTCGCTTTCTTTTCTACTGCCATAACGCACGAGATTTTCGAATTTGGAGTGCTCCTCATCGTGGCAGTAGAGGCACAAGAGTTCCCAATTACTACCGTCAGGCGGATTGTTATCATGGTTGTGATCGACATGATGCACGGTTAACTCTGGTAGATTCTTGCCAGAGAACTCTCGTGCACAGCGACCACAAATATGGGGAAAGAGCTTCAGCGCCTGCTCTCGATAGCCAGAAGCTCGCTTGGCGTTGTATTTCAGCTGTTCGGCCCGAACTTGGTCGAAGGTAAGTTTTTTATTCATAGCGAAAATTGAGTCCTTGTTGTTTTCTCATATCTACTATGTCTATAGAGAATAGCTAAAACTCATAACCCTTCATTTCGGTGCATGAATGGTCATGACCACGAGCTTCCATTCGTCGCCTACTCTTCGCATTAGGTAGGAAATGCCGAACTCAGCGATCTGTTCATTAGCCTGATTAAATCGACGTATGTTTCCAGTGAGTGATGCTAGATCTGGCGCAAGGGCCTCACAGGCGAAACCATTTGGCATCTCGGAGCGCGAGTAACCCTGCTCCTTCGCCTGTGCCACTACCTTGCTCACGATAGCGTCGGTCGCTTCTTCATTGATACCAGTGAAAACACCGACTGGTGTCACAAGCATGAATGGAGAATGGTAGTAGGGAGTGAATTTAGAAGGTTCGAGGGTTTCGAACGCCTTTAAGTACTTAGTGAACGTTTCTTCTGGGGTCATGAACTAGCCTCCAATACTTTTGGTTTGACAGGAATGGCCAATGCTTGACTCGTGCGGCCTTTCGGTTACCGACGCACCGGCGCTTTTCGCCAGCTTTGCCAGCACGCTGGCCTGACTTGAGGGCATCGGCCTTGACGCCCAACGCTTAAGTGAATAGTTAGGTCGCTACTTGCCAATAAGGACCAACAAACTGATGAACGCCCAAGTGCTCAGCATGAGGCCAATTGACCACTTAGGGACGAGGTCCATGCGAACAGCATCGAAATCCTTCCATGCCTTCGGATACAGCGACTCGTCCTAGCAACAGCAGCGCCTTGCCGGTCAAATCGAGAGAGGCTCTATCGATACCGAATGTCACGATTGCTACGATGCCCGATGAGATAAGAATGCTTACTTCTAGGCACAGCTTGTGCCAATACATAATGTAGCCGGCCACCGTGGATCTCACGCTTGAAACAACGGCCTGTCTTTTCTCAAAGTCTTGCGTCATTGGTACGTCCTTGATGGCCTAACATATGAGCTCAGGCCGCGGACCGTTAGGGCCGTTGCGCCTGCAGCTAATGGTTTGAGTGCGGTCGCTCACAACACTAAACAATCTTTTGGACTCCAACAATGCAGTCACGCACCAGATGCGGAATGCGAGCCTTCATATAAAAAACCCGACGATCACCGCTCATACGAGAATCATACGGTAGTGACGTAGTCATGCCTTGGCGTGGATACACGAACAAGCGCAACTCCTCTTCTGCGCAAAATTCTGGACTCTTGAAAAGCGCCAAGCAGTTCGCCAACTTTTCCCTAAGACTGAATATTGAAAGCGCATACTCAATGCTATCCTGATTCATTGAGTAAACTTCTTTCATTGCAGACACGGCGCAGTCTGAAATATATGACTGCTCATCTGCTCTGTACACTACATGGCAACACTCAACATTGAGAGTGTCTATAAAGTGTTGCGCACGGAATCCATCTCCCTGCGGAGTCAGGCAATAGCCACCACCGCGGAGTAACATCCAAGTATCTTCACGAAACTCAATGCGAGTTCCTCCATAATTCTTCGCAAGGTGTCGATTCTCGGCATTGCTCGTAAACGACATCAGATAGTGCCGCCGAAGTATTTCACCAAGCGTGTCGATTGTTGAGATGAACGATCTTCTCATTTCACCGTCAGTTGACCTTTCAATCGCAGAGTAAAGCAATCTCGCTCCATAACGAATTTCATTTTCGTCCAAGAAGGAATCCCCTCTGGTGAGCCAAAGGTCACCAGTCGCCGAAATTGATTCCGCTGCCTGCTCGTCGGTGTAGTGAAACAAGTTTCCCTGAAAAATGGGGAATTTTTCTCCCAACACCCTTAAGGATTGGCACGGCTCGTATTTGACGTGGAACTTCATTCGAAGAGCTCTCTAACGCCGAGACTAAGGGACTGCCACGAAGTGGCAGTCCCGCTTGAGTGCCTTTTTAGGCGGCACTGGGACTACTTTAGCTTTAACCAACAACGCATAACCCTGCTACTAAAATTAATGAACCACCTGCGACAAAAGAAGCTATAGATGCCCACATAAAGCCGGTGCTCCAATGACAGATACAGGGTTCGCGTAACTCTTTGCCAAAAAGCGTGCATTTCTTTCTATTTTCGGATTTCTTCGCGTATTGAAGGGAGCAAAGGCGACGAAAGCGATTGTGGACTACTGCAAACGCTAAACCGAGCTGGAAGATGAACACAGACCAAATGGTAGCGCGGGTGAGTATTTCTAATTCTGGCTTTAGAAGAACACCTGACAAAAATGCCAATAGTGCTACTGCGCCGCCACCGTTAATAAGCAATAGCCCACGAACTGTTTCAGAATCAATTGAGGCTCTTATTTCATGACCTTCTGCCATAGTGATTCTCCTGACGCCTAACGCCTCAATAGCCGGCACGCGTTAGCGTGTCCGGTGCCGTAGGCGCGAAGTTAATTGACTTGTTAGGCATTAAAGCTCACCGACCGCCTGACTTGGCGGGACATCATTACCAGCTGAATCTTGAAGCGGAAATATTTTTTTACACGGCTTGCAGTAATAGCCCGTACCCGTTTGATATTCTGCGTAACCAGCGATAGGAATCTTGCAATTAGGGCAATGAGGATTTTTATTTGCGTCCCAGTAAATACCATACTTGAGTTTAAACTCGGCTTTCTTTCGTGTTGTCCAAAATAAAACGACGAAAACTATATTTAAAGCCAGTGACGCTAAAAAAAGCGATAGCAACAACTGTTTAGAGAGATTGGACTCCAACGCGGGCATTATCGCTGGAGCGATCTTCGAAACTACCCAAATCAGTATCACGCTGACAGATACTGCTAGCCCTTCTGCTGCACGGTTTACGATAGATTCTTTTACTTTCTCTCCAAAACTCATATTCTCGCTTTCCATGAAAGATGCCCAACGCCGTGGTAAACGGCAGAATTTAAGTTGTGGTTTTGTGGAATACTTTTTGCGCAGCAAAACCACAAAGCCGCGACTTAAATTCTGTCCAGTGGAGCGAAGCGGAACGGTGTTTGACCACTTTGTTAGGCCTTTTGTTTTGCATACGCTTCAGCTACTAACAACCAGCAACGTTTTATTTCTTTTATTATGGAAGGTTCTCCATGTATGGCTGTTGGTCGAACCGCAGCCGGTAGATTTTGAAGCAGCCAAGCATCCGACCAGCCTTCCCACACACCCGCAACACTTCGCAGATTACTTTCTAGAACGGGATAAACTTCGTACCAAAGAATATTTTCGACTTCAGATAAAGAAAACTCACTTTCAGAAACAGTACGCGCAATATACTTAAATGTTGAACCTTCTATTTCGGTATCCAAAAATAGATCTGACAAGGCTCGCCATATTTTAAGTCGTTCTTCGGTGTTCATTTTTAAGATGCCTAACTTAGTTTATACCGCAAAGTTGCGGTGTAATAATTCTGAGCTGCTGCATAAGACAGGGGAGCGAGGGGGAAGTTCAAAGACATCAAAGTCCTGGAAACTTGAACACGGCACTCCTTGCCATCAAATACCGCACATCTTGTGCTGCAAAGCATGCCATGCCGTTTTTCGGGTGACAATCTCGCGCAAACCGCTAAAGGTTGGTGCAGGCTGAGGCGGTGAAACCGTCAGGCGCCATGGATGGCGCCTGCGAGCCTACAAGGATGTATTCACGGCGTGTTTCATTGCCTCAGCCTGCACCGGCCTCAGCCATTGCAGCTAAAGCCATTGCAGAGAAGCCTCACTCAGCCACCAACTCCGCAAACAAATCATACTCATCCGCCTCAGTAATACGCACCATCACCAACTGGCCCGGCTTCAGATCCACCGCACCATCGCCCTCAATAAAGACATTGCCATCAATCTCCGGCGCATCAGCCTTCGAGCGCGCAACTGCCACGCCTTCTTCAGTATCAATCTCGTCCACCAGCACTTGCTCAATACGGCCAACACGACGCTGCAAACGCTTCGCCGAAATCTCCGCCGCCAACGTCATAAAGCGCTCATGACGCTCCAGCTTCACTTCTTCGGGCACTGGCTCAGCCACATCATTAGCCAGCGCGCCCTCTACCGGCGAATACGGGAAGCAACCAACGCGATCGAGCTGAGCTTCTTGCAACCAGTCCATCAGCTCTTGAAACTCTTCTTCGGTCTCGCCCGGGAAGCCAACAATAAACGTTGAGCGGATGATCAAATCTGGGCAAATTTCACGCCAGCGCTTGATGCGTGCCAATGTATTTTCGGCATGCGCAGGACGTTTCATGCGTTTCAGCACGCTCGGGCTGCCATGCTGAAAGGGAATGTCCAAATACGGCAGGATCTTGCCCTCGGCCATCAGCGGAATCACGTTGTCGACGTGCGGGTAGGGATAGACATAGTGCAAACGCACCCATACGCCCAGCGTGCCAAGCGCTTCGCAGAGCTCGAGCATGCGAGTTTTCACCGGACGGCCGCCCCAGAAATCCAATTTGTATTTTAGATCAACGCCGTAGGCGCTGGTGTCTTGCGACACCACTAGAATCTCTTTTACACCGGCTTTGGCCAAGTTTTCCGCTTCAGTCAGTACCGAACCCACGGGGCGTGACACGAGGTCGCCGCGTAAAGATGGGATGATGCAGAAGGTGCAGCGATGATTGCAGCCTTCGGAAATCTTCAAGTAGGCATAGTGCTTTGGCGTGAGTTTGATGCCTTGAGGCGGCACCAGATCAATGAAGGGGTCATGCTTCGGTGGCAAAAATTGGTGCACCGCGCCCATCACTTCTTCGTAGGCTTGCGGGCCAGTAACGCTGAGCACGCTAGGATGTGCAGCACGAATGACATCGGCCTTTTTGCCCAAGCAGCCGGTGACAATAACTTTGCCATTTTCCGCTAAGGCCTCGCCGATAGCATCGAGCGACTCCTGCACGGCGGAGTCAATAAAGCCGCAAGTGTTGACCACGACCAAGTCGGCGCCGTCATAGCTGGCGGATATTTCATAACCTTCAGTGCGAAGCTGGGTAAGGATGCGCTCAGAGTCGACCAAAGCTTTTGGGCAGCCGAGCGAAACGAAACCAACGCGGGGATTAGCGAGCGACATGTGGGGTGGCCGATTGATCAGAAGACGCGAATTGTAGCGTAATTCCCTTAATTGGCGCGCGTATTTACAGCGAGTTGTGTGGCACTAAATTGGTGCATACTAATGTCGTGAATGGGCATGATGCAGCACCGTGATGGTGCGTTTTGTATTCAGGAATAAGCCGTAAGCCTGCAAAATGGCACTATTGCAGGGTTTTCCCCGACTGGTGCGATTTTTGCAGCTATCGTCTGTATGACCACAATAGAGCAGCGCATGAGTGAAGAGCGAACCCCGAAACGCTTGCTAGAAAGCCTGAGCACGGCAGTTTTGCTATGCGATACCGAGCTGCGTTTGGTCTATGTAAATCCTGCCGCTGAAAGCCTTTTGGCGATCAGTCATAGCCGCGCGCTCGGCCTGCCATTACATCAAGTGCTCATTGAGTTTGAAAATAATGCTGGCGCGGCGCTTGCTGAAACACTGCGCAGCGGGCATCAGTTCACTAAGCGTGAAGCTAAGCTGCGAGTCGGTCTGCATGACATTACTGTGGATTACACGGCATCGCTGCTTACTGCACCGAGCGCCCGCAATGAGCTATTAATCGAGATTCAGCCGCGCGACCGGCTGCTGAAAATTGCCCGTGAAGAGGCCATGCTTGCCAGCCATCAAGCGATGCGGCAATTGGTGCGCGGCGTTGCGCATGAGATTAAAAATCCATTAGGCGGCATTCGTGGTGCGGCGCAATTGCTGGCGCGTGAACTGCCGGATGCCGAGCTCAGGGAATACACCAGCGTGATTATTGAGGAAGCTGATCGTCTGCGAGTTTTGGCCGACCGCATGCTTGGGCCGAGGCGTTTGCCGACTTTGCGCACGGTCAATCCGCACGAGTGCGTGGAGCGCGTGGTAACGCTGCTCGAGGCCGAGGCAGACGGCCGTATTCGTATCGAGCGTGATTATGACCCTTCGTTGCCAGACATCGAAGCCGATCCGGATCAGCTGATTCAGGCGTTGCTCAATATTGCTGGCAATGGTCTGCAAGCACTACTGGAGAACCCCAGTGATCGCGAGCCTACCTTGCACTTTAAAACGCGGCCGATGCGTCAGTTCACCATTGGTGCTAAGCGACATCGACTCGTGTTACGCATTGATATTTCTGATAACGGGCCGGGCATACCGACCGACATTAAGCAGTCTATTTTCTATCCCATGATTAGTGGCCGCGCTGCAGGGAATGGCCTTGGGCTATCGATTGCACAAGACATTATTCATCAATACCACGGCTTGATTGAGTGCGACTCATACCCAGGCCGAACACTTTTTAGTATTTACCTACCTTTGGAAAAACCCCATGACTAAACACACTGTATGGGTCATCGATGACGATCGCGCCATTCGCTGGGTGCTTGAGCGCGCGCTGACACAGGCTGGCTTGTTGGTAAGCAGCTTCGAGGATGCGACTAGCGCATTGACGCGTTTGAAGCATGAACAGCCAATGACATTAGTGAGCGATATTCGTATGCCCGGTATCGATGGCTTAAGCTTTTTGGCTCAAGTGCGCGAGCTGCATCCGCATGTGCCAGTAATCATCATGACGGCGCATTCCGATTTAAGTTCGGCGGTGGCATCGTATCAGGGCGGGGCATTTGAGTACTTGCCGAAGCCGTTCGATGTCGATGAGGCTGTGGCCTTGGTGCAGCGCGCCATAGTGCATCATTTAGAGCAGATTACGCCGGTAATAGAGGCAGTGGCCGAGACTGCGCGCTCGACTAGCATCATTGGCGAGTCACCAGCGATGCAGGAAGTATTTCGTGCTATTGGCCGGCTCAGTAACTCGAATATCACTGTGCTGATTAACGGTGAGTCTGGTACTGGTAAAGAGTTGGTTGCTGGCGCTTTACATCAGCATTCGCCACGAGCCCGCAAGCCATTTATTGCACTCAATATGGCTGCAATTCCAAAAGATCTAATGGAGTCGGAATTATTTGGTCATGAAAAGGGTGCATTCACTGGTGCCAGCACGCAGCGCGCTGGGCGCTTTGAGCAGGCCGATGGCGGCACCTTATTTCTCGATGAAATTGGCGATATGCCCATCGACACACAGACGCGCTTACTGCGTGTTCTAGCCGACGGCGAATTTTATCGTGTCGGTGGCCACACCCCTGTGCGGGTAGATGTGCGCATCATCGCCGCCACGCATCAGAATCTTGAAAAATTAGTCGCTGAAGGTAAGTTTCGCGAAGATTTATTTCACCGCATCAATGTCATTCGCATACATATTCCGCGCTTGCGTGATCGAAGTATTGATATTCCGCGCCTGGCGCAGTTTTTTATGGGGCGTGCAGCTAAAGAGCTACAGGTTGAGCCTAAAACGTTGACGTTAGCTGCATCGGCATATCTGCAAAAGCTGCCTTGGCCGGGCAATGTTCGTCAGCTTGAAAACACCTGTCGCTGGATCACTGTGATGGCCACGGGGCGCGAAGTATTAGTCAGCGATTTGCCGCCTGAGCTGCAGGCAGAAGGTGAGATGGAGCCTGATGTGGCATTGCCGAATTGGGAGCAAGCATTAGCGCAATGGGCGCGGCAAGCGCTGCAAAATAAGTCAGCTGGAGCTTTGCTAGATCAGGCGGTGCCAGCGTTTGAACGCGTGATGATCACCGAGGCCTTGCAGTTTACTGGGGGGAGGCGGCGTGATGCCGCAGTGGTGCTAGGCTGGGGGCGCAATACGCTCACCCGCAAACTCAAGGAACTGGGTTTGAGCACGGGTGGCGACGATGATGACTAGTTGGAAATAGAGGCCGGCATGGTGCCATCGCTTGTGTGCGGTGCACCAAGAGCCTGACGGCGCTCATCCGGCGACATCGAATTCCAACGCTGGCGCAGTGCATCGCGAGCTTCTGGCGACAATGACTTGATCTCATTCCAGCGCGTCAAGATGGCTTGGCGACGCTCATCTGGCAAGTTGCTCCAGCGCTGCGCGCGTTCAACTAACTGGCTGCGACGAGCATCGCTAATCTCATCCCAGCGAGGCTGGAAGTCGGCTAGCGTTGCTTGTTGCTCTTGGCTCAATGATGCCCAAGGCAGAGTCTCGGCCCATGCCAATGTTGGTACCGAGAGCACGCCAATCAGCATTAGCCGAGTGGCCGCTCGTCGCATTCGTGGCGCGCTCAGTTTAGCGTTGACCACGAGATGTGTCCTCCATCGACATCAGCCAGTCGATCTCTTCCAGCATTTGACCATCTACCGAGCTGCTTGCTGGGCGTGCTTGCGTGGTTTCGGTGCCGCTGGTTTTGAGCAGCCAGTCGCCAGGCAGCACGACCATAAAGGCCACGCTAGCGGCTAAAGCTAAACCGCCTGACCATTGCCAGCGATGCGTGCGCTTTTGCTGGCGCTGTGCTTGCGCCACAATTTGCGCCACGCGTGCATCCCACAAAGGGTCTGGCTCGCTAATGGAGCGATCGAGTGTGTCGGCCAAGCGTTTGGCGAAGCGGGCATCCTCAAAGGAAAGCTCTGGTGTCTTGTTCATGTCATGTCCTCCGCTGTCGTGCCAATGCCGTCTAGCTTGGCGCGAATTTTGTTTAAAGCCCTGAAGTAATGCGTTTTCACGCTACCCTCAGCACAGCCCATTGCCTCGGCTGTCTGAGCGGTGTCATAGCCTTCCCAGGCTCGCAGCAAGAAGGCTTGCTGCTGTCTAAGGGGCAATTCGCCCACTGCCGCTAAAACGGCATCCATATTATCGGCCTGCTGCAATAGCGTGACCGGATTATTATCGACGCGGTCAGGAATGTTCTGCCACGGATCTTCTTCGCCAGCGTCGTCTAATGGCTCAAGCCAAGTGAACCATTTGCGCTTACGAGTTTCGCGGCGAAAGTGATCCATCATGCGGCTGTGCAAAATGCGGTGAAACAATGGTCCCCAGCTACTGGGGTCATGGTTGCCGTATTTCGCCACGAGAGTGAGCATGGCTTCTTGTACAATATCTTGTGCAGCGTCGGGATCGCGGGTGGCGAGCTCGGCGGTTAATCTTGCCCGTCGGCTGATGCTATGCAAAAACGCATCGATCGATTGTGGGACTGGACGTGCTGGCATGACTAATTTTACCGGTGGCGCTTTGGGCACACGATAGGCGAGACCGGCGTCGGCGACAAGATGCATAATCGGCTCTTCACTCCTGCGTGGTGGCATTTTCGCCATCTGAGATACAGAAACGCCGTTAGCTCGTTGCGGTTGACGACTTAGTGCTCAATCTAGCAATAGACTTTTTGGATATGTTCATGATCGACATCGTGCTCTATGAGCCTGAAATCCCCGGCAACACCGGCAATATCATTCGTTTGTGTGCCAATACTGGCGCCCGACTGCACCTTATTGAGCCTTTAGGCTTTGAGCTCAATGACAGCAAGCTGAAGCGAGCTGGTTTGGATTATCACGAATGGGCGAAGCTTAAAGTGCACGCGAACTGGCAGGCGGCCCGAGATTATTTGGCTGATAAACGCTGGCGCGCGGTAACCACAAAGGGTTCGCAGTCAGCCTTTTCTGCCGTGCTCAGTGAGGGTGATGTTTTAGTGTTCGGCCCAGAAACTCGCGGCTTGCCCGCTGAGCTGTTAGCTACTTTTGCGCCGGAAAACAAACTGCGGCTGCCCATGTTGGCAGACAGTCGCAGTTTGAATCTATCCAATAGCGTGGCGGTAATGGTCTATGAGGCCTGGCGCCAGCAAGGATTTACTGCGGGCGAGTAGTGTCTGCGGCTTCAGCGCCGGCTTCGTTTTTGCGGCGCAGGCTATCGGCGTAGAGAGCGTCGAAGTTAACTGGCTGCAAGAGTAGTTGTGGGAAGCTGCCTTTGCCGACTAGGTCAGAAATGGCTTCACGAGCAAATGGGAACAATAGGTTCGGGCAGTAAGCGCCAAGCAATGGGCCTAGTTCCGCTTCATCCACACCTTCGATTTGGAAGATGCCAGCCTGCTTCACTTCCACTAAAAATGCCGTGCTGCCTTCGTTTTTTGCCGTCACGGTGATGGCCAATTGCACTTCGTAGTGCTTGCCGTCTTCGAGAGGCTGATGCGCCGTGGCCAAGTCGATATTGACTTCAGGGTTCCAGGTTTGCAGGAAAACTTTTGGTGCGCCGGGAACTTCAAACGAAGTATCTTTCAGGTAGATGCGTTGCAGGGCAAATTGCGGTTGGGTGTCGGCCATTTTGACTCTCTTATTATGGTGTGGGCTGATTAAAGCGGAATGGGTTAAGCCTGTAAAAGGCGATCAAGCTCGCCGCTACGTTCTAGCGCAAACAGCTCATCGCAGCCGCCAATAAAGGCGTCGTTGATGAATATTTGTGGCACGGTGCGGCTGCCGGTGCGAGCTGTCAGCTCTGCGCGCTGTTCAGGTGCATTGCCGACATCGATATCTTCAAAAGCTACGGATTTATTGCCCAGCAGCTGTTTGGCGCGCACGCAGAAAGGGCAGGTGCGGGTGGTGTAAAGGATTACTTTGGCCATGAGGCTCTCCTGCTATTCGTGGAAATAAGTGGCGACTCAGCGTACCAGCGGTAGGCCTTGTTGGCGCCAAGTGGAAATGCCACCGCTTAAAATATGCACTTCTTTCATGCCGGCTTGTTTCACGCTGCGAGCGGCGTTGCCAGCAGTTTGGCCCATGGCGCAAACAAAAATAATCGGTTTGCCAGCGGCTGCCAGTGCGGCTGCTTTTTCAGCAACTTGGCTAAACGGCATATTTTCGCTGCCGGTAATATGGCCTTCGCGAAACTCTGGTGTATTACGCAAATCAATGACGCGCGCTTCCTGAGTGTTGACCAAGCGAGTTAGGTCGGCGGGCGAAATGCGGCGGCCACCGCGCTGGATTTCCGTGAAAACAAACGCCGCTAGCAGGGCGATAAACGTAGCCACCAGCATGTGGTGGTTGGTTACAAATTCAATAGCGCGATCCATGATGTGACTCAGTGTGGCGAGAAAGTCAGGCAGTATACGCATGCAGCCGCTTAGGCTCTAGCGCAAGCTGATTATCTCGCGGCCATATCGCGCTTAGTACGTCGTTATCGTGTGCCGATGTCGTTGACCAGCTTCTGAAAGCTAGCGAAGCGGCGGGGTTGAATATGGCCATCTAGAACCGCTTGATGGAACGAGCAGCCAGGCTCGCTGGCGTGAGCGCAATTGCGGAATCGGCATTGGCCAGCAAAAGGTTGAAACTCGATAAAGCCGGCGAGCAGCTCTTCTTTATTCATATGCCAAACGCCAAATTCACGAATGCCCGGCGAGTCGATGAGTGCGCCACCGGTGGGAATATCAAACCAACAAGCTGTTGTCGTGGTGTGCTGGCCGAGCTTGGAGCCGGTAGACACCTCTTTCACTTTTTGCGCGACATCGGGCAGTAAGGTGTTAATGAGCGATGACTTGCCGACGCCGGATTGGCCGACAAACACCACAGTGTGTTGCGCCACCAAAGCTTCTAGGTCGCCGGTGTCACCATGTGCTGAAAGCGTGCGGGTTTCATAGCCGAGTGCGGCAAAGCTGGCGAGCAACTCAGTTAACTCATCATGATTTTTTTCAGTCAGTAAGTCGGCCTTATTGAGCACGAGTATTGGCCGAATGTCGGTGGCTTCGCAGGCGATTAAATAGCGGTCGATGAGTTCAGCTGATGGCGTTGGCTCGGGCGCAATGATCAGTAAAATCAGATCGATATTTGCCGCAACAGGCTTGAGCTTATTGTATGGGTCAGGGCGTACCAGCACAGATCGGCGCGGCAGTATCGCCGTAATAACGCCAGTAGCGACCTCAGTAGCGGGCTGCCAAATGACTTCATCGCCGGTAACTAAGGCTTCTAGATTGGCGCGCCGATGGCAGCGAAAGCGCTGTCCAATGAGCTCGCCATCGAGCGCTTCAACGGCAAGCTGCACACCATAATGCGCGATGATGCGGCCGCGTTGCTCGACGCCGAGGGCGCCACCATCGAGCAATGCTTCGGCTTTGGCTTCACGTTTGGCGGCGCGCGCAATGCGTTCAGCCTGAATGCGATCGATACGAAAACTTTGTTGGCGACTAATGCGGCGTTGGCTCATGGCCTATCTCGTTGTTGGGTGACTGCAATGGTGTTGCGCTCTGCTATGCTGCGGGCATTGTGCCACTGACGGCAACTAGGAGTGTTCATGAATCATAATAAGGTCGGAAATTTAGTTTGGATCGATCTCGAAATGACGGGCCTAAACCCCGATACCGATCGCATTATCGAAATGGCCACGATCGTGACCGATGCACATTTGAACGTGTTGGCGGAAGGCCCTGTGTTGGCCATCCACCAAAAAGACATCGTGCTTAACGCCATGGATGAGTGGAATACACGTCAGCATGGCCAATCTGGTTTAATCGAGCGCGTGCGCCGCAGCACATTGACCGAGGCCGATGCCGAAGCGCAAACGCTGGAGTTTTTGAGTCGCTTCGTTGATCCGAAAAAATCGCCAATTTGCGGCAACTCAATTTGCCAAGATCGCCGCTTCTTATACCGCACTATGCCCAAACTCGAAGCCTTTTTTCATTACCGCAACCTCGATGTGAGCACGGTAAAGGAGCTAGCACGTCGTTGGTATCCCGATTTATTGCAGCGCTTCACTAAGCAAAGTTCGCATTTGGCCTTGGATGACGTGAAGGACTCAATCGAAGAGTTGCGCTATTACCGCCAGTACTTCTTTAAGTTGCCAGGCTTTAGCGATAACTAAGTTGCTACTGCGCTGCGTGAAGCTTTAGCGTCTGCTCGTTAATGGCCCAGTCGATATGTTCAGTGAGCACATCATTGAGCATGCCGCTGGCGCTCAGCTCATCGCGGCGCATCGCCAGTGCCTGCACGATGTCGGCGCTGGCGGGCGCATTGCCTAATGCCATCGATAGATTGCGCAGCCAGCTCGCGTAGCTCATGCGGCGTAATGGCATTCCTTCAGTTTTGCTCAGCCAAGTAATTTCATCCCAAGCCCATAGGTCCAGCAGCGGCGGGCCATCGAAGTCATGGCGCGGCGTAAAAGCTGGCTCTTGGCTGGCCTGCGCGTAGCGATTCCATGGGCACACGAGCTGGCAGTCATCACAGCCGAAAATACGATTGCCGATGGCTCGGCGCAGTGGCTCAGCAATCACGCCGCGATACTCAATGGTCAAATAGCTAATGCATTTGCCGGCATCGAGCACATAAGGCGCAATAATCGCCTGCGTCGGGCAAATATCAATGCAGGCCGAGCAGGTGCCGCAATGGCTGCTTACTGGTTCGTCAACGGGCAGCGGTAAGTCGGTAAAGAGTTCGGCCAAGAAAAAATATGAGCCCGCTTGGCGATTGATGATCACCGTGTGCTTGCCGGCCCAGCCGAGGCCAGCTTGCGCGGCAATGGCTTTTTCTAGCACGGGTGCGGAGTCGACAAAGGCGCGATAGCCAAATGGCCCAATCGCCTCAGCCATGCGGTCGGCTAGCTTTTGCACGCGTTTGCGGATGAGCTTGTGATAGTCGCGGCCCAGCGCATAGCGTGCAATATAGGCACGGTCGGCATCGCCCAAAATTTCGTGAATGCGTGGTTCGGCAGGCAGGTAGTCCATGCGCAGGCTGATGATGCGCTGCGTGTTCGGCACCAAATCTGCTGGCGCCACACGTTTTGGCTCGTGCATCCATGCCATCCCGGCCTCGTAGCCTTGCTCTAGCCAATCCGCCAAATGCTGCGGATGCTCACCTAAATCAATGTCGCTGACGCCCATTTGCTGAAAGCCAAGCTCGCGCGCCCAGAGCGCAATATCGGCTTTTAGGGTCAGCAGCTCATTGCGCGATAAACTCGCGTTTTCATGTAAAGGGATTCGCGTCATGGCGCACATTCTGACATCCTTAGCAGTTAGTCACCATCTGTAAGCCATTGCTATGACCAGCCGTTTAGCCCCTACAGTAGCTACATTAACTCGCTATCAGCGGGCGCTGCCCGATGCATCAGCTACCGAGCAGCTGGGCGGAGACATTGCGCGCGCGTGTTTTGCGACCGATGTCTGCGGCGCGACGGTGTATTTGCAAGGCGACTTAGGTGCTGGCAAAACCACATTGGTGCGAGGCTTATTGCAGACATTGGGGCATCAGGGCGCAGTTAAAAGTCCAACCTACACCTTGGTTGAGCCCTACGTTTTAAACGGCAATACGGTGAATCATTTCGATTTATATCGGTTGATCGATCCGGAAGAGTTAGAGCTGATTGGCTTTCGTGACTATTTTTCATCTGATCAGCTGAGCTTGGTGGAGTGGCCGTCGCAAGGCGAGCCCTTGCTGCCAACGCCAGATTGGGACATTTCTTTAGCGCCGGTGAGCCACGAGTTGGCTGACGGGCGCGTAGCCACCATCACGGCGCATACGCTGCGTGGCGAGCAACTATTAGCGAGACTGGTATGAATAAATGGATACAGCAACTGTTGTTGCTGATGTGTTGTGTCATGGCGCTAGGAGCGCAGGCGGCAGAGCTAGTCGGTGCACGCACTGGCAACTATGAGGGCAAAACGCGTTTGGTGGTTGAGTTTTCCAGCAATACCGAATTTCGCGTTAGCGAAGAAACTTCGCCTGGGCGTTTAGTCGTTACTGTGCCAAATACGACAACGCGACTTTCGGCACGGGACTTTCCTTCGCAGGTTGGCCCGGTGCAACGCATGTCGCTCGATGGTAGTGGCAGTCGTAGTAAGCTCATTGTTGAGTTGAACGAAGAGGCTGAGGCCGCCATTTTCATGCTGCCAGTGAATGCCCAAGGTATGTATCGCCTAGTCATAGATTTAGGCGTGGTGGCTTCGGGGAAAATAGCCACAGCAGCGGCATCGCCAGCGCCTATCGTCAAGCCTGAGCCAACCTCCGTGTTTGGTGGTTTGTTTGCGGGCAAGAAAAATGGCCGAGACATTATTGTCAGCATCGACGCTGGACATGGGGGTCAGGATCCCGGCGCTATTGGTCGTCGTGGCACCTATGAAAAGCACGTAACTTTAGCCATTGCCCGGTCATTGGCCGATTATTTGGGCAAGCAAAAAGGCATTACGGCTCGACTAACTCGCGACAGCGACTTCTTTATTCCGCTACAGCAGCGGCGGAAAATTGCGCGATATGAACATAAGGCCGATATTTTTATTTCGGTGCATGCCGACTCCGCAGCTAACCGCTCTGCAAATGGCGCCTCGGTTTTTGCCCTGTCATTGCAGGGTGCCAAAGGTGCGACCTCGCGCTTTGCGCAACAGCTCGCTGAACAAGAAAACAAGTCTGATTTGATCGGTGGTGTGGTTGCTGAGAATGATGATTTAACCGATATGCTCGCCGGCATGATGGTGGAAGGAACGCTTAAGCACAGCCTAGAAATGGGTAAGCTGATTTTGCAGTCGCTGCCTAATGTTGTGAATCGACTGCATAGCAAGCGTGTCGAGCAAGCTGGCTTTGCGGTATTAAAAGAGCCCGGCATGGTCTCGCTTTTGGTTGAGACTGGGTTTATTTCTAATGCTGATGAAGAAGATCGCCTAATTAGTGCGAGCTATCAGCGTGATGTGGCGCAGGCGATTGGTGCGGCTGTTGTGCGTTTTTGCCAACAATTCCCAGTGCCCGGCACTTGGTTTGACCGAGATTAATTCGTGGCCCGCATAGCGCTTTTAGATGCTCGCCTAGCTAACCAAATTGCCGCCGGTGAAGTGGTTGAGCGGCCGGCATCGGTGGTTAAAGAGCTGATTGAAAATGCGCTTGATGCCGGTGCCCGCGCTATCGATGTGCATATTGAGCAGGGTGGTTTGGCCTGCCTGCGTGTGCGTGATGATGGCGACGGTATCGCCCAAGATGATCTGCCTTTGGCGTTAGCGCGCCACGCCACCAGTAAAATCCATCATGTCGATGATCTCGAGGCCGTGGCCACACTAGGCTTTCGCGGCGAAGCGCTGGCATCCATTGCGTCGGTGTCTCGCTTAACGCTGACCTCAAGCACCGACACGACAGGCTTGGGCTGGTCGGTGCGAACTGAGGGCCGTGATATGTCGGCGGTGATTGAGCCGGCGCGACATCCACGCGGCACCTCGGTCGAGGTGCGCGATTTATTCTTTAATACACCGGCTCGGCGCAAATTTATGCGTACCGAGGCCACCGAGTTTCGGCATTTAGAAGAGGTGGTGCGGCGCTTGGCGCTGGTCTCGCCGCAAGTATCATTCAGTCTTACGCACAATGCGCGCGTGTTATGGCAGCTGAAGCCTGCGACTAGCGAGGCAGAGATGCTGCGGCGTTTAAGCCATATTTGTGGGCCGCAGTTTGTTGCCGCAGCGCATCCACTAGATCAAGAGGCTGCCGGCGCGCGCCTGCATGGTTGGTTGGGCCTGCCGACGTTTTCGCGGGCTCAAGCCGATCTGCAATACTTCTTCGTTAATGGCCGCATGGTGCGCGATAAAGTGGTTTCGCACGCAGTGCGTCAAGCCTATGCCGATGTGCTGTATCACGGCCGTCATCCGGCGTTTGTGCTGTTTTTGGACATCGACCCCGGCACTGTCGATGTCAACGTGCATCCAACCAAGCATGAAGTGCGTTTTCGCGAGCATCGCTTGGTGCATGACCTGATTTATCGTGGCTTGCATCGCGCTTTAGCAGAAGTGCGTCCCGATGATGCGCAGCCTACGGGATCTTTGGCTCCAGCTGCTGAGCAGGCTTTTGCTTCGATGGGTGCTGCAAACTTTGCGAACGTTGCATCACAGTCTGAGCCACAAGCCTGGCAGCCCAACTACTCCCCTCAACAAGGCGGGCTAGATTGGCGCTCCAGTGCTCCTGCGCGCGATGGTTTTGCCAGCTATTTAGCGGGCGGAACTGAAGCGCCTAGCATGCCTGCTGAGCAAGCCACCAATACGCCAGTTTTGGGCTACGCCATCGCCCAGCTTCATGGCGTTTATGTCTTGGCGCAAAACACTGAAGGCTTAGTCTTGGTCGATATGCACGCCGCCCATGAGCGCATTGTTTATGAGCGCCTAAAGCAGCAGCAAGCTGATGCTGGCGTGGTTTGTCAGCCGCTACTAGTCCCGTTGAGTGTGGCGCTGAGTCAGCGCGAAGCCGATATTGCTGAATCTGAAATGCAGGCATTGCTAGCTATGGGCATTGAAACGCAGCGCTTAGGCCCAGAGACGGTGCTGATTCGTTCATTGCCGGCAGTGTTGGCTCAAGCCGATGCTGCGGCTTTATTGCGCGATGTGCTGGCGGACTTACTCGTGCATGGCCAAACTCGTCGCGTTGAGGAGCAACAAAATACATTGCTCGGCACCATGGCCTGTCATGGCGCGGTGCGGGCGAATCGCCAATTGAGCATCCCGGAAATGAATGCTTTGCTGCGCGATATGGAGGCCACCGAGCGTAGCGGCCAATGTAATCACGGCCGCCCAACGTGGACGCGCCTGAGCCTAGCTGAGCTAGATCGTTTATTTATGCGAGGTCGCTGATGGCGGCCTCGTCGGAGTCGCAAGCATTGCCGCCCGCGCTCTGCATTATGGGGCCAACCGCTGCCGGTAAAACCGCACTGGCTATCGCCCTAGTCGAAAAAGGCATCGGCGAGATTATTTCGGTCGACTCCAGCATGATTTATCGCGGCATGGACATCGGCACGGCTAAACCCACTGCCGATGAACTAGCACGAGCGCCGCATCGCCTCATCGACATTATTGAGCCAAATCAAAGCTACTCCGCCGCTGAGTTTCGTAGTGATGCTCTCAAAGCCATGGCCGAAATATCTGCCGCTGGCAAAGTGCCAATCTTAGTCGGCGGCACCATGCTTTATTTTAAAGTCTTGCGTGATGGCCTCGCGAATTTGCCCGAGGCTGATGCCGAGCTACGCGCCGAATTATTACGCGATGCCGAGACTCACGGTTGGCCAGCACTGCATCAGCGCTTGCAAGCCGTTGATCCAGTTGCCGCCGCGCGCATCACGCCGCACGACAGTCAGCGCCTGCAGCGTGCCTTAGAGGTTTG
Organism: Paraperlucidibaca wandonensis; assembly: GCF_042677145.1. Classification (NCBI taxonomy): domain Bacteria; kingdom Pseudomonadati; phylum Pseudomonadota; class Gammaproteobacteria; order Moraxellales; family Moraxellaceae; genus Paraperlucidibaca; species Paraperlucidibaca wandonensis. Next base: position 1,866,456 of record NZ_JBHTIT010000001.1, on the reverse strand, counting down.
GATGCTCACCGGCAAGACCCTCACGCAGTGGCATGCCGAACAACCCGAGCCCGAACCGCTGCCGTATCGTATGCACTGGCTGGCGCTATCGCCGCCAGATCGCGCCTTGCTGCATGAGCGCATCGCCCAGCGCTTCGATCTCATGTTGGCGCAGGGCTTCATTGCGGAAGTCGAAACTTTACGCGCGCGTGGTGACCTGTTGCCGACCATGCCATCGATGCGCTCGGTTGGTTATCGCCAAGCTTGGGAGCATTTAGATGGCGAATACGATCGCGACGAACTGCGCAATCGCGGCATTTTCGCCACTCGTCAGCTTGCCAAGCGTCAGCTGACATGGCTGCGTAGCTTCACTGCGGCGACCTGGCTAGACCCACTGTCGAGCGCTACATTGCCTTTCGTCGAAGACCTTTTATCGTCGTAGACTTGAAAAAGCGCAGCACTCCCCCCACAGTAATCGTAGGCGCACTGCTTTGAGTGCCGTTATTCCTGCTTTGTAGGGAGCCGCCAATAAGCGGTTATACGCTGTTATATGTATGTGGCCTCGTTCGCCACCGGAGATTATCCATGTCAAAAGGTCAAACCCTGCAAGACCCGTTTCTAAATGCCCTGCGCAAAGAGCGCATTCCCGTATCAATTTTTCTGGTGAATGGCATTAAATTGCAGGGCCAAATCGAATCATTTGACCAATACGTGGTGCTGTTGAAAAACACCGTCAGCCAAATGGTTTATAAGCACGCAATCTCCACTGTGGTGCCAGCGCGTAACCCACGCACGGTATTGCCAGGCAGCACAGTTCCTGTCGGCAGCTCTGGTGTTGGCTCTCTCGAGTCATCATTAGAAGACTTGGATGATGACGATACTCAACCTGCATTTCTTTAAGTTGTTTTTGCCTTTTTGCGCCGCCACATCGGCGGCGCAGTCATATCTGAGCTTAAGGGCCTGAATGGAATATTTTGAGCGTCCGAGTGGTGGCGAAGGTGCTGTTTTAGTGCACTTGTCTCTGCGCCAGCATGGCCAAGACGAAGACCTAGATGAGTTTCAGCTACTGGCTAAGTCGGCCGATGTCGCGGTGTTGGCGGTCATCACTGGTTCGCGTCAGCGCCCCGACCCTAAGCTGTATGCTGGTTCTGGCAAAGTCGAAGAAATTGCCGAGGCCGTTAAACAGCTCAATGCCGAGGTCGTGCTGTTTAACCACGCCTTAACTCCGGCGCAAGAGCGCAATCTTGAGCGTATTTTGCAATGCCGTGTGCTCGATCGCACCGGCCTCATTTTGGATATTTTCGCCCAGCGCGCCCGAACTCATGAAGGCAAATTGCAGGTTGAGCTAGCTCAGCTTGACCATCTGTCCTCGCGTTTAGTGCGAGGCTGGACTCACCTTGAGCGACAGAAAGGCGGTATCGGTCTGCGCGGTCCGGGTGAAACTCAGTTAGAGACCGATCGGCGTTTGCTGCGCTTGCGCATCAGCTCATTGAAAGAGCGCTTAGAGAAAGTTCGTCAAACGCGAGCGCAAGGTCGCGCGGCACGACAAAAAGCCGGCGTACCAACCATCTCGCTAGTCGGCTACACCAACGCAGGTAAGTCGACGCTGTTTAATCGCTTGGCCGGTGCCGATGCATACGCCGCCGATCTTCTGTTTGCCACGCTAGATCCAACGCTGCGGCGTATTCAGCTCGATGGCATTGGTCCTACCGTGTTGGCCGACACAGTAGGCTTTGTGCGGCATTTGCCACATCAATTAGTCGATGCCTTTCGCGCGACATTAGAAGAGACAGCGCAGGCCGACTTGCTCTTACATATTGTCGATGCTGCCAGCGTTGATCGTGACCTGCATTTGCGAGCCGTCAACGAAGTGCTTGAAGAGGTTGGCGCAACTGCACCTATTTTGTTGGTTTACAACAAGTTAGACTCGTTGCCAGATCAAGAGCCGCGTATTGATTACGATGAAGAGGGTAGGCCGCAGGCGGTATGGGTTTCTGCGCGCGATGGCGAGGGCTTAGATTTACTCTTGCAGGCCATGCAGTTATGCGTGTCGGCACCATGGGAAACGCTTACCTTGGAAATGACACCAGATTTGGCGCGATTACGGGCGCGATTCTATGGCTTAGGAGTGGTAGAGTCTGAGCTTCCCGATGATAGTGGTGGTAGCCGTTTGTGCGTGCGCATACAGGCTCCGGATTTAGCCCAATGCCTCGCTCGTGAGGGGTTGGTGCGCGCTGACGTGGTCTTAGAGGCCGGCGTTGGTTAAGACAGTTATAGCAAGCTAGGAGTGCCAGATGGCGTGGAATCAACCCGGTTCGGGGCAAGACCCGAGCGGTAATCGCGATCCGTGGGGCGGGCGTAAGCCTTCCGGCGGTGGCAATAAAAGCAATCCTCTATTCGATAAGCTGCAAAGCGTATTCGGTGGCGGCGATCCCAATGGCGAAAAGCAGCTAACACGCTTGCTGCTCGTTGGTGCGGTTGCGCTCTGGGTGATCTTTGGTTTTTATCGTGTCGAGCAAGCCGAGCGCGCTGTAGTATTTCGCTTTGGTGAATACTCCAAGGTAGAAACGGCTGGCTTGCATTGGCGCCCCACGCTGATGGATAGCGTGCGTAAGGTTAACGTTGAGCGCACCGAGCAGATGCCGCTCAACGCCAGCATGATCACTGAAGATGAAAATATTGTTGATATCTCGCTGACCGTGCAGTACCGCATTTCAGATCCGAAAAACTATGTGCTCGCGATTGCTAGCCCAGAATCGACACTGGCGCATGCCACTGAGTCGGCGCTGCGCCACGAAGTTGGTAGCGCAAAAATGACGCAAGTATTGGGCGAGGGCCGCGCCAAGCTCGCGCAAGATATGCTGCCGCGTTTGCAGTCGTATTTGGATCGCTATAGCTCAGGCATTAGCGTGCGTAACGTCAACATTTTGGAAGCATTGCCGCCGAAAGATGTGAAGGCCGCCTTTGACGACGTGATTCGCGCTAAAGAAGACAAAGAACGTCTGAAAAACCAGGCTGAAACCTACGCTAACGGTATTGTGCCAGAGGCTCGAGGTCAGGGCGCTCGACTCATTGCTGATGCTAATGGTTATAAGCAAGAGGTTATCGATCGCGCCACAGGTAATGCCTCGCGCTTTCAAGGCCTATTGGCCGAGTATCGCTTGAACCCACAAGTCATGCGTAGCCGTATGTATTTAGATGCCATGGAAGTGATCATGGCGAGCAATCGTAAGGTTGTGGTTGAGCCCGGTGGCGCTGCGCCACTGCTGTATTTGCCGATGGCTGCCGCGGCAGCTGCTGCCACCGCTGCGCCTGCCGCAGGCGGTACATCACCATACATTCCGCCGGCTAGCACCGGCAATCTGCGAGACGCTGAGCGTTCTGGCCGTACGTTGGAGGGAGCCCGCTAATGCCATCGCGTAGTATGTCGGCGTTATACGCCACCCTCGTTGTGCTGTTTTTGGCCAATGCCATGTTCTATACCGTGCAAGCCACTGAGCGGGCAGTTTTGCTGCGCTTTGGTGAGGTCGTTGAGGCAGATTTGAAGCCTGGCCTGCACTTCAAGATCCCATTGGTGCACGAAGTTCGTCGTTTCGATGGCCGTCTACAGGTTAGCGATTCTGAGCGCACCGAGTTTTTGACCAAAGAAAGCAAGTTCCTGATTATCGATGCCTACGTTATGTGGCGCGTTAATGATGTGAAGCGCTACTTCACTGCTACTGGCGGCTTAGCCTTGGAGGCGGAATCTCGCCTCATGCCACTGGTGCGTGACGGCCTGAAAAACCGTGTTTCCGAGCGTGATGTGCACGAAGTTGTTGCCGGTCAGCGTGAGCAGCTCATGCTGAACTTAACTAAGGCCGTTAACACCGTTGCCATGCGCGAGTTTGGTATTGAGGTGGTGGATGTGCGTGTTAAGCGCGTCGACTTCCCGCAATCCACGGTTGAGTCCATCTATAACCGTATGCGCACAGAGCGTGAGCGTGAAGCTCGCGAGCATCGTGCTCAAGGTACTGAGATGTCTGATCGCATCAAATCAGAGGCCGATCGCCAGCAGCGCGTGATTTTGGCTGATGCCTATCGCCAAGCGGAAACATTGCGCGGTGAAGGTGATGCTCAAGTTGCCCTGATTGCTCGTAAAGCTTTCGGTCAAGACGCCGAGTTCTACAGTTTCTATCGCTCATTGCAGGCCTATCGCAACAGCTTCAATCGTAGCGATGATGTGCTCGTGCTGAAATCAGATAGCGAGTTCCTCAAGTACATGCGCAAGCCCGGCAAATAAACAATTTCGGTGGCTCAGCAAGATACTGAGCCACCGAGTTTGGGCAAGCTGCAATAGCCTGTGATAAACTCCCCCGAACCGAGTGCCGCTCGGTTTTTTTGTGTCTAATTAGTGGCGAAAAGCATGGTCAAACCCGTGGATGCGTGGCTGCTGCCCGATGGCGTTGCCGATGTGCTGCCTGTCGAGGCTGCACGCTTAGAGTCGTTGCGACGACAACTGCTCGATCATTTCGCGCGCTGGGGCTATGCCTTAGTGCTGCCGCCGCTCATGGAGTATCTCGAATCGTTACTTTCGGGATCTGGCCGTGATCTTGCCGATCTCACCTTTAAAATCACCGATCAGCTTAGCGGTCGCATGATGGGCGTGCGCGCTGACACCACGCCGCAAGTTGCTCGTCTCGATGCGCATTGCCTTCGTAGCGAAGGTCCGGCGCGTTATTGCTACGCCGGCACGGTGCTGCACACGCGACCAATGGGTATTGCCGCTTCGCGTTGCCCGGTACAAATAGGCGCTGAGCTTTACGGCCATGCCGGCGTAGAAAGCGATATTGAAATCATTCGCTTAACGCTAGATGCCCTACACATTGCTGGTGCTCGCGAGCTACACCTAGACCTCGGTCATGTCGGCGTTTTCCGCGCCTTAGCCGCCGCTGCCGAACTTGATTGCGTCACTGAGGCTAGTCTGCGCGACATGCTCAGCCGCAAATCATTGCCCGAATGGCATGAGGCGATTCCTGCACGCGTTGGCGCTGCGCATCAGGCGGCTTTATTGCCGCTGCCGAGCTTGGCGGGCGATGTCTCGGTGCTCGCTGAAGCGAAAGTGCTTTGGCCAGATGCCCCAGCCGCCGTGTCGCAAGCCTTGGCCGATGTGCAAGCCGTCGTTACTGCCATCCAGCAGTCACACCCAAATGTCGTGCTCACCCTAGACCTAGGCGATGTCCGCGGCTATCACTACCACACTGGTTTGGTCTTTAGCGTGTATGCGCCTGGCCATGCCCGTGAAGTGGCAAAGGGTGGTCGCTATGATCATGTCGGCGAGGCCTTTGGTCGCGCGCGTGCGGCGACTGGCTTCAGTGCTGACTTGAAGCAATGGCTAGATTTTTCCAATGCTACGGCTGCGACACAAGGCATACTTGCGCCCGCTGGTGATGATGCTGATCTGCGCGCCGCAATGATCCAAGCGCGAGCTCATGGCCAACGTGTTGTGCAGCAGCTTCCTGGCGCTTTATTAAGCGCGGTAGAGGCAGGCTGTGATCGTGAATTTTTTTATGCTGATGCGTGCTGGCAAGTACGTGCAGTTGCGTCCTAACTGATTAAGAGAGTCTAGAACATGGGCAATCATGTGGTGGTGTTGGGTACCCAATGGGGTGATGAAGGCAAAGGCAAAATCGTTGATTTGCTGACCGATAATGCACGTGCTGTGGTGCGTTTTCAGGGCGGCCATAATGCCGGTCACACCTTGGTCGTCGACGGCGAAAAAACCGTACTTCACCTGATTCCCTCGGGCATTTTGCGCGCTGGCGTGCAGTGCCTAATTGGCAATGGCGTGGTGTTGGCTCCCGATGCCCTGCTGAAAGAAATGGCCTACCTAGAAGCTAAGGGCGTACCTGTACGTGAGCGCCTGAAAATCTCGGCAGCTTGTCCATTGATTTTGCCTTACCACGTGGCGCTAGATCAGGCGCGTGAGGCCGCTCGCGGCTCATCGGCTATCGGCACTACAGGTCGTGGCATTGGTCCAGCATATGAAGATAAAGTGGCTCGTCGCGGTCTCCGCCTCGGCGATCTATATCGCAGTGATACGCTGGCGGGCAAGCTTGGTGAAATCATTGATTACCATAACTTCCAACTCACGAATTACTACAAAGTGCCACCGGTTGATTTCCAGAAAACGCTGGATATGGCGCTGGAGTGGGGCGAGCAGCTGCGCGATTTAATCGCTGACGTGCCAGGCATTTTGCATGACCTGCGTCGCGAAGGCGCCCAGATCATGTTTGAAGGCGCGCAAGGTTCATTGCTCGATATCGATCACGGCACTTATCCATTTGTGACCTCGTCAAATACCACCGCTGGCGGCGTTTCCACTGGCTCGGGCTTTGGTCCTTTGTATTTAGATTATATCTTGGGCATCACCAAGGCTTACACCACGCGTGTTGGCGGCGGTCCATTCCCGACTGAGCTTTTTGACGAAACTGGTGCGCGCTTGGCGCAAGTTGGTCATGAGTTCGGTTCAACAACTGGTCGCGCACGTCGTTGCGGTTGGTTCGATGCCGTTGTATTGCGCCGCGCCGTTGAGCTCAACTCCATCTCTGGCCTGTGTCTGACCAAACTAGATGTACTCGATGGCTTGCCCGTCGTTAAAGTTTGCACCGGCTATGAGACTCGCGAATCTGGCTCGATTGAGGCACTGATGACAGATGCTGTTGCGCTGTCTGATGTGGTGCCTATTTATGAGGAGCTGCCAGGCTGGACTGAGTCCACTGTCGGCGTGCAAAAGCTAGAAGACTTACCTGAAAATGCGCGTGCTTATATTCGTCGCATCGAAGAGTTGGTGGGCTGTCCGATCGATATTATTTCGACAGGTCCGGATCGCGATGAAACTATTGTGCTGCGCCATCCGTTCCAATAATAAGAACTTGCGTAAGTGAGTGAGGGCCTGCGATGAAATTTGAAACAACTATGTCATGGCCAGCTCCGCTGGCCCGTGTGCTCGCCATGATCACTAGCGCGGATTATGCAAATGCGCGTTTATCGCGCATGGGCTATGAGCGCTTTGAAGTGCTGTCGAGTGAAGACGACGGACGCCATTTTGCGCTTACCGCGCACGTGGTTGGCAAGCCCAGCGTAAAGTTGCCGGCATTGGCGCAAAAGTTTATCAAAAGTGATCAGCCCATCGAAATTGAACAAACCGACCGCTGGGATCGCGAGTGCGCTAGTGGCACTTTGCAGCTGATTAACAAGTCAGTGTCGGCCGTGAATATCTCGGCGAGTATGCAGCTCAGCGAGAAAGATGGCGTAACGACGAACACTTTAACTTGGGATGTCAGCTGTAGCATTCCCTTAGTTGGCGGAAAGCTGGCGAGTGTTATCGCCGAAGATATTCGTACAAAAGCATCGCAAAATGAAGCAGTGAGCCGAGAGATATTGGCTGAGCGGTACTGATTAGCATATTTACTGCATTGTTATTGTCTTTAAATTTGGCATCATAAAGCCAAGCGCGAGAGCAAATCTCGTCATAATAAAAACCAAGGAAAGACACAATGATTGAGCAGATGATTGCTGACTTTAAAGCCGATATGTGGCTTTACATTTCTATTCCATTCATCAGCGGCTTTATTGGCTACATCACCAAAGTAGTCGCCATTAAAATGATGTTTGCTCCAATGGAGTTCATTGGCATCAAGCCGTTCTTTGGCTGGCAGGGCATTGTTCCGCGTAAAGCTGAAAAGATGGCGATGATTTCAGTCGATTTGATGACAAACCAGCTTATCAAGCCTGCCGAGATTTTTGCTCGACTCGATCCGCACCGTATTGCTAAAGAAATCGAAGTGCCGATGATGGCTGCATCGGAAGATATTGTGCGCGAAGTTGCGCAGCAGTATCAGCCCGGCTTGTGGGAAGGTATGCCTGAGTTTGCGCGTCAAAAAATTATTACCCGCGTGAAGGCAGAAGCTCCTACTATCGTTGCGAATATCATGTCTGAGGTGCAGGGAAATATCGATAAATACTTTGATATTAAGCACATGGTTATTACTAACCTGTTGCGCGATAAGAAGCTTTTAAACGAGATTTTCCAAAAGGTCGGCCGCCAAGAGTTTAAGTTTTTCAGTAATGCCGGCTTTTATTTCGGCTTTGCTATCGGTTGGATCCAGATGCTTTGCTGGTTGGCATTTAAACAACCTTGGATGTTGCCAGCATTTGGTGGTTTCGTCGGCTTCTTCAGCGACTGGATCGCTTTGCAAATGATGTTCCGCCCGCAGATGCCAAAGAAAATCCTCGGCTTCACGGTGCAAGGCTTGTTCCTGAAGCGTCAAAAGGAAGTGGCGGCAGATTACGCAGACCTCATCTCTAAGCAGGTTTTAACGCCGGCAAACATGATGGAAGAGCTGTTTCGTGGCGCCTTTGCTGATCGCATCATGGATCTAATTCATAAAAACGTGAAGGCCATGGTAGACGAGCAAACTGGCGTGGTTCGCCCGCTAGTGGTCTATGCCGTGGGCAGCAAGACTTACATGGAAATGAAGAGTGTAATCGCTGAGCGCATCATGGACCGTATGCCGGAAACCATGAAGTATGTGGAGACCTATGCTGAAGACGCAATGGACGTGCGCAATACCTTGGTTGAGCGTATGCAAGGCCTCACGCCAGATCAGTTTGAAGGCATGCTGCGTCCCGCCTTTAAAGAAGATGAATGGGCATTGATCACCGTTGGTGCAGTGCTCGGCTTCTTAGTGGGTGAGATGCAAATTCACTTCATGCTTTAAGCGGCTTAAGTGAAATGGTTGTGTTGCGCATATGGAAAAAATTTAGGCAATAAAAAAGCCGATCAATGATCGGCTTTTAAATATGGTGCCCAGAAGAGGACTTGAACCTCCACCCCCTTGCGAGGACCAGCACCTGAAGCTGGCGTGTCTACCAATTTCACCATCTGGGCAGATGAAGGCGCGAAATATAGTGAGGCGAGTCGGAGCTGTCAACTGTCTTGGTGTAGAATAGCCAAAATTATTGAGATTGCTTATGCCTGTTCAGCCCCCAAATACCACACCAGCCGATGATCCACACGCCGACCGTGAGGCCGAGCGTTACGATAATCCGGTTGCTAGCCGTGAGCTAATTTTAGCCACGCTCGAGGAATTGGGTAAGCCGCTGACGCATCCGCAACTCGCCAAGCACTTCGGCTTTTTCGACGATGAGCGTGTAGAGGCTTTGCGCCGCCGCCTCATCGCTATGAGTCGCGATGGCCAGCTCCAGTCCGATCGCCGTGGCTCGTACCAGCCGCTGCGCGACGAAGAGCTCATTCGTGGTCGTGTGCAAGGCCATAAGGATGGCTTCGGCTTTCTTATCCCTGACGATGGTGGGGCTGATCTTGTGCTGTCATCGCGTCAAATGCGCTTACTTTTCGATGGTGATATTGCCATGGTACGCATTGCAGGCTATGACCATAAAGGTCGCCGCGAAGCCAATGTTGCGCGCGTGGAAACTCGTCGCTACAAGCATGTTATCGGCCGCTACCGTGAAGAAGACGGCGTCGCCTATGTGCAGCCAGATAATCCACGATTAACTCAGGATATTTTGGTCCAGCCGGGCCCAGTTGGTGCTACGCAAGATCAGTTTGTGAACGTCGAAATCACCGAGTATCCCACTGGCCGTAGCCTCGCCTGCGGCAAAATCGTTGAAGTGTTGGGCGACTTTATGGCGCCGGGCATGGAAATCGATATTGCTTTGCGCAACTACGACATCCCACACGTTTGGCCTGCCAAGGTTGAGACAGAGGTCGCTACATTATCGCCCGAAGTTGATGAAGCCGCTAAGTCCGAGCCCGGCCGCGTCGATATTCGCAACTTGCCGCTAATGACCATTGATGGTGAAGACGCCAAAGATTTCGATGACGCCGTTTACGCCGAAAAGCGTCGCGGCGGCGGCTTCCGTTTGGTCGTAGCAATTGCCGACGTGTCGCATTATGTGCGCCCAGGCACCGAGCTTGATACCGAAGCGAAAGCGCGCGGTAACTCGGTGTATTTTCCTGGTCATGTGGTGCCTATGCTGCCGGAAATTCTCTCCAACGGCCTGTGCTCGCTCAACCCGCACGTCGATCGTCTGTGCATGGTTTGCGACATCACTTTCTCGGCGGCTGGCAAAATGACCAGCAATAAATTTTATCCCGGCGTTATGCATTCGCAGGCCCGCACCACCTACGATCAAGTTAGCGACTTTTTAGTCCATTCCGATGGTAAGGCTGCGAAAGTCTTGGCTGAGCGCTGGCCAGAGGCGGTGAAGGAGTCGTTGCACACGCTTTTTGCATTATTTAATGTGCTGCGAAGCGTGCGCGAAACGCGTGGCGCGCTTGATTTCGATAGCGGTGAAACTCGCATCCTCTTTGGCGGCGATCGCAAAATTGATCGCATCGTGCCGGTCACTCGCAACAAAGCTCACATGCTGATTGAAGAGATGATGCTGGCCGCAAACGTGGCCGCCGCTAACTTTGTCTTGAAAGCGAAAGTGCCGGCCTTGTTCCGTAATCACGACGGCCCTAAAAACGAAAAGCTCAACAAGCTTCGAGTAACGTTACAGGCCTTGGGCCTGCGTTTCACCGCATCAGTAAAGCCGACACCATCAGACTTTTTGGATCTGATTAAGCAAATTGCCGATCGTCCAGACAAAAGCATTATTGAAACCATGTTGCTGCGCTCGTTGTCGCAAGCGGTGTATTCGCCCAACAATATTGGCCACTTCGGCTTGGCTTATGAGGCGTACGCGCACTTCACGTCGCCAATTCGCCGCTACCCCGACCTATTGCTGCACCGCGCTATTCGTTCGGTCATAGCCGGCGAGTCAGAAACCACACTGCGCCAGCGTATGGGACGAGCAGTCAAGGGTGCTTTTGGCGGCAAAGTCGAGCCATTACCAGGCGAAGTTCAAATGGTCTCACTCGGCGAGCATTGCTCAATGACTGAGCGCCGCGCCGACGAAGCCACGCGCGACGTCATGGCGTGGCTGAAGTGCGAATACATGCAAGATCGCGTTGGTGAAGATTTCGACGGCGTGATTGCTGCTGTCACCGCTTTTGGCTTCTTTGTTGAGCTTGAAGATGTCTTCGTTGAAGGCTTGGTGCACATCAGCCAGTTGCGCGATGACTACTATCAGTTCGATAGCACATTCCACCGCTTAGTTGGCGAGCGTACCGGCAAGCGTTTTGCCATTGGCGAGCCTGTACGGATTAAAGTCGCCGCGGTCAATCTCGACGAACGTAAGATGGACTTCCAGCTCATCACCGGTGGTGGCACAGGCAAGCGCTCGATGCGTGAGCGCATGAGCGACGAGTCGGGCTTTGAAGTAAAACGAAGCGCGCCGAAGAAGAAAAGTGGTGGCAGAGCTAAGCCTTTATCAGATGCTCCGGCTCATGACGGTTCGACAAAGCCCGCAAAGCGCGAAGGCACGAAACCGGATGCTGCCAAGTCTGGCGCATCGAAGCCGCGCACTCGCAAGCGTTAATATCCCCGCAAGTTATCTACGTCGCGCGGCAGGCAGCTCATTTGCTTGCCGCGCGAGCTGAATAAGTAAGAGTTCATTATGTCGAAAATGTCTTGGATCTATGGCCTGCACACCGTGCAAGCGCTGTTGGAAAACGAACCCGAGCGTGTGCTTGAGCTGCAAGCGCTAAGCACGCGTGAAGATGCGCGTTTAAACCCTATCGTACAGATGGCCCGCCAACTCGGCCTAACAGTGGCCTTTCGTGATCGCTCGGCTCTAGATCAATTGGCAGAAGGCGGCCGACATCAGGGCGTGGTGGCACGTGTGCGCGAGCGCCAGCCTGGCGATGACAATGACCTTGCCGAATTGCTCGATGGCCTGACTGAGCCTGCGTTGTTGCTGATACTTGACGCCGTGACCGACCCGCATAATCTCGGCGCTTGCTTACGTACCGCCGAAGCTGCTGGCGTGCATGCTGTTGTTGCTCCGCGCGATAAAGCTGCTGGTCTAACGCCGGTGGTGCGCAAAGTGGCCTGCGGCGCAGCTGAGCTGGTGCCATTTATGCAGGTGACCAACTTGGCACGTACGCTGAAGCAGTTAAAAGAGCGGGGCGTATGGGTTGTGGGTACTAGCTTGGAAGACGGCGCTAAGCCATTTTTCGATACTGATTTGAAAGCACCTGTGGCGATTGTGATGGGCGCTGAGGGCAGTGGTTTGCGCCGTTTGACGGCTGAGCTTTGCGATCATTTGGCGTATATCCCGATGGCGGGGCAGATTGAAAGCTTGAATGTGAGTGTGGCTACAGGGGTGGCTTTGTTTGAGGCTGTTCGTCAAAGACGCGGCAAGTAGTTACTGGTGGGCAGGTGGTTTGCTCAGGGGATGAAACACGCCGTGAACCCATCCCTGGGGGCTCAGCTCGGCATCCAAGGACGGATTCACGGCGAGTTTTGCTCCCAGACCGAGACATAAGCCGGCACAGCCCAAGACATAAGTCTTCCCACGACCATCTTCAGCTTGAATTTTAGCCAAATCCCCTATACTCTCCGCCTCCTTCAACTGGGCTAACTCCCAGCTGAAGTCGCAAGACATTCGCCAACGCCTTCGAGCGCATGCGAAATACTCGCACTCCTTGCCTTGCCGGCTGTCGGCGGGGCTGACTAATCCGTAAGGAGCACAATACGATGCGTCATTATGAAATCGTGTTCTTGGTGCACCCCGATCAAAGCGAGCAAGTGCCCGCCATGGTCGAGCGTTACACCGGGATCGTGAAAGATGCAGGCGGTAGCATTCACCGCTTAGAAGATTGGGGTCGCCGTCAATTGGCATACCCAATCAACAAAATCCATAAAGCCCACTACATCATGATCAACATTGAGTGTTCAGATGCCGTGCGTGTGGAATTGGAAGAAGCCTTCCGTTACAACGACGCCGTGATCCGCAGCTTGATCATCCGTCGTGAAGAAGCCATCACTGAAGAATCAATCCTTGCCAAAGGTGCAGAAGAGAAGCGTGCTCGTAAAGCTGCTCGTGCCGATGAAGGTTCAGATTCGTCAGCGTCGGCTGACTGATTCGCGGAGCGATCTGCGTGGAGCATAACCTGCTCCGGTTTAGCGGGGTGATTGAGAAAATCTTCCCGCGTCGTATGAGCCCTGCGGGCGTTGCGCATCAAGATTTTTTAATGCGACACCGTTCGAAACAAACAGAGGCAGGTGCGGCACGCGAGGTTCAGCTAGTGCTCAAGGTCCATGTGGCCGCCGACACTGCGAACAGCCTGATGGCCTTTGGCCTTGGCGACCGCGTTATAGCGATGGGCTTTTTGGCATCAGCCAGCCACCGCGATCCGGAACAATTGGTATTGCATGCGCAATCACTGCATAGACAGGATTAAGGAGAGGAAACCATGGCGCGTTTCTATCGTCGTCGTAAGTTCTGCCGTTTCACGGCCGACAAAGTCACCTACATCGATTACAAAGATGTAGAGACACTGAAGCAATTCATCACGGAAAACGGCAAGATTGTTCCAAGCCGTATCACCGGTACTAAGGCTCGTTACCAGCGTCAGCTAACTCTTGCTATCAAGCAAGCGCGCTTCCTGGCCCTGATGCCTTACACCGATAACCACATCTAAGGCTGGGGTGCGTGATGCAAGTAATTCTTTTAGAAAAAATTAAAGGCCTTGGTGCTCTAGGCACTAAAGTTGATGTTAAGCCTGGTTTTGGCCGCAACTTCCTGATCCCTCAGGGTAAAGCGCTGCCAGCTACGGCAAAAAATTTGGCTAACTTCGAAGTTCGTCGTGCTGAATTAGAGCGTCAAGAAGCTGAAGTGCTGGCAGCTGCCAATGCACGTGCAGCTGCTTTGGCAGAACTGGTTGTCACTATTGCCTCGAAAGCTGGCGATGAAGGCAAACTGTTCGGCTCGATCGGTAACCGCGACATCGCTGAAGCAGCTACTGCTGCTGGCGTTGCTGTCGACAAAACTGAAGTTCGTCTGCCAGACGGCCCGCTGCGTAACACCGGCGAGTTCGAAGTTGCTGTGTATGTGCACAGCGATGTGGCTGCGACATTGAAGTTGGTGATTACGGCCGAATAAGCCGCAAACACTGCTTCATGCTGGCTTAACGCTAGCTTCAACAAAGGGCGCTGGGGGTAACTCCAGCGCCCTTTTGTTTTTCTGCAATTTGAATCGGCAATATTCATGTCAAGGTCTTGGTCACGGCGGTCTTTGCGCCTAAGCTAACGGCACTATTTGATGTGATGTGCCCGATGAATATTCCGCAAAAACCCGCTGAAGATGCCGTGCTGTCGGCGTTAAAACTACCTCCGCATTCGCTAGAAGCTGAGCAGGCTGTGCTCGGCGGCTTGCTGCTCGATGACCAGGCCTGGGATAGAGTCTCTGATCGCGTGGGCGAGGAAGACTTTTATCGCCGCGATCATCGCCTGATTTTCCGCGCCATTAACCTGTTGGCAACCGAAGGCAGCCCGCGCGATGCGCTGACTATTGCCGAAACGCTGACACGCTTGGGCGAGTTAGAAAATGCTGGCGGCATGGCCTATTTGGGTGAGCTGGTGCGCAATACGCCATCAGCAACTAACATCGCGGCCTATGGCGACATCGTGCGTGAGCGCTCGGTATTACGACAGCTGATTCGCATTAGCAATGAAGTGTCGGACTCGGCTTTTTTGCCGCAGGGCGCCAGTGCACAGGCCATTCTCGACGAGGCCGAGCGCAAGATTTTCGCGATTGCCGAGCAAAGTCAGAAGAGCGGTGGACCGCAAGCGCTAAAGCCTTTGCTAACCAAGGCGCTAGATCGTATCGATAGCCTATTTCAGTCTGGCGACGCCATCACTGGCATCAGCACTGGTTTTGAAAAGCTCGATGAGCAGACTTCTGGCCTGCAAAAAAGTGACTTAGTGATTGTCGCGGCGCGGCCATCGATGGGTAAAACCACGTTTGCGATGAACTTGGTGGAAAACGCCATGATGCGCTCGGATAAACCGGTGCTGGTGTTTTCCATGGAGATGCCTGCTGAGCAGCTGGTCATGCGTATGTTGTCATCGCTCGGCCGCATTGATCAGGGCCGCGTGCGTTCGGGCAAGCTCGAAGAGGATGATTGGCCACGCCTGACCTCAACCATCACTATGTTGGCCGAGCAGAAACTGATGATCGACGACTCGGCATCATTGAGCCCGAACGATGTGCGTACGCGAGCACGGCGTGTGGCGCGTGAGCATGGCGGCATCGGCTTGATCATGGTCGATTATTTGCAGCTGATGCGAGTGCCGGGCTTAGAGAGCAACCGTGTCAACGAGATCTCGGAAATTTCGCGCTCGCTAAAAGCCTTGGCGAAAGAGATGGAATGCCCCGTGGTGGCATTGTCGCAGCTCAACCGTTCGCTAGAGCAGCGCCCAAACAAACGCCCAGTGATGTCGGATTTGCGTGAATCTGGTGCTATTGAGCAAGACGCCGACGTCATCATGTTTATTTATCGCGACGAAGTTTATAACCCCGAATCGGCGGATAAAGGCACGGCGGAAATCATCATTGGTAAGCAACGTAACGGCCCCATTGGCAGCCTGCGCTTGGCCTTCTTGGGCAAATACACGCGCTTTGAAGATTTGTCGCCGGAGTATTATCGCGAAACGGAGCAGTACTAGTGATGCGTGAATGCTGGCTAACACTGGATGCACAGGCGCTGCTGCATAACCTAGCGGTCATGCGCGAGCATATGCCCGAAGCTAGGTTGTTAGCGATGGTCAAGGCCGATGCCTATGGCCATGGCATCGCGCAGGTCGCGCCGCTATTAGCCGATCATGCCGATGGTCTTGGCGTGGCTTGCATGAGTGAGGCTCTAGCGCTGCGAGCACAGGGCGTTAAAGGCAATATCACGGTCATGCAGGGCGTGTTTAATGCTGAGGAGCTAGCCACCGCACGCGCGCAATATTTAACGCTAGTAGTGCATAGCCCCGAGCAACTAGATTTATTTGAAGCCACTGAGTCGAGTCGACCTTTAGCGGTTTGGCTAAAGATAAACACCGGTATGAATCGCCTCGGCTTTCGCCCAGCACAAGCGTTGATGGCTTGGCGGCGATTGGGCAATTGCGTTGGCGTACATCGTCTTGGCATCGCAGCACACTTTGCCTGCGCTGATGAGCCGGTGCTAGCCATGACCGATCAGCAGTTGGGTCGCTTTCGTGCACTACAGCAGGCCTTATCTGCAGAAAAAGGCACATCTGTGGCTGGAAGCTTGGCTAACTCCGCTGGCGTTTTGGCGTGGCCTGAGGCCGCAGATGAATGGATGCGGCCGGGCATTGCGCTTTATGGCAGCTCGCCGTTTGCTGATCGTTCAGCCGCCGACTTTGATCTACGCCCGGTGATGACGCTGCATGCACGCGTGGTCAGCGTTTTCACCGTGCCGGCCGGCGAGCGCGTGGGCTATGGCGCGAGTTGGCTGGCAGAGCGCAGCACCCGTATTGCCGTGGTGTCGATAGGTTATGGCGATGGTTATCCGCGCCACGCCCCAACAGGCACGCCGGTACTCATTGCTGGCCGACGTTATGAGCTCGTTGGCCGGGTCTCGATGGACATGATTACCGTGAAGGTGGACGGCAGCGTTAACGTTGGCGATGAGGTCGTGTTGTGGGGCCAAGGCTTGCCTGTGGATGAGATTGCCAGTGCCGCCGGCACCATTAGCTATGAATTGTTTTGCCGCTTAACTGCGCGTGTGCGTCGACCATCTCAGCCGCTTGAGCTTGCCGAGACACCAATAGCGGATGCGGAGGCTGAGCATGGCTAAGGTTCGCAGCGTTTATGTTTGCAGTGCCTGTGGCACGGAGTCGAGTAAATGGGGCGGGCAGTGCGCTGATTGCGGCGAATGGAACACCATAGCCGAGCAACAGCGCGCAATAGTCAGCAAGGCGGTCGGACGTGCTGTGGGCTATGCCGGCACAGCCGCGCAAGTTAGCGTGCTCGATGCCATTGCCACCGAAGATGCGCCACGGATTGCTACTGGCTTATCTGAACTCGATCGCGTCTTGGGCGGTGGCCTAGTGACTGGTTCGGTAGTGCTGATTGGCGGCGACCCTGGCATCGGCAAATCAACGATTTTGCTGCAAACGCTAACGCATCTGGCGCAGACTTTGCCGGCGCTATACATCACTGGCGAAGAGTCGTTATCGCAAGTCGCCATGCGCGGCCGCCGCCTCGACTTACCACTCAATAAATTACGCGTGATGGCCGAGACGCAAGTCGAAACCATCATCGCCACCGCCGAGCAAGAGCGCCCACGCATCTTGGTGGTGGACTCAATTCAAACGCTATACACCGATAGTCTGACCTCGGCGCCCGGCGGCGTTTCGCAAATTCGCGAATCGGCGGCCTTGCTTACGCGCTATGCCAAGCGCTCAGGCTGTGCGCTGTTTTTGGTCGGCCATGTGACTAAAGAAGGCGCACTCGCTGGTCCTCGCGTGCTCGAACATATGGTCGATTGCGTGCTGTATTTTGAGGGCGAGGCCGACTCGCGCTTTCGCTTAATTCGTGCCGTAAAAAACCGTTTTGGCGCGGTCAACGAGCTAGGTGTTTTCGCCATGACCGATCGTGGCCTGCGCGAAGTCTCCAACCCCTCGGCGATTTTTCTCTCGCGCTATGACCAACCTATTCCCGGCTCGGTAGTGATGATCACGCGCGAAGGCACGCGGCCACTGTTGGTGGAAGTACAGGCCTTGGTCGATGATGCCTTTAGCAATCCGCGCCGTGTCGCTGTCGGCTTAGATCAAAACCGGTTAGCGATGTTGCTGGCGGTATTGCACCGCCATGGTGGCATTTCCAGCCAAGGTCAGGATGTCTTCGTCAACGTCGTGGGCGGTGTGAAAGTGCTGGAGACCGGCTCAGATTTGGCGGTGGTGTTGGCGGTAACATCGAGCCTGCGTGGCCAAGCCCTCGACAGCGATTTGGTGGTGTTTGGCGAGATTGGTTTAAGCGGTGAGATACGCCCAGTGCCGAATGGCCAAGAGCGCCTGAAAGAAGCCGCCAAGCATGGCTTCACCCGCGCCATTGTGCCGCGTGGCAATGTGCCTAAGCAGGCTATTGAAGGCATTAAGGTGGTTGGCGTTGGGCGCTTAAGTGAGGCGCTGGATGCGTTGTGATGCTGTTTAGTCCAACTGGTGCGGTTTTTAATCAGCGATAAGCCTTAAACCACTCCAAGCTCGCCTCGGTGCCCAGCTCGCCGGGGCGATACTCAGCTCCTGTCCATCCTGCATATGGCAGCATCTCAATCACTTCAAAAATGCCCTGTAGCGGTAGCTTGCCTGTGTCCGGTGCGCCACGCCCTGGTGCATCGGCAAATTGAATATGGCCAATTTGCGCGACATTTTCGAGCAAACTGCTCACGATATCTTCACCCATACGCGCGAGGTGATAGCAGTCAAACTGCATCTTTAAGGTGGGGTGGTCGGCAGCTTCAAGGATCTCCTGCATCTGCGCGATATTGCTGATGAGAAAGCCAGGCATATCGAACGTGTTAATGGCTTCTAATGTGGTGATGACACCAATGCTGTGGAAGGCTTCAGCGGCATAGCGCGCATTGGCGACTAGCGTGTGCAAACACTGCACGAGATCGGCGTCGGCAGTTTGGCGGCCGGCGAGCACATTGACGCAGCTCACGCCCAGTTGTTGCGCATAGGGCAGAGCCTGTAAAACCGCGCGCCTAAAAGATTGCTCCTGCCCCGGCACGCCAGCTAAGCCATTGCCACCTTGCATCAGGTCGCCGGCGGGCACGTTGATTAGCACTAGCTCTAGTTCGTGACGATCAAGCTCAGCGGAAATGGCTTCAATGCTTAACTCATAAGGAAATTGAATTTCGACAGCTTGGAAGCCGGCGCGACGCGCTGCCGCAAAACGCTCAAGCAGCGGGAGCTCGGTGAATAGCAGCGAGAGATTGGCAGAGAATTTCAGCATGAGCCGGCATCCAAGTCAGGTAAGTAATGTGTAATAACGCTGCTTAAGTCGGCGTCAGCAAAACCATTGCCGGCGTGTGCTTGTAAGCGTTGCAAGGCGTGGGCAGCGAGTGGTGTGTCTAGATTAACTTGAGCTGATAATGCTTGGGCATTGCCTAAATCTTTCGCCAGCGTGGATACTCTCCATTGCACCGGTGTGAAGCGGCGCTCGGCCATACGCGGCGATAACACTTGGAATGGCAGCGAGTCGGCAAAGCCGCCTGCCAATGCTGGTGCGAGCAAACTGGCATCGACACCGGCGCGCTCTGCTAGGGCCACAGCCTCGGCAATGAGCACGCTATTAGCGGCGACGATGAGTTGATTACAGATTTTCGTGACCTGACCAGCACCAACATCACCCATGCGTGTGATGCGTTGGCTGTAATGGGCGAGCACAGGCCGCACGGCATCGATCGTCGTTGCTTTGCCGCCGGCCATAATCACGAGGCGGCCATTTTCAGCGCCGGCAACGCCGCCAGAGACGGGTGCATCTACCCATTCGGTATTAGCGATTTTTCTGAGCTCAGCGGCAAGTTGGCGCGTGACATCGGCCGCGATGGATGAGTGATCGACAACGATTAAGTCCGAATGAGCGCCAGCGAAAACCCCATCGGCACCATGACATATTGCCTCTACAGCGGCGCTGTCCGAGACGCAGAGCATCAGCACATCAACGTTGGCGGCAAGCTCGCGCGCAGAGGCAAAGACATGAGCTCCGGCAGCATGTAAGGGCTCACAGGCGGCAGCGGTACGATTCCACACGCTAAGCTCAATACCGGCCTGCAATAGGCGCTTGGCCATGGGTACACCCATCAGGCCCATTCCTATAAATCCGACGCGCATGGACACCCCTAAAAGCAAAAGGCAGAAGCCGACTGATGGCTCGTGCGCAAATGAGTAAGTACTGGTAGTGTTGGCGAGCAGGCGGGCTGTATGCAACCCGATTATTTTCACCAACTCTTTTTATTTTCACGGAGACTGGCCATGAGCGCCTTTGAACAAGCCCAAAAAGATGTAAAAACGCTGACCCAACGCCCTGGCAATGACGATATGCTCGCGCTCTATGCGCACTTCAAACAAGCCAGTCAAGGCGATGCCAGCGGCAGCCGCCCCGGCATGTTTGACATGATCAATCGTGCCAAGTTCGACGCTTGGGCTGCGCTAAAAGGCATGAGCCAAGCCGCTGCAGAGCAAGCGTATATCGATAAAGTAAATGCGTTGTTGAAAACACACGCTTAATACACTGCTTTTAGACCGTTTTTTGCGACAAATGCGGCGTTTGGCTTGCATGCCTGCGCCGCCTCGTTTCCAATACACCCATCGCTTTTATTGATTCAACGCTATGGCTTCCTCCGCTGTTTCTGACGCATCCGCTGCATTTCAACTCAAAGGCAGTTCATTTACCGCGACCGTGCTGGAATTGCAGTCGGCGAGTCTTACTGAAATAAAAACCCAGCTAGCCGCACGCACGCTCGATGCCGCTGCTTGGCTGCAGCAGTCTCCGGTTATTTTAAGCGTTGAGAAAGTGGCTGAAAGCGCTGCTGATTGGGCGGCCATTGTTGCTCTCTGCCAATCTTTCGGCGTCAGCTTGGTTGGTTTGCGCGCGCCCAAAGCCATGCATGAAGCCCTAGCCTCGGTCGGCCTGCCTGTGCTGGCCTCATTGCGCACGAAAAGTGCTGAAAAAACTTACGACGCCGATGGCCATCGTGTCGCCGTAGAGCCTGAGCAAAAACCAGTTGCTGCGGCGACTACGCAAGTTATTACCCAGCCTGTACGCGGTGGTCAGCAAATTTACTCATCCGGTGATTTAGTCATTTTGGCGCCGGTGAGCGCGGGCGCTGAAGTCATCGCCGATGGCCATATTCATATCTACGGTCCATTGCGTGGTCGCGCTCTGGCGGGCGTGCAGGGCGACACCAGCGCGCAAGTATTTTGTCAGTCGCTTGAGGCTGAGCTGGTGTCTATCGCAGGGCGCTACCGCGTTGCCGATGACCTGCGCTCCGACTCACATTGGCGCAAGGCTACACGCCTGAGTTTGAGTGAAGATATGTTGAACCTGTACGACCTTTGAACAATACTGGCGGGTAACGCTCGCTCATGCTTTTGAGGAATCTTTTGTGGCAAAAATTATCGTCGTAACGTCGGGTAAAGGTGGGGTAGGCAAGACCACCTCGAGTGCTGCTATTGGCACTGGTTTAGCGATGCGTGGGCATCGTACTGTGCTAGTAGATTTCGATGTTGGTCTGCGTAACCTAGATCTCATCATGGGCTGCGAACGCCGTGTGGTGTATGACTTCATCAACGTTGTGCAAGGTGATGCCACGCTAAACCAAGCGCTGATCAAAGATAAGCGTTTAGATAACTTATTCGTTTTGGCTGCCAGTCAAACCCGTGATAAAGATGCCCTGACTGTCGAAGGTGTAGGTCGCGTCATGAGTGAGCTTAGTGCGCAGTTCGATTTTGTCATCTGCGACTCACCTGCGGGCATCGAGAAGGGCGCGCATATGGCGATGTACTTTGCCGATGAAGCTGTCGTGGTGACCAACCCCGAAGTGTCATCGGTGCGTGACTCCGATCGTATGCTGGGGTTGCTGTCGAGCAAATCTAAGCGTGCTGAAGAAAATCGCGAGCCAATTAAAGAGTTCTTGCTGCTGACTCGCTACGATCCGGCGCGTGTTGAAACCGGCGAAATGCTTTCGGTGACCGACGTAGAAGATATTTTGTCGATCAAGCTGCTTGGCGTCATTCCTGAGTCACAGGCTGTGTTGAAAGCCTCAAACCAGGGTGTTCCAGTAATTTTTGATGCCGAAAGCGATGCTGGCCAAGCCTATGGTGATGCCGTGGATCGTTTGCTCGGCGCTGACATGCCTCACCGCTTTTTAGAGGTGCAGAAAAAAGGCATCTTGAAGCGACTTTTTGGAGGCTAACATGAGCTTTATGGATTTTTTCCGGGCGCAAAAAAAGCCCACGACTGCATCGATGGCGAAAGAGCGTTTGCAGATTATTGTTGCTCATGAGCGCGGCCAGCGCTCACAGCCCGACTATTTGCCGCAGCTGCACCGCGACATTTTAGAAGTGATTCGTAAATATGTGCCGATCACTGAAGATCAGGTGCAAGTTGAGCTCGATAGCCAGGGCACTTGCTCGGTGCTGGAGCTAAACATCACGTTGCCAGACCGCTAAGCGGTTATAGCGTTTGTAGCGGGAAATAAAAAAAGGCCTTTAGTGTGAACTAAAGGCCTTTTTGCTATCTGTATACTGCTGCGTTAAGAAGCTCGTAGCGCTAGCAGCATTTTAGCGGCGGACTACGCTGCCACCACTCATGCGTATTGCGTCACCCACTGAGAAGCCGGGGTTGTTGTCGTAATAAATACTGCGCACTTCGCCGCTATCTAGGCGCACCGACATCTCGTAGCCGCGAACACGGCTGCCTTCATAGCGATTGCCCGCATAAGCACCACCTAATGCGCCTGCAACGGTGGCCACTTTTTTGCCACTACCACCACCAATCTGATGGCCAATGACGCCGCCAGCAACTGCGCCTAAGACCGCACCAATGCCGGTTGGGCCATTACTCGCCGCTGCAATCGGTGTGATGCCAGTAACTACACCGCAATCTACGCAGCTGGAATAACGCTCAGTTGTTGCTTTCGACTGATGGCCATACTCAGCATATGGCTTTTTCTGAACAGGCTGCTGCTTAACTTCAGCCACGCGCACGCTGGTGCTGGCTTCTTTTGCAGGCTCTTTCGGCTCAATAGCATGCCATTGCTCTTTGGCATCAGGTGCGGCAGGAATTTCAGCTACACGTTCAACCGTGGTGGTGCCATCGGTTTCGGCAGCGGTAGCTGAGCCAATGGGCAGCCAGCCTAGGGTCTTAGCGCTAGCGACAACGCCGAAAATAAGCACTGACAGCGCAGCCAAAGCAATCAGTGGATGCAACTTACGTGAGGAAATATCCATGGTGATCTCTAGGTTTAGTTACTGGCATTAAAAACGCCCGGCCTAGAGGACTCGTTGACCGAGCCATAGGGCGGGCGCTGATATAGCCTAAAGCGACTTAGGCCATTTTTTTGTATTTCACTCGCTTAGGCCCAGCATTGCTGCCGAGTTTTTTGCGACGATACTCTTCGTACTCGGTGTAGTTGCCGTCGTACCACTCCACATTATCGCCTTCAAAAGCAAGGATATGCGTGGCGATACGGTCTAGGAACCAGCGATCGTGAGACACCACCATGGCCACACCGGGGAAGGTCAATAGCGCTTCTTCAACGGCACGCAGGGTTTCTACGTCGAGGTCGTTTGAGGGTTCGTCGAGCAGCAGCACGTTAGCGCCAACTTGCAAAATTTTCGCTAGTTGCAAACGGTTACGCTCACCACCAGACAAGTCTCCAACACGTTTTTGCTGATCTTGGCCCTTGAAGTTAAAGCGGCCGATATAAGCGCGTGATGGAATCTCGTAATCACCGACTTTCATGATGTCGAGGCCGCCAGAGACTTCTTCCCAAACCGATTTGCTGTCGTCGAGTGAGTCGCGAATCTGGCCGATGTACGCCACCTTCACACTCTGACCGACAACGACTTCACCGGCATCAGGCTTTTGCTCGCCAGTGATCATGCGGAATAGTGTAGTTTTACCGGCGCCGTTGGGGCCGACAATGCCAACAATCGCCGCTTTCGGCACAGTGAAGCTCAAGTTTTCATAAAGTAGGCGGTCGCCAAATGATTTGGCAATACCTTTGGCCTCAATGACTTGGTCGCCTAGACGCTCACCAGGTGGAATATAAATTTCCTGAGTCTCGGCGCGTTTCTGGAACTCTTTGCTCGATAACTCTTCATAAGCCTGCATACGCGACTTAGATTTCGCCTGACGCGCTTTCGGGTTACTACGTACCCATTCCAGCTCGCGTTTCAAAGCCTTGGTGTGGGCTTCCTCTTGGCGATTTTCCATGTCTAGACGCGCACTTTTTTGCTCTAGCCAGCCGGTGTAGTTGCCCTCGTAAGGGATGCCACGACCGCGGTCGAGCTCCAAGATCCATTCGGCTACGTTCTCAAGGAAGTAGCGATCGTGGGTAATGGCGACGATGGTGCCGGGGAAGTCTTTCAAGAATATTTCCAGCCAGCCCACGGATTCGGCATCCAAGTGGTTGGTTGGTTCGTCGAGCAGCAGCATGTCGGGTTTCGACAGCAGCAGGCGGCATAGCGCCACGCGGCGGCGTTCACCACCAGACAGTGTCGCGACTTCAGCATCCCAAGCCGGTAGGCGTAGGGCATCGGCGGCCTGCTCAAGCTGGTTGTTCAGGTTGTGGCCATCCCACGCTTGAATGATGGCTTCGAGTTTTTCTTGCTCAGCGGCAAGTTTGTCGAAGTCAGCATCTTCGCTGGCGTATTCGGAGAAGACTTCGTCGAGACGAGCCATGGCGTCGAGGCATTCGCGCACGCCATCTTCGACGTTGCCGCGCACGTCTTTGCTGGCATCGAGCTCGGGTTCTTGCTCTAGGTAGCCAATTTTAATGCCGGCTTGAGGGCGAGCTTCGCCGCTAAAGTCTTTATCGACACCAGCCATGATGCGTAGCAAAGTGGATTTGCCGGAGCCATTGAGGCCGAGTACGCCAATTTTTGCGCCGGGGAAAAAAGATAGCGAAATATCCTTTAGAATCTCTCGCTTAGGTGGAACTAATTTAGACACCCGGTTCATGGTGTAAATATACTGCGCCATACAATGCTCCTGTATTAGGGCGGATCAAGCGGCGCAGTATACTGCACCCCGATCAACCTGCGGGAACTCGTGACAAAGGAGATGCGTGTGAGGGTTACAACGACACAATGGCCGTGGCAGCGTTGGGCACCAGACGTGCAGGCGGGCATTTTATTAATGCTGGCTACATTTGCGGCGCTAGCGCTGGCTAACACGGCAGGCCGTGAGTTTTACGAATGGCTGCTGTCTATCCCCGTGCAAGTACGCGTGGGTGCGCTGAATATCGACAAGCCTATGCTGTTGTGGATTAACGACGGCTTGATGGCGGTGTTTTTTCTCATCGTTGGCTTAGAAATTAAGCGCGAAATGGTGCATGGCCATCTCAGCTCGATGAAGCAAATCGTGTTGCCTGGCGCTGCAGCCATTGGCGGCATGGCTGTGCCAGCACTGATTTACGTTGCACTCAACTATCAGGATCCAGCATTGCTAGCCGGCTGGGCAATTCCATCGGCAACAGATATTGCCTTTGCTTTAGGCATCATTGCCTTGCTCGGCTCGCGTGTGCCGCCGGCATTGAAAGCCTTTGTTATGGCTTTAGCGGTGATGGATGACTTGGGTGCGGTGATCATTATCGCGCTGTTCTACACCAGCAAATTATCCGTACTCTCGCTAATTATTGCGGCAATTTCGACTGCGGCCTTGTTCATAATGAATCGCACTGGCGTAAGGCGCATCTCGCCCTATGCCGTAGTTGGTCTAATTTTATGGGTCAGTGTGCTGAAGTCTGGTGTGCACGCTACGTTGGCTGGTGTGGTTATTGCGTTAGCAATTCCGGTGACTCGCGATGGTCACGGAAATTCGCCATCTGAGCGCTTGGAGCATGCGCTGCACCCGTGGGTGGCGTTTGCCATTGTGCCTATTTTTGCCTTTGCCAACGCTGGCGTGAGTTTGGCGGGGCTTGGCTTTGAGGTGCTGTCAAATAGCGTGTTTCAGGGCATTGCGCTGGGCTTATTCGTTGGTAAGCAGATTGGTATTGTGGGCTTTTCGTGGTTCTGCGTGCGCATGGGTTGGGCGCAGCTGCCTGATCGTACCAACTGGCGCCAGCTCCATGGTGCCGCCGTGCTTTGCGGCATCGGCTTCACCATGAGTCTGTTTATTAGTTCGTTGGCGTTTGAGCATTCTGGCCAAAGCGTCGCGCTGGTCGATCGTTTGGCCGTGCTCGTGGCATCGTTTGTGTCAGCCGGCTTGGGCTACTGGCTGCTCTCGCGCGAGGGCGGCTCGCGCGGCGGGTGAGCGCGCCAAGTAGTTTAGTGCCTGCTCGGTATTGCCTTCGCTTTCAGGATGGAAGCGAGGCGATATCCAATGCAGTGTGGCCATGCAGAATGCCGAAAAGCGCGGTACGTTTTCTCGGCTAATGCCATTGCTTTCAAGTTCTAGTAATAGTCTAAGCATGCTGCTGCGAGCTAAGCGTAAGCTATGTTCGTCATCTTGATCTTGTGCCGCGAGCTGACGGTAGCCATCCATAAATAGATAGATAAACAAGGGAAATACAGCAGCCATCATGGCTTGCCGGCTGACATAAAAGCCCAGCTCGGTCTTGCACAGATGCTCATATAGATCATAGGCAACGCTGCGGTGCTCAACTTCTTCAGCCAAATGCCAGCGAAACAAGTCGGCCATGGTCGGCTCGGCTTTGTCCCAGCTGGTGTTATCCATGCACCATTGCCCCAAAAAGCCGGTGAAATGCTCAATGGCAGCTACTAGCCCGACACGTGCGATCAGCCAAGGTTTTTGTAGGCGCTTGCGGTTAAGCATATTGATGCCCAATGGCGCATCGCTCAGTAGCGTGCCGAAGATGCGATCGGAGCGCGCTAGCAGTGCGGTGATGTCGACATTGTGTCTTTCTAAATAAGGCCACGCACCTTTGTGTGCACGTGCGTGCATGCCTTCTTGAGCAATAAAGCCTTTCACTTCTAAGCGCAATTTTTCATCTTTGATAAGTGGCAGCGCTTGATTGAAGACACGGCAAAACCAGAGCTCACCCGCCGGTAAAATCAAGTTGATGCTATTGATCAAATGAGTGGCAAATGGATCATTTGGGATCCAATGCAATGGCGTTGTGGATAAATCGAATTGCACTTTACGGGCTTTTAGCGTGTGAACTGTCATGATGGTTTCCTCAGGCAACGGCCAATGCTTTGAGTGCGGCGGGGCGTGTTTCTTGTGTCATTCCAAAGGCAAACTCAGCAATCCATTGCGCAATGAGGTCGGGCTGGCTCAGCACAACCCAATGGCCAGCGTCGATGTCGCGGCGATAAAGCTCGGGCACCCATGTTTTCAGATCATCAAACAGACTGACGTTGACGAACTTGTCGCGAGCGGGAACGATGATTTGCACCGGGCAGCAGGCGAAGGCTTCGGCGGGGCCAGTGAGCTTATTAAGGAAGTTGGCGCGATAAAGTTTTACGCCCTCAACGCCATCGGCGGTTTGCGAAGGGTTGGGATGCTGTTCTTGCACGCGTTCAAAGCGTGATAAGTATTTTGGCCATAAGCGGCCTACACCCAGCTTCCACATGCTCGGCGCTACCACCGGCACTTGAAATAGCATGATGTACCAAGAGCTGGTGAGCTGGCGCAGGCCTTCAATAATGGCTCTCGGTTCGCTGCTGCCCAGGCGCTTGCGCATCCAATGGCCGGCATGATCTAAGCTCGGGCCAGAAATGCTGCTGAAGCTGATGATGCGATCATCGAGCGCTTGGCCGGTAACGGACTCCCAGCTTTGAATCGAGCCCCAGTCGTGTGCGGCGAGATGGAATCGCTGCGCTGGGATGACTGAGTCGACCACGGCTTCGAGGTCGTGAGCTAGCTGCGTCAGGCGATAGGCCGCGACATTGCGGCCAGAGTCCGACTCGCCGGCACCGCGTACATCATACAAAATGACATGAAAATGCTCGGCTAGGCGCTCGGCTACCGGTAGCCAGACGCGATGATTATCGGGATAGCCGTGCACCAGCACTAAGGCCGGTGCATCTGGTGAGCCCATGCTTTTGGCATGCAATGTGATGCCGTCAGTGCTGCGAATTCGATAGGTGTTCACGACAAAGCTCCGCCATGTATTTGCTAATGTCGTAATCTTTACACTGCACACTGTTACATTGCAAACTATTTGCTACTGAGTTGGTGGTTTCTGGCGCTGCCTTTCTGCCTGATTTGCCGTATAATCTGCCATCACTTATGAGCACCCCGAGTCGCCACGGAGCCCCGCATGTTCAGCAATGACCTCACCATTTCGCGTTTTGACCCTGAATTAGCCACTGCTATGGCGCAAGAAGATGCGCGCCAAGAAGCGCATATCGAGCTGATTGCCTCGGAAAACTACTGCTCGCCAGCGGTGATGGAAGCGCAGGGCTCGAAGCTGACCAACAAATATGCCGAAGGTTATCCGGGCAAGCGCTACTACGGTGGCTGCGAATATGTCGATGTGATTGAGCAATTAGCCATCGATCGCGCGAAAGAATTGTTTGGCGCTGACTATGCCAACGTGCAACCACATGCTGGCTCGCAAGCCAACAGCGCCGTATTCCTGGCTTTGTTGAACGCTGGCGATACTGTATTGGGCATGTCTTTAGCTCATGGTGGCCACTTAACGCATGGTGCGAAAGTTAACTTTTCCGGCAAAAACTACAATGCCGTGCAGTACGGTATCGATACCGACACTGGCCTGATCGACTACGACGAAGTTGAGCGCATGGCCGTAGAGCACAAGCCGCGCATGATCATTGCAGGCTTCTCGGCATATTCGCAGGTCTTGGACTTCCCACGTTTCCGCGCTATTGCCGATAAAGTCGGCGCTTATCTGTTTGTCGATATGGCTCACGTTGCTGGCCTAGTCGCTGCCGGTATTTATCCGAACCCAGTGCCTTACGCTGACGTTGTCACTACAACAACGCACAAGACTTTGCGTGGCCCGCGCTCTGGTTTGATCTTGGCTCGCGCCAATGCCGACATCGAGAAAAAGCTTAGCTCGGCGGTATTCCCCGGCAACCAAGGCGGCCCGCTGATGCACGCTATTGCGGCGAAAGCTATTTGCTTTAAAGAAGCGATGGCGCCTGAATTCAAGGCATATCAGCAAGCGGTTGTGAAGAATGCGCAAACCATGGCTCGTGTATTCATGGATCGTGGCTTTGATGTAGTGTCTGGCGGTACCGAGAACCATCTGTTCCTGCTCTCGCTGATCAAGCAAGACATCACTGGTAAAGATGCCGATGCAGCCTTGGGCCGTGTTGGCATTACCGTGAATAAAAACGCAGTGCCGAATGATCCACGTTCACCATTCGTGACGTCGGGCATCCGTATCGGCACGCCAGCAGTGACCACGCGTGGTTTTAGCGAGGCTGATTGCGCTGAGCTGGCGGGTTGGATTGCTGATGTCATCGAAGGTTTGAAAGCTAACCCTGAAGGCGATGCGGCAGTGGAAGCACGCGTGGCTGCTGCGGTCAAAGCGATCTGCGCTAAATATCCGGTGTACGGCGCTTAATTAAGCCCGACATCAAAACACTGTTGTTGACGAAACACAGGGTGGTTCTTTTCTCATGTATTGTCCGTTCTGTAAGGCAGAAGAAACCAAGGTCATCGACTCACGTCTGGTGACCGATGGTGATCAAATTCGCCGCCGCCGGGAGTGCATCTCCTGCGGCGAGCGCTTCACTACGTTTGAAACCGCCGAATTAGTTATTCCTCGCGTCATCAAATCTGATGGTACGCGCCAGCCTTTCGACGTCGAGAAGCTGCGTGAAGGCATGCTGCACTCCCTGCAAAAGCGCCCAGTTAGCATCGATCGTATTGATGCTGCGGTGCATCAAATCATGCATAAATTGCGCGCCACCGGTGAGCGTGAAATCAAAACGCGGCATATTGGCGAGTTAGTGATGACTGAGCTCAAGCGGCTCGATCCTGTGGCTTATGTGCGTTTTGCTTCGGTCTATCGCGACTTTCAAGATGTCGATGCTTTCCGCGCTGAAATCGATAGCTTGCGCCCGGCTGAGACTGGCGAGTGAGCGAATTTACCGCTGCCAATTACGCGCATATGGCCGAAGCCTTGCGCCTTGCCGCGCATGGGCAATATTCGGTGCATCCCAACCCGCAGGTCGGCTGCGTTATCGTTCGCGATGGCGTGGTGGTCGGTCGCGGCGGACATTTGCGTGCAGGCGAAGCGCATGCGGAAGTTTATGCTTTGGCTGAGGCGGGAGAGTTAGCTCGCGGTGCAACAGCCTACGTCACGCTCGAGCCCTGCGCACATCATGGCCGTACGCCGCCCTGTGCTGAGGCATTGATCGCTGCTGGCGTGGCAGAAGTGGTGGTCGCCGTTCGTGATGCTAATCCGCAGGTCGCTGGCCGTGGCCTCAAGCTCTTAAGAGATGCCGGCATTCATGTCCGCGATGGCTTGCTCGCTGAACAGGCGCAGGCGCAAAACCCCGGATTTTTACGTGTGATGGCCGGCGGTCGCCCTTGGCTGCGCGCAAAAATAGCCCTCAGTGCCGATGGCCGCAGCGCCATGGCATCGGGCGAGTCGAAATGGATTACCGGCAGTGCCGCCCGCGCCGATGTGCAGCGATGGCGGGCACGTAGCAGCGCTATTATTACCGGCTCTGCTACGATTTTGGCCGATGACCCTAGTTTGAATGTGCGTCCAGAGATGTGGGCGGATGCTGCGCAGCTGCAGGCACATGCGGCCAATGGCGTGCGTCAACCTGAGCGTGTGGTGCTCGACACGTTTGCGCGTACGCCTATAGATTCCGCATTGTTTGCGGCGGGTGGTGCGGTGCGCGTATTGCATGGTGCTATTGATGGTTCTGCTGAAGTGGCCGCTCGAGTTGAGGCTCTGAAGGCAAGTGGTGCATTACTGCAGGCGATAGCGTTGGCAACAGCTAATTCGCCTACACAGAGCGCTCCGCAAACGGCCAGCAACCAATCAGGTCTAGATATTCACGCGGCATTATCCACGCTAGCGGCAGCGGGCCATCACACCTTAATGCTGGAGGCGGGCGCCACGCTCACCGGTGCTTTTTTACGAGCAGGCGTGGTCGATGAATTAATTGTTTACCAAGCGCCAACGTTACTCGGCAGCGAAGCGCGTGCTGCCATTGCATGGCCCATGCAGCGCATGACTGAGCAGTGCCGCTTGAGGGTTACGGATCGCCGCCAAATCGGTGAAGATACCCGCACGATTTACCATTGCTCAGTTGCAGCAACTTAAGGCTCCGGAGTTAGGCAATGTTTACAGGCATTATTGAAGCGGTTGGTTTAGTACGACGTATGGAGCCGCGCGGCGGAGACCTGCGCTTAACCATCGCCACCGGCAAGCTAGACATGGCTGACGTCAAACTCGGTGATTCGATTGCTACTAATGGCGTTTGCCTGACCGTGATTGCGCAGGGCAGCGATTGGTATAGCGCCGATGTCTCGCTGGAAACCGTGGCACGCTCAACGTTAGCGAACTTCACCGTTGGCCATCGCGTCAACTTAGAAAAAGCTTTGTTACCGACTACGCGCTTGGGCGGCCATTTGGTCAGTGGTCATGTTGATGGCGTTGGTGAAATTGTCTCGGTTACGCCAAGTGCGCGCTCGATTCGCTACCGCGTGAAAGCCCCTGATAGCCTCGCGAAATACATGGCGGAAAAAGGTTCGATCACCACCGATGGCGTGAGTTTGACCATTAATGCCATCGATGGTGCCGTGTTTGATCTCAATATCGTGCCGCACACCGTGCAAGAAACTAATGTCGGTGATTGGGCTCCAGGCGTTAAGCTCAACCTCGAAGTCGATGTTTTAGCGCGCTACCTCGAGCGTTTGATGATGGGCGAGCGCGCTGCACAATCCACTGCTGGCGCTGGTATTACGCTGGCTATGTTGGCGGAGAATGGTTATGGCTCACATTAAAATGAAGCACACTTTTTCGCAGCACCTAAAGTTGGCGGCACTGGTGATTGCGCTCATGCCTGCCTCGGCATTTACTGTCGATTTTGCCGCCGCCCGCGAGCAGCAGTTTATGCAGACCTGCATGACAGATGCGACCGTAGCTGCTGGCCAGCGCGAAGCCTTGTGTCGTTGCATTTTTGACGCCTTCGCCTACGGTGGCGAAACGCGTTTTGGCATCACCGATGTTTTAGCTTTAGACGAACGTGTTTGGGAGGCTCCTGATCGGCGCCTACCTCGCAATGCCCTCGGCGAGGGTGTACGCCAAATCCGCCAAGCCTGTGTTCGTGAAGTTAATACGGCACGCTAATTAACCGGCCTTTTCTCGGCCATTAACTCGATAGGATAGGCATGAAACTTGATTCTGTAGAAGCGCTGATTGAAGACATACGCCAAGGCAAAATGGTGGTGTTGATGGACGACGAAGATCGCGAAAATGAAGGCGATATCGTCATGGCCGCCTCACATTGCCAAGCCGAGCACATCAATTTTATGGCGCGTCATGCGCGCGGCTTAATTTGCATGCCGATGACGCGTGAGCGTTGCCAGCAGCTCGATCTCGGCCTCATGGTGCAAGCCAATGGCTCCGGCTATGGCACGAAATTCACCGTGTCTATTGAGGCGGCAACAGGTGTCACTACTGGTATTTCCGCTGCCGATCGCGCACGCACCGTGCAGGCGGCTGCTGGCTTAAATGCTACGTCGGCAGACATCGTTCAGCCGGGTCACATTTTCCCATTGATGGCTGAGCCCGGCGGCGTTTTGCATCGTGCTGGCCATACCGAAGCTGCTTGTGACTTCGCGCGACTAGCAGGTCTTGATCCCAGCGGTGTTATTTGTGAAGTGATGAATGACGACGGCACCATGGCGCGCCGTCCTGATTTAGAAAAGTTTGCCGAAGAGCATGGGCTGAAAATCGGCACCATCGCCGACTTAATTCACTACCGCATGGTGCATGAGCAAACCGTGGCATGTGAGTCGACACGCACACTGCCTACTGAGTTTGGTGACTTCCAGCTGCACGTATATCGCGAAGCCAACAACGACGGTGTACACATTGCCCTAGTTAAAGGTGAGCTTGGAAGTGGTGCTGTGCCGACAGTACGTGTGCACGCCGTAAGCCCGTTGCGAGATCTTTTACATGCTCGCTATAACGGTCGCTTGGGTTGGAATATGCAGCGCAGCCTGAAAGCCATAAGCGAGGCCGAGTCTGGCGTGCTAGTGCTGCTCAGCCAAGACTATCGCGCCGCCGATATGATTGAACACATCGAAGGTTTTTTTGCTGAGCGTCCGCGTACGACGGAGACATCTGGCATGTACCGCACTATCGGTGTTGGCTCGCAAATTTTGCGCGATTTAGGCGTGTCGAAAATGCGTTTGCTGAGCTCGCCAATGAAATTTAATGCGCTCTCGGGTTTTGGCCTTGAGATCGTCGAATACATTACTACTGATTAAATCTGAGGATAAACCATGAGCCAAATCAAAACCTTGGAAGGTAACTTCCAAAACGCCAATGCCCGCTATGCGATCACCGTTGGCCGTTTCAATAGCTTTGTTGTGGAATCACTGCTCAGCGGTGCACTTGACGCGCTAAAGCGTCATGGCGTGACTGACGACAACATCACCGTCGTGCGTGCACCAGGTGCGTGGGAGCTGCCATTGGTAGCGAAAAAGCTCATTGCTACTGGTAAATACGATGCTGTTATCGCGCTTGGCGCCGTGATTCGTGGTGGCACACCGCACTTCGATTTCGTCGCTGGCGAATGCGCGAAAGGCTTGGGCGTTGTGTCATTGGACTCGGATATTCCAGTGAGCTTTGGCGTGCTAACGGTCGATTCCATTGAGCAAGCGATTGAGCGTTCAGGCACGAAAGCAGGCAATAAAGGCGCCGATGCAGCTATGGTTGCCATCGAGATGATTTCGCTACTAAAGGCGGTAGGTTAACTCGTGAGCGCAAGCCCTGGCCTCAATCCTGCAGCGCGCCGTAAGGCCCGGCGTTTCGCGCTGCAGGGACTCTATGAATGGCAAATGTCTGGTAACCCGGCATTTGAAATCGAGGCGCGTTATCGCGTCGAAAATGCCATGCACAAAGTTGACTTGGATTATTTCCATGACCTGCTGCATGGCGTGCCACCGATCCATGCCGAACTCGACGAACTGTTTACGCCACTGCTCGACCGCGAGTTTTCCGCGCTAGACCCAGTGGAGTTGGCGATTTTGCGCATCGGCAGTTTCGAGCTTCAGCATCGTGTCGACGTGCCTTATCGCGTGGTGATTAACGAGAGCATTGAGCTGGCGAAAACCTTTGGTGCGACCGAATCACATAAATACATCAACGGTATTTTGGATCAGTTGGCGCAGAGCTTACGCCGGCATGAGCTTGATTAATTCATGATGCTTTTCAGCTCAGCGATGCCAGCTATGCGGAGTTTTGCGCAGTGAGCATCGGTGAGTTTGAGTTGATTCGGCGCTACTTTGTTCGCGACAAAATCACTGTGCCGGGGCACCCAAGCGTGGGCACTCCGCAAGTGACTTTGGGCATTGGCGATGATGCTGCGCTGCTGGAAGTGCCTGAAGGCGAGCGCTTGGTGGTGACCACCGATACGCTGGTTGCTGGCCGACACTTCTTGCCCAATGCCGACCCTGGCGATATAGCTTGGAAGGCGCTGGCGGTGAATCTCTCTGACCTGGCGGCGATGTCCGCTACCCCATTAGCGGTGACGCTAAATCTGACTTTGCCCGAGGCAGATGAATCGTGGCTGGCGGCATTTTCCACAGGATTTTGGAATTTAGCCGACATCTATGAGCTGCCCTTGGTTGGCGGTGACACCACGCGTGGGCCATTGTCGGTAACCATTACCGCAATGGGCAGCGTTGAGCAGCGTTATGCTTTACGGCGCAGCACGGCTCAAATTGGCGATGTGATTTGTGCCACCGGAACTTTGGGCGATGCTGGCGCGGGTTTGGCGCTGGCGCTGTATGCGTTTAAACAAGCGAGCTTGCCGTTGGCTTCAGATGCCACGGCTGCTGCGCTCGCCGATGAAGCGCTACTCAACCTTTCCGATGATCACCAAGACTATCTCCTCGATCGGCTCAATCGGCCATCACCGCGCATAAACTCAGGTGTGGGCGTTCGTGGTTTCGCCAGCGCCGGTATGGATATTTCCGATGGTCTCTTGCAGGACCTTGGCCATCTGCTCGCGGCTTCAGGCGTGGGCGCAGAGCTTGAGATCGACAATCTGCCTCTATCCGATGCGCTGAAAGCGTATGCTCGCACCAGCCTGAAAGCCCATGCGCAAGCACGTGATTGGGCCTTAAGCGCCGGCGATGATTACGAGCTACTGCTGACCATCCCGCCAGATAAATGGCAGCAGCTCGATAACACGCCGGCAATAAAATCTAAGCTCACAGCCATCGGTAAAGTGACGAAAACTCTCGGCTTGCGCTTGACCAAGCAAGGCAAGGCTTGGGAGCATGAAGGCCTCGCTGGATATCAGCACTTTTGAGTACGCGCGCATGAAACAGCCGCTGCCACGCTTACCGCGTGCGCTGGATTTATTAGCCTATGGTTTTGGCTCAGGCCGCAGTCCGAAAGCTCCAGGCACTGTTGGCTCTGCGCTCGCCGTGGTTTGGTTTGCCGCATTCGCCAGTTTTCCCTTGCCGGTGTACCTGATTTGGGTGGCGATTGCCGCTGTCGCCGGCGTCGCCATTTGTGGTGAGGCCGCTAAACATATGGGCGTACATGATCATCCGGGCATTGTCTGGGATGAGTTTGTTGGCCAATGGATTGCGCTAATCCCCGTGGTGCCACTGCTGAACTGGGACACCCACCACGTTATTGCCGTACTGCTCGGCTTTGGCCTGTTTCGCCTCTTCGATATTTGGAAGCCATGGCCGGTGAGCTGGGCCGATGGCCATGTGCATGGCGGCCTTGGCATCATGCTCGACGATATTATTGCAGGCGCTATGGCCGCTATCGTGCTCTATTTCATCCTGCCGTATTTGCCCGCAGCCGAAGCTGGCTGGTTTGGTATCGTGCAATAAGCACTCACGCTTTTTTGCGTACTCCTTCTGCGCGCGAGTCTGCCGCAGAGGGGCGCAGTTTTGCTACACTCTGCACCCCCTGCGTTGACCGGAGCCGATCTGGTGGCCTTTGAATTTGTAGCTGCATCCCGCTTGCCGACACAGTTTGGCGAGTTTTCCATTCATGCATTCCAAGATAGCGCCTCTGGCAAAGAGCATATTGCCCTGAGCATGGGCACGCTTGATGACGGCGAGCCAGTGCTAATGCGCGTGCATTCGGAATGCTTAACGGGGGACAGCTTTGGAAGTTTGCGTTGCGATTGCGGCCCGCAGTTACATGCCGCCATGCAGCAAGTCAGTGAGTTAGGTCGCGGCGTTATTTTGTATTTACGACAAGAAGGCCGAGGCATTGGTCTGGTCAATAAAATCCGCGCATATGCCTTGCAAGATGCTGGTGCCGACACCGTTGAGGCCAATGAGCAACTCGGTTTTGGCGCTGACTTACGCGAATACGCCATGTGCGAAGACATGCTGCGGCATTTAGGCGTAACTCGTGTGCGCCTACTAACTAATAACCCTAAGAAGGTTGATGGCCTGCGTGCTGTAGGCATCGATGTCATTGAGCGCGTGGCTTTGTTTGTTGGCGGCAACCCGCACAACGAAGGCTATATGCAAACTAAGACCGATAAAATGGGCCATATGCTGGCGCCGGAGAAGTCATGAGCGTGCGTGTTCTCACCGGCATTACCACTACCGGCATCCCACATTTGGGTAATTACGCCGGCGCTATTCGCCCAGCGGTTGCCGCTAGCCGCGAGAGCGGTGTCGATGCCTTTTATTTTCTTGCCGACTATCACGCGCTGATCAAATGCGATGACCCCGCGCGCATCGCTCAGTCGCGCTTGTCTATCGCCGCAACGTGGTTGGCCTGTGGCTTGGATGCTGAGCGCGCCACGTTTTATCGGCAATCAGATATTCCTGAAACCACCGAGCTGAACTGGCTGCTGACTTGTGTTGCTGGCAAAGGCTTGTTGAATCGTGCGCACGCTTATAAGGCTGCAGTAACGGCAAATGTCGATGCGGGCCAAGATGCCGATGCCGGCGTGACCATGGGTTTGTATAGCTATCCTGTGCTAATGGCCGCCGATATTTTGCTGTTCAATGCCCATCGCGTGCCGGTCGGTCGCGACCAAATTCAGCATGTGGAAATGGCGCGTGATATCGCCCAGCGCTTTAACCACGTTTTCGGCAAAGGTCGCGACTATTTTACGCTGCCTGATGCTGTTGTTGATGAGCAAGTGGCGACGTTACCCGGCCTTGATGGCCGCAAAATGTCGAAAAGCTACGACAACACCATCCCGCTATTTTCTACCGCGAAGCAGTTGAAAACTGCAATTTCGCGCATCGTTACCGATTCACGTTTGCCTGGCGAAGCCAAGGATGCCGACAGCTCGCATCTATTCCAAATCTATCGTGGCTTTGCCAGCAATGAGTCCAGCGCCGAGTTCCGCCAGAGCCTGCTCGATGGCATGGGCTGGGGCGATGCCAAGCAACAGCTCTTTGCCTTGCTCGATGCCGAGCTAGCGCCGGGTCGCGAGCACTACAATGCCTTGCTGCAACGACCAGATGATCTTGAAGATATCTTGCTAGCAGGCGCGGCTAAAGCGCGTGCGATTGCGCAACCATTTTTAGCGGAATTACGCGAAGCCGTAGGCTTGCAAAGCTTTCGTAGCAAAGCGGCTAACAACACAGCGAAAGTGAAAAAAACGACGAATGCTGCGCGCGTGGTTAGTGCTCGCGATAGTGATGGTCAGTTCCGTTTCCGTCTGCGCAATGCCGCCGGCGATGTGCTGCTAACCAGCATCGCCTTTGCTGATGGCAAAAGTGCCGGTCTAGCGGCGAAAGCCATGATTCAAGGCAGTGATGAATGGCAGAGCAGCGAGTCTGCTTGTGCGCTGTGGCAGGCTGGCGTATTGGTGGCTGAGTGCGAAGCGGAGCTGGCTGATGCTGCGGTTATCGCCTTAGCCGAACTGCGCGCTTTAGAAGATTAACTGCCCAGGCGGCAGTGGCTAGTTAAGTAGCCACTGCGCTAGCAGGGTCTCGTTTTTGCGCAAGATCATGGAGTGCGCGCAGCACATCGCGGCGACTAATCTGACCGACCACCACGCCCAAGTCATCAACTACAGGCAAGCGTCGGCGCCCACGTTTCTGAAACAAATCAGCAGCGTCTAAAATACTTTGGCTAGGATGAATGGAGTCGATGCCAATACTCATGACATCGCGCACTAGGCCTGAGCTCATGTCGTAATAACCCGACTGCAAAAGGTCACCCAGGCAGTCAGCCTCAGAAAACATACCAATTAGTTCGCCATTTTGAACCACGGGCGCGCCAGATATTTTGTGCTGCAGCAGGGTTTTGATGGCGGCATCGATGCTCACTTCAGGGCTGAGCACGATAGGCTGTTTAGCCATGTAATGGTCGACACGGATATCATGCAGCATCTAGCGACCTCGACTTAGCGACTATGGTTATCGAGTCATGGCCTAAGTCGAGGGCGGGGTCAAGTGGCTTGCGCCCAGTGACAGTTTTTAGTGGCCGAGCTGCGTGCGAGCAAGGCGTTCGCCGATGGCGCGCACAATGCCATCGCGATCAAGACCGCAGGCGGCATGCATTTGCACAGGCGAGGCGTGTTCGATATAGGCGTCGCGAATGCCGATGGTGAGTAGGCCGCAGTGGTAGCCATTGGCGTGCAGCCACTCGCCGACAGCTGAGCCGGCTCCGCCCATCACCGCGTGCTCTTCAACACTGACCAATAGGCTGTGGCTGTTGGCAAGTTCGACTAAGCAGGCTTCATCTAGCGGTTTTACCCAGCGCATATCAACGATGGTGGGCGTTGCTAGACCTAGTTTTTTTAGCTCATCGGCGGCCTGTGCCACGGCTTCTAGGCGCGAGCCGAAGTTTAGGATGGCAACTTCAACGCCACGACGTAGCGTGCGTGCGCGGCCAATGGCTGGCAGCTCAGTGCTTGCGTTGATAGCTGCGCCAGTGCCGGTACCGCGCGGATAGCGCACCGCCGATGGGCCTTGGTGTTGCCACGCGGCTTCGAGCAGGGCGTGGCATTCGGCTTCATCGCTGGGCGCGGCGATGATCATATTGGGGATGCAGCGCAGGAAGGCGAGGTCGTAGGCGCCGGCATGCGTCGGACCATCTTCGCCAACTAAGCCGGCACGATCGATGGCAAAGGTGACATCGAGATTTTGCAGGGCAACGTCGTGAATGAGCTGGTCATAGCCGCGTTGTAGAAACGTCGAGTAGATGGCGACAACGGGTTTCAAACCTTCGCAGGCAAGGCCGGCGGCAAAGGTTACTGCGTGCTGCTCGGCAATCGCCACGTCGTGATAGCGCTCGGGATATTGTGCGGCAAAACTCACCATGCCTGAGCCTTCGCACATGGCTGGCGTGATGCCGACCAAGCGCAAGTCTTTCGCGGCAGCTGCGCAAAGCCAGTCGCCGAAAACATCGGAGTATTTTTTCGGCTTCGGCGCGACAGCCGCAACTACATGAGCGGCGCTGGCTGTGGCATCAATAGAGCTAGCCGCTGTTTTCTTCGCCTTAGCAGCGGGCTCTGCTGCACGCTCGGTCACTGGCGCAATTTTGCTAATCGCGTGATAGCCAATTGGGTCAGCTTCGGCCGGCGCAAAACCTTTACCTTTGGTGGTAAACACATGCAGCAGCTGCGGCCCTTTCGCCTCGCTTAAATTGGCGATGGTCTCGATAAGCTCATCGAGGTTGTGGCCATCAATCGGGCCAACATAGTTAAAGCCGATGGACTCAAACAAGGCGCCGGGCGCGTCGGTGACCATGGTCTTCATTTGTTCTTCGGTGCGGCGAACAAAGTTCATCGCGGTAGGCATCGATTGCAGCACGCGCTTGCCGCCTTCACGTAGCGCGATATAGCTTTTGCTTGCCCAAATACGCGAGAAATAATTCGACAGGCCGCCGACTGCATTTGAAATCGACATTTGGTTGTCGTTCAAAATCACCAGCATATTGGCATTTTGATGTGCAGCGTCATTTAGCGCTTCGAAGGCCATGCCCGCCGTCATTGCGCCATCGCCAATAACGGCAACCACTTTACGCTCACTGCCAGTGAGCTCGGCGGCACGTGCCATGCCCAGTGCGGCAGAAATCGATGTTGACGAGTGGCCAACGCCAAAGGTGTCGTAAGGCGATTCTTCGCGGCGTGGAAACGCGGCGAGGCCATCTTGCTGGCGCATGGTGAGCATTTGCTCTTTGCGACCAGTTAAAATTTTGTGCGGATAGGTCTGATGGCCAACGTCCCAGACAACTCTGTCCTGAGGCGTGTTGTAGACATAATGCAGGGCAATGGTGAGCTCAATAACGCCGAGGCCGGCACCAAAGTGACCGCCTGTTTGACCCGTGCTCCAGAGCATAAACTCGCGTAATTCGCGGGCCAGTTCAGGCAGCGCGTCGACCGGCAACTCACGCAGTTTATCCGGCGTCGGCACTTGGTCGAGCAGGGGCGTAAGCGGTCGATTCAGCGGAATTTCGTGGAACATCAGAGGCCTTCCTGAGCAGATGGGCGAATTATACCCATTCGTCAGTGATCGCGCGCGAGTAAGTAGTTTGCCAGCGTGCGTAATGGTTCTGCGGGCTCGCCCAATGGCGCGAGTGCGGCCAAGGCATCATCGGTGAGTTGGCGCGCTAAAGCTTGCGCTGCTCCTAAGCCCAGTAGTGCAGGGTAGGTGGCTTTCGCATGTGCGGCGTCGGCGCCAGATTGCTTGCCAAGCGTGGCGGTGTCGCCGATGACATCAAGCACGTCATCGTGGACTTGGAAGGCTAGACCTAAAGCATCGGCGTAATGATCAAGTGCTGCGAGTTGAGCCTCGCTGGCGTTGCCAGCAAGCGCGCCTAAACGCACGGCGGCGCGAATCAGAGCGCCGGTCTTGTAGCGATGAATTTGACTGAGGGCATCGACGGTGATGCTTTGGCCTTCGGCGGCGAGGTCGAGGCGTTGGCCATAAACCATGTCGCGTGCGGCCTGAGCCAGTGCGCGCGTTTGCTCGGCGGCGATTAGTGCGTGTGCGCTTGAGGATACGCGTGCCGCGTCTGCATTCGGCGCATCAACTAGCCCGTCGCTTAGTGCGCAAAAGGCCAGAGCTTGCAGCGCATCGCCGGCTAAAAGTGCTGTGGCCTCATCGAACTGGCGATGGCAGGTGGGCTGGCCACGGCGCAGATTATCGTCATCCATGCAGGGTAAGTCGTCGTGCACTAGTGAGTAGCCATGAATGCACTCGACGGATAATGCCGCCGATTCAGCGGCCTGCCAGCTGCCGCCGACGCTTAAGCACGCGCCCCAAGCTAAAGCTGGTCGCACGCGCTTGCCGCCATTGGCCATGGCGTAGTCTATGGCGGCGTTAAGCCGCTCATCATGGCCCTGATGGCGTGCGAGAAAGTCCTGCAGCAGAGGTGTAAAGCGAGTCTGCGTCTGAACTAAAAGCTCTGGCAGCGAAGCGGCCGCTAACGATGTAGCGGCCTCAGATGCGATGGGCATGGTGCTTAGCTATCGTCGCGCGGTGTGAATGCCTCGGTGTCGAGGCTGCCATCGCGCTTGGCGAGTAGCAGCTGCACTTTTTGCTCGGCGGCATCTAGCGATTGCTGGCATTGGCGGGTGAGGCGCACGCCTTCTTCGAAGGCTTTTAGTGCATCTTCCAATGGCAAGTCGCCGCCTTCTAAGCGCTGCACTTGCGACTCTAGTTCGGCGAGCGCGCGCTCAAAATCGACAGGCTTTGCTTGCGTTGCGTCCGTCATCGCGGCTCTCCGTTTTTCGCACAAAATTGAATGCGCTATTTAACCATGCCACGGCTAAAACTTATATCGCAAGCCTACGACGCCGCCACGCCCTGGCGCTGGCACGGCATCCTTAATGAACGATGTGGCGCGGCGAATATCATCATCGAGCAAGTTAGTGCCTTGCACGAAAACACTGGCCTCGCTGCTGCCATGACGGTGCAGCACTACGCTGACATCGGCATTTAGCAGGCCATAGCCGGCAGTTTGTGTGTCGAGGCGACCTGGGCGATCTTGATCCATGGCCTGAACATAGCTGATGTTGGCGCTGGTGGCTTTAAAGTGGCCATGCAAGCTCAGGCCATAGCGTGCCGGAGTTAGACGTGGCGCAGGAGCATCGCCAGTCGAAGTTTCGATGGTGCCACGCACGGCATCGGTAAAGCCGCGAATGCTCAGCTGTACGGGGCCGTCGGTTTCATTTAAAAGCGCATAGTTGGCGGCGAGTTCGTAGCCGCTGAAGCGAGCGCGATTTTGACGATAGTTGATCAACAAGAACTCGCCGGCAGCATTGACAGTGCCATCGTCTTCAACTCGTGTTGGATTGCCGAGGCCATCGTCGACTTCACTGGCATAAATATAATTGCGTGCCTGCTTGTGAAATACGCTGGCCTCGAAGCCAAAGCGGCCTTGGTGATGATCAAAGCCAATCTCCAAATCTTGACTCTGTTCTAAGCGCAGCTGAGCGCCGCCAACTTCGAAGGTTCCAGTGGCGGCGTGAGGGCCTTGGGCATACAACTCCTCAATGGCCGGTGCACGTTCAGCATGCGTTAGCGTGATACGTAAGTGGCTGTTTTCGCTGATGTCATAAAGATTGCCTAACGATGCACTGACCGGCGTAAAGTCACGAGCAACGGCTCCTTCTGGGTCCATTCGTACGCTTTCCACCCGCGCACCTAACTCAATTTTATTGCGGCCAAAGCGGCGCTCTTCCAGCACAAAAAGTCCAGCCTGCTGGCTTTTGGTTGCCGGCACATAAGCCTCATCGCCAATGGCGGCAAATTCGCGTTGACCTAATTGCACACCGACCACGCCACGAAAGCCGGCAATAGGCTGATGCACAGCTTCAATGCGTGCCTGCGTTTCATTATTGGTGAAGCGTGTGCCGGCAGTGGCGGCATCTTCAAACTCGGTGTGGCCATAGCGCGAGTCGCTGATCTTGAAGCGTAGAGACTCCAATGCTGAAATAGGGTCACGAAGCAGCGCCTGTGCGTCGTAGCGGCGCTGGCGCATAACGATAAATGCTTCATCCTCCACCGGCAGGCCATAACGTTGGTCGTATTGGCTGGCGGAGAAGCCAAAGGCATTGCCTGCATCGCTGATATAGCTATAGCCGAGTGCGCCGTTATCGAGGTCGTTGGCGCTATTGGCGAGGCGGCCTTGGCTCGGACTGCTGCCATCCACAGCCGCATTGCCTGGAATGGCGTAGTTTTCGCTGCGGCTACGGGTTCCGTCGATATGCCATTGGTGATTGCCTTGGCCATAGTTGATGTCGGCCGCGCCTAGAGCGTTGCGTGCGTTGGAGCCTTGGCTCGCCTCTAGCGATCCTGAAAAGCCTTCGGTTACCTCGGTGGCAAGGCGCGAGTCGGTGACATTGACCACGCCGCCAGAGGCGCTGCTGCCGTAAAGCAGGCTCGCGGGGCCTTTAATAATTTCGATTTGGCGCGCGATTAAGGGGTTGATGGTGACCGCATGATCGGGGCTGAGCGCCGACACATCCATGGCGCTAATGCCGTTGGCGAGCACATCGACGCGTGGACCAGATTGTCCGCGAATGACCGGACGTGATGCCCCAGCGCCAAAGTCGCCGGTGCTAATGCCGGGCTCATTTGCTAAAGTTTCGCCAATGCTTGCGCGCTTCTTACTGGCCAAGTCTTCACCGCTCAAAACTGCAATAGGCTGTACTAACTCATCGGCAGTGCGGCCTAAAGGGCTGGCGCTAATGGTTATTTCGAGTAATGGCTTGGCTTCTGGGGTGTTGGCCAAACTCATGCCGCTAGCTAATGCAGTAAGGGCAAAAAGACTTAAAGGTGTAGAGCGATAAAGGCGGGCGCGCATTAAACATATCTCCGGTGGCTGATGGCCGATATGTTATACCATAACACTTTTAGTGCAAGCCCTAAGACTATTCGGCAGGCATCATCGACTGCGTTATGATGCGGCATCGATGATTAAGGGGTGCATCTGTGTCCGTAACCAAGCCATTTACCGAGGCCGAGCTGGCCCAAATTAAAAAAGACTGTCAGCGCAAAGTGCGTCGCATAGCGTGGGTCTCTGCCGGCGCAGCCATTGTGCCAGTGCCTTTATTTGATGTGGTATTTGATGTCGGCGTGTTGATTAAAGTTGTGCCTGAGATCAACCAGCGCTTCGGCCTTGAGCCTGAACAAATTGCGCAGATGTCAGATGAGACGCGCATTCAAGTATGGAAGCGGCGCGCTGAGCGCGGCAGCGAGTTGATTGGTATGGTCGTTACCCGCGAGCTGATTCGTCGCAGCCTGCAAGGCATGGGTACGCGCATTGTGGCGAAGCAAGTGACGAAATTTATTCCGTTAGGTGGGCAAATTGTCGCCGCAACTTTGGGTTATTGGATCATGCGCAAGTTGGCCATGAGCCATGTTGATGATTGCTACGAAGTTGCGCTAACGGCTAATGGCCATAGTCCGAAAGCGAAGCGCTAACCTGGAAATAGCATGATCGATGAGTCGCCGAAAAAACCAAGCAAGCAGGCCGCCGAAGTGAAGGCCTCTTCCGCGAAAACCGCTGCTGCTAAAAATCCTGCTGCGAAGAAAGCTGCCGAGAAAAAGCCATCAGCCGATCGCGGCAGACGCTATCGCGGCGTCAGTGAAGAGGCGCGACAAGCTGAGCGCCGCCAACGCTTTGTCGAGGCAGGGCTGACCGTGTTTGGTTCGCGGGGTTATCACAGCTCCACGGTGCGCAGTATTTGTGCTGAAGCAGGGCTGACTGAGCGCTATTTTTACGAATCATTCTCCAATAGCGAAGACTTGCTTTGCGTGGTCTACGACTACACCAATCAGCGTGTACGCGAGCGCGTATTGGCTGCTGTGATGGATGCACCGCGCGATGTCTCAGCCATGGCCTACGCCACCTTGGTGGCGTTTCTTAGCATCATGCGTGATGACCCACGGATGGCTCAGCTATTATTTGTTGAGGTGCTAGGAGTGAGCGAGCGTGTCGATCAGCGCTACCGCAAAAGCGTCGAAGACTTTGCCCAGCTCATGCAGCTTATGGTGGCTCCACTGCTTGACGCGAAAGCCTTGCCGGCACCTTTGCAGCCCGACATTTTATCGGTGGCGATGCTGGGCTCGGTGATTACCGTGGTTTCGCGCTGGATGATCA
The DNA here is from genome assembly GCF_042677145.1 of Paraperlucidibaca wandonensis. Classification (NCBI taxonomy): domain Bacteria; kingdom Pseudomonadati; phylum Pseudomonadota; class Gammaproteobacteria; order Moraxellales; family Moraxellaceae; genus Paraperlucidibaca; species Paraperlucidibaca wandonensis. The sequence continues at coordinate 1,821,599 of NZ_JBHTIT010000001.1, read as the reverse complement.
ATGGCTTTCAAGAGCCCATCGACACCATCGCGGAAAACTTGCACGTTGTCTTAGTTGCGATGATGCGCCATTTGGTTATTTTGGCGGACGCACCTGATGCATCCGCTTCGAAATAGTCGCAGTACGGCGGTTCAAATAGCGCGTGCTGCGATGCTTATCGTAGTAGCGCGGGTTGGGGATCATCGCAGCTAGTTTCGCCGCTTGTTGCGGGCTTAGATTATTCGCGGAAACGCCGAAATAATGCCGTGCGGCGGCTTCGGCACCAAACACACCATCGCCCCATTCGATCACATTTAGATAAATTTCGAAGATACGCCGCTTATCTAAGCGCTGTTCGATCATCAGCGTGATGATGGCTTCTTCGCCTTTGCGCAAGGGCGAGCGCGAGCCTGATAAAAATAGGTTTTTCGCCAGCTGCTGCGAAATTGTAGAGCCGCCGGCAACAATGCGACCCTTCTTAATATTTTTCTTCCACGCTACCTCAATGCCATCCCAGTCGAAGCCTTCGTGCTGAGTGAAGCCACTATCTTCTGCGACCATTACCGCGCGTTTTAATGAGCCTGAGATACGCTCATACGGCACCCATTTATGCTTCAGTGCCGCGTCCGGATTTTGCTGCTGCATGGCATCTAGGCGAGCACTCATAAACGCCGTCGACTGCACCGGCCGACTTTCCCACCACCAAATCTGCGCATATACCCATGCGTGCCAAGCCAGCACCATGGTTAGCGAGAGCAGCACTAAGCGCCCAAGCAAACGCCGCCACAGCGGCTTGGCTTTGCGCCGCGTGCTTTTCGTGTTTTTACGCATACGTTTAAGCACTATGCAGGCGGGTCAACTCAGCGATTTCTTCGCTAGCACCAAGCATCACCGGCACGCGTTGGTGCAGGCCGCTAGGCTGAATATCCATGATGCGCTGATGACCGGTGCTGGCCTCGCCGCCGGCTTGCTCGACCAACCAAGCCATTGGGTTTGCCTCATACATCAGGCGTAATTTGCCGCCTTTGCTGGCCATTTTGCTATCGAGTGGATAGAGAAATACGCCGCCACGACAGAGTAGGCGATGGACATCGGCGACCATTGCGGCAACCCAACGCATATTGAAATCTTTCGCGCGCGGGCCGGTTTTGCCGGCGAGCAAATCCGCGACATAGCTCTGCACCGGTGCTTCCCAAAAGCGCTGATTCGACATATTGATGGCGAACTCCTGCGTTTGCGCGGGCAGAGTTAAGTTTTCTTGGGTGAGCAGGAGCTCGCCGCTGTAGCGATCGAGCGTGAAGGCATGCACGCCATGGCCTAGGGTAAGAATGAACTGCGTTGATGGGCCATAAATGGCATAGCCAGCGGCAACTTGGGCGCTGCCGGGCTGTAAAAACACGGAGGCATCGCGGGCATCGCAGCCGTTTGGTGCCGGCAGCACAGAGAAAATGGTGCCTACGGGCGCATTGATGTCGATGTTTGATGAGCCATCGAGCGGATCAAATAAGAGTAAGTAAGCGCCTTCGCTGCCCGGGTGTGGCACAGGGAATGGGTCGTCCATTTCTTCCGAAGCCATACCGGCTAGGTGGCTGCCGTCGCTATGTAGCTGTAGCAAAATATCATTGGCGATGACGTCGAGCTTTTTCTGATCTTCACCTTGCACATTTTCGCTGCCGGCAGCGCCAAGCACGCCAGCGAGCGCACCTTGGCCAATGGCGGCGCCAATACGACGACAGGCTTCAGCCGTGACCATCAGGGTTTGGATGAGATTAGCGGGCAGGGCGCCATGGCCGCGGCTTGAGTCATGCAGCCAGTCGGTGAAGGTAATGTGTTGCTCTGTGGTCATGTCGCGGCCCTGTTTGAGTCAATAATGTAGGCAGTATAGCAGTGCACTAGATGACTGCGAGCGATGGAAAACTCTGTTTCGGGCTAGACGCTTTTGTCATTGCACCGTTTAATAGGCGCCTGCCACTCGGCTGAGCAACCTAGGAGGCCTCTAATGAGCCTGATCCAAGAATTCCGTCAGTTTGCTATTAAAGGCAATGTGATTGATCTCGCTGTCGGCATCATCATTGGTGCTGCATTTGGCAAAATCGTATCGTCGTTTGTTGGCGATATTGTCATGCCACCTATTGGTGTCTTAGTTGGCGGTGTCAGCTTTGTTGACCTTGCGGTAGTGCTAAAAGAAGCAGTTGGTGATCAACCCGCTGTGCTACTGAACTACGGTAAGTTTCTGCAAACATTACTAGATTTCTTCATCGTTGCATTCTCAGTGATGATGGCTGTGAAAGGCATCAACTCGATGAAGCGCAAACCTGAGCCAGCACCTGAGAAGGCCGCAGCGCCAGTTCCGCCAACGCCACAAGAGCAGCTCTTGATGGAAATTCGCGACCTATTGAAACAAAAAGGCTAAAGCCATGAGTCTGAGCGAGGAAGACGCCTTACTGCGCATTAAGCGAATGGAGGCCTCGCTCATTCGTAGCCATCTTGCGCACAGCGATGTGCTGCCGAAAGCGGACTACCAGCTTCTGCGCTATGCCTTAGTGCTGGCACGCTTGCGAGCGTTTAGCCCCGGTGCTGCAGGCCCTCGTGGCGAACAGCGTGAAGTACGTAAAGAGGTCACGCTCAATACCTCGCCGGTGTCGAGCTTGCGCCAGCTTTTGCTAGACACGCTCTATGTTCCGCTGCGGGAACAACGCAATATATTGCTGCGCTTAAGCCAAGCACGTCAGCAAGTCGACGGTGTGCGTACGGCGACCGCGCAGGCGCGGCGTGAACTCATTGCAACACATGCCCACGACTTTAGTGCTGCCGAACTCGATGCCGAGCTTTGCCACAAAGTTTTGGTGCTGATGCCGGGTGGCGGTGGTGGCTCTGGCTTTGTCTATATTGGCTTAGTCGCGCGCTTAAAGGCTGAGGGCTTGATGCCCTCGTATATCGTCGGTGCGTCCATTGGTGCCTTGCTTGGCGGCCTGATGGCACGAGATGCTGAGCCTGATATTGATGCCTTGATGGCCTGGGGCAAGGGTCTGCGCATGCGGCAGATTTTCTCGCGACCTACCATCGGTGGTGCCTTGAGTTTGCCTGGTGCCGTGCGCCTGCATTTGCGTGGCATGGATCAAATGCTGCGTCATCCGGATGGCTCGCCGCTGCGCATCAAAGACTTGGCCATTCCCTACGATGCATTGATAGCCGGCGTAAAACTCTCGGCCTACCGTGATTTGCCTGCCGCTCCTGAGCGCCGTAGCCATATGCTGGGCGCACCGCTAGTGGTGGCAGAGCGCATGTTGCAGCTGCTGAGCTACTTCAGTCCGCACGTTGCCAAAGGTATCGTTCTGGGCCGAGATGAAGTCACGCGTGAGATGCGCGTTGTCGATGCCATTGGTTTGTCTTCGGCGATTCCCGGTGTGTTGCAATACGCACCTTGGCGAGAAGATGCGCATAGCCTGAAAATTCTCAGCGATCTGCGTGAAACGCATAAATTACGCGCCTTCATGGATGGCGGCACGGTGGCAAATGTGCCGGCTCGCGCCGCTTGGAAGGGTGTGCAGTCGGGCCGTATTGGCACCCGTAATGCTTACTATCTAGCGCTGGACTGTTTCCATCCGCAATGGAGTGCAGGCCATGCTTGGCTGATCCCCGTAACGCAGGCTATTCAGGCGCAATTACCGGCGCAGCGGCCCTATTACGATTGGCTAGTTCGCTTTCAGCCAACACCATCGCCAGTGAATTTATTGCCCACCGAAGCGGTGTTCGATAAGGCATTTCAATGGGGGTGGCAGCAAGCGGATGCCATTTTGCCGCAACTACATGAGGCCCTAAAGCCATTGCAAGTGCCTGATTTTACTTAAGCTAAAAGCTTATTTAAAAAATTGAGTGTACAAGTGTTGACCTAAAATAAGTACATGTGTACTCTGAGTGTGTAGATGTTCACTTGGAGACGCAAAATGTCGTCGCAATTTGTCTTACCCTCATTTGTTGGTCGTGTCGTTAAGTCTGTAGTGACCCCTTCGGTCATCGACTTCTGGGCCGCCGAGTTAGGCCTTGATAGCCGTGTTGAGCGCACCGTTTGCCGCGTCGTTGCGCGCTGGATGGAAACAGCCGACACTGTTACTTTGGTCGTTAAACCTAATCGTAATTTCTCTGGCTTCAAGGCTGGTCAGCACGTCAACCTCAGCGTAGAGATTGACGGCATTCGCCATACTCGCAGCTATAGCTTCAGCGAAGCGCCTGCGGCAACTGGCTTACTCGCCATTACCGTGAAAAAAGTACCGAATGGTCGCGTTAGTAATTACTTAGTCGATCGGGTAAGTGTTGGCGATCGCATTGAGCTCGGCCAAGCTTTTGGTGACATGACCTTTGCTCAAGGCGCACCAGAAAAAATCGTCATGCTCGCAGCCGGTAGCGGTGTTACGCCTTTGATGAGCCTGCTGCGTGAGCTTGCGCAACAACAAATGCCCAGTGATGTGGTGTTTATGTTTTGGGCGCGTACACGTGCTGATCTGATTTTCCGCACCGAGCTAGAGGTGCTAGCAGCGCAATACCCGCAGCTTCGATTAGTGCCGATTTATGAGCATGAGACCGAGCTGCAAGCTGGCGACTTAACTGGTCGTCCATGCGCCGAGCATTTTGCTGATATTGCCGACATGAATGAACGCACGGTATATGCCTGCGGCCCAACCGGCTTTATGAACGCTGTGCAGACATTGGTTGCCGATCAAGCGCAGGTGTTTCATGCCGAAGCCTTTACGCCGCCAGTGTTTGTTCCCAGCAGCACAGAGACCGTACGCGTGTTCTTGAAGAAGTCCAATAAGCATGTCGATTTGCCACAAGGCATGCCGCTACTCGACGCGCTTGAAGCACAAGGCATCAAGCCAAATTCGGGTTGCCGTATGGGCATTTGTAACACTTGCGCCTGTGGCAAGTCTGGTGGCGTGACACGCAACTTATTAACCCAAGAATTAGATGTCGATGACACTGCTAGCTTACGCATCTGCGTTAATGCCGCTGTCGGCGACCTCACTTTAGATTTGTAATGCCACAGGCATTCGGAGAAATATCATGAGCAAGAGCCGTCAGTTGAGCCCAGCAGAAATCGAAGCCTTTGGTGCCGAAGTTGATGCCATTAAGCAGCGCCATTTAGCCGATGTTGGCGAGCGTGATGCAAGCTATATTCGCAAGATCGAAAAAGCTGTGCGCTATACCGAAATAGCCGGTCGCGGTCTGTTGATGGCCGGCATTTTCCCGCCCGCATTTGTTGCCGGTGCGACACTGCTAGGTGTGTCGAAAATTCTCGACAATATGGAACTTGGCCATAACGTCATGCATGGTCAGTACGACTTTATGCAAGATCCGCGCTTTAGTGGCCAGACGTTTGAGTGGGACACTTGGTGCACCGCCGATAACTGGCGCTATAGCCACAACTTCATGCACCACACCTACACCAATGTGCTCGGCCAAGATCACGATATTGGCTATGGCGTGCTGCGTATTTTCCCTGAGCAAAAATGGGAGCCACGTTTCTTGGCTAACCCTGTGCTAGCCGTCACGCTAGCCGTACTTTTCGAAAACTTATTAGCACTGCAAACTCTGGAGACAGAGAAAGTTCTGGCTGGTGAGAAAACTTGGAAAGAATGGTTTAAGCAAGGCAAACCAACATTCCGTAAAGGCTTTAAGCAAGTCGCGAAAGACTATGTATTTTTCCCCTTGCTGGCCGGCCCATTCTTTTTGCCGGTATTGGCGGGGAACTTTATCGCCAACATCATGCGTAATTTGTGGACCTTCACCATCATTTTCTGTGGTCACTTTACTGAAGATGCCGAAGTGTTTGCCATTGAGACACTAGAAAATGAAACACGTGGTCAATGGTATTTGCGCCAGATGCGTGGCTCGTCGAACCTCACTGGCGGCAAGCTATTTCACATCATGAGCGGCAATTTAAGCCATCAAATCGAGCACCATTTATTCCCAGAAGTGCCGGCACATCGTTATGCCGAAATGTCGGTGGAAATGCGCGAAATCGCCAAGCGCTATGGCCAGAACTACAACAGTGCTTCACTGGTAAAACAGTTCAGCACAGTCGCTGGTCGTATCTTGCGCCATGCCTTACCTAGCTCGCCTAAAAAGGCGCTAACCGTGCTCGCGGCTGAGGGAAAAGTCAGCTTGGCGCAGGCGGCTTAAGCCATGCGTTTAGCCTTATGGAGTAGCAAGGGCGTGGCGCATTTGGCCATGCACTCGGCGGCTGAGATCACGGAGCTGGTTACCGAAATGCACGGCACCATTAAGCGTGTGCCATTGCCCTTGGGTGCTGGCCTTAGTGATGCTCGTGCCGCGGCGCCATTTCCATATCGACTCATCTCCGGCGTGTTTCGTCAGTTGGCGCGCGGTATTGGCATGTTGCCGGTGCATGCCGACCTGACATACCAACCGCCATATGCATTGCCGATCATCAGTGCGTTAAATGGTGTCTGCGGCGATAAGCTGGCGCGCTGGCAAAGCCCGCTAGCGCTGCCGATGAGCTTGCGCGATAGCGAAGGCCATGCCATTGCTTGGGGTGATCTCACAGGCGCTACGCCGAACACAAAAATCGCGCTATACATTCATGGCTTGTGCATGAGCGATCGCGAATGGCAAGCGCCTACCAAGCAAGCTACCGATGAATTGATGCGCAGCAAAGGCTGGCAAACTGGCCATCTGCGCTACAACAGCGGCCGTGCGATTTGGCAAAATGGTGCAGATTTGGCGAACTGGTTGGAAGCAGCCAATGCGGCTTATCCGGCTCGCGAAATTGTGCTTATTGGCCATAGCATGGGCGGCCTGCTAATGCGTAGTGCCTTTGCCTATGCGCAGGATCATGGCCAAAGCTGGCCGGCACGAGTAAGCAAAGCTGCGTATTTAGCGACACCACATTTGGGCGCGCCACTGGAGCGCGCTGGCAATCGTCTCAATACTTTGCTCGGTCATTCGCCTTACACCGCGCCATTTATGCGCTTGGGCAATATCCGTAGCGCAGCAATTAAGGATCTGCGTTACGGCTTCATCAGCCAAGTCGAGCATGAGCAAACGCAAGACATCGGTTCGCGCGATCATCGTCTGCAATTAAATCCATTACCCGATGGCATGGCGCATTTGCTGATAGCCGGCAGCCGTAATCCGGAAGCTGCAAAAAACTGGGTCGGCGATGGCTTAGTGCCGCTCTATAGCGCACTTGGCCAACACAACCGCGCCGAGAAAACACTGCTCGCGGAAAATATCACACGCTTGTGCTTCGACCATGTCGATCACCTTGCCATGCTGAGCGATGTTCGCGTTTGGGATGCGCTCACCGACTGGTGGCTAGCGCCCTAAGGCGGAATGCGTTACAACCCATGACATCATTTTCAATGAGTTGATGTCATGGGTTTCTACGATAAGCATATTCTTCCGCATCTAATTAACTGCGCCTGCGGTTTGCCCGCAATGATGGGGCAGCGCGCGAAACTGATTCCGTTGGCGACAGGACGCGTCATTGAGTTAGGCATCGGCACCGGACTTAATCTGCCATTTTATGATGCGAAAAAAGTCAGCGCGATTATCGGCGTTGACCCCGCCGTAGGCATGCATAAAAAAGCCCGCGAGCGCGCTGAGCAAATCAGTATCCCCGTCGAAACCGTAGCGCTAGAGCTAGAGCAAATTGCGGCCGAAGACGATAGCTTCGACACTGCCGTGAGCACATTCACTCTCTGTACAATTCCTGATGCTATTGCTGCGTTGCACGAGGTTCGTCGCGTGCTGAAGCCTGGTGGTGAGCTGCTATTTTGTGAGCATGGCAAGTCACCGGATGCTGGCGTCTATGCTTGGCAGCAGCGCATACAGCCATTCTGGAAACCATTGGCCGGCGGCTGTCATTTAGATCGTGATATTCCAGCGATTATTGAGCAGGGCGGCTTTCGCATCGTGGAGATGGAAAAACGCTATTTGAAAGGGCCGAAGCCGATGACGTATGTTTTTCGTGGTCGCGCTGTGGCGGTGTAATCGATCCAGTCGCTAAGATGACTGAGTGTTCGCCCTTTGCTTATGCCTCTGGCAGCAGTTGATCTTCATAGGGCGCTACCGTCACGCGCACGGTGAGTTCATGATGACCGCCACCATGAATCACGCCGCGTAAGGGCGAGATGTCGGTGAAGTCACGACCCCAGGCAAGCGTGATGTGCTGTTGGCTTGGGCTAATATTATTGGTCGGGTCGAAGTCCATCCAACCCTGTGATGGACACCAAACTGATACCCAGGCATGCGAAGCATCGGCACCAATCAGGCGAGCCTGACCGGGTGGCGGCTGAGTTAGTAAGTAACCACTAACGTAACGTGCCGGTAGGCCGTAGGCGCGTAAGCACGCAATCATGAGCTGGGCAAAATCTTGGCAGACGCCGCGCTTTTTGCGCAGTACCTCAAGCAACGGTGTGCCAATATCAGTTGCCTCAGGATCAAAGGTTAGTTCAGTAAATATACGCTGCATCAGTGCGTGGGCGACCTGAAAAATTGGTCGGCCGGGGACAAAGCAGGGTGCGGCCCAGTCGGCAAACTCATGCTTAATTCGAATAAGCGGCGACTCATGCCGGAAAATTAGAGCGTCGCGTTGCTCTGGGGTCAGTGCAGCTGAGCCCGGATAACGACACATCGCGGTAACCACCTGCCATGGCAGGCTTGAAGACAGCGCCACAGGCTTGCGGGCTAGCACAGAAATATCGAGCTCGCTGATCAAGCTCAAGTGCTGATGCGGTTGATTAAGTTCTATGGTTTGGTTTGGATTGCCGAAGCTGTCGTTGCTCGTCTGGCTAAAGTCCGGAGCCGGCTGGATATTGATGCGCGCCGTATGAATTTGCTGCCAAGCCAGCGGCCGTGGTGCTAAGTGCAGTACTTGCTGCGAGAGCAAGACCAGCTGCTGATAATCGTAAAGGGTTTCGTGGCGAATACGGTAGCGCATCAGCTTGAGCTCATCTGTTGGCTATCGTCATCGACATGGGCGAAAAACTGTAATGCAATGCCATTGCCAGCGCCAAGAGCGGCGCCTTGAATATCGGCAATCAAGGGGCTGAGTCGTTTTAAGCAGCGTTGTAGTCGATCAGGAAAGCCTAACTCACCCTCAATAACTGACAAGTCCAAGCTAAGCAGATCATCGTGTGCGCTTTGCATTAGTGGGAGGTCACGACTACCTAAGTCGCGCATCATGCTAAGCAAATGGGTGATCTGATGGCCAAGGCCATGCGGGTTGCTAGGGTCAAGTAGCAGTAGGTCGAGCACGGGCAGCCATTGCGCCTGAGTTAAATAGCGCAGCCGATAAGTAATGCGGCTATTGGCCATTTCCAGTAGCCAGTCAAGGCTTTCGCTGGCCTCATTGGCGGGGCTATCGAGCACTGTCATGATCAGTTGCGCTTGGCCTTGTAGCCGTTCGAGGCGGCGACCTAGCATTAGAAAGCGCCAGCTTACATCTTGCGTCATGTCATCGAAGGCAAAGCCGGATAGCGCCGATAGTGTGGTCATTAGGCGGTCAATAAAATTCAACGCTGAGGCTGGATCGAGCACATCAGGGCTGAGTTGGCGCGCCTCGGCCTCAAGCTCAACAATAGCCTGCCAATTTTCCTGCGATAAGTAGCGATGCACTTGGCTACTGGCGAGCACTAGCGCGCGCAGTGTTGACAGCAGATCAGGATGACTGCCGTTGCTATGCACACTGCTGAGCAGCTGCTGTGTAAGTTCATCTTCAGTGCTAAACAGCTCTAAGCTCTGGCCATAATGTAGCGCCAGCATCAGCCCTAAGCCTTGGCTTGGATCTGCTTCCATGTGACGAATTAACGTTGAACGAATGAGCCGTGCGTGATGGTCGGCGCGTTCAGCGTAGCGTCCAAGCCAAAACAGATTTTCAGCGATGCGTGAGGGCAGGTAGGGATCAATACGGCGCAAGTCGCGTATGTGTATGCGCTTACCTTGAGGCAAGTGTTGGCGAGGTTTAGCGCTAAAACAAACCCAGGTATCTTTGCTAGTGCCGCCGCGCTGCATCGACACCATATCATCGTGAGAATTGGCAGCGACGCGCGTGAGAGCCCCGGGCATCACTACATAGCCAGACTCTGTTGCTACGGCATACACGCGCATACCGCAGGCATGATTATTAAAGCGCTGGCTGTCGCGATGCCACATAGGTGCTTGCGCGAGCTGCATGCGTTCTTGTGCGAGATAGACATATGGGCGCTGGCGTATGCGCTCGCATAGGTCTTTGCGTGCAGCAGGAGACAGGTCGCGACCAAAGACGGGATCAAAGCGTTGCGAGCTAAACACGGGTTTAAACACCAACTCATCTATGCGCTCAAGTGCTTCTTCCATAACTGCTGGCTCGCCACACCACCATGTCGCTACTGAAGGCAAGCTTAAGGGTGCGCCCAGCAGACGCTCGCTAATGGCTGGCAGAAAGCCCAACAGACCCTGCGACTCCAGTACCCCACTGCCCAAGGCATTTGCAATGAGCACATGGCCGGCGCGTGCAACGGCAAGCAGGCCAGGCACGCCTAGCGCTGACTCATTGCGAAGCTCTAAAGGGTCACAGTAGCTATCGTCTAAGCGGCGATAGATTGCATGTACGCGCTTGAGGCCAGTCAATGTTTTCAAATAAACATAGGGTTGGCGCACACTTAAGTCATGACCTTCAACAAGAGGAATGCCGAGATGGCGTGCGAGATAGACATGCTCAAAGTAGGTTTCGCTATAGCGGCCTGGGCTGAGCAATACCACCAAGGGTGATTCATCGTCACAGGGAGCTTGACGCTTTAGCGTAGCGAGTAGCGTATCGAAAAATGGTGATAAGGATTGCACACCAAGGCTGCGAAATGCCTCGGGAAACGCGCGCGCGACTACCTGTCGATTTTCGAAAGCATACCCAGCACCGCTAGGCGCTTGCGTACGATCGGCCATTAGCCACCATTGGCCATCGCCGGCTCGCGCGAGATCAGCGGCATAGACATGGACATAGCAGCCTTTCGGCGGTTTGACATCACGGCAGGCGGTTAAATAGTTGGGGTGGCCAAAGACTAGTTCGGGTGGCAGCAAGCCCTCATTGAGCAAATGTTGTGGGCCGTAAATATCTTGTGCTACGGCATTGAGCAGGTGCGCGCGCTGAGCAACGCCGTCAGCAATGATCTGCCACTCTTCAGGCGGAATAAGGTTTGGTACGGCCCCGACGCGCCAACTATGTTCTTGATTCTCGCCATAGAGCGCGTAGGTAACACCATTTTCTTGGATGCGTCGGGTCACAAGATCATCACGCTGCTGCATCTGCGCGGGACTGAGCTTGCCCAGTGCGTCAGCCATGGGCTGCCAGTGCGGGCGCAGCTTACCGTCGGCACTGAACAGTTCATGGTAACGACCGGGTTGCGGGCGCAGAGAATTTAGCAAGGAAGTCATGGTGGCCTATCAGCTAAGTATGCGGCGTTAGGTCGGCCTAACGTGGCGCAAATCTACCATGAACGGGTGCTCTCGGCGTGGCGGCAATGTCGTGATGCTCACTTTGCCGCCACTATGGCCATGGCGCATAAAGCGCGCCAAACGCCGACCTTCAGCCTCATAGGCATTGATTGGTGCGCCTTCATAGCTGCGTCCGCCCGGATGCATAACGTGATACTGGCAACCACCGAGCGCACGATCATGCCAAGTGTCGATAATGTCGAAGGTCAGTGGTGCATGCACACCGATGGTCGGGTGTAGGCAGTTGCTCGGTTGCCACGCACGATAACGTACGGCGGCAATGTATTCGCCAGCGACGTCGGTTTGCCGGAGTGGCAGCGCAACACCATTGCAGGTGACGGTATAGCGATCGGGCGCCATGCCACTGACTTTCACCTCAACACGCTCTACCGAAGAGTCGACATAGCGCACAGTGCCACCGGCGCCAGCTTCTTCGCCGAGTACATGCCAGGGCTCAAGCGCTTGGTTTAGCTCCATGTGCATGCCCTTGATGTCCAAGTCACCATAGTGCGGGAAGCGGAAATTGAACTGCGCGCGATACCAGTCGGGTGAGACGGCATAGCCGGCATCTTTCAAAATACTTAAGACGTCGTGGAAGTCTTGCTCGACTTCGTGGCGCAACATGAAGCGATCATGCAGCGTCGTGCCCCAACGTGCGAGTCGCTCAGGCGCATACGGCGTTTGCCAGAAATGCGCGACCAGTGCGCGCAACAAGACCTGTTGCGCCAACGACATGTCCACATGTGGTGGCATGTCAAAGCCGCGTAATTCGAGCAGGCCGAGACGTCCAGTGCTGCTATCGGGCGAATACAGTTTGTCTATGCAAAATTCAGCGCGATGCGTATTGCCAGTGGCATCGACGAGCAAATGCCGAAGCAGACGATCGACTAGCCATGGCGGACAACTTTCGCCAGCTGGTGGAAATTGCGCAAACGCAGTTTCCAATTCATAGAGTGCATCTTGGCGCGCCTCATCAATGCGTGGTGCCTGTGAGGTTGGGCCAATAAACAGTCCTGAAAACAAATATGACAGCGACGGGTGGTTATGCCAAAAGCTGACCAAACTACGCAGCAAATCTGGTCGCCGCAAAAATGGCGAATCGACGGGCGTGGCACCACCAAGCACGGTGTGATTGCCACCGCCGGTGCCGGTGTGGCGGCCATCGACCATGAATTTTTCAGGACTTAAATGGCACTCATGCGCGGCTTGATAGAGAAATTGTGTGCGCTCGACTGTCTCCGCCCAACTTGTGGCTGGGTGAATATTGACTTCGATCACGCCAGGGTCTGGCGTCACTGAAAAGCGCTCTAGGCGCGGGTCTTTTGGCGGCTCATAGCCTTCTAAAATCACCGGCTGCTTGAGGATTTTTGCAGTGGCTTCAATGGCGGCCATCAGCTCAATGAACGCAGGTAGCTCGGCTAGCGGCGGCAGGAATAGATACAAATGACCATCGCGGACTTGTGCGCATAGGCTGGTGCGCACGATACCGTCGGCGGAGGCGTTGAGGCTAGGTTTAGCCGCATGCATTTCGGCTTCAGCATCGCGCTCATCGGCACGCGTCATGCGCGGTGAACATAGGGATGATGTCAGCGATAGCGCAGGGTAGGACTGCTGTGGATCTTGCGCATGCAGATAGGGGAAGTCTGATGATTTCACCCATGGCAATGACTCTAGCGGCAGGCGATAGCCCATGGGCGAGTCACCAGGCAGCAAGTAGCAAGTTTCATCGCGCAAAAACCATTGCCCAGTTTGCCAGCGTTTGCCGTTGTGGCTGCGTGCTAGCGGTAGGGCATAGCCCACTACCTCGCCGAGGCCTTCTTCGGCAAAAATGCGCGCCATGCGAGCACGTTCCATCGGGTCTTTGAGGCGGGGGTCGCTGGGTAGCACATTGCTTGGCAAGCTTCTCTCGCGCCAAAGGTAATACAGCGTGTCCTCATAGGTGGGAAACAGACTACCTTGTGGGAGGTGCAGGGCGAGGCTGAGCTTTTTTAAGAAGCTTTCAGCGTCAGCGCTGGTGGCATTGCCAGGTGTTTGCTCATCGGCAAACAGCGCAGAGTTTTTCCACAGCGGCTTGCCATCACGTCGCCAAAAGCAGTTCAGAGACCAGCGCGGTAATTGTTCACCGGGATACCATTTGCCTTGGCCGAAGTGTTGTAAGCCGCCTTTGGCGTATTGATCGGCCATGCGCTTATAAAGCTCGATCGCACGAGCACGTTTGGTTGGGCCGAGGGCATCGGTATTCCATTCGGCACCATCAGGGTCGTCGGCGGCGACAAAAGTCGGCTCTCCACCCATGGTTAGGCGTACATCCTGTTTTTTCAGGTCAACATCGATGCGTGTCCCGAGGGCAATCATGGCTTCGCGCTGAGCATCCGTGAGTGGCTGAGTGACGCGCGGTTGCTCATCGAGGCGAGTAACGGACATCTCATGGCTGAACTCGCACTCGGCCTCATCAACAACACCGCTGATTGGCGCGGCAGAAGTAGGCTCTGGACTGGCGGCTAGTGGTAGATGACCTTCGCCGGCAAACAGACCGGAGGTCGGGTCTAGGCCAACCCATCCGGCGCCAGGTAAATAGACTTCGCACCATGCATGCAAGTCGGTGAAGTCGACCTCGGGGCCATTGGGGCCATCGACTGATTTCACATCGGGTGTGAGCTGAATTAAGTAGCCCGAGACAAAGCGCGCAGCGACGCCAAGATGGCGCATCAGTTGCACCATTAGCCATGCCGTGTCGCGGCAGGAGCCAGAGCGTTTGCTCAGTGTTTCATCGGGAGTTTGCACGCCGGGTTCTAGGCGAATGGTGTAGGCAATATCGTTAAATAAGCGCTGGTTGATATCGACTAAAAAGTCGATGGTCGGGCGTTTGGTTTTCGGGATCGCATCAAGATAGTGCGTTAGCGATGGCGTCAACGCGTTCACGCGTCGATATGGTGCGAGCTCACGTTCTAGCGCCTCATCCTCGCTGGGTGTAAACGGCCATTGCTCCGCTTCAGGAGCAAGGAAAAAGTCAAAAGGGTTGATGACGGAAAGCTCAGCCGTTAGATCAACGGTAACGCGGAAGTGCGTGGTTTTTTCTGGGAAGACCAAGCGCGCAAGATGGTTGGCCTGCGGGTCTTGCTGCCAGTTAACGAAGTGCTCTTCAGGCGTGATGCCGAGGCTATAAGAGAGGATGCGCGTGCGGCAATGTGGTGTCGGGCGCAAACGCACTAACTGTGGGCCAAGTTGTACAGGACGGTCATATCGGTAGTCCGATACATGATGCAGTGCAATTATAATGGACACAGCGAGCCTCGGTAAGCAGACATCTTAGCGAAAGCACAGCAAGTGCCGTGCCATCGCTAAGGTGCTCAGGCTGCAGAGTAGCTTTTGGCCTTAAGCAAGCATGCCGCGCAGCATAAAGAAGATCAGGCTGGCCATCAGTGCCGTGGCTGGCACAGTGATGATCCACGCCGAAACGATGCGCATGATTTGCGAGCGTTTCACCAACTCTTTGCGATAGACCTTTTTCAGATTTTTGCGCTCACCTTTAGAGAAGTGCGCGGGATCTTCATTGGCCTTAGACAGTGCCTTTAGGTCACGCAGCATCACCCCTTTTTGATGAATGTCGGCGTGATTAAAGTGTTGTAAGAAAACATCGATGGCAGCTTGGTCATCTTCTGGGTGGTGATCTTTAATCTCCATAACCATGCGATCGTAGTTTTTCTTCAGATATTCGCGCAGAAAGCCCACACCAAATACACCGCCCACGGCGATATGTGTCGAACTCACAGGCAAGCCGAGCTGGCTGGCAATAATCACCGTGATGGTTGCCGCCATAGCAATGCAAAAAGCGCGCATTTGATCAAGCTCGGTAATGCCGGTGCCGACAGTGCGAATGACTTTTGGGCCAAACAAAGCTAGACCAATCACGATGCCCAGCGCGCCAATCATCATTACCCATAAAGGGATAGCCGCCGAGGTGCCGAACTCACCTGGATGCGCCGTGTAGACATCGACAATGGCTGCTAATGGGCCGATGGCATTGGCGACATCATTGGAGCCATGAGCAAAGCTGAGCAGGGCGGCGGCGAAAATCAGTGGCACGGTGAATAAGCTATTTACGCCTTGCTTGCCTTCGAGGAACTGCGACTTAGGCTGCCTTAGTCGCCAACGCACAAGAACAAAAACGCCGAGAGCAATGACTAAGCCAATTAATGTGGCCTGCATCAGAGAGATGTGAACTATCTGTTTCAGGCCTTTTTGTAGGATATAGACGCTGAACACCAAGGCCATGGCCGCGACTAGCCACGGCACCACTTTTCGAGCTGCCGCCATCATGTCGGGCTTGTAGGTAATGCTGCGTTTAATCAAATACAAAAACGCCGCAGCGACGAGACCGCCGAGCACAGGTGAGATGATCCAGCTTGCTGCGATGCCGCTCATCGTGGACCAGTTCACAATATCAAAGCCGGAGGCAGCGATGCCGCCGCCGAGAACAGCGCCAACGATAGAGTGTGTAGTCGAAACTGGTGCGCCGATAGCCGTGGCAATGTTTAGCCAGAGTGCGCCAGCGATTAGTGCGGCCATCATGATCCAAACAAAAGTGTCGGAGTCTGGAATTAAGTTGGGGTCGATAATGCCATTGCGAATGGTGCCAACCACTTCGCCACCGGCAATGATAGCGCCAGCGGCCTCGAAGACAGCGGCGATCGCAAGCGCGCCACCGAGCGTCAGTGCGCGTGAGCCCACGGCGGGGCCAACATTATTGGCGACATCGTTCGCGCCGATGTTCATTGCCATATAGCCGCCAACCATCGCGGCCATAACTAACATGATGCTAACTTCGCCAACGCTTTGGCTGGCGGCGTATAACATCACGCCTAAAATAAAGAGCAGGCCTATGCCGAGCCGGACTTGATCGCCGCGGTTTTTATCCATCGCGCGATCCATGCCTTCTAAATGCTTTAGATCCATGACCCAACCTCTGTGATATTTATAAGACAAAATTATGACAGAAAGTGGACATGGATTGCGCGGTTGTCGAAAGTGCTTCGCTCAGGTACAACCGCAGTTCATCGAAAACTTAGTCATTGGAGCGTTGCATGAGCTATACCACCCTGAAATATGACGTGAGTGAACACATCCTCACGCTGACGCTTAATCGTCCCGATCAGCTCAATAGCTTTACGGTGATCATGGCCAATGAGTTAGTGGACGCCTTTGGTCGTGCTAGCGAAGATGATGAGGTTCGCGCCATTGTGGTAACGGGCGCTGGCCGTGCCTTTTGTGCTGGCATGGATTTAACGGCACCGGGCAATGTCTTTGGTTTAGATGAGTCACAACAGCCCAGTGTTGAAGATATGCATTCACGCCTGAATGATCCGGCTATTTTTGATGGTGTGCGCGATACCGGCGGCCGCGTGACTTTGGCGATTTACGACTGCAAAAAACCGGTCATTGGTGCCATTAACGGTGCCGCGGTTGGTATTGGCGCGACCATGACCTTGGCCATGGATATTCGATTGGTGTCGGAGAAAGCCCGTATTGGTTTTGTCTTTGGCAAAATCGGCGTAGTGCCCGAGGCCTGCTCGAGCTGGTTTTTGCCGCGTATCGTTGGCATTCAGCAAGCGCTGGAATGGGTCTATAGCGGCGATATTTTAACTGCAGAGCAAGTGCTCGCTGGCAGGCTCGTGCGCTCGGTGCATACGGCCGATGATTTGCTGCCAGCAGCCTATGAGCTCGCGCGGAAGTTCAGCCAGAACAAGTCGCCAGTGGCCGTCGCCTTTGCTCGCCAGATGATGTATCGCAACGCCGCGCAGCCGCATCCTATTGAGGCGCATCGCATCGATTCCTTGGCGATGTTCTACACTAGCCTGGAAGATGGCAAAGAGGGCGTGCAGTCGTTTTTAGAGAAGCGTGACCCGCAGTACACCAGCCGTGCCAGCAAGATGCCGGCGATTTATCCTTGGTGGAAATAGGCGGCTAAAACGACATCAGCGCGCTTTTTAGGGCGCGCTGATGTCGTTTTAGGCTGTTAAGCGCGAAGGCTTATCGCGAAGGCTTATCGCGAAGGCTTAGAGCCTGACGAAGGCCGTGAGCTTGGGCGTGATGTTGGTCGCGACGAGGGCGCAGGTGCTGCGCCCGCAGCCGGACCATTGCCCGATGAGCGACGGCGCTGGCTGGGCTGATCGCGACGAACTTGATCAGCTGCACGCGCAGGCTTATCGCGGCGAGGACCACGGGGTGGTGGCGCCTTGCGCAGTGGCTCAGGCTTGGCGTTAGGGTCGGGCTCAAATCCGGGCACGATGACGCGGTTAAGCTTCTGTTTAATCGTGCGTTCGATATCTGCGAGCAACTTCAGCTCATCGACACAAACCAATGACACCGCTTCACCGCCGGCGCCGGCGCGACCAGTACGGCCAATGCGGTGAACGTAGTCTTCCGCCACTTGCGGTAACTCATAGTTGACCACATAAGGCAGGGAGTCGATGTCGATGCCGCGTGCGGCAATATCGGTGGCGACTAGCACGCGCAGGCGATTGGACTTGAATTCGCGCAGCGCTTTTTCTCGCGCTGTCTGGCTTTTATTGCCGTGGATGGCCATGGCCGCAATGCCATTTTTATCGAGCTGATCGGCAAGGCGGTTGGCGCCATGCTTGGTGCGCGTAAACACCAGTACTTGCGACCATTCACCATCGAGGATGAGCTTCTCAAGGAGCTGACGTTTGGCTTCGCGATCGACTGGATAAATGGTCTGTTCGATGCGCTCGACGGTGGTGTTGCGCGGCGTAACTTCGACTGTGGCTGGGTCTTTCAGCAAGCTATTGGCGAGGTTGCGAATTTCATCGGCAAAGGTTGCAGAAAACAGTAAGTTTTGGCGCTGCTTGGGCAATATCGCGAGCACGCGGCGGATGTCGCGAATAAAGCCCATGTCGAGCATGCGATCAGCTTCATCAAGAACGAATAGCTCAATGCCGCCAAGATCCAAGGTGCCTTGGCCAACGTGATCGAGTAGACGGCCAGGTGTTGCCACCAGAATATCGACTTTGCCGCGTAGCTTAGTGACCTGCGGCTGCATGCCAACGCCACCAAACATCACCATCGAGTTTAGCGATAACTGTTTGCCATAGGTGCTAACGCTTTCTTCGACTTGCGCGGCAAGTTCACGCGTTGGAGTCAAAATCAGTGCGCGTGGGCGATGGCGTGTGCTCGGGTGCATGGCATGGCGTGAGCTCAGCAATTGCAGCATGGGCAGCGTGAAGCCGGCAGTTTTGCCGGTGCCAGTTTGTGCGGCGGCGAGTAAGTCGCGGCCGGCTAAAACCACTGGGATAGCGTCACGTTGAATTGGCGTGGGCGTGGTGTAACCCACGGCCTCGAGTGCTTGCAGCAGCTCGGGCATCAGGCCCAGATCAGCAAAAGACATAGGAGAAACTCTAGAAATAGACGCGCATCATACCGCATGCGCGCCTCAGCCTGAGATCTGTATGTAAATTAAGCAGAATCGCTCACGTGATAATAAGCCATGAAAATGGCGTACTTCACAGCGGTTGTTACAATTAAGTAGTTTGTGTGAGCATCGATTTTTGTTATGTTGCTTAAAATAAAAATTAACGACAAAAAGTGACATAAATGTCCGCCACTTTTTTGTCACAAAATGACGGCAGCTAGTGTTTATGCGAAATTTTATCTACGCCATCTTGGCGATTATCTCTCTGATTGCATTGTGGTTTTTCATGGCGCCAAGCGCGCCGCAAACCTCCGTGGTAGCTTTTGTCGCAACCCCCGATCTAACAACAAATAACGAGCCCAAGGCGGCTATCGAAACCGCCGATTATCATTGGCAAATTCAAGCAGGGAAAATCATCGGGCCGCAGCAAGTTGAGGTGCCTCAGAATGAAACTTTGCTGTTGTCTTTCATCAGCGATGTGCCCGACGAAGTGCATTTGCACGGCTACGAGCAAGCAGTACAGATCAATGCAAACGAGCCTGCCACGCTCCGCGTTCGACTTGAGCATAGCGGTCGCTTTGAGCTCGAAACGCATCGCCTACATCGCGTAATCAGCGTACTTGAAGTGGAGCCGCGCTAATGATTTTAATCACCGGTTGCTCTAGCGGCATTGGCCATGCACTTGCCTTGGCGCTGCATGCGCGCGGAGCTTCGGTGTGTGCGACTGCGCGCCGCCCAGAGACATTAGGCGAGTTAGCAGAAAAAGGCATTTTGACACTTGGCCTAGATGTAAACAGCCCTAACTCTATTGCGGCATTAATGGCTGAGCTAGCGCAACGCAATATCACCCTGACCGGCCTTGTGAACAATGCTGGGTACGGTCTTATGGGGCCTCTCGCCGATATTTCAGCAGCTGATGCTTCGCAACAATTTCAAACCAATGTGCTCAGCCTCTTGGCAATGACACAGGCCGTTATTCCTACTATGGCCGCGCAAGGGCAAGGCTTAGTCGTTAACGTTGGCAGTGTCTCGGGTGTGCTCACCACGCCATTTGCGGGCGCTTACTGTGCCACGAAGGCTGCCGTGCACTCACTCTCCGATGCACTGCGCATGGAGCTTGCGCCCTTAGGCATTCACGTCATGGTGGTGCAGCCAGGAGCCATTGCCTCATCGTTTGGCGCGACAGCAAGTAACACCGTTGAGGTGAGGCCTGGCTCGCTATATGCGCCACTAGCGAACGCTATCATGAAGCGCGCATCGGCATCACAGCAGCAAGCAACGCCAGCTGCAGTCTTTGCTGAGCAACTGGCAGCAGCAATGCTGCGTAGAACACCTCCTGCATATATACGTTTGGGCAAGGGCGGTCGAGCATTGCCATTGTTAGCGCGTTGGCTGCCGCTATCGCTACGCGATGCGCTACTCAGCCGACTCTTTTCCTTACCTAAACTAAAAACATTAAAAAAATAATAACGAGGCTAGACATGAATATTTCAGGTTTTTCTACACGTATCGCCATGGCGGCGCTACTGGTAGCAACGAGCGCCTTGGTAGCTTGTGGCAATAGCAGCGATGGTGCCGCTGCTGGATCTGAGAATCCGCAAACGCGCCTTGCACCAAAGACAAAGTATGCGATGGCGAATAACTGCTTTGCACTGCAGTCGGTTGCAAGCAATGCCTATGCTGCGAGCAATGGCTCTGGCGGTTATGCCTTCAGCGCAAGCTCTCCAGCCAATGCTGAAGCGTTCTATATGAAGCCAACGGCCTTGGGTGAGTATTTAATCCAGGCAAAAAACAAAACATTATTGAGTAATGCGGGTGCCGCGATTGGCAGCGCCATGAAGCCAAGCAATGCCACGGTGTGGTCAGTAGATATGCCTCGCGCTGGCGTCTTTACGCTAAGCAATAGCGATACGGATAAGCGGATGCAGCTAGGCGAGCAAAATGCCTTGATCTTGTCTTCTAGCTCCGATAAAGCCGGCGAATTCCGCTTTGTGCCGACTACCGATTGCACGCCGTACCCTGAAATTAGCACCGATATTGTAGGTAAAACCTATGTTGGCCGCGGTATTGATAAGCCTGTTATCGGCTTTGCTGAAGTGCATACGCACATGGCCATGGGTCATGAAATGTCCGATGGCAAACACATTGTTGGTCCATCTGCTGGCGGTGTGATGTATGGCCAAATGTTCCATCGCTTTGGCGTGCCGCATGCGATGGCGGATTGTGCTGATTGGCATGGACCGCAAGGTATTCGTGATCCCGAGGCTCTTATCCTCGACATGACGCCTTTAACAATGCATGACACGAAGGGGTGGCCCACATTTATTGACTGGCCAAAAGCTGACTCACAGCTTCACCAAGCTATGTACTACAAATGGGTCGAGCGTGCTTGGCAGGCAGGCATGCGAATTATGGTTACTGAAGGCACAAATATTGCTGCGCTTTGCGAAGTGGGTCGATTGGCTGTGCTGCGCCCTGGAGCAGAATGTAACGACATGCGCCTAGGTATTTCGCAGGTAAAGTATCTATTTCAGCTGCAAGATTATGTTGATGCTCAAGAAGGTGGCCCGGGCCTAGGCTGGTTTCGGATCGTGAAAACTCCGCAAGAAGCTCGACGAGTGATTAACGATGGCAAGCTTGCCGTGGTGGCAGGCCTAGAGTTTGCCAACGTGTTTGATTGCACCGTTCATTTCACGCCAGGTGGTTTGCTGGGCGAAGTGCGAGGTTGTACGAAGGAAAGTATAGATCGCCAAATCGATGAAGTATGGGACCTCGGCGTGCGTGAAATCTTCCCGTATCACGACATCAATAGCGCGCTTGGTGGCACTGGTTTGTTTAGTGACATTCTCAATATCGTCGGCTTTTACGGTACCGGCGGCTTTTGGCAAACATACGACTGCCCAGATGGCGGAGAAGGCGAAAAATACTTTTTTTCTGCGGGTGCGAAAATCGCCATCACACCGCCGGGCTTAGGTAATGATCCTCTTACGAGCACACTAATGGGGCTGACTAAAGGCCTGCTGCCACTGTATCCATCGGATCGTCGCCAATGTAATGCACGTGGCATGACCGATCTCGGTGAGTACGTCATGCAGCGCCTGATGGCCAAAGGCTTCGTCATTGATATTGATCATGCGGAACTGTCCATCAAAACCAAAATGCTGGATATGGCGAATGCTCAAACACCTAAGTACCCGCTGATTTCGGCACACGGTGCGCATGGCGGCTTAAGCATTAAACAAGCAAAAGACCTGCTTGCTGGTGGCGGCTTAATTTATCCATTCAAACCTAATGGCAAAGGCCACGTTGATTTCCTAAACAAGCTCAAGCCAATCTGGCCAGCTGATCGCGGGCCTATTCCACTCGGCTACGGTATGGATGCTAATGGCATTGCTGACCGTGCAGGCCCTCGTGGCGCGGGTAGCAAGCCTGTGCAATATCCATTCACCTTGTTCCAAGGTCCAGACTGGGGTCCACAGTTTGAAGGCATCGCACCTTTAAAGGTCAACCTGCAAACTCATCCTGAAAGTGGCAAAACATGGCCTATCGATGAAGTCGGTACTGCGCATTACGGCATGATGGCTGACTATGTTGAAGAGGTTCGTTTGGAGGGCGGCAAGGAAGCTATCGATGCGCTTTATCGTTCGGCCGAAGCCTATATTCAAATGTGGGAACAAACGGTGAATCGTTAAGTCATGCGCCGAAGCATTGCGCTTGCAGCGCTAGTGTGTGGGCTGATGCCATCATTGGCATTGGCCCATTCCTTTGGCCGCCAATACAACTTGCCAGTTCCGCTGTGGCTCTATCTTTATGGTGGCGCGGCGGCACTGGCGTTATCATTTTTTTTAGCCGCATTTATGATGCGCGGCGAACAACATGCTGTGGTAAAGCCACGGCGGCTACTTTATAAAAAATCCTCAAAAGCATACTTGGCGCGATCGCTTAGTGTGGGCTTTCTGCTGCTTACAATTGCCACGGGATTTTTGGGCAATCGCGACCCTTACGTTAACTTCAATATGACCTTTTTCTGGATCGTATTTTTGCTGGGCTTTACTTATCTCAGCACGTTAACTGGAAATTATTATCGCGATATAAATCCATTCACTAGCCTAGGTCTAGTCTTTAGCCGAGTTTTCCCGCGCTGGCGACGAGGCTATTTTCGTTACCCTTCATGGGCGAATTATTGGCCAGCTTTGATTGCCTATTTAGGCTTAATTTGGATAGAGCTATTTACTCATAACACGCCACTAAGCTTAGGTCAGACCTTAGGTGCTTACACACTGTATTGCCTGGTCGGCATGGCGCTATTTGGCGTGGCGAAATGGTCGCGCTATGGAGAGCTATTTAGTGTGATGTTTCGCCTGATGGCACTGATGTCACCGTTCCATCGTGGCCGACATACCGTGTCTTGGCAGGCGCCGCTCTCTGGCATGTTGCGCGAGCAGCCGCGACATTTAGCACTGCTGCTATTCGTATTATTTTTATTATCGTCGACGGCATTTGATGGCCTGCGTGCGACGAGCTGGTGGGTTGCTCTTTTTTGGCAAGATCGCACTGGCCTGCTTACCGAATGGTTAGGCAGTGCGCCAATCTACAATTTCTCTACCTTGAGGCCTTACTACATGGCTTATGAAAGCAGTGTGCTCCTGCTTTCACCCTTTGTTTATGGCGCGATTTATATGCTCTGCATGGCGTTGGCCAAACTGCTGACGGGTAGCCCATTGACGGTGATACAGCTCAGCTTGCGCTTTGCCTATAGCCTGCTGCCGATAGCCTTGGTCTATAACATCACGCATTACTACACGCTGATTTTCACGCAAGGCGTGAAGGTAGTGAGCATGTTGTCTGACCCCTTTGGCTGGGGCTGGAACCTATTTGGCACGGCAGGTTTGTGGCGCGCACCGATCATTCCCGATGTTGCCGTGGTCTGGCATACACAGGTCGGGCTGATCGTCTTGGGGCATGTCATCAGTGTTTATATTGGCCACCGTATCGCGCTGCGCACTTTCGCGACGGCGCGCCAAGCCACGCTGAGTCAGCTGCCACTATTGGTTTTAATGATGGCTTTTACCGCATCAGGCTTATGGATTTTGGCGCAGCCAATTGGTGCTCGATAACGTAGCTATGCTGCTGGCTCTGCGTCACTACTTTCGTTTGCGATACGCAGCACGCCGGAACGAATATGCAGGTCGCGTTGCGGAAATGGAATCTCGATATTACGGGCGCTCAGCTCGGTTTCTAATGCCCATAAATATAAGGCCTGAGTGCGAGCTGGCGTTTTGACTAGATCCTCATCTACCCAAATCACTAGCTCGAAGTTCAGGCTGCTGTCGCCAAATCCCACCAACCAAACATCGCTTTTATGTGTGGTATTACTCACCGTACCTTCAACTGAAGCCGCTGCGGCTAAGCCGGCTTCACGCACGAGTTCCTTGTCGCAACCATAGGCCGCGCCAAAGGGTACATGTATGCGGCGATTCTCATTATCGAAGGTCCAGTTTGTCACGCGGCCATTGATAAATTCGGAGTTGGGCACAATTACGTCAACTGAGTCATTGGTCGTGACGCGGGTATAGCGAATACTTATCTCACTAACGCGACCAACCACTCCCGATTGCAAGTCGACAAAATCACCGACCTTTAAGGTTTGCTCAAGTAGCAGCACGATGCCAGAAATAAAATTGCTGAAAATATTCTGTAAGCCGAAGCCAATACCGACACCGATGGCTCCGCCGACCAGCGCCAAGTGCGATAAATTGATGCCGAGATAGTCGATGCCCATAAAGGCAACAATGCCCCAGACTGTATAGCGCATGATGCGTGATAGAGCATAAATTCCGGATTTGCTGAGTGTAACGGTGCGGTCGGGCCGAGCTAGTCGTAATAGGCCACGGTCAATAATGGCTACAAGCACTCGAGCTAATACTAAAAAGCCGATGAGGGCGATAATGCGGCTTACGGTGATGTCGGTTTTCCCGACACTAAGTAGCGGGTGTGTGAGTAGCTGGGTTACTTGATCTAGCCATTGCAAGAAGTCCATGTGCTACCCAGAGTTGTGTTGACGCAATTGAGTGAATACTTGGATCATACAAGGCTGAGCTGTGGTGTAAACAAAAGTCATCATTAATGAATTAGAGGCTGGTATGGATGAGTTGAGCTCGCGTTTGCTGGCACGGTTACAAGATGCTTTTTCAATGGAAGAAATGGCGCAAACGGCCGTCAATGGCCTGATTAACATCGCCACTGCCTTGGCAGTATTCATGGCTTTTTATGTTATTTGGCGATTGCTCAGAGTGGCTCTAAATGTCGCATCTGCGCGCAGTGGTGTTGATGAGACCACTGTGTCATTTATGCAAACACTATTGAAATACGGTGTGTTGGCGGTTGGTTTTATTAGTGCGCTAGATACGGCTGGCGTACAGACTGGGGCAGTCATTGCCTCACTGGGCATTGCTGGCTTGACCATAGGTTTTGCGGCCAAAGATGCGTTGTCGAATTTGATCTCAGGCATTTTAATTTTTATTGATAGACCATTTGTGATTGGCGACTTAGTTGAAGTTGATGGTCAATACGGTCGTGTTGATCGCATCACGCTGCGGTCAACACGCATCATCACGCGCGATGGCAAAATGCTGGCGGTGCCAAATACCGAAGTAATTAATCAAACCGTAGCTAGCTACACCAACTTTCCTAATTTACGCATCGATATTGCGGTGACAGTGGGTGTGGAGGAGAGCTTGGGCCGTGTTCGTGAGCTGCTCTTAGGCATCCTTAAGGATAAGCCTGAATATATGAGCGAGCCTGCGCCGCGCGTGGTAGTTACAGCCTTGAATGACTATAACCTTGCCTTGGAGCTGCAGGCATGGATTATCAATGAGCGTGAGCATGTTGAGCTGCGTTTTGCCTTACGCGAGAGCGTTTTTGAAACATTGCGCGCAGCAGGAGTAGAGATGCCTCTTGAGACCTTGCAGCTAGTGGCTCCCAATACTGAGGAGCCAGTGCTGCGAGCATCATAGGCTAAGGTGTGTCTGTTGCTTGGCTGGACTCAATTTCTAGTAGTCGATCATTGGGCTGAGCACGTGAACGCTCGCCCTCCCAGAAACCGATGTGTTCGCCGCCGCGATTAATTCGCACAACTAAATTTGGTCCTAGCTCGCGCATAGTTTTGCCGATCTCCTCTGGCTCTACGGCACGCTCAATTAAGCGAACGCGGCCATCGGATTGCATGAGATCATTGATGTAGTCTGCGACATGAGTGGACTCAACAGAGTCCGCCATTAAGTAGCCGCCGACAATCGATGGCGCGATGATGGCGTCAGCACCGGCTTGGCGAATGAGCTTAATATTCTCCTCTTCACTGGCAGATGCGATAACGCGAACACTCGGGTTCAGGTGGCGAGAGGTCAATATCGTGAGCACGGCAGCATCATCGCGACCAAGGCAAATGAGCACTGCTTTAGCCTGCGCGATACCGGCATCGGTGAGTATATATTCGCTAGTGGCATCGCCTAAAAGGCCAATATAGCCATGTTCTGCTGCGGCTTTTAAGTTCTCAGCATGTTGGTCAATGATCAGCACTTGGCCGATAGGCGTGCCGCGCAATACTGCCTCGTGTGCGGCACTTCTGCCGCTATGACCATAACCACAAATGATCACATGGTCGCGTAGGGATTTTTGTAAACGAGTCATGCGACGTGTCTCCAGCCAGCGTTGTAGCACTAGCTCGTAAGCAGTGCCTAAGAAAATAAACCAAATGATTAAGCGCAGCGGTGTGACAAAAATAGTGTCGATTAGGCGAGCGCGATCACTGATCGGCACGATGTCGCCATAGCCCACGGTGGTGATGGTGACGGCGGTAAAATAAGCGACATCACCGAAGCTCATATGACCATCGTGCGTATCTTTTAAGCCATCACGATCAAGCCAGAAAATCAGTAAAACTAGCCCAATCAAAGCCAGGATAAGACCGATTCGTCGGAGCAAAACATGTTCTGGTGAGTGCTCAGATTTTATATAAATACGCTTTCGCGGCTTCTGTGTTCGAACCGGTGGAATCATGGTTGGCCGCCGTGCTCGCCAGGAACCATTGGGCTGATGTTCGTCGCCGTGCCGGGCTCGCTATTGAGTAGAGCCTCACTGGGCTCACGCGGGGCTAGCCGATATAAAATAGCAGGTCGTTGAATATTGGCTTCGGCAAAGCCGCGCACGATGCGCTCGGTCACATCGGACTCGAGCAGCTTTTCATTGCGCACATCCATGACATAGACCTTGGTGCGAACGCGCAGCGCGAAATATTGCTCATGTACCACTTCGTTAACCAACACTGCCCATGGTTTGTCGAGATAGGCATATGGGCTGCTAGTAATCGCATCACGCGCAATGCGTTTGGCGCTAGCAAGGTCTTGGTCGATGGCAATATAAAAGTCGAGCTGGATGAGCATATTGAGCTCGCCAGCATTGCCGCTGGAAACGCTGTCATTAAGAAACTTGTTATTGGGAATGGTGATGAGGTTGTCATCCAGCGTGACCAAGCGTACCGAGCGCAGGCCAATGGCAACAATTTCGCCATAATAGCCATCGAAGCTGACTCGATCGCCGACTTGAAATGGCTTATCGATGAGCAGAGTGATGCCGGCAATAATTGATGCCGCCAAGTCTTTAAAAGCAAAGCCAACCGTGACCGCAATGGTGCCGCCCAAGGCCAGCAGCATTTCATCCGAGAGCACAAAAATCACCGGCACAATGGCCGAGATAGTGCCGATATAAATAACGAAACGAAGGATGGTGGCGAGCTGATTAATCGCTAAGCGGCGGTCCACCATGCGGTCGCCAAGCTGATCGCTGGCTTTGCGCAAGAGCTGAACTGCGGCCCAAGCGAAGGCAATAATAATCAGCACCGTGGGGATGCTGCCAGGGCGAATAAATTGCAAAATTTGCGTGGTGTCATTCATTGCGTATGCCTCATACCACGAGTAATTTTTTACGCTGCAAAAAGCGCAGCACGGCACGGTTCCAATGCGATGACACGCGGTAGCGTTGGTCGTCGCAGGTGGTTAAAAAGCCGCGCTTATGTAGCAAGTACAAAGCACGCTCGCACTCATTTAAGGCAAAGCATAATGATTTTGCGGCCTCGGGGGCAGTGAGGTTTTCATGCTGCACCAAGCACGCCAAAACATAGTGCGTGCGCGTGGCGAAGTCCTCAAGTGCACTCATCGGAGGCATGGGGAAGAGATGCACTTCGACGCGCTTATCGCCGATCAGCTGTAACGACATACGGAAAAAGTGCAGGGCTAAGCGCGGATTGCCATCGGCATAATCCCAAACCAGCCGGTGATAACGATCGGCAACACGCTCCGCTTCTTCGTCGTTGATCAGTGGTGTTGGGTTTGGCGCTAAGGCATCGTTATTAAGCAGGCTGTCGTAGTCGGCAGTGAAGCCGGCGGATTCCATGCGTGCATCGATAAGTTCGCCAATACGTTGGTCAGACCATGGCGGTAGTGCCAAGTGCTGGTCGTAGACATCACGGTTGGGATGGATGCGCTGCAAATACTCAAACGGCCATGATGCGAAAGCAATGACCCAGAGCACACGCCCCACAGTGGCCTGAGCGATGTAGACAAAGGCATCGTAGCCAGCCAAGCCGCCGACTGTGCGCAACATTAGGTTTTGGCCTAAGTCGAGCAGCACAACTTGCGGGCGCTGCGCGTGCAGCTGAGCAATGATTTGATCTGGATCTGTCGAGTCTGCGATGCCGAGCGCGTGGCAGAGCAATAGGCAAACACCATCGGCCTGATAATTACGCTCTTCTAGGCTGTGATAAACACAGGTCATATCGTCCGGCAGGCTGCGTTTGAGCGCCATCAGCCAGCTAGTTTTGCCGGCGCCACGATCGCCCGTTAGCGCGATCAAGTCGCCACGGCCGCCATCATGGAGCGCGATAGCTTTCTCTAGGACAGTGTTGAGCTTAGGGAAGTTATCGATGCTGAGGTCGGCAGTAGCGGGCTCTTCGCTGAATGCCAGCATCAGTTCTTCCGGCAGTGGTGCGACCTCAAAAGCATCTGCTTGATTGCGCGATTTGCGCTCGAGTTGGCGGCGAAATAAGTAGGCTAAGGCCTTGCGTGTTTGTTCAAAGCCAAGCGCTAAATCGCTGACCCATGTCCATAAGCCACGCGCTGCAACGAAGATAAATGCCATGGCGGCAAGGGCTAAACCATAGCTATGATTTTGGCTTTTATGAACTAGCTCAGCTAAGCGACCATTTGGCGAATAGCTCAAATACGCTTGCGTGACTTCGCTACGCCAGGCGCGGATTAAGCGCCAAGCCACGATCAAACCACCAAGCGTCGCAACGTCCTCGGCAATGCCATAAAGCGCACCGCGACCGAGTAAGGCTTGCGCAAAAATTAGGTAAATGGTGACTACTAAGGCCCAGCGCGCGACCCAGCGTAATGAGCGCAAAATCTTGTGATTGAGCTCGTTGCTAACGGCTCGGTAGCGAGAAATGGCGGTGAGAAATACTCGGTGAATCAGCGCCAAAGCCAGTGCGTAAAAGCCATAGGCATAGGCTAGTTTGCGCAGCACAGCCACTTCAGCAATGATCAACTCCGACGCATAAAGCCAGTCGAAAATCAGATAGATGCTGAGCAGTAAGGTGAGTTCGCGGGCAACAGCGGTGAGGGTGATGGCGGCGCGATCGATATTGGCGCGTAAGGTCTTTGGCTGCACATGCGTGATGAGCCATTGCCGAGCGCGATTAATCCAGCCTCGGCAGCGGCGTCGCACCCATACGCTGAGCCCGATAAGCAGCAGTAGCTTTAGTAAATCAATGCCGAGTTTGCCGGCGGTAAACACATCTTGCAGCAGCGAGAATAGGCTCTGGGCGTCATGCGCTCGTTGCAGCGGATACCAGCTAGCCATGAGGCGAACGTGGGCGATTTCATCGAGCACCCGAGCCATGCCCTGGGTATTAAAGCCGGTTGCCTCTGAGCGCTTTTCGGGGCTGAGCTGGCCTAGTAAAGTCACGCGCTGGGCCTGCAAAGTTTGCAGGCCAGTCATCTTAGTATTGGCGTCTTGATAGCGCTCTTGCTGCTCGCGCTCTGTGAGCTGTGCGGTTTCTTGTGCTATGCGCTGGCGCAGCTGGATGATGCGTGCGACTAGCGCACCGTGAGCGGCAAAGCGGCTGTCGTTTAGCGATAGCGGCTCTTCTCGTAGGGGCAGCTGACTGGCGCTATTGAGTCTGTTTAGCGCTTGCGCCGCACCTTCGCGCAGGCTCTTTAAATCGCTACGAATGCTGCTGTAAAGTTCGTCGGCCTGCGCGCTTGGCAATGGTGTTTGCTGCGAGACAGCTGCGTAACGGGCAAATAATTCTCGGCGTTGATCGAGCTGGGTTTGATTAGATTCGGCCCATTGTTGGCGCAGCGCTGCAAGCTCGCTGAGTTGCGCTAATAGACGCGCCTCTTCAGTCGCCAATACGCGCTCGCCATCATTACGCGCGGCAGTAGCAGCGGCCAGCGCGTTATCGCGAGCAAGTTCAGTAGATGCTAAAGCCTTTGCCGAAGCCGCTTGTTCGGCCAGCAATGATTCTTGCGCGCGCTTTAAGCGGTCTTGCTCAATGAGCGCGACGCGTCGCTCCGCTGGCAGCTGCAGAAAGCTCAAGCGCAGGCGATCACGCTCACGTCGCAATAAAACAAAATGGTCTGCCTGAGCGACGGGAGCTTTAGATTGCACTTGCTCGGTGCCAGCCTTCTTGCTTGGTGCGGTGTCTTTTTTCTCCGCACTGCTATTTGTCGCTGGCGCTTCCTCTATCTCGACACTTAGCCGCTCTTGCAGCGATTGGATGCGCTGCGTCACGGCTTGCGCATCGCTTAAGTCAATTTCAAATAGCGCTGGCAGCGAGGCGTTTTGTGGCAGCTGACCGACTAGCAATGCCTGCAAATCGGCAATCTCGGCCTGTAAATGCGTCAGCGTGACTTCTTGTGCGCTAGGTACAGCAGCTTCGCGAGGGGGCGCATCTTTGCTGGCGGGCTCTACGCTCCAGGCCGTCGGTGCAGACAGCATGGCGGTGGCCAATAATATGGCGCGTAGCCAGTTCGGCTGATTAGTCAAAACGTACCCCAGGCGAATTTTTCTTAGTGCTTAGTATGCCCTGACAGCAGCCTTAGGTCATAGGGTGTTGATGGCTTCCTGCATAGCTAGGCCTTATGACCATATTAGCGTCGTAAATTGCTGAAGAAAAACCTAAAACCGTGTCTGAGATTAATTGACTACTACAGACTTACGGTGCTCTAACTTTTGGAGGCTTTACCGCTAAATATAACTGGGCCGCTGGGCAGAGCATTGAGTGAGCCACCAAGTGGTTCATCGCTAATAGCAAAAACCGTAACCCGACTTAGCTGATCGCGCTGAGTAACGCTGAGGTTTAGCGTGGAGCTTTGTTCAACCAAAGTAATTATCCCTAGCGAGTGCGGAGTACCTTCTGTATCGATAGCCCAGAGTTGCAGGCTTCGATTAGCAGGTTGTTGCCAAGCCACGTTGACTGAGACGCTGACTTGGCCGTCGCTACGCTGGCTAATTTGCCAGCGAGCGAGCTGATGTTCACTGCTCAGCGTTGCCAGTGTTTTCAGCTGCAAAGCCGGAGTTGAAATGGTCGTAGGAGCTGACGGTAACGCTAACCAGAGGCCAAGGCTTGCGGCCATAGCTAAGGTTGCACCAATCCAGCGTGCATTCGTTGAGCGGCGAGCAGGCAAAGGTACTGGCGCGGCAAAAAGTACCTGCTCAATACCATTCCACACTCCAGTCGGTACGGGCGTTTCCGGTAGCCAGTTTGCCATCGGCGCTAAGAGCTGCTCCCAACTTGCAACTTGGTCAATAAGCTTTGAGTCCGCGGCGCTCAATCGTTGCCAGCGTTTAGCTGCTGCTCCACGCAGTGTCCCTAAGGCAGCTTCGGCACTAAGGGCGTCAGTCATCTCATTAGATAGTTGCATGATGTAGGCACCTCCGTAAGTTTGCTAAGCCGCGGCGGACATGTGACTTCACCGAGCCCAGTGGGGCTGCGAGCTTTTCGGCCAGTTCGCGATGGCTTAGGCCATGAAAAAATGCCAGCGTAAGAGCGCGTTGCTGCTGGCTATCGAGGCCATCCATACAGCGTGCTAAGTCGGTAGCTTCATGTTGAGTTTGCAAGGCCTGTAATGGCGATGGTTGCTCAGAAACCAATTCTGGCCAGTCGACTAAGTCAACTTCTTCAATACGGCTTGTGCGTTGCCGTAAGCTATCTATGCATCGATTTCGGACAATGACATTTAGCCAGACTTGCACGCTGCCTTTACCTGCGTGATAGCTGCTAGCTGAGCGCCAAATATTGATAAAAGCTTCCTGCAGCACTTCCTGCGCTAAGTCGCGATTGCGCAAAACCGAAATGGCTAAAGTGAATAGCCTTGGTGACGTGCGTTGGTAAAGCGTCGCAAATGCTTGTTGGTCACCAGCACCCATGCGTGTGACCAAGTCGGCCAGTTCGTCGGCCATAATTACCCCGGAATAAGTTGCCATTCAAATACCCGTTGCAACAGCCAAATACTCGCCACCAGAGCGATGAGTAAGCTGCCAACAGGCAGTACAAATTTGCGATAAATGCGTGAAGATCTAGCCCACCAAAGTAGTGGAAATAACACTAAGACAATACTCAGTTGGCCTAGCTCAACACCGGTATTAAAGCCTGCTAGAGCTGAAAGGCGAGGGCCCGTGGTAAGCGGTAATCCTTGCAATACGCCAGCAAAACCAAAGCCATGAATCAGACCAAAGAGGCCGGCCAGCAGTGCGCGCGAGTGAATCAGGCGTGGCGATATTGTGTGCACGGCGGCGAGCACAATGGAGGCAGCAATAGCCGACTCTACCCATCGTGAAGGCAGCACAACCACTTGAAGTGCAGCAAGCGCCAAGGTGATCGAGTGTGCCACAGTAAAGGCGGTCACAACGCCAGCCGTATGCGTTATGGCTGAGCGAAATGAACGCGAGGGTAGCCACTGTTTATCTTGGCGCGCTAGACAGGCCGGTAGCAGCAAGCACAGTAAAAATAAAATATGGTCGTAGCCAGAGAGCAAATGATGAATGCCCTCATGCATAAAGCGCGTAAACGTTAACCACAGACTGGAGTCGGTAGCGATATCAACGGCACCTTGATCGGGGCGAAGCACGGCTGTGCTGTGCTGGTTTCCTGAGTGCAGGCTGAGCAGCCCTCGGTGTAGGCTATCGATGCCGTTTAGCAGGCGATAGTCGATATTCAGCGCATCACCATCTTGTGCACCGGGGCAAGTAACTAGCCAGTGCTGAGCGGCATACAGCCCATCGCTATGTTGCACTACGCCCAGCGGAGCCGACTGGCCCAGCCATTCGCAGGCGTGCTTGCCCAGCTTCAGTGTTAGTTGGCTTTGCAGCAGGCTTTCTATATCGGCACTGCGCGTGCGTACTTCGCCCCACGTTAGCTGATGATCATTATTGCTATCGAGCACGAGCAGCAAATCTAAGTCGCGCAGCGCCACATCCCATGTCACACCAAGTACAGGGCCGTCTTGCTCAATCGTTAAATAGCTATCGCCTGCTTTATGCGCCCAACTCAGCGAAGCCAGCAGTAAAAGGCAGATGCCCGCAAAAATCCGCAGACAATGACTCATTTATTTGAGCTCGGTAACGCGGCATTTCCAGCACTCAGCCAGCGCTGTACACGGACATCTTCAAACTTAGTGCTGGCTTGCCATTTGGCCAAGATAGCTAAGTCTTTTTTGGCAGATTGCGCTAAGGCGGCTCGAATATATATGCGGTAGTCAGCGGTTTCGCGCTGCACCGTCCAATTGCGCTGAGCAAGGCGTAAAGCAGTTGCGGGTTGCTGCATTACATCCAAATAAAATGTGGCTAGTTCGCGCTCATGGCCAGGCTCGCCTCGCGCTAGGAATGCCTGCCAGCGACCAAGCGCTTGCTGCTTATGCGCAGTTGCAGACTTGCTAAGGCCTAGCTGTTGTTCGGCTCGCGTGAGTAAGCTGAGTAGACCATCGTGGGCCGTCCACGGCGCAAGCAAGCTCAGGCTATCGCGTGCATGCCCTTGCCAAAATAACCAGTCGGCATAGGCAGCTACGGCCTCAGCTGATCCCGCAGCTGCCGCTTCTCGATAGTCGTCCTCGGCACTGTTATCGGATCCGAGTCTATCGGCCATGTCGGCCTGACTCAGGCGCCACCACGTGCGTTGATCCGAGGTTAGCCCTAGCTGCTTGGCGGGCAAGGCATTGAGCCTGGCCAGTGCTTCGCTTGCTTGTCCGGTCGCCCCTTGCACTTGCGCTTGGCAGATCAAGGAAAACGGCAACATCGCAAGGCCCGTGAGCTGATGACAGCGCTTTGTGGCATGAGCATAGCGGCCTTGAACTAGGGCAATCGATGCGCTCATTAATGCTGCTTCTGAATGCACGGCAGAAGGCGAGGCCAGTAGGGTATTGAGCACGCGCTCAGCAGCATCAAAATGATGATTTGCTTGCAGCAATCGTGCTTGAAGTAATTGGGTGCCAAGATCGGCAGGGTGTTTGGCTAGCAGCACACGCAGTTGCGCGTCGGCATAGCCTAAATATCGAGGGTCGCCTTGTTGTCTGGCGATAGTGAGTAAGCTTTGCACGCGTTCTAGTTGCGAGGCGAGTGAGCTTGTATTGGTAGTGGTGGTTGGTGCACTGATGCGTGGGCCAGATGGCAAAGATTCCAACACGATGCTGTCGTCGGAGGGTGTAATTACCTGGCGCATGGTGTCGGCCGCCCATAAGGGCGTCGACACTAGCGTACTCAGGGCAAGAAGTAGCCCAAGCCTCATAGAGGCTCCGGCTCCGTCGTTTCTGGCGTTGTAGCTATCAGGCGATCAAATAGCGCCTGCATGGGTTCCATCGCTTCGCTCATGTCATTAAGCAATGCGCGAACCTCAGCAACAAAACCATCGTTAGCTACGGCCTTATTGTTTTCGCCATCACAGGCAGCCAGCGCGAACGCGGCTACTGTGACTAAGGCGAGTGGGGTGAATTTGTTCATCGTCACTCTCCTGTTGGTGGCTTAGTTAGTGGATGTAGCGCCAGCTAATGGTGTTTTCAGGTATGGGAAGGTGCTGTTGAACTGGCTTGCTTGTTGGATTGCGCCATCAGTAAAGCCCAGCGTGCCTGCTTTAGCATCATCAGGAGAGCAAACGCCAAGACCTGCATGACAGAGCAAGCCCATAGCTACACGTAGCTCAATATCGACAACATCATCGCCAGGGCGACGGCCATTGGGGAAGCCGGCATTGTCGCCTGCTACAACACCTAGGCGATTTTGATTTGCTGCAGGTACTGGCGGCACATCAGACGTATTTAGGCGCAGCATTTCTGAACCTTTCACATTAGCCGGTTGGTTTAAGCCAGGAACGCCGGTTAAGAACGCTGTGACTAAATCGGTTCGCGGGAAGTTCGTGGGTGCTGGTGTTTGAAATAGCGCCTCAATCAAAAATGGTAGTGATGGATTGGTCACGTAGTCGGCAAACTGCGCATCATCTTTTGGCTGGCTGGCATTGAATTTATCTTTGTCTTTTAGACCAATAATAACTTCATTCACCAGCGGCATGCCGAGGCGTGAAACTTGTGCCCATGGGCCGCCTTCCTTGCTTGCGGAGCTATTGTTGCTGCCGGGTTTAGGGTTGATCAAACGCGCTTGGCGTACGCTAGCGGTAGTCCAGCCCCCAATAACCTTTTCATTGCCAGCGGTTAAGCAGCTACTGGGTATTTCCATGGCCAATGTGGTGACGTTTTTATCGGCGAGATCGTCGCGCTCAACACTTTCGCTGCCAACAGGGTTGGCAATATTGATCAAGTCAAAGGTCTCGCCCAAGTTCACCACAAAGGAATCTTTACGCTGACCGACGAATATTTTGCCCTGCGTGGAGCAGCCTGGAATGTCTACGTTGTAGATAAACTGGTTCGCATAGGAGGCATAGTTGGGAATGGATTTGTTGCCGATGTTATCGACTGGCTTAGTGAATGTGCTGCCGCCACCAGCAGCATTGGTCAGCAGTTGGCGCGAGCTGTTAGCGCCACGACGTGGGCCTTTTACCATGGTGACGGTGAATGATTCCGCTACATTAAGCGTCGGAACATTGCCTTGGGGTGGCAAGTTGACTAAAGGTATTGAAGTCATTTTGCCGCCTACGGGAACCTTTAGGTCTTTAAGCGTATTTTTGAAGCGAAACTGGAAAGTAATGTCTTCGACCGCATCGCCGTTATTGTCGAGATGAATTTCATAAAGCGCATTCGGGTCGAGAGAGAAGTAGTTTGGTCCGCCGTAGGCATCTTGTAGCGGTAGGTAGTTAGCAATCAGCGTTACAAAGTTCTGACGGTTAGCTTCATAGCTGCGGAACATATAAAAGTCAGTGCCATCGACTTTCGGTTGTGAGGTGATATACGGCGCTTCACGGTGACTTGAGGCGTATGCGGTAGTAGCAACGGTCGCGCTAGCCATCAGCATCATGCCGACTAAAGGCAACAGGCGCGGGCGTTGGGATTTGCGATTGATCATAGGGTAACTCCACGAATTCTAAGCGTTATGGTGGTGTTGCTAGACCTATACGCAGCGTGTGGAGGTTTGGATGCAGTTATTTTTAGCTTTTTGCTATGAGCGACTCGATTGGATAACCAAATGATCTTGGCGAGATAGGCGATTAAGATTTTTTGGCACTGGCTAAGCGTCATTTTGTAGTGGTCAACTAACTCCGGACGTTGCTTTAACTGTTCTTCCGAGAGCACTGGACCTTTAAGCTACGTGAAGACATGCCGTTAAGGTGCAAGTAATTGACTAGTATCATAAATTGGTGGGCCCGGTCGGACTTGAACCGACGACCAAAGGATTATGAGTTCCGTTATAAATCAATAAGTTAATGATAATTAAGCGAAAGTTAGCGTAACCTATTAATCGGTACAGTTGTTTGAAATCAGTGGTTTAGCATAGTTAAGCGAAATGTAGCCAAGCTGAGCACTGTACCTCTGCTGTACCTTTTCTATCGTAATAGTCAGATGCAACTCAGCATGATGGGCAAGGTGTTTTGCGGAGATTTTCCTTGCACCCGTAATGCTAAATGATAATAATTAGCATTACGAATTACAGATTGGTGTTAGTCGACATGTCTCAGGTAGCATTTCATCCAACGCGCATAGCTCTTGTTGTGGCGCTTACATGCGGTCAAATCTCGACTGCGGTAGCAGAAAGTTCCGCGGCGCCAGCTGCTCCTCTGGTAATGCCAGAGGTGGTCATCACAGACGCCATGGGCGTGCTTGATGATGGATTAATTACACAGTCCCGCGCCGCGTCGGTAGGTAAAAGCTCAGCAGCCATTCAAGACACACCATTCGCCATGAGCATCATTGATGTTGAGCAAATTCGCGAAACTGGTGCAAAAAACATTCAGGAAGCGCTCGTATACAGCTCCGGAGTTTATTCCGGTCGCTATGGCTTTGATACTCGAGGCGATTGGGCAGCAATTCGAGGTCTCTCACCATCAAACTATATTGATGGTCTGCGAAGTGGATTTGGTTCGTACAATAACGTCCGTCCAGAAATTTACAGCTTAGAGTCATTAGAGGTTCTTAAGGGGCCATCTTCGGCGTTATACGGACAAGCTGAGCTGGGCGGCATTGTGAATGTGGTGACCAAAAAGCCAAGCAGTACGGCATCTAAAGAAGTTGAAATGCAGTTGGGTAGTCATGGGCGCAAGCAGTTGGCTCTCGATTTGACGGGCCCTGTAAGTAAAGATCAAAAATTCTTGTACCGCTTAGTCGCCTTAAAGCGCGATAGCGATACGCAAGTAGATTACGTAAATGATGATGCCGAGCTTTTAGCGCCATCATTAACTTGGCGTCCAAATGAGAATGCAAGTATTACGGCGCAATACACGTATCAAAAAAACGACTCA
Source organism: Paraperlucidibaca wandonensis (assembly GCF_042677145.1). Classification (NCBI taxonomy): domain Bacteria; kingdom Pseudomonadati; phylum Pseudomonadota; class Gammaproteobacteria; order Moraxellales; family Moraxellaceae; genus Paraperlucidibaca; species Paraperlucidibaca wandonensis. Next base: position 1,783,743 of record NZ_JBHTIT010000001.1, on the reverse strand, counting down.
AAAGTGTCTTCGCAATTCCTACCATCAAAGGGAACGATTGATCCTGCGCCATTAGGTCAAATTCCTTCTAGTCGTTTTATGGGTGAGCCAGATTGGGATCGTTACGATACGGATAAAAATGAATTTAGTTTGATTTGGGATCAGCGCATTTCTGACTCCTGGAAGGTGGTGAGCAATCTAAGGCAAACAAACTCATCAAGTGAGACTCGAGAGATATATGCGCAGGTTGGGCCAGTGCCTGATGACGCTGGAAATATAGGTCGAACAGTATATGCAGCGGATCGTGAGACCGATGTTTTTGCAGCGGATTTCAGGTTTGAAGGAAGCTTTAAGCTTGGAGCGACAAAGCACAATGTGGCTGTTGGCGTTGATCATCAGAATGCATTGTGGGAAGAGTTTAATTACACAAATACAAAGCCAACATTAGCGGCAAATGGAGTTGATGACTTCAATTTGTACAGCCCTGTTTATGGCTCGGCAGGCATGATGAACTATCTCTCTACGCTTACGACAGTAGATAGAAATGACAATAAAATTGTGCAAACTGGCGTGTATGTCATGGACCACATGGAGTGGGGCCCATGGGTTGTATCTGCTGCAGTGCGCAATGACCGAGCTCAAAATGAGTTATTGAAAGTGGTAGGTTCGAATGATGTGGTTAAAAACTCGGCTACCACAGGGCGCGCAGGCTTGATGTATCGTTTGGATAATGGAGTTTCGCCATACATTAGTTGGTCTTCAGCTTTCTCGCCAAACTTAGGCACCGATGGCACACCTGGTGCCGGCTTTCTTAAGCCAACAACTGGAGAGCAAACAGAGGCGGGGGTGAAGTATTTATCCCACTCAGGACGCACATCAGCGACATTGGCTTGGTTTGATATTGAGCAGCAGAATCGAGTTATCGATGGCGCAACACCTGGTGGTAGCGAACAAGTTGGTGCTGTCATTAAAGGTTGGGAGGCAGAGGTTCGTCAACGAGTAGGTCCGCTTGAGATAATGGCCAATTACACAGATTTCGATGCAAAAAACGAAGCAACTGGCCATCGACTGTCGGCTATTGCTGAGAAAACAGCATCTGCGTGGGGGCAGTATTATTTCGCATCTGGCCTGCGAGCCGGCTTAGGTGCTAGGTACATTGGCGATGTAGTTGGAAGTAATAGTGCGCCGCAAGTCCCTTCGGTCACTCTGTATGACGCAATGGTTGGCTATACGACGGGCCCGTGGGATGTGCGTCTAGATGCAAGAAATTTAGCTGATAAAACCTATGTTTCTTGGTGCCGTGGTGCAGGCATGGACTGTGGCTATGGGGAGCAATTAAGCGCCAATCTCACAACACGTTATCGCTTCTAAGATATGTGGCCAACTATCTCTCGCATTTTTGCCGCCCTAATCGGCGGCTATGCGTTTACATGGGGCATTGCCTCATTCGGCATTGCTGGTCTAGTGGCATCTGGCATCGATTTTCATGATGCAGAAGCCGCCATGTATATAGCTGCATTTTTAGTTTATCTAGGCGTATTTCTATGGGCGTTTTGTGTGCCCAGTCTAATTCGTTTGTGGGCGATACTTTTTGGTAGTGCAGCAATATTGATAGCGTCATCCTTGCTATTGCAGCGGTTTATTTTGTCTTGAGAGTTTCCCCATGTTGACTAATTTTCGGCAGACCATGGCATGGCTCCATACCTGGTTTGGTCTCGTGCTTGGCTTTATTCTAATGGTGTGCTTTTTCTTTGGCACGCTGTCAGTGTTCGACAGAGAGATTGATCGTTGGGCTATTCCTCAGACTCGGTTTGAGCCGCAGCCTATGCCATCTTTTGACAAGGTGTTGTTGCCAGTATTGCAGCAAATCCTGCCTGAGCAAGATGACTATGATGCGAAAGTCCAAAAGCTTCATGACTCATCCAAGGGTGACGTTCCGGCGCGAGCGACGCTGCTACAAGATAGATACTGGGCCTATACCACGCATCGCGACCCTGTTCTTGGGATGGGTGTCAGATTTAGCGTCCCTACTGCATATGATGCTATGGAGGCACGTAGGATTAATGGCGATGTAGTCTTGGACCCTCGCAGTGGCGAGATTATTTCAGACAGTGCATTACGTATTGGTAGTGGATGGTTTTATCCGATGCACTACAGTCTAAATTGGCCTTGGAAAAATATTGGCTATTGGATCGTTGGCTTAGCGGCTTTCACTATGTTGGTGGCATTAGTTACTGGTGTGATTTTGCACAGAAAGGTGTTTCGCGAGTTTTTCACTTTTCGCCCAGGTCGCCGAACGCAACGAAGTGCGCTTGACCTACATAACATGACCGGTGTGATGGCTCTGCCATTCCATTTTTTCTTTGCGTTTACTGGCTTGGTGATTTTTGCGGGAACTATCTTTTTGCCAGTTACGCATACATTGCTAAAGCCAATTCATGATGAGCAACATGTGCTTGAGGCGCAGCGCACGGGACTGCCTAGTGAACGATCCGGCACTGCAGCTGCACTGTCATCGGTAGATGCAATGGTCGTAGAAGCAAAGACACGATGGGCCGCACGAGGCATGCCTGGCGAGGTGGGATTTCTGCAAGTTAATTTCGTCGGTGATGAAAATAGCTATGTGAGTATTTATCGCGCAGGAAGTGATCGGGTAGCGTTGGTTGGGGAGGGGGTTTACTTCCAAGGGAGTACTGGCAAGGTGCTTTATGAGGATCCAGTGCGAAGTCCAGTTTCCGCCACTAATGAGTTTTTGACCGGTTTGCATTTACAACATTTTGAGCACTGGCTGTTGCGCTGGCTGTATGTTGTGGGGGGGGTACTGGGTAGTTTATGTATTGCCACCGGATTTATTTTCTTTGTTGAGAAGCGCAAAAATCAGCATGCAAAGATTGGTAGCTACGGCAGCTGTATCGTTGATTCCCTCGCGGTAACTATGATCACAGGGATGTGTATTGCAGCTGTTGGAATGCTGGTCACTAATAGGCTGCTTCCGGCTGAGTTAATCGCTAAAGGCGATTATGAGAAAGCTTCATTTTGGGGGCTATGGATGCTTGCTATGGTGCATGCATTTATTCGTAGTAGCCCAGTCGCGCAAGCTAAGCATAATCCTGCTTGGCAAGAACAGTGCTGGGTTATCGCAGCCTTAGCGATAGCGGCTGTTGGGCTCAATTGGATTACCACTGGCGACCATTTATTGAAAACGCTTGTGTGGGATCGTTACTGGCCAGTAGCTGGCGTGGACTTGTCTTTGATCACAGTAGCTTGCATTTCGGTTTGGGCTGCAAGGAAGCTCTCTCGAAAGGATTTAAGTGACTCAGCTAGCCTTGAGTCAGAAAGGCAAGGTGATCAAAATGTCGGATAGCCTTTGGTTGGTGATAGCGGCATTTATTAGCTTTATTGGTATGGCGTGGATTGCACTAAGCTTTTCTGCACATTGGCAGCAGATAATGCAGAGGCCCTCGCAGCAACATCGAGTTGCACGCCAGCTATTAAGGGCTCTGGGCTATTTATGCGTGTTGCTAGCATTATTAGCCTGTCTTATGGCCGATCATCCATCGATTGCGATCTTGGCTTGGCTAATGTTATCGACCGCCTCGGCATTTTTAGTTGCCAATATTATTGCTTGGCGCCCATCATTTTTGCGATTCGTATGGGTTCGATAATCTGGAGGCCAAAGGAGGTGCCGCGGCTCGGCACTGTACCTTTGCTGTACCGCTAGACCATGGGACTGCATGGGCTATATGCATAAGCAATTGATTTATAACATAAATTGGTGGGCCCGGTCGGACTTGAACCGACGACCAAAGGATTATGAGGGCGTTTACTTCCGCCTCTGGTTTGCCACGATTTCACACAATGCACCATATACGCGGCTTCTGGATTTTGCTGACCTTTGTTAGAGCACAATAAACCATAGTTCTGTTGACACTTTGTTGACATCAGAGCGGGTGCTGCTTGGCTAATGTTGAGGCGAAGTGTTTAATATGATCAAACAAGGTGACTTGAGCATGCTCAAGTTCTAGCTACGAAAGATCGACATGGATGACGTATGAAAATTTTAGCATTGTTTGTTTCAACAGTTTTGGCCACCACTAATGCTTTTGCGGCTACTTCACCATTGCTTGCTGGCATGACCGATGCGCGACTTATGGTTTACCCCTCCGAGTATAAAGATGCAGCGACCCGTGCATTTAGTAAGCGTTTAACTCTGAATGATGCATCGCCCAACGTAGTTTCGGTAAGTGTCAATGTGTACCAGGGAGGTATGATCAACGGGAACAGAATCAACTTTGGCAGTGTTCAGCTGGAGATTTATCGTCCCGGGACTGTGAGCATTAACGGCAAACCTGTTGTTGCTAAGGTTGGTGTATGGTCGGCTTCAGAGAATGTCTACTCAGACGATGGCTTTTCATTTGTTAATCCCTATAACTCAATTGAAAGTCTTGCATCTAAGGCATTTAGATAAAGTTAGGTTGCATCTAAGTTGCCTAAAAAAATGAGTTTGCTCAAAGTTAAGTAGGTGTCTTGCCTAGCTCATAGCTCAGAGACTCTCGGCATGATTTTTCAATTCAGATCGACTTGTGAGAATGCAAAATGATGAAGCGCCAGAGTAGGCCTAAAGCGGAAGGGCTTAAGCGTCCGCCAAGCTCTGATCTTAATGTGCTTATTAGCAAAATAACTAAGCAGAATTGTCATCCAGAAACTGATACTGGTGTGTCAGCTGGTCGAGAGAGGGTTGTTTTCCAGAAATAGCATCCTTTAAAACCCCAACCCTAAAATAGCTAAGTTATTGTTATGTATGGGTAATTTTTTTATCGGAAGCTTCGGCGTTGTGATTTTTAATGATGTTCGCCTTTTCTGACACCAAAAACGAACTTTAATGGCTTCTATAGGTCTTGCGCTGCATTGCAAGCCATTGATTTTTAAAAACTTTAAAAGTTGCGTCCTTTAAAACCCCACCCCCCCTCAGCTTCAACTTGTGCATGCCCAAGTTTTAGACCTACTTTGTCCAACGGTTAAGACTCGCTTTAGCTTCAAGAAACTCTTTGCCTTCTATTGCTGCCTCGTCGCATATTTGAGACTCCCAAATGACTCGACCGCTTTCGGCCTTATCAAGCTCTCCGATGATGCATTTCAGCTCAAAGCGTTCAATGCCAATGTCTTTTAGCCATGCAATAAATAGGCTTGTTTCCATCGATGGCTTCTCGCTTTTCAGCGAAATTGAACCGTAGTCAGCCCAAACTACATCTTCTGTTTCGCCATGCCGAGTCCTAACCGGTATTGCACAGGCAACATCTATAGCCTTTTTGTCAGTTATAAATATTGCCTTAGCTGATAGGGCTTTTATCTTCACTGCACATTCTTCAGGGCTTCTTGGGTCAAACCTATTAATGATCGTCATAGCGACTTGATCACTGGCCTTGGCATTTTCAGGCATCAGATGCCCTCCAATTTTTTGCACTTTCCCACTGATCAGCCACAGTGCATGTTCAGGAAATGCTTGTGCAATTTTGGTCAGCACTTCGCCGCCTGGCATAACACCTTTTTGTTCTAAAGCTTTAATGGTGTGGATGTTTACACCAGTGCTTTCAGCAAATTGTTCACGTGTCATTTTGACGCCCTCTCTAATGCTCCGAACTCTCTCTGGCAACGAGAAAAAGAGTTCCCTAGCAATTTTTTGAGTTTTTGAATCTTCCTCGTTGACAGGTGTCATGATATACCCTAGCCTCAACTAAGGGGTAAGTTATTACCCCTTGAGAGTGATTTTGGTGATAATTTTATATTCTACTGCTTTGTTATCACTGAGCAGTAAGAAAATTTCGGAGTGAGGCTAAATGAGCGAAAACGTTAACGTAAAGCTAATGGAACTACTTTCTTTTACACCGGTTCAAACGCTTGAGCGGTTTTCATTTTTTTCCGGCCTTCCTGAAGGGGTCGTTCGTGGCATGACCGAGCGTGGACAGCTACCGACGCGAAAAATTGGCAAGCGCCGATTGGTCAATCTCGTCAAGTTGGCTCAAGAGTGCTCTGAATAAAAAGAAAAGCCCCCACAGGGTGCAACCTGCGGGGGCTTAGTTTTGTCCACCAATCCGTCTAGAGAAGGGAGACACCACTATGGTACCTGTCTGTTTTGAACAGTCAAACATGACGCAATTATTGGATGCCGGAAGTACGCCCCGCAGCGTTAGCGAGGAGCGCACTACCGGCATCCAAGGTGGCCCTCTTGGTAACATGGCCATAACGACTTCACCCTACCCACAATTCAATAGCTTGAAGCTTCCCGAAAATTTCGGAATGGCAATTGATTTGAACACTGGTGAGTTTCTGAATCAGATTGGGCCTCATCAATATGAGGTTTCCGACATTGACCGAGCTACTAGCAAATACGCTCTTCGTTCAGCCGCACGTGAGCTGCTGAAGCCATATCGCAAAACAAGCAACGAAGGTAAATCCTTACCAGTTTATAAAACAGTTCGTTGTGGTCTTTATCTAGTCAGTAGAGGTTCCGGTGTTGGCGTTCTTCGTTCTACTGAATATGGAACCGCACATTTTTCAAACTTATGCACTTGCTCAAATGTTTGGCTATGCACAGTTTGTGCCTCCAAAATTTCAAACCGACGCCATGCTGAGTTGATTCAAGCTACACAGCGTAATAACGAAAGTGGCGGCGTAAACGGCTTACTTACTGTCACAGTTCCTCATGCTCGTGCTGATCGTTGCGCCGAGGTAATAGAGCGCGTTCAAAAGCTCTTTTCGACGCTGAATAGCGGTAAAGCAGCTGTTAATTTCAAAAACAGGAATTCAATCCTAGGCCAAGTTCGAGCACTTGAGTTCACTCATGGCTTCAATGGATGGCACCCCCATATTCACAGCCTTCTTTTTGCTGAACATCCAATGTGTTGGGAAGAAGCGGGCGATGAGCTATATCGGCGTTGGTCTTCATCAGCAAAAAAACACTACGGTTGGGAATTGCCGCGAATTTCTTTAGATCTTCGCGGTGGCGAAAGAGCAGCCTCATACGTATCGAAATGGGGAATAGAAGATGAGATCACCAAAGGCTTACAAAAAGAGGGCAAAAGCGGAAGCCGCAGCCCTTGGGGTCTACTTTCAGACTACGCGAACGGCAATACCCTTGCAGGAAAACACTGGCAAGAGTTCGCAACTTCAGTTTGTAAAAAAACCAATTCAGATCGAATTATTTCCAGTCGCCAATTGGTATGGAGTCGAGGCTTAAAAGGGATCTATGGCATTGGCGAAGCTACCGACGAAGAGATAGCAGCAAATCAAATTGAGCCGGCAATTCTGCTCGGCACCCTTACTTTTGATGAGTGGAAAAAAGTCATTGGTCAGCCTTTCGAGGCTCGTCCTGTGCTTTTGCAAATCGCCAGTATTGGCACTATCGAAGATGTAAAAACTTACGTTAATTCACTACCCCCTGTTTCTAAATAAAAGGAAATAAATCATGAGCTTTCTAAACTCAACCGTTTCAAAAAAATCGTACCTAATGAACATCTACCCAAGCAAAGGCGTAATTCAAAGCTCAGGCCAAGCCTATGACACAACGCACGTCTGGCTAATGGCACAGCAAAAAAATCCCAATGGTACTAGCGGTTTCACTGTTGAGATGTGTCGTTGGGGCACCTCTGAAAACGCTGCCAAATTTGATCATATTCGATTGGATCAAACCGGCCCTATTGAAGTCGAAATTGAGCTCCGCGAAGTCCACAAAGGCACTGGCGATAATGAGCGCAAAGAAATTGAGATCCTAAATATGCGTCTTGTTCAGCCAAGCGTAGTGGCAGAGAAAAAGGCTTCCTAATGAGCTATCAGCAAGTAGTAGTCGGCTGTCAGACGGGCACAAAGTGGACTGCACCTTTGTCCACTTCTACGCCTGATCCATGTCCATCTGGACAGAAAATGACTGCGATAACGCTTGTCTTACCAACTCAGTCAGAGCTCGATTTGTTGAGTTCTGGTGGATTTGATGCGGTTGAGGCCGGTGGCTATTTTTCGTTTGCTCTTGGAGCTGTAATTGCTTTTTGGCTGCTCGGTAAAAGCGTTGGCGCTATTACCAATTTTGTTAAAAAAGTTTAGCTGCCGTGCAAGGTGGCTACTCAAAAGAATCCCCTCTCTGGGGTAGGGCCGCAGACCCATTTCTGTAAAACCAATCCGTCTGGAGAAGAAAAATGGAAGTTAAAACCAAGTTCAGCCCGTTGACCAAAGTTGCTGCCGTTGCAACTGTTTATGCTTTAACCGCACCGGTTCATGCCGATGCTATTAGCGACCTTACCGACTCTGTTGATTTCGCTTCGGTGATCACAGGCGTTATGGCGATTGCTGCCTCTATCCTTGCCCTTTACCTGGCATTGAAGGGCGCGCAAATCATCTTGAAAAAAGTCAAAGGCGCCTAATGGAGAGGGCGGGGGAAACCCTGCCCTTTTTTATATGCAAGCATTCTGGAACATAGCTCTTTTTGCGCTAGGCATCGCGTGTGCTTGGTCACTTGTTATTGGTTGGGAGAAAACATGAAGCGCCATTTCATTCCATTTGCATTCCTTGCAATGTTTTTGCCCCAACTCTCCCAAGCTGCAAGTATTCCTACAACTGCATCTTCACGTGTAGGCGTTGTTATTGAAGGCGCAATTATTTCTAAAACTATCGCTCAAGGCGTAGCTAAGACTGACGCAAAAGTCCTTGCAACCAGTTCGGCAGTTGGCGCGCTTTCCTCTGTTTTAACCCCCGCTTGTTATACGGCAGGTTGGATAAGCATGGGATATTGCATGGTTCTTAATGCAGCTCTACCCATATTTGTTGCACTCGCTATTAACTCATCCACCCAAATCATGACTGCTGCCGAGGGTGTAAGCCTTCTTCGAAATCCGATTACTGCTACGTCAGGTTCTTCGCCTTCTACTTATCCCGAACTAATTGAGTCTATGGGCTATCAGGCTGAACGCAGTTACAGCTACACAGGCTCTAACAGTGTACCTATGAGGCAGCACTTCAAAACTACAGTTGGGGACAATGGATACAGCCCCATTACTGGTTGGAACGAAGTATATATTTATCAAGTTTCAAACTATCTTGGCACTGGCTTGGCAGTTTGGGTTCACTTGTATGAGATGAACTACCCAGTTGGCCCCATTTTATTTAATCCAACTTTGCCTCAAGAGGCTGTTAAAAACATACCTGAAGCCGATCTTCCTAAACTAGTTACTCCAGAAGTACTTGCAGATAGTGCAAATACATCATGGAGTAAAGCAGCTGAACAGCCGGACTACCAAGGTCAGCCTTACAATCCTGAAGATCCAATTACTCCTGCCGACATTCAGCGCGAATTGGCTAAGTTACCTGCTTCTGAACATCCAACTGTTGCTGATTACATTAGTCCTCAGCTGCCAGGAAATGTTGACCCTCTGACTCATGTGGCTTCTACAGATCCAAGCACTTCTACAGGTGGTGCTCAGACTATTAATGTGACAGTTGATCTTGGTGCTGATCCTGCTATAGCCGAACCCACTCTTGAGGAAGCCCCCACCGGTACTTCAATTGTTCAACCATTGCTTGATCAGCTTAATCCATTCCGCAATTTCAATTTGCCTGCCCACGCTAGTCAATGCCCTGTTGCGGTAATTGAGTTCTCCATGTTCTCACGTAGTTTTTCCGGTCAGATTGGCAGTCACTGTACCCTTTGGGAACAAAACGCTTCACTTCTTGCGGGTGTGATGACTGCATTTTGGTTGCTAAGTGCCACCTTCATTTTCTTGAGGGCTTAACATGTATGCCATTCTGTTTTCAGCTTTTAACTCTGCACTTGCTTGGGTCTTCCGTGCTGTCCTAGTTAAGTTCGTTGTTGCTTATACGTTGTTCCACTTCATACGGCTTGTTGTTGAGGTTGTTGCCTCGCTTGGGCCATCTGCATCGGCTCTTGAAAGTGCGTTCGCTGCTATTCCACCTGGCGTCTGGTGGTTCTTGGATGCCTTCCAGATTGGCTTTGGTTTAACTGTGTGTCTCTCTGCCTATAGCGCAGCCTTCATTATTAGAAGGCTTTCGTAATGCCTATTAATGCATATACAGGTTTGATGGGCTCAGGCAAAAGCTACGAGGTGGTTTCTTCGGTAATCCTTGATGCACTTTCTCAAGGTCGCCGCATAGTGTCGAATATTGACGGATTAAATTATGAAAAAATTGTTGATTACTTAATTTCTAAGCGTGGACTTGAAGAGGAAAAAATCGGTACTGTTGTTTTGGTTAGCAATGAGCAAGTTAAGTCGCCTAATTTCTTTTGTCATGGCACTGAAGTTGAAACTATTGTTCAAGCAGGGGATCTTGTTTGCATCGATGAGGCTTGGCGTTTTTGGGGCGCAGGTGAGGCCATTCCGGATCCACACTTTATTTTCTTTCGTGAACATCGGCACTATGCCCACCCCGAGACAAACGTTTGCTGTGACCTAGTTCTAATGGTTCAAGACATTAGTGACTTAAACCGAAAACTAAAAGCTGTCGTTGAGTTGTCCTTCCGCACCAAGAAGCATAAGGCTTTGGGCCTTTCAAAGTATTACGTTGTTCAGGTTTTTGAAGGATATCGGCTTAACGCTAAAACCCAAGTTAATATGCTTCAGAAAAAATACGACCCTACGATTTTTCCTCTGTATTCCAGTTATGCGGGTGGCAAGGGCAAGGAAGTAACAATTGATAAGCGACAGAATTTGCTCCTATCAAAAGGCTTTCTGATACCTGCCTTCCTAGTTGTAGCATTAGCTGCCTTTGGCATACCAAAAGTTTGGCAGTTTTTCCACCCCAAGCCGACACCACCAAAAAGTAATGTCAGCACTAGCCGACCTCACCTAGCGCCAAGTGTTAACGCATCATCGGACACGACTGTTTCAACTTCGACAACTCTACGAATTGTTGGTTACTACTTACGTTCCGATGGTGAATACATTGTTATTTATATGGATGGCCCATACACACGATCAGCGAAGGCTCGTGCTTTTATCATGGATGGCTATAACACTACCGGCTTCATTAATGGGCAGCCGGTTGCTTTCTTTGGTGGCACTCAATGAGACTATTTCTCATAGTTTTGCTCTCCCTTGCTTCAACGCAACTTTTCGCGGCGATGCCTAAGCTTGTTTTTGATCAAGTTCCTATCGCTGATTTAATACGCATTTATTACAGTGATATAGAGAAAAAGAGCTTCTTAATTGACGACTCAGCTTTGGCAATTAACAAGCGACTCAGCCTGACTTTTCAGGGTTCAAAACCATCTGAATACTCAAGAATGATGAAGCATGCTTTACGCATTTCAGGTCTTGAGTTGATCAGCATGGAAGATCTGGATGTTATTGTTTCAAAGCCTGTAGCCACTTCAACGGCTATTCAGCACTTCTATGCATACAAGCCAAAGCATCGAGAAGTTTCTCAGCTAATAGACCAAATGCGTTCATCATTTCCGGAAGGCCAATTCACAACACAGCGCACGATAAGCGGGTCGGCATCCCTTGAGCCAGGTCAGCAACTCTCGGATCAAGGTGCTACAGCAAACATCAGCCGACGCGCTGACATTTTGACCTTTCGTGGCTCGGATCAAAACATTAAAGACCTGCAACTATTACTAGGCACGCTAGATGTTGCTGAGCGCCAAGCTAATGTCCAGTTGCTCGTCTACGAGTTCCAAAGTGGTAGCCAAGACTCAAGCGCACTTAAAGTTGTTGCTGACCTTCTAGGTGGCCGGTTAGGGCTTACGGCGGGACTGTCTCATCAGGGCGATGCTTCTATGCAATTAAGCGTTTCTGGTCTTAGCGTTGTTGCTGACGTACTTAAGACGGATGAACGTTTTAAAGTTGTAAGCCGACCATTTCTAAGCGTTAAAAATGGATCTGCTGCACGTTTTCAATCTGGTAGTGATGTACCGGTATTAGGTTCAATTACTACGGATAAAAATGGCAATCCGCTACAGTCCATTGAGTATCGCAGTTCCGGTGTTATTCTCGATGTGACTCCAAACATCCATGAAAAAGATGTTGAGCTTTCTGTCAGGCAGCAACTAAGCGATTTCAGTCAGACTCAAATTGGTGTCAACAGTAGCCCAACTTTGAACAAGCGTGAGTTGAGCACTACGCTTGTGACTAAATTCGGAGAGGTGGTCGTACTTGGTGGCCTAAAATCAGAGCGTGAGTCTGACAGCAAGCGTTGGTTTCCTTTCTTCAATCTCTTTCCTCTGAGCAAGTCTAAGGAGTCACGTTCTACTGAATTGGTCGTTCTTCTTCAGCTTCAGCCTGTAGTTCCGGAGCAAGGCTGATGAGCATAACCAAAACCCCAAGTGGCCGTTGGCTTGTAGATATTCAGCCAGGCGGCAGAGGTCACAAACGGTTTCGTAAGACTGTCGATACTAAAGCTGAAGCTTTACGTTTTGAGCTTCACGTTTCAGCGCAAGTGCAATCGGGTCAACCTTGGCAACCAACAGCTAAGGATCGTCGGCGTCTAAGTGATCTTGTTAAGCGGTGGCACGACGTACATGGTCGCAATCTCAAAGATTCTGAGAACCGAAGGCGACACTTGGACAATATTGTTTTGTCCCTCGGCAACCCCATTGCCGTTCAATTTACTTCAAAGCAATTTGCGGATTATCGCGCCTCTCGGCTCGATGATGGCGTAAGCGCGAACACGATTAACCATGACCATTCATACCTACGTGCTGTTTTTAATGAATTGATTAGATTGGGTGATTGGCAGTCTCCAAATCCTTTGCTATCCGTTCGCAGGCTTAAAACTGTTGATACTGAGCTTTCATATCTCACTCACTACGACATTCGCCGCTTGCTTGACCAACTAAAACAAGGCCCAAACGACAGTGCCTATATCATTGCGCGAGTTTGTTTGGCTACCGGTGCTCGGTGGAGTGAAGCTGAGCTACTTTGTCGTGAAGACGTTCTGCCAGGCAAGCTTCGCTATTTAGGCAAGAATGGCCGCTATCGCTACATCCCGATTTCGGCTGATATTGAAAATGATCTTGTTGGCCGCGCAGATTCAGGGCGACTCTTTGTTCCTTCTTATAACGCATTCCGTTATGCGCTTAAGCGTTCTGGCATTGATCTTCCCGATGGTCAAATGACGCATGTTTTGCGTCATACCTTCGCTAGTCACTTTATGCAAAATGGCGGCAGCATTCTTACACTTCAGCGTATTTTGGATCATTCAAGCCTAGCCATGACCATTCGCTATGCTCACATGGCGCCGGATCACCTTTTGCAAGCACTCGATCTGAATCCACTGGCTGTGCAGCTGTCTGCCGGAGACAATGTTTTGTGAGATTTGCTTAATTGATTTAAGCTATTGATATTCCAACTTATTACTTGGTGCATAGCTCATGTCTACTGCTTATCATGATGTACATGATTTTATTAGGGCGATGTCTGACACTATAAAAGATGAGTATGACCGAATTCAGCGAAGAGCACTTGATGACCCTGGAACTGCAGGAGATGAAGGCGAGGAGAACTGGAGGTCTCTTTTGGAGGGATGGTTGCCGAAGGGCTATACGGTTGTGACAAAAGGTAGAATATTGGGCTTTGATGGTGAAAGTAGCCCTCAAATGGATGTAATTGTTTTGCGGCCCTCATATCCACAAATTCTTATAAAAAAGAAGCATTATCTAATTGGCGGTGTTGCGGCAGCCTTCGAGTGTAAGTTAACTCTTAATGCTGCTCATGTAACAGAAGCCGTTAAAACGGGAGCTAAGTTGAGGCGTTTAATTAGGCCTCGCTTTGGCACGCCATATTTCGATTTAACTAGTCCTTTATTGTATGGGATTTTATCCCATGCTCACTCTTGGAACGCAGCTTCTTCAACTCCCTATGAGAATATTAGAAGTGCTCTTGATGCTGCCGATGCAACGTATGTTGAGCATCCTAGGGAGATGATTGATTTTATTTGTGTGGCAAATCTTGGAGGATTTGCTTCGGGCCGATCTGCCAAAGTCTCTGTGCCATGTGTGGCTACGGGAGCCGATGGGCAAAGCTGGCCGTCCATATCGGAGGTCCCTCAAACAGCTACCTCGTACAACGAGATGCGAACACATGATGACAAGTACAATGCTATTGGTATGTTATTGGTTAGATTGACCCATAAACTTGCTTATGAGGATCCTTCGCTTCGCGAGCTTTCAATGGATCTTTCCCATATTGGGTTTCCTGGGCAAGGGCTTGCTTTCGATGGTCGCCAAAGGGTGTGGCCTGAAAGTGTGATTTCTAACTATTCGCGAGAAAATTTGCCGCAGAAGTATCAAGACTGCACGCTTATTGTTGGTGAACATAAACATCCATGGAACCAGTGGAAGGCAATTTACTATTAAGTATTAAACTGAATGGCGTTCATGCACGGCTCCAGATTATCTTTAACAGACTCTTGAGCTGAATCTACTCGTGACACTTGCATTACACTAGCGACCCCCTGCCTCCGTTAAACCAATCGCGTAGCGATAATTCACGCACCTATGCTCTGAGTAGGCACTCGCGCAGACGCTGCCAACACTGCTACACGTCCCTAGATGAGTAAAATGAACACCTTCTAAATTTAAGTGTCACATCCATTGTGGCGACAACTTTTATGGTGTAAATTCGTATTCACGACATCTGCTGGTGATTCGATCATGAAGAGCAAAGAAGCTATCGGAAAAATCTTGACGGACTCTATCCCTAGAGAGTTTATCCTCAATTTTGAAAGGCATTACCCCGCCGCGCTCGAGAAAGCGCAGCAAATAGGCGACACGGTAGCTGAAGGGCACCGTAACTCGGTTGTCGGTCATCACCGACACTTTGCTTTGAATGAAGCCGTTGTGCATGCGTTCGATGACACGGGCATTACGCATAATCCTCTGCGCGGCAATGGCATTGTATTTGGCCGAGTTAATGTTGCGACTCTGGGGCGAGTACACATGAATTATGGTAAGTGGGATAATTCGAGGCGTAGTAAGTCCAAGATTAAGCTGTGTCTTCCGAACAAAAAAATAGCAGCAATAGTCCAGTATGATTTTTGGAGTCCTGTGGATACTCCGATAGCAGAGATAACAGCATTTTTGGTTACGCAAGGAAGTGGCACTGCCATGAGTCCTGCAACAGCCTACATAGTTGTCCCTGACGACACTATGGATTTGCGAAATCCAATATTCTTAGAGCCACTCAGTGTTTTTATTCAGCGTTATCAGCAACTCGAATCTGTTGTTGATAGTGCGGTTCCTAGGCTGAAGGCTGGTGTCAAAATAATGGAGCACTCGGATAAATCATGAGTCGTTCAATTGGAAACTTCATCCCAGCAAGACTGGATCAGGCACTGGCGGCACGCGGCTTCTCTGCTGTCGAGTTATCTGCCAGAGCTGGAGTTACGGCTACTACGATTAGTCGCTGGAGAAATGGGGCTCAACTTCCAAGCGGTGATGTGTTGTGTCGTTTGGCTGAGGAGCTGAGAGTCAGTCCTGAGTGGCTCACTCGTCCTATTTTTGAGGCTGTCTCCAAACCGTACTTTCGAGGAAGTATTGCGCCTATGAAAGCAGAGCGCTCTATTTTACGTGCACGAGTAGAGTGGCTTGATGAGATATCCCAGCAGCTTGAACAGTATGTGGATTATCCACAGGTCAATCTGCCATCAGTGCCTTACGAAAAGCTAAGTGATATTACTAATGCAGATATTGAAGATGCCGCCGAACGGTGCCGTACACAATGGGGCTTAAAGAATGGCCCTGTAGCAGATGTTTTGCTGCTATTAGAAAGTGCAGGTGTGCTTGTTGCCAGAGAGGAGACAGGGACTCCGCGAATCGAAGGTTTATCTGCATGGAGTGCTACTGGGCGACCATTGGTGCTGTTGTGTGCTGATAAAGGCAATGCATATCGTAGCCGTTTTGATGCTGCGCATGAGCTTGGCCATCTTGTTTTGCATAAGCATATTGAAGCGCCAGTTGACCCTGCTGCGCACAAGCTCATGGAGCAACAAGCGCATCGCTTCGCCGGTGCTTTTTTATTGCCAAGTCGCGGCTTTGCGGCTGAGGTGTCATCACCTGTCTCATTACAAGGCTTGCTCTTTCTAAAGAGGAGATGGGGTGTCTCTGTTGCGGCAATGATTATGCGGCTTGTTGCTTTAGGTATTATTGGCGATGCTGACTACCTAAGATTGATCAAGCTTAGGTCTGCAAAGTGGGGCAATAAGCAGGAGCCTAATGATGAAGACCGAGAGCCGGAGACGCCACGGCTACTGCGTCGTACTGTTGAGCTTCTTGAGCAGGAAGGGGTTGTGAGAGCTGATGCATTACCCTCATTGACTGGGTTGTCCGCGCGTGATGTGGAGGGCTTGCTTGGACTGCCATTTGGGTCACTTAGCCTTCCGAAGGCAAGTGTGTTGGAGCTTTCTCTAAAACCTAAGATAAGTGCTAGTACAGATGGCGAGCCATCTCCTCGCGGTGACAATATCTTAAAGTTCAGCTCACCCCATAAGTGATAGAAGAGACGCTTGTTTTACAAGACACCTTGCGTCCGAGCTTGAGTAAGATCTGATGGGTCTCTCTGGCATGCTGTAATGCATGGGGGGTTGCCTTTTTTTGCTCATAAAGGCAACTTAGCAATCGCCCTTGCGGGTAGATAGATCCGTTTGGCGTGCCGTAAGTTATTGATAGGCAATAAAAAACCCGCTATATGCGGGTTCTTTACAATTCTCTTCGTCTGTCCTCGGGGGGAGGCTTTCGCCCGCAAGTCCCGTGGCTAGTTAAGTTAGCTTAAGGTAACAAAGCAGATGGTGTCAACGGTAAGTGAAATTGAGGCAGTTAGGCAGGCGCTTTCGACTGCTCGTATGAGTACCTACGAAAGAGAGGCTAAATGGTCGTTGCCTGCTGATCCGTCTGCATTGCACCTGTATGCATGGAATGCCCAGATGTCAGCAGCACTTTTATTACCTCTTCACATCTGTGAGGTTGTTATCCGCAACGCAGTATCTGATGTTTTGGTCGCTACCTACGGAGCGAATTGGCCGTGGGAAGTGACATTTGAGCGAAGCTTGCCGGCTGCGGCAAAGGGATATTGTCAGGTCAAAGACCTTCAGATGGCACGTAAAGGTGTGACCACTGTCGGCAAAGTTATTCCTGAACTCAAGTTCATCTTCTGGCAAAAAATGTTTACTAGCCGTCATGATGTTCGTCTTTGGGATGTACATTTGCGAAGTGTCATGCTCAATGCCCCATTGGCTGATCCTATCCGCACTATTCGAAAGTCAGCTTATGACAGCTTGGAGCAGATACGACTGTTGAGGAATCGCATTGCGCATCACGAGCCGATTTTCTCAAGAAATCTTGCTGATGACATTGAGATGATAAATAAGCTTGTGATGCTGAGATCGCGTGATGTCGCTAACTGGATGAAACATTATGAGCAGGCTACGTTCCTTCTGGCAAATAAGCCATGACTATTCACAACACGTCAAAGAGTAAAAAAACATTTGATGCGGTTGACACTTCGTTGGCAGGTGCAGAGGTTTAGTATCTACTTTGATGGCTACTTGCCACTCAAGCGATTGATTTAATTGGTGGGCCCGGTCGGACTTGAACCGACGACCAAAGGATTATGAGTCCTCTGCTCTAACCAACTGAGCTACAGGCCCGCACGAGTGGCTTGACGCCGAAATGCAGGCGCGCAGTGTAGCAAGCACGATGCCGCTCGACTAGACAGAAATCTGTTCTTCATACCAAGAAATTAATGCTTGCACGTCGGTTTCGCTGCTGGCGGTGTTGGGCAGTAGTGCGCCGGGGCGGCGGGCGCGATCAAACCAAAACTCACCGCTGTGTTGGCCTTGTGCAAACACGGGATGGCTGGCGAGCCAGACGGCGGTGTCGCTGCCTTGGCGCGCGTTGCGTAGCCATTTGCCCATGCGCTGATTGAAGTCGGGCAGGGCGCTGGCCACGCCAGGCGTTGCGGCCCAGCCGGGATGCATGGTGTGCAGGCCTAGGCCACGATGTTGCGTGGCCCAGTACTGGCTAACATCGAGCAAAGCGCGTTTGGCTCGGGCATAGGCTTGGGGGCCGTTAAAGGGCTCATTGGCGAAGGCCATGTCATCGAGCCGAATGCCTTGTGTGTAGAGCCCACCGGAGACGACTTGAATGATGCGGCCGCCACGTGCGGCGAGCATTGGCGCGAGAGCTTGAGTGAGCAGCGCGGGCGCGACGAAATTCACCGCCATGGTGCGCTCTAGGCCATCGCTAGTAAGCGCTTGTGAATCGAATAGCGCGCCGGCGTTATTGATCCAGACATCTAATGGCCGCTCAAGCGCCAATAGCTGCTGGCTGAGCGCGCGCGTGCTGGCGATGTTGGAGAGCTCAGCCTCAATGCATTGAATGTCGATGGCGTGGCTGGCCCACGGGCGTATGCTTTCCGCTGCTTGCGCTAAGCGCTCAGCTCCGCGGCCGATCAACACTAAGTCGGCTCCCAATCGCGCCAACTGTTGCGCGCAAGCCAGCCCTAAACCGGATGTCACACCGCTAATGCCAACGCGTCGGCCATCGAGGTAGCGCGAGAGGCCACGCGAGGGCATCTTGCGATAGCCGCGGCGGGTGTAGTTGATCATGCCGGGTAAGACTAAGCGCTCGGCTAGTCGTGCTAGGGCGCCGGGCTGCGAGGGCCCGTCATTTTCTAGCGCGCCTTTGAGGCCGTTCATCGCGGCATCGCTAAGGCGGCTGCCCCACCAATTCAACACGGGCATGAGTAAGCTCGGGACATCTGCAGTGGTGATGTCGGCGCGATAATCTAGCGTGCATTCGTTCGCGCTAGTGGCGCTCAGCGCGAGCGTATCGACAGCAGTAAAGCCATCGCCAATGCCGGTGAGCACTAGGCGTGCCTGACCTTGCTCTGATGGTGGCTCGCAAATGTCGAGTGTGTAGCGCATGGGCACAGAGCGGCCCATGACATTGAGTTGCAACGCGAAGGACGGCTTGCTCAGCCCAGAGCGAGATACTGAATCGCCGTGGGTGCTTTCGAGCTCCTGTGTTGAGCTCGTGGCCTCGCGCTCAGCGCTAAATACGCCCGGGTCCCATTGCTCGATATTGTCGAAATCGCGTAGGTAGCGAAAGACTTCCACCAAGGAGCGTTTCAGTGGCAATACGCGGTGCAAATTCAGTGTGGTCATTGAAGACTCCGGTGGCGCGAAAGCGTCCATGCTACCGGCAAATAGCGGTGCATGGGCTAATGTGTGCTGAGTTTAGCGTTGAATCACTCGCCTATATTAGCCGCGTGGTAGCGGATGAATTAGTGCTTGGCCACCATCGATATTAATATTTTGGCCGGTGATCCAGCTCGCCTCATCGCTCAGTAAAAACGCCATCAGCCCGGCAATATCAGGGCCGCGGCCGATGCGCTGCATAGGGTTAGGTTTGCTATTGCGCGCGATGGCTTCGTCGCTGTCGGTCAGGCGTCCTGCCAGTGGCGACACGACTAGGGCCGGGTGCACGCAATTGACGCGTATGCCTTTGTCGGCATAAGTCGCCGCGGTGCTCAGCGCGAGCCCGGCGACGGCAGCCTTGGCGCTACCGATGGCTTCATGATTAGGAAAGCCGGCATGTGCCACCAATGAGCCGACCAAAACAGCCGCCGAGGGCTCGCGATGTTTGCGCGCGCCATCGACAAAGGCTTTTAGGCAGTAGGCCGCCGAGTAAAAATTATGCTTCATCACGGCCTCAAAATCGGCCTCGCGCGTGAGGTGCAACGGCTTAATAAACGTCGAGCCTACGCAATGGGCAAAGCCAGTGATGGGCCCCATGGCAGCTTCGGCGCTAACGCGTAAGTCGGCGGCCACGCCCGGCTCAGCCACATCGCCAGCGGCAATATGGCAGGGCGTATCGAGTCGATCGGCCAGCGTTTGTAGGCGCTCGGCATCGCGACCGGTTAGTACTAAACGATGGCCTTTTGCCGCTAAGCTTTCGGCGAGGGCCGAGCCGACTGTGCCGGCAGCGCCGGTAATCCATGTGGTATTCATCGCATGTGCTCCTGATCGGAATGATGTCGTTCGGATAACCAATAGCGCTGATAAGCGCCATCGGGGTCATACATAGCGGCTTGGCGTGATGGGCTGAAGCGACGATCGCTGCGCGGATCGGTACCGGCGCCAGCGAGGTAGAGCCAGTTGCCTTGGTTGCTGGCGACATCGAAATCGATGAGCTGATGCTCAAACCACGCTGCACCCAAGCGCCAGTCTAGCGCTAAGTCGTGAATCAAATAACTGGCGACATTTTGCCGCATGCGATTGCCCATATAGCCGCTGGCGGCGAGTTCGCGCATGGCGGCATCGACCCAGTCGCAACCAGTATTACCTTGGCACCAAGCAGCAAAAGCAGCAGGGTTATGACGTGCTTTTGCGCTGCTGTGCGAGAGCTGATTTTGGATGCCACTCCGGCTGAAGCAGCGCCGGCCATAGCGCCACATCAGTAGCTGAAAATACTCGCGCCAGAGCAGCTCAAACCAGAGCCAATAGCTACCGTCATTGGCGCCTAAGCGCGCCTCATAGGCCAGTCGTTGTACTTCAATTTCGCGCACCGAGAGACTGCCCACAGCCAGCCACGGCGACCATTTGCTCGAATAATCGCTGCCTAACAAGCCGTTGCGCGTGGTTTTGTAATCGGCCACGAGACCGCTGCTGAAATAGCGCGCCAGATGCGCCAGTCCAGCGGTCTCGCTGCCCTGCCAGGCAGGCTCGGTATAAGGCAATGCGCTACGGGTGGCGGTTGAACACTGCTGTGCCGATGCGCTGTGTGAATGCAATAAAGCCGCAACCTGTTCGCGTGCCTGAGCATAAAAATCTGCGGGCAACTCAGCGGATGGTGGCAGTGCCGTTGGTGCAGCCAGCGGAGCCACACTTGGCCATTGTGCGGTCTCAATGAGTTTGCGAAAACGCGTGAATGGCACTGGAAATGGCTCAAGCGCAAACGGCAAATCATCGGGGTCAAACAGACCGCCGCCGTGCACAGCCTGCACTGTTACGCCGCTTGCCTGCAACTTCGCAATGGCCTCGCGTTCTTCCCAGTCGGGATGGGCATGCACAAAAATCGGTGCTTCACCTAAGGCTCGGCTGATATCGCCGAGCGCTTGCACCGGCTCGGCGAGCACAATCATCAGCTCATTGCCCAAGGCACGAAGCGAGGTATCAAGCGCGCCTAATGCTTGGCCAAGATATGCAAGGCGATGCACACCAATACGTGGCACACCCGCTGGCCCCAGCGCCAGCCAATGCGGTGGCAGACAATAGACCGCAAGTAATCGCTCAGCGCGGCTGGCGAGTCGTAATGGTGCATGATCATGCAGGCGTAAATCGTGGCGAAACCAGACAATGGCCTGTGCGTTATCTTTAAGTGGCAGCGATGGGTTCATGATGGCCTTAGGCTGTCAACGGCTGTCAACGGCTGTCAACGGCAGTCAACGGCAGTCAACGGCAGTTCGGCGCAGATGGCGTCGGCTGCCGCCAAGCCGCTGTGCATGGCATCGATAGCAGTTGCGCCCAAGCAGGCATCGCCGGCATAAAACAGGCCATGCTCGCCACGCAAATATGCCTTACCGGCAGCAGCACTGACATAGCCATAACGCCAGCGATGAGCCTCTAAAGATTCTGTGTT
This sequence comes from Paraperlucidibaca wandonensis, assembly GCF_042677145.1. Taxonomy (NCBI): domain Bacteria; kingdom Pseudomonadati; phylum Pseudomonadota; class Gammaproteobacteria; order Moraxellales; family Moraxellaceae; genus Paraperlucidibaca; species Paraperlucidibaca wandonensis. Next base: position 1,762,124 of record NZ_JBHTIT010000001.1, on the reverse strand, counting down.
GGCGGGCAATTTGAGTGCTTCAGCGGCAGCGTGCATCAGTGCTAGAGCTACGCTTTCGCTACTCTCTTCTAGATGCGCCGCGCTCCATGCTGCCGTAGCATGCAACGTAAAACGGGGTGCGCCGCCACCTTGAGGGCGCAGGTCTTCACGGATGCACAGAGCAATGCCACTGGCCTGCAAGTCATCGCGAATGAAAACGCCGGCTGCAAGTGCTGGCGAGGCTTTTGGCGCCCAGCGCACACTCCAGCAGGGCGCATGGTGCATCGTTTGTAGCTGCTGACACAGGCGATACTGGCTGGGTAGCTTCGATAGTAATGCCAATGCTTGTACTGGTGGGCAGGTCATCAGTACTCGATCAAATGGCCCAAGCCAACCCAGCTGCTCGCTAAATTTCAGCCACCAATTATTGCCGTCGTGCTTGAGCTCGCACAGTGTGTGTTCAAAGTGGCAGGTAAGGCCTTCTGTCCACAGCTGTGCGAGGCTATTGATGCTGTCGCTAGGCACAAACGCAGGCTGTTTTTCACCATGGATGGCGCTGACATGAAGTGTGCTCAGTCCATGGCTCAGGGCGTGTTGCAGGCGCGGATCGCTGGGAGTGGGAGCCTGTGTTGGCATGGATAAAAACGGTGCACCATGATTAAAGCTGCCCCAGTCACTGCGGTGCGAAGCCAGTCGGCCACCGGCGCGGCGGGCTTTATCGAAGACTGTGCAGAGCAGGCCTTGATGCTGAGCTTCGCTGGCGGCTATTAAGCCGCTGGCGCCGGCACCGATGATGGCGAGGCGGAGAACGTTGTGCATGTCGGCAGTCTCATCGCTAAATCAAGACGCTTACCCTGCCTGTATTGCTATTATTTTTGTATTACACACAAGGTCTACGCCGAGCTTTTGTCTAAGGCTTGATGAATCAATGCCATCGCCGTTTTTGCGATGTCCTCGATAGTCTCTGCGGTAAATGCCAGGCCATCGTTATACATACGGCAGAGGCCATGAAGCGTGGCCCAAGCAACCTGCACGACACGTAGGGCGCTGACGCTGGCGGGTAGTTCACCGCGATCTTGCATGCTCTGAACATGCTGCGTAATGATACGCACATGTGCCCTAGCAGCAGTTCGAAATGACTCTGCATTGGGGTCACGCCAGAGCAGGCTGCCGAAAATTAAGTCATACAGCGCGGCCTCGCGACGAGCAAAGCCGACGTAACCCAGAGCAAAACTTTCCGCGCTAGCATCGCTCGTGATGGCCGCCTGCATGACCACCACAAACTCCGCCATCGCAGCCTCACCTAGGCTTGTGAGTAAGGCGTGCTTGCTGCGGAAGTGGTGATAAAGCGCTGGTGTCGAAACGCCAAGCTCATCAGCCAATTGTCGTAAGCTCAAAGCCTGCACGCCCTCGGCTCGAATGCGAGCAAGACCCGCTGTAATTATGCTATGACGCAGGTCACCATGATGATAGCTAGGCTTGCTTGGCGCTCTTGACATTGCCGTAAATCCTCGTATCTTAACGGTGTTAACTTTAGCGCGCTAACGTCGTTTTGACGAGGACTTAATTACAATGACTGCTTTTAATCACATGCTGGCCCCGCTCGATCTAGGCTTCACCACGCTTCGCAACCGCATCGTCATGGGCTCCATGCACACTGGCTTAGAAGATCGCTTCTGGAATTACGGCAAGCTTGCGGCCTATTTTGCTGAGCGCGCCAAGGGCGGTACGGCATTGATGATTACCGGTGGTATCGCAATGAATCGCCAAGGTTGGTTGCTGCCTGCAGCCGGCACCATGAATAGTTACGGCGATATTATGAATCATCGCCGAGTGACGTCAGCGGTACATGAGCACGGTGGCAAAATTCTTATGCAAATGCTGCACGCCGGTCGTTATGGCTATCACCCATTTCAGGTGTCGTCGTCGGCGGTGAAGTCGGCCATCAACCCGTTTAAACCAAAGGCAATGACCGAAAAGGTTATTCTGTCGACCATCAAAGACTACGCTCACTCTGCTCGTTTGGCACAAATGGCCGGTTACGACGGCGTGGAGATCATGGGTTCAGAAGGTTATTTGCTGAACCAGTTCATCTGTTCACGAGTGAACCAGCGTACCGATCAATGGGGTGGCTCGGTAGAAAATCGCATGCGCTTACCGGTAGAAATTGTTAAGGCCGTGCGTGCAAAAGTTGGCCCGAACTTCATTATTTGCTATCGCATGTCGCTGATCGATTTAGTGCCCGGTGGTAATACCTGGGATGAGATCGTGACCATCTGCAAAGCCCTTGAGGCCGCAGGCATAACTATTCTCAATACCGGTATTGGCTGGCATGAAGCGCGTGTCCCGACCATCGCCACGCAAGTGCCACGTGCGGCTTTCCGTAGCGTTACTGCGCGCATCAAAAAAGAGCTGAAGGTGCCGGTGATGGCATCGAACCGCATCAATACGCCTGAGGTTTGCGAAGACATCGTTGAAAGCGGCGATGCCGATTTGATTTCGATGGCACGTCCACTTTTGGCCGACCCAGACTTCGTTAATAAAGCAGCGGCAGGCAAGCCAGAAGCTATCAATACATGTATCGCCTGCAACCAGGGTTGCTTGGATCTGACCTTCTCAAACAAGCGTGCTACTTGCTTGGTAAACCCACGTGCGGGTTACGAAACTGAATTGGTCTATGTGAAGTCGACGAGGCCGAAAAAAGTCGCCGTCGTTGGCGGTGGCATGGCTGGCCTAACCGCCGCCACAGTAGCTGCCGATCGTGGTCATGACGTCACACTGTTTGAATCAGCAGCAGATATTGGTGGCCAATTTAATATGGCCGCCGCCGTGCCTGGCAAAGAAGAGTTCCAAGAAACCATTCGTTTCTATCGCTATGAAGTAGAACGTAGCGGCGTGAAAGTGAAGCTCAACACCAGCGTTAGCCATGAGGATTTAGCAAGCTTTGATGACATCGTCATTGCTACCGGCGTCAAACCACGCATTCCACGCTTTCCTGGCATTGACCATCCGAAAGTGTTGGACTACGCCCAAGTTCTGCGCGGCGAAGTTAATGTTGGCCAACGCGTGGCAGTGATTGGCTCCGGTGGTATTGGTGTCGACACCTGCGCCTACCTTCTCGAAGAGCACAATCAGTCGGTCGAACATTGGGCGAAGTATTGGGGCATCGATTTTGATGTCACCGAGAATGGCCTAACGGCACCTGAGCGTCGTTTTGCTTCGCGTGAAATCACCATGTTGCAACGTAAGCCTGGCGTGAAAAAAATGGGTGCAGGCCCAGGTAAAACCACGGGCTGGGCGCACAAATTATTACTTGGTCAATTTGGTGTGAAAATGCTCGCCGAAGTTGAATATGTAAAGGTCGATGACCTTGGTTTGCATATTCGTGTGGATGGTGAGGAGCGTATCCTCGATGTCGATCATGTAATTTTGTGCGCGGGCCAAGAGTCAGTGACAGATATGCTGCCGCGCGATGCTGAAGGCAAAATTACCGACAGCCGTTACCACGTAATTGGTGGTGCCAAGCTGGCTGGTGAGCTTGATGCGCGTCGTGCCATTCGTGAAGGTGCTGAATTAGCTGCGGCACTATAAGGTTGGTTTAAGGCTCGTCGCGCTTAGGGTAAGTGCGGCGGGTTTTAAAATTCATTGACATGGCGCGTTGTCACTTATATCGTGCCATCGTTCACTGTCACCGTATTAGGGTTTCCTTATGAAAGATTTCAAGAATAAAGTGGCTGCCATCACCGGTGCTGGTTCTGGCATGGGTCGTTCGCTTGCTGTGTTGTTGGCCGCACGCGGCTGTCACGTAGCACTTAGCGACATCAATGAAAAAGGCTTGGCTGAAACAGTCAAACTGCTCGATGGCACTGGCGTTAAAGTCACCTCGCAGAAGCTCGATGTTGCCGATAAAGACGCCGTTTTTGCTTGGGCCGATAAAGTTGCCGGCGACCATGGCAAAGTAAATTTGATCTTCAACAACGCTGGCGTTGCTCTCGGCTCAGTAGTTGACGGTGGTGGTTACGATGATTTTGAATGGATCATGAACATCAACTTTTGGGGAGTGGTGCATGGCACCAAGGCATTCTTGCCTTACCTAAAGGATGCTGGTGATGGCCATATCATTAACACCAGCAGCTTGTTTGGCTTGATTGCTGTGCCTTCGCAGAGCGCCTATAACGCCTCGAAATTTGCTGTGCGTGGCTTCACTGAAGCTTTGCGCGAAGAATTGGATTTGCAAAAAGTTGGTGTGAGCGCGACCAGCGTTCATCCCGGTGGCATTAAAACCAATATCGCCAAAGCGGCGCGTATGGATCAGTCAATCAGCAAGATTGGTATGGATGCGAGCAGCACCGCCAAGTTTGAAAAACTATTCCGTACCACTGCCGATGAAGCCGCTGCACAAATGCTTCGTGCCGTGGAAAAAAATCAGCGCCGCTTACTTATTGGTGCCGATGCCAAGGTTTTAGATTTGGTCGTGCGCATCTTCCCATCGGGCTATCAAAAGCTGATTGCGATGGGTTCGAGCCGCATGAAGTAAAATGCGCGAGACATAAAAAAACCGGCTTTAAAGGCCGGTTTTTTTATGTCCAAGAACATTGAGCTGTTAAAGGCGGCGCTCTGCAAACTCACAGAGCGCCGCGTTTGCCAGATTACTCAGTGTCGAGGAATGAACGCAGGTGTTCGGAGCGAGTTGGATGGCGCAGCTTACGCAGCGCTTTCGCTTCAATCTGACGAATACGCTCACGCGTGACATCAAACTGTTTGCCCACTTCTTCCAAGGTATGGTCGGTATTCATATCGATACCGAAGCGCATACGCAGCACTTTCGCTTCGCGTGGCGTGAGGTTTTCTAAAACTTCACGCGTTGCTTCACGAAGGCCTTCCGAGGTCGCAGCATCGATAGGCGAGGTCACCAAAGTGTCCTCAATGAAGTCACCTAAATGGCTGTCTTCATCATCACCAATCGGCGTCTCCATGGAGATCGGCTCTTTCGCGATCTTCAGGACTTTGCGCACTTTGTCTTCAGGCATTTCTAAGCGTTCGCCGAGTTCTTCAGGCGTTGGTTCGCGACCCATTTCTTGCAGCATCTGACGCGACACGCGGTTGAGCTTGTTGATGGTCTCAATCATGTGCACGGGGATACGAATGGTGCGCGCTTGGTCAGCAATCGAACGGGTGATGGCCTGACGAATCCACCATGTCGCATAGGTCGAAAACTTAAAGCCACGACGGTATTCAAACTTGTCGACGGCTTTCATCAAGCCGATATTGCCTTCTTGGATCAAGTCCAAGAACTGCAGGCCACGGTTGGTGTATTTCTTCGCAATCGAAATAACCAAACGCAGGTTGGCCTCGACCATTTCCTTTTTGGCGCGACGTGCTTTCGCTTCGCCAACGCTCATGCGGCGGCTGATCGCTTTTATTTCGGCGATGCTTAAGCCGCCATGATTGTCACTAACTTCAAGCAGGCGTTCTTGCGCACGAATAATATATTCGCGTTGTGTTTCAAGAGCTTTAGCAATCGATTTGCGTTTGCTGACAACACCATCTAGCCACGTCAGGTCAATTTCATTGCCGGGGAAGTCGGCGAGGAAATGGCTGCGATCCATGCGAGCGCGACGTACGCAGGAAATCATGATCACGCGTTCTTGCGCACGAATGATGCTGATGTTGGAGCGAATATGCTCAGCGATGCCGTCATACACGCGTGGCGTTAATTTGAACATCATGAACTGGTTAGCCAGTTCTTCGACGTTGGTCTGCCACACTTTCGATTCGCGACCTTGGCGCTCTTCGGAGCTGTCCGTTTTCTTTAGCTGCTTGCGTAGTGCATCCACGCGCGCTGCCAGCTTTTCCATGTCGATGCCGCCATCATTTTCATCGGCAGTATCGTCATCAGTAGTGCTTTCTTCTTCCTCTTCGCTATCGTCTGCTTTGGCGTCTTTTGAGCCTTTTGCATCCTTAGCGTCTTTCGCCTCTTTGGCTTTCTTGGCGGCCAAAGCGGCTAGGGCCGCGTTGTGATCAACTTCTTTAGGTGCGCTAGCGCCATCATCATCAGGGTCTAAAAAGCCAGAGATAACGTCATTAATGCGGCGCTCGCCAGCATCGATTGCATCAAACTCATCGACTAGTAATTCCACCGCACGTGGCCAATAAGCCATGGCGTGCAGAACGTCGCGGATGCCTTCTTCGATGCGTTTGGCGATAGCAATTTCGCCTTCGCGGGTGAGCAGCTCGACCGTGCCCATTTCGCGCATATACATACGCACGGGGTCGGTGGTGCGGCCGGGCTCGTTCTCCACCGAGGCCAAAACGGCAGCGGCTTCTTCGGCGGCGAGGTCATCGTCGCTGGCTTCTGGCGTTTCCTCACGCATGAGGTCGTCAGCGGCAGGCGCGCGCTCGTGCACCGGGATGCCCAAGTCATTGAGCATCTGAATGATGTCTTCGATTTGCTCGCTTTCAGTGACCGATTCAGGAAGGTGATCGTTCACCTCGCCATAGGTCAGATAGCCTTGATCTTTGCCGCGCTTGATGAGCTCGGCGAGCAGGGAGTTACGCTTTGCCTTATCCAACGGCATATCGTCTGGTCCATCTGCGTCTTGCTGAGATGGATCTGGCGTGTTCGGCTTTTTGGTGCTCATGTGGCCCCTCGCGCAACGGCTGCAAAATAAGAGCGGGATTATAAGCCGAGAAGGGGGTGTTTGTCAGCTCACAAGCGTACTCAGCTACTCGGTGCTTGCGGCAATTGACGCATCCAGTCAGCGAACTCACGCTTTGCCAGCGTTAAAGCCAGTAGGTTTTCCATATTTGGCGATTTTTGCAGTGTGTTATCGGCATGAGCAATGCGCTGTTCGAGTAATCGGCTGTGTAAGCGATGGCTCAGCGCTTCAGCTTCCAATGTGCTGTCGGCGTCGGGTAAAAGGCTTTCAGCAGCTGCGATGGAGGCTAATGCTTCACCTTCGGGTCGGCCATGCCAGCTTCCTAGTAACGCCGCTAAGGAGCGTTCTGGCGCTTCTCGTAGAGCCTGGGCTAATGTGCAAAGCAGCTCGGTTTCGGGGTCGTTGAGGCTGCCGAGCATGGCTTCGGGCCAGAGTTGCGCATGGCTTGGCTCGCGCAGCAACAGGCGAATGGCCTGCGCCGACAATGAGCGTAGCCCAGGTCGTGCCGGCGCTTGCGGGCGCAGCTTGCGTGCTGCTTGTTGGGTGAATGGGCGCTTGCTCGGCGTAAAGCTCGATGGTCGCTCATCACTCTGGTTCGATGAGCTTGCTAGGCTGGCGTAATAAGCCTCGTCAATGGAGCTGCGCTCGTCATCGTCTGCGGCCCAGTGTGTGTCATAGGCGGCATCATGCGAGCTGTCATGTTGGGGCTGATGATTCTGCTCATAATTACTCTGCGCATGACGATGTGACTGCTGCGTGCTCGCTGTCTGTTGAGCAGTCTGCGCCACGGCCTCAGCGGCAGCTTTCGCTGCCTGCTCACGCGCCACAGTCTGTGCCTCATGCTTTTCTAACATTTGCGCGAGCTGCTTTTCCAGCACGGCCACGCTGAGCTGAGTGATCTCGCTTAGGCGCTGCAATAGCAAGGTGCGAAACAGCGACTCCGGCATAGTCATCAGCAATGGCAGCGCCACGGTCGCGAGCTGTGTGCGGCCTTCGATCGACGCTAGGTTTAGCGATTCACTTAAATGCTTAAATAATTGGTCGGCCAGCGGCACGGAATCGGCATCGATGCGCGCACGAAACATCGCCGCGCCTTCTTTGCGCACAAGGCTATCGGGGTCTTCGCCATCGGGCAGAAAAAGAAACTTCGCACCAACGCCATCGCGCAGAGCGGGCAGGGCATTCTCTAGGGCGCGCCAAGCAGCGCGGCGGCCAGCGCTGTCACCATCGAAGCAAAAAACGACTTCGGGCACGACGCGAAATAGGCGTTCGACATGCGTGGTGCTAGTGGCTGTGCCAAGCGTTGCCACGGCCTCATGGATGCCGGCTTGCGCGAGCGCGACCACATCCATATAGCCTTCGACCACGAGTAGGCGTGTGAGCTTGCCGGACTGGCGTGCCTCATAAAGCCCATACAGTTCTTGGCCTTTGTGGAACACCGGTGACTCAGGCGAGTTCAAATATTTGGGCTTGTCGTCGTTGAGTACGCGACCACCAAAGGCGATGACGCGACCACGAAAATCACGGATGGGGAAAATTACCCGATCGCGCATCGCGTCATAGTGAGATTGGCGCTGCGGGTTGAAAATAGCCAAACCCGAGGCTAGCAAGAGATCGCGCATGGCCGTGTCTTGGCCAAGACTTTGCAGCATGTTATCCCAGCCTGGCGGCGCGTATCCAATGCGAAACTGCTTGGCGATTGCGCCGCTAACACCACGATTTTTTAGATAGCCAACGGCGCGCTGCTTCTGCGTGGCGCTACGAAGTTGCTGCTCAAAAAATACGGCGGCGCGCTCAAGAGCATCGAATAAGGGCTGCTGTGTTGGCTTGTGTGCCGCGGCGGCATCGCGTGTTTCAGGTAGTGTTAAACCGGCGGCACCAGCGAGTTGGCGCAGGCCATCAATGAAGTCGAGACGGTCGTGCTCTATCAGAAAGCTCAGTGCGTTACCGGTGGCACCACAGCCGAAGCAGTAATAAAACTGCTTCTCGCGATTGACCGTAAACGAGGGCGATTTTTCTTGATGGAAAGGGCAGCAGGCCGAGTAATTTTTGCCCGCACGCTTGAGCTTGACGCGTGCGTCAATCAGATCGACGACATCGGTGCGCAAAAGCACTTCATCGATAAATGATTGCGGAATACGACCAGCGGACATGCGGGCTAATGCTCAAGCAGAAACGGGGAGTTGAGTGTGCGACAGCAAGCTTTGCAGCGCAATCGTCAGTCAATTGAGCAGGAGCTTTTTTGGCTGACGATCTCTAGGCTGGTGCTTTCTTAAATTGAAAGGCGCGCTTTAACTTGCTGCGACAGTGCACCGACATCGGCACGACCAGCGACCATGGGGCGCAATAAATTCATCACTTTACCCATGTCTTTCGGGCTAGTGGCACCAGCTTCAGCAATGGCAGCGGAAATCAGCGAGAGTAGTTCCTCTTCGCTTAATGGCGCTGGCAAAAACTCTTGCAGAATGGCTATCTCAGTATTTTCACGCTCGGCCAACTCTTGGCGATCACCAGCAATAAAAGCGGCGGCGGATTCGCGGCGCTGCTTCACTAGTTTTTCCATGACGCCTAAGGAGCGGGCATCATCGAGCTCAATGCGCTCATCGACTTCAATTTGTTTAAACGCGGCGAGTGCGGTGCGGATCACCAGCAGGCGATCTTTTTGCTGGGCGCGCATGGCGTCTTTCATGGCATCTGTTAGACGAACTTTTAGTGCAGGCATGACAAAGCTAGCTCATACAGCGAGTGAATGCTGAAGCGATAGAAATAAAGCAGATGTGACCAACGCAGCTATGCGGTACGCGAGCGCAAAAGAATCTGCTCGCGTAACCAGCATGGCTTAGTACAAGCGTTTAACTTTTACGGCTTCGCGCTGTACTTTTTTGGCGTGACGCTTAACAGCGGCAGCGGCTTTGCGCTTGCGCTCTTGCGTGGGCTTCTCGTAGAAGTCACGTTTGCGAACATCGGCTAACACACCAGCTTTTTCGCATGAACGCTTGAAGCGACGCAGTGCGACGTCAAACGGTTCGCCTTCTTTTACTTTAACGTTGGGCATGAATTGCTCACCTGTTACAAATTACGGAACGCCATCGGGGGCGTGGGGCGCGGATTTTAGCCAGATTCATCTGGAATGGCAAACACCCTGTGTAGAGCGCTACACTTCGCGCCATGAAAAATGGAGAGAAATGGCATGCGCGTGCTAGGTATTGAGACCTCGTGTGATGAAACTGGCGTCGCTATTTATGACGATGCGCCGGGGGCTGGGCTATTGGCGCATCGCCTGCATAGCCAAATTGAGATGCATAAAGACTATGGCGGCGTGGTGCCCGAGCTGGCCTCGCGCGACCATATTCGCCGCCTCGTGCCCTTAGTGCGCGGCATGATGGCCGATGCCGACATCAGTGCCGATAGCATCGATGGTATCGCCTACACATCGGGCCCTGGGCTTGCTGGCGCGCTGTTAACAGGTGCGCTAATGGCACGCTCGCTGGCCTACGCCTGGGGCGTGCCTGCCGTCGGCGTGCATCATATGGAAGGGCATTTGCTAGCGCCTTTGCTAGAGGCTGAGCCGCCTGAGTTTCCTTTTGTCGCCCTATTGGTTTCTGGCGGCCATACCCAGCTCATGAAAGTTGAAGGTATTGGCCGTTACGAGCTGCTCGGCGAATCCATCGACGATGCTGCCGGCGAGGCCTTCGATAAAGTCGCCAAAATGCTCGGGCTGGACTATCCCGGCGGGCCATCGGTGGCGCGTCTAGCCTTAACTGGCCGTGATGATGCCTTTAAATTTCCACGCCCAATGCTCGACCGCCCAGGTTTGGACTTCTCGTTTAGTGGCTTAAAAACCGCTGTGCTCACCGCGCGCAATCAATCAGAGGATTCGCCAACTAAAGTTGCCGATATTTGTGCAAGTTTTGAGGCGGCAGCGGTCGATACCTTAATTCGCAAATGCTTACGCGCATTAAAGCAGACTGGCTTGAAGCGCTTGGTACTAGCGGGTGGTGTCAGTGCAAATAAGCGCCTGCGCCATGACTTAGCGCTGGCCTTGAAACCTATAGGTGGCCAAGCGTTTTATCCTGCTCCAGCTTTTTGCACTGATAACGGCGCAATGATCGCCTTTGCTGGCGCGCAGCGTTTGCGTGCGGGTGAGCGTCAAGACCTAACGGTTAATGTGCGTGCGCGATGGCCAATGACTGAGCTGGCAGCCATCTAAGGTCTATTCAAGATAAGCCGCCGCCGCTATTTAAAGCGGCGTTCAGTGCCCTCGATTAGCGCCTTCATATTGGCTTTGTGGCGCGCCAATAGCAGCAAGCTCATGCCGACCACGCCGAGCATGGCTTCGGGCAGCAAAAACTGAGTAAGGATGGGTGCGGCAATAAAGCCAACGATGGCGCCAAGCGAGGAGTAGCGTGTTAGCGCAAATGCCGTAATCCAAAGCGCGATCACGGTGCCGCCAATAATTGGCGATAGTGCGAGTAAAACGCCGAGCGCAGTCGCCACACCTTTGCCACCTTCGAAGCGAAAAAAGATCGGGTATAAATGACCCATAAAGGCGGCGAAGCCAATGGCACTAACCAGCATCACATCGAGCCCGTAATAGCGCGCTGCAAGGACTGGCAATACGCCTTTTAGCATGTCGCCGAGCAAAGTTAGGATCGCGGCTTTTTTGCCGCCGAGGCGTAGCACATTGGTAGTGCCAGGGTTGCGTGAGCCATCGGTGCGCGGGTCGGGCAAGCCCATAATACGACAAACAATGATCGCGGCCGAAACAGAGCCGGCGAGATAGGCTAGAATCAGCGCCGCAATCGCAACAAAGTCGGCAATAGATTCAGGGCTCATAGTCGCTCCAACTTGGGGTATGTGGCTCGCATCTTAGCAAAAAAATCAGGCGCGAAACGGGGCAACACGTGGACATTGTATACATTCGAGATTTCAAAATTGAGACGGTCATTGGCATGTTTCAATGGGAGCGCCGCATCCAGCAGACGCTGAGTTTGGACTTGGAGATGGCTTGGGACATTCGCCCAGCTGCGGCTACCGACACGATTGCCGAGGCACTGGATTATCGAGCAGTGTCGGAGCGACTGAAGTCGCATGTGGAGCAGGCGCATTATCAGCTGGTTGAAACCTTGGCTGAATCGATTTGGCAGATTTTACGCGAGGAGTTTTCGGTGCCGTGGTGCCGCCTGCGTGTGAGCAAGCCAGGTGCGGTACGTGGTGCGAAAGATGTTGGTGTGCTGATAGAGCGTGGTGTGAAGCCAGCTCAGTAGGTCCGGGCGTTTGTTACTTAACGAGCGCTAGGCCTGTTGTCGGCGGGCTCAGCCCCAGACCGTGCGACCGCCATCGACAGCGATAATCTGACCATTGATGTAGCTAGTACCAGTAATTAAAAACACCACTGCTTCAGCAACTGCCTCAACGCCACCAACTCGCCCCATGGGCACGGTGCGCAAGATCTCGGTCTTCATTGCCTCACTCATTTCACCGCTACCTTCGGGCCAGGCAATTGCGCCTGGCGACACACCATTGACACGAATAGCAGGTGCCAGCTCCTTTGCTAGTGCCCGAGTCATGGCGGCATTGGCTGCTTTTGCCATGCAGTAGAGGCTGTGATCTTGCAGCGGATATGCAGCGTGAATATCAATGATATTGACGATGGCGCCAGCGCCACGTGCTGCCAATGCAGGCCGCAGCGCTTGGCTTAGGAAATACGGAGCGCGCGCATTGCTGGCGAAAAGAAGGTCCCAGTCATTTTGCGTGGCACCACCAAAGGGCGTGGGGTAGAAGCTAGAGGCGTTGTTCACCAATGCATCGAGTCGCCTCCAATGCGCCTGTGCTTTCTCGGCTAGTGCTGTAATTGCATTTGCATCGCTAAGGTCGGCGACGAGATAGTGCGCTGAATCTAAGCGCTGGAGATTTAGGCGCTGGCACAGGCTTTCAGCATCGGCCTCGCTGTGATGGCAGTGCACCAATACGCGCCAGCCTAAGGCGTGTAACTGCTCAGTAATGGCTGCACCAACTCGCTTTGCAGCACCTGTGATTAGCGCAACGGGAGCGTCAGAATTATTCATGCTTAGCCTGCCAACTCGCCTTAAATTCAGTCAGTCTTTCTAGTCGTATGGCCGCAATGGCGTTAGCCATTTCCGCACCACGATAACCTTGCGCAACAAGCGCGGCATTGTCGATATGACAGGCAGCAGCAGCGCCTAACCAAAAATCGCGCTGCCAATACGGGCGATCTTCCAAGCCTGTGCGTCCACGAGCATCGGCCTCGCAGGCATTGAGAAACTCGCCTAGGCGCTCGTGTCGGCGCCACGCATCTACGCGCTGCAAACGATCAAGTAAAACTTCTGCCGAGTGTGTATTGGCGCGATGGCAGTCAAGATGAAACTCGCCAACGACGCGAGCTAAGGCCTGATGTGTCGCCGGCACTTTTAGGCGAGCGCAGAGCGCATCGATCAATGGCAGGCCGCGAACTTCATGGCCGGTATGGCTTGGTAAAACAGGGTCTGGCGTTAGGGCTTTGCCGAGATCATGCACGAGCACAGCAAAGCGGACAGCGCTTGAGGCTTGCAGGCGCGCGGCCTGGCCTAAGGCCATTAGCGTGTGCACGCCGGTGTCTATTTCGGGGTGATAATCCGCGCGCTGGGGCACACCAAAGAGCGCATCGACTTCGGGAAAACAGACCTTTAGCGCGCCACAATCGCGCAGTACTTGGAAATAAATCTGCGGTGCGTCGCTCATTAGCGCACGTTCGGTTTCTTGCCACACGCGCTCGGGCGTTAGCAGTGCCAGTTCGCCTGACTCTGCCAGTTCGCGCATCAGCGCTAATGTATCGTTGGCCACGCGAAAGCCAAGACTATGAAAACGTGCGGCAAATCGTGCAACGCGCAGCACACGCAGTGGATCTTCAGCAAACGCCGGTGAGACGTGTCGCAGTAAGCGGTCGGCTAAGTCTTGCTGGCCACCGTAGGGGTCGATTAGCGCGCCAGCGTCAGCTTTGGCCATGGCGTTGATGGTGAGGTCGCGGCGCTCAAGGTCGGCCTCCAAGCTCACATCGGGATGAAAGTCGCAGATAAAGCCGTGATAGCCCGCGCCCTGTTTACGCTCGGTGCGCGCCAAGGCGTATTCGGCCTGCGTTTCGGGATGCAAAAATACCGGGAATTCATGTCCAACTTGGCGATAGCCTTGATCGGTTAGCCATTCCGGTGTTGCGCCTACCACCACATAATCGATGTCATGTACCGGCAGGCCGAGCAGCTCATCACGCACGGCACCGCCAACGCGATAAATCTGCGGGCTCATGTCAGCCCCGGCGTACTGGTCGTGCGCTCGCCGGTCTCTAGGCAATAGGCCGTGAGGTATTTGCCCCAGACGCAGCCGCTATCGAGTGCGATGGCATGGGTTTGATGAGTGATGCTGTCGAGCGCTGCCCAATGGCCGAAAAATACGCGCTGGGCAACAGGGCGCAGAGCCGGCCAATCAAACCATGCCTTAAAGCCTTCGGGCAGATCGCTATTGCCAGTTTTGTGCTGAAAATTTAACTGGCCATCGGCGTCGATTAAACGCATGCGAGTGAAATGATTGGTGATGACGCGCAGGCGATCGGTACCAGCTAAGTCATCGCTCCACGCACTGGGCTCGTTGCCATACATGGCGGCAAAAAAACCAGCGGCGTGTTCGCTGCGTAGGATGGTTTCAACCTCAAAGGCGAGCGTTTGCGCCTGCTCAAAAGACCAGCTTGGCGGTAGACCAGCATGAGTCAACACATCGCCTGTGGGCAGTGTGATCAGCAGCGGCTGTTGCTGCAGCCAGCGCATGAGCTCAGCGGCATCGAATGCATCTAGAATCGGCTGTGTGAGATCTTTTGGCTTCACTCTGGCATGGCCGTGAAAGGCTGCTAACAAGTGCAAGTCATGGTTGCCGAGCACGGTGCTGGCAGCTGAACCAAGATTTTTAATAAGCCGCAATGTGCCAAGTGAATCTGGCCCGCGTGCGACTAAATCACCAGCAAAAAACACATGATCGGTAGATGGATCAAAGGCGATGCGCACTAATAAGTCTTCGAGCGCGGCTCGACAACCTTGCACATCGCCGATGAGAAAATGGCGCATCAGTTTAGTACGCGAGGGATAGCCAGCGTGAAGGCAGGAATCGGCGATTCGAAGCGCTCGCCAATGTCATCGAGCATGCCATAGGAGCCGTGCATGCTGCCCACTGGCGTTTCGATCACGGTGCCACTGGTGTATTCGAAAAATTCGCCCGGGGCTAAAACGGGCTGCTCGCCAATCACGCCATCGCCGCGAATTTCCTGCACGCTGGCCTCACTATTTGTGATGATCCAGTGCCGCGTTAGCAGGCGTACGGTGCGCGTGCCTTCGTTTTTAATATGAATGTGATAGGCAAACACATAGCGCTGATCACTCGGGCTCGATGGCTCTGCAAGGTATTCGCTGCGCACCGATACGCGGATGCCGCGCTCGTCGGTTGCTTGCACTGATTGGCTCATGTGGGTTCGTCCAAAAGGGCGTGAGTAATGGCTACATAGTCTGCCACTGACAAGGTTTCAGGGCGAGCACCTAAGTTTACGCCAGCCTTTTCCAATGCGCTGGCGGGGTATTTTCCTAGGGCATTGCGTAAGGTTTTTCGGCGCATAGTAAATGCAGTGCCGACAACTTCGCCGAGCAGTTTTTCATCACGGCAAGGATGTGGCAACACAGCGTGTGGCGTGAGGCGAATGATCGCCGACATCACTTTCGGCGGCGGATTAAATGCCTCTGGCGGCACATCAAATAGCCATTCGGGCAAGCAGCGATATTGCGTCATCACACTCAGTCGGCCATAGGCTGAATCGCCTGGGCCAGAGCACAGCCGATCGACCACTTCCTTTTGCAGCATAAAAGTCATGTCGACGATCAGTTCGCTATGGCTGAGCAGATGAAAAATCAGCGGTGTGGAGATGTTATAGGGCAGGTTGCCAATGACACGAATCGGCGCATCGGCACTCGCCAAGGTGCTGAAATCGAACTTCAGCGCATCGCCTTCGTGAATGATCAGCTCGCCGAGACCTGCCAGTGTTTTTGGCAAACGAGCAGCTAAGTCACGATCGAGCTCGATGACGTGCAGGCGCTCAACGGCTGGCAATAAAAACTTTGTCAGTGCTGCTAAGCCTGGACCAATTTCCACCACTGATTGGCCAGGAATTGGCGTGAAGCTGGCGACGATTTGCTGAATCACGCGCTCATCATGGAGAAAGTTTTGGCCAAAGCGTTTGCGTACAACATGGCCCTCAACAGCTTTTCCTGATGGGCGGCGCTTTGGGCGAGGTGAGTTCATACGAGTAAATCCTGTGTGCCCAATAGCGAGCGTCTAGCGTTGATCATGGCAAGTGCCTCATGGATGGCGGCTTTCAAGCTGCCGGCATTGGCAAGACCGGTGCCGGCGAGTGTGAGCGCGGTGCCGTGATCAACTGAGGTGCGAATAATTGGTAGGCCTAGCGTGATGTTCACGGCATTGCCGAAGCCGGCGTG
The DNA here is from genome assembly GCF_042677145.1 of Paraperlucidibaca wandonensis. Taxonomy (NCBI): domain Bacteria; kingdom Pseudomonadati; phylum Pseudomonadota; class Gammaproteobacteria; order Moraxellales; family Moraxellaceae; genus Paraperlucidibaca; species Paraperlucidibaca wandonensis. The sequence goes on along the minus strand of NZ_JBHTIT010000001.1, from coordinate 1,745,959 downwards.
TTTTAGCACCGGCAAACCTTGGTCATGATACATCGCCAAGACGGCATCGGCCTGCTGCAAATGCTGTGGCGTAAACAGTGTGTCGGCGGGCAGTGGGCCGATGAGGCTTAAACCTTCTTCGCGCAAGGCCGCGAGTGTGGGCTCAATAATTTCAATTTCTTCGCGGCCCAAATGCCCACCCTCGCCGGCGTGCGGATTCAGGCCAGTGACATAAATTCGCGGCTGAGCAATACCAAACTTATCGCGTAAATCGGCGTGCAAAATTCGTAACACCTGCTTCAGGCGTGTCGGCGTGATGGCATCGGCAACATCGCGCAAGGGTAAGTGCGTCGTAGCCAGCGCCACGCGCAAGCCGAGGCAGGTCAGCATCATCACCACGCGCTCAACGCCGCATCGCTCTTGCAGAAACTCGGTGTGGCCGCTGAAGGCAATGCCAGCGTCGTTAATCACCGCCTTGTGCAGCGGGGCAGTTATTAATGCATCGAAGCCACCATCTAGACAACCATCGCAGGCACGGGTTAGTGAGGCCAAGACTGCAGGCACTAGTGCGGTATTGAGTTGGCCGGGCTGCTCCTGTTCGGGCAATGGCGTTTCGCAAACCCACAAATGCCCAGGCGTATGCTCTGAAGCAGGTGAGTTAGGCTGCCAAGCGCTACAGCTCAGCGGCAGCTTCAAGCGCGCAGCAGCACGCAGCAGCATGGCGCTATCGCTAATGGCAATGAGTTGCGCCGGCCACGACTCTTGGGCAATCTGCACAAGCAGATCGGGGCCAATGCCAGCAGGTTCGCCGGGCGTTAGCGCTAGGCGTGAAATGATATGAGGGTGTGACATGCGAAGGTGCATCCCGTGCGTCGGTCATTCACGCCATTGTGCCATAGGCAACCTGAGAGGGGAGTGAATGCCGACGTCGGACGCTCTGCGCTGGAGGCCTACCGCAAAGGGCTGCAGTGCAGGTGTTATGGCCAGCAGAGGTGGCCTGATTAACGACTTGGCTATTGTTAGATGATTGCTCCGCGCCGCCAAGTAAAAATCCCGTAAAATCGGCGTAGTTATTTTCACACACGCTTTTTATGTGGCCTTTCATGGAGAGCGTTATGTTGTCGTGGCTGAGTTTACGCCCATACGTTTTTGCGCTCAGCGTGTTGGCGGCGACTACCTTGCTCGCATGGCTATTGCAGCCCTATGTGTCGCTACCAAATCTCGTCTTACTATTTGTTATGGCCGCCGTCATGGTGGCCTATTGGGGCGGTCGTGGCGCAGCTGTGTTGGCGTCGGTGCTGGGAGGTTTGGCTTATGCCGTGCTCTATGTGCCATGGGCATTTTTGGATGTTGCGGAAACGGGGCAGTACGCCTTAACGCTATTTATTACTGTCGGTTTGAGTTGGTTTATTAGCCAGCTCACCACGCGTTGGCGAGATCAAGCATTGGTCGCTACCGAGCGGGCGCGCGAGCTAGACCGGCTGTATCGCTATACCCGTGAGCTAGAGACCGAACGCCTTCGCAACTCGGTATTAAGCGCGCTATCGCATGATTTGCGCACGCCATTGGCAAGTCTAGTGGGTGCGAGCTCATCGTTAATGTCTGATGAAATCACCTTAGATGAGCCCGCTCAGCGCGAACTCATGAGTCTTATTTATGATGAGTCGCGGCGCATGCAGGTGCTCGTTGAGAATTTGCTGGAGTTAGCGCGACTTGAGTCCGGCCCGGTAAAACTGCAGCAAGACTGGCAGGCCTTGGAAGAGGTATTAGGCGCTGCTCTGGCGGTATGGCGTCGTGCATTAGCGCCGCGAGAAATTCGTGTAGAACTGCCTGATGACTTGCCGTTGCTGCGCTTTGACCCACGTTTATTAGAGCGAGTATTCGCCAATTTATTTGAAAATATTGGTAAATACACGCCGGAGCAGACTGTGGTTACTGTGCGCGCCAAGGTTCTTGCCGATGTTGTGACTTTGACCATTAGTGACAATGGCCCGGGCTTTAGTGAAGACCCTAGCATGCTGTTTCAGAAATTTTATCGTGGCGACAGCGTGGGTTCTGCACCGGGCGCTGGGCTAGGTTTGACGATTTGTCGTGCCATTATGGATGCCCATGACGGAAGCATTGTGGCGAGTAGTCGAGATCCGCAAGGTGCACGTTTTACTCTGAGCTTGCCGACGAGCGCGCAACCCATGCTCGACTACGATGAGGCTTCAGATGACGATGAGCTTGCATTGCCAAGCAATAGTGCTCAAACAGCAGTAGCTAATGCAGCGACCGAAGGTAGGGACTAGGCATGAGCGTTGATATTTTAGTGATTGAAGATGAGTCCAGCCTGGTGCGATTACTATCGACGGCGCTGACGGCTCAAGGCTACGTCGTCACCACCGCGATGTCGGGGAATGAAGCTTTAGCGCGTGTGGCCGTAGATGATCCAGCACTGATTTTGCTCGATCTTGGCCTGCCAGATATTGATGGCCTTCAGCTATTGCCGCGGCTGAAAGAGCGCTGTGCAGCGCAAGTTATTGTGGTATCGGCACGCAGCCGCGAAGAGGAAAAAATTGCAGCGCTTGATGCCGGTGCGGAGGATTACTTAACCAAGCCATTTGGTGTGGCTGAGCTTTTAGCGCGCTTACGCGTGGCGCAGAGGAGGCGGCTCGAAAGTACGCCAATTAGTCAGCAATATTCGGTGGCTGAGTTGTTTATTGATTTAGCACAACGCCAAGTCACTCTGGCCGGTGTGCCGGTGAGATTAACGCCGAAAGAGTTTCAGATGTTGGCCATTTTGGCGCAATCGGCTGGGCGAGTGGTCACGCATGCTCAGCTATTGCAGGCGGTATGGGGACGCCATCATGGCGATGACACCCACTATTTGCGGATTTATTTGCGGCAACTGCGACAGAAAATTGAAGCCAATCCAAGCGAGCCCCGTTATTTGCTAACGGAGCTCGGTGTTGGTTATCGTTTGGCGGCAGAGTAGTAGGGCTTAGTTGCTGCCACGGAAGTCGACATAGGCCTCTGCGCGAAGCTCACGTAGCCATGCCCCAAGCTCTTCGTCATAGGCTCGAGCAAAGAGAATCTGCTTAGCACGATCGCGTAGAACGGTTTCGCGCATATCTTTTTCACGCTCGCCATCGACGCGCAAAATATGCCAGCCAAAACTACTTTGGAATGGTTGGCTAATAGCACCGATCGGTGTTTGCCCAATCATGCTGTCGAACTCAGGCACCATGTCGCCGGGCGAAACCCAGCCCAAGTCGCCACCTTTTACTGCAGAGCCTGGGTCTTGCGAATTGATGCGTGCTAACTCAGCAAAGTCGGCGCCATTTTTCAGCTTCTTATAAAGCACATTCATGACTTCACGAATGTCTTCGCTAGACTGCAAGTCATTGGGACGCATGAGAATATGACGCACCTCACGCTGCTTAACGACCGTAGTAGGGACGGGCGGTGGTGGCGGCAATAGTGTGTTTGGGCTGCGCAGTTCGCGACGATCCAGTAGCCAAATTAAGTGCCAGCCGCGCGGTGAGCGAATTAGCTCTGGCGCATCACCAGCGATCAAGCGCTCTAGCGGCGCTTGCAGTAAGTCGGGCAGTTGCGCAGTGCTACGCCAGCCTAATGGCTCAATTGCGGCCTCAGGAGCTTTGCCTTTAAAGCTATCGATGGCCTGCTCGGGAGTCATTGCCTGCGCTTGCAACTGCAGAATTTGCTTGGCGAGATCGGCTAAGCGCAGCTGCTCTTTAGCGTTGGCACTTTCTTCCACGGGCACTAGCACTTGCGTGACTAAATACTCCATGGTTGGCGCTGCAACGGGCGCGGCAGCTTCTGACTTTTTATTGAGCTGAACATCGAGCTGTCGGTTTAGCTCGGAGCCGGCAGGCGTGGCCATAAACTGATTGATGTCGGCATCAGTAATATTGATGCGATCGTTCATGCGGCGTTGGCGCATACGCTCAATGATTTGCTCGCGAGCAATGGCATTGCGCAAATACTCGAACGAAGTGCCTGGTGTGCTGTCGAGCTTGGCGCGAAAGGCGTCAAGGCTTAAGCCATTTTGCTTGGCTAAATTTGCCAGCGCGGCATTCACGGTATTGTCATCAGGGCGAATGCTGTTGCGGCTAGCGAGTTGTAGCTGCAAGTTTTCCATGATCAGCTGTTCGCGAGCGGCACCAAATAGCTGCGCATCGTCTGGCACTTGAGCGCCGCGCTGCTGCGCTTGAAAGCGCAGGTCGCCCATACGCGCTTCGATATCAGATTTCAAAATCACGCCATCGTTGACGATGACGGCGACTTGATCGACCGCTGTCGCCGCGTGCGATACGCCAGTTAGCAGTGTCGTTAAGCAGGTGAGTGCCAGCAGATAGCGCCGCATTAAAAGCCTTCCTTTTTGTGATCAAGTTGGTTGTAGCCGAACACGTTTTTCTCAAACAAGGTGTCGACGTTAGTGCCGAATCCTGCCAAACCTTTCAGCACGATTTCAATAAAGATAGCCTCGCGGCTACGGTCAGATGTGGGGCTGTTGTTGGCCGCCGCATCGGCAATAAAACTGCGTTTAAACAGGCGCACCTGCCAACAGCAAGCCTCGTACGATACGCCAAAGAGAGCCTCTTGTGACTCTTTTTCCTTGATGTCGTAGTTCCATAAGCCGAGCACTTTCCAGTTCACGCCCAATGGTTGAACGAAGGATAGCTGAGTTTGGCTGACGGCTTTTTGGCCGATGCTTGGGTCATCGCGGCGGAAGCGATAGCCGGCGTTATAGAGGCGGTCGCCTGTTTTTGGTAAGTAGCTAGCGCCAACGCTGTATTGCGAGAGGCGAGAGCCTTCAGAGTCCATCAGCAAGTCGGCAAAAAAGCTGGTTTCTTCATTGGCGCGGAAAGTCATATTGCCGGCATAGCTAGATGCGGGGCTGGTGTCGACTGCGACAGCAGGATCTAAGCGAACCTCGCGGTCACGCAAATAGACAATTTGGCCTAATGACGCTTGTAGGCGCTCAAAGCCATCGGCGTCGAGCCAGCGGGAGGTTAAGCCGATAGCGACCTGGTTGGCATCATCGATGCGGTCACCGCCGGAAAAGCGGGTGTCACGAAAGAGCTGATCATAGCTAAATGTGGTCACGGCGCTGTCGAAGTTAGGCAATGAGCTTTGGTCGCGATTCGGCGCGTAGAGGTAATACAGGCGAGGCTCAAGTACTTGCGAGCTGCCGTTATTGCTGAAGCGTTCGAAAATTAAACCAGTGTCTAGACTTAGCGTTGGCACAGTTAGGCTGGTATCTTCATTGCCAGTGACGCCATTGCCATCGAGCGCATAGCTCAAGTGGCTGAGTTTGGCTGCTGGACGTAGATAGCCCCAAGGTTGCGAATAATCAAAGCGAACCTCTGGATCTAAGCGTATGCGTGTGCCATTGACTTCGGGCGCGCTGCCATCATCAATATTGCGCTCAAAGCGAGCTACTTCCGCGCGCATGCTGCGTTGCCAGCCCGGTAAGCGCTCGCGCTCACTGGTGACTAGAAATTGCGGTACGCGTGAGTAGGGCTTATCGACATCTAAAAGATCAGGGTCGATGGTTTGGAAGCCTTGTGCTCGAGCGACGAAATGCCAGTCTGGTGTGTCGTAAAACACTTCGCCTAAACGCTCTTGGTGCGTTTGGTTAGCGAGATTTAGGTCAGTGCCTAAATCGGTGAAATAGAAATTATCTGAGACATAATTCAGCGAGGTACGTGCGCGCCAGCCATTTTGCCAATCAGCGCGCTGATCTAGCGAGGCGGACTTGCGATCTTCACCTGTTTTTTGATCGCCAGGCAAAATAGCCGCTTTCAGCTCGCCGCTGCCAAAGTCATGCGTTAAATAGCGAGTTTCGGTTTCTAGCATGGCACCGCGCGAGCTCAGCAGACGCGGTGTCACTGTGGCATCGAGTTGCGGTGCAATATTCAAATAAATCGGCACTGACAGATCGAAGCCGCCATCGTTGGTGTTACCAAAGCGCGGAATCAAGATGCCGGTTTGGCGGCGATCATCAATTGGAAAGCGGAAGTACGGTAAGTACAGAATTGGCACGTCTTGAATGCGCAATTTAGCGCTATAAACTTCGCCAATGCCGGTGTTGGGATTGAGCTCAATATCTTTCGCTTCAAATGACCAGACACGACTACCTGGTGCGCAAGTGGTGTAAATGCCGCGGTCGATTAATAGCGTGCCGTCGCTAAAGCGGCGCATACGATCGGCGCGGCCGTGGGCATGCATGGCTTGCGAGACAAACTCGCTGCTGAGTAGTTGGCCTGCGCTGGTGTTGATATTCACTACCGCTTGTTCGCCGGTGAGCAATACGCCGGGTTGAGCAATGCGCACATTGCCATCGAAGCGACCAAAGTTACGGTCTTGCGTGATGCTGCCGCTGTCGGCTTCGAGCAGGCGGCCGCCCTGTGTGATGCGCACGCTGCCGCTGAGATCAGCGCCGCCTTCATCGTTATAGCTTAATGAGTTGGCTAGAGCCTCGATGTCGGAGGTGTCTAAGTCGCCCAATGGTGTGCTCAATGGCACAGGCGTGGCCCATGCGCCTTGGCAAGTGGCATCTAATGGCGGCTTGTCGGCGTCGGGCAGTTGTGCGATTTGAGCGGTGGTTAACCAGCCTAGGCGTGTCCCGACTGTATCGACACTGTCTAGATCTTTAGTCGGCGTGGCGGCTATCGATGTCGCAGCAGCTGGAGCATCCACGACAACTTTGTCGGCTGGTTTCGCGGGCTCAATAATTCTTGCCGGTTCAGCAATAGTAGGCGGAATAACCGCGCTGCTCGGGCTTGGCTGATTCACCGATTTCGGAGCGACCGGACTAGGAACGCTGGGCAGTTGCATCAGCAAAGATGATGGACGTTGTGGCTTAGGAGCCTCAATAAATTCATCGTCACGCTCAGCAGCGGCATAAACTGAGAGTCCTTCATTGGACTCGACGCCGTATGGTGACGCAGATAAGCCGGCGCTAGGCAGCACTAAAAGTGCTGCAGCCAGAGGGGTTAGGCGGGCAAAAGCCACCTTTGCAGAAGTATTTACAAGTTTATTTGTCATGGCGCGCAAGCAGGGGTCGCATCAGGATTTAACGGATAATAGAATCATTGACCCCTGTTCAGCTAGGAAAATCCCGTAATGAGCTCAGATGTCCGCGCGCAACAGCTCGCGCAATGGCTGCACGCTTGGCATAAAGGCCAGCCGCAGTGGTCTTCCACCATGGGCCCATTAACGATGATTTCTGGCGATGCCAGCTTTCGCCGCTACTTCCGCCAAGTGTTTTCGCAGGGCAGTTTAGTGGCTGTCGATGCGCCACCCGAAAAGGAAAATTGCCATCCATTCGTGGCGATTGCCGGTGCGTTACACGACCACGGCCTGTGTGTGCCGCAAGTGCTGGCATGGTCGTCATCGAAAGGATTTATGCTGCTCACCGATTTGGGCGACACCTTGTTAGGTTCGGAGCTGAGCGCGACATCGGTCAACACACTTTATGGTGCCGCGATGACGGCATTGATCGATATGCTGGATTGCCCTGCGCCAACCAATTACGCCTTGCCTAGCTATGACCGTGAGCGCCTGCTAACAGAAATGCGTCTGCTCAGTGATTGGTTTATTCCGCAGCTCTTGGGCGTGACCTTAAATGAAGTTGATGCAGCTGCTCTTGAGGCGCAATTTGGTCTGATCGCCGATGCTATTGCAGAGCAGCCCACCGGCTTTGTTCATCGTGATTATCACTCGCGCAATCTCATGCTCACGCCCGAAGGCGAGCTTGGCATTATCGATTTTCAAGACGCGGTAACAGGGCCAATTACCTATGATCTGATGTCGCTATTGCGCGATGCCTATGTGGTTTGGCCGGCAGAGGATGTCAATCGTTGGATTGCGCAATTTCATCGCCAGCTGCAGCAGGCAGGCAAACTTGAGCGACATATTAGCTTGAGCTTGTTTGCGCGCTGGTGCGATTGGATCGCCGTGCAACGCCATCTCAAAGTGTTGGGTATTTTTGCTCGCCTAAGCTTTCGCGACGGCAAGCATGGCTATCTCAACGATATTCCTGTGGTCTATCGCTATGCGCTTGATGAATTAGCGCCGTATGCAGAGCTGGCACCATTACGTGCCATCTTGCTGAAGATTTTGCCCGAATATTTAGCGCGCAACCCGAGTGCTGCGCCGACATTGGAGTCGTATTTGTGAAAGCAATGATTCTGGCTGCCGGTCTGGGTACGCGCATGCGGCCACTGACTGATGACACGCCGAAGCCTCTACTCAAGGTGGGTGGCAAGCCGCTGATCGTATGGCATCTTGAAGCTTTGCGTGCGGCAGGAATAACACAAGTCGTTATTAATACTGCATGGCTAGGTAAAAAGCTCGAGCAGGTCTTGGCAGATGGGCGCAGTTTCGGCGTGCAAATTCATTGGTCGCATGAACCTGATGGCAAGCCGCTGGAAACAGCAGGTGGCATCGTGCAGGCGCTGAGCTTGATCGGCAATGAGCCATTTATCTTGGTCAATGGCGATATTTGGCTGCGCTATAACATGACTGCCTTGCGCGGGGCGTTGGCTCCTGGCAAGCAGGCACACTTAGTGTTAGTCGATAATCCTGAGCATAATTTAATGGGTGATTTTGGCTTGCAGGGCATCACATCTGGCGCCCCTGTGGTTGGAGAGCAGGCGTTGCTGACTGATAAGTGTGAAGACTCAGCCTTCACATATGCCGGCTTGGCCGTGTATTGTCCTAGTCTCTTTCAGGGCTTAAGCCAAGGTGTGCGGCCATTGGCTCCCTTGCTGCATGATGCCATTGCCGCTGGCCGTGCCAGTGGTGAGTATTTTCCCGGCCCTTGGGTTGATGTTGGCACGCCGCAGCGACTTACCGACCTAGATACGGCCATCTGCGCCCGCCAAATTTAACTTGTACGAGAGCGTTATGACTGAGTTTTTAATTGCACCATCCATTCTGTCTGCTGATTTTGCTCGCCTTGGTGCGGAAGTCGATGCCGTGCTCGAAGCGGGTGCCGATGTCGTGCATTTCGATGTCATGGATAATCACTATGTGCCGAATCTGACCATTGGTCCGATGGTCTGCAAAGCGCTGCGCAAATACGGCGTCACTGCGCCCATCGATGCGCATTTGATGGTGCGTCCGGTCGATCGCCTGATCGGTGATTTTATTGAAGCGGGTGCCAGTATCGTCACCTTTCACCCCGAAGCCTCTGATCATGTCGACCGCTCATTGGAGCTGATACGCTCGGGTGGCGCCAAATGCGGGCTAGTGTTTAATCCAGGCACGCCGCTGCATTACCTTGACTACGTGATGGATAAGGTTGATGTGATTTTGTTGATGAGCGTGAACCCCGGTTTCGGTGGGCAGAAATTCATTCCCGGCACCTTGGCAAAGCTGCGTGAAGCACGTGCACGCATTGACGCTTCGGGGCGTGATATTCGTTTAGAGATTGATGGCGGCGTGACCGCGAAAAATATTCGTGAAATTGCCGAGGCTGGCGCTGATATGTTTGTTGCCGGTTCGGCAATCTTCAATACGCCGAGTTATGCCGAAGCTATTGCTGCGATGCGTGCGGAGTTGGCGCAAGCAAAACGCTAGGGCAGACTGGTCGAAGTGCTTTCTAACAGCGGAGTGTGCGACATGGATGAACTGAAAAGTTGGTTTGGTGGTCTACCGCAACTCATTATGTTTGATTTGGATGGCACGCTTGCCGATAGCGCTGCTGATATTGCCATTGCGCTCAATCGCGCGCTGGACGACTTGGCTCTGCCGCCAGTGGCCGATGAAGTGGTGCGCAACGGCATTGGTCGTGGTGCCGCACGCTTAATGGATGTCGCCCTGCAGCATGTGCGGCCTCAGCTCGATAACGCCATGCAGCGCCAAGTTGAAAACGAGCAATTGCTGAGCGCTTTTATGCACCGCTACGAAGACGCGGTGTGCGAATTCAGCACGGTGTATCCCGGCGTACGTGAGTTTCTCGACGCGGCAAAAGCGCAGGGCATTAACATGGCCTGCATCACCAACAAGCCGCTAAAGCCCGCCAATGCACTGCTCGATGCGCTCGAACTCAGTGAGTATTTCAGCGTGGTGTTGGGCGGCGATTCTTTAACGCACAAAAAGCCACACCCCGAACCGCTGCAACATTCGCTGCGGCATTTCTCAGTAACTCCCGACAAAGCCCTGATGATTGGTGACTCGCGCAATGACGTGGAAGCGGCGAAAGCGGCTGGCGTGCGTGTATTGGCACTGCCCTATGGCTATAATTACGGCGAAGCCATTGAGGCCAGTGAACCCGATCGCGTGGTTGCCACATTGGCCGACATGCTTTAATTTTCAAACCTCTGTGATAGGCGCGACGGTGTGTCGCGCTATCCGCTGAATTTAGGTGTGCATGATGCGTTTGCTCAACCGTGTTGACTGCTTCTGCTGGCGATGGTGATTGCCTCGCTAACACGTTGTGCCGTCTGCATTTTTTGAGTGAAACCACATGAACGCTGAAACCTTTGCTGGGCTATTAGCCCAAGGCTATAACCGCATCCCCGTGGTGCGCGAAATCCTCGCCGATCTCGATACTCCTCTGTCGTGCTACCTGAAAGTGGCGAACGCGCCTTACACCTATTTGTTTGAATCGGTGCAGGGCGGTGAGCAGTGGGGCCGCTATTCGATGATCGGCTTGCCAGCACGAACGGTGTTGCGCATCAATGGTCATCAGATCGACATTCGCCGTGATGGTGTGGTGCTCGAACAGTTCACTTGTGATGACCCATTGGCTTTTGTCGATGAGTTTCGCGAGCGTTATCGCGTACCAGAGCTTGAGCATTTGCCACGCTTCAGCGGCGGCCTCGTCGGCTATTTCTCTTACGACACTGTGCGTTATGTCGAGAAGCGTTTGGCCGCCGTAGTAAAACCAGACCCGATTGGCACGCCAGATATTTTCTTTATGGTGTCAGATGAAGTCTTGGTTTTCGACAACATCAAGGGCACGGTGCTGCTCGTTGTCCATGCCGACCCTGCACAGGCTGATGCGCTGGCGAATGCTGAAAAGCGTATCGACGATTTGGTAGCGGTACTGCGCCAACCTATCTCCGTGCGTCCAGAAGATGCCTTTGTGCCTGATCAGGTCACGTGCGAGGCAGACTTTGTTTCTAGCTTTCCTGAGGCCGACTTTAAGGCCGGCGTGAACCGCATCAAGGATTATGTGCTGGCGGGCGATGTCATGCAGGTAGTGCCGTCGCAGCGCTTAAGTGCGCCATTTGTGCAGCCACCGTTGTCGCTGTATCGCGCCTTGCGACATCTGAATCCATCGCCTTATATGTACTTTGTTCATTGCGACGACTTCCATATTGTCGGCTCCAGTCCAGAAATTTTGGCTCGCGTTGAAAATGGCCAAGTCTCGGTGCGCCCGATTGCCGGCACACGCAAGCGCGGTGCCACACCTGAGCGCGATCGTGAGCTCGAAGTGGAGTTATTGGCCGACCCGAAAGAGATTGCCGAGCATCTGATGCTTATCGATTTAGGTCGCAATGACGTTGGTCGCGTCGCACAAATCGGCCAAGTGCGCCTGACTGAAAAAATGAAGATCGAGCGCTACTCGCACGTCATGCATATCGTCTCCAATGTTGAGGCGACATTGCGTCCCGAAGTGACGGCGCTCGATGTCCTGCGCGCGACTTTGCCGGCCGGCACGCTGTCGGGTGCACCGAAAGTGCGTGCGATGGAAATTATCGATGAGCTCGAGCCAGTGAAACGCGGCATTTATGGCGGCGCCGTCGGCTATTTAGCGTGGAATGGTGCGATGGACACGGCGATTGCCATTCGCACCGCCGTGCTCAAAGACGGCCAAATGCATGTGCAGGCAGGTGCCGGCGTCGTTGCCGATTCCGTGCCTGAGCTGGAATGGATGGAAACCTTAAATAAAGCGCGTGCGCTCATGAAAGCCGCTGAGCTGGCATCGACCGGGTTTGGGAGCTAAGCCATGTTGCTGATGATCGATAATTACGACTCCTTCACTTACAACCTCGTGCAGTATTTCGGCGAGCTCGGTGAAGAAGTGCGTGTCTTTCGCAATGATGAAATCACCCTAGAGCAAATCGCTGAGCTAGCACCATCGCGCTTAGTTGTCTCGCCGGGCCCATGTACCCCGACCGAGGCAGGCATTTCGATTGCTGCCATTGAGCGCTTTGCTGGGCAGATTCCCATCTTGGGCGTGTGCTTAGGCCACCAGAGCATTGGCCAGTTATATGGCGGTGAAGTGGTGCGCGCACGGCAGGTCATGCATGGCAAAACCTCGCCGGTGTATCACGCCAATCAAGGCGTGTTTCGCGACCTTAATAACCCGCTGGTGTCGACACGTTACCATTCACTAGTGGTGCGCGCCGAGACCTTGCCCGAGTGCCTGGAGGTGACGGCGTGGACGCAACATGCCGATGGCTCGCGTGATGAAATCATGGGTCTGCGCCATAAAACCTTGGCAGTGGAGGGCGTGCAATTTCACCCCGAATCTATTCTCAGTGAGCAAGGTCATGCGCTGCTGAAAAACTTTCTTGAGCAGGTGCGATGAGCATGGACATAAAAGCTTCCCTTGGGCGTTTGGTCGAGCGCATCAATCTGTCCACAGATGAAATGCAAGACATCATGCGCGCGCTGATGCAGGGCGAGTTGGCCGATGCGCAAATTGCAGCGCTGCTGGTGGCATTGCGCATGAAGGGCGAGTCGATTGATGAGATTGAAGGTGCAGCACGCGTAATGCGCGAGCTCGCCACGCCGGTCGTGCTTGCTGAGCATCCGCACATCGTCGACATCGTCGGTACTGGTGGTGATGGCGCTAACTTATTTAATGTCTCTACTGCGGCAGCGATGGTGGTTGCCGCCGCCGGCGCGCGCGTGGCTAAGCATGGTAATCGTGCGGTGTCATCGAAAAGTGGTAGCGCCGACTTGCTCGAAGCTGCTGGTGTTAATTTGGCGCTCGATGCCGAGCAAGTCGCACGCTGCATCAATGAAGTTGGTGTTGGCTTTTTGTTCGCAGTGAATCATCACGGCGCGATGAAGTATGCGGTGCCGGCTCGACAAGCAGTGGGCATTCGCACGCTGTTTAATTTGCTTGGTCCACTGACCAATCCGGCCTTTGTAAAGCGCCAAGTCGTTGGTGTATTTAACCCTGCGTTATGCCGCCCGATGGCGGAGGTGCTAATGCGGTTGGGTAGTGTTCATGCATTAGTGGTGTGTGCCAATGATGGCCTCGATGAGGTTTCGCTAGCCACGCCCACCCGCGTGGCTGAGCTGAAAAATGGCGAAGTGAAAGAGTATGTCATCACGCCAGAATCGCTTGGCGTGCCCAGTCAAAGCCTTGTGGGTTTGAGTGTGGCGAATTCGTCTGAATCGCTGGCTCTAATTCAAAATGCCTTGGGCAAGCGCAGCACGCCCGAGGCAGTGAAGGCGGCGCAGCTCATCTCGCTCAATGCTGGTGCGGCGATTTACGTTGCCGGCATTTGCCAGACTTGGGCGCAAGGCGTGGCCTTTGCCGATGACTTAATGTGTAGCGGTCAAGCATTAGAGAAGCTAAATGATCTGCGCTCATTTACCCGTGCCTTGCGCCCGGAGGCCTCAGCGTGAGTACTATTCTCGACAAAATCATGGCGCGTAAGCGCGAAGAAGTTGCCACGCGCCGCAAGCGTTATTCGCTAGCTAATCAAGAAGACTTTGCCCGCGAAGCTAGCCCTGTGCGTGGCTTCACCGCCGCCGTGCAAGGCCGCATTGCGCAAGGTCAATCGGGCGTAATTGCCGAGATTAAAAAGGCTTCGCCATCGAAAGGTGTGATTCGCGAAAACTTTCAGCCCGATGCCATTGCCGCGTCGTATCAAGCCGGTGGCGCTGCCTGTTTATCGGTGCTGACCGATGTCGACTTTTTCCAAGGCAGCGATGCTTATCTCAAGCAAGCTCGTGCTGCCTGCGACTTGCCGGTAATCCGCAAAGACTTTCTCTACGATCCGTATCAAGTAGTTGAAGCGCGTGGCATCGGTGCCGATTGCGTGCTGCTGATCGTGGCTGCGCTTTCCGATGCCCAGCTCAATGAGCTCTATGCCTGTGCTCGCGAGCACAATATGGATGTCTTAATTGAGGTGCATGATCGCGCCGAGCTGCTGCGTGCTTTGCCCTTAGGTAGTCCGCTAGTTGGTATCAATAACCGCAACCTTCACAGCTTCGAGGTCTCGCTCAATAACACGCTAGATTTGCTCGCTGAAATCCCAACGGGGCGCACAGTGATTACTGAGAGCGGCATTAGCACGCGCGATGATGTTGCCTTGATGCGTGAGCATGGCGTCAATGGTTTCTTAGTAGGTGAGGCCTTTATGCGCGCGCCTGAACCAGGCGATATGCTGGCGTCTCTGTTTAGTTAAGCATTTTTTTTCAAACGGCATTTATAAGCTCAGGCGATTTGAGCAGAGGAGTTCATCATGCAAGCACGCGTTCATTGGCAGGGCGAAGTCAGCTTCCGCGCCGAGTCCGGCACTGGTCATTCGGTGGTGATGGATGGTCCACCGGACCACGGCGGCTTAGATCGTGGCCCGCGCCCCATGGAGCTTTTGCTGATGGGCATGGGCGGCTGCGCTTCGTTTGATGTCATGACCATGCTAAAAAAATCGCGCCAGCAAGTCACTCATTGCGAGGCCGTACTCGATGCCGAACGCGCCGACGCCGTGCCAGCAGTTTTCACCAAAATTCATGTGCACTTCATCGTAGAAGGCATTGGCCTAAATGAGGCGCATGTGAAGCGCGCCGTTATGCTCTCTGCAGAAAAATACTGCTCGGCATCGATCATGCTGCAGGCCGGCGGCGTCGAAATTACGCATAGCTATGAGGTGTTAGAAACACCCGGCTGAGTAATGATCGGAACTACACGTAATAAGTAGTTCCTGTCATCACTTTGGCCATCACCGACATGGCGTGCTGCACCGGCGCAGGCAATTCAGCGGCGCCGGCATCAATGGCCATTTGCCGATGTTCCGCTTCGTCGCTATGCATCTGCGCCAGTACCGCGCGGGTGCGGCGATCGTTCATGGGTAGCTGGTTTAAATGCCCCTGCAAATGCTCACAAACCTGAGCCTCAGTCGCGGCAACAAAGCCCAAGCTCCATTTATCGCCAGCCAAACCAGCTAAAGCGCCCATAGCAAACGATGCGCCATAAAACAGCGGATTTAAGCGGCTAGCCGGCGCGCCCAGCTCATCTAAACGCTGCTGGCACCACGCCAAATGATCGACTTCTTCGGCAGCTGCTTGCTGCATATCGCTACGCACTGTTGGCAGCTTTGCGGTTAGCGCTTGGCCTTGATAGAGCGCCTGCGCGCAGACCTCGCCAGTATGATTTACTCGCATAAAGCCGGCCACTTGGCGGCGTTCCTCATCAGATAAGCCTGCTTCAGCATGGGCAATAGCTGGCGACGGGCGCTGTGCCACGGCGGCATCGCGAGCCAGTGTGCGCAAGACTTGGTCGGCCTCGCAGATGAGCTTGTCGACCCAGCTTAATTGACGTTGGCTCATGACTTAACCTGGTGGCCAAGTGAGCTTGCGACCAGCAAGCAAGTGCAGGTGGATGTGGTAGACGCTTTGGCCGCCGTTACCATTGCAATTCATCACCACGCGATAGCCATCGTCGGCCACGCCTAAGTCGGCGGCGAGCTTGCTGGCAGTGGTCATCAGTTCACCTAAAATCAGCGCTTCACTCGCAGGCACATCATTGAGCGTGGTGTAGTGCTGCTTGGGGATAATCAGCAAGTGCGTTGGTGCTGCGGGAAATAAGTCGTGGAAAGCCACCACGCGATCATCTTCATAAACGATGCGAGCGTTGACTTCTTTGTTGGCGATCTTGCAAAAAATGCAGTCGGTCATAAGCTGACTCTGAGGTTTGAGGGTGAATAAAACATATAGCTAGCTAGCCTAAGGGCTCTGCTGTCTTTGAGCAATAAATGCTATTGTATCTCGCCTTGCGGTGAGCTGTGAGCTCATGGCAAGGCGTGCATTATTTTGGTGCGCTTCCGCAGCATCCTGCCTTATTTTGGGGCAAGTGGCGCAGGGCAAGCACCAATGTAGCGCTCGGAAGGCCGCTAGTACTGAGCTTATGACGTTTTGCTCAGACTGGCATGGATGTTGCTGAAACCCTAGTCAGACAACGCGCGCTCTGCGCCTCGTTAGTCATTTACTCGAATTGAACACCAGCTCTCTGGAGGAGCCAATATGTCGAACAAGGTGCTGAATCTGATCAAAGAAAACGAAGCCAGATGGGTAGACTTTCGTTTCACCGACACCAAGGGTAAAGAGCAGCATGTCTCCTACCCAGCCCACACCATAGACGAAGATACTTTCGTTGATGGCAAAATGTTTGATGGTTCCTCCATCGCCGGCTGGAAAGGCATTGAGGCCTCAGACATGATTCTCATGCCTGATGCTGAAACCGCTTTCATGGACCCGTTCTTTGAAGAATCCACCGTCGTTGTTACCTGCGACGTTATTGAGCCAACAACCGGCCAGGGCTACGAGCGCGATCCACGCTCCATCGCCAAACGCGCTGAAGCGTATTTGCAGTCGACCGGTATTGGCGACACTGCATTCTTTGGCCCAGAGCCAGAGTTCTTCATTTTTGACGACGTTAAATGGCAAATCGATTATTCCGGCTGCAGCGTGAAAATCAGCGCAGAAGAAGCGGCATGGTCAACCAACAGCACATTTGAAGGCGGCAACTCAGGCCACCGTCCTAGCATCAAAGGCGGCTACTTCCCCGTGCCACCAATGGACCCAGCGCAAGATTTACGTGCTGCCATGTGTACTGCTATCGAAGCTATGCTTGGCGAAGGTAAAGTTGAAGTGCAGCACCACGAAGTGGCGACTTGCCAGGCCGAAATCGGTGTCACTTTTAACACGCTAGTGCGCAAAGCTGACGAAGTGCAGGTACTGAAATACGCCATTCACAACACAGCTCACGCCTACGGTAAAACTGCTACGTTTATGCCTAAGCCCATCGTTGGTGATAACGGCTCTGGCATGCACGTGCACATGTCCATCTCCAAAGATGGCAAAAACTTGTTTGCTGGCGACCAGTACGCGGGCTTGTCGGAAATGGCTTTGTTCTTCATCGGCGGCATCATCAAGCATGCCCGCGCGTTGAACGCGATCACCAACCCCTCGACCAATAGCTATAAGCGTCTCGTGCCACATTACGAAGCGCCCATCATGCTGGCTTATTCGGCACGCAACCGTTCAGCTTCGATCCGTATTCCTTATGTGTCGAGCCCGAAAGGCAAGCGTATTGAAGCGCGCTTCCCAGACCCCGTAGCTAACCCCTACCTGTGTTTTGCTGCGCTGTTGATGGCTGGCCTCGATGGCATCCAAAACAAAATGCACCCAGGCGAAGCAGCAGACAAAAACCTGTATGACTTACCGCCAGAAGAAGAAGCGAAGATCCCAACAGTAGCTCACAGCTTAGAAATGGCTCTCGACGCTCTGAAGGCTGACCATGACTTCCTGCTTAAAGGTGGCGTGTTCACTAAAGAAATGTTGGATGCCTACATTGAGTTGAAAACTGAAGAAGCTCGCCGTGTTAGCACGACGACTCACCCAGTTGAATTCGATATGTACTACAGCTGCTAGTCGCTTAGCGGTTTTAGCTGCGCCAAAAGGCCTGCCTCGTGCAGGCCTTTTTGTTATTGGGCATCGGCAAAATGTTATGGTGCGTGGCATCATCAGCGCTGATTTGAGCGCGATAGCATTAAGCAAAACTATTAGAAGGGAACAGGCATGGAGCTGCTGAAAAACGCATTAGCGTGGTCGCCATGGTTCGCCCAGCAATATGAGCTACTAACACCGGTGCAGCGCGAGGCTTTGCTGGCATCGTTGTTTCTGGCGCGGAGTGCTGCTGATTGGCAGGCCTTGGCTCAAGCGCAAATAGCTGATCTGCCAAGCGCCGAGTCGCGTCCATTACCAGAGCTTGCTCGTGGCGTTGATCCACGCTGGCAGGCACGGCTGCGACAATGGCGCCGTGTCGAGCAAATGCGCTTAATTGCTCGCGATATGTCGCGCTTGTCGACCATGCCTGAGCTCACAGCTGAGCTGTCGTATTTTGCCGATGCTGCAGTCGGTGTGGCATTGGCGCAAGCGCATCAAGAAGTTGCCTTACTGCACGGGCAGCCGATAGGTGGCGACAGTGGTAAGTCGCAGGCCATGTTGGTCATTGGCATGGGAAAGCTAGGTGGCTATGAGCTCAATCTCTCCTCCGATATTGACCTGATTTTCAGCTACGAGGAAGAGGGCGAAACCGATGGTCGCCGCAGCATTAGCAACCAAGAGTTTTTTAGTAAGGTTGGGCAGCGCATCATTACCCTGCTTGATCCAATCACTGCCGATGGCTTTGTCTTTCGCGTTGATATGCGCCTGCGGCCTTGGGGTGATGGCTCCGCGCTAGTTGCTGGCTTTGATGCACTTGAGAGCTATTACGAGCGCCATGGTCGCGAATGGGAGCGCTATGCTTTTATAAAAGCGCGTATATGCGCTGGCGATAGGGCTGCTGGTGAGCGCTTGATGAAATCTCTCAAGCCTTTTGTTTATCGGCGCTATATTGATTTCGGCGTGTTTGAGTCGCTGCGTGAAATGAAATCAATGATTGCGCGTGAAGTGCGCCGCCTTGACCGCGAAGACAATATCAAGCTCGGAAGCGGTGGTATTCGCGAGATCGAATTTATCGCGCAAGCATTTCAGCTGATTCGCGGTGGTGTCGATACGCCGTTGCAAACACGTGAGTTATTGACGGTGTTGCCGTTACTGGCTGAGCGTGAGCTATTGCCGCAAGCAGCTGTGGATGAACTGACAGCGGCTTATTATTTTTTGCGCGATTGCGAGCATCGCATACAGGCTTTGTATGACCAACAAACACAAACGCTACCCAGTGCTGCCTCAGATCGCCAGCGCTTAGCAGAGGCAATGGGATATGCCGATTGGCCGATGTTTAGTGCCGCGCTGGCGGCTCATCGTGCAGTAGTTAGCAGCTACTTTCAGGATGTGATTGTTTCGAGTGAGGCTGAGCCTGCAGATGAGGCTGCAATGGATACCTGGCCAGAGGCTGTGCAAGCGCTGATTGACTCACGTGCTAGCCAGCAACTGGGTAGTACTAGTCGAGCGCGCTTAAAGCGACTACTGCCTTTGCTTGTCACGCAATGCCAAGCGCATGAGCGACCGGAATTGGCGTTGTCACGCGTACTTCCGCTGATCGAAGCTACGCTGCGGCGCTCGGCTTACCTGATGCTATTAATTGAAAATCCCGAAGCGCTGTCTCGATTAGTGGATCTTTGTGCAGTCAGCCCCTGGATTGCCGAAGCACTGGCGCGGCATCCAGTCTTGCTCGATGAACTACTCAATGCCGCCACTTTGTTTGCGCCGCCAAGCGCTGAGGTCTTAGCGACCGACTTACGTTCGCAGCTCATGCGCATCCCCGAGGATGATCTTGAGCGACAGATGGATGTGCTGCGTATTTTCCAAAAAGGTCATGTGTTGCGCGTAGCGGCATCGGACCTGAAAGGCACATTGCCATTGATGAAAATTAGCGATGCACTGACGTGGATTGCGGAGGTTGTGCTGCAAGAAGTGTTGAATCTGTGTTGGCATCAATTGGTGGCTAAACATGGCCGACCGCATCGTGTCGATGGTAGCGATTGTGAGCCAGGATTCATCATTGTTGGCTACGGCAAACTCGGTGGCATTGAGCTTGGCTATGGCTCCGATTTGGACTTGGTGTTTATTCACGATGGCGATCCGTCCGGTGAAACCAATGGCGCTAAGCCGTTAGACACCGCCAGTTTTTACGCGCGCCTAGGGCAAAAAATCATTCACATGATGACCACGGCAATGGCCACGGGCCTGCTCTATGACGTGGACATGCGCCTACGACCTTCTGGCGCATCAGGTTTACTGGTGACTTCGCTCGATGGTTTTGCCAAATACCAGGCTGAACATGCTTGGACCTGGGAGCATCAGGCCTTGGTACGGGCTCGCGTGGTGGCCGGCGATCAGGCGTTGGCGGAAGGTTTTGGCGGTGTGCGCGAAGCGCTTTTACGGCGCACACGCGACGCCGCATCTCTACGTATTGAAGTTGTTGAGATGCGGCAAAAAATGCGCGATCACCTAGCGCCAAAAGATCTGAGCGAAGTGGACTTAAAGCACAGCCCTGGCGGCCTTGTTGATATTGAATTTTTAGTGCAATACCTAGCGCTGGCACACGCTCATGCGCACCCTGAAATCTGTCAGTGGCCGGACAATATGCGCCTGCTAGAGACATTTATGACGACGGGTATTTTGCCAGCAGCGGATGCGCAGCAGTTGATGGAGGCATATATCAGCCTTCGTGCGCGTGGGCACCGCCAGGCCTTGGCCAATGAGAAGCAGCTACTTGCGGCAGATGAGCTGCGTAGCGAGCGCGAAGCGGTGCGGCGCATTTGGTACGACACAATGGAGAGTTTATGAAAATACTAATTACCGGTGCCAATGGCCAAGTGGGCCATGCACTAACGCAGCGTCTGGCTAGCTTAGGCGAAGTCATTGCCCTGGATAGACAAGGTGCAGACTTGAGTAAACCTGAGGGGTTGGTGGCTGTGCTCGATGCACATCGGCCAGACTGGATCATCAATGCAGCGGCTTATACAGCAGTAGATAAAGCCGAGAGTGAGCAGGACTTGGCGAATGAGATCAATACTAAAGCACCAGGCGTGATGGCTGCATGGGCCGAAAAGCATGGCGCGAGATTGGTGCATTACTCCACCGACTATGTTTTCGATGGCCAGCTTGATCGACCTTACAGAGAGGATGACGCGACGGCTCCGCTGAATGTTTACGGCGCCACTAAGTTGGCCGGTGAGCAAGCTATTTTGGCGACAAAGGCGCAGGCATGGGTGTTCCGCACAACCTGGGTTTTTGCTGCTCATGGCGCTAATTTCCTGAAAACCATGCTAAGGCTAGGGCAGGAGCGCGATGCTCTGTCGGTGGTTAATGACCAGATCGGTGCGCCAACCTCGGCTAGTTGGATAGCAGAGGTTACGGCACGCTTGATCGAGGCGGAAAACACACCGGCTACAGGTGTTTATCATCTGGCCGCTGCGGGTAGCACGCACTGGCAGGGCTATGCGCAATTTGTGCTTAGTGAGGCTCAGCGCCTAGGTGTGTCACTTAAGGTGAGTCCTGAGCAAGTGGCCGGCATTCCGTCGAGCGCGTATCCGACGCCGGCACAACGACCAATGAACTCGCGCCTAAATAGCGATGCACTCATGGGTGCCTTAGGTCTAAGCGCGCCGGATTGGCGCACAGACGTGGCACAAGTGACTGCGGAACTCGTGGGTCAAGCAAAATCATCAAGCAAGGGCGTTTAGCTAGTATCGAAAAGCACGACTTTATGGTGCAATAGCCCACTACTTTTTATTGTGCTGGCCGAATGGCGAGCGCGCTGCGTGCGTGGAGAGCAAGCGATGTCGATGTCTGATCGTGATGGGGTGATTTGGTATGACGGCAAATTGGTGCCGTGGCGTGAAGCACAAACTCATGTGCTTACTCACACCTTGCATTACGGCATGGGCGTCTTTGAAGGCGTACGCGCGTATTCCACCGATCGTGGAGCCTCGATTTTCCGCCTGAAAGAGCATACTGAACGACTATTTATGTCGGCGCATATCATGAATATGCCAATGCCTTACAGCCGCGATGAAATCAACGAGGCGCATCGCACCGTGGTTCGCGAAAACAAACTGCCGCACGCGTATTTGCGCCCGATGGTGTTTTACGGATCTGAAGGCATGGGCCTGCGCGCCAGCAACCTGAAAGTGCATGTGATCGTGGCGGCTTGGGAGTGGCCCGCGTATATGGGTGCTGAAGCCTTAGAGCGTGGCATCAAAGTTCGCACATCTAGCTACACGCGCCACCACGTCAACATCTCGATGACGCGCGCGAAAGCCAACGGCAACTACATCAACTCAATGTTGGCACTGCAAGAGGCCATCTCTGGTGGTGCTGAAGAAGCATTGATGCTCGACCCTGAGGGCTATGTTGCTGAGGGTTCGGGTGAGAACGTTTTCATCGTGCGCGATGGTGTGATCTACACGCCTGATGTGACCTCATGCCTCGACGGCATTACGCGTAAAACCGTGATTCAGCTAGCTGAAGCCAATGGCTACACGGTGAAAGAGAAGCGCATTACTCGCGACGAAGTTTATATTGCGGACGAAGCGTTCTTTACTGGCACCGCTGCTGAAGTCACCCCAATTCGCGAGCTCGATGGCCGCATGATTGGCGCAGGCCATCGTGGTCCTATCACCACCGTGCTGCAGAAGCAGTATTTTGATGTTGTTAACGGTCGCTCGGCTGAGCATGCCGATTGGCTGACACCGGTCAGTTAATCGATGCCGACTGCTGCCGAAAAACCTGAGGCCGCTGAGCGACCTCAGGTTATTTGGCGGCTGCTCGATGGCAAGCCCGGTCATGAAAATCAGACTTTAGGCTTGTTGCGTGCACTCGAGCGCCTTGCTGCTGAGCGTGGCCAAGCTGCGCCGCAATGTATTGAGTTACCTGTCGCTGATCAGCACTTTTCCTTATGGGGTTTCGTGCTCAAGCGCTTTCATCTTGGCCAAAACCTGCCGTCGCCAGATTTTATTATCGGTGCTGGCCATCGCACGCATTGGCCCATGCTCTGCGCCCGTCGCGCTTTCGGCGGCAAAGCCATTGCGCTGATGTCGCCAAGTCTGCCTTGTGCTTTCTTCGACCTAGTTGTTGCTCCCGCGCACGACGGCTTAACAGGCCGTAATGTTGTCGTCACCGAAGGCGTGCTCAATGCCATGCAGCCGGGCGTGAAAACCTCGGGCTATACGCTGGTATTAGTGGGCGGTGAAAGTAAGCATTTTGAATGGTCAAATGAGCAGGTGTTGACGCGGCTAAAAGAGCTGGCCACGCGCTACCCGACGCTTTGTGTGACCGACTCGCGGCGTACACCTGCCACTTTGCGGGCTGAGCTGGCCTCGATTTTTGCTGATCGCTACATGCCATGGGAAAACTGTCCGACAGGATGGCTAGTCAACGAGTTAGCCAGCGCAGAGAATGCTTGGGTGACTGAGGATAGCGTATCGATGATTTATGAAGCATTAAGTGCCGGGTGTCGTGTTGGCTTGCTAGGCCTTAGCGAGGCTAAAGGGCGACTGGCGCAAGGCATTGCAAGTCTACGGGAGGCGAAGCGAGTAGTGCGCTGGTTGCCAGGCACAATAATGCCTGCATTGCCTTTGGTGCCGCAGGCTCTTGCTGAGTCTGATCGAGTAGCGCATACCTTATTTTCGGCGGCGCGAGCGTGATTACACTCTGCTTATTGCCCGCGTTATGGCTGCTTTGGTTCTCTCACCGTTATGCTTGGTGGCGGCCAGTGATGAGCTGGCAGCATCCGCGCGTGTTGATGTATCACATGGTTAGTTCGCATAAAAGTGGGGCTAGGTTTAACGGTCTGCGTGTGTGCCCCAAGCGCTTCGAGCAACAGGTACGCTGGTTGGCAAACAACGGATTTCAGTTTTTCACGGTGAGCGAGTTGTGGGCACAATGGGCCACGCTGCCAGAGAAAGCAGTAGCCATTACTTTTGATGACGGTTATGCCGATAACTTGCACAACGCGCTGCCCATCTTGAAAAAATACAATGCCTGCGCCACGGTTTATGTCGTGGTCGATCGTCATGATCGCGATTGGTCTACCTATAAGAAAGCACATCATAATTCTGGTGAGTTAGCGCGCGAATCCAAACTTAGCGATGCAGAAGTACTTGAGCTTGTTGCTAGTGGCCGCATCGAAATCGCGTCGCACACACTGACGCATTGCAATATGGCAACTACATCGATTGCCGATAAGCGTCATGAATTAGCCGCATCAAAGCATGAGCTGGAAGTCTTGATTCAGCGCCCCGTGATCAGCTTTGCCTATCCCTTTGGCATCTATTCTGCTGAAGATATTCAGCTTGCTCGCGAGGCTGGCTACAGCACAGCGGTAACTACGGTAGAAGGCATTGATAAGCTCCAACCCTTGCCCGATCCATTAGACCTCAAGCGTATTAAAGTCAGTGGAAAAGATAATTTATTAGCGTTTGTCATGCGTATGCGCGGAGGTCGGCGTGGCTGGTGATCGTGTACTCTGGCTATTAAGCGATGGTGCGCCCGGACATTGGAGCCAGAGCCAAGGCATTGCTGATGCACTAGCAGCAACGGAGCCGGTTGATATTCAGCGTATCAATTTGACCGTGCGCAGTACCTTTTGGAAGAGGCTTGGACGGCTGAGCATGCCTTGGATTCGCAACTCACGGTGGTGGCTAGCCAAAGTCTATAACATCAGGCTTCCAGCTAGTACGCCAAGTCTTATTATCTCTTCAGGCGGCAACACACTACTGGCCAATGCTTTATTAGCTCGATTGTTCAACGCGCCTAACGTGTATAGCGGCACGCTCAAAGGATACGACGCGAGTGCTTATCGAGTGATCTTCACTGTGGTTAGCCAAAAGTTGAGTAACAATTGTATTCTGCCCCTGCCTCCTGTGCCGCAGGCTATTTCGTCTGTCCCTGATATTGCCGGCGATGCGACACCATGTGTCGCGGTATTAATTGGCGGAGATGGTGCTGGTTATCGCTACACAGCCGCTGACTGGCGGAACTTGGCGCAATGGTTAGTTGCACTGGCCGCATCCCGCGAAGCACGTATTTTATTGACTACTTCGAGACGAACAGGCGCCGCTGCTGAAGCTATTTTGCAAGCGGAACTGCCGGTCGATTTGCTGGCAGATGCTGTTTGGTGGTTACAAGACCCACGTCCTGTGGTGCGTAGCTTTTTGCAGCGCGCGACGTCGGTGGTGGTTACCGAGGATAGTCTGACGATGATTGCCGAGAGTATTTATTCTCGCCGTGAGGTGCTGACCTGGGCGCCCGAGCAAGTCGCACCCAATACCAATGATGCACAAGCACTCGCTAATTATGCAGCTGATGGTTTAATTTTCCGAAGCCATATGGGGGCAGAAATTAACTTACTTGCCCGGGATGCCAAAATAGCTCACTGCCCTGATGTGCCGGGGATGATTCGCGCTGCTTTACAGCCTCATCTCAATTTAGGCGAGCTCTGAACATGCAGATTTTAATCTGGGGTCGCTATGGAAACTATGGCCCGGACTATCCTAGAAATCGTGTTATTGAAAGTATTTTGCGCGCTCAAGGGCACGGAATCAGTCGCTTCTTGCCTAGATTGTCATGGCTGGCTGACTGGGAGTACTCCTTACGTGGAGGAAGTGTGCCGGATCTTATTTGGGTTCCTTGCTTTCGTCAGCGTGACCTTGCCGCTGCGGCTCGCTACGCGCGCCGCCACAAGATTCCACTCGTCTTTGATCCACTCATTAGCGCTTACGACAAGAGAGTGAATGAGCGTCAGAAGTTCGCGGCTAGTAGCACTAAAGCAAAGCGTCTGCTTGCTTGGGAGAGTGGGCTTTTCCAGCAGGCAGACTGGTTAATTGCCGACACCATTGGACATGCAGGCTATTTTGTTGAGACTTTTGGTGTGTCGCGAGAGCGAGTGGTGGTGGTTCCTGTGGGCGCTGAAGAGGCCATATTTACGCCGCAGCCATGGCCTGCTAAAGCGCACGATGCGCCGTTGGAGCTGACTTTTTTTGGCACTTTCATTGGCCTGCAAGGTGTCGATGTGTTGGCGCAAGCCATATTGCAATATGAAGGGCCGCCGGTGCGTTGGCGCTTGATTGGCGAAGGGCCAATGCGAGCTGAGTGCGAATCAGTATTGGCGCACCTACGAGTTGAGGCACCGGGCGCTGGCGTGAGCTTTGAGCCCTGGGGGCCATTGCATGAGCTGCCTAGTCGTCTTGCCAGTAGCGATGCCATCTTAGGTATTTTTGGTGGCAGCGCCAAAGCGCAGCGGGTGATTCCGAATAAGGTGTATCAGGGATTGGCGATTGGGCGACCTGTAATTACGGCAAGTACGGATGCTTACCCTGATGTTTTGCGAGTTAGTGAGGCCAATGGTTTGTTTTGGGCATTGCCAGGTGAAGCCCTATCAATAGTTCAAGCTGTGATGAGGCTGCATCAGTATCGTGAGAGCCTAGGTGATATTGGTGTTGCCGCTAGAGCTGTTTATGAGCAGTGCTTCTCAAATGAAGTGTTGGCAAAGCAGATTGCTTTATTGCTTTCGACGATAAAGAAGTGATCTATGCATAAAGTATCAATAATTATTCCAAATTTTAACTATGGTCAGTATGTGAGTGAGGCAATAGAGTCCGCGCTCAATCAAACCTATCCTAATATTGAAGTTATTTTTATTGACGATGGCTCAGTCGATGGTAGCCTTGATGCAGCTTTGAGCTATTCGATCACAGTGTTGTCGCAAGAAAATCAAGGAGTTTCTGCCGCTAGAAATAATGCAGCTAGTATGGCGACAGGTGACTATCTATTATTTCTTGATTCAGATGATTTGCTATATCCAGATGCAATAGAGGTTATGGTTAAAGAGCTAGCCTCATCAGAGGCTAATATTGGATTTTGCTATGGGCAGCTTCAGTATTTTGGCGAAAAAAATGATATTTTTATATCTGCTCCATTCGATCCGAAAAAACTTTCATTCGCAAACTATATTCAAACTAGTGTTTTAATTAAAAAGTCTATATTTGATGCGGTTGGTGGGTTTGATCGAGGGTTTGCTTTGAGGGAGGACTGGGAGCTTTTCATACGTGTTTGGCATTATGGCTACAGTGGAAAATATTTGCCAAGACCAGTGATAAAATATAGAAAGCACAGGCCAAAAAAGGTTGTTCGGGAAATGAGTAAGCTGAGAAAGAGGCTTTCGGATGTAAAGCTGATTAGGCTGTATCCAATGTTTTTCTGGCGTAAAGTTTTGTCAAGCCCTGTCAGGTTTTTATATTACAATTTTCGTTATTTCAAGCCGTCAATGGTTGGCAATTATGGTAAATCTAAAATGGAAATTAAATTAATTAAATAATATTTATGTCTTGTAAGTATGGCAGCTTACGTACACGATCTGTAATGATTAAGACATGAGCTTGAGTAGCGATTCAGCTGCTAAGGCGCCTCACTGATGAGTCCGGCAATGCAATTAACACCACAGGTTACGTTCTTTCTTTTCGCTTATAACCAAGAGGCGTTTATCAGAGCTGCTTGCGAAGCTGCACTAGCTCAAACCTATACGCCTCTAAAAATAATATTGTCTGATGATTGCTCTACCGACAAGACATTTCAAATCATGAAAGAGATAGTTGCAAACTATAGTGGCCCTCACGAGGTAGTGCTTAACCGTAATGAGCAAAACTTGGGCTTGATTGGCCATGTTAACCATGCAGTGACAATGGCTGATGCAGACTTAATAGTGGTTGCAGCAGGTGATGATATTTCTCTGCCTGATCGGACCTCAGCAATTGTGAATGCCTATCAGGAGCGAAAAGGAATGGCTTTCTCGTTCCACTCGGCAGTTACGAAAATTGATGTACAGGGCAGTTCGCTAGGTTTGTGGGAGCCGCCCTTGACGGAAAATAAGCCATCGGCAATGGCGCTAGCAGATAGTACATCTTTGGTCATTGGGGCGACTCATGCCTGGACTAAAGATGTATTTCAGACCTTTGGGCCAATTACTTACCGTCGAGCCTACGAAGACTTAGTAATCGCTTATCGAAGTGCGCTGTTGGGTGGGCTACATTATATTAATCAACCGCTAGTAGCTTATCGCGTTGGGAATGGTGGGCTTTCAACGTCGGCGTGGGAGCCAGTAAAGAATAAGAAAGAGCGGCGTGCTAGGCTCGTTAATGGCTTGATGGTGTCTATCGATGTGCTCGAGCAAAGGCGAGCCGACTGTCTTACTATTCGAGAGCATAGTTTGGCAAAAGCTTTGACCCATGTTCTGTGGAGAAATAAAATTTCCTTGTTTGTTTATCAGCAGGACATGCCTATTTTTAAAGTTTTTGTCTTAGCCATTAAGCATGGCTGTATCCACGCGTTCACTAGAGCATACTCGCGACGCCTACGAAGAGTAGTTTAGTCTTAGAGGAAGTAGCCTAACGGCCCTAGTGAGTAGTTCTTTATTTTACGAAGCTGCTTTTTTAGAGAGTCATTTGGGAAAAGTAATTTACGCATACGGAGTAGGTTCAGAAAAGTAGTAAAGCTGAGAATCGTGTGAGAAGCAGATGAGTGCTTCAGCAGTAATGTGGCCAGATGTTTTGCTGGCTGCTCTCCAGGTAGTGAGATGACGGCCTTTGCCAGATAGTAAAGCGCGTTGCGAGATGATTGAAAGCGCGCTCTTTTGCTCTTTCGTGGACGACTTTTGTTGGCGCCGTTGACCTGATTGTGGTCATGAATACGGTGTTGGGTTAGTGCGATGGGTAAGTACCGCAGCTGCCCGAGACCGCAAGCAACTACTGCTAGCCAGTGATCGTATATTGGACCTGCGGGAAATGGCTGAGCAAGTTCGATAAAGTCTCTGCTCAGCATCATATTATGTCCAGAGTAGCAATTTGCAAAAAAAAGCGACTCTTGCGATTGGAGGATCTTTTTTTGGCCAATATATGTGAGCTCCGACGGCGCGCTCAGCTCGCCGTATTGGTCAATTATGCAACCATCTGAGCAGGTTAGGCCGGCGCGATGCATTTCCCAGTCGTTAACCATAGTTTCTATTTTATTAGCTATCCAAATATCATCTTGATCACTGATGAAAATCAAGTCGCCCTTACTTGAATGCAGTGCTGCTTCAAAGGTCCTGTTTGAACCTTGATTTGATGAGTTAAGCAGCAAGCGTATATTGCCGTGTAGCTGTTGATAGGCGCGAATAATTTCTACTGTGCCGTCGGTAGAGCAGTCATCAATGATCAAAACTTCATCGGCAGGCATGGTCTGCTGAATAATGCTATCTAGCTGGGCAGCCAAGAACTTTTCACCATTGTAGGTGGCCATTACCACTGACACGCTGAGCGTAGAGTTGCTCATTACATATGATCCATTAGTGTTTTGAGGCGATGAATAAAGGAATGATTCTCAATGCAGTGCGCATGACCGTTTGCTGCAATCGCTCGACAGTGTTCGCTATTTTGAATAAGCATAGCGATTTCAGAAGGGTTGCGATACACAACGATGTCTCGATCAATAGTAAAGTTTAGCTTCAGGTCGCCCACTGCATCAGTGACTAAACAACTACCATAAGCTGTGGCATCAAAGCATCGTGCAGGTAGCCCCGCCATTATATTGTTGGTGTTGATCTGATTTAGAATGAACTTATGATTACCGTAGAGATCTCTTACCGCCTGCAATGACAGTCGTTTATTGAGAGTTTTTATTGCAGGATTTTTTAAAATTGGCCATTTAGGCCCGATGACTAATGTGGGGTAGTTAATTTTCTCTAGCAACTCAATGCGATTCTCTGATGGCGCGGCAACAAATAAAAGCTCGCTTCGGCGCGATTCCCAGCTTGGCTGGGTCGCTTGAGAGGGTATAGTGGCTAATGGCAGGTACTTGCTGGATAAGCCTAATGATAGCCCTTGCCTTACCAGAGCGGTGTCGGTGAAATAAAATGTGTGAATACTTGTATTTTCGACAAGTCTTTTCTCAAATCGATCACCGATCCATTGGGCCGTTTTGGCCCCGGACCGTGTCAGTAGCTCGTTGATTTCTGACCTTAAATAAAAAAGATCAACTAGTAGTATATGGGTGGGTGAGAAGCTAGTAAGCACGCCTTCTAGGTCTTTTGCGACTTGCCGCCTATAGGCTGGCGCACTATCTCCTAGAAGGCCTTTGAGCGCGTGCGATCGCCAATTTTCATGATTAAGAGCGAAGCCGCGCGACATATTGTCAGCGGACGCTAAAACATCTTCATACCAATTAAGTATGCCGCCGCGCTTGCCTATTATTAGTAGCCTATTCATTTAGTAACGTTTAATTGGTAATAGGGCGCTGCTGATAAGCGTCCAGCGTTAGTGCACACATATTCTTGAGACTAAAGCTTTTAGCGTTAATGCAGTGATCTTTCATGCTCAGAGTCTTTATTAGCTTTAGTTGTAGATCGGGCTGATTGTTTAGTTGTGCCGCTCCTGTTGGATAGCATGCATTCAAAATTTCGCCCACGCCCCCATGGCTCCACCCGACAACAGGTGTGCCAATGCTCAGGGCCTCTAGAACAGTGCGCCCAAACGTTTCTGGCTGTGTTGATAGCGAAAGCACAATGTCGCATTGACTAAAAACTTCGCGAATATCACTGCGAAGCCCCGTAAACGTAATATCACTGCTTAGCCCAAGCTCGGCTACTCGCGCCTGAAGCTCAGCTAGATAGGGGCGCTTTTTCTCTTCCACACCTCCAACTATCAATCCGTGCACAGCAGAGTCTTGGGACTTCATTTTCAGCAGAAGGCTGAAAAAATCTTCATGGCCCTTTAATCGCGTGATGCGGCCAGGCAAGCACAGTACTTTTTTGCCTATCAGTTGAGGATAGTCTTGCTTCCATTTAGCTAGCCATTGCGCCGATGGCTGATAACCGCGAGGAAACTCCTCTGGATCCACGCCGCGATAAATCAGTTTTATTCGCTCTGGTGGGCAGCTAGGATAGTTCGTCAAGATATACTCGCGAACAGTTTCCGACACTGCAATCACTACCTCTCCCTTAGTCATAATCGCGCTATATGGGCTCACCGAATATAGGCCATGCACAGTAGTGATAAAGCGTGGACGTGTGGATGGGTGCATGCGGCGCAGTGCGAGCCAAGCAATCCATGCGGGGATGCGTGATCGTGCATGCACGATGTCAGGTTTGAGTTCGCGTAGCAGTCGGCGAAACGGGCGTATTTGAAACAAGCTGGCCAAAGACTTACGGTGCACTGGAATTTGGATGTGCTCGCTACCTTCGCGAACCAATTGGTCGACTAGTCTCCCTCCATTTGATGCCACAATAGAGCGATGCCCTGCAGCCACTAATGCGCGAGCGATCTCTAGTGTGCCGCGCTCCACGCCACCACTGTGTAGGGCAGGCAAGGTTTGCAACACGGTTAGTTTTTTCATGCTAGGAGCTCAGCTAACGTTAAGCCTTGGCGATCCTTATCAGTTAGCAATGGTTCGTCGCTAAGCTCATGCAAGGGCCAGTCAATCTTAAGCGCAGGATCATTCCAAAGTAGCGTAGCCTCTGATGCTGGATGATAGAAATCCGTAGTCTTATATAGAAAGTCAGCGGACTCACTCAGCACCAAGAAGCCATGGGCTAAGCCTGGCGGTATCCAGAGTTGGCGATGATTATCTTCGTTTAGCTCAGTGCCCACATGTTGGCCAAAGGTCGGTGAGTCAGGGCGAATATCCACGGCGACATCGTAGACACGACCTATAGGTACTCGTACCAACTTGCCTTGTGGCCGCACGCGCTGAAAGTGCAGGCCACGCAATACACCCTTGCGTGAGCGTGAGTGATTGTCTTGCACGAAAGCGACCTCATGCCCAATAGCTGCGTTAAACGCTTGGGCATTCCAGCTTTCTAGGAAAAAGCCTCGGGCATCGCCAAATACTTTCGGCTCTAAAATAAATACATCAGCAATGGCCGTTTTAATTACGTTCATGCTTCACCCAATACGCCAAGCAAGTACTGGCCATAGCCTGTTTTTTTCAATGACTCAGCTTCAGCCTGTAGGCGTTCGCGGCACAGCCAACCCTGGCGATAACCAATTTCCTCAAGGCAGGCCACTTTTAAGCCTTGGCGTTTTTCAATGGTTTGTACGAATGAGCCCGCTTCCATTAACGAGTCATGGGTGCCGGTATCTAGCCAAGCAAAGCCGCGACCTAGTAGCTCTACGTGCAGATCGCCACGAGCCAAGTAGGCATTATTGATGTCAGTGATTTCTAACTCACCACGCGCTGAGGGTTTTACGGCGCGTGCGATATCCACGATGTCTTTGTCGTAAAAATACAGGCCAGTAACGGCGTAGTTTGACTTGGGCTGTGCGGGCTTTTCTTCAATAGACAAGGCCTTGCCACTGCTATCAAAATCAACCACACCGAAGCGTTCTGGGTCGGTCACGTGGTAGCCAAAAACGGTCGCACCGGTTTCGCGATTTGCGGCTTGCTTGAGCTGTGCGCTGAACGATTGGCCATAAAAAATATTGTCGCCGAGCACTAAGCACACGCGGTCATCGCCAATGAAGTCAGCACCGATGATGAAGGCTTGTGCTAAGCCATCGGGACTGGGCTGGATAGCGTAGCTCAGCGAAATGCCGAAGCTGCTGCCATCGCCAAGAAGACGCTGATAGCCTGGCAGATCATCAGGTGTAGAAATAATCAGTATGTCGCGAATGCCCGCGAGCATTAGCACCGATAGCGGGTAGTAAATCATTGGTTTGTCGTAGATAGGTAGTAGCTGCTTCGACAAACCACGGGTGATGGGGTGTAGTCGTGTGCCCGAACCGCCGGCGAGGATGATGCCCTTCATTGTGTTGCTCCAATACGTTGTAATTGATAGGCGCCGCTCAGCACGCGCTGCCACCACGCCTCATTGGCCAAATACCATTGCACGGTTTTGCGCAAACCGCTGTCGAATGACTCTTGCGGCACCCATCCTAATTCGCGCTCAATTTTTGAGGCGTCAATGGCGTAGCGCGCGTCATGACCTGGGCGATCTTTGACAAAAGTGATGAGATCTTCATAGCGCGCTACGCCAGCAGGTTTGCGGTCAGCGGCAAGCTCTTCAAGCAACGCACATAAGGTTCGCACCACATGAATATTGGTTTGCTCATTGTGACCGCCAATATTATAGGTTTCACCGACTTCACCGGTTGTGACCACGCGTATTAGTGCTCGTGCATGGTCCTCCACATAGAGCCAATCGCGAATTTGCAAACCATCGCCATAGACTGGCAGCGGCTTGCCTGCCAAGGCATTGAGCATCACGTGCGGGATGAGTTTCTCGGGGAAATGGTAGGGGCCGTAGTTGTTCGAGCAGTTGGTGATCAGCGTTGGGAAACCATAGGTACGTTGCCAAGCGCGCACGAGGTGATCGCTCGCGGCTTTGCTAGCCGAGTATGGCGAGCTCGGCGCGTATGGTGTGGTTTCTAAAAACAGGTCATCGGTGCCATGGAGGTCGCCGTAGACTTCATCGGTGCTGATGTGATGAAAGCGAAAGGCCTCACGGCGCGATGCATCGAGTCCTGACCAATAGGCCCGAGCTGCTTCGAGCAAAGTGTAAGTGCCGGTGATGTTGGTGTGAATAAACTCACCTGGTCCATCAATGGAGCGATCGACATGTGACTCGGCGGCCAAATGCATGACGGCATCGGGTTGATGCTCTGCGAAGACGCGATCGAGTGCGGCGCGATCACAAATATTGACTTGCTCAAAGGCGTAGCGTGATGAGCTCGCGGCATCGGCTAGTGATTCGATGTTACCGGCATACGTTAGGCAGTCAACATTGATCACTGAGTGTTGGCTGTGCGCAATTAGTTCGCGAACTACGGCTGAGCCTATAAAGCCGGCACCGCCGGTGACTAAAATTTTCATGCGAATTCCTGTAAAAATCTATCCGTACTTTAGAGTTAGAAAGTGAGCACTTAGACTTTGAATGTTTAGCAAATCTAACATTTCTGAAAGCTATTACACGCAGCGATAACTCTCTCTACTTGCTCTGCCGTTATTGTTGGACCTATTGGCAGACTTAGTACTTGTTCATGCATAAGCTCGGAGGCAGGGAGAGCTAATGAGCTTAGCGATTTATAGGCCTGCTGCTTGTGCGGAGGTATTGGGTAGTGAATAAGTGTTTGCACACCATTATTGAGCATATGCTTTTGCAGCTCTGCTCGATGCTCACAGCGAATAACGTATAAGTGCCACACGTGCGACTCTGTGTCGTTCACGCTATTTTGGAGGGCCTGTGTGGGTAGTGCGATCAGCGGGTTGTTAATGCCTCGAGTGTAGGCATCTGCCACTGTTCTGCGTTGCGCCATTTCCGTATCAAGATGCTTTAGCTTCACACTAAGCATGGCTGCTTGAATTTCATCTAAACGACTATTAACACCCTGGTACAGGTTTTTGTACTTCTCGTGCGAGCCATAGTTCCCTAGCGCACGTAATGTTTTGGCAAGCTCGTCATCATTAGTAGTAATCGCTCCAGCATCTCCTAGCGCTCCGAGGTTTTTTCCAGGATAAAAGCTAAAGCCACTGGCATCACCCCAGTTACCGGATTTTTTGCCATTAATGCTAGCGCCGTGAGCTTGGGCTGAGTCTTCCAAGACTAATAAGTTATGCCGTTTAGCTATAGCCATTATCGCGGGCATATCGGCTAATTGGCCATAGAGGTGCACAGGCAATATAGCCCGTGTCTTCGGTGTAATCGCCTTCTCGATTAAGCTTGGCGACACGTTATATGTTTGCTCGTCGGGCTCGACTAAAACAGGCACTAGTCGATTTTCAGTAATCGCTAAAATGCTTGCGATATACGTATTAGCAGGCACGATGATCTCATCGCCTTCTTTTAGTTTGCCGAGTGCTTTCCATGCGCGAAATACAAGAATTAGTGCGTCTAGGCCATTGGCGACACCAATGGCGTGCTTGGTGCCACAGTACTGCGCAAACGCTTGCTCGAACTGAGCAAGTTCACTGCCACCGATATACCAACCAGAGTCGATAACTCGTGCGCAAGCATCGACTAGCTCGGCGCGATATTTGGCGTTGATGGATTTTAAATCTAGAAATGGAATCACATTCGTGCTCTTATGTCGCTGGCCATAATTTGGTTATTTCTTCTGGATACCCTCGTTTAAAATGCTCTCGCCACGGGTATGCAGGTCCAGACTTATCTGAAAGCTGTATCTTTGATGTTGAGCAAATAAGTTTAGCAGGAGACCCTGCGTAAACCATGTCTGGTTGAGTTTCGCCTTTAAGTGAAGAGTGCGCCCCAACCAAGCAGCCTTTCGCAACAATTGCGCCAGGCAAAATGACACTCATTGTTGCTATTACTGCATAATCCTCTATGGTTACACCAAGTAAAGTTTTGCTAGGTGGGTGAGGGTCATTTGTTAACACAACGTATGGAAATATCCAGACAAAGCTACCTATCTTTGATTTTTGCCCAATGTGCACATTACTATGAAACCTGACGTAATCACCTATTTCACAGTGCCCTTGTAAGTCTGACAATGTTCCAATTTGGAGCCCCCTGCCTGCTTTTACTTTTTCACGAACTGTAACTCTGTGGCCAGTTATTAAGCCCTCTGCAAATACTGACCCCTCGTAAAATATACTATGCGATCTAATGTGTGAGCTTTTCCCTATAGTTAGCAGTTTTTGATCTGATAAGCTATTACTTACTCCAATTTCACAAAATCCTTCAATTATAGTTCCATCATTAATTTCGACATTATCATATATTATTGTATATGGCCCAATCGAAACATCATTTCCGATTTTAGATTTTTCTGACACTATTGCTGTTTTATGAATTAGACTCATTATAATGCCCTTAAAAACTCATCGTAGTTTCGAATATAATCTGTTTCATTATAATGCTCACTAGCTAGCACAAGCAGCACGCAATCTGTACTGAAGTCATGCATTTCTCGCCAAACTAAATCACCAATGATTAAGCCCTTGGTAGGCGAGTCCAGCCAAGCCTCTTTTCGTGTAGCGCCATCATCTAAGACCATTCGGCATTTGCCCGTAACACATACCGCGATCTGCTTAAGATTTCTATGCGCATGAAAACCTCTAGCTACGCCGCTTTGTGTGCCAAATATGTAGTACACCCGCTTAATCTCAAACGGCACAGTTTTATGTGCTTCAAGAGCGACTAATGATCCTCGGTCATCACCTAGCGGTGGAAAATTCGCCCATTGAATTAAACTCATGCGTCCTTCTTCCTTTTTTTCTTCGCATAATACGAGAGCTGACCTTCTAGTTGGCTCTTAAACCGTCGATGAAACCACATGTATTGCGCCGGCGCACGCCGAATCAGCGTGCCCAACTCTGCGTTTATGCGACTAGCATCGACGACATCATCGCCGCACGGGTAGCCCTCTAGCGCTGGCGTAAAACTCAGCGTGTAGTCGGCGTCATCGCCGTGACGCATGAAGTGTGAAAACAACACAGCGGAGCCATTGACTTTGGCCATGCGTGCGGTGGCAGTGAGCGTGGCGGCGGGCACGCCAAAAAATGGTGCCATGACGCCTTGCTTGAGGCCGAAATCTTGGTCTACTGAAGTCCATACGGTTTCGCCTTTTTTCAGCGCTTTAAACAGCGAGCGCATGTCGGCGTGGTCGATTTGGCCGGAGTAGAGCTTGGCGCGGCGGTTGCGGATAAACCAATCGGCGACGGGATTATTTTGCGGGCGATAGACTACTTGCAGTGGAAATTGCTGCGAGATGATGACGCCGCTTAAGTCTAAGTGGCTGTAATGCGCCCCGAGAATGATGACGCCACGCCCTTCGGCTTGAGCGGCATGGACATGCTCGACGCCATTCACGCGGCAGGCTTTCAGTAGCAGCGAGGGTGAGCGCATCCAGCCACGGGCGACTTCCATTACGCCGATGCCGCCTTCGCGGAAGATATTGCGCACTAAAAGCTCACGCTCGCTCTCACTGAGCTCGGGAAAGCACAGGCCAATGTTTACTCGAGTATCTGCCACGCGTGATGGCACCAGCTTATAAGCAAGCGCGCCTATGCCTGCGCCCATGCGCCGTTGTACTGCCCATGGCAGCCAGCCGAGCAGGCACATCAGGCCTAAGCCGAACCAGATCGGCCAATAGCGTGGATGTAGCATGAATAAGTGAATACCGTCGTCGGCGCGAACTACATTACGTCCCATAACTACCTGTCATCAAAATCAAAACTGCGCCTAGTGTATGTCGGTCAGTGCAATGCCTCCAGTGCTGCAAAAGGCAGGACTAGCCCAAACGTCGCCGATAAGTCAGGAGTGCCAAAATAAGCAAAAGTGGCAAAGCCATTTCAAGACTCTCTTCCATGGCCACAATGACAAGTCGAGCATTTGCAGGAATAGCGATATTAAATAGCTCATGCATTTGTGAACTAAAGCGATCAAGAATCTTGGATGTAGCACCTAGCGCAAGGCTGTAAACAAGTAGGTGTGCTGAGGTGTCTGAGCTTGCGTGATTGCGTAAAAACTGCAGCATAAGCTTGGCTAAATATATAAGCAAAGCAATCATGAGAAGCAAAATTAAGCCGCCAATAAGCTTGTCGTACAAAGGAGTATCTGGGCTTTTATAAAAGTTGGATTTGATAAAGCTATCGCTAAACAATGCCTTATGCATATCAAACTCTCGGGCGCACATAAGTAGAGCTGCGATACTTGAGCCAAGGCGAACACGTAACTGCAGCTGGCTCTGCAATAAAACAACGGCAGCCAGTATTAACCATAGGACTGTGCTGAACACTTCGTATGGACCACTTTCGCTATATAAAAAAGTCGAAACTTCGAGCGGTGCCTTTAGTGCTATGTAGGCAGCAATGCCTAGATAGGCGGCCAGTGGCGGGAGTAAGACTTTTAGGGTGGATACGTGGCTTTTCAATTTACTGTCTCATTGGCTATCTGCTTGATAGGGCGATTATTCTGTAGCTGGCTCTACTGATCGGAATCTTTTAAGGCATATCCGCGAGCCATAATTACCTGTCATCAAAACCTAAACAGCGCCTAGTGTATGCGGGTAGAATCATTGCCTCCAGTATTTCCGAGGAATGGCTTTTGCCCCGTTGGCTCTACACCGTGTTGCTCACGCTAGCATTCCCTTTTGTGTTTCTGCGGCTATGGCTGCGCGGGCGCGCGTCGCCTGCTTATCGCCTGCGTTGGCGCGAGCGTTTGGGGCGGGCCCCGAGCGATGCCTCAATGCTCACGCGCCCGATTTGGCTGCATGCAGTTTCGCTTGGTGAAACATTGGCTGCGCGACCGTTGGTCGAGGCCATTCGCGAGCATTATCCCGATGTGCCACTACTGATCACGACCATGACGCCGACTGGCTCGGCGCAAGTGCGTGCGCTTTGGGGCGATGACAATGCTGACTTTGCCCATGTCTATGCGCCGTATGATTTCCCGTGGGCCGTGCGGCGCTTTCTCGCGCACTGGCAGCCGCGCGCATTAGTGATTATGGAAACTGAGTTGTGGCCAAATACTTTGGTGGCGGCACGGGCTCGTGGCATTCCGGTGATGCTCGCCAATGCTCGGCTCTCGGAGCGCTCGGCACGTGGCTATGAGCGTGCGGGCCTTCTTGGTGCTGAATTGATGCGCCAACTCACGGTGGTGGCTGCGCAAGATGAGGCTACGGCTGAGCGCTTTTGCTTGCTGGGGGTGCCATCGAATCAAGTTGTGCGCACAGGTAGCGTTAAGTTCGATCTCGCCGTGCCTGAGCATTTGCATGATGACGCTGCGCGCTGGCGCGTGGCGTGGTCTTTGCTTCAGCGGTCGGTGTGGGTCGCAGCAAGTACGCATGCGGGTGAAGATGAGATTGTGCTGGCAGCGCATCGTGCAATTTTGCAGACACATCCCGAGGCGCTGCTGATTTTGGTGCCACGCCATCCAGAGCGCTTCGATGCCGTCGCTAAGCTCATTAGCAACGAAGGCTTGCAGGCTGTTAGGCGCTCATCGCATGAGCTAGTCGGCGCCAACACGCAAGTATTGCTGGCCGATAGCATGGGTGAGTTATTGCTCTGGCTGGCCATGGCGAAAGTGGCTTTTGTTGGCGGCTCGCTGCTTGCGCCAGGCGGCGGACATAATGCGCTGGAGCCATTGGCTGTGGGCGTGTCGACGCTGACCGGCCCGCATTACACCAACTTTCAAAGCATCAATGACACGCTCATCGCGGCCGGCGCTTTGACTGTCGTGAGCAGCGCGGCGGAGCTAGCGCAGGCAGTTTTAGCGCGCTTCGATGATCCTGAGTTACTGCAGAGGCAGCGTGCTGCAGGTGCGGCCGTCATGGCGGCAAATCAGGGCGCAGTGGGGCGACAGCTGGAGTTGTTAGCGCCTTGGTTGGGCGAGGGCGCGTGAACCTCATCACTTTTACATCGGAAGATTTAATCGCACCCGACACGCTGGTGTTGCGCGATCGCCGCTTACAGCATTTGCTCACCGTAAATCGCCCTGAAATTGGCTCGCTTTTAAAAGTCGGTGAACTAGGTGGCATGATCGGTCAAGGTGAGATCATCGCGCTTTCGCCTGAGCAGGCGACACTGCGCATTCGTCTCGATACACCGCCTCCGCCAAAACGCGAAATGGTTTTAGTGCTGGCGTTGCCGCGACCGAAAATGCTCAAGCGCATCTTGCAAATGGTGGTGACGTTGGGCGTGACTGAGCTGGTTTTAATCAATAGTTTTCGCGTGGAAAAAAGCTTTTGGCAAAGCCCGTGGCTCAGCGAGGCGGCTATTGCTGAGCAGCTGCGTTTGGGGCTGGAGCAGGCTGGCGACACAGTCGCTCCGCGAGTGACATTGGCACCGCGTTTTAAACCATTTGTCGAGGATGATTTGCCGGCGTTAATGCAGGGTCGCCAAGGCTGGGTCGCGCATCCAGCTAAGCAAGCTAATGGGCCACAAGAGGGCAGTGCAGAGACGAGGCGCTTATCCCCCAGTACTAAGCCCACGCTCTTAGCCATTGGCCCAGAGGGTGGATTTATCGCTTATGAAATAGAAAAACTGCAGGCCGCAGGCCTAATCTGCTGCGATCTCGGCCCACGTATTTTGCGCGTAGAGACAGCGGTCGCAGTGGCACTAGGGCAGCTATTGCCTTAGCGGCGATCACGCCATAAGCATCCGACCATTACGCTTATTTTGCCGCTAACCAGCCGTTCACCGTCGCAACTGTCGCTTCATCTAGCTGCCCGGCCAGCGCCTTCAATCGCAAGCTATTCATCACATAGTCGTAGCGCGCGTTAGCGTAGTCACGGCTAGCGGAATAAACGCGTGTTTCAGCTTGCAACAACTCGACGATATTACGCGAGCCTACTGAGTAGCCGGCCTGTGCGGCCTCACGCGCGAGCTCTGCTGAGCGCAGGGCGCGCTGGCGAGCGGCAAGGCGTTGGCTATCGGTTTTAACCGTCATAAATGCGGTGCGTGTAGCGGTCACGATTTGATGTTCTTGCGCCATCGCCGCTGCGCGAGCGGCATCGGCTTGATAACCAGCTTGCTTGACCAACGCCAGCGTGCGACCGCCGGCAAATAGCTCCCAGCGCGCCTCTACGCCGATAGCACTTTGGCGGCCAGCATTAAAGTTGATCGGCGAGTTTGGGTTGGGTGGTGTGATATCTGAATTGCGAATATCGCCGGTGCTGGCATAGGCATCAATGGATGGTAGGAAGCCTGCCCGTTGCGCTTCTTTAGCTTTCGCTGCGGCCGTTGCGGCGAAGCGTGCGGCAATTAAGCCAGGGTTGTTTTGCTTCGCGAGTTCGGCCCATGCTTTGGAGTCATTCGGCACTGGGTTTGGGGTCGGGATGCTTTCTGGTAAAGGTGATAAATCATCGACTTCGGTGGCTAAAGCGGCGTTTAGCGTTTCCTTGGCATGAGTTAGGCCTATTTCAGCGCTCAAGCGCTCGGCAGTCGCGGTGTCACGCTGAGCATCGGCCTCTACAACATCGGCGCGAGCGATCACGCCGACTTTAAATTGTGCCTGAGCTTTATCGCGCTGGCTGCTCAATGCATTTTCTTGTGCCTGCGCGAACGCCAGTGTGTCTTGCGCACGCAGTACATCAAAATAAGCACTGGCAACACCTAAAAATAACTCTTGGGTGCGGCTATCGGCCTCGGCTTCCTGCTGCGAACGCTGTGCACTAATGGCCTTGTACTGATGCCAAGCATCCCAATGAAAAATTGGCTGAGTTAGGCGTGCGCCCCAGGTGGTTTGCTTGTAGTCGAGCTTGCCAAGGGCGGCTGACTGGCTATTGATGTTGATTTTGTTATAGCTGGCTTCTGCACCTAAGTGCGGCAATAGCGCTGAGCGCGCAATAATCGTGGATTGGCCTGCAGCGAGGCGTTGTGCACGTACTGCCGCTAAATTTGGATCATTGACTGAGGCGAGTTGAATGGCGCCAAGTAGGTCTAGCGCATGCGCCGGCAGCGCAATAGTAGCGGTGGAAATAGACAGCATGGCCAAGCTAAGCAGGCGTTTGGACAAAGTGCGCATGAGGCATGACTCAAAAAATGATTGCGAGAGCCTAAGCTGAGGCGCGGTGACGTGCAAGTCATCGTGCCGATGAGCTGCTCATACACTACACATGTAGGAGCAAAGCAGGCACTCAAAGCCTCGCGTCGTGTTGTGACAGCAGGCCCTCGCGCTATATAGTGGCGCATCGCTGAGCGGCCGAGCGGCCGCTATTTACTACGCCATCAGGATGAGCTCATGAATTCGCCCGAAAAAGCCTTTTTAAGCAGTGCTGCCACTGTCGATGCAGCAGCCATTGCGCCGTTGCCAAACTCGCGCAAGGTCTACGTTACGGGCTCGCGTCCTGATATTCGCGTGCCGCAGCGCGAAATTAGCTTGGATGACACACATACCAATAATGGCATTGAGAAAAATGCGCCGGTCATTGTGTACGACACATCCGGTCCTTACACCGACCCATCGGTGAAAATTGATATTCGCCAAGGCTTGGCCAGTGTGCGCTCGAGCTGGATCGATGAGCGTGGCGATGTTGAATTGCTCAGTGGCGTTAGCTCAACCTTCGGCCTACAGCGCGAAAAAGACTTAACCACTGCTAATTTGCGCTTTGGCCACACGCGCCAACCACGCCGCGCTAAGGCCGGCATGAATGTGTCGCAAATGCATTATGCGCGTCGCGGCATCATCACGCCGGAAATGGAATACGTAGCGATTCGTGAAAATCAGCGCTATGAAGCTATGGCCGATAGCGGCCTGTTGCACCATCAGCATCCGGGCCAGAGTTTTGGTGCGTCGATTCCGAAAATCATCACGCCTGAATTCGTGCGTGAAGAAATTGCTCGTGGCCGCGCGATCATTCCTGCCAACATTAACCACACTGAAGTCGAGCCTATGATTATTGGCCGTAACTTTTTGGTTAAGGTCAACGCCAATATCGGTAACTCAGCGCTGGGCTCTTCGATCGATGAAGAGGTGGAAAAAATGACCTGGGCCATCCGTTGGGGTGGCGACACCGTGATGGATCTTTCCACCGGCAAAAACATCCACGAAACTCGCGAATGGATCATTCGTAACTCGCCGGTGCCAATTGGCACGGTGCCGGTGTATCAGGCTTTGGAAAAAGTCGGCGGTGTTGCTGAAGACTTAACGTGGGAACTTTATCGCGACACGCTTATTGAGCAGGCCGAGCAGGGCGTGGATTACTTCACTATCCATGCTGGTGTGCTCTTGCGCCACGTGCCACTGACTGCAAAACGCATGACTGGCATTGTTTCGCGCGGTGGTTCCATCATGGCTAAGTGGTGCTTGGCGCATCACAAAGAAAACTTCCTTTACACGCATTTCGAAGACATCTGCGAAATCATGAAAGCCTACGACGTGTCCTTCTCACTTGGTGATGGTCTACGTCCTGGTTCAATTGCCGATGCCAATGATGCGGCCCAGTTTGGTGAGCTAGAAGCACTTGGCGAGCTGACTAAAATCGCGTGGAAGCACGATGTGCAAACTATGATCGAAGGCCCAGGCCACGTGCCTATGCATTTGATCAAAGAGAATATGGATAAGCAGCTTGAATGCTGCGATGAAGCGCCGTTCTACACCTTAGGCCCGCTCACCACCGACATCGCACCAGGCTATGACCACATCACTTCCGGCATTGGCGCTGCCATGATCGGTTGGTTCGGCTGCGCCATGCTCTGCTATGTGACACCGAAAGAGCATTTGGGCCTGCCCAATAAAAAAGATGTGAAAGACGGCATCATCACCTACAAGATCGCCGCTCATGCCGCCGATTTGGCGAAAGGCCATCCGGGTTCGCAAATTCGCGACAACGCACTGAGCAAAGCCCGCTTTGAATTCCGTTGGGATGACCAATTCAATCTCGCGCTCGACCCCGATACCGCTCGCTCATATCACGATGAAACGCTGCCGAAAGAGGCGCATAAAGTGGCGCATTTCTGCTCCATGTGTGGCCCGAAGTTTTGCTCGATGAAAATCACCCAAGATGTGCGTGATTACGCCGATAAGCTCGATGCTAATAAAACTGCTGAGGAGTTAGCAGAGGCAGAAAAAGGCATGGCCGAAATGTCCGCAGAGTTCCGTCGCCAAGGCGCGCAGCTCTATAAGGAAGTCTGATGAATCACGGCGAATCTGAATCTGGCGATATCGAAGTCATCCAGCGCGATACTGTGTTTCAAGGCTTTTATCGCCTCGATCGCGTGCGCTTAAAGCACCGCCAGTTCGATGGATCAATGGGCCCAGAAATTAGCCGTGAGTTATTTGTTCGGCCGCATGCAGTCGGCGTGCTGGTTATCGATCCTGAGACCAGCGAGCTGCTGCTAATTGAGCAGTTTCGTGTTGGCGCCATGGCGGATAAATACCCTTGGCAAATCGAAGTGGTTGCGGGCTTGGTTGAGCCTGGCGAATCACTGGAAGCCGTGGCTATTCGCGAAACTGTCGAAGAGGCCGGCGTGGCTATTTCAGAGCTAGAAAAAGTCTTTGAGTTTATGCCCAGTGCTGGCGGCTCTGATGAGCGCTTCACCTTGTTTGTCGCCCCAGCCAATTTGTCCCGCGCCGGTGGCGTGCACGGCGTAGTGGAAGAGGGCGAGAACATTCGCGTTACCGTGGTCAGTCTAAACCAAGCGCTGCAATGGCTTGCGCAAGGTCGTATCAATAACGCGCCGTGCATGCTTGCTGTGCAGTGGTACGCTGCGAATCGCGATCGCCTGAAAAAGAAGTGGGGTAAATAGCCTCAATGTGGCCGCGATACACCGTCG
This sequence comes from Paraperlucidibaca wandonensis, assembly GCF_042677145.1. NCBI lineage: Bacteria > Pseudomonadati > Pseudomonadota > Gammaproteobacteria > Moraxellales > Moraxellaceae > Paraperlucidibaca > Paraperlucidibaca wandonensis. The sequence continues at coordinate 1,702,063 of NZ_JBHTIT010000001.1, read as the reverse complement.
ATCTGGCGGGCATGCATGCACTTTACGAACTCAATTACGCGCGCATGACCAAACTCCTGCGCGGTGCTGGCGTGCACGCTCGCGTGGGCTATATTGCGCCAATTGAGTTTGCCTGGGGTGAATCGGTCAAGTTTGGCGAGCTGTGGTTGCCGCAACCGGTTTTGCAGCTCAGCCGTATCGAACAAACGCGTTATACCGAGACTTGGCGTTTGGCACAGATGACCCCGGCCTTGCCGTGGTGCCCCGAGCTCGACATGGAAGTGCGCCTCTATAATGACGCCGAAATGGCCGATGTCTTACGCTTTCAGCGCGCGCGGCGGATTCCCGCTATTGTTGGCCTCGCCGACGCACAAGGCTGGCGCGTCAACGAAAAAGAATTAGTAAATCGATTTTTAGGTGATTGTCTGCAGCATTGCTTGGCTTATGGTCATGCTAGAGACCCTCGATTATTGCCTGATTTTTCGCGCTGGGATGGCTTATCGCAGCCGCCTTTGGCGCCCTCGGAGGATGTGGAATGAGTGTTTATAGTGCCTCGGCTATTGAGGTTTTATCGGGGCTAGATCCGGTGCGCAAACGCCCGGGCATGTATACCGACACCACGCGCCCGAACCACATGGTGCAGGAAATTCTCGACAACTCCGTAGACGAGGCCCTCGGCGGTTTTGCTGATGAAGTCCGCGTTGTGCTCCACGCCGATGGCCTCATTGAGATCAGCGACAACGGCCGTGGTATGCCTGTCGATATTCATCCTGAGCATGGCGTTTCGGGTATCGAGCTCATCCTCACGCGTCTGCATGCTGGCGGTAAATTTTCCGGCAAAAATTATAAATATTCCGGTGGTTTGCACGGTGTTGGCGCCTCAGTGGTTAACGCCTTATCGACACATTTGGAAGTCGAAGTAAAACGCAATGGCCAGCTCTGGCGCATGACCTTTGCCGATGGCTATAAGCGTGATGATCTGCAAATTGTTGGTGATTGCGCTAAGCGCGCAACAGGCACGGTGGTGCGCTTTCGCCCCGATCCGAAATACTTTGACTCGTCGAAAGTCTCGCTGACCAAACTCAGGCATGTGCTGCGCGCAAAAGCGGTGCTTTGCCCCGGCCTACACTTACATTTTCACGATGTCGCCAGCGGCGAGCGCCTCGAATGGCATTATCAAGATGGCTTAAGAGATTATCTGGTTGAAGCTACCGATGGTTGGATGCGCCTGCCCGATGAGCCATTTCTAGGTCAGTTTGAGTCCAAAGCCGAAACGGTAGATTGGGCGGTGTTGTGGTTGCCCGAAGGCGGCGATCTAACGCAAGAATCCTACGTTAACCTCATTCCCACCATACAGGGCGGCACTCACGTAAACGGCCTGCGTAGCGGCTTGCTCGATGCATTGCGAGAGTTCTGCGAATTCCGCAGCCTACTTCCGCGCGGCATCAAATTAGCACCTGAAGATCTTTGGGATCGCTGTGCTTTTGTGCTTTCAGTGAAGATGCAAGATCCGCAATTTGCCGGCCAAACCAAAGAGCGCTTGAGCTCGCGTGAGTGCGCGGCGTTTGTCTCTGGTGTCGTGAAGGATGCGTTTTCGCTGTATTTGAACCAACACACCGAGATGGCCGATCAGCTCGCTCAGCTCGTGATTAATTCAGCTCAGCGCCGGCTGAAGCAAAACAAACAAGTCGCTCGTAAGCGCATCACATCAGGCCCTGCACTACCTGGCAAGTTGGCTGATTGTGCTGGCTCAGATATCAAGCGCAGCGAATTATTTTTGGTCGAAGGTGACTCCGCTGGTGGTTCAGCGAAGCAGGCTCGAGATCGCCAATTTCAGGCTGTTATGCCCTTGCGCGGTAAAATTCTCAACACATGGGAAGTGGAGTCGACACAGATTCTCGCCTCGCAAGAAGTGCACGACATTGCCGTCGCGCTCGGTGTCGATCCCGGTTCTGAAGATTTAAGCGGCCTGCGTTATGGCAAGGTCTGTATTCTCGCCGACGCTGACTCCGATGGTCTTCACATCGCCACACTGCTTTGCGCTCTGTTTATGCAGCACTTTCCAGCTCTAGTGCGTGGCGGTCATGTCTGTGTTGCGATGCCGCCGTTATTTCGTATCGACCTCGGCAAGCAAGTGTTTTACGCCCTCGATGAAGCCGAGAAAAAAGGCATCCTTGATCGCTTAGAGGCTGAAAATAAGCGTGGCAAGCCGCAAGTCACGCGCTTTAAAGGTCTCGGCGAAATGAATCCGCTGCAACTGCGCGAAACCACCATGGCTCCGGATACGCGCCGGCTCATCCAGCTGGTACTTGATGAACCCGAAGCCACACACGAAATGATGGATATGCTGCTGGCGAAAAAGCGCTCCGGCGACCGCAAAATATGGTTAGAGGCCAAAGGTAATTTGGCCGATGTGGAAGTATAAGAAATGACTGACGAACTGATCTTGCCCGCCGATGGCACTGAGCTGGTGCCCATGCGCACCTACACCGAGCAGGCGTATTTGAACTACTCGATGTACGTGATTAAAGACCGTGCGCTGCCGCATATTGGCGATGGTTTGAAGCCAGTACAGCGCCGCATTGTCTATGCGATGAGCGAGCTTGGACTGAAAAATACCGCCAAGCATAAAAAGTCGGCGCGTACCGTCGGCGATGTGCTCGGCAAATACCACCCGCACGGCGACTCAGCCTGTTACGAAGCCATGGTGTTGATGGCGCAGCCGTTCAGCTATCGCTACCCATTGGTCGATGGTCAGGGCAACTGGGGTTCACCAGACGATCCTAAATCCTTCGCCGCCATGCGTTACACCGAAGCCAAGCTCTCGCCCTATGCTGACACGCTGCTCGCTGAGCTAGAGCAGGGCACAGTGAATTGGCAGCCTAACTTCGATGGCACACTCGATGAGCCCTGCGTCTTACCCGCGCGTCTGCCCAACTTATTGCTCAATGGCACGACTGGTATTGCGGTCGGCATGGCTACTGACATCCCCGCGCACAACCTGCGCGAAATCGCCCAAGCCACCATCGCACTGCTAAACGATCCCGGTCTCTCGCTCGATGATCTTTGCGAGTTTGTGCAAGGCCCAGACCTTGCTACCGCCGCCGAAATCATCACCCCGCGCCACGACCTCGTGCAGATGTACGCCACTGGTCGCGGCGGTTTCAAAATGCGCGCGGTCTATGAAATCGATGATGGCGACATCGTCATCACCGCCTTGCCGCATCAAGTCTCTGGCGCAAAAATTCTCACGCAAATCGCCGATCAAATGCAGGCGAAAAAGCTGCCATGGGTTGCCGATTTACGCGACGAATCTGACCATGAAAATCCAACGCGCCTAGTCGTGGTGCCGCGCTCAAATCGTGTCGATGCTGAGCAGCTGATGGGGCATTTATTCGCCACCACCGAGTTAGAGAGCAGCTATCGCGTCAATATGAACGTCATCGGTCTCGATGGTCGCCCGCGCGTCATGGGCCTGCGCGAAATGCTCAGCGAATGGCTAGAATTCCGCACACTCACCGTGCGTCGCCGTCTACAGCATCGCCTCGATAAAGTTTTGGCGCGTTTGCACATCCTCGATGGTTTGTTGATTGCCTTCTTAAATATCGATGAAGTCATCCGCATTATTCGCTACGAAGAAGAGCCTAAAGCCGAGCTGATGCTGCGTTTTGGCCTTAGCGATATGCAGGCCGAAGCCATCCTTGAGTTGAAACTGCGGCATTTGGCCAAGCTCGAAGAAATGCGCATCAAAGGTGAGCAAGATGAGCTGGCGAAAGAGCGCGATCATCTGCAAAAAATCTTGGGCTCGCATCTGCTATTGAAGCGATTAATTATCAAAGAAATTGAAGCTGATGCCGCCAAATACGGCGACGCGCGGCGTTCGCCATTGGTCGAGCGACGCGAAGCTGAAGCCTTAAAAGAAAGTGATCTAACACCCGCCGAGCCCGTCACTGTAGTGCTTTCCGACAAAGGCTGGGTACGCGCCGCCAAAGGTCATGATGTCGATGGCACTAGCCTCAGCTATAAAGCCGGCGATGCCTTCCTAGTGCAAGCCGCAGGTAAGTCCAACCAGCAGGCTATCTTTATGGATAGCACGGGCCGTAGCTATTCCTTGTTGGCCAATACCTTGCCCAGCGCACGTGGCCAAGGCGAACCGCTGACCACAAAATTAAACCCTCCCGCAGGCGCGCAGTTTGTCTGCCTTATCATGGGTGAGACATCGCAGCGTGTGCTACTTAGCAGTAACGCAGGCTATGGCTTTGTCGCCACACTCGCTGATATGGAGGCGGGCAATCGCAACGGTAAAGCCTTGCTGACCTTGCCTGCTGGCTCCGAGGTGGTGGCACCTGTCTTACTAAAAGGCAGTGAGCAAGATCAGTTGGCGGTGCTCAGCAGTGGTGGACGTTTACTGGTATTCCCAATTGCTGATTTGCCGCGTTTGGCAAAAGGTAAGGGCAATAAGTTAATGAATTTGAGTGCCAGCGAAGGTGAGAGCATTGTCCAAGTCATCCCCATTGCCGAAGGTCAAAAACTCACGGTAATTGCCGGCGCGCGCCACGTCACACTCAACGATAAAGACCTTGCTCACTATGTTGGCGAGCGCGGCCGTCGTGGTCAAAAATTACCGCGCGGCTTCCAGAAAGTCGACGGCCTGCGCGTGGAGTAACTGTAGATGCGTGAAATTCTCTTAGTATCAATCTCTGGCCCTGATCGTCCCGGTATTAGCGCCGCCCTTACTGAGGCGTTGGCTTCTCATAAAGTGAGCGTGCTTGATGTCAGTCAGGCCGTTATTCATGACCAGCTCACGTTAGGCCTGGTGATTGAAACTGGCGGTGAGCAGGACTCGGCCATTCTCATGCGTGCGGTGTTGTTTAAAGCGCACGCACTCGGCCTGCAGGCTCGCTTCACGCCGATCAGCGCTGATAGCTATCACCAATGGGTTTCTGGTCACGGCAAGGCGCGATATATCTTTACGGTGTTGGCGCGCAAAATCACCGCTGAGCATTTAGCGGCGATGACCAAGTTGATCGCTGAGCAAGGCTTAAACATCGATGGCCTGCAGCGTTTATCGGGTCGCGTTCCTTTAGAAGGTGAGGGCGGTGAGAAGCAAGCTAAGGCTTGCGTCGAGTTTTCGGTACGCGGCGAGCCGAAATCAGCTGATGCTCTGCGCGCGGAATTATTACGCTTGGCTGGTGAGCACGGCATCGATATTGCCTTCCAAAAAGACAATGCCTTTCGCCGTAATCGCCGCCTCGTTTGCTTCGACATGGACTCCACACTGATTGAGCATGAAGTCATCGATGAGCTCGCTATGGCGGCCGGTGTTGGTGCGCAAGTGGCGGCAATTACTGAGCGAGCCATGCTTGGTGAACTCGACTTTACGCAAAGCTTTGAGTCTAGAGTGGCCTTGCTTAAAGGTCTTGATGCGAGTGTGTTGGAGTCAATAGCGCAGTCGCTGAAGCTCACTGAGGGAGCTGAGCATCTCATGCTCACACTCAAGGCTCTTGGCTATAAAACCGCTATCTTGTCCGGTGGCTTTAACTATTTTGGTGAATACTTGCAGCGCAAATTAGGCATCGATTATGTCTTTGCTAATCAACTTGAAATTGAAGATGGCAAAGTCACTGGCCGCGTTACTGGCCAGGTAGTTGATGGCGCACGCAAGGCTGAACTATTGAAAATGATTGCCGAAAAGGAAGGCGTGAATCTAGAGCAAGTCATCGCTGTAGGTGATGGCGCTAATGACTTGCCTATGCTCAGCATTGCAGGTCTAGGCATTGCCTTCCGCGCTAAACCATTGGTGCGTGCAAATGCCAAACAAGCCATCTCTACCCTTGGTCTCGACGGCATTTTGTACTTGCTTGGTGTGCGCGATAGAGACTTGGATTTAATCTAAATACTGGCCAAGGCTATGTGCTTTGGTCGCAGCTATTTTTAGTCCGGTAAATTGACACCACACGCCGCTAAGAATCGTCTTAGTCCACGTGTGGTGTATTTGTTTTTATGGCGCAATACAAAAAGTGATCGGCGTAAGTCTAAGAATGGTGTGTTTAAGATCACCACGCGCCCAGCATCGTGTGCTTCCTGCAGTGTCATACGTGAGGCACAGCCCAGCCCAATATTTGCCTCTACGGCACGTCGGATGGCTTCGGTGTGACTAAGCTCTAGCCGTATATGCATGCCAACTAATTTTCCTGCGATAGCATTATCAAATACTTCGCGCGTGCCCGAGCCAGCCTCACGCAAAATCCATTGCGCCTGATTCAAGTCTTCGAGTGTCAGTGACTCTTTCGTAGCGAGTGGATGTTGGGGGCTGGCAAATATCACTAGCTCATCATCTATCCATGGCAATACATCGATATCGGGGTCGTGGCAAAAGCCTTCAATAAAGCCAATATCGCAGGTGAATTGCCTTACAGACTCGACAACGTGGCGCGTATTGCCTACGTCTAAGCTGATTTCTGCTTCGGGGTGTAGCTGCAGATAGTCGCCGATGCGCTGAGGCATCAAATAGTTGCCTACGCTTAAGCTGGCACCAATGCGCAAGCGGCCGCTACCTGGTAGATCGCCGCGACAGATATCTTCGATTTCACGAACGCGGGCAACTGACTCTAGCGCGAGTGGTAGTAGGCGATGGCCAAGGTCATTAATCTGTAGGCGTCTACCGACACGATCAAAGACTTTCTCGCCAAGCTGCGACTCTAGATCTGAAAGCGCCATGCTGGTCGCGCTTTGCGTGAGATTGAGCCACTCTGAGGCGCGTGTAACGCTGCCTTCGCGTGCCACAGCGGCAAATACATCGAGCTGTTTTAAGGTGATGCGCATGAGCAGTTGCCAATAAGTAAACGCAATGCTCTAGCTTAGCGGAACTTAGTCTCTGAAAACAAAACACCCCGCACTAGGCGGGGTGTTTTTGATGTTGCTTCAGCAGTCCATTGCTGCGAAGTTGCTTACAGACCTAGCAGGCCGAGTAAGCCACCAATAGGAGCCAATGGTGTGCCGGCTAATGCGCCAGATAGTGGACCTGTGCTACCTGTACCACCGGTTGGTAAGCCGCCGCCGAGCAAGTCACCTAGTAATGGGATGCCTGCTAAAGGATTGTCACCACCTGTGCTGCCTGTAGCGCCACAATTACCTGTCAGCTTCAGTGGGCAAGTTAGCGCACTTAAAGGATTTAGAAGCGTTGGTAGTAAACCATCAGTACCGGCAAGAGGAACCAAGATTGCGCCCAATGAATCCGTCAGTTGGTTAATACCAGCTTGGATTTGTGGGCCAGCGGTACTTGCTAGCTGGCCTGTTGGGTCTAGACCGATCAGGGTGCCAGTTAAGTTGCTTAGCAAATTGTTCAATAGGGCTTGCAGCTCTGCTGCAGTGCTTGGCTGTTCAATCTGATCCAGAACGCCACCGAGATCAACCAATGTGTCGGACAGCAGTACGAGTACGCCACCAACAATCGGGGCTGTAACAACTTGGTCTGGCAGGCTGTCACTCAGTGCAGTACCAAGCTGTGCAACACCTTGGCCGAGCTGATCAACAATCTCACCGTTGGCACCACCATTTTGGATGGCTAATAGTGGGCCTAAGATGGCGTCTAATGGTGTGCCAGTTGGTCCACCAGCAGGTGTGCCTGAGCCACCTAATGTGCCAAGTGCTTCTAGGGGCGTACCAGCGAATGGGTTGCTGCCACCACCAAATAGAGCAATCAATGCATCTAATGGTGAGCCGCCAGTACCGCCGCCAGTAGTGCCACCTTGTGATCCGCAGTTACTCACTGCGCTAGGGTCGGCCAAGGCCATTAATGCATTAGGCAAGTTGACTGTCAGTGATTGCAATGCAGTTGATAAGCTGTCGCCACTGGCCAATAGAGCTGCCTGCAGAGCCGCTGGGTCCTGCGTGCCTAGTGTGGTATTCAGGCTGCCGAGCAAATTGGTTAGCAGGGCGTCGGGACCATCAACAAGATCGTTTACTGTTGGGTCTAAGCAAAAGACTAAGGCGCCTAATGGATTGTCAGTGCCAATAAGGCCTGCGAGGCCAGTCAATGTGCCGCTGAGTTGAGTTTGTGTGTCGTCAAGAATTAGGCGTGGGCCAGTACCACCGCCAGTACCACCGCCACCAGTAGTATTGCTATTGCCATCAGCGCCGCAGGCAGCAAGACCAAGTGCTAGCGCGCAGCTAGCAGCTAAGCGAGTAAATTTAGATGTGTTCATATAAGCCTCGGCAAATCGTGGCGCTGCAAAACCGAGGTCGAGCAGCACATATGGGTAATTTGGTTACGGTGCGGATTGTAAACGTCAAACGCGCTTGGATTTGTAGAGCTTTTGTAAACAACTGTATAGGACTGCCTGGTCATATACATAAACGCATTACTTTTTGCTTAAAACATAGCCTAAACGCTGGCCCATGCGTGTCGAGCTGCTAGTTACAAATTCCTTTTCCCAGCTCATTACGTTTGGCCCGAAGAGAATAATGGCGGTGGAGCCGAGGCGGAAGCGGCCTAATTCGTCACCGCTGTTTAGTGTGATTTGCTCATGGGCTGCAAAGTCGCGCGTGCGGATTTCTGAACCTATAGCTTCGACGCCGCCCCAGACAGTTTCAATGCTGGCGACAATCATCGCGCCGACTAAAATCACAACCATGGGGCCAGCTTCGGTGTCGAAATGGGCTACTAAGCGTTCATTACGGGCAAATAAGTTGGGCACGGTTTGCGCGGTGAGGGTGTTGACCGAAAATAGATCGCCGGGCACATAGACGCTGCGTGTGAGCTTGCCAGTGAGTGGCATGTGTACACGGTGATAGTCGCGTGGCGATAAATACACAGTGGCGAACTGGCCGCCAATATACGCTTGTGCGCTTGTGTTATCGGCGAGTAAGTCGCTGAGGCTGTAGTCGTGGCCTTTGGCTTGAAATACACGGTCATTGGTGATGGGGCCGAGTTGCGAAATCGCGCCATCGGCTGGGCAGAGAATGCTGTCGTTCTCTGTGCACAATGGCCGTGCGCCGGGCTTTAAGGCGCGCGTGAAAAAATCGTTGAAACAGGCGTATTGCGACAAGTCTGGCTCTAGCGCTTCGCTCATGTCGACGTTATAGCGTTCGGCAAAGCGTTGAATGAAAGTATCTTTTATCCATGGTGTGGTGCTGGAAGCAATTTTGCCAACGAGGCGCGAGAGCCCGTGTTGCGGCAGCAGATATTGCACCGATGTGCGCAGGCGGTCGACTGTGAGAGCCATGGTATTAATTTCCTAAAAGTAATGTCGCGATGGTAATGCACAGATGATCTGGCATAAAGCGTTCGAGGGCAGTGGGCGTATTGTTTACGACGTGTTACAGCGCGAGTGCTGCTGGCCAACTCAAGCTAAGGACGCCAATTTCGGTTGGCGCTGCATTGGGTTCGTTTAGCGAAACCGTGAGGCTATGCCATTGGCCGAGTTGAACGTGCTCAATGACTGCGGTGGCCGTGTTGAGGCTTTTTAGATCGATGCGCAAACCCATGCCTTGAGCTTTAACGACCGCCTCTTTGCGTGTCCAGATGCTTAAAAAACCAAGATCAGTGTCAGCGAGGCTATGTTCATTTGGGTGGTAGTAGCGGTTAATTAAGGCTTCTCGCGATCGTGAGCGACCGAGCACTTCTAGATCTATGCCCAAGGCTCCAGCTAGAGTTTCCGACTCCGACTCCGACTCCGACTTTGTGTTTGAGGCGGTCTGCTGTTGAAAAAACTCATGCGGAGCAATCGCTAGCGCCACAATATATTGGCTATGTGACCAGTTCAGTTGCCAACGACCATCGGGCCAATAGGGCTTGCCTAGATCAGTTGTTTGTAGCTCGGGCGGCGTTAAGCTGTTGTCGTCGTGCTCTGCGAGCCATGACAACACTTGAGCTCTTTGGCGCTGCCGTAGCGAATCGGCGGGCAGGGGTTCTAGTGCGGCTATATATACGGTGATGTGTTCAGGCGCAGCGCCATCGCGAATGCAGCCTTGTGTGTCGACGTTATAAATGACTCGGCCGCCACGAGCGGGAGCTGCGATGGCGGCCGAGATCATAGACATTTAGCTTAGTACAGTACGCGGGTGCGAATAGTGCCGTTGATCTGTTGCAGCTTTTCTAGCGCGACGTCTGAATAAGCAGCGTCAACTTCCATGACTAAATAGCCGATGGTGTCGTTGGTCATCAGCGATTGGCCGCTAATGTTGATGCCATTTTCAGCAAACACTAAGTTGATGGCCGAGAGCACGCCAGGAATGTTTTTGTGGATGTGCAGCAGGCGGTGTTTGCCCGGGGTCACGGGCAGTGATACTTCAGGGAAGTTCACCGATGTGGTGGTTGCGCCGGTATCGGAATAGCGTGCGAATTTCTCTGCAACCTCTAGGCCGATATTGGCCTGTGCTTCTAGTGTTGAGCCACCAATATGCGGCGTCAAAATCACATTGAATAAGCCACGCAGCGGCGACACGAACTCTTCATCGTTTGATTTTGGCTCTTTCGGGAACACGTCAATTGCCGCGCCGTTTAAGTGCTTGCTAGTAATAGCTGCGGCCAATGCATCGATATCGACACAGGTGCCACGTGCGGCATTGATGAAGATGCTGCCTGCTTTCATTTGTGCGAAATGCTCAGCGCGCATCATATTGCGAGTCGATGGTACGTCTGGCACATGCAGTGAAACTACATCGGATGTGCTTAGCAGCTCTTCCATGCTGGTAACTTGGCGAGCATTGCCGAGTGGCAGCTTGGTTAGCGTATCGAAATAAATAACGTGCATGCCCAGTGATTCAGCTAGAACAGAAAGCTGCGAACCAATGGAGCCATAACCGACGATGCCTAGCGTTTTACCGCGAGCTTCGTAAGAGCCTTCAGCCGACTTTGACCAGCCGCCGGAATGTACCATGGCGTTTTTTTCTGGGATGCCGCGAAGCAATAAAATGAGCTGGCCCAAGACCAGTTCGGCGACTGAGCGAGTGTTTGAGTAGGGCGCATTAAAAACGGGAATGCCGCGCGTTAGTGCCGCTTTCAAATCGACTTGGTTGGTGCCGATGCAAAAGCAACCAATGGCCACGAGTTTGTCAGCTGCAGCAATCACTTTTTCGGTGAGCTGCGTGCGCGAGCGAAGGCCAACGAAGTGTGCATCTTTGATCTTTTCAATCAGCACATCTTCGTCGAGTGCACCGCGAATGTATTCAATATTGGTGTAGCCATTGTTGGCTAAAATATCGAGCGCATTTTTGTGAACACCTTCGAGCAACAGAAAGCGGATTTTGGCTTTATCGAGGGATAGCTGGCTCATGATGCGCGCTCGCAGATGGTAATTTCGAGGGCGGCATAGTAGCACAGGCTCTGCATTAGGTAGAATGGTCGAATTGAAATCTGTTATAGGACGCTGACATGGCATTGGCCGCTGCAACACTTCAGGCATTGGTAAATATTGTGGGCGAGTCCCGCGTGCGTGTGGATGAGCAAAGCTTGGCAACTTGGGGTGTGGACTGGACCAAAATGTATACGCCAGCGCCATCAGCCATTGTTTTTCCATCGAGCATCGAACAAGTGCAGGCGGTGGTTCGTCTGGCCAATGAGGCGGGCTTTGCCATCGTGCCATCGGGCGGTCGTACTGGCCTGTCGGCGGGCGCAGTTGCTGCCAATGGCGAAGTGGTGGTGAGCTTCGACTATTTAAATAAGATCACTGAGTTCATCGCGGAGGATCGCGCGGTGCGTATTCAGGCTGGCGTGGTGACTGAGCAGCTGCAAAATTTTGCTGAAGAAAAAGGTCTGTATTATCCGGTCGATTTCGCTTCGGCGGGCTCGTCGCAACTGGGCGGCAATATTGGCACCAATGCTGGCGGCATCAAGGTTATTAAGTACGGCATGACTCGTAATTGGGTGTTGGGCTTGAAGGTAGTGACCGGCAAGGGCGACATTCTCGAACTCAATAAAGACATGATCAAAAATGCCACCGGCTATGATTTGCGGCATTTATTTATTGGCGCTGAAGGCACGCTGGGTCTGGTGGTTGAGGCGACAATGAAGCTCGACCGTGCACCGCGTAATTTGCAGGTGATGGTCTTGGGCACTCCCGACTTTCCATCGGTGATGAATGTGTTGCGAGAGTTTCAGGCTCGGCTAGACCTTACCGCCTTTGAGTTTTTCTCTGAGTTGTCGGTGCAGATAGTCACTGCGCATTCGGGGATTCCGCGGCCGTTCGAATCCGCGACTCCGTTTTACGCACTGCTTGAGTTCGAGGCTCTGTCGGAGGCCATGAGCGATGAGGCAATGACTATTTTCGAGCATTGCGTGGAGCAGGGTTGGGTAGTTGATGGCGTGCTAGGCCAGTCGGAAACTCAGGCGAAAAACCTCTGGCGCCTGCGCGAAGATATCTCAGAGACCATCGCTCCCTTCACGCCGTATAAAAACGACATCTCGGTGATGATTGCGCGCGTTCCGGCTTTTATTGCCGATATCGACACCATTGTCTCTAGTCAATATCCAGACTTCCGCGTGGTCTGGTTTGGCCATATTGGTGATGGCAACTTGCACTTAAACATCCTCAAGCCCGATGCCATGGAAAAAGCTGATTTCTTCGCCAAGTGCAAAGAGGTCAATGTGCAGGTGTTTGAGACGGTGCAGAAATACAACGGCTCGGTGTCGGCAGAGCACGGTGTTGGCATGACTAAGAAAGCGTATTTGACCTATACGCGCTCGCCGGTTGAGATTGAGTATTTGCGTGCGATCAAGCAGGTTTTTGACCCGAACGGTGTGATGAATCCGGGCAAGATTTTTGATTTAGCTTGAAGCCGCTCGGCATTTGCGTTGGCGTTTTATGAGATAGGAGTGGACGGCATGGATTATCAGCATCAATGGTATGGCGGAGCGGCAACAAACTTACCCGTTGGCAAGCTGGTCTGTGTCGGTCGCAATTACGCTGCCCATGCGCGCGAGCTTGGTAACGAAGTGCCTGATGCACCGATTATTTTCCTTAAGCCAAGCACATCGGCCGTGGCATTGGAGTCTGAGTTTCCAATTCCAGTGGGGCAGGGCGAATGCCATTTTGAAACTGAAATCACGCTGCTGATTGGCCAGAGCCTGCTTGTGCCTGCGCAGAGTAATTCCGTTACGAAAGACATCACAGCTTTGCAAGAAGTGAGCGCTGAGCAAGCACGTGCGGCTATTGCTGGCGTTGGTTTAGGCTTAGACCTTACCTTGCGTGAGAAGCAAAACGAGCTAAAAGCGAAAGGACAGCCCTGGGAGTTAGCCAAAGCATTCGATGGCTCGGCGCCGTTGAGTGGCTTTTTGCCAGTGACTGATTTTTCTGACTTAGCTGCAGTTGAATTCAGCTTGAGCATCAATGGTGAGCGCCGTCAAAGTGGTGATAGCGCCGATATGATCACCGACATGATTGCTTTGCTGCAGTTTATTACGCGCTATATCACGCTGCTGCCGGGAGATGTGGTGATGACAGGTACTCCTGCTGGCGTGGCGGCATTACATTCGGGCGATACGTTAACGTTGCAATTAGCTGATTTAGCGACGTGGAAAACACGAGTGCTTTAGCGGCGTTATTAACTAAGTAGCAAGCCAGCTCATTCGCCAAACCCGCGCTGAAAACGATGGATCTGCCGGCGCTCTTTCTTATTCGGCTTATGGTCAGGATGCGCTAAGTTTTGTGCCTTGCGCTGCTCACGAAGATCGTCGCGCTTAGCAATACTTTCTGGTGTTTCGTGATACAGCATCTGCGCCACCGGCGCAGGCCCTCGCACGCTCGACAGCGCATCAACGACAATGATTTTCTCATCATGACCTTGTCGAATAGTCAGAGTCATATCGACAAATACTTCGCGGCTCACTTTTACGCGCTGACCATCGCAATGCACATGGCCGCTGTCGATGGCGTCTTTTGCTAGCGAGCGCGTTTTGTAAAAACGAGCTGCCCACAGCCATTTATCAACTCGTGTGCGAGTGTCGTTGTCGCTAGCGTTTTTACTGCCCGACTTCATTTTTTTGTAGGCTCCGAGGCCGCCTTGAGCGCAGCAATATCGCCTAATGCAGGAATAATCCCAAGCTCAGCAAACTGATCAATTGCCGGATAACGCAGGCGTTTACGTGCGGGCTTTTCGCTATCGGGTGTGCTCACACAAATGCAGTCGCGGATGCCAAAAAGCTGAGCGCTATCAAGCACTGCTTCGCTGTCATCAACAAAAATACTGCGTGATGGGTCTATATTTTGCTGCTCACACAGCTGCTGCCAGAACGCTTGATCTTCTTTTGGCTGGCCATAGTCATGCGAGCTCACCATGGCATCGAAATAATGAGCAAAGGTCTGTACGGTTAGCTTTAGTTCAAGGCTTGAGCGATGCGCATTGGTGGCAAGAATTAAGCGTCGTCCGCTATTTTTCACAGCTGCTAAAAAAGCAAAGGCGTCGGCACGCTCGCGGATTAAATGCTTCAGGTCATTTTTGTGCGGCACAATATCGAAGCCAACCTGTTCGCTCCAGAAATCGGTGCAATACCAGTTCAGCTGGCCTTGATGATGTTGAAAGCGCATGAGCAATTCGCCCAAGCCTTGCTCGCGCGGCAAGCCGTTGTGATCGGCAAAGAGTGCGGGCAGGTGCTGCATCCAAAAGACATTGTCGAAGTGCAGGTCGAGCACGGTGCCATCCATGTCTAAAATTACCGTGTCGATGGTTTGCCAATCGATGGTGGTGTTGGCAGTGTCGAGCAAAGCAGTCATTCGCGTATCCTGTGGCTTATGCGCAGCGATGCGCAGCAGCTCATTAGTTTCGAGGCCAAATCATGTCAGCCGATATTAAAAATAATCTTCAAAAGATCGCCGAAGCAAGCGTTCGCGATAGTGTAACGCGAGATGCGTTGGCTGCGGTGATGGCTGTTGCTGAAGATGCTGGGCGCGCCATCATGGCGATTTATAGCGACTCGGCGCGATGGGCGGTGACAGAAAAGTCCGACTCCTCGCCGATTACTGCTGCCGATATTGCCGCCCATGAAAGCATCGTTAAGGGACTGCAGGCGCTAGCAGATAAGACCTTGGCGGGCCTACCAGTTTTGTCAGAAGAGTCCTCGCCAGACGATTTACGCGATCGTCGAGATTGGGCTGCGTACTGGTTGGTTGACCCACTTGATGGCACTAAAGAGTTCATTGCGCGCAATGGTGAGTTCAGCGTCAATATTGCCTTGGTAATTGGCCACGAGGCCGTCTTGGGTGTGGTCTATGGGCCGGCAAATGGCGTTAGCTATGTGTCGGCAGAGGGCGTGGGCAGTTTTCGGGTCGGGACTGAGGCAGTCATTGAGACTACAGCAGTGGCTGAAGCCATCAGCTCCGTTTCGGCAAACAAAGCCGCCTCCGCATGGATGCCAATCCAAGCGCGTGCACCAAATTGGTCGGCCTCAAATGGCACACTCAACTTAACCGTTAGTCGCCGTCATGGCCTCGAGCGCCTAGCCCATTTTGAGCAGTCGCTACAGGCGACCGGATGGCAGGTGAGCTCTATTCCTGCTGGCTCTGCATTTAAGATTTGTGTCGTGGCCGAGGGTCGCGCTCATGCTTATCCGCGCTTTGGGCCGACCAGCGAATGGGATACTGCTGCCGCTCAAGTCGTGCTCGAGCAAGCGGGCGGTGAGTTGGTTGACGCGAAAGGTCAGCGCTTTTTGTATAACTGCCGAAGCACGCTACTCAATGGCGATTTTTTGGCCGTCGCTAAGGCCAGTGAGCCTTGGTTGAAGCATTGGCCAAGCTAGTTTTTCAAGGCGAAAAAAAAGCCCAGTTTTGAGCTGGGCTTTTTTATTGCTGCGAGAGGTTTAGCCCCAGGCTTTTTCCAGAAGTGCCAACACTTGCTTGCGATCAACCTCTTTCGGATTAATCACAATCGAGCCGTCATCCAGCGTTAAGTCAGCGATGTGGTCAAACTGATCGCGCGTGACTTTGCCGGTTTCTTGCAGGGTGCGTGGCAGCTTGCAGCGCGCATGTATCTCATCACGCATGCGACGAATTTCTTCGATAGCACGGTCGGCGCGTTGTGCCGCTGGTGTGCTGGCGTAGACCTCAGCGCCAGCAATCGACAGTAGTAAGTCGGCGATGCGGTCACCATTTTTGTCTTTGTTAAACTCCAGCACATAAGGCAGGAATAAGTTCATGCACAGGCCATGCGGCAGATGACTGGCCGCGCCCAGTGAGTGACCTAATGAGTGCACGAGACCAACCATGGCATTGGAAAATGCGATGCCGGCCATGGTTGAGGCTTGCGCGAGCTCTAGACGGCCATCGGAGTCGCTGGGGTTATCCAGTACTTTCAATAGATTAGCGCTGACTTTAGCGATGGCGCTAGTGGCGTAGGCGTCGCTAATTGGGTTATGCGCCATGCAGGTGTAGGCCTCAATGGCATGCGTCATAGCATCCATGCCGGTCATCGCAGTGATGTGCGGTGGCAAGGTTAGCGTCATGCGCGGATCGAGCACGGCGGCATTGGGCATTAAGAAGTACGACACAAAGGGCATTTTCACGCCGGCTTGGTTGTCGGAAATCACCGCGATAGCGGTAGTTTCTGAGCCTGTGCCAGATGTCGTTGGCACCACAAATAAAGGCTTCAACGGACGCTTCAGCACATGTGCACCGGAGTAGGCGCGTAGATCATCGCCGCCTTCAGAGACCAAAATATTGACCGCCTTACAGGTATCGATAACCGAACCACCGCCAACGGCAATGATGGCATCGCAACCGTTGTCGTTATAAACCTTGGCAGCGGCATGCACGGTTTCAATCGAGCTATCTGGCGGAACATCATCAAAAATTGTGCTGACATTGATCTCGGCTGCAGCAAGTGCGCCTTCGATATGCTTAAGCAAGCCGACTGCGCGCACGCCTTTATCGGTGATGATCATTGGATTTTTGGAGCTGAGAATATCGAGCTCAAACGGGATGTGTTCTAACGCAGCATTGCCCGCGATGACTTTAACGGGGCAAAAAAATTCGTAGTAAGGCTTGCTCATATCAGTTCCCTGCAATCAGCGATTTGGCGACTAGGCCGTAAATGCGTGCGGCTTTGGTGATCTTTTCGGTGAGCGGTACGGCGTCGTAACGCTTCACGGCGCGCTCGGCAATCAGGCGCGGCAAAATCAAGGTTTCCATCTTGTTCAAACAGCGCACTAAGCGAATGGCGTGACTGACATTGCCATCGGCAATCATACGGTCATTGGCAAAGGCTTGCGCGGTGCCTTCTTGGAAGGAAAACACCAAAAAGGCATGCGAGAGATGCTTGAAGCGGATGGTTAGTTCGGGCTTGCCGACAGGAGCTGAAATGACTTCGGAGTGGCCATTTTTGCCGATGCGCAAAAAGAAGCTAGGGCCGCTTGGGAAGACAGTCATGCAAACCTGGAAGCCTTCGGGCAGTGCCGCGAGCTCTTTTTGCACGGTTTCATCGACGCGGCTAGCTGCTGCTAAGCCGCCGCCAACCACTTTCATCATGGTGGCGACATAGGCTTTTTGAGCTTGGTAGCTCAGGTGTTCCTTGGTAATCATGGTGCTCTCGGTCATCCGCTCAGCGTGATGGTGCCGAGTTTAGAGCAGTTACTCTAAATTGACTAGCCAGCGCACTTTGGTCGAGCGCTGCGGATGCTCAGATAAACGGTCGACTAACCATGCCAAGGTTTTCTGTGCCTCTTCGTAGAATCCCCAAGGTGGGTTAATGACGATTAAGCCGCTGCCATTTAGGCCTAAGGCGTTGTCGTCGGGCTGCATTAATAGTTCGCATGACAGCATTTTATTTATTCCGCTATTCATCAGCTCGCGATAAAATTTCACGATAGATGCGCGCTGCTTGATCGGGAACCAAATGCCATAAACGCCGGTTGGCCATTTTTTATGTGCAGCCACGATGAGCTTAACCAGTTGCGGAAAGCTATCGCGCTCAAGCTCATAAGGCGGGTCGATGAGCACCAAGCCGCGTTTTTCCTTTGGTGGAATCAACGCAGTTAAGCCTTCATAGGCATTGCGTTGGTGCACGGCCACGCGCGAATCGTTCTTGAAGTAATGGCGCAAACTGGCGACTTCAGCGTGCTGCACATCGATAAAAATGGCGCTGTCTTGTTCGCGCAATTGGCGCTGGCCTAGCCATGGCGAGCCGGGGTAATTGCTACGCGCTCCTGTGGCTTGGCAGGCAAGCACGCCTTGCAGGTATTCGGCCACCCATATTGGTGCGCCGCGATGGTCATCTAAGCGGTCGATGCCTTGTTGGTATTCACCGGTTTTCTGAGCCTGCATGCCATGCAAGTCGTAAACGCCGGCGCCGGCATGCGTGTCGATAAAGCAAAATGCCGACTCTTTCTTTTTCAAATGCGCCATTAGGCCCATTTGCAGACTGTGCTTCATAACATCGGCAAAATTGCCGGCGTGAAAGTGGTGACGATAATTCATGGCAACAACATCAGGTAGTGAACCGCAGATGATACCCGCTAATGACAGCGTTGAGACGATTGTGGTGTGGCCAGATCTAATTCGAATAGCGAGCGAGCAGCTTTTCGAACAGGGTTGGGCAGTTATAGCCAATGCTATTCCGCCTGATTTACTGCGTGCATTGCAGCTCGAGTTGCAGGAGCGCGATGGTGCTGAGGAGTTATATCGCGCTGGCATCGGCCGTGGCTCAACGCATCAGGTCACGGGCAAAGTGCGTGGTGATCGTATCGCGTGGCTGGAGCCGGAGTGGCCGGCGGCAGCGGCTTATTTGGCGCTAATGGCGCAGCTGCAAGCACATTTAAATGAAATGGGCTTTTTAGGCTTGGCCGACTTTGAGGCGCATTACGCGATTTATGACCTAGGTAGCTTTTATCGCCGCCATACCGATCAACATATCGAGGTGAGTGTGCTGGGCGCAGGGCGGCGTATTGTTTCAACGGTGTTGTATTTAAACGATGCGCCGTGGCCTAGCGATGGCGGTGGCGAACTGGTGCTGTATCCGCCTGAGCAGGCGACTGTGAATATTTGCCCCGAGGGCGGAAGTCTCGTCGTGTTTTGGAGCGACACCATTGTTCATGAGGTGCTGCCTGCGCAGCAGACTCGCCGCAGCATTGCTGGCTGGATGCGTACGCGCGGCAGTGAATTGCCAGTGTAGGCTTTTGCCTTAGTCGTATTGGCCAGTACGCAGCAGCACCAGCGTGCAGGCGTTTTCTACCGTAATGCCTTGAGCTTGGAGCGCGGCACTAGCCTGCGGATGTTCTGCGCCAGGATTAAAAATGACACGCTTTGGGTTTAGCGCAAGCAGTGACTCAAGCTGGCTATCGAGGTGGGCTGGCGCAACATAAATGGTCACGGTGTCGACGGCTTCGCTGATTGCATCGAGGCTACGTGCAACTGTAATTCCATCGATTTGATCATGGCCAGGATTAACCGGAATTACTCGGTGGCCATATTTTTGCAGCAGAACCATCGCTTGATGGCTATAGCGTTCTCGCTTCGGACTGGCACCGAGTACCACAACCGTTTCCATATGGTTACTCCTTAGCTGCTTAGTTAGCGTCGCGAACTGAGTGGATGATTTATTTTCAATGCATCATTGAGCGCATCTTCCAAAACCCAAAGTCTATCCTGGCCCCAAGTTTGGCATAGCGGTTGGCCATCGAGGTGCAAGTTAAAGCTTGGCACGCCCCACAACCCTAGCGCTAATAGCTCGCCATGATGCTGTGATGCAGCTTCGCGCCAGTCATCACTAGCCAATGCAGCATCGACAATATCGGCAGTCACGCCAGCGCGCAAAGCACAGGCGTAAATCTCGGGTAGATGGCTTAAGTCACGACCCTCATGCCAAATCGCCGCGCAGGCGGACTCGGCAAAATCTAGCGCTAGTTTTTCCGATTGTGTGAGCACCGCATGTGTCACCGCTAGACAATGTTCTACGCCAGCGCCGACAGGATCGCAAATGCGACCAAAGTCTAGGTCGAGTAAATCGGCTTCACGTTTGCTATCAAGCAAAATATATAAGCGCTTAATGGTTGGCACGGGCAGGCCGCGCATGACCATGGGCAAGACCGGCTTTAGGCGCAAGACAATGCCGTAATGTTCGGCGAGTAGGCGGATGCGGCTCAGCGCTAAATATGAGTAGGGGCTGCGATAAGAAAAGTAGACATCGAGTTCGGCGTCGAGTGCGCGCAAGTCGGCTAGTCGCTCAGCATCGCTGACGAGAAAGTGGCCATCGATATGCGTACTCCACTGCGCGCTGGCGGTGCCTAAGTTCAAGCTGGTTAGGCGGCGGCTTAAGTAATCTAAGCGATCAATGCCCCAATACCATTCGCCGGCGTAATGCAGCATGGCGCTGGCGTAATGGCCGAGTTGGCGCTGCTTGTCGGCATTGCGTTTTAAGTGGCTAGCAATGGAGTCGGCATCGAACTTTGCAGAGCCCATGTTTATCGCGAGTTCGTCCTGACACTGTTGCAATGCAGGGTGATCTTTTCGCCATAGTGCGCGCAAAACATCACGCGCCTGCTCCATGACCGACGCCTCTTGATCTGAAAGCTCGAGCGCAATTAATAATCGCTCAGCTAGCGCAAGATCCTTTGCATTTGCTTGCCATGATGTCGGAGCGTCGAGGCCATGCCAACGCGCGAGGCGGGTGGCATCGTGACCAGAAAATTGCGTTAAACGCTCCGGCTCTGGCGTGGTATCAGGGCTTCCGGAACCGAGCATGCGTAGGCTTATACGCAGGCCAAAGTCGGCCTCTAAAGTGGGTAGTGCTTGCAGTAATAAATACGCGTAAGGGTCATCTACGCGTAACCAAACACTGACTTGATGCGGGTAGCGCCCGAGCCGTCGCCAAGCTTCCAGGCCACTACGCCGCAGATCACGCAGCTTATTGCTGGTGAGTGTGGCGCTGAGGCGTGGCTGGAGAAATCGCTGTAGGCGGCTCATATCGCTTACGCGTCTGTGACTGCGCCTTCAGAGGCGCTCGACACTAGCTTGGCGTATTTGGCCAGCACACCACGAGTGTAGACCGGCGCAGGGGCAGTCCAGCGTGCACGGCGTTCCGCCAAGGTGGCATCGGATACAGCAACGCTGATTTCGCGAGTTTCGGCATCGATGGTAATCGCATCGCCATCTTCGAGCAGAGCAATCGGGCCGCCATCTTGCGCTTCAGGTGTGATGTGACCAACAACAAAACCATGCGAGCCACCGGAGAAGCGGCCATCGGTAATTAGCGCGACTTCTTTGCCTAGACCTTTGCCCATCACGGCTGAGGTTGGCGAGAGCATTTCGCGCATGCCGGGGCCGCCTTTCGGGCCTTCGTAACGAATCACAATGACATCGCCTGCGACCACTTCGCCATTGAGGATGCCGGCGAGTGCGGCTTCTTCACCGTGATAAACACGGGCGCGGCCTTCAAAGCGCAAGCCTTCTTTGCCAGTGATTTTAGCAACGGCACCTGTCGGCGATAAATTGCCGTGCAAAATCACTAAGTGAGAATCTTTTTTGATCGGATTATCGAAGGCACGAATGATGTCTTGATCGGCTGGATAGTCGGCGACGTATTCGAGGTTCTCCGCCAGTGTCTTGCCGGTGACGGTAAGTGTGTCGCCATGCAATAGGCCAGCATTGAGCATGCGTTTCATCAGAGGCTGAATGCCACCGATGGCGACTAATTCGCTCATCATGTATTTGCCGGATGGACGTAGGTCGGCCAGCACCGGTGTGGTTTTGCCGATCTCGGTGAAGTCGTTGAGTGTTAGCGGCACATTCACGGCGTGTGCCATGGCCAATAAATGCAGCACGGCGTTGGTGGAGCCAGCTAAAGCGATGACCACACGAATGGCGTTTTCGAAAGCCTTACGCGTCATGATATCGCTAGGCTTTATGTCGCGTGCTAATAGGTCGAGTACTTGCTCGCCGGCACGGAAGCAGTCGAGTGCCTTGTCGCTACCGGTGGCATCTTGTGCGCTGGAGCCGGGCAGTGACATGCCCAAGGCTTCAATCGCCGAAGCCATGGTGTTGGCGGTGTACATGCCGCCACACGAGCCTGCGCCAGGAATAGCGGTTTCTTCAATTTGCTTGACTTGAATGAGGTCGATGTCGCCTTTGGCGTGCTGACCAACCGCTTCAAATACCGAAATAATGTCGGTATGGCCGTGACCGGGTTTGATCGTGCCGCCATAAACAAAGATGGCCGGGCGGTTCAAACGCGCCATGGCGATCAAGCAGCCGGGCATGTTTTTATCACAGCCACCAACTGCCACTACGCCATCAAAGCCCTCGCAGCCAACTACGGTTTCAATCGAGTCAGCAATGACTTCGCGCGACACCAGCGAATACTTCATGCCTTCTGTGCCGTTGGCGATGCCATCGGAAATAGTGATGGTGTTGAAAATCACGCCTTTGCCGCCAGCCGCATTAGCGCCTTTTTCGGCCTCTTCGGCGAGCTTGTCGATGTGCATATTGCATGGCGTTACGTTCGCCCAAGTTGAGGCGATGCCGATTTGCGGTTTTTTGAAATCTTCATCGGTGAAGCCCACTGCGCGCAGCATGGCGCGACCGGGTGCGGCTTCAACGCCATCAACCACTTGTGATGAGAACTTGCGCATATTGTCGGTAATTTTTGTCATGACCGGTTTCCTTAAAGCTTTTTGCTAAAGACCAGCGAGTTGCGCTGGAAGTTGTAGAGAGAGAGACGTTGTTTCGGCAAGTCATCGACAGTGGCTGGCTCAAAACCATGCTCTTGAAACCACAGCGCAGTGCGCGTGGTGAGCACGAAAAGCTGGCGTAGACCTTTGCTCATGGCGCGATTTTCCAAGAAGGCCATCAGCTCGGAGCCGCGTGCACCTTTGCGGTAGTTCGGGTGGATGGCGACGCAGGCAATCTCACCCGATGGAATTTCGCCGGGGCTGGTTGGCAGCGGATAGAGCGCGGCGCAGCCGATAATCATGCCGTCGCGTTCGACCACAGCAAAATGCGAAATTTCACTTTCCAGTTTGCGCCGTGAGCGCCGTACCAAAATGCCTTGCTCCTCGAGCGGCTCAAGCATTTCGATGAGACCGCCGACATCTTCAATTTCGGCGGTGCGAATTTCTTCGTATGGGTCGTGAGTGATCAGCGTGCCAGATCCATCACGGGTGAACAGCTCTTGCAGCATGGCGCCGTCGCGGGCATAGGAAATGATGTGCACGCGTTTGACGCCTTCGCGGCAAGCTTCGCGTGCGGCGTTCATATGGCGCAGCAACTCGGTGTCGATGATGCGATTACGCAAATATTGATCGACTTCGTTGGGGATCATTTCACGCAATAGGCGCTCGTCATCTTCGCCCAAAATGCCTTCGCGCTCGCCCAAGCAAATTAGCTTATCGGCCTGCAAAGCAGTCGCCACTGACACGGCAACATCTTCAGCCAAAATATTGAAGACCTCACCCGTGGTGGAGTAGCCAGTTGGGCCAAGAATGACGATGTGGTGGTTGTCGAGGTTTTTGTTGATGGCTTCAATATCGACCGAGCGCACTTCACCGGTTAAGCCAAAGTCGACACCATCGCGCACGCCATAGGGCTTGGCGGTAATGAAGTTGCCAGAGACTGCATCGATTTTGGCGCCGAACATTGGCGAGTTGGCGAGACCCATCGACAGTAATGCTTCGATCTCTAGGCGAATAGCGCCAACGGCATCCATGACGCAACGCAGGGCCTCACGCGTGGTGACGCGAATGCCATTGTGATAAGGCGTTTGCAGGCCGTATTCGACGAGATTCTCATCGATTTGCGGGCGCGCACCATGCACCAAAACTAAGTTAATGCCGAGCGAGTGCAGTAGCGCGATGTCATGCACGATATTGCGGAAGTTCTCGTGATTGACGGCTTCACCGCCAAACAGCAGTACAAAGGTTTTGCCGCGATGCGCATTGATATACGGCGCGGAGTTACGAAACCAATGCACATATTGGTCCGACATGGTGTCTTGAAAAGGGGTTTGGCTACTCAAGGGAGGGCCTTCCGTGATGTTAAGTTAAGAAGCGATTGTATAAGCCGATTAGTGCGCTAAGCAAAAGCGTTTTACTAAGCCGCGTAAGATATTAATTGTTGGGTTGAGATTGGCTAGTTCAACATATTCATTGGGCTGATGCGCAACGTCGATATTTCCAGGGCCAAAAATCAGTGCATCCATGCCCAAGGCCTGTAAATACGGGCCTTCGGTGCCAAAAGCAGCAGCGCCGGCTGGGTAGTTCGTGAGCTGCTCCAGCGCTTGCACCAATGGTGATTCAGCAGGAGTTTCGAGCGCGGGTGTGCCGGCAAAAAGCGGCTCATTGCGAATGCTAACGTTGAAGCGTTCGGCCAGTGGCAGCAAACGCATATTGATGTCTGCGCGCAACTCGGCCATGTCCATGCCGGGAAGCGGGCGTAAATCGTATTGCAGTTCGCAGCTTGCGCAGATGCGATTAGGGTTATCGCCTCCGTGAATACAGCCCAAGTTTAGCGTTGGTGTAGGCACGGTAAATAGCGCGTTGTGATACCGGCTGGCGAGTTGCTCACGGTAGGCAATGAGCTCGCCAATGACGGCATGCATAGCATCAAGCGCATTGCGACCGAGGCTTGGATCACTGGAATGGCCGCTTTGGCCTTCAATGAAGATGCGCTCCATCATCGCGCCTTTGTGCATGCGCAGTGGACGCATGCTAGTGGGCTCGCCGATCACTGCGTAGCGGGCTTTTGGTTTGCCGGCATCGACCAAGGCGCGGGCGCCGGCCATGCTAGTTTCTTCGTCGCAAGTGGCCAAAATAATCAGCGGTGCGGCTAAAGTTTTGCCGGCGCGAATGTGAGCCACGGCTTCATCGGCGGCGGCTAAAGCAAGCGGGAAAAAGCCTTTCATGTCGGCGCTGCCGAGGCCATATAAACGGCCATCGCGCTCAGTCAATTCGAAGGGGTCGTTATGCCAGCCGTTAGAGTCAAACGGCACGGTGTCGGTATGGCCAGAAAACACCAAGCCACCAGGGCCTTCGCCAAGGGTGGCGAGTAAATTGGCCTTGCCCGGTGACACCGGCATGATTTCGCAACGAAAGCCGAGCGCTGTTGCCCATTCGGCAATCAGATCGATGACTGCGCGATTACCTTGGTCGATCGAGGCGTCAGTCGAGCTCACGCTAGGCGTGGCGATGAGGGCATTGAGTTGTGAGCGTAGTGCGGCGGAAATCATGATTATCAATAGTGTTGGTTTAACGAAGCAATACACCATACACCGGAATGCGAGCGCGCTCTACTGAGCAATAGGCAGCGTTGCTAGGAGAAAATTGAAAGCGTCATCTGGGCGTCATGGCCGCGTCACTTGGGGTTGTGACTATCTATGAGTTATTTCAGTGCGCCATCGGGCGCGCGACCATAATCCATAGGAGCAGACTGATGAAGATGAAAATAATTGCCGCTGGAGTATTAGCGGCATCAACAATGGCATTGTTACAAGCTTGTGGTGGTTCTTCAGCAGTAGCTGATGTGCCTAGTATGTTGGCAGTGAATAAGGCCGACGTAACTTACTTCAGTGCGCGCGGTCAGCAGCGCTTGAGTGAAGAGCAGGCGCGTCAGGCTATTGCCAGTGGCAAAGCGAAAAACGTGATTTTATTTGTCGGGGATGGCTTCGGTATTTCAACACTCACCGCCGCACGTATTTTTGATGGCCAAGAACAAAACAAAGATGGCGAGTCGAACACTTTGTACATGGAGTCACTGCCGTACTTGGCGTTATCGCGTACTTATTCAGTGAATCAACAAACAGCTGATTCGGCTCCTACCATGACTGCAATGGTCACTGGTGTTAAAACCAAAGAAGGCTATTTGTCTGTTACCGGCGCAATAAAGAAAAACGCCGCCGATGGCTGCGCTGATTCGCGTAAATTAGCCACTATTGCAGAGCTTGCCGAAACGCAAGGCATGTCGACTGGAGTGGTTTCGACTGCACGCTTGACTCATGCCACGCCAGCAGCGGTTTATAGTCATATTCCTAACCGAGATGCCGAGAGCGATCGAGATCTTGCCGACTTAGTAGCTGCTAATGCTGTTGCTGCTACTGGTTGTACGGACATAGCCTCGCAGTTGATTAACTTTCCTGTTGGTGATGGTTTAGAGGTTGCGATGGGCGGTGGTCGCCGCGCTTTTTTACCTAAAACAATTAAGGATATTGAGGGTAGCTTTGGCCGTCGTAATGACGGACGTGACTTAACAGCAGAGTGGTTGGCTAAGCACCCTGCAAACATGGGCGGGGCCGTAGTCCAAACTAAAGCTCAGTTTGATGCTTTGAATGCCGCAGCGACTAACCATGTATTAGGTTTATTTAATGCGTCACACATGGACTTTGAGGCTGATCGTAAAAATGATGCGTCGCCTCAGGGTGAGCCATCACTGGCTGATATGACCAGCAAAGCCATTAGTATTTTGAGTAAGAACCAAAAGGGCTACTTCTTAATGGTTGAGGCAGGTCGCATCGATCATGCACACCATGCAGGTAACGCTTATCGCGCATTGAAGGATTCGCAGGCATTTGATGCGGCTATCAAAAAGGCCGATGAATTAACCAATGATAGCGATACATTGATTGTGGTTACTGCTGACCATAGCCACACATTGACGATTGGTGGTTACCCAATTCGTAACAACCCCATCTTAGGTCTGACGCGTGAAGCTAATGGCGCCACTGGCGATGTTGAAACCAGCGATGCTGTTGATTTGCTAGGTAAGCCCTACACCACGCTGCTTTATGCCAACGGTTTAGGCTTTGCTGCGGGCGTAGCTGGTGAAGACATCTATGGTGCTAAAACAAGTAAAACCGATATGACGCCTGGCTCGTTAAGCAATCCTCGTGCCGACCTCACAAGCGTCAATACCAAAGACATGAACTATCACCAAGAGGCTTTAGTGCCGACATCGGCTGAGACTCATGCCGGTGAGGATGTGATGATTTTTGCCAAAGGTCCAGGCGCACATTTATTCCGAGGAGTGGTAGAGCAAAGTTATATTTTCCATGTCATGGCTGACGCACACCCACTTCTCAGCAGTATGGTGAAGTAATGAGGGTTCGCCAGATCGTGCTGGCGTTGTCTGTGGCCGGTGCCTTTATGGCACCGGCTCATGCACAGCGTTGGGTGGAATATGAAGTGATTGCCGACGCTGGATACTGTGGGTCGTTGCCACCCGTATTTGCAGTGACACGCTGGAGTCATGCGAAAAATAGGCATGTCGCTATGCAGGCGCCAGGTCAGCTTTGGCAGTGGCGGGCATCAACGCAAGGGCGTATTCAGCAAGTGCTTTTTTGGGCGCAAGACATCAAGCAAGGGGTGAGCTTTACGCATCCTTTGGAGTTGGCTCGCGCGCCTCAAGCGGCCGAGTTTGAGCGTCTGCTGAAGTCTCCGAAACAGCCATTTAGCCTAGCGTGTGGCGGTACTGCTAAGCCTGTGCGGCAATGGGATGCACCAGTGAAGGCGTTGGTGGCAAGTCAGCTGATTGATCAGGCTGATTTAGCGGACATGGATGGTAATCCGTTGGCGCGGGACTTACTGATGCGGATGGGCATGAGCCACGCGCATCAGCATTAGATTTAGATGATGTTGTGAGACTAAGCCGCGCTGGGCTATTCGCTAGCGTGGCTTTTTCGTTGGCGCTCTAGGATGCTGCCGAAAAATAAGCCTGCTTCAAACAGCAACCACATGGGTACGGCGAGCATGGTCATCGATAATGCATCCGGTGGCGTCAAGAACATCGAGACGGCAAAGCAGCCGACAATGATGTAGCGACGCTTTTCGGCAAGAGATGCGCTGCTGACTACGCCGGCGGCTATTAGCACGAGCACGGCGATGGGAATCTCAAAGGTGACGCCGAAGACTAAAAATAGCTTTAGTGCGAAGTCTAAATAGAGATTGATGTCGGTCATGATGGCGACATCTTCAGGGCCGATGCGGGTGAAGAAGCCGAGGATGGCCGGCAGCGTGATGAAGTAGGCGAAGGCGATGCCGGCGTAAAACAGCACGACACTGCTGAACACTAAAGGGATGGCAATGCGGCGTTCGCGTTGATAAAGCGCCGGTGCAATAAAGCCCCAGAGCTGAAATAAAATATAGGGCACGCTGGCAAACAGCGCGACAAAAAATGTCAGCTTAAATGGCGCCATGAATGGCGAAGTGACATCGGTGGCGATCATCGTACTGCCGATGGGCAGTAGTGCGCGCAGCGGCGCTGATAGCCAGGCGTAAATATCGTTGGCGAAATACACCAAGCTGAAAAACACCACGATGAGCAGAATGATGATGCGCAATAGTCGTGTGCGTAATTCGATGAGATGCGCGACTAAGGGCATTTCGCCGCTAGGGATTTCGGGAGAAGTCTGCTCAGTCATTGGGCTTGCCCTGCGGCTGATTATCGCTGATTTTTACCGTGCTAGATTCATCAGCATCGGTTGTGCTTTCGGCAGCAGGCGCTGGAGCGTTCAAGCTTTGCATAATATCAGTGCTCAATTGCTGCTTTGCGGCCTCGGCCTTGGCCATTTCTTTACGAATCCGCTCACGCATTTCAGAGCTAGCGACTTCGTTTTCGATGTCCGCTTGGACATTGATAATGGTGCGACGAATGCGGCCAATCCAAGCGCCGGCCATACGCGCGGCATGCGGTAGTTTCTCAGGCCCAAGCACCACTAGCGCGATGATCGCGAGGACAAATAATTCGCTAAAGCCGACATCAAACATGGCGCGCGTCTCGTTGGGTGCTAGCTGTCTTTGCGTTCGTGTGAGCTGGGCTCATTAGCTTTGATATCGCTTGGCGGCACTTGGTCCTGAGGCTGATGCGTGACTTTCTGCTCCGGCGCTTTTGCTTTTGCCTCGTCGTCTCCGCTCATCGACTCTTTAAAGCCTTTAATAGCGCCGCCTAGATCCTTGCCTAAGTTTTTTAATTTGCTGGTGCCAAAGAGCAGCACGACAATAACCAGCAGCAGCAAAATATGTGGTAGTGACAGTCCAGATAACATTGATATCTCCTCGCGCTAGCGCGCCATTTCCATTTGCTAAAATTATTAAGGGGTGTCGCGGCTAGCCTTTTCGTCATGGCCGGACAGGCCGAAACGTCGTGCTAGCTCCGCTAAAATTTGATCGGGATGGCCGCCTAAATGGCTGAGCATGACCAATGAGTGAAACCATAAATCGGCAGTCTCGGAGACTAGCTCATCGAGTGATCCGCTGCGCTCAGCGTCTTTTGCGGCAATGATGGTCTCAGTGCATTCTTCGCCGACTTTCTCGAGAATTTTGTTTAGGCCCTTATGGTGCAGGCTGGCAACGTAGGAGCTCTCAGGGCTAGCCTTTTTGCGCTCAGCCAAGACTAGCGCGAGTTCGCGTAGCACATGATTTTTGTCAGAATCGCTCATGAGTAAATCTCGTCCGGTGATTTCAGCACGGGGTCTACGGTTTGCCATTGGCCATCGTGTAGCCGGCGATAGAAGCAGGATTCGCGGCCAGTGTGGCAGGCCATGCCGCCGATTTGCTCAACTTGCATAGTGATGACATCGGCATCGCAATCTAGACGCAGTTCAATGAGCTTTTGCACGTGGCCAGACTCTTCGCCTTTGCGCCAGAGTTTAGCGCGCGAGCGTGACCAATAAATCGCACGCTGCTCGGCGACGGTTAGCGCCAAGGCTTCGCGATTCATCCAAGCGACCATGAGGATACGGCCACTTTGATGGTCTTGCGCGATGGCAGGAATCAGGCCATCGCTATCGAACTTCACATCATCTAGCCAAGACATACTAGCCTCCACGGCAAATTAGGCGCGAGTTACACGCCAGAGCGCGCTGACTACGATAACAGCAATGCTCCAACCTAGCAGCGCTGGTGGTGCTGACCACGGCAGGGCATCGGCACTGGCTAAGGCCATCAAGCCGCCACCGATAACGCCGAACCAGGCAATGAAATCTTGCCGACGACCTACGCGCAAGTCGGCCTGCAATGCGGTGAGCGCATCGAGCTGGCGACGCTGCCATTGGCCTTGCAGGCGTTGCTGGCTGAGCGCATCGAAAATGAGTTGGGGTAATTCGGGTAGGCCGGCGAGTAAGATCGGCGTGTCTTCTTTCACGCGCTTGAGCAGAGCTTTCGGGCCGATACGGTCGTTCATCCATTGCGTCAAAAGCGGCTTGGCTAGAGACCAAATATCAAGTGCCGGATAAAGCTCACGGCCTAGGCCTTCGACATGAATCAGCGTCTTCAGCAGTAGCACCAGCTGAGGCGGAATGTGTAGGCCATGCACGCGTGACATGTCGAGTAGGCCCGCCAAAATCGGCGCAAGTTGCACTTGGTCGATGGGCTTGCTCAGCACCGGCTCTACTAAGCGGCGAACTTCACGGCTGATGACATCCAGCGGTGCGCCAGCAGGAATCCAGCCGGCAGTTGCCGCTACGCGCACCAGTTGTCCGAAGTCACGTTGAATTAAGCTCAGTAAAATCTGCGCGATGGTGAGCTGGTCTTCGCTAGGCAAAGTACCGACGATGGCGCAATCCAGACCGATAAATCGCGGGTCGCTGGGGTTGGCGGTTTCAACATAGACATTGCCGGGGTGCATGTCGGCATGAAAAAAGTTGTCGCGAAATACTTGCGTGAAAAAGATGGTTAAGCCTTTTTCTGCCAAGCGTTCGCGATCGATGCCTAAACGGTCGAATGTTGCGTGGTCATTAATCGGCACGCCTTCGATGCGCTCGGCGATCATGATCTCGCGGCTGCCATTGGCCTCGTAAATTTCGGGCACATAAAACAGCGGCGAATTAACAAAATTGGCGCGCAATTGCCGCGTGTTATCGGCCTCAAGTGCGAGATCGGTTTCATCGAGCAGGGTGCGTTCGTAATCGTTGACGATGCGCGTTAGTGGAATCACGCGCAGGTCGAGTCGGCGCTCGGCAATTTCGGCTAATGACTTTAGCAAGGCCATATCGGTGCGAATGCGATCGGCGACGCCGGGGCGCAATATTTTGACGATGACTTCGCGGCCATCACGCAGCGCGGCAGTATGAACTTGGGCAATGGATGCAGCTGCCAGCGGTTCATCATCAAAGCGAGCAAAGGCCTCGTTTAAGGACAGGCCTAGTTCGCGCTCAACAATGGCTTTGGCCTCAATCACAGCGAATGGCGGCACATTTTCTTGCAGCTTGGTGAGCTCGTCGAGCACGGCCGGCGGCAATAAATCACGACGTGTCGAGATCAGTTGACCGAGCTTAATAAATAGCGGGCCAAGTTCTTCAAAGGCGAGGCGAATGCGCTCAGGTTGCTGCGCCTGAGCTCCTGCAAACCACCAGGCTGGATGTAGGCGGAACGCGATGATGGCTAAGTGCGCCAACAGACTCGGCGGTGGCGGCAATAGGGTATCGAGGCGATAGCGCGCAAATACGCTCCACAGCACCAATAAACGTGGCAAGTGGCGCATCATGTCGTTGATCCTTGCAGTTTGCTCAGGCGTTGTTGCACGCGTTTAAGGCGAGCTTCTAAGCGTTCGCTGTCGGCGCGCAGATCATCGCAGTCGCTAACAAATTCGTCGATTTCCCAGCGCACCGGCAAGACTTCGCGCTCTTCTTGCAGATACTCGCGGCTATTGAGCAAAAAGGTTTTTGCGGCTTTTTGTGCGAAGCCAAAAAGGCCTCGGACATGGCGGCCAACTTCGTGTGCAGCACTGTCACCAAAGAGCATGCTCAGCGGTTCTTCCCAGTCAATATCGAGCTGCTTAGCAATACCATGGAGTTGCTCAATGAGCTGCACTTGGCCATGCACGCGCAGCGGCCCGCCAATCAATTGCAATTCGCGCGACAAGGCCAGTTTCAGCAGTGCGCCGGTTTGCGCTTCGATGGTGGCGTGTGGGCGTTCGGTCGATTCTGGCAGCAAGCGAATACGCTCATCCTGAATGCGCAACATGACACTAAAGCGCGGCGATTCAGTCTCGACATAAATCGATTTACCGCTGAGCTCGCGCAGACGCAGACGCGTAGCGGGGTCGTATTGCAGTGCGCGATTGACCAGCGTTTCAACGCCGCGCAGGGCTAAGACTATAGGGAGCGATGGCATGGGCTGTCCTGTGCGGGCGCTTAAAAGCGGAAGCCGCGATGCAGGGCGACAATGCCGCCGGTGAGATTGTGATAGTCGCAACGCTCGAAACCGGCCTCGACCATCATGTCTTTCAGCGTGTCTTGGTCGGGATGCATGCGAATGCTCTCGGCCAAGTAGCGATAGCTTTCGGAGTCGTTAGCGACGAGCTTGCCCATGGCCGGCAGCAAGCTGAATGAATAAGCGTCGTAAATCTTCGCCAAGGGTTCGAAAATTGGCTTGGAGAATTCCAAGATCAATAAGCGGCCGCCGGGCTTTAAGCTTTGATACATCGAGCGTAAGGCGGCGTTTTTGTCGGTGACATTGCGCAGGCCAAAAGCGATGGTGATGAGGTCAAAACTGCCCGGCTCAAACGGCAGGCACTCGGCATTGGCTTGGACAAAACCCATATTACCGTGCACACCCTGATCGAGGAGGCGGTCGCGGCCAACTTGCAGCATAGAGGAGTTGATGTCGGCCAAAATGACGTGGCCGTTAGCGCCAACTTCGCGCGAAAATGCTTTGGCTAAATCGCCGGTACCGCCGGCAATATCGAGCACGCGTTGCCCCGGGCGCACCCCAGAAAGCTCAATAGCAAAACGCTTCCACAGGCGATGAATGCCCAAAGACATCAGATCATTCATGACGTCGTATTTGGCTGCAACCGAGTGAAAAACCTCGGCAACTTTGCCAGCTTTTTCACTGGCAGCTACGGTTTTATAGCCAAAGTGAGTTTGCTCTCCGGTGGCAGCGCCGCCAACTAGCGGGCCATTAACGGGGGGTAATGAAGGTCGTTTTGTCATGCCGAGGGCTCGTCATCGTCTACTGCAAAAGGGTCGCTGGCGCCTTGCGCGAGCCTGTCGAGGATACGCGTTTCGCGGCCCAAGAACACATCCAAAAAGCCGGCCACGGACTTCATTGGCTTCATCACAGCAAAGCCGGTGCCCATGAAGTCGTAGAGGCCAGCGAGGCCAGCCATATGTGCCGGGCCTTTGGACATTTTAAAGGTGGCGGTAATCAAGCGTGAGCGCACATAGCGGTCAAGGCCTAGGCCGAGTTCGCGCAGCAAATGCATTTGCGTGTGGCGTGCTTCAATTTGGTCTAGGCGGCGATAGCTGGCGATCAAGTCGACATCTGTGGGTGCGTCAACACCGTGAGTGAGTAAGTCTTGCGCCACCGCTTCATCAAGCTCGCCGGTGAGCGCATTAGCTTCAACGGCAATCGCCGCGGTGCGCATGACTGAGTCGGGAAGCAGGCGTGTGGCCACAGGTAGGGCTTTTTCGATTTCGCGGGCTAATTCATCGAGCTCAAGACCGGTGTAGATGTCGTTGAGGAAAAACTCGGTGATTGGCGCAAAGCGTTTATCGGCCAATAAGCTGTGGTGTGTGCGGCGTAGGCGCGCAGTTTGCAGCGCTTGCACGGCGAGCACTTGGGCGGCCAATGCAGCATTGCCATGACGACTCCAGATGCGATAGCGGCCAATGCCAGCACGAATGCGGGTATTGGTGTCTGGAGTACCCTGAGTGGGTAATTTCACGGCAGCGTTCATGGTCTTGGTCTCTCGTCGTACGCCCGCGATCATGCAGACGTTGCAGTCTTTCTAGTTAAGCAGCCGGGTGTTACAAAATGAACCGGCTCAGATCATCGTCTTCAACCAAGGCGCCGAGATGCTTGGTGACATCTTCTGCGCTAATGATCAGTGTTGCGCCAGCCTGCTTCAGAGCTAAGTCGGCAGCATCGAAAGCAATGCCTTCAAGTAAACGTTCCAGCACCGTATGCAAACGCCGCGCACCAATATTTTCGGTACGCTCATTGACCTGCCATGCAACCTTCGCCAGCTCGGCAATGGCTTCCGCAGCGAACTCTAGCTTCAGGCCTTCAGTGCCCAGTAGCGCAATATATTGCTCAGTCAGCGAGCAATGCGGCTCAGTTAAAATGCGCTCGAAGTCAGCTGGTGTTAGCGCGCTTAATTCCACACGAACGGGCAGGCGGCCTTGTAGCTCGGGAATCAAGTCTGATGGCTTGGCGAGGTGAAATGCGCCGGAGCAGATAAACAAAATATGATCAGTTTTTACGATGCCATATTTGGTGTTTACGCTGCAGCCTTCGATGAGCGGTAGCAAGTCACGCTGCACGCCATCGCGCGAGACATCAGCACCTTGGCTGTCACCACGGCGGCAAACTTTGTCTATTTCATCAATGAAAACGATGCCTTGCTGCTCCACCGAGTGCAGGGCTTTTGCTTTCAAATCGTCTTCATTGACGAGCTTGCCAGCTTCCTCTTCACGCACGCGCTTATAGGCTTCGGCAATGCTTAGGCGTTGAGTTTTTTTCTTCGCCCCGCCAAGACCGGAAAACATTTTCTGCAATTGATTGCCCATGTCTTCCATGCCCGGCGGCGTCATCATATCTACGCTTGGCGCGGCTTGGCTGAGCTCAATCTCAATGCTTTGCTCATTGAGCTCGCCAGCGCGTAGACGACGGCGAAATAGCTGGCGGGTGGCGCTATCGGGCGGTGGTGCTGCATCTTTCTGCCATTCGCTGCCGCTTGGGCCTGGGAGCAAAGCATCGAGGATGCGCTCTTCAGCGGCTTCATCGGCGCGTTGGCCAACATCGGCCACAGCTATTTCGCGCTGTAGCTTTAGCGCCATATCAGCCAAATCACGAATAATGGTTTCGACATCACGGCCGACATAGCCAACTTCGGTGAACTTTGTCGCTTCGACTTTGATGAATGGCGCCTGCGCCAAGCGCGCTAAACGCCGAGCAATCTCGGTTTTGCCAACACCGGTTGGGCCTATCATCAAGATGTTTTTTGGCGTTACTTCAGCGCGCATGGCTTCAGGCAATTGCAGACGACGCCAGCGGTTACGCAGTGCTAATGCGACGGCGCGTTTAGCTGCTTGCTGGCCAACAATGTGTAGGTCTAATTCGTGAACAATTTCACGCGGAGTCATCGCAGTCATGATTAATAATCCAAGCGTTCTAGCGTGTGCGAATGATTGGTGAAGACACAGATATCACCAGCCGTTTGCAGGCCGTAGCGCACAATGGCTTCGGCGTCGAGTTCGCTGTGATCCATCAGGGCACGAGCGGCGGCGAGGGCAAAGTTGCCACCGGAACCAATGCTGATGATGCCGTGCTCTGGCTCTAGTACATCGCCATTGCCGGTGATGATGAGTGAGGCGCTGTGATCAGCAACGGCGAGTAATGCTTCGAGGCGTCGCAGTGTGCGGTCAGTGCGCCAGTCCTTTGCCATTTCAACGGCGGCACGCACTAGATGCCCACTATGCTTTTCCAGTTTCGCTTCGAAGTATTCAAACAGAGTGAAGGCATCTGCTGTACCGCCGGCAAATCCAGCAATTACTTGATCTTTATAGAGGCGACGGACCTTACGCGCGTTGCCTTTCATCACGGTATTGCCAAGCGATACTTGGCCGTCGCCGCCGAGTACGACAGTGTTGCCACGGCGTACACATAAAATAGTTGTCATTGGCTGTCTCCCAGACTGCTTAAGGGGATGGCATCGAGGCCTTCGGTAGCCAAACGTGCGCGCGCATCAGCTAGATGACGTGCGCTATCAAATGGGCCGGCAACAATACGTTCTAGCGGTTTGCCTTGCGCATCGAAACCACTTTGGCGTTGCGCGGGAATATTTAAAGATTTGAGCTCAGCTAAGCGCTCATTGGCCTGTGTGCCGTTGCGAAATGCACCGACTTGTAGCCATCGAGTTGATGACTGCTCGCTAGCTTCAGGCGTAGTCGCTGGAGTTTTCGCCTGTGGTCGTGGCGCACTGCGAGCATCAGGCGTGCGTGATGGCAGCACACGCTGATTTGGCAAAATATCGTAAAACTCAAAACGCTCAGCCGGTTTTTTCGCGGGCGTATTGGCTGCTGGTGCCTGTTGTGGCGCCTCATCTAGGCTGCTAAGCGCAGCCGGTACACCTTCAACCTCTTCGCTGGGGCGATGCTGTAGCGTCCAAATGCCATAGCCAAGTAGGCCTGCTAGCAAGACAAATAGGATAAGACGGCCAGGCGGCATGCGGCGTCGCGGTGGCTGCTGCTTTGTTCTGCGCGCTGCACCTTGCGGGCGCTTTGATGCGGACGATTTGCTTTTGCTAGCGCCATTGCGAGTGGCGCCTGAAGCTGGTGGGCGTGAGTTGGTGGCCACAGGTTTACATTCGCTCCGGTGCTGCCACGCCAAGCAAGCCTAGGCCGTGGGCTAAGACTTTTTGCACTGCTAGGCTCACCGTGAGGCGGGCGTGACGCAGCGAGCTGTCATCGACCAACATTTTGTTGGTGTTGTAATAGCTATGGAACTCTTGCGCGAGTTCACGCAAGGCAAACGCGAGCTGATGCGGTGCTTGTTGGCGGGCCGCATTGGCGACGGCATCGGGCCAGGCGTCGAGGCGTTTCACCAGCTCGGTGAGACCAGCATCGGCGAGTGATGGCAATGCGGAGAGGCCAGCAGCGGCGTCGAAACTCAAGTCGCGGGTAGCGCATTCGCGGAAAATGCTGGCGATGCGAGCGTGCGCGTACTGCAAGTAATACACCGGATTTTCGGCCGATTGTGAGCGCGCTAAATCGATATCGAATTCGAGGTGTTGTTCCGGTGCGCGCGACAGATAGAAGAAGCGCGTGGCGTCATTGCCGGCCTCTTCAATCAGCTGCGATAGCGTGACGAAATTGCCTGAGCGTTTGCCCATCCGGCCCGATGACAAAGTGACGAACTGAATCAGCGCGACGACAAATTTATCGCCTTCGCCAGTCAGTGCTTCGATGGCCGCACGTACACGCGCGATATAGCCGTGGTGATCGGCGCCCCAGACATCGATGAGCACGTCATAGCCACGATCAAGTTTATTTAAGTGGTAGGCGACATCGGCGGCGAAGTAAGTGTGGACGCCGTTGTCACGGACCATGCAGCGATCTTTTTCATCGCCCAAAGCGCTGGTGCGCAGCCAAAGTGCGCCATTTATATCATAGACATGGCCGCGTTCACGCAGGCGCGAAATGGCTAGGTCAATAGCACCGCTCTCGGCCAGGCTACGCTCAGAGAACCACGCATCGAAAGAGACATTAAACGCCGCCAAAGTAGTTTTGATTGCGGCGAGTTGAGTGTCGAGCGCGAAGTCTTGCAGCGTGCGATAGCCCGCGCCCAAAACTTCCTGCACGCGTGCAATTAATGAGTCGATATGCGCTTCTTTGATGGCTTTCGCTTCATCGCCATCATCAGCGCTATCGGGCAAAACACCGGTCATTAGCTCGGCATAAGGTAGGAAGTAAGCA
Organism: Paraperlucidibaca wandonensis; assembly: GCF_042677145.1. Classification (NCBI taxonomy): domain Bacteria; kingdom Pseudomonadati; phylum Pseudomonadota; class Gammaproteobacteria; order Moraxellales; family Moraxellaceae; genus Paraperlucidibaca; species Paraperlucidibaca wandonensis. The sequence continues at coordinate 1,664,758 of NZ_JBHTIT010000001.1, read as the reverse complement.
CGGCCATCGCGAGCGACTAAAGCCTGTGCGCACTCGATAATGTATTCGGCTGGATAAGCGCGCGAAGGAATAGCGACGGTCTCGCCTAAGGCCTCGAGGTAACGCAAATACACCGATACTGCGAGTACGTCGGTTTGGCGGCCGGCGTCATTCACGTAGTACTCGGTATCGACCACATAACCGGTGGCACGGAGCAAGCTTGCTAGTGCAGAACCATAAGCCGCGCCGCGACCGTGACCGACATGCATGGGGCCTGTGGGGTTTGCCGAGACGTATTCGAGCAGCACGCGTTGGCCATTGCCGATGTTGGGCGAGCCATATGCTTGCGCGTCTTTCAAAATGTGTTCGATGGCGGCAAAGCGGCTGCCGGCATTTAAAAAGAAGTTGATAAAGCCAGGGCCTGCCAGCTCAACGCGGCTAATTGCGTCGTTGGCGGGTAGGGCATCAATGATGGCTTGAGCAATTACGCGTGGTGGTTTGCCTGCGGCTTTCGCCGACATCAGCGCGATATTGCTAGCCCAGTCGCCATGTGCAGGATCGCGGGTGCGCTCAAACTGCAGTGTGGGCTGAAAATCGGCCGGCAATAGGCCGTCTTGACGTAGTGTGTCGAGGGCAGCTGCTAGTAGCGTTTCGAGCGCGTGCTTCATTGAGGCATCCGAGTCTTAAAAATCGTGGCGATTGTAGCAATAAAAAAGGCGAGCCCTTGGAAGGTGCCCGCCTTTTTCTGATCCACGCGGGGCGTGGCAGCCGCAGTTTACTTCTTGAAGCTGCGGGCGCCGCCAAAGCGTTGTTTGAACTTGTCGATACGACCGCCAGTTTCGACGTTTTTCTGTTTGCCAGTGTAGAACGGGTGGCAAGCTGAGCAGACGTCGATCAGAAAGTCTTTGCACGAGGTTGAACGGGTTTCAAAGACATTGCCGCATGAGCAAGTGGCTTTGACTGCTTCGTATTTTGGATGGATATCAGCACGCATAATGTTTACCTAAATCAAGGAACGGGTTAAGGGTGTGTCGCGCTCCTGACGGGCTTTTATCTGCCTTTACAGGCAGCTGAAGCAAACGCACAGGCACGACAACAGGCCATTCTCTTGGCTCACCGCAAACATCGCTTCGTTGCGGCCAAGCTCAACAAGGACGCGCATTCTAGGCGATGATCGATGTTTAGCCAAGCGCTGCATGCAAGTACTAGGAAGAGGCGCTAGCTGCAAGCTTGGCCAGAGTGCTAGTCTGCGCGCCATGCCTATCGCTCATCTTGCCCTGCCATCGCCTCTGCGCCATGGCTTCGATTATCGCCTGCCTGCTGGTGTGCACGAGCTGCCGCCGGGTGTGCGCGTGCGAGCACCCTTTGGCCGCCGCGAGGTTATTGGCTGGCTGCTGCATGAGGCCGCAGAGAGCGATGTGCCGGCAGCAAAAATGCGCGCTGTGCTTGAGATCATTGATAGCGAACCCGCTCTGAATGCGGAGCTTTGGCAGTTAGCGCTATGGGCCGCGCGCTATTATCAGCATCCTATTGGCGATGCGCTTACGCAAATGGTGCCGGCCTTGATTCGCCAAGGTGAGCCTTTGCGCGCCACGCTTGAGTCGTGCTGGCGGCTTACTGCGCGCGGTCTAGCATTAAGCGAGGATGGCTTGAGTCGTGCGCCGAAACAATTGGCTGCATTGCAGCTATTAAGTGCGCATCCACAAGGTTTATCTGAAACCACCTGCCGGGCGCTGCAGATTGCGCGCGAAGCATTGAAGGCCTTGAGTGAAAAGGGTTTGGCCGAATGTTTTCAGCCTGAACATGCAGCAAAAGCACCGACGCCAGCTTGGCCGGCATTGGGCTTGGCTCAAGCTGAACTTAGGCTTAATGCTGAGCAGGCTGTTGCTTTCGATGCACTACGGAAAGCTGAGGATGGCTTTCGAGTTTGGCTTTTACAAGGCGTCACCGGCAGCGGTAAAACCGAAGTGTATTTGCAGCATATTGCTCAAGTGTTGCGCAGTGGTCGCCAGGTTTTAGTGCTAGTGCCGGAAATTGGTTTAACGCCGCAAACAGTGGCGCGTTTTCAGGCGCGTTTTCGCTGCCCAGTGTTGGCGCTGCATTCTGGCTTAAGTGATCGCGAACGCATGCAAGTTTGGCGACAAGCGCGCGAGGGTTTGGCGGGAATTATTATCGGCACGCGCTCGGCTGTGTTTACGCCGTTGGCGCGGCCGGGCTTGATCGTCATCGATGAAGAGCATGACTTGTCGTTTAAGCAGCAGGAAGGTTTTCGCTATCATGGTCGCGATGTGGCGATACGTCGTGCACAGCTCGAAAACATTCCCATTGTTTTGGGCTCGGCAACGCCGTCATTAGAGACATTAGCCAATGTTCATGCGGGGCGTTATCAGCGCCTAGAGCTCAAGCTGCGAGCAGGTGGAGCGAAAGCGCCTTTGGTGCGCTGCGTGGATTTGCGCGGCCAGATTTTGACGGATGGTCTATGCACAGCGGCGCGTGAGGCCATGACTGAAACGCTAGCGCGTGGTGAGCAAGTTTTGGTTTTCCTCAACCGCCGTGGCTTTGCTCCCGTTATGCTTTGTCACGCCTGTGGCTGGCAGGCCGGCTGTGATCGCTGCGATGCCAAGCCAACCTTGCATCGCGCGCCGATGCGTCTGCAATGCCACCATTGCGGCAGCGAGCGACCGCCACCCATGCATTGCCCCGATTGTGGCAGCAGTGATTTACGCCCAGCCGGAGTCGGCACCGAGCGCTTGGCCGATGCCCTGAGTCAGCACTTCGCCAATACGCCGGTGTATCGCGTCGATCGTGATAGTACGCGCCGAAAAGGCAGCTTCGATGTCTTGATGAATGCCATAGCCAAGCCGGAGGCAGCGGTTTTGGTCGGCACCCAAATGTTGGCAAAAGGCCATCATTTCCCCAATGTCACTTTGGTGGTGATTCCCAACTGTGATGGCGGTTTATTTAGCGCCGATTTTCGTGGCCCCGAGCGCTTGGCGCAGCAGTTGGTGCAGGTCTCAGGGCGAGCAGGGCGTGCGGAAAAGCCTGGGCGCGTGTTGATACAAACGCATCAGCCCGACCATCCTTTATTGCAGCAATTATTTAGCCAAGGCTATGACGCCTGCGCACAAACTCTGCTTAATGAGCGCCAGCTGATGGGCTTGCCGCCAGCCGCGAGTATGGCGCTGCTGCGCGCTGAAGCGCCGCAGGATAGCGCGCCGCAAGAGCTACTGAGTGATGTCGCACATTGGCTGCGCGAAGATGAGCCATTGGTGCAAGCGTGGGGGCCGATGCCGGCACCAATGGCGCGCAAAGCCGGCATGCATCGCTGGCATTTATTGCTGAAAACGACTGAACGCAAGCCGCTGCATTTGGCCTTGTCGCGCGTAGTGGCTTGGCTTGAGGCCTCGCCCGAAGCGCGGCGGGTACGATGGTCTATCGACATCGACCCGCAGGAGCTGAGCTAGGTTTTAGGGCACGCTATTGAGTAGGCGCTTGATAGCACCACTGATGCCACCCTCTGTCGCACCTTCTGCCGATGCCGGATCGACCGGCACGGGTATCGGCTCAGGAATCGCCGGCACACGCTCATCAGTGAACCATTCCTTAACCGCATTTGGGTCGTCGTCTACGGTGCGCTGACCTGTCGTGCGATCGATGGTAATGGCTGTTAAGCCTGGTGGTGCTGGCGGCAAGCTCATCGGCATGCCGCGTAAAGCCGTCGCCATGTATTCACGCCAGATTGGCAGTGCGGCAACGCCACCGTATTCACTGCGACCTAAGCTTGCAGGCTTATCGAAACCGACCCAGCTCACTGCGACCATCTTGCCGTTAAAGCCAGCAAACCACGCGTCTTTGGCCTCATCGGTGGTGCCGGTTTTGCCGGCAAGATCGCTACGGCCAAGGCTGAGTGCTGCACGCCCGGTACCGCGCACAATCACGTCCTGCATGATGTTGTACATCTGCCATGCTGCGCGCGGACGCATGATACGTAAGGCGGGATTTTTGTCTGCGGCAGGCGTTGTGCTGAGGCCGCCGATTTGCAGCTCGCTATTGATTGGTGCTTCGCTGCTGTCATCGGCTTCAGCTGGAATTACCGTGGTGCCGTCTTCGTTTTCGGCAGCCCCACTGGTTTCAAGTGCACTGGCAACGATGGCCGTTGGTATCTCGCACTCGCGGCAAACACGACGAGGGTTGGCCTCGAAAACAATTTTGCCTGAACGGTCGACCACTTTTTCGATGAAATAGGGGTTGATGCGCAAGCCACCGTTGGCGATGGCGGCAAAAGCCGTGGCCATTTGTACCGGCAACACTTCACCTGTGCCTAGCGCTAGCGTTAGGTTGTTAGGCATATGTTTTGGGTCGATACCAAAGCGGCTGATGTAGTTGCGCGCCGACGACACGCCAACGGCTTGCAGTAGGCGGATCGAGACCAAGTTGCGGGACAAGTAGAGCGCGCGCCGTAGCGTGATCGGGCCCATGAATTTACCGTCAGAGTTGCTCGGTTGCCAGCCATCGAAATCGAGTGGGGCATCGTCAATCAAGCTCGCTGGCGTATAGCCGCGCTCCAGTGCTTTCGCATAAATAAACGGCTTGATGATGGAGCCGGCCTGACGCCGGCCTTGTATTGAGCGGTTAAATTTACTGCGCGAGTAGTCAAAGCCGCCAACCAGCGCTTCGATCGCGCCAGTCTCAGGGTTGAGAGCAATCAACTGGCCCTGCACTTGTGGAATCTGCGCCAAAGTCCAGCTTTTACCATTGGGCTGAAGACGAATAATGTCGCCAACTTTCAGGATTTGGCTGGCGGTCGTGGGTAGGTTGCTATAACGATTGGTGTCGATATAGCGGCGCGCCCAGCGCATAGCATCCCAGTTCAATACCACGCGTTCGCCTGAGCGCAGTTCGACGGTTGCGGACTGCTTGGCTACCGCTGAAACAACGGCGGGTTCAAGTGTGCCGATGCGTGAAAGTGTATTGAGCGGTGTAGTGTCTACGCGCGCTTCGGCGCCGCGCCAGCCATGGCGACGGTCATAGGCTAAGAGGCCATTGATAACGGCGTTATTGGCGGCGTCTTGATTGCTCACACCCACGGTGGTGTAGACCTTATAGCCAGAGTCATAGACTTTTTCGCCGAAACGCTCGAGTAGCGCTTCACGCACCATTTCGGCCAAGTACGGCGCGGAGACATCCTGCAAGCTACTTTTGTAGTTCAGGCCGACAGGTGCTTTCAGCGCCTTGTCGTGGTCGGCTTTATTGATGAAGCCGAGCTTAAGCATGCGACCGATGATCCAGTTGCGGCGGACCATGGCGCGATCAGGATTGGCCACTGGGTTATAGCGCGATGGCGCTTTGGGCAGGCCGGCAATCATCGCCATTTCGGCGACAGTGAGCTGCGCGACGGGCTTGCCATAATAAATTTTGGCGGCAGCACCAATGCCATAGGCGCGCTGACCTAAGTAGATTTTATTGAGATAGAGCTCGAGAATCTCTTGCTTGGTAAGCGAGTCTTCGATGCGTTTAGCGAGCAGAATTTCGGTGAATTTGCGATTGAATGTGCGGGCATTGGTGAGGAAGTAGTTTTTCGCCAGCTGCATGGTAATCGTCGAGCCACCAGAGCGAATGCTGCCGCTGGTGACGAGCTCGCCAAAGGCGCGGCCTAGGCTGGAGTAGTCGATGCCGTCATGCTGGAAAAATTGGTCATCTTCGGCTGCTAAAAACGCATTAACCAAGGTTTTCGGAATCTGTGCATAGGTCAATGGCACCGTGTGCTTAACGCCGAACTCGCTAATGACTTTACCTTCGCGGGTAAGCACTTGCAGCGGCGTTTCGTAACGCACTTCCTTCAATATGGAAATGTCGGGTAGCTCTGGGGTTAGCGTTAGCCAAGAGCCGCTAGCGCTCAGCGTAATACCTGCTAGGCCTAAGCCCATCCAGCGCAACCAACGAAATGACACGGCCTGTTCGCTCATAACTCACCTTGTGCGTACATCGAGCTAGTGCTCGCAAGAGCGCGAAGTATACGCTTGCTTAACGACGACTGACACGGGGAGCGGTTGGCATTTCGTTGTCGGCGTTGCTACACCTAGTGTGTGATGCCGAGGTTGAGCTGCCAAGGAGGGCTGCATGTGTAACGTGCTTAGTTGGGCGGCGTGGCTATGCTTTGTATTGATCTGGCCGACTGCACATGCAGCAAATTTGAAAGTCAGTCTAAGTGACGCCGATGCGCGCGCCGTTATTGTCGATATGGCGCGTTCGGCAAAAATTAATGTGCTGCTCAGTGATCGCGTGCAAGGCAAAGTGACCATTGAGGCCAAGGCTCAAGACCGTGTCGGCCTGCTCGATGCTGTTTTGCATGCTCGCGGATTGGCTCGTGAAAAAGTTGGCGATATTTTCTGGGTGGCTCCGCTGGATGAGATTACGCAGCGCGATACGCAGGCGCGCGCCAAAGCCCTAGCGCAAGAGTCTCGAGAACCGCTAATGACTGAGCTGATTATCTTGCATCATGCGAAGTCATCGGAGCTAGTTAAGCTACTGTCGAGTACGAATGCTGGTGAGCGCTTACTTGGCCCGCGTGGTCGTGCCGATGCCGATAGCCGAACTAACACGCTATTGGTGACCGATCATGCCGCGCGCTTAGCACAGCTGAAGCAGTGGCTGCTAACGCTCGATCGTGCCAGTCGGCAAGTGTTGATCGAGTCGAAGCTGGTTTCTGTGTCGCGCAATAAATCCAGTGCTTACGGCGCGCAATGGTCATTCAAGCGCGTTAATGGCAGTGGCTTGATCCCATTGTCCGCAACAGGCGTTGATGCTTCAGCTATTCGCTATGGCTTATTAGGCATCGATGGGCCAACGCTAGATCTAACGCTATCGGCACTAGTTAGTGAGGGTGATGGCAAAATTCTGGCTCGACCTAGTGTTATGACTGCTGAGCAGCAGCCCGCACGCATTGCCTCGGGGCAGCAAATTCCCTATCAAGAAACCACGCAAAGCGGCGCAAGCACCACGCGATTTATCAATGCTGAATTGAGCTTAGATATCGTGCCGGCGATTTCGCTAGGCGGAGATATTCAGTTGTCATTGAAGCTCAGTCACGACAGTCCAGGCGAGCTGCAGCCCAATGGTTCACGCGCTATTGATACCAATCGTTTAGAGACACAAGTGCGATTACGGGATGGTCAGACCCTAGTGCTTGGCGGTATCTTTCGCCAACAAGCAGTAAAAGCTACCAGTGCAGTGCCTTTTTTGGGCAAAATACCCTTGCTTGGTGCCTTGTTTAGGCGCGATACCATGCGCCAAGATGAACAAGAGCTGTTTATTTTTGTCACCCCTAAGCTGATAAGCGACGCTGTTTATCCAACGGAAGAAACGGGAACACACGATGCACCAGGCGAGGGTGAAGAATATTTTTCTAGTCGGACCGATGGGAGCGGGTAAAACCACTATCGGCCGTCAGATAGCCGAGCTTTTGCGCTGGGACTTTATCGATTCAGATCATGAAATCGAAGCGCGTACGGGCGCAAATATCCCGTGGATCTTTGATATTGAAGGCGAAACTGGCTTTCGCCAGCGCGAGTCCATGGTTATTGAGGCACTAACGCAGCGGCAGCATATCGTTTTAGCAACGGGCGGCGGCGCTATCATGCGCGCTGAAAATCGCGCGGCTTTACATGCACGCGGCACGGTTATTTACTTGGAAACGCCGGTAGAGCGTCAGCTTGAGCGCACGGCGCGCGACCAAAACCGGCCATTGCTGCAAACGCCAGACCCACGCGCTAAACTCACCGCCTTGCTTATTGAGCGTGACCCTCTGTATCGCGAGGTTGCGCACTACATCATGCCCACCGAGCGCAGCAGCGCGCGCGATGTCGCATTCCATATTTTACAAGTGTTGGGTTTACGCTAAGTCCGCACTTTAGTCAGGTCGAGAACCCATGCCCGTGTTAACCGTGGCCTTAGGTCAGCGCAGTTACCCTATTCATATCGATGAGCAGGTATTTGCCCAAGCCGATTTGCTCTTGCCGCATATTGTCGGCCGCCAAGTCATGTTGGTCAGCAACACCACGGTCGCTCCGCTGTATCTGGCTCCCGTGCGCGAGGTTCTGCAGAAGGCCGGCTTAACCGTTGCTGATGTGATTTTGCCCGATGGCGAGCAGTACAAAGATTGGCAGCATTTACAGCTTATTTTTGATGCCTTGCTGCAGGCTCGATTTGGCCGTAAAGCCACATTAATAGCGCTTGGCGGCGGCGTGATTGGCGATATGACCGGCTTTGCTGCCGCCACGTATCAGCGCGGCGTTAATTTTATTCAGATTCCCACCACCTTGCTCGCGCAAGTCGATTCCTCTGTGGGCGGCAAAACCGGCATCAATCATCCTTTGGGAAAAAATATGATTGGTGCCTTTATGCAGCCACAAGTGGTTTTGGCCGACACTGCCGTGCTGCGCACTTTGCCTGATCGTGAGCTGTCGGCGGGTTTGGCTGAAGTCATCAAATACGGCTTGATTCGCGACACTACGTTTTTGCAATGGCTGCATGAGCAGATGCCAGCATTGATGGCGCGCGAACCAGCGGTTTTAGCTGAGGCTGTGGCGCGCTCCTGTCAGCATAAAGCCGAAGTGGTTGCCGCCGATGAGCTAGAGCAGCATGATGTCCGCGCATTGCTTAATTTAGGTCATACCTTTGGTCATGCCATCGAAACCAATATGGGCTATGGCAGCTGGCTACACGGCGAAGCGGTCGCAGTTGGCATGTTGATGGCGGCAGATTTGTCGCAACGCATGGGCTGGATTAGCGCCACCGAAGTGAAAGAGTTGCGCACATTGCTGCTCGCTGCTGGCCTGCCTGTGCAAGCTCCTGTGAGTATTTCGCAAGCAGATTTTCTGACCGCTATGGCGGTAGATAAAAAGAACGTTGATGGTCAATTGCGTTTGGTGCTGCTGAAGCGCGTGGGCGAGGCCGTGGTAGTTGATATGACTGACCTAAGCTTAGTTCGCGACACTTTGGCTGCAGCTGGAGTCACGGCATGAATGTCTCTCGCTTCCAGTCACGCATCGGTCTCGCTCTGATCGTGGTATTCATAATCGGCTTGGTCGTGCTCAATGCCAGAGTACCTGAGCGTGTCGACATGAATGAAAAAGAGCTGGGTAATATCGTACGTGCTGGCGAAACCGAATTTAAAGAAGGCTTTGGTGCCTTCCCTGAAATAGTGCCTGATAATGGTGGCGACCAGCCTGTGCCTTTTGATGGTTTAGCGCCGCAGCGCTACTCGCAATATCGTTCGGAGCAATGGCTGGCGGCACAAGACAAAGCTGGCTACACAATTCAGCTTGCGGTGTTTTCGTCTGAGCGAGGCGCAACGGAGTTTTTGACGCAAAATGGCAATAGCGCCGATTTACGCTATTTTGAGTTGCCAGAAATGCCAGACCCTGCACTGGGCTTAGTCACAACAGCAAGGTCACGCTTCGTTGTAAGCTATGGTGAGTTTTACAGCAGCGACCAAGCGGTAGCGGTGGCGGAGAGCTTGACTGGCTTTGGCGGGCAGTTTTTAGTGCGCCCGTGGGAGAGTTATCAAATTTCGCTGGCATCGGTGCGCGCTGTTTTAGCGAAAAATTACTTGGCGCAGCAGGAGGCGCTGGCAAATGCTAGGGCGGCAGCGGCTGCTAAAGCAGAGTCAGCAGAGCTAACAGCTCAGCCATTTCAAGGAGTAGACCCAGTCGAGTCGCTACAAAAAAATCAGGGTCGAGCTCCGTAGTTTTTTTTACAGGCCGGCGCGTGAGATCACCACTGGCTAATTGAGTAAAACGCGGTTTTCCAGTAATATGCGCATCCATTTTTTGTGGTATGCGATTTTACTGTGTCCACAAGGAAACCATAAACCTTTGTTTCATAAGGTGACTTATTGATGGAAGAACCAACGGTCGTCAACGCAGGCTTATATCATCCCGACGAATTTCGCGATAACTGCGGGTTTGGCCTCATAGCGCACATGACAGGCGATGCTAGTCACCACCTAGTTCAAACAGCTATTGAGTCACTCAGCTGCATGACGCACCGAGGCGCTATTGCTGCCGATGGCAAGACCGGAGACGGTTGCGGTTTGTTGTTGGCCATGCCTCGAGAGTTCTTCAAGTCTGTTGCTCAAGCCGAGTTAGGCGTTAGCCTCAATGAGCGCTTCGCGGCAGGCCTAGTCTTTCTTAATACCGATCCAGTGAAAGCACAGCACGCGCGCGATACATTAGCTGCCGAGTTGGCAGCTGAAGGTTTAAGTGTTGCTGGCTGGCGTAAAGTGCCTACCGATAACAGTATCCTCGGCGAGATCGCCTTGCGCTCTTTACCGGTTTTTGAGCAAGTCTTTGTGCAGGCTGACGGCTTTGATGAAGAGACTGCTAATCGTAAGCTATTTTTAGCGCGTCGCCGTGCAGAGCAAAAGCTGCGTGATGACTTGCTGTATTACGTCACGACACTATCGACACAAGTCATATCGTATAAAGGTTTGGTGATGCCGGCAGATTTGCCGAGCTTCTTCACCGATCTCGGCGATCCTCGCATGGCTACGCATATCTGCGTATTTCACCAGCGCTTCTCCACCAATACGCTGCCTCGCTGGCCTTTGGCTCAGCCATTCCGCTACTTGGCGCACAATGGTGAAATCAATACTGTCAGTGGTAATCGTCAGTGGGCATTGGCGCGTACGCCGAAGTTTACCCATCCAGATTTACCGGGCCTGACTGAGCTGACGCCGCTCATCAACCTGACCGGCTCTGACTCATCCAGCCTCGATAATATGCTGGAGATTCTACTAGCTGGCGGCATGAGCCTATTCCGTGCTCTGCGTACGCTAGTGCCTCCTGCATGGCAAAACGTCGACTCCATGGATACCGATCTACGTGCATTTTACGAATATAACGCTAAGCACATGGAAGCTTGGGATGGCCCGGCAGGTTTAGTCATTACCGATGGTCGTTATGCGGTTTGTATGCTCGATCGTAATGGCCTGCGTCCAGCGCGCTATGTCATCACTAAAAACGGCTATATCACGCTAGCGTCTGAGATTGGCGTGTGGAATTACGCGCCAGAAGATGTCATTTCTAAAGGTCGTGTTGGCCCAGGTAAGTTGATTGCTGTCGATACGCAGACCGGCACTTTGCTCGATACTAAAGCTATCGATGATGTGCTGAAAAATGCGCAACCTTATAAAAAATGGCTACGTGCAGAAGCTCGTCGTATCGAAAGCGACCGTGCTTTAGAGAAGCAGCTGCTTGGCCAAGTGTCTCGTGAGCGCTTAAATATTTACCAAAAAATGTTCTTGGTAACGTATGAAGAGCGCGATCAAATTATTCGTCCGCTAGCAGAGGCTGGCCAAGAAGCTGTCGGCTCAATGGGCGATGACACGCCAATGGCTGTTCTCTCTGGTCGCGTGCGGCACTTGGCGGATTATTTCCGCCAGCAGTTTGCCCAGGTCACTAACCCGCCAATTGATCCTTTGCGCGAAGCTATTGTGATGTCTTTGGAGACAGCATTTGGTCCAGAGCTGAATATCTTTGAAGAGACGCCAGAGCATGCGCGTCGCGCGATTGTTTCCAGCCCTGTACTTTCGCATAGCAAGTTCCAGCAGCTGCAAAGCGTTGATCTGCCAGGCTTTGAGTCGGAAGCTATCGACTTAAACTATGCCGAAGATGAAGGCTTGCAAGCGGCGATACTACGAGTTTGTAAACAAGCTGAGGCTGCAGTCAGTGCTGGTCGTTCGCAGCTAGTCTTAAGTGACCGAAATATTCGTGAAAACTACTTGCCAATCAACGCATTGATGGCAACTGGTGCTATTCACCATTATTTAATAAAAGTGGGTTTGCGCTGTGACGCTAACCTTATTGTAGAAACGGCTGTCGCGCGCGATGCACACCATTTCGCCGTTTTATTAGGCTTTGGTGCTACCGCTATTTACCCTTATTTGGCTTATGACATCATTGCCGATATGGCTCGCAGCGGCGAAATCCTTGGCGACCCACTTGAGGCGCAAGCGTATTTCCGCAAAGGCGTCGATAAAGGTCTACTGAAAATCCTATCAAAAATGGGTATTTCTACAGTGGCCTCTTATCGTGGCGCTCAGCTTTTTGAGGCGGTTGGTCTTAATCGTGAAGTGGTCGACCTTTGCTTCAAAGGTGTACCAAGCCGCATTCAAGGCGCTGGCTTTGCTGAGCTGGAAGTCGATCAGCGTTTACTTGGTGCAGATGCATGGCGTGCGCGTAAGCAAATTGATCAAGGTGGCTTGCTCAAGTTTGTTTATGGCAAGGAGTATCACGCCTTTAATCCAGACGTGATCAATAGCCTACACACGGCCGTACGCTCCGGTGCTTACAGCGACTATCAGGCCTATGCCGACTTGGTGAACTTACGCCCAGTGACGACACTGCGTGATTTATTGCAGCTGAAAAAAGCTGCGACACCATTGGCGATTGACACAGTCGAGCCGCTGGAAGCAATTCTGCGACGCTTCGACTCAGCAGGCATGTCATTGGGCGCGCTCTCGCCTGAGGCTCACGAGTCGATTGCTATTGCCATGAACACTCTCGGCGGTCGCTCTAACTCCGGTGAGGGCGGCGAAGATCCTGTGCGCTATGGCACACTGAAAAACTCGAAAATTAAGCAAGTTGCATCGGGTCGTTTTGGTGTCACGCCAGCTTACTTAGCTAGTGCTGAAGTGCTGCAGATTAAAGTTGCTCAAGGCGCTAAGCCGGGCGAGGGTGGCCAGTTGCCAGGCGGCAAGGTCAATGCTCTGATCGCTCGTTTGCGCCATTCGGTGCCTGGTGTAACGCTGATTTCACCACCACCGCATCACGATATTTATTCGATCGAAGATTTGTCGCAGCTTATTTTTGACTTGAAGCAAGTCAATCCAAGAGCATTAGTGTCGGTCAAGCTCGTGTCTGAACCTGGCGTTGGTACCATTGCTGCTGGTGTTGCCAAGGCCTACGCCGACCTCATCACTATTTCCGGTTATGACGGCGGTACTGCAGCTTCGCCCTTGAGCTCGATCCATCACGCCGGTTCGCCATGGGAGTTAGGTCTGTCTGAAGCGCAACAAGCGCTGCGTGCTAATGACCTGCGCGGCAAGGTGCGCGTGCAAACCGATGGCGGCTTGAAAACTGGTCTCGATGTGGTGAAGGCGGCTATTTTAGGTGCAGAAAGCTTTGGTTTCGGCTCAACACCGATGATCGCTTTAGGCTGTAAATACCTGCGTATTTGCCATTTGAATAACTGCGCCACTGGTGTTGCTACTCAGCAAGATAAATTGCGTCAGGACCACTTCATTGGTGAGCCCGAAATGCTGATGAACTTCTTCAAGTTCATCGCAGAAGAGACGCGCCAATGGTTGGCCGTGCTCGGTGTAGCCTCACTGAGCGAGCTAATTGGTCGTACTGACTTGCTTGAATGTCTGCCCGGCACGACTGAAAAGCATAAGCGCCTAGACCTGATGCCATTGTTGAAAAACGATCACATATCTGCAGATAAACCACAGTTCTGCCAAGACAAGCGCAACGAGCCATTCGATAAAGGTGTGTTGGCTGAGAAGATTGTGGCTGAGATCCTGCCGGCGATTGAAGGCAAGAAAGGTGGTGAGTTTAGTTACTCTATCGGTAACTGTGACCGCTCAATTGGCGCACGAGTATCGGGTGAAATTGCACTGCGTCATGGCGATCAAGGCATGAGCGATGCACCGATCACATTGAAATTCACTGGTACTGCCGGCCAGAGCTTTGGCGTCTGGAATGCCGGTGGCCTGAACCTACACCTCGAAGGTGATGCCAACGATTACGTCGGTAAAGGCATGGCTGGCGGTCAGTTGGTGATTCGTCCTTCGAAAGGCGCTGCATTTAAGTCGCAAGACACGGCCATAATCGGCAACACCTGCCTCTATGGCGCAACGGGCGGCACACTTTATGCTGCCGGTACTGCTGGCGAGCGATTCGCGGTACGTAACTCGGGGTGTCATGCAGTCATTGAAGGCGCTGGCGATCATTGCTGCGAATACATGACTGGTGGTTTGGTTACTATTTTGGGCTCAACAGGCTTGAACTTTGGTGCCGGTATGACTGGCGGCTTCGCCTATGTGCTCGACTTGGAGAATAACTTCTTCGATCGTTGCAATCATGAGTTGATCGAGATTCATCGCATCAGTACCGAACCTATGGGCCCACATCGCCATCACTTGAAGTCGGTATTGCGTGATTACGTAAAAGCGACTGATAGTGACTGGGGGCGTGTCGTGTTGGAGGAGTTTGATGATTACCATCGCAAATTCTGGCTGGTTAAACCTAAAGCCGCCAACATTAAAGAACTGCTGAAAAGCACCGTGTCTAATCCGCAGTAAGCCCGAACGGCAATAAGAGGCAAGATCATGGCAGAGCGCCTAAATAACGATTTTCAATTCTTGGATGTGGCGCGTCATGACCCATCTAAGAAAGCTCTTGGTGTCCGCCGAGCGGAGTTTATCGAGATTTATCAACCATTTACTAAGCCAGAAGTGGAAGGCCAGTCGCATCGCTGCTTAAGTTGCGGCAACCCCTACTGCGAGTGGAAGTGCCCCGTGCACAACTATATTCCTAACTGGTTGCAGTTGGTTTCTGAGGGGCGTTTGTTTGAGGCAGCAGAGCTTTGCCACCAAACCAATACGCTGCCAGAAGTCTGTGGCCGCGTTTGCCCGCAGGATCGTTTATGCGAAGGCGCTTGCACCCTCAACGATGGTTTTGGCGCTGTGACTATCGGCAATACTGAAAAGTATATTGTCGATACGGCGTTTGCTATGGGCTGGCGTCCAGATCTGTCTGGCGTAGTCGCGACGGGTAAAAAAGTGGCGATTATTGGTGCCGGCCCTGCTGGCTTGGGCTGTGCCGACGTGTTGACTCGTGCCGGTGTGAAAGCAGTGGTGTTTGATAAAAATCCAGAAATCGGTGGTTTGCTGACCTTTGGCATCCCCGAGTTCAAAATGGAAAAAACGGTGATGAGCCAACGTCGCGAAATTTTCAGCGACATGGGCATTGAGTTCCGCCTTAACACCGAAATCGGCAAAGACATAAGCATCGATGAGCTGCTAGGCGAGTATGACGCTGTCTTCATGGGCATGGGCACATACACCTATATGAAAGGTGGTTTTCCCGGCGAAGAGCTACCCGGTGTTTACGATGCGCTAGACCTGCTTATCGCCACCGTAAATCGCAATCTCGGCTTCGAGAAAGACCCTGCGGATTACATCGATATGTCCGGTAAAAAAGTGGTGGTGCTTGGTGGTGGTGACACGGCCATGGACTGCAACCGTACATCGATTCGTCAGGGTGCGGAGAGCGTGACTTGCGCTTATCGCCGTGATGAAGAAAACATGCCGGGCTCACGCCGCGAAGTTCGTAATGCGCGCGAAGAGGGTGTGCAGTTTATGTTTAACCGTCAGCCAGTGGAAATCGTTGGCGACGGCTATAAAGTCACTGGCGTGAAGGTCGTCGAAACTCAGCTTGGCGAGCCTGATGCACGTGGCCGCCGTAGCCCAGAACCAGTGCCAGGCTCAGAGCAAATTTTGCCAGCCGATGCCGTGGTTCTGGCCTTTGGTTTCCGTCCTAGCCCGGCCGATTGGTTCGCGACCACGAGCATCGACACCGATAGCTCAGGCCGTGTGACTGCGCCAGAAGTTGCTACCTATAAGTTCCAAACCAGCAACCCGAAAGTGTTTGCCGGTGGCGATATGGTACGTGGTTCTGATTTGGTGGTGACAGCGATTTGGGAAGGCCGCCAGGCAGCTGAAGGCATCATGGATTATCTAGACGTTTAAATAATCCTGACCGATAAAAAAGGCCAGCATCAACGCTGGCCTTTTTTATGTCTCGAGAAACGTCGTGGCGCGCTCTATGAAAGCTAAGAGTTACTCTCGGCAGTCATTACCTTGAGTGCGCCAGCGTAGAATCACTTTCTGCTTATTGACTTCAAAATAGGTTTGGCAGCGGCGAGTTATCGTGTTGCTACCAAAGCCGAGGCCAGTAAAAAATCCACCATTGCTGCTGCCGGTAAAAACCCCGGTCTGTACGCTGGGTGAGCTGGTATAGCTCGATTGTTTATCCCAGGTATAAACCGTATTACCGTTAGGGGCTTCGAAACTACCGCTGGGATAGCCCCAGTCATCCATCACCACATTGATAGATTTGCCGACATAGGTGTCGATACGTGCCTCATAGCGCTCGCGAGTGGCGCAGGCGCTAACCATCGTAATTGCTATCAATATCAGCAAAAGTCGCGTCATGACTGAGTACTCCCTCGTTCGCTGCTACAATACGCCGGCCTTGGTGCAGACAGCAAATGCACCGCAAAACTGATTGGAGGAAAGTGTCGATGTCTGAGTTGCAAAATGACCGCTACTTACGCGCCTTGCTGCGTCAGAGCACCGACCGCACACCGGTTTGGATGATGCGCCAAGCCGGGCGCTATCTGCCTGAATATCGCGCTACTCGCGCTCAAGCCGGCGACTTCATGAAGCTAATGAAAAACCCTGAGCTCGCCTGCGAAGTCACAATGCAGCCGCTGCGTCGCTTTCCTCTTGATGCCGCGATTTTATTCTCCGACATCCTGACTATTCCCGATGCCATGGGTTTGGGTCTGTATTTTGAAACTGGCGAAGGCCCGCGCTTTCAACGTACGGTGCGCACCATGGCCGATGTCGCGGCGCTGCCTATCCCGGACCCTGAGTTAGACACAGGCTATGTGATGGATGCGGTGCGCACGATTCGTCGCGAGCTAAAAGGCCAAGTGCCGCTGATTGGCTTTGCTGGCAGTCCGTGGACATTAGCGACGTATATGATTCAAGGCGGTTCCTCGCGCGATTTCCGCGAGTCGAAAACCTTGATGGCGACGAACCCAGAAGTGCTGCACGCACTGCTCGATAAACTCGCGCAATCGGTAACACTGTATTTGAATGCGCAAATTCGTGCCGGCGCGCAAGCGATTCAGATTTTCGACTCATGGGGCGGGGCGCTTTCACATGGTGCTTATCGCGAGTTTTCATTGCGCTATATGCAGCAAATCATCGATGGTTTGATCCGTGAAAACGACGGGCGTCGTGTGCCCATTACGCTGTTTACCAAAGGCGGCGGGCAATGGCTGGAAGCGATGGCTGATACTGGTGCTGATGCCTTAGGCCTAGATTGGACCACCGACTTAGGCGAGGCGCGTGCTCGCGTAGGCCATCGTGTTGCGCTGCAAGGCAATATGGATCCATCCATGCTCTACGCGCCACTGCCACGTATCGAGCAAGAAGTAGAGCAACTGCTAACTAGCTATGCCAATGCTTGGACGCCTGAGCTCGGTGAAACCGCCGGTAGCGGCCATATCTTCAACCTAGGCCATGGCATTGAACAGTTTGTTGATCCGGTGCACGCCGGTGCGTTCATTGAGGCCGTGGTACAGCGCTCGGGGAAATTCCACCAGCCGCGCTAAGAGACGAAGGTAGCTAGAGTTTAGTCATTTAAGCTCTAGCTACGCCGCTCTCAACCACGCCAGCTTTGGATGCGAGGCTCTGGAAATATCATTGTAAAGTCAGTGATTTTTATCGCAGCGATACAGCGGCCTTTCGCTAAGTCGGGAAAATAATCTGAGTTAAACTTCCAGTCGATTACCTTCGCCCATTTGCCATGGCCAGTCGTTGACGGTGTTAGCGTGTACTCAAGACCTTCCCAAACTTGCGACAATGTGCGAATAGCTTTTGGCACGAGATTAGTCGGAAGCGGCAGTTTAGGGCCCATGCTACTAAGAACTAATTCGGCAATCATGTCGCCATTATCGGCAGTGAGACGAGCAGAGTCGGTGCCGCTATCATTAAAGTTGATCTCAAAGTCGCAGCGATCCTTCGGGATACCCCAGTTGCTCCTTCCATTAGTAACTGAGGCTTGGCTCGATACATAAATGCGACTAATACTGGCACGACGGGCATCGTTAAACTGAAAGCTTCCAGGTATGAATAACAGCTCTTGGTAAGGACCGACTGGGCTACTGTCGTAGTTCACGAGCATGGCAAGGCTAAGCTTGCTGCGGCGAGATTTACGTAAAGAGCTTGGTGTGAATGTGCAGCTATCCAGTACATCTTCGGGCATTTTTAACGCGATTAAATAGCCTTGGCCAGTCAGTGTCCAAGGAGCTGGTGCTAGCACATCAGGGAGATCGGTATTGTCGCAGGAAGGTGTATTGAGTGAGGCTAAAGCTGTCATTTAAGGCGCTCATTTAAATTAATGCGCGCAGCCTGCCAAAGCGTGACCGCTTGGTCAAGCTTTGAGGCACACACTTTGCTTTTTTGTCCTTAAGCCTCGCCGCCAAACTCTTCCCAGCGTGACAGCAACACCAATAACTCATCATCAATTAATGGCAGGCGCTGAGCCATCGCGGTGGCTTTTTCGAGATCGCTAACAAAGAGTTGGCCATCGGCAAGTGCCGCTTGTAGCTCGGCCTGCTCAGCTTCCAAGGCATCGATTTTCCCAGGAATAGCATCGAGTTCGCGCTGCTCTTTAAAGCTGAGCTTGCGCTTGGCTGGCTTCGCAGAAGTGGCCGCGGCTTTCGCCGTAGGCACTTCGCTCACCGTGCTAATGGGCTCTGGACGTTGGCGCAACCAATCAGCATAACCGCCGACGTATTCATTGATCTGACCTTCGCCTTCAAATACCCATGTGCTCGTTACAACCGCGTCTAAAAAGGCTCGATCGTGGCTAATCAGCAGTAAGGTGCCTGGATAGCTAACCAGCAGCTCCTCAAGCAGCTCCAATGTTTCAACATCGAGGTCGTTGGTAGGTTCGTCGAGGATGAGCACGTTGCTTGGCCGCGTGAATAGTTTGGCCAGCAGCAAGCGATTACGCTCGCCACCCGACAGCGCTTTCACTGGCGTACGGGCGCGTTGAGGTGAGAATAGGAAGTCTTGTAGATAGCCCAGGATGTGTTTGCGCTGACCATTAATCTCTATGTAATCCGAACCTTGCCCAACGTTATCAACCACGGTGGCCTCAAGGTCGAGGGCGCTACGGAGCTGGTCAAAATAGTTCACGGACAGCTGAGTGCCGTGAGTGATTTTGCCAGCGTCGGGCTCGAGGTCATCTAGCAGCATACGAATTAGCGTGGTTTTGCCGACGCCGTTATCGCCGATTAGGCCAATTTTATCGCCACGCATAATGACTGTAGAGAAATCTTGAACGAGGTTGAGGCCACCGAGACTCAGGCTTAAGCTCTCTGCCGTTAGTACAAGCTTGCCTGAACGTTCGGCTTCGGCCATTACCAAGCGCGCGTTACCTTGGCGATTACGGCGCTCAGCGCGCTCACGGCGTAGTTGTTCTAAGTCACGCACGCGGCCTTCGTTACGGGTACGGCGGGCTTTAATGCCTTGGCGTATCCAGACTTCTTCTTGCGCGAGCTTTTTATCAAACACCGCGTTTTGATGGCCTTCGGCGCTTAGCTGCTCAGCTTTGCGTTCTAAATAGGCTTCGTAATTGCCGGGGTAGCTGCGCAGTTGGCCACGATCGACTTCGACCAAGCGAGTCGCTAAATTGCCTAAGAAGCGACGATCGTGACTGATGAACAACAGCGTGCCATTCCAGCCTAAAAGGAAATCTTCGATCCAAGTGATCGAGCGTACGTCGAGGTGGTTGGTGGGCTCATCGAGCAGCAAGATGTCGGGCTCGGTAACCAATGCACGTGCGAGCAAAACGCGGCGCTTACGACCACCAGAAAGCGAATTGAAGTCTGCGTATGGGTCGAGGCTTAAGCGCGTAGTGATCTTGTTGATGCGGATCTGGATTTCCCAGTCCTCCAAAGCGGCATCGCTATCGGGCAGATCATCAAAGCCGCCGGCAATAATGTCCTCAACCGTTCCGGTCCAGCCCTGTGGCACCTCTTGGCGCAATGACGCGACGCGAGCACCTTGTGTGCGCATGACTTCGCCGGTGTCGGCTATCAATTCGCCGGCAATGATTTTTAGCAGGGTCGATTTACCCTCGCCATTGCGGCCAATAACGCAGACACGCTCGCCACGCTCAAGGCTAAACGACACTTTTGATAGCAGCGCGGGGCCGCCAAAAGCAATGGATACATCACGCAGAGAAAGCAAGGCCATGGGTATAACAACAGCTGAAGTTTGAGTGGCGCGCAGTCTAGCAGATGCGCGGCTCTAGAGCCTCTGCCATACTGCGCGACACACAGGTTTTGGCGGGGAGTAGTGATGGAGTCGCGTTTGACAGACTTAGAAGTAAAAGTCGCCTATCAGGATGACTTGCTTGATGCCTTAAATCGATTGGTGGCGACGCAGCAGGATCATATTGCGCGCTTGCAGGGCGATATGCGTCACTTATACGAGCAGATGAAAACGCTGCAGCCTAGCGGCATGGGTGACTCTGATGTTGAGCCACCGCCGCCGCATTATTGAGGCGCAATGCTTGCCTGATTAAGTGTGCCTTTTCTCAGATGTGCAGTACGGCGAGCGCTTATTTGCGCTTCTTGCTGGTCCAAGCCCAGAGCATCTCGCAATTCACCGGCTGCTCGCCAGTGGCGTCAGTCACCACGACCGGCACCAGCACTTCACCTTTTGGCTCGTTACGAATACGGTTGATGTCGGCTTGCGTGAGCGTTGCCACTGCGCGCAAATCACCTGATGAACGGCGAACATAATCGACCTTCAAGGTTTTAATCAGCGGCATTTTGTCATCGGGCAAGTTCACGCCAACAACAAAGCCTGAGGCGGTTTCTGCTAAGAGCGCCATCGCTGCTGCGTGCACGCTTTTGATGTGATTTTGCACTTTACGGCGGTTCTTGATGCTGACAATCACACGGGTTTCGCTGATCTCTTCATAGAGCAGAGCCGAAGTGCCAACAAAAGGCACTACTCGACCAAAAATCATTGAAATAGCGCGTTGGCGTAAACTTTCTGGCAGGGCCTGAAAAGGCCGCATGGCGCGCGTGATGTTATTGCTAAAAGCCATCGCTATTAATCCTTGAAATTATTGAATTGCAGCGGCAAACCCAGCTGCTGCTCGCGTAAAAATGCCATTACGGTTTGTAAGGTATCGCGCTTTTTATCGCTCACGCGCACTTTGTCGCCCTGAATACTGGCTTGAACTTTATGGCCATTTTCTTTTAATAGCTTCACTACTTTTTTTGCAGTGTTGCTGTCCAAACCATCTTTCAGCTTGATGATTTGGTGCATGAACTTGCCCGAGGCTTCCATTTTTTGTGGATCGAAAACTTGTGGGTCGACTTTGCGCTTGATCATTTGGCTTTCGAGCATGGCGAGCACTTGCTCGACCTGAAAGTCTGATTCAGCGCTAAGTTTAATTTCTTTGTTTTTCTCGTTGAAGCTTACCGATACTTCCGAGCCGCGAAAGTCGAAACGCGTAGCGATCTCTTTCGTGGTGTTTTGTACGGCGTGATTAACCTCGTAAACCTCGAGTTCTGAAACGACATCCATCGATGGCATGGTAAAGTGCTCCTTGGCAATGATGGGGCGAGTGTAGCCCAAAATGTCATCATATCTGAAGGTGTCTGTATGAAAGCGAGTCGTCTACGGTGGTTGTTTTCTTTGTATTTTCCGTTCTTAGGGGCGGGTATTCGAGTCGATCGTATCAGTCCAGACTTTAGCGAAATCGACGTTTCCATGAAGCTAACGTTCTGGAATAAAAATTACGTCGGCACGCACTTTGGCGGCAGCCTTTACAGTATGGTCGATCCGTTTTACATGCTCATCCTAATGAGACGCTTAGGGCCGCACTATATTGTCTGGGATCAGGCCGCGAAAATTGATTTTTTGCGCCCCGGTAAGAGCCAAGTATTTGCCTACTTTCGCCTGCCTGATGGCCTGCTTGAGCAAATCAAAACACAGGCCGCCACAGGTGACGCCGTGCGTCCCGAGCTTGTTGTGGAGGTTGTTGATGCCGATGGCCAAGTGATTGCCCGCGTGAATAAAACCCTTTATGTGCGCCTGAAACCAGAGCACCGACCACCCGCTGCGGCCGAAATCAGTCGCCCGAACCAGGAGCTGAGTTAATGGCTTTACGCTTTCGTATTCACCCCGTGACCCCGTTTGAACAAAATTGTAGTTTGATTTGGTGCGATGCCACCAATGAAGCAGCGCTCGTTGATGCCGGCGGTGACGCCGATAAACTATTGGCTCTGGTCGCCTCCGAAGGCGTGACACTCACCAAGCTGCTAGTCACTCATGCACACATCGATCACGCCGGTGCCGTGGCCGATTTGGCTGAGCAATTGCACCTGCCAATTGAGGGGCCGCACCCCGGCGATCAGTTTTGGATCGATCGCTTAGATGATCAATCGCGCATGTTTCAATTCCCCACGGCGCGGCCATTTACGCCGACGCGTTGGCTAGATCAAGGCAATGAGGTCACGGTTGGTGCGGAGACATTATTGGTGCGCCACTGCCCCGGCCACACTCCAGGGCATGTCGTATTTATTTCGGAAAGTGCAGGCGTGAGTTTTGTTGGCGATGTGCTGTTTGCCGGCTCTATAGGCCGCACCGATTTCCCTATGGGCAATCATCAGGACTTGCTCGATGCCATTAAGCGTGAGCTCTGGACACTGCCTGATGATATGCGTTTTGTGCCCGGCCACGGCCCGATGTCGACCATTGGCCATGAGCGCCGTACCAACCCATTTGTGGCCGACCGACGCGGCTGAGAGGCGCATGTTAGCGCTTTGACTAAGCGGTTCGAAAGAATGGCGCGACTGGAGATATGTCAACGTGGTAGATGGTTTACGCGTATATTGGACAAGCTATCCATGAGGTAATAAAAATGAAAAAGTTCATTCGAGCTGCAACAGCAAGTGTATTGATTGTGACTACGAGCGCCTGGAGCATGGCTGCAATTGCTGGGCCCATTGCCCCGGAAACGTATTTGTCGAGCAGCGATAGCGCTGCAATTGAAGGCCAGCGTGCGCAGGTGGTGGATTGGCTTCAGCGCGAAGAAGTACGTACGCAAATGACGCGTTTTGGTGTTGACTCAGACCAAGCGGTTGATCGTGTTGCGGCATTATCTGATGAAGAAGTGCAGCGTTTAGCAGAGAAAATTGATTCCACGCCAGTCGGTGCTGGTGGTGGTGGCGTTATTGGCGCCGTCATCTTTGTTTTCTTGGTATTGCTAGTAACCGATATTCTAGGCTTCACCAAAATCTTCCCGTTCACACGCTCCATTCGTTGAGTCGATCCAGTATGCGTCTAAGCCAACTCTGGCTGACGGCGCTGCTGGCGTTATTATTGAGCGCCTGCATGACACCGCAGGCGCTTGATTTACGCGTGCAGCCGCCGCCATCGGTAGAACTCAGCAACGTCCCTTTCTATGCTCAGCGCGAGTATGAGTGCGGCCCTGCGGCATTGGCCATGGTGATGACCTATCTTGGTTCGCCGGTCACGCCCGAAGCGCTTGCGCCATCACTGTATATTCCAGGCCGAGAAGGCACGCTCACCGATGAGCTCGTGGCTCAATCGCGCCAGCGCGGGTTTGTGCCCGAGCGCTTAGCGCCGAACTTGCGCGTGCTTGCACAGGCAGTCGCCGATGGCAGCCCGGTCGTGGTGTTTCAAAACAATGGTTTGTCGTGGTATCCGGTCTGGCATTACGCCGTTGTTATTGGCGTCGATACTGCACGTGAAAAGATTATTCTGCGCTCTGGCGAGCAGAAGCGCTTGGTGCTGAGTTGGTCGGTGTTTGATCGAACGTGGGCACGTAGTGGGCGCTGGGCTACTCGTTTGCTGCCAGTGCAGGCTGAATGGCCGGCATCCGTGACCTCATCTGTCGTGGCTAAGCAGCTCGTGGTCATGGCTAAAGCAGCACCGCCAGAGCTTGCCATGGCCGGTTTGCGCCGTGGTCTAAGTTATTGGCCAGAAGAGATTTCCTTGTGGTTGGCACAGGCGCAGCTCGCTGAACAAGAAACAGGTTTGGCCAGCGCTGAGGCCGTGCTGCAGGAAGGTTTGAAAGCGCAGCCGGAGTCGCCTTGGCTGCTAAATAATTTAGCCGATGTGCTCATT
Organism: Paraperlucidibaca wandonensis; assembly: GCF_042677145.1. NCBI lineage: Bacteria > Pseudomonadati > Pseudomonadota > Gammaproteobacteria > Moraxellales > Moraxellaceae > Paraperlucidibaca > Paraperlucidibaca wandonensis. Next base: position 1,640,742 of record NZ_JBHTIT010000001.1, on the reverse strand, counting down.
CGCAGTGGCCGTCCCCTGTCGGCGTTGGCCATGGCCCAGCGTGCTGTAAAGCAGCTTGATCGGGCTGAGACGCGCGCCACATTGGCGGCGGCAAAAGCGGCGCTAGCTACTGACTAATATAGCGCGTGATATGCAGCGGCAAGCTCAACGCACTATCGCCATCCAACAGTGCTTCGGGGCAATGGCTTAGCTTTTTTGGTAGTTCGGTAGGAATCGACGAGCTGAAGCTGATGCGGACATCATTGCCCATGAGTGTGTTGTGTAAAGGGCTTTTCCGGCGCCATAGAACATAGCGAAAGAAGTGCCCAAGAATAGTAGTGCGCTGCATGAGAGTGACGCTAATGCTGCCCTGATCATTGGCTGTGATGCTGGCGCTAGTGGCCGTTAGGTAGTGGTTATCGACTTGAATGAGCACGCGCTGCTGGCCGAAAAAGCGCCAGACGGCTAGCCAAAACTGCAAGTTTTCTACGTAGAAACGCAGGCTACCAACCTTCTTTATAGGTGCACGAGATGCCCAAGCGCGCCAGCCAATATCGACGCGCTCACCAGGGATTTCGCCACTGGCGTGGTTGATCTGCAAACGATGAAACAAGTCAGTCATGTGCTAAAAGCCATCCAGTAGTTATGGCCATCAATTGGCTTGAGCCGCAACAGTCATCGCATTGACGTCGACGCCAGCAAATTGCAGGTCGGCGTGATAGCTCGAGCGCACCATGGGGCCGCTAGCAACGTTGCGAAAACCAATTTTGCGGCCATAAGCGGCGTAGCGAGCAAACTCATCGGGATGAACAAAACGATCGACCGGCGCATGCGTTTTCGAGGGCTGCAAATACTGGCCGATGGTGACTAGGTCGACATCGTGAGCTCTCAAGTCATCGAGTAGCGCGAGTACTTCTTCTTCAGTTTCGCCAATGCCGACCATAAGGCCGCATTTGGTGGCGATGTCTGGGCGCTCTTGCTTGAAGCGTTGCAGCAGTGTTAACGAGTGCTGATAGTCCGAGCCCGGCCGAATAGCTTTATATAAGCGCTGCACAGTTTCGATATTGTGGTTGAACACGTCTGGCGGGCATTCGCTGATTAAGCGCAACGCGATATCCATACGGCCACGAAAGTCGGGTACTAAAATTTCCATTTTGATGTGAGGGTTGCGCTCGCGCACAGCGACGATGCAGTCGACAAAATGCTGTGCGCCGCCATCCTTCAAGTCGTCACGATCGACCGAAGTCACCACCACGTATTTCAGGCCAAGGTTGGCCACTGTTTCGGCTAAGTTATGTGGCTCTTCGGCATCGAGCATATTGGGGCGGCCGTGGGCGACATCGCAAAATGGGCATCGGCGTGTACAAATATCGCCCATGATCATAAAGGTCGCGGTGCCGCCACCAAAGCATTCGGCAAGGTTAGGGCAGGCGGCTTCTTCGCACACGGTGTGCAGTTTTTGCTCGCGCAGCAGGCCTTTGATTCGCGCTACTTCGGCTGGGTTTTTAATGCGTACACGGATCCAGTCAGGCTTGCGCGGCATTTCCACGGTGGGGATGATTTTCACCGGAATACGCGCCATTTTCTCCGCACCACGCAGCTTCACGCCGGTCTCGATGCGCACAGGATTGGGGCTACTAAGAGTGGGCTCGCTGGAGTTGCTCATGATGGCTCATCAGGACACTAAAGATGTGCCTGAGTGTAGCGTAAAACCGATGCTAGTGTGCCGGCATGTATTACGCTGAGAGACCATTCTTTGGTTGAATAAGCCAGACAAACGCCCGTAAAAACACTACCCTAATAGTCAATCTAAGGCATAGCAAATAGGGCGGATCAGCATGTTAGCGCGTTACGATGTGGTAGTGATTGGTGCTGGACCTGCGGGTGAGGGTGCGGCCATGAAATTGGTTAAGGAAGGCCGGCGCGTTGCGGTGATCGATCAGCTTGGCGAAGTTGGTGGCAACTGTGCGCATGTGGGCACTATTCCATCCAAGGCACTGCGCCAGACCGTCTATAACCTGATGCGTTTTCGCCGTGACCCATTGCTGTCGCGCATGGCCGATATTCGCAGCCTGCCGCTGTCGCAAGTGTTGGCACGCGCGCATAAAGTCATTGATATACAAGTAACTACTCATCACCGCTTTTTCGAGCGCAACGACGTTGATCTGTATTACGGTGAGGCTCGCTTCGAGGATGATCACACCATGAGCGTGCTGACCTCTGAGGGTGTTAGCGAGCGCATTGGTTTTGAGTCTGCGGTAATTGCTACCGGCAGCCGCCCGTATCAGCCTGCTGACATCGACTTTAATCATCCACGCGTTTTCGATAGCGATAAGATCTTGAAGCTCGACTATCCAGTGCAAAAGCTGATTATTTATGGCGCTGGCGTGATTGGTTGCGAGTATGCATCGATTTTTGTTGGCCTCGGCTACAAGGTCGATCTGGTCAATACGCAGCCGCAGTTGCTGTCATTTTTAGACAATGAAATTGCCGATGCGCTGTCGCATTATCTTCGTGATTTAGGTGTGCTTATTCGAAATCAAGAGGAATACAGCAAGCTTGAAACGCAGGACGATTGCGTGATTTTGCACACGAAGTCGGGCAAGAAAATTAAGGCCGATGCCATTCTCTGGTGCAACGGCCGTGCCGGTAATACTGAAACGCTCAACCTTGAGGCCGTAGGCTTGAGTGCCAATAGTCGTGGCCAAATTGCTGTCGATGAGCGCTATTGCACAGACGCCGCGAATGTTTACGCGGCAGGCGATGTCATTGGTCCGCCCGCGCTAGCATCTGCTGCCTATGATCAAGGTCGCTGTGCCGCTGCGCACATCACTGGTAGTCAAGATGTGCCGCATGTTGGCGATGTGCCGACGGGCATTTACACCATCCCCGAGATCTCCTGCATTGGCCGTACCGAGCGCCAACTCACCGAAGATAAAGTGCCCTATGAGGTTGGTCAGTCATTCTTTAGGCATCTTGCGCGCGCGCAGATTTCGGGCGATGTCGTTGGTATGTTGAAAATCTTATTTCATCGCGATACGCGTGAGATTTTGGGCATTCATTGCTTCGGTAATAACGCCGCTGAGATTGTCCACATTGGTCAGGCGGTGATGAATTTGCCGAATAACTCGATCGAGTATTTTGCCAATACCACGTTTAACTATCCGACCATGGCTGAGGCTTATCGGGTGGCGGCGCTCAATGGCATGAACCGTCTGTTTTAACAGACACAAAGCGCTGCCTTAACACTAAAAAGCCCCGCCACATGCATTGTGTGGCGGGGCTTTTTTCTAGCTATTGCGGCTATGCATCCATTTCGCAAATGCACCGGCAGTGAAGAACATAAACAGGCTATACACCGCAGCAGGGATGATCATTGATGCCGATACCATTGCGCCCACGGCCATTGCTAGCGTGGTGTTATGCACGCCGAGCTCAATGCTGATGGCGGTTGATTGCGGGCCATCTAAGCCGGCGAGTTTTGAGCTGCCATAGCTAATGCCCATGGCGAAGACGTTAAGGCAGAGCACGGCTAGGCCGACGCTGGCGATATTGCTAAAGATATGCTCTTGCTCAGACCAGAGCACAACAAACACCACCAAGATAAAAAAGATGGTGGCGATTTTTTTCACTAGCGGCTCAAAGCGTATCGACCATTGTGTGGCGCGACTGCGAACAATCATGCCGATGCCTAGTGGTAGCAAGGTAATGAGCAGGATTTTCATCACGATGGGCATCATGGCGATTTCATATTGCGCTTCGCCATGCATAAACCATTGAGTCGATAAGTCGAGCAAGATCGGCACAGTAAACACTGCCGCAACACTACTAATTGCTGTCATGGTTAGTGATAGTGCGGTATCGCCTTTCGCAAGATGAGTGAGCATATTGGCAGTGGTGCCGCCTGGCGATGCGCCAAGCAATACCATGCCGACAGCAAGCTCTGGTGGTAGCTTAAAGGCTATTGCAAGGCCAACTGCGAGAAGGGGCGAGATGAAGATCAGGTTAGCCATACCGACGGCGACACCGCGTGGGTAGACCGCAACACGGCGAAAATCAGCGACTGTGAGCGCAAGCCCAAGGCTGAATAGAATGATAAAAAGAGAGATGGGCAGGAGCACCAAAATAAAAACGCTATCACTCATAGCAATGACCTAGGTTGTTTTAGTTGTGCCTAGATCATGCGTGAGACGAGTGACTTGCTCAAGTCCTAAATTTCAATACTGTAACGAATGGTTTAATTACTTGCCGTACGGCGACTGACAGCGACCGCGATCGCGCGTTTTGCACGCGTTGGATGGCCGATAACTGGCCCCCAAACTACTTCACCATTGATCAGTTGCATGCCAACACGGCCAATATTGAGGGCACGACCGGTCGCACCTTGCTGCACCCAAATTGAGCTGATTTGATGCAGCTCGATTTTGCGTTCAGCACGCCCAGCCAAGCCTTCGCGAACTAGCACGCGATGCTGGTTGATGCGCATGACATTACTGGTTTGACGAAGTACGCCAAACAGGCCGACCGCTAGCCAAAGTAGCCAGCCGCCTCCGCCGCCAGACAAAACGCCGGTCATTGCTAGAAATGCGTGAGCACTCCAAAACGCGGCAATCGGCCAAGCGCCGGTAGCGACGCAGAAGTCGACATGGCTATCTTTATCGGAAGCGGGAAGTGTGATGCTACGAAGGCGCTCAGTAGGGCCTCGGGTATCGAACTCGGGGGCTTTGCCTGCAGGAAGGCCATCGGTGATGGCTTCTAAGGCGCGTAAGCTGCGACCAGCAATGTGCCAGCGACTCATGAGCGTGTACTCAAATGGGCTAAGACAACTTAAGTGTAGGTTAGCCCATGGTGGTTTATCTGCAAGGCTTTAGTGGCAGATATGTATGGCCTTTGTGTGCCGCAGGGCGCTTAAAAGCTGTACTTGGCCATGAATTGCAGGCGATCTACGTTGCCGTCACGACCATCTTCAACCTCGCGATTGGCATGTAGATACTCAGCGCCAATATCCAGTTTCGGTGTCACGCTATAAATGATGTTGGTCAAGCCAGAGAAAATGGTTTTGTTGGCATCACTAATGGCTGCCGTTGGCGCCAGAATATCTGGGTTATCTATTGATAAAACAGAGGCCTGAATGCTGCTGCGCAGTTTATCGGACCATAAATGGCGATAGGTCACATAGCCCGCGACCACGTCAATTGCCTCTAGATTGCCACTGGCATCGACGACGGCATCACCGCTGGTTCCGAGCGCAACATAGCGACCGAGGCCGCTGCCGTAGGTAGCCATATAGCGAATATCATCGCCGCTACTGAGATTATATTTGCCTGAGAGAGAAATGCCGTAGCCTTCGGTAGTTTCATCTTGGCCGGCTGCATTTTGGCTAGTTTTTAGCTGGCGCGCCAAAGCGGCAACGCTGATATGGCCAAAGTCTGCTTTGTGCGTATAGCGAGCAACTAAGTCTGGCATGGCGTTGGAGCCTTGATCAGTAATCGATACGGCACCAGCTGGAACACTTCGGCTAGCTAGTGCAGTTTCGGCGTTCTCGACGGAGAACTGCCAATTACCCGTGCTATAGCGTACCTGAGGCTGGCGACCGAAAACTGTGCCATCGGAAGAACCAACGAAGTCCACAGTTTCAGGTAATGCACCGAGGTCTTGGAAGGTTGTCCAAGTTTGGCCAATCAACCATTTGTCATAGGTCAAAAATGCGTGACGTAAGCCGGGATCATAGTTGTTGGTGACGCGCTCAGAGCCACGTGCCGGGCTCTGAAAATCCATCTCGATATAGGCTTTGACCGACTTGCCATCGCCAGCAGGCGTTTCAGTCTTGAAGAAGAAACGTGTTTGCTGCGCGTGCATATCAAACACTGAACTTGCGTTGCCATTGCCAGCAGAGATGGGCGTGGCACTTGGCACGTAAAAGTCGCGACCACTGGAGCTGCCGGCCACTGAGCCATCAGAGAAGCGTGAATACAGTGCGTCAACTTTTACATAGCCGCCAAAACTAAATTTGGTATCACCAAAAGAGACGCTGCTATTTGAGGTGACTGGTGCTGGAGTGGCATTTTGTTGTGCCACTTGAGCTTCGAGCTGTTCTAGGCGATCGCGTAAGGCGGCAATTTCACTGCTAGTGTCTGCTAAGGCAAAGCCAGGAAACATGGCAGCAGCTAGTGGGGTCAGCAGGGCGATTTTGGTTAGGCGCTTCATCTTCTTATTCTCCAACGCAAAGTAGGTTTTGCTTGTATAGCGCTGCGCTGGTGTGAACTGTATTAGGCATTGGTATCTAACACTTAGGTCGTAATGCTCGGTGCTGGTAGAGTTTTTGTGCCAGTGATACGAAAGGCTAATGCAGATAATGCCTTGCGCGAGGCATACTCGGGGAAGGTGCTAAGGCATATAAGACAGACAACTGAGGAGCCAACGCCATGAGCGACGCCACTGTAATTCCTGTACCAGCCCATTATTTAGCTGCGGGCACACGTAATACCGCCGATGAATACGCCACGCGTTATGCCGAGTCGATCGCTAATCCCGACGCATTTTGGGCGAAAGAGGCGCAGGTCGTGGACTGGATGAAGCCATTCACTCAAGTCAAAGATGTCTCATTTAACCCTGAAGATTTACGCATCAAATGGTTTGCTGATGGTGAGCTCAACGTTGCCGCCAACTGCTTAGATCGTCAGTTAGCCAAGCGCGGCGATAAAACTGCCATTATTTGGGAGGGCGATGACCCGCGTGAGTCGCGCCACATTACCTATCGCGAGCTGCATGCTGAGGTCTGTAAATTTGCCAATGTGCTAACAGCGAAAGGTGTCAAAAAAGGCGATCGCGTCACCATTTATATGCCGATGATCCCAGAGGCAGCGGTGGCTATGCTGGCATGTACGCGTATTGGCGCGCCGCATTCGGTGGTGTTTGGCGGTTTTTCGCCAGACTCATTAGCAGGACGTATTGAAGACTGCGGTTCTACCGTAGTGATTACTGCCGACGAAGGCTTGCGAGGCAGCAAAGCTGTACCACTGAAGGCTAACGTCGATAACGCGATTCGCACGCCAGCAGGTTCTGGCGTGACCACAGTCATTGTGGTTCGTCGCACCGGTGGCTCGGTGAACTGGGATAACAAGCGCGACTTTTGGTACCACGACCTAATGACCGGCGCTTCAGCTGATCACGCTGCTGTCGCGATGAACGCCGAAGACCCGTTATTTATTCTCTACACATCGGGTTCGACCGGTAAGCCTAAAGGCGTGCTGCACACCACCGGCGGCTATTTGGTTTATGTCACCAGCACCTTCGCCAATATGTTCGATTTACGCGAAGATGATGTGTTCTGGTGTACCGCCGATGTAGGCTGGGTCACCGGACATAGCTATTTGCTCTACGGCCCTTTAGCCAATGGCGCAACTACCGTGATGTTTGAAGGTGTGCCGCAATACCCCGACTGGAGCCGTATTGGCAAGGTCGTCGATAAGCACCACGTCAGCATTCTCTACACCGCACCGACAGCCATTCGCGCACTGATGCGTGAGGGCGATGGCCCAACGCTAGAAAGCAGCCGCAAGTCGCTACGCCTGCTTGGCTCGGTCGGTGAACCAATCAACCCCGAAGCATGGAATTGGTATCACCGAGTTGTCGGCGACTCGCGTTGCCCAATCATCGATACTTGGTGGCAAACTGAAACTGGTGGCGTCTTAATTACGCCATTGCCTGGCGCTGTTGATATGAAGCCGGGCTCCGCCAGCCGTCCGTATTTCGGCATTAAGCCCGCTATTTTAGATAACGATGGCTCGCTGATGAAAGGCGTTTGTGAGGGCAACTTAGTTATTACAGACTCATGGCCTGGTCAGATGCGCTCGATCTATGGCGATCACAAACGCTTTGCTGAAACTTACTTTAACGTCTTCCCCGGCGTATACACCACTGGCGATGGCGCGCGTCGCGATGCCGATGATTATTACTGGATCACTGGTCGCGTCGATGATGTGCTAAACGTGTCAGGCCATCGCATGGGCACGGCTGAAGTCGAAAGCGCCTTGGTATCGCATGTGGCGGTGGCTGAAGCTGCAGTTGTTGGCTTTCCGCACGATATTAAAGGTCAGGGCATTTTTGCCTATGTCACGCTGCAAGAAGGCCATGAGCCTAGCGAAGAGTTACGCAAGGCTTTAGTGATTCATGTGCGCGCTGAAATTGGTCCAATTGCTGCTCCTGATCAGATTCAATGGGCACCTGGCTTGCCAAAAACGCGCTCTGGAAAAATCATGCGTCGCATCTTGCGCAAAATCGCCGCCAACGAGTTTGACGGCTTGGGTGACACATCAACCTTGGCCGATCCGAGCGTTGTCGATAGTCTGGTACAGGGCCGTCGCGCCGAGGCTTAAGCTATCGTTGCATTACTAGAGAGGTGTGCCATGTATTTTGTGATTGCCGATGATCATCCGCTATTTCGCGATGCCCTCAAAGGCGCCGTGGCACGTCTTTACCCCGATGCGACGATTGCCGAAGCTGACACCACGGCATCGTTGCAGACGTTATTAGAGCGTGGCGAAGAGCCTGATCTATTGCTCTTGGATTTGCACATGCCCGGTGCATCAGGTTTCTCAGGTTTGATTCATGTGCGTGCGCGCTTTCCATCGTTGCCGGTGATTGTGGTCTCTGGCAATGAAGAGCCTGGGGTGATTCGTCGTGCGGTAGCGCATGGTGCCAGTGGCTATATTCCGAAGTCGACAGGCTTGGATGAAATGGCGAAAGCTATTGCGCAAGTGCTCGATGGCGATGTCTGGTTGCCAGCCAGCGCGGCGAGTTCACAGCCTACGCATTTAGCCCCAGATGAAGCCGATATCGCCAAGCGTTTGCGTGATCTCACACCGCAGCAATTTCGCGTGCTGATGATGCTCGCCGATGGCCTGCTGAATAAGCAGATCGCCTATGAGCTGAACGTGTCGGAAGCGACTATCAAGGCACATATGACCGCTATTTTGAAGAAGCTCGGCGCATCAAATCGAACGCAGGCGGTAGTGGCTGCATCGAAGCTGCAACTCGACCCAAGTATGCGTTTAGCGCAGGTAATTGAAGAAGATTGATCGCGAGTTTTTACGCGGATTTTTCGCCAGAAATAAGCACATAACGCACCTTGCCGCTCGCGACTAATGAGCGGCAGAGTCGGGCTGTTAAGCTTAGTTTCCACCATGCCGGATGCAGCTGATCGCTAAGCGACAGGCTTTGTTTGCGATGCGCAATGGCAAGAGCAAAGCCTGCTAATACTGACTCTGTTAAATCATCGATACGCTGTATTGCTAAGCCAGCATTTTCAAAAATACTCGGCGGCTCAACACTCGAAAATGATTGATGCCAAACACCGGACCAGGCAATGCCGCAGGCCATTAATTGGGTTTTTAGCTGCGCTTTTTGTGAGCGCGTGAGCTCGGTATTAATGTGCAATGTGCTTAGCGCCCAACGCCCCTGCGGCGTGAGCTGAGCGGCAATATTACCTAAGCTAGAGCCGAACGATCGGGCATGATAAAGCGCATCAACAGCGATGATGACATCAACTAGCGGTAGCTCAGACCACGGCGCATCAAAGTCTGCCTGAATGCCACGATGATTTACGCCAAGCCCCTTGAACTCAGCCGGCAGCGTCGTTAGGGCCTGATCAATCGTGATGATATTGCGCACACCATGGCTCGCCCATAAGCGCAGGCTAGCACCTGCACCGGCGCCTAGCTCAAGCAAGCTGTCACGCTCGTTTATGCCAACTGCAGCAGCATGCAGCAGCGCTAATCGATTCGCTGCTTCGTTATATGGCTGGCTCGAGCTGAGTTGATTATCTTTGCTAATCCAAGCGCCGAGATTGCCCCAGTGCGGGGCAGGGCCAGCGGCGCCTAGTAAGCGACTTTGTACATCCACGCCTTAAGCTTTTGCAGCAGGAATAAATGCCGCCACTGCCTGTGCCGAACGCACCGCAGACTCCAATAACGGCACGCCGGCATGAGCCCATGAGCCGCAGAAAAATACACGGCGGCCAGCTTCTGCATGCAGCACGCGCAGCTGCTCATGCACACTGTGAGTGCCGCTATGAACTACGGCGCGCGCCAGTGGCACACGAACGATCACATGCTCATCGGCTGGTGGGAATAAAGGATTCCACGTTTGCAAAATAGGCGCAGCATCTTGCAGGCTAGGCTCCACAGCATTGACCCAAACACTAAACATCGCCTGCGATAAATCGCGCGAGATGCTGTAGTTCAACGCCGACCAATCGCTGCGTTTTGCCGGCAAAAAGCGCGTATCGGTATGCACCCAAAGCTCGCCATGATCGAAACGAATGCCCTGCATTAAGGTCTGTTCGCGCTGCCAAGGCGTATCGAGAAAGCCGAGTTGATTAGCTTGAGTTGCCACCACCACGCGATCAAAAATACCACCTTCGCCACGAGCATTAAGTACTTCAACACCCTCAGCCAACTCACGCACCGATTGCACAGGGCTGCCGCTAATGCGCAAGAGGTCTTTGCCGAGCGCAGCCACTAGTGCCGGCGTGCCACCTTGCAAGCGCACCAAAGTATCGCCATGGACAATAGTGTTGAGTAAGGACAGCAGTTGATGCGCAGGCCAGGCCAATAGATGCTGCTCATCGCAGGTGCAGATAGTCGTTAGCAATGGCAGCACTAGTCCGCGCCAAAATAACGGGTCGAAAGAGGTGTCGGCGAGTAGCTCAGCTAAAGTGCGCGGATCATCGGCGCTGAGGTCTGCTAGGCAAGTACGTAGTTGCCAAAAGCCACGTGCAAGACGGGCGCTATTGAGACCGATATGACGCCATGAGCCCACACTCGGTAGGCCAAATAAGCGGCTGCTGCGAAACCATGTGGATTGATCATCGAGCCAACTGCAGGCGGCAAATGTATCGACTGGAAATGTTGAGACACCAACGGAGGCGGCAAGATCGATCACGCTGCCCCAAACTTGTGGGCTCATTACGCGCAAAGGCACATCGACTAGGCCGCCTTGCCAGTTCAGGCTATGCGCATCCATGCCATGGCCATTTTGTGCTTCAAAAATCGTGATGCGATGGCCTGCGCGCGAGAGAAAGTGCGCGGCGGCTAAGCCGGCCATCCCGCTGCCAATAATGGCGATGTTTTGCTGCATAAACTAAGGCCTAGGGCGTACCCAGCTAATAAATGACTTAAAGCGATTGTGCGCTGGCGGCTAAAAATGCGCGCAATGCCGCAGGTTTAATGGGCTTACGCAGTAAGCCAAGGCCCGCAGCGCGCACCGCTTGCGCAGTCTCATCGCTATGATCGGCTGTCACTAATGCGCCAACTCGACCAACGGCTAAGGTGAGCAGCAAGTCTAAACCATCTTCGTCGTTGGTCAGATGATAGTCTGCCAAAATTACCTCAGGCTGATATTCCTCTAGCTGCGCATGCGCTTCTGCACCATTGCTAGCAACGACGACAGTGCAGCCCCAGCGACCTAGTAAGGCCTGCATGCCAGCTAAAATATCTGGCTCGTTATCGATGCAGAGCACCGTTAAGCGACTTAAGTCGCCGGCATTCGCCACGGCTAAGTCGCTGCTATTTACAGCGCGAATGGCAGGTGAGCAGGCGCTCATGCGAATGCTAAAGCAGGCTCCACGACCACTCGCCGAGCGCAGGCTAATGCGATGCCCAAGCAGCCGCACCATGCGATCGACAATGGCGAGACCCAGGCCAAGGCCTTTTTCGCCCCAAGGAGAAGCTTCGCCGCCACGTTGAAACTCTTCAAAAATACTGGCTTGTCGGCCCAAAGGAACACCGGGGCCAGTATCACGCACATCAAGACGCCAGCCTTGGCCATTGTCGCAGCGACGCAAGCCAACGAGCACGCCGCCATTGCGGGTATAGCGCAGGGCATTGCTTAGTAAGTTTTGAATAATGCGGCGCAACCATTGCCTATCGCTACGCACCCAAATTGCGCCCTTGGGCATCCATAGTCTTAGGGTAAGGCCACGTTGAGCTGCTAAGGGCCGGACTTGCTCAATCAGTTCGATTAACAGCGCATCTAGCGCGATGGCTTCGGGGTGCGGCAGTAGTGCTCCCGCATCTAGGCGTGAAATATCCAGCAAGGCCGAGAGTAGCTCTTCAGCGCCACGCAGCGAGCTATCGAGCTGCTGGGCCAATACGCCGACCTCGCCAGATAGCTCAGGATGCTGGCTTAGTGCTGATGAGAACAGTCGCGCGGCATTCATTGGCTGCAAAATATCGTGGCTGGCAGCGGCTAAAAAACGTGTTTTAGATTGGTTGGCTTCAACAGCTTGGCTCTTCGCCTGCTCTTGTGCCGCTAGAGCTGTCTGTAGCTCGGCCGTGCGCAATGCAACACGTTCCTCTAGTTCGGTTTTGGCTTCAGCTAGTGTGTGTTCAGTACGCTTGAAGTGTGTGATATCGGCAAATGTAGTCACAAAGCCGCCGCCGGGCACTGGCCGTCCGCGTAGCTCTAACACTTGGCCATCGGGCCGAATGCGCTCAAAAATATGCGGACTGCCTTCGCGCATATGACGAATGCGCTTTTCGACATGGGCGTCGATTAGGCCTGGCCCGCACTCGCCTTGTTCGGCGTTATAGCGAATCAAATCTGCCACAGGGCAACCGGTATAGACCATGCCATCGGGGTAATCAAAAAGTTCAAGATAGCGTCGATTCCATGCCACCAAGCGCATTTCAGCATCGACCACACTAATACCCTGCTCGATGTGCTCCATCATGGTGTTGAGCACGCCGCGATTAAAGCGTTGCAGCTGTGAGCTTTGATCAAGCAAGGCTACTACTTGGCCAATCTCTAAACCACTGCCGCGCAGAACCGTGGTTAAAATGGCACGCGATGATGCAGCGCCCATGGCACCGGCTAGCAAGCGCTCGGTAAATTGCACCCAAGCACGACTGGCCGAGCGGCGTAAGTCGAGTTGCTGGCCACGCCCGCGAGCAAACTGATCAAAGGCCTGATTTGTCGCTTCCTCACCTAGGATACGAGAGGCCAAAGCGTGAAGCTCGCTGAGCGGTAGGCGCTGCCATTCTTCTGTATGTAGCGCTTGGCTTTGCGTGGTAAATGGATCAAGAAAGTGGCTGCTTTCAAGCTGCTCACTGATGCCTGGGCGAAAGCGTAAAGACACCACGACAAAGCAGCTGATATTGACCAACAAACTCCAAAATACACCGTGCGTGAGCGGGTCCCACCCCTCTAGATAAAACAACGCTTGTGGGCGTAGCCAGCTAAGGCCGAATGGTCCTTGACTGAGCCATTCAGCACTGAGGCCAAGCGCGGGCAGCATGGCGGGGATCATTAGTGTGTAGGCCCAGACACTGATGCCGGCGATGAGACCGACCATCACGCCTTGGCGACTGCCGCCGCGCCAAAACAGGCCAGCAAGCAGGGCGGGAGCGAAGTGCGCAACGGCTGAGAATGCGAGTAGGCCGACGGCATTGAGCTGAGAGAACTCTTCAATGACTCGGTAGTAGCCGTAGCCGAGTAGCGTTAGCGCAATAATCGATAAGCGGCGAATAAGTAGGAGTCGGAGCGCGAGACGCTGGCCAAAGCGCTTCGAGCGCAACAGCATGGGCACAACCAAGTCGTTGGTAATCATGGTCGATAACGCCACGCTGGAGACGATCACCATGCCGGCGGCAGCGGAGAATCCGCCGATAAAGGCAAATACCGCGAGAGCTTCATTATTGGCCGCTAACGGCAGCGCGAGCACGGCAATATCGGGATGCATGCGCGCCAAGCCGGGGTCGAGCAGAGCCATCGCGGCGATGGGTAAAACCGCTAGCGAAATCAACAGTAAATAGCCGCCAAACCAATTATGCGACTGGCGAACATGGCTGGCATCGTTGCACTCGACAACGCCGACATGGAACTGGCGCGGTAAGCAGACCATGGCTAAAAATGCCAATAGGACTTGCGCTAGAAAACCTTGCGGCAGATCACTAGGTCGGGCTAATTGATCGAGTGCTGGTGAGTTAATCCAATCGCTAGGCAGGGCATCGAGATGCAGTAGCGCGAAAATGCCGACAGCGACCAATGCGGCAAGCTTGACCACAGACTCAAGCGCCACGGCGAGCATCAGGCCTTGATGGTGCTCGGTGGCATCGATGTGGCGCGTACCAAATAAGATGGCGAGAGCGGCCAGCACCAAGCTAATCCACAGCGCGGTATCGCTAGTCGGGAAGGGGTTGTTGAGGCCGGCTGCGCTGAGCACATTCACGCTCATGGCCACCGCTTTAAGTTGCAGCGCGATATACGGCAGCGCGCCAATAATGGCAATTACCGCAACGGTACCTGCTAGATGCTGAGCCTTGCCATAACGTGCGGCAATAAAGTCAGCAATGCTGGTAATCGACTGCGCCTTGCTGATGAGTACCAAACGCTCCATCAAGCCGCGAGCAAATAGAATAAACAGCAGCGGGCCGAGATAGATAGGCAGGTAGCCCCAGCCATTGGTTACGGCAGAGCCAACGGCGCCATAAAACGTCCACGAAGTGCAGTACACCGCGAGCGTTAGGCTATAAATAATGCCTTGCTGACGATGGCTTAAACGCGGGCTGTGATGGTCGCCCCAATACGCCACCGCAAATAGCAGTGATACATAGAGGACGGAGACTAGGGGCAGAAGCCACTGTGGCATAGAGCCATTCCATCAATGATAAGAACGACTTGCGACTATGGTATATGAGCGATTGGCTGTCTAGCGCTGCTCATCTAGACCAAGGTCTAGTTCAGGGAAGTGTTGGCTCAATGCCAAGCAGCAGGCTTTATCGACTGCGGTGATTAATTCGCGGTCGCTGAGTGCGCGCGAGGGATGGTCTTGCGCTAGTTCATCGCGCAGTTGGCACATGACTAGGCCGGCATAGCCGCAGGGGTTGATGCCGAGAAAGGGTTGCATATCCATGGCGACATTAAGCGAGAAGCCGTGATAGCTGCGACCGCGACGAATGCGCAGTCCTAGCGAGGCAATTTTTCGACCTTGCACATAAACACCATGCGCGTCGCGATTGGCTTCAGCGGCAATGCCAAAGGAGCGAATGGCATCGGTGAGTGCATCTTCCACGCGCTCAACAAATTTGCGCGTGTTAACGCCAATACGATCGATGTCGACTAGTAAATAGCCGACAAGCTGGCCAGGGCCATGATAGGTAACCTGGCCGCCGCGATCACTCTGCACAATGGGAATGTTGTTGCTGAGCAAGACATGTTCGGGCTTGCCTGCTTGGCCTTGGGTGTATACCGGCGAATGCTCGAGCAGCCATAGTTGGTCACTGCTATCGGCATCGCGCGTCTCGGTATAAGTCTTCATAGCCTCATAGCAGCCCGAATATTCGAGCTCTGCTAAGCGGCTAATCTGCCAAGGACGTGCCATGATTTAGAGTGCTAAACGAATGGCCGGCTCAGCGGCGAGCGCGGCGTAGACATCGTTAATCTGCTCTTTGCGCTCGGCATGAAAAACCACTCGTATCGATACATATTTGCCTTTCGACGAGGTCTGCATCTCAATTGTGGCTGGATCAAAGCTGGGCACATATTTGCAAATGAGGTCGGCAACAATCTGTGCCATTGGCTGGCTCGCCTCTCCCATGACTTTTAAGGGGTAGTCCATGGGAAAGACCCATAGTTCTTCATTCTTAATGTCGGTAGGGCGTTCAGTCATTGCCGGCCTCGTCTGTGTAGTGGCTTAGAATAAGTTGGTCAAAAAGCGTTTTAGGTAGTGCCACATGCGCACCACGAAGTTGGCTTCTTCAACAGCTTCCATGGCGACAACTGGCTGAGTGGCAAGCACTTTGCCATCGATGCTAACCACGACTTCGCCAACCACTTGGCCTTTGGCGATTGGTGCGCTGAGCTCTGGCTGCAAACGTGTTTTTGCTTCAACTGAGTCTTTTTTGCCGCGTGGTAGGGTCAGCGATAAATCATCCGCTAAGCCAACTTTCACAGTGTCGGCAACACCAAACCACAATGGCGCTTCAGAGAGGATGGTGCCAGCTTTCATTGGTGTCACGCTTTCGTAGCTGCTAAAGCCCCAGTTCAATAGAGCGCGCACTTGGTCTGCACGAGCTTGCATACTGGTGGTGCCCATAACGGCAGCAATCAAACGCATGCTGCTACGTTGGCTAGATGCTACTAGGCAATAGCCTGCGGCATTGGTGTGGCCTGTTTTCAAGCCATCGACAGTTGGGTCAGTATAAAGCAGGGCATTACGGTTGCCTTGCTTGATGTTGTTGTAAGTAAAAGACTTTTCCGAATAAATCGGGTAGTACTTATTGCTATCTTTGATGATGGCGCGTGCCAAGATCGCCATATCACGAGCGGTAGTGATATGGGCTGGGTCGGGCAAGCCAGTGGCATTCATAAAATGCGTATTTTTCATGCCTAAGCGCTTAGCTTCGCCATTCATGATCTCGGCGAATGCTGGCTCTGAGCCGGCAATATGTTCAGCTAAGGCTTTCGATGCATCGTTACCGGATTGAATAATGACGCCACGGAGCATGTCGATGACAGTGGCTTGACCATTGAGCGGCAAGTACATGCACGATTCATTGCTAGAGCCACGGCACCAAGCGTGTTCGCTAACGCCGACCAAATCAGTCTCTTTTAGACGACCTGAATCGAGCGCACGTTCGACGATGTAGCTGGTCATCATTTTGGTCAATGATGCTGGCTCAACCGGCATGTCGGCGTTGTTGTCAGTGAGGACTTGGCCAGAGGCAAAGTCGATCAAGATTGAGGATTTATTATCGAGCGCGGGCGGGGTTGGAATAACAAAGGCCAGTGCGGGGGCGGAGACTAAGCTCAACACCAAGGGCAGGGCTAAACGAAAATTCATAACAGATCCTAAATCGGTGTGTGGCGGGCACAGTTCAGGCGAGAGCTGGGACTGTGCGAGAGCGCGCCTAGTTTACTGCATGATGCCCTCGGGATGGCAGTCATCTGCTAATCTTGCACGCAAGATTAGTTAGAGCTGAGATAAACCATGGCGGCAATTCGGATTGAGCGACACGGCAACATCGCTGAAGTAATTTTGGCGCGTGCGGAGAAGCACAACGCGGTCAGCGTCGATACGCTTACCGAGCTCATTGCTGCAGGTCGCGAGTTATCGCGCGATAAAAACCTGCGGGCGGTGATTATTCATGGCGAAGGCCCGAGTTTTTGCAGTGGCCTAAACATTCCCAGTTTTATGGCTAAGCCACAAAACATGGCGCGGCACTTTTTACGACCTTTATGGCGCAACACCAATAATTTTCAGGAAGTGGCTTGGGTTTGGCGTCGTTTAGCCGTGCCTGTGATCGCGGTATTGCATGGCCGTTGCTATGGAGCGGGCATGCAAATCGCTTTAGCCGCCGACTTCCGCCTTGCCACGCCAGATTGCGAGCTCTCAATCATGGAGGCGAAATGGGGTTTGGTGCCAGATATGTCGGGCACTGTGAGCCTGCGCGATTTAGTGCCGATAGATATTGCCAAGCGCTTATCGATGACGGCCGAATGCTTTAGTGCCGAGCAGGGCAAGGTGTGGGGTTTGGTGACAGAGACTCACGAACAGCCATTGCTTGCGGCGCGTGAGTTGGCCGCGAGCATTGCAACGCGTTCACCAGACTCAGTGGCATCGACTAAGTTTCTCTTTCAGCGCGCATGGCCGGCGTCGGAAAATCATGCATTTTGGCTAGAGCGCTGGTATCAGCTGCGTTTGCTGTTTGGTAAGAACCAACGCGTGGCGGTGAAGACTGTGCAGACTGGAAAGACACAGCCGTATTTGCCGCGCCGCATAAAAAGCTAAGGCTTATTCTTCGGGGCTTGGGCGAATGGCGATATTCATCATCAAGCCGACTCGCTGTGCGCGCAAACCTCGAATCACTAACTCAGCTTCCTCACGAGTCAGCATGGGTCCAACTGAGACCCGGTAAGCCTGCTCTGGGTCGCGCTCTTTGATGACATCAATGCCAACGCCTTTTGGGATGATAGTTAGCAGGCGACTTTCCAAATCGTGGGCAAGATCAGCATTGCGAAAGTTACCCAAACGCACGCGATAAACCTCTGATGAGTTGAGCGCTTTGCCTTTGCGCAAATGACCGGTTCGACCTTGGTCGACAGGCTCAATGCTGACTTTCGCCACGCCTTTAAAGCCTAAGGCTTGCGCTGCCGCGTAGGACAGGTCGAGCATGCGTTTGCCGTGATATGGGCCACGATCATTTACCTTAACGATGACAACACGGTTATTGCTGAGGTTGGTGACGCGGATATAACTAGGCAGCGGTAGCGTGCGATGTGCAGCAGTGAGCTGATGCATATTGAAGATTTCACCGCTGGCGGTTCGGCGGCCATTAAAGCCTGGGCCATACCATGACGATATGCCGACTTGGCGTGGGCCAAGGTCGATTGTGTCGATGAAATAGGGTTCGCCGCGTAGCAGCCAAGAAGCGCTCGTGCCGTAGCTGGCTAGCTCATCTTCGTCGAGTTTAAGGCCGGCTTCAGACTCATCGGCAATGGCATCAATTAATAAGCCGCTGTCATTGACCTCGTTATCGACGATGGCTTCTGCGGATTCGCTTGCGAGTTGCCATTGCTGCCAATTAGGCGCGCCGAGGTTAGCGGCAGGCGTTGCTTGTGGGGCTGGCGGTGGTGTTGATTGAGGCGTTACTTGAGGTGTTGCTTGCGGCGCTGCCTCTTCCTCTTCCGCGTAGCTGGCTGGTGAGAGTGTCACGCCAAGCAGTAAGCAGAGGAGTAGCGAACAACTTTGGCCAGCAAACAAGTGCTGGCCAAAGCGCTTTGCCCTAGGGCAGGTGACTGATGGCACGCGTGCGTGCGCTTGCATCTGCGGTTTTCTTATCATGGGCCGCTTGTATCTCTTCGGCCAATTGGTGCGTGGCCATTGCGTAGAGGATACTGCGGTTATAACGCGTGATGACAAAAAAGTTGTTAAAGCCTATCCAAAACTCGCCGCCATTGTCGCCCTGCAGACGTAAACCAGACACTGGCGTGTTTGCGGGGAAAATCTGCTTTTGGCGCGGCGTGATGCCGGCTTTAGCTAAAGCGGCAATGGTCGATGTGGTTTTCAGGTCGGTGCTAGTCGCATCATCATAGTTATCGCCATGGATGGCTGCGCGCACAGTCACGGGTTCGCCAGCTTTCCAGCCATTGGCTTTGAAGTAGTTGGCAATGGAGCCGATGGCATCGACAGGGTTGTTGATTAGGTCGATACGGCCATCACCATCGAAGTCGATAGCGAGACGGCGCCAGCTCGACGGCATGAACTGTGGAAAGCCCATTGCGCCGGCATAGGAGCCTTTGGCTTCAAGCGGATTGATGCCATTTTGCTTCGATAGAATGAGAAACTCACGCAGTTCATTGCGGAAAAACTTGGCGCGGGGTGGATAGTCGAAGCCTAGTGTGGCCAAGGCTTCGATGACTTTGTAGCCGCCTTTATTGCCGCCAAATTTAGTTTCTACACCCAAGATCGCTAAAATCATGCTGGCGGGCACGCCAAACTGAGCTTCGGCACGCGCAAGTGGTTCTTGGTATTGCTCCCAGAAGTCTACGCCGGCATCGACACGCGAGCTTTGCATGAAGATCGGACGGTAATCTTTCCATTCACGGCTTTTTTCTGCCGGACGAGCAATCAGTTCTAAAATTTTGTCTTGGCGCGATACATCTTCAAACAGTTTCGCCAGTTCGCCGGGCGCATAGATTTGCTGCGCTTCGAGCGTCTCAATCATGTCATTGAGTTCGTCGTATTTGGAAAAGTCGCCTGCGATGGCGTGGCCGCCGGTGCTGAGTGCAAGGGCGGTGACCGCCGCTCGCCAAGGAAATCGTAGCGTCATGCTGAATGCTCCAGAAAAAAGTTTAGCCCATTAACTTGCGATGCGCTTGTATCGACATCAGCACGCCAAAGCCTGACATCAAGGTAATAATGGCTGTGCCGCCGTAACTGATGAACGGTAACGGGACTCCCACCACAGGTAGAATGCCGCTGACCATGCCTGCGTTGACAAAGACGTAGACAAAAAATGACATCGTGATGGCTCCAGCCAATAGCCGACCATACGAAGTTTGCGCGTTGGTGGCAATTTGTATGGCGCGAATAAGGATAGCTAAGTACAGAGTTAGTAGAACAATCACGCCGATAAATCCGAACTCTTCCGAGAAGGCGGCGATGATGAAGTCGGTATGGCCTTCGGGCAGAAAGTGCAGATGTGATTGGGTACCATCAAGCCAGCCTTTGCCGGAAAGGCCGCCTGAGCCAATGGCGGTTTTTGATTGAATAATATTCCAGCCATTGCCGAGTGGGTCTGACTCTGGATCAAATAGCGTGATGACGCGACGACGTTGATAGTCGTGAAGAAATGTCCAGGCAACTGGCGCCGCCGCTGCCGCTAGAGCTGCCATGCCGCCAATTAAACGCCAAGAAAGTCCGGCGAAAAATAGAACAAAAAAGCCGCTCATAAACACCAAGATAGAGGTGCCAAGGTCGGGCTGTTCGGCGATTAGGCCAACGGGTACTAAGATCATCACGATGCAGACAAGCAGGTCGCGAAAACGAATGGGGATCGGGCGTGTGGACAGATACCAGGCGATCATCATCGGCATGGCGAGCTTGAGAAATTCGGATGGCTGGACACTAGTGACGCCGGGGATGTCGATCCAGCGCTGCGCGCCCATACGCACTTCGCCGATAAAAACGACAGCAACCAATAGGATGCTGCTAAGGCCATAAAGCCAAGGTGAGATATAGGCATAACTATTAGGTGTAATGCGCGCAAAAATCAGCATGACACCAAAGCCCAGCACAAAACTGCTGGCTTGTTTCAGTGTCATGGTGAGGTCGGCACCACTGGCGCTATAGAGCGCGATGAGGCCGAGTAAGGAGGCGGCAATGAGCAGCGATGTCAGCACGGGGTCTAGGCGTAGTAGGCCCCAAATATCGATGCGCCGCTGAAAGTCAGCGCCAGTATTACTGGTGGTGCGAGCATAGCGCTGCTGAGGCGTATTCATTCGCCAGCATCCTCTGGAACTACCTTCGGCGGTGGTGGCAGCGTGCGGTTAATCTCGTAATCAAATAGCACTCGCGCAATCGGCGCAGCCGTTGAACTACCATGCTTACCATTTTCCACTAAGACGGCAACTGCAATGACAGGGTTTGTCACTGGAGCAAAGCCCATAAACCAGGCGTGATCATAGTGGCGCTCATCAAGCTTGGATTCGTCATAACGCTCGCCTTGTTTAATGCCTTTGACCTGCGCGGTGCCCGTTTTGCCTGCGATGTCATAGCCTTCGAGGCCAATACGCAAACGACTTGCCGTGCCGCGTGCGCCGTGTATAACCTCGCGCATGGCAAAGTGCATTTTGTCCCAGTCTTCGGGCTGGCCGTTGTATGGAATTAGATCGGGCTTGGGCAGATCAGGCTGGAATGTGGGGTCGCTGCTGCTGCGCAAAACATGTGGTCGTATGCGATGGCCGCCGTTGGCGACAATGGCTGTGGCTAGGGCAATTTGCAGCGGCGTAGCGGTGAAGTAGCCTTGGCCAATGCCCACCGACATCATTTCGCCGCGATACCACGGTGCGTTTAGGCGCTTACGTTTCCACGCCACCGAGGGCAGAGTGCCGGTGCGCTCGTTGACCAGATCGATGCCGGTTTCTTTGCCAAAACCGAATTCGGCCATCCAATCGTGAAAGCGGTCTACGCCCATACGGTCGGATAGTTGGTAGTAATAAGTGTCGCAAGACTGCTCTATGGATGTGACCATATTGACTCTGCCATGGCCTTGCTTTTTCCAGTCACGAAAGCGGTGATTCACGCCCGGCAACATGAAGTATCCGGGATCGCTGATGGTGTAGTCCCAATCGACTAGGCCGTAATGCAGCCCACCCAGGGCCTCGAATGGTTTGATGGTAGAGCCGGGTGGGTAGACGCCCTGTAAAGCGCGGTTATACAGCGGGCGATCGATATGGTCGCGCAGGCCGTTATAGAGCGACGATGGGATGCCGCCGACAAATAAGTTGGGGTCGAAGCCTGGGTTGCTGACGAAGGCGAGCACCGAGCCATCTCGTGGGTCTAAGGCAACAATGGCGCCACGGCGGCCAGCGAGCTGCTCATGGGCGAGTTGCTGTAGCTGGATATCTAGGCTGAGCTTTAAGTCCGTGCCGCGCTGCGGTGGTGTGCGTTTTAGTACGCGAATTTGACGGCCAAAAGCGTTGGTTTCAACGTGTTGATAACCAACTTTTCCGTGCAGCACCGACTCGTAATACTTCTCGATGCCAAGCTTGCCGATCAAGTTGGTGCCAGCATAGGCGGTGGCATCTAAGTTTTTTTGATCTTGTTCAGAAATGCGCGAGACATAACCCAAGACATGGGCAAATAGCTCGCCTTGCGGGTAGTAACGAGAAATATCGTTTTCTGCGCTAACACCTGGAAATAAATAGCGTTTCTCTGTGAAACTGGCTAAGTCTTCTTCGCTTAAGCGCGAGCGAATTGGTACTAGCTCATAGCGGCGAGACACGCGCAGGCGCTTTTTAAAACGCTCAATCTCTTCTGGCATGAGATTGATAACGGGTACGAGTCTTTTAATCGTTTCGTCTAGGTCGCTGACTTGCTGGCGATTAATAACGAGGGCGAAAATAGGGCGATTATCGGCAAGTAACACGCCATTGCGGTCATAAATAAAGCCGCGTGGCGGAGCGATAGCCTCGAGATGAATACGGTTGTTTTCAGACTGCGTGACATAGGTTTCGTGCTGCATTAGTTGCAGCCAACCGTAGCGTAAAACCAGTAGCGTGAAGGCGAAAACAATAAAGCCGCCAGCAACAGCGGCACGACCTTTAAATAAGCCAACTTCAGCGAGTTGGTTTTTCATGGTCATGCGTTCTTGCGGCGTATTGTGATCTGGTTTCATGGACACAACAATAATTTATTGGGCGACGGTTTTAGGTAACGTCCGCGCACGGCTTAGCGGTGGTAGGGATGTCCCTTTAGCAGTGTCCATGCGCGATAAATCTGTTCGGCAAGGAGCACGCGCACTAATGGGTGTGGCAGCGTTAGCGGCGACAATGACCATTGCTCATCAGCGCGTGCCGAGGCATCAGCCGATAACCCTTCAGGGCCGCCCACGAGTAGGCTGATATTACGACCTTCAGCCAACCATTGTCTGAGTTTTTGCGATAAATCCTCAGTGCTCCACGGCTTGCCATGAACTTCGAGGGCGATGACGCGATCATTGTTCGCGACTGCAGCTAGCTGCGCTTCGCCTTCTTTCTCGGTTAGGCGCGCGATATCAACCGATTTTCCACGCTTGCCCGCCGCGATCTCAACGAGTTCAAGGCGCACATCATCGTTTAAGCGTTTGGAAAATTCGTGATAGCCCGTGCTAACCCAGTCGGGCATGCGCGTGCCCACCGCGATGAGTCTGATTTTCATCGCGATGGCCTAGCGTTAAACGCTAGATGTGCTGGCGCCCTGAGCTGTCCAGAGACGCTCAAGGTCATAGAACACGCGAGTGGCGGGCAGCATGACGTGGACAATCACGCCGGCGAGATCGATAAGAACCCATTCGCCTTCACGATCGCCTTCAATGCCGATGGGTGGGAATCCAGCGGCTTTGGCCTTGACCTGAACTTCATCGGCAATAGCGCGGACATGGCGCGTCGAAGTGCCGCTAGCGATGATCATGGTGTCGGTCATGCTAGTTAGTGGGCGCACGTCGAGCGTAGTGATCTGCTGTGCTTTCATATCGGCCAAGGCGTTGAGCGCGGCGTCTTGTAATCGTTGTGTATCGTCGTCAAGAGCATTCATGAGCTTGCTGGTGTCTCCGTAGCACGGTAAAGCCCGTGGTTAGCAATGTAGTCGCGTACTGGCGTGGCAAGCCAGTCATCAGTCGGTAAATTATTACCGATGCGTTGGCGTAGTTCCGTGCTTGAGATATCCCTTGCGGGGGTATCGAGTCTCAGCACAGCGCCAAAGGGGCGCGATTGTAACAGCTTGGCATCACTCTGATGGTGACTTTTTAGCCATATTTTCACCGTATCTGGCCAATCGAGTGTAATGCCAGGCCGCGTTGCGATAACAATATGAGCTAGATCGGTGAGATTTTGCCAATCGCGCCAGCGCGGCAAGCTATGCAGGCTATCGGCACCGATGAGAAAAGCCAATGGCGTTGCCGAGCCAATACGCTGTCGCCAACGCCTTAGGGTGTCGATAGTGTAGATCGGCGGTGCTTGGCTGAGCTCATCATCGCTAAAGTACCAGCTTGGCTCGGCGCTCGCGTTTAGCTGCAGGCGTAGCATGTCTGCACGCTGTGATGGCGTGGCGCCAGTGCTCGACTTTAACGGCGAGCCAGGCGTTGGCAGCCAATGCACCGTTTCCGCGCCAAGCAGTGCTTGTGCTGCGCATGCGGTATCAACGTGGCCGCGATGTACGGGGTCAAAGGAGCCGCCAAAGAGCAGCTGCATGGAGTGGCTAATGCGCTTATTGGCGTATTTGGCCGTCGCCAAACACGATCCATTTTTGCGAGGTTAGGCCTTCCAAGCCAACTGGGCCTCGGGCGTGAATTTTATCGGTAGAAATACCGATTTCAGCGCCCAAGCCGTACTCAAAGCCATCGGCAAAGCGCGTTGAAGCATTGATCATTACCGAGCTAGAGTCGACTTCTGCCAAGAATCGGCGGCCACGGCTATAATGCTCAGTCACGATGACATCGGTGTGGTGCGAGCCGTAATGGTTAATGTGATCAATCGCTTCACTAAGATCATTAACGACTTTAATGGCTAATACGGGCGCTAAATACTCAGTGAACCAATCGGCTTCGGTAGCGGCCAAAATAGTGGGTAAAATGGCGCAGGTTTTTTCACAGCCGCGTAGTTCAACGCCTTTGCTGTTGAAGGCATCAGCCAGTGCAGGCAGCAGTTTGGCGGCAATTGGTGCGTCGATTAGCAGTGTTTCCATGGCATTGCAGACGCCATAGCGGTGCGTTTTCGCGTTTAGCGCAATGCGGCCTGCTTTGGCTTGGTCGGCGTCACGATCAATAAAGACATGGCAGTTGCCGTCGAGGTGTTTGATCACTGGCACGCGCGCTTCTCGTGTGATGCGCTCAATCAGGCCTTTGCCACCGCGTGGCACGATGACATCGACATGTTCGCTATCGGTAATTAAGGCGCCAACGGCGGCACGATCGGTGGTTTCAACGACCTGTACTACGCTTGCGGGCAGGCCAGCATTAACGAGACCGGCACTAATGGCCATGGCAATGGCTTGGTTGCTGTGTAGGGCTTCGCTGCCGCCGCGCAAAATCGCGGCATTGCCCGACTTTAGGCAGAGCGAGGCCGCTTCTAGTGTGACGTTGGGGCGTGACTCATAAATGATGCCAATGACGCCGAGTGGCACGCGCATTTTGCCGAGCTGAATGCCTGATGGCCGATAGGTGAAGTCGGTCATTTCGCCAATGGGGTCGGGTAGCGCGATGACTTGGCGCAGGCCTTCGAGCATGCCGTCGAAACGCTCATCATTGAGCTGTAAGCGGTCGAGCAGAGCAGGGTCAAGATCATTGGCGCGGCCAGCATCGACATCGCAAGTGTTGGCAGCAATGATTTTGCTGCGATGCGCGACCATGGCGTCATGAATTGCTTGCAGCGCGGCATTTTTAGTTTGTGTGTTGGCGCGAGCAATAATGCGCGATGCGCTGCGTGCTTGGGCGCCAAGTTGCGACATATAGGCGGAAATATCCATTGAGCTTTATTCTCCTCAGTTGCCCAGAGTATAGCGAAGTTCATTAGGCGCTGGCATTCGGGCTTTACAATAGCGCACGCGCGTGGGACTTTCACAACCATGATGCGCATTTCAATAACTACTCAGTGGCTGCGTCTCAGTTGGCTTTGTGCCTTGCCCTTATGGCTAGGTGCGTGCAGCTTATGGCCGTATCACAGCGCGCCAGCGCCCATCCCTAATTTACCGGCCACCTGGTCCGGGGATGTCACTTGTCCGGGCTGTGTGCCGCATCAGCAAACACTAACCTTATTTGCCGATGGCAGCTTTCATTTACGCGATGAATATCCGGCCAATCAGCGTCGTCGTGGTCGAGAGTCTTTTTATGATATTGGTCAATGGTCACGCTTAAGCGGCGATGAGTCGCGGCTCATCCTTCGTGGCGGTAGCGAGACCCTGCGCCAATTCCGCTTGCAGCATGGTGGTGAGCTACGGCAGCTAGATGCCTCGGGCGCTGATATTCGCTCCATTCGCGACTATGTGCTGACCCGAGAAAAAGGTTTAGATCCAGTCGCTGGGCCAATGCGTTTGCTTGGCAAGCTTAGTGTGGATGATACGCAACTGCGCTTTAGCGAATGCTTAACCGGCCGTGAAATGACAGTAATTGACGGCCTGCCAGCAAGCGTCATTAAGCAGTATCGAGTAGCGCAAAAGCTGGTTAACGAGACCGGTAGCGCCCCAGTACTTGCTAGCGTGATTGGTGTGTTTAGTGCACGCCTAGCAACGAGCGATGAAGGCTCAGAGAATGCATCAGTTTGGCAAGTAACAGTTCCGCGAGTGCTGCGCTTTTGGCCTGGCGAGGACTGTGGCATAGGGGCTGCTGCGCCGAGTTTGCCATTGCGCGATACGCCTTGGCGGGTGCTCGCGATTGCTAATGAGCCTATCAAGGCTGACCCAATGGCGGCGACCTTGGCGCTACGTCTTCACGATGATGGCAAGGTCTCGGGGCATACCGGCTGTAATATTTTACGCAGCCAATATCGTAGCGACGACAGTGCACTCAATTTCGATGCTGTGATGATTACGCGTCGCGCCTGCATGAATCCAATGGCGCAAGCGCTAGAAACTACTTGGATTGAGGTTTTGCGCCGCACCACAGCTTATCGCGTGGTCGGCAGCTATTTAGAGTTGCTTGCTGGTGATCGTGTATTGGCGCGTTTGATCGCTAACGAAATGCATTGATTTAGCCGCGCGCCTTACTCCGTGCTTAAAGAAACCCCGCCACATGTTGCTGCGAACTTGCCACTAACTGCCCCGATGCCGACCACAGCTGTGAGCGCGCCACCGTGTAGCCATCGCCACAACTCAGCGTTTGCGCTTCGTACTGCCACCAGCCATCGGCCGCGATAGATTCTGCCAACACTTCGCAATCTAGCGTCCATGTCATGGTGCTGATTGGCGCGGGGCGCGTGAACATTTGCAGCGTTGTTGGTGGCCACGCATCAACATAGGCCATGATGATCGCTGGCGTGAGCAAAGTGCCTTCGGGCAGGCTTTCTTTTAGGCATACCCAGCCGCTGACATTGGCCGTTTTGCTGCTGGTAAATGGTAGGCCGCCGCTAACCCAGCGAAAATCAAATCGTCGAGTAAAATCAGGCACTAAGCCGGGCAGATCGGGCATGGCCTGGCCAGTTTCTGGAGCAGCAACTCTGGGTGCGATGCTGCGGGGAACAATAATTTCTGATGCGCGAGCTTCACCACACGTGGCCGTTAGCATTGCTACGGTTTTGCCGTCTTGCAGCATCCGGCATTGCGCTTGTAGCGATGATTTTCCGCTACGAATAAGTTCACTATTAAATTGAACTTCGCCAGGCGCAGCGGGGCCAATAAAATGAATGCTGGCGCTGCGCAGTGGTCGACCCTGCAAGGTGGTTTTTTCCAGATGGGTTTGCATAAGCGCTGCCACTAGGCCGCCATAAGTCGCGCGGCCTTGGCCCCAGCCATCAGGAATGGTAGCGCCGGTGTTTGTTACGTTGGCTAAAATATCGAGTAAGTTCATTGCGGATTCCAAGGGCATTTAGCCGGTAAAAAGTGGGCGGCCGGCCATGGCCATGGCAAGGCGTAATAAGCCATCCCAAGCACGATCAGGCGACTGACCTTTAATCGCGCGATCAATGTCGATGATGCCGCTGCTCATGCGTTGTAAGCGCGGCAGGCTTAGGCGGCGCAATGCATTTTGTGCCGGACCTTGGCGGCGTGACCAAAAGCCTTGTTGCGTGAGTAGTTGTGAAGAGGCTTGGCGTTGGTCGCTGCTGTGCATTTGCTCGGCAATTAAGGTGAGCCCGCGCAAGTCTTTCTGTAAGGCCCAAAGCACGATGGACTCTGCTACGCCTTCGGCTTGCAAGCCCAGCACTAAGCGTGCGGTACGTGTGGCGTCGCCATTGAGTACGGCATCGGCTAAATCGAACACCGAATAGCGTGCGCTGTCGCTGACCACGGCGGCAACATCTTCCACGCTTGGTGCGGTATCTGGGTGCAGGAGCTTGAGTTTTTCTAGCGTTTGCGCGGCGGCAAGTAGGTTGCCTTCGGTGCGATCAACAATGAGCTGTAAGGCATCGGCAGGCAGGCTCAGGCCCAAGCCTTTGGCGCGTGCCGTCAGCCATTTCGGCAATTCATTGGCGTCGATGTTATACAGCGAGACACCAACTCCAGCGCCTTCTACTTCGCTATACCATTTCGCTTTCTGAGCTTTGCCGTCGATCTTCGGCAGTAAAATCAGTAGCACCGTGTCTTCTGGCGGTTGTGCGGCTAAGGCGCAAAGTGCCTGAGTGGCAGCGGCGTCTGGCTTATTGTTGAAGCGCAACTCCATCAGGCGGCGCTGGGCAAACAGGGATAAAGCTTGCGCGTCGGCCAACACATCAGACCAGTTAAAGCTGCGGTCGACATCGTGGCGAATGCGCTCGTCATAGCCTTGCTTTATGGCCGCGGCGCGAATGCCATCAGCCGCTTCTTGCACCAGTAATGGCTCATCGCCATTGATGAGGTATAGCGCGGCAAGCGGTGACTCAAGGTGACGGGCTAGTTGCTCAGGGCGTAGTTGCATCGGGGCTTGTTTTAGTAAAACTGGTCGACTCTGGACTAGCTTTCGCAGTGTCTGGAGTGTCTGGAATATCACCTTCAGGGCTGAGATCATCGGCCGTTAAGCGTGTGAGCTGAGTCATGATCTGCGCCACAGCTTGCTGGCGTAAATCATCGATGAGAGTGTTTTCTTCCTCGTACTTGCCAACAATGCGCGTGTTATCGAACTGATACGTACGGCGTAAGCGAATCACGCGATTCGGTGTGGCGGGCACACCGCTGGCATAGCGTAGTTGGTATTCAAGCTCGAAAAACAAAGTGTATTCAGCGGCCTTCGCGCGCGAGTCGATGCTCGTGGTTTGTCGCGTGATGCGCTCGGCGGTTAAGTGCAGGCGCAGTGGAGCAGCTTCGCTGATGACGCCACCGGCACGCTGAATGCCGGCAATCAGGTCGCGTTGTGTGGTGCTGTCTTCGCCAACCACGCCAATGGGGCTGATGATGCTTGGTAGCGTGTAGCTGCCGCGCAGTGCAAAGCCGCAGGCGCTTAAGCCGAGTGCAATAAGTGCAACAAGGGCAATCTGTCCCAAACGGGGCATGGCAAAACTCCTGTGTGCTGCCTGTACGTTAAACAACGATATTGACCAATTTTTGCTTCACCACAATGATTTTTTTCACCGTCGCGCCTGCCATTGCTCGTTGCGCATCATCATTTGCCAATGCAGCGGCTTCGATATCGGCTTGGCTAGCATCGGGCGCAACGTCGATTTGGCCGCGCAATTTGCCATTTACCTGAATCATTAGCGTCAGACTATCACGGGTCAGCGCGATGGCATCGACCTGTGGCCAGTGAGCATCGCTCAAGCCACCAGCTAGACCAAGCGCCTGCAAAAGCGTATGACCAATATGCGGTGCAATCGGCGATAGCAAGGTGACGGCGGCAAGCAAGGCTTCGCGAACTAGGCTGTGCGTATTGGCATTGGCAATGGGTGCTTTTGGCAGCGCGTTGAGTAGCTCCATCACAGCGGCGATGGCGGTGTTGAAGGTTTGGCGGCGCTCGTAGTCATCGCTTACTTTGGCGATGGTCTCGTGCAGCTTGCGGCGTAGCGCCTTGTCATCGCGGCTTAGTGCGGCAATGTCTAAGGCGCCAGGTGTGCCTTGCGATACGTGTTCATGAACAATGCGCCACAGGCGTTTTAGGAAGCGGTTAGCGCCTTCAACACCGGTGTCCGACCATTCCAGTGACTGGTCTGGCGGCGCGGCAAACATCATGAATACGCGTGAGGTGTCGGCACCAAACTGGTCAATCATGGCTTGCGGATCGACGCCGTTGTTTTTCGACTTCGACATTTTTTCCATGCCACCGTGAACCACGGGCTGGCCATCGGCAGTCAGTGTGGCGCCGGTAATGCGGCCTTTGTCGTCGTGCGTGAGTTGCACATCGGCAGGGTTGATCCAGTCTTTTTTGCCATTGTCAGCTTCACGATAAAACGTGTCGGCAATGACCATGCCCTGAGTCAGCAAACGCTTGAATGGCTCATCGCCAGCGAGCAAGCCTTCATCGCGCATGAGTTTATGGAAAAAGCGCGCGTAGAGCAGGTGCAAAATGGCGTGTTCGATGCCGCCGATGTATTGATCGACTGGCAGCCATTGTTTGCCGGCGGCTGGTTCGACCATGGCCGTTGTGCTTTGCGGTGAGGCATAGCGCGCGTAATACCACGATGACTCCACGAACGTGTCCATGGTGTCGGTTTCGCGTTTAGCCGCCGCGCCACAGCTTGGGCAAGTGGTCTCGTAAAACTCGGGCATGCGCGCAAGCGGTGAGCCAGCGCCATCGGGCACTACATCCTCAGGCAGCACTACCGGCAGCTGATCTTCGGGCACCGGCACATCGCCACAGCTTGCGCAGTGAATGATGGGGATTGGACAGCCCCAATAGCGTTGGCGCGAGATGCCCCAATCGCGGAGGCGGAATTGGGTTTTGCGCGCGCCATGGCCGTTGGCTTCTAAATCGGCAACGATGGCATCAAAGGCCTCGGTCACGCTCAGGCCATTGTATTTTTCGCTATTGATGCTGGTGAGACCGGATTTTTGGCCATACCAGTCTTGCCAGTTGCTGGCGTCAAAAACGCCGTCGGCCGTGGCGTAGACCGACAGAATCGGCAGCGCGTATTTATTGGCAAAAGCAAAGTCGCGTTCGTCATGAGCGGGCACGGCCATCACCGCGCCTTCGCCATAGCCCCAGAGTACATAGTTGGCGACATAGACCGGCAGTTTGCGGCCATTGAGAGGATGGATAACGAACTGGCCAGTGGCCATGCCCTTTTTCTCCATCGTCGCCATGTCGGCTTCGGCGACTGAACCAGCTTTGCATTCAGCAATAAAAGCAGCGAGTTCAGGATTGTTCAGCGCCGCACGTTGCGCCAATGGATGCTCGCCAGCTACGGCAACATAGGTCGCGCCCATGAGTGTGTCGGGGCGGGTGGTGTAGACCTTGAGTTGGCCATTGATGCCAATGCTGAGCTCGTCGTAATCGAAGCTGATATCGGCGCCGAAGCTTTTGCCGATCCAATTGCGTTGCATGGTTTTGACCTGCTCAGGCCAGCCATCGAGCTGGTCAAGGTCTTGCAATAATTGCTCGGCGTATTGCGTGATGCCGAAGTAATACATGGGGATTTCGCGTTTTTCGACCAGTGCGCCGGAGCGCCAGCCGCGACCATCAATGACTTGCTCATTGGCAAGCACGGTTTGGTCGATAGGGTCCCAGTTCACACTGCCCGACTTTTTATAAATCACGCCTTTTTCAAATAGGCGGGTAAATAGCCATTGTTCCCAGCGGTAATAGTCTGGCTTGCAGGTGGCGATTTCACGCGACCAATCGATGGCCAGCCCTAAGGATTTAAGCTGGGTTTTCATGTATTCGATATTGGCGTAAGTCCATTTCGCTGGCGCCACGGAATTGTTCATCGCGGCGTTTTCAGCGGGCAGGCCGAAAGCGTCCCAGCCCATTGGTTGCATGACATTGAAGCCATTTAAGCGCTTGAAGCGGCTCAGTACATCGCCGATGGTGTAGTTGCGCACGTGGCCCATGTGCAGCTTGCCGCTAGGGTAGGGAAACATCGATAAGCAAT
Organism: Paraperlucidibaca wandonensis; assembly: GCF_042677145.1. Lineage (NCBI taxonomy): Bacteria > Pseudomonadati > Pseudomonadota > Gammaproteobacteria > Moraxellales > Moraxellaceae > Paraperlucidibaca > Paraperlucidibaca wandonensis. The sequence goes on along the minus strand of NZ_JBHTIT010000001.1, from coordinate 1,608,855 downwards.
AGTATTTAGGGCGCGTGTCGTTATCGTCGGCGATGTGTGCGTTTGTGGCTTCCCACTCGGCTCGGGCGGCGGCTTCAAGGATCTGCGGCAAATACTGTTCTTGCATAAATATAAAACTCATCGAATTACGCGAAATGCGCCATAGGATACGCTATGCGCTCTGGCCGCGGTATAGCAGCGGCAGCTTGTGGGCCGATCTAACTGGGAATGACCGATGCCGATGACTCAAATTATTCATGCGCTACTGTTGCCACCGGCCTTGCTCTGCTGGATGGGTTTGCTGGCGTTATTGCTGGCCTGGCGAGGTTGGCGCATCAGTGCAACGGCAGTGGCGTTGCTGGCGATTGTGCTTAATTACGCGTTAGCCACGCCAGTTGGGGCCTATGCCATCTCGCATCCATTGGAGCAGCGCGTGTCGGCATTGAATGATCTGGCGCAGATACCCAGCGCCGGCTATCAGGCCATTGTTGTACTCGGCGGTGGCCGTTATGACGCCGCGCCAGAGTTTGCTGGTGCCGATGTGATGAGCAGTGAAATGCTAACGCGCCTGCGCTATGCCGCCCGTGTTGAGCGCGCAACGAAATTGCCGATTCTTGTTACCGGTGGTTCGCCCTTGGGCAAGGCCGATGATGAGGCGAGCTTGATGGCGCAGTCATTATTGGAGGATTTTCGCGTGCCCGTGCGCTGGCAGGAGCGGTTGTCGCGCACCACGGAAGAGAATGCTGAGCTGAGCTGGGCCATGCTGTCGCCACTGGGCATTAAACGCATTGTCTTGGTCAGTCATGCCTCGCATTTGCCGCGGGCACAGGCTTTGTTTGAGCACGTGGGCTTTCAGGTGCTGGCGGCACCAACTGGCTTCACTACCGAGGGCGCAGAATGCCGACCAATTATTTGCTATACGCCGCAGCACAGCTCATTGCTCGAGACGCGGCGAGCCTTGCACGAATGGTTGGGGCTGGCTCGCGATGCACTCGTCGTTCATTGAAAACGTAATGCTTCAATAGGCCGTAACTTTGCTGCGCGATTGGCGGGGTAATAGCCGAAGAAAATGCCAATTGCGCCGGCAACCCCGAAAGCTAGCAGCAATGAGCTGAGCGTGACAATCACTAGCAAATCGAAGATCAGCGCCACGCTTAAGGCGATGCCGATGCCAACGGCGACGCCAATAATGCAGCCAACCAATGAAATCACCACGGCCTCTAGCAGAAACTGCAGGCGGATAGCATTTGGCCGCGCGCCGATGGCCATGCGAATGCCGATTTCACGTGTGCGCTCAGTGACTGAGACCAACATGATATTCATGATGCCGATGCCGCCTACCAGCAGCGAGATACCGGCAATAGCGCCCAGTAGTAGCGATAAAATAGCCGTGGTTTCGGCGGCAGTATTGGCTAGAGCTGTCAGGTTTTGCAGAGTGAAGTCATCTTCAGCGTCGTTACTGAGGCGATGACGCTGACGTAGATTAATGCGCAGATCACGCTCGACGCGTGGCATCGCTTCCTCACTAGTCGCTTGCACCATGATCATGCGCACCGAGTTGCGAAAGCGGTTGCCAAAAAGCTTGCGCTGCGCGGTAGTGATAGGAATGACGATGGTGTCGTCTTGGTCACGGCCGTCGAGGCTTTGGCCTTTGCTGCCAAGCACGCCGATAACTTGGAATGGTAGGTTTCGAATGCGCAGGGTTTCGCCAATCGGGTCTTCATTGCCAAACAAATTGCTAGCGACCTTTTTGCCGATCACGGCGACTTGCGCAGCCGATTGTATTTCGGGTTGATCAAAGGCGTAGCCAGAAGTGACGGTCCAGTCGCGCAATGTAAAATAGTCGGCGTTGGAGCCTACGACATAAGTGTTCCAGTTTTGCGCGCCATAAATGACTTGCGAGCTGGATTGCACGACCGGTGCGGCGGAGGCAACGCCTGTTATCTCGCGTAAGGCGCTAGCGTCATTGACGGTGAGGCTGGGCGCGCTGCCATAACCGCTGCGCACGCCATTGGCACTAGTGGCGCCAGGTAAAATGATGAATAGATTTGAGCCCATGCTTTTGATCGAATCATTGACGCGGGTTTGCACGCCTTGGCCGATGGCGAGCATGGCGATGACCGCACCGACACCGATAATCATGCCGAGCATAGTGAGAAAGCTGCGTAGGCGGTTAGCTTTCAGTGCCAGTAAAGCCTCGCGGAGCATTAGCCACCACATGGCGCGGCTCCTGATGTGGCTGTGCTGCTTCCAGCTATAGGTGCCGGCTTCAAGCCCTCACTCGCCGGCCCATCAAACTCTTTATGGCCATCGACTAAGCGCACCAAGCGTTGCGCGTGAGCAGCAATATCGGGCTCGTGTGTGACTAAAACTAAGGTGATGCCTTCTTCGCGGTTAAGCTGGCCAAACAGCGCCATGATTTCCGCACTGGTTTGTGTGTCTAGGTTGCCGGTGGGCTCATCGGCCAAGATCAAGGCTGGGCGATTTACCAATGCGCGGGCAATGGCCACGCGCTGCTGCTGACCGCCAGAAATTTCACTAGGCAAGGCTTGTGTGCGTTGGCCCAAACCGACGCGCGCAAGCATGTCACTGGCGCGCTGTTCGCGCTCAGCTTTTGCCACGCCAGCATAGGTCAAAGGCAGAGCAACATTGTCGAGCAGGCTGGAGCGCGGCAGCAGGTTAAAGCCCTGAAAAACAAAGCCGATGGTACGGTTGCGTAAGTCGGCAAGTTGATCGTCATTGAGCGTATTGACTTGTTCACTGGCCAAGGTGAAGTCGCCGCCGCTGGCACTATCGAGACAACCTAAGATATTCATCAGGGTTGATTTTCCCGAGCCAGATGGCCCCATGATGGCAACGAATTCGCCGCTCTCAATGGTCAAATCGATGCCGTGCAAAATTCGCACTGGACCAACGCCACTAGGGTAATCCTTAACGATTTGTTTGAGCTCAATGACGCTGGCCATTAGTCTCTCATCCGAAACTTCATGCCTTTACTGGCCACTTCTTCTGCCGATAAAACTTGCTCGATGACTACTTTGTCATCCACCTTTAGTGCTGACTTGTCACCGAGCACTTCAGTAAAGCGGCGATCGGTAATGCCCAGTGTCACACTGAATGGTTTTAAGCCATCAGCTGTCTGCTGCCAGACGGTGCCTTTTTGGCCGGCCTTAGCTTTTACACTAGGCTTGCTTTGCGTTTCGGCTTCCTCCTCGATAGGCGCCAGTTTGGCATCTTCTGGTGGTCGAAAACGCAGCGCGGCTGTTGGCACACGTAAGATATTTTTGCGCTCTAAAGTGTCGATAGTGACGTAAGCCGTCATGCCCGGCAGGAGCTGACCATCGGCGTTATCAACACGAATGATGACGGCATAAGTCACCACATTTTGCTCGGTTAATGGGTTCAGACGGACTTGCACGACCTCGCCAACGAAGCGCTTATTTGGATAAGCATCGACACGAAATTTTGCGCTTTGACCCACGTGTATGCCGCCAATATCAGACTCGGTGAAATAGGCGTCGATGTTCATTTGGCGTAAGTCTTGAGCGATTTTATAAAGCTCAGGTGTTTGAAAGCTCGCGGTAACGGTCTGGCCAACATCGACGGCGCGTGACACAACCACGCCAGCAACTGGTGATCGAATTACGGCGTAGCTCAAATTGACTTGATCGCGTTGCACCTGTGCTTGCGCCTGCGCCACGCGGGCCTTCGCTTCAGCTAAGGCTTGGCGGGCTTGATCAACTTCTTGTGTGGAAGCAAAGCCTTCGCTGGCTAAGGGGCCGATGCGCCGCCAATTTGCATTAGCCAGTGCTAAGCCGGCCTGTGTGCTGCTTAGGTTGGCGCGCGACTGTGTAAGTTGAGCTTGCAGCAGCGAGTCATCGAGGCGCATCAGCACTTGGCCAGCACTGACCTTGTCGTTGAAGTCGGCGGTATAGGAGGTGACGATGCCGGAGACTTGGGTGCCAACGGAGACTAGCGTGACAGGACTGAGCTGGCCATTGGCCGACACGGTTTGGGCAATGTCGCCACGATCGACACTGGCGAATTCGTAGCGCGGGGCATCGCTGCCGCTAAAGCAGCTGCGCATGATGAGGGCAGCGATAACAATAAGGCCGAGGATGGCAAGCCAGCGGAGACGAGAGGCGGTCATGGTTGGATATCCTGAAATGCAGCATCGGGTGAGGCGGTGAGTAGGCCGGCGGCGCGCGCGAGTTGAACGCGTGCGCTGGCCCAGTCGAAGCGGGCGCGGGCTTGTTGTTGGCGAGCATCGGCGAGGGTGCTTTGAGCGGTTAAGACATTGAGCACATTGCCTAGGCCGGCTCGGTAGCGCGCTAGGGCGGCACGGCTAGATTCGGCTGCCGATGCCAGCAAGCTGTCGGTTGCATCGATGCGCGAACGAGCGGTATTGACTTGCTGCCATGCCAGCCAGACATCAAGGCCGACTTGCTGGCGAATGCGATCGAGCTCAAGCGTTTGTTGATCAATTTGGCTTTGCGCACCACGTTCCTGATAGCGCTGCTGAAAGCCGGTAAACAGTGGCAAGGTTGCAGTTACAGCGACTTGGCCGGAGTCGCGCTGGCCAAAGCTATTTCGGCTATCGCCAGCACTGGCGTTGAGGCTAATGCGCGGCAGGCGTTGCGCAGCTAATTGATCTAGTGATGACTCAGCAGCGGCGACTTGCTGCTCCTGCGCGATACGTTCTGGCCGGCGTTCATCGGCCAGTTGCATCAATACTGCAAGCGCAGGCGGTGCGCTGAGTTGGCTTGGATCGGGCAGGGTGGTCTGCGGTGTAAGGGCCGTATTGGCGGGGTAGTTGGCGAGCACGGCTAGCTGACCATTGCTGGCGGCAAGTTCGCCTTCACGCTGGATGAGCACCAACTCTGCTTGAGCCAAAGCAGTTTGCGCTTGCAGCGTATCTTCGCGTGTTCCAACGCCAACTTTAATGCGCTTTTCAGCGGCTTCGGCAGTCTCTTTTGCGGCAGCTAATGAAGATTTCGCGCTAGCGAAGCTGGCCTCGGCCGCAAGACGGTTAAACCATGCGGTAACCGCTTGTGCCGCGAGGCTATGGATGCTGGCATCGGCACTGGCTTGAAGACTGGCAAGGGTGTTTTTGGCTTGTGAGACATCCGCTTCGCGGCCGCCAAAATCATAAAGTAGCCAGCTCGCATTGGCGCTCAATGTGCGTTGATCTGGGTCAGTGCCGGCTACGCGGTCGCCAAAATCACGGCTGCTGCTGGCACTAATATTTAAGCTGGGATAATAGCCTGAGTTGGCAGCGCCAACTTGTGCACGTTGAGTTTGCACACGTTGCCATGCAGCGCGGGTGTCGAGGTTGGCGCAGAGACTGCGCTCAACATAGCGTGCGAGTGTGAGTTGAGTGTCTTGGCTAATGTCTGGGCAGGCGGTCGTGGCGACTGTGCTTGCCTGTGCTGAGCTAATTCCGATGCTAAGCGCAAGCAGCCCCAGTGCATTTTGCCAAGTGACCCGTTTCATTAATCGTTATCTCTTGAGCTGTCGTTTCTTGAGAGCGCCGAGCGTAGGGCATCTTCTAGCGTGCTATGAAGGAAGCGATAGTCGGCGCTTAGTAAGCGGCTAGGCATGACGCGTTGGCCATCGAGCAAGAGAGTGGACATCTCACCAAGGCCTAGTTTCAGCACGCTGGCGGGCACGCGTAAAAATGCTGGGCGACGCAATAATCGGGCTAATGTGCGAGTGAATTCGGCATTGCTCACTGGCGCGGGTGCGGTAAGGTTAAACACGCCGTGTAATGAACGATCGGTGAGCATGCGTAAAACCACTTGGACCACATCGCTGCGCGACACCCAGGACAAATACTGTTCGCCATTGCCCAAAACGCCTCCCAAGCCTAAGCCAAACACTGGCAATAAGCGGCGCAACATACCGCCGCCTGGGCCTATAACGACGCCTAAGCGCAAAGTGCATACGCGCGCGTTTGCTGGCGCGGCGGCAAGCGCGGCGGCTTCCCAGTCGCGGCAAAGATGATGGGTGTAGTCGCCGCTTTCGGCAGACGATTCTTCATCTAAAATACGCTCGCCTTGGCTGCCATACCATCCAACAGCAGAGCCTGAAATAAGCACATTGGGCTTGTGCTTAGCGCGGCGTAGCCAATCGCCAAGTGACTCGGTAAGCAGCACGCGGCTGGCATGTAGTTCGAGCTTCCTTTGAGTAGTCCAAGGCTTATCAGCGATGCCTTCGCCGGCAAGATTGATGACGGCATCGAAGGCTTCATCACGCGCTAGCGCATCGAGTGAGGAAACAAAGCGCAGGCGGCCAGTGTCGGCCCAAGCGGCATAATGCTTCGCCATTTTTTCGGGCTGGCGGGTCAGCAATGTTAGGTGGTCGCCTTGAGCTTGATCGGGTGCACCGACTAATACAGGTACGAGTTGAGCGCCAATAAATCCTGTGCCGCCGGTGATCAAAATATTCATCGCAGGCATCCCTGTGTCATCATCGATTTTTAAGTCTAGTGTGGCTGCAGGCATTGTGCCTATGGCGAGTGCTGAACAGAAGCGTAGACCAGACAGAATCGGTGAACTTTACATGACTTTACCCACAAACTCCGCTGAGCCAAACGCCGGCGCTCAAGGCATGAGCTTTAAGGCCGCGCCTGCGAAAAAGCTTTCAGTGCATCTAGTCACCGGCTTTTTAGGCGCTGGTAAAACCACCTTGATTTCGCGCTGGATGGCCGAGAAGCCAGTCGATGAACGCTGGGCAATTTTGGTCAATGAATTTGGTCAGATCGGCATCGACCAAACAGCTTGGGCAGGCGACGATGTATTTATTCAAGAAGTCGCTGGTGGCTGTATTTGCTGCTTGCAAAATATGCCACTGCAACTGGCGCTGGGGAAAATAACCAGTCGCGGCGATATTGATCGCCTGATCATTGAGCCGACGGGCTTAGGCCACCCAACGCAGATTATTGAGACGCTACAGGAGGCGCACTGGCAACCATACTTGAGCTTGGCGGCGAGTGTTTGTGTGCTCGATGCGCGCATGCTTAACGATGCCAGAGTGCGCGAGCATGAGACGTTTATTGCGCAAGTAGCGGTGGCCGATGTGCTGCTATTTAGCAAAGCCGATGTGCTCAGTGATGCTGAGCGAATAACCGCCAATGAGTTTGCTGCTGAGCTATCGCCAGCGAAGGCTCTGGTGGCATTTGTTGAGCCTGAGTCGTCGTGTATTGAGGCTTTATCGGTGGCAGCGAAGCCGCCAAAGCAGCAGCGTCGCAGTCTGCTACATGCGCCAGTTATTGTAGCGCTCAGCCCTCGCTTAGATGGCGTAAGTGCTGAACAAGCCGCACAGGCCAAGCTTCCGCCGTATCACTACCATGAGCCAGCTCAAGGCCACTTCATTGGTGGCTGGATATTGCCGGCAAGCTGGTGTTTTTGCCACGATGAGTTGCTTACTGAGCTGATGTCATGGCGCGACGCCGAGCGCGTGAAGGGTGTGTTTCATACCGATAAAGGCTGGATATTTTTTAACGCTACAGCGCTGGATTTAGCTATTCGCTCGAGTGAATACCGCAGCGACAGTCGCGTGGAAATAATAAGCCCAATCGATCTGGATTGGGCTCTGCGTGAGCAGCGATTACTGGCCTGTCTTATCGCTGCTACGGCCTAGGCGAACACTGCGTTGCCAGCTAACCAGTAATAGCAAAACACAGAGCAATAGCACTGGCCAGACGCCGGTGCGCTGCCATGGCGTGAGGCCATGCGCGGGATAAATTTCGCCACGTAATACGGTGCGTGTAAATGACGGCGCTTGGCTGACGACATGGCCTTGTGGGTCGATGAATGCCGTCACGCCATTATTGGTGGCGCGTACAATATAGCGACCGGTTTCTTTCGCGCGCATCCGCACCATCTGAAAGTGTTGCGCCGGGCCTATCGAATGGCCGAACCAGCCGTCATTGCTCACCGTGACTAAATAATCCACGTTCGATAAGCGCTGCACCAACGATGGATAGGCAATTTCGTAGCAAATAAACGGCGCTAGCGTGCGGCCTTTGATTAGCAACGGCCCTTGCTCGGCGGGGCCCCAAGTGAAGCTAGACATGGGCAAATCAAAGAATGGAATAGTGCCGCGAATCCATTTTTCAAAGGGAATGTATTCGCCAATCGGCACTAGCTGCTGCTTGTGATAAATGCCTAGGCCATCGCCCGATGCCATGATGCTGTTGTAAAACAATATCTCGGTGCGATCATTGTTCCATGTTGCGTAGGGAATGCCGGTAACAAAGGCGCTGCCAGCTTTTATCGCTTCATAATCAAGATCAGCCAATAGGTCTCTGGCTTCATGAGCAAATTGCGGGATGGCTGCTTCAGGCCAAATGACTAAGTCGCGACCCCATTCGCTTTTCGATAAATCTTGATAAATAGCGGTGGTTTTGTCGCGCCATTCCAAAGCCCATTTCGACTCTTGTGGAATATTGCCCTGTACCAAGCTAACGCTAACTGGCGCTTCTTTATTGATTGTGGTCCAGCTGATGGGGGCGAGTAATCCGCCAACCAACCATGTCAGAGCGATCGCGATAATGGCGCCAGGCGCGGCCTTGCCATGACGCAAGATGCTGAGCAAAGCCACGGCACTGATGCCGGCGGCCAAGCTCACGCCATAGATGCCCATGAGCGGTGCCCAGCCCGACAACGGCGTATCGATAAAGCCGTAGCCTGTCATCAGCCAGGGGAAGCCGGTCAGTAGCCATGAGCGCAGCCATTCGCCCAGCACCAGTAGCGCCGGAAGTGCCAGCCAATTCAAGCGCCAGAGCTTTAGGCGGCCATACAGCCAGCCACCGGGGACAAAGAGCAACGCCATCACCAGTGCAACCACAGCAAGCATGAGCAGTGAGACTGGCCAACTGGTGTTGCCGTAGTCGTGCATCGATACTAATAGCCAGCTGCTGCCGTGCAGCCATAAGCCCGCGCCGAACATATAGTGCAGCCAAGCGCTACGACGCGCGCTACTTTGCTCGAGCAAATTGGCAAGCAGTGCGAGTGCCAAAAGTGCCACGGGCCACGCGTTGTAAGGCGCAAGGCCGAAGGGCATGAGCGCGCCAAGGATGAGCGCGAGTGGCGTGCGCAGAGGTGTTTGTCTCAGGGCGTCGAGCAGGGCAAAAAAGCGTTTCATTGTTTAGCGAACTTCAACTTTAAGTAGGCGAATGGTGCGGTTGTCGGCTTGCAGAACACTGAAGCGCCAGCGATCTAGCTCGATCACTTCGCCTTGTTCGGGCAGGCGTTCGAAGGCGTTGAGAATGATGCCGGCGATGGTGTCGAAGTCGTCATTGCTGAAATTGCTTTTGAAGTAGTCGTTAAATTCGGCGATGGGCGTGAAGGCTTTTACTAGCCATTCGCCAGGATGCATTTCTCGAATATCTTGATCTTCAAAGCTTTCATCTTCGTCATGCTCATCGTCAATTTCGCCAACGATTTGCTCTAGTGCATCTTCAAAAGTGACTAGGCCGGCAATGCCGCCATACTCATTGACGACGATGGCCATATGGCTTTTTTTGCTGCGAAACTCGCGAATCAATTTATCCAAGTGCGTGGATTCCGGCACAAAAAACACTGGCCGTAAAAATTCCATCACAGTGGCATCGTCGCAATGATTATTGACCAGTTTCAATAGGTCTTTGGCAAACAAAATGCCCACGACTTCATCGGGATTATCGGTGGCGATAACGGGGAAGCGTGAATGTGCTGACTCAATCAAACCAGCCATGGCATTGCTGACGGTTTCGTCGGCACGCAGGGCAACCATCTGCGCACGAGGGATCATAATCTCGCGCACTTGGCGCTCAGAGACTTGTAGCGTGGATTCAATAATGCGCTGTGCTTCAACATCCATTAATCCGCGCTTTGCCGACTCACGAATAATTTCGAGCAGCTCCTCGCGGGTGTTGATTTCGCCACTCCAGGCATCCGCTAAGCGGCTTAACCACGACTTCGATGTGTCTCCAGACGATCGATCCTCGCTCATGGCGATGTTTTCCCCTCTTCTAGTGCGTTGTTTGTCAGGTCGTCATCATACGGGTTATCGATGCCAAGACACGACAATATCTCAAGTTCTAGAGGTTCCATGCGTGCGGCATCGTCTAGTTCAATGTGGTCATAACCGAGTAAATGCAAGCTGCCGTGGACAATCATATGCGCCCAATGCGCTGCTAAAGGCTTGCCTTGCTCATGCGCTTCTGTGGCAACAACATCGGCGCAAATGGCCAAGTCGCCTAATGGCCGCTCATCAAGTTCGGCGAGCAGGGCTTCGGGCAAATCGGCTGGGAATGACAGCACATTGGTGGCGTAATTTTTGTCGCGATACTGCGCATTGAGCTCGCGGCCTTCTTCTTTGCTGACGATGCGAATATCGACCGAGCACGGCTGCGTAATGCTGAGCGCTCTCAGCACAGCGTCTACATAGCGCGTGCAATCAACTTCAGTGGGCAAGCCTTCTGGGCTGATACCGTCGTCGACGTCTAACCAAACATTAGCGGCCATGATGACCTCGCGGCGCTGGCTGTTTCGCATCCCAGGCTTCATAAGCGTCGACAATGCGCATCACCAAGGGATGGCGTACGACGTCGCGCGAGGCAAAGCGCGTGACATGAATGCCTTTGACCTGCTCTAAAATAGTCAGCGCCTGAGTCAGGCCAGACTCCATGCCGCGAGGCAAGTCGACTTGGCTGATATCGCCAGTAATGACGGCGCGCGAGCCATAGCCCAAGCGCGTCAAAAACATCTTCATTTGTTCCGGCGTGGTGTTTTGTGCCTCATCCAAAATGATGAAGGCGTGATTGAGTGTGCGCCCGCGCATATAGGCCAGCGGTGCAACTTCAATGACTTGGCGTTCAATCAATTTCGCCACGCGCTCAAGGCCGAGCATTTCGTATAGCGCGTCATAGAGCGGGCGCAAATACGGGTTAATTTTTTCTGATAAGTCGCCGGGCAAAAAGCCGAGCTTTTCGCCGGCCTCAACCGCCGGCCGCACCAGCAATATGCGCTTCACTTGGTCTTTTTCGAGCTGGTCGACTGCACAAGCTACGGCCAAATACGTCTTGCCAGTACCGGCAGGGCCCACGCCAAAGCTGATGTCGTGACTGAGAATCTGCTCGACATAACGCTGTTGATTTTGCCCGCGCGGTCGAATAGTGCCTTTTTTCGTCATTAACACGGGGCCTTCGCCACCACCGACGTGCACAGGATTGCTGGATAGCTCGCCAAGTGCAATTTGCAGCACTAAATGCACGGTCTCAGGTGCCAGCGTTAGACTGTCATCAGTTTCTGCATAGAGTCGCTCGAGCACGGTGACCGCTATTTCGCGCATATCAGCCTCGCCAATAATCTCGAGGCTGTAGCCACGATGCAGTACGCGCAGGCTGAGGCGCTGCTCAATAAGTTTGATGTGCTCATTGAATTGGCCACAAAGAATGGCTAAACGGCGAGGATCTTGCGGGCTAAGTTCCAGCGTGCTGGTGTGTTCAGACGTATTCAAAAGGGCAGTGTTCTCGGTGAGTTTGTGCACAGAGAATAACTGAAATTGACAAGTCGCGGCAGTTACTGAAGCGCATGCATTGTCCTACTACAAATCTCCACAACTTCACTAGGGAAATTCATTGGCGACCAGACATACGTCTGATATGTTCGATGCTTAGGTGCGCAAAAGTTAAGTAATTCACTGCTCCGTCGATAACAATAAATAAAGACAGAAGGCCTGCCATGACAACATCAGATCCGCACCACCCTTATCCGCATGCCAGTAAGCAGGCGCATGCTGTTGGTTGGCTTATGTCGGCCACAGTGCGCCCAATTGCTAGCACGTTGGTACGCTCACCTGAGGGCCTGATTGCACTGAGAAATGGCTTTCGCGCGCTTAGTGTTGTCTTGGAGCGCACGCCGAAAACGGTGCGTGTGACAAAGATGCAGAAAGATGATGTTCGTGGTGAATGGGTGGTAGCGCCGAAAGCGCATAATGTCCCGCGCGTGGTGCTGTACTTGCACGGTGGCGGCTATTTTTTTGGCTCAGGCTCGCTGCATAGACAAATCACTTGGCGGCTCTCGCAAGCCTTGTCGCGGCCAGTTTTTGCTATCGACTACCGACTTGCTCCACGCCATAGCTTCGAAGATTGGCGCGATGACGCCGTTGCTTCCTATAAGTATTTGCTAAGCCAGGGCTATAAAGGTTCGGATATCACGGTGGCAGGCGACTCTGCTGGTGGCCACTTAACCTTGGTGCTGCTGCAAACTTTACGCGATCGTGGCATTAGCTTGCCGAGAGCGGCAATTTGTATCTCGCCATGGACGGATCTGAGCGCTGACTCGCTAGCGTTAACCGCACATCCACGCCGAGATCCGTACATTCCCAATGCCGCTTTGGGCTATATCTGCCGCTTTCTGACACGTAATCGCAGCCCCTTCGATGCCCTAGTGTCGCCGGTGCATGGCAATTTCCGTGGCTTGCCACCGCTATACATTATGGTCGGCTCGACTGAAATTTTACGTGATGATGCGCGCCGAACTGTCGAACATGCGCGTGCAGCTGGCGTAAAAGTTGTCTATGAAGAATGGCATCGCATGCCGCATGTGTTTCCATTTATGGCTGCAGTATTGCCAGAAGGACGCTTGGCATTCCGTCATATGCGTGAATTTTTAGCCCGAATTGAAACGCCGGCATTGTCGTTAGTTGCCTAGGACGGTTAGCATGCAAGGCCGTGGCGACAGCTTTGTTGCTACGGTCTTGGTAACTACTCAGGTCATCCCACGTCATGTCATCTTCTGCTGAAATCACCAAAGCTGAGCACAAACGCGTTCGCGCATTGCAACAAAAAGCCGGACGCCGCGAGCAGTCGGCATTTCTGGTTGAAGGCGCGAAAAGTGTTCACGAACTTCTAGCCTCAGACTGGCCCGTTGTCGCAGTCTACGCCAGCCACGAGCAAGCTGCTGAATTTCGCGATGCTACTAGTCGTCGTGGCCTACGCCTAATCGAAATCAGCGCCAGCTTATTAAGCAGTTTGGGCAATTACACCAATAACGAATCAGCCTTGGCGATTGCCGGTCAGCGCGCTTGGCGCGCTATGCCTCTGCGCGAAGGCCAACTCACGCTTGCGCTAGATGATCTACGCGACCCCGGTAATCTCGGCACTATTTTGCGCCTTGCCGACTGGTATGGCGTGAGTCAGATCGTCGCCTCGCAAACCACCACTGAATTATTTAACCCGAAAGTCATTGCCGCCAGCATGGGCTCGTTTTTGCGTGTGCCATTTCATGTCGTGGATCTACCCGAATGGTTAGCTGCCGCGCGCGCGCAGGCCGTTGTTTGTGGCGCGGTGATGGATGGCGAAAGCACGCACGCATTACGCGGCCCACTATTTTCTGCGCAGCAGCCGGGCGTACTCGTCATCGGTAACGAATCCAAAGGCATCAGTGCAGCGATTGCCTCGCAGCTTAGTGAGCGTGTGAGTATTCCGTGCTTTGGCGGTGCCGAATCGCTCAATGCTGGTGTGGCAACAGGTATTTTATTGGACCAATGGCGCCGTGATGCGCAGATCAGGAGTTAAGCCATGATTATCGCTTTACTGCTTGTCGCTGCGGGCATCACTCTGTTGGTTGTGGGTGGTGAAGTCATGCTGCGTGGCGCTGTGCGCTTGGCCACACTGTGGCGCTTATCGCCTGCGGTAATTGGCCTGACGGTAGTCGCAGCGGGCACCTCGATACCTGAGCTTGCCGTGAGCGGTGCAGCGGCCATGCAAGGCAGCACAGACATTGCAATGGCCAATGTGGTTGGCTCTAATATTTTCAATATCGCCTTTATTCTCGGCCTGTGCGCGATCATTCGACCGTTTGCCGTCGAGGGCAATACGCTAAGGCTCGAATATCCGGTGCTTTTATTGATGACATTGTTTGGCCTTGTCATCGCCCAAGACTTAATGATTAGCCGGCTCGATGCGCTCCTTTGTATCGCCTTTTATGTCGGCTTTACCGCCTATGTTGTGCGGCTGGTGCGCGGCCAAGCGACGGCTAATGAGCTCGAACAATTCGACGCAGAAACGCAGGCGCTATTGGTTATGGAGACGCCGCCAACGCTGCTGCCTAGTCTCGGCCTAGTTGCCGGTGGCACAGTGCTATTGGCGTTTGGTGCGCAGCTTACGGTTCAAGGCGCATCGGATTTAGCGCGGCTCTGGGGTTGGTCGGAGCGGGTGATAGGGCTAACCATTGTCTCGATGGGCACGGGCTTGCCGGAAGTAGTGGCCTCGCTAGTATCAAGTTTGCGCGGCCGCAGTGATATGGCCATTGGCAACGTTATTGGCTCAAACTTATTCAATATTTTGATGGTCGTAGGCATCACCGCGAGCATCGCGCCATTGCCCGTGTCTGCTGCGCTAGTAAGCAACGACATGCTCTGGATGCTGGGTATTACGCTGCTGCTTTTCCCGTTGCTCTGGACTGGATGGCGGGTCAATCGTGTCGAAGGTGCTCTGTTGCTGGCGGTATATGGCCTGTATTTGGCGCTTTTACTGCAGCAAGCTTAAGCTTTAAGCGCCCGAGCTGTTAGACATCGGGCGCTTAAAGCTAGAGAGCTGTTTACACCGCCGCATGCCATAGCGGAATACGACCGGGGATGGGCATGACACCGATGCTCGCTTCCTCGTCAGACTCGACCCATAGTGCTGCTTCAGCGCGCAGGGCATTAATCGATTCAATGCCACTGATTTTTAGCGTGGCAAAACGACCAATTAAGCTGGCGTCGCCGGGGAAATGAATCCAACGTGTATTCTCGGCAATGCCCACCAAATAGCCCGGATAACGCTTCGATTCGCGATCAATTAGCACGCGTTGTTCGGTGTCCATCATGGCATCGGTTTTGCGGCCGGTGTTTCTGGCGATCATGGTTTGCAGGCGTTGTAAACGCTGCTTTTTTTCAACGTGCGAGACACTATCAGGCAACTCAGCTGCTGGTGTGCCGGGGCGTTTTGAGTAAATGAAACTATAGGAATGATCGTAGTCGACAAACTCGATTAGCTTCAGCGTGTCTTCAAAGTCTTCCTCAGTTTCATTAGGGAAACCAATGATGAAATCCGAGGCGATTTCGATGCCTGGCTTCGCTGCTTTTAAGCGCGTGATGGTGTCTTTATAAGTGTCGATTTCATGGTTGCGCTTCATCGCTGCCAAAATGCGGTTGGAGCCACTTTGTACCGGCAAATGCACATGCGCGGCTAACTCAGGCACATCGGCATGCGCTTGAATTAAGGCGTCGTTGAATTCGAGTGGATGCGAGGTGGTGTAGCGAATGCGGCCAATGCCGGGGATCGCCGCAACCGCGCGCAAGAGCTCAGCAAAGCCACAAATATGGCCGTCGTGATGCTCGCCATAATAGCCATTCACATTTTGCCCAAGCAGCGTGACTTCGCGCACGCCTTGGCGCGCAATATGGGCAACTTCGGCGATGACATCATCGAATGGGCGTGAGACTTCTTCGCCGCGAGTGTAGGGCACTACACAGAAGCTGCAGTATTTCGAACAACCTTCCATGATCGAGACAAAGGCTTTATGGCCTTCGATGCGAGGCTCAGGCAGGAAGTCGAATTTCTCATTTTCAGGGAAACGCACATCGACCTGGGCAATGCGCTCGCGGTCGGCGGGTTGCACCGATAAATCATTGAGCATTTGCGGCAGGCGGTGCAATGTTTGCGGGCCAAATACCATATCGACATAGGGCGCGCGCTGCAAAATGCCTTCGCCTTCTTGTGAGGCAACACAGCCACCAACACCGATAATCACTTCAGGACGGGCGAGTTTTAAACGCTGCCATCGGCCGAGCTGAGAGAACACTTTCTCTTGCGCCTTTTCGCGAATCGAGCAGGTGTTGAGCAAGAGCACGTCAGCCTCTTCCGCCACGTTGGTGCGAACGAGTTGATGAGAGTCGCTGAGCAAGTCGAGCATCCGTGAGGAGTCGTACTCGTTCATTTGGCAACCTTGTGTTTCGATGTATAGCTTGCGAGCCATGAGCGCGTTAATCCGTCCTATTAAACGCGCGCATTATACAGCTATGCTGCGCGCTAGCGCGAAATGGCTTTAAAGGAGCAAAAATGCCGGCGTTCATACGTATTTTAGCAGTAGCTGCTATTGCTTGGATTAGCCCTGTAATGGCCGCCGACAGTGACTATTTGGCCGCTCGTGATGCTTTTCGAACTGGTAATCATGATGCGCTAGCAAAAGCTCAGCGCCAGCTCAGTGACTCACCTTTACAAGTTTATGCCGAGTTTTGGCAGCTTTGGCGGCGATTAAAGTTGCCAGATGCCACCGCTGATGTAGATGCTTTTCTCGCGAAAGAGAAGGGCAGCTATTTAGCCGAAAAGCTACGCATGGAATGGCTAGAGCAGTTGGCCAAGCGCAGCGACTGGACCAGCTTTCAGCGCCAGTACCCGCTACTTATCGATACGCCTAGCATCACCCTGCAGTGCTACAACTGGCAGGCGATGATGGCGGCTAAGCCCGATATCAAACTGCCCGATGCCGTAACGCCGCTGTGGTACACGGCAAAAGATCTGCCCTCGGAATGTTTGCCAGTGCAAGCGCAGCTTCAGCGCACAGGTCTAATTGACGATGAGGCAAAATGGACGCGCTTTCGTCTTGCCATGGAGGCCAATGCGCAAGGCCTGGCACGCTATTTAGCGCAAAGCCTAAATCTCACGCTAAACGCCGCCACACAGCAGCAGGTGCGTGATCAGCCAGAAGTATTTTTGGCGCGCTTTAATCCTAAGCAGCGCCTCGATCGCGAATTGGCCGTTTGGGCGTATGGCCGATGGGCGCGCACGAATTTGCCGGCAGCGCTGACGCATTTAGAGGTCGAAGGTGATGAGCTAGCAGAGCAATCGGCATTGGCATGGCGCCAGCTCGCGATGACCGGTGCGCGTCAGTTCAATGCCGATAGCGAGATTTGGTTTGCGCGCAGTGAATCGGCGCCGTGGTCGGATTTACAACGTGAGGCTAGGTTGCGTCTGCTGGTTCGACTGGGCCAATGGCCGGCGTATTTAAAAGGCTATGCAACTATGCCTGCGAGCATTCGCCAGGAGCGTGCGTGGCGCTTTTGGGCAGCGCGTGCCAATAGTGCGATGAGCTCCGATACAGGCCAAACAAAGTCGCAGCGTAAGCTTTATGGCAATAGCGCGCAGACGTTGTTTGCCGGCTTGAGTAATGACGATGATTATTATGGTTTGCTGGCGCGCGAGCGCTTAGGTCAGGCCATGGGCCCAGTGCCAGAGAAAATAAACATTAATGATGCCGACCGTGCTCGCCTAGCCAAGCACGCGGGCTTTCAGCGAGCCTTTGCGCTTTATGGTTTGGGCCTGCGCTGGGAGTCAGCGAGCGAGTTTAACTGGTCGGTGCGCGGCAGTGATGATCGCTTGCTGCTAACTGCGGCGAATCAGGCTAATGCTATGGGCTGGTATGACCGCGCCATTTATGCCGCTGAGCGCACGCAGGCCGATCATGCCCTGCATTACCGTTTTATCGCGCCTTACCGCGACATCACTCAAGCCTATGCTAAAGACATGGCGCTTGATGAAGCTTGGGTTTATGGCTTGATGCGTCAAGAAAGCCGCTTTGCACCGAAAGCTACCTCTGGTGCAGGGGCTAGTGGCTTGATGCAGCTCATGCCGGGTACCGCGCAATGGGTGGCGAAACAACTGGGCATTCCTTATAGCGCAAGCATGACCAATGATGCTGGGCAAAACGTGCAGCTAGGCACCTACTATTTGCGTCATGTCGAAGACACTTTGGGGCATCCCGTGTTGGCAACTGCAGGCTATAACGCAGGCCCACGCCGAGCCTTGGAGTGGCAGCCTGATACCGCGATGGATGCGACTCAATACATCGAAAGCATTCCGTTTCCTGAGACGCGTGACTACGTGAAAAAAGTCATGGCGAATGCGGTGAGTTATGCTCGGCTTTTTGGTCGCGGCGAAACCAAGTTGAGCACGCGTTTAGGGACGATTCCTGCACGCCAAATGACACCGATACAAGGGCCTTAAAAGATGAGTAAATCGCCACGTAAAAAACTCCGCATCGCCATTGTTGCTGCACTGGTTATCAGTGTTGGTTTAGCGGCGTGGGCTTGGCTTCAACGCCCCGTGTATTCGGGTTTGCCAGTATTAAAGCTGGGTGGCGAATTTAGTTTAGATAATGCCAATGGCCAGCCCTTTGCGTTGCAAGACAGCTCAGGCCAGGTTCGCTTACTGAGCTTTGGCTACACGCATTGCCCCGATATTTGTCCAATGACATTGGCGCGTTATCGAGCTGTGCTAGACGCTTTAGGCGATGATGGCGCTAAGCTGCAGACGATTATGATTAGCATCGACCCTGCACGCGATACGCCAGAAATTTTGCACAAATACGTGAGCTATTTTAGCCCGCAGATTGTTGGCTTAACGGGCACACCTGAGGCCATTGCTGTGGTGGCGAAGCAGTATGGTGCATATGTTTCGGTCAACGGCGATGACGTTAGTCATTCAGATTACTTATATTTGATCGATCGTGATGGCCGGGTGCGGCGTTTGTATGATCAACAAGCTGGCGTTGACGCTATCGTGAAAGAGGCGAAAGTCTTGATGCAGGAACCTCGGGAGGGTGTATGAAAGGCTGTTTGCTGGCGGGCGCTTTGCTACTAATGAGCGGTGCGGTATGGGCTGAGGCGAGTGCAGTGCCAGCCAAATCGCTTACGTCTGCTAAGCCGCAGATTATTGCGCGTGATGCCTGGGTGCGTGAAGTGCCTCCGGTATCGCCGGCCGCTGCGCTGTTTGTCACTTTGCATAATGCAGGCGCTAAGGCAGTAGCCATTACAAAGATGAGCAGCCCTGTGGCAGAGCGCGTGGAGTGGCACGACATGATCATGGCGGATGGCCATATGCGTATGTCGCAGCGCCATGTCATCGAGCTGCCAGTGGGAGATACGGCTCTTGCACCCGGTGCTAGCCATTTGATGCTGCTGAACTTGCGCCAACCATTGCGAGTGGGTGACTCAGTGCCTGTGCGTTTGAGTTTAGCGAATGGTGAGGTGCTAGCACTGAATGCTACGGTGCGCGCGACACAGCCTAATAAGCAGGCTCCGCATGAGCACTGAGGACGTAAATTCGTTGCGCTACTCTGCTGAAGCCACGTTGGCGCGCTTTAAGGCCAAACTCGGCTTTCTCTCGAAGCCAAAAATTTCTCTGGCACCAAATGCACATTGGAATGGCGAGACTTTTCGCAACCATGGCAAGTACATCAAGCATGATGCTTGGGCGGCCTTACGCTGGCTGCGAACTCGCCAACCTGAGCAATGGCCGCAATGGGTAGACTCCGAGCCAACGGCAAAGCCGACGACTTGCCATAGCGAGCAAATCGCCGATTGGCGCGTGACTTACGTCAATCACGCCACCGTGCTGGTGCAAATTGGGCCATGGAACTTACTTACTGATCCTGTTTGGTCGGACCGCGTTAGTCCTGTCACCTTTGCTGGTCCCAAGCGCGTGCGCAGTGTTGGTATCGCACTCGATGACCTCCCGCCAATTCACGCTGTATTACTAAGCCATGACCACTATGATCATCTCGATATTCGCACCTTGATGTGGCTGCATGAGCGCGATAAACCGATGATCGTCACGGGCCTAGGCGTTGATGCAGTGCTTAAAGCGCATGGCATCGATACCGTGGTGGCATTGGATTGGTGGCAGTCAGTAACGCTTGGGCCATTGGAGCTGTTTTTCTTGCCTGCGCAGCACTTCTCAGGCCGTGGGGCGCGTGATCGTAATCGCACTTTATGGGGTAGCTTGCTGGTGCGCAGCTCGGCGGGCTCGCTATATTTTGCCGGCGACACAGGCTATGGCCCGCACTTTCAATCGATCTATGAGCACTTTGGCGCACCTAGATTGGCGCTATTGCCTATCGGCGCGTATGAACCTCGTTGGTTTATGGGGCCGGTACATATGGACCCCGCCGATGCCGTGCGCGCGCATCAAGATTTACAGGCGATATATTCACTGGGTATTCATTTCAATACCTTTCAGCTCACCGATGAGGCGATTGATGCACCTGTCATTGCGCTAAAGACTGAGCTAGCGAAGCAGGGCGTTAACACTGCTTATTTTGGCGTGCTGAGTGAAGGTGAAAGCCGGTCGGCTTAAGTCGACTTTCGATACCAAAGGTCAAGCGCGGCATCGTGTAGGGCGCCGCGTTGAGCGTTGTTTGGTAGCCAAGCTTGGTGCGACAAACTGGCCTGCTGCATGAAGTCAAACCAGGTTAGATGGCGCCGTAGTACGCGAGTATGTCGATGCGGTAGCAGTGGGTTGAATAGCCCTAATGGATTGAATAATTGCCTTGGATTTTTCTTCATCCACATCCATGAGCCCATTTCGAGCGTAAAGGGTAGGAAGGTGTGTGTGGGCTGGCATTCGCGCAGCTCATCATATAAGTAGTCCCAGACATCCCCATGCGTGGTGTAGCTCAACGACTGCGGTTCAATGGCATAAAAGTCGTGGTGCGGATAAGTTCGCTGAAACAGCTCATTCAGCGCATAGGCCTCGGCAAGCTGAGGAAAGGGTTGATGGCTGCGTGCGTAAGGAAACCAGAGTCTGTCTTGAAAGCCAAAGCCGGAATGGCAGTCGACAGCCATGGAAAACGGATGGCTGTGCAAGCGCTCGCGAACGACACGAAATAGTGCCTCTGCCTCTGGCGCTAATGCCTCGTTGGCATGACCGCGAAACCAGGGCAGGCGAGAGCTTAGGCGTTGGCCGCCGAGTGGCCAAGGTACGCGGTGCTCAGCATCGATAGGCGCATGGCGCATCAGATCAATGCCATCGGGGTTGGCTCGTGTGCCACGTAAGAATCCGCCGGGATTGACGATGGGCACAAAAACTAGCCGTACCTTTTCCAGCAGGCTGTGCAAGCTGCTATCCCAGCTGAGGCGTTGAACTAAGTTATTGAGGTAGGCAATCAACACTTGGCTGCCGATACGCTCGACGCCATGCACTCCGCCGAAATAGCCAATCGCCGGCGCATCGAGTCGGCGTGTACCAAGGCTTAAGCACCACAGTGGCAGGGTTTGGCCATCACACTGAATGTGGGTGACGATTTCAGGGCAAAGTTTAGAGCCAGCTTGCTCAATTAAGCGCTCTAGTGCCAACAACTCAGGGCTGCCGGCAAGATGTTTCACAGCCAGTTACGACGTTTGAAATAGAGGAATGGTGCTACTGCTGACAGCACCATTAGGCCGATAGCGAAGGGGTAGCCAATAGTCCAGTCGAGCTCAGGCATGATGCGAAAGTTCATGCCGTAGACGCTGGCGATCATGGTTGGCGGTAAAAATACCACCGAGGCCACAGAGAAAATCTTGATGATTTTGTTCTGATTAACGTTAATAAAGCCGAGGGTGGTGTCGAGCAAGAACTTAATCTTATCGAACAAAAATGAGGTGTGCGCGATCAGTGACTCAGAGTCACGGATGATGTCGCGAAGGCGCTCGCTGAGCTCAGTGTTGAGCATGCCTGAGCGCAATAGCAGATAGAGCATGCGCTGCAAATCGACCATGGAAATACGCACTTTACCGATGATGTCTTCCTGCTGACCAATCTCGGTCAATAGCGATTCCATGTCATCGGTTTCGGCATTACCCAATACTTGCGCGCTGGTGACTTCTAAATCGGCGGCAATGCGCTCGATCATGTCGGCGAGGTTTTCCACCTTGGTTTCAAATAGGCCAATTAAAATCGATTTTGGATTGTTGACGTTAACCAAGCCTTTGCGGGCACGAAGGCGAAACAGACGAAATGCCGCAAGCTCCTCTTCGCGAAGCGTAAATAATCGGTCGCCATTGAAAACGAAAGCAGCAGAAATATTGGTTGATGACTGATCGGCATAGTTCAGAAAGTATGAGCTGATGTGCAGGCCATCGTCGTTTTCATAGAAGCGTGAAGTCGCCTCAATTTCGTATAGGTCGTCGATGCTTGGCAGCTCTTGCTGATAGGCGGTGCGTACCCATTCGCGCTCTTCTTCGGTGGGGTTGATCAGGTCAATCCACAAAATATCTGAGATGAGGTCTTCTGCCGCATTAATGGCGACTGGTTCGAGCAAACCCTTATTCAGGGTAAAGGCCATCAGCATGCGTGGCATCTCCCAAGTTTCCCGCATTCTAGCAACGCATGCGGCTTGGCAGCTAGCACTAAGCGTCATCGCGCCAAGGTTCTGGCAATAACTAAGATATCAACTTGGCGCGCACCAGCGGCAAGTAGGCACTGACTGATGGCTTCGGCTGTGGCGCCGGTGGTCAAGACATCGTCAACTAGAAGTACGTGCTGTTGCTCAAGCGCTGGGCCGTGCCAGACAAAGGCTCCGGTCAGGTTGCTGCGCCGCTCGTCTGCGTGCAGGGTCTTTTGCATGCGAGTGTCGCGGACGCGTAAAAGCTGATGTGCGCTGACTGGTCGCTTTAGGCGCTGGGCCATGACTCGTGCCAGTAGCAGCGTTTGGTTATAGCCGCGCTGCTGTAGTCGTTTGGCATGGATGGGCACAGGGATGATGAGATCTGGCAGGTCATCGCTATCGATACGATCCGCTAAGCGCTGACCAAAGTAATCAGCAAGTACTAAGCGGCCATGATATTTCAGTGCCGAGATTAGTCGATCAATAGGAAAGCTAAAGTTAAATAATGCATAAGCTCGTTGCCAAGATGGCGGCTCATCAAGGCAGTCTTGGCAGCGCTCGGCATCAACGCTAAGTGGTCGGGCGCAGCGAGCGCAGGCACTCATTAGCCAAGGTAAGTCGGCAGAGCAATCGGCACAAATGCAGTGGCGAATACCACGGTCATGGCAGAGCGCGCAGCGATTGGCGCGCAGTACGTCAACTAATTTGCTTGAGATAAGTTGACGATGACTGTTCAGTCTAGTCACAATAGCGGCCATTATCGTTTTAGCGCCAACATTCTCACCGAGGTTCATATGCAATCCTTCGCAGCCAATAATTCAACTTCTCATCAGCAAGCTATTAGCGACTCTGTGCAAAACAGCGTTCGTCATAACTGGACTCGGCCAGAAGTTGCTGCGCTATTCGACCTGCCATTTAATGATTTGCTGTTTCGTGCACAGACCGTGCACCGTGAAAACTTCGACGCCAATGCCGTGCAAGTCAGCACGTTGCTGTCGATTAAAACCGGCGCCTGCCCCGAAGACTGCAAGTACTGCTCGCAGTCCGGTCACTACGACACCGGCCTCGATAAAGAAAAGCTGCTCGCTATAGAAAAGGTAGTCGAAGAAGCGACAAATGCTAGGGAGAAAGGTGCCTCGCGTTTTTGCATGGGTGCTGCATGGCGCAGTCCACGTGAAAAAGACATGCCTTATGTGATTGAAATGGTGAAGCGTGTGAAGGCGCTAGGTTTGGAAACCTGCATGACGCTGGGCATGCTCGACTCAAATCAAGCCTCGGAGTTGGCGACGGCGGGCTTGGATTATTACAACCATAACCTCGACACCAGCCCTGAGCATTACGCGCAAATCATTACTACTCGTAGCTACCAAGATCGTCTCGATACGCTGTCGCATGTGCGTGATGCTGGCATGAAAGTTTGCGCTGGCGGTATTGTTGGCCTTGGCGAGCGCCGCGAAGATCGCATTGGTTTATTGACGCAATTGGCCACGCTGCCGGCGCATCCTGAGTCAGTGCCGATTAACCAACTGGTGAAAATTCCGGGCACGCCCTTGGGCAATGTTGAAGATCTAGATCCGTTTGAGTTTGTGCGTACCATCGCAGTTGCGCGCATTCTGATGCCGAAAAGCATGGTGCGTTTATCTGCTGGTCGTGAAGAAATGCCTGAGTCGCAACAGGCGCTATGCTTCTTGGCTGGCGCGAATTCGATTTTTTACGGCGATAAATTGCTGACTACGGCCAACCCTGAGGCTGAGTCTGACTTGATGCTGTTTAAGCGTCTGGGATTGAAGCCGATGGTGGAGTCGGATATTGCACTCGATAAAAGCGCTAGCGATACGGCCAGTACTGAGTTGGCCCGTGTGCCCGCACAGCACGCCGCTGCTAAACCGCTTTGGCACGACGCAATGGCAGTGAGCGTCTAAGCGCAATGACCTCATCGCTGCCGGATAATTGGCAGAGTTGGCTCGTCAATACGCTAGCAGCGCGCGATCGTGATGGCTTGCGTAGAGCGCCGGCCAGCATCGATTCGATGCAAGCCACACGCGTGCAGCGCGATGGCCAGTGGCTCGCTAATTTCTGTAGCAATGACTACTTAGGTCTCGCCGCCGAACCAGCCTTGCAAGATGCTTTGATCGACGCCGTGCGCCGCGTTGGCGTTGGTGCCGGTTCGGCCAGCCTAGTCTGTGGGCATCATCGCGAGCACGCCGCGCTCAGCGAAGAGCTGGCGGATTGGCTCGGCGTGGAAGCAGTGCTGCTGTTTGGCAACGGCTATTTAGCCAATCTGGGTGTGCTCACCGGCTTGGCGGGTCGAGGCGATGCCATCGTGCAAGATCGCCTAAACCATGCCTCATTGATTGATGGCGCGATGGCATCAGGCGCTAAGCATTTGCGCTACGCTCACGCCGATGCCAGCGCAGCAGAGCAGCGTTTTGCGAGCCTGCCCGAGAGTATTTCCAAGCGGGTATTAGTCAGCGACGGCGTGTTCAGCATGGATGGTGATATCGCACCTGTGGCCGATTTAGTCGTGGTGGCTAAGCGTCAACAAGCCTTATTTATCCTTGATGAAGCCCATGCTTTTGGCGTCATCGGCAGCGAGGGCCGCGGCAGTGTCAGTCATGCCACGCTAGCAAATGACGCCGTGCCTTTGCGCATTGGCACGCTAGGTAAAGCCTTTGGTGTCTATGGTGCTTTCGCTGCCGGTCCACGCGTATTAATCGATGCTCTACAGCAGTTGGCTAGGCCAGCGATTTACACTACGGCGCTACCGCCAGCTTTGGCTGCGGTGACTCGAGTGGCGTTAAAGCATGTGCGCAATGATCAGTGGCGACGCGACCAATTGCAGGCAAATATTGCGCAGTTCCGTACCGGCGCATTGGCGCAAGGTTGGCGGCTTATGTCCAGCGAAACGGCCATCCAGCCGATACTAATTGGCGACACCGCCAGTGCTAACGCACTCAGTGCTGAGTTGCTCGCCCGCGGCTTTTGGGTCAGCAGTATACGGCCGCCGACTGTGCCGGTGGGCAGTGCGCGTTTGCGCGTGACGCTGAGTAGTGCGCACAGCAGCGAGGCCATCGCCGGCTTGCTTAATGCACTGGCGGAGTTGACGCCACGCTTTCTCTCAAACCAAAACTGAGTTTCATATGACCGCGTTAATGCTCTACCACGACAGCTATGACAGCACCGGCCCACTCGGCAGCGCCGCGCCAGACTTGGTCTTGTTGCATGGCTGGGGTCTACACACGATAGTCTGGGATCCGGTGGTGCCGTTTTTGCTCGAGCGCTTTCGTGTCACGGTGATTGATCTGCCCGGCATGGGTCGTAGCCCATTGCCCAATGCAACGCTAACGCAAGATTCAGTGCTTGCTCAGCTGGCAGCGGTCGCGCCAGAAAAAGCACTGTGGCTGGGCTGGTCGCTGGGCGGTGAGCTGGCCTTGGCATTTGCCGCCAAATATCCTGAGCGAGTAACAGGGCTGATGCTCATTGCCAGTAACCCATGCTTTGTGAAAGCTGACGACTGGCCACATGCCATGCCGCCTGAAACCTTTGCCGCCTTCGCTAACTTTTTTGATGAAGACCCCGAAGCCACACTGATTCGCTTTTTATCACTGCAATGTATGGGTTCGGCGCGTGCCAAAAACGACATCCGCTTCCTGCAAGAAATCATGTATTTCCATGGCTTGCCAGCGCCACGAGCGCTTCGCGAAGGCCTGCAGTTATTGCACGACATGGATTTGCGCGAGGCATTTAGCCAGTTAAAAATGCCGGTGTCGGTGCTGCTTGGTCGTCATGATCAGCTGGTGCCGGCATTAGTCTCCGATGACTTGAGCGCGCTACGACCTGGCCTGCCTTTACGCATACTGGAGGGTAGTGGTCATGTGCCATTTTTGGCCCAGCCCGAGGCGTTTGAGCAAGCTGTGAACGAGCTATTGGCCGAGATGGGTATTGCCTAGTGAGCTGCCTCACCATGGAGCCTAGAAGTACTCAGCGAGCCTTAAGTGGCCAGCCATTGAGCAGTTGGCAGAGCACAGTCACTCGGCATTTTCAGCGCGCAGCGACTACCTACGCCAATGTCTCTGAGCTTCAGCAGGCATCCATGAACGACCTGCTGGCTGAGTGCCGCGCGCAAGGATTAGTTTTGGAGCTAGGCGCTGGACAGTGCCATCTCGCCTCAGCCATTGCTGCTCGCCTAGAAGTGTCATCATTAGTAGCGTTAGACATCAGCGAGGCCATGCTGCGCACTGCGCCGCCGCAAGCCAAGGTATCGCGCGTGGTGGCTTCAGCATTAGCCATCCCGTTGATAGATCACAGCGTTGACGCCATCGTCAGTCATTTTGCGCTGCATTGGTGTTTAGCGCCGGCTGCCGTTGCTGCCGAGATGCATCGTGTCATTCGTCGCGATGGTCATGTGCAATTAGCTATTCCGCTGGCGGGCAGTCTTGCCCCGTTGCATGGCGAGCAGGGCGATGGTGCATTATTGCTACCACTGAACGAATGGCAGCAGGCCTTTGCCTCTCGAGCAGATTCAGCCTCGCCTATACCAAGCTCAGCTTGGGCCTGCGAGCACGACGCAGTAAAAACCTATACACGCCACTTTCATACAGCCTCAAAATGGCTCAGCTATTTGCGTGCCATGGGCGTCACCGCCAAGCCAAAAAGCCAGCAGTCGCAAAGTCCGCAATCGGGGCTGGCGGGAAAGCAGGGCTATCAATATTTAATCAAGCGTCTTGAGCAAGCAGCTGAACCAGCCGGTATACCCTTCACCTTTAAGGTTTGGCACGCACAATTTCGAGCGCTCTAATCGGCCTACTTTGGCTTGCTGCATGTTGAAAACCGAAAGTAATCAGGAGTAAGGCATGGCGGCATTTTTCATCACTGGCACAGACACCGACATCGGTAAAACTTATGTCGCGGTCGCGATGCTTAATGCCGCAAATCAAGCTGGCTTTAGCACGCTCGGCCTCAAGCCCGTGGCCGCCGGTTGTGAAGCCACGGTCGATGGCCTACGCAATAGCGATGCCCTAGCCTTGCAGGCAGCGAGCAGCATCAAGCTCAGCTATGAAGAGGTCAATCCGATTGCATTGCCGGTAGCCTGCGCACCGCACTTGGCCGCTGCTGAGGCTGGTCGGCGCTTAAGCATCAGTCAGCTTTCGGGCTTTTGCCGTGGCAGCCTAAGTCATCGTGCCGATCTTGCTTTAATAGAAGGTGCTGGCGGTTGGCGCGTGCCTATTAATGACCGCGAGATGCTCAGTGGCTTGCCGAGGGCCTTAGGCGTGCCAGTAATTTTGGTCGTCGGCATGCGCTTAGGTGCGCTCAACGCCGCATTTTTATCTGCCGAGGCGATTTTGAAGGATGGCCTGCGCTTGGTTGGATGGGTCGCCAATGTTATTGAGCCCGATATGCTCAAGCTCGATGACAATATCGAAACCCTCAAGCGCTGGCTGCCTGCGCCATGTTTGGGCGTTTTACCTTGGGCGCCAGAGAGCGATGCGAAAACGGCCGCTAGCCATCTAGACTTGACATCTCTAAGCCTTAAAGCACGACCGAGCAGTCAGTAATAGACGAAATGACCAGCCTTTGTCCTAGCGAAAGTAGGACAATGAAGTGAATACACTGAGTTTGTCGTTAATACAGTGAATTACAGAAAGCGTGAATGGTCGGTCACATATCGCACTGTGTGATTGACGGAATCTTTACTACACTGTGTAGACCTCAGGCCAGAGCTGCTTGTGTTTTAAGCGTATTTTTTGCTCTATAGCCTGTTAAATAAAACCCTATGCTGTGCTTCTTGCACCGCACACACAAAGGAATAACTCATGGCTTTTCAATACAAAGCGCCACAACGCGACATGCAGTTTGTAATGCACGATGTGCTGGGCTTAGAAAGCCTCTACGCCAGCCTGCCAAAATTTAGCGAAACCAACCGCGAGCTAATCGATAGCATCGTGGAAGCCGGCGCCCAGTTCTGCGAAGGCGAGTTAGCGCCAATCAATCGCTCCGGCGACGAAGAAGGCTGTCATTTCGACAATGGCGTGGTGACCACACCTAAAGGCTTTAAAGAAGCTTATGCCAAATACGTTGAGCTTGGCTTCGGCTCGTTGTCAGCCGAAGAGGGTCATGGTGGCCAAGGCTTGCCACCGACCATCGGTATCGCTATGAGCGAAATGATGGGCACGGCAAACTGGTCATTTGGTATGTACCCGGGCTTATCGCACGGCGCTATCAACACAGTCGAAGCACACGGCACGCCGGAGCAAAAAGAAACTTATTTGACTAAGCTGGTATCAGGCGAGTGGACTGGCACCATGTGCTTGACTGAATCGCACGCCGGCTCTGACTTAGGTCTGATTCGCACCAAAGCTGAACCTAATGCCGATGGCAGCTATAATGTTACTGGCACGAAGATTTTCATCTCTGCCGGCGAGCATGATCTTGCAGAAAACATTATTCACATTACGCTCGCCCGCCTGCCCGATGCACCAAAAGGCACTAAAGGTATTTCGCTGTTCATCGTGCCTAAGTTCATGCCCGATGGCACTCGCAATACTGTGGCTTGTGGCTCAATCGAACACAAAATGGGTATCAAGGCCTCCGCTACTTGCGTGATGAACTTTGATGGCGCTAAAGGCTTCCTAATTGGCCCACCCAATCGTGGCTTGAACTGCATGTTCACTTTCATGAACGTTGCCCGCATCGGTACCGCCGTGCAAGGCTTGGCTGCTGCCGAAGGTTCATTCCAAGGTGCTTTGGAATATGCTCGCGACCGTACCGCCATGCGTGCGTTAACTGGCCCAGCTGCTCCAGAGCAAGAAGCCGATCCAATTATCGTGCATCCTGCAGTGCGCCAAATGTTGCTGACGCAAAAAGCCTTTGCTGAAGGT
This sequence comes from Paraperlucidibaca wandonensis, assembly GCF_042677145.1. NCBI lineage: Bacteria > Pseudomonadati > Pseudomonadota > Gammaproteobacteria > Moraxellales > Moraxellaceae > Paraperlucidibaca > Paraperlucidibaca wandonensis. Next base: position 1,579,817 of record NZ_JBHTIT010000001.1, on the reverse strand, counting down.
GGTCGTTTGCTTTGCTACTGGCTATCGACTCAGACCGACTTACTCAACGGCTCAGATGACGCAGACGCGAAAAAACAAGCCGATGACTTGATGTCATTCCTAACACCAATCGCAAAAGCATTCTTAACTGAAACGGGTTACGAAGCAGCTAACCACGGTGTTCAAGTCTACGGTGGCCATGGTTTCGTGCGCGAATGGGGTATGGAGCAAATCGTTCGCGATACGCGTATTGCTTTGCTCTATGAAGGCACCACACAAATCCAAGCGCTCGACCTGCTTGGCCGTAAAGTGTTGCAGTCACAAGGCGCTATGCTGCGTAACTTCACTAAAATCGTGCACAAGTTCTGCGAAGCCAACAATGACAACGCTGAGATGGCACAGTTCATTGAGCCGCTAGTTGCTGTGAACAAAGAGTGGGGCGATCTGACCATGAAGATCGGCATGAAGGCCATGCAAAACCCGAACGAAGCCGGTGCTGCTGCGGTCGACTACATGATGTTCTCGGGCTATGCCACCTTGGCTTACTTGTGGGCATGGATGGCGCAAGTCGCACAGTCAAAACTGGCTGCAGGCGACGGCGATGCCGCGTTCTATCAAGCGAAAATCAAAACCGCACAGTTCTACTTCCAAAAACTGTTGCCACGCACCAAGTCACATGCCGCCATTATCGAAACTGGTGGTGATGTACTAATGCAAATGGACTCGGAAGCGTTCGCGTTCTAAAGTTGCACACATGCTGTAAGTGAACGAGGGCCCGCAGATGCGGGCTTTCGTCTTTATATTGCTGCCTCCTTGGGCGGCGTCGATATGATTGAAGGAAGGCCACCATGCCCGTATTTAAAGCTCCGCTGCGTGATATGCGATTTATCCTCGATGATGTTTTTCAAGCCACCGACCTCTGGGCGCGCTTACCGGCCCTCGCTGATGTCGTTGATCGCGACACTGTCGATGCCATTCTCGAAGAGGCAGGTAAATTTAACGAACAGGTGGTGTTTCCACTGAACCGTAGCGGCGATGAAGAGGGTGCTGTATTTAGCAATGGCAAAGTGACGACGCCGGCCGGCTTCAAAGAAGCCTTCACGCAATACGGCGATGGCGGCTGGATTGGTCTTGGCGCTGACCCACGTTGGGGTGGTCAGGGCATGCCAAAAATGGTCACAGTGATGACTGAAGAGATTATTTTCGGCGCTAACCCATCGTTTGCGCTGTATCCATTACTGGGTATTGGCGCAGCATTGGCGATGTCGCAACACGCCAGCGATGAGCTTAATGAGCGTTATTTGCCAAAGATTTACACCGGCGAATGGGCAGGCACCATGTGCCTCACCGAACCACATGCGGGCACTGACTTAGGTATCATTAAAACAAAAGCGGTACCGCAGGCTGATGGCTCATACGACATCACTGGCACAAAGATTTTCATCACCGGCGGCGAGCATGACCTGAGCAGCAATATCATCCATTTGGTATTGGCTAAACTGCCTGATGCACCCGCTGGCTCAAAAGGTATTTCGCTATTCGTGGTGCCGAAATTTTTGGTCAATAAGGACGGCAGTGTTGGTGCTCGCAATCCCGTGTCGGCAGGCAGCATCGAACACAAAATGGGCATCAAAGCCTCGGCTACTTGCGTGATGAACTTCGACGCTGCCAAAGGCTGGCTGGTCGGTGAGCTGAACCAAGGCTTGGCCGCGATGTTTGTGATGATGAACTACGAGCGCTTATCGATGGGCCTGCAAGGCATTGGTGCCTCTGAAGTGGCCTATCAAAACGCCGCTGCTTACGCTAAAGATCGCCTGCAAGGCCGCTCGGCTAAAGGTGCAACTCAGCCCGAAAAGCCAGCCGATAGCATTTTGGTGCATCCCGATGTGCGCCGTATGCTGCTTAAAGTGCGTGCGCATAATGAGGCTGGCCGTTGCTTTGCCATGTATGTCTCGAAGTATCTCGATCTCGCCAAATACAGCGATGATACTGAAGAGCGTGCGCAGGCCGCTGATCGCGTTGCCCTAATGACGCCGGTGGCAAAAGCCTTCCTCACCGACAAAGCCTTTGAAGCTTGTGTCGATGCTCAGCAAGTCTTTGGCGGCCACGGTTATGTGCGCGAATGGGGTATGGAGCAGCTGGTTCGCGACACTCGTATTGCGCAAATTTATGAAGGTACCAATGGCGTTCAGGCCATGGATTTGGTCGGTCGTAAATTAGTGAAAAACCGTGGTGCGTTTGTCCATGGCTATCTGACCGAAGTACGTGAACTTATTGCCCAAGTGCAGGGCGACACAGGCTTGAGCGCTATGGCGCAAGCGACTGCCGATGCCGCCGATGCAATTGCTCAGGCAACGGATGATCTGATTGCCGCTAGTGCGCAAAACGCAGATGAAGTTAATGCTGCGGCCGTAGACTTCCTGCACGCCTTTGGCCTGCTTTGCTATGCGCATATGTGGCTGATGATGCTGCAGGCATCGCAAGGTAAGACCGATGACTTCTACGCCGATAAACGCCGTGTTGGTGCATTTTTCTATAGCCGAATGTTACCGGAGCTAGAGATGCGCTTGGCCCTAGTGCGAGGCGGAGCCGCACCACTAATGGCATTGAGTGCTGAGAGCTTCTGAATAATGGCTACTTTTTAGTCACTATTCAGTAACTTAACTACTGTAATTGCCACTGGAAACTGAGCTCTCGGTGTGACAGCCTGACATTAGGCAGTCCACTGGGAGGGACAGTCGTGAAAACTCTACAACAATGGCTAATTGGCTTCTCGCTGCTGCTCTCTGCGCAGTCGCCGGCCTATGCCGCAGACTTCGCGCCAAGCATTGAGTCTGAGCCCTGTATTGCGCGTGATAGCGCTGGTGACTTGCTAGGTTGGGCAGACTATCCGCATTGCCTTGTTGAGCTGCGAGCGCAGTCGAGCGTGCGCTGGTTCGATGATTGGCTAGGTCATGCCGATATGGATGACAGCGCATCAATAGCCTTGCGCGCCATTTCTGAATTCACCGTCGATGATAAGGGTGATTTAACCGCTGCTCTGCGCTTGCGTGCGCAAGTTGCATTGCCACGATTAAGCAAACGCCTATCGCTAGTGTTTGAAGATGAGAGCAAAGAAACCAGCTCTCTACGCAGCATTCCTAGTGTCAATGAGTCAGTTCTAGCGCTGCGCTGGCTAGTCTTGAACTTAGAGCGCATGCGTATTGAGACCGATGCGGGTGTGCGTTCAGGCCCTGATCTTTTTGTGCGCGGTCGCTTTGCAACTTCCTATGCCATTACGCCAGATGATCAGGTGCGCTTTGCACAAAGCCTGCGCTACGGCGCTAAGGAAAAAGTGCGCGCCATCAATAGCATTGACTACAGCCATGCCATGCAAGACAACAGCGTTTTTTCACTCTATCACCAGTTAGATTTCCAACAAGAAAATGACGTTGATGGCGCATTTTGGTCGCGAGGTGCTGTCCTTAGCCGAGGGCTTAGCACGGAAAGCAGTGCGGCCTTTGGTGTCGGGCAAGAGGGTGTAAGCGAGAGCTGGCAAGAGCGTTCGCGCTATGCATGGGTGCGCTATCGCCAGCAGTTTTTACGCGACTGGCTGTTTTACGAAGTTGAGCCACGGCTAACGCAGACGCGTGATCGAGATTGGGATACGCTACCGTCATTGACCCTGCGACTTGAGGTGCATTTCGGCCACCAGCGCCGTGATAAGCCAGAGCGGGTAGCTTTTTTTCCTAGCTTAGATGATCGTTAATGACTGCAACAGATTCTCTGCCCGCCAAGCAACCGGCTTGGCTTGGCGGCTTCGATGAGCATGTACGCTGGGGCTTAAACTCCACCACTGACACCGCTTATTGGCTACAGCAATACACTGCGATTCACCCCTTGCGCCGACAAGCACAATTACGCGTGGCCTTGGCATTGTTTTCTCGCGATGGCCAGCCGCGTGTGCATTGCCTGCACGATGAACGCCGCCTAGTTGGTGCTAACCTATTGCGCTGGCGTGAGCGTGGCGATTGGGCCACGACCGAGCATAGCTGGCCATCAGGCAGCTTTTTAAGCGAGCGTGATGGTCTGCAACGAGCCCGCTTTTTCGGCACTGATGGCCAAGCGCTAACCACTAGCAGCAGTGTCTTGCAGGTGCCGAAGCGCAGCATTTTGCGCAGCCCATTGGGCGCGCTTAAAGCCCAAGCTCACACCCGAGATGGCCATTGGCAAATTACGCCACCGAGCAAAACCGGCGCATCGCCTTTAATCCTCGATGGCCGTGCTGAAGGTGGTCAATGGCAGTGCCATAGCCGCCTTGCCGCCATGGGCAGCGCGCAACTGCAATGCGTCAATTTCGATGGCCAGACCAAAGCTAGCGTAGTTGCCATGGGGCAATGGCTGGCGCCAGCGCTAGGACGGCGTGCGCCATTAACCATTGCGCAAGCGCAAGTCAGTGTTGGTGGTCGAGACTATTGTTTCGATCGCTGGATGCCGAATGCCACGACGGATGCACCAGAGTTTGCTGATTATCGCTGGATGGCAACGCTAGTTAACGACGATTTCCGTCTGCATATTCACGCCGATGGCGGCAATCCGCGCATTACGCCGTGGCTAGCATTAGAGGATGAGAGAAATCGCTGGTTGGCGCGCACCTTGCGTGTCACGCCATTTGCCAGCTTACGCCTGCGCATCTACCCGAGGGGCAGTGAGCAGGCGTATATCGATTTACGTAGCGAGCAATGCTTGCTGCAAACCGTGCTGCCTTAAGGCCTGTGCGTTAGATACGCAGCGAGGCTTCGGCGACGGTTACCGCTGTCATGTTGACGATGCGGCGCACTGTCGATGTTGGCGTCAAGATGTGTACCGGACGGCGAGCGCCGAGCAAGATTGGACCAATCGTTACGCCATTGCCGCTGGATGTTTTCAGCAGGTTAAAGGCGATATTGGCGGCATCTAAGTTAGGCATGATGAGCAGATTCGCAGGGCCTTTCAAACGCGAGTTTGGCAAAACCTTGTTGCGAATATGTTCATTTAGCGCAGCATCACCATGCATCTCACCATCAACCTCTAAGTCCGGCGCGCGTTCTCTTAGTAGGGCAAAAGCCTCACGCATTTTACGTGCGCTTGGATTGTCATCAGTGCCGAAATTGGAGTGTGATAACAGCGCTACTTTTGGTGTTAGACCAAAGTTTCGCACGACTTCAGCGGCCTTAAGCGTGATGTCAACGAGCTGCTCAGCGGTAGGGTCTGGATTGACATACGTGTCAGTAATAAACAGCGTCATGTCTTGCAGCATGAGCACATTGAGCGCTGCATAGTTTTGCGCGTCATCAGACAAGCCAACAATTCGGCTGACATAACGTAAGTGAAGATCATAGTTCGCGAAGGTGCCACAAATCATGCCATCAACATCGCCGAAATGGACGAGTAGCGAACCAATCAACGTGGTACGGCGACGTACTTCGCGCATGGCTAATTCTTGGCCAATGCCGCGGCGTTCCATCAATGATAGATAGTGTTTCCAGAACTCTTCGTAGCGCGCGATATTGTCTTGATCGACAATTTCAACATCGTGGCCAGGGCGAATACGTAAGCCTAGCGCCTTGATTTGGTCATTGATGTCGCTGGTGCGGCCAATCAGTACGGGGAAGGCGATGCCTTCATCAACAGCGATTTGCGCAGCACGTAGCACGCGAGGATCTTCACCTTCGCAGTAAGCAATACGCTTGGGCGATGCTTTCGCAGCAGCAAACACGGGCTTCATCAAGAATGCTGAGTTATAGACAAACTCAGACAGGCGTTGACGATAAGCCGCGAAGTCGGTGATGGGTCGAGTGGCAACACCGGAGTCCATCGCCGCCTGTGCAACTGCGGGAGCGATAGCCATGATTAGGCGCGGATCTAGCGGGCCTGGAATCAGGTATTCGCGGCCAAAGCTACTGGGCGAACCACTGTAGGCGGCAGAGTCAGACGATTCCACATGCGCCATTTTAGAGATGGCATGGACGCAGGCGATTTTCATCTCTTCGTTGACTGTGGTCGCGCCAGAGTCGAGTGCGCCACGGAAAATATACGGGAAGCAGAGAGCGTTATTGACCTGATTTGGGTAGTCCGAGCGTCCAGTTGCGATGATGGCATCTGGGCGCACAGCTTTCGCAAGCTCTGGCAAAATTTCTGGAGTTGGGTTGGCCAAGGCGAAAATGATCGGGTCCGCCGCCATTTCTTTGACCATGTCTTGCGTAACGATGCCTGCAGTTGAAAGACCCAAGAACATGTCTGCGCCGGGGAATACATCGGCCAAGGTGCGGGCATCAGTATCTTGAGCATAAGCTTGTTTGCTAGCGTCTAGGTTGCTACGACCGCTATGAACGACGCCTTTAGAGTCGATCACGAAAATATTGCTGCGGGTTGCGCCCAACGACACCAGCAAATTCAGGCAGGAGATTGCGGCAGCGCCGGCACCTGAACAGATGATTTTGATGTCTTCGATTTTTTTCTTCGATAGCAGTAGGGCGTTCAATAAGCCCGCGCCAACGATGATCGATGTACCGTGCTGGTCATCGTGAAATACAGGGATTTTGCAGCGTTCGCGCAGCTTTTTCTCGATATAGAAACACTCAGGTGCTTTGATATCTTCGAGATTGATGCCACCGAATGTGGGTTCTAATGACGCGATGATGTCGACGAGTTTGTCGGGGTCGCGCTCATTGATCTCGATATCGAAAACGTCGATGCCGGCGAATTTTTTAAAGAGAACACCCTTGCCTTCCATGACTGGTTTTGAGGCTAAAGGACCAATATCGCCAAGACCGAGCACCGCAGTGCCGTTAGTGATGACGGCGACGAGGTTGCCACGAGCCGTGTAGCGCGAAACAGTGGATGGGTCACGCTGGATTTCTTCGCAAGGTGCCGCGACACCGGGCGAGTAAGCCAAGGCCAAGTCGCGCTGGTTGACCAGCTGCTTGCTTGGCGTGACGTTGATTTTGCCGGGCTGGGGAAACTCGTGATAGTCCAGAGCCGCCTTACGCAGTGCCTCATCCATAATGATTCTCGCTCATACCAGTGCCTATTTGAGCGCGAGATTATAGCACCGCTGCAGTACCTTAGTGTGGCGCGAGTCCTGCTTTTGCGTTAGGAGCGTGACTCTGTAGTTTCGCGAGCCACTGCGCGGTAGCCAATATCGAGGCGATGGGTCTCACCGGGCCATTGGATTTTGGCAATTTCAGCATAGGCGGCTTGCTGTGCAGCATGCACACTTTCGCCTAGGCCGGTGGCGCAAAGCACACGGCCGCCGCTAGTGACAACTTGGCCATCGACTAGCTTAGTGCCGGCATGAAATACCTTGGCGCCGTCGGCTTCATGGCCTAAGCCTTCAATTGTGTCGCCGGTGCGAATATCGCCAGGATAGCCTTCGGCGGCCATGACGACGCCGAGTGCAGCGCGTTCATCCCAGCTAGCGGTGGTGTTGGCTAGATTGCCATCAATGCCGGCTTCAATGAGCTCAAGTAGCGAGCTTTGCAGGCGCATCATGATCGGTTGAGTTTCAGGGTCGCCGAAGCGGCAGTTGAACTCGATCACTTTCGGTGCGCCATCGGCGTCGATCATCAGGCCGGCGTAAAGGAAGCCGGTGTAATCATTGTCTTCTGCTTTCATGCCAGCAACGGTTGGTTCGATGACTTCGCGCATTACGCGAGCATGAACTTCGCTGGTGACAACTGGTGCCGGTGAGTAAGCGCCCATGCCGCCAGTGTTGGGGCCGGTGTCGCCATCGCCAATGCGTTTATGGTCTTGGCTAGTGGCCATGGCGAGTGCGTTATCGCCATCGACCATGACAATAAATGAGGCTTCTTCGCCGTCGAGAAACTCTTCGACGACTACGCGCGAACCAGCATCGCCGAATTTATTGCCCGAAAGCATGTCGACGATGGCATCTTCGGCCTCTGCCAGTGTCATCGCGACAATGACGCCTTTGCCAGCGGCTAGGCCATCGGCTTTGATGACAATGGGCGCGCCTTTGTCACGAACATAGGCTAGTGCGGCATCGGTTTCGGTGAAGACACCGTAGTAAGCAGTAGGGATGTTGTGGCGAGCTAAGAAATCTTTGGCGAACGCTTTTGAGCCTTCGAGCTGAGCGGCGAGTTGGGTTGGACCCCAGATGCGCAATTCAGCGGCGCGGAAGGCATCGACCACACCATTGACTAAAGGCGCTTCTGGGCCAACCACGGTGACATCAATGCCTTGTGTTTGAGCAAAGCTCACCAACACGGCGTTATTTAGGATATCTAGTGCGACGTTTTCACACTTAGGTTCGCGTGCGGTGCCGGCATTACCGGGTGCAACAAAAACGGTGCTTACGCGCGGGTCTTGAGCCAATTTCCAAGCCAGTGCGTGCTCACGACCACCGGAACCTAAGAGTAAAATTTTCATCGTCTATCTCAGCAAATTAGTGGCGGAAGTGGCGCATGCCGGTGAAGACCATGGCGATGCCAGCTTCGTCGGCGGCAGCAATGGTTTCAGCGTCACGCATGGAGCCACCAGGCTGGATAATCGCAGAAATGCCTACTTTGGCGGCGTTATCGATGCCGTCGCGGAAGGGGAAGAATGCGTCCGATGCCATCACTGCGCCAGGCACAGGCAGGCCGGCATGCTCGGCTTTAATGGCGGCGATGCGTGCAGAGTTAACGCGGCTCATTTGGCCGGCGCCAATGCCGATGGTTTGGCGATTCTTCGCGTAAACAATGGCATTTGATTTGACGTATTTGGCTACTTTCCACGCGAAAATCAGGTCGTGAATCTCAGCTTCCGTTGGCGCGCGCTTAGTGACGATTTTCAGGTCGTCGCTGCCAATCATACCCATGTCTTGATCTTGCACGAGCAGTCCACCATTGACGCGTTTGAAGTCCCACTGGCTAGTGCGAGCATCAATTGCTGGCAGCTCGCCGCAGGCCATCACGCGGACATTTTGCTTGGCGGCGGTAATCGCCAAAGCTTCTGGCGTAACACTTGGCGCGATGATCACTTCGACGAATTGGCGCGAGACAATGGCTTGCGCAGTGGCGGCATCGAGCTCGCGGTTGAAGGCAATGATGCCGCCAAAAGCTGATTCGGTGTCGGTTGCGTAGGCCAGCTCGTAAGCCGCCAAAATGCCATCGAGCGAGACCGATACACCACAGGGGTTGGCGTGCTTGACGATGACGCAAGCCGGCTTGGCAAAGCCTTTCACGCACTCGAGCGCAGCATCGGTGTCGGCAATATTGTTGTATGACAGCTCTTTACCTTGCAGCTGCACGGCGCTGGCAACGCTAGCCTCACGGCCAGTCGACTCAACATAAAATGCCGCACGCTGATGCGGGTTTTCCCCATAGCGCAGTTCTTGAGACTTAATGAACTGGCTATTGAAAGTGCGTGGGAAAGTATCGCGCGAGCTTAGATCAGCCGGTTTTTCACCGACCAAGGCACCTAGGTAGTTGGCAATCATGCCGTCATAGCCAGCGGTGTGCTCGAAGGCTTTTACGGCTAGATCGAATCGTGTGGCGTGCGACAAACCACCTTCGGCTTGGACTTCAGCCAAGACACGGTCGTAGTCGCTGCTATTAACAACGATGCCAACATGAGCATGGTTTTTTGCGGCTGAGCGCACCATGGTTGGCCCGCCGATATCGATATTCTCAATAGCATCGGGCAGTGTGCAGCTCGGCTTAGCAACGGTGGCGGCGAAGGGGTAGAGGTTAACCACCACCAAGTCGATGCCGCCAATATCATGCTCAGCCATGACGGCATCATCTTGGCCGCGGCGACCTAAAATGCCGCCGTGAATTTTCGGGTGCAGCGTTTTCACTCGGCCATCCATCATTTCTGGGAAGCCGGTGTAGTCCGACACTTCAGTGACGGCAATGCCTTCGCTGCGCAGTAGCTGATAAGTGCCGCCAGTCGACAGCAAGGCCACGCCGGCGTCTGCAAGACCGCGAGCGAATGGCACTAAGCCGGATTTATCGGAAACACTTAATAAGGCACGCTGCACACGATGGGTCATGACTTCACTCACAAAAAAAGAGGGGCTATGAAAAGATGCTGACTAAGAAGCGACTTAGTTCATCAGGCCGTGTTGCTTGAGTTTTTTACGCAGCGTGCCGCGGTTTAAGCCAAGAATTTCTGAGGCGCGAGTCTGGTTGCCACGGGTGTATTCGAGCACAACTTCTAAAAGCGGCGTTTCAACTTCAGCTAAAACCATTTCATAAACATCGCTGGCGCGTTCGCCATCGAGGTGGGCGAAATAGTTGCGCATGGCCAGCTCAACGTGGTCGCGCAAGGTTTGGTTTGGGCGGGTGCTGGTGCTGGTTAACGGCTTTTTAATGACAGACATGTCCATGCAAAACTCTCACAAGTGGTAATAAAGAACACGCTATGCCGCACAACCAGAGTCTGGCTGTAGCGTACTCAGGTGCGAAAAAAAGTCACTGACCAAGCGTCGCTGCTGGTCGGCATCCGTTAAGGCATTAAAAGGACGGCTCAGGGCGCGTCCGTTAGGTATGTGCTCGGCGTACCAAGACACATGTTTGCGTGCAAAGCGCACGCCGAGATCCGGCCCATAAAACTCATGCAGGCTATCCACATGCTGCAACACAATAGCTTCCCGCTCCGTCCATGAAATGGGCGGTAGTTGCTGGCCTGTGCTGAGGTAGTGCTGGATCTCGCGAAATAACCATGGGCGCCCATGAGCGCCACGGCCGATCATTATACCATCGCAGCCAGTGTGCTCAAAGACGAAGCGAGCCTTTTCTGGCGTGCAGATGTCGCCATTGGCCAAAATAGGTAGGCCTACGGAGGCTTTTATTTCGGCAATGGTGTCGTACTCGGCATCGCCAAGATATTTGTCTTCGCGTGTGCGGCCATGCACAGATAGCAGGCTAATGCCTGCATCTTCAGCAATGCGCGCGATGTTGACGCCGTTGCGCGCTGAGCGTGCCCAGCCAGTACGAATCTTTAACGTCACCGGTACATCCACTGCGGCAACCACGGCTTGCAAGATTTCGGCGACTAAGGCTTCGTCTTGCATCAATGCCGATCCAGCCAAGCGATTGCAAACCTTCTTCGCTGGGCAGCCCATATTGATGTCAATAATTTGCGCGCCATTGATAACATTAAGGCGTGCGGCCTCGGCCATCATGGCGGGGTCATAGCCAACTATTTGCACGGTGATGGGGCCAGGCTCGCCGGCGTGGTCTAGACGAAAGCGCGACTTTTGCGAATCCCATAAGCGCGATTCTGAGGTGACCATTTCCGACACTACATGGCCTGCGCCAAGCTCACGGCAGAGCTGGCGAAACGGTCGGTCCGTAACACCGGCCATTGGCGCCAAAGCTAGCGGCACATCGAGGCGATATGGCCCGATGTGTAGCGGCTTAAAAAAAGTGTTTAGGGCTTCGCTCATGGCTGCGCTTTAAGCTCGGCTTGCTCAAAGATCGGGTAGCGGCCATCGCTGCCGGGCTCAAGCACCACGGAAACACGAATGCGCACAGGCTGATCGGAAGCAATGAGTGCTTTCGGAGCAAATTGGGCGGATAAGCCGGCAGGTAAATAGTCGGCAGCGCTGATGGTGCGGCGGCCAACCAGGCTATTTTGCCAGTCACGCAAGCTTACTTGCAGGGCTGGCCATGGCTGTAGGATGCGTGCGCGATTAGTCAGCACGGCATCGAGATGCCAAACGGTGGAGCTGCTTGGCTCACTACTTAAGCTCAGGCCGGTGACTTCCCAAGCATTGTCTAGGATGGGTCGGTTCAGCGTATAGCCTATGCGATCTAGCGCCGGCGTTAGCACGCTACGCACCAGAGGCTGCTGCAGCCAAAACTGCTGACTGAGCCAGAGGCTTTGTGCGATGACTAATATTGTTGCGATAAAGGCCAAAATAAACCAAGGCCATTGCCGAGTTGATTTTGCTACTGGTTCGGCGTCGAGCTCCACTGGGATATCAACGCGATATAGATCAGCAATGGGATTGCTGCGCATAATCGGCTTAATGTCGGCGGCGATAGGCTCGTTCACGGCTTGCTCAGGAGCGGCCTCGGGAGTTGTCTCAGGGCTACTCTCGGGTGCATCCAAAGGCTTGTCGTTATTGCTGTCGCTGGGCGTAGTCATGGCGTCATCATCTCGGCAAAGCAGGGTGTTGGCGTTTAGCTGTGTTTACGACCTGATAGTCGGCACCAGTCTTCATCGCGCGTGGCGAGGCCGTCCATGGTAAACCATTGCTCATAAATCGTACGCAGCTCATCGACCTGAGACAAGATGATGCCGGATAGCGCAATCTCGCCTGCTGGCTTGCAATAGCCGGCCAGTAGCGGGGCCAGCTGACCTAAGGGGCCGGCTAAAATATTCGCCACCACGACATCTGCGCCTTCGCCATTATTGAAGTCGGCGGGCATGTCATCGGGCATAAAAACGCGTAGGCGATCAGCAACACCGTTGCGCTCAGCGTTGTCTTTTGTAGCGGTTAATGCTTGTGGGTCAAGGTCTACGCACCAGGCTTCGCGAGCGCCAAGCAGTAGAGCGGCAACGGCTAAAATGCCAGAGCCGCAGCCGTAATCGACGACGACTTTATCTTGCAGGTCTAGGCTGTCTAGCCACTCCATGCAAAGTGCTGTGGTTTGGTGCGTGCCGGTGCCAAACGCTAGGCCCGGATCGAGTAATAAGTTGATGGCGTCGGGGCGTGGTGGTGGCGTCCAGCTAGGCACTACCCATAGGCGCTCGCCAAAACACATGGGGTGATAGTTATCCATCCACGCGCGTTCCCAATCTTTGTCTTCTAATACTTCAATGCGATGCGGCGGTAGCGCGTGGCCGAGCTGGCGCTCAAGAAACTCCACGACGGCGTCCATTTCTGAGTCGACAACAAACAGGCCGGTGATTTGCGTTGCATCCCATAATGGCTGCGCGCCAGGTGGTGGCTCAAGCAGTGGTTGGTCGCCGGCGTCTTGCATGAGTACGGCGCTGGCGCCGGCAAGTTCTAGGAGCTCATCGTAGTGTTCTACTTCAGCTTTACGGGTGCTGATGGTGAGTTGCAGCCAAGACATGACGAGCTCCAAAAAAACAGGACGCGCAGTGTAGTCGGGAAGCTGGCGATTTTATAGTCAAAAAGGCCTAAATCGGCCTTTTTGCTATGTAACATTGTTGGAGAATTGCTGTGGCTGCTTAAGCTTTAGCTCAAACCCAGCTTGTTTTCGAGGTGATGAATGTCGACGCCACCGGCAAGAAAGTCGGGATCTTGCAAGATAATGTCGCGATGTAGCGTGATATTGCTGCGAATGCCGTCGATCACGATTTCATCGAGCGCGTTATGCAGGCGTCTCAAGGCGATTTCGCGCGTTGGGCCGTATGCAATGAGCTTGCCGATTAGAGAGTCGTAGTGTGGTGGCACGGTGTAGCCCGAGTACAGGTGCGAATCCATGCGAATGCCGGGGCCGCCGGGTGCGTGGTAGTAATTCACTTTGCCGGGGCAGGGCATAAAGGTTTTCGGGTCTTCGGCGTTGATGCGACTTTCTACGGCGTGGCCATGTAAAGAGATTTGGTCTTGCGTGACCGATAAGCCTAAGCCAGCGGCAACGCGTAACTGCTCTTTGATGATATCGACACCAGTAACCATTTCGGTAACGGGGTGTTCGACCTGCACGCGCGTGTTCATTTCGATGAAGTAGAAGCGTTCGTTTTCATAGAGAAACTCGAAAGTGCCGGCGCCGCGATATTTCATCTGTTCGCAGGCACGCACGCAGGCGGCATAAACTTCTTCGCGTAATTTCATGGGGATGTGCGGTGCAGGAGCTTCTTCGACAACTTTTTGATGGCGACGCTGCAGTGAGCAATCGCGGTCATAAAGATGAATTGCTTTACCTTCGCCATCGCCAATAATTTGAATTTCAACATGGCGCGGATGGACGAGGAATTTCTCCATATACACCGTGTCATCACCAAAAGCGGCGCCGGCCTCTGAGCGTGTGATAGCCAACGAGCTAGCGACTTCACTCATATTATGCACGACGCGCATGCCGCGACCACCGCCGCCAGAAGCTGCTTTGATGATCACTGGCAGGCCAATTTTGGCGGCCATTTCTTCGGCATTTTCTTCTGTCACGGCGCCGTCTGAGCCAGGTACGGTAGGTACGCCAGCGGCTTTCATGGCAACAATCGCGGAAACTTTATTGCCCATCATACGGATGGTTTCAGCACGCGGGCCGATGAAAATGAAGCCTGACTTCTCTACGCGCTCGGCGAAGTCCGCGTTTTCGGCCAAAAAGCCATAGCCGGGATGAATCGCTTGCGCGTCGGTGACTTCAGCAGCTGAAATCAGTGCAGGAATGTTTAAGTAAGAGGCCTTGCTCGCAGCAGGGCCAATACACACGGCTTGATCGGCTAAGCGCACATGTAATAAATCACGATCGGCCTTGGAATATACGGCGACAGTTTTGATGCCTAATTCTTTGCAGGCACGCAAAATACGCAGGGCAATTTCGCCTCGGTTGGCGATGACCACCTTGTCCAACATAGGGTGATCTCCGCTTAAACGATGGTGAAGAGAGGTTGATCGAACTCAACCGGCTGACCATCTTCGATCAAAATGCTTTCCACCACGCCAGCTTTGTCGGCTTGGATTTGGTTCATCATTTTCATCGCCTCAATGATGCAGAGCACATCGCCAACTTGCACCGTGGCGCCGACTTCAACAAAGCGCGGCGATGTTGGTGACGGTGAGCGGTAGAAGCTGCCAACCATAGGTGAGCGTTGCACAAAGCCTTGCGTTGATGGCTCGCTAGCTGCCGGTGCCGTGCCTTTCGATGCTTCGGCGTCTGCTGCTGGAGCAGCGGCAATTGGCGCTGCCATTGCTGCCATTGCGGGCGGTAAGCTATAGCTGACAGCGCTAGGTGCACGATTACGTGCAATACGTACGGACTCTTCGCCCTCGGTAATCTCTAGCTCATCGATGCCTGATTCTTCAACTAGTTCGATCAACTTTTTAATCTTACGAATGTCCATGTAAAAGCTCCTAAAATATGTGCTTAGCCTAAGGCTGAGTAAGTTTAATTAATGCGGTGTGGCGGGGCGCAGGTGGCGCAACGCATAGCTCAGGGCAAGCTCGTAGCCGAGTGGCCCTAAACCGCAGATCACGCCGATGGCGCGATCTGATAAATACGAGTGGTGGCGAAAGCTTTCGCGGCTGTGCACATTGGATAAATGCACTTCTATAAACGGGATGTTGACCGCTAATAATGCATCGCGAAGCGCCACTGATGTGTGCGTGAAGGCGGCGGGATTAATAATAATAAACTGCGTGCCATCAAGACCTGCCTGTTGCACGCGATCAATCAACGCGCCTTCGTGATTGCTTTGGAAGCAATCTAGCGTGACGTCGGCATGAGCTGCTTGCTGGCTTAGGCGAGAGTTAATCGCATCAAGCGTGTCGGCGCCATAAATGCCCGGCTCGCGCTTGCCGAGTAAGTTTAGATTGGGGCCATGCAGCACTAAAATTGCTGACATATTGCGATGTCCTTGTCGTAGGCAGCAGGTTTGTGCCAGTAAAAGCTAGGCCTAAGTCGAAACTGTGAGCCTGTAAATTCGTCTATCGTCGGCGAATGTCGCAGAAACGATGTTCGATAAGATTCCGCACAATACCCAATGCAGTTCTATCCGGCAATAAAATTACGATGAAATCTGTGGCGTGGGCAGCTATTGTGACTGGTTGGTCACGACTGTCAAGTCGACGATGGTCGGCAATCAAAGAAAAATTCGTGACTCACTGGACACCCGTCGTCGATGGTCTTACTCTCGGCTTCGAATAAGAAGAGGTGGGCACGTTGCAACGGCCAGTCACCCAGCCAGTGCAATGGATAAGTCCATCAGTGTTTCGAGTAGAACCACATACGAGGGTCCGTTGCATGCGGAAATTTGTCTTTTTGCGCACTATTTGCGCTGCACTGTTACTGTTCTTTACACCATGGCTTATGGCATCCACCAGCTGGGATATGACCCCAGGCGTGACGGATATCAGCCAGCAGGTTCACGGCCTACATCGAACAATTTTCTATATTTGCGCTGCCATAGGCCTGTTCGTTTTTGGCCTCATGTTTTGGTCTATTCTGCATCACCGTAAATCCAAAGGCGCTGTGGCCGCCAACTTTCACGAAAGCACCACGGTTGAAATAATCTGGACCATTGTGCCCTTTATTATTTTGATTGCGATGGCGGTGCCAGCAACGAAAGTACTGGTGGCGATGTACGACACCAGTGAGTCCACATTGACTGTTCGAGTGACTGGCTCTCAATGGAAGTGGAACTACGAGTACCTAACCTACGACGATGATAAAGACGTAAACGTTAGCTTTTTCTCCGTCCTCTCCACGCCTCGTGAACAGTATGAGCGCCAAGGTAAGGGCTGGTTAAACAACACTCCGGATTTTAAAAATCATCCAAACTACCTGATTGAGGTTGATAAGCCTCTAGTGATCCCAACTGGGCAAAAGATCCGCTTTTTAATTACGGCTGACGATGTTATTCACGCTTGGTGGGTGCCAGATTTTGCTATCAAGCGCGATGCTGTGCCGGGATTTATTAATGAAGTGTGGGCAGATGTTCCTGTGGGCAAAGAAGGGATTTACCGCGGTCGCTGTGCTGAGCTGTGCGGCAAAGACCACGCTTTTATGCCCATTGTTGTAGAGGCGAAATCCAAGGCTGATTTCAATGCATGGCTAGCTGAGGCGAAAGTGGCCTCGGTTGAAGAGGCCAAGGCCGCCGCAGCGTCTGTAGATTATCAATTCCCTTCATTAGATGCGGCTGTGAAAGAGGGTGAGGCTGTTTATCTTGCGCGGTGTGCTGCTTGCCACCAAGCAAATGGCACAGGCTTGCCGCCGATGTTCCCTGCGTTGAAGGGCAGCAAAATGGCTACCGAAAAAGCGCACCTTGAAGACCATATTAATATTATTTTGCACGGCAAAAATGCCATGCCGGCATGGAGCGGCTTACTCACGGCTCGTGAGCTAGCTGCCGTTACAACGTATGAGCGCAACGCTTGGGGTAATGACACCGGCGACCTAATCCAGCCCTTGGAGTTTGCGAAATGAGTACGAATCAAGCATCCATGACGCACGCCGCCGATGCGCATCACCCTCAGCTGAAGCCGTTCTTGCTGCGTATGTTTACGACGACTAACCACAAAGATATCGGCACTATGTATTTGGTGTTCGCGCTCTTAATGCTGCTCTGCGGCGGCTTGGCAGCGATGGTGATTCGTGCCGAGCTGATGTATCCCGGCATGCAGCTGGTGCAGCCTGACTTCTTTAATCAGATGACTACTGTGCACGGCTTGCTAATGGTATTTGGTGCCATCATGCCGGCGTTTACCGGCTTCGCAAACTGGATGGTGCCGATGATGATTGGTGCGCCCGATATGGCGCTACCACGACTCAATAACTTCTCATTCTGGCTGCTGCCGTTTGCGTTCGCTATCCTTATCGGCTCGGTGATTATGTCCATCCTTGGTTATGGCTCTGCGCCCAACTTTGGCTGGACCTTCTACGCCCCGTTGTCGACCACGTATGGCCCGGCAAGTACAGACTTCTTCATTTTTTCTGTCCACCTGATGGGTATTTCGTCGATCCTCGGCGCCATCAATGTGGTCGTGACCATTTTCAACCTGCGTGCCCCCGGCATGACCATGATGAAAATGCCATTGTTTGTTTGGACTTGGCTGATCACCGCATTTTTGCTGATCGCGGTGATGCCGGTGCTGGCGGGCGCGGTGACCATGATGCTTACCGACCGACACTTTGGCACCAGCTTCTTTGATGCTGCTGGTGGCGGCGACCCTGTCATGTTTCAGCATATTTTCTGGTTCTTCGGGCATCCCGAGGTCTACATCATGATTTTGCCGTCGTTCGGCATTATCTCGGCGATCATTCCAGTATTTGCGCGTAAGCCGCTGTTTGGTTACCCATCAATGGTCTATGCCACTGCTTCGATTGCGTTGCTATCGTTTGTGGTTTGGGCGCATCACATGTTCACCACCGGTTTGCCGCTCGCTGGGTCATTGTTCTATATGTACATGACCATGCTGATTTCGGTGCCCACAGGCGTGAAAGTGTTTAACTGGGTCGCCACTATGTGGAAGGGCTCGATGACCTTTGAAGTGCCGATGCTGTTTGCGCTGGCTTTCGTGGTTTTGTTCACCATTGGTGGTTTCTCCGGTCTGATGTTGGCAATCACCCCGGCGGATTATCAGTATCAAGATACTTACTTCGTCGTCGCTCACTTTCACTATGTGTTGGTTACTGGCTCATTGTTTGCAATCTTTGCTGGTGCCTATTATTGGCTGCCAAAATGGTCCGGCCATATGTTCAACACGACACTGGCCAAGCTGCACTTTTGGAGCTCTCTGCTGTCGGTGAACCTGCTGTTCTTCCCCATGCACTTTGTTGGCCTCGCCGGCATGCCGCGCCGTTATGCCGACTACTCCATGCAGTTTGCCGATTTGAACTTCTGGATCTCCATCGGCGGCTTCTGGTTTGGTGCCAGCCAGCTCTTCTTTATTGCCGTGCTGTTAACTATCAAGCGTCAACCGAAAGCCAGCGCAAACCCATGGGAAGCGCAAGAAGGCTTGGAGTGGACACTGCCCAGCCCAGCGCCATATCACACCTTTGAAACGCCACCGATCATTAAGTAAGCGCTAGATAACATGACCATGCCCAGCCCACAGAAACGACAGTTGCGCCTGCTACTGTTGAGTGTGGTTGGCATGTTTGTGTTTGCCGTGTTTTTGATGCCACCACTTTATGACGCGTTTTGTGAGCTGACAGGACTTAATGGAAAGCCCAATACGACAGCTGCAGTGGCGAGCGAAGTAGTCGACTTAAATCGCACCATTACTGTGGAGTTTTTAACCTCAGTTGATGCTGGGCTGCCTTGGCAATTTAAGAGTGAGAAAAATGCCATTGAAGTACATCCTGGTCAGATTAATACAGTCAAATTTGATGTTGTTAACAATGCGCGAACGGCGGTTACTGGTCGTGCCATCCCATCAATATCCCCAGCCTTAGGCGCAAGCCACTTAAAGAAAACAGAGTGTTTTTGTTTTCAAGAACAAACTTTGGCTGCCGGGCAAACTGTGGAAATGCCAGTAGTGTTTTACATTGATCCAGACTTACCTAAAAGCGTTAAAACCATCACCTTGGCGTATCGCTTTTATCGTCATTCAGATAAAACCTTATAAGAACATGCTGAGAGCCTTACCCCGCAGAGGGTATTCGTAAAAGGAGTGACACATGAGTACATCGCCACAAGAGAGCCCTGCTGGGCAAAGACCAGAACAGTATTTTGTGCCAGCTAGCAGCCCTTGGCCTATTGTTGGGTCATTTGTTCTGTTTATTTTAGTGATTGGTGCGGGCAACTTGATTCAGAGTAAAGGCGGCTCTGGCTTGGTGGCGAATGAAGGAACCTTCAACTTCTTATTCCCGTTAGGACTGCTAGGCGTATTTGGCATGATGTATTACTGGTTTCGCGACACGGTGCGCGAAAGCTTAGGTAATCAAAATTCACTGCAAATGGATCGTTCTTATCGCCAAGGTATGACGTGGTTTATTTTCTCTGAAATTATGTTTTTCGCGGCTTTTTTTGGCGCTCTGTTTTACGCCCGCACACTCAGCGTGCCGTGGCTAGCAGGCGAAGGCAAAGGTGTGATGACGCATGAGGTACTGTGGCCGCAGTTTCAGGCGCTATGGCCACTAGTTACTATGCCTAGCGGTCAAACCACGACAGCTATGGGGCCGTGGGGTCTACCATTTTTAAACACCGTAATTCTGCTCACTTCTTCCGTAACGCTAACCGTTGCACATCACGCATTACTCGAAGGTAATCGCGCACGTCAGGTTGGCTTTCTCGCCATTACCGCCGCGCTCGGCATGATATTCCTAGCCTGTCAGGTCTATGAATATCATCATGCCTATACGGCGCTAGGGCTGACAATGGAGTCGGGCATTTATGGCTCTACCTTCTTTATGCTCACGGGCTTTCACGGCTTACACGTGACTATCGGCACCATCATGCTCACCGTGATGACCATACGCTCAATTAAAGGGCACTTGACTCCAGATAACCATTTCGCCTTTGAAGCCACGGCCTGGTATTGGCACTTTGTTGATGTGGTGTGGTTATTCCTCTTTATTGTGGTGTATTGGCTGTAATGATGGTCTTGACGCCTCGCATTAGGCGAGGCGCCAGTGCTTATATGGCATGTGGCGTGATGTAGCCCAGAGTGCCAAGCACAAATAACGCAACGACAATAATAATGGACAGAATAACGCGGCGTTTCAGCGCTTCTAGTAAGCGCTTGGGGTCGCTAGGTTGGCCGCGTGAGAGTGCACGTAGCGCCAAGGCAAGTTGCCAAACCACTAAGCCTAAAGCGATGAGAAGAATAATTTTGGTCAGCATGAATCTACTCCGCGTAATGAGGCTTGCAGTATACGAGGAGTTCATACTTTGTCTGTAGCTGCGTCGCCGCAACCACCATCGCTATGGGCTTGGATTTTGCTTGTTAGTGTTGCAGGCATCTTATTGTCTTTAGCATTTTGGCAGTATCAACGAGGCGAAGACAAAGCCGTGTGGTTAGCGCAGCAAGTTCAGGGCAGTCAGTCTGCAGAGCTTGCTTGGTCGCAAACGCGTGCCTCAGTAGATGCAATGGTGAACAACCCAGTGCGAATTACTGGGCGTTTTTTGCCAGAGTATAAAATTGCTTTAGATAATCAGCCGCGAGCTGGCCGCGCTGGCGTTGAGCTATTGGTGCTTTTTAAGCCTGAGGCGAGTCAGTCCTCGGTTTTTGTCAATTTAGGTTGGGTGCCAAACGACCGAAATGGTGGTCCAGCTCTGCCAGTAAGCTTGCCGATCAATGGTGAGATCTACGGTGTCGTGCACCAACCATCGGCATTTATCACTTTGGGCGGCCCTGAGTTATTTAATAATGTCTGGCGAGTAGGGCGCATTGAGCCTGAAGCATGGGCGGCACGTTGGCAGATGAATATTGTGCCATGGGTGCTCAGGCTTGATGCCTCCGTGCCAGGTGCGTACTTGCGCGATTGGTCGCCGACAGAGAAGCAACAATTTGGGCCAGATCGTCATCGTGCTTATGCCTTTCAATGGTTAGCGTTGGCAATGGCGTGGTGTGGCTGTTGGTATGCCTTTTGGCGCAAAGGATTAGGAAGCGTATGAGTAAGCAAAAAAAGCCAGTAGCGAGACGAAATCGCTGGTTGCTATTGGGTTTTTTGGCCACCTTTATTGTGCCAATTATTGTTGGTCAGTTAGCCTATGACGGCAGTTGGTTTCGTGGTGGGCAGACCAATAAAGGCGAGCTAATCAATCCGCCATTGGCCAGTTCAAACTATGGCTGGCAGACCAAAAATACCGATGCGCCGGCACTCGATGCGCGCTGGTGGGTGGTGTATGCCTTGCCTGAAAGCTGTAATGCCGCTTGTCAGCAGAGCATTCAGGCATTGCCAAGAATGCATGAAAGCATAGGTCGCGAACGCGAGCGAATGGGCATTTTACTAGTTGCCGCTGAAGGTCAGAAAGCCTTGCCAGAATGGTTGCCTGAGTCGTTAAGCAACGCCGATTTTGTGCAATGGGTGACGCCAACCGTGAGTGGGTCTGCGCTAACTCAAGACAGTTGGTACATCATGGATCCTATGGGCTGGATGATGTTGCGCTACGCTATCCCAAGCGAAGAAGCCCCAGCAATTTTACGCGCGCAAGAGCTACTCGATGACCTATTAAAACTCTTAAAGGCATCTCGCATTGGTTAAGGCCCGCTACCCACGACTATATCGCGGCGTTCAATTTGCCGTGGTGCTTACGCTTATCGTCATTATGCTTGGGGCATGGACTCGTCTGCGTGATGCTGGATTGGGCTGCCCCGATTGGCCAACGTGCTACGGCCATTTAACGGTGCCATCAACACCGGAAAGCTTGGCGCGAGCTGAGGCGCTTTATCCGGGCAGCGTGGTGGAGCCGGCAAAGGCATGGCCGGAAACTATTCACCGGTATTTTGCTAGCAGCATTGGCCTCGTTATTTTGTTGCTGGCGGCATATTGCTGGCGTCGTCGGGAAGAGGACGCGATGCCCTGGCGGCATGCTCTAGCGCTATTAGTTTTGGTTTGCGTGCAAGGTGCTTTTGGCGCGTTGACCGTCACAGAAAAGCTTTATCCGCCTGTAGTCACAGCGCATTTGCTCTTGGGTTTTTCAACATTGACGGGCTTATTTTGGCTGCTGTTGCGAGTGCGTGGCGCCTTTCCTCCCACAGGCGATCGAGGTGCATCGCGACTTGGTTCATGGGTGGGCATAGCCATTGCATTGCTAGTCTGCCAAATAGCATTAGGCGGATGGACGGCGTCAAATTATGCCGCCACCGTTTGTACCAAACTGCCCATCTGCCAGACGGGTTGGCAGCAGGCTTGGTCGCCAGCCGAGGCTTTTAAGCTGTTTCATAATGATGATCAGTCGTATGAGTTTGCGCCACACTTGGGCCCTGCCGAAAAAATCACCATTCATGCGACTCATCGGATCGGTGCTATCGCTATTACGGCGCTATTCATTGGCCTGATAGTCTTGCTCATACGTCGCACCCATGCCACGCGCTACCGCTTTTTTGCGCTGCTGCTTGGGGCTGGGCTCTTTGTGCAAATTAGCTTAGGCATAGTCAATGTGGTTGCTGGGCTGCCACTCTGGAATGCAGTTGCGCATAACGTTTGGGCGGCAATATTGCTGCAATTATTGGTGGCATTAGCCTATGCCATTCACCGCGAAAAACGATTAGGAGGCTACTCATGACAACTCATATCGCCGAAATGGCAATGCGCCCTAGCTGGCGCGATTTTTGGGCCTTAACCAAACCTCGCGTGGTCGCCATGCTGATGGTCACAGCCGTAGTTGGCATGGTGTTGGCGCCGCATGAGTGGTTGAGCGCTTGGCAATATACAGCGGCGATTATTGGTCTTTGGGCTGGCATGGCGTCTGCTGCCGTGATCAACCAGTTTGCTGACCAGCAATACGACGCCATGATGGCGCGCACCCAGAGTCGCCCTTTAGTGAAAGGGCGCGTCACTGCCACGATGGCTTTGACCTGGGCTGGATTTTTGGCTGCCGCATCGATGATTTTGCTAACAGTTTGGGTAAACCCGCTAACCGCATGGCTAACCGCGCTTGGCATGGTTGGCTATGCCGGTATATATACGCGCTATCTAAAGCACGCATCGCCGCAAAATATTGTCATTGGTGGCTTGTCAGGCGCACTGCCTCCGTTGCTAGGTTGGGCCGCAGTCACGGGGCAGATGTCGGCTGAGGCATGGCTATTAGTGTTATTGATATTTGTTTGGACGCCGCCACATTTTTGGGCGTTGGCTATTCATCGTCGCGACGAATATGCCAATGCGGGCATTCCCATGCTGCCAGTGACGCACGGCATCGAGCTGACTAAGTCGCTAGTTTGGTATTACACCATTCTTTTATTATTGGTGAGCTTGCTGCCTTATTTGATCGGCATGATGGGGCCGGTGTATCTAGTGATGGCCATTGTCTTCGGGCTTGGCTTTATGCGAGAGGCCTGGCGCCTGCGTTATCACGACAAAGAAGGGCAGGCGATGAAGACATTCGGATTCTCGATTGTCTATTTGTTGGGTGTATTTGGCGGCCTGCTTTTAGACAGAATGATCAGCGTGGCAGTGGCTTAATGCCGATAAAGCACCATCCTGACAAAAGAAATCATACTTGCTTGTTGCTATGTGGGTGCAATCCGTGTCTAATCAGTTAGCCCGTGGGCATCATCACCTCGTAACGCTTTGTTTACCCATATGCGCCAAGGTTTGATGGCAGCACCACGGCCATCCGATACAGCGTTATTTGAGGTTGATTATGTCGCAACGTGAAGAAGGCACCGTGAAATGGTTCAACGATGCCAAAGGTTTTGGTTTTATTCAACGTCAGGCTGGTGAGGACGTGTTTGTTCACTTCCGCGCTATCCGTGGCGATGGTCACCGTTCATTACGTGATGGCCAAAAAGTTGAATTCAGCGTAGTTAAAGGTCAAAAAGGCTTCCAAGCCGAAGACGTTTTGCCGCTAGACTGATACTGTTTGTGAGAGCGGGCCTTCGGGCCCGCAATCATATCTAGTGCGGGTTTTTTTATCATTCCCCGCCATTTTAAATTTTCTTTAGTTACTGCATCGGGAGCCGGGTTTTATTTCCTGACGTGCTCGGCTTTGGTATTGGTATCTCGTTGGCCCGATGCCCAACCAGGTGATAGCCGCGTCGAGAGTACCCGTTATGCGTAGCAAACAAACTGTTGCATTGATTTATTCTGCTTTAGGTCTGGGTTTCGCCCTCAATGGCCTGTTCATGCTTATCCTGCCAAGTCTTTGGCTCAAACTATTCCCGCTAGCCTTTGTTGATCCTGCCGCGAATGCCGAATTTGCTGTTCGTCTATTGGGCACCATCGATATTGGTATGGCTCCTCTGTTTTTCTGGTGTGCGCGTAATTTAAAGCGCTGCCGTACCGTTCGTCTCTCATTAAGCATCATGGCCACAGGCTCTGCTGCCGTTGCTATTTTCAGCATGGTTGCTGGCAGTGCGTCGCTGATGAGCTTATTGCCGTCAATCATTTTGTTTGCCTTGCCAGCCCTTATTTTACTTGCACTGAGTTTGCCAGCCCGCACCATTCGTGTGAAAGGCCCGCGCGAGCAAGGTGAAGTGAAGTGGTTTAACGCCAATAAAGGCTTCGGCTTTATTACCCGCGACATGGGCGAAGATATTTTTGTGCATTACCGCGCGATTCGTGGCGAAGGCCATCGCACATTGCGTGAAGGCCAGCGCGTCGATTTCTACCTTAAGCGCGGTGACAAGGGCTTGCAGGCTGATGATGTGCAGATGATTTGAGCATGACAAATGACATAACTGCAGAACAGGCGAGTGCGGCAGCTGCTACGGTAGCGCTGGACTCAGCCTCCGACGCAACGCCTGAGGCTGAGCCCGCAGCGCCCGTGTTATTTCGTGATCTAGCGCTGCCCAATGAAATATTGCGCGCGGTAGATGATCTTGGCTTCTCTCAGTGCACGCCAATTCAAGGCCGTGTTCTGCGCTTCACATTGGCCGGTCACGATGCTATTGGCCGCGCACAAACCGGCACTGGTAAGACCGCGGCATTTTTGCTGACGGTCATTGCCGATTTCCTGAAAAACCCTCCTAGTCCTGAGCGTTGCTTAGGCGAGCCACGAGCTTTGGTATTAGCACCAACTCGTGAGCTGGCATTGCAGATTGCTCGCGACGCAGAAGATTTGGGTAAGTACGCCAATCTCAATGTGGTGACACTAGTTGGTGGCATGGACTACGAGAAGCAGCGTCGTCAATTGAGCAGCGCTCCCGTGGATATCGTGGTGGCAACACCTGGACGCCTCATCGATTTCGCTAATAAGCAGGAGCTATTCCTCGACCAAGTCGAACTGCTCGTAATTGATGAAGCTGATCGTATGCTCGACATGGGATTTATCCCTGATGTGAAGCGTATTGTTCGCCTGACACCACCGAAATCGCATCGCCAAACGCTAATGTTCTCGGCAACTTTTACGAAAGATGTGCTTAATTTAGCGGCGCAATGGACGTTCTATCCAGTCACCATTGAGATAGAGCCTGAGTCCGCCGCAACCGCAAATATTGAGCAAAAGGTCTATATCGTCACTGCCGATGAAAAAGTAGCGCTGCTCTACAACCTCATCACCACACAATCCTTGGATCGCGTCATGGTCTTCGCCAATCGCCGCGATCAAACGCGCCGATTAACGGATGTGTTGAAGGCGCATGATATTTCCTGCGCCTTGCTCTCTGGCGATGTGCCGCAGGAAAAGCGTGTGAAAACGCTAGAGAATTTCCGCGAAGGCAAAATCAAAGTGCTAGTCGCTACTGATGTGGCAGGCCGTGGCATTCATATCGATGGCGTCAGTCATGTAGTGAATTTCACCTTGCCCGAGCAGCCCGATGACTATGTGCACCGCATTGGTCGTACCGGTCGTGCCGGCGCTAGTGGCACTAGCATCAGCTTTGCTTGTGAAGATGATGGCCACTTAATTCCCGAACTTGAAGCCGCTATTGGACGAAAGTTGGAGTGTCTGTATCCACCTGCTGAGCTACTCGCTGAAATACCAAAAGTGAATGTAGTGCATGGTGCCTCTGGCGCTCAACCCGCACCACGTAAGCCTCGCCCAGGCGGTGGCTCATCTCACACAGGCAATCGCCGCCGCTAAACCTGACTCCACCATTTGTTTTCTTACGACCAAAGTCCTGATTCCCGAATCAGGACAGATCGTTAGAGTCGATATCAGGCATTTTGCCTTCGTATCGGAGAAAAACAAATGGCGAGTTCCAATAACTCTCAGGCGAAAGCCTATTGGCAAGCCAACCTAAGGCTCCTACTTAGTTTGCTTGTGGTGTGGTTTGTCGTGTCCTTTGGTTTTGGCATTCTGTTTGTTGATGCCCTCAATCAAATCCATCTTGGCGGTTTCAAATTAGGCTTCTGGTTTGCCCAGCAAGGCTCTATTTTTACTTTTGTGATTTTGATTTTCGTTTATGCAGCAAAGATGAATTCGCTTGATCGTAAATTTGACGTTCATGAAGATTAATCGGAGCTAATAAATGGATACTCAAACTTGGATTTATCTCGCTGTCGGCTCCTCTTTCGCGCTCTATTTCGGTATTGCGCTGTGGGCACGCGCCGGCTCAACTAGCGAGTATTACGTCGCCGGCGGCGGCATTCACCCCATCGCAAACGGTATGGCAACTGCCGCTGACTGGATGAGTGCCGCGTCATTTATTTCGATGGCTGGCATCATCTCGTTCTCGGGCTATAGCGGCTCGGCCTATCTGATGGGCTGGACTGGCGGTTATGTGTTGATGGCCCTATTACTCGCGCCATACCTGCGCAAGTTCGGTAAATTCACTGTGCCTACCTTCATTGGCGATCGCTTCTATTCGCAAACGGCACGTATCGTTGCGGTGGTGTGCTTGTTGGTGATTTCACTAACCTATGTAATCGGTCAGATGCGCGGCGCTGGTGTCGCATTTTCGCGATTCCTCGAAGTCGACATTGAAACCGGCCTCTATATCGGCATGGCCGTGGTCTTTAGCTATTCCGTATTAGGCGGCATGAAAGGCATTACCTATACGCAAATCGCGCAATACGTCGTGCTGATTTTTGCCTACACCGTTCCTGCCATATTCATCTCTCTGCAATTAACCGGTTGGGCTATTCCGCAGATTGGTTTAGGCGCTACCTTGCAAGGCAGCGACAATGTGTTCTTGCTACAGGCCGTTGATAATATTGTTCAAGACCTTGGGTTTGCGCAATACACCGGCATGGGTTCGGCGACCACACTTAACGTCTTTCTGCTTACCATGTCACTGATGATCGGTACTGCCGGTCTGCCTCACGTAATTGTGCGCTTTTTCACCGTACCGAAAGTGCGCGATGCACGCCGCTCAGCGGGTTGGGCCTTAGTGTTTATCGCCATTCTCTACACCACAGCACCAGCAGTTGGCGCGATGGCAATCTACAACTTGGCGAAAACCATCCAGCCCGGTGAAGTGGGTAGTCCAACTGGCAATATGGTGTTGGAAGATCGCCCAGATTGGATGAGATCGTGGGAAAAAACCGGTTTGCTGAGCTTTGAAGACAAAAATGGCGATGGTCGTGTGCAGTATTACAACGACAAGAACCCTGAGTTTGCCGCTAAAGCAGAAGCCGCAGGTTGGAAGGGCAATGAAATCACTATCGATAAAGACATCATGGTGCTGGCTAATCCAGAGATTGCGAAGCTACCGAACTGGGTAATTGCGTTAGTTGCAGCGGGTGGTTTGGCGGCGGCGTTATCGACAGCGGCAGGTTTATTGTTGGCGATCTCTTCAGCCATTTCGCATGATTTGTTGAAGGGCGTGTTTATGCCGAAAATCAGCGATAAGAGCGAGTTGCGTGCCAGTCGAATCAGTATGGTCGGTGCCATCATTGTGGCCGGCTACTTGGGGCTTAATCCGCCCGGCTTTGCTGCGGAGGTGGTGGCATTGGCCTTCGGCTTAGCTGCGGCCTCTCTATTTCCTGTGCTGATGATGGGTATTTTCAGTAAGCGCATGAATAAAGAGGGTGCGATTGCCGGCATGTTGGCAGGCCTACTAAGTACGGTGATCTACATCTTCTTATTTAAAGGCTGGTTCTTTATGTCAGGCACCAATATGTACCCAGACACCTTGGATGGTTGGTTCTTTGGTGTTTCACCATCGGGCTTCGGTGTCATTGGTGCGCTGATCAACTTCGCTGTGGCTTATGCCGTGTCGAGCATGACACCGGCCCCATCACAGGAAATCCAAGACTTGGTGGAAAGTGTACGGATTCCACGCGGTGCAACTTCGGCTGTTGCTCATTAATTTGGGTATCCCTAGATAGCAAAAAGCCCGCTAATGCGGGCTTTTTGTTGTGCTTAGCTTTTATTGCCGGTCAAAATTAACCTAGCTACCCCTTCGGGGTCATCCCACATAGGGACATGGCCCCAGCTCCATGGCTTGAGCCAAGTTGCATGAGCGGGCAAGGCTTCGCGCCGCTGGAGTGCTCTAGTGAGCAAAAGATCTAAGCGGCCAAAGGCTACTGTGATCGGAATGGTTAGCTCATTAATGCCATGAACCAAGTCGATAGCATCGTATGTGGCATCAAAGCCTGGCGCATGGGCAAAATCTTGTAACGAGCGGATAGCTGCATCTGCTGGGATTTTATAGCCACGAATCGACATAGGGATGGCTAGAAATGCACTACGCACAGGGGCAATTTTAACCAAGCGCTCAGATACGCGTGGAAAGCGCTTAGCCATCATGCGAGCAGAATCAAATATGGGACGAATATGCCGAGGGGTATTGTCCGAGCTAGCTAGACCTGCTGGTGAGATAGCCACCACACTTCGCGCTAGACCATGAGTTGCTGCCGCTAGCGCGAGCCAACCGCCCATGGAGTTGCCGGCAATATCCACTGGTTCATCGATGCCTAGGCTAAGCAAAGTTTGCTTGAGGCCATCGACCAATGCGTCCTCAGTGACAGGGCCAACTAGCGCTGGCGTTTGACCAAAGCCTGCAATATCCACAGCAATGACGCGGCGCTCACGTGCAAGCAAAGACATAACGGGCTGCCACGCGGCATGACTCATGCCAATGCCGTGAAGCAATAGTAGTGGCCTTCCTTGGCCTTGTTCAACGTGAAACCAGGGTGTCGTCATGCTTCGTGTAACTTGCGTTTGAGCAGCTCATTGAGCACGGCTGGATTGGCTTTGCCACGTGATGCTTTCATGGCTTGGCCGACGAAGAAGCCAAAAAGCTTGGCCTGTTTGTTTTCGTCGCTGGCGCGGTATTGCTCAACTTGTGCAGCATTGTCGGCAATGATTTGCGCGATTAAGGCTTCGATAGCGCCAGTGTCGGTTTCTTGCTTGAGGCCATCGCGTTCGATGATCTCGTCGGCACTCGTGCCATCGCCAGCAAACAGCGAAGCAAATACCTGCTTAGCAATTTTGCCGGAAATAGTGTTGTCGCTGATGCGCAGCAGCAGGCCGCCGAGCTGGGCAGGACTGATCGGTGATTGCGCAATGTCTAGCTCAGCTTTATTTAATGCGGCCAATAGCTCGCCGGTGACCCAGTTCGCGGCTGGTTTTGCCGCTGTTACGCCGCCGGCTGTAGTTACTGTGGCTTCGAAAAAGTCGGCTAAGTCCCGGCTGGCAGTGAGCACATGCGCATCATAAGCAGAGAGTTCCATTTCGCTTTCAAAGCGAGCCCGCTTGGCCGCCGGCAACTCAGGCAAGCTGGCGCGAATGGCTTCTAAGGTGGCGTCGTCGATGACCACGGGCAACAAGTCAGGGTCGGGGAAGTAGCGGTAATCATTGGCTTCTTCTTTGCTACGCATGGCGCGCGTTTCATTTTTGGCGACGTCGTAAAGCACGGTAGCCTGATGAATACTGCGGCCTGACTCTAGCTCATCGATCTGCCAATTAATTTCGCTATCAATGGCCTTCTCAATGAACTTAAACGAGTTCACGTTTTTGATTTCGCGACGCGTGCCCATGGGCTGGCCAGGGCGGTTAATAGAGACGTTGCAATCGCAGCGCATCGAGCCTTCGGCCATATTGCCATCGGAAATATCGAGGTAGCGAATCAAGGCATGGATGGCTTTGGCGTAGGCCACGGCCTCTTTCGCTGAGCACATCTCTGGTTCAGAAACTATTTCTAGTAGAGGCGTGCCAGCACGGTTTAAATCGATGCCGGTCATACCTGAGAAGTTCTCATGCAATGACTTGCCAGCGTCTTCTTCCAAATGCGCACGGGTGATGCCGACGCGCTTTACCGTGCCGTCATCGAGCGTGATGTCGATATGACCTTTGCCGACAATGGGGTGATCCATTTGCGAGATTTGATAGCCCTTAGGCAAGTCGGGGTAGAAATAGTTTTTGCGCGCAAACACTGAGCGCTGACTGATTTCGGCATCGATGCCTAAACCAAAGCAAATGGCGCGACGCACCACTCCTTCGTTAAGCACAGGTAATACGCCGGGCATGCCGAGGTCAATTAGGCTCGCGTGAGCATTCGGCTCGGCACCAAAGCTGGTGGCGCTGCCGGAGAAAATTTTCGATTCGGTGTTGAGCTGAACGTGTACTTCCAGGCCAATCACAACTTCCCAAGTCATCGTGTTTTATCCTTCAAATCTTTAGGCAAATGCCGCGGGTAAGCGTGTGTGCCAATCGGTCACGCCCTGATAACGATGCGCAACATTGAGCAGCTTAGCTTCACTCCAATACGGGCCGATGAGCTGCAGGCCGACCGGCAAGCCGTCACTAAAGCCAGCAGGAATGCTCATGCCCGGCAAGCCGGCCAAGTTAGTGGCGATGGTGTAGATGTCTTGCAAATACATCGATACCGGATCGGTTTTTTTTGCGCCCAAAGCAAACGCTGTTTCAGGCGCGGTAGGGCCTAAAATTACGTCGCACTGTGTAAAGGCTTGATCGAAATCTTGCTTAATCAGGCGGCGCACGCGCTGAGCCTGCAAATAGTAAGCGTCGTAATAGCCAGCGGAGAGGGCGTAAGTGCCGATCATCACGCGGCGGCGAACTTCCTCGCCAAAACCTTCAGCGCGCGAGCGCTTGTAGAGGTCTTCGAGGTCGCTGGGGTTTTCGCAGCGATGGCCAAAGCGCACGCCATCAAAGCGTGACAGGTTCGATGAACATTCGGCAGGTGCAATGACGTAATACGCAGGCACCGATAGACCGCTATTGGGCAGATCGACTTCGACGAATTCAGCACCTAGCTTTTTTAACTCGGCGATGGAGGCATCGATGAGTGTAGCGATTTCAGAACTTAAGCCTTCGCCAAAAAACTGTTTGGGCAAACCAATTCGTAAGCCACTTAACGAGTCATTAAGGCCGGCGCGATAGTCAGGTACGGGATGGTCGATTGATGTTGAATCTTTAGCGTCATGACCAGCCATGACTTGTAGCAATAGCGCGGCGTCTTCGGCGCTTTGCGTCATTGGGCCGGCTTGGTCGAGGCTGGAGGCGAAAGCGATCATGCCCCAGCGCGAAATGCGACCGTAGCTGGGTTTTAGGCCAGTGAGGTTGCAGAGCGCCGCAGGTTGGCGAATCGAGCCGCCGGTGTCGGTGCCAGTGGCGGCAGGCGCTAGACGAGCAGCAACGGCCGCTGCAGAACCACCTGAGGAGCCACCAGGCACACGCGAAGTATCCCACGGGTTTTTTACGGCACCATAAAACGAAGTTTCGTTCGATGAGCCCATGGCGAATTCATCCATATTGGTTTTACCCAACATGATGAGGCCGGCGTCATTGCAGCGAGTGATGACTTCGGCGTTATAGGGCGAAATAAAGCTGTCGAGCATCTTCGAGCCGCAGCTAGTGCGCACGCCTTGGCTGCAGAAAATATCCTTCTGCGCCAGCGGCAGACCGGTCAGTGCATGGGCAGCGCCGCTAGCCAAACGAGTGTCGGCGGCCGCAGCTTGGGCCAGCGCTAATTCCGGCGTAACCGTAATAAAGCTATTCAAACCACCATCGGCAGCGTTATCAAAGCGTGCGATGCGATCGAGAAAGTGCTGGGTTAGCTCAACACTGGAGAATTTTTTTTGCGCCAAGCCATCGGCCAGTGCGCTTAAAGAAAGCGTATGCAAACTCATGATTTACTCAACCACACGAGGAACGAGGTAGCAGCCATCGGCCACAGCAGGGGCAATCGCCTGATAATCGTCGCGACGATTTGGCTCAGTGGCGACATCAGCGCGTAAGGCTTGGGTGGCATCAACGGGGTGAGCCATCGGCGCAATGCCTTGCGTATCAACCGCTTGCAGCTGATCAATGAGGCCGAGGATGGTGTTTAAGCTGTCGGTGACGCGCTGTTGCTCATCTTGCGGTAATTGCAGACGTGCCAAATGGGCAATACGGCCCACTTGCTCTGGTGTTAGTGCCATAGGGGCTTTTGCTCCGTGCTGAGCGCGTAAGTCGGCTCAAAAAAATGCGAGGAATCGATCAAAGTTATCACAGTCACAACTTGTCCAAAAGTCGCAGTTTGTTTACTCTTGCAGCATTGTAGACCAAGTGCTGATTCTTGGCAGCCGCTCAACTGCATTGCTACTTTGATAAGTGGCCATGCCATCATCTTTTAGGTAACCCAATGTTGTTTAAACGACTTCTCGGCCTGTTTTCGGCCGACCTCGCGATTGACTTAGGCACGGCAAACACACTGATCTATATCCCTGAGCGCGGTATCGTGCTCGATGAGCCATCGGTTGTTGCCATTCGCACCACCGGTGTGACCAAAACGGTTGCCGCTGTCGGCACCGATGCGAAGCGCATGTTGGGTCGCACACCAGGCAATATTTCTGCGATTCGTCCCTTGAAAGATGGCGTGATTGCCGACTTCGAAGTTACTGAAAAAATGCTGCAGTACTTCATCAAGCGCGTGCATGAGTCTGGCTTTATGCCGCCACGCCCACGCGTCTTGGTTTGCGTACCATGCAAATCAACCTTGGTTGAGCGTCGTGCTATTCGCGAGTCAGTACTTGGTGCTGGTGCTCGCGAAGTGCGCTTGATTGAAGAACCCATGGCCGCAGCCATTGGCGCCGGTCTGCCGATTGAGCAAGCCTGTGGTTCGATGGTTGTCGATATTGGTGGTGGCACCACAGAAATCGCGGTGATCTCGCTGTCCGGTTCGGTTTATTCCGACTCCGTACGTATCGGCGGCGACCTGCTCGACGATTGCATCGTGTCTTATGTGCGTCGCCAACATGGCTGCCTAATTGGCGATGCCACCGCTGAGCGCATCAAGCAAGAAATTGGTACGGCCTTCCCTGGTGGTGAACTGCGTGAAATCGAAGTGCGCGGTCGTAACCTTGCCGAAGGTGTGCCACGCACATTCACTTTGAACTCCGATGAAATCTTGGGCGCTATCCAAGATCCGCTCACCGGCATTATCACCGCTATTAAAAGCGCGTTGGAACAAACGCCAGCCGAGCTATCAGCCGATATTGCTGAGCGTGGCATGGTGTTGACCGGCGGTGGCGCATTGCTGCGTGATCTCGACAAACTCATGGCGAAGGAAACTGGCCTGCCAGTTATCGTTGCCGAAGATCCGCTGACCTGCGTCGCGCGTGGCGGCGGCCGTGCGTTGGAATTCATCGACAACATCGCCTACGACATGTTGTTTCAAGACTGACGCCCTAGCGGGGTGAGCTATTAGTAACGGCCTGTTTGTCCGCAACCGTCGCGATGGGATGAGCTTCATCCTCGCGGCGTCTTGTGCGATCGCTTTACTCTTTGTTGATGCCCAACGCCCAAGCCCTCTACAGCCTATGCGCGACAGCTTTTATGAGGCTGTCGAGCCGCTGTTTTATGGCTTAGCTTGGCCCAGTCAAAGCATCGAAGAGCTTTCCAATAACTTACGTTTTGGCCTGCAATTGCAGTCTGAAAACGAACAGTTGCGCCAAGAGAATTTATTGCTGCGTTCGCAGGTACAAAAGCTCTCCTTTTTAGCGAGCGACAATGCGCGCCTGCGTGATCTGCATGACGCCGCCAGCGTGCTCAATAGTCGCGTGCTGATTAGTGAGATCATCGGTGTGGACCCAGACCCAGACCGTCATGTGCTGATCATTAATCGTGGGCATGGCCAAGGTTTATATGAAGGCCAGCCGGTTTTGGACTCGTTAGGTATTTTTGGCCGAGTCATTCAGTCGGGTAAAACCACATCGCGCATCATGCTTATCACTGATCGCTCGCACTCAGTGCCAGTGCGAATCAACCGTAATGGTATTCGCGCAATTTTATCGGGCACGGGTAATCGCACTGAGCTTAGGCTGCAATACGTTCCTGAGAAATCTGATATTGCCGTCGGCGATTTGTTGGTGACATCAGGGCTTGGCCTGGATTTTCCAGAAGGATATCCAGTCGCAAAAGTAACGGCGATTCACCGTCAAGCTGATGACCAGTTTTTGCGTATTACAGCGTCGCCAGTGGCGGCGTTAGATCGCAGTCGTTATGTTTTGGCCTTATTTGAGAAGCCTGTAGGTGCTCAATATTTGATTCGGCCAGAAAAAATGAAAGTGGTGCCAGCACCTAGTGAAGCGCCGCCTGCTGTAGTGCCTGTTCCGGCAGCACGCCCATCTACCGAGGTGACTAATGCTCCGTCACCATAATCCCTTCCTTGGGATTTTGCTTAGCGTTATAGCTGCGCTATTACTCAGCATTTTGCCTTTGTCCTCAGAGCTAAATCCTTGGCGCCCAGAGTGGCTAACTTTGATTTTGATCTTTTGGGGTATGCATGCGCCGCAATGGGTTGGGATTTGGATAGCGTTGATTTTAGGCGTCATTTTAGATGTGCTGTTGGCTACGCCGCTGGGCTTTTATGGTCTATCTTCAGTAGTTGTGATTCAGCTGGCGCGCGCGACTCAGCGTTGGTCTGGGATATTTTCAGTGCGCCAAACGACATTATTGGTTCTTAGCCTTATCTTGGTTAGCCGAGTAATACATTTCGTCTTGTTAACGCTGCAAAACCTGATGCCAGACCCGACGATCTTTTTCTTGCCGGTTCTGTCCAGCGCCATGATGTGGCCCACTATTTTATTACTGCTTAAACGTTGGAGTCAGCGTACATGAGTCGTTCGCCGCGTTTATTGTTGGCCTCTTCGTCGCCTAGGCGCTTGGCGTTGCTGCGTCAGATACACTTAATGCCAGCCGTGTTGCCGGTGGATGTCGATGAGTCAGTGCTTGAGGGTGAGGCACCTGAGGCTTATGTGCGGCGCTTAGCCTTAGCCAAAGCGCAGGCTGGGCAAACGCGAGCAGACGATGCTGAGGCCTGGGTTGTCGCTGCCGATACAACCGTGGTAGCGGGTGGGCAGATACTTGGCAAGCCAACTTCATTTGCCGATGCACAGCGTATTTGGGCTCTGCTGCCATCACCTGATCATTGTGTTTATACCGGCATAGCGGTCATACATGGCGATCATATCGAGGTTGAGGTAGTAAGTACTCGGGTCGAGTTTTTACTTATTCCTGAAGCTGATCAATTGGCCTATTGGAATAGCGATGAGCCAAAAGACAAAGCCGGTGCCTACGCCGTTCAGGGCCGAGCCGCACAATATGTGAAGTCTTTGCACGGCAGCTATACTAATGTCGTCGGCCTACCTTTAGCGGAGACTGTCGCTTTATTGCGACGCGCTAATTATCCACTCTGGGAATAAAACATGGTCATGCGCGGCCCCAATACCGATGAGGTTTTGATTAATGTGACGCCGATGGAGTCACGGGTCGCCTTGATCGAAAATGGCGTCGTGCAAGAGCTTTATATCGAGCGTGCTGCGCATCGCGGCCATGTTGGTAATATTTATCGCGGCAAAGTCGTACGCGTGCTGCCGGGCATGCAAGCGGCATTTATTGAAATTGGCTTAAGCCGCACCGGCTTTATCCATGTCAATGAAGTGCGCCTAGGCGCCGATCGCGAGCGTCCTGAAACCATTTCTGCCTTACACGAAGGCCAAAGCATCACTGTGCAAGTGATGAAAGACATGATGGGTAGTAAAGGCGCACGCCTGACCATGGATCTGTCTATTCCCGCGCGCTATTTGGTTTATATGCCATATAGCGATCAGCTTGGTATTTCGCAAAAAATCGACGATGAGCCTGAGCGTGATCGCCTAAAGACCATGGTGCGCGGTTTGTCTGAAGAGATGGCCGCCGAGCTCGGTGGCGGCTTTATTGTCCGCACGGTGGCTGAAGGAGTAGATGATGCTGAGCTGCGTCACGACATGGCGTTTTTGCTCAAGCTCTGGCGGCATATTCAACAGCAAACTTTAGTGGTTTCTGGGCCGGCCTGTATCAGCGAAGAGCTGCCTTTGGCGTTGCGTACTTTGCGTGACTTAGTTGGCCCTGAAGTGCAAAAAATATTCATCGATTCGCGCGAAACTTTTCAGCGTGCATTGATCTTTGCCCGTGAGTTCGTCCCAGGTTGTGAGGCGCGAATTGAGCATTATCAAGGTGAGCGCCCGTTATTTGATCTTTACAATGTCGAAGATGATTTGCAGAAGGCCTTGGAGCGCAAGGTTCATTTAAAGTCTGGCGGCTATTTGATTATCGATCAGACCGAGGCGATGAGTACGGTCGACGTCAATACTGGCTCCTATGTTGGCACGCGTAACCTAGAAGACACGGTGTTCAAAACTAATCTTGAAGCCACGCACGCGATTGCTCGGCAACTTAGATTACGCAACTTAGGCGGTATCATCATCCTCGATTTTATCGATATGCAGGAAGATGAGCATCGCGCGCAAGTGCTGCGCTCCTTGGAAAAAATGCTCGCCAGAGACCATGCTAAAACACATATCACACAGGTGTCATCGCTAGGTTTGGTGGAGATGACGCGTAAGCGCACACGCGACTCGCTCGAGCATATTTTGTGTGAAAGCTGTCCCAGTTGCGCTGGTCGTGGCACAGTGAAAACTGCCGAAACTGTCTGTTTTGAAATCTTCCGTGAGTTATTGCGTGAAGCGCGCGCGTATGATGCTGCCAATGGCTATTCGATAGTTGCCAGCCAGCGCGTAATAGATCGTCTATTGGGTGAAGAGTCGTCAGCCGTAGCTGACTTGGAAGCGTTTATTGGCAAGCCAATACGCATTCAAGTAGAGACTAGTTACAGTCAGGAGCAATACGATGTGGTTTTGCTCTAAGCGAGTTCACTGATGAGCTCAGCGCGCAGCGCGGTTAATCGCAGTTTTCATAGCGTCTTATGGCTGATGGCCTTGGTGCTAATTCCTCTCGCCGTGGTGGTCGGTTTGGGGCGCGAACTGGCCCCGCTGGTGAGCGAGCAAAAGCCGGCCATTGAGCGCTTATTATCTGAAAAAACAGGGCTGTCGATTCGCTTAGGCAGTGTCAGCGCGAGCTGGCATGGCCTTACGCCACGACTGATAGCCACTAATATTGCGTTGGCCGACCCTAGTGCACCGACAGATACTTTGCTGACTATTCCAGGCTTGAGCACTGAGCCAGATTGGTGGGCGACACTGCGTGATTTATCGCCGCGCTTGCGGACTGAAATCGATGGCTTATCACTGACGCTTGCGCCTAACCCTGAAGGCGGCATTCGTATTTTAGAGCTCAGTGGGCTTGGCTCATCGCATCCTGAGCGCGCACGTGAAAGTCTGCGTTGGCTAGTGGCGCAACCTAGTATCGCACTGAGCAATAGCGCTTTGGCTTGGCAGGCGCCGAATCAAATCAAGCAGGGCATACACGACTTAACCATCAGCCAATACAGCCACGGCGATGACTATCGTGCACAAGTGCAGTTTAAGCTGCAGGATAAAAGCGATATCCAGCGCGGTATTATTCGCCTCGAAGGCGACCCATTGGCTTGGCAAACCGTACCTTGGCAGCTGTATTTAAATATTCAAAACTTGAGCGATTGGCAGCCATGGGTGGCTTTATTGCCCGAGGGCTGGCAGCTTGATTTGCAGGAAGGCCACGGAGAACTATGGCTATCTGGTCAGGGCGATAAGCCTGAGCAAGCAACAGTCTCCGTGAAAAATGTTTCTATGCGAGCTCGCTGGCCCGATGCTAAATCTTATGTGCTGAGTGATTTGCATGGCGTTTTTATGGTGCAAGGCGAGCTTGCTCGCGGCCATCTAGCCTTTAGCAATATCCAAGGCAAGCTTGATGGCTTAGCGATTCCTATGCAGCGTGGCCATCTAGCCTGGCAGCCTGACGCATTGAATGTCGCCCTGGCAGGCTTATCGCTTGCCGATGCTTATACGCTAGTGAAGCGCGAGGAGCTGATACCTGCGTCACTTGCGCCCATGCTGCAGAAGCTAAACCCCACGGGCTATCTGCCGCGTGTGCATATTCAAGCCGTACGCCGTGATGAGCAGTGGGCGCTCAGCACTGCCAATGCCGAGTTCAAAGCCCTGAGCTGGCAAGCCTATAAAGCCTTGCCAGGCGTGAGCAATATGGCAGGCTGGCTGCAAGCTAGCGCAGACCAAGGCTTAGCCTATTTGGATACACGCCGCGCCTCTATTAATGCGCCAGAAGTATTTCGCGAGCCCATTGCTGCCAATATGCTGCGCGGCGGTGTGCGTTGGTATCGCCAACAAGATCAATGGCATATCGATACTGGCGTGCTCGCGCTGGACAACGCCGATGCCAAAGCGCGCGTACAGCTAGCGCTGCAGCTGCCGATTAAAGATCCCGGTGCCGGCCGCCTAGACTTATTAGCTGGGCTTTATGATGGTCAGGTCGCTAGCGCTTGGCGCTATGTGCCGTGGCATTCTGCCGGAGATCACACATTGGCTTGGCTGCGAAGCGCATTAGCGGCCGGCCAAGTTCCTAGTGGCACGTTCGCCTATAGCGGTGCACTGCGCCACGATAGCCCCGACGCCGGCCAACTCGATATGTCATTAAAGCTGGCCAATGCCTCGCTTGACTATGTGCCGGGCTGGCCTGCATTGAGCCAGCTGAATGGCCAAGTGGATATTCGCGGTCGTGACCTAAGCGTTAGCGTTAATGCTGGCCGCGTGATGGATGGCACTATTTCACGCGCCGTGGCGAGCATTCCTGAACTACATAAGCCCGTATTAAGTGTCGATGCCGATTTGGCTTTGGATTTAAGTGATCTCGACCGCTTATTGGCTGAGTCGCCGCTGAAAACAAAGACCGCCGAAGTTGCTAACCTGCTGCTCATGCGCGGTCCTGCAAAAGCTAATTTGCAGCTGACGATTCCCTTCGCCACGCATCAGCCTTTAATCAAGGTTAGCGCCACGGTAGAGCAAGCCGAAGTGGGCTTGGCCGATAGCCCCGTGCAGCTGACAAATGTTAGCGGCGCAATAACGTTTGATGAAAGTGCAGGCCTAAATGGGCAGCTCGCCGGCAAACTCTGGAACGAGGCCGCACAAGTGGAGTTATCAGGCGATAAGCGTGGTAGCCAGTGGCGCTCGCAGGCGATAAAAGTTAACGCGCCCATTACTGCTGTATCGCTTAGTCGCTGGCTAGGTACTGATTTAACAGCCTATATCGATGGCCGTACATCGGCACTGGTTAATGTTGACATTCCTATTTCGCACGCGGGAGCAGTGGGCCTGCGTATCAGTAGTAACTTGAAGGGTATGGCGATTAAGCTTCCTGCACCATTGGCTAAACCGGCCTCTCAGGCCGCGGAATTGGTTTATCAAGGTAAACTCGGCCCAGGCAAGCAGTTGGCGCGAGCGACCATCGATGGCATGGCTCAAGTTGGCTTAACCTGGCGAAATAAACAGCTCAAGCAATTACTGGTGCGTGTTGGGCTGCCAGGTTTGGCATGGAATGAGCGCGCGGGCATTGGCATTGAGGCGAGTGTTGATAACTTGCAGCTCAATGATTGGCGTGCATTTGTAGCTAAGGCACCGACTAAATCGGTGAGCCAAAAGCTAGTGCAAGCGATGCCGACATTTCAGCGCTTAAACTTACAAACTAAGGCACTGATGGCTGGCGAAGAAAATCTTGGCCCAGTCCGCTTGAGCTTGGTGCGTGAAGAAGCAGACTGGATTATTTCCGCCGATAATATACAGCCATCGGCCTTGCCAAAATGGCCGTCGACGCATGTGGAAGCTCGTGTTAAGCCGCAAGCCACAGGTTGGTTGGTCGAGCCCTTGCGCCTAAGCCAGCCCAACGCAGACTTCAATGGCAAGTTGAGCTGGCGCACAGGCCCACGCGCTAGCACTCAGCTGTCGGGACAGGTCGATACTCGCGCCAGTGCGGCACTATTTACGCAGCTAGGCCTTAGCGGTGGCTTGGAGTCACGCAGCGGCCAGCTTAATGCTGAGCTAGCTTGGCCCGGCGACCCCAGCGACTTCGCATTGGCACAACTAAATGGCAAATTTAGCGCGAACTTTAAGTCCGGACGCTTAATCGGCATTGATCGTATAAACCCACTGGCACGCGTTTTTGGCCTAGTAAACGCCAGCAATCTCATGCGTCGATTACGTTTTGACTTCTCCGATGTCACGCGCAAAGGTCTTAGTTTTGATGAGATTAAACTCGCCGGAGAGCTTAATCGTGGCGTGCTCTTGCCAGCCAATATAGACCTTGATGGCCCTTCAGTGAGCATGCAGGGGCGGGGCAGCGTGAATCTGATCACACACGAAGTAGACCAGCGTTTGCGTGTGGATGTTCCGGTGAGCAGTGCGTTGCCTGTCGTTGCTGGCTTTCTAGCCGGCCCGATTGTCGGCGGCGCTTTGGTTGCAGCAGATTTATTACTCGATAAGCAGCTCGCACGGCTTACGTCGATTCGTTACCACGTGACCGGCACATGGGATGACTTACGCATCAATGATGAGGCTATCGTGAAGCCAGAAGAGCTAAAGTCTAGCGCTAAAGCTAAGGACGCAAATGCTGCTTCTGCTAATGAGAGCAGGGCACAGGAGTAAGCACTATGCACGTGGCAGCACTTGAGCTTTGCAGCGGCGACGACATTTCTGCTAATCAGCGAGCTATTGCCGACGGTATGACATCGGCTCGAGAGCAAGGTGTCGACCTATTGGTATTGCCAGAAAACTGCTTAGTTTTTGGCCCCGATGCCGCCGGTCTGGCCGCGCAGCATCATGCCCAGTGGCTAACGTGGTTTGCTGAGCAAGCTCGCGCCAATGACCTGTGGTTATTGGCGGGCACTGTGCCACTACCTTATCGCCCCGATGGCAGCGCCGTGCCCAATGGCCGTGTGCGCAGCGCCTGCTTATTGTTCGACGCTTCAGGCAACTTGGTCGGCCGCTATGACAAGCGACATCTATTTGATGCTCAGGTCGGCGATGCTCAAGGAGCTTATCGAGAATCCGCTCGCTATGAGCCTGGCACTGAAATAAATCTGCTAGCAACACCGTGGGGGCAGTTGGGTGTGCTGACATGCTACGACCTACGCTTTCCCGAGCAGGCACGTGCCTTACGCCAAGCAGGCGCAGATATATTCGCCGTGCCCGCTGCATTTACTGCTAAGACTGGTGAGGCACATTGGCAGGTATTACTGCGTGCTCGCGCTATTGAAAATCAATGCATGTTCATTGGTGCGGGGCAGGGCGGGCAGCACAGTGTCACAAGGCAGACGTGGGGCCATAGCCAAATCATTGATGCATGGGGGCAGGTGCTGGCTGAGCGTACGATGACCTCGCAGCCAGCATTGGTGATTGCAGAGTTTGATTGCGAGCAGCAGCAAGCTTGGCGTGAGCAGATGCCGGTAGAAGCGCATCGCCTCGATTAGCTGCTGCCGCTGTGCGTAAAAACTAGCTATTAATCGCGGCTAATTCACGCAGGTGCAGCCAAAGCCTATGCTGCGCTGGGGTTGGTTGCTCAGCCTCATCTGCTGCCACGTCGGCTTGGCCGTTAGCATTAGCCGAGTCCTTAGCTGTTTTTAGCTTGGTAAATTCCTGCTGAGCTTGGCGAACATATTGACGCAGTGTGTGGCGATCGGCAGCAGGAAACCGCGACAAAACCTCACCAATATAGGCGTCGCCCTGTTGTATTAGGCGCTCTTGAATTAGATCTAGCTGGCGTTGCAGCGCAGGGTTTTTCAATGGATGCATGGCAGCCAAAAGCGCTGCTTCATCGGCATGACGCATGAGCTTGCCAATATATTGCTTATGGCGACGCAAGGCTTCATTCGCCTTGATCTTCTTCATATCAAGAAATGCTTTCAGCAGCATGTCATCGATAGGCAATTGTTTGAGTTGCCTATCACTGAGCTCAGCGAGACGCTCGCCTAAGGCTTGTAACCTATCGACCGAACGTTTTTTATCGGCTCTACTGATGAAAAATTCATCATCTTCTTCGGGCAGGTTACGCAAACTCATCGGAGCTCCAGCAGGGGATAGCAATGGCAGCGGCGATGATAGCCTATTCTGCCTCGCCAAACCTGTCGGCGATGAGTGTTGTTACTGCTGTATAGGCCGAGTCGGCGTCATCGCCATCAACTTCAAGGCGTAAACGGCTGCCCTGACCAGCACCTAACATCAGCAATGCCATGATGCTGCGTGCATCAACTAAGCGCTCACCACGCCCAATACGTATAGAGGATTGAAAGCGCGAGGCGGTTTCCACGAGCTTGGCCGATGCCCGAGCATGTAAGCCAAGTCTATTAACGATGTCGATATCTGCTGCGTGTTTCGCCATTAAAGCGGTCCTGGCCGATGTAGCTCTCGATGTCTAACTTGGAGTTTTCCTAGGGTCGCTGTCAAGGCTTGAGCCAGTCGTTCAACCATATAAACACTGCGATGTTGGCCGCCGGTGCAGCCAATAGCGACAGTGACATAGCTACGATCATTGGCTTGTAGTTCCGGTAACCACTTATTAATAAATGCAAAAATGTCGTTGAACATGCCATCAACAATAGGCTTTCCTTGCAAATACTTTGCTACGGGCAGGTCTAGGCCGGTTAAGTGCCGCAAAGTCATTTCCCAATGCGGGTTGGGTAGGCAGCGAACATCAAACACGAGATCGGCATCGAGTGGTACGCCGTGTTTAAAGCCAAATGAGGTGAGTAAAATATTATTCTGCATAGTGCTGGCGTCGGCAAAACGCCGGCGCAGGCTTTCGCGTAGGTCATGCACCGATAAGGTCGTGGTGTCGAGTTGCAGTGCTGCGTGTGAGGCTAGGGGGTCAAGCAGTACGCGCTCATAAGCAATAGCTTCTTCCAGCGAGCGAGCATCGGAGCTTAAGGGATGGCGGCGGCGCGTAGAGCTAAAGCGCGCTAGCAGCACATCTTCACGAGCGTCTAAGTAAACCACTTGCGGCTGTATATTTATCACCGCGAGGCGACGGCAAATTTCGCTATAGCGCGCTAAGTCTTGGCTGCGATTGCGTGCGTCAATGCCAACAGCTATGCGCATCGAGCCATTGTTCTGGTCGTCTTCGAAGTTAGCAACGAGATCAGGGATGAGAGCAACGGGAAGATTGTCGACGC
This sequence comes from Paraperlucidibaca wandonensis, assembly GCF_042677145.1. Taxonomy (NCBI): domain Bacteria; kingdom Pseudomonadati; phylum Pseudomonadota; class Gammaproteobacteria; order Moraxellales; family Moraxellaceae; genus Paraperlucidibaca; species Paraperlucidibaca wandonensis. The sequence continues at coordinate 1,536,310 of NZ_JBHTIT010000001.1, read as the reverse complement.
AGTAGTAGCCGAGATCTTCCAGTTGATGCAACGCAGTCGTTTTTCCTGAGCCCGAGCGTCCGCTCACAATCACCAGTTTCATTTTACTACCTAGTTAAATTGCTGAGCCTTATCCTCGGTTGTGGCGCGATGATTGGCAAGTAGGCATTCGTAGAGTTTATGAAACTGTGTAATGAAAAATGCCCAGCGAGGCTGGGCATTTAGCAGGTGAATCGGTGGCATCAATGTGATGCGTGCTTCTCTTTATGGCGCACTACCTGTCGGTCGAGCTTATCCGACAGTTTATCAATGGCGGCGTAGAGGTCATCGGACTGGGCGTTAGCAAATAATTTTGCTCCTGAAGTTCGAATCACTGCTTCGGCTTTTTGCACCAATTTATCGACACTTAAAATGACGTCGATACTGGTGATATGGTCAAAATGCCGCTCAATACGCGCGAGTTTAGACTCGGCATAATCACGGAGGGCATGGGTGAGTTCAACGTGGTGTCCACTAATGGTCATTTGCATGAGACGTTTCCTCGCTTTCGTGATTGACGACAGCGGAAACCAAAGACCTTCAAGACGGTGGCGGGTCGTACGATTAGGGCATTTGCAGCCCTGCACGGGCGGCCTGTCGAGTCCGAAAGCAGAGGTTCCCAGTGTTGGGGTTCACAGCTTGCTTCGCTTCACATCAACATCCGTTATGACTTTACTTAGCCATGCCCAAATTATTAAAGCAAGCGCTTTCGATCGGTAGATGATGGAATGTTGAGCGACTCGCGATACTTAGCCACAGTACGCCTTGCGACCTCAATACCTTGCTCTAAAAGTAGGTCCGCTAACTTGCTGTCACTCAATGGTTTTCTCTGATTTTCTTGGCCTACGAGCTTTTTAATCATGGCGCGAATGGCTGTTGATGATGCCTCGCCACCGGAGCTAGTTCCGACGTGTGACGAGAAAAAATACTTGAGTTCAAACAGACCACGAGGAGTGAGCAAGTATTTTTGCGTGGTGACGCGAGAAATTGTCGACTCATGCAGGCCGACCTCATCGGCGACCTCACGCAAAATCAGTGGTTTCATGGCCTCTGGGCCTTGCTCTAAGAAGCCACGTTGATGCTCAACGATGCAAGTCGCTACCTTTAGCAGGGTTTCATGACGGCTTTGTAGGCTTTTGATCAGCCAGCGCGCCTCCTGCAAGTTGTCACGAATATATTGGTTGTCAGGGCTGCTATCGGCGCGACGAATCATGCCGGCATAACCCGCGTTGACGCGTAATTTCGGTGCAGCATCGGGGTTTAGCTCAACTCGCCAGAAACCGCGCAGCTTGCGCACCACAACATCAGGAATGACTTGGCGCTCATCATCGGCACTCGCCCAGCCTTCGCCAGGATGAGGCTTAAGCTCGCGTATCAATGCGATGGCGGCGTGAACGGAGCGCTCTGATAAGCCCGTGGCTCGCGTTAAGCCGGCAAGGTCGCCCGACGCTAGTCGAGCGGTGTGCTCACGTAAGATTAACTTGGCGCCGTCTAAGTATTCGGTGTCATCGGGCTTTTGATTGAGCTGAATCAATAGGCATTCGCTGAGATCGCGAGCGGCCACGCCAGGTGGGTCGAATTGCTGAATGCGATGTAGAACAGCGATGACTTCGTCTTCTTCAGCCTCTTCATTGCACCAGCTCAGCGCGGTTTCGGCGAGCTCATCAAGGCTGACCGTGAGGTAGCCGCGGCTATCAAGGCCATCAATAATGGCTTCAGCGATGACTCGATCTAGCGTGCTAAAAGGCGTCACATTGAGTTGCCAATGCAAATGGTCTTGCAGCGTTTCTATCGCCGCCTTGCGGGCCTCAATGGGCTCGCCATCTTCGTCGACAGGCTCGCCACCGCTGCCGCTATTGCTACCAATATAGATATCATCCCAGGCGGTATCGACAGGGAGGTCATCAGATAGTTGGTCGTGTTTATCGAGATCTAGCGATTCGCGGACAGGTTCTTCTTTCGGCGCGGCCTCAATGTGCTCGCCATCATCTGAGCCTTGGCCGTCATCGAGTTCTAGTAAAGGGTTGTCGTCGAGTGCAGCCTGAACCTCTTGTTGTAGCTCTAGAGTCGACATCGCTAGCAGTTTAATCGCCTGCTGCAGCTGCGGTGTCATTGTTAAGCTTTGACTGATCCCTAGTTGTAAGCTTGGCTTCATCACAACGAGAACTGCTCCCCAAGATAAACTTCACGCACCAGCGGATTGGCTAGAATGGCTTCTGGCGTGCCCTCAGCAATCTCTACGCCGGCGCTAACGATATAAGCCTTTTCGCAAATGTCTAAGGTTTCGCGGACATTGTGATCGGTGATTAGCACGCCAATTCCGCGCTGCTTCAAATGCATGATGATGGCCTTAATGTCGGCCACGGAAATAGGGTCAACGCCTGCGAAGGGCTCATCAAGCAAAATAAACTGTGGGTCGCTGGCCAAAGCGCGTGCGATTTCGACACGACGGCGCTCACCACCAGATAAGCTCATGCCTAAGCTTTTACGAATATGCGTGATGTGAAACTCAGCTAGCAATGACTCAAGTTTGGCCAGGCGCTCGGCCTTTTTCATGCCGCCGCGCGTTTCTAAAATGGCTAAAATATTGTCTTCCACGCTGAGCTTGCGAAAGATCGATGCCTCTTGTGGTAAGTAGCCGATGCCTTTGCGCGCGCGACCGTGCATGGGCAGGTGCGAGATGTCTTGGTTATCGAGCAGGATGCGGCCACGCTCCATCGGCACTAGGCCAACGATCATATAAAAGCTGGTGGTTTTCCCGGCACCGTTGGGGCCGAGTAGGCCGACAATTTGCGCGCTTTCAACGCTCAAGCTGACATCTTTTACGACGGTGCGACCCTTATAGCTTTTCGCTAAATTCTCTACGCGCAATACGCTCATTGTGCCGCTCCCAAAGGTGCGGCTGCAGGCGCAAGTATCGCCTTATCTTTAGTGGGTTTTTTCTCGCCACGTGCTTGTGGTGGAAACACTAGCTGCACACGCTGTTGGCTATTGCCGCTAGCTTCGATTTGCTTTTTCTCGGTCGAATAGACAATGCGCGGACCGCTAAAGCTGGCGCCATCTTGCTTCAGCAAGGCATTGCCAATAAGCGTGATAGTGCCGGTGCGATGATCAAATTGAATCTCGTCGGCGGTGGCATTAACTAAGCCTTTGGCTGGATCGGTGCGCTGCTGATAGCGAGCCGGCTTGCCAAGTGTGCGCGCGGTCGTCAGTGCGCCTTTGTCATCGATGCGCAAAGTCATCGTGTCGCCTTGCACTTTTAATGTGCCCTGAATAACAACGACATTGCCGCGATACACGGCTTCGCCCGCTTTCTCATCGAAGCGAGCGTTATCGGCGCTGATATTGACGGGCTGCTCTGCATCTTCAGGCAGCGCCCAGCTCAGCACGGGAGTGAGTGTTGTAGCCGCGAGCAATAGCAGGCGGGCGATGCGCTTAGCGCGATGGTGCATATGACACCTCAACGGCGGATGAAAGTTGCAAGTTTTTGCCCTGTAAGTCAGCAGTGAGGCCAGTGCCGCTCATCTTGCCCTGCGTGCTAGTGATAGTCACGCGCTCAGGCGTAGAGACACGGTTGGCTTTCGGCTCGATGCGCAGGCGGGAAGTGCTTAATTGTAGCGGTGCTGCATTGGGCATAGTGCGCACAGCAATTACTTGGCCATTAAACCACGCCTCACTGCTAGGGTCGCCGCTGGTCGCAGTTAGGCTAGTTAAGCGCCACATGGGTTGGCCCTTGTCATAGAGGCGCAAGTCGGGTTGGGTGAGATCGAAGCGTTCGGGGCTGGGGCGATGTATTAGCTGCGTGCCGTTGGCTGTGCGTAGTAATTGGCCGTCGGGGCCGGTTTCCCAGAGTGCGAGGCCATCGACGATATAGTCAGGCGTGCGGCCATCGCTGCTGTCACCTAGCTCTTCGCTGTTCCAGCCGCCATAGCCGTAGTAGCCCAGTGCGCCGACAATCAAAAGAAGGCCGGAGACTCTTAGCAGCGGGCGCGTATCCATCAGTGTGCCAAGTACGGCGCGAGCGCTTCGTCGTAACGATCTTGCGCCATGAGCAATAGATCGCAGACTTCGCGCACGGCCCCGCGGCCGCCAGAAAGCGTGGTGACATGGTCGGCGCGCTGGCGTAATTCGCTGTGGGCATTGGCCACTGCAACGCCAAGGCCTGTCGCTAAAATGGCGGGCAGATCGGGCCAGTCATCACCAACATAGGCGACTTCTTCCAAGCTTAAGTTCAGCGTTTGGATAAGCTCATGCAGTGCCACGAGTTTATCTTCGCGACCTTGCTGCAAATGCTTGATGCCTAAGTTTCGGGCACGACGTTGTACTAATTCAGTGGTGCGGCCGGTGATGATGGCAACTTGTACGCCAGTGCTTTGCAGCATTTTGATGCCATGGCCATCTTGCGTGTCGAAGGTTTTTGTCTCGTCACCAGCTTCGGAAAAATACAGGCGGCCATCGGTCAGTACGCCATCGACATCAAGCGCTAATAGACGAATATTGCGGGCTTTTTCTTTTACGCGGCAGGAAATCATTACACCACTCCGGCACGGAGGAAACCGTGCATATTGGCGGCGCCGACGGGGCGGCGTTCGGCATCAATTACCACGACGCCATTAATGCGGCGAGCGTCCATTTCTGCCAATGCTTCGGCGGCCAAAATGCCGGCGCGCACGGTGAGGCAGTTTGGCGTCATGACTTGCTCAATGGGCGTATTTTTAATGTCTAAGTTTTGGTCGATGCTGCGGCGTAAATCGCCATCAGTATAGAGGCCGGCGAGGCGACCATCGGCATCAACAACGGTGGTCATGCCTAAGCCTTTGCGGGTGATTTCGAGCAGGGCATCGCGAATGGAGGTGCCTACGCTGACCATTGGTACGTCGTCGCCTTTATTCATGATGTCATCGACGCGTAATAAGAGACGGCGGCCTAAAGCGCCGCCCGGATGCGATAGCGCAAAATCTTCGGCAGTGAAACCACGGGCCTCTAATAAAGCCACGGCTAAGGCATCGCCAAGTACCAAAGTTGAGGTCGTTGATGAGGTTGGGGCTAGGCCCAGCGGGCAGGCCTCTGGTGACTTACCAATCGTCAGAGCAACATCGGCTAACTGAGCCATGCTGCAAACAGGTAGGGCGGTGATGGTAATAAGTTTGGCGCGCAGGCGTTTGATGACCGGAATGATGCCGAGAATCTCATGAGCTTCACCAGAATTAGAAATTGCGATGATGACGTCATTGCCAGTGACCATGCCGAGATCGCCGTGGCTAGCCTCACCTGGGTGCATAAAGAATGCTGGTGTGCCGGTAGAGGCGAAGGTGGCCGCCATTTTCTTGCCGATATGGCCGGACTTGCCCATGCCTGTGACAACAACGCGACCAGTGCAGGCCATAAGCAGTTCGCAGGCGGCGCCAAAAGCTTCATCGAGCAATGGGCGCATGGCGTCTAAGGCGGCGATTTCGACAGTCAGTACGCGCTGCCCAGTGGCGATAAAGTCGCTTTGGGTCATATCGGCATCCTTTCAGGCTAAATAAATTATCGTGGCTAATTATGAACAAGCGCGCCAGTCGCGGCCAGTCCTAAGCGATGTTTCCGATACAGTAATCATCGATGCTATGATGCGCGCCATTCTTTAGTTAGGCGATGCCTTGCCATGTCCGATACTGCTGATGATTTAGTCACCATTTCCGACTTGCGCTTTAAACGTGGCGAACGGGTGATTTTTGATGGCGTCAATGTACGCATACGCCGCGGCCAAGTCACGGCCATTATGGGCCCGTCGGGCTGCGGTAAAACTACCTTGCTACGCTTTATTGGTGGTCAGCTACGCCCGGCCAGCGGCAGTGTAAAAGTTGCAGGTCAAGAAGTGCCGAAACTATCGCGTGATGACTTATTTAAGCTGCGTGCCCGCATGGGCATGCTATTTCAGTCGGGTGCGCTATTCAGCGACTTATCGGTCTATGAGAATGTGGCATTTCCGTTGCGTGCGCATACCAAGTTACCTGAAGAGTTGATCGGCGATATCGTGCGTTTGAAGTTGGAGTCGGTTGGTTTGCGTGGTGCTGAGAAGCTGGCGCCGGCTGAGCTTTCGGGCGGCATGGCGCGGCGTGCCGCACTTGCCCGTGCCATCGTACTAGACCCCGAATTGATCATGTATGACGAGCCTTTTGCTGGCCAAGATCCTATTGCCATGGGTGTTTTAGTGCGCTTGATTCGTACTCTGCGCGAAGCCCTGAAGCTGACCTCTGTTATTGTTTCGCACGATGTCGATGAGACGCTGTCCATTGCCGACTATATTTATATTTTGGCCAATGGCAAAGTTGTCGGCGAAGGCTCGCCCGATGAGCTGCGTGCTTCTGAGTCGCCACTGGTGCAGCAATTCCTCAACGGTAGCGCCGATGGTCCGGTGCGCTTTCACTACCCATCGCCCACGTGGGCCGATGCGCTGAGGTCCTAAACTATGTTGTCTGCAATCTCCCGTTTAGGTTCGCGTGGACTGGCTGCTATTGCCACCCTAGGCGATGCCTTCATCATGCTTTGGCAAGCCATTATGTGTTGGCCGCGTTGGCGTTTGGCCCTGCCGCTATTGATCGCGCAGATTTTTTCTGTCGGCGTTTTATCGCTAGTGATTATCGTGATTTCCGGCCTCTTCATCGGCATGGTGCTTGGTCTTCAGGGCTACAACATTCTCATCACCTATGGCAGCGAGCAAGCGCTCGGCACCATGGTCGCCTTAACGCTCACCCGTGAGCTTGGCCCAGTGGTCACCGCGTTACTCTTTGCTGGCCGCGCTGGCTCGGCATTAACCGCTGAAATTGGCCTAATGAAAGCCACCGAGCAGCTATCCAGCATGGAAATGATTGGCGTTGATCCTTTGCGTCGCATTATTGCGCCGCGCTTTTGGGCAGGTGTCATCAGCATGCCTTTATTGGCGACGATTTTTGTTGCTGTTGGTATCTTGGGTGGTCGCGTAGTTGGCGTCGATTGGCTGGGAATTTTTGAAGGCTCGTATTGGGCCAATATGCAGCAATCAGTCAACTTCGCCGATGATGTCTTGCGTGGCTTGTTGAAAGCAGTGGTATTTGGCATCGCGGTAACGTGGATTGCCGTCTACCAAGGCTATGCTAGTGAACCCACTAGCGAAGGTATTTCTCGTTCGACCACTCGTACGGTGGTTTATGGCTCGCTGGCAGTGCTGGCACTCGATTTTATTCTCACTGCGGTGATGTTCGGAGGCGTGTGATGCGTATTAAGTCTATTGAGTTAATGGTGGGCAGCTTTTTGCTGATGGCTTTCGCCGCGCTGATGTTTTTAGCGATCCAAGTCAGCGGTTTGTCAGGCGAGTTAAATAAGCCTAGCTATCGCGTCTATGCGCTATTTCAAAATGTCGGCGGCCTCACCGTGCGGGCAAAGGTGACCATGGCTGGTGTGCCGATTGGCCGTGTCGAATCCATTACGTTAGACCCGAAAACACTGTTGGCGCGCGTTGAGATGTCGATTGAAAATGACGTTAATGACATCAGCACAGATACCGTTTCTGCGATTTTGACCGCCGGCCTATTAGGTGAAAAGTATATTGGTCTTACGCCGGGCGCCGATGAAGAAGTATTGAAAGAAGGCAGCCGTATTTATCAAACGCAGTCATCGTTGGTGCTTGAAGATTTGATCAGCAAGTTCTTGTTTAACAAGGCAACTGAGACGCCACCTGCAAGTGCTGCGTCATCGCCAACGGCAGATGAAGCGTTTTAAGAGTTAATTTGGCAAACGCCAAAGCCTAAAAGTTTGGAGATTTGATATGTCGCGCTTTCTAACATGGTCTGTTTTGGTTCCTGTACTTGCCCTAGCTTCGCCTGCGGTAGTGCAGGCCGCTGTTGAAACTAACCCGCAAGTAGTAGTGCAAACGGCCATTACTCAGCTCACCGCACGCATCGATAAAGACCGCGCGGCGCTGCGCAAAAGCCCAACAGCATTAAATGCGGTAATCGAAGAAAATATCACACCATTTGTTGATGTTCCGGGCATCGCACGTGGTGTTATGGGTCAGTATTTTCGCCAAGCTAGCGATGCTCAGCGCGATCAATTCGCCACCATATTTAAACAAAGCATGGTACGCACTTACGCCAACGGCCTGACTTCCTATGACAATCAAAAAGTCACAGTGAAGCCTTACAAGCCCGGCGATGATGCTAATCGTGCACAAGTCGAAGTTGAGGTTGCTTTGGAAAACGGCACTGTAGTGCCAATCATTTTCCAAATGATTCGAGCTGGCGATGGCCGCTGGATGACTCGTAACTTGATCGTCAATGGTTTAAACCTTGGCCTGACTTTCCGTAAGCGCTTCGCAGAAGTCGTCGAGCAAAGTGCTGGCAACTTAGACAAGGCTATTGCTGGTTGGTCGCCTGCCCCAATCGAAGTGGTTAAGGCAAAATAATGAGCCATCAGATTGCGCCGCAGCCCAATGGCTTGAGCTTAGCTGGCCGTGTTGACTACAACAATGCCGGTGCTTGCCAGCGCGAAGGCCAAGCTATTTTGGCCGCTTTGCCAGTTGATAGTGCTTGGACTTGCGAGCTTTCCGCGCTAGAAACAGGTAGTAGCGTTACCGCCGCTGTGCTCATGGCATGGCAGCGTTTTGCTATTAGTCGTAATAGCACGCTGTCGCTAACGCAAGCACCAGAGCGTTTGGTGTCAATTTTAGCCGCCAGTAATTTAGATAAAATTTTTGCCGTAGAACGCACTATGGAAGGAAATGTAACGCTATGAATGCCAGTGAAATCCAACAACTCCTGAGCGCTGCAATTACCGATGCAGATCACATTGCTGTCGAAGGCGATGGCGGGAAATTCAATGTCACTGTGGTGCACAGCTCTTTCGAAACCATGCGTCCGGTGGCTAAACAGCAGTTTATTTACGGCCCCTTGCAAGCACATATCTCCAGCGGTGCCATTCATGCGGTAAGCATGCGTACCCTGACGCCCGAAGAATGGCGTAAAATGAAGCTCTTCGGCTGAACCCTTTCGTTTAACTCTTAGCACAGGCGGCTCGCACTTCCATGGATAAATTATTGATCGTTGGCGGTCGTCGCCTGAGTGGCGATGTGCGCATTTCTGGCGCAAAAAACGCTGCCCTACCTTTATTGGTAGCCCCTCTACTGACCGATGACCCGGTTACCGTCACCAACGTGCCTAAGCTGCAAGACGTGACGACGATTTTAAAAGTCGTCAGCAGCATGGGTGTCGACGTGCAATTTGCCGATGATAATGTCGTGCACATCAATGCAAGCTCGCTGAACTCTGCTGTTGCGCCGTATGAGTTAGTGCGCACCATGCGTGCTTCGATCTTGGTGCTCGGGCCATTGCTTGCACGTCATGGCGAGGCGACAGTGTCTTTGCCCGGTGGCTGTGCTATTGGCTCACGTCCAGTCGACCAACATTTGAAAGCACTGGAAAAGTTAGGCGCTGAAATTAGCGTAGAAAACGGTAACGTGCATGGCAAAGTGAATGGCCGATTAAAAGGCGCGCGCTTGATTTTCGACATGGTGACTGTGGGCGGCACAGAAAATATTATGATGGCCGCGAGCCTTGCTGAAGGCACTACGGTTATTGAAAACGCCGCGCGCGAACCAGAGATTGTTAACCTCGCTGAAATGCTCATTGCTATGGGTGCAAACATCGAAGGCGCTGGTAGCTCAACGATCACTATTCATGGTGTCGAAAAGCTCCATGGCTGCACACATGCGGTGATTCCAGACCGTATCGAAACCGGTTCGTATCTATGTGCTGCCGCCATTACCGGCGGCTCTATTCGCGCCACCCACGCCGACCCATCGCAACTTGATGCCGTCTTACTGAAGCTTGAAGAAGCTGGCGCCGAAATTAACACAGGCCCTGACTGGGTTAGTTTAGATATGCATGGCCGTCGCCCGAAAGCAGTGAGCTTTCGCACCGCACCGCACCCTGCATTTCCTACCGATATGCAGGCGCAGTTTATGGCGCTAAATACGGTGGCGGAGGGTGTTAGCACCATCAGCGAAACCATTTTTGAAAACCGCTTTATGCACGTGCCTGAGCTTAGCCGTTTTGGCGCGCAGATCAGTGTCGATGGCCATACTGCTGTTGTTACTGGCGTTGATACTTTGCTCGCAGCACCGGTCATGGCGACCGATTTGCGCGCATCCATGTCGCTAGTGCTAGCAGCATTGGTGGCTGAAGGTGAGACCGTGATGGATCGGCTTTACCATATGGACCGTGGCTATGAGAGCCTCGATGAGAAGCTGCGCGGCCTTGGCGCCGATGTTCAGCGTTTATCGCGGAGACCCTCATGAGTTTAACGATTGCTTTGTCTAAGGGACGTATTTTAAAAGACACGCTACCCTTGCTGGCAGAGGCGGGTATTGAGCTTTTAGAAGATCCTGAAAAAAGCCGAAAACTGATTTTTCCAACCTCGCAAGACGGTGTGAGCATCATCATTTTACGCGCCACCGATGTGCCCACGTTTGTACAAAATGGTGCGGCTGATATTGGTGTTGCTGGCAAGGATGTATTGGTCGAGCACGGTGCCGATGGTTTATTTGAGCTAGTCGATTTACGCATTGCTCAATGCCGCTTAATGACCGCAGCAGCGGTCAATGCGCCAGCACCAGCAGGGCGTTTACGTGTGGCGACCAAGTTCATCAATACAGCAAAGCGCTGGTATGCCGAGCGCGGCGAGCAGGTCGAGCTGATCAAGCTCTATGGCTCGATGGAGCTAGCTCCGGTGATGGGTTTGGCCGATGTTATTGTTGATGTGGTCGACACCGGAAAAACGCTGAAAGAAAACGGTTTAGAGCCGCGCGAATTGATCATGCAAGTGAGCTCGCGGCTGATCGTAAACAAGCTGGCGATGAAAATGAAACAATCGCAGATTGCACCATTAGTGGCCAAATTGCAGGCCGCAGTGGATGCGCGCGAGTGCGTATCTGCCTAAGGCCGGCGAGCGATATATTTTAGATAGGTAGGGCATGAAAAGACTCGATAGCCGCGACGCCAACTTTAATCAGCAGCTCGATGCATTGCTGGCATGGGAGGGCGTGTCTGATGCCGCTGTGCAAGCGCGTGTTATCGACATCATTACGCGTGTACGTGCCGAAGGTGATACCGCATTAGTCGAGTTCAGCAATCAATTCGATCAAGTTAATGCCGCTACCATGGCTGATTTATCAGTCAGCCCAGAGCGCTTAAAGCAAGCCTATGACGGCCTGCCAAATACTGAACGCGATGCGCTAACGCAAGCTGCTGAGCGCATCCGACGCTATCACGCACATCAAGTGCAAGAGTCTTGGCAGTACACCGAAGCCGATGGCACTATCCTTGGCCAGCAAGTCACTGCGCTCGATCGTGTCGGCATTTATGTGCCTGGCGGCAAAGCCTCGTATCCATCATCTGTGTTGATGAACGCATTGCCGGCAAAGGTCGCTGGTGTTGCTGAGATCATCATGGTGGTGCCGACTCCGCGTGGCGAGATCAACGAATTAGTCTTTGCTGCCGCGCATTTGGCTGAGGTCGATCGTGTCTTTACGCTCGGTGGTGCGCAAGCGGTTGCGGCCTTGGCTTATGGCACCGAAACCGTGCCGCGGGTGGATAAAATTGTGGGCCCTGGCAATGTTTATGTCGCCACAGCCAAACGCCATGTCTTCGGTCAAGTCGGCATTGACATGATCGCCGGGCCATCAGAAATTTTGATTTATTGCGATGGCCAAACCGATCCAGACTGGATTGCCATGGATCTGTTTTCGCAGGCCGAACACGACGAGCAAGCTCAGTCTTTATTGATCGCTTGTGATGCTGCGTATTTGGATGCTGTTGAGGCCTCAATTGAGCGTTTGCTGCCAACTTTGGATCGCGTGGACATTGCCACCACATCATTGCGTGATCGTGGTGCTTTGATTTTAGTGGCCGATGAAACTGAGGCATTGGCGCTGATTAATCGCATTGCGCCCGAGCATTTAGAGTTATCGGTGGCTGATCCTCAGGCTTTATTGCCATCGATTCGCCATGCCGGCGCCATCTTCTTGGGTCGCCACACGCCAGAAGCTTTGGGTGATTATTGCGCCGGGCCAAACCACGTATTGCCAACCTCGGGTACCGCGCGTTTTTCATCGCCGCTAGGTGTCTACGATTTTCAAAAGCGCAGCAGCTTGATTGGTTGCTCGCCACAAGGTGCATCAACACTGGCTGCAGTGGCTTCGGTGTTGGCGCGCGGTGAGGGCTTAACGGCGCATGCGCGTTCGGCCGAATATCGCTTATTGCCTAAGGCTGATTGAAGCGCTTAAGGCGAAAACTTTTTAGGAGTATCAAACGCGATGAGCCGTTTCTGGAGTGCGCGTGTGCGCGAGTTGGTGCCCTATGTGCCGGGCGAACAACCAAAGATCAGCAATCTGATTAAGCTCAATACCAATGAGCATCCATTCGGGCCCTCGCCAAAAGCCATCGCGGCGATGCAAGCGGCTCTGAACGACGACCTGCGCTTATATCCAGATCCTAACGCCGATGCGTTGCGCCAAGCCATCTCCGACTATTACGACCTTGCTGCTCAAGGTGGCGATCAGTCGTGGGTGTTTGTTGGTAACGGCTCCGATGAAGTATTGGCACATGCCTTTCACGGCCTATTTCAGCACGATAAGCCGCTGCTATTTCCCGACATCAGCTACAGCTTTTACCCGGTCTATGCTCAGCTCTATGACATCGCCTACGAGACCGTGCCGCTGACCGACAGCTTCGCCATTAACCCTGCTGACTATTCGCGCCCTAATGGCGGCGTGATTTTCCCCAACCCCAATGCGCCCACGGGCTGTGTATTGGCCTTGGATACGATTGAGCAAATCTTGCAGGCCAATCGCGATGTTGTGGTCTTGGTGGATGAGGCTTATATCGATTTTGGCGGCGATTCTGCTGTGGCTTTAGTCGGCCGCTATGACAACTTGTTGATCACACACACACTATCGAAATCGCGTGCGCTCGCTGGTTTGCGCGTGGGTCTAGCGATTGGCCAGCCGCACTTAATTGAAGCTTTAGAGCGCATTAAAAATAGCTTCAACTCATATCCGCTTGGCCGTGTTGCGCTGGCAGGCGCGCAGGCAGCATTTGAAGACAAAGCGTATTTTGATTCGATGCAGCAGATGGTCATCATGCAGCGCGATAGTTTGACGGCGAAGCTTGAGCGTTTGGGTTTTGACGTGCTGCCATCGGGCGCGAACTTTGTCTTTGCTCAGCACCCTAAGCATGGCGGCGCAGACTTAGCGCAGGCCCTGCGTGAGCGGGCGGTGGTGGTGCGGCACTTCAATAAGCCGCGCATCGATAATTTCTTGCGCATCACCGTGGGCACGCCAGATCAGCATGCCGCCTTAATCGACGCGCTCAGCGAAATTCTCACTTAAGCGCGTCGATATAAACGATTCGGACGAACGACTGAGAGCTAATTCGCTTTCGGTCGCTCGCCCATCGTTACTGTTAATGCTTTTTCCTCTTTATCGCGACGCACCACAATGGTCACCTTGGCATTGGGCTTATAGCCACCTATTTGCCGAATTACCTGATCGGCACTGATCACATCCTTGTCTTCAATATTGATAATTTCATCGCCCGGCTTAAGGCCGGCGCGGTCTGCAGGACCACCTTTCATCACAGCAGCGACAGTGACTTGGCTGTCTTTGGAGCGGCTAGGTGGGCCGTCGCGATGGCTTTGCCCGGCTATCTCAATGCCCAGCCAGCCGCGCACCACATGGCCGTGAGCGATAATCTCTTGTAAGACTTGCTGAGCAATCGGTGCGGCAATAGCAAAGCCGATGCCCATGCTGCCGCCAGAGCGAGAGTAGATGGCGGTATTAATGCCCATCAAATTACCTTGCACATCAATCAATGCCCCGCCGGAATTGCCAGGGTTTATTGCGGCGTCGGTCTGAATAAAGTCTTCATAGGTGTTGATGCCTAAACCACTGCGACCTAGCGCTGAAATGATGCCTTGTGTCACGGTTTGGCCAACGCCAAAAGGGTTGCCGATAGCTAAAACGACATCGCCAACCGCACTAGGGTTTTGGCGGAAAGGTAGGGCGGGTAAGTCACTCAGGGCGATTTTAAGCACCGCAAGGTCGGTGTCGGGGTCTGTGCCAATGAGTTTGGCTTGGACTTCGCGGCCATCATGTGTGGCGACCAATATTTCATCAGCACCGGCAACGACATGCGCATTGGTCAGCACATAGCCATCGCTAGAAACGATAACGCCAGAACCTAGGCTCGATGCCGAACGCTCGCGCGGTGCGGCTTGGCCATGAAAGCGTAGCCATTGCTCCAAAAATGGGTCGATGTTTTGCTTCACGGTTTGCGTGGTGTAAATATTTACCACTGCGGGTGCGGCCTTAGCCACAGCTGGTGCGTAGGAAATAGGCCCGCTTAATGCTGGCGGATTAGCGTTTTCTGATGGTTGCGGAAGATTCAAAGTAATCGGGGCAGGCGTCGGCGAAGATGAAAACGCATCGGGCCATTGTTTCTCAACACCAACATAGCCGACCACTCCGGCCAGTAAAATCCATGGAAGTGCAGTTGCTGCGCGCATAATTTATCCTTCTCGCTATTCAGACAGGGCATTACAGTACGGGCTCGATGCCATGGCATCAAGCTTATCAAGGAGGTTACATGCGATTAAACGCACTAGTAGCGCGGCTCGATGACGAATTAAGCGCAGATAAATTTAGTGATTACTGCCCCAACGGCTTACAAGTTCAGGGCCGCGACGAGGTACACAAAATTGTCAGTGGTGTGACCGCGAGTGAGGCATTGATCGATGCCGCCATTGCAGCAAATGCCGATGCGATTTTGGTGCATCACGGCTATTTTTGGAAAGGTGAGGCGGCGCAAGTGGTGGGCATGAAGCGGCGGCGCTTAGCCAAGTTATTAGCGCATGACATCTCGTTGATTACCTATCATTTGCCGCTAGATGCTCATCCTACACTTGGCAATAACGCACAGTTGGCGCGGCGCTTAGGTTTGTTGCGTGAGTGTTCTTTATATGATGATCCGCGCCAAGTTGGCGATGTGGGGCGTTTAGAAAGTCCCATGAGTGCCGAGGCTTTTGCAGAGCGTATTGCGCATGTCTTACAGCGTAAGCCGCTGCATATCGCTGGCGGACCGGCGCTAATTCAGCGCGTGGCGTGGTGTACCGGCGGTGCTCAAGGATTTATTGAGCAGGCCGCCAGTCATGGTGTCGATGCGTATATTAGTGGCGAGATTTCGGAGCCCACCGTGCATGTCGCGCGCGAATGCGGTCTGCATTACTTTGCCGCTGGCCATCACGCCACCGAGCGTTATGGCGTGCAGGCATTGGGCGAATGGTGTGCGGAAAACTTAGGTCTAAACCACGAGTTTATCGATTGCGACAGCCCGGCCTAAAGCAAGTTTAAGGTTGAAGTCGGCTGCGATGCCAAGCGCCATCACCCGATGGTAAATACAGCACACGATCATGCAAGCGGCTTGGGCGACCCTGCCAAAACTCCACATGATCAGCGACTAGCCTATAGCCGCCCCAGTGCGGCGGTCTAGGTACCTCAGTGGGATACTTCGCCTTCAGCTCTCGCTCTCGCTCTAATAGCAGCTCAGGAGCTTCCAGTGCTTGGCTTTGTGCTGAAACCCAAGCGCCTATTTGGCTGCCATAAGGCCGCGAAGCAAAGTAGGCATCGGAGTCACTAGCGCGAAGCTTTTCAGCACGGCCTTCAATGCGCACTTGGCGCTCAAGTTCGGGCCAAAAGAACGTACTGGATGCATAAGGATTTGCAGCCAATTGGTGGCCTTTACGGCTGTCGTAGTTGGTGTAAAAGTGCACGGCACCATCGGCAATGCCTTTCAATAAAACGATACGCCCTGAAGGTCGCGCATTTGAGTCTACGGTAGCTAAATGCATGGCTGTCGCGTCTGGCACGCCCGCCTCAATCGCTTCATCTAGCCACTGCTGAAGCTGGCCGTAAGGATCAACGTGGCATTGCTCTGGGCTCAAGCCTTTGAGGCCATAATCGAGTCGAATATCCGCTAAGTTCATACCTGTTTTCCAATGAGGTCTTGTATCAGGGTGCGTGTTTCAGGGGCATCGAAGAAGCGCGCAAAATGCTCTTTTAAGCGCCGCTCAATATAGCCAGAGTCATTTAGCGCATTGACCATAGGCTCACCAACAGCGACGACTTCACGTGCAATATGGTCGCGCTCAATGCCCATCAGACGTAAGAAGTGCATAGCTGGCATATTGCCAGCGTGAGCAAACCATGCCTGAACTAATAAGCTGATTTGTTGCTTCATATAGTCTGTTTGGCGAATCTGATTCCAATACAGCACGGCCAAATAGCTTAAGCCTTGAGTTTCTAAATGCCGAGTCGCCTGACCAAGCTGATAAGCCTCTAAGCGCGGCCAGACTAGCTCGGCATATTGGGCGATGGCATCGTTGTTTAAGGCTTTATCGAGCAGCTGCTCACTGAATTTGGCGGTGGCAGAAATATTGCGCGATAAATACGCCTTGATAGCCTGCTCGATAGTTTCATCTAAACGGCCCATGCGGCCTAGCATGTTGCGGCTTACCTTCACTAATGAGCTAAAGCCGGGGACACGGCGAGCGATGGCGTTATCTGTTGTTAAATAATCGACGATGCTGTGGTAAACCACATCGGAGAGCACGCGTGTATAGACCGGGCTGCTAAGCGCGCTGTGAATGAGTTCTTGGCGCAATGCTGGTCTTTCGACTAAACGTTGTACCATTAAGTCGTAAATTTGTTTATTAATGAGCTGCCGCATGGGTTGTTGCTGGTGGCTGGGGTTATTTAACCCAAGCTCCACCAACATGACGGCTTGCTCGCGCATTGTGTCGGTTGGCGAATAGCTTAAGATATTACGCTCTATCCATGAGATGACCTGGCTTTCACTGAGCAAATCTCGAGCGCTGATAGTTTCTAGTAAGTCGCAGTAAGCGTTGGCTTCGATGTCTAGGTGTGTGCGGAGCGCATCACCTTTGAAGTCTTGTAGAAAAAATTGCAGCTGAGCGTTTAAGAGCGCCTCGGCAGGGTGGCTCATTCAGGTCTCCCGCTCGCAAGCATTGCTTGCGAAATGATAATAACTAATAGCCTGCAACATAGCGGGTTGAGTGCGCAAAATCCATGCGCATCTCGCAAAATATAAGAGGATTTACACCATGAAAAACGGTCTTCATCGAAGCGTTTTAGGCATGGTTGGACTGATATTAATGAGTTCGACAGTGTGGGCTGATGGTCCCCGCACATTAAGTAGCGCTGCACCTAAGTTTGCTGACAGTAGCCTTGTATCGCCGGCTGCAGCCGACGATATGGTAATGACTGCTCTGACTTTGATGGGTACACCCTATAAATGGGGCGGCACTTCGCCTGAAGAGGGCTTCGATTGCTCGGGCTTGGTGCAGTATATTTATCGCGATGTTAGCGATGTTGTGCTGCCTCGTACTGCGGCGCAAATGGCAAGCCTAGCCGGTCGAGATGTCACAGAAAAAGAGTTGGTCGTTGGTGACTTACTGTTTTTTCGCTTAGGCAATAGCCGCGCGATTAATCATGTTGGCGTTTATATTGGCGACAATCGTTTCGTACATGCGCCACGAACAGGCGCTGTGATTCGTATTGATCCGCTAACCAATCGCTATTGGATGCGCTACTTCGATCGTGCCCGCCGCCTGTTTACAGACGACGGGCATTTTGTTGCACGCTAAGTGCGGCTACTGCTTAAACGCTGAGCTTATTTCTCAACAAATGCGCGCTCAATGACGTAGTGCGCTTGTTGGCCATGACGCGATTCGGTGAAGCCGCGCTCTTCAAGCATCACCACTAAGTCTTTCAGCATGCTCGGGCTGCCACACATCATCACGCGGTCAGTTTCGACGTTTAATGGCGGTAAGCCAATATCGCTAAAGAGCTTGCCGGACTCGATGAGATTGGTCAGGCGGCCTTGGTTGCGAAACTCTTCGCGCGTAACCGTAGGGTAGTAAATCAATTTTTTGCGTGATTCTGCACCGAAGAACTCGTTGTCATGTAGCTGCTCGGAAATGAAGTCGGCATAGGCTAGCTCGCTGACTTCGCGCACGCCGTGGCAGAGTACGACATGGTCGTAGCGCTCATAGACCTCAGGATCTTTGATGATGCTCATGAATGGCGCTAAGCCGGTGCCAGTCGACAACATATACAGCGTTTTGCCGGGCAAAAGGTTGTCCATGATCAGCGTGCCAGTGGGCTTGCGGCTGACCATCAGAGTGTCGCCTGGCTGTAAATGCTGCAGGCGCGAGGTCAATGGGCCATCGGGCACTTTGATGCTGAAAAATTCAAGATGTTCTTCGTAGTTGGCGCTGACAATTGAGTAGGCACGCATCAGTGGCTTGCCTTCAGTCTCTAAGCCGATCATGACGAAGTGGCCATTGTGAAAGCGTAGGCCGGGGTCACGCGTGGTGGTAAAACTGAACAAAGTGTCATTCCAATGATGAACACTTAGGACGGTTTCTTGGGCTACGTTAGACATGATCAAATCTCTTGACGGGGCTGAGGCGTTGAGCGCGAATAATAAAGTATCGCCGATTTAGTGGCCAGTTTAAGGCGCAAACTTAATCAGAACTATCGGGTAATTCTGATTAAACCTATCAGAAAATCGAATGTTTCTGATTATTGAGAGCGAGGTGCAAGCCAGTCGGCTAGCTGCGGCCACGCCTCTGTTGGCGTATTACTGCCGGCTAAAATGCCCATATGGCCACCGGAAATAAGCGCCAATGTGGCGTCATCGCTGCTGATTAAGTCGGGTAGTGGACGCATTGCGTCGGCTGTGACCATGGTGTCTTGCTTGCCAGCAAAGGCCAGCAAAGAAGCCTTGATGTCGGCAAAGTCTATTTGATGCTTACCAAGGTGAATACGGCCGTCAGCAAGATCATTATCGAGCCAAATACGAATCATCATGTCTTGGATGACGCCGCCGGGGTAGGCCACCATGTCATCGAGAAAGGCGCCGTTGGTGGCGTGATTGACCACAAATTCGCGATCATCGAGACGTGTGATTAGTTCCCAATAGCCCAGCAGGCTATTGGCAGGGCTGAGCATTTTGAATGATAAGGAATTGATCCAGCCTGGAGTATGCAGTAGGCGAGGGCTGAGATTATGCACACGAAATCCTGTGTGCTTGCGCACCCAAGCCGCTTGTTTGGCGAGGCGCTGATACATCTTGCCGAGTGCACCAGAGGCATGGCCGTTGATCGGTGTGCCGACGATAACCAAGTTACGAATGTTCGGGTCTTTGCTGAGCGCGGCATAGCCCAATGACAGCACGCCGCCAATGCTCCAGCCGTGCAGGCTGAGCTCTTCGACTCCAGCATGACGACGGATATGGCTTAAGTAATCCGGCATAAAGTCGGCAATATAAGTCTCTAAATTGTAGTGGGTATGGCGTAGTGTGGGCCGACCCCAGTCAATCAAATACACTGAGAAGCCATGGGCTAGCAGAAACTTGACCAAGCTGCGCTCAGGGAAAAAGTCATAAATATTCATGTTCACCGCGAGTGGCGGCACTAACACTACAGGCACGCGATGGCGCTTCGGATTTACCGCCAATGTGCCTTCGCCGAGCGGAATCTCAGTGTCGGTGAGGGGCAGGTAATGGCGCAGCTTCACCAAACCATTGTCGTGCAAGACTTCATAAGGCGTTTGGCCCGATAGCGTGAGTTCGCGCGTGCGCAGAAAGCGATCATTAGCATTGGTCAATACGCGACTACCTTCGTGGCGCAACACCGCAGCGCGTTTCGCTAGCTTGTGGCGTTGCTGCTGTAGCGACTGACTAAGGCGTTCGGGCAATGATGGGCGTGGCATAAATGGCTCCTGAGCGGCGGGCAATGTTCAAGCTAACGGCTTGAGTATCCGCAGCGCGTACATAATGTGCGAACTATAGCGACTATTCGGTCATTGGCAGTGGCCTAAATGCCGTGAGCGAATGCGTTTGGCGTCAACGCGGCGTTGTGGCAAAGTCATCGCCTTCTTTTGTTTGCGAGATTTATCTCATGTCATTCGCTCATCAACTTAATATTTTAAGCTCAGTTCTGGCCTCAACAGCTGCTGGTTGGCGCGGTGGCGCTGGGCGTGCCTTCTTTAAGCAGCCCGAGCAACGCCCCGTATTGTTTGATATCGAGAACTGCCCATATTGCCGAATGGTGCGTGAAGCGGCGACCGCCTTGCACTTAGATTTAGATATTCGCCCATGCCCGAAAAACGGCACGCGCTTTCGCGCACAGGCCATTGAAGTTGGTGGCAAGCTGCAGTTTCCATTGCTGCAAGACCCCAACACCGGCACCGTACTTTATGAGTCGGGTGCGATCATTGATTATTTATTCCGCGCCTACGCAAATCGCCCAGCGCCAGCTACCTATAAAAAAACGCCGCTACATACTGCGAGTAGCCTATTGGCTAGCGCTACGCGGGCGACTGCGGGCATGCGCGTAAAGCCTTCGCGAGCACCAGAGAAGCCACTGGCATTGTGGAGCTTTGAGATCAGCCCATATTCTCGCCCAGTGCGCGAACTGCTCTGTGAGCTGGAAATTCCCTATAGCCTGCATAACCTGGGCAAAGAGCATTGGACCGAAATTGGGCCAGCTGTGCAGCGCCTGAAGCCTGGTCCTTATGTGCCAAAAGCTGGCGGCAAGCGTGAGCAATTTATGCAAAAGCATGGCCGTGTGCAGCTGCCATTCCTGCAAGATCCTAATACTGGCGCTGAGCTTTTCGAATCCGAAGCGATTTTGTCTTATTTGAAAGCAAACTACGCAATCTAAACTTAAGGCTCGCTCATCATGACCAAGAAAAAAACTCCCGCGCACCCAGTAGTTGCTGCTCTATACGAGGCGCATGTCTCGCATTCGATGGCCTTACTCACTGGTGATGGCCTGCTAGAGCATCTGTCTGCCGAGCTTGATGCTGACTTAGTCAATGCCAAGAAGCTCAAGCTCACACAGATGGTTAGCAAAGAGCAAATTCTGGCCACTGCACGTGCCTATGCCGTTGAGATGCCGATGTCGGGCGGCATTCCTGAGTTGGTCGGTGATATCGCTCGCGTCTTGCATGCGCATCCAATTCACGATGACACCAAGCTCAGCGACATTGTCTCCGACAAGCAAGCGCGCGAAATCATCAATAAAGCCGTTGAGCTGCATGAGTTGCGCGACAAACTTATCCACGCCGTCTTGGGCAACCCTTTATTGGTGGAGATGTCGTCAGATCTTATTTCGCGCGGCATCAAAGGCTATTTGGCGCAAGGCAATGCTGCTGCTAAAGGCATCCCAGGAGCCTCGGCACTGATGGGCTTGGGTAAGTCGGTGCTGAGTAAAGCCTCGCCGGGTTTGGAAAAATCATTAGATGAAGGCTTGCAGGCCTATGTGCGTAAAAGCACGCAAGCCACTTTGCGCACAAGTGAAGAATCGCTTAAGGCCAAGCTTAGCGACGAGACTGTGCGCCGTATTGCGCTTGATGTTTGGGCTGATATTAAGCACTGGCCGGCCAGTCGTTTCCGCGAATATGTGAGCGCGGCAAGCCTGGAAGAAATCTTTGTTATCGGCTATGAGTTCTGGCGCGGCGAACTGCGTCATACGCCGTATTACGGGGTATTACTGGAAGTGGCCATCGATAGCTTTTTCGATAAATATCATGATGCCACGCTGCAATTTTTGCTCGACGAGGTGGGCGTAACACGCGAGATGATTTTCGCTGAGCTTTCACGCTTTGCCCCACCGGCTATTGCTGCATTGCATAAGGCGAAATTACTCGATGGCATCGTGCGTCGCCAATTGCTGCCGTTTTATCAATCTGGTCGCATTGAGGCGATATTGGCTGAGCAGGGAACTTAAACATGGCCTCCTTGAAAGACCAATTAATGCAGGCTGGGCTGGCCAATGCCAAGCGTGCACGTCAGGCCGATCACGCCAAGCGTCAAGCCGCCAAAGGCCGACATGAGGAAGTGCCAGCGGCTGAGCTGGTCAAGCAAGCGCGAGCTGAGCAATTAGTGCGTGATCAGGCTGCCAATAAAGCGCAGCAAGATACTCAGGCTGAAAAAGCCATCGTTGCGCAAATTCGTCAGCTTATTGAAATGCATCAGATCGATCGTAGCGGCGGTGATCAGCCCTATCAGTTTGCAGACGGCAGCAAAATCCGCAAGCTTTGGCTGCGCCCTGCGCAGATCGACCAAGTGGCTCGTGGTCAGATTGCTATTGTGCGTATTGGCGCTGCGGCGTCGATTGAATTTGCCTTAGTGCCGACAGCTATTGCAGAGAAAATTGCACAGCGTGATAGCGCTCGTGTGGTGCTGAAGGTCGAGCGCCAAGCGCAGGCTGTAGCGGATGATGACCCCTATGCGGACTATGTGATTCCTGATGACCTGATGTGGTAGTACGTTGTGGCTTTGACGCCATCCTGCAAGGTAAAATGGCGGCGTCTAGTCGTACCTATTGAGTAAGCAAATATGAAGTGGATAATTCTCGCGATATTCATTGCGTCGGCCATTTTTGTGCAGCGCCGCGGCAAGGTGAAGCACAAGTTTTCGCGGCAGTTTTTCGATCACTCCACTTTGATGGCACCGATCAACGTCATCATGTATTGGTGGTCTAAAGTACCGACCACGCCGTACTTGTCGCAAGACCATTTCCCTGAAGTTGCGGTGCTTGCTGAGCATTGGGAAGAGATTCGCGATGAAGCTAAAGCCTTGGGCGAGAAGGGCTTGATCAAGGCATCTGCTGAATACAACGACGCCGGTTTTAACTCCTTTTTCAAGGTCGGCTGGAAGCGCTTTTATTTGAAATGGTATGAAGACGGCCATCCGTCCGCTGCAGAACTGTGCCCCAAAACCACGGCGTTGGTGCGCAGCCTAGATTCGGTGAAAGCCGCAATGTTTACTGAGCTACCACCGGGCAGTCGCCTAGTGCGCCATCGCGACCCGTTTGCTGGCTCCTTGCGTTATCACTTAGGCCTGATTACGCCCAACGATGATCGTTGCTTTATCGATGTCGATGGCGAACGTTATAGCTGGCGCGACGGCGAGGGTGTGATGTTTGATGAAACTTATATCCATTACGCCGAAAACATGACTGACGAAAATCGTATTATTTTGCTCTGCGATATTGAGCGGCCGATGACGCGGCGTTGGGCGCAAGCGCTGAATAATTGGTTTGCACGCACGGTGATGACGGCGGCTAGCTCGCCAAATACCGACAGCGATAAAACTGGCGGCATCAACAAAGCATTTAGCTATTTATACTTAGTGCGCTTGCGTGCCAAGGCGCTGAAAAAGACCAACCGCACGCTGTATTACGTGCTGAAGTGGTTGATTCTCGGTGGCCTGCTGGCGTGGATATTTATCTTTTAAGCGCTACATCTTAGGAGCTAGCTTATAGCCTGCACTCAGCAGGCCTTGCCTAGCTCGGGAGCTGGCCTATGTCGTTTTCCGCCCAATTGCTCTCGTGGGAGCGTAGCGGTGATTATCGCGAGCTTAAGGGCCAGCGCCACTTTGTCCACATCGCCGGCACCGGCCCAGCCTTGCTACTGTTACATGGCTTTCCATCCGCTAGCGTTGACTGGGCGCCGCTATGGCCGCAGCTCACGGCACATTTTCGCTGCTACACCTTCGATTTTCTCGGCTTTGGCCTCAGTGCCAAGCCTAAGAAGCACCACTACAGCATCTTCGATCAAGCTGATCGAGTAGAAGCGCTGCTGCGTGCCGAAGGCGTTGAGCACTACCATATTCTTGCTCATGACATTGGCGACACGGTGGCGCAGGAGTTATTGGCGCGTCAGCTCGATGGCAGCGGCCATGGCCAAGTAGGCCGTGTCTGCTTGCTCAATGGCGGGTTATTTCCGGAAACCCATCGCGCGCTACTCACGCAAAAGCTTTTGGCTAGTCCATTAGGCCCTTTAGTTGCACGCCTGATGCGCCGTGAAGTGTTTGTTGATCGCTTGCAGGCGGCATGCTGCCATCAGCTGCCAGATGAGGCTGTGAACGATATGTGGGCCTTGCTGAAGCACAATGATGGGCATTTGCGTATGCCGAAGCTCATTGGCTATATGGCCGAGCGCCAGCAGCAGCGAGCGCGCTGGGTCGGTGCCTTGCAACATACGGCGAGCCCATTGCGTGTGGTGGTGGGTGCCGATGATCCTATTTCTGGTGAGCACATGTTGGCGCGTTACCGAGAGCTGACCACTCAGCCCAATACTCAAGCCTTGCCTGGCCTTGGTCATTACCCGCAAGTCGAGCGACCTGAACAAGTATGGGCAGCTATTTCCCCGTTTTTAATCGACTAAGTGACCTAGTAAATGTGCAATGGTGCCAAAGGCAGCATTGAGCAGATGAGAGGTAGTGCTGTCTAGCCATCTCCGGAGTATGGTTGGTCTATCCGACTAGAGTTGGGTTGAAGTGCCTCGGAGGGATGATTATGTCGCACAACGCCTTTGCTGAGCTGATTCAAGAGTGGGAAGCTCGGCAGTTATTACACCGGCAAAAAGTGCCTATGCAGGTCAGTGTATTCGATACTGATCGCGTTAAAATTCAGGCGCTTGCAGCTGTTTACAATCTCAGCGAGCAAGAGATTATTGCCAGCGTTTTGCATCATGGCTTGTTTGAGCTTGAGACGCGCATGCCTTACCAAAAGGGCACACGAGTAATTCGTGTCGAAGAGGGCGAGGAAATTTTCGAAGACATTGGCATGATGCCGCGCTATATCGCGAAAATTCACGAGCTTACACGCGGCCATTGAGCACTTAGTTTGCTAGATATGTGACTTGCAAAACCTTAACTAAAAAGCCGCTTAGTAGCGGCTTTTTAGTATCTAACGTTATCGGTTTAAGCTTTCTTAAACTGGAAGTGGCGGAAGTTTGGCTTGCGCATGCGCATCCAATATTTCCAGGTGAAACCAGGCCAGATGGTGAAGTTCTTGCCATCTTCATCGATATACCAGCTTTTACAGCCACCTTCGCTCCAGACCATTTTCTGTAGTTCGGCTTGAATGCGCTCATTATAAGCGTCTTGCACCTCGGGCTTGACTGATATCTCAGCGGCACCACGCTTGTCCATCTCATCTAGACAGCTTATGGCATAGCGAATTTGCTGCTCAATCATGAAGATAATCGAGTTATGGCCGAGCGCAGTATTCGGGCCAAGCAACATGAATAAGTTTGGTAAGTCTTTGAGTGTAGTGCCTAAATAAGCACTTAAGCCGCCTTCTTTGGAGCGCGTTTCAATACCATCGCGGCCATACAAATGCAGCGGACCTAATGGGTCCTTGGTATCAAAGCCGGTGCCGCAAATAATGGCATCGACTTGGTGTTCCTGGCCATTGGAATCGATAACACTGTTGGCGCGCACTTCTTTGACGCCAGCGGCGATGACCTTGACGTTATCGCGAGCCAGAGCTGGGTAGTAGTTATTTGAAAACAGCACGCGCTTGCAACCAATGGTGTAGTTGGGTGTTAGTTTTTCGCGCAATTCAGGGTCTTTGATCTGTCTTTTCAGATGCCAACGCGCTAATTTCTCAATCGCCACCATGAGTTTTGGATGCACAAAACCTAGAGCGAATGCTTCGGCCTGCCAGTAAATCCCAGCACGCACTAAATTTTGTGACGCCGGTAAGAAGTTGAATAGTTTTTTCACGCCGGCATTAATGACGCCATCGGGTTTTGGCACCAACCAAGGTGGTGTGCGCTGAAACAGCACTAGCTCATCCACTTTAGGTGCGATTTGCGGCACAAACTGGATGGCGCTGGCGCCAGTGCCAATAACCGCAACGCGCTTGCCTGTGAGGTCGTAGTCGTGATTCCAGCGTGCGGAGTGGAACATTGTGCCTTTGAAATTATCGAGGCCCTTTACGTTGGGCAGTGCAGGGCGGCTTAAACCACCAATGCCGGAGATCACCACGCGCGCGGTATATGCCTTGCCATCCCCTGTTTTGAGTTGCCAGCGCTTATCAGCATCGCTCCAGCGCGCTTCAATCAGCTCGCTATTGCCGCGAAAGTGCGAGTAGAGATCATATTTGCTCGCGCACTTTTTCATATAAGCCAAAATTTCGGCTTGGCCTGAGTAGAAACGTGACCAATCGGGGTTTTGATCGAATGAGTACGAATACATATGTGATGGCACATCGCAGGCGGCGCCCGGATAATCATTGTCGAGCCAAGTGCCGCCAAAGTCGGTCGATTTTTCTAAAATGAGAAAATCGTTACGGCCGGATTTTTTCAGAAAAATGCCCATGCCTAGGCCTGAAAATCCGCTGCCAACGACAATGATATCGTGATGTGGGGTGGTCATAGATAAGACGCCTCAAGGTTAGTAATCCGACAAATGTAAGGTTAGCATGTGGCCATAAAATGTCACGCCATTTGTTCTTCTAGTTTGACAGTAACAATAGGCTTGGCTAGCTTTCCAACACTTTAATATGAAAGAGATAATTATGTCCGCTAAGTCAGCAACAAAATCTAAGCCTGTCGTTGTCACCGCCGATGGTAAATCGCGCTACTACGAGCCTGCGCCTACCGGCATAGATTTAGAGTCATTTCGCCAAGTAGTGATTAGCCGCCGCTCGGTGCGTAAGTTCACCAATAAGCCGATTCCGCAAGCGGTCATGGATGATTGTTTGGATATGGCGTTGCTGGCACCTTGCTCATCAGGCCTGCAGCCGTGGGAGTTTTTCATTGTTCGCTCGAAGGATAAAAAAGCCAAACTAGTGAAAGCTTGCATGAGTCAGCTAGCCGCTAAAACTGCAGCAGAGCTAATTGTTTGTGTTGCTCGTACCGATAGGATTGATGAGTTTTCACGCAAAATGCTGCGTGAGTGGCCTATGCCCGATGTGCCAAAATTAGTGCAGCGTTATTATCAGCTCATTCCGTATAACTACGCGCCAGGCCCGCTTAACAGCTTTGCTATGGTGAAAAAGGCCGCGTTTTCAGTGGGCGGCTTGGTTGCGGCAGTGCCGCGTGGCCCTTATACCAAATCAGAAGTCGATTTGTGGGCAGCAAAAAGCACAGCATTGGCTTGCGAAAACTTAGTGCTGGCGTTTCGTGCTCATGGTTACGACACCTGCATGATGGAAGGTTTTGATGAAGTGCGTGTGCGCAAGCTATTGAGCCTAGGTGATGCCTCATTCCCAATCATGGTTGTGGGTGCGGGCGAACGTGCTGATGATGGCGTGTTTTGGCCGCAGGTACGCTTTGAGCGTGAGCTATTTGTGCACGAGGTTTGAGCAGAAATCAGGCTGGCTATGCTTATTAGGGTGCTGCCTGCCTTGAGGCTAAGCTGATCTAAGTACGCCGTGGGGCAAAACTACGTATAAAAAAGCCCAGCATATAGCTGGGCTTTTTTGTGTATCACTGCGGCTATTATGTCAGCTGAGCGATATCAATTTTACCCGCTGGAGTTGTGTACTCCTCCATCTTGTCAAAGTTCAGGTATTGATAAATCTCGCCTGACATTGATTCGATTTGCTTAGCGTACTCCATGTACTCAGCCACGGTGGGTAGCTTGCCAATAACAGCGGCAACTGACGCTAGCTCGGCTGAGGCCAAGTAGACATCGGCACCTTGGCCTAAACGGTTGGGGAAGTTACGCGTCGATGTCGATACGCAAGTGCTGTTGGGTGCGACGCGAGCTTGGTTGCCCATGCACAGCGAGCAGCCAGGCATCTCAGTACGAGCACCAGCACGGCCATAGATGTTGTAGTAGCCTTCTTCCATGAGCTGATGCTGATCCATTTTGGTCGGCGGGGCGATCCACAATTTCGTGGTCAGCGATCCACCAGGCACTTTGTCGAGCAGCTTACCAGCAGCGCGGAAGTGACCAATGTTGGTCATGCATGAGCCAATGAAGACTTCATCGATCTTAGTGCCAGCAACATCGGATAGCAGCTTGGCGTCATCTGGATCGTTCGGGCAGCAGAGCACAGGCTCTTTTACATCGGCCAGATCGATTTCGATGATTTCGGCGTACTCAGCGTCTTTATCAGCGCGTAGCAGGCTTGGGTTGGCCAGCCATTTTTCCATATTGCCAATGCGGCGCGCGATGGTGCGAGCATCGCCATAGCCATTGGAAATCATCCATTTCAGCATGGTGATGTTGGAGGTCAGGTACTCTTTCACGCTGGCTTCCGACAAGGTGATCGTGCAACCCGCAGCTGAACGCTCAGCAGAAGCATCTGACAATTCAAAGGCTTGCTCGGCAGTTAGGTGCTCAAGGCCTTCAATTTCCAGAATGCGACCGTTGAAGGCGTTGATTTTGCCTTTCTTCTCAACAGTGAGCAGGCCTTTTTGGATGCCGTAGTAAGGAATCGCGTGCACCAAGTCACGTAGCGTGATGCCTGGCTGCATTTTGCCTTTGAAGCGCACTAGCACTGATTCAGGCATGTCTAATGGCATCACGCCAGTAGCGGCTGCGAAGGCCACCAAGCCAGAACCAGCTGGGAAGGAAATGCCCAGTGGGAAGCGAGTGTGCGAGTCGCCGCCGGTGCCGACAGTGTCGGGCAGCAACATGCGGTTGAGCCAAGAGTGGATGATGCCGTCGCCTGGACGCAGCGAAACACCGCCACGGTTCATGATGAAGTCTGGCAGTGTGTGGTGCGTGCCAACGTCAACAGGTTTTGGATAGGCGGCGGTGTGGCAGAACGATTGCATAACCAAGTCAGCCGAGAAACCCAAGCAAGCCAAATCTTTCAGCTCGTCGCGTGTCATTGGGCCAGTGGTATCTTGCGAGCCCACGGTGGTCATTTTCGGTTCGCAGTACGTGCCTGGGCGAACGCCTAAGCCTTCTGGCAGGTTGCAAGCGCGACCGACCATTTTCTGTGCCAGCGTGAAACCTTTTTTGGTGTCTGTTGGCAAGTGTGGCTGGCGGAATAGAGTCGATGCACTAAGACCTAAAGCTTCACGAGCTCGGTTGGTCAAGCCACGGCCGATGATCAAGTTGATACGGCCACCGGCACGTACTTCGTCTAGCAATACCTGTGATTTTAGCTCGAAATTGACGATGACTTCATCGGTGCCGTGCTTGCAGATTTTGCCTTCGAATGGGTAGATGTCGATGACATCGCCCATGTGGAGCGAGTTAACGTCGCACTCAAATGGCAGCGCACCAGCATCTTCCATGGTGTTGAAGAAGATAGGAGCGATTTTGTTGCCGATACAAACGCCGCCATCGCGCTTGTTAGGGATGTGCGGCAAGTCATCGCCAGTGAACCAGAGCACCGAGTTGGTAGCTGATTTACGGCTTGAGCCTGTACCAACTACATCACCAACATAGGCAACTGTGTGGCCTTTAGCTTTCAGTGCTTCGATCTGTTTGATCGAACCAATTTCGCCGGGCTTGTCAGGCGTAATACCATCGCGCGCGTTTTTCAGCATGGCGTTGGCGTGTAGCGGGATGTCTGGGCGGCTCCACGCATCTTGCGCAGGCGACAGGTCATCGGTGTTGGTTTCGCCGGTCACTTTGAACACGGTGACGGTGATTTTTTGCGCAACGTCTGGACGGTTGGTGAACCATTCGCCATCGGCCCATGACTGCATGACGCCTTTAGCGTGGGCATTACCACCCTTAGCTTTCTCTTCAACATCGTGGAAAGCATCAAATACGAGTAATGTCTTTTTCAGCGCAATGGCGGCTTCGGCTGCTAGATTTGCATCATCTAGCAAAGTAACTAGCGGGGCCACGTTGTAACCACCAAGCATTGTGCCAAGCAGATACACAGCGCGTTGCTTGCTGATAAGAGCTGAGTCAGCTTTGCCAGTAGCGATAGCGGCTAAGTAGCCAGCTTTCACATAGGCAGCGGGGTCAACACCAGGCGGAACTCGGTTTTCAAGCAGGTCTACTAAGAAGTCTTCTTCGCCCTTAGGTGGGTTTTTTAAGAGTTCGACTACGGAGGCGACTTGTGCTTCATCTAGTGGTTTTGGGGGTACGCCGAGGGCGGCGCGTTCGGCAACATGCTGACGATAGGCTTCGAGCACAGTGGAGTCCTCTGGAGGGGGCGGTAAAAACTAAACCACCACGATAATCGGCCCACTGAGGCCAATGCACACGATGGTTTAGTGTGAATTCGGTTGAAAATTATAATCTATAGACGCACGAAAAGTAAGGTCGGCACTCGTCCAATCGTCTGAGGCCGACTTGCAGGCGCGCGCCGTATTTTTCAACAAGACTTATTTAAATCCATAACGCTCATCGAGCATGCCCTTATCGAGCGGATCCTTAGTGGCGTAGTCGCGTGGCGGCTCATAATACGAAAAGTCGCCCGACTCAATGCCCGCGTAAGGGTTCGGCTCTTGTGGCTCAGGAGCGGGGCCAGACAGACCAACAAACTGGTTGGCGGGGTTGTCTTCACGAGCGCGCTTAGGGTCATTGCACAGTACTTGTGCCCCCGTGCGTAGGTGCTCATGAATCTCACGATAGCGCTGTGTCATCTCGTTCACTAGCTGTGCCGAGTGCTCGAAGTGGCTGCGCACATCATTTTGATAATTTTCGTGGCGACTTTGCAGATCAGTGAGCAGAGCCTCTAGCTCGTGGCTGCGGTGATCGGAAGTCCGACGTTTCATGTAATAAGCGCCAATTGCAACGCCAATGAAAAAGAATACTGTGCTCCACAACGCCGTCATCTGAACTCTCCCTATCGGCTTAATGCCGAGCTACCACCTAAGCGCGTATTATTCATGCAAATAACAGCGTTGGCGATCGATGTGTGTATCTATACCATTCTCGCCGCTACTTGCGAAAGATCTACGTAGAGGACTTCGGCATGGCCGGTAACGAAAACTCCCCCTTTAAGTACGCTGTCGGTGACCATCGGCTGACACTACCTGGCCCGATGGGCCCGTTACAGGCCATTTTGTCTGTGCCGCCTCATGCCCGAGCAAAATCCTTGGCTGTGCTCTGCCATCCGCACCCGCTATTTGGCGGCACCATGGAAAATAAAGTTATTTTCACCGCTCATAGAGCATGTCGCGATGCCAGCATGGCAAGCCTCAGATTCAACTTTCGTGGTGTAGGCGAAAGTGCTGGTGAGTTCGATCATGGCGCCGGCGAGCAGCATGATGTGCTGGCGGTACTGGCTTGGGCGCAGGCGACGCTGGGTATTGAAGAGCTCACCCTCATTGGCTTCTCTTTTGGTGCTTTTGTGGCTGCTACAGTTTGGGCTAAGGCAACTCAAGCATCTTTGCAGGGGCGCTCGCTGATGCTGATTGCGCCGCCTGTGACGCGGTTTCCGATGGTCGGTTTCCAGTTGCCAAAAGGCACGCGAGTGATTTATGGCAATGAGGATGAGGTTGTCGATCCGCAGGCCATTAGTGACTGGCTGGAAACGCAAAATGCTGAAATAGAGGAGCGTGTGATGACGGGCGCCAGTCATTTTTTCCATGGTCGCTTGACCGATTTACGCGATTGGGTTCGTCATGGCATTGAAGCAGGAGAAGGCCGCAATGGCTGATGTGCAAAACAAAAGTAGCCCTCTTGGGCCATTGCCAAGCTATGAGCTGCTCATCGCACAAGAGGGCTACACCGCTGATCCTGCGCAAAGAGAAGCGGTAGAGGGCTTGCAGCAAGTATTTGATGAGCTTCTTGCGCGCTTTGAGCGTGCTCAGCGCGTGCGAGGCCCTGCGCGGATACGAGAAATTAGGCGTCAAAAGTTGCCAGCCCAAGGTCTGTATTTATGGGGTGGAGTAGGCCGTGGTAAGACTTGGTTGATGGATTTATTTTTTGAGTCAGTGCCATTTCGGCGCAAGTTACGCGTGCATTTTCATCGCTTTATGCAGCGAGTTCATCTTCAGCTGAAAGAGTTGCAGGGCACAAAAGACCCACTCTCGCACGTCGCCGACACCTTGCATAATGAGGCTGTTGTTATTTGCTTCGATGAGTTTTTTGTTACTGACATTGCCGATGCGATGATTTTGGGTGGATTGTTCGAGCGCTTGTTTGTGCGCGGTGTGACCCTTGTGGCCACATCAAATATCGTGCCTGAGCGTTTGTATGAAAACGGCTTGCAGCGCCAGCGCTTCCTTCCTGCCATCGCGCTAGTGCAAGCGCATTGCCGAGTGCTCAATGTGGATGCCGGCATTGATTATCGACTGCGCGTATTAACGCAGGCGGCGCTCTACTACACGCCAGTGGATGATGCAGCTGCACAAGCTTTGCAGGCGCGTTTTAGAGAGCTAACGCTCGGACAGAGTGTGCAGAACTCGCCACTTAATATTAATGATAGGACGGTCGAGGTTCTTTGTCGCAGTGATGATGTGCTCTGGGTTAGCTTTACGGAGCTCTGCGAAGAGCCTAGAAGCGCTCATGACTATATTGAGCTGGCACGTGTTTACCACTCAGTAGTGCTGGTTGGTATTCCTGAGCTGGGTATAGATAACGACGATGCAGCAAGGCGCTTTATCAATTTGATCGATGAGCTTTATGATCGCTGCGTTAATTTGGTGGCATCCGCTGAGCGGCCTATTTTGTCGCTATACTCAGGCGGGCGCTTGAGCTTTGAGTTTGAGCGAACCCAAAGTCGATTGCAGGAAATGCAATCCAGCGATTATTTGATGCGCCCACATCGGCCTTAGGCGTATGGCATGCAGAGCAATCAAGCTTGTTTTGTAGGTCCGAGGCTATGTATATAGCGCGCTATTGCTCACACGCTGACCTAATTAGCGCAGCAATGCCTAGGGTAGTGAAAAAATCTTCAAGCAGTCATTGCCAATAGGCTCGTCCTTGGGTAACATTCGCGACCTCATTGCGGTGACAACATTTTTGGGTTGCCGCACAACTCGATTTTTGAAGGCAAGTTGACATGAAGACTATCAGTGCCAAGCCTGAGACCGTAAAGCGTGAATGGTTTGTGGTTGACGCAAACGGTAAAACGCTGGGTCGTCTAGCTTCCGCTATTGCCGTGCGTCTGCGCGGTAAGCACAAGCCAGAATTTACTCCGCACGTCGACACCGGCGATTACATTGTTGTTGTGAACGCTAGCAAAGTAGCTGTCACTGGCAACAAGGTTCAGGACAAAATGTACTGGCACCACACAGGCTTCCCTGGTGGTATCAAAGGCGTGAATTTCGAGAAGCTATTGGCACATCGCCCTGAAGCTCCTTTGGAAATCGCCGTTAAAGGCATGCTGCCAAAAGGCCCATTGGGTCGTGATATGCTGGCTAAGTTGAAAGTGTATGGTGGTGCTGAGCATCCCCATTCCGCCCAACAGCCGCAAGAACTGAATATCTGAGCGCCTAAGCTATGACAATGAATTACGGTACTGGCCGTCGCAAAACTGCGACAGCACGCGTGTTTATCACTCCGGGTAAAGGCGACATCGTCGTTAATGACCGCCCGTTGGATACTTACTTTGGTCGTGAAACTGCTCGTATGGTGGTGCGTCAGCCACTAGAGTTGGTTGAGCTTCTGACTCAATTCGACATCAAAGTCACCGTTGCTGGTGGTGGTATCGGCGGCCAAGCCGGTGCAATTCGTCATGGCATTACACGTGCTTTGGTGGAATACAACGAAGAGCTGAAATCGCCACTGCGTAAAGCAGGCTTCGTAACGCGTGATGCGCGTGAAGTTGAGCGTAAGAAAATCGGTCTGCGTAAAGCGCGTAAGCGTCCACAGTACTCGAAGCGTTAATCTGCTCGGCGCTAGTCGCCGACGCCGATACAAAAAGCCCGCTTGGTTTACCAGCGGGCTTTTTGCATTTGGTCTATTTTCTGTGTAATGAGCGGAAACTCTGTGTGGATATGGCTTTCTTTATCTTGTCAGTTCCATGCTATTTCATTAACATGTGTGGGCTTTTTCAAGCTCCGCCAGGTACCAGCGCGTGCCTCTAAATGGCGGCCTTAAGCTGATTCGGAGAGTGCGTCTAATGAGTACTGACGGCGTAAATGTTGATCGCCGCCGCCTGCTGATTGGTGCCACAGCTGCTGTAGGTGCTGTGGGCGTCGCAGGGGTAGCAGTTCCCTTTGTAAAATCGTGGAACCCGAGCGCCAAGGCGAAAGCCGCTGGTGCACCCGTCACCGCTGACATTAGTCAGATCGAGCCTGGCCAGCGCGCTGTGTTTGAGTGGCGTGGTAAGCCTGTTTGGGTGGTGCGTCGCACGCCTGAAATGCTGAGAACGCTGTCTACGCACGATAGCAAGCTTAATGACCCAAATTCTGAAGTTGAAACTCAGCAGCCTGCATACGCTAAAAACCCCACGCGCTCAATTAAGCCTGAGTTTTTGGTGTTGACCGGTATTTGCACGCACTTGGGCTGTTCTCCATTATTCCGTCCAGAAGTTGCTGCTGCCGATTTAGGTGCAGACTGGGTCGGTGGGTTCTTTTGTCCATGCCACGGCTCGCGCTTTGACTTAGCTGGTCGCGTCTTTAGTGGTGTGCCGGCGCCAACAAACTTAGTGGTGCCACCTTACCGCTACGTAACAGACTCTGTGATTGTGATTGGTGAGGATACCGTCTGATGGCAAATCTAGGTAAAAGCCTTATGGGCTGGGTAGATGCGCGTTTCCCCGCGACTGAAACCTACGAATATCACATGTCGAAGTACTATGCCCCGAAGAACTTCAACTTCTGGTATTTCTTCGGTGTGTTGTCAATGATTGTGTTGGTTAACCAACTGGTTACCGGTATTTGGTTGACGATGTCTTACAACCCGTCAGGCGAAGGTGCATTTGATTCTATCGAATACATCATGCGTGACGTTGAGTACGGCTGGTTATTGCGCTATATGCACTCCACCGGCGCATCCGCGTTCTTCGTTGTGATTTATCTGCATATGTTCCGCGGCTTGCTTTACGGTTCATACAAAAAGCCTCGTGAGC
Source organism: Paraperlucidibaca wandonensis (assembly GCF_042677145.1). Classification (NCBI taxonomy): domain Bacteria; kingdom Pseudomonadati; phylum Pseudomonadota; class Gammaproteobacteria; order Moraxellales; family Moraxellaceae; genus Paraperlucidibaca; species Paraperlucidibaca wandonensis. The sequence goes on along the minus strand of NZ_JBHTIT010000001.1, from coordinate 1,501,453 downwards.
TGGTGTGGCTGTTCGGTATGGCCATCTACTTAGCGCTAATGGCTGAAGGCTTCTTCGGTTACCTGCTGCCATGGGGCAATATGTCCTATTGGGGTGCGCAAGTTATTCTGAACTTGGCTGGTGCTGTGCCAGTTGTCGGCGAGCAGCTAGTGACTTGGGTTCGCGGCGACTACTTGATCTCTGGCATTACCTTGAACCGCTTCTTCGCATTACACGTGGTGGCGATTCCTCTAGTGCTTGTGGCCTTAGTGTTTATGCACTTGGTTGCATTGCACCATGTGGGCTCAAACAACCCTGATGGCGTTGACATCAAGAAAGTGAAAGGCGAAGACGGTATTCCACTAGATGGCATTGCTTTCCACCCTTACTACACGGTGCATGACTTAGTCGGTATTGTGGTGTTCTTGGCGGCTTTCTCGGCAGTGTTGTTCTTCTTCCCTGATGGCGGTGGCTACTTCTTGGAGCGACCAAACTTCGAGCCAGCTAACCCGCTGAAGACGCCTGATCACATTGCTCCAGTATGGTATTACACCCCGTACTACGCGATTCTGCGTGCAGTACCGTCAAAAATTGGTGGTGTGGTTGCCATGGGTGCGGCGATTGCCATTCTCTTTGTCCTGCCTTGGCTGGATAAGAGCCCGGTGAAATCGATGCGCTATAAAGGCACGCAAAGCAAGATTTGGCTTGGTGTGTTTGTCATCAGCTTCTTAGGCTTGGGCTACTTAGGCGCAGTACCTTCCGATCCTGTTAAAACCGTGATGTCGCAGATCTTGACGATTACTTATTTCTTGTTTTTCTTACTCATGCCGTTCTATACGTCCATGGAGAAGGTAAAACCTGTGCCTGATCGCATTACTGGGGGATCACACTAATGAAAAAGTTGATCATGGCTCTTGTCTTGTCGATAGCACCGGTTTGGGCTTTCGCCTCGGCTGGTGGCGCCTGCGGTGAGCTGCACGAATGCGAAGTAGCACCGATCAATTTGCACGATAAAGCATCGTTGCAGAAAGGCGCTCAGCTTTTTCTAAGCTACTGCTCAGGCTGTCATAGCGCGAAATACTTGCGTTACGAGCGAATGTCACAAGATTTAGACATCGACCCTGCGTTGGTTGAAAAGTACATGATGTTTACTAGCGATAAAATCGGCGATCCGATCAACTCGCACGTGAGCCCGAAAGATCAAGCCAAATGGTTTGGTAATGCGCCGCCTGATCTGTCTTTGGAAACACGTTTCCGCTCGCCAGACTGGGTCTATACCTACTTGCTTAACTTCTATCCAGACGATAAACGTCCATGGGGTGTAAACAACCACGTCTTTAAAGATGTTGGTATGCCTCATGTACTACAACCGCTGGAGAAAGAGCTAGGTCCTGAAGGTTATGAAGAAGCTATGGGCGACCTGGTTAACTTCATGACGTATATGGCTGAACCTTCGCGCACCACGCGTGAAGCCATGGGTTTTTGGGTGTTACTGTTCTTGGCAGTGCTCTTTATTCCCGTGTACTTCCTGAACAAAGAGTTCTGGAAAGACGTTAAATAATCCCACATCGGCATTTGCCGGCTGTGGTCTTGAGCAGAAGGGCGCGCGCTTTACGGTGCCGCCCTTTTGCTTTTGCGCTTCTGAGTGGAGCGCTTGCTAGGGGGATTTAAGATGGCGACGGTTACACGACGCGCTTCAATGACTTTTTATTCGGAAGCGGCGGATCATTACAGCCACCGCGTACGCTTTGTGTTGGCCGAAAAAGGTGTTTCAGTCGATGTAGTGAGTGTTTCTGCAGGCAATCGCCCAGCCGATTTAGCAGATTTGAACCCGTATAACGAACTGCCGGTATTGGTCGATCGTGACTTATCGCTTTATGAAACCAAAGTCATGATGGAATACCTTGACGAACGCTTTCCACACCCACCATTGCTACCGATTTATCCGGTTGCACGTGCGCAGGCTAGATTATTGGCTTATCGCATTGAGAAAGATTGGTGCTCGCAAGTCGATGCCATTTTGTCGGGTAAGTTGAAGGATGCGGCTTTACAGAAAGCGCAAAAAACACTTCGCGATAGCTTGATTACGGTTGCCCCGATTTTTAACGAGATGCCTTTCTTCATGAGCGAAGAGTTTTCTCTGCTCGATTGCATGTTGGCACCAATCTTATGGCGCTTGCCGGCAATGGGTATTGAGCTGCCAGAGCGCTCATGCAAAGGCATGGTGCGTTATATGGGGCAGATCTTCCATCGCGATGGCTTCTTAGCCAGCTTGACCGATGTTGAACGCGATATGCGCCGAGGCTGAAACCAGTGATGCAGCTGAAAGGAACGCGCCCTTACTTTATTCGTGCCATCTATGAGTGGTTAGTCGATGCCGACTTTACGCCATACTTATTGGTCGATGCGTATTGGCCGGGCTGCGAGTTGCCCCAACAATTTGTTGAGGATGGCCGCATTGTGCTTAACGTCATGCCATCGGCTGTGCGCGACTTAGTTTTGGGCAATGAAGCGGTGTTGTTTTCAGCGCGTTTTGGCGGCATGCCAATGGCGATACAAGTGCCAGTGGGTGCAGTGCTGGGCATTTATGCAAAGGAAAATGGCGAAGGTCTATTTTTCGAAGCTACGGAATACTCGCCCGAGCCACCGCCTATTGCTGAAGCTGAGCCTGCAATAGAAAAAGCCGCGAAGCCGCGGCCTTTTCTCAGTGTGGTGAAATAGCTTATTGAGCGTTCGGCTCACCAACTATTTCCAGCACTTTCACAATCCGTGTCACGCCATCGAGCGCCTGCAGGCGCAAAATGGCGCGATCGGCTTGGCGCTGCGTCAGTGCGCCCATCAAATACACCGTGCCATTTTTGGCGACAATCTTGGTTTGCGAGCTAGGCACATTATCGGCTGTGGCTAAGGTAAAGCCGGCCTTTCTTTCCAGCATGTCATCGCCCGCCCGATCTAGCAGGCCGCGGTTCACTGCCACTTCTAGCTCATTGTGTACTGAGCGTACGTCTTTATAGCTCTTCGCGATTTGCGTAATGCGGCTTTTAATTTCAGCGCTCTGCACTTCGCCAACGATCAATATGACCTGATAAAACGATTCAACTTGGATGCGACCATCGCGCGCGGCTGGAATGTCGCGGAAAATATCGCGAAGAACGGCTTGCGATAGGCTTATATCAGTTAGTGAAAGCGCCGTTGTGCGCGTGCCAGGGTCTGCGATGCCAGGGGCAACGCCCATTTTGGCCAGCGTGGTACAGCCTGAAAGTAACGCAGTGCTAACGATGGCAGCAGTCAATATGATTTTCATGGGTTTAATAAGCAAGGTCTGGATCTCCAAATAAGGCTGTGTCGATTAAGGCGCAGCAGCAATGCAAAGTAAAGAGTTGCGCTTCATGCACTCGGTAGCTGCGATGGTCTGGGATTTGAATCAATACATCACGCTCGCTAAGTAGACGCGCAATTTCGCCACCGCTGGCGCCGGTGAGTGCAATCACCGGGCAGTTTCGCTCTTGAGCAGCATGCACGGCGGCAATGATATTAGGGGCGGTGGCGCTGGCAGATAGCACCACCAAGACATCACCAGTTTGCGCGATGGCGAGAAATGGCCGCGAAAATGATTCGGTGAGGCGGTTGTCCTGTGCTAAAGCGCTTAGCGTGATGCTATCTGGAGCCAACGCTAATGCTGGTAGGGCGGGGCGCTCAGGGTCAAAGCGATTGAGCAGCTTGCTAACAAAAATCTGTGCGTTGGCGCCTGAGGCGCCGTTGCCGCAACTGATGATCTTGTGCCCATTCACCAAGGCATCGACCATAACCATAGCGGCTTGCTCGATGGCGGGGCTAGCTTCTTCAACGAGCTTGGCTAGTGTGCTCATGGCATCGTGGCCGAGTTGGGCAATGCGTGCTTGCATGATTCATCCGTAAAGTTAAAACGCGCTAAATGCGCCGCGCAACCAAACACGTTGCCAGTGCGGCGGTTTGCCATTAAAAGCAATGACATCAAATCGACTGCTGAAGGTAGCGTAGTGTGGGTTTTGGCGCAAAAAGAAAGCGGCTGTTTTGCTCATTTTGCTTCGCTTTTGCGCGTTTATCGTGGCAATGGCTCCACCAAATTCAACGCTACTGCGCCAGCGTACTTCAGTAAACACCAGCTTGCCGTAATGGTTGACGCTGATGATATCAATCTCGCCAGCACGGCAGAGGTAGTTTTGCGCAATGATGCGATGGCCGGCGCTAATAAGCAGCTCGCAAGCGTCGGCCTCGGCTATGCGACCTTGCACCTGTGTCGGTGAGCCTGCTTTTAATGTCTTGCGCACGGATGGCATGGCTAACTCCTTGGCTTTATCTCTAGTTAAGACCATGGCGCATGCCTGTGCTGGCACGTAAGCTTAGCGATCAATGAAAAGTGGATGCTGCGATGAGTAAGTTGGAAGCGGGCGTGTTGTATGTGGTGGCGACAGCCATTGGCGATAACGATGATTTATCGCCGCGCGCAAAGGCTACGCTGCAAGCGGTGTCGATGATTGCAGCCGAAGACACGCGCGACGCTGGTCGCTTGCTGCGAGAGCTAGGCATCACCACCCCAACCACGGCAGTACATGATCACAATGAGGCCGAACGCGTGCCCATGCTGATTGAGCGCATGCTCGCTGGTGAGTCGCTGGCGCTGATTTCCGATGCCGGCACGCCGTTGATTAGCGACCCTGGCTATCGAGTGGTGGCAGCAGCGCATGAGGCGGGCATACGAGTGTCACCAGTACCGGGCGCTTGTGCAGCAATTGCAGCTTTAAGCGCCGCCGGTTTGGCATCTGACCGATTTCATTTCGAAGGTTTTTTATCGGCGAAGGCCGGCCCTCGCGAGTCGCGATTACAGGCTTTGGCGCAGACACCGCATAGCCTGATTTTTTATGAAGCGCCGCATCGCATCGTCGATACTCTAGCGGCAATGACCAGTGTCTTTGGCGAACAGCGCTTGGCAACCTTGGCGCGTGAGCTGACAAAAACTTTCGAGACAATTAAACGCGCGCCATTGGCTGAACTATTAGCTTGGGTTGAGGCCGACAGTAATCAGCAGCGGGGCGAAATGGTCATTGTTGTGGCCGGCGCGCCAGCACTGGCGGTGAATGATCAGCACAGCATCACGGCCGAGGCTTTGTTGGCGGTATTGGTGCGGGAGTTGCCGGTGAAGCAGGCAGCAGCTATTGCTGCGGAGGTTTTGGGGCTACGTAAAAATGCACTTTACGAGTTGGCGCAGCAGTTGCGCGAGGCGGCGCAGTAGTTGATGTCAGTAAATGCTGAGATATGCGCCTTGAGTTAGTGCTCCTGCCGCCGTATGCTGCGCGCCGGAGTTGGCCAGACGATCGCTGCCCTGCATGCAGGGGGGAGGAAAGTCCGGGCTTCATAGGGCAGAGTGCCAGGTAACGCCTGGGCGGCGCGAGCCGACGGAAAGTGCAACAGAGAGTAGACCGCCGAACGGCATCCTCGGATGTGCGTGGTAAGGGTGAAACGGTGCGGTAAGAGCGCACCACGAGTCTGGTAACAGACCGGTACGGCAAACCCCACTCGAAGCAAGACCAAATAGGTGTCCAGACGCGCGGCCCGCGCGGGACACGGGTAGGTTGCTTGAGCGCATCGGCGACGGTGCGCCTAGAGGAATGATCGTCCACGACAGAACCCGGCTTACCGGCTGACTCCGACCTATTATGTGAGCTGAGCTTGAGATGTGTAGTAGCCTCTATATGCTCGGTGGCCTTGAAAGTGAGATAGAGCATGAAAAGTAAGCTAGAGATATATGCGCTTTCAGTCTGTTTCGCCGCAGTATTTTGTATCGTCATCTCGGCAGGTATTGCGGGCTATGCTGTGTTCACAGTAGCAACGCCTGAGTTAACGCTAAACGAAAATACCTACTCCAATCATCAGACGAACGATGCTTATTGGCGTAGTCAGCCATCGTATTCAAGCGATGGTAAGCAAGAGGCGAGGCCCAGTGAGGCAAAGCTAAGTCAGCAGCGGCAGGAGTCGCTTGTGATTGCCATTAACGGCGAGCGGCGTAGTGGCTTTCAGACGCTGCTGCAATGCTTTATGTTTCTGCTGGTAGCAGGGCTGACGTTGCTGATTCACTGGCGCGTGGCTCGAGGCGCTCGATCTACGACCTAGCGTAGATCTGTTACACCCTTGTCTAAGCTTCGCATAACTAATTTATATATAACTATAAATTCTAACGTTAGCGAAGCTCTCGTATTGGCATGAGGAAACATCGCTAAGTCATTGTTTATCTTCTATTCAATGACAATGTTGATTCTGCGCATTAAAGCTAAGTCATTGTTATTCAATACCTAAACTATACATATAACCGACTGAGACTGTCCTTGACGCTCAGCGGTCGCATCCCTATATTGCCAACAGAGTGGGGAAAAGTGTGACTTTGTGGTTTTTATTGTTTTTATCGCCCACTCGGGAAGGCTAATCGAATGTTTCGCGGCTACGACGAACTCAACATGGACGCCAAAGGGCGCATCGGCTTGCCGACGCGTTACCACGAGCGCGTTATGGCTGAGTGTCAGGGAAAATTTGTCCTGACCGTCGATATTCGTGAAAGATGCTTAGTGCTGTACCCATTGCCTGAATGGGAAGTCATTGAAGCGCGGCTTGATGCACTGCCGAGTTCTAGTGCGCCGTTAGCCATGCTCAAGCGTCGCCTAATGGGCTATGCAACAGAAATTAATCTCGATAGCGCGGGGCGATTTTTGGTTAGCCCCGAGCTACGCAAATTTGCACTATTTGAAAAAGCTGTGGTGTTTGCCGGTCAGGGCAAGAAATGTGAAATCTGGCATAAGCCTACCTGGGATGCTCTACAAGCTGAGCTGCTCAATGCCGACTTCTCGGCTGCCGAGCTTGCGCAAGCCATTGATACTCTGGCGCTATAACCATGAATGCCTTAGTTCACCTCACTGTCCTACTCAATGAGACCGTCGCTGCCGTCTTGGGCAAGCCTGATGGCGTCTATGTGGATGCGACATTTGGCCGAGGCGGACATACACGCCATCTACTAGCGCAGCTTGGCCCTAACGCGCGCGTCATTGGTTTCGATAAAGACCCGCAAGCGATCGCCAGCGGTGAAGCATTAATGCGTGAAGACTCGCGCTTTGAAATCATCCATGACTCTTTTGCTAGCTTGCTGCCGGCATTGGAAGCGCGTGGTTTGTTGGGTCAGGTTGATGGCTTGCTGGCGGACTTAGGTGTGTCATCGCCACAGATAGATGATGCCGAGCGCGGCTTTAGCTTTATGAATGATGGCCCGCTCGATATGCGCATGGATACCACGCGCGGTTTAAGTGCGGCGCAATGGTTGGTGCAGATTTCCGAAGCTGAACTCACCGATGTCTTTAAAACTTATGGCGAAGAGCGTCATGCCCGCCGTATTGCTCGCGCGGTATTGGCTGAGCAGGCGGTGACGCCGATTACGCGAACTAAAGTGTTGGCTGATGTCATTGCTAAAGCGCATCCATCGTGGGAGCGCCATAAGCATCCGGCGACGCGATGCTTCCAGGCTATTCGCATTGCGGTGAATCGTGAGCTCGGTGATTTAGAAGATTTGCTAGCGCAAAGTCTGCATGCATTGAATGCTGGCGGTCGTTTGGCTGTGATTAGCTTCCATTCGCTGGAAGACCGCTTAGTGAAGCAGTTCATTGTGCGTGAGGCTAAGGGCGATGACTTTCCGCCGGGCCTGCCGGTGACCATTGCGCAAATGAATCCGCAGCTGAAAAAAATTGGCAAAGCCGTGGAGCCCAGTGCCGAGGAAGTCAACGCAAATCCTCGCGCTCGTAGTGCGCATTTACGCGTGGCAGAGCGTTTAGCGAGCGTGCGAAAATGAGCTGGGCAGCGCGTTTAAGCGGCCTGCGCCTAAGCTTGATGCAGCCTATTCTTTGGCAAAATGCCTGCGTCATCGTGGTGCTGGTGTCGACATCGATTGCGGTGGCCTTCAGCGTGCATAAGTCGCGTCTGTATTTAGCAGACTTGCAGTCATTGCAAACTGAGCGTGATCAGCTGGAAGTGGAATGGGGTCAACTTCTGCTAGAGCAGCAAGCATGGGGTGCTTACGGGCGCATTGGCAAAGTCGCGGTTGATGAGCTCGGTATGCGCTCGCCGGCGCCGCATGACGTCATGATGGTGCGGCCATGAATCAGCGCACTAACTCACCAAATCAGCGTGCTAACTCACGCGCTAAGACAAAGCCCGCCGCGAGTGATCATGGCGGGCTTAAGTATGTTGGGCGCCATCGCTTTGTGCTGTTTATTCTCGCGGTTTTATTTGGCGGCATTACTCTGCGTGCCGGCTATTTAACAGTCGTCGATAGTGAATTTCTGCGCGCTCAAGGTGATGCTCGCATGATGCGTACTGAGCCGATTATGGCCATGCGCGGCGTCATTCGTGACCGAAATAATACGCCGCTGGCGGTGAGCACGCCGGTCACGACCCTATGGCTGAATCCTCGCCAAGCCATTGCCGCTAAACTTGATGTGGTGGCGCTGGCGAAAGCATTGAAGTTATCGCCTGCAGATTTGCAGGCCAAAATTAAGCGCCATCGTGAGAAAGGCTTCATCTATTTAGTGCGTCACATGACACCAAATGATGCAGAAGAAGTGTTGGCCAAAGATTTTGCTGGCGTGTATTCGATGACCGAGTACAAGCGCTTTTACCCTGAAGCCGAAGCCACCGCGCATATGCTCGGTTTTACTGGTACAGATGATCATGGCCGTGAAGGCTTAGAGTTATCTTTCGATAAAAAGCTCGCTGGCATTGAAGGCAGCAAGCGCGTGATGAAAGATTTGAAAGGTCATCGCGTACAGGATGTGGCGCTGCTCAAGCCTGCGCGCCCTGGCCAAGATGTCATCTTGAGTTTTGATTCGCGTGTGCAGTATTCGGCGTATCGCGAATTGGCCCGAGGCGTGGCTGAGCACAATGCCGTGGCTGGCGTGTTGGTCTCGCTAGATGTCGAGACCGGCGAAGTCCTAGCAATGGCCAGTGTGCCATCGTTCAACCCGAATAATCGCGGCACGCTTGATATCGACGCTGTGCGTAATCGCGCGGTCACCGACATGTTTGAGCCGGGCTCGACGCTAAAACCATTTACTTTGGTGGCGGCATTGGAGAGCGGAAAATTCACCACTAGCAGTCATTTCGATACCTCGCCAGGTACGTATCGCGTGCTCAATAAAGTCGTGCGTGATCACAGCAATTACGGCGTTATCGATATGCAAACTGTGCTGACCAAGTCCAGCAACGTTGCGACTGCACAAATTGCCATGGCCTTGCCGCGCGATACGCTGCCGCTGCTGCATCAGCACTTAGGCTTTGGCAGCACCACTGGCAGTGGCTTTCCCGGCGAGAGCGCTGGTATTTTGCAGCCATCAAATCGTTGGAATCCTGTTGAAGTCGCCACCATGTCTTATGGCTATGGTGTGACGGTGACTGCACTGCAATTGGCTCAGGCATACGCAACGATCGCTAGTGGCGGCATTCAGCGGCCCGTGAGTTTTATTAAAGTGAATGGCCCGGTTGAAGGCCATCGAGTGATTCCAGAAGTCATCGCTAAAAGCTTGATCCCCATGATGGAAACTGTGGTTACGCAGGAAGGCACTGCGCTTCGTGCAGCAGTGCCGGGCTATCGCGTGGCAGGCAAAACTGGCACAGCTCATAAAGCAAAGGGCGGCGGCTATTCTAGTGACCAATACATGTCCTTGTTTGTCGGTATGGCTCCAGCTAGCAATCCTAAAATTGTTACCGCGGTGATCATCGATACGCCTCGCAAGGGTGGCTATTACGGCGGCTTGGCAGCAGCACCAGTATTTTCGCGCAGCATGGCCGACGCCTTACGCCTAATGAATGTCGAGCCAGATCGCAGCAGCGAGCGCTTGGCTGGTCAGGCGCGCTTACCTTATCGCCCTGCGGCAGGAGGCTGAGATGATGACACTCGGCGATTTACTACCTAGCTGCCCTGATCAATGGCAATCGATTGCCATTGAGTCGTTGGTTGCCGACTCGCGTCAAGTAACCGCGGGCACCTGTTTCATTGCTGTCGCCGGTACGCATTACAACGCGCATGAGCATATTCCTGCTGCCATCGAAGCTGGTGCAGCGGTAGTTTTGACTGAGGCCGATAATCATTTCACTCTGAACACTGTCATCAATCATGTGCCGGTATTAGCCGTGCCAGGCCTAGGCGACATGCTCGGGCTTTTGGCGGCGCGCTGGTATGGACAGCCCTCGCAAGCTATGACTGTGCTTGCCACTACTGGCACCAATGGTAAAACCAGCATCGCCAATTTACTCGCTGGCGCATGCAATAAATTAGGCCTGCGTGCGGCAGTCATGGGCACCTTAGGCAATGGCTTTCCGGGCAAACTAGCTCCGGCAATTTTCACCACGCCAGATCCTCTGCAGTTACAGCGCCTGTTAGCCGATTTCCGAGATCAAGGTGCGCAGGCTGTTGCCCTTGAGGCGAGCTCGCATGGGCTGAGCCAAGGCCGCTTAACTGGCACACGCATTCATACCGCTTTGTTTACCAATTTGACGCGCGATCATCTTGATTATCACGGCGACATGGACTCATATGCGGCGAGCAAGGCCTCGTTATTTCGCTGGCCTGATCTGCGCGCGGCGGTCATAAACGCCGATGATATTTACGGCGCAGAAATGATGGCGCAGCTCGCTGACAACGTGCAATGCCTGCGCTATAGCTTAAATCCAGCTAGCGATGTTGAGCTGGTAGCGGAGTCAGTAGAGGCCACACTCGATGGCCTGCACATTTCGCTGCGCATTGCCGGCAAAACAGTGACGTTAAAAAGCCCATTGATTGGTCATTTTAATGCCAGCAATTTACTTGCTGTAGTTGGTGGCCTGCTTAGCATTGGTCATGACATCGATGCCATCGTGGCTGCTTTAGCTGAGGTGTCACCGGTGCCTGGCCGCATGCAATGTTTGCGCGAATCTGGCACACCATTAGCGGTGGTTGATTACGCACACACACCAGATGCTTTGGCGCAGGCACTAAAGGCGGCGCGTGAACATACCAAGGCCAAGCTTTGGGTGGTGTTTGGTTGTGGCGGTGGTCGTGACACCGGTAAGCGTCCAGAAATGGGTCGTATTGCTGGCGAGTTAGCCGATCACGTAGTCATCACCACAGACAACCCACGCGAAGAAGATCCACAAGCGATTGTTGATCATGTGCGCTCAGGCTTAGCGGCAGATCGCAGCGTGCGTTGCGTGCTTGATCGTGGCGATGCCATCGCGCAAGTGATAGCAGAAGCGGGCGAAGATGATCTGGTTTTGGTGGCCGGCAAAGGTCATGAAACTTACCAAGAAGTGCACGGCGTGCGTACTCCATTTAGTGATGTAGAGCAGGTGCGTATGGCCTTGCTGTTGAGGAGTAGAGCATGAAGCTCTCGGATATTGCTCGCGCCATTGCGGGCGAACTGGTTGGCTTGGATGCCGATGTTGGTAGCTTCTCGACCGATACCCGCACGCTACAGGCCGATGATGTGTTTATCGCGCTCAATGGTGCTCGTACCAATGCTAATGACTTGCTCGCACAAGCCGCGGCTAAAGGTGCACTAGCCGCGATTACTGAATCATTGGATCCATCGGCAGGCATCGCTCAAATTGTTGTGGCTGATTGCCATGCCGCCCTAGGTCGGTTGGCGACTGCATGGTGCGAGCGCTTCCCTAAGCTCACCAAAGTGGCGATGACGGGCTCGGCAGGCAAAACATCTACCAAAGAAATGACTGCGCGAATTTTTGAAGGCTTAGGTAATACCTTGGCTACGAAGGGTAATTTTAATAACGATATTGGTGTGCCACTAACGCTGCTGCGTTTGCGTGATGAGCACCAATACGGCGTGTTTGAACTTGGCGCAAATCATCTTGGCGAAATCGCTTACACCGCCGCAATGGTGAAGCCGCAGGCAGTGGTGATCACCAATGTTGGCACTGCACATTTAGAAGGATTCGGTAGTCGCGAGGGTATTGCGCGCGCTAAGGGCGAGATTTACTCCGCTTTGGCCGATGACGGTGTGGCGGTAATTAATCGTGATGATGAGTTCGCTGATTTCTGGCTTGAAGCGATGGGCTCGCGCCGTGTAGTGACATTCTCGCTACAGGCTGGCGCTGACATTTATGCGAGCAATATTAGCCACGGTGATACGCCGCAATATGCCTTTCAGCTTCATATCGGTGAGCAATCAGCGCCTGTACAGCTGCAAGTATTGGGTCGTCATCAGGTCGCAAATGCTTTGGCAGCAGCCGGTTTGGCGCATGCCTGCGGCGTGTCACTAGAGGCCATTGTGCAAGGTTTATCAAGCACGCGCCCGTTTATGGGTCGCAGTGTGCTGCATCGCCTCGGTGAGTCTTATCTCATCGATGACAGCTACAATGCTAATCCCGACAGCATGAAAGCAGCGATTGATTTGCTGTGCTCGCTGCCGGGCCGACGCGTATTGGTATTGGGCGATATGGGTGAATTGGGCGATGCCACCGCATCGGGCCATCGTGAAGTCGGAGCGTACGCAAAAATGAAAAAAATAGACGCGTTAATGACCACAGGTCAGCACCAGCATTTTTATGCCGATGGCTTTGGCAATCAGGCGCAATTATTTCCTGATCACAATGCCTTAGTGAAAGCCTTAGAGCATGAGCTACAAGGCGTAGTCAGTGCTTTGATTAAAGGCTCACGCAGCGCACGCATGGAGCAGATCGTGCACGCTGTTACTGAGTCGGCGGGAGTGCACTAATGCTCCTAGTCTTAGCCGATTGGGCCAGCCAGCATGTGAAAGGCTTTGCGGTATTTAACTACCTCACCTTTCGCTTCATGCTCAGCATTGTCACTGCCTTTGCGCTATCGCTTTGGTGGGGGCCGTGGATGATTGAGCGCCTGAAAGCGATGAAATTTGGCCAAGCCATTCGCACAGATGGCCCGCAAACGCATTTGGCTAAAGTCGGCACGCCAACTATGGGCGGCGTACTCATTTTGACCACGATTTTGGTCAGCACCTTGGCTTGGGCGCGCTTAGATAATATGTATATCTGGGTGGTGCTGGCGGTGATGGCAGTGTTTGGCATGGTCGGTTGGGTCGATGACTATCGCAAAGTTGTCGAGAAAGACCCTCGCGGTTTGCCGAGTCGTTGGAAGTATTTCTGGCAGTCGGTGGCTGGTCTTGGTGCGGCAGTGTTTCTTTACATGACTGCGAAAACGCCAATTGAAACCAGTCTCATCGTGCCGTTTTTCAAAGACATCATTATCCCGCTTGGTATCGCCTACATCGTGCTCAGCTACTTCGTCATCGTAGGTGCTAGTAATGCGGTCAATCTTACCGACGGCCTTGATGGCTTGGCGATTATGCCTACCGTCATGGTCGCTGGCGCATTGGCTATTTTTGCCTACGTCACCGGCAATATTAAGTTCGCCACCTACCTGCAAATCCCCTTCGTGGCCGGGTCGGGCGAGCTCATCATTATCTGTGGCGCAATCATTGGCGCCGGTCTTGGTTTCCTCTGGTTCAACGCGTATCCCGCGCAAGTTTTCATGGGTGATGTCGGCGCGCTGTCACTGGGTGCTGTGCTCGGCACTATCGCGGTCATCGTGCGTCAGGAAATCGTTTTATTCGTTATGTGCGGGGTCTTCGTCATGGAGACCGTGTCGGTAATGATGCAGGTGGCAAGCTTCAAACTCACCGGCAAACGCATCTTCCGCATGGCTCCTATTCATCACCATTTTGAACTTAAAGGCTGGCCCGAGACTCGCGTGGTTGCGCGTTTCTGGATCATCTCATTCATGTTGGTGCTCATTGGTCTTGCGACCTTGAAATTGCGTTAGGAGCTGAGCATGTTAATAGCGCGCGGTGGTCTACGAGTAGTGATTGGTCTGGGTAAGACTGGGCTCTCGTGCGTGCGTTATTTACGTAGCAAAGGCTATAGCGTTGCGGTTAATGATACGCGCGAGCATCCGCCCGGTTTAGCTGAGCTCAGTGCTGAGTTTCCCGAAGTTAATGTGTATCTTGGCGGCTTAAATGCCGAGCTGCTGTTGTCGGCCAGTGAAATTATTTCCAGCCCAGGCATGGCAATTTCTACACCAGAAATTGCTGCCGCAAGTCGCGCAGGTGTTTTGGTGGTTGGCGACGTAGAGCTATTTTGCCGCGAAGCCACGGCACCGATTATTGCTATCACCGGATCTAACGCAAAAAGCACAGTCACCACATTGATGGGTTTGATGGCCGAGCGTGACGGCTTAAATGTCGGCGTTTGCGGCAATATCGGCACACCAGTTTTAGACATGCTCGCTGAGGGTGACAAAGACCTCTACGTCATGGAGTTGTCGTCATTCCAGCTTGAAACCACGCATTCGCTGAAAGCAGCGGTGGCGGTGGTGTTGAACATCAGCGAAGACCATATGGATCGCTACAGCGGCATGGTCGAATATCATCAGACTAAGCACCGTATTTTCCGCAACTGCCAGCGCTATGTATTTAACCGCGATGACAAATTAACACGGCCATTAATCGCCGATAGTCTGCCGCATGCAAGTTTTGGTTTGAGTGCGCCAGATCTAAACGATCACGGCGTTTTAAGCGTCGATGGCGAGCCTTGGTTGGCACGCGGTCGCGAGCTATTAATGCCTGTTGCCGAGTTGCAAATCTTTGGTCAGCACAATATTGCCAATGCGCTAGCTTGTTTGGCATTGGGCGAGGCTGTGGGCATGTCGCGTGATGCCATGCTAGCCACATTGCGCGATTTCAGCGGCTTAAAACATCGCTGCCAACGCGTCGCCTTGGCCGATGACATCGCTTGGTATAACGACTCTAAAGGCACTAATGTTGGCGCAACGCTCGCGGCTATTCATGGCCTAGGTGCGGCAATTGCGCCGGCTGGCGGTCGCGTTGTGCTCATTGCTGGCGGTGTCGGTAAAGGTCAAGATTTCACGCCATTGCAAACGGCTATGGCCAGCTTCGGCCGTGCGCTAGTGTTGATCGGTGAGGATGCGTCGGTGATTGATGCCGCCATCACCGCCGAGTTGCCACGCCAGCGTTGCGCGAGCTTGGATGAGGCCATCGCCAGCGCTCGTCAATTTGCCCAGCCCCACGATGCCATTTTGCTGTCGCCAGCTTGCGCTAGCTTCGACATGTTTAAGCATTACGAAGATCGCGGCGATCAGTTTGCGCTTGGCGTGCAAACATTCGTTGCCGGCTCCAATACGGGGCATTCATCATGATGGCCCGCGTGCTTGCTCCATATCAAAACATGCGCATGAATCTGAGCTTGCTCAGCGATCGTCAGTATGTGCTGCTCTCAGCGGGCTTCTTATTTTGCATCGGCCTAATCATGGTTGGCTCGGCATCGATGGGCGTCGCTGATGCCAACTATGGCAATCCGTTCTACTTCTTCACGCGCCACTTGATCTATCTAGCCATTGGCCTAGTGGTTGCCGCGGTGGTTTCGCAAGTGCCCATGGAGACATGGAATCGTTATAGCTACTGGCTGTTTTTAGTGGCGCTTGTGCTGATTGTATTGGTCTTGATTCCTGGTATTGGCCGTCGCGTAAATGGCAGCATGCGGTGGATTGGCATTGGTGGCTTAACCATCCAGCCATCAGAAATATTGAAGTTTGCTGGCGTGTTGGCGATGGCTGCCTACTTATGGCGCCGCCAAGAAGATGTGCGCTCAGGCTGGATGGGCTTTCTCAAGCCAATGGCATTTGCCGGCATATCTGTTGGCTTGATGTTGGCAGAGCCTGACTTCGGCGCCAGCATGGTGATTGTCATTGCATTGATGGCGATGCTGTTTTTGGCAGGCTCGCCAATGGCGCTGTATTTAATGCTGTCGGGCGGAATTTTATTGGGTGCCATCGGCATCATGATCGCCGAGCCTTATCGGATGAAGCGCTTAATGGCGTTCACCGATCCATGGGCCGATCAATACAATAGTGGTTACCAGCTAGTGCAAAGCTTGATCGCCTTCGGTCGTGGCGATTGGTTTGGTGTTGGCTTAGGCCATAGCGTGCAAAAATTATTCTACTTGCCCGAAGCACATACCGACTTCGTTTTTGCCGTTTATGCCGAAGAGTTTGGCCTAGTCGGCGTCTTGTTATTATTGCTAGCCATGGTCACTTTGGTCATGACTGGCCTGCGCATTGGCCAACGTGCTGAGCGTGCTGGCCAGATATTTTCTGGCTATGTCGCCTATGGCTTGTCGGTGACTATCGGCATCCAAGCAGCGATCAATATCGGCGTTAATATCGGTCTGTTTCCAACCAAAGGCCTGACGCTACCGCTAGTCAGCTACGGTGGCTCCAGTTTGGTCATGATGTTTGTGGTCTTGGCAGTGCTTTTGCGCATCGATGCCGAAGCCAGCGAGCCACAAGAACGCGCTGTGCGTCGTCCGGGAGGCCTCAATGACTATCGTTAAATCGGTGGTAGTGATGGCTGGCGGCACTGGCGGTCACGTCTTCCCGGCATTAGCTGTGGCGCGTGGACTGCAAGCTGAGGGCGTGAAAGTGCATTGGCTGGGTACAGCGCGCGGCATTGAGGCCGACATCGTGCCGAAAGCGGGCATTGCTATTAGCTATTTAAATGTTGGCGGCCTACGCGGCAATGGCCTGCTGCCTTTGCTGCAAGCGCCGTTTAAGTTGCTTGTAGCGGTTTGGCAGGCGATGGCAATTTGCCGCCGCGTCAATGCCGATGCCGTCATTGGCCTCGGTGGCTATGTTACTGGCCCCGGTGGCGTGGCCGCGCGACTACTGGGCCTGCCACTGTATATCCATGAGCAAAACGCCATTGCCGGTTTTACTAATAAAACTCTGGCGCGTTTTGCCACACGCATTTTGCAGGCCTTCCCCAGTGCCTTTGCCGCTTCGAGCAAGGTAAGCACCGTGGGTAATCCAGTGCGTGCTGACATTGCTAGCTTGCCCATGCCCGCTATTCGTTACGGCGAACGTCAAGGCCAGCTGCAGGTACTGGTTTTAGGCGGAAGTTTAGGTGCTGTGGCGTTAAACCAATTGGTGCCAGAAGCGTTCGCTGAGCTAGAGCCAGCAGCGCGCCCAATCATTCGCCATCAAGCCGGCCGCAAGCATGCCGCCAATGCTGAGGCGGTCTACGCCAAGCTCGGTGTGCAAGCCACGGTGCTGCCATTTATCGATGATATGGCGGCTGAATACGCGTGGGCCGATGTCGTTATTTGCCGTAGCGGTGCGCTAACCGTGTCCGAGTTGGCAGCAGTGGGTGTGGCATCGGTACTGATTCCATTCCCACATGCTGTTGATGATCACCAAACCGCCAATGCACGCTTTTTAAGCGATGCTGGCGCGGCGTTATTGTTTCAACAAAAAGATTTAACGGTGTCGGCATTTGCCGCTACTTTGCGCGGATTATTGCAGCGCGAAAAATTACAACAAATGGCTGAAAAGGCTCGTGCCTTGGCAGAGACCGAAGCCACTACGCGTGTGGTTAACACGATTTTACGAGGTGAAGCATGAGACCCATCACACGCAGCCGCATGATTGAAATTCCTGAAATGCGCCGGATTCGCCGCATTCACTTTGTCGGCATCGGTGGCGCAGGCATGTGCGGTATCGCCGAAGTCTTGCTCAATCAGGGCTATGAAATCGCTGGCTCGGACATGAAAGAAAGCAAGAACACGCAGCGCTTAAAAGAGCTGGGTGTGGATATTTTTATCGGCCACGATGCAGCACATATTGAGACCGCAGATGTTTTGGTGGTGTCTACCGCTATTGATACTAGCAACCCAGAAGTTAATGCTGCACTGAGCCGTCGCTTACCGATTGTGCGTCGCGCGCAAATGCTCGCTGAGCTGATGCGCTATCGACACGGTATAGCCATTGCGGGCACTCATGGGAAAACCACAACAACCAGTTTAATTGCTTCGATTCTAGGCGAAGCTGGCTTTGACCCAACGTATGTGATTGGTGGTCTGCTCAATAGTGCTGGTACGAATGCCAAGCTCGGTAGCAGCCGTTATTTTGTAGCGGAAGCTGACGAAAGTGACGCCTCATTTTTACACTTACAACCCATGGTTTCAGTGGTTACCAATATCGATGCTGATCACATGGAAACCTACGGTGGTGACTTTGAAGTATTAAAGCGCACCTTTATTGATTTCTTGCACAACCTACCGTTTTACGGTCTTGCTGTTGTTTGCGGTGATGATCCAATCGTCACCGAACTACTGCCGCAGATTGCTCGTCCAACCGTGACTTATGGCTTTAACGAAGGCAACGATGTGCGCGCGGTAGACATCGAGCAAGATGGTTTGCAAACACGCTTCACCGCACTGCGTGAAGGTCGTGATCCACTGCAGGTAACGTTAAATTTGCCTGGCTTGCACAATGTTTTAAATAGCTTAGCGGCAATAGCCGTGGCCACCGATGAAGGTGTTGACGATGCCGCCATGGTCAAGGCGCTCGATGATTTCGAAGGTGTGGGCCGTCGCTTCCAGCGCTTAGGCGTAATGCATGGCGTGCAATTGGTTGATGACTACGGTCATCACCCTCGTGAAGTCGCAGCAACTATTGCCGCTGCTCGTCAGGCTTACCCAGACCGCCGCTTAGTCATGCTGTTTCAGCCGCATCGCTACACGCGCACGCGCGACTGCTTTGAGGATTTTGTGCATGTGCTCTCTAGCGTCGACGCACTACTTTTACTCGATGTTTATAGCGCAGGTGAAAAACCTATTTCAGGTGCCGATAGCCGTTCATTAGCGCGCAGTGTCCGCAACCGTGGCCTAGTTGACCCCGTATTCGTTGAGGCTAGTGATGAGCTGGCCAGCATCCTGCCGAGCATTTTAAAAGCAGGCGATGTCTTGCTAACCCAAGGCGCTGGTACCGTCGGCAGCATTGCCGTGGAGCTGGCACAACACCAACTCTATTTATCGGAGCCTAAGGCATGAGCCAGTCTGTCGATTTTGGCCGCGTGGCCGTGCTCTATGGTGGCACTGCCGCCGAGCGACCCGTGTCATTAATCAGCGGCGCTGCGGTGCTGAAAGCCTTGCAAGAAGCTGGAGTCGATGCGCATCGCTTCGATCCTGCCGAGCGCGATATTGTCGAAGTGCAGGGCTATGACCGTGCCTTTATCGTGCTCCATGGCCGCGGCGGTGAAGACGGCGTTATTCAGGGCGTGCTCGAACAATTCCAAGTGCCTTACACCGGCAGTGGCGTCATGGCCTCAGCCATCGGCATGGATAAAGCGCGCACTAAACAGCTGTGGGTTGGTTGCGGTCTGCCAACGCCAACGTATCGCCGTTTATATGCCGGCATGGATTTCGCAGCAGTCGTCGCCGACTTAGGCCTGCCATTAATGGTCAAGCCCTCACGCGAAGGCTCGAGCATTGGCATGGCCAAAGTCTATAGCGTGGAAGACTTAGCGAAAGCCTATGAAGTCGCAGCAAAGCACGATAGCGAAGTCATTGCCGAGCACTTTATTCAAGGCAGCGAATACACCATCGCCATTTTAGGCGACCGTGCATTGCCAGTAATTCGCATGGTGCCGGCGACAGACTTCTACGACTTTGAAGCAAAGTATTCACGCAATGACACCCAGTACAACATTCCAAGCGGCTTGCTTGCTGAAGATGAAGCTGAGCTACAACGTCTGTCACTCGAAGCATTTCGCGTTTTAGGCGCACGTGGCTGGGGTCGAATCGATGCCATGCGCGATGCCGATGGCCGCTTCTGGTTGCTCGAAATCAACACAGTCCCCGGCATGACTGACCACTCATTGGTGCCGATGGCCGCTGCTGCATGCGGCATCGATTTCACGCAGCTAGTGTTGACGATTTTGGCGCAAGCCACACGTGAAAACGGAGACGCTGCATGAGCGCTGCTCGCCGCCCCATAGGTGCTGTGCCTCGGCCAAAGCCGAAGCCAGCACGCGAGCCACTATTGGCTAATGGGCGCTGGCGACAACTGCTGAGCTGGAAGCTGAACTTCAGTTTCTCGGCAGGCTTAGGGCAGAAATTGGTGGTGTTGGTATCGCTTATTGCGATTGCGGTTGTGCTCGTGGCGGTATCGACAGTTTGGCGCGATTGGCAATTAAAGACGCCTATCAGCCACGTCAATATTACTGGCGACTTGCATCAGCTCGAACGCAACGATTTACAAACGGCACTAGAACGACAAGTGCGCGGCACATTTTTCACCGTCAACTTGGCCGCGCTACAGAGCACCGCGAAGCGCTATCCCTGGGTTGCCGATGTCAGCGCATCGCGTCATTGGCCAAACTCGGTGCGCATCAATATTCGTGAAAAACAAGCGGTCGCGCGTTGGCAGCCTAGCGGTTTAGTGAGTGGGGATGGTTCGGTGTTTCGCCCGCGCAGCGCCACTGGCGTTAGCGACTTACCGCTGCTGTCAGGGCCGCGCTCGCAATCGCAGTTTGTTTTGCAGCGTTACGAAAAAATGGCGGCGGTATTGGCGCGAGTTGGTTTGCGCATAGAGGCTTTAGCGCTTACCGATCGCATGAGCTGGGAATTAACGCTCAATGACGGCGTGAAAGTATTAGTAGATGGCCAAGATACTTTGGCTAAGTTGGAACGATTTACGGTGCTCTATGAGCGCCAGTTGGCGGGCGAGATTACTAGTATCGCTCGAGTAGATTTGCGCTATCGCAACGGCGTAGCGATTGGTTGGCGGCAAGCGGGGTAAAACAACAATGAGCAATATATATCACGGCAGCTTTCGGTCACCTTCGGTGGCCAGGATGGATAACATGGCACATAACGCACAAGCACCTATGATTGTGGCAATCGACATCGGCACCTCGAAAGTGGTTTGCCTAGTCGGTCAAATCAATTCCGCTGAGCAGTCGCTAGAAATTATTGGCTACGGCTCGCGGCCATCAAAAGGTATGCGCAAAGGTGTAGTCGTCAACATTGACGAAACCATGGTGGCCATTAAGGAGGCTGTAGGTGAGGCTGAGCTGATGGCCGACTGCAGCATTTTCTCAGCCTATATTGGCATTGCCGGCAGCCATATTGGCGGTCGCAACGCCAGTGCCGTGGTTGCCACTCGTGATGGTGAGGTGTCGAAAAATGACATCGAGCGCGTTATAGAGGCGGCAAAGTCGGGCGCCAATCCTGTCGATCAGCGCATATTGCATGTGCTGCCGCAGGAGTATCTGGTCGATAACCAAGGCGATGTCCGCAATCCTTTGGGCATGGCTGGCGTGCGCTTAGAAGGCCATATTCATATGGTGACTTGCTCTGCCAACGCCGCGCAAAATCTTGAGAAATGTGTGAGTGGCTGTGAGATCGCTATCGATGATTTGGTGCTTGAGCAATACGCATCGAGCTTCGCTGTGCTCACCGAAGATGAAAAAGAACTCGGTGTCTGCCTGATCGATATTGGTGGCGGCACAACCGATATTGCGGTGTTCGTAAATGGCGCCATTCGCCACACGGCAGTAATCCCTATTGCCGGCGACCAAGTGACTAATGACATTGCGATGGCATTGCGCACGCCAACGCCAGCTGCCGATGACATCAAAACACGCTACGCCTGCGTCGTGCCGCAACTAGTCGATCCTGAGCAAACCATTAGCGTGCCCGGCATGGGCGATCGCCCAGCGCGCACCATGGCTAGACAAACATTGGCAGCCGTCGTTGAACCACGTTACGAAGAGCTATTTAGCTTAGTACAAGCTGAGCTTGATCGTTGCGGTTACGGCGATCATCTAGCAGCTGGTGTGGTGATGACTGGTGGCTCGGCACGCATCGAAGGTGCAGTGCAATTAGCCGAGTCTATTTTCCATTTACCGGTGCGTATCGGTATGCCGCAGTCGCTGAAGTTAGGCGGCATGGAAGAGCTTTTGCAAAACCCAATTTACGCCACCGGTATTGGCCTATTGATGTATGGCAAGCAACGTTCGTTAGCAAATGGCGTGAGCAGCAAGCCACGTCAAGGCCATGGCGCAACTAAAGGTCTTGGTGAAGCAATGGGTAAGTTGAAAGGTTGGTTTGCAAACAACTTTTAAGTGTTAGGCGAATGAGCTGAGCGCTTTTGACGGTCGCGGGACGGCGGCCACAGTGGCAGGAAGCCAAAAAATTTGAAGCATTTATACAAATCGGCGAAAGCCCTAAGGGGCTGGAGAACATCATGGAAAACGTATTTACACTAGCAGAAAACGGCGGCGAACTCGGTTCAGCCATTATTAAAGTCGTTGGTATTGGCGGCGGCGGCGGTAATGCCGTTGAGCATATGGTTGCTAATCAAGTGCAAGGTGTGGACTTCATTTGCGCTAACACCGACAAACAAGCATTAACAAAAATGTCCGCGCGTACTTTGATTCACATGGGCGATGCAGTCACGCGCGGCCTAGGCGCTGGTGCAAACCCAGAAGTAGGCCGCCAAGCAGCAGTGGAAGATCGCGATCGTATTCGTGAGACATTGCAAGGTGCCGATATGGTCTTCATCACAGCCGGTATGGGCGGTGGTACAGGCACTGGCGGCGCGCCAGTAGTTGCAGAAGTGGCTCGTGAAATGGGCATCCTGACGGTTGGTGTAGTAACTAAGCCATTCCCATTCGAAGGCAAAAAGCGCATGGATGTAGCGAACCAAGGCATTGAGGCTTTGGCGCATCACGTCGATTCGCTGATCACCATCCCGAACGGTAAGCTTCTGCAAGTACTCGGCAAGGTTTCGCTGGTCGAAGCCTTCCGTGCAGCTAATAACGTATTGCAAGGTGCGGTACAGGGCATCGCCGATATGATTTTGCACCCTGGCCACATCAACGTCGATTTCGCCGATGTGCGCGCAGTCATGTCTGAGCAAGGTTTAGCGATGATGGGTTCGGGTTCGGCCAAAGGTGAAGAGCGCGCGCGCATTGCCACCGAAATGGCAATTCACAGCCCGTTGCTCGATGACGTGCAGCTAAAAGGTGCGCGCGGTGTATTGGTATCGATTGCGGCTAACGAAAGCTTAGGTCTTGATGAGTTCTCTGATGTCGGCGACATCGTGAACGAATTTGCTTCTGAGTCAGCGACTGTGGTCATCGGCACTATTTTGGATGAAACCTTAGGTGATGAAATTCGCGTCACTGTGGTTGCTACTGGTTTGCCGAAAGCGAGCACCCCAGCTCATGCACGCCCACTGGCGCAGAAAGGCTCAGCCATGAGCTTGGTGCCAGCAGCATCTGCCGCAACGGCATCGACTGATAAGCCAGTTGTGCCAATGGCGCAGGCGGTGAGCTCAAGCCCAGCGCCAGCAGAAGATGCTTACGCCAAGTACGACACACCAGCCTATGAGCGTAATGCCAAAGTGGTGAACGGCTCGCCGCGTCGTGCAGACTTGAACTTGCTGAATATCCCAGCATTTTTGCGTCGCCAGGCTGATTGAGGGATTTCAGAGGCTCTGCTACTATGCATTACCTCTGAAATATCTTGTAACAATCATGCTAAAGCAACGGACCGTCAAGCAAGTCATACGCGCCAGTGGTGTGGGCCTGCACAGTGGCGAGAAAGTATATCTCGCCCTGCATCCCGCGCCGGTGGACTCAGGCATTGTGTTTCGCCGCACAGACCTGAATCCTCCGGTACTCATCCCCGCGCGCGCAGACCTCGTGCGAGAGACCACCATGTCGTCCAACTTGGTGGTCGATGATGACGTGCGCGTCGGTACCGTTGAACATTTGATGTCGGCACTCGCTGGTCTCGGCATCGATAACGCCTTGATCGATGTTAGCGCGCCAGAAATTCCCATCATGGATGGTAGCGCTGGCCCCTTCGTGTTTTTGATTCAAGCGGCGGGCATTGCTGAGCAAGAAGCGCCAAAGCGTTATGCCCGCATTAAGCGCCGTGTAGAAGTTCGCGATGGCGACAAAATTGCCGCTTTCGAGCCCTACAACGGCTTCAAAGTATCGTTCACCATCGACTTCGATCATCCAGCATTTCACGATGAACACAAATGGGCGACTGTGGATTTTTCCACCACTGCTTATGTTAATGAAGTTAGTCGCGCTCGCACCTTTGGATTTTTACGCGATATCGAATATTTGCGTGCTAATAACCTCGCTAAAGGCGGCAGTATGGATAACGCCATTGTGGTTGATGACACGGGCGTGATGAACGCAGACGGCCTGCGTTTCGAAGATGAGTTTGTTCGTCACAAAATGCTCGACGCCATCGGCGATTTGTATTTATTTGGCTGCAGTATTTTGGGCGCGTATGAAGGCTATAAGGCTGGACATGCGATGAACAATAAATTGCTGAGAGCGATGATTGAGCAGCCAGATGCTTGGGAAATTGTCACATTTGATGACGAAAATTTAACGCCAATTTCGTATGTAAAAGCCGATTCGCTGCACTAATGGCCAATAAATAGCCTATTATTACAATGGCTTACATTTATGCGCGGCCGAATTCTGAAAAATCAAGCAAGATATGAGTACTTCGCAGTCACTCTGAATGTCTTGCTAAGTCCCTCAATTTCTTGCTAAGTTCCGCATCTGAAAGCCCATTGGCCACAGCAATTAAATGCTTTGCGCTCTCGCGGCTGATGCGTAACGGAGCTTTTTTTGGCTTCGGCGGAACAGGATTTGTAAGGCTGGCAGGCGGCGGTTTTAACACCGTACGTATGCTTGTCAGTGCGGAAAAAGCGTCATGCGCTTTGAGTTGTTGAATTAAAATACGATTTAGATAACGCAGTTGGTTGGCTGCAGTGGTGTGATACACCGCCACCGTAAGCAGACCCTGCTGATATGAGAAAAGCCGACACGAAGATCGGAGACTATCATCCAAGACACTGCGCCAAATGGATTCATGCGTTGTGCTAATAGCAAAGCGGCGTTGCCAACGAGCAATTACAGGTCGTTGTAAAACGTCAGTTAGCGATAGCAGTTGATTGGTACGCATGAGTACTCCCCGTTAGTTTTCATCATACGGGCAGTGAACCGAGATAACGAGTATGAACATAATTTTTTTAAGCCGTAAACACGGCAGACCACTGACATTACAGCTTAATCCCCGCCTACTAGTATCTGGCGTTGTGGGCTTAGTGTTTTTATCGCTAGGTATTGGCGCAGCCGGCTATTGGGCCGCAACTACCTATGTGATGGAACCATCGGTGCCGCAGTTTTCTGCTGCCGATAAGGCCCGTCAAGAAGATCTACGAGCTATGGCTGAGCGCATGGCCGACATCCAGGCACGCATGATGCGCATTGACGCTCTGGGTGCTCATTTAGCTGAAAACGCAAAGCTTAAAGGTGATGAATTCGACTTCTCGAAAAACCCTCCAATGGGCGGGCCATTAGATGAAGATTCGGAAGACATCAGCATGGGCAAGGCGCCCGATCGTCGTGCGGTAGAGAAGAGCTTGTCACAAATGTGGCAAAACATTCAGGCTCGTGAAGCTCAGCTGATGGCTCTTGATCACACGCTGAAAGGCTTGCGTGACCAAACGGTGAATCTCAACAATATGCCGATTCGCCAAGGCTATATCACTTCGTCGTTTGGCTATCGCAGCGATCCGTTTACTGGCGGCACCAAATTCCATGGCGGCATCGATTTCGCCGGCAGCGAAGGCACCGAAATTTACTCAGTCGCCGATGGTGTTGTTGTCTACGCGGGCTCTCGCTCAGGTTTTGGCAATTTGGTTGAAATCGACCATGGCGACGGCATGGTGACACGCTACGCGCATGCTCGCGCCGTGGCAGTTCGTGTAGGTGACTTGGTCAGCAAAGATCAATTAGTTGCCTATATGGGCTCGACAGGCCGCTCGACTGGTACGCATTTGCACTATGAAGTGCTGCGCCATGGTCAGCGTATCAACCCTGCTAGTTTTATTCGTTTGGCTAGCCGCTAATCAATAGCAGCTCTCATTCTGATGTTTCAGAATCGATAAAAAAACCAGCCTAGGCTGGTTTTTTTATCTCTGTAATCGCTGCATTGCACAGCAACTTCAGCGAAATACTTTCGTAGCGCAATAAAGTCGGTAGAATGACGCGCTGATTTGCACATTCCCTGAGTGGTGACCATGTTTTCACGCCTAGTTCACGGCCTGTTCGGTACCAAAAACGAACGCGAACTCAAACGCATGCGCCAGATTGTTGCGCGCATTAATGCCTTAGAGACAGAAACCGACGCCTTAACCGACGCCGAATTGCAAGCCAAGACTGCAAGCTTCAAGCAGCGCTTTGCGCAGGGCGAAAGCCTCGATGCGCTGCTGCCAGAAGCTTTTGCCGTTTGCCGTACCGCTGCCCAGCGCGTACTCGGCATGCGCCATTATGATGTCCAGTTAATTGGTGGCATCGTGCTGCACGAAGGCCGTATTGCCGAAATGCGTACGGGTGAAGGCAAGACGCTTACAGCGACTTTGCCGGCCTATCTCAATGGCCTATCTGGCGCTGGCGTCCACATCGTTACCGTTAACGACTATCTCGCTAGCCGTGACGCCGAGTGGAACCGCCCACTGATTGAGTTTTTAGGGTTGACCATTGGTGTTGTGCGTGGGCAGCAGCCACCTGATGAAAAACGCGCTGCGTATCGCGCCGATATCACCTACGGCACTAACAATGAATTTGGCTTCGATTATCTGCGCGATAATATGGCCTTCCGCTTGGAGGATCGCTTCCAGCGTGGTCATGCCTATGCGCTGATTGACGAGGTCGACTCGATTCTCATCGATGAAGCTCGCACGCCACTGATTATTTCAGGTGCTAGCGAAGATTCATCCAAGCTTTATGCGCAAATTGATAAGCTGATTCCATTGCTGACTCGCCAAGCTGAAGAAGCTGTGGCGGATGGCGGGCACTATTGGTTCGATGAAAAATCACGCCAAGTAGAGCTCACCGAAGCGGGTCATGAGTTTGTGGAAGATCGCATGGTCGACATGGGCTTATTGGCTGAAGGCGATAGCTTGTATTCGCCGGCGCATTTGAATTTGCTGCACCATGTGCATGCCGCATTGCGTGGTCATGTGCTATTCCAGCGCGATGTGCATTACCTCGTGACCAATGATGAAGTGGTCATTGTTGATGAGCATACAGGCCGCACCATGCCTGGTCGTCGCTGGTCCGATGGTCTGCACCAAGCTGTTGAGGCGAAAGAGGGCGTTACCATCCAGTCTGAAAACCAGACCATGGCTACCACGACTTTCCAAAACTTATTCCGCCTTTACCGCAAGCTCTCAGGCATGACCGGTACCGCCGATACTGAAGCTGCCGAGTTCCATCAAATCTATGGCCTAGATGTGGTGGTGATTCCAACGCATCGCCCGATGGTGCGGAAAGATTTGGAAGATTTGGTCTATCTCAGCCCAGATGAAAAATACAGCGCGATTGTCGCCGACATTATCGCTTATCGCGAAAAGGGCGCGCCGATCTTGGTCGGTACAGCTACGATTGAGGCCAGTGAGCTGCTGTCGAATGCACTCAATAAAGCCAATATTTCGCACCGCGTATTGAACGCTAAGTTCCATGAGCATGAAGCAGAAATCATCGCTCAGGCAGGTCGTTCGGGCACGGTGACCATTGCGACAAACATGGCTGGTCGTGGTACCGATATTTTACTCGGTGGCAGCTGGCGCGCAGAAGCTGAGAAGCTTGGCGATGCCATCACGCCAGAGCAGCGCGATGCCCTGCGTATGGCGTGGGAAGCTGATCATGCCAAAGTAATTGCAGCCGGTGGCTTGCATATTATTGGTTCTGAGCGCCACGAATCACGCCGCATCGATAACCAGCTGCGCGGCCGTTCGGGCCGTCAAGGCGACCCAGGTGTGACGCGTTTTTACTTGTCACTCGAAGATGACTTGATGCGCATCTTCGCCAGTGATCGCGTCAAAGGCATGATGAAATCGCTAGGCATGAAGCCTGGTGAGGCCATCGAGCATCCATGGGTGTCGAAATCGATTGAAGGTGCTCAGCGTAAAGTTGAGGCGCGCAACTTCGATATTCGTAAAAACTTGCTGAAATACGATGACGTTGCGAATGAGCAGCGCCAAGCAATCTATCGCCAACGCGATGACATTCTCGGCGCTGAGCACATCAGCGACAACGTCACGCTGATTTTCAGCGATGTCGTTGAGAACGTTATTAATATCTATGTCCCGCCGCAAAGCTTAGACGAGCAATGGGACATTGCCGGTCTTGAGCACGCTATTCAAGCCGACTTCAACCTCACCTTGCCGGTACAAAAATGGCTAGATGACGACAGCAAGTTGCACGAGGATGGCTTGCGTGAGCGCATTCGTGAAGAAGTGCAGACCGCTTGGCAAGAAAAGCGTGAGCGTATGGGCACAACGGTGGCGAACCAGCTTGAGAAACAGCTCATGCTGCAAGTCATCGATCGCCATTGGAAAGATCACTTAGCGCAGATGGATTATTTGCGTAAGGGCATCCATTTACGTGGCTACGCTCAGCGTAATCCTGAGCAAGAATATAAGCGCGAAGCCTTTGAGCTGTTTGAGCAGTTGGTTAACTCAGTGAAGTTAGAGCTGGTGCAAACTGTGTCGCGTTTGCATGTGCCAACCGAGGCTGAAGTGGCTGCCATGGAAGCGCAGCGGGCCGCCGAAGCACAATCTATGTCGATGCAATATGCGCACGGCGATGCCAGTGCTGATATGCCGATGGAAGAGTTTGCCGACGAACACTTTTCGCCTGAACAGGCTGAGCAAGCAATTTCTGCCGCTCAGCAGCCAGCGGAGACGCCGGTGCAGCCATTCGTTCGCGAAGGTGAGAAAGTTGGTCGCAACGACCCATGCCCTTGTGGTTCAGGCCGTAAATACAAGCAGTGTCACGGACAATTAGCGTAATGAATGCTGGCGCACTAGCGTCGTAGGAGTCGGTCATGGCGGTTGGTGATGTGTCGATGCCGGTAATGCATCCGGTCGCAGGTGTGAAGATTGGTTTTGCTGAAGCCGGCATCCGCTATAAAAATCGCCGCGATTTGGTGGTTTTTGAGTTGGCCGCGGGCACGCATACCGCCGCTGTGTTTACCACCAATGCCTTTTGCGCTGCGCCAGTGCGTGTTGCTCAGCGCCATTTAGCCGAGGCTTCACCGCGCTACTTAGTCATCAATACCGGCAATGCCAACGCAGGTACCGGCGCTGCCGGCATGACTGTGGCTGAGCTGAGCTGTGAGAGCTTGGCGAAGTTGGTGGGTGCTGAGCCACATGAAGTGCTGCCATTTTCGACCGGCGTGATTGGCGAGCTATTGCCCGTATCGCGCCTTCAGGCAGGCTTGCCACAGGCCATTAGCTCCTTGGCTGCTGTGCAGTGGGCTGAGGCTGCGGCGGGCATCATGACTACCGACACGCTGCCGAAAGGTGCGAGCGAGCAATTTAGCGTCGGTGGCGTGGTCTACACGGTAACCGGCATCTCCAAAGGTGCGGGCATGATTCGCCCGAATATGGCGACTATGCTGGGCTATGTTGCGACCGATTTGGCGATTGCACCTGAGTTATTACAGGCCGTGTTGCGCGAGCTTGCCGATACGTCGTTTAATCGCATCACCATTGATGGCGACACCTCGACCAACGACGCTTGCGTGTTGATGGCGACGGGGCAGGCCGGCAATGCGCTGATTACTGATCGTAATGATCCATTATTTGTGGCGGCGCTACCGGTGCTGCAGCGCGTATTTTTGCGCTTGGCGCAGCTTATCGTGCGTGATGGCGAGGGCGCGACCAAGTTTATGACGGTGCGTGTCGAAGGCGGCGCGAATACGGACGAGTGCTGCGATGTGGCTTACGCCGTGGCGCATTCACCGCTGATCAAAACTGCATTTTTTGCGTCTGACCCGAACTGGGGTCGTATTTTGGCCGCCATTGGCCGTGCCGGTGTGCCCGCGCTAGACGTGAGTATTTTGCGCGTTTGGCTCGATGATGTACTGCTCTGCGAGCATGGTGGCGCCGCAGCTTCGTATACCGAGGCCCAAGGTTCGCGTGTGATGTCGCAGCCGGAAATCACCATTCGCATCGATCTTGCTCGCGGCACCGCCTGCGACACGGTGTGGACCTGCGACTTGTCATACGACTACGTGAAAATCAACGCCGACTACCGCTCCTAAGATGCGTGTGGTTGTGGCGGTGTGCCGCAATGAGCTAGGCGAAGTATTACTAGCTCAGCGCGCTGCCAAAGCGCATCTGGGTGGTACTTGGGAGTTTCCTGGCGGTAAGGTTGAGACGGGCGAGTCCGATGAGGCTGCTCTTGCGCGTGAATTGCGTGAGGAGGTCGGGCTTGATTTACCACGTTCGGCCGCAGCGCTGTTTCAGCCTTTGCTTACTCGCCAGTTCAATTATCCGGATCGATCACTAACTATCGTGGCCTATACGCTAGCGCTGAATGCGGCGCAGTGTGCATTGTTGCAAGGTCGAGAAGGTCAGGCGTTGCGCTGGGAAAAACCTGAAGCTATTTCTTTACTGCCGACTCCGGCGGCCAATGCGCCGTTGATTGCTGCGTTGCGCTGGCCATCGTGTTGGCATATCACTCCCAACTTTGCTTTTAATGACTCGGCCAGCGAGAGCGCTGTGTTGGGTTGGGTGGCTGAGCGCTGCACTTTGTCTGGGGTAAACCATGGTCTCGTGCTGCGCTTGCCGCAGTGGTCATTAGTAGCTTATGTCGCGCTAGCTAAGCGAGCGTTAGCCTTAACTGAGGTGGTAGGCCTGCCTTTGCTGCTGCACGGCGATGTGCGCGCGTGTGCTTCGGTTGGCGCGTTTGGTTTTCATGCCAGCTCATCACAGGCCTTGCAGTGGCAGCAGCAAGCTTTAAGCAAGGCCGATGTTTTACCGACTGGATATTGTTTGGCGGTAGCGACTCATGGTGCTGATGAGCTGGCGCTGGCTCAGGCAGTGGCGGCTGATTGGGCGTGGTTGTCGCCGGTATTGCCGACGCCATCGCATCCTGATGCTGCTGGTTTGGGCTGGCCTGCTTGGGCAGCGTTGGCGCAGGCAACGACTCTGCCGGTGTATGCGCTGGGCGGCCTGCGCCAGTCACAAGTGGCTCAGGCGCGCAGCCATGGCGGCGTTGGTGTAGCGGGTATTAGCGGGTTTTAGTTTGCCGCCGAGTTGAGCTTTAAATCACTCGTGCTCGTCAAATTCATCGGGTGGGGTTTGTGCCGGAATGGCATAGCGTTCACTGGCCCAAGCGCCTAAATCAATTAGCCGGCAGCGATCGCTGCAAAAAGGCCGAAACTCTGATGCTGGCTCCCAGCGCACCAAGCGCTTGCAGTTTGGGCAATTTAGAATGGCTACGCCGTCATCATCATCGGGAAGTTTTACGCTGTCGTTCATGGTTGCCACGCGAGATAGGTTTGGTGAATATCGTTAATCTGTTGTTGAAGCTCAGCCACTGAGCCTTCATTGCTGATGACATCATCGGCTGCCGCAAGGCGCTGCTCGCGCGTCCATTGCGCTGCCATGATGGCGCGAATCTGCGCTTCGCTAACACCATCACGCTGACTAGCTCGCGCTAGTTGAGTCGCCTCTGACGCATCAATCAATAAGCTGCGCTGAGTTAGCGCTGCTTGGCCCGATTCCCAAAGCAAGGGCGAGGCCAAAATGGCATAGGGTGATTGTGCTGCCATGCATTGTTCATGCAAACGCTGGCGAATAGCCGGGTGAGTTATTGCTTCCAATGCTTTGCGCTGGGCTGGATCGGCGAAAACGATTTCACGTAATACGGCGCGGTTAAGCGTGCCATCAGCCTGTAAAACGTTCTGGCCAAAATGCTCAGCAATGTCGGCGAGCGCGGATTCGCCGATTTGGACGATTTCACGCGCCACAATATCAGCATCGATAACATCGATACCTAGTGTTTGAAAATGATCGGTGGCAGCGGTTTTTCCTGATCCGATGCCGCCACTAACACCTAAAATCCAAGCGGCCATAGCGTTTGTGACTGAGTTGCAAATGAGCCGGCAAGGGTAGCGACTAGCGGCTGCCAAAACAACACAGCGCCGGCAATAGCTAAGGCAGGGCCGAAAGCAAATGCACCTTGCTCGCCTTTGCGCCAGCGCAGCCAAAGCGCAAAAACGAGACCAATAACCGAGGCCATCAATAGTAAATTAGGCAGTGCCCAAGGGCCGAGCCAAGCGCCCAGTGCTGCGAGTAATTTGGTATCGCCGCCGCCAAGGCCATCGCGACCAGTAAAAAGTTTGAAGCCAGCTGCGAGACTCCAAAATACGCCGTAGCTAAGGGCGCAGGCGATAACGGCTTCGTGTAGTGAAATAGGCATTGGGTTGATGCCCATTGCTGTGGCGAGCAGACCCAGCCACAGTAGCAATAGCGTGAGGCGGTCGGGCAGCCATTGGCTATCAAAATCGATGAGTGCAGAGACTAATAGTAGGGTGCTAAAAACAGCTGCAGCGACTGCGCTCAATTGCCAACCCAAACTCAGCACTGAAGCCAGCGCAATGGCGGCAACTGAGAGTTCAACTAAGGGGTAGCGAACGCTGATGCGGGCTTGGCAATGATGGCAGCGGCCGCGCAAAAATAGCCAGCTAAACACCGGCCAGAGATCGCGAAGACGCAACGGTGTGTGGCAATGCGGGCAGTGTGAGCGCGGATGGCTGAGGTCAAATCTGGCGTCGCTTTGCGTGTCTACTGAAGCGGTATCGCTTAGCGGGTTTGGTAAGTCGTGGGCATCAAGGTAAGCAATGACATCAGCGCGATATTCTGCGTCCATTTGTTTAGGTGTGCGATGAATCACGACATTGCAAAAGCTGCCGATGATGAGACCGAAAATGACCACCAGCAATAGCATTAAATCACCTGACCTAATTGAAATAATGGAAGGTAGAGCGAGAGCACCAAGGTGCCAACAATGACGCCTAAAAAAGCCATGAGCAAGGGTTCAATGAGCTTTACCGATTGTTCGCAGCGGCGCTCAAGTTCGGCTTCAAATTGCACAGCTAATGTCTCCAACATGGTCGCGAGCATACCCGATTCTTCGCCGATGGCGATCATTTGCCAACTCAGTGCGGGGTAGAGCGGCTGCTGCTTTAGCGCCTCAGATAAGCGCTGGCCATGACAAACTGCATCGCGCAAAGGTGTTTGAACGCCACTCAATGGCGACTGCCCAATAAGGCTGGCGGTGCAGTCGAGAGCATCGACAAATGATAGGCCGGCACTCAAGGTTTCGCAGAGGCCACGGTGCCATTGACCAAGGGCATGCGCTCGCGTGAGCGGGCCGGCTACTGGCAAATGCCAGAGCAAGCGGTAAAGCCCCGATCGTACCGCTGCTGATCGCCGCCAAAACCATGCCAATGCGCTGCTGATAAGCGCCACCGCCGCAAGCAAATGCAGCCCGTAATTTGCTACCCAAGTGCTCAAGTTCATCACGCGCTGAGTAAGCCAAGGTAGCTCGGCATCGAAACTGGCATAGAGCTCGGCAAAGCTTGGCACTACTTGTGTGAGCAAATATGCGCTCACCAATAGTGCGCCAGCGAGTACCACTAAAGGGTAGCGAATGGCGCGTTGAACCTCTTGCTTCAAGCTTTGCCGACGTTGCTGGGCATGGACTAGGCGACTGAGTTGTTCGTTGAGCCGGCCGGTTTGCTCAGCCATGCCCAAGAGCGCGGTGTCGGCCTCACTAAATACCTGTTTCTGACTAAGGCTGTGTGACAGACTCTGGCCTTGCTCAATGCCATTGAGTACCGGCTGCCACCAGCGTTGCTGAGGCACGGGCTGCTGCAGTTGTAGAAGGCCTAGTGCGGGGTGTAGGGCAATGCCAGAGCGCAGTAGCATTGCCAATTGCGCTAACCATTGGCGACGAACAGAGGCTACAGGCGCTTGTGGTCGCTCGCGCCAATTCTGTAAACGTTGTCCTAATGTGTGCATAGTTCACGGCCTAATACGCGCTCGATTTCGCGCACTTCCGTTAAGCCAGAGCTCACACATTCGGCGGCGTGTTCGCGCATTGAGTGCCAGCGCTGCTTTATTAACAATGCGCTCAATTCGCGCTGATCGGCACCATTGGCCCAGGCATTAACGATTTCTGGGGTGAGTGCTAGCGCTTCATATAGCCCGAGTCGGCCTTGATAACCATCTATGCATTCGATGCAGCCGAAACGGCTGAGTGGCGCGCAATGGCCACAGCGCTTGCGAACTAGGCGTTGCGACAGTACCAAGCGTAAGCAGCTACTAACTAAATAATCCGGCACGCCCAAGTGCCGCAGCCGAGTTAGGCTTTCTAGGGCACTGCCGGTGTGCAATGTCGATAATACCAAGTGCCCAGTTTCGGCTGCTTGCACGGCCATATCGGCGGTGGCTTTATCACGAATCTCGCCAACCATAATGACATCGGGGTCGTGGCGCAGAAGCGCACGTAAGATTTCCGCAAAGCCCAAGCCGATGCGCGGCGTAATCGCGGTTTGGTTAACGCCCGCCAAAATATGCTCGATGGGGTCTTCGACAGTGGCGATATGCCGTTCGCGAGAGTTCAACGCTTGCAGGCAGGCATATAGCGTGGTGGTTTTGCCTGAGCCAGTGGGGCCGGTAATCAGAATTAAACCATCTGGGTACTGTAGAGCATGGTCAAGATTGGCGCCGATATGATTGGGTAAATTAAGCTCAGCAAGATTGCGTAAAGCGCCTGTTTCGCAAAGCCTCAAACAAAGCTTTTCACCATGCAATGTGGGCAAGCTGGCGACACGCAGGCTGCCGACATCGGGCAGGTTGAGACGTCCATCTTGCGGTAGTCGCCGCTCGGCCAAATCAAGACTGGCCAAGACCTTGATGCGTGAAACTAGCCGACCTTGCCATTGCGCGGGAATATGTTGCCAGTCGTGAAGCAGACCATGAATGCGTAGGCGCAGCTGCGCGCCATCAGCCATCGCATCGATATGCAAATCTGAGGCGCCTAGGCTAACCGCTTGGCGCAGCAGAGTGCTAAGCCACGGCACGATATCTTCATCCTGGCGTGGTAGAGCGATGTCTGGGCGCTGATTCATATACTGCCTACACGCCGGTGCGCTGGCGAGTGCAAGCATCTATCGCGCCATTGGCCACATTGGCTAATGTCCAGTTCAGCATGTCGTTGGCCAGTGTGCCGGTGAGTGTCACCATGCAATCACCAGCTTTAGCATTGCCTGTTACGGTGGCGACTATCGTGTCGGTGCCACTGCTAGCTAAAGTTAGCGCTCCTGTGCTGTGCTGCGGAGCTGGTAGTGCAGTTAGACCAATTTTTGCTGCGGTGTCGCAAGCGGTGGCCTGTCCGCCTTCTTGCTGTAAACATTCAGCAACTGCGAGCTTAAAAGGCTCAACCTGGGTGAGATTCACTGACCATCGCGCCCGAGTTAAGTAGTCTTGGTATTGCGGCACTGCTACCGCCGACAACACCGCGATAATGGCGACAACAATCATCAGCTCAATTAAGCTAAAACCGCGCGATGAGATACGCATAAGGTGGCCTCCTTGCCATGCGCCCGGGGTGGGCGTGTCCTGTGCTTAAAAAGCATAGACACGACAAAGCTAGCTCGCTAGGGCGAGGCCAATATATTTTTTCAGCGCTTGGCAGAGGCATTGAATTGAGCATTCGCGGCGATATGATTTCGCGGCTTGTCAGCGCCAGTGGGCACCGTTAAAATCTCCATCCCGCCTTAAGCCGGTGTAGCTCAGTTGGTAGAGCAGCGCATTCGTAATGCGAAGGTCGTAGGTTCGACTCCTATCTCCGGCACCAATAAAATCAGCAGCTTAGCGTTAATAAAGCGCCGTCTGTCGTTCAGTTATCGATTTATTGTCCAATTTCTGTCCAAATATACTTCTGGAAGATGAGGATACGTCATGGCGTCATTTCGTAAGCGAGGAGACCTGCAATGGCAGGCTCGTATCGCTCGTAAGGGATATCCCGCGCAAGTCAAAACATTCAATACCAAGAGTGAAGCGGAGGCATGGGCGCGTGATATTGAGCGCGACATGGATCGGGGTGGTTTCATTAGCCGCGTTGAAGCCGAGTCGACCACGCTGAAGGCTTGCATTGATCGCTACACGCGTGAAGTTAGCGCTCAAAAACGGGGATACCAGAAGGAAATCTATCTGGCGAATATCTGGAGTGCCTTGCCACTAGCTAGTCGCTTTATGTCCTCTATTCGTAGTTCCGATATAGCCAGCTTACGTGATGACTGGTTGAAAACACTGAAGCCGGCGACGGTATTACGTCGTATAGCTTTCATCTCGCATGTTTTTACGATTGCTCGCAAAGAGTGGCGTATGGAGAGCATTACCAATCCTGTTGCGCTAATCCGAAAGCCGCAGCCGAACAATGCTAGATCGCGCAGGCTAGACGATCATGCGCTTCAATCGACCAAGGGTATTGGTGCAAATGAGCTGGATACTGTTATTGCGGCCTCACAGTCAGATCTCTTGCCTACGATTGTTGTCCTAGCTATTGAAACGGCAATGCGTCGAGGTGAGATTGCAGATATGCAGTGGGAGCATGTAGATCTAAAGCGTCGCTTTGTACATTTGCCCGAGACTAAGAACGGTAGCTCACGCGATGTTCCTCTATCACCCAAAGCAATCACGGTACTAGAGAGGCTTCAGCAATCTAGCGGCCCAGTTTTTAATCTTAGGTCGGATGCCATCACGAGAGCGTTTGATCGTGCGCGTCAGCGAGCGCGAAAGCTGTACGAAGTCAGATGTGAAGAGCAGGGTATTGAGTCGGATAAACGATTTTTGATGGACTTACGCTTTCATGACTTGCGGCATGAGGCGACCTCTAGGTTGGCGAGCATTTTTCCATTGCATGAGTTGACCAAGATTACTGGGCACAAAGATCCACGCATGCTTATGCGGTACTACCACCCAAGGGCTGAGGATTTAGCACTGAAGTTGAAGTAGATAGCCAAGGAGAGGTAGGCAAATGCTTGAGAAATTCAGCTCGTGGTACTTCGGTCCGGAAATGAAAGAGAAAGATAAGTGGCCTTATCTGCACTTCATTTTTGTCACTCACTTAGCCGCACTATTGGCAATTTTCGGCCCTGTGCGCGGCCTTGGCCCTGCTATGTGGACGGCAGCCATGCTGATTGACTTTTATATGCATATTGAGAGGGTTGATGGGCGTTATCCACTGTCTATGCTGGGTGGGCTGTGTATTTTGATATGCACAGCCATAATTTTGCTGACTCTGGGTATGTAATGGTTAGCTTTTGTGTGACTTTTCGAGGTACGCGTAGCACTTCTCTAAAAGTACGAGTGGATGCACGTCAAGTACCGAGCAGATATCTTCGATCTTCTCTAGTGTCGGTGACTTCAGGCCGCGCTCTAACATGCTCAGATAAGTTCGGCTGCTGACTATAGCGAAGTCTTCCTGAGTTAGACCTTTCTCGATACGTATCTCTTTTAGAGCCAAGCCAAAAGCTTGTTTCAGATCCATTGTACCGTCCCCTCAAAGAGAACGATAAGGCCCTATTGAACACTATGGGGCTACAAACTATAGTGTTCGTAGCGGCGCTTTGCCGAGCCCTGCAGCTTTAGGATGGAGGTGAGATATGAGTGGCGTAATACTTTTTATTCTTTGCGTTGCGCTAGTGGTTTGCTATCTCAAGAAAAGGCAAGTTGATATGACGCTGGGAGCTAAAAGTAAACGCTGGAAGGTTGAATGGTGTGGCGTAGATAGGATCCGAGAAGATCGATCCGGTTTAAGTTTAAGCTTACTTTCGATGGATAGTCATGATGACTGATGATTCGATTAATGACTAAAAATAGCGTGATCATTTAAGGATGAAGTTCAGTGAAAAAACTATTGATGGGATTATTGGTGGGACTAACCGTAACTTTTGCTTCGGCAGATGAGGTGAGACCAGTGAAGCGTATTCCATTTGATACTCAGCAGCCGGTTGTCGTTAATGCAGGTCCGTTGCCTGGAATGGTGGTAGTTTCAACTGTCTTAAAATCAGCAGAAACAGGTGGGGTCATTGGTGAGTGCCAAACACTGGTCTATGGCTACAATCAATACGATAAAGTTCATGGCTTTTCATGTTTTAAAAAATAAAGCTTGAGCTGAAGGTTCGTGCTGTGAATCAGTGTGGGTAAACCCGTAGGGAGTTATCCACACGGTTTTCGCAGAAAAGATTCATAGTAATGGGATTTGTCTTTACGGATTTATTCAGGCCAACCTTCCTAGGCATTATTCTCTTAAATATTTCCACTAGAGCTTTGCTGGCGACAGTTTATTAGTGGAACACTATTTCTTCTTCCAAGTGTAAGAATATCAATGTAGATGAGCTCTTATTATCTGACGTCGGCCAGAGACTCCGCGAGCAGGGGACTACATTTCTATCCAGCGCTCGAATTAAAGTGGTATAGATAGTTTCATCGTTAAGCGTACTTGGTGGAGTCTTGAATTAAATGAAGCCGCGAAAACCGGAGCGTCCACAGAAGTCTGGGTTGAGTGCGAGTTTGCGCTTTCCCTTTTCTCAAGTGAAAACTACAAGCGAGCATACGAGAGTTATAAGGCCAGCAAAGGGAAACTTAAAGAGTTCGATGAATTAATGTACTGAGGCTAGCGCAATGACATTTGATGAATATAACGCTTACATAACGTCGATGACGCAGGAGCTACAAACAATTGCCGAGAGAACTCTTAATCAAGCTCTTCTGGGTATTGCAGACGCATCGAATCCGATGTTTATTGAGCTAATGCAACGGCATGCACACCTGACAAAGCTATCCTCTGAAATCACTGAAAAGATGGTGGCAATGATGAATTTCGAAAGTTAATTGTGAGCCCGTTTCATCTACCAATTTCAACGCCTTGGCTCAACCCCGCATTCAAGCTGATCTCCGCAAAAAGCCGCGCAGGCCGCTTACTTTTACGTTGGCTGTCTGTTCTTGCCCGATTTCGGCCAAGAACAGACGCTTGAGCTTTTTAATTGCCCCAGTCACGTTATTACCGTCCTTCGTAGACTCAGGCTAGCACAACCCCTTACTTGGAGCCGCACGTGAACGAGCCTCTCTCTTCGCCGAGTTTGGACACCCTCCTTGAGGCAATGCACGAGAAGGCCGCTTGGGTAGACCTCAAGCACTCTCTCAGTGATGTTGCGCAGGATAACGCAGAGCTTGTCTCCGAACTCGCCAGCTTCGAACGGGATAGCACAGTGGCTTTGCTCGCCAGCCTTCTCACCCTCCCTGTACACCAGTCCGAGTGCTTGCGATTTGAGCTCCTCGCTGCCCTTGCCCTCATTTACTGTAAAGGCCAGCAGGTTGCCATGGTCGACGATGCACAGCGCTGGCATGCAGCCATCGGCGCGTCGAACAGTGTCAGTGGGGAGGACCCGCCAGAAGATGTGTTCGTCTCCCTCGTTGGGAATGCTAGGGGCGATTACCGCGTGTTGGAAGGAGTGTGGGAGGCTGCAGGATTTTATACACAGCTGATTGTCGACATTGTCTTTGATATGCCTGATGCTGGCCACTATCGCCCGCTCAGACGAGCCGTACAGGCGCTTCTTCGCCTCTCGGACGTTGTCTGTGCCCGCTCTGGTCTCCACCGTTTCGAGCCCGGTGTTGAAAACGCCCCCGACTCGCTTGATACCGGCGGTCTTGATGCGGGCGTGCTCCGCTCACGTGTCATGTTGACTAATGGCATGCTACGGGCGGCGGATGTTGCGGTCGCAGACCTTGCTCCCTTCATTCTCAATCACGAACAGATCCCCTCGCTCGGCAGCCAGTTGCCCGGGGCGGGAATGCTAGAGCAGCGGCCGCTGTTACGCATACGGGACGGCCTTGTCGTTGTGTTGCCTACGGCCCTTTCTATCGCTCTTCGCCATGCGGTGATGGCCTTCGCCATGCGGACAGGGGAGCTGAGTAACCTCGACAAGGCACTGGCCAATTCCCATGCGCGTACCTTTTTCGAAACTCCGGTCTTCGGCAGCGGCGAGCGGTTGATGTTGTCCTGGGGGCAGCATAAGACGACCCGGTTGGCGACCGTCGTCTCCTCGGTTGATGTGGGCCACTTTATGATGCTCCAATTCGTTTTGCCCTCCATGCAGCAGTATCCAGATACAGGTTTTAGCGGCATGGTTCGGCTTGATGAGGAGACCTCGCACTTCCTCGACGTCGGCGTTACAAAGAGCGCCATTGAAATTGCCGACCAGCCCGGCTTTCAGCGCGGCATTGTCGTGCGCGTCGGTTGTGGCTGGGGTGCGGGCTTTGCCGGCACGGCACCAAAATTGCCTGAAGGATGGCAGTTCGAGTGGATGTCTTGCGCGGATTTTGTCCGTATAGGGTCGCTAGTTGAGATGTCCCCGCTTGCCTTCTGGCGTGTGCAGGATGCGAAAGAAACAATTGCGCGAGCCGGTGTGCAACTCATCAACGTCAATGGCATGCTCAATCTTCTCGGCTGGGTACGTGCCAATGACGGCCACATGGTTCCCCACGACCAGTTGATGGAGGGGCGCATTTCGCCCGAGCACCCGCTGATGCTGATGATTCCATTGAATATGCTCCGTGATGTGCGCATGGCAGCGGATGTAGGGTTTGACCGGCACCGTACCAAGGACAACAGTGGCAAATGGCACCGGGTGATGCGGTCGTCAGCGGAGGATTTCTTCCCGACCGAACGCGAACGAAAATGCTACGTCTCCATCGATGAGCTTGAGGCCAAACGTCTGACCTGTGTGTATGAGGGACAGAGCAATCTCTGGGTGACGATTGAAGCACCCGACATGAAAGATCGCGGACTCATCATTGAGCTTGCCAGAATGGTACGGACATGGATTGGACGGGTTAGCGAGGCACTGGAAACTTTTGGTGAACGGACAACCAGAAAATCAGTAAAGGTCTATCTGCATTTTGCAGGTAGCGACGATATTGGCCGATTCGAGAATGAGGAGATTCCCCTCGATCTGAATACATTCTGGCGACTGGAGCGTGTGCGTGAACAGGGAGCGCTTCGAGTGGTGTTCAAGGACGGGTACCTTGCCGGCTTTCGTGTGCCGTACAACCGTGCAGAGCGAGCTCTTGTACGTGCACTTGGCACCGCGTTTGCCACCCTTCTTCGGATCGATGCGCCATTCGAAAATGCGAACGCAGTCGAGCAGATGGCGGTTCCCAATGATACAGCGCGCAGCTTTCACCTCATGCAGACGTTTGACTTCAGCGACTATGTGCGCGACTCACTGACCCGAGAGCTTCTGACCGTCGAGCACGTCGAGTCGGGCGCTGCCCGGATTGAGCTTGGATGGCGTGCTGTTGCGGCCGATGCACCTGCACGTTACGAGGGCAAGAAGGCGGTGGGCAAGCTCCTCAACGGCGTGGTTGCTTTGCTTCTCAATGATATGCAGATCGAGCTTTCCCGCTTTGATCGCAAGAAGATCCTTATGCGCCTTCTCGAGAACTGTGAGCAAGCACGCGGCGGTGAGAGCCAATGGCATCGCACAGCCGCTGCCGTCCTTGGCCTGCATGCTGGGGAAGACGGTGTTGATGCGACGATTGCCAAGCAATTAGGACGTTATGCCGGTGCGGCACTGACCTCCCGACTAGTCACCGAAATGGCCCTCTGCACGTGCCCCACAAACGGAGGGACTGAGGCCTCTGACATGGCGCTCAGTCGGCTACTTGCACGTGCCTCACTGCTCTTTCGCATCGGAGGCATGTCAGATGCGGTGCGCTTCGGCGCACTGCCTGCTGTTGTCATTATCTCCCCACTAGGTGACCTGCTCTTCCGCGACGAGCTCGGGGAATTAGTGCTCGAACCACTGTTATCGAAGGCTACCAATGAGCGATTCGAAGCGCATGCGGCACGATTCGAGCGGCACTATACAAAGACTGATGAGTTAGAAGACGTGGCCGACGACGATCGTACTGACGATGCCAAGGTCGATTACAAACTCGAGACCTTCCTTGCATTTTGGAAGGAGGAAATGAGCTTTTCGGTTGAAGACGGCCTTTGCTTCGTCAAAGCACTTGAGTCGGTCGGCATGGAGCAACACGCTGCGATTTTCGAGATGAAATGGAGTGATCTAAAGGCTGCTGGCAAGTCGGCGGGATTAGATAGTGAGGTCGTTGATGCATTCCTCCACCAGTTCGTGCTGAGTACACGCCCGAAGTGGGAAGAGGTGCCAAGCGGATTTGAACTTTCCGAAATCTATCCTTGGCGGTTTGGTCGCCGCCTGTCAGTTGCTGCTCGCCCGATGTTGCAGATAGACGAAAGCGATGATCCGTTGGTGATCGTAGCGCCAGGGCTCCTACACACGTCGCTGAAGTACGTCTTCGAAGGAGCGCATACAGGGAGGCTCAAACGGGAGTTTTTCCGCACGGAAGGGATGAGAGACGAGTGGCTGGGGGAAGCTCGGGAAGGACTCTCGTTCGAAAAGACCTTAGAAAGAGATCTCCGCGAGGCAGGATGGACTGTTCGGCATGGCATCGGCTTTCCGGAAATTTTGCGGAGAAACCTAACAACAGATCCTGGCGATATCGATCTGCTAGCTTGGCGCTCAGACCGCAATCAGGTTCTCATAGTCGAATGCAAGGATCTTTCACTTGCCCGGAACTACTCGGAAGTCGCCGCCCAACTCTCTGAGTACCAAGGCGATGAGATAAAAGGCAAACCAGACAAACTCAAAAAGCATCTGAAGCGTGTAGCGCTCGCACGGGAGAACCTCGGAGACATGGCTCGGTTCACCTCCGTAACAAATCCTGAGCTTGTGTCCTGGCTTGTTTTCAGTGGTGCATCCCCAGTCACTTATGCGCAGTCGCAGATCGCTGCACTGGAAGGTACCCATGTCGGGCGACCAAACGACCTTCTTGAGTTCTGATGGAAGGTATCCAGCACGTCGCCGCTTCATTAGGTGCTAAATATTGTTTTGGCCATCAAGTGTGGCGGTACAGTGGAGCGAGGGGCTCCTTGTGCGGCATAAGTGCCTTTTAGCGTGACAAGCGTCTTCCTGCACTCCGCAATATCTTTCTCCAGCCTTACTTTTGTTTTCTTCTGGGCCTCAATACTTTCTTGGCGAAGTCTAAGGCCGGCCATGGCTGCTTGTAGCCCTTCAGCCGCGAGCTGCTGAGCTTCACGCAGCGTCAGCAGTTGTTGTTTCAGATTAGCACTCTCAGCGGAAAGATCTTTGTGGATCGCTTGCTCCGTCTTTATCAGCATGGCTATTTGGGTTAGTCGAAGTTGTCGTCGTTTTATCAGAAGCCATAAGCAAAATATCAATGCTGTTGCCAGCAGAGTGCCGGATACCATGCCATCTGCATTTCGCAGTATGTAGGTGTAGTACTTAAACTTGGCGGGGTCAGGTTGTGTCGTTGAGCTAGAGGTTGTCATTCCTCCTAAGCGACGAGCAATGCTGCATGTAAGCGTTGCAGTGCAGGCTGCATCAAAAGCTGCCTCTTCTTGAGTTTTTCTGAGATATTTAATCTCGGCCTCGTTTGCTGCTGCAAGCTTGAGCATGGAGGCTTGTCCTGCGACGTATCCCCGCTGAAAAGCTAAGTCTGTCTGAGTATCACAGCCACTTAGAATGAGGACTGCGAGCATTAGTGTCATATACCCGAAGCTAGTTTTCATGCTGCACCTTCCGCACGCTTTTTTCTGCCATGCGTAAGCGAGTAGGGGTGAAGCGGAGCATTGATGGCTGGCTCATGAATGAAGCTGATACACCGTATCAATTCTGGTGCAGGGCGTGTGGCATCAAGAGAGACCCATTTGTTGGCGATGTTGTCCTTGCGCCAGCGGATGATGCCGTCTGGTGATGTCAGTGTTGCTCGGTAGCGTTCGACCAGTCCGCGGATCTGTGTGACGACGATGACTTGTTGGACTTCGTTGGCTTGTAGTTGCCGCAGCAGTCCCCACAAAAATAAGTCGAGCCGGCGGCTGGTTTTCTCCGTTCGTTCGACCTCGATGCTCAGTCGGTTGCCATGTGCGTCAATGCAGAGGCAGTCTGAGATTTTCTCATAGCTATTAGCATTGGCCCTCAACAGTCGATCCGGCAGCGGACTGTGGATCTTGCCTTGGGCTTGGGCGCGAGCAATGAACCATTGGAGTGAGACCTCGTGCCGTACCTTGCGATGATCGATGGTACTCGGGCGAGTGTCGTAGTGGGCAGGCAGATAGTCATCCAGCTCAGCGGCTACGCTGCAGCCATCCAGGGTCAGCATCCACAAATTCGCGCCTTGCAGTTCATCACTTTCGACACGGCGCAGTAGGCCGGCTTTCTCAAGGCGAGCCGTTAGATTGCGCGCTACGGCGGCACTGGAGGCCAGCAGTTCGGCGGTGACTTGATTAGTCGAATAATGCCATCGCCACAGCCAACTGATGACCGTGGCATTCTTCTCAAGCCCACGCAGAAAGGGACTGGCGGTTGAGCTTCGAGGATTGCGAACGGAAGAGGTCATCATGCGCTCCTCCGTGCTTTGGTGAGTGCGCCGTCAGTGCGAAGAGCGCACTGGTTTAAGCGCTGAGATGCGCAGAGCAGATGCTCACCATAAAGATGGTGATTTGAAAAGCTGGGTTTGGTGCCAAGCCCTAGTCGCCATGCGCC
This sequence comes from Paraperlucidibaca wandonensis, assembly GCF_042677145.1. Taxonomy (NCBI): domain Bacteria; kingdom Pseudomonadati; phylum Pseudomonadota; class Gammaproteobacteria; order Moraxellales; family Moraxellaceae; genus Paraperlucidibaca; species Paraperlucidibaca wandonensis. Next base: position 1,457,020 of record NZ_JBHTIT010000001.1, on the reverse strand, counting down.
TTTCCGCTGGACGCGTAACCGGTCTTGCTCGGGCTGAACGCCCTTCGCCGAACCCTGGGGCGTCGTCGTCTCGCAGCGCGCGACCATCCAGATTGGATGCTGCGCTGGCGCGCCGACTTGGCCGTTAGCCTTCGCCCTTCGGGTTTCTGCCTTCGCAGAAATCGGCATAGCCACACTTGCCCCTGCGGGGGACAGGCTGGACGCCTGACCATCAATCTGGATGGTCGCGCGCTTCGCTCCGACGCCGGGGCTTTGCCCCCGACTCACGCTGGGGCGTGGTCGGCCCCCCCGCGATTCGTGCTTGGCACACTCATCGTCTATCGGCCTGTTGGCCTCAGACCCACTTACGTGGGCCCCCTTCGGCCCAAAGGGTTGGGCCTGCGCGCTTTGGGCTTGCCGGCGGGCTACGATTATTAATTGATTAATAACGATTAGCCGCCAATCTGGCTTGTCCTCAAGCCAGTCATTACAAGCGCTAGAGGATGCCTTCGTGTCACTTGGGCTATGTCCTCGCACGGGGCTTGTAATGTGCGCGCACGGTGAACGATATGTCTGTGCGCGGAGAAAATATGTTTGCGCACGGTGGCTCGGCACCGGCTCTAGCACTCTATTCTTGCTCTTTTTTCGCGCGCGCCCTTTGCCAAAATCATGCTTGATATGCACTTTTTCATCGATAGCATATTCGAATGACTTGCCATGCTTTATGGCTGCGCAATGTACTGCGGCAAGTGCTTTTTTTAACTCTTGCTTGAAACCCGCCATGTGGCGATTGGTGCTGCCACTTAGGGAATGGATGGTGTCAATTTTATAAGGGAGGGGGTTAGCGTGAGTGGAATAAAAAGCGTGTAACCACTGCGCTAAAGGGTGGCCTGAAAGTTCAAACCTGATGTTTAGATCAATCGCTGTCCATTCATTACGACCAAAAAGCGATCGCAATTCAGAGTTGAGCTGGATCTCAAAACGTTTGCTATCTGGATTCCTAACACAGGAATCTATTAATGATCCCTCATAGATTGGTGAGCCAGCAGAAACCTGAAGTGTGGCATTCGTTAGGCGAGAAAGTCGGCGAGCTAAGAGTGCATGGTTTCGCCCATCATCGCCTCGTTTCAACATACTTAGCATGGCTGCTGCTGGAATTTTGCATGTTTGAGAATCGATACTTTTAAAGTGCTCAAACACGGCAAGCCAGACATCTAAGTCGGCTTGCTCGAGCTTAGCTCCCTTACAGATGATGTGGTGCTTTCCTAAGGCGCACACAGGTGTGCTTTCCTTTAGATTGGTTTTGCTTCTAGCTGATGTGCTAAATAATGATGAGCGGAGGAGCGCGTTCGGTGCGCTACCAACCATTTTTGGAAGCCATAGTTTGGGGGCCTGAATCGACCCCGTTGCTTTAATGCGCGTCTGGCTAGACTGCAAGCCACGCGCAGTCATCTCGGCTAGCCGCTCAAGTAGATTGGTATCGGCCATGATGTCAGTACTCAATATTTAATGGAGGTACTGCATCTTGCTTAGCCATCAGCATGGCTTTTAATTTGGTTGGGCGCCCACGTCGAGTATTTTTCTGGTTAATTAGGAGATGAACGTTTTCGATATAGTTAGCAACATCGCAGATGCTGAAGGTTCGTCTGCCTTCTTCTAAAGTGGAAGGGATCGGATACTTGTCATCGCTAAGTTTATTGCGGATGGTTTGCTCTGCGTGGCTTGTGGCTTTTGATACGTGTTCAACATGCATTAATGCTGGGAAGCCTGCTTTTAGCATAGCGCAGGCAAGTGGGGACAGGTACATATTGGTCTCGCACTCCAGCCGTGGCTGGATGTTTTATCAGGTGGAATTGGACCGCAAATGCGGCCGTATCATTCATCCGATCCCCTGAAGCCCGAGGATAGGTAGATAGCATTCGCCACCTGAAAAAATCACCCACCTAAAGCCAGCTAACATTCGTCGACTGGATAACATCGGCTACCTAAAGGCGGGGGCTTAGCAGTGATTTAACTACTGCTGACCATGAATAATTGTTATCCATATTTAACGGATCTGGCAATAGTGAGTTGTATACCTAGATCTACCGAAATTAAATATTTTCTAAGGAATGTTGTGGCAGCAACATGGCATTGCCACCGGCTGCTTTAAAATAGGTCTATTTCGTCTGCGCCTGCAGTGCTATCGGATGCAGAAAAGCATGGGGCTCCACGGAAGCTGCTGGGACAATGTGCCAATGGAGCGATTGTTTAGAAGCTAAAGGCAGAGTGGGTGTCGAGTGTTGGTTAACTGACTCGGCGAAAAGAGATGCACGATGTGACTTGCTAACTTGATGGAGTGGTATAAGTGTAGACCACTCCAGTTTAATGATGGCTTGGCACCAGCAGTAGCGGCCGAAAACTTAAAACGATGCCCGAGATTAGTTGATCACTACAAGCCTTGCTAGGAAGCAAAAGCTGTATTGCAATCGGCAGAGTAGAGTTAGAATGCGTGTGTTTTAGGGGCGTTTGCAAACGTAACTGAGTCAATCAGGGCGGCGCAAGCTAAGATGTAATATATGCCATTCTGATTAATGAAGTTAACTTATAAATAATTAATAATAAAAGGTGTGAGTATTATGTATAAGGGTCTTGAAGTTAAGCGCGGGATTCTTTTGAGCCTATGTTTTGCGGTGGTTTTGCTTGGCTCTGGCTGCGCTGCATATCCAATTAAAAATAATAATCTATTGAGCGCGCCTTTAGTATTTAAGTATCAACTTATTCAGGACTCGAGCTCAAGTAAAGAAAAAATAATTGCGGACGCAAGATTATTGCTGGTAAAAGAGGGGTATATATTCGATTCTCTAGCTGAATCCGCATATTCAAAATATGCGCCAAGAAAATATGAGTCAGTGATTGCAGATATAAATTCATATGGCTCTAACTTGATCGCAAAAAAAGTAAGGCTTGCTTTGTCAAGTAAAGAGTCATACACGTCAAATTTACCTTTGCCGAAATTTGATAAAGATTCGACAAGGCTGATTATGGATAGTGGTAATTATGAGTATGAAATCACTCTGTTTGACCCGAAGTATCGCAAGCCGCTGAAATATCCGGATCTGACTTATACGGCAAAAATAGATTCTAAAGTAAAAGGGATCTTACTGAATCGCAATGGATATATTGAAGGAAGAATCGACTCGGTTTCAACCGTTACGAATGTGGATGTTTTGTATAAGGGTCGTAATCCATCGAGTGCGTCAATGAAATTTTTTGATTTTGACTTGAATGGATTTAATCGTAAGCTTAATGCTCTTGTTAGTGAAATAAGCGATCTTAAAGTTAATGTTAAGGATAAAATTCATCAAGGGTTTATTAATGAGGCGTCGAGTAGGTATAGGAAGTCCAACTCTATCGCCATTCCATTAATTGAGAAGAAATTCAATGTGAATTTTGAGACAGCAAAGGCTAGGATTCAGCGAAATCTAGGTGGATACAAATACGATGAGCAAAAGTCTACTTTTACTTTTGGTGAGAGTAATGAGTTTGCATTTCTGTGGTTTAGCAAAATAATTTGTGAAAGAAACGTAGTGATATCACTCTTCCCAGATAGAAATGATACGGTAATAACTATCGGCGGGAATTATACTTCCGTGGTAGATAATTATGGAGGAGCAGGCCGCTATGGCGAAGAGTTTGTTAATAAAAAAACTAATGATCTAATAGCTGAACTCACTGCTCTGTTAAGCAATTAGTGCCCATTTAACGTGATAGCTACCCGAGCCTTAAGGATCGGGTAGCTATCACGGCTTTATGTTTGATCTAGTGTCAGGCGTTGGCGATTCCGCTGCATTATTTTCGAAAGCCTTGCCTAAGTTGCGGCTGTTTTAGGGTGGAATACTGTCTAGAAAACAAGCTCTGCACCATTATTCACTCCTAGTATTCGGCCTTTTCATATCCAATCTTCTTCGTTATGGGGTTGGACCCTAAAGCATTAGGAGAAATTCTACTTCTGAATCCGATTAATTTCTGGGGGGATTACCAAATCGATGGTCATTTGTAACGAGCTTCTTTGGAGTCATAGATTTAGTGGCAATTTTGCCATTCTACTTAACTACTGGATTGGATTTAAGGGTCGTTAGAGCGTTTCGCTTATTGCGCCTCTTCCGAATTCTCAAGCTTGCACGATATAGTAAGGCGATGAACAGATTTAGTGTGGCGTTAAGCCTCGCGAAAGAGGAGCTTGTCCTTTTTCTTGCTATGTCAGCTGTTGTTCTATATTTATCCGCTGTAGGTATTTACTACTTCGAAAACACCGCTCAGCCTGAGGCATTTAAGTCGGTATTTCATAGCCTTTGGTGGTCTGTAACTACATTAACAACGGTTGGGTACGGAGATATGTATCCCGTAACAGCGGGCGGGAAAGCTTTTACTTTCATAGTATTGTTAGTGGGGCTGGGTTTAGTTTCGGTTCCAGCTGGACTAATAGCATCAGCCCTCTCGAAGGCTAGAGAGCTGGAGTCAGATTGAGTTGACCCTTCGTGAAATAATTTTCATCTCATCAGGTCTACTGTACTCGCAATCATAAGCCTTACCTATAAGCACTCTAATACAGAGATTGTCCAAATTTTGTCCAAGTACATCCAGGTTTTTGCGGTATATTGGCAAATACTTGGATGTACTTTGATGTACTGAAACTTTACTGTGGTGTTGATTTCTATGGAAATATTTGTAATTTCCCTATTTAAATCATCAGGTTGCAGCGTGCCTTTTGGCCATTCGTAATGCGAAGGTCGTAGGTTCGACTCCTATCTCCGGCACCATCTTGATAGTGCAAAAAAGTATCTTAGCTAAATCAGTGTGAAGCAGTGAAGTGCAGTAAAAGACACATTTTTGCGATGCAGCGGTGACAAGAAATACGCTTCAAACCAATGTGAGTCTAGGCTCATTAAGCTACTGCGCTGGGCTAGCGGATAGAGTCGCCTTCAATAAATAAAGATTGCTTCGCCGCCTCAGTAACCGCGACGACAGCCGGATGGGTCAGTCTGCGCTCAATAGAAATTGCGTAGTAACGCACCATGACCTCATGAGCGTAGCCGATGACCTCGACCCCATACTGTCCCCTAATTTCATCGCTCAGTATTGCCGGTGCAGGAAAAATGCCGGCACCGGCCTTGCCGAAGGCTTTCATCAGTGCACCGTCATCGAACTTACCGATGATATGTGGCCGGATCTGATGCTCGTTGAACCAGCGCGTCAGCGGTGCCTGCACTGCCGCTTTATCTCCCGGCAGTAAAAAAGGAGCACCATCTAGGGAGCGTGGAAACGTCGGCCGGTAGCGCTCGGCCAGTTCCGGCACGCCATAAAAAGCGATGGTGCATCGCCCCAGGGTGTGGTTGTAGCCCTTTACTCCCAACTCAGAAGGCAGTGGCCGATCAGCGATCACCAAGTCGAGTTGGTGGATGGCCAGCTCTGCGAACAGGCGCTCTAATTTATCCTCGTAGCATATGAGGCGCACAGGTTCAGCCAGTGCCAGTGCTGGCGCTAACAACTGATAAGCGAGCGATTTGGGCACCGCGTCGGCAACCCCCACCCGAAATGACTGCTCTCCGCTGCCGGCACCATGGCGTAACGATTGCTCGAGCTCGTTGCCTATCTGGAAAATCTCATCGGCATGGGACAGTGCCAGCTTTCCCGCAGATGTTAGCTCAAGACGCCTACCAATACGGCGGAACAGATCCGTGCCTAATGAACGCTCAAGCTCGGCGAGCTGGCCACTAATCGTCTGGGGAGTGAGATGCAGTCGCTCTGCGGCACGCGTGATGCTTCCGGCCTTGGTGATGTTCCAAAAGTAGTAAAGCTGTTTGTAGTTGAGCATGGGCAGTGCAACTCGCTATCAGTCTGTGACGAACTAATCACAAAGAATAATCTGATTTTCTTGATGCAAAAGCAAATCTAGGATTGCTCCCATATACTCCTGCATTGGAGTTAAAGGAGAATGGAATGCAGATGGAGATTCAGACCCGCGATATCACGTTGACCGATGGCTATCCCGGTATCCCCATCGAAAACACCAAATAGAGAACAGCAATGAATGTAATCGATCCTATTATCCTGTTTTTCCTGCTGGGTCTCGTCGCTGGCCTGCTGCGCTCAGAACTGCGTCTTCCGGCCGCTATTTACGAGTTTGTGAGCATTCTGCTGCTGCTCGCCATCGGTCTCAAGGGCGGCGTCGAGCTTGCCAAACAGCCGTTTGCTGACTTGCTGCCAGATATGCTGGCTGTGGTGGCAATGGGGTTTTTCCTGACACTACTCGCCTTTCCCGTGCTGCGCTTCGTGGGCCGCTTTAAGCGAGCAGATGCGGCTTCAATCGCCGCGCATTACGGCTCGGTGAGCGTTGGCACCTACGCCGTCGCAGTCGCTTACTTTGGCTCTCGTCAGATTACCTTCGAAGAGCACATGCCTCTGCTTCTGGTGATGCTGGAGATCCCCGCCATTTTGGTCGGCATCGTTCTGGCCCGCGGTGTGTCACGGCAGACACGCTGGAGTGAGGTCGCCCATGAAGTGTTTCTGGGCAAAGGCATCGTGTTGTTGGTCGGCGGCCTGCTCATCGGCTGGGCCGCTGGATCTGACGGATTGGCTTCGATCAAGCCTTTGTTCTTTGATCTCTTCAAGGGCATTCTGGCCCTGTTCCTGCTGGAGATGGGGTTGCTGACTGCGACACAGATGGGCGGTCTACGCAGGTACGGGCTATTCTTGGTTGTCTTTGGCGTTGGCATGCCCCTGTGTTCTTCGCTTGTGGGCATCGGCCTAGGGTTGGCACTGGGCTTGTCTGTCGGTGGCACGGCCATGCTTGCCACGCTGGCTGCCAGTGCTTCATACATCGCAGTGCCCGCCGCCATGCGCATATCGGTGCCCGAGGCCAACCCCACTTTGTCGCTGGGCGCTTCGCTGGGCGTCACATTCCCGTTCAATGTCTTGGTGGGCATCCCAATCTATTATGCGCTCGCCGTGTGGGCGCACACTTTCGTAGGAGGATGAAGCTAATGGAAGGACATACGCGCAAGCTGTTGACCATCGTCACCGAAGCAGCGGTCGAGGCTACTCTGCTCCGGGATATCGAGCGCTTAGGTGCCAACGGATACACCATCACCGACGCTCGTGGTAAAGGCGGTCGTGGTGTTCGCAATGCCGGTTGGGAAGCAAGCAGTAATATCCGCATTGAGGTGGTGTGCGACACCGATACAGCCGCAGTAATCGCCACTTACCTGCAGACGCATTACTACGACAATTACGCGATGATCTTGTTCGTGAGCGATATTGACGTGCTCCGGCCAGAAAAATTCTGAGCGAGAAGGATAAGGGTTGTCGTGGCAGTGGTAGGAAGGGAGCGAAAGCTAAACTGCTCGTAGAAGTAAACATCGCCCTCAGCTGCACCCGAAATGACGGAAAACCAGCGTGTAGTCCACGCCGGTTTTCCGTCTATTTTTTTGTGAGCGAATGGTCTGGTGCCGAGTTGATCAGCCCAGCGTCGCGATTTTCTCGCGTTGAGCCGCCAGTGAGGCTTGTGCGCGCTGGTTGTCGGTAATTTTTTCGCGCTCCTTGGCAACCACGTCGGCTGGCGCGCGCGCCACGAATGACTCGTTGGAGAGCTTGGCCTCGACGCGCGCCACCTCTTGACTGAGACGCGCAATCTCCTTGTCGAGGCGAGCCAATTCGGCACTAACATCAATCAGGCCAGCAAGCGGTACGCCTAGCGTCATCGTACCAACCAACGCCGTCGATACCGGCGGTAGCTCGGCTTCGTTGGCGATTACGGCAATGCTTTCAAGGCGACCGATAAAGCGCAGTAGTGCACCCTGGCGGTCGAGGCGGGCGATGTCGTCGGCAGCGGCATTACTGATTAGCAGCGGTAGCGGCTTACCTGGTGAAATGCCGAGCTCGCCGCGAATGTTGCGTAGGCCGGCAATGACCTGCTGAATCCACGCCACTTCGGCGGCAGCTTCGGCATCCACACGCGACAGATCAGGCTCCGGGAAGCGGGCCAGCATAAGGAACTCGCCACTGACATTGGCCAGCGGTTTCACGCGCTGCCAAATCTCTTCGGTAATGAAGGGCATTAACGGATGCGTAATGCGCAAGATGGTTTCGAGCACGCGCACCAAGGTGCGGCGGGTGGCTCGTTGCTCTTCGGCGCTGGCTGTAGTGCCCTCTGCCAGTACCGGCTTGGTCAGCTCTAAATACCAATCGCAGTATTCGTTCCAGACAAAGTCATAGATGGTCTGCGCAACGTGGTCGAAACGATATTCCTGCATTGAGGCGATGACGGCGGCTTCGGTTTCTTGCAGGCGCGAGATGATCCAGCGGTCGGCTAGCGAGTAGGTCAACGGCAGCGATTCATCTTGGCCGCAGTCTTTGCCTTCGGTGTGCGAGAGCACATAGCGCGTGGCATTCCAGAGCTTGTTGCAGAAGTTGCGATAGCCCTCGACACGGTTCATGTCGAACTTGATGTCGCGACCGGTCGAAGCCAGCGCGCAGTTAGTAAAGCGCAAGGCATCGGTACCAAAGGCGCGAATGCCTTCGGGGAATTCTTTGCGCGTGGACTTCTCGATTTTCTCGGCCATTTTCGGCTGCATGAGGCCGGTAGTGCGTTTCTCCACTAGCTCATCAAGGGTGATGCCATCGATGATGTCGAGCGGGTCGAGCACATTGCCCTTGGATTTCGACATTTTCTGGCCTTCGCCATCTCGCACCAAGCCGTGCACATACACAGTCTTGAACGGCACTTGCGGCGTGCCGTCGTCATTTTTCATGAAGTGCATGGTCATCATGATCATGCGTGCGACCCAGAAGAAAATGATGTCGAAGCCAGTGACCAGCACATTGGTCGGATGGAAAGTGGTCAAGTCTGGCGTTTTATCTGGCCAGCCTAGCGTGGAGAAAGTCCACAGCGCCGAGCTGAACCAGGTATCGAGCACATCATCATCTTGGCGCAAAGAAACATCGACGCCGAGCTTATGCTTGGCGCGCACTTCTGCTTCATCACGGCCAACATAGACGCGGCCAGTGTCGTCATACCAAGCAGGGATGCGATGACCCCACCAGAGCTGACGCGAAATGCACCAGTCTTGGATGTCGCGCATCCAGGAGTAATACATGTTTTGGTATTGCTCAGGCACGAACTTGATGCGTCCATCTTCAACCGCATCTAATGCCGGTTTGGCGAGCACAGAGGCCTTCACATACCACTGGTCAGTCAGCCATGGCTCAACGACAACATTGGAGCGGTCGCCGGTGGGCACTTTCAAATCGTGTGGTTTGATTTCGCCAAGCCAGCCCTCGGCTTCGGCTTGAATAACCACAGCCTTGCGTGCGGCAAAGCGGTCGAGGCCAGCGTAAGCGGCGGGGCAGACTTCAGGCGCTAATGGCGCAAAGGTGCTGCCGGCCATGATTTCGAAAGTCGCTAAAATCGCGGCGTCACGATCGAGCACATTGATCAATGGCAGGTCGTGGCGTTTGCCCACTTCATAGTCGTTGAAGTCGTGCGCTGGTGTGATTTTGACGCAGCCAGTGCCGAAGTCTTTATCGACATAGGTATCGGCCACGATAGGAATTAAGCGACCAGTAATTGGCAAACAAACCTGCTGGCCAATCAAATGCGTATAGCGTTCATCTTCAGGATGCACAGCCACGGCTGTGTCGCCGAGCATGGTCTCGGGGCGCGTGGTGGCAACGATCAAATAATCCGTACCCTCAACGCCTTGCAAACCGAGCGTCGAGCCCGCGATGGGATAGCGAAAGTGCCACATCGAGCCTTTCTTTTCTTCCGACAACACTTCCAAGTCGGAGATAGCCGTGTGCAGTTTCGGATCCCAGTTCACCAGGCGTTTGCCGCGATAAATCAGGCCATCTTCATGTAGGCGCACAAAGGCTTCTTGCACGGCTTTCGACAAGCCGGCATCCATGGTGAAGCGCTCGCGCGACCAATCTACCGATGAGCCAAGGCGGCGAATTTGACGGGTAATAGTGCCGCCGGATTGTTCTTTCCATTCCCAGACTTTTTCGAGGAATTTGTCACGGCCAAGGTCATGACGATTAATGCCCTGCGCCGCGAGTTGGCGCTCCACCACCATTTGCGTGGCGATGCCGGCGTGATCGGTGCCTGGCTGCCATAGCGTGTTGTGGCCGCGCATGCGGTGAAAACGCACGAGTGCATCCATGATGGCGTTGTTGAAACCGTGGCCCATATGCAGCGAGCCCGTCACGTTCGGCGGCGGGATCATGATGCTATAAGGCGTGCCTGTGCCAGATGGCTTAAAGCAGCCAGCGGCCTCCCAGCGTTCGCTCCAAGTGGCTTCAATATCGGCGGGGTTAAACGTGGGTTCCATAGATTTCTCGCAACGGCAAAACGAATGGTCAGCGGTGTGACCGAAAGGCGTGATTATACCTGCAGCAACGGCTTAGTGCGTGATGCTCAAGGCAGACACTAAACGGCTAATTCATGCGCATCGACTTTATAGCCTTGGCGCTTATAGGCTTTCCAATGCTCGCGAGCCTGTTCGCGCTCGGTGTCGGTGCCAGCCACTATCTCGATGACGCGATTAAAGCGCTCAAAGCCTGGCGCTAAATCAGCACCAAGATTGACCAAAATATCGCGGCATTCAGCTGGCGGCGCTTGCCATGTCACCCGTACCGGTGGCGGTGGCGTTGGGCCATCACCGACTAAATGATGCGGAATAAATGACTCGGCCTTGAATGTCCACAAGGCCTCATCGAGCGCTTCCGCCTCGGCTTTGGAGTCGGCAACAATCAACACTTGGCGCTTTTGTTTCAAGGCCTTTTCCGTCAAACGACAGACGGTGGTCGCCCGAGCGCTTAGAGGCGCTTCGGGCGGTAACACATAGAAAGTGATTTCCACAGCTTAGGCTGCTGCACGCGCGCGTAAAAACTCGAGCAGTAGCGGCACCGGGCGGCCAGTTGAGCCCTTTGCAGCGCCGCTAAGCCATGCGGTGCCCGCGATGTCTAAGTGCGCCCAGTCATAGGCCTTGGTGAAGCGAGCCAAATAGCAGGCGGCTGTGATCGAGCCAGCAGTAGGCCCACCAATGTTTGCGATGTCGGCAAATGGCGAGTCGAGTAATTCTTGGTAGTCATCCCAGACTGGCATGCGCCAGGCGCGATCATCAACGCGTTGGCCAGCAGCGAGCAGCTCATCGGCGAGTTCATCTTTGGGTGAGAACAAGCCGGTCGCGACTTTGCCCAAGGCCACCACGCAAGCGCCGGTGAGGGTAGCGATGTCGACTACGGCAGCAGGTTTAAAGCGTTCAACATAGGTCAGCGCGTCGCAGAGCACCAAGCGGCCTTCGGCGTCGGTGTTGAGAATTTCCACGGTTTGACCCGATAGCGTGGTGACAATGTCGCCGGGGCGTGTGGCGGTGCTAGAGGGCATGTTTTCCGCGCAGGCAATAACGCCGATGACATTGAGCTTGAGCTTGGCGAGCTTGATCGCGGCCATCACGCCTAAGACCGAAGCTGCTCCGCACATATCGTATTTCATCTCATCCATGCCGCTACCGGGTTTCAGGCTGATGCCGCCGGTATCGAAGGTGATGCCTTTGCCGACCAAGACCACCGGCGCATCTTTAGCCTTGCCGCCGGAGTAGGTCATGGTCACTAGCTGTGCTTCGTGAGCTGAGCCTGCCGACACCGACAGCAAGCAATGCATGCCCATTTTGCGTAGTTCGGCATCGCCTTTGACATCGACTTTCATGTTGCCATCATCACCGAGTGCCAAAGCCATTTCGGCAAGATAGCCGGGGTAGGCAACATTGGCTGGTTGGTTGCCTAAGTCGCGAGCAAAGTTCTGACCGGTACCGATGCATTGGCCCCAAACTAGCGCCTCTTTCGCAGCCTTCAGCTCAGCTTTATCGGCAATGGCCAAAGTGAGTTTTACTTTGGCTGCTTCTGTCGTTGGCTTCTTGGTTTTGTAGGCATCGAAACGGTAGCTGGCGGCCAGCGCAAAGCGAGTGTGGTCGCTAATGCGCTCATTCAGATCGCGGCCAGCAACGGGTAGTTCGCACAAGGTTGATGCCACTTTGCTCATTTTATTCGGCAGAGCTTTCATCGCGCTGGTGATGATTTTTTGCCATTGCTGCAAATTAATAGCTTCAGCATCGCCAGCACCAACGACCAATACTAAGCTCGCCTTCACGCCATTTAGACCATAGAGCGTTTGCGTTTGGCCGGGCTTGCCTTCAAAGCCAGCAGCATCGAGCGCGGCTTGCAGAGCGCCTGCACTTGCCTCGTTTAGTGCGGTGGCAGCAAGGCTTAAGCGCGTGCCTTGGGCGGCAATAACGAGTGCTGTGTGGGCAGCCTCGGCAAGATGATCGTGAGCAATAACGGCAACAGCCAAATCCATAAGAACCTCATTGTGGCGAATTCAGCGAATATCTACCCTTTAGATGATGCATTGAGGGCAGACACAGCCGAGTGGATGTCTGATAATCTGCGGCTAGTTTACTGCTCATCGGCCCTTTTGCCAGTGCCATCTCGCGCGCTGGCCGGCAATGACCCTCATTATTTATAGGATGCTGCTGTGATCATCCGGCGATACATCAATAAGCAAGTGCTAGGCACAACGATGGCGGTGGCGGGTTTGCTCACCGTTATCTTGATGAGCGGGCGCATCATTCAATTTTTTGAGCGCGCCGCCTCAGGCAAATTATCAGTCAATTTATTAGCAGCGGTGGTGTGGTATCGCCTGCCGAGTTTTCTTGAGCTGATTTTGCCATTAGGCCTTTTTATGGGGCTGCTACTCGCGCTTGGGCGCATGTATTTAGACAATGAAATGTCCGTCTTGTCGGCATCAGGCATTGGTCAACGGCATTTGATTCGTTGGCTATCGCCGGTGGTCATGCTGATCATTATTGCCACGGCCGTGATGTCGTTATGGCTAACATCACTGGGTTACGCGGCATCTGCCAAGCTTTACGCAGAGCAAGCCGAGCGCAGTACCTTTGACCTAATTCAGCCTGGCCGCTTTCAGCAACTCGGCGACCGTATGCTCTATGCCGATCTCAGCCCTGATCGCGAGCGCCTGCAAGATGTCATCATGTTGGAGGCGAAAAAAGACGCGAATGGCGTTGAGCGCCAAGTCATTATTCAAGCCAAATCGGGCCAGCGTGTTTACGATGAAGACTTAAAGGGCCAGGCCATCGAATTGAGTGAAGGTTCACGTTGGGATGTGCGGCCAGGCGATGGCGCTTATCAGCGTATGCAATTTGACAGCTATCGCCTGCGCTATAAACAAGCCGATGCGCCATTGGAAAAAGCCGATAGCCCACGCGCTATTTCAACGGCTGAGCTTTGGCAGCAGCGCTTCGATGACCCGAAAGCCGCCGCTGAAATAGGCTGGCGTTGGTCACTCATCGTGTTGGTGCCTATTATTTCTCTGCTGGCTTTGCCGCTGGCAAAAGTTAATCCACGCCAGGGCCGTTACCTGAAGTTGTTACCGGCAGTGGTGCTGTATTTGAGCTATGTCGTACTGCTAGTCGCCACGCGCAATGCCATTGAGAAGTCGCAACTGGGCGAAGCTGCTTATCTTGCGGTGCATGGCGTGTATCTAGTCTTGGCGCTGGTGCTGTTTCGCTTAGGCCGTCCGCGCCGTGTACCACATACGGCAGCCGCCACATGAAGCGTTTATCACGTCATGTAAGCGTTACCGTGTTGCTGGCCATGCTCATGGTGCAGGCGATGTTGCTCGGGTTAGATCTCGTGTTCTCGTTTATCGGCGAGCTCGACAATGTTCGCGGCGGATTTGGCGCTTGGCAGGCCTTCCAATACACGCTGTATATTTTGCCCAGCCACAGCTATGAAATTTTGCCGATGTCGGCATTGATTGGCGCTTTGGTCGGCCTCGGCACATTGGCCTCGAACTCCGAGCTGACCATTATGCGCGCTGCCGGTGTGAGCTTGGCGCGCATCGTGTGGTGGGTTGTTCGCGGCGCATTGGTCGTAATTTTGCTAGGCATGGCCTTGGGCGAATACGTGGTGCCGATTACCGAGCAGCGCGGCGACGCCTTGAAAGCAAGAGCTTTAGGCCAGGATTATCAGCCCGGTCGCATCACCGGTTATTGGCAGCGTGAAGGCAATGAGCTGATCAATATTCGTGTTGTCACCCCCGAAGGCGAGCTGCTTGGTGTTAGCCGTTACGCTTACAACGCCGATGGTCAGTTGCAGCAAGCTGTTTTCGCCGCACGCGGCGATTATCATGGCAGCCATTGGCAGCTGCACGATGTGAAAACCACCGAGTATTTGCCCGATGCTAGTGCGCAGGTAAGTACGCTAGCTAATTTAAATTGGCAGATTGATTTAACCCCAGAGTTTTTACGTGTCGCCGCCGCGCCACCGCAGCAATTAGGCTTGGTCGACTTGCACTCATTCTCGCAATACCTCAAACGCCAAGCGCTAGATTCAGGCACTTATGATCTGCAGTTTTGGAAAAAAATACTCAGCCCATTGGCGGTACTTTCCATGATGCTAATAGCCTGCTCATTTATTTTTGGCCCGCTACGCTCGGTGACCTTGGGCTTTCGAATTATCACTGGTGTCTTGATCGGCTTAAGCTTTCGCTATGTGCAAGAGGCCGCCGGCTTTGCCAGCCTGATCTATCACACACCACCATTATTGTCGGTGATTATTCCCATTGTATTGACCATGGCCCTTGGCGGCTTTGCGCTGTATCGAGCGCGCTGATGAGTTTACGTTGGCAGCAATGGGCGGTGACTGATATCGGTACCCGCCGCGCGCAAAACGAAGATGCCATTGTGCTGCGCGATGATGTTCAGTTATGGGCAGTGATTGATGGTCTTGGCGGTCAAGATACCGGCACTGTGGCCAGTGCAGCGCTAGCTCATGCGCTTGCGCACTTGAGCCTGTCGCCTCAGCTTGCAGATGCCTGCGATCAGCTCGACGATGTATTGCTTGCTGTGCATGAGCAAATTCACGCTTTTTCGCAAGCGCAGGAACCGACGCGATTGGTCGGCGCCACAGTTGGCGTGTTGCGCGCAACAGCAACGTGGAGCCTATTTATTTGGGTTGGCGATGTGCGCTTATATCGTCTGCGCGATGGTCAGTTTTCCTTGCTCAGCCAAGACCATATAGACGAGAGCGGCAATCTCACACGCCTCATTGGTACCGATGAACCCTTGCCAGATGCCGTGGTGTTACGCGCTCAAGCCGGTGATCGTTACTTGCTCTGCAGCGATGGCTTGCATGCGCAAGTGCCGGAAAATCGCTTACAGCATTGGCTAGCCCGAGACCCCGTTACAGCCGTGCGCGAGTTAGTCGCTGAGGCATTGGTTGCTGGCGGTCATGATAATGCCAGCATGGTATTACTAGAGGTCAGCAATGGCGACGATTGACCTAGACGACGTGAATTTTGCACTGCAAGAGCTGGTGCGCTTGCAGCTATCTGGCGAGCTTGCCGCTGAGGAGGCTTGGCGCGAGCGTCAGCAATTACTCGATGCGGTGGAAGCCAATTGGGATGATGTGCCCGAGCAGCTCGCGCAAACTAGCAGTGCCGCAGATGCTCCCACGGCAAGCGATTCTGATGATGAGCGCAGGCCATCAAGTGGGCAGCGCTTGCTCAGTTTTGTGTCGACGAAACTGTGGTCGCGTCTTCGCGAGCTAGGCTTGGTTTGGATCTTACTCGGCTTAACGCTAGCCACCTGCTTTTATGTGGCGTCGCTCTAAACCATAGCTAGGGGTTATTTGTCGCCAAAAAGCCCGAGAAAGCGGTAGGGCTTGCGGGTTTTTGGGCGCACTGGCACGCGCACGACTTCGGTATCACTCATGACATCGTGCAGGCAGCGGCCGTGGCTTAAACCAGTCAGTGGTAGCCAACCCCAAACATAATTCACCATGAAGCCGAGCAGTACGCTAAAGCCAAAGGCTTTGCCGTTGCCATCTTGCAATACCCAGGCGATTGCGCCGCAGGTCACTGGTAAAACGCAGGCAGATAAAAAGCGGCGTAGTGCGTCGCGCCAGCGCGGACGCTGACCATCGCGGCGAATAAGCTCTAGGCGCCAAGTTTGCATGCCTAAGGTTTGCCCGCTGCGTGTCCAGCAGTAACCATAAAAACCAAAGATGATGAGTACGCTGGCGGGGAATTGCAGGCCATAGCGGACTTCTGCCGAGAGTAGTTCAATTTCTTGCGCATGGGCCGATGTGCCGCTGGTGAAAATGCCGACCAAGATGACATTAAGTACGGCGAGTAGGGCGATAAGCAGCAGGGCATCATAAAGCAGGCAGATTAAACGCACACTGACGCCGGCACGCGGATATTCCAAAGCGCTAGGCGATTGTGTCTGAGTATTGCTTGGGGTTTTCTGGCGGCGTTTGCGCTGGAAGGGTGCAGATGAGCGACTCATTTTTAGATCCTGTCGTGGGGCGCTTAAAGCATAAGCAGACAAGGATCAAAGCATCGCGGAGCAAGGTCAAGTGGTGCCGAGGAAGGGAATCGAACCCTTACGATGTCTCCACCGGCGGATTTTGAGTCCGCTGCGTCTACCAGTTCCGCCACCTCGGCTTGAACTTGCTGCGTTGCGAGGCGCGATTATAGCGATGCATCACGCAGCGTCAAGACAAGACTGTTATACTTCGCCACCTTTTTTCACGATGCAGTGGGCATGAATCGCCGCGACTTCTATTTTGACCTGCCCGACGCACTCATTGCCCGCTATCCATTGGCCGAGCGCAGTGCCTCGCGCCTCCTATGTTTAAGCGGCAGCGATGGCAATGTGGTGCATCGCCAGTTTCGCGAATTGCCCGAACTTATCGCGCCCGGCGACCTGTTGGTGTTTAACCAGTCACGTGTGATGCCGGCGCGTTTGTTTGCGCAAAAAATCAGCGGTGGCCAAGTCGAAATTCTTATCGAGCGCCTGCCTAGCGCGACCACAGCGTTAGCACATTTGCGCGCCAGTAAGTCGCCGAAGCCTGGTAGTGAGCTCATTTTGAGCGATGGCACGCTTTTGCGCATGACAGCGCGAGCCGACGCACTCTTTGTGCTTGAGGCCGATGAGCCATGGGCAGGCATTATGGCGCGTGCTGGCGAGATGCCATTGCCGCCGTACTTTCAACGTGAAGCTGAGGCCAGCGATAACGAGCGTTATCAGACGGTTTACGCTCGCGACGAGGGCTCGGTGGCTGCGCCTACTGCTGGCCTGCATTTCGATGCTGGCGTGCTGGCAGGCTTAAAGGCGCGCGGCATTGAGACTGCATTTGTCACTCTGCATGTAGGTGCGGGTACTTTTCAGCCAGTACGCAGCGATCAGCTCGAAGATCACATCATGCATGCTGAGTGGTTAACGGTTTCAGCTGAAGTGATCGCTGCCGTGCAAGCCGCGCGTGCTCGTGGCGGTCGCGTCATCGCGGTTGGCACTACTAGCGTGCGTGCTTTGGAGTCGATGGCTTGGGCCAGTCGCGGCATTGATCCTGAGCAATGGCGAGTAGGGCAGAGCCAGCAAAGCGCCACCCAGTCGCAGTCGGCAAGCGCACAGCTCACGACTGACAAAACCACAATCGCCCAGCAGCTCAAGTCTTTCGCTGGCGACACACGACTATTCATTACGCCGGGTTACGATTGGCAAGTAATCGATGCCATGGTGACCAACTTCCATCTGCCCGAATCCACACTATTAATGTTGGTCTCGGCGATGGCAGGCCGTGAAGCCGTGCTTTCGGCCTACGCAGAGGCCATCGCGCAGAATTATCGATTTTTCAGCTATGGCGATGCCATGTGGGTCACCGGCCCTGATTGGCATGAGCAAAAAGCCGAGCTGCCTATCACACGAGAAAACTCATGAAGTTCACCCTACACGCCACCGATGGCAAAGCCCGTCGCGGCACGCTCACTTTCGATCGCGGCACAGTCGAAACTCCAGCATTTATGCCAGTCGGCACCTATGGCACGGTCAAAGGCATGCTGCCGCGCGATATCCATGCCATCGGCGCAGAGATTATCCTCGGTAATACCTTTCACCTCTGGCTGCGCCCTGGCACTGAGGTCATCAAGCAGCACGGTGATCTACACAATTTCACGCAATGGCAAGGTCCCATCCTCACCGATTCTGGCGGCTTCCAAGTCTTTAGCTTGGGCAAACTCAGAAAAATCACCGAAGAGGGCGTACGTTTTCAATCGCCGGTCGATGGCAGCAAGGTGTTCTTGAGCCCCGAAGAAAGCATGCGGATTCAGCGCGACCTCGGCTCCGACGTGGTGATGATTTTCGATGAGTGCACGCCGTATCCCGCCACGCATGAAGAAGCCGATAAGTCGCTGGAGTTGTCATTACGCTGGGCCAAACGCTCGAAAGACGCACATGGCGACAACCCCAATGCGCTCTTTGGCATTGTCCAAGGCGGCATGTATGAAGACTTGCGCCTAAAGTCGCTGGCCGGTCTTGAGCTGATCGATTTCGACGGTTATGCCATTGGCGGCTTATCGGTGGGTGAGCCCAAAGAGGACATGATCCGCATCTTGGACTTTTTGCCCGAACATTTGCCAGCCAATAAGCCACGCTACGTCATGGGTGTTGGTAAGCCTGAAGATTTAGTCGAAGGCGTGCGTCGCGGCATCGATATGTTCGACTGCGTAATGCCCACTCGTAATGCCCGCAATGGCCACTTTTTCGTCACCGATGGCCTCGTGCGCATTCGTAATAGCCAATACAAAACCGATACCGGCCCGCTCGACCCGCATTGCGATTGCGAAGCTTGCACGGGATTTTCGCGCGCCTATTTACATCACCTCGATAAGTGCGGCGAAATGCTTGGCGCACAACTCGGTACCATCCATAATTTACGCTACTACCAACGCCTCATGGCGGGTTTGCGCGAGGCCATTGAACAAGGTAGATTGCAGCACTTTGTCGATGACTTCTACGCCCGTCGAGACCTACCAACACCCCCGCTTAATGTGGATATTTCGGAGTAATATCAATGAGTTTCTTTATTTCTGACGCGCTTGCTGAAGGCGGTGCTGCCGCTGCTGGAGCACCATCAGCAACTGGTCAAATCGTCATGCTGTTAGGCTTTTTGGTGATCTTTTATTTTCTCTTATGGCGCCCGCAAGCAAAACGCCAAAAAGAAGCGAAAAATTTGATCGAAAGCCTGAGCAAAGGTGATGAAGTGGTTTTTGCCGGTGGTTTGCTTGGCCGCATTAACAAACTGGAAGGTGATTTTGCTGTCGTAGAAATCAACGACAACATGACTGTAAAAATTCAAAAAGCAGCAGTCATTGCTAATCTGCCCAAAGGCACTTTGAAAAGCCTTTAATCCTCACCACCCCCGACTCGCTCGGGGGTATTTATTTGTACAGGTGTCCGCATGCGTTTCCCCGCTTGGAAATATGTCCTGATTGCTTTTGTTTTAGTCATTTCGGTGCTCTATTCATTACCCAATCTTTACCCCGATGAACCAGCCCTGCAGGTTTCCGGTGCTCAGGCTGCTACGCCTATCGATGCTGAGCTGCTCAAGCGAGCCGCGTTTGCGCTCGATGAGGCCAAAATGGCCCATCACGGCGATGAAGTGCAGGCCAAGGGCGTCCTTCTGCGTCTCAATACGCCAGAAGAGCAGGTGCAAGCTCAAGCTGTTTTACGCCGAGCCTTAGGTGACAACTATGTCGTTGCCTTAAACCTAGCGCCAACGACACCAGATTGGCTGTCGGCCATTGGTGCCAAGCCAGTCAAGCTAGGCTTAGATTTACGCGGCGGTGTTCATTTCAAGCTAGAAGTCGATGTCGACAAAGCTCTAGAGCAGCGCCAAGAAGGCTATGCCAGCGATATTCGAAAGCAATTTCGTGATGCCAAAGTGGCCTATCGTGGCGTTAGCGAGTTAACTGGCGGCTCCTTAGAAGTTCGCTTTGCCGATGATGCGTCGCGCCAAGCCGGCCTCGATATTTTACGCGCGCAGTTTAGTGACTTTGCACCAGAGCTGATTAGTCACTCCGAAGGCCCAAGCATTCGCTTGGATTACACGCCAGCCAAACGCCGTGAAATTGTCGACTACGCCGTGGGTCAAAACTTAACCACTTTGCGCAATCGTATTAATGAAATCGGTGTATCTGAGCCAATTATTCAGCGTCAAGGCGCAAACCGCATTGTCGTTGAGTTGCCCGGTCTACAGGACACTGCAGAAGCGAAGCGTATTTTGGGCCGCACCGCGAGCCTTGAGTTCCGTTTCACTAGTCAAGAAGCCGACTCTGGCTTTAGTGCGCCGCCAGGCACCGAGCGTCTTGAGCGTTCGCAAGGCGGTACGGTATTGCTAGAAAAACGCAAAATCGTGACCGGTGAGCGCGTCACCAATGCGCAATCAAGCTTCGATGAGTACTCTCGCCCACAGGTCAACATCAACCTCGACAGCCGTGGTGGTCGCCTAATGGCTGATGCCACGCGCAATAGTGTTGGTCGTCAAATGGCTGTGCTATTTGTCGAAAACAAACAGCGCATTCGTTTTGAAACCGATGCCAATGGCAAAGCGGTAGAGATTCGCGACCCCTATATTGAGCGCCGCGTGATCAACGTTGCTACCGTGCAGTCCATGCTCGGCTCGCAGTTCCGTATTACTGGCCTAGACTCACCTGCAGAATCGCAAGAGCTCGCCTTGCTGCTGCGCGCGGGTGCGTTAGCGGCGCCAATGTATTTCGTTGAAGAGCGTACCGTTGGCCCAAGCTTAGGCCAGGAAAACATCGACAAAGGCTTGCTATCGACACAAATCGGTTTGCTTTTGGTCGCCTTAGTCATGCTCGCGGTCTACAAAGGTTTTGGTCTTATCGCCAATATTGCGGTGATGCTGAACTTGGCCATATTGATGGCAGTGATGGGTGCTTTGGGCGCTGCGCTATCGCTACCCGGTATTGCCGGCATCGTGCTCACCATCGGTATGGCGGTAGACGCTAACGTGCTGATTTGTGAACGTATCCGAGAGGAGTTGCGCAATGGCATGAGTCCGATGGCCTCGATTGTCGCCGGCTATGACCGCGCTTGGGGCACCATTCTCGATGCCAACTTGACCACGCTCATCGTCGCGATAATTTTGTTTGCCATCGGCACGGGCCCGATCAAAGGCTTCGCTATTACCCTGGCCATCGGCATTCTCACCTCCATGTTTACCGCCATCACCGTGACTCGTGCCATCGTGCAAGTGGTCTATGGTGGTCGCCGTATCAACAAAATCAGTATTTAAGAGGCCGTCATGAACGAAGTTCGTATCATCCGTTTCATGCGTTTTCGCCGCCTAATGGCCATTGTGTCAGGCGCGGTAGTGATAATTGGTCTCGTGTCGCTGCTGACACAAGGCTTAAACCTAGGGCTGGATTTCACTGGTGGCACGTCGATTGAATTGCGCTTTGAGCAGTCTGCGCATCAGGCAGAGGTAGCCGATGCACTAGAGAAGGCTGGCGTTAAAGATGCGGTGGTGCAGTATTTGGGTGGTGCGAACACCATTCAGGTACGACTACCGCCGCAGCCGGGTGAGGCTACTGCATTTGGTCAGCGTATTGCTGAAGCGGTGTCTACGCCAGGAAACCAAGCGACTGTGCAGCAAATCGATAGTGTCGGTTCGCAAGTAGGTGATGAGCAATACACGCAGTCATTGATCGCGATTTTGCTCGCCTTAGGCATGATGATGGTTTACGTCGCGATTCGTTATCGCTTCAAGTTCGCCGTTGGTGCAGTTATCTCGCTAATCCACGATGTGATCTTCACGCTCGGTGTATTTTCGCTATTTCAGCTGCCATTCGACTTAACCGTCTTGGCCGCCGTGTTAGCGCTAATTGGTTATTCGCTAAACGATACTATCGTGGTGTTTGACCGCGTTCGTGAAAACTTCCGCAAATTACGCAAATCCGACCCAGTCGAAATTGTTGATATTTCACTGACCGAGACTCTGCGTCGTACCATCATGACGGTAGCAACAGTGGTTGTTGTGGTCTTAGCCATGTTGATTGCCGGCGGCTCAGCACTACATTGGTTCTCGGTGGCAATGCTGGTTGGCCTATTTGCCGGTACGTATTCGTCGATCTACATTGCCTCGGCCTATGCCTTATCGATGGGCTTATCGAAAGAAGACTTTATTGTCGAAGTGAAAAAAGCCGAAGATGAGCGCCCATAGGTCGTTTGTCGCCGATAAGTTGATGCTAAATCTCAGTCATGTAAGATGGGCGAGCTACTAATCTTTTGGAGTTTTACGTATGAATATGAAATTAGCTGCTGCAGTCACACTGGTTATGGGTTCTGCGCTTTTGGCAGGTTGTGAGAAAAAACCAGAAACCGTGATGGACAGCGCTTCTGAAGTAGTTGACGAAGCTACTGATGCAGTTGGCGATGCCACTGATACACGTGAAAACGAAAGCATGAAAGATGCTGTAGAGGATCTGAAAGCATCAGTATCTGATGCTGGTGAAACAGTAACTGATGTAGCTAAAGATGCCAAAGCTGCTGGCGAAGCAGCCGTTAGCGGTAATTAATAAAGCCCGCGAATTTCGCAAGCTTTAGCCTGAAAAGCCCGACTTAGCCCTGTGCGAGTCGGGCTTTTTTAAGCCTAAAGCTTGGCAGTGCTAGACAAAAAGTATACAAATGCAGGCGCAATGCGCATTGTTATTGGCGAATATATAGCCAACCATGGGGTCATATTGCGAAGAGCTATGCCATGAAGCGATTACTTCTTATTAGCCTTGTAGCAGCATCGCCCTTACAGGCTGCTGAACTGCTGCCTATTCTCACGTTGAAGAATTTATTCAAAGGCGTGCCGGCTAAACTTGGCCTGATGAGCAAGCAAGAGCGTTTATTGCAAAGTGAGTTCGAGCGTTCAGAGGGCGGTATTAAAAGCCCAGATGCTGGCATCGGCCTAGTTTCCAGCGAGCGCGATATGGATACCCGATTCTGCCAATTAGGCGACTGCACATCGGGCAGCTCCTTGCGTATGCGTCAAGATCGTAGCGGTTTGGCCTGGAACTTACCGATAAGCAATGACTTCCGCGTTGCTGCAAAAGCTGAATGGGTGCGCTATCAAACTTACTCATTAACGCAGCGCAGCAGCGAAGGTTTGTTTGGCATGGGCATGGGGCTAGATAGCAGCTGGCGTTTAAGCAGTGCAATCTCAGCTTACGCCAGTGCAGGCGTGCTGCAACTCGATCAGCAAACTGGGGTAGAGGGTTTGTTTGGTTTGAGCACGCAGATCAATAAAGCGAAACTGTTTGTAGAGGCAACTTGGATGGACATGGACGCTTCTGATCGTACGACAGCAAGCGTTGAATCGAGCAATGTGCGCGTGGGCATCTCGCGAGCTTTTTCAGGGCTCTAAAAAATGCCCTGCTGTTTAGGCAAGGCATTTAGTTTTCTTACGGCGTTTGTTTCAACTTAACGCTTCAAGCTCGCCGGAATATGCGGTGCCAGTGTCGTCAACAAACCTTTAAATACTTTCGGATTGCCCGCGACAATATTGCCGCTGGTTAAATAGCCGTGGCCGCCGGTAAAGTCAGACACCAAACCACCAGCCTCACGAATGATGAGTTCGCCGGCAGCAATATCCCAAGGCGCTAAACCAAATTCAAAAAAGCCATCAAGGCGACCGGCTGCTACATAAGCCAAATCTAGCGATGCTGCACCGGCGCGGCGTAGGCCTGCGGTTTGCGTGGCAACGGCCTTAAACATGTTTAGGTAGCCATCCATCGCGTGCATTTGATCTGGGCGGAATGGGAAGCCGGTACCAATCAATGCGCCTTCGAGCGTGCGGCGATCCGATACGCGGAGGCGGCGGCCATTCATGGTCGCGCCACTGCCGCGGCTAGCAGAGAATGCTTCACGCTTGAGCGGGTCTAGCACCACGGCATGTTCAGTCACACCTCGGTATTGCACAGCAATCGAGATCGCGTATTGCGGAAAGCCGTGAATAAAATTGGTGGTGCCATCGAGCGGATCGATGATCCACAGCCAATCCGCATCTTCACCTTTGCCAGCGGTAGCGCCTGACTCTTCAGCTTGGATGCTATGGCCTGGGTAGGTTTTACGGACAAATTCGATGATGGCGCGCTCGGCGGCAATATCGACTTGGGTGACATAGTCGTTTAAGCCTTTGGCTTCAACGTCAACTAGATCTAAACGATCGGCGGCTTTCGCGATAATATCGGCGGCCAAATTGGCGGCGCGAAGCGCCATAGTCAGCATGGGTTGCATGAAGCGGACTCTGTATAAAGAACGTGGATTGCAGCTAGTGTAACATAGGCGGCCTTATGAATATCTCTACTCGCATCATCCTTGTGCATACAACCTTACCGGCAAACATCGGTTCGGCTGCGCGTGCCATGAAAACCATGGGCCTCACCGATCTGGTGTTGGTCTCCCCTAAATTTTTCCCACATGCCGATGCAACCTCATTGGCGTCAGGGGCTTCAGACATTTTGGCGAATGCTCGAGTGGTCGAAACCTTGGCTGACGCCATGGCCGATTGCGAGGTGGTACTGGGTGCCAGCGCGCGTAATCGCACCATAAATATGGCGCAAATTGATGCTCGTGAAGCAGGCCTGATGGCTCAGCAATACGGCGCTAAAGGCGCAAAGTTGGCATTTGTCTTTGGTCGAGAAGACCGTGGCTTAACTAACGAAGAGCTACAGCTTTGTCATGGCCATGTATTTATCCCAACCAACGAAGCCTATGGTGTGCTCAATGTGGCCTCGGCAGTACAAGTACTAAGTTATGAGGCACGCATGGCGCATTTGCTCGCCGACAATGCCGAGTTGACTACTGCTGCTTCAGCTATTGAGCCTGAGCGTATGCCGATTACCCTAGTGCCATGGGATGAAGAGTTGGTGGCCGGCGCCGACATGACGCAATTTTATGCTCATATGGAACAAGCACTGGTGGCAGTGGACTTTTTGGACCCGAGTAACCCTCGCCAAATCATGACACGACTGCGCCGACTATTTGGCCGCACGCGTCTCGACAAGCCTGAGTACAATCTTTTGCGTGGATTTTTTAAGCGCGTTATCGCCATGAAACCTGCTGCGCCAAAACAGGAAAACATATGAATAGTAATGACAGCAACCCGCCTGATGGTTTGTTTTGCCGCATCCGAGAAGACATCGATTCGGTGTTTAATCGCGACCCAGCGGCGCGCACTCGGCTTGAGGTGCTGCTTAATTACCCCGGCCTACACGCTGCTTTAGCACATCGCTGGTCGCATCGTTTATGGAATGCCGACTGGAAGGGATTAGCGCGTTTTATCTCGACCTTGTCACGCTTTTGGACCGGTATTGAGATTCATCCAGGTGCGAAAATTGGCCGTCGATTCTTCATTGATCATGGCATGGGCGTGGTCATTGGTGAGACCGCAGAGATTGGTGATGACGTTACGCTGTATCACGGCGTGACTTTGGGCGGCACATCTTGGAATGGTGGAAAGCGTCATCCAACATTGGAAGATGGCGTGGTGGTTGGTGCGGGCGCAAAAGTGCTGGGACCTATCATCGTAGGGCGGGGTGCGAAAATTGGCTCTAACGCCGTCGTGGTCAAGGCTGTGCCAGCAGAGGCTACGGTCGTGGGCCCAGCGGCGCGCGTGATTATTCCCGCCGCTTGCCAAGATGCGAAAGAGCAAGCTCGCCGCGACTTTGCCGAACGCATAGGCTTCCCATCATATGCCGCACAGCCTGACTTGCCAGATCCAGTGCTCGCTGCCATGCGCGATATGCTCGACCATATGCAGGCATCAGAGGCGCGTATGGATCGCATTTGTGGTGATTTGCATAAGGCAGGCATTGAAGTCTGCAGCGAAAGGCCCGAGGCCATTCGTGCAGAAACATTGGCGACGGTACATGAAGATGACGTTGAGCCTACGCCTCCACAGCAGTAAGCGTGAGTTACTCTGGTGACTCAACGACCCAATCGTCGAGCTGAGTCACCAGTAGTTGATCGATTCGATGGTTTTCAATATCGACAACCTCGAAGCGGAAGCCGGCATATTCCACGCTATCGGTGAGCTTGGGTGTTTTGCGTAGCTGATAGCTCATGAAGCCGGCAATGGTTTCGTAGTTTTCATCATCTGGAAAAGCATCAATCGCCAATACATGCATGACCGTTTCGACCGGCGTGAAGCCATCAATAAGCCAGCTTTTGTCGTCGCGGCGGACAATTTGCTGCTGATTAGCACTGACTAAGTCGCCCATCACTGTGTTCATCACGTCGTTGAGCGTGATCAAACCAACCACCAGCGCGTACTCGTTGAGCACGATGGCGAAATCTTCGCGGCCTTGGCGAAACTGCGTAAGTAGCTCCGACAGCGTTAGCGTATCGGGCACGGTCATGATGGGCTTGATCCACGGCGCACCGGTGAGTATCAGCGGCTCATTATTGATGATGCGTAGCAGCAGATCTTTCGAATCGGCATAGCCGACCATGCGATCAATGACATCGTCGCAGACCATAAATTTCGAGTGCGCGTGCTGGCCGATCAAGGCACGTAGCTCGGCTTCAGACTCCTGCAGCGTGAAATAAATAATGCTTTCACGCGTGGTCATAGCCGAAGTCACCAAGCGCGACTCTAAATCAAACACATTGCCAATAACTTGCTGCTCGGTCATGTGCATGATGCCAGCCTGTGTGCCGGCTTCCATCACGGCATGAATATCTTCACTGGTTATCTCATCGCTGCGTTGGCCGGGTAGGCCGAGAGCCACCATAAGCCGGTCAGATAGTGAGTCAAAGGCCCAAACCAGCGGCTTTAGTATGCGAATAATCCACTGCATCGGGCCAATGACGCGAAGTGCCACAGCTTCGGGAGAGGCCATGGCGAGGCGCTTTGGAATCAAATCGGCAAACAAAATAAACAAGGAAGTGATGGTGATAAACGACATCACTAGACCAATTGTGGCGCTATAGGCGCTGGGGTAGAACCATAAAACGATGTTTTCAAATGCGGGTGTCAGCGTTGCCTCGCCCAAAATGCCGGCGAGGATGGCGACCGCATTAAGGCCAATTTGGATGCCGGTGAAAAAATGCCCGGGGTTGTCTTGCATGGCCAAAATTTGCACGGCGCGAATGTCGCCATCATTAGCTAACACGCGTAAGCGCAGGCGTCGTGAGGCGGCGAGCGCGATTTCTGATACTGAGAAAAATGAACTAATGGCCATCAACAACACTAACAATAGCAACTCTTGAGCAAAGCTCATGACACTCTCCGGCAGGTATTACGTAGTTACGGTGCTTGAGCTAACGGAGCAGCAGTTAGGCTGCAAGCCACGGCAGTATAGCCGCGATTAGGCAGAAATTATGCCTTCTGCTACTGGCAATTGCAGCGCTCACTGCCTACAATTCCGACCGCTTTAGTAGGCTAAATAGTTGACTAAAGTAGTCGGATTTAATACCCTAGTAAAACACTCGGAATTAGCCGGAGCTTCGCGATGCGTTTGACCACTAAAGGCCGCTATGCCGTGACAGCTATGCTTGACCTAGCGATCAACGCGCAGCATGGCCCAGTCAATTTGAATGATATCTCGGATCGCCAGTCGATTTCCGTGTCGTATTTAGAGCAGTTATTTGCCAAGTTGCGCAAAAGCGCCTTGGTTAATAGCGTACGCGGTCCCGGTGGCGGTTATCAATTAGCACGCGCCGCCGATGGCATTTATGTCGCACAAATTATCGACGCAGTTGATGAGTCGGTCGATGTCACACGATGTGGTGGCCAGGGCGACTGTCAACAAGGCGTTAAATGCCTAACCCATGAATTGTGGACAGATTTGAGTCAACAGATTCATAGCTTTTTAGACAATATTAGCCTGCAAGCTTTGGTGGCGCGGCGTGAAGTACAGACCGTGTCGATACGCCAAAGCGAACAGCAACAACGCCGCCGCCAAGATGGCGCGCAGGCCGATACACCCATGCAAGCCGGCGCCCAATTGGCAACGGCTTAACGCGTTAGCTACGCCTGACACAGACATACAGAGGTTTATATGAAGCGTCCGATCTATCTCGATTACTCCTCCACCACGCCAGTCGATCCACGTGTGGCTGAGGCCATGATGGACTGTTTGCGACTGGAGGGTAACTTCGGTAACCCAGCCTCTCGCTCGCATATGTATGGCTGGCAGGCTGAAGAGGCCGTGGAAACCGCGCGTGGCAATGTGGCCAGCTTGGTCAATGCCGATCCGCGTGAGATCGTTTGGACTTCGGGCGCAACCGAATCAAACAACCTCGCTATCAAAGGCGTGGCGGGTTTTTACGGCAATAAAGGCAAGCATATCCTGACCTCGAAAATCGAGCACAAGGCTGTGCTAGACGCCTGCCGTCAGCTTGAGCGTGAAGGTTTTGAAGTTACTTACCTAGACCCCGAGGCTGGTACTGGTTTGATTCAGCCAGCGATGGTCGAAGCTGCACTGCGCGATGACACTATTTTGGTCTCGCTAATGCACGTCAATAACGAAATCGGCACCATCACCGACATCGCTGCGATTGGTGAAATTACTCGCGCTCGTGGCATTTTATTCCACGTAGATGCCGCGCAATCAACAGGCAAAATCGACATCGACTTAGACACCATGAAAGTTGATTTGATGAGCTTTTGTGCGCACAAAACCTATGGCCCGAAAGGCGTTGGTGCACTCTTCGTGCGTCGTAAGCCACGTGTGCGTCTAGAAGCGCAAATTCATGGCGGCGGTCATGAGCGCGGTATGCGTTCGGGCACCTTGCCTACGCACCAGTTGGTGGGCATGGGCGAAGCTTTCCGCATCGCGAAAATTGAGATGCATGCTGAGCAAGAGCGCCTGCGTGGCCTGCGCGACCGCCTCTGGGCCGGTTTTCAAGATCTCGAGCAAGTCTTTGTTAACGGCTCGCTGGAACAGCGCATTGCCGGTAACTTAAACGTCAGTTTCAACTTAGTTGAAGGTGAGTCGCTGATCATGGCATTGAAGGATCTAGCGGTGTCGTCGGGCTCGGCCTGTACCTCGGCCAGCCTTGAGCCATCGTATGTGTTGCGCGCTTTAGGCTTAACCGATGAGCTAGCGCACAGCTCGATTCGCTTCACCACTGGACGCTTCACCACTGAGGCCGACATCGATTACGTCATCGGGCATGCCAAGGATGCGGTTAATCGTTTACGCGATTTATCACCACTTTGGGATATGTACAAAGATGGTATTGACCTATCAACCGTGCAGTGGGCAGCACACTAAACCTACCCAGTAGACGAGGAGAATTATCATGGCCTATAGCGAAAAAGTCATCGACCATTACGAAAACCCGCGCAACGTTGGCAAGCTCGACAAAGGCGATGCCGATGTTGGTACTGGCATGGTTGGCGCACCTGCTTGCGGCGACGTTATGCAGCTGCAAATCAAGGTCAACGCTGCTGGCGTGATCGAAGATGCCAAGTTCAAAACTTACGGCTGTGGCTCGGCCATTGCCTCGAGCTCGCTGGTCACCGAATGGGTGAAAGGCAAGAGCTTGGACGAAGCAGCGGGCATCAAAAACACGCAAATCGCAGAAGAGTTAGCACTACCACCAGTGAAAATTCACTGCTCAGTGTTGGCCGAAGATGCGATTAAAGCAGCGGTTGCCGATTACCGTAAAAAGCACGGCGCTTAAGCGTCATACAGACACAAATAGCTACGAGGAGTTAGTCCATGGCCATTAGTCTCAGCGAACCCGCCGCACGTCATATTGCCGCTTGCCTAGCCGGCCGCAGCAAAGGCGAGGGCGTGCGCGTGGGCATTAAAACCTCGGGCTGCTCTGGCTTGGCTTATGTGCTCGAGTTTGTCGACAGCATTGCTCCAGAAGATCAAGTTTTTGAGTCGCATGGCATCAAAGTCATTGTCGATCCGAAAAGCTTGGCCTACCTAGACGGCACGCAAATGGATTTCGTCAAAGAAGGCCTCAACGAAGGCTTTAAGTTCACCAACCCCAATCAAAAGGGCGAATGCGGCTGCGGCGAATCGTTTACGGTGTAAGCCGCGGTTTGGCCCATGAGCCCGTTTCCGGAGTCGCGTGTGGATAGCAGTGAAAACTACTTTGCCTTATTTGGTTTGCCGGTGGCTTATGGTCTCGACGCGCAGGCCTTAAGCCCTGTATGGCGTCAGTTGCAGCAGCAATACCATCCCGATCGCTTTAGCCACGATGAGCAAGCTCAGCAGCAGGCCGTGCTGATGTCATCGCGCATCAATTCTGCTCATGACACGCTGCGCGACCCTGTGCGTCGTGCGCGCTATCTGCTCGAGCTTGCAGGCTTCGGCATCGACAACGAAAGCACGACGGTTTCCGACACTGACTTTCTCATGGCGCAAATGGATCTTCGCGAACAGCTCGACGAAGCCGACAGCATTGAAGGCTTAGAAGGTCTGCGCGATGAAGTTGGGCAATGGCAGGCGAGTTTACAGCGCGAATTTGCCATCGATTATGCCGAGCCAGACTGGTCAGAGGCACAAGATACCGTGCGTAAAATGCAATTCATGCAGCGCTTGCTGAGCGAGATCGATCGCCATATTGAGCGCCTAGAAGACGAACAGGATCTGTATTAATGGCTTTGTTACAAATCGCCGAACCCGGTCAAGCCCAGGCCCCGCATCAGCATCGTTTGGCGGTCGGCATTGATCTAGGCACTACACATTCATTAGTTGCCACTGTGCAAAGTGGCTTGCCTCGCGTATTGCCCGATGCCACTGGGCAAGTGTTGCTGCCATCTGTCGTGCATTACTCTGCCGATGGTGCGGTGACAGTCGGCGAGGCTGCGCGCGAGCGTGGTGGTCATGACGCCATTAATACACTGGCGTCGGTAAAGCGCTTTATGGGTCGTGGTGCCGATGCCGCTCAAGCTTTGGGCGACCAGCTGCCATACAACATCGTCACTCATGACAATGGCGTGCCGTATTTTCAAACCGCCGCCGGTGAACGTAGTCCGGTGGAAGCATCCAGCGAGATTTTGAAAGCGCTACGCATACGCGCCGAAGTCGTTATGGGCGGCGAGCTGGCGGGCGCAGTGATTACCGTGCCGGCGTATTTTGATGAGTCGCAACGCCAAGCCACTAAAGATGCCGCCCGTGTGGCTGGCCTGAATGTGTTGCGCTTGTTGAATGAGCCAACTGCAGCTGCGGTGGCTTATGGCTTAGATCGTGAAGCTGAAGGCGTACACGCCATCTATGATCTTGGCGGCGGCACCTTCGATATTTCTATTTTGCGTCTGCATAAAGGCGTGTTTGAAGTACTCTCAACCGGTGGTGATTCAGCCCTCGGCGGCGATGACTTCGATCATGTCATCGCGACTTGGTTGATGCAGCAAGCTCAGATTACTCAGCCCGATGCCGATGCACAGCGGCGTTTGCTAACCACTGCGCGTAAAGTTAAAGAGGCGCTTACCGAGCGTCAATCGGTAACGCTGAACATCAGCGAAGGCACCGGTGGTGCGCCTGCCGATTGGCAGGGCACACTCACGCGCGAAGCTTTCGAAGCGCTGATCATGCCACTGGTCGATCGTACGCTGAAAGCCTGTCGTCGCGCCCTGCGTGATGCTGGTTTAAAGCCCGCTGATTTAAGCGAAGCGGTATTGGTTGGTGGCTCAACGCGTGTGCCTTTGGTGCGCGAACGTGTTGGTACATTTTTCGGTAAGCCAGCACTAGCGCATCTCGATCCCGATCAAGTCGTCGCTATTGGCGCAGCTGTTCAGGCCGATGTCTTAGTCGGTAATAAGCCCGATAGCGACTTGTTATTGCTCGATGTCATCCCGCTGTCTTTAGGTTTAGAAACCTATGGCGGTTTGGTGGAAAAAATTGTGCCGCGCAACACGCCGATTCCGGTCACGCGCGGGCAAGAATTCACCACTTTCAAGGATGGTCAAACCGCGATGAGCCTGCACGTGCTGCAAGGTGAGCGCGAGCTAGTGGCCGATTGCCGCTCATTGACGAGATTTGAATTACGCGGCATTCCGCCGATGGTTGCTGGTGCTGCGCGCATTGTGGTGACCTTTCAAGTCGATGCCGATGGCCTGCTCAGCGTTAGCGCCATGGAAACCACTTCCGGTGTGCGCGCCGATATTGTGGTGAAGCCTTCATGGGGCTTGGCGGACGACGATATTTTGCGCCTGCTCAAAGAGTCGCAAGCGCACGCCAGCGATGACATGCACGCGCGCAGTTTGCATGAGGCCAAAGCCGAAGCTGAACGCTTGTGGTTAGCCATCGAGGCAGCGCTAGCGAAAGACAGCCATTTGCTCGATAGCGCAGAGTTGCAGCTACTCAATGAGCAAGTCGGCGCACTCAAAACATTAGCTAGTGGCGATGATAGCGCGGCCATTACTGCCGCCGCAGAAGCGCTCAATGCAGCCAGCGAAGCCTTTGCCGCCCGGCGCATGGACGCTGGCATACAATCGGCCTTTACCGGCAAAACCCTGACTCAGCTCGAGGAGAAATAACATGCCGCAGATCATTATTTTGCCGCATCACGAGGTCTGCCCTGATGGCGCAGTGATCGAAGCAAATGTTGGCGAAACTGTCTGCGACGCGGCCTTGCGCCATGGCATAGAAATTGAGCATGCCTGCGAAAAGTCCTGTGCCTGCACGACCTGTCACGTAGTGGTACGCGAAGGTTTTAATTCGCTCGGCGAGCTCGACGAATTGGAAGAAGACTTGCTCGATAAAGCCTGGGGTTTAGAGGCTGAATCGCGCCTGTCATGTCAGGCAAGAGTGGCGAACGAAGATTTAGTCGTCGAAATCCCGCGCTACACACTCAACCACGCATCAGAAAAACACTGAGGTCGTTATGTCATTAAAATGGACTGATACGCTAGAAATCGCCATTGCTATGTGCGATGCGCACCCTAATATTGACCCGCTTACCGTGCGTTTTACCGACTTACGGGAATGGGTAATGGCGCTGCCTGAGTTCAATGACGACCCCGCGCATTGTGGCGAAAAAGTCTTAGAAGCTATTCAAATGGCGTGGATAGACGAAGTTTAAGCGCGTATAATTTGCGCCCATTGACTGGCACTGGGCCAGCGCAGACTAATTTTTTTGGAGTGCCTCATGGCGATCGAACGTACCCTGTCTATTGTTAAACCCGATGCTGTTGGTAAAAACGCTATTGGTGCTATTTTCAGCCGCTTTGAAGCTGCTGGCTTGGTTATTGTTGCTACTAAAATGAAGCACCTGTCGCAAGCCGAAGCTGAAGGCTTCTACGCTGAGCACCGCGAACGCGGCTTCTTCAAAGACTTGGTCGCTTTCATGACTTCCGGTCCAGTAGTTGTTAGCGCCTTAGAAGGCGAAAACGCTGTATTGGCTCACCGTGACATTCTGGGTGCAACTAACCCTAAAGATGCAGCGCCAGGCACTATCCGCGCTGACTTCGCTGTTAGCATCGATGAAAACGCCGCTCACGGCTCCGACTCAACTACGTCGGCTGCTCGCGAAATTGGCTATTTCTTCAGTGAATTAGAAGTTTTTGCCCGCACCCGCTAAGGTGTGAAAGCTCATGTTCTGATACAGTCCATGAGCTGCGCATGCGACACAGCTTTCGAAGCTAAACGTCGCCGTGATAGGCCGCAGCATTTCGATGCCGCGGCCTTCGCACACCAAGGTTTATGATTTCCTGAGCCTTGAGTAACGACATAATTGGTGTAGCAACCCGTCGAGAATGATATGACTGATACCCCTGCCAAGCAAAATTTGCTGGGCTTGAGCCGCCAAGAAATGGAAGACTATTTCGCCACCATTGGCGAGAAAAAATTTCGTGCCGGTCAAGTCATGAAATGGATACATCAGCAGGGCGTCAGTGACTTTGCCGAGATGACTAATCTGGCGAAAACACTGCGCGTTAAGCTCGAACAGTACGCTGAAGTACGCCCACCGGAAGTCACCTACAAGCATTTTTCCGCCGATGGCACACGCAAGTGGATCATCAAGGTTGGCGACAATGCCATGGTCGAAGCCGTACTCATTCCTGATGGCGATCGCAAAACTTTATGTGTGTCTTCGCAAGTCGGCTGCGCGCTCGATTGCAGCTTTTGTTCGACTGGCAAACAAGGCTTCATGCGCGACTTATCCGCTGCAGAAATCATTGGCCAAGTCTGGATAGCTAACCGCTCATATTTAGATGAAGGCGAGTTCACTGGCCGCAATGCCGATGGCGAACTTACTCGTACCCGCGCACTCACCAATGTGGTGATGATGGGCATGGGCGAGCCCTTGCTCAATCTCGATGCGGTGATGCCCGCGATGAGCATCATGCTCGACGACTTTGCTTATGGCCTGTCGAAACGCCGCGTTACGCTGTCGACCTCGGGCGTGGTGCCCATGCTCGACAAGCTAACGCAAACCATGGATGTCGCATTGGCGGTATCACTGCACGCGCCTAATGATGCGCTGCGCAATGAGCTGGTGCCGATCAATAAAAAATACCCCTTGGCTGAGTTAATGGCTGCCTGTAAGCGCTGGCTATTGCATCATCAAGGCAAAGAAATTGGTCGCCGCAAAGTCACCATGGAATACGTCATGCTCGATGGTGTGAATGACCAGCCTGAACATGCGCGTCAGCTCGCTGCACTGCTGAAAGATGTGCCGAGCAAGATCAACTTAATTCCGTTTAACCCGTTTCCGCACACGCCCTACCTGTGTTCGCCGCGCGAGCGCATTTTAGCGTTTCAAAACACATTGATTCGCGCCGGATTTACCACCACCATTCGTGCCACTCGTGGTGATGATATCGACGCCGCTTGCGGCCAATTGGTGGGGCAGGTGAAAGATCGCACACGTCGCGCGGAGCGCTGGCAAGCCAGTACCCGTGATGCCCAAATAATAACAACACGTTCGATAGATTGAGGATGATGCCGTGAGCACTGCCGACGAATCCAAACAGGCGCAGGAAGTGCCCGTACCAGAAGCTACGGAAGCGCAAGTCGCCGCTACAGCCAAGTCAGACTCGCTGAGTCCTGGCGCAAAATTACGCGTGGCGCGCGAAGGCAAAGGCATGAGCTTGGAGCAAGTCGCGAAAGAGACCTTGCTGACCTCGCGCTACTTAAAAGCGCTTGAGGCCGACGACTACGACACCTTGCCAGGCACCACATTTGTGCGCGGATATTTACGTCGTTATGCCGGGATCGTAGGCGTATCTGCCGATGCATTAGTAGCCGAATTTGATGTTATTTGGCAGGCTCGTACGGCAGCTGCAGCATTGGTGGCCGATGAAAAGCCTCGGGTCACGCATAAGCCTGCGGCATATAGCAGTTCAGCATCCAGTCGTCGCACCTTTTTCACGCGCACGGCCCGCCAGTTTCCTTTGGCGACCTTGCTGTCGTGGGGCTCCGTTTTATTGCTGTTGGCTTTATTGCTCGGCAGCTTGTTTTGGAATGACTCGACGACTGTTAGCCCAGCACAAGAAACTAGCGAAACCATCGATTTAAATGCCGCGGTTGCACCAACGCCGGCCACGGTCCTTGGGTCACCGGCCTCTACAGGTGTAAGCGCTGGGTCATTAAGCAATGCGCCGGTGACTGCAGCTGGCACAGTGAATCCAGCAGCGGCTTCAACACCTGATGCCTCAACAGTTGCCACAGCACCTGCAACATCAGCCGCAGCCCCTGCCACTACGCCAGCG
This sequence comes from Paraperlucidibaca wandonensis, assembly GCF_042677145.1. Lineage (NCBI taxonomy): Bacteria > Pseudomonadati > Pseudomonadota > Gammaproteobacteria > Moraxellales > Moraxellaceae > Paraperlucidibaca > Paraperlucidibaca wandonensis. The sequence goes on along the minus strand of NZ_JBHTIT010000001.1, from coordinate 1,421,449 downwards.
CCAGCAGCTAAGCCTGTGGCACCTGCAACGACACCAGTCATTGCCCCCACGCCAAGCCCTGCAGCGGCAAACACCGCCGCGCCGACCACAACTATTCCCGTGGTGAGCTTGCCAGCTGCTCCGGCAGAAGCAGCTGCGCCAGTGCCGCCACGTAGCGATACCCTGAGCTTTAATTTCACCGGTAAGTCGTGGATCAGTGTTCGTGATTCCACCGGTCAAGAGCTGGTGTATGGCCTAAAAAACGCGGGCCAGTCGGTTACTGTCACCGGCCAGCCACCATTTGCGATTAATATCGGCAGCGTCCGCGATACGCAGATGAGCCGCAATGGCACGCCTATAAACTTGAAACCGTACACACGTGGTGAGATCGCCAGTTTCCGTCTCGGCCGCTAAACCAGTCGTATAACGAGGTAGCCATGAGCATGCACGAGTCACCCATTAAGCGCCGTCTGACCCGCAAAATTCGCGTCGGCAATGTCTTTGTGGGCGGTGATGCGCCGATCACTGTGCAAACCATGACCAACACCGAAACCTGCGATGTTGCCGCCACCGTGGCGCAGATTCAGCGCTGCGCCGACGCCGGCGCCGATATTGTGCGCGTGTCAGTACCGACCATGGAAGCCGCGAAAGCCTTTGGCTTAATTCGCCAACAAGTCGACGTGCCGCTGGTTGCCGACATCCATTTTGACCACAAGATAGCGCTGGCCGTGGCCGACTACGGTGCCGATTGCTTGCGCATCAACCCCGGCAATATCGGCTCTGATGACAAAGTTCGCGAAGTCGTTGCCGCCGCGCGCCATCATGGCATTTCGATCCGCATCGGCGTCAATGCTGGCTCGCTGGAAAAAGACATTCAGAAAAAGTATGGCGAACCCACTGGCGCGGCCTTGCTTGAATCGGCCATGCGCCACATCGATATTCTTGACCGTCTAAACTTCCACGAATTCAAAGTTAGCGTGAAAGCATCCAATGTGTTTTTAACGCTTGATGCTTATCGCCTGCTGTCGGCGCAAATCGATAATCCGCTGCATTTAGGCGTGACCGAAGCCGGCGTGTTTCGCTCCGGCACCGTGAAATCGGCGGTGGCGATGGGCGGGCTTTTGCTTGAAGGCATTGGCGACACTTTGCGTGTTTCCCTCGCTGCCGAACCAGAAGATGAAGTCAAAGTCGGCTTCGATATTTTGAAGTCACTCGGCATTCGCTCAAACGGCATTAATTTCATTGCCTGCCCCAGCTGTTCGCGCCAAGAATTCGATGTTATCCGTGTCATGAACGCTCTTGAGGCGCGCCTCGAAGATGTGCGCGTGCCCATGGATGTCTCGGTTATTGGCTGCAAAGTGAATGGCCCAGGCGAGGCCAAAGAGGCCGACATTGGCGTGGTCGGCGCGGCACCAAAAAGCTTGGTGTATCGCAATGGCGAAAAAAGCCATCTCATCGACACTAATAACCTAGTCAATGAAATCGAAGCCATGGTGCGTGAGCGCGTGAAAGAAAAAACCGCGCAAGATGCTAAATTAATTGTGAAAACGGCCGCTGACTAAGCAGCCCAAAAGAGAACTACTGATGAGTCGCTTATCTGCCATCCGTGGCATGAATGATATTTTGCCCGAGGCTACGCCGCGCTGGCAGCAACTGGAAACCACACTGCGCACCTTGATGCAGCGCTATGGCTATCGCGAGATTCGCCTGCCAGTCGTCGAGCCCACATCGTTGTTTAAACGCGCGATTGGTGAAGTCACCGACATTGTCGAAAAAGAAATGTACTGCTTCGAAGACCGCAGCGGTGAGTCCATCACCTTGCGACCAGAAGGCACTGCCGGCTGCGTGCGCGCCTGCCTAGAGCACGGCCTCACGCACAATCAAAGCCCCAAGCTCTGGTATGCCGGCCCGATGTTTCGCTACGAGCGGCCACAAAAGGGTCGCTACCGCCAGTTTCATCAGTTTGGCATCGAAACCTTTGGCCAAGCTGGTGCCGACATGGACGCCGAGCTCATCCTAATGACCGCGCGCTTATGGCGTGAGCTAGGCATTAGCGATGCGGTCACGCTAGAGCTCAATAGCTTAGGCGAGCTAGAAGCACGTGCTGCATTTCGCCAAGCCTTGGTAAAATACCTAGAGCAGTTTCGAACTCAACTCGATGATGACTCGCAGCGTCGTTTAACCACAAATCCGCTGCGTATCCTCGATAGCAAAGACGTAAACACCCAAGCCATCTTGAAAGATGCACCTAAGCTTGCCGACTACTTAGATGACGTTTCGAAAGCGCACTTTGCACAGCTCTGCGCGCATTTAGATGCCTGCGGCGTTAGCTATCGCATCAACCCAAACTTGGTGCGCGGCTTAGACTATTACAACAAGACCGTATTTGAGTGGGTTACCACCGCACTTGGCGCGCAAGGCACTGTCTGTGCTGGCGGTCGCTATGATGGCTTGGTTGAGCAGCTTGGCGGCCAAGCAACGCCAGCCGTCGGCTGCGCCATGGGCTTGGAGCGCTTGGTATTGCTGCTAGATGCATTGCTGCCAAGCACAGCTGAGCGCGATGCCGACGTCTTTGTCATTGGCTTGGGTGAGGGCAGCAGTGTCGCCGCCACCGTGTTAGCCGAGCAACTGCACAATGCCCTACCGGATGCACGAATCGTGTATAACTGCGGCGGTGGCAGCGTAAAATCACAGTTTCGCAAAGCCGATAAGTCGGGTGCCAGCGTGGCACTTGTACTGGGCGAAAGTGAAATTGCTAGCGGCACCGTGGCGGTGAAGTGGCTGCGAGAACAACGAGAACAATTAACCTGTACCCAAGCCGAGGCTATCGGTGTGGTGCGTGACGCACTGTTAATCAGCGCGCAATAAACGAGGGAACTGGTGTGGCTTACGAAGATGATGAAGTCGTTGAAAATTTAAAAAACTGGTGGCAAAAAAATGGCACTGCGTTGATGTTTGCTGTCGCCGTTGGCCTATTCAGTTTTGCTGGCTGGCGCTATTGGCAAACCACTAGCGTCGAGGCCGCCACGCAAGCACAAAGCTTGCAACAGCAAATGCAAATTGACGTGCAGCGCCTGAGCACCAACCCCAACGATAAAGATATCTTGGCGGAAGTGCAGCGCCTCGGCGATCAGCTCATGAAAGACTATAGCCGCACACCTTATGCGCAAGATGCCGCGTTACTGCTGGCGAAAGTCGCTGTTGAGGCGAATGACTTACCGAAGGCTATTACTCTGCTGAAGGGTGTGATTGCTGATAGCAGCGATAACACAGAAGTTGCCTTGGCACAGTCACGCTTGGCACGAGTGCAGGCCGCTAAAGGCGATTTCGCCGATGCTCTGAGCACACTGAGTGAGATCAAAGAGGCTTCGTTGGCACCGGTCGTCAATGAAATCCGCGGCGATATATTTATGCAGCAAAATAAAGTGGAAGATGCTAAAGCTGCTTATCAAGCCGCCGATGCCGCGCTTGCTGCACGTGATGAATCTCGCCCTTTACTTGAGCTTAAGCTTGCTGATGTTGGTCTAGAGCCAGCCGCACGCACCGCCACCGATTTGGAGCATTAAGATGATGCGGCGTATCGTTGGTCTTGGCTTGCCAGCCACCTGTTTGCTACTGGCAGCCTGCAGCAGCAACCCTTCACGCGAAGGTGTCGCGCCGCTTCCTGAGCTACCCAGCAACTCCGTCACGCTCGATGACCGTTGGTCAGTCAATGTCGGCGACGGCAACGATGGCGAAGTGGTTCAACTTGAGCCAGCCGTGAAAGCGCCGGCAGTTTATGCCGCTAGTCGCGATGGCATCATTCGCTCAGTAGGGCGCGCATCTGGCTCCGTGCGTTGGACGCGCGACCTCGACGTTGGCATCACCGGTGGCGTTGGCCTTGGCGATGATGTCTTGGCGGTAGGCACCGAACAGTCCGACTTGCTCCTGCTGAATAGCAAAGATGGCACAACCATTTGGACCGCAAAGCTGGGCTCGGCATTATTGTCCTTGCCGCGTTTGACACAAAAAGATGTCATCGTGCAAACCTTAGATGGCCGCATCCAAGTTTTTAATATCAGTGATGGCAAACTCCGCTGGCAGTTCGATACGCCAGTACCGCCACTGTCATTGCGTGGTAATGCCGCGCCAATCGTCAGCGGCGACAAGCTCTATGCCGTTAGCGGCCAAGGCGATTTGTATCAGCTCGACCTCAAATCTGGCTTGCCCATATGGCAAACACGCGTTACCAATTCGCGCGGCCGTGGCGAAATTGAGCGCCTGATGGACATCGACGGTGATCTCGTGCTCGATAATAACGGCACGCTCTACACCGCCGGCTTCCAGTCTCAGCTCACAGCAACCGATACCGTTGCCGTGCGCCGCCGCTGGCAAATCAACGTTTCCACCTCGCAAAGTGTTGGCCTTGATGGCGCCCATGTTTATGCTGTCGATAACGATGGCACTATGGCAGCGATAAATCGCATCACCGGCGAGCTGGTATGGAAGCAAGATGGCCTAAAAGGGCGTAAACTCTTGTCCCCCGTGATTTGGCGTGGCCTAGTCGTTGTTGGCGACAGTGATGGCTATCTGCATTTGTTCAGTCCGGTGGATGGCAAACCACGTGGCCGCGAGCGTGCGTCCAGAGACCCGCTCATGAGCGTGGTGGTTGACGCCCCGCAACTGCTTACTTTAACCACGAAAGGCAAACTCCGCGCTTGGGATGTAAAACCCTAAGCGCGCCGCGCCCGACCTTGTGAAGACTTAAATATGAAACCTGTTATTGCCCTGGTCGGGCGTCCGAATGTCGGCAAATCGACCCTGTTTAACCAGCTCACGAAAAGCCGCGACGCTCTTGTTGCCGACTTGCCCGGGCTTACTCGCGACCGTAAATACGGTGACGCCTGCATCGAAAACAAATCTTTTATCGTCATCGACACTGGCGGTATTGGTGAGTCCGATCTGGGCATTGACGCGCCTATGGCTGAGCAATCGCAGCAAGCCATTATGGAAGCCGACATCGTTCTATTTTTGGTTGATGCGCGCGCGGGCCTAATGCCAGCGGATGTGCAGATTGCTGATCAACTGCGCATGCGCGGTAAGCCAATTCATCTCATTGTTAACAAGATCGACGGCCTGCAAGAAGAAGTCGGCATGGCAGAGTTTCATCGCCTAGGTCTTGGCGAGACGCATGCTATTGCGGCCAGCCACGGTCGTGGCGTGACCTTGATGATGGAACGCATTCTGGCCGAATTCCCTGAAGATGAACCCTTCGAGGAAGATCCAGAAGGTGGCATTCGCATCGCCATCATTGGCCGTCCGAACGTGGGTAAATCGACGCTGGTTAACCGTTTATTGGGTGAAGAGCGTGTGGTGGTTTATGACATGCCTGGCACTACGCGCGACAGTATTTATATTCCCTTCGAGCGCCAAGGCCAGCGCTATACGCTGATCGACACCGCCGGTGTGCGGCGCCGTGGTCGCGTTGATGAGACCGTAGAAAAGTTCTCGGTGATCAAAACGCTGCAAGCGGTGAAAGATGCCAACGTAGTCGTCATGGTCATGGACGCCCATGAAAGCATCGTTGATCAAGACTTAAACTTGCTCGGTTTTGTGTTGGAAACTGGTCGCGCGCTGGTGATTGCCATCAACAAATGGGATGGCATGACCGAGTATGAAAAGCTGACCTTACGCAATGCCATGCAGCATCGTTTTGACTTTATTCCCTATGTGAAAATCCACCTGATTTCAGCCAAGTTTGGCACCGCAGTCGGTGATTTATACCCATCGATTCAGCGTGCTTATGAATCGGCTATGATTCGCGTGCCGACCAATCGCCTAACCACATTGCTTGAAGATGCGGTGCAGCAACACCAGCCGCCATTGGTGGGCGGTCGCCGCATTAAGCTGCGCTATTGCCATATGGGTGGTCACAATCCGCCGCTGTTTATTATCCACGGCAACCAAACTGAATCGGTGCCGGCGGTGTATAAGCGCTATCTAGAAAACATCTTCCGTAAAATCTTGAAGCTCTCTGGCACACCCGTGCGCATCGAGTTCAAAACCAGTGAAAACCCGTTTAAAGATCGAGTGAATAGGCTCACCGATGGCCAAGCTGAGCGCCGCCGTCGCTTTGTGCAGACGCACAAAAAGGCTGCGAAAAAGCGCAAATAATCTATCGTTTGATGCATATAAAAATGGCCACGTAATGTGGCCATTTTTGTTTCTGCGTGTCGTGAAAGGTTATTTCGCTGGGCTGTCTTCGGCTAGCAGTAGGCGGGGATCGATGCGCTGATCATTGAGGCTGACGGTCCAGTGCAAATGCGGGCCAGTAGCTCGGCCAGTGGCGCCAACTTTACCTACGGGGTCGCCAGCTTTTAATTTTTGGCCAGCCTGCACCAAGACTTTGTCGAAATGGCAGAGCATGGAGAACACGCCTTGGCCGTGATCAATAATCGCGGTGCGGCCATTGAAAAAGTAATCGCCGACAAGTGCCACCGTACCATCAGCTGGGCTGCGAGCAATTGCGCCTTTAGGTGCGGCAATGTCTATGCCCATATGTGGGTTGCGTGGTTCATCGTTAAAGAAGCGCTTGAAGCCGAATGGGCTACTTAAGCGACCAGTAATCGGCCATTGAAACTTTGGCCATTGGGCATCGGCATGAACTGAGGTGGTAAACACGCGATAGGCGGCTTTTTGCTCGGCGGCTTCACGGCTAAAGCGTGCGAGTTGGTCAGGGTCTGGATGGACGTATTTAGTTTCTTTAATTGTCAGGCGCTGTTCGGGATAGTCACCGGCAGTCACGGTGAAACTCATTAATGCTTCGCCAGTGGGTGTGCCGGTCAATGCTTGCACGCCGGTTGCTTCTAGGCCTGCACCAATAACGGCAACGCGTGGGCCATTGGTAGTTAAACGGCCGACCCAGACTGGATTGCCTTGATAATAAAGCGGGCCTTCGCTAGCGGGTGTGGTGAGCGTGCTCAGGTCGAGTACGACGAGGCCGCCGTTTATGGCAGCAACGCGAGGCAGTTTGGCGACGGGGTTCTTTTCAATAGTCGACGGTGCGGCGGCGTTCGCCGCATCGGATTCTGCATTAGCTGAGGTAGCGGTCTTATTGCTCACGGTGCTAGCTGGAGTAGCGGTAGTAAGTTTAGATGCGCTGGCTGCGGCAGCAGCTGGCGATTCTTCTGCCCAAGCAGATGGCACAAAATCGACAAATACGCTCAAGCCAATGAGTACGCCACAAGCCCAACGCAGGGCATGAAGCTTGCCATCGCGAGGATGATCTTCGCGATCGTGAACATCGCTAAAGCGTTCAATTTCCGCATTGGCGGGTGTGGGGCGGGCAGTGTGTGAAGCAAAAAACATCATGGTGATTCCTTAACAGTCAGCACTCGGGCGCTGACTTCTCCATCGTGTAGTCGTGCGGTAATGACGCTATCGACGGCTGTCGCGTTGACCGAACGTAGTAATTGACCTTGATCATCGCTCACTAATGCGTAGCCACGGCCGAGTACAGCCAGCGGGCTCACCGAATGTGCGCGCTGACTGAGGTGTTGTAGCCATTGTCTGCGTTGCTGCAAATGGCGCTGCGTGGCGTTTTGCAAACGCTGCTGCCATTGCGCGATGGCGGCGCGGTAAGCATCTAAGCGCCGCGCAGGATGTTGTGCATGCAGACGAGCATCAATGCGCTGCAATTGCTGGCGCTGTTGCGAAAGCATAAAACGCAGCTGGCGTTGCAGACGCAGTTCCAATGTATCGAGGCGTTGACGTTGGTCTTGCAGCAAGCGCTCGGGGCTGCGCAAACGCACTCGCACAGCCTGTAGGCGTTGGCGCTGTAGCTGCAATAAGCGGCTCATGGCGGCATGACTACGGCGAGCCAACTGTGTGATATCACTGCCGAGTTGCATCTGATCTTGACTGACTAACTCAGCCGCTGCCGATGGTGTTGGCGCTCGCACATCGACAACAAAATCGGCAATGGTGAAATCGATTTCGTGCCCAACACCGCTAACCACGGGGATGGGCATGTCGGCGAGCGCTCGCACCACGGCTTCATCGTTAAAAGCCCAAAGATCTTCGAGTGAGCCACCGCCACGCGCCACGATGAGCACATCGATGGGCGGTAGATTCTCAGGTGGCGAGGCCAGCCATTCTTGCAGTTGGGTGAGGGCAGTGACGATAGCCGCTGGCGCTTCCGTGCCTTGTACCGGCACCGGCAAAATGCTCACGGCTAGGCCTGGTGCGCGGCGTTTGAGTACCTGCACAATATCGCGCACGGCCGCGCCGCTAGGAGAGGTAAGCACCGCGACGCCACGTGGGTGTGCGGGCAGGGCGCGTTTGCGCTCGGGCGAAAATAGACCTTCGGCAGCAAGGCGCGACTTGAGCATCTCGAAGGCTTGTTGCAGCGCACCACGACCAGCATCTTCGAGGTGCTCAACAATGAGCTGATAGTCACCGCGCGGCGCATACAGGCTGACCTTGGCTCGCACTAATACTTGTTGGCCGTTGCTTGGTGGTGTTTGTAGTTTTGCCGCCGTACGTGCACCACGAAACATCGCCGCGCGCACTTGGGCGTGCTCATCTTTTAGCGTGAAATATAAATGGCCAGAGCTGGGCGCCGACATATTGGAGATTTCGCCACGCAGCCAAACGCGGCCGTAGTTGAACTCGAGGAGTTCGCGTACGCTGCCATTGAGTTGGCTGATCGAAAGTACGGTTGGTGTATTCATGTCTGTGATTTTGCCACAGGCCACAGATAGTTGCGCGGGGTGGCATCCATGCCTCGTAGGTCCGACTCAGGGCCATCACCCCGCGCGCATATCATCATCGCTAAAGATTTCTACTGACGGAAAGCGTAAAAAGGCCTAGAATGTGCGGCTATCTTTATCCGCTGGCCTGTGTTCTCAGGCACGCCAAGGAGTAGCTCTATGCTCGAAATCGCCCTAGATGCGCTCACATTTGATGATGTGTTGCTGCTGCCCGATTACTCCACCGTATTGCCCAAAGACGTGTGTTTAAAGACGCGCCTGACTCGCAAAATATTCTTGAGTATGCCCTTAGTGTCTGCTGCCATGGACACTGTTACCGAAGCACGCATGGCAATTGCCATGGCGCAAGAAGGTGGCATCGGCATTTTGCACAAAAACATGGATATCGCCGCGCAGGCCGCTGAAGTGCGCCGTGTGAAGAAGTTTGAAGCCGGTGTAGTGCAAGACCCAGTTACCGTGAGCCCTAAAACCACGGTCGGTGAACTCATCGAAATCACCAAGGCGCATCGCATTTCCGGCGTACCGGTCATGCAGGGCGACGAAGTTGTGGGCATTGTCACTAGCCGCGATTTACGTTTCGAAACGCGCATGGACTTGCCAGTCTCCGCCATCATGACGCCGCAAGCAAAACTGGTGACAGTGCGTGAAGGCGAGTCGCATGAGCGCATTAAAGAGTTGCTGCATGAGCACCGCATCGAAAAAGTGCTGGTGATCGACGACGACTTCCATCTCAAAGGCCTAATCACCGTCAACGATTTCCAAAAATCTGAACGCTTCCCTAGCGCCAGTAAAGACGATCAAGGTCGCTTGCTCGTTGGCGCAGCAGTGGGCACCGGTGCCGAAACACCAGCTCGCGTGGAAGCACTGATCGAAGCTGGCGTTGATGTCATCGTGGTCGACACCGCCCATGGCCATAGTGCCGGCGTGATCGAGCGCGTGCGCTGGATCAAGCAAAAGTATCCAAATATGCAAGTTATCGGCGGCAATATCGCCACTGGCGAAGCGGCGAAAGCCTTGCTAGAGGCTGGTGCAGATGCCGTGAAAGTGGGTATCGGCCCCGGCTCGATTTGCACCACGCGCATCGTCGCCGGCATCGGCGTGCCGCAAATTTCGGCTATCGATTCCGTCGCCCGCGCGCTTAATGACGAAATCCCTCTGATTGCCGATGGTGGTATTCGCTACTCTGGCGACATCGCTAAAGCTATCGCCGCCGGCGCTAGCAGCATCATGGTTGGTTCACTGCTGGCTGGCACTGAAGAGGCGCCAGGCGAAGTCGAGTTATTCCAAGGCCGCTATTACAAAGCTTACCGTGGCATGGGTTCGCTCGGCGCCATGGCGCAAACTGGCGGCGGCTCAGCCGATCGCTACTTCCAAGATGCTTCTGCTGGCGTAGAAAAATTGGTACCCGAAGGCATCGAAGGTCGCGTTGCTTATAAAGGCCCAATGAGCGGCATTATTCATCAAATGATGGGCGGCTTGCGCTCGTCGATGGGCTATACCGGCTCAGCCGACATCGCCACTGCGCGCACCAAGCCAAAGTTCATCAAGATTTCGGCCGCCGGCATGAAAGAATCGCATGTGCACGACGTCACCATCACCAAAGAAGCGCCGAATTACCGTTTATGAAAACTATGACTCAAGATATTCACGCCCACCGCCTGCTGATTCTCGATTTCGGCTCGCAATATAGCCAGCTCATTGCCCGCCGCGTGCGCGAGCTTGGTGTCTATTGCGAGATGCGCGCGTTCGATATGAGCGACGACGAAATTCGCGAATTCAACCCGAAGGGCATCATCTTGAGTGGCGGCCCGGAAACGGTCACGGTCGAAGGTTCGCCACGTGCGCCTGAATTAGTCTTTACGTTAGGTGTGCCGGTATTAGGTATTTGCTACGGCATGCAAACCATGGCGCAGCAACTCGGCGGCGAAGTGCAAAGCTCGCCGGTGCATGAGTTTGGTTACGCCGAAGTCACTGTAGTGCCAGACGCCGCACAAGCCGCCAATAACAGCGCCGACACCAGCCGTGATGCCTTATTTGGAAAGCTTGCCGACCGTGTAGATGCCTCAGGCAACTCAGTACTGGATGTCTGGATGTCGCACGGCGACAAAGTGGTCGAGTTGGCTCCAGGCTTCCGCATTACCGCTGCCACGCCTAGCTGCCCCATCGCCGCCATGGCCGATGAAGCGCGCGACTTTTACGGCCTGCAATTTCACCCTGAAGTCACGCACACGGCACAGGGCGGTGCGCTGCTGCAGCGTTTTGTCCATGATATTTGCCAAACCCAATCGCTATGGACGCCGGAAAATATCGCCGAAGACGCGATTGCCCGCGTACAAGCTCAAGTCGGCAACGACCAAGTTTTACTCGGCTTGTCCGGTGGCGTCGACTCATCTGTAGTCGCGGCGCTGCTGCACAAAGCCATCGGCGACCAGCTTACCTGTGTCTTTGTTGATAACGGCTTATTGCGCAAAAACGAAGGCGATCAAGTCATGGCCATGTTTGCGCAAAACATGGGCATTAAAGTCATTCGCGTCGATGCCGAAGATGAATTTTTGAATGGCCTCGCCGGAGTTTCTGACCCCGAAGCTAAGCGCAAAGTCATTGGCAAAACCTTCATCGATATTTTCGATTGCGAAGCCACCAAACTGGCGACCTCTCCAGAGCATCCAGTGAAGTGGCTGGCGCAAGGCACGATTTATCCCGACGTGATCGAGTCGGCCGCGAGCAAAACCGGCAAAGCGCATGTGATCAAATCCCACCACAACGTGGGCGGTTTGCCTGAGCATATGGCCATGCAGCTGGTGGAGCCGCTGCGCGAATTATTCAAAGATGAAGTGCGCAAACTCGGCGTCGCCCTCGGTCTGCCCGAAGACATGGTCTATCGCCACCCATTCCCCGGCCCCGGCTTGGGCGTGCGCATCCTCGGCGAAGTGAAAAAAGAATATGCCGACCTGCTGCGCGAAGCCGATGCCATCTTCATTGAGGAGCTGCGCCGCTTCGGCTGGTACACGAAAACTTCGCAAGCATTCGTGGTGTTCTTGCCGGTGAAATCTGTCGGCGTTGTTGGCGATGCCCGCCGCTACGCCTGGGTTGTTTCCTTGCGCGCTGTTGAAACCATCGACTTTATGACCGCACGCTGGGCACATCTGCCATACGATCTGCTAGAGAAGGTGTCGAATCGCATCATCAATGAGATTAGCGGCATTTCCCGTGTGGCCTATGATGTGTCGAGCAAGCCGCCGGCGACTATTGAATGGGAATAGTTTGAGTTTTTTGCGTTAAGGTTGGTTTGATTCTCTCGGCTTTTTGACGAACTCATCAGGGTCATCAACGTGCGCGCACTCATTATCTCTTGTTCGTTAATAGCAATTATCCTCGTGGCGGCAGCGCTGTGGTGGCGCAGCATCACGCCATCAAATGACCGCGATTGGGCGCCAGATGTTGCGCGCATGACCACTGGTTCGCTGAGCTTAGCGACTCATTCAGGCAAACGATCGACTATCGAGACAAGCTCTACTGCGCCTGTTGCTAGCGATGCCACCGAACTAGTCACGCTGCACAATGTGCGCAACTTCACTTGGCGCTCGGAAACCGACATCGATGAGCGTTGGGAAACCCGCCATTATGATCTCGCGCAACTCAGTTCAGTTGACCTCATCGTGTCCTATTGGACCATTGCCGCCATTGCCCACACACTCGTGTCATTCGGCTTCGATGATGGTCGTCACGTGGTCTTTTCGGTGGAAATTCGCAAAGAAAAAGGCGAAGAATTCTCTGAAATTGGCGGCTTTCTCAAACGCTTCGAGCTCAGTGTCGTGGCCGCCGACGAGCGCGACATCATTGGCGTACGCAGCAAAGTGCGTGACGAAAAAGTATTTCTATTTCGCACCCAGCTCAACGCCGCCGACCGACGCGCGCTATTTCTCGCCTATATAGAAGAGGCCAATACGCTCGCCGCCACTCCGCGCTTCTACCACACGCTCACCGCCAACTGCACCACCATCGTGTTCGGCATGATGCAGCGCATCATCGGCGATCTGCCCTGGGATTATCGTCTACTCGCCTCGGGTTATTTACCCAATTACGTTTATGACCTTGGCGGGCTTGATACTCGCTACGACTTCGCCACGCTTGAACGCATGGGTTATGTTAGCCGCCGCGTAAATGCTGCGCTTTCAGATGCAGCGGCTGCTGATGCAAAAGGTGATGCCAGCGCTGACGCTGGTGTCGAAGCTGGTGCGGTAGCTAATCGAGCGACGGAAGCGGCCGAGATTGAGTTTTCACGGGCTATTCGTGTTGGCATTCCAAAGTTGTCTGGCAAAAACTAAAGCCTATAGCTTGGGCCGGGGTTCGTGATGGCTCCGGGGGGGATATGCCGTTTTTCTCCTTTTTTCAAATGGCTAGTTTTATTAGGCATTCAGCGGGAGGAGCGCTTAATAAAACTAGCCATTTGAAAAATACTTTATTTAGCACTATCCCCCGCGACGGGTTTAGGCATCATCCTGGCAACCCGTGTTCAGCAAAAGTGGTAATGAGAGTCTATCTTTGATTATGCAGCCCATTGTCATAGCGAACTCAAGTCATGCAAAAGCCAGCATTATCCTGAACGCAGCAGTTAGCGCTGAAGAAAACGCCACAGCGGAAGCCATCACCAAACCATCTTAGTGTGGAAAATCCGGCGGTGGATGACTACTCCATGGAGGCGTTAGGGCGGCGGCTTCGGATTGCGCGCATTCGGCGAAATCTGGCGATTTGGGAGGTTGCGCTGGTGACGGGGTTTAATCGGAATACGATTTCGGCGCTGGAGCATGGTCATGCGGGCACGTCGATGGCGGTTTTGTGGGCGGTGTTGACGTTTTTTAAGCAGCAAGAAATTATGGCGAGTATTGCCGATCCGGATAAAGATGATTACGGCAAATGTCTGGAGGAGTGGATGCGTTCTGGGCGCTCAAGGCCCATCGTTAAGCCATATACACGGTCATCGCGACCGTTGTTGGATTGGTAAATTAGGTGGCGAGTGGGTTTTGAGTGGGCTGAAATAGCTCTTCAATCGGCTTTTGATGCATGGTGTCAAAATCATCTGGAACAGAAGTGTGACCAATTAAAAAGCCGAGGCGCTTCGTGCTATCAGGCTGTTTTGGTAATGCTTCTACTGCAATAGATTTGTTTGGCTCGTCCATTTTGAGACCTCGATTGCGCAACATTTAGAAGGCTAGTGTGCCTTTGGCTGTGCGGCGTGGCAACAAAGTCATTAGACTTCGTTTGCGCTGCTATGTTGTTGCAGCAAAGCTAAGCAGACGTAAGCACAAAAGGTGATGAAGTGTCGCAGCAGTCTCATAATCAGCAGTGTCAGGATCAGCAATCCAAAGGTCAGCAGCGTGAAGACGAGTTTTTCATGCGCATGGCGTTAGCGCAGGCGGAAGAGGCGGCGGGGCTCGGTGAGGTGCCTGTGGGGGCGGTGCTAGTTTTTGCGACTTCTAAGGCAGAGGCTCAGGTCAGTGAGGCAGAGTTCGCCGAGACCACAGCAATCAGCGAAGCCTCGCAAATCAGCGATGAAGCCGAGTGGGCGGCGCGGGTGATTGCGCGGGGGCATAATTGCCCGATCAAGAGCCACGATCCTACGGCGCATGCGGAGATTGAGGCGATTCGGCAGGCGGCGCGTGAAACGAGCAATTATCGGCTGGATGGCGCGACGCTGTATGTGACGTTGGAGCCGTGCACGATGTGCGTGGGGGCGATGGTGCATGCGCGGGTGCGGCGGGTGGTGTTTGCTGCGAGTGAGCCGAAGGCGGGGGCGCTAAAAAGTGCGCGGGCGCTGATGGATGCGGAGCAGAGCGGTTATTTTAATCATCGTTTTGAGTGGCAAGGTGGCGTGTTAGAGAATGAGGCATCCACCATGCTGAGTGCGTTTTTTAAGCAAAGGCGCTTGAAGCTCTAACGTGCAATATGGGCTGGCTCAAGCATTATTAAGTGCAAGATTAATGCGCAAATTGAAGCCCTAAACCCGACATTTGCTCAGAAAACGCGCGTTGACTGCGGCGCTTCAAGTCCGTAAAGTATGGCGGGTACAGAATTACAACTACTGAGGATTACTCATGAAGAAATTAGCCGCTGTTTTAATCATGGGCGCTATGGCTGGCGTATCGTTTGCTAACCCTGCTCCTGCTGGCGCTGCTGCTGGTGCTGGTGCTGCCGGTGTTGCTACAGGCGTTAGCGTTGCTGTTACTGTTGCCACTGTTGCCGCCGTTGCTGGTGTTGCTGCAGCTGTTGCAAACAGCAACAACGATTCGAACACCACTACAAACACCAATCCTTAAGATTCGTGTTTGAAGAAAAAAGGCCCCGCACGGGGTCTTTTTTTCGCGTGATTTAGCGAAATAAGCAGGGCTGCTATGCATAAACTTGTCGGATTTGCCTGTGTTGTCGCGGTGTCACTAGCCGGCTGCGCCACAAGTGCGCAATTTGGCCCTGCTGTCGAAACTTTTAAGGCGCTTTTCAGCAAGCCTGCCGATGTCACGCTCACGGCAGAAGAGCTCGCCAACTATCCCTATGCGGCGCAATACATACGTGTTGCTGAAAACCCGCGCGCGACCATTGTGTTGGCACAGCAGCAGGGCGGCATCGATTATTACGCCAGCTCTGAGGGTCGTTTGATCAGCCTTAAGCAAGGCCGCCTAATTGGCACCGACGGTTTTAGTACCGACGCCGCTTTCGTGGATGCATTGCCGGCGCCGCAAGCGGCCATCGATGCCGAAAAGCCGGTGTGCTGGCGATCGAGCTGGCGTGCTTGGGGTGAGTTGCAGGCCGGACACTATTTATTGACCGGATGTTTGCAGCCAGTGCAACGAGTAGAGCCAGCTAGCACAGTAAGCGAAGCTGATACCGCAAGCAGCGAAGCCGCAGAGCCAGCATTAACCATCGTTAAAGAAGATGTGCGCTCGCCAATCACTGGTCATCGCTACAGCAACTGGTATTGGCTCGATGCCGACAATAACGTGGTGAAATCGGAGCAGCAGCTGGGGCCATTGCTGCCGCGCTGGTCATTCGAAACCATACGCCGCGCCGCCGTTCAGCCTGAGCCGCAAGCGGTAAAACTGCCAGAAACTTATCAAGCGAGTGTGCCTAAAGGCGCAACTCTGAATGACTTATTACAATCGCTATTGGCGCAGCCGAACATTGACTGGGCCAATAGTGTGATTTACAGCACCGATCGCGAAGCTGAGCTAAACCAGCAGCGTGATGCAGTAGTTAAAAATCTAGAAGCGTTTGCCGCGTATTGGCAGGGCGAGAAATATTACGGCGTGGCCGCAACGGCAAACGCCTTGGCGAAAGACATGAGTGGCTGGCGCATGGCCGACCGTGTGCCAACGGCGGTGCATCCTGCGCGCTTGCTGATTTCGCCGCGACACAATCTAGCCCTGCGCGGCAGGCATTACGTTATCGAAGCTAATGGCATCACGCACCGCGTGGACGTGGCGGGCGCTATTCATCGCGCGAAATTGAATTTCTCGGCTGGCGGGCCATTACGGCAGTTGCGCGACACGCCGCTGTGGCGTCCGGGTGCCGATGAAGACATGATTTATCGCTTCCCGCGCGCTGGTAAGCCGGTGAAAGTAAGCATTACGCAGGGCTTGAGCGATAGCTTGGTGCTGCCGGGTGAGCGCTTTTTTGTGCCATTTAAAGCTAGTTGGTTGCACGGGCCGTTTGCCGATCTCAATGAGCAATTGTTGGCGGTATTTGCGCATCGCGTAGGAGAGGCAAAGTGAAGGTGTATTTTAGTGCGCTTGCCGTTACTGCCACGTTATTCACTGGCTTAGTCCACGCTGAAGAGGCGGTGTCACCAACGCCAGCACAAAACAGTGAGCCAGCAGCTGCCGAAGCCGAACAAGCACCAATTCATGAAGCTAAACCAGCTGGTGGCCTAAGCGCCAGCGAACTAGTGGCTGGCACCAGTTCGCCATTGCCACTATTTCCGTCATCGCCACCGCCCATCTATAACGACTTCGGCAGCCCGGGCTATTTGCAAATGCCGAGTGCGCGCATGGCACCCGATGGCGAAGTGGCATTGACCCTGAACAAAGTTGACCCCTACCTGCGCTACAACCTCAATGTGCAGATGCTGCCGTGGCTCGATGCCACCTTGCGCTATGTGCAAGACAGCAGCCGTACTTTGTTTACTGGTAAAGATTTCGTCGATAAAGGCGTGGATTTACGCTTTCGCCTGCTCGAAGAAACCGAGGTTCTTCCGGCGGTAGCGCTGGGTTTGCGAGATCTCGCCGGTACTGGTCTATTCAATGGCGAATTTCTCGTGGCCTCAAAGCGCTTAGGTGATTTTGACTTCACGGCGGGCTTAGGCTGGGGCAATTTAGGCGAACGAGATCGCCTAAAGAATCCATTTTGCACGGCTGCCGACCATTTCTGTACGCGCCCGAAAACCACGTCAGGTAAGGGTGGCCAGATCGAGTTTAAGAAATTCTTCACCGGCCCCATGAGCCCAATTGCTGGTGTGTCGTGGCAAACGCCGTGGCAGCCGCTGATCTTGCTCGCCGAAGCCGACGGCAACGACTACAGCAATGAGAGCAACCCGTCGGCCTTTGAGTCCGGCTCACCGTTTAACTTTGGTGCGCAGCTGCGCGTGAACCCAAATGTGGCGCTGCGCATGGGTTTTGAGCGCGGCAATACCGTGATGTTTGGCGTGGCCATCCACGGCAACCTGAATACCTTGCGTCAGGCGAAAAAAGTAGACCCTATTACTCCTGTGATGCCGACGCCAGAGGCGGTAATGCCCGTAGTAGCGGCGAATGAGCTAAGCGCAAGCAATGAAACGGGCGCTGTAGCAAGCAACGAGACAGACAACGAAGTCGCCAGCGAGCAAAACACTGCTGCCAACCCCGACTGGGTTGCTTTATCTAAACGTCTTCAGCGAGAGGCTGGCTACGAAGTCGAACAAATTGCCATCTCAGACGACACGCTGCAGCTGCGTGCTGAGCAAACGCGCTACCGCGACGCGCTAGTAGGTCATGAACGTGCTATGCGCGTGTTGCAAGCCACAGTGCCGGCGCCTATCCAGCATTTTGAGCTGATAGACACCGTGCATGGCCTAGGCCAAGTCATGGTGGCGGTCGATCGTGATGAACTAGTGGATGCGCTAACGCCTAGCGACATGCAGCCCGCCCTTGAGGATGTGCTAAGCCGCGAAGTGCCAAAAGACCTGAGCAATGCAACGGCTGAAAACAGCGTAAACAGCGTCGAAACCATCACCCCAGAACAAAGCCCATGGTCAACAACCCTAACGCCATATCTCCAGCAAGGTTTCGGTGGGGTCGACTCCATCTACACTTACGACATCGGTGGTCGCGCTGAGTTGGCTTGGGCAAAAGAGCAAACGCTGGCACAAGCCACTGTATTGGCCTCTTTGCTCAACAACTACACCGACTTCACGCAGCTCAACCCTGGCTTCACCACTTTGCCGCCGGTGCGCACGCGCATTCGTGAATACCTAGACCAGCCCATCCGACTGGAAGCTTTGCAGCTCACGCAATTTGGCGAGATTGGTAACGACTGGCAGGCGCAGGGCTACGGCGGTTATTTAGAGCTAATGTTTGTTGGTGTTGGTGGCGAAGTGCTGTACCGCCCACTCAATAGCACCTGGGGTGTGGGTGTGGATGTGAACGTGGTGCGCCAGCGCGACCCCGCGAGCGAGCTGGGTTTGCTTGACTACCAAGTCGAGACTGGGCACGTCACGCTTTACAAAGATCTGCCCAATTTTTACAACTTTAGGGTTAAACTCTCGGCCGGCCGTTACCTAGCAGGCGATGTAGGCAGCACAGTTGATATTTCGCGCGAATTCGCCTCGGGCGTGGTGGTTGGCGGTTATTTTGCCAAAACCAATGTCTCGACTGAGGAGTTTGGCGAAGGCAGCTTTAACAAAGGTTTTTACCTGCAAGTGCCACTAGACCTGCTCACCATCGGTCATACGAAATCTAAAGCTAGCTTAGGCTTTAATCCAATTCAGCGCGACGGCGGGCAAAAGCTTAGCCGTCGCAACAATTTGTGGTCTATCAGTGAACTGCGTGGGCCACGTCGGTAACGGTAAAACACACAATCAGCGCCGCAATAGGCGCTGAGCGCATTCATCACGTCGCAAGGGTTAGCGTACAACCTTGTGGCGGTAGCGTGTCTCATGAGTTAACACGAAGGTATTTGGCATGAAAAAAACCATCCACATGGCGGCGGCTATCCTCGCCGTAAGCGTCATTACTAGCGGTTGCGTGTTTGCGCCTGGGCAAAACCTATTGCCGAAAAGCTCCAGCCAAGGCGGTGGCGACGAGCCCGGTGTGGAAGTGGTGGTGCGGCCTATTACTGGCGATGTGATTGCCGAGCAAAACAGCGGTGAGCGCGTGGCGCAGCTGCAAGACACACTAGAAGAGCTGAGCGGCTTTAAGCCAGAGGCCTACCGCATTGGCGCTGGCGACGTGCTCAGCATTACCGTGTGGGACCACCCTGAGCTAACGGCTCCTGCCGGCACCGTGATCAACAATATCGAAGCTAATGGCCGTGTGATTCGTGATGATGGCACCTTCTTCTACCCTTACGCAGGCACCATACAAGCGGCTAACAAAACAGTCGATGAAGTACGCAGCCTATTAACCAGCCGCTTAACTAAATTCATTGCAAGCCCACAGATCGACGTGGCGGTAACACGCTACGGCAGCCAAAAAGTGTACTTAGTTGGTGCCTTCCAAAAAGCTTCGGCCTTGCCGGTGACCACAGTGCCATTGTCATTGCCCGACGCGCTTGGCCAAGCCGGTATCGACCTGCTCAACGCTGATCTATCGAGCTTGACGCTGCGCCGCGACGACATTACCTACGACCTAGACCTAGACGCTATCAACCGTGCGGGATTTACGGCAGCAAACGTCATGCTGAAAGACGGTGACCAATTACAGCTGCCTTACGCCGACCGCAAAAAGGTCTACGTAATGGGTGAGGTGACTCGTCCACAAGCCGTGCGCTTTAAATTGGCTAGCATCAGCTTGGCCGATGCCCTGCTAGAAGCTAACGGCCTGAACCAGAACACTTCGAAAGGCTCGTCTGTCTATGTCTTACGCGACCGCGCAGGCACCGATGCGAATTGGCGTGTGGTGGATGTCTATTCGCTAGACTCCAGCTCACCTGAGAGTCTAGTGCTGGCGGACAAGTTTGCCTTGCAGGCAGGCGACATGGTGTATGTGGGCAGCGCGGGCATCACCCGTTGGAACCGCGTCATCAGCCAGCTCTTCCCATCGGCTAGCCTGCTAAACACAGCGACTGACATTAAAAACAACTAATGTTTGATCGCATCCTAGTGGTGTGCATCGGCAATATTTGCCGCAGCCCCATGGCCGAGCAGCTGCTCAAAATCGAGCTGCCTCAAAAAGCCATTAGTTCGGCAGGCTTGGGCGCTTTGGTTAATGCGCTAGCAGATGACCATGCACAAGTATTAATGACTGAGCTTGGCCACGACATCAGCCAACATCGAGGGCGTCAGATCAACGCTGAGCTCATCAGCCAAGCAGATATCATCCTCGTGATGACGCAGAAGCAAGAAACCTTACTAACTCAGCAATACCCACAAGCCCGTGGCCGAGTCTATCGGCTCGGGCATTGGGACAAGCAAGACATCGCTGATCCCTATCAAAAGCCGCGTGAAGCCTTCGAGCTAGCGCTGCAGCATATTCAAACCGGCATTGCTTCCTGGCTGCCCAAACTGCGCTAAGCGCGCAGACACTCCTCTTAAGATCTAGCAACATACGGCACTCTATCTATGAACACTCCTACAAATTACACCCCTCCTGTGCAAACTCAAGATGCCGGTGATGACGAAATTGACCTGCGCGACCTTATTGGTAGCGTAGTAGAAGGGCGCTGGTGGGTAGCTGGCATAACGGCAGCGGCATTGAGCGTGGGTGTGCTCTACGCGCTGGTAGCAACGCCGATCTATCAAGTAAACGCCCTAGTGCAAGTCGAAGACAGTAAAGCTGGTGGCTTAGGTGCTGTAGCCGATGAGTTAGGCGGTCTGTTTGAAACCAAAACGCAGGCCGCGACTGAGATTGAGTTGATTCGCTCACGCATGGTGTTGGGTAAGTCGGTTGAAGACCTGCATTTAGACATCGTCGCGCAGCCTAAGTACTTTCCCGTTATTGGCAAAATGTTTGCTGGCAGCGAGCTACGTAACATTAGTGTGACTCGTTTTGATGTGCCAACAGCTCTACAAGGCGAAGCCTTTGAGTTGATCGTGCAAGCTGATGGTAAATTTCAGCTGATAGGCCCAGAAGGTGAGGCCTTAGGGGTTGGTGAGGTGAACAAGGCCTTTAACGCTAGTTGGCAAGGCGAACGCATTGGTTTGTTTGTGCGCGATTTAGTGAGTCCGATTGGCCAGTCATTTACGCTGATTAAGCAAAACCAGCTACAAGCGATTGCGCAAATTGAAAGCAGCTTAAGTGCTAGTGAGCAGGGCAAGCAAACCGGCATGATTAACCTGACTTATAAAGGCCCTAGTGCCGATAAAGCCAGCCAAATACTGAATCAAGTCACCAATAACTATGTGCGCCAAAACGTTGAGCGGAAATCTGCTGAAGCTCAGCAAACACTGCAGTTTTTAGACGACCAGCTACCTGAGATTAAGAAGCAGCTGGAAGCCGCTGAAGTGCGCTTTAACGAATACCGCATGCGCACTGGCTCTATCGACATTAGTAAAGAAGGTGAATTACTGCTGCAGCAAAGTGTGGTGGCGGAAACTGGCTTGCTAGAGCTGCAGCAAAAGCGCAAAGAATTGCTCGGGCGCTTCACCTCTGAGCACCCTTCAGTGCAAGTGTTAGATAAGCAGATAGGGGCTATGCAATCGCAGCGCGGCCAATTTACCGGCCAAGTAGACAAGTTGCCGAAAACTCAACAAGAGCTGCTGCGCCTAACGCGCGACTTGCAAGTGAGCCAAGAGCTGTACACACAGTTGCTGAATAACGCACAGCAACTGAAAGTGGTGCGTGCGGGTACCGTGGGTAATGTGCGCATCATCGACTTTGCACAGCCTACCTTGCGCCCGATAGCGCCGAAGAAATCATTGATTGTGGTGCTGGCATTATTGCTAGGCGGCATGATGGGCGTTGGTTTTGTGCTGCTGCGGCAAGCGCTGCGCAGCGGCGTGAAGGATGCTGCACAAATTGAAGCGAAAACAGGTGTGTCGGTTCTGGCAACGGTGCCAGCTAGTGATGCACAAGAGAAATTAGTTAAAAAGCTGCAAAAGAAAGGTGGCAGCTTGGCGGTATTGGCGCACTACGAGCCTAACGACTTAGCCATTGAGTCGCTGCGCAGCTTGCGCACTAGCTTGCACTTTGCCTTGGTAGATGCCTCGAACAACTTGTTGATGATTAGCGGCCCCGGCCCAGCCGTGGGTAAGTCATTTTTGAGTGTGAACATGGCTGCACTGCTAGCAAGCACGGGCGAGCGTGTGTTGCTGATAGACGCAGACATGCGCCGTGGTTATTTAAATGAGTATTTTGGCGCTGAGCGCAAACATGGTTTGTCGGAGTTGATTGCACAGGACCTAGAGGCGAGCTCTGTGGTTCGTGCGACTGGCCTAGAGAATTTCGACTATGTGGCAACCGGTGAGCTACCACCTAACCCTGCCGAGTTATTGCTGCACCCACGCTTTGAACAATTTTTGAAAGACATGGAAGCGAAATATGACCGTGTCATCATCGACAGCCCACCGGTGATGGCAGTAACGGATGCCGCCATTGTTGGACGGCACGCAGGTGCTACGTTGTTGGTTGCACGCTTTAATCAAACTCAGATGCGTGAGATTGAGTTGTCGTTGAAGCGCTTAGGACAGGCCGGTGTGAGCGTGAAGGGCGTGTTGCTGAACCGCGTAACGGCAGCGGCTGGGGGTTATGGTTACGGTTATAAATATGCGTATGCGTATAAATATGATCAGCGTAAAGAGTAAGGATTGATTACAAGGACAATAAAAGTGAAAGTATTGACAGTTTTTGGTACTCGTCCAGAAGCCATTAAAATGGCTCCTCTTGTACATGCCTTGGCTAAAGATAGCCGCTTTAACGCTAAAGTATGCGTAACGGCACAACACCGTGAAATGTTAGACCAAGTGCTTGAGCTTTTTAAAATTACCCCTGAATACGATTTAAACTTAATGAAAGTAGGGCAAACGCTGCCAGAAGTTACAAGCCGTATTTTGCAAGAGCTAACACCAGTACTTAAAGAGTTTAAACCAGATGTAGTACTTGTTCATGGCGACACGGCAACAACGTTTGCAGCAAGTTTAGCAGCTTATTATGAGCAAATAGCAGTTGGCCACGTTGAAGCTGGCTTGCGCACAGGTAATATTTATTCGCCATGGCCTGAAGAAGGTAACCGTAAATTAACGGGCGCTTTAACTAAGTTCCATTTTGCTCCAACGGATACATCTAAAGCGAATCTTTTAAAAGAAAACTATGCAGATGAAAATATCTTTGTAACGGGTAATACGGTTATTGATGCGTTATTACTTGTAAAGCGACAAATAGAAGATGACGCAGAGCTAAGTAATGCATTAGCTGCGCAATTCCCAATGCTTGATGAAAGTAAAAAGCTTATTTTAGTAACAGGTCATCGTCGAGAAAGTTTTGGCGGTGGCTTTGAGCGAATTTGTGAAGCGTTAGCGCAAACAGCCAAAGCTCACCCTGATACGCAAATACTTTACCCTGTCCATTTAAACCCTAATGTACAAGAGCCAGTAAAAAGAATTTTGAAGAATTTAGATAACGTACATCTAATAGAGCCACAACAGTACTTACCATTTGTGTATTTAATGAACCGTTCACTCATTATTTTGACTGACTCAGGTGGCATACAAGAAGAAGCACCAAGCCTAGGAAAGCCTGTACTGGTAATGCGCGATACAACAGAGCGCCCAGAGGCGGTAGACGCAGGTACAGTAAAATTAGTTGGTACTGATGTAACAAAAATCACTTCAGCGCTAAATGAGCTATTAACCAATGATGCTGCATATAAAATAATGAGTCGTGCCCATAACCCTTACGGTGACGGCCAAGCATGTCAGCGCATTTGCGATATATTAGCAAAAAACTAATGAGTAGCAGCGATTTTATATCACGTTTTACATTGAAAAAATATAGTGGAAAGCTTGAAAACACATAATTAAAGATTTTCATGGAAAGTATAAACAAGAATTTGTAGAAACTAAAACCTATTTAAAAAGGATTGTCATGTCATTTAATACAATTTCAGTTATTGGCTTAGGTTATATTGGTTTGCCAACAGCAGCAATGTTTGCATCGCGTAAAAAGAAAGTAATTGGTGTAGATGTAAATCAGCATGCTGTAGATACAATTAACCGTGGTGAAATTCATATAGTAGAGCCAGAACTAGATTTAATCGTACATTCTGCAGTAACAGAGGGCTACTTAAAAGCAGTAACTTCCCCAGAGCCTGCAGATGCATTTTTAATTGCAGTTCCAACCCCGTTTAAGAACAATGACTCTACAATACCTGAGCCAGATTTAAGCTACATCAAAAAAGCTAGCGAAGCTATTGCTCCGCTACTTAAAAAAGGTGACTTAGTAATATTAGAGTCTACATCACCAGTTGGCGCTACAGAGCAAATGGCTGAGTGGTTAGCGGCAGCTCGCCTTGACTTATCGTTCCCACAAGTTGCAGGTGAAGAAGCTGATGTAAATGTAGCGCATTGCCCTGAGCGAGTATTACCTGGCCATGTAGTGCGTGAGCTGGTTGAGAATGACCGCGTGATTGGCGGTATGACTGCAAAGTGTTCTATGCGTGCTGTAGAGCTATACAAAATATTTGTAGAGGGCGAGTGTGTAGTCGCTAATGCCCGTACAGCAGAAATGGCAAAGCTAACTGAGAACTCATGCCGAGATGTACAAATTGCTTTTGCCAATGAGTTATCAATCATTTGTGATAAGTTAGATATTAATGTTTGGGAGCTTATATCACTGGCTAACCGCCACCCGCGTATAAATATTTTACAACCAGGGCCTGGTGTCGGTGGGCATTGTATAGCTGTTGATCCATGGTTTATCGTTAGTAAAACGCCTGATGAAGCGCAAATAATTCACACAGCACGTAAAGTGAACGATGCTAAACCAGGGTGGGTAATTAATAAAGTGAAGTTGGCGATCGCTGACTTTTTACAAGCGAACCCAACCAAGACAGCCAAAGATGTCACCATTGCGTGTTATGGTTTAGCGTTTAAACCTGATATTGATGATTTACGCGAAAGCCCTGCTTTAAATATTGCTAAGCAAATCGCTGAACTGCATTCTGGAGCTGTTATCGCGGTTGAGCCTAATATTTCTGAGTTGCCAGGTAATGTCAGTGCATTAAAGTTATCTGAATTTGATGTTGCAAAAAAAACTGCTGATATTCATTTGATGTTAGTGGATCATAAAGAATTCAAAGATCAGAAAATGAAAAACAAATACTTAATAGATACTAAAGGAATTTGGTGTTAGATATGAACCACGTATTAAGATTAATTGGTCGTAATAAGCCGCTTTTTAATCAGGATATTAATGCTGTAGAAATTGAGCTTACCAAAGAAGTTTCTCGGTCTCGTTTTCTTGTTTTAGGTGGCGCAGGTTCAATTGGACAAGCTGTAACGACAGAGATTTTTAAACGTAATCCTAAAAAACTACATGTTGTTGATATAAGTGAAAACAACATGGTCGAACTAGTTCGTGATATTCGCAGTTCTTTTGGCTACATCGAAGGTGATTTTCAAGCATTTGCCTTAGATATTGGCTCTGTTGAATACGATGCTTTCATCAAAGCGGATGGGCAATATGATTACATCTTAAATCTATCTGCGCTTAAACATGTGCGCAGTGAAAAAGACCCATTTACATTAATGCGTATGATCGACGTAAATGTGTTTAATACAGATAAAACTATTCAGCAGTCGATAGACTGCGGAGCAAAAAAATATTTTTGTGTGTCTACCGATAAAGCCGCTAATCCTGTTAATATGATGGGTGCCTCAAAGCGCATTATGGAAATGTTTTTAATGCGCAAAAGTGAAGATATGTCTATTTCGACGGCACGTTTTGCAAACGTTGCATTTTCTGATGGGTCACTTTTGCATGGTTTTAATCAACGAATCCTAAAGCAGCAGCCTATCGTCGCACCTAGTGATATTAAACGTTACTTTGTTACCCCACAAGAATCAGGCGAGTTATGTTTGATGTCGTGTATTTTTGGTGATAACCGAGATATTTTCTTCCCAAAATTAAGCGAAGCATTACACCTAATTACATTTGCTGACATTGCAGTTAAATACCTCAACGAGCGAGGCTATGAACCGTACTTATGTAAAACGGAAGAGGAGTCTCGTGAGTTAGTTAAAACGTTACCAGCACAAGGTAAATGGCCATGCCTTTTCACCGAAAGTGATACAACGGGTGAAAAAGATTTCGAAGAGTTTTTTACCGACAATGAAGAACTCGATATGGCCCGTTTTGAGAATATAGGTATTATTAAAAATTCGCTTAAATATGACCATCAGCTATTAAAAGAATTTGAAAGCGAAATAGCTTCAATGAAAAATAATAAAGCGTGGACTAAAGAGCAAATTGTGGCGCTTTTCTTCAAAATGATCCCAAGATTTGGTCATAAAGAGATCGGTAAATATCTTGATGGAAAAATGTAAGCGGGTGTCGTTATTATGACCAAGCAATTTGTTTCGTTTGTTAAAGACCTTTATCAAACTAATGAATTTATTCCATTGCATGCGCCTACGTTTGCAGGTAATGAACAACAATATGTAGCAGAGACAATTAATAGCACATTTGTATCAAGTGTTGGCAAGTTTGTTGATGACTTTGAAAATCATATTGAAATTTACACAGGTACAGCCAAAGCTGTTGCGACTGTAAATGGCACTGCAGCATTACATGCTGCATTGTATATGGCAGGGGTTAAAGCAAACGATATAGTTATAACTCAAGCACTTACATTTGTAGCTACCTGCAATGCATTACATCACATGGGCGCACAGCCTGCATTTGTGGATGTTTCACCTATCAGTTTAGGGTTGTGTCCGAAGGCTTTAGAGTTATTTTTAGATGAGTACGCCGTTTTAACAGAAACTGGGCCTGTTCATAAGGCTACAAAGCAGCGTATTAAAGCAGTGATTCCTATGCACACGTTTGGTCACCCAGTTGAGCTGCATGAACTTATAGCAGTATGTGCAAAGTGGCAAGTTAGTTTAATTGAAGATGCAGCTGAGAGTTTGGGTTCTTTTTATAAGGGTCAACACACCGGTACATTTGGCGACTATGGCGCTATTAGCTTTAACGGCAACAAAGTTATTACCACTGGAGGCGGCGGTATAGTGTTGTGTAAAACTTTAGATGCAGGTAAACGCACTAAGCATGTAACTACAACCGCAAAAGTCCCACACCCTTATGAGTTTTATCATGATGAAGCGGGTTTTAACTACCGAATGCCAAATTTAAATGCGGCACTAGGCTGTGCACAAATGGAATCACTGGGTGCTTTTATTGATAATAAACGTAAGCTAGCATTAATGTATGCAGATTTTTTCAGTAGCTCAGCGTATAAATTTGTTACAGAGCCGGACTACGCAAAATCTAACTATTGGTTAAATGCAATAATTTGCCCAGATCATCAGTCTCGTGAAGCGCTACTAAAAAATTCTAATGCAAATGGTGTTATGACCAGGCCCATTTGGAAATTGATGCATCGCTTACCGATGTTTAAAAATGCGTTTAGAGGTGATCTTTCATATTCTGAATTTATAGAACGTCATTTAGTGAATATCCCAAGCTCACCTGTAAAAAGCTTAGGCTGAGCATAAGTTTATGAAGATTACTGTTTTTACAGGCACGAGAGCTGAATATTGTTTACTTTTTTAGCTTGGCAGTCTCAATAACCAAGTGCAAAGACACTACCTAATATAAATGAAATAATTATAGATGATAAAAGCCCTAGCGGTGGCAGGCCTAAGGTATTTGCCCAATTAGAGGAAAACTTACCTCTTCTCAATAATAGACTGAAGATGCACGCTTTACTCTTAATGGATTTCGACAACGCTTTTCAGGCAAGAATAACCAAGTTCAACCAGTTGCTAACTAACAAAAACTACGCTGATCGTGTATTCATTCTAGGGAAAGACGCCAAAGAAAGCGAAAGCCTTATAAGAACACTTAAGCAAAGCAATAACGAGAAAATTAGCAAGATATTGTTAGAAGACTGCCCAAAAACAGTAGCGCAAGAATGGCTGAACCAACATCTAAACTGTAACCAAAACGAAATTGAACGTATGCGAGAACAAGGAGTTTGTGAGTGGCTTTTCAACCATAAGGATTAATGCATCGCTTATCTACTTTTTGCAATGCTAAAGTCAAGGACGTGAAACCTAATACCAGCTGAATCCCAGTGAATAAGCTAAAGAAGCTTAAAGGCTAGTTAAAGAAATAAATTATGAAAAAAATCGCTGTTTTTACAGGTACACGTGCTGAATATGGTTTGTTGTATTGGTTATTAAAAGACTTGCAACATGACTCTGAGATTGAATTGCAGCTACTTGTTTCAGCCATGCACTTGTCACCTGAATTTGGTATGACCTACCAGCAGATAGAGGCTGATGGTTTTACCATTACTGAAAAAGTAGAAATGCTTTTATCTTCTGATTCAGCCGTTGGTACGGCTAAAAGTATTGGCTTAGGTGTGCTAGGTTTTGCTGATGCTTTAGAACGCATGAAGCCGGATGTATTGGTTGTGCTAGGTGACCGCTTTGAAGCCTTTGCTGTTGCACAAGCGGCAATGATTTTGCGCATTCCTATTGCTCATATTCATGGTGGCGAGATTACCGAAGGCGCTTATGATGATGCCCTTCGCCATGCCATTACTAAGCTGAGTTTATTGCACTTCACCTCAACTGAAACTCACCGTAATCGTGTCATTCAACTAGGTGAGCACCCCAGCCGAGTTTTTAATGTGGGTGCGGTAGGTTTAGACCATTTGCAGCGTAGTAAACTGCTTTCATTAGCTGAATTATCAGCTTCATTAAACTTCAAGCTAGAACAGTCATATTTTTTAGTGACTTACCATCCTGTTACTCTAGCCAGTGAGCCAGCCAAGGCGTCTTTTGAAAACCTACTAAGGGCTTTAGATGCGTTTCCACAGCACCAAATCATTTTGACCTACCCAAATGCTGACGATGGAGGGCGTGAAATTATTCCCGTGCTAGAAGCCTATGCTAAACAACAACCCACCCGAGTTTTAGCGATTCCATCTTTAGGTCATCAACGTTATTTAAGTGCGGTAAAACATGCGGCTGCGGTAGTGGGTAATTCATCGAGCGGAATTATTGAAGTGCCTTCTTTTAAAGTACCGACTATCAACTTGGGTGAACGCCAGCGAGGTCGTTTAGCTGCTGTAAGCGTTTTTTCTTGTCCTTCAAATACAGCCGCTATAATAGAAGCCTTGCAAGAAACATCAAAATACGACCTAAGCCAAGTGTTTAATCCTTATGGTAAAGGTAAGGCTAGCGAAGCTATTCTGGAGCAGCTTAAAGTAGCCGATTTATCCGTAGTTAAAACTTTTTATGATTTAAAAGAGAGCAGTTAATGATCGTTAAAATTATTGCCGAGGCCGGTGTAAACCATAACGGCAGTAAAGAGCTGGCGTTTAAACTGGTGGATGCTGCACATGCTGCTGGTGCGGATATTGTCAAGTTCCAAACCTTTAAAGCTAAAAAACTAGTGACCCAAGATGCCCAGCAGGCTGAATACCAAACCCGTAATACAGGTGTTGCAGAGTCTCAGTTTGCCATGCTCAGCCGCTTGGAGTTGAGTTATGCAACCCACCATGAGTTAGTAGCTTATTGCCAAAAGCTAGGTATGGAGTTTTTATCCACCGCCTTCGACCAAGATAGCCTAGACTTTTTAGTCAAAAACTTAGGGCTTAAAACCCTTAAAATTCCATCGGGTGAATTGACCAATGCGCCCTTTGTTTTGCAACATGCACACACTGGTTGCGATTTAATTGTATCTACCGGCATGGCAAGCTTAGCTGAAGTTGAAGCGGCTTTAGGTGTTATTGCTTTTGGTTTAACCCAGCCGCTTAGCACAGCACCCAGCGAAGAAGCCTTTGCTCGGGCCTATGCCAGCGTAGCAGGGCAGGCTGCACTCAAAACCCATGTAACCCTTTTGCATTGCACCACTGAATACCCAGCCCCTTTAGCAGAAGTGAACTTAAGAGCCATGCAAACCCTTGCTACAGCTTTTGGTCTAACCGCCGGTTATTCAGACCATACTGCAGGCATTACCATTCCGATTGCTGCTACTGCCATGGGTGCCAGCCTAATTGAAAAACACTTCACTCTAAATAAAACTCTGCCCGGCCCTGACCACCAGGCATCGCTTGAGCCCGATGAACTAAAATCCATGGTGCAAGCGATTCGTGATGTGGAATTATCTTTAGGCAGTGGTATTAAAAGCCCTCAACCTTCAGAAATAAAAAATAAAGCCATTGCACGCAAAAGCCTAGTCGTAGCTAAAGCCATTCAGGCGGGCGAAATATTTACAGAGGACAACCTAACCACCAAACGCCCAGGTGATGGTTTATCTCCCTACCAGTATTGGTCGCTGTTAGGTAAGCCAGCTCTACAAGACTATGCTGAAGGTGAGTTAATTAATGGCTAATAAACCTTTGGTTATGCTTGGTGCAGGTGGTCATGCTGCGGTATTGGCAGAAATACTGCTGGAACAAAAACTACCACTGATTGCTGTGGTAGCCCCAGACCCCATTCCAGCCAACAGCCCTTTAGCTGGCTTGAAGCGTATTACCAGTGACGAGCAATTACTGAGCACTTATTCACCTGTAGAAGTTTGGCTAGTGAATGGCTTGGGCTCTATACCCGACAATAACCTACGCTGGTGGATCTTTGAGTTTTTCTCAGAAAAAGGCTACCGCTTTGCCCATGTAATATCTCCCAAAGCTAACCTATCTAACTACCTAGAATTAGCCGAAGGCGTGCAAATTATGATGGGCGTACAAGTACAAACCAATGCCAGCATTGGTAAAAACAGCATTATTAATACCGGTGCAACTGTAGAGCACGACTGCAAAATAGGCGCTCACAACCATATTGCTCCAGGCGTTACCCTAAGTGGTGGCGTAATTACTGCTGAGCAAGTGCATATCGGCACAGGCGCAAGTGTGATACAAAATATTCAAATAGGTGAGCAAGCTGTGATAGGTGCAGGAACAACAGTTGTAAGAGATGTACCAGCTCAGCAAAGAATTATTCCAGCGGCAAGTCGAGTGATAAGCAAAGAGAGCACAAAGTAATGAGTGATTGGAAACGTGTTGTAATTAGTGCTGATGCTACTATTCGCGATGCCATGCGAGTGATTGATCAAGCCGCACTGCGCATTGGTTTGATATGCAATGAACAAAATAAACTATTAGGCACGGTCACCGATGGTGATATTCGTCGTGGCTTGCTAGTTAATTGTGAAATGCAAGATTCCGTTGCAAGGGTGATGAATACTCAGCCCATCACAGCTAAATTAACTAGCGCCCGTGAACAGCGTCTACAGTTGATGGATAAGCATGATTTACTTGCCTTACCCTTACTCGATGAAGCAGGTTATCTAGCAGGTTTAGAGACACTCCACCAAGCATTACAGCCAGCCAAGCGTGACAACCCTGTTTTTATTATGGCCGGGGGCTTTGGTACACGGCTACAGCCTTTAACTGACCACTGCCCAAAACCCATGCTGCGTGTAGGTGATAAACCTATGCTGGAGCACCTAATTAATCAGTTTATTAAACAAGGTTTCCACCGTTTTTATATTTCAACCCACTATATGCCAGAGGTAATTCACAACCATTTTGGTGATGGCAGCAACTGGGGTATTAGTGTTGAGTATGTGCATGAAGATAATCCTTTAGGCACTGGTGGTGCTTTAGGGTTACTTCCTAAAAATTTGCCTAACCTACCGCTTGTGATGATGAATGGCGATGTGCTAACCAAGCTAAACTACGCACAACTGTTGCAGCACCATGAAACTCAAGGCTTTGATGCGACTATGTCCGTCAGAGAAGACGAGCATCGAGTGCCTTTTGGTGTGATCGAGACGGAAGAGCAGCTCATTGTAAATATGGTCGAGAAACCAACCTTCCGTTATAAAGTCAACACCGGTATTTATGTTTTAAATCCAGAAATCATTGCCAAGGTTAAAGTCAATCAGCGCATCGATATGCCTACGTTGTTAGAGCAGGGTAGACAAGCAGGTAAGCGTATAGGTACATACACCAGTTATGATTATTGGCTGGATATCGGACAAATGAAAGACTACCAAAAAGCTCAGCTAGATATAGAAAGGTTGTTTAAATGAAAATCGCAATTATCCCCGCGCGCGGAGGTAGTAAAAGGCTACCAGGAAAAAATATTAAAGACCTAGCTGGCAAGCCCATGATTGCTTGGACTATCGAAGCAGCCTTAGAAAACCAAGTATTTGATCACGTTTTTGTTAGTACAGATGATGAGAAAATAGCCGAAGTAGCTAGACAAGCGGGCGCAAAAATACCGTTCCTGCGTCCCACAAAACTCGCTTCAGATGAAGCCAATACCAACGATGTAGTAACTCATCTAGTTGAATGGTTTGAAAAAGAACATAAACAACAAGCATCTACAATAGCAATTCTGCAACCTACTTCCCCCTTAAGAAACGCACAGCACATAAAAGAAGCTATGCAGCTAATGGAAGAGAAGTCAGCAAAAGCAGTGGTTTCAGTTTGTGAAGTTGAATACCCAATCCAATTTTGCAATAAATTAGGTAAAGATGGCTCAATGGATGGTTTTATTAAACCTAAAGACCTAAAAAGAACTCAAGAGCTAGAACCTTACTATCGACTAAACGGTGCCATTTATATCTTTTTAAAAATTTATGTAGGTAGCTTAAATCAGCTTTATAGCAAAGATACTTACTCTTATGTGATGGGTGCAAAAGAGTCGGTGGATGTGGATACACTGCAAGATTTTAAGTTGGCTGAGTTATTAATTAAAGAAAGGCAGTCTCAATAACCAAGTGCAACGATCCTGACTAATCAGGTAGCTTGTACCGATGCAAATACATTACACACACTTGGGCACAGAAGAGCGAGCCACCCTAATGCTGATGCGCCAAGAGGGTCATTCATTGACCTTCATCGCGCAACAGTTGAAACGATCAGCCAGTACGTTGAGCCGTGGGCTTAAGCGAAATAACGTTGCGTTGAATCAGCGTTACGATGCCGTTAAGCGGGTCGGCGCGCACGAGAAAAAACAATTTATTCCACGCAAAACCAACAAGCTAGCCGCAGGATGTAATCTGTTCGGGATTGCCAGCGGTCTTATAAAACTAGGCTGATCACCTCAGCAAATCAGCGGCAGACTGCGCGACATAATCCTAATCGCGCCGAGATGCACGTGTCGCATGAAACAATTTATACCGCGCTCTATGCCATGCCGCGCGGTGAGTTACGCAAAGAGCTGATACGTTGTTTGCGACAAGGTTATTATGGTCGTCGGAGCCGAGGCCAAGGCGAGGGTCGCCGTGCCGAGCTGCCGAATATGCTCAGCATTCATGAGCGCCTACCTGAGGTGGAAAGCCGCTTAGTGCCTGGGCATTGGGAAGCTGATCTAATCAAAGGCTCTGGCAATACATCCTCGATTGCCACGCTGGTTGAGCGCACAACTCGCGGTGTGATCTTGGCGAAAATGCCTAATGCCACGGCCGAGTCGACCTTGGAAGCTTAACCATGGCACTTAATCGCATCGATGCGCCGCTGCGCCAAACACTGACCTACGATCAGGGCCGAGAAATGAGTCGTCATGTTGAGCTAAACGAGCGTACGGGCATGACTGTGTACTTCGCCGACCCGCATAGCCCTTGGCAGCGTGGTAATAATGAAAACATGAATGGACTGATTTCGCCAGTACTTACCTAAAAGGACTGACCTGTAGGTACACTCTCAGAAGTATCTTTATGCGATTACTCACAGTTTAAACACTAAGCCGCGAGCCGTACTGAACTTCAAAATGCCGATCGAGGTTTATGCGGAAGTAACTGCGGCGTTGGCTGAGTCAGCGTCAGAAACTAAACAATAATGGGTTCGTTGTACTTGGACCTTGAGACCGCCCACTTCAAAATATCAAGGTGACAATTTTGCATAAAAAAATTCTAATTATAGGTGCAGGGCAGCTTGGCAGTCGTCATTTACAAGGTGCTTTACTAAGTGTTAATGCGCTCGATATTATTGTGATTGACCCTTCTGAAAATTCTTTAAATGTATGTCGTGAACGTGCAGAGCAAGTGACGGCAGGGCATCCGAATACTCGAATTACATATCAATGCTATATGCCTTCTGATCTGCAGATTGACGTATGTATTATTTCAACCGCAGCACGATACCGAGCGCAAGTTACACGACAGCTTCTAAGTCATAATGTGGTTAAATATATTATCTTTGAAAAAGTGCTGTTCCAAGCTCTATCTGAATATGATGAGATTGGCACATTACTAACGAGTAATGTGACTAAAGGGTGGGTTAACTGTCCTAGACGCTTGTTTCCTACATATGTAAGTATCGAAACACAACTAGATACATCAATACCAATTGATATGTGTGTAAAAGGAAATGCATGGGGGATGGCATGTAATAGTGTGCACTTCATTGATTTATTTGCATTTTTAATTCACCAGAGTGATATGTCAGTGAAGGATTCTCAGCTTGTTCCTGAAGTCATTGAAAGTAAGCGCCCTGGGTATTTAGAAATCGCAGGGAAACTGACCTTTGTTGCTGGAAAACATTCACTAGTAGTTGAAAGTGGCACTGAAGAAACTCCTGAACTAGTCATAACCTTATCTAATGGCGACGTAACTCACACAATTAACGAAATAAAAGGATCTTGGACGGAAAAAGTTGGTGACACTATTACTGAGCATACACATACAGCTCTTTTTCAAAGCCAGCTAACTGGCATGTGTATTGATGAAATCATTAATACTGATTTTTGTAATTTAACACCTTACGCTGAGTCTTGTGAAATACATACTCCGTTTATTGCGACTTTAATAGAACACATATCCCTGATTTTAAATAAAAAAATAGATGTATGTCCAATCACCTGATTTAGGAAATAACATGATTTGGTTAATTGGTTCAGGCTCTATGTCCATAGAGTACTCAAAGGTATTGGACGGGCTAAATAAACAGTATACTGTGGTAGGTCGAGGGCAGGCTTCGGCAGATACATTTTTCGAAGCAACTGGAAAACCAGTAGTGACTGGTGGTTTAGAGGCTTTTATTAAAAGTTCAGCTTCTGTTCCAGAGGCTGCAATTATAAGCGTTGGAGTTTATCAGCTATATGACACAGCGCTACAGTTGATTGAGTTCGGTGTGAAAAATATCTTGATAGAGAAGCCAGCTGCAGTTTCTTATCAACAGGTGGAAGACTTATGCGCAAGATGTGTGGCGTACAACAGTAATATCTATGTGGCCTATAACAGAAGGTTTTTCTCCTCTGTTTTAGAAGCTAAGAAAAGAATTGCAGAAGAAGGAGGCCCGACTTCTTTTAACTTTGAATTGACAGAATGGGCGCATTTGATAGAAAAAATCGACAAGCCATTAGACGTGTTGAGAAAATGGTTTTTGGCCAATTCTACACATGTTGCGGATCTTGCATTTTTCCTCGGTGGTAAGCCAAAGATGCTTACTTGTTTCACATCAGGGAGTTTAGAGTGGCATCCTGATGCCTCGATATTTGCAGGTGCAGGGGTCAGTCAGAGTGGCGCACTGTTCAACTATGCAGCAAACTGGGAATCTGCTGGACGATGGTCTGTCGAGGTTCTTACAAAAGATCATCGCTATATATTTAGACCTATGGAGCAGCTTCAGGTTCAAAAGAGAGGTCAAATAGCGGTTAATCTGGTTGAGGTCGACGACTCGTTAGATAAAGAGTACAAACCAGGCTTATATAAGCAGGTCAAAGCTTTCCTTATGCAAGACTGTGAGCACTTATGCTCTTTGGCTGAGCAAAAAAAACAATTTAAATCTTTTGAAAAAATGGCTGGATATGAAAGGTAACTACCTTTCATATTTCCTGAACAGCTATATGAGTCTTATTCTATGAACGCACTATTCTTAACGGACTCGCTTGGCTACCCGAGAGTAGACAACCAAGGCACTTCTGCCAGCGAGGTTTGGACTTATACAGTCCGAGATCAAGCTCAGAAAAAAAGTTGCAAAGTTTCTTTTTTTTTTGATATGAAACCTTTTCGGGATACCCGCTCTTTACTTGTTGATGTTGAGAAACACTGTTTAAGTTATTCGCCAGATCTCATTATTTTACAAGTGGGTATTGTAGATTGCTACCCAAGAGCGTTGACAAAAATAGAGTTACAAGTGGTGTCAAGATTGCCTATAATAAATCAACTCTCAAAAGCTTTCGTTAAGAAGTACTACAAAAAATTAGTACGAAAAAGAAACATCGCATATGTTCCTTTAGCAGAATACAAACAAAATCTAATAAAGCTAAAAGAGTTTTTTCCTAAAGCGAATTGGCTGGTAATTCCAATCGCGCCTGCTTCACAATCTTATATGGATGCCAATCCACTTATATCTAGTCGTATTGAAGCTTATAATGCGATTCAGGAAGTGGTGTTTTCTGACGCCTATAAAAACGATATCTATAAAAATTGTGACTTAGAAAAGGTATTTTTAGAAGATAATCATCATTTGTCAAAATACGGTCATAAAATAGTCTCATCTGGAGTATTTCGCCATCTACATAATTACGTATTAAATAAAGATAATTAATTGAATAGAAATATACTATTTTATGGTGGAGCCACTGGGGTCGCTCAAATCTTTTCTTTTTTGGCTTTATTTGCTTATACAGCGATGTTAAAGCCAGAAATGTATGCACTAGTTGCTATATTTGAGACTGTAATACTACTGCTGCAGTCATGTATTAGCGGTGCAATTGACCGAAGTTCTCAGCGTTTCTATCTGGAGTTGGAGCCGGACAAAGTGATTTCAACTTCAGCTTCTATTGCGATTGCTGGGGCGCTGCTTTTATTTCCTCTGACCATAGCCGGCACTATGTTATCCAGCCAAGTTACACTATTTGAATTTGTGATCATATATGTGACTGCAGTAAGTTATGTTCTGCATACAATTGTTATAGTGAAGTATCAATTTGCACAAAGACCGATGGATTATTTTCTTGCTACAGTTGCTAAGTCATTATCTTTTCTAATAGGCTCGATATTTTTTCTATATGTCTTAAAAATGCAGGCACAGTCATTTTTGTATGCAAGCTTGACTTCGGCGTTGATACTATTGGTTATATCGATTTGTGTCACTAAGCCTAAGCTTTCTGCATTAGGTGATAAGGCCTTAGTAAAGGAGATGCTTTCTTACTCTTTACCGTTTGTACCTACTTTGCTAGCGTCTTGGTTTATCACATGGTCTGTAAGATTCTTTATGGTCGGTCACATTCAAGCGCAAGATATAGGTGTTTTTTCTGCAGCACAAAAAGTTGCGATGGTGTTTTTTATATTTACTCAAACTGTAACACTTGTGGCTACCCCAGCACTATTTAGGTTGCTTAAAGATGGCAAAGAAGAACAAGCTAAAAATAATATGCTGTTAAGTATAAAAGCATTAATGATAGTAGCCTTAGGAATCACATTCTTTCTACCCGATATCTTAAGATTAGTAATGAGTGATGAGTATCAAAACATTCAAGGGTATATCACCATCTTAATGTATGTGAACTTTATCGCTGCAATACTTGGAGTGTCAAGCAGTATTCTATTTAGTTATTACAAGAAAACAGCTTTGCAAATGAAAGTGTTTTTGTTTATTGCACTAGTAAGTATTACACTCAATTCAACCTTAATCCCTATCTTCAAAATGCATGGCTTAGTCTTTTCATTACTGATACCTATAACTCTGCTAATTTTTCTACACTTTTACATTGTTAAAACGCAATTATCGTTTTCTGGATTAGGCTCGAAGGTTATGGCTATAGCAGCTATATTTTCTATTCTATTGCTTGTAAGTTATTACCTTAAAGAATTAGGTACAGGAAAATCATTCGTATTATTGTACGAGTTCGGTATTATTTTAACCCTAGGGTTTTGGACTTATAAGAGTAGGAAGGTCGCGTAACTATGTTGAATAAGTTATTTTTGTTGTGCTGTTTTTTTCCTTTCGTCTCACCTTTTCCTATTGGTAGTGATATTCAACCTTTAGCGGGAATTCTCGCAGCGTTTATTGTATTGAGGAAAGCAGTCAGCGAAAAGACGTTTAAACCATTATTGTTGATTGCTTTATTTGTGCCAATATTTCTTTTGGCATATAATAATCCCTTTTCAAGGTTTCTTGAGATTGATGTCGGAAAATTGGTTTCTCTTTCTTTTGGGGCTTTCATTATTGTTGGTTTTTATTATGCAAAGCATGAGCTCTCAAATAAGTTATTTATATGTATAGTAAGTTTTTATTTGCTTTTTACGATCCTACTATTGCTTTTCACAGAGCCAATGATTGCGATACAAAATTTAGTTATTCGCAACACTAATGCTACTGATTATACCTATAGAGGTGTTGCAACTCTTGTCACTGAACCAGGTTTATTCGGTGGTTTATTGGTGTTCTTCCTGATTATAACTGATTATTTATATAAATATAAAAATATGTCTAAAATAACTAAGTATATTATATATGGAATGGTGATTTTTATGTTGCTTATGACCAAGTCCGGAACTGGGTATTTATATTTTATTATATATATTGGCATTAAATACTTTACTGGTGAATATAAACTGCGCTACAAGTTGGCTTTTTTCCCTTTAATTGTTTTAGTTGGTGGCGTAGTATTTCTGTTTGGGCATCAAATTGGTGTTGGTGCATTTGGTCGAGGCGCAGATGTTATAATTCAACTGGCAGATCCTACATCACTAATGCTAAGTGATTCGTCAATCTTAACTAGGGTTGTGGACTTTTATCTGGGACTTGTTTCTATATTTCATTATCCGTTTGGTGTGGGAAATACTGCAGCTCTGAATAAAGCAGAGCAACTTATGGCTGTCACTCCATTTGTGCAAAATTTTTACATGAATACAGGCAAAGCTTTTGGTAGTAATTCCTCATTTACAATGCTTACTATTTCTTATGGTCTGTTATTTTGGTTGTATTTGCTTTTCTTATTTTGTTACGTATCAAATAGTAGTGCTAGCGCAAAATTTTTCGCATTTTTGTATTTATCCGTATCCTATTCGGCCGCATTTCCAGCTATATGGATATTAATAGCTTTACATATCAGAGGGGAGTCAAA
Source organism: Paraperlucidibaca wandonensis (assembly GCF_042677145.1). NCBI lineage: Bacteria > Pseudomonadati > Pseudomonadota > Gammaproteobacteria > Moraxellales > Moraxellaceae > Paraperlucidibaca > Paraperlucidibaca wandonensis. The sequence goes on along the minus strand of NZ_JBHTIT010000001.1, from coordinate 1,382,284 downwards.
AATTTCAAATAGAAAAGATACTGTTAATGAGGTTTCGCAGAAATGATATATGTTGCATTTACTAAAGAGGACTTTATTTGTTTCTCTGAGCTAATTAGTGCTGAGGATATTATTTTGGCATTTACAGATTGCTTTAGTGTAAAGGGTGTTAAGCATGCTTATGATGTATCGGATGCTGAGGTTAATTGGGGGGAACAGGTCGCGTTAGTGAGAAAATTTTTTACGGAGCTTAGTGAGCACAAAGAAGTCGATCTCAATGGTTACGCTAATAACTTTTTTGAATGTTCTATACGTTTGTCTGTTCAATATATAGAATCTTTAAAGCTGCACTCTAGCCAGCACTGCAAAGTAATATTTGCTGATAGGCTCTTTGGAAAGGGTCGTCCAAATTACTACTTATCTGAGCATGAGTCCCAAGGGCAGCTTATGTACAATAGAAAGTTTGCGTTACAAAGCACTGTTGAGAAAGCAGTTGAATCTCTTGGTCTTGAAATAAAGTACCTTAGCCGCAAGTTTAATTATCAGAAGTTAAGCAATACGCTTCGAGATACGGCGGTTTTTTCAATGAGACTTTTGCAAGCTTTGCGAGCAAATTTGACACAAAAACAACATATGTCAATAGAGCCGTTAGAAATAACTCCTTTTTATGCCGTGCTCAGAACTCAAGCACAGTTTTTTGCTGTAAAGCAAATTTTAGAATCTTCAACGATTCCTTTTACTATTATTTGTGCAGATACTTTTGTTCAGCGTAAATTATTTTATGTTGTTAACGAATGGGCCTGTAGTCAGAGTTTAATCAGAGTTGTAAAGCTACCTGAAGCAAATTTTTGGTTAACGATAAAAACATACCTAAAGACATTCTATCTTTCTATTAAAAGCTGTAATAAATTATTTAGCGGTGATGGTTTTACTGTTAATGTGAAGCAAGCTTGTAGAGAAGTAATTATAATGTCTGCTGATCTAGAGTTGTACCAGAATAGGTTAGCAAGGCTCCTTCCTATCGGTCAAAATAATAGTGTTTTTCTAACGTGTGAGCAAAAATCCCCCCATGCTTACACAGAGATTAATGTGGCAAAAAATAAAGGTTATAGAACAATTCAAGTTATGGCGTGTGATCAAGAGGCTAACGATTTGCCATTGCCAGCTGTAGCTGATATTTTCTTGACAGATACTTTAAAGAGAAAAGAGTTGTTTGAATCGAGATGGTCAAGTAAAACTTCTAGCTTAAAATATTTAGGGCCAATCAGGTTAAGTGAAGAGAAAACTGTAAAAGTAACCAATAAAAATGAATTTGAAGTATGTTACTTTTCTCATGTAACAGAGATCAATCAAAATAAAAAAATAATTCAACTTTTAGAAAAAATCAAAACTCAGTCTAAATCTTTTAACTATTGCATTAAGGTTCATCCAAGAGATTCAGGAAGCTGGTTAAAAGGCTCTTCAGTAGATGAAAACATAGTGTTTACATCGTCAAATATTACCAATGATGAGCTTTATGAAAAGTTTAAAATAGCAATCTCTAACCCAAGTGCGGTTGTCATGGAGTTACTTTGTCATTTTAAGCCATTTATATTTATTGATACAATTGAAAGTTATAAAAATATAGATTTTGTGAGTTGTGATGAAATGTATGCAGGGTATACAAAAAGTATAGATGCAATACCTGAGCTTTTAAGTGATAAATATGATTTATATTCAGAGGTAAGAGATTTGCATGCTCGAGTTTTTGGAAGCTCAGTAAGTGCTGTTAGTCAAAGAGATTTAGTTTCAATTTTTGAATGTAGAAGTTAATTATATGTGTGGATTAAGTTTTTTTTATAGCAAATCAAAAAGTTTTTCAAAAGAAATTCAAGAGAGTCTCGAATTAACTATTCACAGGGGGCCTGACTCAACGGGAGTTTATGAAACAGAGTATTGTGATAGTTTTATAGGCTTGGGTCATAATCGTTTGAGTATTATTGAGCTGTCTGATGCTGGAAGTCAGCCAATGCATAACGATAACGGATATTCAATAATTTTTAATGGTGAAATTTATAATCACAATGAGTTGAGATCTAAGTTAAAGGCAAATAATATTAGCTTCAGAGGTGGCTCTGACACCGAGGTAGCACTTCAGCTGTATATTGAGTATGGTTTAGAATCATTTTCAATGCTTGAGGGTATGTTCTGTATTATTATTTTGGATAAAGTAAATAATAAAATACACTTAGCAAGAGATGCAATAGGCATCAAGCCTGTTTATATCTCTAGTAATGATTTCGGTATATTCGCAAGCTCTGAAATTAAAGGGCTTAAACCATATCTAAATAATGAGCTTAGTTTTGACAAGAATGATATTTATGAATTTTTTAATACAGGTTTCTTATATGAGCCTGCTACAGGCTATAAAAATATAAAAAAATTAATGCCCGGGCATGTTTTAACTATTGATATTGCGAGTGGTAACAAAGTCACAAAACTTTATAAAAAGCTGTCTGCGTATAATAACAGTAATTCATTTGCCAATAAGCTAAACCATTCGATTTCAAATCAATTGATGGCCGACGTACCTTTAGGTGTATTTTTTAGTGGTGGAGCTGACTCGAGTATATTGGCAAGTATGTCAAATGATGCCGATCTTTTTTTTGCTGAATATTCTGCGGATAGTTCTGCCGACATAGATAAGAAATACTCTAAACTAATCGCGGAATATCTCAATAAAAAATTAATATCTTACAAGTTTTCAGATGACGACACCGGGGTTGATGATTTAATTCGTCAGGTTAAATTTGTAGCAGAGAATACAGAGGAGCTTATTTCTGATTATACATTTTGGGCCACTTATCAGCTTTCAATGGCTGCTAAAGAGAGCGGTTATAAAGTTATGCTAAGTGGTATGGGGGGAGATGAAGCTTTTGCTGGTTACCCGAGATATCATATTTTAAATAAACATAGCTTTTTTAAATTATTAAATCCGTTGTTGAAATTTTTTTTAAAGTTTAACGTATTCCCTAAAAAACTAGATAAGAAATTTGAAAGACTTGTTTCTTATACTGATGAGGATAATTGGGGTGTTGCCTATTCTCGACTACTTGGTTATTTCAGTCGAACAGAGCTAAAAAGTCTATTTAAAGAAAAGGAAGGTTTTCTTTTTGCAAATTATAGTGCTAAATTAGTTCAAATTATTAAACAGTTTGAAGGGGATTTTAACGATAAGGTCAAGTTGGGCCAGCACATGGACAGATCTGGGTTTTTAGCGCACAATTTAATGGTATCCGATAAAGCTAGTATGTTAGCTAGTATTGAATTAAGAGTTCCACTATTAGATGAAGCGCTAGTTGCTCATGGATACGCTTCTAATTCTGCAAATTTAATTGATTTAAAGGCCACAAAAAAGCCACTAAAAAACTTTTTGAAAAGTATTTTACCCAAAAGTTTAATAGAGCGATCAAAAACAGGATTTAACCCTCCTATAGACACTCTTATTGACAAGATTGGTCAGAATAGGCTTAAGCAAGAGGTCTTAGGAGTTGAGCGGTTTATCGATGAAAAATTCGTTTTGAAATTAATAGATGAACATTTCTCACAAAAGAGCAATAATGCTTATAAAATTTGGCAGATCTTATACTTCAAGTATTGGGTATCCAGTTTATAATTATTTTTATCTTTCATTCTTATATTTCAAAATTAAAATTTAGGATCTATTTTTGTTAAATTATTTTTTTAAGCTCTATAATACTATCAAGCCATTAAAGTTTGAGCAACTCTGGTTTCGACTTTATTATCGAATTAAAAAAACTGAAGTTATACCTACCAAAACTTTTTTATCTAATTATGTATGGGGCTGGAATGGCCCTAGCTTATATGAGCAAAGTATTTTTGAATATGGTCGTGTCAATTTTTTATCTTTAGATGGCGTAGTTAACTCTAGTGAAATTTGGAATGATACTGGCCAAGAAAAGCTTTGGTTGTATAATCTACATTACTTCGATGATCTAAGCTCCGTTACTTATCAGGAGCGAGAGTCTATACACTATTCTTTTATTAATCGTTGGATTGAAGAAAACCCACCTTGTTTTGGAAATGGCTGGGAGCCATACCCGCTATCACTAAGGTTGGTAAACTGGGTTAAATGGTTTAGTAAGAAGAAGGGTGTTGAGCAAAGGTATTTAAATAGTATTGCACAGCAGGCTAGTGCACTATCTCAGCAACTTGAATACCATATTTTAGGTAATCACCTATTTGCTAACGGTAAAGCTTTGACTTTTGCAGGTGCTTACTTACTAGGTGAAGAGTCCGAAGGTTTTTTAAATTTAGGTTTAAAGATATTAGATAGAGAAATTGACGAACAATTTTTAGCTGATGGCGCTCATTTTGAATTGTCTCCAATGTACCATGAAATTCTACTTTTGGATTTACTTGAACTAATTGATTTAGCAAAAACGAGTCAAAATGTAAATTTATTAGATCGCTTAAATAACTGGGAATTAGTGGCTAAAAAAGCACTTTGTTGGCTTAAGACAATGATTCACCCTGATGGTGAAATCAGCTTTTTTAATGATGCGGCTATAGGTATCGCAGCAAGTCCTGCTGAAATTTTTTCCTATGCAAGTAAACTAGGTATTGATTATCAAGTGCCATTAAATATACTTACTACTAATCATGGCAGTGGCTATAGTCGGGTGCAGAATGACACTTACACTCTTTTATTTGACCACGCAAACGTTGGGCCCGATTATCTACCTGGGCATGCTCATGCTGACACTTTAAGTTTTGAAATGTCAGTTAGTACTCAACGTGTTTTTGTTAATTCAGGTACTTCACTTTATGGAATTAGTAAAGAGCGATTAAGACAGCGTGAAACTCCAGCCCATAATACAGTAGTTGTTGATGGGCAAAGTTCTTCAGAGGTTTGGTCTGGTTTTCGTGTTGCTCGTAGAGCTTATAGTTGCCTAATTAAAGCAGAGGAAAGTTCAGGTAACGTTGTACTTTCAGCATGTCACGATGGTTATAAACGACTAAAGCAAAAAGTGACTCACACACGAACAATAAGTGCGTTAACCGATACTTGCATTATTATTGATGACTTATCTGCTAAAGCAGCAGCTGAGTTTAATTTACATGTTCATCCAGATGTAGATCTTAAGCAAGTTAATCAAACATGTTTAGAGTTAAGTCTTGCATGTAAAAGCAAAGTTATTTTAGTGAGTTCACATGCTTACTTTATTGAAGATAGTACGTGGCATCCAGAGTTTGGTACAACCATTCCAAACAAAAAAATAGTTATACCATTTAATAATGGTCAATTGATTACAGAAATAAAAATTCAAAAGGAATAGCTTTGAAAGTATTAGTGCTCTCATTTTATTACGCTCCCGATTTGTGTGCAGGCTCATTTAGAACTACAGCTTTAATAGAGCAGCTAAAAAATAACTCCGATGTTGAAATTGAAGTTATTACAACTTTACCAAACCGGTATGCTAGCTTTGAAGCTGAAGCGCAGGAGTTAGAGCAAACTGATAATGTAACTGTTAGGCGAATTGCTTTACCTTCGCATAACAGTGGCATGCTTGATCAAATTAAGTCTTTTGCTGCTTTTTATAAGCAGGCTAACAAACTTGTCTGTGGTAAAAAGTATGATTTAGTCTTTGCAACAAGTTCTCGTTTATTTACCGCTTTTTTAGGGGCGAGAATTGCAAAGCGAATTAATGCGCCTCTTTATTTAGATGTACGCGATATTTTTGTTGATACGCTAAAAGATGTGTTAAACCCCAAAGTAGCTTTTTTACTAAAACCTATTTTGACATTAGTAGAAAACTATACATTTTCAGCGGGAAGTCATATTAACCTAGTATCAAAAGGATTTGAAGGATATTTTGTTAATCGATTTAAAAATGCAAGCTATTCATGGTTTACAAACGGTATTGATAAAGAGTTTTTACACACTGAATCGCCAATTGAATTAGAGTTAAGCAAGCCAAACACGTTTACAGTATTATACGCAGGGAATATCGGTGAAGGTCAGGGGTTAAGTAAAATAATACCTGAGTTAGCTAGGCGAGTTGGCCCGAAATATCAGTTTAAAGTAATTGGTGATGGAGGTAGAAAATCCGCGCTGGTTGAGGCTAGTAAAGGGGTTGCTAATATTTCTTTTCACCCGCCAGTAAGCCGTGAGCAATTAATCAAAGAGTATTTAAGTGCCGATATTCTATTTTTACATTTAAACGATTACCCTGCATTTGAAAAAGTTCTACCTTCAAAAATATTCGAATACGCAGCTATGGGTAAGCCAATTTTAGCTGGGGTAAGCGGTTACGCTGCTGAATTTATAAATTTAGAGGTTGATAACGCTGAGGTGTTTTATCCAAGCAACAAGCAGCAAGCGGTCGCATCACTTGCTACTTTGAAGCTTGGGCAAACGAATCGAGATGGTTTTATTAAGAAGTACACACGTAAAAATATTATGATAGAAATGGCAAAATCAATTATTAGTTATGGTGATAAAAAGTGAAGCGCTTATTGATCACTGGTTACTCAGGTTTTGTTGGTAATCATTTAGCTGAGCTGTTGCAAGGAAACTATCACGTAAATTTACTAGGAAGAAAGCCGTCAAATTTAGGTAACTTTTTCAACCATAATCTTGATTCAACATCTACTTACGCTGATGCATTAGAAAATGTTGATGTAGTTGTTCATTGCGCTGCAAGAGTCCATGTTATGGATGATAAAGCTACTGATCCACTTAATGAATTTAGAGCCATAAATACTCATGGAACACTTAATTTAGCTAAGCAAGCAGTACAAGCTGGTGTTAAGCGCTTTATATTTTTAAGCTCCATTAAAGTTAATGGTGAAGGTACGACTAACCAAAACCCTTATACAGCACTAGATACCCCAAGACCTGAAGATCCGTACGGTATATCTAAAGCCGAAGCTGAACAGCAGTTATTAACGCTAGGTAAAGAGACTGGGATGGAAATAGTGATTATTAGGCCGCCCCTTGTTTACGGTGAAGGTGTTAAATCAAACTTTGGCTCACTAATGCGTTTTGTAGGCAAAGGTTTTCCATTGCCGTTTAGAGCGATAAAATGCAACAAGCGTAGTTTAGTATCTGTTTATAACTTGGCTGATCTAATTAAAGTGTGTATTGAGTGTCCTAAAGCAGCAAATCAAATATTATTAGTCTCCGATGATAATGATCTATCAACGGCTGAAATGGTTTCTTTAATGGCAAAAGTACAATCTAGGAAAAACTTAGCTTTGCCTGTGCCTGTTTGGTTCTTTAAATTGGCGGGCAAGTTAATTAATAAGAATGATATTATTGATAGACTGACAGGTTCTCTCCAGTTAGATATTACTCACACAAAAAATTCGCTTGACTGGAAACCACCATTTTCAGTTGAGCATGGGTTTACATTAGCAGCAAAAAACTTCAAAAAATTAACTAATGGATTTTAATTCATGCGCTTACTTGATTTTATTTTTTCACTAGCTGGTTTGGTATTTGGCTTCCCCGTGCTGTTAATTATTTACCTCATTGGCCTATTCGACACTGGCTCACCCATATTTCGCCAAGAGCGCGTAGGCCGTAACCAAAAGCCTTTTACGCTAGTGAAATTCCGCACCATGTCGGTAGATACCGCCTCTGTCGCCAGTCATTTAGCTTCATCCGCTAGCATCACCAAGCTTGGCGGCTTTTTGCGCAAGACTAAGCTCGACGAGCTGCCACAGTTGTGGAATGTATTAACCGGCGACATGAGCTTAGTTGGCCCGCGCCCTGGCTTGTTTAATCAAACTGAGCTTACCGCCGAGCGCGAGAGCCGTGGTGTGTTTGCTGCACGCCCAGGCATCACCGGCTTGGCACAAGTCAACGACATCGATATGTCTACGCCACGCTTGCTGGCCGAAACTGATGCACAAATGCTGGCTGAGCTCTCGGTCAACAACTACTTCCGCTATATACTGCAAACCTTGACAGGCAAGGGGAGCGGGGATCGTGTGCGTAAATAGTCACTTGTGGGTGAGTGCCAATGCCTAAATCCAAGCCTGCTCCTAAACACGACTGGCTAAGCTGGCTGCACCAAGCGCCGCGCCGCGCCAAGCAGATTGTGCTGCTACTGATCGACATTTTTATGTTGCCAGTGTTGTTCACGCTGGCACTCAGTGTGCGCATGGGCGAGCTAGACCTACCCAGCAAAGCGCAGATGCTCGACATCCCGCTCATGATCATCCTCATGATCGTCTGCGCCTTGTTCACTCGTGTGTATAGCGCCGTGGTGCGTGCCTTCGATGAGCATTATTTGCAATCAGCACTATTTGCCAGCATTAGTTGGGCAATGCTGCTCTGGGTAGCCGCTAGCGCTGGCATCACCCACACCTTGCCGCGCAGCGTCATCATCATCACCGGCGCCTTGCTCATGCTGCACTTCTGGGTCAGCCGCGCACTCATTCGCACTGTGCTTTTTGTTTTGCTCAAACGCCGTGAGCAGCACACTAATCTCGCCGTTTTCGGTGCTGGCCAAGCCGGTCGCCAAATCATGGCCGCTGCCGCTGGCATGGCGCAGTACCGCCTCACTGGCTTTTTCGACGACGACCCAGAGCTCATTGGCACCCGCATCAACGGCTTGCCGGTGTGGTCGGGCCGCCAAGCTCAGCGCTTTATAGAGCGCTTAGATATCGACGAAGTCATTGTTGCCATGCCTTCGGTGAGCCGCTCTCGCCGTCGCGATATTATCGATAGCTTGCAGAAAGCCTCTGGCGAGCGCGACATACACATTCGTATGTTGCCCGGCCTTGACCGTGTGATGTCTGGCGATATCTCGCTTAATGATGTGCAAGACATCGACATCCTCGACTTGCTCGGGCGCGATGCTGTGCCGCCAGATTTAGCGTTGTTTCGTCACCACGTCGCCGACCGCACGGTGCTCGTAACAGGCGCGGCAGGCTCTATTGGCTCTGAGTTATGCCGTCAGCTGCTCACCGCCCGCCCAGATACTCTCGTCCTGTTTGATCACAGCGAGTTTGGCCTCTACAGCATCGAGCGCGAACTTCGTGCCAGCTTTCCCGATGCCACACTGGTGCCGATACTCGGCAGTGTCATGGACCAAGCCCGCTTAGAACGACTGATGCGCCATCACCACGTGGAGACGGTCTACCACGCTGCAGCATACAAACATGTGCCCTTGGTTGAGGCCAACCCGTTTGAAGGCGTGATTAATAATAGTCTGGGCACCTACCACACGGCAGTGGCCGCACGCGATGCTGGCGTTGAGACATTTGTGCTGGTGAGCACCGATAAAGCCGTGCGCCCGACCAATGTGATGGGTGCCTCTAAGCGCTTGTCTGAGCTGGTGCTACAGGCCTTGGCCGCCGAGCCGATAGTGCCTGGCACCTTGGGTACTTGTTACGCCATGGTGCGCTTTGGCAATGTGCTCGGCAGCTCAGGTTCAGTCGTGCCGCTATTTCGTAAACAGATCAGCCAGGGTGGTCCGATCACACTGACTCACCCAGATATTACCCGCTACTTCATGACTATTCCTGAGGCTGCGCAGCTGGTGATTCAGGCCGGCGGCATGGCCAAAGGCGGCGAGGTGTTTTTGCTGGAGATGGGCGAGTCCGTACGCATCTTAGACTTAGCACGGCAGATGATCCGACTTTCTGGCCTTAGCGAGCGTACTGTTTCACAGCCCGATGGCGATATTGAAGTTGTGTTTACTGGCCTTCGCCCTGGCGAGAAGCTTTATGAGGAGCTGCTCATTAGCGATGAGGGAATTGAGCACACCGACCATCCGCTTATTTACAAGGCACATGAGCGCTTTTACCCGCTGTCACGCATCGAGGCTTTGTTTGCGGAAATAGAAGAGTTGGCTTTAATGCGCGACACCATCGGCCTGAAGCAATTGCTGCTGTTGAGCATCCACGGCTATAAGCCTGACTTCGCGGCTGAAGATAATTCTGGCTGCCTGGATGAGCGCCCCGAGGATGCCATGTCGATTGCTGCCTTTGAGGCCGAACTAGACCTGCCATACAATGAGTCGCAGGTGACACCGGTTTAGTTATTTTCGATCGATAGCGTTCTCTGCTCAGGCCAGTTTGGGTTACCTTACTGGCCTGAGTTGTTTTTAGTTCTGTATTTTTTGGAGTATCCATGGTGCATCCATCTCCGCTGTTGGCAAATGCCACCGTTGCAGTCATTGGCTTAGGCTATGTTGGCTTGCCGCTAGCGCTAGCATTTGGTCGTGTGTTGCCGACCATTGGCTTTGACATTAGCGAAGCTAAGCTCACGGCCTACCGCGCCGGTAACGATCCGACTGGTGAGATGGAAGCTGAGGCGTTTACGGCGTCTACTCAGTTGCGCTTTACCTCGCAGGGCAGTGATTTAAGCCAGGCCGACTATGTCGTGGTGGCTGTGCCAACGCCAATTGATCAAGAGAAAAATCCAGATCTCACGCCTGTGGTGCGTGCGACCGAGACCATTGCGCCGTTTTTAAAGCGCGGTGCGGTGGTGATTTACGAGTCCACGGTTTACCCCGGTGTGACCGATGAGGTTTGCGCACCGATCTTGGAGCGCTTGTCGGGCTATGTGCGCGGCGTTGACTTCAAGCTCGGCTATTCGCCCGAACGTATTGTGCCCGGCGACAAAACCCACCGTCTCGAGACCATCACCAAGATAGTCGCCGCCGACGATGCCGAGTCGCTAGACCGCGTGGCGGCGCTGTATGAGTCGGTGGTGGAAGCCGGCGTGTATCGCGCATCGAGCATTCGTGTCGCCGAGGCGGCAAAGGTGATCGAGAATACCCAGCGTGATGTCAATATCGCCTTGGTCAACGAGTTAGCGGTGATTTTCAACCTGATGGGCATCGACACCCTAGAAGTACTCGAGGCCGCCGGTACGAAATGGAACTTTTTACCATTCCGCCCAGGCCTGGTTGGCGGCCACTGCATTGGTGTCGACCCGTATTACCTCACCCACAAAACCCAAACCTTGGGCTACAACCCCGAAGTTATCTTGGCCGGTCGCCGCATTAACGACCGCATGGGTAGCTACATTGCTCAGCAAACCATCCGTGAAATGCTCAAGGCCGATCGCTTGCGCGCCGGTGCCACCGTGCTGCTCATGGGTCTAACCTTCAAAGAAAACTGCGCCGACATTCGCAATAGCAAAGTCATCGATATTTTCAACGAATTGCGCGACCACGGCTTAAACGTTGCACTTTGGGACCCTGTTGCAAATGTGTCGGAAGCTTTTGAAGAGTACGGCGTGGAGCTGGTAGCCGATTGGCGCACTGTGCCGCGCGTAGATGCTGTGCTCGCCGCCGTGGCGCATAACGAAGTTAAGGCCCTCGATCCTGCGGCCTTGGTGTCGGCGTTTGGTGTTGGCACGCCAGTGATCGATGTGAAGTCAGTGTTTGATCGCGCCGCCTTTGCTGCCGCCGGCTTGGCGTTGTGGCGACTGTAAGTGCGGCGCTGAGCCCTGCACCAAACCCCACGCCGCAAACACCAGCAGGAAGAAATAGGGCCGATAGATCGACAAATCGGTAGCGCCGTGCAGCACCAAGGTGGTGATGATGGCGGTAGCCAGCAGCCCAGCGAATGGGTTGCTGGCCTCTCTCGCCGCCCGCATGGCCAGCCACAAAATACGCCCCAGCGTGGCCAAGACCAATACACAGCCAATCACACCCAGCGAATACAGTATTTCCAGCAAAATATTGTGCGGTGCCGGGAAAAATAGTCCGTCCATATGTTTAGCGACTTCAACTGCGCCATGGTTTTTATAGGCCTCGAGGCCCCAGCCAAACCACGGTGCCTGCTGCCACAAGCCCCACGTGGTGTCGTAGATGGGTAGCCGCCGTGAGCTGAGGGCATTGAGCGTGTCATAGCTCATCCAGCCAGCGCTTTGAATGATGAAGGTGGCCACGCAAGCAAAGATGAAGGTGCCTGCGGTGCCGGCAAATAGCCATTTTAGCGGTAGGCGGGTAAAACGCAGTAACACCAGTAAGGTGATCGAGCACAGCGCCGCGAGTAGTGCGCCACGGCTGGGATAGCTGAGGCTGAGCCAAGTGAAGAGGGCTGCGGCGGCTAAAAGGGTAAGCAGGGCTACTGTGATGCCTAAACGGCCGATTCGGCCGCTGAGCACCACCGCGACGCTGCAGCTAATTAGCAGAGAGAACGCGAACCCCCAATAATTCATATTCTCCACGCTATTGAGCCACGCAACGACCATTGCCGAATGCTTAGGCGTGTAGATCAGCCACAACGCCCCCAGCCCCGTCACCACGCAGCAGCTGGCAATACCGCGCCCAAGCCACATTCTTTCACTTGAGCTTTCCAGAGCTCCTTGGCATGAACTTCGTTGAGTTGTGACTCCTTGGCTGGTAGCCACCTGCGCCAAAATAGCCACCGTAAGGCCAACTACCAGCGCCCCGATGAACTCCGCAAGCACTATCGCCCCCTGCCACGGGTATACCGACAACACCAAGCTGCTAAGCAAGCCTACACTCACAGGCAGAGCAACCCAGCCTAGCTCGCCGATATGCCGGAGCATTCCCACGCGCCCGCTTTCGCTTACACGCCCAGTTACTACACCTCTTAAGACTGTTGCGACAAAGACGACAGCGCTCACGCTCAGCAATATCCACACACTCGGGAAGCGCGCCACCGGCGAAAAAATCAGCGTTAAAACACACAGCAGTAGCAATGCCCCGGTCATGTGCGCAGTTTTCGTCATCGCGTAAGTCTCTAGGTTTGCGTTAGGGCGCAAGATTAGCGTGATGCTAGCTTCGTGGGTTATCTTTAGCCCTATTATAATTGCAACAAAAGCGCCCACTCTTGCGGCCAATAAAGTTTAAGGAACTCCCTGTGATTTCAACTGTCATTCTTCCTGTTGCCGGTCTTGGCACGCGTTTTTTGCCGGCCACTAAGTCGGTGCCGAAAGAGTTGCTGCCGGTGGTCGACAAGCCATTGCTGCAATACGCGGTGGAGGAGGCGTGGCGCGCAGGCATTCGCCATGTGGTGCTGGTGAATTCGCCGAAGAAGTCGGGGTTGGAGACGCATTTGCAGCCAGCCGATCCAGAGCTGGTGGCTGAATTGACCGCTAAAGGCAAAAAAGACTTGCTAGCGGCATTGCTCGGCACAGTGCCTGAAGGTTTGAAAGTGACAGTGGTCATGCAGCCGCAGGCGCTGGGCTTGGGTCACGCAGTGGCGTGTGGTGCTGAGGCGGCATTGGCTAGCGCGGGCGATGGCGTCGCGGTGATGTTGGTGGATGATTTTATTGATGCGCCGTTGTCGGGTGCGGGCGCGGCGGGCTGTTTGGCCGATATGGTGGCGCTGCACGAGGCGACAGGCGCATGGTCATTGGCGGTGGAAGAAGTGCCGCGCGATCAGGTGCATCGCTATGGTGTGGTGTCGCTGGCTGATTCCTCCGCACAGCGCATTGCGGCGATGGTGGAGAAGCCCGCCGCCGATGTCGCGCCCAGCAATCTCGCCGTGGTCGGGCGCTATGTGCTGCCCAAGGCCATCTTCGCCGCACTTGCCGATGTGAGGCCTGGCGCTGGTGGCGAAATTCAGCTCACCGATGGCATCAGTGCGTTGCTCGCCGAGCACGACATCCGCGCCCACCGCTTCGCCGGCGTGCGCTACGACTGCGGCAGCAAACTTGGCTACGCGCAAGCCAATATGGCGCTGGCCCTGCGCGACCCCGAGCTCGCCGCACCGCTGCGCGCTTGGTTGCCGGGGCTTTTATGAGCAGTAAAGCGCGGAGTCAACTCAGCGAGTGGCAGGCGGTGGCAGCGCAGGCGCCGATTTGGCAGCAGCGCCATTTGCGCGATGTTTGGGGCACGAAAGGTGCTTCGACGCGTACCGCCGAGCTAACGCGCACGCATGATGGCCTGCTTTTCGATTTCAGCAAGCAACGCCTCGATGCCTCTGTGCTCAACGACCTATTGGCCTTAGCTGAGGCCTGCGAATTACCACGCGCCATTGAGCGTTTGCTCAGCGGCGATCGCGTGAACCAAAGTGAAGATCGCGCGGCTTTGCACACGGCTTTGCGTTTGCCAGCCACGAGCCAGCTAGTCGTGGAGGGTGAGGATGTGGTGCCGGCGATACACGCCAGCCTCTCGCGCATGAGTGATATCGTGTCGCGCATTCATGCTCAGCAATGGCGTGGCGTGACTGGCGAGGCCATCAGCGATGTCGTCAGTATTGGTGTCGGTGGTTCCGATTTAGGCCCGTATTTGGCCACGCAGTCGTTGGCTGAGTTTGCGCCACCGGAAGCGCGCGGCCTGCATGTGCATTTTGTTAGCTCTATCGATGGTACCCAGCTCGCCGATTTGCTCGATCATTTGCGCCCAGAAACCACGCTGTTTGTGGTTGCTTCGAAGTCGTTTTCGACCATCGATACCTTATCTAACGCCGAAACCGCCATCGCTTGGATGCGCACGCGCATTAGCGACCGGGCCCGAATTTTGCGCCATCACTTTATTGGCGTGTCGGCGAAACCAGAAAAGATGACCGCTTATGGCATCCCTCAGTCCAATCAGATTCGTTTTTGGGATTGGGTCGGTGGGCGTTTTTCGCTGTGGTCGGGCATTGGTTTGCCTATCGCGCTGAAGTTGGGCATGGCGGGCTTTAAACAGCTACTCGCCGGTGCGCACGCTATGGATACGCATTTCGCCCAAGCGCCATTGGCCGATAACCTGCCGGTGCTGATGGGGCTTTTGCAGGTGTGGAATAGCACGTTTTTAGGCATTAATGGCCAAGCCATTTTGCCTTACGATGCGCGCCTGAAGCTGTTTCCGAGCTACCTCACGCAGCTGGAAATGGAGAGTAATGGCAAGTCGGTCGACCGCCTCGGCAAGCCGATTGATTACGCCACCTGCCCGATTTTATGGGGCGAGGTGGGCTCCAATGCCCAGCACGCGTTTTACCAATTGCTGCACCAAGGCACGCAACCGGTGGCCTGCGATTTCATCGCGCCGATACGCCGCTATAGCCGCGATGACGACACTGGCTCGAGTTTGCAGCACCAGCAGCAGCTGGCTTTGGCCAACTGTTTGGCGCAATCGCGCGTGCTCATGCTCGGCGATGCTACGCGCCAAGGCCATCATTATTATCGTGGTAATCAGCCGTCGTCGACGCTGCTGTTTGATGAACTCACGCCGTATCGCTTGGGCCAGCTCATCGCGCTTTATGAGCACAAAGTGTATGTGGCTTCGGCGCTGTGGAACATCAACCCGTTTGACCAATGGGGCGTGGAGCTAGGCAAGAAAATTGCTACTGCCACCCACTCGGTGATGACCGGTGCTGCCAGTGCCGAAGATTACGATGGTTCGACACAGCAGTTATTGCGCGTGATTGCCGATGGTCGCGCCGGCTGGGAGCGGGCTTCGTCGCGCGCCGACAAGGAGCAGTTGTCATGAAAATCGTTGTTCACGGTAACACTCCATTTGCCTGGACCTCTGCTGTGCATCTTGCTGGCATCGGCCACACCGTCACGCTCTGCGCCGATTGGTCGCGTTGCTTGCGCACACCCGACGCTGAGCTCGCGCGTGAACCCGGCCTGCTCACGCAATTACACGATTTGGTGCCCAAAGGTTTGCTCACGCTGAGCAGTGGCGTAGGGTTGATGGCTACAGGCACAAGTGATGTCAACGCAGATGCCTTTGCCATTGATCAGCATTGGCTCGCACTTGGTGGATCTGCAGATGAGCTTTTGGCTTATGCCCAGCGTTTAGAATCAGAGCGTGGCACTGCCTTGGCGCCGCTGGTGGTACTTTCGCCATATCCGCTCGGCACTTTGGCGCGGCTCAAGCAGGCCGTCGATGCCATGGTCTACGCGCTGCCGATTTTCGCACGCGGCGGCAGCATGCTCTCTAACCTGGCGAAACCGCCGTTATTGGTCATCGGTTGCGATGACGAGGCTCACACCGCATTCATGCTCGAAACCCTGCGTCCAATGACGCGCCGCGCCGGTGAAGTCATGCTGGTGCCGCTCGCCGCCGCCGAGCTCATCAAAAGTAGCGTCAACGCCATGCTCGCCACGCGCATGAGTTTCATGAACGAGATGGCTACGCTCTGCGAAAGCGTCGGCGTCGACATCGACCTTGTGCGCCAAGGCCTCGCCGCCGACCCGCGCATCGGCTCCGACTATCTCGACGCCGGCTGCGGCTTTGGCGGCCCCAGCTTCTCCGATGAGCTCCTCGATTTCTCGCGCAGCGTGCAGGCTTCCATCGACCAGCAAACTCTTATCGCCAATGCCCTGCGCATCAACGAACGCCAGCGCGACATTCTTTTTCGCAAACTCTGGCGCTATTTCGAAGGCGACCTCAGCGGTCGCTGCTTCGCCATCTGGGGCGCCGCCTACAAACCCAACTCCGCCAGCGTGCAAGACTCCGCCGTGCACCCACTGCTGCAAGCCCTCTGGGCCCAAGGCGCGCGCACCCGCGTCTACGATCCGCTCGCCGCCCAAAGCTTGCGCGAATGCTATCCGGATCAGCCGCTGCTCGAGATCGTTGATCAGCCATATGATGTGCTGAACTGTTCTTCGAGCGCGGCTTCAGCTGGCGCGGATGCCCTCATTGTGGTCACCGCTTGGGAGATTTTCCAAAGCCCAGACTACGCCCGCATACGCGCCGGCCTGCGCCAGCCATTCATCCTCGATGGCCGCAATGTCTACAATCCCGACTATCTTCGCGAGCAGGGCTTCACGTACGTGGGCATTGGCCGTGGGGATGTGTTTTAGATTTTCGTACTAAGTTTCTGCCAACATTATTCATCTTTATCTATTAAGGCCTTTTATGACTACGCCCTTGCAAAAACTTCCTGCTTTCAAAGCCTATGACGTGCGTGGGCCAGTGCCGGCGCAGCTGCATATCGACATGGTGTATGCGATTGGTCGGGCTTATGCGCGAGTGATTCAGCCGCAGGGGCCGGTGGCGATTGGCTACGATATTCGTGACACCAGCGAGGATTTTGCGCGGGCCTTGGCGGCAGGGCTGAATGCCGAAGGTGTGGCGACGCGCGATATTGGTTTGGCTGGCACCGAGATGGTGTATCACGCGGCGGGCTCATCGGGCTTGAATGGCGAAGTCATGGGCGGCGGCGTGATGATTACCGCAAGCCACAATCCGGTGGGCGATAACGGTATTAAGATGGTGCGTTATGAGTCGCGGCCGATTAGCGGCGATGATGGTTTGGCAGAAATGGAAGTGCTGACGCGGCAACTGCTAAACGAGCAGGCAGCTGAAGCTGGCGTGCAGTCTTATAACTTTGGCCCGCTAACTAACGGCGACCAATATCAAGCAGACCCGCAGTTGCACGCAAAAATGCCAATTGCCGACACCTATCGCGAAAAAGTCCGCTCTTTCGTTGATTTCCCCAAGTTAAAAGCCGAGCTCGCGCAACGCGATACGCCATTAAAAGTCGTTGTGAACGCTGGCAATGGCTGTGCCGGCCCATTTTTTGACAATATCGCCGAAGGCCTCAAGCTAGACATCACACGCGTATTTCACACGCCCGATGGACAGTTCCCCAACGGCGTGCCTAATCCTATGTTGGCAAAATGCCAAGAAGACACCGCCAGTGTTGTGCGCGAGCAAAAAGCTGATTTGGGCATTGCCTGGGATGGCGACTTTGATCGCTGCTTTTTCTTTGATGAAACCGGTGCGTTTATCGAGGGCTATTATTTGGTGGCCTTGCTCGGCACGCAGTTACTCAAGTACGAGCCCAATGGCGCGGTGTGTTATGACACACGCTTAACCTGGAACACTATTGCGCAAGTGGAGGCGATGGGCGGTCGTGCGGTGGTCAGCAAGTGTGGCCATAGCTTCATTAAAGGCGCCTTGCGCCGCGAGGGTGCGGTCTATGGCGGTGAGATGTCGGCGCACCATTATTTCCGCGATTTCTACTGCTGTGATTCCGGCATGATCCCATGGCTATTGTTGCTCGAGCGTTTAACCGCCGATGGCAAACCGCTGTCGAGTTTGGTTGCTGAAGCACAGGCGGCTTACCCCTGCAGTGGTGAGATTAATTTCAAGGTCGACGATGCCGCCGCTGCACTCAATCGCGTAGATGCCGCTGTGCAAGCAGAGGTTAAGGCCAACAACGAAACGCTAGTCAGTGAGTCTATGCTCGATGGTGTGTCTCGTGAGTTTGAGCAATGGCGTTTTAATTTGCGCATGAGTAATACCGAGCCTGTGGTTCGCCTCAATGTTGAGTCGCGCGGCGACAGCAAACTCATGCAGACGAAAACCGACTGGCTGCGAGCGCTTATTACGGCATAAACTATGCGCATTAGCAGCCATGTTTAGGGCTGATACCGTAACGAGGCAAGGAGCGCCGGATGCTTGATGGTTTAGGCTCAATGCTAGAGTTAGATATAGAGGCCTCGCGGCGTTGGTATGTCTTGCAGTGCAAGCCGCGCGAATGTGAGCGCGCGGTGGAGCAGCTAGCCAATCAGGGCTATCAAGGATTTGTGCCAACTATACGGCGTGAGATTCTGCGTCGAGGTAAGCGCACCGTTGTCGTTGAGCCATTATTTCCGCATTACATTTTCGTTCAGCTCTGCACCAAGCACGACAACTGGGCGCCGATTCGCTCCACTCGTGGCGTTGCCAAGGTCTTGCGCTTCGGCGAGCTGCCGTTGGCCGTTCCCGATGCCATCGTCGATGCCTTACAAGCGCGCGAAACTGGGCAAGATGCCGGTAGTGAAAACCCAACAGCACTCTTTGCTATTGGCCAAGACGTGCTTATTAACGAAGGCCCGTTGGCTGGTCTAGATGCCGTCGTTGCTGCCCGCGATGGCACCGAGCGTGTGGTGCTGTTGCTAAAACTGTTGCATCAAGAGCAGCGTGTGAGCATGCCCATTCAGTCGCTAAAAATTTCGGATTGAATGTTACAGCAGACTGTTTGCCGTTAAAGTAAGCCCTGTTTTGTCCTAGCAATAAGAATTACATCATCATGCCGCACTATATTTTATCGATCGATCAAGGCACTACTAGCACGCGCGCCATCGTTTTTGATGGCACCGGTAACCGTGTCGCCAGCGCTCAAGTCGAGCTTAAGCAGCATTTTCCCGCCGATGGCTGGGTTGAGCATGACGCCATGGATATTTGGTGGGCGACCGAGACCGTCTGCCGCGATGCACTGCGCAAGGGCGGCCTGCATGCGCGTGATATTGCCGCCATCGGCATTACCAATCAGCGCGAAACCACCGTGCTCTGGGATCGTGCCAACGGCATGCCGGTGCATCGCGCCATTGTTTGGCAAGACCGCCGTACTGGTGAGCGTTGTGCTGAGTTAAAAGAGCAAGGCTATGAGCCGCTGATTCAATCGCGCACTGGCCTGCTGCTGGACCCGTATTTCTCGGCAACAAAGCTGGCTTGGTTGCTCGATCATGTGCCCAATGCTCGAGCCCGCGCTGAGCGTGGCGAGTTGGCCTTTGGCACCATCGATAGCTGGTTATTGTGGAAGCTCACGCATGGCAAAGTGCATGCGACCGATGCCACCAATGCCTCGCGCACCATGCTGTTTAATATCCGTACGCAATGCTGGGATGAAGAGTTGCTGCGCCTGTTTAATATTCCCGCCGAGCTACTGCCGGTGGTGAAGGATTCCAGCGCCGATTTTGGCCGCTGTGCACCGGATTTTTTAGGTGCGCCCATCCCTATTTGTGGCGTTGCTGGTGACCAACAAGCGGCACTCATTGGCCAAGCCTGTTTTGCGCCGGGCATGGTGAAAAGCACCTACGGCACAGGTTGCTTCATGATTACCAACACCGGCAGCACCATTGTGCAGTCGGAAAATCGCTTGCTCACTACCGTGGCCTATCGTCTTAATGGCGAGACCACGTATGCAGTGGAGGGCTCGATTTTTGTTGCTGGCGCCACCATTCAATGGCTGCGCGACGGCCTCAAGCTCATTGGCTGTGCCTCGGAAACTCAGGCGATTGCCGAGGCTACTGGCGATGCTCGCGGCGTGTATATGGTGCCGGCGTTTACCGGCTTAGGTGCGCCGTATTGGGATCCGCGTGCGCGTGGTGCCATCTTTGGCCTGACTCGTGACACTGGCATTGGTGAGATTGTTACTGCTGGTTTGCAGTCGGTGTGCTTCCAGACTCGCGACCTGATGGAAGCCATGACTCGCGATGGCGCTTCGCCTGTCACCACGCTGCGCATCGATGGTGGCATGGTGGTGAATAATTGGGTGGCGCAATCGCTGGCCGATATCATTGGCGTGCCGGTGGATCGCCCCGTGGTCACAGAAACTACGGCATTGGGCGCGGCATTTTTGGCCGGTCTGCAGGTCGGTATTTTCACCTCTTTAGATGATATTTCGACGCTGTGGAGTTGTGACCGCCGCTTTGAGCCGACCATGAGTGATGACAAGCGTAGCTCGCTTTACACCGGCTGGCTCGATGCCGTGCGCCGCGTTGCCTCGGAGCCAAACGCATGACGATTTTAGTAACCGGCGGCGCTGGCTACATCGGCACACACACTCTCATTGAGCTGCTGGCTGCGGGCCATGAGGTGTTAGTGCTGGATAACTTCAGCAATGCCAGCGCCGAGTCATTGCGCCGAGTCGAGCAAATCACCGGTAAAACCATTGCCTGCATGGAAGGCGATATTCGCGATGCCGCCTGCTTAAAAGCGCTGTTTGCTGAGCATGCGATTAGCGCGGTGATTCATTTTGCTGGCCTGAAAGCAGTGGGCGAGAGCGTTGAGCAGCCGCTGAAATATTACGATAACAACGTTCATGGCTCGCAAGTGCTAGTCGAGGCCATGCGTGATGCCGGTGTGTTTACGCTGGTGTTTAGCTCCTCGGCTACTGTCTATGGCGAGCCGGCCGAGATGCCGATTAGCGAGCAATGCCCGGTTGGCCGACCGACCAATCCTTATGGTCGCTCCAAGCTCATGGTCGAAGATATTTTGCGTGACGTGAGCTTGTCGGATGCGCGTTGGCGCGTGGCGTTGCTGCGCTATTTCAATCCCGTTGGCGCACACGAAAGTGGCTTGATTGGCGAGGATCCGAATGGCATCCCGAACAATCTTGTGCCCTATATTAGCCAAGTCGCGGTGGGCAAATTAGCCAAGCTCTCGGTCTTTGGCGACGATTACAACACGCCCGATGGCACCGGTGTGCGCGACTATATTCATGTCGTGGATTTGGCTCAGGGTCACGTTGCCGCGCTGGCATTTTTAGCGCGCGAGGCCGGTGTGCACACTTGGAATCTTGGGACTGGCCAGGGTTATTCGGTGCTGGAAATGATTCGTGCTTTTGAGCAGGCCAGCGGGGCACGAGTGCCTTATGCGATAGTGCCGCGCCGTGCGGGTGATATTGCTACTTGCTATGCCGACCCGCAGAAAGCTAGCACTGAGTTGGGCTGGCAGGCGTCGCGCGATCTTGATGCGATGATGCGTGATACGTGGCGCTGGCAGTCGCAAAACCCAAATGGCTTTAAGGGCGCATGAGCTTGGCAGCAGACGCCGAGAGCGTTCCTAAACAGGTGAGCGGCTTCGTTGCCATCGGCTTAGAAAACCCGAAAACCCCCGATAACGTTGGCTCAGTGTTGCGTGCTGTTGGCTGCTTCAACGCGCAAGCGGTCTACTACACCGGTCAGCGCTACGACATCGCCGCCAAGCATCACACCGATACGAAAAATGTTCAGCAACGGGTGACCTTAGCGCGCACCGATCACTGGTCTGCGTTAAAAGCCCAGCTACCTGAGGGCACAAAAATCGTTTGTGTTGAGCTAGCCTTAGGCGCCATGAGTCTGCCTGAGTTTGAGCATCCCGAACGTGCGCTATATGTGTTTGGCCCCGAGGATGGCAGCTTGCCGAAGTCGGTGGTTAGTGAGGCCGATGCGGTGGTGTATATCCCCACCATTGGCTGCTTAAATTTGGCGGCGACGGTGAATGTGCTGCTTTATGACCGGCTGCTAAAGCGCGGTTTAAGTGATGAGATGAAAACTGGCGATGAGCTGATTTTGGCGAGCCGAGATAATCGCAATCGGCTGAAAGTTTAGCGCGCTTAAGCTGGCTCAGCGGCACCAAAAACTAGCTACAAATTGCCCGCTATTTAGCGCGCGCCCACCAGCAAAAACTCCAGCAATGCCTTCTGTGCATGCAGACGATTCTCCGCCTCATCCCAGACCACACTACGCTTGTCATCGAGCATATCTTCAGAGATTTCTTCGCCGCGATGCGCAGGTAAACAGTGCATAAACAACGCGTCATCGGCGGCATGATCCATCAGGCGCGGATTGACCTGATACATCGAAAAACGACGCTTACGCACACTTTGCTCAGACTCTTGGCCCATGCTCGTCCACACGTCGGTAGCCACCAAGTGCGCACCCTCGGCGGCCTCTTCAGCGGTTTTCACCAAGGTCGCGCAATGGGCATATTGCTCGAGCATGTCGGGGTCTGGCTCAAAGCCATAGGGACAGGCGATGCGCAGATGAAAGCCGAATTGGTGTGCGGCATGGACATAGCTATTGCACATATTATTGCCATCGCCGACCCAAGCAAATTCGCGACCAGCTAGCGGGCCACGATGCTCGACAAAGGTTTGTAGGTCGGCGAGTAGCTGGCAGGGGTGATGGTCATCGGTGAGGGCGTTAATCACGGGCACGCGTGAATACGCCGCAAAGCGCTCGATGGTGGCGTGGTCGAAGGTGCGAATCATCACCGCATCGACCATGCGTGAAATCACTCGCGCTGAGTCTTCAATCGGCTCGCCGCGACCGAGCTGAGTGTCGCGCGGCGATAGAAAAATCGCCGAACCGCCAAACTGCGCCATGCCCGCTTCAAACGAGACACGGGTACGAGTCGATGACTTCTCGAAAATCATCCCCAAGACGCGGTTTTTGAGCGGTTCATAGATTTCGCCAGAGCGCAGTATGCGTTTCAGCTCGATGGCGCGATCTAAAATGCCTTGTAGCTCAGCTGGCGTGAAATCTAGGAGCGTGAGGAAATGCCGCGTGCTCATGCGCTTGCCTCGTTTGTCGCAGCTGCAGGCGCTAGGAATTCGCGCACCATCGCGCTAATACGAGTCACTAGTTCGTCGGCCTCTGCGGCGGTAATCACCAGCGGCGGCAATAAACGAATACGATTTTCTGCACTAACAATCAGCAGCACACCGGCATCACGGGCGATGGCGACTAGTTCTGTGCAGGGCTTTGGCAGCACGACGCCGAGCATCAGGCCTGCACCTTCTACAGTGACGCCAAGATCGCCAAGCTCACGGATGAAGCCGTCGCGAATGCGCTGGCCCATGATGGCGGCGTTGTCGACGGCACCAGCGAGCAGGCCATCCATGGTAGCGAGCGCAGCAGCGCAGCCTAGCGGAGTGCCGCCATAGGTGGTGCCGTGTTTGCCCGGACTAAAAAGCTCAGTGGCTTTGCCAGCGACTAGCGTGGCGCCTATTGGGAAGCCATTGCCCAAGCCTTTGGCGGTGGTCAACACATCCGGCAAAATGCCCGCGTGTTGGTAGGCAAAATAGCGCCCAGTCCGGCCATTGCCAGTTTGAATTTCGTCGAGCATGAGCAGCCAGTCGTGTTGGTCGCAGATGTCACGCAGAGCTTTCAAATAGCCGAAGCCATTTTTCGCCATGCGCACGCCGCTTTCGCCCTGAATAGGCTCGACCAAGATCGCCACGATATTGGGGTTGCGCGCGGCTACGGCTTCGATTGCAGCAATATCATCGAATGGCACACGCTCAAAACCTTGCACCAGCGGGCCAAAGCCTTCTTGTACTTTCGCGTTGCCAGTGGCAGTTAGTGTTGCCATGGTACGGCCATGAAAGCTGTTTTCCATGACAATAATCGTTGGCAGTGTGATGCCTTTTTTATGGCCATAGAGCCGAGCTAGCTTGATCGCGGCTTCGTTAGCTTCCGCGCCGGAGTTGCCAAAAAAGGCACTGTTCATGCCCGAGACGGCACAGAGCTTATCGGCGAGCTGCTGCTGCAATGGCACCTGAAACAAGTTCGACGTGTGCACCAAAGTGCTGGCTTGCTCAGCAATGGCTTTCGCTACGCCAGCGTGAGCATGACCCAAACCACAGACAGCAATGCCGGCGGTGGTGTCGAGGTAGCGCTTGCCATCGGTGTCGTAGAGCCAGACGCCTTCGCCTCGCACAAACGCTACGGGCTGGCGGGCGTAGGTGGGCATTAAGGTCGGGGGCGTTAGGGCGGTCATGATGGCGAGCCTGCAGGTCATTGAAAAAGGTAATCGCGGAGTGTAGCGCTGGGGCATCGTTTCGCCAAGACACTTCAGTATCTGCTATATTGTGGGCCATATTTTCAACTGAGATGAAGCCATGGAAATCGAAGAGTTAATCAAGAAGCAAATTGCCGACAACGCCGTACTGTTGTTCATGAAAGGCACCCCGCAATTTCCACAATGCGGTTTTTCTGCCCGTACTGTCGAGGCTTTGGTGCAAGTTGGCGAACCATTCGCCTACGTCAATATTTTGGATAATCCTGACATCCGTGCCACCTTGCCGAAAATCGCAAACTGGCCAACCTTTCCACAGCTGTGGGTTAAAGGTGAGCTGATCGGTGGCTGCGACATCGTTATGGACATGGTTCAAAAAGGCGAATTAGCCACGCTCGTAAAAGAAGCATCAGCTACTTAAGCCTTAACAGCGTTGGATTCAAGTCGCCGAGCAGAGCCTCTGTCGGTGCACTAAATGGAGTTATATATGTTACCTATTTTCCTAATGGTCTTAGTTGCACTGGCCGTACTCGTTGTTTTAATGAGTGTGAAAACCGTGCCCCAAGGCTATGAGTGGACAGTGGAGCGCTTCGGTCGCTACACCACCACACTGAGCCCAGGCCTGCATTTCATCATGCCGTTTTTCGATCAAGTCGGTCGCAAACTCAGCGTCATGGAACAGGTACTAGACATTCCTGCACAAGAAGTGATTTCGCGCGACAACGCCATGGTGCGTATCGATGCTGTCTGCTTCTACCAAGTCATCGACACGCCACGTGCTGCTTATGAAGTTCAAGGCTTGGGCTATGCCATTCAAAACTTGGCAATGACCAATATGCGTACTGTCATTGGCTCGCTAGACCTCGATGAGATGCTGTCGCAGCGTGACCAAATCAACGGTCGCTTGCTTGCTGCTATTGATCAGGCCACTGGCCCATGGGGTATTAAAATTACCCGCGTTGAGATTAAAGACATCACGCCGCCACACGATTTGGTCGATGCTATGGCGTCGCAAATGAAAGCTGAGCGTATGAAGCGTGCCTCGATTTTGGAAGCTGAAGGTCGCCGCCAAGCGGAGATTTTGGAAGCTGAAGGCGAGAAGCAAGGCCAGATTTTGAAAGCCGAGGGTGCTCGCGAAGCCGCCTTCTTGGAAGCTGAAGCGCGTGAGCGTGAAGCTCAGGCTGAAGCCAACGCCACCTCAATGGTGTCGGATGCTATCGGCAAGGGCAATATTCAAGCCTTGAACTACTTTATCGCGCAAAAATACGTCACCGCCTTTGGTGCCGTGGCAGCGTCGACCAACACCAAAGTCATCATGATGCCGATCGAAGCTACGCAGTTGGTTGGTAGCGTTGGCGGTATGGCTGAGTTGTTGAAAGCCGTACGCGACGATAAGGCCTAAGCCATGACAGCCACAGGGTGGTGGATTATTGCTCTGGTATTGGCGCTCAGCGAGCTGCTTTCGGGCTCGCTGTTTTTGCTGATGTTGGCAATTGCCGGCGGTCTAACGGCGCTAGCAACTCACGCGGGTTTGACTGACTGGCAGTATCAAGCAGCCCTGTTCTCAGTGCTCTCAGTGCTGCTTTGCTTTGGCTGGGCTAAACGCCGTGCTTCAAAAGCTGCGGTGGCACCGAATGGGCTAAATAGTGGCTCTAAGCGTTGGCTTGGCCGCGAGTTGGTGCTGACTGAGGCAATAGTACAAGGCCGTGCCCGTATTGCGATGGACGATACTTCGTGGACACTGAGTGGCCCGGACCTGCCTATTGGTGCTCGCGTTCGCGTGAGCGCAGTACAGGGCAATACGCTGGTGGTAGAGGCGCAGTAATCGCTTCAGAGCAGCTGCTTCACAAAAAACGCGCGAGCCATCAAGGTCGCGCGTTTTTTTATGGGGCTCATTTTTTGCCGCAATCTCTGTAGTGTGCTCTTGCGCGACTGTTATGTTGTGCTGATCGTTGCCCTGCGCAATACATCAAGCAAGCTTGTAGCCTGATTCTGCTCAGGGATAACCCCTGCTGCTTTTAGTTCTGCATGTAGTTTCGGCAAATGCCAGCAGGGCGCTGTCGGCATGAGGTGATGTTCTAGATGGTAATGCTCATAGTGCGGCGCAAACAACAGCTTTTCAAACCAATTCGCCGAAGTGCTGCGTGCGTGCATTAGCGGGTTTTTGCTCAATGGGTCGGCGACCACAGCATGGTCGGCAATCTGGCGTATGCGCATGCAGGTTGGTAGTACAAAGATGAAGGCTATGGCCCAGAGGCCGTAGAGCCAGCCATTGCCGAGTGCATAGAGTGCGCCCCAAATAGCGAACTGCCAGAGAATGGCGATGTGGCCATTATTTGCGATGAATTTTTTCGCATAGCCACTGACACCTTGTGGCGCAGGCATTAGGCGTTCGACCTTGCCGGTGAGCTCATATTTCCAATAGCCCGCGTACATGCCCATGAGGCCGATGATGGACTTGATGCCAGTTTGGCCGCTGATGTCGCGCCAAAGTTTGCGTTTCAGGCTGCCAGGGCTGACCGGATAGCTCTCGGTCATGATGCGGTCGGGGTCATCTGGCGTGCCAGCAAGGCGGTGGTGCACCATATGATAGGCTCGATAGCCAGGCATGCTTTGCAGGATTGGTAGGGCGGCTAGGTATTCACCAATCCATTCGTTTAGCGATGGCGTAGCAAATAGCGAGCGATGCGCGGTTTCATGCTGCAGGATGGCAAAGCCGGCCATGGCACTTGCCAGCAGAAACACACTGAGCACATAGCTTAGTGGGTGCGGCCAAGCTAGGCTGATGGCGAAACCGGCAATCACCAGCGTCCAATCTTTGGCGACTTCTAATGTGCCGCGCCAGTTTGATTTTTGGTTGAGCTCGGCGCGACGCGCGGGACTTAGGCTGTATGTGCTCATATCGATGCTCATGGAGTATTTAGCGTGGATTTATATTACTCATAAAAATTCATATGTGCAAATGATGTAATGAATCTAAATGATTTGCTGCAATCTTGACCCTGAGCAAGCGAGGCTGAGTTTCAGGCTCTATAATAGAAACATTAGCCATGTGCTTGAGCTGTGCTCTAGCCTTGGCAGACTGGTTTTGGAGTGTTGTTATGTCCTCTGTTTCACCATCTACAGCATCTACTTCGGCATCATCTAGCCGCGAGCAGCGCATTATTGCGGCGGTTACCCAGGCGATCCAGCCTAGTCACATTGAAGTGCTGAACGAGTCACATAATCATGGCGGCCCAGGCACCGAGACTCATTACAAGTTGATTGCCGTGAGCGAGGCGTTTCAAGGCCAGCGCGCGGTGGCAAGGCATCAGCGCATTTATGCCGCAACGGCTGCTGAGCGTGACACCGGCCTGCATGCATTGGCTTTGCATTTGTACACGCCAGAGGAATGGGCTGCTATTGATGCTGCGCCCGAAAGCCCAGCTTGCCGTGGAGGCAGCCAATGAGCGAAGCATGGATTCAGGCGCGCCAAGCGGCCGATGAGCCTGTGGTGGTTGCTGCGCTTTATCATTTTGCCGATTGGCCTGAGTTTGCCGAAGTCAAAGCTCCGCTCACCGAGTTCTGTGTAGGCTTAGGCATTCGCGGCACGTTATTGCTCGCGCATGAGGGCATAAATGGCACGGTGTCGGGCACGCGCTCGGCCATCGATGCATTGCTCGCGCGCTTGCGTGGCGACAGCCGCTTTGCCAATTTAGAGCATAAAGAATCGTTTTCTGATCGCCATCCATTCTTGCGTTTGAAAATTAAGCTCAAGCGCGAAATCGTCACTTTAGGCAAGCCGGTTGATCCTACAGCGGTGGTTGGCACTTACGTGAAGCCGCAGGAATGGAATGCGCTGATTAGCGATCCATCGGTGTTATTGATCGATACGCGCAATGATTATGAGGTGGCCATTGGCACCTTTGCTGGAGCGGTAGATCCTAAGACGGCGAACTTCAGTGACTTTCCCGAATATGTCGCCAGCCAGCTAGACCCTGCAAAGCATACTCGCGTCGCGATGTTTTGCACCGGCGGCATCCGCTGTGAGAAAGCCTCGAGCTATATGCGTCAGCAAGGTTTCGATGAGGTCTATCACCTGCAAGGCGGCATCTTGAAATATTTGGAAGAAGTGCCAGTCGAAGAAAGCCTGTGGCAGGGCGAGTGTTTTGTTTTCGATGAGCGCGTGGCGGTCAAGCATGGCCTAGAGCAGGGCGAGGCCACCGTCTGTTATGGCTGCCGCCGTGCTTTGATGCCAGCGGATTTAGAGTCGCCGCTTTATGAGTACGGCATCAGCTGCGCACATTGTCACGATAGCTTGAGCGATGATCAGCGTAAGCGTTTTGCCGAGCGCCGCATGCAACTGGCGCTGGCGACAAAACGCTTAGGCAAGTCTTAATGCCCTTCGGGTGCGTGGAAGTGCAGGTAAATCGAGGTGATGAGTTCGGGGATCTCGCTGGTCATGCCGGAGAGCATTTTGCGGTCGCGGCGCAACGGCATCAGATCAGGATCTTCGATCAAGTCCGAGAGCACCAGCATGGGCAAAGTCATGTCGGCGATCTCATCTTCGTCGATGCGATACCAGTCGTCTTCGTCCAAAAACAGCGCCTCCATGAAGCCAGCACACCAGCTATTGAGCGGCGTGTCGTCATCGGGCTCGGCGTGCAACGGGCAGGGCAGCACCAAGCGCACACCATGATAAAGCGCGGCGTGGATGCTTTTTTGCCAAGCCTGCAGGTCGGCAAACAAATCCGCACTGGCTTCGGCGTTGGGCAGCGGCGCTTCGTCATCGAAGCAAGCGGTCATCGCCTCCTCGTCGAGCTTGCCGCGCGGGCCCACGGTGAGGCCCGTAAGGAAGCCGTGCATGCCAGCGAAGTCAGGGCCATTGGGGTTGGCGTCGCCATCGAGAAAAGTCTCCAGAGCCAGCAGTGTGGACTCGGACAAAGCGTATTGTTCGTGCATAAGCGGCGCTCCAAAATGTCCATGCATTGTACTCTGAACAATAGCGCAAAGAGAGCCTCTGTATCGCGCAAAATTACGACATTGCGTACGCGCACTCATCTGAATTTAAAGGAAGCCTGCTGATGTCGGCGAGTATTGATCGCGCCCGCGAGGTGCTGCGCCAAGTCTGGGGCTATAGCGATTTCCGTGGCCGCCAAGCCGAAGTTGTCGACACCGTTGCCAATGGCGGCGATGCCCTAGTACTGATGCCCACTGGCGGTGGTAAGTCCTTGTGCTATCAAGTGCCGGCCTTGATGCGCAGTGGCACAGCGATCGTCATCTCTCCGCTCATCTCACTGATGCAAGATCAAGTCGCTACCTTGCTGCAGCTAGGCGTGCGCGCGGCGTATTTGAGCAGTAGCTTGGATTTGCACGAGGCGCGGGCGATTGAAACGCAGCTACTCGACGGCTCACTCGACCTGCTTTATATGGCGCCTGAACGAATGGTCACTGCGCGTAATTTGGCGCTGCTGTCACGCGTGCCAATTTCATTATTTGCCATCGATGAAGCGCATTGCGTGTCGCAATGGGGCCATGATTTCCGCGCTGATTATTTAGGTCTGTCGGTGCTCGCTGAGCAGTTTCCCGATGTGCCGCGCTTGGCATTAACGGCCACCGCCGACCTGCGCACCCGTGCTGATATTGCGCGCTTGCTGAAGCTCGATCATGCGCCGGTATTTTTAAGCAGCTTCGACCGACCGAATATCTATTACCGCATTTTGCCGCGCCTCAACGCGATGGATCAGCTCACCGATTTTATCCGCCGCGAACACCCGCAAGATGCTGGCATTGTCTATTGCTTATCGCGCGCGAAAACCGAGCGAGTGGCGGCGGCTTTGGTGAAGCAAGGCTTTCCAGCACTGGTCTATCACGCTGGTTTATCGCCAGCGGAGCGCGAGTCCAATCAAACGAGGTTCTTGCGCGAAGAGGGCATTATTGTTGTCGCCACCATCGCGTTTGGTATGGGCATCGATAAGCCCAATGTGCGCTTTGTCGCGCACCTAGATTTACCCAAAAGTCTTGAGGCTTATTATCAAGAAACTGGTCGTGCTGGCCGTGATGGTCTGCCTTCAACGGTATCGCTTTTTTACGGCCTGCAAGATGTCATCAAGCATCAGCAAATGCTGGCGCAGTCCAATGGCAGCGAAGAGCATAAGCGTCATGAGCGCCGCCGCATCGATGCCATGCTTCAGCTTTGCGAGACCACGGCGTGTCGCCGCCAATTGCTGCTGCGCTATTTCGATGAGCATATGCCCGAGCCCTGCGGCCACTGCGATGTCTGCACGGAGCCGGTGGCGACTTGGGATGCCACCGAACCGGCGCGCATGGCCTTGTCGGCGGTGTATCGCACTGGCCAGCGCTACGGCGTTGAGTATGCGGTAGAAGTGCTCAGCGGCAAGCGCTCCGATCGTGTCTTGAGCAATGCTCACGAGCAGCTCGCGGTGTTTGGCCAAGGCGTGCATTTGAGCCTAAAAGCATGGCGTAGTATTTATCGCCAGCTGTTGGCGCACGGCTTATTACTGGTCGATGCCGATGGCTACGGCACACTACGTTTGGCGCCAGAGTGCCGGCCATTGCTGAAGGGCGAAGTCAGCCTGCAATTGCGCAAAGATCGCGACACCGCCAGTTCTCAACGCTCGAGCAAGCCATCGCGAGCGGCGAGCAGCATTGAGCCGGCAGATGAACCGTTATGGCAGGCCTTGCGCGCACGTCGCAGCAAATTGGCGAAGGAGCAGGGTGTACCGCCTTATGTCATTTTCCATGACAGCACCTTGATCGATATGGTCATGCGCCAACCGCAAAGCCTGCAAGAAATGAGTACCGTTGCCGGCATCGGCGAGAGTAAGTTGGCGCGCTATGGCGAAGCCTTCTTGGCGGTGATTTTGGATCAAAGTTATCCGGTCATGGGCTAATGAGCGGCGCGCAGGCGTGGCAGCTGAAGCGCTCATCGCGGCGCACGGTGGCGATTCATATTCGCCGTGATGGCCATGTTGAAGTGCGAGCGCCGCTGCGTTATCCGCTCAATGCCATCGAAGCCTTTGTGCGTAGCCGCCAAGCTTGGATAGATGAGCAGCTGCAGCGCTTAGGCGACTTACCGGCATTGCCGCAATGGGGCGAGGATCGTCAGTGGTGGCATCAGGGTCAGGAATGGCCGGTGCATATCGAGCACGTGGCTACACAGCGTGGGCGGGTGCAGGTTTGCTTTAGCGACCATGGTGTTGATAGCGTAAGCGCTGTTAGGCATGGCTTCCAAATAACAACGACAACTGAGCCCGACACTTGGCCCAAGCTCATCACCAAATCGCTACAAAACTGGCAGACAGCTCAAGCCAAGCAATCATTGCCCATTCGTGTGGAGGCTTTAGTAGCGAAGCATGGTGAACAATGGCGACCAACCGCTTTACGTTTTCGCTGCCTGCGCTCGCGCTGGGGCAGTTGCAGCGCCGATGGCCGCATCATGCTCAACACTCAGCTCATGCAGCTGCCTGAGCACTTAATCGATTATGTGATTTGCCACGAGATGGCGCATTTGCGCGAGATGAATCACAGTGCGGCGTTCTATGCTGTGCAAGCGCGCTTGAACCCAGAGTGGCAGGTTCAGCGCGTTGAAATGAAGCAGTGGGCTACGCGCTTAGTTACGAGCGGCGACGTCTAGCCAGTCTTTCACGCGATTAGCATCACCAATTCGCGTGTATTTTCCCCACGAATCCATCAGCACAATAACCACGGGCTTGTCTTGGATATGCGCCATCATGACCAAGCAACGACCAGCTTCATTGATAAAGCCAGTTTTCGAAATATCGATTTCCCATTCGGGCTTTTTCACCAAGCCGTTGGTGTTGCGAAAGCGCTGCTCTTGGCCACGCACCATCACGCTGTATTCGGGTGTTGTTGAAAAGGCACGAATGTCGGCGTAGCGATATGCCGCCTGCACCATCTTAGTAAGTTCGCCAGGTGTTGAGACGTTTGCGCCATGCAGGCCGGTGCCGTCGAAAAACTGCGTATTGGGCATGCCCAAGCTGCGCGCTTTGCGATTCATTGCCGCGATGCCCGCAGCCAAACCGCCTGGATAATTGCGAATTAAAGCCGATGCGGCGCGATTTTCTGAAGCCATTAACGCCAGTAACATGAGGTCGGCGCGCGGTAGGCTAGTGCCAACACTCATGCGTGAATGGGTATGGCGAAGATGATCAATATCATCTTTAGTAATCGTGACCAGCTCATCCATGGATTGCTTTGCATCGAGCACCACCATCGCTGTCATCAGTTTGGTGATGGAGGCAATCGGCATGCGCTGATGAACGTTTTTCGAGTACAGCACTTCGCCGGTTTCAACATTGGTAATAAGTGCTGCGCGTGAGGCAACATCCAATGGTGTGGTGAAGCTGCTGTGGATAATGTCGGGCCCAGCGCGACGCTGCTCGGCGGCGATCTGAGCTGCTGATACGGGCGCTGCTGTTTTGGCCGCATAGGCTTGTGGAGCCATTGCGAAGAGGCTTAAAACAGCAACAGCAAAAGCCCTGCGCGGGCTAAGAATTTTAACGTTTGGCAACATGAAAAGAGTCTCGGTATTTATGACTAGATTGCGTTCAAGCGTTATGTAACATAAGACGGTGCAGTTATGATAGTAGGTCGGCTTAAAAGTAGGGGGTAATGTGGCGCTAACGGTGGCTATCGTCGACAATAATGCGCTCCTGCGAGATGGTATTGCAGCGCTACTTTTCCTGCCTATTTCCGGCTTGCGCGTGGTGATGGCCAGTGACTGCGATGACGCCGCAATGACGGCTTTGCAATCGACTAGTTTTCGTGTCGCTTTAATTGGTATTTCTGGGGCAAATACGCCATCTAGCTTAAGCAGTGAAGCGAGCGATCAAACAGATGCTCCGAAAACACATTTCGAACTCGCCATGCGCTTGATGCATCTAGCCGATAAGCCGCGCGTGGTGCTGATGAACCAAACGCCTGAGGTCTATCCAAAAGCCATGATTCAGGCCGGCGTTTCGGGGTTTTTATCCACCCATGCCGATCTCGATGAGCTAGTAAAATCCTTGCGTTTGGCGGGGATGGGTAAGTCGTATATTTCACCGAGTTTGTCGACGGCTTGGGCGCAAGAAGGCTTAAGTGATGAGCAGGAGCGCTTTGCTGAATTATCGGCGCGTGAGTTGGCGGTTATGCACTATGTTTTGGCGGAGAAGCGAGTGCCCGAAATTGCTGAGCTATTGAGCATTAATCCGAAAACAGTAGCGACTTATCGCAGCCGAATGATGGAGAAGCTTGGCGTGCGCTCAGACCTCGGTTTGTTCAAGCTCGTGCAATCTACAGGACTGTGCTCATGACGGATGTCACGGCCACCTTAGCTGCGCCGGAGCCATTGGAGCCGACGGCAAATAGCAAGCATGCCAACGCATTACGCCTAGAGGCTTTGCGCGACACAGTGAAAACCTTGCCAACTGACCCCGGTGTTTATCGCATGCTCGATGCCACCGGTGCAGTGCTTTATGTCGGCAAGGCCAAGGTGCTGAAAAATCGCGTTAATTCCTATTTTGCCAAGCAGGTCGACAGCCCGAAAACTAAAGCTTTAGTGGCGCGTATTCACGCCATTGAAGTGACTATTACGGCCTCGGAAACTGAGGCGCTGCTGCTTGAGCAAACGCTGATTAAGTCGCTGAAGCCTCCTTTTAATATTCTACTTCGCGATGATAAAAGTTATCCATCGGTGCTATTAACTGAGGGCGATGCTTGGCCTCGCTTAGGTTTTCATCGTGGTCCGAAAAAACAAAAAGGCCGTTACTTTGGCCCGTTTCCTAGCTCGGTGTCGGTGCGCGATAGCCTGAATTTATTGCAGAAGTTATTTCAGGTGCGCCAATGCGAAGACAGCTTTTTTCGCAATCGCACACGGCCATGCTTACAGCACCAAATTGGCCGTTGCCGCGCGCCCTGCGTAGGCTTGGTCAGCGACGAAGATTATCGCCGCGATGTCATCAATACGCGGCTGTTTTTAGAGGGCCGTAATGCCGAAGTTACCGACGGTCTTATCGCGCGCATGGACATGGCCGCCGAGGCCTTAGATTTTGAATCAGCCGCGCGTTATCGCGACCAACTCAGCGCATTGCGGCGCATACAAGAGCAGCAGTTCGTGCTCAATGATTTGGGTTCAGCCGATGTTTATGGTGTGGCGGCGCAGCCCGGCGGCGTTTGCGTGTCGGTGTTACAAGTGCGCGATGGTCGTGTTTTGGGTAGCAAAAATTGGCATCCCAGCGTGTTTGGCGAGACCGCTATTGAAGATATTTTGGCTGAATTCCTACCTTCGTATTATTTGCAGATAGGCGCTGGTCGCGAGCTGCCGCGAGAGATCATCACGCCAGTGGCTTTGGCTGATGACGCGGTGCTAGCCGATGCCTTACGCCAGCACTTTGGTCGCGAAGTTGAGATTAAGTCACGGGTGCGTGAGACGCGGGCGGCCTGGTTGACCATGGCGCAGCGCAATGCTGAGTCGGCGCTGACGGCAAAGCTCAGCCATCGCGGTCATACCGCCATGCGCTTTGCCGAGCTGCAGCGAGTATTGGCTTTGGAAAAACCGATTAAACGCATGGAGTGTTTTGATATTTCGCACACCATGGGCGAGGCCACGGTTGCCTCTTGTGTAGTATTCGATGGCGAGGGCCCGCGCAGCAGTGACTATCGCCGCTTTAATATCGAGGGCATCACGCCCGGCGATGATTACGCCGCCATGCATCAAGCCTTAACGCGGCGCTATAGCAAGCTCGACCCTAATGATGAGCGCTTGCCTGATGTCTTATTTATTGATGGCGGCAAGGGCCAGCTCAGCCAAGCGATCGATGTTTTGGCCACGTTGGGCATCATTTCTGTGCAGCTGATTGGTATTGCCAAGGGCGAGGGCCGTAAGCCTGGGTTGGAGACACTGCACTTTCCTGACCGAGAGCCTTTGAGCTTAGATGCGCAATCGCCGGCCCTGCATTTGACTCAGCACATTCGCGACGAAGCGCATCGGTTTGCCATTACCGGGCATAGGGCTCGCCGCGCCAAGGCGCGTAAAACCTCGACGCTAGAAGGTATTGATGGCATTGGCCCAGCGCGCCGGCGTGCCTTAATTCAGCATTTTGGTGGCTTGCAAGAAGTGCTACGAGCCAGCGCACACGACCTCGCTCGCGTCAATGGCATTAGCGATGCCTTAGCACAAAGCCTGTATGCCGCCTTGCACAGTCACTGAAGTTCTAGGATAGTCTGTGACTTCATTCTGACCGTATGGAGACGGTGTTGGCCGCACGTCCACTCTGGAACATCCCAAATATTCTGACCGTCTCCCGTGTTGCCCTGATTCCGGTGCTGCTGGTGCTCGCGTATTCGCCTATCGCCTTTCGTAATGAGATCGTTGCCGCCGTCTTTGCAATTGCTGCCGCCACCGATTGGTTCGATGGCTATTTGGCGCGCACGCTGAATCAAGGCTCGGCCTTTGGCCGCTTTTTAGATCCTGTTGCCGATAAACTTATGGTCGCTGCCGCACTAATTTTGCTAGTCGAATGGCATGCGCACGTGGTCATGGTAGTGCCGGCGATTGTCATCATTTCGCGTGAGATCACTATCTCGGCATTGCGCGAATGGATGGCTGAAATTGGCCAACGCACGCAAGTGGCAGTAAGCGCCATTGGCAAATGGAAAACCGCCGCGCAAATGGTCTCTATCACTTTGCTACTGCTCGATTGGGCGGTGCTAAATCCGCTGGCATGGGGCTTGTTGTATTTGTCGGTCGTGCTGACCTTATGGTCGATGTGCATCTACTTAGTGGCAGCATGGCCATCGCTAAGTGAAGCAGATTAAATAGCTGGCTAAAGTTTGCGCAGACGCACCGCCTAAGGCTTGACTTGATTCTGCCAAGGCCTACAATGCGCGCCTGTTCCAGTGACGCAAGTCATTTGATCATTGCGGGTGTAGCTCAGCTGGTAGAGCGCGACCTTGCCAAGGTCGAGGTCACGAGTTCGAGCCTCGTTACCCGCTCCAAATCGACAAAACGCCGACCATTGTGTCGGCGTTTTGCTATCCTGAGTTTCTATTTGGCTTGATGGACGCGTTCATGGCCGCAACTTCACGCTCGGCAATTGGTGTATTTGACTCCGGTATTGGCGGTCTGACGGTAGTGCGGGCTTTAATGGAGCGCCTGCCATTTGAAGACATAGTCTATTTTGGCGATACCGCGCGCGTGCCCTACGGCGTGAAATCCAACGAAACCATCCATAGCTTCACCACGCAAATCGCCGACTTTTTACTCGCCCGCGATGTCAAGTTGCTGATCATCGCCTGTAACACCATGGCGGCGGTGGCGGGTGAGGCCGTGCGGGCGCGTTCGCCAGTGCCAGTGCTTGATGTTATCGATGCCGGTGCGCGTGCGGCGGTGGAAATAAGCCAGCGCGGCATTGGTGTTATCGGCACGCCGACCACGGTCAACTCCAATGCTTATGCGCGCAATATTCATGCGCTCAATCCTGCACTCAGTGTCTACTCGCAGGCTTGCCCTTTGCTGGTGCCATTGGTGGAGGAGGGCTGG
Organism: Paraperlucidibaca wandonensis; assembly: GCF_042677145.1. NCBI lineage: Bacteria > Pseudomonadati > Pseudomonadota > Gammaproteobacteria > Moraxellales > Moraxellaceae > Paraperlucidibaca > Paraperlucidibaca wandonensis. The sequence continues at coordinate 1,345,552 of NZ_JBHTIT010000001.1, read as the reverse complement.
CTTGAACACGAAGTCACGCGCCTAACTTTGCGCGAATATTTGAAGCCAGTATTTGTTGAGTCTATCGATGCTTTGGTGCTGGGCTGCACGCATTATCCGCTGCTGAAGCCGCTTATTGGTCAGATTGCGGGGCCGAATATTCGCTTGGTGGATTCGGCGGTGACTATTGCCGAGCAAACCGCGCGCGTGCTGACCGAAATGGAAATGCATAATCCGCAGCGCATCGCGCCACGCTATGACTATGTGGTGACTGACATTCCGCTACGTTTTCAAACCATAGGTTCGCGCTTTTTGGGGCGTGAACTGAGCCATCTTGAGCAGGTGCGCTGGTAGTTCTGCAAAAAAATGACCTCGAAGTCATTCGCCTGAGCCTTTTTTCCTACACATTTGGTTACACTAGCGCCGATTTTTCGGACAAGGAGAGGCGCAGGTGGCAGTTATAGAGGCTCGAAAACAGCAATGGCAAACGTTGACCACAACCGCATGGGATGTGCTGGTGATTGGCGGCGGAATTACTGGTGCTGGTGTGGCGCGCGAGGCCGTGCGACGTGGCCTGCGTACGGCATTGATCGAGCAGACTGACTATAGCTGGGGCACATCTAGCCGCTCATCGAAAATGGTTCATGGCGGCCTGCGCTATATCGCTCAAGGTGAAGTGCGGCTGACTTGGCATTCGCTTACTGAGCGCGAGCGTCTGCTGCGCGAAGCACCGGGCTTGGTCGAGCGCATGGGCTTTCACTTTGCCCATTATAAAGGCGTATTTCCGGGTCGCTGGCCATTTCAGTTTCTCATCACGGTCTATGATCTGCTCGCCGGCATGCGCGACCATCGCTACTTTAAAAAGCTCAATTTCTTGGCGCGCATGCCTGGTCATCGCGGCGAAGGCCTTACTGGCGCCACGCGCTACACCGATGCCGTGGTCGACGATTCGCGCTTAGTACAACGCGTGCTCGACGAGGCCGTGGCCGATGGTTTAGTCATGCTCAATTACGTGAAAGCCACCGATTTGGTGATGACTGGTGATCGTGTCACCGGTTTGCGTCTGCAAGATACCTCGGATGATTTTGGCAGCGACCGAGGCGAGACCGCTGTAGTGGCGGCGAAAGCCGTGATTAACGCCACCGGCGCGTGGGCGGATCGCCTACGTCGAAAACTCATTGATGAAGTGCGTGTGCGGCCTTTGCGCGGCAGCCATTTGGTGTTTTCTGCGCATCGCCTGCCTTTGAGTGAGGCCTTAATTTGCCATCACCCCGATGACCAGCGCGTGATGTTCATTTATCCGTGGGAAGGCCGCACCATTGTTGGCACGACGGACCTTGATCATCGTGACGATTTAGACATTGAGGCGGCCTTAAGCGAGGCCGAGATGCATTACTTGTTGCGCGGCATCAATACGCAATTTCCTGCCGCGAAATTTACCGTTGAAGACATTATTTCAACTTGGTCTGGCGTGCGCCCAGTGGTTAGCGCTGGCGATGGCAATGACCCATCGAAAGAGAGCCGCAGCCATAGCGTTTGGGATAACCAAGGCTTAATTACCGTAACTGGCGGCAAGCTCACCACTTTCCGTCTTATTGCGCTCGATGCCTTGCGGCTGGCGGCAGGGCAGCTGGGTATTACTGTGCGCGATGATGGCGCCGCGATTTTTCGTGCACCACAGTCGGGCCCTGCGCCTGAGCATTTAACGCCGGCGATGTTTGCCCATGTAGTGGCGCGTTTTGGCATCCATACCCAACGCTTTTTGCGCGAGATGCCCGCTGGTGAGCTCGTGCATATTGCCGACACCAACACCTTGTTGGCCGAATTACGCTGGGCATGCCGTCATGAGCAAGTGGTTCATCTCGATGATTTACTCATGCGTCGTGTGCGTTTAGGCCTGCTGCTACCGCGCGGTGGTTTGTCGTTGATTCCGCAAATCGATGCCATATTGCGTGATGAATTACACTGGTCGGCGGAAAAAATCAGCGCTGAGCGTGTACGCTATGAGTCTATATGGCGACGTTATTACTACTTACCAACGGCAGCTAAGGTTTAGCGCTTAGCATATTTAGCCGTCGATACCATTACTTTTGGAGCACTCCGCGCATGAATGTGAAGCATCTTGCTAAAGCCAGTGGCTTAGCGCTGATTTTAGCCTTAGGCCTAGCGGCTTGTACGACCACGACTCAGCAAGGTGCTACGGGTGTCAGTCGCCAACAGTTACTGCTGGTGTCATCTTCTGAAGTGGAGGCGATGGCGGCGCAGAGCTATCAGGAAGAGCTGACTAAGGCCACAAGCAAGCGCGCGCTAAATACTGATAAAGCCAATTTGGAGCGTATTCGCCAAATTGCTGATCGTTTGATTCCACAAGTCGGTACTTTTCGCAGCGATGCCTTGGCGTGGCGCTGGGAAGTTAATTTAGAAACGCGCGATGAGCTCAATGCCTATTGCGCGCCTGGTGGCAAAATCATGTTTTTCACCGGCATCATCAATAAGCTAAAACTCACCGATGATGAAATCGCCGCCATCATGGGTCATGAAATTGCTCATGCTTTGCGTGAGCATGGCCGCGAGCGTGTGTCGCAAGCCTATGCGCAAAATGCTGGCTTGAGCCTGGTTGGTGCACTCACTGGCATGTCGCAAGGCACCAGTACGTTGTTGCAGCAAGCTGCGCAGATTGGTTTAACGCTACCCAATGGCCGCGGCCAGGAATCGGAGGCCGACATTATTGGCCTAGAGCTGCTAGCTCGTGCCGGTTACAACCCGAATGCATCGGTCACGCTTTGGCAGAAAATGGCTGCTGCCACTGGCAATAGCAGTGGTTCGTTCTTGAGTACTCACCCAGGTAATGCTCAGCGTATTAACGATCTGCAAGCGGCTATTCCGAAAGTTATGCCCTTGTATCAGCAGGCTAGACGTAGTCCCGCGCCAAGCCGAGCCATTGTGCCGCGCACTTAATATTTAGTTTTGCCTGCAACGATAAAAAGCCTCGCCGATGAGCGAGGCTTTTTTATGCGCTTGAGTTTATGCGCTCCAGCTCAGCCAGCTTTTTGCCAGCATCGGCGTGTCGGTGATTAAGCCATCCACGCCCATTGCTGCTAATTCTAACGCCCGCTGGTGATCGTTCACCGTCCACGTCGACACCCACAAGCTAGCGGCGTGCGCCTGAGTCACTAGCTCAGCTGTGAGTAAGTTTGCGTGCGGACCGATGGCATCGCAGCCTAGGGCTTGTGCGACCTGCACGATGTCGCCAGCAAAATTATCTTCTACTAAAAAGCCGCGTGGCAACTCGGGTGCCTGTTGCTGTAAGCGGTGCAATAGCCGCGGATTAAATGACGTGCAGCGCGCGCGACCCGATAAGTTAAAGCGCTGCCAAATCGCAGGCAAGGCGGCGACTACGGCGGCTTCATCCTCCTCATGCTGAAGTTTTAGCTCCAGCTCGATATGGGTGAAATCGTAGAGTTCAGTGAGCACTTGCGCCAACGTTGGCACGCCTTCGCGCTTTGGCCATGGCGCAAAGCCTTTGTGTGCGGGCTGATGGCAGGCATCCAGTGCGGCTAACTCGGCAGCGCTATGCTCACGCACCAAACCATGGCCAGAGGTGGTACGCGATAACTCAGCATCGTGGATGACTATGAGTTCGCCATCGGCACTAAGGTGAATATCGAACTCGACAGCTCGCACGCCGAGTGCGCGCAGATACCGAAACCCGCTGAGGGTGTTTTCGGGAGCTTCGCTGCGCGCGCCACGATGACCAATTAAGCGCATGGCGCTCTCCTTATTTAGCATTTATGCCTAGTGTAGCCTGCTCGTTGTGAATTCTGTGTGACGCCGCGCGGTGGCTATGGTGTAATCGCGCCCATGTATAAACCACTCTCTGTTTTTATCGGGCTGCGCTACACACGTGCGCGCCGCCGCGACCAATTTATCTCCTTCATGTCACTGAGTTCGATGATCGGGCTTATGCTCGGCGTGGCTGTGCTCATCACGGTGTTATCGGTGATGAACGGCTTCGACCGCGAGCTTAAGCAGCGCATCTTAGGCATGGTCTCGCAGTCCACTATTCACGCCACCGAGCCGGTACAAAACTGGCGCAAGCTCGTGCAAATTGCCGAAGCTAGTCCGGGTGTTACTGCTGCCGCACCTATGTCGCAGGTGCAGGGCATGCTCACTGCCAATGGCCAAGTCAACGGCGCGGTGATCACCGGTATTGCGCCCGAGTTCGAAGCCAAGGTGTCGATCTTGCCCGACTTCATGGCGCAGGGGCAGATGAGCGATCTCACCGATGGCAGCTATGGCATCGTGCTGGGCCAACAGCTCGCCGATGTACTCGGCGTGCGCATGGGCGATTCGGTAACACTGGTTTTACCCGAGGCCACCTTGAGTGCTGCCGGCGTTATTCCTCGCTTTAAGCGCTTTAATGTTGTTGGTGTATTCAAAGTTGGCGCTGAGGTCGATGGCATTTTGGCCTATGTGCATTACGCCGATGCCGGTCGCCTGTTGCGCATTGGCGACCGCGTGCAAGGCTTGCGCTTAAAGGTTGATGACCTGTTTGCCGTGCGTGCCACCAACGAACGCTTATTGGCCACACTGCCGCCATATTTTTACGCCAGCGATTGGACGCAGACTCAGGGCAGCTTGTTTAACGCTATCAAAATGGAAAAGGCGATGATGTCTTTACTGCTGCTGCTGATCGTGGCGGTGGCGGCGTTTAATATCGTTTCCAGTCTGGTCATGGTGGTTAATGACAAGAAGTCAGACATCGCAATTTTGCGCACCTTAGGCGCCACGCCGGGCATGATTCAGCGCATTTTCTTAGTGCAGGGCACGGCGGTTGGGCTGGGTGGAACTATCGCGGGTGTGGGCTTAGGCATATTGCTGTCGCTCACTGTTAGTGACATCGCCGCTGGCTATGAGCGCCTGATGAATGTGCGTTTATTCGATGCCTATTTTGTCAATTATCTGCCCACGCAACTCGATTGGTTTGATGTCACTTGGGTCGGCCTCACTGCATTTATTTTGAGCTTCTTGGCGACAATTTATCCGGCACGCCAAGCTGGTCGCATTCAACCAGCGGAGGCTTTGCGCCATGAGTGAGATTGTTCTAGCTACCCATGATTTGGGTCAGCAATTTTCTGAAGGTCCGCAAGCTATTACGGTCTTGAAGGATGTCAGCTTTCAGGTCATGCGCGGCGAGCGTGTCGCCATTGTCGGTCGTTCGGGTTCGGGCAAAACCACATTGCTGCATTTGCTCGGGGGCTTAGAGTTGCCAAGCAGCGGTCGCGTTGAGCTGATGGGTAATGACCTAGCCAGCATGAGCGAAGCGGAGCGCAGTAAGTTGCGTAACCAGCACATCGGTTTTGTCTATCAGCTGCATCATCTTTTGCCGGAATTTACGGCATTGGAAAACGTCAGCTTGCCGGCAGTCATCGGCGGCATGAGTCCTAAGTTAGCTCGCAAAAAAGCCCATGAATTATTAACGCGCGTGGGCTTGTCGGAGCGTGTTGAGCACAAGCCATCGGAGCTCTCAGGTGGTGAGCGCCAGCGTGTGGCTTTGGCGCGTGCGCTAGTGTGTGACCCTGCCTTGGTATTGGCAGATGAGCCTACAGGCAATCTCGATCGCGATACTGCCGAGTCGATTCATCAGCTCATCGTTGAGCTAAATGAAACCTTGGGGATTAGCTTTATTATCGTGACTCACGAAGAGCGTTTGGCGTCTTTGGCGCATCGGCGTTTGAGCATGAGCAGCGGTAGCTTAGTCGAGCTTGATCAAGCCCAATAATGCTGTGCCTTACTGCGCAGAAATGTCATTAGATTTTTGCGCGAGGCGGGCTTCTAGGCGCTTGCGCCAAGCCGTGACCACATGCCATCGCCAAAAATAGCGCATGGCGATATAGCCTATCGTACCTAACACCAGCCCTAGTACGACCGAGCCAAGGAAGAATGGTTTGAGCTGCTGAAGTAGGCCTACCTCGAAAGCGTCTACGGGCGCATCCGACATATGCAGTGCGCGCGTCGCCAAGTGCTCTAGCTGATGCCAGGTGAGCATGGGCACATCAAGCAAATGGCTACCTAACCAATAACCGCTATACATAAATGGCAATAGCGTTAGTGGGTTAGTGATCCATACCAGCAGAATCATCAGCGGCAAATTAATGCGAAAGACAATGGCGATAGCGGTGGCCGGCACCATTTGAAAAGGTACGGGTAGGAAGGCGCAGAATAGACCCCAAAACATCGCCCATGAAGCCGAGCGGCGGTTTAGGTGCCAGAGACTAGGATCGCTCAGGCGGTTGCGTAAAAAGCCGAGGCCCTTCATCTCTCGGATTTGCTCCGGAGTGGGAAGGTAGCGACGAATAAAAGCCTTAGCCATGAGGTCTTCCATGTTCTACCCAGAAAGAGGGCAGGCCGTAGTCTACACTGAGAGTTGATTCAACTGGAATGGATGCCAGGGGAGCAACAGCGTGTCTTCGCTATTATTTAGTTTTGTTTATGGCGTATTTTTGTTGCGCCTATGGGCGCAGCTGCCTTCATTTATGCTTTGCTTAGCCTATTGCGCAGTGATATTGGGCGGCATTTTTCTTGCTCAGCTTCTTCGTCAGCGCCGCTCATTTAAAGATTTCGCCCTCAGCTGGCCAGCACTTGCCGGCATCGGTTTGAGCGCGGGCATGCTCTGGTCTGTATTTGCCGCAACGCAAGCGATGACGCAGCAGCTGCCATCGGCGTGTGAAGGTGAGCGCCTGAATGTCACGGGTCGTATTGTTAGCTTGCCAAGACCAGCGCAGCCCATTGGCGAGCGTTTTGTCTTTCAGCCTATTTCAGGCGCTGAATCGTGTTGGCAGAGTGGCGTTAACTGGCAGCTGAGTTGGCGCGGCGATATTTTATTAAAGCCTGATGAAGTGTGGCGCTTTCAGCTGCGCTTGAAGCGGCCCAATGGTGTGGTCAATCCTGGTGGCTTCGATGGTGAGCTGTGGTGGCATCAGAACGGCATTAGCGCTACTGGCTGGGCGAGCTCTGGCGAGCGCATTGCTGCTGCCGAGACCACGCTCGATGGTTTGCGCTGGCGTATTCGCCAACATTTGCTAGCGAGCTTTGCAGATCAGCCCGATGCCGCCGGCACAGTATTGGCGCTGCTCACTGGCGACCGTGCGGGCATGTCCATCGAAGCCTGGGACAGATACGCGCGCACCGGCATCACGCATTTGGTGGCGATTTCAGGTGTGCACATCACCATGGTTGCCTGGTTAGTAGCGTGGTTTGTTCGCCGCTGCTGGTTGCGCTCGCCGAAGCTGGCGTTGTGGCAGCCAGCCGTGCGTGTGTCGGGTGTTATCGGCTGGCTGGCGGCATGTGGCTATGGTGCGTTGGCGGGCATGGAAGTGCCAACGCAGCGCACTTTATTGATGCTCGGAATGATCGTTTGGCTACGTTGCCTGCCAGGTGAGATGCGCGCGACACAAAGCCTGTTATTGGCTTTAACGGCGGTGCTGCTGCTCGATCCCTTAGCGATTCATTCGGCCGGTTTGTGGTTGTCTTTTGCTGCTGTCGCCTTACTGATGGCTGGCGGCATGGCTCCCGGTGAGGAAGTGAGTTGGCGCGCGGGTTTTCGAGCGCAATGGCTGGCGACGTGGGGCTTACTGCCGTTGACCTTGGCGCTATTTTCTCGGCTAGCGTGGCTGAGCTTGCCGATCAATATCATCGCCATCCCGTGGGTAACGTTTACTGTGGTACCAGTGGCAATGGCGGGCCTGCTCGCGCATAGCGTCTCCGAGCCGCTAGGCCATGCGTTATGGGCTTTGGCTATTGGCAGCATGGCCATGCTCGATGAGTTGCTGAAATGGGCGGCAGCACTGCCGGGAGCGGCCATTGATTGGCATTTACCTGGCGCGACAGTCTGGGCGCTGGGCTTGAGTATTGCTTTATTACTGATGCCGCGCGCGCTGCCTGGGCGGCAATTGGCATGGCTGCCGCTGCTTGCGCTGTGTTGGCCGCAGCCGAGCTTGAGCGAAGGCCAGTTGCGGCTGAGCATTATCGATGTCGGTCAAGGTTTGTCGGTGCATGCGGAAACGGCAAAACATCAGCTGTTATTTGACACTGGTGCGGCATTTAGCGATGACGCCGGCGCTGGTCAGCGCATTATTTTGCCGTATTTGCGCTGGGCTCAGGTGCGCTCGCTCGATGCTCTCGTGTTTAGCCACGACGACAATGATCATACCGGCGGTGGCGGGGCGATCTTGCGCACGCTGCCGGTGGCCCAGGTTTGGGGCGAGTGGCCATCGCATTTGGCGCAATGGCCTTTAGCTGAGCGTCCGCCGCAGCAAGGTTGCCGCAGTGGCCAGCGTTGGCAATGGGATGGCGTCGAGTTCGAGTTTCTGTGGCCAGACCCAACGTTTTTGCTCAAGCGCGATAATGAGCGCTCTTGCGTGCTGCGCATTCGTGCGCAGGGATTTACCGTGCTGATTCCGGCCGACCTAGAGGCACAAGGCGAATTAACGCTGTTAGCTATGCAGTCTGATCTGCGCGCAGATTTACTCTTACTTGGCCACCATGGTAGCAAAACATCGAGCACCGAAAGTTGGCTAGATGCGGTTGCGCCGCGCGAGGTCATTGCCACCGTTGGTTATCGCAATCGTTTTCATCATCCGCACTCCACAGTGCAACAACGCGTTATGGCTAGAGGTATTCCGCTGTATCGAAGTGATGACAGTGGTCTGTTGCGTTATGAGTTTCTTCAAGTTGGGCAATGGCCACGAGTGCAGCATGGGCGATTGCTCGATAAGCATTATTGGCGAGCAAAACCGCAGCTGCTTTCGCCTCAGCCATCTGAAATGCCGCCCTAAGTGCTTGGCGCACTGGCCGCCATCCCTTAGAGTAGCGGCTATTCGCGATGAGGAGATGAGCCTGTGTTTGAGATGATGAAATCTGGCGGGTATTTGATGCTGCCGTTGTTAGTGGCGTCGGTGCTGGCCTTGGCAATCATCCTAGAGCGTGCGTGGTCATTACGCCGAAGTCGGGTGGCGCCGCCACAGCTGTTAAGCCAAGTTTGGCGACAGCTGCAAGCAGGTGAAATGAATGCTGATCAGCTGCGTTTACTGCAAGCTGGCTCACCCTTAGGCTCTTTGTTGGCAGCGGGCTTGATCAATGCGCGCCATGGCCGTGATCTCACCAAAGAAAGTATCGAAGATGCCGCTACACCGGTCGTGCACGAAATGGAGCGCTACCTAACGTTGCTCGGCACCATAGCGATGATTTCACCCTTGTTGGGCTTGCTCGGCACCGTTATCGGCATTATCGATGCATTTTTGGTGGTCACTGCCGGTGGCATTAGCGATCCGACAGCATTAGCGGGTGGCATTTCTAAAGCCTTGGTGACAACGGCTGGCGGCATCTTTGTCGCCATCCCAGCAATGATTATGCACCGTTATTATCTGCGCCATATTCAGACCCTAATAGTGAGCATGGAGCAGCAGGCGGTGAAGCTGGTCGATATGCTGCACGGCGATCGTGAGGTGGATGTGCTGCCTAGCGCCGCTAGCTTCACAGCGCCCGCCACAGGCAGCGTTGCAACACCGAGCAGAGATGGAGCTGAGGCGTGAAATTAAAGCGTCCCATGGATGATCATTTGGAACTCAATCTCACGCCATTGATTGATTGCCTGCTGTTTTTGATTATCTTTTTCTTGCTGTCGACCACGTTTGCAAAGACCGGCAAGTTACAAATTACCTTGCCTCAGGCCGATGCCACGGTGCCGGCTGCGAAGAAAAATCCTTTAGAAGTCTCGGTAGATGGTCGCGGCCATTACGCCGTCAATGGTGAGGTGTTGGCCGCTAATAGCCCTGAAGCTTTGCGCAGTGCCATCGAGGCAAAAGCAGGTGAGAAGCGCGATCAACCATTGATTATTTCTGCCGATGGCCAAGCGCCGCATCAGTCAGTGGTAACGATCATGGATATCGCCGGCCAGCTTGGGTTTCGTCAAATTGGAATTGGCACACAAAAAGCTGCCACTAGCGCCCCTTAATTTTTTGGAAGTTTATTCATGAGCTCAGCGCCAGTCGAAACTACTAGCTGGGAGTCGTATAAGCGGCTTTTAGGCTATACCCGAAAACATTGGAAAATCTTTCTATTTGCTGTTTTCGGCTTCATTTTGAATGCGCAAACCGAATGGGCTGCGGCGCAATTATTGAAGTACATCATTACCGCGATTCAAGACCAAGATCAGGCCTCGAAAAATATGTTTCCGGTGCTGATTATCACGCTATTTCTTGTGCGTGGTATTGGTAGCTTTATTGGCACCTATTATATGTCTCTGATTTCTCGCAATATTGTCTATGCATTGCGGATTGAGTTGTTTGATCGCCTGATGACGTTGCCGGCACGCTATTATAACGAAAACTCAGCGGGGCATATTTCTGCCAAGCTCATGTACAACGTTGAGCAAGTCACAGCCGCAGCCACGGATGCGCTAAAAACGATTGTGCGCGAGGGCGCGGTTGTCATCGGCTTATTCGGCTATTTGTTTTACACCAACTGGAAGTTGTCGTTATCGCTGCTGGTGGTTGGGCCATTTGCTGCCATGCTAGTTCGCGTGGCAAGTAAGCGTTTCCGCAAGCTCGCGGTGCGCATGCAAAATGCCATGGGTAATCTTAACCATATCGCGCAAGAGGCCATTAACGGCTTCCTCGTGGTGAAGACGTATGGCGGCGAAGACTTCGAGCGTAATCGCTTCGACAAAGCTTCGCGTGAGAACCTCAAACAAGGCATGAAAATTGTCGTCACCAGCGCCATCAATACACCAGTAATACAGCTGCTGATGGCCGTGGCTCTGGCCGGCGTGATTTGGGTGGCCTTGCAGCCAGGCATCACTGGGCAGACTTCACCAGGTGAGTTTGTCGCCTATATTACGGCAGCAGGCCTGATGGCTAAGCCGATCAAATCACTGACTGAAGTCAATGAAAAGCTGCAACGCGGTATCTCTGCAGCGCAGTCAATTTTCGATGTCATTGATGAGACACCTGAGCCTACTGGCGGTACTCGCGCCATTACGCGCTTAAAGGGCGAAGTAGAGTTCCGCAATTTGCGCTTTGCTTATGAGCCAGGTAATCCTGTGCTGCATGACTTTTCTTTGAAAGTCGCGCCAGGTCAGACGGTCGCTATTGTTGGTCGCTCGGGTTCGGGCAAGACAACGCTAGTAAATTTGCTGCCGCGTTTTCACGATGCCGAAGCTGGCGAGCTGCTTATTGATGGCTTCCCGATTGACGACTATCCCGTGGGTGAGTTGCGCAAACAGATTGCCACGGTTAGCCAAAAGGTCATTTTGTTCGATGACACAGTGGCGAATAACATCGCCTATGGTGCCTACCGTCACTTGCCGCGCGAAACCATTGTGGCAGCAGCGAAAACGGCCTTTGCCGATGACTTTATTCGTGAGCTACCGCAGGGTTACGACACTCGCATTGGCCAAGATGGCATGCAGCTTTCCGGTGGTCAGCGCCAGCGTTTAGCGATTGCTCGTGCGTTGATTAAAGATGCGCCTATCTTGATTTTGGACGAAGCCACGAGCGCGCTCGATAACGAGTCTGAGTTCTATATTCAGGCCGCTCTTGAGCGCGTCATGGAAGGCCGCACGACGCTGGTGATCGCCCATCGTTTATCGACTATTGAAAACGCCGATGTCATTGTTGTGATGGATCAAGGCCGCATTATTGAGCAAGGCAATCATGCCGAGCTACTAGCCAAAGCTGGCGCTTACGCGCAATTGCATAGCCGCCATTTTAGTGAGGATGACGATGGCCGCATGGCCTGAACGTTGGCATCAGGGGCATTTCTTGCTGCGCTTGCTATTGCCACTGTCGTGGCTATTTAGCTGGCTTGCCGCGCGACGAAAACGCGCCTATGCCTCAGGCAAAAAGCCAACGTGGCGCGCCCCCGTGCCTATCATCGTGGTGGGTAATATCAGCGTTGGTGGCACCGGTAAAACACCATTAACACAAGCTATTGTGCAGCAGTTACAGGTCGCAGGCTGGCGCCCAGGCATCATTAGTCGTGGCTATGGTGGCAGCTGTGAGTACCCTTGCGAAGTGAGCACACAAGCGACACCAGCTAAAGTTGGCGACGAGCCTTTGCTGCTGGCGCGTGCCAGTGGCGTACCGGTAGTTGTTGATCCTGTGCGTAGTCGCGGCGCCGCATTTTTACTGGCGCATCACCCCGAATGTGATGTGATTATTTCTGATGATGGCCTGCAGCATTACGCCCTTGAGCGCGATATTGAAATTGCCGTGATCGATGGTAAACGTGGCTTAGGTTCGGGCTGGGCATTGCCGGCCGGACCTTTACGTGAGCCTGTAGCGCGGTTAAATGAAGTCGATTTTGTCGTGCTCAATGGTTCATGGCACTTAACCACGCCGGTGCCGGAAAATGCCTACACCATGGTGCTTGAGCCACAGCCTTGGCTGCCAGTTTGCCTTGAGCAGGCCAATCAAACACCACCACTGAAAGGCCCGGTGCATGCGATTGCGGGTATTGGTCATCCGCCACGATTTTTTGAATTGCTCGCAAGCCTTGGCTATGGCCCTGAGCCACACTCGTTCCCTGATCATTACGCTTACCGTGCCGAAGATCTGCGTTTTGAGCCGCTACTGCCACTGGTCATGACCGAAAAAGATGCAGTGAAGTGTGCGCAATTTGCACCGCCAAATAGCTGGTATGTGCCGGTTCAAGCTATGCTGCCAGATGTATTTTGGCAGGAGTTATTGGCGCGTTTGGCAGAAAAAAAGGCTGCTCAGCCCAACATCATGTGAATTAAAAATAGATTGGATATTGCTCATGCTAGATAAAAAACTGCTCGCACTATTGGCTTGCCCACTCTGCAAAGGGCCATTAATTCATCAGCAAGATGAGCTGATTTGTCGTGCCGATGCACTGGCGTTTCCAGTGCGTGATGGCATCCCTGTGATGCTTGAAGGTGAGGCGCGAGCGCTGACCTTAGAGGAATCTTTGCCTGAGCATGGCGCGCGCTAAGCGCTGGCAATTGATCATTTGAGCTTCGACTGAGAGGACAAAGCTGATGAGTTTTCGTGTTGTTATTCCCGCCCGTTTTGGCTCTAGCCGACTGCCTGGAAAACCCCTACTCGACATCGCAGGCAAGCCCATGGTGGTGCATGTCTATGAGCGAGCCTTACTCAGCGCCGCGACCGATGTGGTGGTTGCCACCGACGATCAGCGTATTGCCGATGCGCTGCGCGCCTACGATGCACCAGTAGTGATGACACGTGCTGATCATCCTTCCGGCACTGATCGTCTGCAAGAAGTCGCCGAGCAGCTCGGTTGGCAGCCCGATGACATCGTGGTCAATGTGCAGGGCGATGAGCCCTTAATTCCGCCCAGTGTGATTAACCAAGTGGCTGATAATCTGGCCGAGGCCTCTGAGGCGGGCATGGCAACATTGGCTGAGCCCTTGCACGATATTGAGCAATTATTTAACCCCAATATCGTTAAGCTCGTGCGTGATGTAAATAACTTTGCCCTGTATTTCAGCCGTGCTCCAATGCCGTGGGCGCGAGATGCTTTTGCGCTAAACCGTGAGCAGCTGCCACCCGAAGCCTTATCGTTATATTTGCGCCACCTTGGTATTTACGCCTATCGCGTCGGCTTTTTGCATGACTATGTGTCGTGGCCGCCGGCGCTGATTGAGCAGGTAGAGTCATTGGAGCAGTTGCGCGCCCTGTATCAAGGTGTGCGTATCCATGTTGATGTCGCCCATGCCTCATTGCCACCAGGTGTGGATACTCAAGCTGATCTTGACCGAGTGCGCGCTATTTTGGCGGGCTCAGGTGCTGCTGGGGCAATGGCATGAAGCTGGTAGAACGAGAGGCAAGTGATTTAGCCGCGCCGACAGCCAGCTATACAGAATCTGCTACGCGCGTGCTCTTTGTTTGTCTCGGCAATATATGTCGCTCACCAACCGCTGAGGCCGTATTTCGTCAGCGCGCCTCACAAGCTGGCTGGGATGCTCTCCTACAAGCAGATTCGGCAGGCACGGCAGATTGGCACACGGGGAAGTCTCCTGACCCACGCAGCCAACGTCATGGCGCTGAGCGTGGCTATGATTTATCGCCGCTGCGTGCGCGTCAGGTCAGCTGGCATGACTTCGATGAGTTTGATCATATCCTCGCGATGGATGATAAAAACTTCGTCGACTTGCAAACGCTAGAGCGCGAAGCTGCACATCATTTAGGCCATGAACCGCGTGCTGTTTTGGCTAAACTCATGGACTTTGCACCGGATCTACTGAGTAATGTGCCTGACCCATACACTGGCGGTCCTAAAGGCTTCGACGAAGTTATTGACCTAGTGGAAGCCGCCTGCGATGGCCTTTTGCGCAGCGTGCTAAAGGCGCGTGGCGTGCTTGGTTGCGGCTGCTAATGAGCACTGCTATTCGCGAGAATGTTGATTTGCAGGCGTTTAATACGCTAGGTCTAAGAGCTCGCGCCGCTCATTTTGTCGAACTCACCAATGAAGCCGATCTTGCTCCACTGCTAGCGCGGGCCAAGGCCGAAGCATGGCCCGTGCAGCTATTGGGTGGCGGCAGCAATATTGTTTTCGCAGGCGATGTATCGGGCTTGACCATCCGCTTAAGTTTGCGCGGCATTCGCCTCATCAGCGATAGCCAAGCTGGCGCTAAGATAGTGGCTGAAGATTGCGTCATTATTGAGGCGGCTGCCGGTGAGTCATGGCATGAATTCACGCAATACACCTTGGCCCAAGGTTGGGCAGGTTTAGAAAACCTTTCCTTGATTCCAGGCTCAGTCGGTGCGGCGCCGGTGCAAAATATCGGCGCTTATGGGGTTGAGGTTGCCGATGTCATGCACTCATTACGTGCTTATGATCGTGAGCAAGGGCGGGTAGTAGAGCTGTCGGCTGCAGACTGTGGCTTTGCTTATCGAGACAGTATTTTTAAGTCGCAACAGCCTGGGCGCTACGTGATTTTATCGGTGCGATTTGCTTTGTCTGCCAAGCGCCCGCTGGTGTTGGGCTATGGCGATATTCAAACGGCGTTAGCAACGGCTGGAGTACAAGAGCCGAGCGCTATTGATGTTGCGCAAGCAGTTATTCGAATTCGCCAGGCGAAGCTGCCTGACCCCGCTGTGCTCGGTAATGCCGGCAGCTTTTTCAAAAACCCGTTGGTGCCCAGTGCTCAGATTGAGCAGCTACAGGCGCACTTTCCGGGCTTGGCCGCATATCCTGCGCAGCTAAGCACGCCGGGATGGCAAAAGGTTGCTGCTGGCTGGCTGATCGAGCAGGCGGGCTGGAAAGGTTATCGCCGTGGCTCGGTGGCCGTGCATGAACGCCAAGCCTTGGTGCTGGTGCATCATGGCGGAGGCAATGGTGCTGAGCTATTGGCCTTGGCCGCTGACATTGTCGCCAGCGTGCAGGCGCGCTATGGCATTCATCTAGAGCAGGAACCGGTGTTGATGGGCGGCTAAGCGGCCGACGTTATCGTCAACGTGGTAATGCTAAAGACAAATTCACAGCCATAAAAATGCCCCGATTACGGGGCATTTTTATGATCTGAGATTACCGCTCTGGCGTTAGCCTTCTGAGGGTGTCTCAGTGGCTTTTGCTTCGGCTTTCAGGCGTGCTTCTTGCTCGCGCTGTAAGCGGCGGCGCACGCGAGGATCATTGCTGGCACGACGCTCAGCTTTCTCGCCTTTGCTTTCGCTAGGAGTTTCTACAACGGCGGCTTCAGGAGCAGCAGCTTCAGTAGCCTCACTTTGCACTTCAGTAGTTTCTGCTGGTGCTTCAGCGGCCGCTTCAACGACTGCTTTCGGTGCTGCTTCTGGGCTTGGCTCAGCCGTTGCTTCAGCTGCGACGAACGCAGCAGGTTCAGGGCTAGCTTCAGTTGCGGCAGCTTTTTTCGCTATCTCTGCTTCTGCTTCTGGCGCAGCTTTTGGGGCTTCTGTTGCAACAACAGTTGCTTCAGGAGCAGCCGACTCGGCAGGCGCAGTGTCGGCAGTTACGACGACTTCCGCCGTAGTGCTTGTGGCGACTTCAGCAACGGCAGATTCAGTCGCTGCAGTAGCGTCAGCAGACTCAGTTACTGTAGCAGCTGCTTCAATATCAGCGACCTCGGCAACAGGCTGCTTAACAGCGGCTGACTCAGCTTTCGTTGGTTCAGCGACAGCTGCCGTAGTCGTTTCAGCACTGTTTGCTGCAATAACCGGTGCCTCATTAGTGGTAGCGCTATTTTGCGCAGCCTCATTTGAAGTTGCTGCAACTGTTGCCGCAGTAACGCCAGCAGCAGTTTTGGCTGCTAATTCTTCAGGTACGGGCAGGCCGGCATCAACTAGTACTTGCGGATCGCGCTCGCGTGGTCCGCGTTGGCGGCGCGAAGGATGGCGATTGCGACGGCGGCGCTCTCCGCCCTCTGCATTAGCAGCGGCTGGAGCGATGTTGCCATCGACACTTGCTGTAGCTGCGGTATCGGCTTGAACTGCTTCAGCGGCAACTTCACGATTAGCTTCTTTCGCTGCTTCACGATTTGGGTCGCGAGGCGGGCGTGGTGCACGTGGTGGGCGCGGCGGACGAGGTGGGCGCGGAGTTTGCTCGGTACCCTCCGCTGCATCACGGCGTTCGCCACGAGCAGGGCGGCCGCCGTTGCTATTACCATTGCCATTGCTGCCGTTGTCATTAGTGGAGCTATCGGTTTGTGGACGACCACCAGCGGCTTGCAGTTCGTTATTTTGGCGACGCTCAGGCTGACGACCACGGCCTTGGCCACGCCCACCGCGTTGACCGCCATTGTTGTTGCGGTTTTGATTAGAACGATTTTCAGGAACTACGGGCTCAGGCTCGGGCTTGATGCCAAATAGCGTGCTGAAAAAGGTTTTTAGCCAGATCAAAAAGCTAACATTGTTTGCTACTGGCGCAATGGTATTTGCCTTGGCAGCCGGTGCAGCGGTAGCGCGCGCTTCGCGAGGCGCTTGCTGAGTAGGTGCTTGTGTCACTGGCGTGACATTACGCACGGCAGCGACCTGACGTTTCGGCGATTCGCCATCAACAGCTTCCAGTACAACCTCAAGCGCTGGCGCTTCAATACGCTCAACGAGTTTGAAGCTTGGGCCGTCGTCATCGTTTTCTTCGACTTGGTCATCGCGCAGACGAGAAACTTCGTAGTGCGGTGTGTCCATGTGCGGATTAGGCAAAATCAAGATGCGAACTTTGCTGCGTAGTTCCAGCTCAGCCAAGGTTTGACGTTTTTCATTGAGCAGGAAGGTGGCGACCGATACTGGAACGGAAGCGTTGATTTGCGCGGTACGTTCTTTCAGCACTTCTTCTTCGATCAAACGCATGATCGACAACGCTAGTGAACGCACATCACGAACCATGCCTGTGCCATTACAGCGTGGGCAGACTAAGCCTGTGGACTCTTCTAGCGATGGACGTAGGCGTTGGCGCGAAAGTTCGAGCAGGCCAAACTTCGAGATACGACCCATTTGAATACGGGCGCGATCCATCGTTAATGCTTCACGCAGGCGCTCTTCAACCATGCGCTGATGCTTTGGCGGCGTCATGTCGATGAAATCGATAACTACCAAGCCGCCGCTATCACGCAGGCGCAGCTGACGCGCGACTTCGTCGGCAGCTTCTAAGTTGGTGTTAAGAGCGGTTTCTTCGATGTCACTGCCTTTAGTGGCGCGCGCCGAGTTGATGTCGATAGACACCAAAGCTTCAGTTGGGTCGATAACAATCGAGCCACCCGATGGCAATTTTACTTCGCGTTGGAAGGCAGTCTCAATTTGGCTCTCGATTTGGTAGCGATTAAACAGCGGCACCGAATCTTTATAGAGTTTAATTTTGTTCTGATAATGCGGCATGACTTGCTGCACAAAGCTCATGGCTTCGTTATAAGCCGCTTCGTTATCGATCAATACGTCGTTGATGTCTTGGCGCAGATAGTCACGCACAGCACGAATAATGACGTTAGATTCTTGATAAATCAGGAACGGTGAGGGCTTTTCCGTGCTCGCTTGGTTGATGGAGTTCCATAGCGTGAGCAGATAATCCAAGTCCCATTGCAGCTCTTCAGCGCTGCGGCCAAGGCCAGCAGTACGGACGATCACGCCCATATCATTAGGGATGGTGATGGAGTTCAGCGCGTCTTTCAGTTCTTGACGCTCTTCACCTTCGATACGACGCGAGATGCCGCCGGCGCGAGGGTTATTAGGCATGACCACTAAGTAGCGGCCAGCTAGCGAGATAAACGTGGAAAGTGCTGCGCCTTTATTGCCTCGTTCTTCTTTTTCTACTTGAACGATGACTTCTTGGCCTTCCTGCAACGCTTCTTTGATGCTGATGCGGCCGCCGGCTTCCTTTGGCGACTTGTTGAAGTATTCACGAGCAACTTCTTTTAATGGCAAAAAGCCGTGGCGATCGCCGCCGAAGTCGACAAATGCTGCTTCTAAGCTAGGCTCAACGCGAGTTACGCGGCCTTTATAAATGCTGGCTTTTTTCTGTACGCGGCCACGGTGTTCGAGGTCGAAATCATAGAGGCGTTGGCCATCTACCATTGCCACCCGAATTTCTTCGTCGTGTGTGGCGTTAATTAACATGCGTTTCATGTGCGGCTACCCTAAGGGTTATAGGCCGTCTGAGAAAACGCAGGCAGGTGCACGGCAACAGAACAACACCATGAATACATGGGTCATTAAGGTTAACTTTTACCGGCCGATCGGGCTAGCTCAAGTCATTGATTCTGTTGTTGGTCATCCGGGTCAGGTACAGGGTGTCTGCACGGAGCTGGGAGACGCGGTTCCATGTCCGTGGACATGGGCCGAAAACAATTCCTGCCTGTGCTACATCTATATGACGGCACTAGGCTGTGTTGTTGGTAAGCGCGTATCGTCAACGCTTACCGGTACTTTGGTGTTACGGCTAGCCGGAGGAGGTGCATGGGTCGGTGGTCAACACTGGGGTTAATACCTCTCAGTAGACCAAGCTCGTGTGCGATTCCCGCCGGACAGCGTCGCTTTGCTTTATACTTCCGCCACCATTTTGCTAAACCCGATGCTTTTGGGCATAAACTGGCAAAATGAGGGTCTTAAATTGCTAAGCGACTCGCTAATATAGCAGTCATCCCCGTGTGCTGCTAGATAAGCGCACCAAATTATCCACAGGCTTGTTCATGCACGCACCCGATAGCTCCGATACACCCGCCGTTAGTTACATCACAGTGGATGCCGCTTATGCCGGCCAACGCCTCGACAACTTTTTGATGACGGCGCTGAAAGGCACGCCACGCACACTTATTTATCGCATCGTGCGTAAAGGTGAGGTGCGCGTTAATAAAGGCCGTATTAAGCCTGATTACCGTGTTGAGGCAGGCGATATCATTCGCGTGCCACCGATTCGCATGAGCGAAGAGGCGCCAGCGCACAGGCCATCGACTGGTTTGCAAAAGCTGCTGGAGCAGCGTTTGGTTTTTGATGAAGACCATCTGATGGTGATCAATAAGCCGGCGGGCCTAGCCGTACATGGCGGCAGTGGTATTTCTGTGGGCCTAATTGAAGCGCTGCGCACCATGCGCCCTGAGCAGGCCGGCAGCCTTGAGCTGGTGCATAGGCTCGATCGCGATACTTCAGGCTTGATCATGGTTACTGGTCATCGACCTTTATTGCGCGCACTTCATGCTCAGCTGCGCGATGGTCAAATGGACAAGCGCTATGTGGCACTGCTTAGCGGTCGTCTGCAGGGCACAACGCACCGCGTTGAAGCGCCGCTATTAAAGGTCGAGCGTCCAGGTGGCGAAGCGATCGTGCGCGTATCGCGTGAAGGCAAGGCGGCGATTACCGTGTTTACGGTGCTGGAGCGTTATAAAGACGCGACGCTGGTCGAAGCTCATTTGCTCACCGGCCGTACTCACCAGATTCGTGTTCATGCTCAGCATTTAGGTCATGCACTCGTTGGTGATACCAAATATGGCCGCGATGCAGATAATGAGCGCTTTAAAGCCAAAGGCTTGTCGCGACTGTTTTTGCATGCTCGCGACCTGAAGCTGACGCTGCCATCTGGCAAGCGTTTGGTGCTATCGGCTGAGCCCGATGACGACTTCGAAAAAGGTTTGGCGGTGTTGCGCCGTGCCTAAGTTTGACCTAGTGATTTTCGACTGGGATGGCACGGTGATGGACTCTGTGGCGCAGATTGTCAGCAGCATTCAAGCTTCTGCGCGCGATCTTGGTGTCGATGTACCTAGCGAGGCAGCGGCGAAAGATATTATTGGCTTGGGCTTGCCCGAGGCCATGCGCGTGCTGTTTCCGACAGTAAGCGAGGCGGCACGCGAAGCATTACGTCAGCAATATGCCACGCATTTTGTCGCCAGCAATAATAAGCAAACTAAGCCGTTTGCTGGCGCTGAAGCAATGCTGCAAGGCCTGCGAGCTCAGGAGCTAACGCTTGCTGTGGCCACAGGTAAAAGTCGCAAGGGCTTGGATCGCGTAATGGCCGATACTGGCTGGGCACATTATTTTAAAGCCACACGTTGTGCTGATGAGACGCTGTCTAAGCCTGATCCGCGCATGCTCAACGAGCTGTTGAGCGAGCTGAGTGTGCCGGTGCAGCGCGCCATCATGGTCGGCGATACAACCTATGACTTGGCCATGGCGGAGTCGATTGGCATGGCCTCGGTTGGCGTCACCTATGGCGTGCACAGCGCCGAGCGGCTATTGGCTCACCAGCCTTTGACGCTCTGCCACTCGCTGCCCGAGTTGGCGACCTATTTGCAGCAAACGATTAATCAGTGAGGGTGTGTCATGGCGGAATGGGGCAATGGTCGCGGTCCGCGCGACTGGGCATTGGTTGAGCGCTTTCTTTTAGAAGATTTGAACGATAGACGGCGCGCTAAACGCTGGCAGTGGATTCGTCGCGGCTTATTTATTGTCGTGGTGGCGCTATTTGCCTATCGCACTATTGGCTCCATGGGTGCCGAAAGCTTTGGCGCACATACCGCCGTCATCACTATTGATGGCGCGATTGCGGCAGATATGCCGGCCAATGCCGATAGCCTGATCGAAGCGCTCGATAGCGCCTTCAGCGCGACTGAGGCCAAGGCCGTGGTCTTGCGCATCAATAGCCCTGGCGGCAGCCCTGTGCAGGCCGATGAGGTCTATCGTGAGATTCGTCGCCAGCGCTTAATCCATCCTGATAAGCCACTATACGCAGTGATTAGCGATATGGGTGCGTCGGGTGCTTATTACATCGCGGTGGCGGCCGATAAGATCTACGTCAATCCATCCAGCTTGGTGGGATCGATCGGCGTCATCATGCCTGGCTTTGGCGTGCCTGAGCTACTGCAGAAACTTGGTGTTGAGGATCGTACTTTGGCTGCAGGTGCACACAAAAATCTGCTTAGCCCTAGCAAGCCCGTGAATGAGATTGAGCAGGCGCATGTGCAGGGCGTGTTGGATGCCGTGCATAGGCAATTTATTGCTGCTGTGAAAGCAGGCCGTGGTGAGCGCTTAAAGGTCAACGACGATACCTTCTCGGGTTACTTCTGGAGCGGCGATCAAGCCATCACGCTAGGTCTGGCGGATGACATCGGTTCCTTGCACTCGGTGGCGCGTGATGTGGTGAAAGCTGAGACGTTGGTGGACTACACCTTGATGCCTAATCCCGTTGATTCAGTGCTGCGCCGTTTGGGTGCTGTGGTTGGCCAAGAGTTCGCTACGAGCCTGCGTCAAACCCTAGGTTTGGAAGCAAGTCGCGTTACGCTTAAATAAGCCACAAATGCAGCAATAGTCCTTTGACAGGGGCGGGGTGAATCCGTATTATCCCGCCCCTATGTCAGACAGCACAATTCCACACATCATCGAACCAGGCAAATGGGCCGATCGCGCAGCAGTGCTCGATGTCGCCATGCCATTAGCGCGTTTTACGCGCTTGCTTGATGGCGCCTTAAGTACAGATGGTGAAGTGACAGTGCATGTCGCGTTTGCTCGCGATGCGCGGCATTTTCCGGTGTTAGCGGGTCGCTTAGAGACCACG
This sequence comes from Paraperlucidibaca wandonensis, assembly GCF_042677145.1. NCBI lineage: Bacteria > Pseudomonadati > Pseudomonadota > Gammaproteobacteria > Moraxellales > Moraxellaceae > Paraperlucidibaca > Paraperlucidibaca wandonensis. Next base: position 1,323,541 of record NZ_JBHTIT010000001.1, on the reverse strand, counting down.
CTTTCGTTAGAATGCCAGCGCTGCTTGCAGGCCGTTAATGTGCCGATATCGGCACAAGTAAATGTGTTTATGCTGAACGATGACGAGGAAGTTGAGCGTTTATCGGAAGCTGAAGATTTTGTTCTAGCAGACAATGGTGAACTAGATTTCCCAGAGCTGCTGGAAGATGAACTGATCTTGGCTTTGCCATTAGTGGCAAACCATGAGGACTGTGAGCCAGCAGTGCCGTTAGTTGACGACACCGTAGCCGAGCCCGAAACGTTGAGAGAGAACCCATTTCATGTCTTAGCGAGCTTGAAAAAGCACTAAGACGCGAAGTGACACCAAAGTGAGACTGCTGCAGTTAAGCAACAGTCGTGAGTAAAATGCCGGAGTAAACCATGGCCGTTCAACAGAACCGTAAAAGCCGTTCACGTCGTGACATGCGTCGTTCGCATGATGCCTTGAATGGCCCAACCCTGAGCGTCGATCAGACCACTGGTGAATTACACCGTCGTCATCACGTCACCAAAGATGGCTTCTATCGCGGTCATCAGCTCTTTGGCGTAAAAGACGAAGCATAAGACGCAGTAATCTATGTCGATTACGCTGGCGGTTGATGTAATGGGAGGCGACTTCGGTGCCTCCGTTACTGTGCCAGCGGCGTTAAAAATAGCCGCCATTGCCCCCGACGTGAGTTTTTTGTTGGTGGGTGATGAAGCGGCTATTTTGCCATTTCTGGAAAAAACTCCAGATGCTCTGCGCAAGCGCATGAGCATTGTGCACACCAGCGAATTTGTCACCATGGACGATAAAGTCTCGGTGGCGCTGCGTCAGAAAAAGCGCTCTTCCATGCGCTTGGCTGCTGAAGCCGTTCGTGATGGCCACGCTCAGGCTTGTATCTCTGCGGGCAATACCGGCGCGCTCATGGCAGTTAGCCGTTTTGTGCTAAAAACCCACCCTGCAATAGACCGCCCAGCCATCATGACGGCCCTGCCAACGCAGCGTGGTCATGTTCATATGCTTGATCTCGGCGCCAATATTGATTCTGAACCTGCGCATTTGCTGCAGTTTGCTCGTATGGGCTCGCTTGTGGCGGGCGCGCTCGATGGCCATGCCAGTCCGCGCGTGGCACTGCTTAATATTGGCGAAGAAGAAATCAAGGGCAACGACCTCATCAAGCAGACGCATGAGCTGCTGCGTAACTCCGGTCTAAATTACATCGGCTATATCGAAGGCGATGGTGTTTTCCGTGGTGAGGCAGAAGTGGTTGTCTGCGATGGTTTCGTTGGCAATATCGCGCTGAAAAGTTCTGAGGGTGTGGCGAAAATGATCGCCGCCATGATTAAAGTGCAGATTAACCGTAATTGGCTGACCAAAATCTTAGGCGCTTTGGCTTATCCCATTTGGCGTGGCTTGAAGTCACAAATGGACCCCGGTCGCTATAATGGTGCCAGCCTCGTTGGCCTCAATGGCATTGTCATCAAAAGCCATGGTAGCGCCGATATCTCCTCCTTTGCGCATGCGCTTGAAGTCGCTATGTTAGAAGTGCGCAAAGATATTCCCGGCCTCATCTCGCGACGCTTTAGCGAAGCCGAGAGCAGCGCCGCTAGCGAATAGTAATAACTCATCTATTCATATAAAAAGGACCAACTATGACGACGACTGCATGGGTATTCCCAGGTCAAGGCTCGCAAAGCATTGGCATGCTTGCTGATTTAGCCGCTAGTTATCCCATTATTGAAGCGACCTTTGCTGAAGCTTCAGCCGCCTTGGGTAAAGACCTGTGGGCATTGGCGCAAAACGGCCCTGAGGCCGAAATGAACGCCACTGAAAACACTCAGCCCTTATTGCTCGCCGCAGGTATTGCCGTTTGGCGTGCGTGGAAACAAGCGGGCGGCCCTGCACCAGACTATTTAGCCGGTCATTCTTTGGGCGAATACACCGCACTGGTTGCCGCCGAGGTGATCTCACTGGCCGATGGTGTGCGCCTAGTCGCCGAGCGTGGCCGCTTGATGCAAGATGCCGTACCTGCAGGTGAAGGTGCGATGGCTGCGATTTTAGGCCTCGATAATGAGCAAGTCATTGCCGCCTGCAAAGTCGCTGCCGATGGCGACGTCGTTGCCGCGGTGAACTTTAATGCGCCCGGCCAAGTGGTTATTGCCGGCAGTGCCGCAGCGGTTGATCGTGCCATTATTGAGTGCAAAGCAGCTGGCGCTAAGCGTGCCTTGCCGCTATCGGTGAGTGCGCCGTCGCATTGTGCCTTGATGCGCCCTGCGGCAGACGAGCTAGCTAAGTGCTTCTACGCACTGACATTTAACAAATCGGTCATCCCTGTGGTGCAAAATGTTTCGGCAAAAGTGGCCAGCGATACAGCGACGCTTCAGGCGGCATTGGTCGAGCAGCTCTATAGTCCCGTGCGTTGGGTTGAGTGCGTTGAGCATCTGAGTGCCTTAGGCGTAACGCAAATGTTCGAAAGTGGCCCGGGCAAAGTCCTCACGGGCTTGAATAAGCGTATTGATAAAAATATGACTCATTGGTCACTAGATTCAACCGAAGGTATGACTGCTGCGTTAGAATCACTTTGCTAAGCTAAGACGATCGGCTTGAAAGTTGTTTTTGAGCCAGAGGATTAAATATGAGTGAGTCAGAAAAAGTAGCGCTAGTCACTGGCGCTACACGTGGCATAGGTCGAGCAATTGCTTTAGCCCTTGGTCAACAAGGTCATACTGTCGTTGGCACTGCGACCACAGCCGAAGGTGCTGAGCGCATTAGCGCTGCATTTGCTGAGGCTGGCGTAAAAGGCAAAGGCGTCGTGCTCAATGTTGCTGATGCTGAATCTATTGATCAGACCATTGCCGTGATTAACGCCGAATTTGGTGCACCACAGATCGTGGTCAATAACGCCGGTATCACCCGCGATAACCTCATGCTGCGCATGAAGGCCGATGAGTGGGATGACGTTATCAATACTAATTTATCGGCGATTTTTCGCGTTACCAAGGCATGCCTTAAAGGTATGACCAAGGCGCGTTGGGGCCGCATTATTAATATCAGCTCGGTGGTTGGTTCCATGGGTAACCCTGGACAGGCAAACTATGCCGCTGCAAAAGCTGGGCTTGAAGGCTTTAGCCGTGCCTTGGCTGCTGAGATTGCTTCGCGCAACATCACGGTCAATTCCATTGCACCAGGCTTTATTGAAACAGATATGACTCAGGCTTTGCCGGAGGCGCAACGCGAGTTGTTACTCAAGCAAGTGCCGGCAGGTCGTTTAGGGCAACCGGAAGATATCGCCTCCGCGGTCGCGTTTTTGGCCTCAGATGCGGCGTCTTATATCACTGGAACCACGCTGCACGTCAACGGCGGCATGTACATGGCTTAACATAAGGCCATGAAATTCCTACATAAGTTGACTGAAACAACTACTTACGGTTTGACGGCAGGCTGTTCTTGCCAGCTACAAGTCGCTTCACTAGACTTAGTCGCGACTTGTCGGCCTAACCGACATCACAGGAGATAAACGTGAGCACAATCGAAGAACGCGTCAAAAAAATCGTTGCCGAACAACTGGGTGTTAAGTTGGAAGAAGTAACTAACGAAGCTTCATTTGTCGATGATTTGGGCGCTGACTCGCTGGACACCGTTGAATTGGTGATGGCGTTGGAAGAAGAATTTGAAACAGAAATCCCCGATGAAGATGCTGAGAAAATCAGCACCGTGCAAACGGCCATTGACTATGTTACTGCGCACAGCAAGCAGTAAGTAGTTTGTGTAAAAAGCCGCAGTAGCGTTTGCGCTCCTGCGGCTTTTTCGTGTCAGAGAGTGGAGAAATACATGGCAAAGCGTCGCGTAGTGGTCACAGGTTTGGGCATGCTTACCGGCCTTGGCGCCAGTGTAGAGTCGACCTGGCAGGGCATTAAAGCCGGTCAAAGCGGTATACGCACGGTCACGGATTTTGATTGCAGCGCTTTGACTACTCAGTTTGCCAGTCAAGTGCCTGATTTTATTGTCGATGATTATATGCCTGCGAAAGAAGCGCGGCGCATCGATGGCTTTATTCAGTATGGCCTCGCAGCAGGCTGTCAGGCCATGAAAGACTCTGGTCTTGAGATTACAGAGGCTAATTGCGACCGTGTTGGTGTCGTGTTGGGCTCGGGTATTGGTGGTTTAAACACTATTACATCTACCCATACGAATTTACTTGAGGGTGGCCCACGCAAAGTGTCGCCATTTTTTGTGCCTGGCTCCATCGTCAATATGGCAGCGGGCATGTTGGCTATTCGCTTTGGTCTTAAAGGGCCAAATCTTGCGATCGCGACAGCCTGCACGACTGGTACTCACAGCATTGGCATGGCGGCACGCATGATTGCCTATGGCGATGCCGATGCCGTGCTTGCTGGTGGTGCTGAGAAGGCCGTTAGTTTATTGGGTTTGGCGGGCTTTGCTGCACCGCGCGCGCTATCGACTCGCAACGATGACCCTGCAGCTGCCAGTCGGCCATTTGACCGCGACCGTGATGGCTTTGTCATGGGCGACGGCGCTGGCGTGGTGATGCTCGAGCTGCTAGAGCATGCACAAGCTCGTGGCGCCAGAATTTACGCTGAGCTTGTGGGTTTTGGCATGAGCGAAGATGCCTTTCACATGACTTCCCCCGTTGAAAATGGTGCCGGTGCAGCAGCGGCCATGCGTAATGCGTTAAAAGATGCTGGGCTGAATCCTGAGCAAGTGGACTATATCAATGCGCATGGCACTTCAACTTCAGCCGGCGATGTCGCTGAGTCGCTTGCCATTGAACAAGTGTTTGGCGACCACGCTACAAAACTGGCAGTAAGCTCGACGAAATCGATGACTGGGCATTTGCTCGGTGCAGCCGGTGGCGTAGAGGCGATTTTCAGTGTCTTGGCGATACGTGACCAGATCGTGCCGCCAACCATCAACCTCGATAATGTCGACCCACAATGCCGTCTCGACTATGTGCCGAATACCGCGCGTGAGCAGCGTGTCGATGTCGTGGTATCGAACTCTTTTGGCTTTGGTGGCACCAATGCCTCGTTGGTGTTTCGGCGTCTGTGACGCAGCTAACGGTGAGCGTCTGGCGCGGCGCTGAGCAGCTCGATGCCATCGCCAGCGATGATCGCAGCCTGCGCTATGGCGATGGCCTGTTTGAGACCGTACGAGTCTTGGCAGGCAGGCCAGTGCTCATGGAGCAGCATTGGGCGCGCCTTAGCGTAGGCTGCGAGCGTTTAGGCCTGCCAGATGAGTCCATTTGGCGAGCCCATGTAACGTCATTTTTAGCTAATCGCCACCATGGCATCTTGCGAATTCAAGTCAGCGCCGGCTCCGGCGGCCGTGGCTATGCTCGCCCTAGCATCTGCCAGCCAGTATTGATATTGCATTGGTTCGATGAGCCGATGCCGCCACGCGATTGGGCGGAACAGGGCATTTGCATGTCTGAGGCTAGTCTACGATTGGCCGAGCAGCCAGCGTTGGCGGGCATTAAACACAGCAATCGACTCGAGCAAGTGTTGCTACGGCAAGAGCTCAGCGCTACGCCTGAATGCCAAGAAGCCGTGGTATATGACCAGTCTGGGCGCGTTATCGAAGGCGTGTTTAGCAACCTATTTTTTGTCCGCGATGGTGAATTACACACGCCAGCGTTGGGCCGATGTGGCGTGCGTGGGGTACTTCGTGATGCCTTGCTTGATGCTTGCTCAGAGCATGGTATCGCCGCAGTTGTTGGGGATTTTACGCGCGCAGACTTACTCAGCGCCGACGCCATTTTCTTCGTTAATAGCGTCAATGGTTTGTGGCCGGTACGGCGTTGGTTATCAGGACAAGAGCAGCTCATACCCGTTGGTTCGAGCAATGAAAGCGCCACTAGCCACGATAAGGCTTGGCGAATCGATGCAATCACCCGACAATGCCAAGACATCATTGCCCCGTGGTTTGCTAACGCATGAGTACACTCGCTGCCCCAAAAAAGCCGATTCGTAAACGCCGCTGGTTGTTAATGGCTGTTTTGGTCGTGCTCGCTATTATTGCCTATCGCATTTTTCTGCAATCGGTCACCTTGCCCACCGAAGGTGTGAAGCTGCGCGTGGCGCGAGGCAGTCACTGGCAGCAAGTCGCAACTCAGCTCAGCGATCAAGGCATTATTCACAGCCAATGGTCCTTGCGAGCCTATCTGTTTTTACGACCCGGCGAAGAAGTTTTGCTGCCGGGCGTATTTAACTTTCGCCCACCAATGACGCTTGAGCAGCTGGTGTCACGGCTATCGCAGGCTCCCGATGGCACGCCGGCGATGCTGGTGATCGAGGGCACGCGTTACAGCGACTTGCTGGCGACTATTGCCGCACGCGATGACGTGCGCCATGGCGTTGCCGAAATGACAGACGAGCAGGTATTGGCGGCCATAGGCGCAGAGGAGTCACATCCCGAAGGTTTGTTTGCACCTGATACCTATGTGATGGATGACGACTCTCGCGATATCGATATTTTGCGCCGACTATACCTGCGTCAAAAACGTATTTTGGCGGCAGAGTGGGCTGCGCGCGCGCCTGACTTGCCCTATAAAACGCCTTATGAAGCGTTAATCATGGCGTCGATTATTGAAAAAGAAACCTCGCGCAATGATGAGCGCGCGCGAGTAGCCGGCGTTTTTGTACGACGTATGAGAATTGGTATGCGCCTGCAAACCGACCCCACCGTGATCTATGGCATGGGTGAGGCTTTTCGCGGCAATATCTCGCGCAAAGACCTGCGTGCAGCCACCGACTACAACACCTATCGCATTGATGGTTTGCCACCGAGCCCGATTGCTTTGCCGAGTCGCGCATCGATTCATGCCGCGATGCATCCTGCCGAGAGCGATGCGATCTTCTTTGTTGCCGATGGCAAGGGCCGTCATATTTTTTCCGCGACGCTAAAAGAGCATAACAACGCGGTGAATAAGTATCAGCGTCAATGAGTAAGCATCATTCGTGGCCACGTTTCATCACCCTAGAGGGCGGTGAGGGCGTCGGCAAAAGCACCAATCTTGCCGCGATGGCTGAGCTGCTGCGCGCAACAGGCCGTGAACTAGTGGTCACACGTGAACCCGGCGGTACGCCATTGGCGGAAACTATTCGCGAATTACTACTGGCACCCCGCGATGAAAAAGTCGCGCCCGACGCCGAGCTACTATTGCTCTTTGCCGGTCGCGCACAGCATTGGCAGCAAGTGATTTTGCCGGCATTGCAGCGTGGCGCTTGGGTGCTCTGCGATCGCTTTTTAGATGCTACTTATGCTTATCAAGGCGGTGGCCGCGGTCTTGATGTAGGGTTGATCGATAGCCTCTCTGAACTCGTGCTAAAGGCTCAAGGCCCGGCACTCACCTTACTGCTCGATGTTGATGTTGCCACTGGCATGAGCCGCGCCAGTGAGCGCGCGGCACTTGATCGCTTCGAGCAAGAACAGCTGAGTTTTTTTGAGCGCGTGCGAGCTAGCTATTTGGCACGTGCTGAGGCCGAGCCTGAGCGTATGAAACGCATTGATGCAGGCCAAGCATTGGCCGCCGTGCAGCGTGATGTTGCCAGTGTCCTATCGGCCCATATTGCCCATTGTGAGATTCACCATGTTGACTGATGTATATCCCTGGCAGCAGGGTATTTGGGCCTCGCTTAATCGTTTGTTGAATGCCGAGCGCCTGCCGCATGCCATGCTCTTTGCTGCTCCAGCAGGCACTGGTAAACGCCGTCTAGCCGATGCCTTTGCTGCGCGTATGTTGTGTCAAACGCCATCGCTTGATGCGGCTTGCGGCCAATGCCGAGGTTGCCAGCTCTTAGCCGCTGGCACACATCCAGACTATTACGTGCTAAGCCCTGAGACCGATGGCGATAAAGTCAGCAAAGTTATCAAGATTGATCAGGCGCGCGCTGTTGTCAGCTTTGCTTCGCAAACGGCGCAAATGCAGGGTTATCGCGTCATCATCATTGATCCTGCTGATGCGCTGAACACCTCATCGGCCAATGCCATGTTGAAAACCTTGGAAGAGCCCGGTCAGCGCTGCGTATTTTTGCTGCTGACTGATCAGCCCACGGCCTTACTAGCGACTATCCGTAGCCGCTGCCAGCTGCTGCCGTTGAGCTTGCCTGACGAAGAAGATGCGCTAGCGTGGTTGCGTCCGCAGCTGAGTGTGCCGGCGATGGCCGAGACATTATTGGGTTTAGCACGTGGTGCGCCATTGGCGGCCTTGGCCTTGAGTGAGTCACCATGGTTTGTTCAGCGCCAGCCTATTCTCGACGCCTTGCTGGCGGTGGGCAGTGGCGCTGAGCAGCCATTAACTGCGGCTCAGCAGTTCACTAAAGTGAACCCGATTGAGCAAATCACCGCCTGGCAAAGCCTGCTCGATGACGCCGTGCAGCAGGGCTTAGCGCCAGAGTTGCCGGTGCGCCATAGCGATCTGCCATCGCTGCAAAAGCTCGCTGAAATCAATGCGCAATGCTTGCTAGAAACACTGTGGCAGGCCGTGGAAGCACGCCGCTTGCTCGATGACACCAACGTTGCTGCCGCCACTATTCTCGATAATCTTTGGTTGCATTGGGCGCGTGCAACTCGTCAAGGAGGCCATCATGTTCGTTGATAGTCATTGCCATTTAGACATGCTCAAACTCGACCGCCACGATGGCTCGTTGGCGCGCGCGCTGGATGCCGCTCGTGCTCGCGGCGTTGAGCATTTTCTCTGCGTGAGTGTGGAAACCGAGAAGTTTAGCGACCTGTGTGCGATTGCCGATCAGCATGCTGATGTGTCTCTGAGTATTGGCGTGCATCCGTGTCATACCGACGCGCATGCGCCTAGCGTGACTGAGTTGCTAAAGCTCGCACAGCATCCGCGTGTGGTCGCCATTGGCGAGACTGGCCTGGACTATTTTCACGATGCCAGCACACGCGAACAGCAGCAGGCTCTATTTTCTACGCATATTGAAGTCGCTCGCCAGACCGCTAAACCTTTGATTATTCATACCCGTTCATCGCGTGATGATGTGCTGGCACAAATGCGCCGCGAAGGTGCAGAGCGTGCGGTGATGCATTGTTTTACTGAAGACTGGGCGACCGCCGAGGCAGCGCTGGACTTGGGCTATTACATCTCGATTTCAGGCATTGTGACTTTTAATAAAGCGCTGGAATTGAAAGAAGTGGCTAAGCGCATTCCGCTCGATCGCTTGCTGATTGAAACTGACGCGCCGTATTTGGCACCTACGCCTAATCGCGGCAAGCCAAACGAGCCGGCGTACTTACCAGATACTGCCGCTCATATTGCTGAACTGCGTGGCTTGAGTGTGGAGGCGTTGGCTGAAGCAACCACAGAGAACTTCAAACGCTTATTTGGTCTGAAGTCGCTCTCACCCTTGGTACTAGCACCAAGGTCCATGGCAGACTAAACTCCTGTCTTCATAGATTATTTGCCCGACTACGAGGGAATATGGATCTCTCGTTGACACAAGGAGCTGGCATGAGTGACTTAGCCAAAGCCACGCAAAAAGCGCGCGAATTTCGTCAGCGTGAACAAGACATTCTCGATTGTGCACAAGCGCTATTCATTGAGCATGGCGAAGATAAAGTCACGGTAGAAATGATTGCCGACAAAGTGGGTATTGGCAAAGGCACTATCTATAAGCATTTCGAAACAAAAAACGAAATCTATGTGTTGTTAATGATCCGCTATGAAGATGAGTTGGCGGACATGTTCGCTCGCATCGACATGACCGAAGACAAGCAAACTTTGGTGCGCGAATATTTCACTTTTCGCGTGAAGGATGCCGACAAATACTTATTGTTTGAGCGCCTAGAAAGCAAACTAGTAGCCGATGGCGCTGTGCCTACCATGCTAGAGAAATTGCATGCTATCCGTTCGTCAAACGTGGATACGCTGTATGCCATGGTGGAAGGGCAAATTAAGGCGGGTAAGCTCGCCGATGTGCCACCGTCTTGGCATATCGCTGCGGCATGGGCCTTAGCTCATGGCGCATCTGCCTTAACTAAGTCGGGCTTTTACACGCAATTTATTGGTGAAAAAGAGCCATTTCTAGACTTTTTGCTTAATGTGGCTGTCCGCATGGGTAATAAACAAGTTTTGGGTAAAAAGCCAAAGCATTGATTTTTAATCGCTTTGCTTGCAATTAAAGAGTATTTCGTCGGTCGGCAGGTTGACCGTTAAAGCATCACACTGCAAGATACCGAGCCTTTCGAGAGCAGTCTGTGCGCGCTGCGCGCCTTTTCTCGTCATGTTCATCATTCGTTTAAATCGTTAAATAGCTGAGGATTCCATGAAGGTTCTTGTCGCTGTCAAACGCGTTGTCGATTACAACGTCAAAGTTCGCGTGAAAGCGGATAACTCCGGCGTGGAGCTGGCCAATGTCAAAATGGCCATGAACCCGTTCTGTGAGATCGCGGTAGAAGAAGCTGTTCGTCTGAAAGAGAAAGGCATCGCTACTGAAATTATTGCGGTCACTGTTGGTCCACAAGCTGCGCAAGAACAACTGCGTACTGCTCTGGCCCTAGGTGCCGACCGTGCCATTCTGGTGCTAACCGATGACGTCGCTGAGCCGCTGGCTATCGCGAAAATTCTGAAAGGAATTTGCGATGAAGAGCAGCCTGGTTTGGTTGTTTTAGGTAAGCAAGCCATCGATGGTGATAACAACCAAACTGGCCAAATGCTGGCTGCGTTGGCTGGTTTTGCCCAAGGCACATTTGCTTCAGTCGTAGAAGTCGCTGGCGATAAAGCCAAAGTGACTCGCGAAATCGACGGTGGTTTGCAAACCGTTGAGCTGACATTGCCTGCGGTAATTACTACCGACTTGCGTTTGAACGAGCCACGCTATGCGTCGCTGCCAAACATCATGAAAGCAAAGAAAAAGCAGCTGGATACGAAAGCACCTGGTGACTACGGTGTCGATACCACGCCACGTTTGAAAACAGTAAAAGTGAATGCCCCTGCTGAGCGTAGCGCTGGCATCAAGGTGAAAACTGTTGAAGAGCTGGTCGATAAACTGAAAAACGAAGCGAAGGTGATCTAATCATGGCCACTTTAATTATTGCAGAACACGATAGCGCGTCCATCAAAGGCGCAACCTTAAACACAGTGACAGCTGCCGTGAAAATCGGTGGCGATGTGCATGTGTTGGTTGCTGGCCAAGGCTGCCAAGCTGCTGCCGATGCCGCCGCTAAAATTGCTGGCGTGAGCAAAGTTTTATTGGCTGATAACGCTGCTTACGCGCATCAGCTGCCAGAAAACGTGGCGCTGCTGATTGCTGAACTCGGCAAGTCCTATAGCCACGTATTGGCTCCAGCGACTACCAACGGCAAAAATATTCTGCCACGCGTAGCCGCTTTGCTAGATGCATCGCAAATCTCGGAAATCTCAGCAGTTATCTCTGCTGATACTTTCGAGCGTCCTATCTACGCTGGTAACGCCATTGCTACTGTGCAATCGACTGAAGACATCAAAGTCATCACCGTGCGCCCTACAGGCTTTGACGCTGCCGCAGCTGAAGGTGGTTCGGCTGCAGTTGAAGCTGTGGCTTCAGCGCAAGATGCTGGTAAATCAAGCTTCGTTGGCGAAGAGCTAGCTAAGTCGGATCGTCCAGAATTAGCCGGTGCTAAAATCGTCGTTTCTGGCGGTCGTGGCATGGGCAATGGCGAGAACTTCAACTTGCTTTATTCATTGGCCGATAAACTTGGCGCAGCTGTTGGTGCTTCGCGCGCCGCGGTTGATGCTGGCTTTGTGCCTAACGACATGCAAGTCGGTCAGACTGGTAAAGTCGTTGCTCCACAGCTCTACATTGCGGTTGGTATCTCCGGTGCCATCCAGCATTTAGCTGGCATGAAAGACTCGAAAGTTATTGTTGCGATCAACAAAGATGAAGATGCTCCGATTTTCTCCGTTGCCGATTACGGCATCGTGGGCGATCTCTTCGACATCGTGCCGCAGCTCGACAAACTGATTTAATAGCTCGCGCTCATTAGGGCGCTAGCGGTTTGTCAAAAACGGGTCCTAGTGGCCCGTTTTTTATGTCTAGATTTTTTCGAAGAAACTCAACATTTGGTGGTTTTGTTTAGTCGTTGTAGAGTCTACGCATTAATAATAAAAAATGGCATGAGCGATCACATGAACCGTTACGTTTCTAGCTTCTTCCTCATCAGCATAATCAGTGTATTGTCAGCTTGCGGTGGCGATAGCCGCGCCGCATCTGACACTGCCGTGAGCACGCCAGCTGCAACTGATAGCGCCAGCGCTGCGCGTGCTGAGCCATCGATCAATATTCCCCTCACTGACTTACTTCCACCGCTAGTAGCAACCGATCCTGCGTCTGATTATGCCGAGCGTTGTGGTGCTGATGGCCTAATTTGTGTGCGCTGGGTGGAGAGCAAGTTAGCGGAGTGGGAGAAGTTTTTCGGCTGTGATCATCGCGCCGTTTTCCCTACGGTGTATCGTTTGCTAACGAAGCAAACGCGCTTGCAACTAGAAGAAGATCCCAGCGTTTTTGATGACCCTGCAGGCCTTGGCTTTGAGGCGCTGCAGTTCTATGCACTTTACGACGAGATGATCACCGATCATCTGGCAGGTAAGCCGATTGCACCGGCTTGGCAAACGGCTATGGATGCGGCGAATAGTGGCAATTGGAGTGGCGGCCACGATATGTTGCTCGCGATTAATGCTCATGTGCAGCGCGATATGCCATTTGCAGTGGCCAATACCGGCTTAACTCTGCCCAATGGCAAAAGCCGTAAGCGTGATCATGATCGCTTCAATACCGTGCTCAATACAGCCTATCCCATCATCGTGCGAGAAGTTGGACGGCGTTATGATCCGCTGATGACGATTGTGGCAAATCTTGGTTTGCCGGTTAATTTGGTTTCGCAACAATTAGTCGCTGTTTGGCGAGAGGGTGTTTGGCGCAATGCCGAACGACTCTCTGTATCGCAAGAGCCAACTTGGCAATCGTTAACGCATGAGAGCATCGAGTTGCAGGCAAATCTCACTGCAATAGCCATGAAAGTGGGTGAAACACCACAGCGTCGTAGTCTGCGGGATGCCTATTGTGAGGCTGCACTGGTAGAGTAGCCGCCTTGTTTATTTATCGAGGCAGGGCATGTTTTCTTGGTTTGAACGCCGCTTAAATCCTTTTCCTGAGCAACAGCTAACGCAACCACCGCGTGAGCTGTTGGCATTTTGCTTATATTTCACTCGTGGTGCATGGCCGTATTTGCTCATGGGCGCGGCCTTGATGACGCTGGTGGCCATTGCTGAAGTCTGGCTTTTTAGCTTTCTGGGCGACATCGTTAATTGGCTCTCGGTGCAAAGTCGCGATTCTTTTATGGAGGCGCAGCGCTGGCAGCTCATCTCCATGGCCGCCGTGGCTTTGGGCCTGCCGCTATTAGTCACTGCGCATTCGCTGCTGAACCATCAAACCCTGATGGGCAATTACCCGATGCGCATCCGCTGGTTGGTACACCGGTATTTGTTGCGTCAGTCCATGGCGTTTTATCAAGATGAGTTTGCTGGTCGCATCGCCACCAAGCTAATGCAAACCGCACTAGCGGTGCGCGAGTGCGTGATCAAACTGCTCGATGTATTGAACTACATCGTGGTCTATTTCTTGGGCACATTGGTGTTATTTGCTAATGCCGATTGGCGTTTGGCCATTCCGCTAGTTGCCTGGTTGCTATTGTATTTATTGATGCTGAAGTTTTTTGTGCCGCGTATGGGGCGCGTAGCCCAGCTACAGGCCGATGCGCGCTCGCAAATGACGGGGCGTATTGTCGATAGCTACACCAATATTCAGACGGTGAAATTGTTTTCGCACGCCCAGCGTGAGGCGAGCTATGCCCGAGAGGGTATGGGTGAGTTTTTGGTCACGGTCTATGCGCAAATGCGCTTAGTAACATGGTTGAACTTATCGCTCTATAGCCTCAATGCCGCGCTCTTGCTCAGTGTTGGCAGTTTGGCGATTTGGCTATGGCTAGGGGCTGAAATATCGGTTGGTGCGGTGGCCTTGGCCTTAGGTTTGGTGCTGCGCCTATCGGGCATGTCGCAATGGATTATGTGGGAAATAGGATCGCTGTTTGAAAACATCGGCACCGTGAAGGATGGCATTGGCTCAATTTCGGTACCGCAAGTGGTTGAAGATAAGCCTGATGCGGCCGTTTTAAGTGTGCCGCGTGGTGAGATTATTTTTGACAAAATGAGCTTTCATTATGGCCAGCAAAGTGGCGTGATTGCGGATTTGAGCCTGCGCATTGCCGCTGGTGAGAAAGTTGGTTTAGTCGGGCGCTCAGGTGCCGGCAAGTCGACCTTGGTGAATTTGCTGCTGCGTTTCTATGATGTGGCTGGCGGGCGCATTGTCATCGATGGCCAGAATATTGCCGATGTGCAGCAAGACAGCTTGCGCGCACAGATTGGTATGGTTACGCAAGACACGTCATTGCTGCATCGTTCGGTGAGCGAGAACTTGCGCTATGGCCGTCCTGATGCGACACAGGAGATGACCGAGGCGGCGGCGCGTAAGGCGCAGGCGCATGAGTTCATCTTGTTGCTAAAGGATGCCAAGGACCGCACCGGCTATGACGCACATGTAGGCGAGCGTGGGGTGAAGCTTTCGGGCGGCCAACGCCAGCGCGTGGCCATTGCGCGCGTGATGCTGAAAGACGCACCGATCTTAATTCTCGATGAGGCAACGTCGGCGCTGGATTCAGAAGTTGAGGCGGCGATTCAGGAAAATCTGTATCGCTTGATGGAAGGTAAGACTGTGATTGCCATCGCACATAGGCTATCGACCATTGCCGCCATGGATAGGCTGGTGGTGATGGATGCGGGCCGCATCATTGAAGTTGGTACGCACGATGAGCTAGTGGCAGCTGGCGGCCTTTATGCGCAGCTATGGGCGCGCCAGTCCGGTGGTTTTTTAGATCCAGGCGATATCGCTGAGTAAGTAGTTAGGCGAGAGACGTGCCGCATTCCCTCGCCTAACTCAATACTCGTCCCAGAAGGCTTAAGCGTTTTCCAACTCCACCAAACCCTCTTCCAAATACGCCAGCAACTTCTGCATATGCGGTAGCGTGCGCCGACAAGCAATAATGCCAATCTCAAACTTCTCGGCATAGCTCACCACGGTGATATTGGTCGCTTGACCATCCATGGCGATAGAGACCGGATAAATGCCTTCGAGCTTGGCGCCATTCCAGTACATCGTTTCGCGCGGGCCCGGCACATTAGAGATGACGATATTAAACGCCTGCCAAGTTGGCGCGATGCCAGTTGCCATATTGATGCCACTGACGGCCAGTGCGGTGCCAACGTAGTTCATGATTTCCAGCTGGCTCATGTTGGCGAAGCGGTCTTTGCTGTTTTGCACTGAACGCGCAATGGCATCGAGACGCTCGAGCGGATGGCTCAGATGCGTGGCCAAGTTCGCTAACACCATGCCGACTTGGTTGCCGCCATCGGAGTCATCTTTGCGCAAAGACACCGGTACCATCGCTACTAAAGGCTTGTCGGGCAGGGCATTTAAGTCGGTCAAATAACGGCGTAATGCACTCGCGCACATGGCCAAAACAATGTCGTTGAGCGTAGCGTTATGCTTTTTAGCGGTAGCTTTGATGCGTGGTAAGTCCCATGACTGGGCAGCGAATCGACGCGAGGCGCTGATTGGTTGGTTCAAAATCGAACGTGGCGCCTGAAACACCGAGACATAATCGGCATCATTGCCACGAGCCTTAATCGATTTGATGATTTCTTTGGTCACGCGTGGCCAAGTGGCGGCTTGATCACGAATCGCCCCCATAGCTTTACTGGCTTTTGAAATAGGCGCTGTGACATTAGCGACAACGCCTTCTGGCGCAGCTTTTTTTCGTGGCGGCATCGCCCAAAAAGGCACGGTGTCGCGGCAGAGCGGGTCTGGCGACATGCCTTTTTGCAACATGCGCATGCCAGCGACACCATCGATGAGTGCGTGATGAATACGGCTGTAGACGGCGACTCGGCCATCCTCGACACCATCGATAATGTAGATTTCCCACAAGGGCTTGGCGCGATCCATCAGGCCGCTATGCAACTTTGAAACGATGGCTAAAAGCTCACGAATACGACCGGGCTTAGGCAGCGAAATGTGGTGAAAGTGCGCCTCTAAATCGAACTCGGTATCTTCTTCCCAAAAGGGTATGCCGAAGCGCTTAGTGAGCTTTTGGTTGAATGGCGGCTGCGCGCGACGATACGACAATGCCCATTCGGCAAGCTCTTGGGCGTAGTTGGGGCCGGCATCTTCGGGCGGTGAGAGCAGCAATAAGCTGCCAACGTGCATGGGCTGATTGCGGCGCTCTAAGAGCAAAAACATATTATCGGGTGGTGAAAGTGGCGTCATAGTAGCTATCCTTATATCTGCTCAGCTCTTAGAGCTGAATGCGTCCTGCGTGAATATCGGCAAAGGTTTTTTTCGTCAGCGGCACGTAAATATTTTCGCGTGGCAGTAAGAGCCAAACGTCATCGACAGTTTTCGGGTCGAAGCCAGTTTGCTTGAGCTCGACTTTGCGATACTTAAAGGTGCCGGTGGTTTCTTGCTCGGGCTGTATGCGTATGAATACAGGGACGGCGTAGCGTGGTAAGCAGGCAATCAATGTTGCAGCTACTTCCTTGCCATCGAAGCTCATGCCGGGCTTGAGCGTGATGGCTGCCATGCCTGCTCGGCCATCGCAGCCGGGTACAGATACGCCATAGACTGCACCATGCGCGATGCTACTAACGCTGGCCAATGCACCTTCAACTTCGGTGCTGGCGACGTTTTCGCCTTTCCAGCGGAAAGTGTCGCCAACGCGGTCAACAAACTGAATATGGCGCATGCCTTGGTCGCGCACTAAGTCGCCAGTGTTGAAATAGCAGTCGCCTTTTTTGAAGACATCGCGCAGCATTTTTTTCTCACCGGCTTCCGGGTCGGTATAGCCATCGAAAGGTCGGCGTTCACTGACTTCGCTAATCAATAAGCCGACGCCGCCTTTTTTCACTTTGACTAATCGGCCCTTGGTATTGCGCACGGGCTCATCACTGTCAGCGTCAAACTGCACGATGGCGAATGGTAGAGGCGAAAAGCCGGCGGTTTCAGTGACACCAAAGGCATTAATAAAGCCAATGTTGGACTCGCTAGCCCCATAAAATTCGTAAATCCGCTCGATGCCGAAGCGCTGCTGGAACTGCTTCCAGATTTCTGGGCGCAGGCCATTGCCGGTAATCAGGCGAACGTCGTGCATGGTGTCATTGTCGAGCGGATCGCGGTTGAGTAGATAGCGCAGCAGTTCGCCAATATAGGTGAAGCCAGTCGCGCGGTAATGGCGTAGGCGATCCCAGAACTGGCTGGCGCTGAACTTGCGATCGATGGCGAGAGTTGCGCCAGCCGACAGCACACAGCCCCAGGCCACGGTGAGCGCGTTGTTGTGGTAGAACGGCAGGCAGCAATAAAACACGTCATCGCTGCGTAGGCGTAGGGTGGCGTTGCCGACGCCGGCCATCGAGGCGAGCCAGCGGTAATGCGTCATCACCGAGGCTTTTGGTAGGCCGGTCGTACCCGACGTGAAGATAAAGAAGCAGGGCTGGCGGGCTTGCACATGGCGCGTGCTTTCAGGGTTGATGCTGCGGCGACGGCCGGCATCGCGCGCTAAGTCGGTAAAGCCCACGGGGCAGTCGGCGCTTTCACTGGGCGCATGACCTTGGCCTTGCACCCAAAAAAAACCGATATCGGGGCGAGTCTCAAAGCTTAAGCCTGTGCTTTTTAGCGCATCGCTACACTCATCGCTGAGAACCAAAATGCGAGGCTTCACGAGGTCGATGCTATGACGCAAGACATCACCGCGTTGGTTGAAATTGAGCATGCCGGCGACTGCGCCAAGCTTCACCGCAGCAGCGACACAGGCTAGTTGCATGGGGCTATTTTCAGCCAAGATGGCGACGGTATCGCCGCTATGCACGCCATGATGCGAGAAGCTGGCTGCTAGGCGATTGACCCAGCTATTGAACTCAGCATAAGTCCAGCGTCGGTCTTGCCATTGCACCGCAACGCGGTCGGGGGTTTGTCGTGCCCAGCGTTCTAGCACGCGGCCAATGGACATTTCAGATTCGGGCTTGAGTGTGGCTAGGCCAAATAGGCCACGATTAACCGTGAGTAGGTCGGGAATGGCGGCAAAAGCGCCGCGAGCAATATCTCGCAGGCCTACTTTTTTGACATTGGATTCTTTTGAATCCGCCGGCGTTGGGCGCTCTATTGGTGGTGGCATGGCGCGCTCCTTGTTGTTTTTATTGAACCAAGTTTGCCACATCTTGGGCTCGAAGCGCGCGTCTACTTAATGGCCATGCTGACTTTGCCTCAGCTGCTATCTACAGTGATAAGACAGCATGGGCGTCACAGTCGAATCTGCGTGCCCATCTCCACGACGCGATTGCTAGGAATGCTAAAGAAGTCAGTCACCGGCACAGCGTTGCGCGCCATGACGATGTACAGCATTTGCCGCAAGCGGTGCATAGGGTTTTCTTTGTTGGGAATAATGTGTTCGCGCGAAACAAAGAAGCTGGTATCCATAACGTCTAAATTCAGCGAATGATTGCGGCAGAGTGCAAAAATTTGCTCGATGTCAGGCTGCTCTTTAAAGCCGTA
The DNA here is from genome assembly GCF_042677145.1 of Paraperlucidibaca wandonensis. Lineage (NCBI taxonomy): Bacteria > Pseudomonadati > Pseudomonadota > Gammaproteobacteria > Moraxellales > Moraxellaceae > Paraperlucidibaca > Paraperlucidibaca wandonensis. The sequence continues at coordinate 1,304,888 of NZ_JBHTIT010000001.1, read as the reverse complement.
GTTCGCCGTGATGAGATAAAAGTGATGACTGATCTCATTGATACTCAGGCGCTCTGAGTCTTCGACAAAGGGCACATCCTTAGTAGCAATACGCAGCACAATATTGCGTTCATGAATGATTTTGTTGTGCTTCATATTATGCAATAGCGCATGCGGCACCTGCTCTAGCGAGCTATTCATAAACACTGCCGTGCCTTGCACAGTCTGCCCAGCAGAAGCACCAATACTATTGACGAATAGTGACAGCGGCATGGTTTCATTATTTAAACGTGTCTGCACGCTGTCGCGACCGCGCTTCCAGGTTGCCATAATGAAAAATGCACTGATGCCAATCAGCACAGGTAGCCAACCACCATGGATGATTTTCAGTGATGTCGATGAGAAGTAGGCGATATCGAGCAGAATAAACGGCACGATTAATAGCGCTGCGAGCTCAGGGCGCCAATGCCAGATTTTAATAGCCACCACGATAAGTAATATGGCATCCAGTGTCATGGTCATGGTCACAGCAATGCCATAGGCCGCCGCCAAGTTTTCTGAGCTTTGGAATGTCATCACAAGGATGCAGACTGCAACAAATAGCAGCCAATTAAAGAAGGGGATGTAGATCTGACCAATTTCTTTATTGGATGTATGGCGCACTTCAAAGCGCGGTAGATAGCCGAGTAGCATGGCTTGTCGGGCGATCGAAAATACGCCTGAAATACAGGCCTGAGATGCCACAACGGTAGCAAGCGTAGCGAAAATAATGAGAGGGTAGAGTGCCCAATCTGGAGCTAATAAAAAGAAGGGATTTTCAATAGCCGCTGGGTTCTCTAAAAGCAGAGCGCCTTGGCCGCAATAGTTGAGCACTAGCGCTGGAAACGCCATATAAAACCAAGCACGGCGTATGGGGCGATGACCGAAGTGGCCCATGTCGGCGTAGATCGCTTCGCCACCGGTAATCGTTAGCACCACGGCACCAAAAATAACCATTGATACGCCGGCATGTTCCTCAATAAACATGACTGCCCAATACGGGTTAATGAGGGTGAGCACTTCCGGCGCATGGCGGATATTTATGGCACCGAGAAAGGCTAGTGTGCCGAACCAAAGCAGCATCACCGGGCCAAAGAAAGCGCCCATCGAGCCAGTGCCATGGCGTTGTAAGGTAAATAGTACGGTAATGACGGCAAGCGTGATGGGAATAATAAAAGGTTCAAAGTCGGGCGAAACGACCTTCAGACCTTCCGCAGCTGAGAGTACGGAAATGGCTGGAGTAATCATGCCGTCGCCTAAAAAGAGTGCGGCACCAAATAAGCCTAAAACAATCATTAATGGTCTAGCCCACGGTCGCTTATAGCGGCCACGCAGCACCAACGCCATCAGCGACATAATGCCGCCTTCACCATTGTTGTTGGCACGCATGAGGAGCGTGATGTACTGAATCGATACCACGAGCGTGAGCGACCAAAACACCATGGATAAAATGCCGATGACGTTGTCATGGGTAATATCAAGTCCGGGCACAACACTGAAGCATTGCTTGATGGCATACAGCGGGCTCGTGCCGATATCACCAAACACCACGCCAAGAGCGCCGATGGTTAAAGCTAACTGACTGGATTTGAGTGTATCGGATGGTGCTGCAGACATATGCTTCCTCAGTGCCAACACGCGATGCAACGGTTGACATGCTACTTAGTCGCGCGAGTCTACCACCGCTAGCTTTGAGAAAAACACTTTGCCATCACCGCAGTCATCCGCTAGCATTGCCGCCCGCAATAGCAGCGTCTATTGCACCCCGGTGAGGTGTCCGAGTGGCTTAAGGAGCACGCCTGGAAAGCGTGTATAGGTTAATAGCCTATCGAGGGTTCGAATCCCTCTCTCACCGCCAAATGATGTACCTAAAGCCCGCCTAGTCAGCGGGCTTTAGCGTTTCTGGAAACCGTGTTTTTTTTCAAATCCCACAATTTTTCCCACCACGCGGCTGCTTGCTTGAATCTGAGCGTTCATGATGTCATTTGGTGGCGTAGAAATTCTGCTTGCCAAAATGAAAGGCTGTTTGCTACAAACTAGCTGTAGCTTTCGCAGGGAATGCGGCCGCACACCACCTTCGTCAGTGTACTGGCTAGGATGTGCCAAACACCTCTTCGCAATGACTCCAAGGATGGACCGCTCTCATTGCACTACGACAACTGAGTGGCGGTAGCCCGCCCAACGCAGCTGTCCAATGGACTAATAACCCCGCGACCATCTTGGTTCAGCACATGCGTATAGATCATGGTGGTGGACACATCGGTGTGGTCCAGCAGCTCCTGTACCGTGCGAATATCGTAGCCACCCATGAGCAAATGAGTCTCAAAACTGTGCCGTAAGGTGTGCAATACCCGCTGCCTACACCGTAAGCGGCGGAGCACTTGCTCTAGCAATGATGGCGGGGCAGGGATGCGGTCTTTTTCTGGGGCTGCTGATGAATGACTTTCCGCTTCCTTGTGGAATCATGTAGTTAAAGCTAGTCACGGTTTCCTAGTTTCGCCAGTCAATTTTGTTATGCAGCGAGATTGTCGCCTACAAAATGGCATGGCATGCTTTACGACACAGGATGTGCGGTATTTGATGGCAAGGAGTGCTGTGTTTAAGTTTCCAAAGCTTTGATGTCTTTGAACTTTCCCCACGCTACCCCGTCTTATGCAGCAGATCAAAATTATTACGCCGCAACCTTGCGGTATAAACTAAGTTAGGCATTTCATGAAAAACTCTGACCATCCGCTCACAATCGATGAGTGCATTGCGTCCTTAGAGCATACGCGCGGCAGCCATGCGCTCGACAAATATGAAGGGCGCGCCTTTCGTTTTCTTATCGAGCGGCTGAGTCAAATCAAGCAAGAGATTGCAACCGGAACAGCAACGAGAAACATAGATCTTAAAGGCATCATTGCCCGCACGGTCGTTGAGCAGAATCCTTCTGTACTTACGCCCGAACTTGGGGGCAAACTTATTGCCATTGAAAAACAATATTACGATCACGGTTAAAATGCCTAACAAGGCGCTGAAGTCGCTCATTTCATTCGCTGGGACCGCGTGCCGCGGCCCCTTAGCTTAATCGTTAGGCTCTCAATCGCATGAACAAGATTTCTCTCACAGTCCCATACATATTTATTCTTCTAGCGGGATCTTCCTACGCGGAAGTAAGTTCTCTTTGTGGCAAAGAAGAGAACGCCGTCTGGTCCTGCCAGACAGGCAAGAAGATTTACTCTCTTTGCGCATCAATGCCCGTCACTGAAACAACGGGGTATGTGCAGTATCGAGCAGGAACCAAGGATAAAATCACATTTAATTTTCCGGCTACTCATCAGCATCCAAAAGGAAATTTTGAGTACGGGCTTCTCCCGCAAGGCGCATTCCTTACCTTCAATAATGGTGGCTATGAATACCGAATTAACGAGCCGCTAATTGGTCAGCCAATCATAATTGTTTCAGGTAAGGACAATACTATTTTGCAGTGCAATGACTCAACACAGTCTTTAACCAATAACGCAACGATAGATCTTTTTAGATCTGCTGGGGTTTTTCAGTGAATGTCCATCAAGAGCCTAACAAGGCGCTCAAGTCGGACAGCCTTCACCGGCGCTGCTTCGCATTATCGCGCCGGTTGCGGTTCCCTACGCAGCTTTGCTGCTCCGGCTGCCGCTTAGCTTGGCGTTAGCTTGCTTAAGGAAGAGTAATGTACCCACCAGCATACCCACACGAGCAATTACAAAATTTATACCCTGGCGTATTTCTGCTGCATGGCAGTATTAAGATGGGCCCCGGTATGAGAATGAACAGAAATATGGTCATTCTACAAAGCGGCTCAGAATTAACATTAATTAATCCAGTTCGCATGAACGAGGAAGGCCTTGCAGCTTTAGATCTACTTGGCAAGGTGAGCAAAATAATCAGACTGGGAGACTTCCACGGTCTTGACGATGAGTTTTACCTAAATAGATACAAATGTGAGTTCTGGGCTCAGCAAGGCCAGGAAACATACAAGTCACCAAGCCCAACAAAAATTATCAACTCAAGCACTACTGGACCTGTCAGCAATTCCGAATTTTTCATTTTTGAAACTGCCATTTTTCCAGAGGCAGCGCTTCTCATCAAAGACCACAAACTATTAATAACTACCGACAGTATTCAATATCATTCTGACTGGAGCTATTTCACATGGTTTACAAAGTTTGCCTTTAAGTTACTAGGCTTCAAAACAGGTCTAAACATTGGAGGGCCTTGGCTGAAGCGCGTAACGCCAAAAGGTGAAACGCTCAAAAAAGATTTTGAGGCTCTTTTAACCCTCGACTTTGAGGCTATTATTGCTGCACATGGCTCACTCACCAGAAGTGGCGCCAAAGAACTACTCAAAACCGAAATGAGTAACGTGTTCACGTAAGCTAACAACTAGTTCAAACCGTTCGCTTCGCTCACTGGGACGGGCTAAAGCCCGCCCCTTAACCAAACGTTATGTGTAAGGCTATCTATGTTCAATAAAAAATATGGTAATGATTTAGCTGAAAAGGTTGCCAACCATTTAGAAATGATTGGTCCTATAAATAACAACCATCGAGATTATTGCGGCACAGGGTTTATTTTCCTAAATGGCAATTACATCTACACTCATTTTCAAGATGGTGAAGCTGACCTTAATAATGAGATTAATGTTCCAGATAAAAGTAGTCGAGGTATAGTTATTTCATTCGATTCCAAAATCGATTTTATAAGTTGGCTTTCTTTACAAACCGACAAAACGCTATCTAGCGCAGAATCTTCTGATGACTGGTACAATAATAATCAGCGTATTACAAAAGAAAGGTTGCTAAATGCGTTGGCAAATAAAAACACATAACAAGCGCGTCAACCTCGCTCACTGCGTTCGCTGGACGGCTGCGCGTGCGTTAGCTTTCAGGATAAGAGTACTATGGATATAGACACAGCAATTTCGGTGATCAACTCTATTGTTGCTTTGATTGTCTCGATTATTGCCCTTGTATACACAGTCAAAACCTACCTCTTAAAATCAGGTGCAAGCGTTCGCGCATCTTTTGGCATGTGCTCAAGCAGTGTGTATTGTGAAGATCAATACGTGACAAGCATCACCCTTGAGAACCTGAAAGATAGAGCGATAGTAATTTTTAAAATATATCTAAAGATTGGGCATAACTACTACTTAGAAGTAGAAGATTTCGGTGATAGCCCGCTAATACTAAAACCGTTTGAAGCCTTTAAAAAAGAGTACGATGCTATTGATCTATACAGTATCAATATGAACAGGATTGATCTCAATAAGATTTTTGACGACAAGAAAGCCAAAAAAAAGATAGTACTCTCGACATCTGACGGAAAGTACGTGGTTAGTTCTTGGATTAAAAATTGGGATCCAGTTTATGACTTCTTTAACAATCATCTTACAGCAGTAATACATCCACGTCGTGCAACGTATAAAGGAAAGGCATATGGAATAAATACTAAGTACATCGTTGATATAAAAACTGAGAGCGGGAAAGAGGAAGTTATCCCGATCTATCCAAGGGACTATGAAATTAAAAAATTCAAAAACTTCCGCTTAACAAAAGAATGCCTAACGTCCAAAGAGAACCTAGAAGAGTATCTTTATGAGCAAGTCGGAGCAGGCATACTTAATTGTTCTGAGATCTCCGTACATGACACTGAATCTTGGTTCAATGAAACCTATGAATCAGAACACAAAAAAACAATTGAAGCTAAGTATTACAATTGGTTTTTCTATAAAATCTTAGGCTCTGTGCTGACTAAGTATAGTAACTACCGCTTAAGACGGAAGAATAAGAAAGCAAAGAAAGCTAACAAATCAATGCAGCCGACCGCTAAAGCGTCGGCTGATTGAGGCGTTAGCCCTCAGAAGGAAACCATGCACAATCTACACATAGCAATCATTTCGATAGTCCTTATGTTTTTCCTTTCGTCTTGTAGCCAAGAGGAATTGAGTGAAAGGTTTATCCCAAAAGAAGAATCCGACTTTGCTGAAGATTACTTATCGAAGTTACGAGGTAGAGACTTTACTTACGTCAAGAGCATCTTGAGCCCAGAAATAGAAGCTCAAATTACCGATGAGCTACTAGAGGAAATGGCAGGATATTTCAGGCAAGGTGAACCATTGTCAGTAAAAATAATTGGTTCGCAGGTCAATGTGTTTAATGGGCAATGGCAAGGTAACTTCACATTCGAATATGAGTTCGAGAGCGGTTGGAATCTCGCCAATACTGCACTGAAGAAAATTGATAACGGCTATGAAGTTATAGGCCTAAACGTATACCAAACTGAAATTTCCCAAAAAGAGCTCAACGCTTTTGGTTTTTCTTCAAAGTCAGGAATGCAGTATTTTGTGCTGTGTGCAGCTGTTTTAGTACCGCTCTTTATTTTATGCACTCTAATTGTATGTATTCGTACGCCTATTGAACGAAAAAAGTGGTTGTGGGTTATCTTTATTCTACTAGGATTTGGCGCTATACAGGTTAATTGGACAAATGGTGTGTATGCTTTTCAATTATTAAGCGTTCAATTGTTAGGCGCTTCTGCAACGGCCAGCGGCGTAGCAGCACCGTGGGTTTTGTCTGCTTCAGTTCCACTAGGAGCTATAGTGTTTTGGCTACGTCGAAAATCACTGATCGAAAGGGCTAACAAGTCAAGTCAGCAGGACGCCAGCGATACTGGCGCCTCTGCTTGAGGCGTTAGGGCTCTTTGGAGGACAACCAGTGTTCTTTACACTTCTGCTCGTTACGCTAGTACTTGCAATCTTTACCGCAGCGATCGTCGCGCGTGCTTTCGCAAAGCCGATAGAAAGCATTCTTCGCCGCATCGTCGCGGACGACATCAGTTACGCCTGGCAGCGATATCTTCAATTCGCAATCGTGGTCGTCGGCGTTTCTGCGGGCGTCCGAATAAATGATTTGGAGCGATACATCACACCGCCGCAATGGGTAAAAGACGCACAGATTATTCAGCTGACCAATGAGCGGTGGGCGTTGGAGCTTTATCGCACCATCATTGAAACGCTACAGGGCATCGCCTGGATGCTTTTGGTGTTCTTCGCATTTGCATTGATTGCTTATGTCATCGTGAGAATCGCAGAAATGAAAAATGGAAACAGCTCTGCAGCTAAAGAGCCCTAAACAGGCGTCGTGGTGAAGCGCCGGCGTTGGGCATCATAGATGCTTCGATCATGAATATAAGAGCTTCAACTAGCAGCGACGTAGCTTCAATAGTCGCGTTGTTCACTGCATCTGTGCACCAGATTGCTGCGCGAAGCTATACGCCTGCGCAGTTGGCAGCTTGGGCGCCAGAGTCTCCTAATTTAGGGCAATGGTGCTCGCGACTGGCAATCTTGGAAACGCTGGTGGCGGTGCTTGATGGGGAGATAGCCGGCTTTATCTCTTTTGCCGGAAACGGTCACATAGAATTCCTTTTCACGTCTCCAGCATTCTCGCGTAAAGGCGTGGCATCACGGCTGTATGAGATTGCTGCGCAGACTCTTCGCGCAAGAGGTGTAAGAAGTTTATCAACCGAAGCCAGCATTGAGGCTCGGCCGTTTTTTGAATCAAAGGGATTCAACATTGTCGAGGAACAAGTAGTAGAACGGAATGGCGTTCAATTGAAACGATTCGCAATGACTAGAGTATGCGGCGACAAGGACGCCCAGCCCTGACATCAGCCGACGCTCGTTCCCGCGCGTCTGATGTCAGGGCTGGGCGTTTTGTTTTGTTTGAATTGGACACCACTATGGCGCGCCAGTAAGATTGATGGGTAGTTGACAAGTCAATTATGTGCGCCATATTATTGCGGGCTCAACCATATGGCAATAAAATTATGTCAATCTTCACATCCTCAACTTTGGTACTCCGCTTTGCTGAGCAGCAAGTCTTCCTAAATCGAAAACTAGATCAGGCATTGTCTGCACACGGGATCAGCTTTACCGAGTTTACGGCGCTGCGGCAGTTGCACATTGCACCGAACAAGCAGATCCGTCGAATTGATCTGGCTCAGCTTATCGGTCTGTCAGCATCAGGCGTGACTCGGTTGCTCAATCCAATGGAAAAAATTGGCTTAGTTACTAAGGAGGCTAGCGAGCGGGATGCTCGGGTCAGTTTGGTCAAGTTAACCGAATCTGGTGAACGCCTGCTGAAGGAGGCCGAAGTGTCTTTTGATCATTTGGCTGATCGCAGCTTGCAGGACTTTACTGAGCATGATTGTAGTGAGTTTGCTCGGCTAATCAGCAAAATCCGCTGAAGCATAAGTAGACAATCGAAATGGATCAATGCACTCAAAAAAGCTACCTGGAGCCGACTGAGCAGGCGGAGCGAGCCTTCTTCAGTTACCCGGATAACGGCCCCATCCTGATGCTTAATCTCATGCGTTTTCGCGATGTGGCGGATTACGTAGACAGGCCAGACTTAGCGCCCGAAATGCCAATTAAAGGTAGTACGGCTTTTCAGCTATACATAGATCAAACGCTACCTTTGTTGAAGAAGACTGGAGGTGATTTGTTGTTTTACGGCGCCACTGATAAGTTTCTCATTGGCCCGGCCGATGAAAGTTGGGATGCCGTTATGCAGGTTCGTCAAAACAGTCGATCGGTCTTCCTCGCATTTGCGAGCAATCCAAGCTACCAAGATACCTTGGCTCACCGTACTGCTGCTTTGCGGGACTCTCGTCTGTTGCCGATATTTCCAACCGCAGATCTCTGCTGATGAACTCAGGCGTTATACGCCTTAAAAGCGAGGAGTCTTTTTGAAGCGAATCGTAATATTTGGAAACTCAGGCTCAGGTAAGTCAACTTACGCAAAGAACCTATCATCGAGCCTCGGCTGTTCACACATGGACCTCGATACAGTGGCATGGGAGTCAGGTGTGGCTACGCCGATCAGGCGATCTCTGGAGGCAAGCCAGTCAGAAATTCTGGAGTTTATAAATTCAGAGAAGAATTGGGTCGTGGAGGGTTGCTATGCCGACCTTTTGGAGGTGGCTCTAACTCACGCAACAGAAATAATCTTTCTGAATCCTGGCGCTAAGACTTGCGTCGACAATGCTCAAAATCGCCCGTGGGAACCTCACAAATACAGCAGCCCGGAAGCACAAGATGCCAATATTGGGATGCTAATCGAATGGATCAAAGAGTACGATCGACGCAAGGACGAGTTTTCTTACATGGCACATCGCTGTCTTTTCGAAAGCTTTGTAGGTCAGAAACGGGAATTTAACTCCAATGAACGAGATGGCTAGGAAATGATTTTAGGGAAGAGCAGTATTGCTTGCTGCTAACGCTAATCAATGTTCTCTCAGTCGGAGCCGAGTCATGAGCCTCGGTTTTTTTACGGTGCTGACAAGTTAACTCGCTGGTTGAGATAATTCGTCGATGAGCACCTATAAACGACATCGTTTTCACCCCAGCATCATCAGCTACGCAGTCTGGATCTATTACCGGTTCAACCTAAGCTTTTGAGATATCGAAGACTTACTGGCAGAGAAGGGCACCCTGTCAGTAATGAGGCGATTTGATTTGGTGTATCAAGTTTGGACCTAGTACTGCGTTAGTCTCGTTGAGGTGATAAATGGCTATTATTCTGCCAAACTGCTACTTCATTAATACTACTCTTTGAATGTGCAATGTCTCTTATGCAGCTTAAGCACCCAGCACCTAATGGCGTTACTGTATATTACTGGCCGACTAGTCTCATTCTTTTGGCGCCGTCTCTTTTGCTTGATAGGCCTACAAGTCCGTTATGCGCCACACTTAGAGTTGCCTGCGGCAAGCCCTATATTATTGATGTAAATGGACAGCAGATAACGACACGTGCCTCATTGGTGGCACCAGGAGCTATTAGAAATAAATTGATAGCGTTAGATAGCGATATTGCGCTTTTTTATATACCTCTTGATGCCCCAAGTATGCATAAGGTGAAGGAGCTCCTTGGTAGCCAAGAGCTGTTAAATTTCTCAATAGAGAAATTTGAGCATTTATTGCCGAATATTCGCAAAGCAGCAACCGATACTGTTTCTTCCGCAGAGGCAGGATACTTGATGGATGATGTCATTGAGGCAATGATCGGTGAGAAGATCAAGGAACGAGCACCGATAGATTTGCGCGTTAAGCAATTGCTGAAAGTACTAGCAAACACTCCTTTTAACGAAGTGAGTGTTGATGTTTTATGCGAACAGGTTCATTTATCGCCGTCACGCCTTCGTCATTTATTTAAAAAAGAAGTAGGTTTTACAATTCAACAATATGCCCGTTGGCTTGCGGTTTGGCGCGCGTGTCTACTGTGGCAGCGCGGTCGCCAGTTCACGGATGTGGCTCTAGAGGCAGGCTTCCACGATCTGTCTCATGTCGATCACGCGTTCAATGAGGTATTTGGAATTAACCCCACGAACGTGATCGACCCTAGTTTTGTCCGGCTTATAAACTGTGCTCCTGAGGCCAGTTTATAAGCCTATATCGGCTAGCTCTGTGACGACATTACGATAGAAATTGATGCGACTGAACGCAAAGTCAGTATTGTCTTCACCCATGCAGCTGAGGCCAGGCAACCCCGGAACATCGGAACTACTGAGGGACATATGGTTAAGGCCGGGGTGAGGGTGCTCAGAGTTAGCCGTATCACCATAGATGTAACGCGCTTTTACAGGTGTACGGCCACCAGTATTACCTGGCCCATAAAACTCAAAAGCCTGTGACTCCATGGAGATATTTCCATCATTTTCTCCTTCGCGTTCATAAATGATGCGCCAAAAAAATTGGTCTTTTAAATAGCAGGGATGGGAGATATCTTTGATCGATGTCGTAAAAGTTTGATAATAAACTGGGTGCTCTGGGTCTACAGGTAACTTGTAAAGCTGGTTGAAGCTAGGTGCGCAAGTTTGTTTGCTTGGGTCGCAGTTCATGTCAGTAGAGACGGTCATATATTTAGTGCTTAGCGCTACTACCGATTTACTTCCCTCGGTATTTAGTACCTTGTTGCTACTAAATTCATCAACTGCAAATGCAAGATTAAGTAAAGGTGAGCGACATTGATCGCTGAGGCATGCAGCGAAAGCTTCCAAGATAAAGTCAGCTTGAGCTGTGCCCTTATTTGCACCTAACAAAGAAGTCCAACTTGCTATGTGCTGATACATTGGTCGCCCACTCAGTTCATTAGTAAGAGCGGAGATCATATAGCGGGAGTCAGGACAGCCCTGTGAGTGACAAATTATGTTGAATTTAAGCTTTTGATGACACTCGTCTTCAGAGGAGAAGTCATGCTTTTGCCGATTAATTGGCGAGCTGCAGTAGTCTATCGAAGCAGCGTACAGCCCATCTTCAACTTTAGGGCTCTCTCCTTGGCATAGCCTCTCTGCCATTGTAGTGCCCACACAGCGTTTATATAACAACATGCCTCGCTCTTCATGAGAGCCGTACTTCACCTTATTGGGTTGGTAAACTACGGCACCATCGGCTTCAAGAGCATTCTTGACTCCGAATGCATCATATTCAGCACCAGCTTGCTTTGTATCTCCTTGAAAAGCTGTGTCAGCTGTTCTTGACCAAGCATGTGAAAGTATTATTGGCCATTTTGTGGCTACAGGTTCAGATGGGGGTTGGCTAAAGTTTTTAGCCTCTGTAGGAAGGTTTGCAGCACGCTCGGATACTGGATTGTTATCCTGCGTACCACTATTCTCGCTGCCGTCATTGCAGCCAGCTAAGCTAATGGTTAATAAAGTAATTAATATTAGTAAATGTGGAGACATAATTAAATCTCCACGGGATTTACAATTGGAATTGGTAGGAGGCCTATTAAGGCTGATGGCATTAAATCAATAGCATCAATTATGTCGATGAAGGCTTCAGTGATTGGTACTAATTGCTTGCGATCAATTTTATCTAGCGTGTCCGCTTTGTCATATAGGTAAATTGGGCCTGAAATTAGGCTGGCTGTTGGAATGCCTTCACGACATACGAAAGAAGCATCCGTTGGCATACCGCCAGCTGTACATAGAACATTCGCTTGCAGGAGTGCCATGCGTCTTAAGTCGTGCTTTACAATGGTATTCATCATGACGGCTTTCATGGGAAGCCCCATATTATTCATGATGCCGCGTATTTCGGACTGATCTCTAACCTCCAGTTTTCCGTCGGCCCCAATTATGCCCTGCTTGGCAATGTGCTCTAAGGTAATGTTGGCAACAATTTTGTAAGGAGAGTCTTTATCTTTAATATACTTATCAATAAATGCCATATGTGATTGATAACCAGTGAAATGGGTATCAAAAGTTACAAATAGCATAGTCTTCTCGCGTGACTCCTTGGGCTGAGATGCATAGTGCTGAGCTTGTGCAAGTACGGCTGCTACGCCACTACCATCCTCGACAGCACCGTTAAACACCGAGTCATGATGCGACTGCACCATGATAGTTTCTTTGCTTTTGCCAGTTAAAATGCCAACTACGCTGCGTGACTCGACAGCTTTTCGTGACCCTTCGAAGACTATTTTTGCTTCCTGTTTGCCAAGTTTTAGCTGCTGACGAAGTCGAGCTCCCTCTTTAGCTGTTATCCAAAACCCAGGTATTGTTACTTCAGAGCGGCGATAGAATTCGTTGTAGTAGTTATTAGAGTCAAAATAGTCTGCTAGCACACCAACGAAACCAACTGCTCCTGCATCCATTGCAGCATCTAGAACTGTTGAGTAAGTCGTGATGAAAGGATTTGCAACTAGGAGAGATAAGTCGCTATCTATAACTGATAGCGTGGGATCCCAATAGAACTCCATGAATGGGGCGAGACCAGCTGTAGGTAATAAAAACTTAAGATCAAATAGGACAATTTTTCCTTTTACTCCTTTTAGTTGCTGCTCAAGAGGAGTTCCGAGTCCAATGTCCACCATCTCAGCTTTTAAGCCGTTAGCCCCTGTTGTAAAGACAGATGGCTCACTGGGGGTGATGAAAGAAAAAGCCGAAGGGAAAGCATCTACAGGTTTATCACCCAAGGACAATGAGGTTTTGTCTGCAGACCACCCCCAGGATGTCGCATACTCATAATGCACATCATCTAGGCCGATTTTTTCGAATTGGCATTTTACATATGCTGCTGCTGCATAGCCTTCTGGGGTTCCGGTGCGTCGATATCCGACATTAACTAAATCTTCTATCCAAGCGTAAATACGGTTTTCACTTGGAATGCCTCTAGCCTCGGGTGAGTCGTCCTTGTCACAGGCTTTAGCAACATTGGGGGCACTAACACTGGAAGAGGTTTTTTTTGATGAATCATCGCCGCCAAAGCAGCCTACTAATGAGGCCAGTATTAGGCTAGCTGGCAGTAGTAATTTTTTGAACATGGCACTTCCTTATAGTTTTTATTAGGAAGTGATGCTAAAGACAGTTTTGTGTGCCTGCTTGTATGAAACAACTGAGTTGCGGGTGCGACGTCCCCCCATATTTGAGTAGCGCGCCGCTTTAGAGTCCAATAGTGGTGGTTGCGTAAAAGTGTGAGGACCAACTACTGTTGAATCTGGAAGTTAACCTGTCAGTACCGTTGGCGGCATTTAGTGCTCAAAGGAGCTTAATCACTCATGATTGAAGCAGTATCGAAAATCAACTTGGCTGAAGTGCTCCCGCTAATTCGCGCGTACCAAGAGTTCTATAAGGTTTCGGATATATCCGATGATCGCAATTCAGATTTTTTTGTACAGTTCGGTGAGTCTAGTCTTGCAGGCTGTCAGTTCATCTATAGAGATGAAGGAGCTGTTGTAGGTTTCGCGACGGTATACTTTTCTTTTACTTCAACAATCGCATCAAAAATAGCTGTTCTCAATGATCTATACACCGTGCCTAACTACCGTGGTAAAGGTATCGGTCGCCAGCTGATAGAGCACTGCCGAGGCTATGCAGGGAAAAGTGGTGCAGCTCGTTTGCAGTGGGTTACCGCTCCAGATAATAAGCAAGCCCAGAAGCTATACGATTCAATGAGTACTGGCAAAAGTACATGGCATTTTTACACATACAACACTTAACAAGCAGTTTGCATCTGCTCTGTTTCACTACTTCAGAGGGTACTGACAAGTTAACTTGTCAGTACCGGCGTTTAGTATAGCGAGCTAAATCCAAACGCCGGCATAGGTTTAGGTCAATTAGATGAAATGGGAAGCACTTCATCTAGGAAGCGCAGCTGCAACTTCAGCGCGTTGGTAAAGTAGGGCTCAAAATAAGGGTCAAAGTGGTCTGCATCTATCTCGACTACCTGGAGTTTTGGGTTGGCGACCTTGGCGATTTTGTCCGCCACAAATGGCGCCACCGTATCTCGGGTCGCACCCACTATTAACATTGGTATCTGGACGCGCTTGAGGTTAGTCCAAGGGCGGTAGAACCCCATCGTAAGTAGCGAGCGTGCTGTGACGCGATTTACGTACTTCTTGCCACTGTGTGCAGCAAGGCCCATCTGCATGGCTTCCCAAGCATTGTCGCGATCCATAGTGCCATATTCCCCTTGGCTGGCCACTGTAGGAAGGCTGAGTCCAGCATTTGGCCTCAGGAAGTCGAGCATGCCGTAGCCAATAAACTGGACTAGTCGTCGCAATGGCACGGCGCGTACCGTGGCGACGCCATCTAGCATTGGTACTTGGATGATGGCTCCATACAAATCTGGATGTTGAGCTGCGAGATCGACAACATGACCGCCACCAAACGAAGTGCCCCACACCACGATACGATGTGCATCGACTTGTGGCTGGCTTTTTAGGTGAGCCAGCGCTTCATTTGCTGCTTTTACGCGCCGCCAAGGATTAATGTCCTGACGCGGCCAGCCGCCACTCAGGCCCCAGCCCGGAAAATCAAACTCCATGACGGCATAACCTGTTTCAACAAATCGGTTAATGAATGGAGCAGTCAGTGCTTGCTGGATACTTCCCCATCCTCCAACCATTAGAATGCCGGGTAACTGGCGAGTCCCCGAACTCTCTGGAGTATGAAGTGTTGCTGCACAAGTATCCTGACCTGCCATGAAGGTAGACTTGATAATGGTTACTTTGACATCAGAAGTATCAGGATTTTGACGATTGTTCATAATTTTTCTCAGCTCTGGAAATGATCACAGTTGATTGCGATGCAGTTGGGTGATTTCTGATTGGCTTGAACTCACAGCTGAATGGCCTCTTCATAATTCACTTCTGAGGTCGCTGGAGTAAATGCGTATCCTCAGCTCTCCTTAAATGGATTGAGTCGATTACCGATGTGATATTGCAACGCCATCGGCAATGGCCGCATGGTGCTAGCGAGAAGCTTGTTAAGCATGCCGGGTACCCAGACGGGCTTACCTTTCATTACAGCGTCCCAACCTTCGCGCGCCACTTCATCTGCCTGTTGCCAAAGAATGCTGGGCAACTTGTTGGCAGCTTCGCGCGTACCCATCGTGTCGTGGAATTCACTGTGTGTGAAACCTGGGCAAAGGGCAGTGACGTGGATGCCCTGCGGTTTCAGCTCCATATCCAGCGACTGCGAGATATTGAGCACATAACTTTTAATGCCGGTGTAGAGCAGGCTTGCTCCTGGTGGCGAGAATGCCGCTAGCGAAGAAAGATTGATGATGCGGCCCCATCCTCTGGCACGCATGCCGGGGAGAACGCGGTGACAGAGTTCGGTGACCGCGGTCACCATAAGTTGAATCTCAGCGCCAAGTTGTGGCCATGGTGTGTCGGCAAATGAAGTCTTACTGGAGAGGCCTGCATTGTTAATAAGCACGTCAATAGAGATGCCTTTCTCCTCAGCGAACGCCATGATGGAGGAGGGTGCAGCTGGATCATTAAGATCGACAGCAAAGACATCACATCGCACTCCGTGCTTTGCTGTTAGCTCTTTAGCCAAGTCGTGCAGGCGTTCGATGCGGCGTGCGACAAGAAGAAGTGAATAGCCTTCGGCGGCAAGATGTCGGGCAAATGCAGCTCCAATGCCTGCAGAGGCTCCGGTGATGAGTGCGTTACGGGTGACTGTTTTCATATAAGTCTCACTTTATTGATTGAGAAGGCAGCTCATGCCGTTCGATTTTAAAATTCTTGCGCGCACGACCGATGTCGCCGCGATAAACGCCTATCGGCCCTTCTAGCAGGAATGGATAGGGAGTAAGGCGTTGTGCATCGGTAAAGCCATAAGTTCCGATGCCGAGGTATAGCCCTGACGAGATTCGTCGAACCTCGTCAACCATGTTCACGCTGCCACAAAGGGAATGAAACCTCCTATACACGAGCTGATAGGAGAGACCTCCATCGAGTCGAGATGGTGCTATCAAGGTCCGCATGGGGAAGCGTTGAATGACACGCTTACCCTGCAAAAATGTGTTGTACCCTTGCCCTGTGCTTGCATCGATCGGTTTGAAGGCTTTGCACATCCAAGAGTGGAAATGATTTCTCAGGACGGCTCCGCCCACGAAGGTCGCCAGCCAATTTGGTTGGGCTAGTAGGCGTGCAGCATATTCTCCAGACATTTCTTCGAGCGTCGGCGCCTCAAGCTGTTCGAACACTTTGAGCAACTCTTTCGTTGAGGCTTGCAGCAGTTCTGCCTTCTTAATCATTTCTGGCTTTCTTAAAGCATCGTCTTGAATGCAGTTCAACATAATCATACTTAGTTGTTGAATGATGTTCAAGAGTCTTTAAGAGGAAATGTTGATTGTCATTCAACTGTGTATACAATGTTAAACCATTGGCAGTTGGGCTAACTGTCGCTGATGTAAATATGGAGAGAGGGATGGCTCGAACCAAGCGCGAACAAGACCGGCAATCAAAGCGCGACGAGATCGTGGAAGCAGCCCGAGAGTTGTTTATACAAGAAGGTTACGAAGCCAGTTCGATGAGCCGTCTAGCAACGACTGCCGGCGTTGCTCCCAACACAATCTATTGGTACTTCAAAGACAAGGACGAAGTTCTAGTTGCTGTGCTTGATGCTGAGTTTTCGACGCGTATGGCCGAGTACCTGCAGTTGCAAGTGATTAAGCCCACTGAGCGTCTATTATGGATAGTAAATCAGTTGGAGCAGGTAAATCGGCTGATTGCTACTGTGCATAGTCGCTTAGAGAAATCGCCCGTTGTGAATGCATGGCATGAACGCTTTCATGAACTAACTGAAGAAATGCTTCGTTTAGAGCTGCGGCAGGTAGGCATTGCGTCTGAAAAAATTGATCCCTTGGTAAAGATTAGTATTTTCACAATTGAGGGGCTATTGACTCATCAATTGGCAGGCAACGAAAAGCAAGCAATCTGCGAAGCACTTTTTTCCGTCTAGGCTATATCGAGGGTGCAGACAGGTTAATTCGCTAGATTAGATAATTTTCCCATGAGTGCCTACAAACAACATCGTGTTCATCCCAACATCATCAGCTATGCGATATGTAGTGGTCTAATGATTTAGGACACCAACTTTGGCAAAAATATTCGCCACAGTGAGGTGTAAAAGACCACTATTGTTGAGTCTGAAAGTTAACTTGTTAGTACCTTTTTAATCGCGCATAAAAATCCTGCAGAGTCGCTTCAATATTGGGCTCTAAAGTAAGGCCGCTAGCATTTAGAAAGCCGGCAATCATACGGTAGTGGCCAATTAGCAGAATGATTTCAATTAGCCGTTTCTCATCATAGTGCTCGGCGAGTAAGCCCCAAGTGCCATCGGAAAGGTGACTGCTTTCACACAGCTCATTGCAGGCCTGTATAAGTGCTTGTATGCAGCGATCACTGACGGAGCTTGGCTCACCTGTGAGTTGCACAATGTCATCGCCACTAACGCCGGCGCGCAAGGCGAGTTCAACGTGCTGACCCCATTCATAGCGGCTGCGACAGTTCCATGCCGTGCGTAGAATGACCATTTCGCGCTCACGCCCACTTAAGCGACCAAAAGGCATCAGGCGCGATGCAAACAGTAGCCAAGGCCAAAACAAACTTGGGTTTATGTGCATCACGGTGAAAATATCAGGCACTTGCTGGCGGCCAAAAAGTGCTGAAACCTTAGAGATCGTGCGAAATACTAAGCCACGCTGGGCTGGCGCTGGTACTTGCAGGCGCGCCGATGAGGGTGTTAGCCAACCTTGTGGTGGCTGCAGAAAATCATTAGTCATGAAGGCTACTCCGTAATTGGCGTTTGTTGGCGCTCGCGATAGCTGCTTGTGGTCTCTCCCGTTTGGCCTTTAAACCAACGCATAAATGCCTGGCGTGTACTAAAGCCTAGAGCCTCGGCCACTTCGGTTAGCGGTATTTTTCCTGCATCGAGATGCTCGTGTGCCACTTTGAGCCTGACGCGATCGAGCAGCTCGCTATAAGTGGTGCCAGCTTTTTGCAGCTTGCGATGCAGGCTGCGACTGCTCATGCCCAACTGTGCGGCAATTTGCTCTTTATCTGGCAAGCGGTCGTGCAACATGGCGAGCATAAGTTGGCAGACAGCCTCTTCGATCGAGTGCTCTTTACTGCGCTGCTCAAGCTGCTGCAAGGCATGGCGCTCGAGCATCTCCTTCATGAAGGCATCGCCATGGCGCAGCGGAACTTTCAAAATCGAAGCCGGCATGACGACAGCTGAGCGTGGTGCGCTGAAATACACCGGGCATTGAAAAAATGTTTGGTAGTCCAATAGCAGGCGAGCTTGTGCTGGCGCTTCATGACGAAAATGGATTGCTGAAAATAATGACTTCTGCTCTGGAATGAGTAGGCGAGTCAGCACCACGAATGCGCCCAAAATATATTCGCTGACATGACGGCGAAATAGTGGTCCACCTGCAAGGCATTCCCACTGCAAATGCACGGCGCCTGGGGCAAAGCTGATGGAGGAGTCGCCGATGTCGCTGAGCAGGCCGTTATAGCGTGTCACAGCAGCAAGCACGTCGGAAAAGCGTGGGCAAGCCTGAGCGATATAGCCGAGCAAGCCGAAGGTGGCGGGTTGAATTTCTTGCGCAACATGCAGACCAAGAATGGGATCGGAGAAGTAATGCGACGACACCTCTAATAAGCGCTCAAGTGACGCCACCGAGACGTGGTCGTCGACATTGGCAAAGTCTTTACGCGATAAACCAGCCTCTTCGAGCAATAGGTCGATGGGTAGTCCGGTGTTATCGCCCGAGGCCACGAGATGTTGAACGTGGCGAGCGGATATCCAGCCTTGGGTCGGTTCTTCTAGCGCATTGGACATGCCGTTGCTCCATTAGTTTTAGCGCTTGCTGACTCTTGTGCCTGATCTTGCCATAAGCCGAGGGAGAAAATGGTGCTGGCTTATATAGGTGCATTTTTTGGCCGAATAAGCTACGTGCAAATGACGCTAGCACGGGCAAGATAATTGGCAATTGTTTGTTGTCAGTAGGAAGTTATCGGCCATGAAGCTGTCTAGTCTGCAAGGTAAAAAATGCTTAATCACTGGCGCTGCTAGCGGCATCGGCAGAGCTACCGCTGTGGTCGCCGCCGGCGAGGGTGCCGAGCTTTATCTGACCGATGTACAAGCCGATGGACTAGAAGCAGTGGTTGCCGAGATTCGTGCCAAAGGCGGGCAGGTGGCGTTATATCAGGCATTTGATATTGCTGATTATGACGCGGTTTGTGCTTTTGCGCGTGATATTCACAGCGTACACGGCAGCATGGACGTGCTGATGAATATTGCCGGCATTTCCATTTGGGGCAGCATCGACCGCCTACAGCATGAGCACTGGCGCCAAGTCATCGAGATCAACTTGATGGGCCCGATTCATGTCTTAGAAAGCTTTGTGCCGAAAATGATTGAGGCCGGACGCGGCGGTCATATCGTCAATGTGTCATCGGCGGCGGGGCTGTTTGGCTTGCCGTGGCATGCGGCATATAGCGCTAGCAAATTTGGCGTGCGCGGCATTTCTGAGGTGCTGCGTTTTGACCTAGCTAAGCATGGCATTGGCGTGAGTTTGGTTTGCCCTGGCGCGGTCAACACGCCATTGGTTGGCTCCGTCAATATTGTGGGTGTTGATCGCAATAACCCTGAAGTTCAGGCGACCGTGAAGCGCTTCCAGCGCCATGCAGTAACGCCAGAAAAGGCGGCACAGGCTATTTTGAAAGGCATTAAAGATAACCGCTATATGGTTTTCACTTCGCCAGATATTCAGGTGGGGTATTGGTTCCAGTGCAAGTTTGCACTGCCTTATGAGTTAGTGATGCGTTTGCTGAATCGCCAAGTGCGCTTGCTTGCTGAAAAGCACAGCTAATTAACAAAGCTCAACAATAAAAATAAAATAAGAGGTGAGCAAAGTGAGTACTCATTATCGCGTACTTAGTGGGCTATTTTTGCCACTAGCTTTAGGTGCTTCATCATTCGTATGGTCTGCGGGTGCTGAAGTCCCAGTCATTGCAATCAGCAGCCAAGGTACGTCGAATGCGAACTCTGCCGAGGCAAATGACGCATCGGTGTTGTTTTATAACCCTGCTGGCATGGCGCGCCTGCGTGGCACCAACGTGTCTCAGCCATTTGCGCTAATTGCGGCATCAACCAAGGTGGAAAATAAGGGCACCACGCGCGCTCAAGATATGGGGCAGGCGCCAGATACCGGGCCTACGGCAGACTGCAGTAAATACGATTGCATGAGTGCTGCTAATCCCAAGCCCGCAATGCCTGCTGTTGGCCCTCAGCCCGGCGGTATTTTTCCTGCCGTGCTGCCAGTAGGTGCTCTTTTTGCTACGACGCCGTACAACGACAGCATTAGCTTAGGCATTGGTGTTTTTTCGCCAGGCGGCGGAAACTTGAACTACAAGAGTGATTGGTTTGGCCGATATTTCATTGACAGCGTCGCGATTGAGACGATCAATATTAACCCATCGATGTCTATTCGCTTTGATGATAAGCACAGCATCGGCTTCGGCGTATCAGCAATCCTTGGTCATGCAAAATTCAAAAAACCTATCGATGTTAATAAAATTGCGCCATATTTGTTTAAGTCCATTATTAATAACAATAAAGGATTAATTGAAAAACTAAATGGCGACCTAGGCAGTCCGCTGCCCGTTGATGAGCTAGCTCCATTATTGGAAGGCATTGCTCAATTTGTGCCGGCAGGAGTGAAGGATTTGCTTATTCCTTTGTTTGCGGGTGGTGGCGTGCCAACTCTGGGGCAATTTAATGATGTTTTAATTCCTGCTCTTAATAACGTCAGCCTTACTGATCCAACGAGTACGTCATCCGCAACCGTCGAGGTTTACGGCTTGGGCTATGGCTGGAACTTGGGCTATATGTACCAGATGAGCGATAAATCACGACTCAGTGTTTCCTATCGCTCGGCATCGGATGTGCGCATGAATGGCGAGCTAGATTGGGATTTCTCTGATCTTCGAGCTAGTGAACTGGGCAATGTGGTGACCGGAGATTTGCCCGCATTCCTCAGCGAATACTATCGTCCGGATGTCGACGCAAGGTTGGTTTTCACCATCCCATCTAAGCTCAATATTGGCTTTTTTACCGAGCTAAACGATCGCTTAGACATGATGATGAGCTACACGTTTAATAAGTCTTCGGTGGTTGAAAGTTTGAGCGTCGAGCTTATCAATCAAACAACCGACACCAAGCAAGGGCCGGTCGTGCTTGCGCAAAACTGGCGCGACTCGTTTACGGCGGCGGTAGGTTTTAACTATCACTGGAACGACAAGCTCACGCTGCGTACCGGCCTTCAATTTGACCAAACGCCTATTTCTGGGCCAACGGGTCGCCATCCCGGCCTTGCGGATAATGATCGCTGGATGACCTCGGTAGGCCTTGGTTACGAAGTCGATAAAAATACCTCCATCGATTTCGCCTATAGCTATATGTACATCATGCCCGGCATCTCGAATTATCACGAACGCTGCACTGGCACCTACTACGAAGGCTCGGCGGCACAGGGGGCGAGTGAATGTACTGCCGATGGTGGTACTTTTCGTGGTCGTTTCTACGACAGTCATGCGCATATATTGGGCTTGCAGTTTAACAAAAAACTTTGATTTTATAATGTCTTATGATAATTCCATCTAGGTGGAAACGATGATCGGTGTCCGAATTAGATATCATTTCTGTCTCGTTTTAAGCCCTGCGGAAAAGGCGGTTAGGCATATGCTGAAACACAAACTACGGGCTTGCCCGATAAAAGTGTCTGGAGGCTATATGCAAATTTTACGGTGGGCTTTGGCCGGTACAGTTGCGCTTTTTTTAGTAGGTTGTGGTGGTGAGTCCTCCACGCCAAAAGCGCCACTAGCCGCAATCACAGATCCCGTCACAGATCCCGAGCCAGAAGTTCCATCGACGCAAGTTAAGAAAACGGTAACGTTTAAGGCCAGCGACGGTAAAAAACTTCAAGCAATTATCACCGCTGCTGATGAGCTAAAGCCGCGTCCACTTATTATTGAGTTCAGCCCCTACGGCTCAGGCTCGGCCGTGCCCGACTTCGGCCCCGCATACAATCATGTGTTTGTTAATGCTCGAGGCACAGGCTCCAGCCAAGGCGTTTGGAGCGCCGTTGGCCCGCGCGATCAATTAGATGTTGCCGAGTTTCTCGAGTGGGCCTGCGATCAGCCTTGGAGTAATGGCCACATTGGTTTGTATGGTTTTTCGGCTAGCGCTATAGCTGTCTATAACTCCATGCATTTGCCGCTAGCGTGCGTAGATGCCGCTGCGCTCATGGCTGGCACTAACGATCTGTATCGAGATCTGCTTTTCCCTGGCGGTATGCAAAACATATTGCCCGCGATTGCTGTTGGTTTTGGTGTCGGCGCGCCATTATTAGCGAGTCTGCCCGATCGAATGATGGCAAATCCAGTGCCAATTGACTTGCTAGAGTCTGGCTTAGGCTTCTTGCTCGACCTCTTGCCAAATGCACTTTTGCTGCACCAATCTGAGGATGCCTACTGGCAGGCACGCACACAACGGCCTGGGCCAAATGTATTTCCTGTGCTGGCGGACACCGGGTTTTATGATGTCGAATCACGCGGGCCATTCGAAAGCTATAAGATGCTGCGTGATCTTGGCGTGCCCGTTCATTTGCGAGTCTTTGGCGCACACGATGGCTTTCCGAAAAATGGGCCTGACCCATTCGTAGAATATAAGCGCTGGTTTGATCGCTATTTGTTAGGCATTGAAAACGGTATCGATAAAGAGCCGAAGGTGCAGATACTGGTTGGCCACGGTAGCTATAAAGCATCGCTAGATGGCCAATTTACAAAAATCGATGCAACAGATTGGCCGGTGCCCGGCACACGTTGGCAGTCGCTGTATTTCGATGCCAGTCGCGGCGGTGGCGCAAAGTCTATCAACGACGGAAAGTTAGCTCCGGCGCCAATAAAAAAGAAAGCATTGCAGCCATACCCTGCGCTCACATCATTGCCGACCGCTACCGATCCCAACACCACGGCGACAATTTATGGTGCCGGCGCTCCCCTATTTATCGCGCTGCCATTTCTGACCGAGCTGGCGCTGATGGAGCCGCTATCGCTGACCTACACCACGCCAGTATTGACTAAGGATGTCGATGTGGTGGGCCCCGCTAGCCTAGAAGTGTACTTATCCATGCTGTTGCCCGACGGTGATATTCAAGCGGTAATCGCTGATGTATGGCCAGATGGCAGCGCTCATCCGGTAGCTGTTGGTCGCCTGCGAGCCGGCTATCCTAAGCTTGTTGAGGAGCGCACTGTGCGCGATAGTTCTGGCGAAATCGTGCAGCCATATGCAGATTTCAGTAAGAAGTCTTACGCGCTACCGATGCAAAATAGAAAGTATCACGTAGAGTTTTGGCCTATCGGCAATCGCTTTCAAGCAGGCCATCGACTACGCGTGTATTTAACCGGCGCTGCCATGTATATGCTGCCAGTGCCCGGATTAAACGTTGTGTCTGTCGGTGGCGATACTCCATCGCGACTATTACTGCCAGTTCTGCCTGCAAGCGATCTATTGGTAGCAATGCGCGCTGCTCAATAAGGCTGAGCAGGCAGTGCCCTGTCAGTTATGAATCGATCCGATTGTGGTGTATCAAATTCGGACCTAGCTATGCTCGTAAGCTTAAGCAAAGACATCGCGGATTTGGCGATACGTTTTATCTTGATGAGGTATTTATCAAGATAAACGGAAAGCAGCACTACTTGTGGCGAGCCGTGGATCAGGATGACGAAGTAGTCGATGTCTATGTTCAGAGTCGCCGTAATGGTGCGGCGACACGGCAGTTCTTTAGGCGCTTATTGCGCAGCAATGGCGGCGAACCACGAACAATAGTCACTGATAAGTTGGCGAGTTATAGGGTTTCTAAGCGTGAGTTAATGCCTTCCGCTCATCACGACACGAGTAAGTATGCCAATAATAGGGCAGAGCAGTCGCATGAGCTGACGCGATTTCAAGAGCGAGGCATGAGGCGTTGCAAGTCGCAGAGCCAGGCTAAGCTATTCCTAACGAATCATGCAGCAGTATCTAATCAATTCAATTTAGGCAGACATCTAATTTCAGCAAGCCATTATCGACGCAGCAGGAAGGCTGCGTTCGCAACGTGGAGATCGGTGGTTGCGTAAAGGCGGTAGGGTAAATTCTTGCTAAGCTTAAAAGTTAACTTGTCAGTACAAAAGGATGCTAGAGGCTTGAGCGATACCTCGCTTGTATAGAACGACTGTGTTTTGGGGGCACTGGGCTTCCTCTGCTTTAGTAGGCAAGCCCCGTTGCCTTTGAAGCCGCGAGGAGTTTACGGCGAGAGTTATCCACATAATCTGTTGATAACTAAGTGGATGAATGACTGTAAGCCTTGGGCAGTCAGGCGTGATAATGATGTTCATTTTATAGCCAATTCGGCGGTTTAATACGCCAAGTGAGTAGGCGATACTGATTGAACTTTATCTGCTTTATAGACATGTTCTGATGGTCGCATAGCGATGTGAAGGGCAACTATTGCTAACCTAAAAAGTTAACTTGTTGATATTATACCGATTTTTAAGCGGTACTGCCCTGGAGAGACATTCTCCCAGCGTCTGAACGCTCGCGAAAAGCTTGCTGTATCGGCATAGCCCAAATACACGGCAACTTCATCTAACTTCATATTGGTCATATCGAGTAGCTGAGTCGCTAATTGTTGCCTAGTCTCCTCAATAATTATTCTAAAGCTCGTACCTTCAGCCTCTAGCTTCCTGCGTAGCTGCCGAGTGGAGGTATTAAGTGCTCTAGCAATATCATCCAAAGACGCCAACAAACCCTGTGTACTTAACAATTGCTGACGAACTTGACCTGCTATGCCGCCTATTTTGCGGTTGGTCAGCAAGTGGCGGCATTGATCCTCAAGCAAACGTATTAGGTGTGGGTCAAATGTTGGCAGTGGTCTATTTGCGTCATGAAGATTAACTATGATTGCTGTGCGCTGGGCATGGCTATGCACAGTTAGCCCTGATAGCTCAGCTATACGATGGACATATGGCAGGGGCGGACCGGCAAGCTCTAGACGTTTAATAGGGCGCCCGTTGAAGCTAAGCTCATGAATGAGATTAATTGTGGTGCCAATATCTCGCTCTAGCAAAAACTGCTGAAGATGAGTTGGAATATCGCTAGGATCAGCATAAATAATTAGTTCATCTAGCACGGCGGCGATTTTAAAGGAGCAGTAGGCCGTACTTAGTGGTAAGTATCGGATAGCACATTCGAGTGCTTCTCGAACGTTTCTGCTGGTTCGTAGTGCAAAGCCCCATGTTCCGAATGTTGATACGTTGTATTGCATGCCGAGCTCAAACCCTAGAGCTGGGATGTGCGAGAGTGATGCCATAATGTTTTCGATAAGGCGCATTTCTTGCTGAGGCGTTATCAGTGCTTCAGGGTTTTCTAATAGGGCTTGTGTGATTTCTGTGCCAAGCAAGCAGGCGTCATTGCTGGCTCCTTGCGCGTTTGCATAGTTCAAAATGACCTGACTGATAGCGAGGCTGTGCAATACAGGCTCAGTGGACATTTGGACTCCTAGTACATCTCATTTGGCATCGACAATATCTAGACACCTGGCCACAAATGCAAGTAGATAGGCCAGATCTGCTCTCTTAAAGCGTGACTTCTCAAACTAAGCTTCGATTGTATGTCCATCGAAGAATAAATAGGGAAAGCATCATGGAGCGCACACTGACTGAGCATAATAGGTACGCTATTTCTGTGGCCAAGGTACATATGGGGCATGTTGCTTGGTGTACGGTTGCGCTTTCCGTCGCCGTGTTGCTGCTATATGTCGTTAGCTTTTATCTGGTTGCAATTAATGTTATGCCAGTTTGGCTGGCATTTATAGCGGTATGCATAACAACGTACATGGCTTATACGCCAGTCCATGAAGCAGTACATAATAATATTAACGGGGATAATACTGGGCTACAGTGGTTGAATGATGCTTGTGGCTACTTGTGTGCACAACTACTTATAATTCCTTATTCTGCACATAAAATAGAGCACTTCACGCATCATAGGTACACTAATCAGCCAAATAAAGATCCAGATTACATTATTAGCGGTGTTATGCGTGGTGGACTATTTGCAATAATAGCAATCTCTAAGTTTCTTTGGAATCAAATAACTTACCCTCTTCATAATCATTGGGGAGAAATGCCTTTAAGCGGAAAGCTTATCTATACTGCTGAGCTTAGTGTAGCAGTAGTTTGGCGAGCTGCTCTATTTATGCTGCTTCCAGTATCAAGTGCTATGCTTTTAGTTGTAATGGCCTATGTTATAGCTGTCGTATTTACGTCTTATTGGTTTGCCTATCGCCCGCACCATCCATATCAAGAAGTAGCTCGTTATAAAAATACAAGCAGCTTAATTATGCCACGCTGGATGAAGCCACTAGAGTGGTTTTGGCTAGGGCAGAACTTACACTCTATTCATCATGCTTTTCCACGAATTCCATTTTATCGGTATCACGCTGTTTTTAGAATAATTGAGCCAGCACTTCGAGCTCATGATGCCCCGGTAATTGGAGTTTTTAATAGGAATCCAATAGAAATAACAGCTCATACAGATTAATGTTTTAACGTGAATAATCATATTATAAAAAGAGAAAATATATGAAAAAATTAATAGTACCAGCTTTTTTAATTTCCGCCTTAATAACGCCAGCAGTTCAAGCCAATCAAAGGCTCTGCGTTTATGATCTACTTGGCGGCGCTGGCGATATGGTCAATATTGCCAAAGATTACGCCGTAGCCGCTCAATCCATGGGCGCTAAAATTACTATCAAAGCCTACACCGATGAGCGCGTAGCCACAGAAGATTTGAAAGCAGGTGAGTGCGACGCAGTGATGGCCACTGGCTTTCGAACTCGCCAATTCAACCCAACAGCGGGTGCGCTCGATTCTTTAGGTGTCTCTACCATTATTCGTAATGGCAAAGTTGATATGCCAGCCAGCTATGAAACGGTGCGAAAAACCATTCAAACCTTTGCTTCGCCGGCTGCTAGCAAGTTAATGATTAATGAGAGATATGAAGTCGCCGGCATCATCCCGTTTGGCACGGCATATCCTGTTGTTAATGATCGCAAGATCAACACGGTAGAAGCGCTAGCAGGCAAACGTATTGCCTCGTTTGATTACGATAAAGCGCAGGCCATCATGATTCAGAAAATTGGCGCCCAGCCTGTCTCAGCCGATATCACCAACTTTGCAGGTAAGTTTAATAATGGTTCCGTGGACTTTATCGCCGCCCCCGCCATGGCTTATCGCCCATTAGAGCTATATCGCGGTATCGGTACTAAAGGTGCTATTCAGCGCTTCCCGATTCTTATTTTGACTTATCAAATCATTATCAATGAGACGAAGTTTCCTGAGGGGTTTGGTCTGAAGTCACGCCAGTATTGGTTGGGTCAATTCAATCGCGCAATGTCGCTTATCAACAAGGCAGAAAAAGATATTCCTACCGCGACATGGGGTGATTTAACTCCGGAGAATATGGTCAAGTACACCATTATGCTGCGCGACTCACGAATTGCGATTGCTGAGCAGGGCATTTATGACAAGCCTGGCCTGAAGATCATCAAGCGCGTTCGCTGCAGCATCAGTTCAGCTGATTCAGAGTGCAGTGCTAATACTGAGAATTGGTAATTTTAAACAGCGATACTCATTGTAGTTACAGAACACCAAGAGCTAGATATGAACGAAGCAGATCAACTTGATTACGATTACCTGATCATCGGCTCTGGCTTTGGAGGCAGCGTGTCAGCACTTCGGCTAGCCGAGAAAGGCTATCGTGTGTGTGTTTTGGAGCAAGGTCGGCGCTGGACACCAGAAAACCTGCCCTCAACGAATTGGAAGTTCTGGGACTATCTCTGGCAGCCCGTACTTGGCCTGAGTGGCTTTCTTAGCTTACGGCTTTTTCGCCATGTCATGATTTTGCATGGCAATGCGGTTGGCGGCGGATCTATCACTTACGCTCAGACTCTGTTGATTCCACCAACAAGTGTGTGGGCGGAAGGTAGTTGGGCAGGGATTTCAGATTGGCATACGGAGATGCCGGCGCATTATGAGCGTGCGAAGGAGATGCTCGGTGTTACGGTCAATAAGCGCCCCGCTGCAGCTGATGCGAAGCTCAAAGAAATGGCAGATGCCATGGGAGTTGGGGGCAGCTTTTACTATACCGATGTAGGCGTCTTCTTTGGCAAAGAAGGTGACGATCCTGGGACGGAGTATCCCGACCCATACTTTAAAGGTGATGGCCCTGCGCGTAACTCATGTATAGGTTGTGGTGGTTGCATGGTGGGCTGTCGTTACAATGCTAAAAACACATTGGATAAAAATTACCTTTATTTGGCAGAGAAGCGAGGCGTAACTGTTTGCGCTGAAACAAAAGTTATTGATGTGAGGCCTTTGAATGACTGCGCGGATGGTGCTGATGGTTATGTCGTTTCTACTGTTCCAACATTCTCTCGTTGGAAGCCTAAAGTTCGACATATCACAGCAGGCAAGGTGATTTTCTCAGCATCATCACTGGGTAGCCAGGCACTATTATTTTCATTGCGTGACTCTGGGTCATTACCAAATATCTCAGCCAGCCTTGGCAAACGTGTTCGCACAAATGCTGAGTCGATTTTGGGTGTGCGTTACCCCGGTAGCCAAGAAGATATGTCTAAAGGTGTAGCTATCGGATCTGGTATTTATATAGATCAGCATACGCATGTCGAGGCTGTACGTTACGCGGATGGCTCCAACCTATTGAGCAGTTTGCTAACAACTCTGACCGCAGGGAGGCCGGGCGCTAGCCGACCGCTGTACTGGCTATTAGCATTTATTCGCTTGCTTCTAACTCGCCCAATTGCCGCAATTCGCTCCGTGCTTCCTTATCGCTTCTCGCGTGAAACGGTAATTTTCCTAGTGATGCAAGCTTTGGAAGGTCATCTTGATATGCGGTGGACTCGGCCGTGGTATTGGCCTTTTAAGAAGATATTAAGCACTCATGGTGCCCCTATTCCTACCTTTATCCCTGCGGCAAATGAGTTCACAAGGAAGGCTGCCGCTGCTACGGGGGGCGTAGGTATGAGCTCGCTTAGTGAAATATTTTTCAATGTCCCGATGACGGCTCACTGCATGGGCGGCTGCAATATGGCGAGCAGAGCAGAAGATGGAGTTATAGATTCACAGCATAGAGTTTTTAATTATCGCAATCTGTATGTAATTGATGGTTCCGTAATTGCAGCCAATCTGGGGGTAAATCCAAGCTTAACCATTACTGCGCTTGCAGAGCGGGCCATGAGTTTTATCCCTGATAAAATTTGCTCCTAATTCAAGTAATTAATGGAAGGTTACCGCGCCATCTGCTCGTAGTAAGCCAAGCTTGGGCCTGTCTATTTCCGCGAATTCAAACGGATTTTACCCCTGATCTTGTTGTTACTTTGCCCTGATGGTGATGGCGGACTTCCCTGTTAACGTTTTCGTAAAGCTGTATAGATAGGCTTAAATACTGGGCGTGAAGCGGAGTGAGGCAGTAATTTTGCGGTAAAAGTCCCTGATACTTCCCTGTTAGCAGGGAAATAGGGCGCAGACGAGTTCGCTCAAGACTGTGCCCACCGCCAAGTGATTTGCCTGAAGCCCGCCTAGTAAGCGGGCTTCAGCGTTTCTGGAAACCGTGTTTTTTTCAAATCCCACCGTTTTTCCCACCATGGGGCTGCTTGCTTGAATCTGAGCGTTCATGATGTCATTTGGAGGCATAGAAATTCTGCTTGCCAAAATGAAGGGCTGTTTGGTAGAAACTAGCTGTAGCTTTCGCAGGGAATGCGGCCGCACACCACCTTCGTCAGTGTACTGGCTAGGATGTGCCAACCAACCTCTTCGCAATGACTCCAAGGATGGGCCGCTCTCATTGCACTACGACAACTGAGTGGCGGTAGCCTGCCCAACGCAGCTGTCCAATGGACTAATAACCCCGCGACCATCTTGGTTCAGCACATGCGTATAGATCATGGTGGTGGACACATCGGTGTGGCCCAGCAGCTCCTGTACCGTGCGAATATCGTAGCCACCCATGAGGCGCCTGCCAGCGCCATAGATTAAACGAGCCATGAGACCCGTGACTCCATGCATGTGTGTCAGCAAGGCACTTACTTCCTGATGCGACAGCACAACAGGTCGTCGTACACGCGGTTTAGCGCGGGCAATCTTGTCTAGCCAAGATAAGAAGGCTTCAACTTCGGCGGCGGCCATGTCGCTTGGATGTCGCTTCTGATGAAAGAGAATGTAGCGCTTGATCCAGTGCGTGTACGCCTGCTCAGTACGCCGACTCAAATGCTTGGCGCGCACGCGGCGGAGCACTTGCTCTAGCAATGATGGCGGGGCAGGGATGCGGTCTTTTTCTGGGGCTGCTGATGACATGACTTTCCGCTTCCTTGTGGAATCATGTAGTTAAAGCTAGTCACGGTTTCCTAGTTTCGCCAGTCAATTTTGTTATGCAGCGAGACTGTCGCCTACAAAACGGCATGGCATGCTTTACGACACAGGATGTGCGGTATTTGATGGCAAGGAATGCTGTGTTCAAGTTCCCAAGGCTTTGATGTCTTTGAACTTTCCCCACGCTACCCTGTCTTATGCAGCAGATCAAAATTATTACGCCGCAACCCTGCGGTATAAACTAAGTTATGTGTCATATAGGTACTAAGGAAAGGCCGTGCAACATAATTTTGAGCGATTAAGCGAGCATATACTCCCACTTTCGAATTCCGACAATTTTCATGTAGCAAAAAATGAGTGGAAACTAGTCGGTGTGGAAATTCAGGAAGATTGGGATAACTGTCCTTGTGGTCAAGCAATTAAGGAGCTTTGTTATATTCAGAACCAATTGAACGGTAACAAAACTCATGTTGGAAATGTCTGTGTTAATCAGTTTATAGGAATTGCTACAGGTAATTTGTTTGCTGGTCTTAAGAGAATTGCATCCGATAACTCAGCCAATGCCAACGAAGATCTTATACTTCATGCTTATCAACTCGGCTATATCTACGAAAATGAGTATCACTTTTTAATGCAAACTCGTCGCAAGCGAAAGCTGTCGGATAAGCAGATGACTTGGAAGCAAAAAATAAACTTAAGAATTGTTAATCAAACAGTTGTCCGTAAAAACACATAACAAGACGCTTAAGCAAGGACGCGCTAACGCACGCCACTTAGCTTGGCGTTATGTGTAAGAGGTAAAACGATGGATGGACCTTGGTCAGAAGGACCGAAAGAATTACTTCAGCACGCTGTAGATCATATTGCGCATGACGGTGACTTTGATAGACGAATCGCTATGATTAGTATTGATAATGCGGTTGAGCTAATGATTAAAACTTATCTTGGGCTGCCTCGACGCAAAGAAAAAGGCGGCAAGCCTTCGCGCAAACAGCTTGAAGAAGCAAATAGCTCGTTTCCTGCCTTGCTTGATTTACTTGAAGAGTTTGCAGGTGAAAAGCTTACCGGTGTTAGCCTTGATGAAATCGAGTGGTATCACAGAATTAGGAATCAGCTCTACCATTCGGGCAATGGAATAACCGTAGAAGTTGCTAGAGTTGAAACATACTTGTCTTTGGCTAAAACCTTATTTCAAAATCTATTTAAAGTTGAGCTTATTTTGGTATCAGAAAGCCAGATTCAAAAGAAATTAGGTGTGTTTTTAGGTAAGTGGGGTGTTTTCGAACACGAGTTAATAGATCGAGCTAAGTCACTTAATTTACCCGATCAACGGCCAGGAGCGCTAATTTTCTATAAGGCTGAAAGGCTTATTAAAGAGCTATGGCAAGAAACTAAGAGCTTTAGAAATATTACAGTGCACAAACTTGAAACTCTTGAGGCTAAAGACTTCGATCAACCAATCGAAAATATAGATAAATTGAGGGAGTATGCCAAAAACTTCACATAACAAGCGGCTCAATCGGAAAAATATTCGCTGCCACATTTTATTTCAAATAAGCGCAACAAAGCCGCCATCAAACATTTGCGCGGTTAGCCGGGCGTTAAATTTCCATAGCCTGAATCGAAATCAAGGAGAGATTTTTGTCCCATAAATTATCAGAGGTAAGAATAAAAAACTTTAGGTCATGCATTGATGCTGATTTGAAACTTTCTGGATATACTCCTTTGATTGGATATAACAATGCTGGAAAGTCAAACGCATTAACTGCAATCCAATGGCTTTTGAGAAAAACAAGCCTCGATACAAAGGATTTTTTTAATCCTGCTTCTTCTGTTGAGGTCGAAGGTATCATTGATGGCATATCGCAAGATATTCTAGATCAAATGGCGGAAAACCATCGCTCATCGATAGTAAACTATATTTCCGATGGAAAGTTAAGAGTTCGAAGAGTTCAAACTACGCCTAATGCCAAAGTTGCAACGATTAATATTTCTGTTTGGAATGAGGCCGCGCAGGATTGGGTTCCTAACCCAAATGGAATTGATAATGCGCTGAAAAGCCTTTTACCTGAGCCAATTAGAATTGGAGCGATGGAAAATGCTGCAGAGGATGCCTCCAAAGCTAAGAGTACGACGACGATAGGGAAACTGTTGTCGGAGTTTCTAGAGCCAGTAAAAACAGCTCATGGAACTGAGCTGGCAGGTCACCTTAGTGAAGTTAGCAGAAGAATATCTAGCGATGGTGACATGAGGTTTGGAGAGCTTGCTGTAATCGATCAAAACGTTAATCAAAAAATTGATGATTTATTTCCAGGAATGAGTCTTAAGCTTCATTTTGATACCCCAACATTTGATGAATTGATCAAATCTGGGTCTATTAAAGTTTATGAGAACCAAAATCAAGGTCGTGATTTTTCCTCATATGGGCATGGGGCACAGCGCTCTATTCAAATGGCTCTCATTCAGCATCTTGCTGAGGTTAAGCGAGGTGCTGGAGCGAATCTCTCTACTACGCTGCTATTAATTGATGAGCCGGAGCTATACCTTCATCCTTTCGCTGTTGAGCAAATAAGACAAGCTTTACTCGCTTTATCTCAAAACGGTTACCAAGTAGTATTATCTACACACTCCGCACAGATGGTTACTTCAGAGCAAGCGAAATCCTCACTATTAATTCGTAAGTGTAACCAACGAGGAACATATGCCAGAACTCGCCTGTCTGATGCAATACAGATGATTGTTCCAGATTCTACGCATCAGATGGAACAGCTATTTAGTCTATCCCACTCCACGCAAGTGTTATTTTCAGAGCAGGTTATTTTAACTGAAGGTAAAACTGAACTACGCCTACTGCCTTACATTTTTGAACGCATCTCAGGTAAAACACTAGGTCAAGAAAAACTAGCCCTTGTAGCGCAGAGTGGAGTTAGAGATACAAGGAAGTCATTAGAAATTCTTGGTGCAATGGATCTCCCAGCTAAAGCTATTGTAGATTTAGATTATGCCTATACAGGCGCGGTTTCCGATGGATTCCTACAAACAAACGATCCTGACATCAACGCATCCAAATTAATTCTTCAGCGGTTAGAGCAGCAAGGTCTAATCACATTGCATACCAATGGATTGCCGAAGAACGGAGTTGTTAAAGCGGCTAAAGCTTTCGAAATTTTTGCCAACGAACCGGATGCTGTAATACATATTGAGAATCTTCATAATCGGTTGAAAGCTAAATGTATTTGGGTTTGGACTAAAGGTGCAATTGAGGCTCATATAGGTACAACGAGCAAAGATGAGTTAGCATGGGCCCAGTTCAAAGCTTTAGTTGATACAAATGGGTTGCAAACTACCTGTCCAGAACCGAATACATTGACAGATTTAGTGCAATGGTTAAGTACGTAAATTTAACAAGCGCATGTTGTCGGACTGGTTTTCCGCTGGGATCCAAACCAACCGCAAGTGCGGGCGTTATATTTTTTTGAGCCATCTATGAAGCTGAAAGAAGCGGCAGAGATAATAAAACGAGACTCAATTAATGCGTGGATTAGGCGCGTTAATTGGCGTTTCATGGATGAGCGAATTCAAGCTGAATTTGAGAGTGTCACATCTGATAAAGATAGCATGAACCTACTGGGCGGACTCTATATCAGCAGGGCAAAAGACAATGACCCCATACGAAAATCTAACCTGATAAGCTCTCAACATATTAATTCTACTCATATCTTTACTGGTCACAGATTGCTAGGAATAAGCGTGATCGATCCAGAAACTAAAGCGTTGAAAATTGCTTCTGAGCGAAATGCTCAGCTCTGGTACTCTCAAGGGCCATCTGGCGATGTTTTTGTGTTCGTGGGTCCTTATCAGTCAGATGCAGGAAAAATTGAAGAAAATGAAATAATCATTGGGAAATATCACAATCCATCTCAAATAACAGCTCAGTGTATAAGAAAACACTTTTCGATTTATCTGAAGTATTGTAGTTGCACCGCGCAGCATTCCGCCTCAAGTCTGAGCAACTACTTATATCGGAAGTATCTGGTTTTCAATGATTTTAGATATAAGTCTACATACAGACAAAAGCTTATAGTATTTTCCGAGCGTCTACTCATTTTGGTCCTAGGTGGGGCGGCGGTATGGGCCTCACTTTATGTTGGTGGAAAAATATAACAATCGGCTGCACAGCGACCGATTTTCCTCCGCTTCGCGGCTCCAAACCGACACGTGAGTAGGGCGTTAGGTGAAAGCTAAGAATAAGCAATGGAGCTGTA
The DNA here is from genome assembly GCF_042677145.1 of Paraperlucidibaca wandonensis. Classification (NCBI taxonomy): domain Bacteria; kingdom Pseudomonadati; phylum Pseudomonadota; class Gammaproteobacteria; order Moraxellales; family Moraxellaceae; genus Paraperlucidibaca; species Paraperlucidibaca wandonensis. Next base: position 1,269,796 of record NZ_JBHTIT010000001.1, on the reverse strand, counting down.
ATTGAGCAATTCAATAAAAGAACACAGAAAGGCGACTAAGCGGCTTGCTCGTTCACTCAAAAAAACAGATGTGTACCATTGGTTATGTGAGAGAGGCTATTTCCCCGAGAGTTACGTTCTTCCGCCTTGCTTTGTCGTTGATAAGAGACCAGCCAAGCCAAAGGTTTACACGAAAGTTACAGGTGGAGGTAAAAAGTACAAAGTGCCAAGGACTGAGTGCTTGAATGTTCATTTTCCAAAAACTGAATATACTGATCGCAACTTTGGATTAATTCATCCTGAGATTCACAATGATATTGCTTATCACATTTCTACAAATTGGCTAACGATTGTAGAAAAGATGGTTCCCAAAAACAGTCAGGTTACTTCTTACACATTTCCAATACCAATAGACTCTCGAAATCCGGGAAGAGTCGGGTATCTTAGAAGCGGCAGGCTCATTTATGAATTTATTGGGATGATTGATGACGATATTGCCTCTGAAGCTTATAAATATAGATATATAGTTAAGGCAGACATAAAAAGCTTTTACCCATCTATCTATACTCACAGTATTGCTTGGGCAATACACGGAAAGAAATTCATCCGTAAACCCGCGAACATGCACAGCTACAAGCTTCTCGGGAACCGCTTAGATCGCTTATTTCAAAATGCCAATGATGGCTGTACTAATGGAGTTCCGATTGGGCCAGTAGTCTCAGATGTGATCGCAGAGATTGTTGCCTCAGCTGTCGATGTTAATTTTACCAAATTGGTTCGGGACTCTGGGGTGGAGTGCGAAGCTGTTAGGTTCAAAGATGATTATCGGATACTAACCAAGTCTGAATCTGACTCAAAGAGAATTATCAAATTTCTTCAGGCTTCGCTAAAGGAATATAGCTTAGAGCTAAGTGATGAAAAAACGACAATTTCACTCCTTCCTGATGGGTTGTTTAGAGAGTGGGTGTCTAAATATCATGCCGTTCACCCAGTTAAGAAAAAGTCATACTCATGGAAAGAGTTTCGGGAGCTGTATTTAGCGACAATCCGAATCGATAAAGAATGCACAGGAACTGGTGTTATTGAGCGATTTCTCGCGGATATTGTCGACAAGGGCGGAAAACTAAAAATAAAGGTCGGTGACTTTAACTTGCAGAAGGTTATTAGCATGTTGATCATGCTAGGAAGCCTACGAATTAAAGCGTTTCCAAAAATAATTGCAATTCTAGAGGGAGTGCTAAGAAGCGATTTCGGGTTTATCCATCAAGACACTATCGTAGAATATCTCGAAGATTACCTAATCACTCTTTCCGAAGAAGAGGAGAGGAATAAATACCTTATATCGTGGATTAGTTACTTTCTTGTAAGTAATGGGCTGGACAAATTTCTGTCTACCAAGCCTAAATACAAAGATCCAATTACGCGATCAATTCTAAACAATCGCGGTAACGTATTTAAAGACTGTAAAGAGCACAAAATTTTCGTAGGCTGTAAAACAATAGCCAAGAAGATAACAATGATTGAGCATCTAGATGTATTTAATCCACCCAAAATCACCTAACAAGGCGCTGCTGTCGGACAAGTTTTCCGCTGCGCTCCAAACTTGCCGCAGAGCGCGGCGTTATGTGTTTGAGGAGCATTGATTGAACATCGGCATTTTTATCTACCCTGAGGCTGAAGTGCTCGATTTTTCAGGGCCGTTCGAAGTGTTTTCCACCGCTTCGCGCTTGTGTGACGGAAACAAAGCCTTCACGGTATTTTTAATTGCCGAACACAATGCCGTGGTGTCGGCCCGAGCCGGCTATAAAGTCCTTCCCGATTACTCTGTTGAGGATCATCCGCTGCTGGACGTGCTGGTAATTTCAGGCAGGGTGCACACTACTGAAATGGAAAATAAAGTGGTCACCGATTGGATCAAGGGCCAGGCGCACTCTGTGAAACTCATCGCTACCGTTTGCACTGGTGTTTTTCTGCTCGCGCAAGCCGTTCAGTCCTTGTCCTGCAAAGTCACCACTCACTGGGAGGACATTCCGGATCTCCGGAACATGTTTAGCCGGCTCAACGTGGTCGACGGTGTCCGGTGGGTCGATGAGGGGAATATCGTGAGTTCAGGCGGGATATCTGCTGGCATCGATATGAGCTTACATTTGGTGAGTCGCTTGCACAGCGAGGAGTTGGCAGCGAAAACGGCGCATCAGATGGAGTTCGCATGGACAAAAAACACATAACCAACCGCGTAAGCCAGACGGCTTTCAGCCGCCGCTTCGCTCAGCGTTATGTTTAAAAAAACGACAGGAGAAACGAAAAATGAAGAAAATCGTAATCGCAGCCCTTCTGTCTATGCCAATGGTCGCAATAGCTGATCCTTCGCCATTCGGCCTGGAAATAGGAAAGGCAACTATTAAGGATGTCAAAGCGAAATATAGCGCTCAAAAAACTGGCATCAATAAATACAGTGGCGGTGAAATGTATGACCTATCGGGCATAGATTTCGATGGGTTACAAAAAGCCACAGTAATTTTCAGTACTGATGGCAAATTGCTCGCTGTTCTGACCACCTTGCCAAAAAGTAAATTTGACAGCCTTCTTAGTGGCCTTAGCAACAAGTATCAGCTTGTTTCTAAAAACATCCCATTTGTGGGCAACAAATCCGCAAAGCTGGTAGACGGCAACACAGAAATTACTCTTGATGCACCGCACATGAGTTTCCAAATGGAAATGAACTACAGCAATAAAGATCTTTGGAAATCGTATAAGGCTCAATCAAACAAAGAGCAAGAACAAAAGAAAAAAAGCGAGCATTCACAGCTATAAGACATAACGATTAAGGGAAATATGTATGGATAATAAAGTTAAAGGCGTTCTTCTTGGAGTGGCGGGTGTCATTCTCTGGTTCATGCCGCTTGCGGCATGGGATCAGGAATTCATGGGGCAGTTGATGACAATGCACCAAGCCGGTCATCACATTGGAGGAATAGCATATCTGCTTTTACTATCGTCGCTGGCATACGCAGCGTTGTCATGGCTCGAACAGCACCAACTTCGGATAATTGCAGCCGGTATCGCCACAGGAATTAGCCTTTTGTTTCTCGTGCAGGCGGGTTCGAGTATGGCTTGGGGCCTGCTTGCTCTCATTGTTGTTTCGGGCGCCAGTATCTGGTTTGCTGTCAAGGACAACAAAAAGTCAAAAGCAACGGCAAGCGCCACATAACAACGCCATCAACACGGACGGTCTTGGTCAACGTGCTTTTGGCGCGTCGCCCAATCCCGCCGGTTATGACGAACGTTATAGCGCAATTGAAATACAGCAAGATTCGGGTCGGCAGTAGTCGTTCGGCCTCCTAACATAGCATCTGTTCGGGCATATGCCCTTTTATAGTAAGCAGATCCTAGAGGAATAACGATGACTATACTTGCCAACAAAGTCGCTATTGTTACCGGTGCCAGTACCGGCATTGGCTACGCAGCCGCGAAGCTTTTTGCGAGAGAAGGTGCTGCCGTAGTGGTGGCTGCAAGGCGACAGAAGGAGCTTGATGACCTGGTGGACTTAATCAATACGGAAGGCGGGCAGGCACTGGCACTAGCCGGTGATGTTGGCGAAGAAGCTTTTGCCAAAGCTTTGGTAGATACGGCTGTAAGCCACTTTGGTGGCCTGGATATCGCTTTTAACAATGCTGCCATTCTGGGTGCTATGGGCCCAGTCTCAGAGATGTCGCTCGCGGCCTGGAATCAAGTTATTGCGACGAACTTAACCAGCGCATTTTTGGGCGCAAAATACCAACTGCCGGCTATGGCTGCCCGAAAAGGAGGTTCGTTAATTTTCACCTCTACCTTCGTTGGTTACACCGCGGGTATGCCGGGCATGGCTGCCTACGCGGCCAGTAAGGCTGGGCTTATTGGATTGACTCAAGTGCTGGCGTCAGAGCATGGGCCTCAGAATATCCGGGTCAATGCCCTTTTGCCCGGTGGTACTGATACGCCGGCAGGACGTGAGTTTGCCAGTACGCCAGAAGCATTGGCATTTGTGCATAATCTGCATGCTCTTAAGCGTATGGCGACACCAGATGAAATTGCCCAATCTGCATTGTACCTAGCCTCCGAAGCCTCCAGCTTCACCACGGGATCTGCAATGCTGGTCGATGGCGGTGTATCTATAAATCGGGTTTGAGAGGCCGGCCCATGTCAGACTATGACCGAATCGCAAGCGCTATGGCCTATTTGGTTGATCGGGCAATTGATCAGCCCAGCCTTGAAGATATAGCTGCCCATGTGCATCTGAGTCCGTATCACTTTCAAAGGCTGTTTTGTCGTTGGGCAGGTACTACGCCGAAGCGCTTTTTACAGGTCCTGACATTGGAGCGGGGCAAAGGATTGCTTGATAATTCTCGCTCCTTGCTTGATGTCTCACATGAGCTTGGATTAAGCGGCAGTTCAAGGTTGCATGATCACTTTGTGCAGCTGGAAGCAGTCACGCCCGGCGAGTATAAAAATCGAGGTAAGGATGTACAGATCGAGTATGGAGTACATCCTACCCCACTGGGGCCCATGTTTGTGGCCGTAACCCTGCGTGGTGTTTGCCGGGCAGCGTTTATGGACTTCAATAGCATGGAGGAGTTGCTGGATGACTTGTATAACGATTGGCCTCTCAGTTCGATCAGAGAAAATTTGGCATCTACGCGACACGCTATTGATGCCTTTTTTAGCAGTGACACAGCTTCCGGGCAAGGTCCGCTGTCGCTCCATGTGACAGGGACAAATTTCCAGATCGCCGTGTGGCGTGCTTTGTTGAAAATACCACCGGGCGCTGTGGCCAGCTATGCCGAAGTAGCCAGATCACTAGGCGCACCCAGGTCTGCAAGGGCTGTTGGTAACGCTATTGGAGCAAATCCAGTTGCTTTGCTGATCCCCTGTCACCGGGTTATACAGCAGAGTGGCGCGCTGGGGGGGTATCGCTGGGGGCCAACCAAGAAGCTTATGGTACAAACATGGGAAAAAATGCGTGATGAACCGGTTGCGCTATAACAATGCCATGCAACCGACGCTCGTATCTCGCGCGGCTGATGGCTGGCGTTAAGTGTTTAGGAGGGTTCAGTGATTGAGGAAGTATCTGAGAAAAATATAGAGGAAGTGTTACCTCTAATTAGAGCCTATCAAGAGTTTTACAAGGTGGCTGATATATCTGATCTGAAGAATAAAGAGTTTTTCTCTCAGTTTGGCTCTAGTAATTCATCGGGCTGCCAATTTCTATACAGAGATAATTCAGAAGCTGTTGGCTTTGCTACAGTATATTTTTCATATACATCAACGATTACAGCTAAGGTCGCCATACTAAACGATTTATACACTTCGCCAAAAATGCGAGGTAAAGGTATAGGTAAAAAACTTATTGAGCATTGTAGGGAGTTTGCAGCACAAAATCATGCCGCAAGACTTCAGTGGGTCACAGCTCTAGATAATGAGCAGGCACAAAAGTTATATGACTCACTGGATACCAAAAAGAGTACCTGGCACTTTTATGCATACAACACTTAACAAGCAGCGGCACAATTGCCCGCAAAAACCGCGGGCAGGACTTCGCTTCGCTCGCCCGTGCGCTGGGCGTTATGCGCTAGGCGTTCTTGGAGGTTTCTGATGGGAATGACACCAACCGAGTTCTTCGAATCATTCGTAGAAGGGAACGCGTATGACTGCAACGAATCGCCCGGCTGCGTTCGTCGAGCATTCAATGCGTCGGTGTCAGCGTCCCATCTAGCCGACCACTACTTTGAATTCAACCACCGCCATAATCCTGCTTTGGTGAGTGGATTCTCGGATATCGGAAAGTACGCAGCTCATTTGTCTAAAGAAACTGCCGGCGCGTTCAAAGATATTCGCAGCATAGCCAATGCATACAAACACTTATACACAGATTCGAGCAAAGGGCCTTCCGTTCACTCCACCGTAAACTCTTCCGGCTCAATTGAATCAGTCCTCATCTCCGACGATGAGGCTCTGTCTGGCCTAGATGAAGAGTATTTCCATGCTTCAAGCGAGGCTCCGGCTAGATCTGCTGTTGTCTTTAGAAGAAAGGACGGATCTCAGTCTGAGTTTTTGCCAGCGTTGAATGTAACCATCGATTATTGGCGCAACGTAATTTACGGTCGCGCATAACAAGTGGTTCAAATCACTCGCTCCGCTCGTTGGGACGGGCTAAAGCCCGCCTCTTAACCAAACGTTATGTTTTCCAAGCCCCGAAGGATACTATGGCATATCTTGTAAAAATCATTTATTCAACAGCTTAGCCATTAGCTTTTTCATTATCTGCTACATGCTAAATGAGCAGGTAGTATTGCTCGCTGGAAGAGTGTCCAAGGTTAGTTGATCACTACACAGGCTTTTTATCGGTTAAAGATGAGGCTCAAGCTCGCGCAATCGAAAACGCAATTAAGTCACAAGATCTAAAAGTGCAGAGAATGACTTATATGCAAATTACTGCGAGTGAGCGAAGGTTTCACGACCAGATTATGCATGCGCATATTGATTTAACTCATCAAGTGACGAAGAAAAGTTGGATGCCTTTGATTTGTAGAGTCCAGCACTTGTAAATATTTCGTTTGGCCTTAATCTAGATGCTATTCATTGAAAGGGAATTCATTATGAAGCTAAGTAAATTTGTTAGCGCCGTATCTGTTGCTATTGTGTTGAACGCTTGCGGTGGCGGTAGTTCTTCGGCAAAAACGGTCGTTGATGGTTCACCCACTACGCCCACCAATCCAACAACGCCTGAAACTCCAACTGAGCCTACGAAAGTTACTCCAGCTCCGGATGTGTCTGACGGCACTCCGGCAGGTTCTTTAACGAGAACGGCGGCTATGTCGAATTGCCAACTGACTCAAGCTACGGGAGGCTTTCCAGACCGTCAGCTGAGCATTACGGCAACGCGATTTGTGCAGGTCGTTGAGCAGGACATGACTGACCCTGCTAGTCAGCTAGCGGCTGAGAAATCAGTGCTCGTTCGCGTTGATGTAGTAAGCCCACAAGATGTGACATTACCCGCAAAGGCAGTCCTACAGATTGGTAATAGCTCAGGTAGCTGTGCTAGTTACGACTTAATCGCTGCTAACCAAACTGCTCCGACTGTTCGTGATGCCACGACATTGTCCAAAAGCTATGTAGCCCGTATTTCCTCTGTGGACGTAAGCAGTAGCTGGGCCGATTACCAAGTAGTGGTCGATCCATTACGCCAGTCCACGGCGTCTGCGGCTAACGCACTGTATGCGGCTGGGCCATTGCGCGTGCGACCTGCTGTTTCCGATAAATATGTTTACATGCCGATTAGCTTTGAGGGGCAAGTCGGTCAGTTTGCGACAGTAAATGAACTTGAAGGCCTTATTAAGCGTGTGTTTCCACAAAGCTCCGTAACCACTGTGACTGAGCCAGCACGTACGCTAGATGCCTTAGATAAAAATAAAGCGCTGCGTGTAGAGGGTGGTGTGTATGTTTTTGACTCCAAGATCATGGAGAAAGCCCTATTTGAGGCCGAGTTTGATTGTCTCTCTGACCACAATGTCGGAATTGAGCAGTTTCGGTTTGCAACCAAATGCTTAGCGGCATTTCCAAGCAATATTCGCTTTGTTTCAGGCTCAGCTAGTGTGCTTGGTGTGGCAACCGGGGTAGCGATGTTTTCAGAAAGCTTCACTGTCGTGGATAACAACGCAATCTCAGGTCCGTACAATGGATATTGGCTAAGTCGTGGGTCTGAAACTTTTATTCATGAGATGGGTCATGTGCAGTCGCTCGGTCATGCTAATTGCGGTGGCGTCGACCAAGTGGATAATGATCTTTATGCCGATGGCAAATTGGGGCCTATTGGTGTGGGCTATGACTCCGGGCGTGACTTCTACTTTCAGTCATCACGCGGTAGTTTTTTTGACATGATGTCCTACTGCAATAATGGATGGATGTCTGATAAGGGTTATCGCAAAGTCATTTCATTTAAGTCGGGTGACAATGATGAGCAAAGAGCTAGTGCACGCAGCACTAGTGGCGCCAGTGAAAGCTCGCCTCGAATGGTGTATTTAGCGAAGGTGAATGGTCAGTGGCGAGCACTGAGCTTTCCAGTGCCGCATGAGTTGAAGGCACTATTGCCAGTCCAGGTAAAGGCCTTGCTACCCACCGTCTTAAACGGCCTTGAGGTGAGTGTCTACAACACGGATACAGGCCCGATGCTTGATGGCCCATACTTCCTGAGCGCTACACCTGAAGTGTTGAGTAAGCTAAGGTTGCTAGGTCTGACTGATAGTGATTTAAGGCAGTTGGTGCGTTAGCGAAATGATAGGGCGCTATACGCCTAATTCTTACATTGGCGTCTGCAGTCACAAGCAGGTCTAGTGAGTCGCCTGATGTTGCTAGCCATCCAAAAATTTGTGACCCGTGAACTCATGCCATATAGAGGCTCATTTGCCCCCGAGCATCAGCGAATGACTGACGAGGTATGGCATGAGCAATTAAGAGGGGAGCGATGGCAAATACTTGCAGTGACTGGGTCGCGCACCTTTTTGATTTAATTGAATTGCCATCACCATTGTGATAAAAGTAAAATTCATCGCAAAATAATAATTACAGATGCTTCATGGACGAACATTTGGGCTTATGCCCATTTTGCTTTGCTCTGAGGTGCTCGCCATTCCTCAGGAGCGCTAGACTTGCCCCCATCCTCGCATACCCGATACTCGAAAGTATTTCGTACGACAGCCCTGGCTCTGGCCATTAGTTTAACTACTAGCAGCTGCGCCACGATCGAGAACTTCGCCAAGAACAACAGCAGCAACATAAACTGCATAGCCGGTGGCGCAGCGGGCGCTGCTTTAGGTGTAGCAATGGCTATGCTGACCAATCAAAACAATCAAGTCATTATTGGCAGCGCGTTAACTGGTGCTGTCACCGGCTGCGGTTTGGCATTGGTGTATAAAAGTCGTTTGAACAAGTTGGAGGAACTAGCGCGCGAAGAAAACCTCAATATGCAGCTGGAAACTTTGCAGACTGTAGGCAGTACGCCAGGTGCTGCTGCTGAAGACGCGGGTATTGTTGCGCAGATCGAAGACCAAGGTATGTTCTCGGTTGGCAGCGCCACACTCAGCGACAATGGTCGACGCCAAGTACGCAAGTTGGCTAGTGCATTTGCACCACAACCTAATCAGCCTAACTCCTCAGCTATTCTGGTTGTTGGCCACACCGATGCCACCGGTAGTGCGCAAGGCAATCAACAGCTATCTGAGCGCCGAGCTCGTGCGGTCGCTAGTATTTTGGCTGAGCAGGGCATCGCTCGTGATCGTATGTACTTTCAGGGGGCTGGAGCGTCTAGGCCTATTGCTGACAATAGTGACAGCCAGCTGCGTGGTAAAAACCGTCGCGTAGAGATTGTCGAGGTCAATGACCGCAGTACTCTGGTTAAGCGGGTCAATGCCGAGCAGAACAATCCTAAGTATCTGGCTCATGGCACGTCCACCAAGGCTGCCACTGTTACGCCGAAAAGATCTACAGAAACCACCAAGATATCAAGCGCCAAAACCCCTGAAAGCAAAATCGCACAGCCTCTATACGCAGGCAAGGTGATCGATTTTGCTGGTCAGCCTGCCATTGCTAGTAGTTGGACGCTGGGCCAAGCCATTGCCCCGAAAAACGGTGGCTTCACCCTTATAAGTAAGGCCAATGCGGCAGATATCCCGATGAGTAGTTGTGAGAGCGATAAGCCGCGGCAGGGTGGTGAGGTATTTAACTTAGCCAGTGGTCAGGCTCTGCAAACTCGTGCCACAACTGATTATCTTCCTGGCTACAACAACCGTGTCTGGGCGCAAAAAGTGAATGGCCACCTGGTGCTAATTTCTCCCGTATCCATCCTCCGCGATGATGCTGCAGTGGGTCGGCAACCTTTCGTGGAAGTGGTGCAGGACTATGCTGGCGGCAATCGTAAGGCGCAGATCAAGGTCAAAGCCATCGCTAACACCTACGAAGGTGAGGACCGCGTGCTCTATCGCGTGTTCATAACCGATCAGCAAGCACCCGTGTCCTGCATGGATGTTGTGTTCAGCAAAGGTAATTCGCAGGCAATAGACGGCATGTTGTTTTATCCGAGTAGTAATGGCGAAGCCTACAGCGCTAAATTTATCCCGGTTCGAACCTAATTTAAGGAGTTTAAAATGGAAGACTTTAGCTTCAGTGCGCTGATGGCCTTAGCTTGGGCCAATAAGTTGCTAACCAGCGCGGTGATTGCCACTCTGCTTTCGGCAATCCTTATTAAAGTGTACTGGGACACGGTTGGCTATTTTCTGATGCGCGTATGGCACGGCACCCCATTGATCGGCACCGTCGCGCGCCTAGCCAATGGTAGTACCAGTACCGATCAGAAGAAATGGCTACTTAGTGAAGCCTCACTGTGCAACAACTACTACGATTACTATCAGGATGTTGGGGTAAAAAATGCCGATTTCTACAATAAGTGCGGGTCCTATCTAGCTACTATCGGTGAGATTGGCCGGCGCGAGAGGCCAATCTGGGTAATGGTGCTAATTTTTCTACTGATCCTCTTTGAGGCGGTCGGCTTTGCCTATGTGCTAGTGCCCTTTATTAACCAGAATCTGTCATCCAATGATCAGGCTTATCTAGGTTGGATGGCTGCGTTTCTGCTGTCGATTATCTCCGCCGGCTTTGCTGAGGCCGCAGGACGAGCCATTCACCATAATTCGCTGGTCGCCAAAGCACGTCACTGGTGGGAGAGCGACCGGGATGTGAATAAGGTCACCCCATTGAAGCAGCTGCCAACTGTACAAATCGAGGTAAATGAGACGGATGAAGGTGGCAAAGATTACAACCGTATTTTGGCGCGTATCGTTACCAATCAAAGCGTAACTCCACGTTATGGCTGGATCGTTGGCTGCGCCCTAGTGGTTGTGATTATGGCCTGTGCGGCATTCGGTATCCGTGCCTACCAGCTCAAAAGTATCGAAACCGACATGGTTGGTAACCCAAGCGCGTTTGCTGAGCAAAGCTACGAAAGCAGCGCCAGCCCGTTCGAGCTGCCCGCAGACTCCGCTGCGGTAAATCAGGAGGCCAACGACAGCACATTGGCCGATAAAATGAGCGCTATTCGTAGTGCCTCGTTAATTACTTTTGTGGTGCTTTCGGTCATTTATGTCGCTATACAAGCTGTTAGTGTCTGGCTGGCATCGATCTTTGGTTTCGCCGGGGTCGAGTCTAAGCGTGCTTGGCAATACACTCATAAGTTCAACAATGCCGCTGAGCTTGAGCGATGGATGAGGAATCAGCGGGGTAGGATTGCTGCGCAAGCTGATCACAAGTTGCGCATGCTGCAGATGAAACTATCTAAACGAACCACGACTGACAGCGACGTACAATCTGCTCTTAAAGACGCCCACGGCCGCGACTTTAATGCTTATGTGTTACGTATGCAGGCAGAAGATGGCATTCATTGCTCGCAGCCCCAACCAAGCGCGTCGAGGGTTGAACAATCGACATTGAGTATGAGTAGCCTAGCCGTAGCGGTAGCGCCGGCTCTGGCGACGATAGAGGGCCATGAGTCAGCAGCAGGCTCGTCCGCACTCGGCACTGTGGATTACAACGTATTGCGCAGTTTAGATCTCACTAAAAGCAGTCACGAGAGGCTGGTCACTATTTGTGCCAACGGTGGCTACGACTTAGATACTGTCTTAGCGATTCGCGCCGAACAACAAAAACAGCAACTGTTGAAAGACTTTGATGAGGCCTAAATGAAGATCAAGACCCTTTATGCCTTGCTGCTATGCCTACCTGCCATTGGGCAGGCAGGTGAACGCAACGATATCCCTGATTGCTACGGCTATGCCAAGGTCAACGAATACCGCCAAACTAACTCTGGTCGTGAGCTGACAGTGATCGTCGATCAAACCGTTCCCATGCCTGAAAGTATCCAAAAAGCAGCATGGGGGCAGATTAATCGCTTTGTAGCACCAGGCGATAAGATTCGTCTGTATAGCTTTTCAGCCTTTCTGCCGAACCAGTTTATGCAGCTTCGCTTTGCTGGTGAGCTGAATAAACCTCTTGAGGGCAAAAAGCGTGACAGCATCGGTATGCAGTCACTGCGCACCTTCGACAAATGCATTGCGGATCAGCAAGCTTTCTTTCGCAAGAAGTTCGGCCAAACCTTCGTCTCCATCCTGCGCGGAGCATCGGATGATATTCCCCGTAGCGAGATCTTCCACTCACTCCGCGATATAGGTGATGACTTGGCTCGCCAGCCGGCCAATGAGCGCGTGATCTTGCTTATTTCTGACATGTTAGAGAACAGCGACTTCGGTAGCTTTTACGATAATAATCGCATACGTGACCTGCAGCCTCAGGCTGAACTGCAGAGGGTCAGGGATAAACTGCTGTTTGCCAATCTGCAAGGTGCGCGTGTGTATGTGGCAGGCGCTGGCTTGGTCACCAAAGATATTAAACAGGCCTATCGTTCCGGTAAGACCATGGAGCTGTTGCAGGACTTTTGGAAAGGCTATTTTGAAGGTTCTAACGCTAGCCTGATCGCATTTGGTTCGCCAAGCCTGAATGTCGATTTGAATTAATGGTTCTGACAAGTTGATTCGTTGGTTGGGATAGTTTGTCAATGTGGCGGCCTAATCTTCGACGCAGTATTAATTTTTTCTTCCGCTATTGCCGATTGTTGTGATAAGAACTATTAAAAGCACTCAACAAATATAATCTTATATACTTTATGTAAAGGAAATATAAATGAAAAATGAAATGCCACTTCCACAATATTATGATTTAGTGAGAACCATTGCACAAATTGGCGCTGTTATGGGTTGCTTAGCCGGTTTGGCGGCGATACTTGGTGGATTGGCATCCTTTCAATATGGGTTTATGCCAGGCATTAGCGCGCTCTTTGGCGGCGCTGTAACAATAATTTTTTCTTTGGCTGGTTTGGGCGTTACATATTCCTTCTTGTCAGTTGTTAAGGCTCAGATCGAGACAAGAAATGCAATTGTGAACTATACGTTACAAAAGCAAGACAGCTAGTAGGTAGAGAGATGTTGCCCTGCCGTTGGTACTGACAAATTAACTCGCTGATTTAGATTATTTGCCAGTACCAGCTGAGCCTACTCAGCAACTTGCCAACCATTTTCAGTCTTATTAAAACTGATTTTCTCCTCTTTAGATACTTTGTGACCTGCTTCAAAGCTACCAAACTGCATTTTAAGAGCCATAACGCCGAGCTCTGCTCCCATCCTGCCAAATGGTGATTCCTGTGACTCTTGCTTTAATTGCTGGGCCACCTCATGTAAACTTTTTTTGAATACCAACTCATATTTGACATCAGCTATATAAGTTTTAGAGTCCTTTTCGAAGCCATTTGTCTTTTCAAAGTTCTCAATTCGAAATATTTCATCCCCGCCGTTACTCAGTAGATTTCCTACAATCTGCTCTTCAATTTCATTGTCACTGGGTTTATCTGAGCATCCTATTAGAGCAAATATTAATACGAATAAAAAAGTTAGCTTTTTCATATAAGTCACTCTATTTGGTAGGTATTGGTACTTCACGCCATCAATTCAAACTAGGGTTTTCTTGTTGAGCAACACTTAGTTTGAATTTAGCCAAGGCGTCAGGTATCACATTTGGTGTAATCAACCGTGAAGTTGCGCTAATACGAATAACTCCCTCTGGCGACTGAGATGCCTCAAAGTTTGTGAATGCTAAAATATCTTCAAGCAGTATGGCTTTCTTGCCTGTGGCTAAGTTCGTCATGGTAACTTTGCGGCTACGCTCTTCTTGCGCTATGGCAAATGGACCTTCTGGAGTGTTGAACCAATGAATGCCCCAAAAGTAATGGGTGTGGTTCCTCATGCCACTTGGCTCATAGAGTGCCTCGCGGAAATTCAATGACTCGCACTTCCGCAAGCCGACCGATTTGCTTTGAACGCGACAGTTATTTCCGCCATCAGCCACGTTCTTACCATGTATGCCCTTCACGAATGTTGTGAGACGGCCATCACGCCAGTTCATCAAGGCATAATCGCTGTCTTCGCTAAGAGTAACTGTCTTGGCCAGGCTGCTAGCTAACTGAAAAAGCTGTACTGCAGCATTGTTAGAGCGACTCTCGATCGGGTCTTTTTCCAACAAGATATAACCTGTAGAGGCAATATCACCGTTTTGAAAGTCAGCAATATGATAATCCTTCGGTGTCGCAAAGCTTTTGATCGCACTACCTGGCTCATAAATAAATCCAGAGCTTGACCGAGCCATCACAACGCCTTTCGATGTTGGCAGCAAACTGTTTCCAGATAAGGCTTTCCCCGTAACTGTCTTTACCGACCATGTGCCACGACCTTTAGTTGCCGTTGCTAAGAGAATCGGCTCATGCGTGCTTCCCGCACGAATATATTTAATATCATACACAGCACCGGGCTTGGCCACTAAATAGGTCACATCTCCTGTGGCTTTGTTGGCCGCAAAAGTCACAATCTCGCCTTCGGCATCTAGGTACATTTGTGTGCCAATTTTCAAACCATCACGCTCAAGAGTTATGGCTTGTTTACTTTCAGCCGGAGGAAATTCATTAATCGCTTGAAGTAGCTCAGCCTCGGTTAGGGAGTTGGTTTCTGAGGCAGGGGCTTGAGTAGCAGCCTGGGTAATAGGTTGCCTCATCTGCGCTAGTGCCATATTGCCATTTTGAATTCGTTGCATAAATGCTTGCTGCATTTGCAGAGCCATTGCTTGTTCTTGAGCGGTTGGAGCGCGCTTATTTGTGGCGCACCCGCTGATTGTAAACACCGCTGATAGCGCTACCACGATTGAGATATTTAAGTGACGCACTTTCATAGTCAGTTCCTTCTGATGAGCCTAAAAATAATGAGTAGTAGCGAATTCGTGCTACACCGTCTAAATTTACGAGATGAAGTAGGTCATTATATTCGTTACTATAATATAGTATTTTTAGTGACGCAGGCATGTCAATTTATTAATTTGTTAGTACCTTCAGATGTTACTGAGGGGGGCGTTGTTCTTAATGGTGCTGACAAGTTAATTCGCTGGTTGAGATAAACTGTCTATGTGAATTTACAAGCGATGTCGCTTTCACCTTAGCGTCATCAGCTATACAGATCTGGATCTACTACCGCTTCAATTTGATCTTTCGTGTTATTAAAGATTTACCAACAGAGTAGGGGATCTCTGTTAATAAGAGAGGGTGATATGAAAATAATGATCGTGGCATTAGCACTTATCGTGTCTAGTAGCGTCGCGTTAGCGCATGGTGGTGGCTGCCGCAAAAGCTCGCCCCCGGGGCAATGTTGCCATATGGATAATAAGGCAGGGAGTGTTCACTGCCACTAGCTTTTAGGTAGGAGGCAAGATCCGTATCACATGCGAGCTTACGAAGTTTGTCGGCAGGCTTCGTATAAAAATGAGAGAGACAGCCGCCATTCCATTTTTCGACCCATGAGGTGGCGGTATTGACGCTGAGGCCTAGTAAGTACCGGCCCGTGATGCTTGATCTATCTTCCAGCATTTCAGTGATTAATATCCCTGATACTTCCCTGTTAGCAGGGAAATAGGGCGCAGACGAGTTCGTTCAAGACTGTGCCCACCGCTAAATGATTTAAATTAAGGCTATTTCCTGAGTTATAACAATGACTTGAATGGAGTGGCCTTTTTTATGAGCCTGTTTTGGCTGATTTATGGCGTGTCTGCTACACACAACCAAGGGTAAAGCCTTGGTTGTGTGAGTATTTACGACTAATTCGACGTTGGTATAAAAACCATTTCGCGCTTAACGAAACCTAAGCGATAGGTTGTAGTTTGGGACTTCTTAATTTCAACGGAGGTTACTATCGCAGGTGCTGCACAATTTTTATTTGGATACGCGTGGAGTGAGTGTCGCCCGGCAGGCACGTGCAGCTCAAGCTTTTGTCCCACATTGATCGGCGCAACATGATCTCCATTTAGCGAAATCAAAGGAATACAGGAAGACCCTCTCATGCCGGTATCACGCTTAATAATTAACAGCCCTGTGTCTACGCCAGGCGCATTAAATTTTTCAGTTCTAAAAGTGTGTTTTTGCACCGATGTGGCGTTTTGGGTTGGAGCTGTGCTGGTGATACAGGCGGACAGCATCGCAGCTGCGGAAAGGACGGCAAGTACTCTCATTTATTAACTCTCTAAATTTACTGAAATGTATTTTGGCTACTCAAGTCATCGCATTGATTCTGCGACACCTAATCAAAATCAAATGCGACTGTCAATTTTATGTCCACATGGGTGCCGGCTAATTCAGCCAAATTCTGACGCGAGAAAGGGCTTGTTAAATTTGACCTTGCTTAGTGATGACGATAGGTTTGCCTCGTTTTCAGCAAACGAAAGGCTCATCATGCAAAGAGTAGTGCCCTCAATTCTTCAAGTATTGTTGCTTTTAACATTTCTCTTTGCATGGCCGACTAATGCCGTAGCGGCTGATAAAAGCGAACTGCATCGCCTATCGAAAGAGCTAGTCCGTGTGCAGCACGAGTTAGACAAGTTGGAGTCTCGACAGATCGATAAAAGCCTTCTTGCGCAGTTCCAAGACTACATAAACACATTAGCCGATGAGCAAGTGGTGGGCTTAGTTGAGCAATACAAAGACAGCATTGCCAATATGCAGGCAAGGATCAAAGCAATAAAAGCTCCACCACCGGTAAGAAGTAAGGCATTACTAGGTGAGTTAGGCGATTTGCGAGATGAATATAAAGCTCTGCTTCGGAAATATGAGGCTGAGCTTTCACGAAATAAGCGATTAAAACCAATCTTTGTAACGAGCCCATATCAACAATTTGACGAGCAGTACGAACTCGATGCTGATGATCTCCCTCCCGAAGGTAAGGGGTTAGAGGTGTATCGCCTCACCATAGGTGAGTTGAAAATGCTTCATGAGCAGATCAATAGCATCAGCGCAAAAGATATAAGCAATGTGCTGAAAAATGTAGGCAGTAGTTGGCGGTTGCACGAGTTGGCGACTGCTCACACTGCATTAAATAAGGATGCGATGCCGCTGGTTGAGAGGCTAGAGCGCTATAAGCGCGAAGCAGAAAATAATATAGATGACGCACGTATGAATTGTAGCGCAGAGCGTCCAGATTTTGATTGCGCTTCACGCTGTGAGCAAAGTGTGCGCGATCCAATTTTTGGTACTTATCGCATGGAGCCAAACTTTAGCTGCTTGAGAAGTTGCCAATCACGTGAGCAGCGAGCAATGAACTCCTTAAGTAGTAAGGTGAGCGATTGTGTTGAAGCTAGAGATGAGGCACGAGAAGTAGTACGCGACGCAAAAGAAAATTATGAAGCAACACATCCAAATTTGGTACGTATGCAAGAGAGGCTTAATGGCTTGAGAGCAGAAGCTGAAGAGGTGGTGGGTATTAGGAATGATGTGATGAAACTGCATGATCGCCTACACGGCGCAATTAGAAGCTCATTAGTGAAAACATATTAATATCGATCAGTATTAAAGCACTCAGGTCAAACCTAGACATTACTAGGCTTGACCTTGCATTCGCTTAAGCTCGCAACGTTTTCGCCGCTGCCACCATATTGCGCAGGGCGGGTAAAACTTCAGGCCATTGCCGCGTTTTCAAACCACAGTCAGGGTTCACCCACAGGCGTTCGGCTGGGATGCGCTCAGCGGCTTTCTGCATTAGCTGCACCATGTGAGCTTCGGTCGGGATATTCGGCGAGTGAATATCGTAGACGCCTGGGCCTATCTGGTTCGGGTAGTTGAAGTGATCGAATACGTCTAGCAGCTCCATATCAGAGCGTGAAGTTTCGATGGTGATGACATCGGCATCCATCTCGGCGATAGAAGCGATGATGTCGTTGAACTCCGAGTAGCACATGTGGGTATGAATCTGCGTAGCGTCACCGACGCCATTGGCGCTGATGCGAAACGATTCAACTGCCCAATCCAGATACGCCTGCCATTGTGACTGACGTAGCGGCAAGCCTTCGCGCAATGCGGCTTCATCGATCTGAATGACCTGCACGCCGGCTTTTTCGAGATCTAAAACCTCTGCACGAATAGCCAAGGCTAGTTGGTAGCACGAAACAGAGCGCGGCTGGTCATCGCGCACAAACGACCAATTCAAAATGGTCACAGGGCCAGTTAGCATGCCCTTCATGGGCTTTGCTGTGAGCGACTGCGCAAACGTAGTCCATGCCACGGTCATTGCATTGGGGCGACTGATATCGCCAAACAAAATTGGCGGTTTCACACAGCGTGAACCATACGATTGCACCCAACCAAAGCGGCTGAACACATATCCATCGAGTTGCTCGCCGAAGTACTCCACCATGTCATTGCGCTCGGCCTCGCCATGCACCAAGACATCCAGACCTAATGCTTCTTGCTCACGCACACTACGTTCGATTTCGGCTTTCATGGCCGCTGTGTAGGCGGTGTCATCGATTTGGCCGGCCTTAAATTGGCTGCGCGCTTGGCGAATTTCGGCCGTTTGCGGAAACGAACCGATGGTCGTCGTTGGATATTTAGGCAGTTGCAGTAGCGCGGTCTGTTTGTCCGCACGTGCGGTGTATGCGCTTCGGCGTTGGCCCAATTCTGGCGTGATCGTGGCCAATGCTGCTTTTACGGCAGGGTTATTGACGCGAGGCGATAGGCGGCGAGCCTCAATGGCTTCGCGGTTGGCGCTGAGTTCGGCGCTTACGCTGTCGCGGCCGTGGTTAAGCGCAGTGGCGATGATTTCTAGCTCGTCGAGCTTTTGCAGCGCGAAGGCTAGCCAAGGCTTCACTTCGGCATCAAAGCTAAGTTCGCTGTTTAAATCTACCGGCACATGCAAAAGCGAGCAGGAAGGGGCAATCCACAGACGATCACCGAGCTGCTTAGCTACAGGTTCGAGCCAATCGAGCAGGGTGTTTAAGTCGGTTTTCCAGATATTACGGCCATTGATCACGCCTAATGACAGCACGCGATCTTGAGGTAGCTGAGCTTGCAACGTGGCCACTTCGGCTTGGGCATTAATGGCGTCGAGATGAAAGCCATGCACGGGCAGCTCGCAGGCCAGTGCTATGTTTTCTTGCAGTTGGCCGAAGTAGGTGGCCAGCAATAATTTAACTTTGGTTTTGCTTAGAGCGGCGTAGGCGGTGCGGAAAGCATCTTGCCATTCGCTGCTGAGTTCGGTGACCAAAATCGGCTCATCGATTTGTACCCATTCCACACCTGCGGCGGCTAAGGCCGTGAGCAAGTCGGCATAGACTGGTAGTAGTTGCTCGAGCAGAGCCAACTTGTTTGAGTTGTCTTTGGCCTTGCCAATGGCCAAGTAAGTAACGGGGCCAACAATGACTGGTTTAGCCTTAATGCCTTGAGCTTTGGCCTCGGCAACTTGCGCTAGCAGGCGGCTGGCATCGAGCGAAAACGCGGTAGCCGCTGTGAACTCGGGCACGATGTAATGGTAGTTGGTGTCGAACCATTTGGTCATTTCACCTGCCGCCACGCCGCCACAGCAAGCCGCATGATCTTCAGCGCCAGCCGCCGAACGGCCACGGGCAACGCGGAAGTAGTTATCTAGGGTATCACCATGAAAGCTTTGGACGCGCTCGGGTAAGTTGCCTAGCGTGAAGCTTAAATCAAGCACTTGGTCATAGAAGGAAAAGTCGCCAACGGGCACCAAGTCCAATTTGGCTTGATGCGCCCAATGGCGCTGGCGGAGTTCAGCACCCACGGAGGTTAGTTGATCTTTCGATGACTCACCGCGCCAATAGGATTCGAGCGCAAACTTCAGTTCGCGTTTCGCACCGATGCGCGGAAAGCCAAGGTTGTGGGTAGTTATGTTTGACATGATTAATTCTCGGTCTGTGTAGATGAAGCGACGTCGAGGATAGTAGGCAGAGCAATATATGAAGTAAAATGGTGATAATTCACCTACCCATGAGATAAATTAATCAATCATGATTGAGCGCAGCCACTTAAACATCATTCGCGAGGTCGAAAAGCAGGGCTCGCTGACCGCCGCAGCCGGCAGCTTGTGTCTAACGCAGTCGGCCTTGAGTCATGCCATGAAAAAGCTGGAAATGCAGTTAGGCACGGACGTTTGGTTGCGAGAAGGGCGCAGCCTGAGGCTCACGCAAGCAGGGCGCTATTTGCTTGGGCTGGCCAATCGCCTATTGCCGCAACTTGAGCATGCCGAAGAGCGTATGCGGCAGTTTGCCGAGGGTGAGCGTGGCACTTTGCGCATCGGCATGGAGTGCCATCCCTGCTATCAGTGGTTGCTGAAGGTGGTGGCGCCGTATTTGGCCGCTTGGCCTAGTGTTGATGTCGATGTGAAGCAGAAGTTTCAATTCGGTGGCATTGGCGCCTTGTTTAGCTATGACATCGATTTATTGGTCACACCGGATCCAATACTGAAGCCTGGCCTGCAGTTTGAGCCAGTGTTTGATTATGAGCAGGTGTTGGTGGTGCCGCGCGATCATGCCTTGGCAAAACAGGCATTTGTTAAGCCTGAGCAAATGAGTTATGAGGTGCTGATTACCTATCCGGTGGCCATTGAGCGTTTGGATGTTTACAGCCAGTTTATGCTGCCGGCAGGCGTCATGCCGAAGCGACATAAGACCATTGAGACTACCGATATTATGTTGCAGATGGTGGCGAGTGGTCGTGGTGTGGCGGCATTGCCGCGTTGGCTGGCGCAAGAATATGCCGCAAGCATGGCGGTGGTGCCGGTGCGCTTAGGTGCAGAGGGCATTGCCAAACAAATTTATTTGGGTGCGCGCGAGGGCGATTTAAGCGTTGATTATTTGCGCGCGTTTATCGAGTTAGCGCGAAGCTTATGACTTAGCAAAGCGGCATTAATCTATTTTTTGCCACAAAAAAAGGCTGCCTCTAGCAATAGGGGCGGCCTTTTTTAGTTCAGCAATGGCTAGGCTTAAACGACGCCTTGAGCGAGCATGGCCTCAGCGACTTTGACAAAGCCGGCGATATTCGCGCCATCAACATAGCTGATTGAACCATTATCGCGACGACCGTATTTCACGCAGGCATCGTGAATGCCTTGCATGATTTCTTGCAGACGGGTATCGACCTCTTCCTGAGTCCACGATAAACGCATGGCGTTTTGGCTCATTTCCAAGCCCGATGTGGCGACGCCGCCGGCGTTGCTGGCTTTGCCAGGCGCGAAAAGGATGTGGTTATCTTCAAACAAGGTCACCGCCTCTAGCGTCGAAGGCATGTTGGCGCCTTCAGCAACGCAGACAACGTTGTTTTTGATCAATGCTTTCGCATCATCGCCATCGAGTTCGTTTTGGGTTGCGCAGGGCAGGGCAACATCGACAGGCACATGCCAAGGGCGAACATTTGCCTCAAAGCGTGCACCAATACGGGTGGCATAGTCGCTAACGCGGCCATATTCGACGTTTTTGATTTGCTTCAGTAGCTCTAGTTTCTCAGTGGTAAAGCCATCTTCATCGATAACGGTACCTGAGGAGTCAGATGCAGTGATGACTTTCGCGCCTAAAGCTAGGGCCTTTTCGATGGCGAACTGAGCGACGTTTCCCGAGCCTGACACCGACACGCGTAAGCCGTCGAAGGTCATATTTTTTTCAGCCAGCATATGCTTGGCAAAATACACAGTGCCGTAGCCTGTGGCCTCTGGGCGAATTAACGAGCCGCCAAAGCTGATGCCTTTGCCGGTAAAGACGCAGTCGGCTTGATTGGTGAGTTTTTTATACATGCCGGCCATATAGCCAACTTCACGACCACCAACGCCAATGTCGCCAGCTGGCACATCGGTGTTGGAGCCGATGTGGCGATACAACTCAGTGATAAAGGCTTGGCAGAAGCGCATGACTTCTTGCTGGCTTTTACCTTTAGGGTTGAAGTCGGAGCCGCCTTTACCACCGCCAATTGGCAGAGTGGTTAAAGAGTTTTTCAGTGTTTGCTCGAAGGCTAGAAACTTTAAAATTGCGAGATTCACCGATGGGTGAAAGCGCAAACCACCTTTATAAGGACCAAGGGCTGAGTTGTGCTGCACGCGATAGCCGCGATTGACTTGTACTTGGCCAGCGTCATCGATCCATGACACGCGAAATATCACCACACGTTCGGGCTCAACCAAGCGATCCAGTAAGCTCAGTTCAGTGAAGCGCGGATTGGCTTTAAGGAATGGCCAAACGCTTTCAATAACCTCAGTGATGGCTTGAATGAATTCAGGTTGGTCTGGGTTGCGCTTGGTAACGGCACTGATGAAGTCATGACTGGTTTGGTACTGCATGTGGCGAACTCGCTTTACTAAAATGGTGCGCGATATCAATACTTAATCGCTAGATCGCACATTTTAGGTGCAAAACTTCCTATTTGGTAGAAATGCACCAAAATAATCGTGATGTTTTAATTATGTGCACTATTTTGGTGTCACTGGTTGTGCTTAATCAGCTCAGCATGCTCGGTAATAGTAGTGTTACGCTGAGAGAGTCAGGAGTGTTAGGGCGTAGTCTGCTTCTTTATGTATTTTAACTATCGAAAATACATAAAGTACTCATTAGCCACTATCCATGCTTGCCGCTTAATCTGTTGTTTCATTGATAAGAAACGAGGATAAAAAACATGTCAAACACAGGAAAATGCCCCGTTATGCACGGTGCTAACACGACTACAGCTAGCTCGAATGCTGCGTGGTGGCCGAAAGCCTTGAATCTCGACATCCTGCATCAGCACGATGCGAAAACGAATCCCATGGACATCGGTTTTAACTATCGTGAAGCGCTTAAGTCGCTAGATATCGATGCACTGAAAAAAGACCTACATGCCTTTATGACCGATAGCCAAGATTGGTGGCCGGCTGACTGGGGCCATTACGGTGGCTTGATGATTCGTATGTCATGGCACGCTGCTGGCACGTATCGTATTGCCGATGGTCGCGGTGGTGCCGCCTCAGGCAATCAGCGTTTTGCACCGCTGAACTCATGGCCAGACAACGTTAACCTCGATAAAGCTCGACGCCTACTGTGGCCTATCAAAAAGAAATACGGCAATGCACTGAGTTGGGCCGACTTAATCGCTCTAGCCGGCACCATTGCCTATGAATCCATGGGTCTTAAAACCTATGGCTTTGCCTTTGGCCGCGAAGATATTTGGCATCCTGAGAAAGACATTTACTGGGGGCCAGAGACCGAATGGTTGGCCGCTAGCGATAATGAAAATAGCCGCTATTCGGGCGAACGCGATTTGGTAAACCCGTTAGCCGCCGTGATGATGGGCCTGATTTACGTCAATCCAGAAGGCGTTGATGGCAAGCCTGATCCATTACGAACTGCTCGGGACGTGCGCGAAACCTTTGCCCGTATGGCAATGGACGATGAAGAGACGGTCGCGCTAACGGCTGGTGGTCACACCGTGGGTAAATGCCACGGCAATGGCAGCGCTGCAAACTTGGGCGAAGCGCCTGAAGGTGCGGAGTTGCAAGAGCAGGGCTTAGGCTGGATGAATCACAGCACGCGTGCCATTGGCCGCGATACTGTGTCCAGCGGCTTGGAAGGCGCTTGGACTACCAATCCAACGAAATGGGATAACGGCTACTTCTATTTGCTCTTCACCTATGACTGGGAGCTGAAAAAGAGCTCGGCCGGTGCATGGCAATGGGAGCCAATTAACATCAAAAAGGAAGATAAGCCTGTTGATGTTGAGGATGCCTCGATTCGTCACAACCCCATTATGACTGATGCCGATATGGCGCTGAAAATGGATCCGGCGTATCGCAAAATTTCTGAGCGCTTCTACAACGACCCTGCGTATTTCTCGGATGTCTTTGCACGAGCTTGGTTCAAGCTGACGCATCGTGATTTAGGCCCAAAAGCGCGTTATATCGGCCCCGATACGCCGACTGAAGAGTTGATTTGGCAAGATCCCGTGCCAGCAGGTAAACGCGATATCGATGTTGCCGCTATCAAGGCAAAAATTGCGGCCAGTGGCTTGTCAGTGAGTGATTTGGTGAGCACCGCTTGGGATAGCGCTCGCACTTATCGTGACTCAGATAAACGCGGCGGTGCTAATGGCGCGCGCATTCGTTTGAGCCCACAGAAAGACTGGGCGGGCAATGAGCCTGAGCGCTTGGCAAAAGTCTTGGCTGTGATCGAGCGTATCGCTGCTGAGACTGGCGCCAGTGTTGCCGACGTGATTGTGCTTGCCGGCAATGTCGGTATTGAAC
Source organism: Paraperlucidibaca wandonensis (assembly GCF_042677145.1). Taxonomy (NCBI): domain Bacteria; kingdom Pseudomonadati; phylum Pseudomonadota; class Gammaproteobacteria; order Moraxellales; family Moraxellaceae; genus Paraperlucidibaca; species Paraperlucidibaca wandonensis. The sequence goes on along the minus strand of NZ_JBHTIT010000001.1, from coordinate 1,245,605 downwards.
AAGCGGCGAAGGCCGGCGGCGTCGATGTCCGCGTGCCATTTACACCAGGCCGTGGCGACGCAACAGCAGAGATGACCGATGAAGAGTCATTTGAGCCGCTCGAGCCTGTCCACGATGGTTTCCGCAATTGGCTGAAGCAAGATTTTTCGGTCAGCGCCGAAGAGCTTTTACTCGATCGTAGCCAACTCTTGGGCTTAACAGCGCATGAAATGACGGTTCTGATTGGTGGTTTCCGCGTTCTCGGCTGCAACTATGGTGGCAGTCAAAAGGGTGTGTTCACTGATCGTGTTGGCGTATTGAGCAATGACTTTTTCGTCAATCTCACCGACATGGCCTATGAGTGGAAACCAACTGGCCGCAACAGCTATGACATCGTGAAGCGCGCGACTGGCAAAACCCAATGGACAGCATCGCGTGTGGACTTGGTATTTGGCTCAAACTCGGTGCTGCGCGCCTATGCCGAGGTCTATGCTCAAGATGATAATCAGCAGAAATTTATTGCCGATTTTGTCTCTGCATGGGTCAAGGTGATGAATGCTGATCGCTTCGATATAGCGTAAGGCTGAGCTATTAGCTGTGCCGAATCACACCCATGCGAATAGCCTTCGCAGTGGCTTCGGCACGGCTATTGATGTGTAGTTTTTGATACATCGTTTTGATGTAACCAGAGGCCGTGTGAGGTGAGATGGATAGCATCTCTGCGGCCTCTTTTACGCTCAGGCCCTTAGCAATTGCGCAAAGCATATCGGTTTCGCGAGCGGTTAAGGGTTGATCTTCTGGCGATGTTTGCGGTCGAAACTGCTGCAACATCATCTGTGCGATAGAGGCTGAGAGCGGCGGCTTGCCGGCTAAAATGCCAACAATGCCGGCGGTGAACTCTTCGCGGCTATCATCCTTGAGCAAGTAGCCATCGGCGCCTGCGTGCAGGGCAGGGAAGAGATGCTCAGCGTCATCGAAAATCGTCGTGACTATGCATGAGGCGTTTGGCTGAGTTTGTTTAATCAGTGAGATGAGGTCAGTGCCATCGCCATCTGGCAGGCCAAGATCGACGAGGAAAACATCAAACTTTTCAGCGCATATGCCGGCCTTGGCATCGGCAAAACAGGCGTGATGAGTCAGCGAGCGTGTATTTAGCGCTGCTTCGACCAATGGAATTAGCCACTCGGCTACGACCAGATGGTCCTCAATAAGCATGACACGTGGTTGTGATAGCACTCGCTCTTCCTGATTTATCGCAATAACGATGACTTGCTACTTTAGTCGTACAGGTGACCTAGGCCATGGAAATCATACGCGATAAGATCGCGCCATGATTCCAATAAAAATAAAACTCGCCTTTGGGCTTCTAATCTCAATTGCGTTAGTCATGCTCAGCATTGTTATTGCGCGTGGCCTACCCACTACTAATGCCACATTTACTAGCAATGGCACAGTGCTGAGCGCGCACTACGATGGCAAAAGTCATACGTTAAGTCATTTCTTAATAGGCACGGATAGCCTCGCGGCGACTAGTCACCTCGCTATAGAAGAGCCTGATACATTGCCCACTTATGCCGATATGAATCGACTATTTCAGCAGTCAACAAAGCTGACTCAGGCATTAGAAAATAAGCGGCTGAGCATGGCGACAACTTCGGGCGAGCTTATTCAGTTAATACCTAAGCAGAGGCATATTTCTGACTTGCCAGGCCTATTTTGGCTGCAAATTATTTGCGGCTTGGCGGGCATGGTGGTGTGTTTGCTGGCTTGGATTCCGGCGAAAAATTCCATAGCAATTTTAGCGTTTAGTGGCACAGGTGTTGGCTACTTTTTAGCTTCGGTGTCGGCGGCTATTTACAGTACGCGAGAGCTATTTATCGACGGCTGGCTGTTTCAAGCGCTATCGACGATTAACCATATAGGCACCATGACGTTTGCCACATCGCTGGCTTTATTTCTTTGGAACTACCCCGTTAAAAACACTAGCCGGCGTTGGAATTGGCTGATTGTATTGACCCTTCCTGTTGGTTTGAGTTGTGACTTATTACAACTAAACGAGAGTATTGCGCTGAGCTTTTATGCGTTAATTCTGGTCATGTTACTGCTGTCGCTAACAGGCCTCTATGTGCAATGGCGTCGAACTAGCCATATGCCAGCCGACCGTTTGGCGTTGCGCTGGATTTTACTATCCGTGATTTTCGGCACCTTTGTGTTTGCCGGCGCCATCATCCTGCCCATTGTGTTTAAGTTCGCTGATCCAGCACCGCAGGGCGTTATTCTCGCCACATTTTTAATGATGTATGCCGGCATGATGCTGGCGATTGTGCGCTACCGCTTATTCGATCTTGAGCTCTGGTCTTTTAGTATATGGGCATGGGTTTTGGGCGGTTTGGCGGTCTTGGTTATGGACATGATCTTAGCCTCGGTATTGTCCTTCTCTGACCCGGCTGCATTAACCACTGCGCTGGCCTTGGTAGGTTGGTTGTACTTTCCAGTACGCCAGCTTATATGGCGTTATTTCTTCGACAGGCGCAGCTCAGGTCTTGAGGAGTGGATGGCGCAGTCGCTGCCGGTTATGTTGACCGCGCATCGTATCGGCGATGGCGATCAAGCTATTCAGCTAGCGCTAGATTCAGTTTTTTCGCCATTGGCTAGTGGTCTAGAGAAGTCCGCGGTGACTGATGCGTCCATTAAAGAGAATGGTGAGTCCTTGGTCGTGCCATTGCCCGATAGTCAGTATGTTTTACGCCTGCACAATGCTGAGCAAGGTCGGCGTCTGTTTAGTCGTAAAGACCTGAAAATAGCCAAACTTGTCATCGACTTAAATGAAATATTGCGCGAGTCAGTCGTGGCAAAGGCCGCTGGCGCACAGCAAGAGCGTCAGCGTATTCGCCAAGATCTGCACGATGACTTGGGCGCAAAGTTGCTGACTTTATTGCACCGTAGCGACGATCAATCACGCCCTATCGTGAAGGAAGCCATTTCCGATTTACGCACGATTTTATCGAAGCAAGTGGCTGCCGGCATTGGCTTAAAGGATGCTTGTCATCAATGGCATGACGAAGCGATTTTACGTTGCGCCGAGCGTGGCATTACCTTGCATTGGCATTGCGTGGAGAAGGACGCCTTGCTCACTCCCAATGAGTATGGCCATTTAAGCCGAATGCTGCGTGAAAGCCTGACTAATGCCATAAAGCATGCTCGGCCCAGCGCTATTACTATAAGACTCAGTGCCGAAGATGCACTGCGTATTGAAGTCGTAAACGATGGTGTTGATGGTGCGCGCGAGACCACGGCTGGCCATGGCTCTGAGAGTCTACGCCAGCGCGCGGCTGAGCTGGCGGGCGAGTGCCAGCAATGGCAAGAGGAGGGGCGTTGGCATGTGCTTATTACGGTGCAGCTAGCGGGTCTTGTTAAGCCCTAGACTTACGCTTCGCCAAGAATCCGTCGCTTACTTTGTAATGCTTGTTAGTCTGACAGCGTATGTTGTTAAATGTGCGCCTATTATAAAAATATCAGGACATTGACATGGTCATTCGCTCCATTTTAGCCATATCTATCACGAGCTTAATGCTCAGTGCCTGTGGCGGCTCAAGCTCATCAAGTGATAGCACATCGCCTGTTGCAGAGCGTCAGGTTCCAGTAATGAAGTTGGGTACTCGCAGCGCCGAAAGTGAGACTTACGGCAGCGCCGCACCGGCAGCTGATAGCGCGTGGTCTGACTATGATCCAGCGCCGACCTTCAGTTCGTCGAAAGAGATTCCTCTGCAATTCATCACCATGGATGACGGCGTTAAGCTCGCAGTAAAAGTGACTCTGCCGAGCAATGCTGCGAACTTCAATGAAGGCCCGTTTCCGATAATTTTAGTTCAAACCTCCTACAACACTTCGCTGGGCAGCTTTACTCCGGCCATTGGTGGTGCGGACCCATTAATGACTTCTCACGGTTACGCCACGGTGGTAGTCGATGTGCGCGGCACCGGCAACTCTCAGGGCGAATGGGAAGCCTTTGGCGAGCGCGAGCAAAAAGACTATTCACAAGTAGTGGAGTGGGCAGCTACACAGTCGTGGTCAGATGGCCGAATTGGCCTGTTTGGTGTCTCGTACTTGGGCATTACCACTATGCTCACTGCTCAGCAGCAACATCCTGCCGTTAAAGCGGCTTTCCCCATCGTGCCTCTTGGTGATGCTTACCGCGATATCGTATTCACTGGTGGGCAGGTTAATCCAACCTTTATCCCGCTCTGGATAACGTTAGTTACAGGCCTTGGCGCCTTACCTTTGGAAGGTATTGCTGCTGATCCTGCAACCGGCATTACGGCATTGCTTAGCCACATCACAGGCGCAGTAACAAACTTCCAAGTACCGACAATTTTGAAAGCTTTATTGGGTGATCAAGGCACCGCGGCTGATGGTGATTTTTGGGCAAAGCGTTCACCTTTGGAAAATGCTGACAAAATCAAAGTGCCGACGTTCGTGGTTGGTGGTTTATTTGACCTTTTTCAACGCAGCGAGCCGCTCTGGTTTGAGCGCCTAAAAGGTTCGGTGCCTACCAAATTGCTTCTTGGCCCTTGGACGCATATTGAAGCGGCTGGTGTGCCTTCGAATGGCTTGCCTCAAGATGGTGTGCCCGAGCTGAATAAAATTCAGCTGCGCTGGTTTGATCAATATGTGAAAGGCTTACCAGTCGGCGCCGACCGCATGCCGAATGTCACGCAATATGTGTTGGGTGAGGAGCGCTACGTCACCAGCAGTGATTGGCCTCACGCGCAAATGAAGCCGCAGCAATACTTTTTCCAGGCCGACAAATCATTGCTGAAAGATCAGCCTAGCGAAAAAGCATCGCAGTCGATTGCCTTGCAAGCGCCGATTTTTGGCCTGTGTTCGCAAAGTCTTTCGCAATGGACAGCTGGTATAGCCGGCTTGCTGCCTTTGCCATGCTTCGATGACGACAGCATTAACCAAAAATCATCGGTCGTATTTTCTACACCAGCCTTGGAAGATGATCTGTATATCAATGGCCCCATGCAGGCCAATGTGTGGATGACGACAACGACGCAAGAAACTAGCGTGTCGGTGCGCATCTCAGACTTTGATCCAGCGACAGGCAAGTCCCGACCACTGAGCAATGGCCTATTAAGTGCCTCGTTTCGCGCAGTGGATGAAAGCCGTAGCCGCATCATCGACGGCGTGATGATTCAGCCATGGCATCCATTCACTACTGAGTCTGTTCTACCAGTTAAGCCAAATGAGCCCATGCTCATGCAAGTGGAAATTTTCCCAACTAGCGCAAAAATTGCTAAAGGCCATTCGCTGAAAGTGTCATTGAGCACGAGTAATTTGGCGCAAGGCTTGCAGCCTGTATTGTCGTCGCTGATCAAGGGGCCATTGGGCTTAGCAACGTTCTTAGTCGGCCCCGAGCATCCATCAAGTGTGGTGTTACCAGTGGTGCCTAATAGCGCGTTATAAGCGTATAAAAGCCGAAAGCAAGAATTACAATAGTTTACTCTGTAATTCTTGCTGGCTCTAAATTTAGTGTGCTTAATATAAGGAAATTATAATTACAGTAAGGATACTGTTGTGAAAATATATCGCTATTCTTTTATTGCCTTAGTCGCTATTTTGATCTCCGCCTGTGGTGGGTCAGAAAAAAATATTAAATATAATAAGTTCTCTGAGCTAAACTCTCAGCAAGAAGTTGAAGATAGTTTAAATAATAATCCTGAAGATACAGATACAGATACAGATACAGATACAGATACAGATACAGATACAGATACAGATACAGATACAACAGAAAGCCTAACGCCCATTATGACTACTTTGGGATCGCGGCATGAGCTAAGTGAGGTTTATGGAAACCCTGCTGTTGAGTCCGATACTGCCTGGTCAAGCTACGATCCAGCACCAACATTTGAAAGATCTAAAAGCCTTCCGTTACAATTTATTAAAATGGATGATGGTGTAAAGCTTGCGGTTAAAGTTACGTTGCCAAGTAATAGTCGATCGGTTAATGAAGGGCCGTTCCCAGTTATTTTAATTCAAACCTCATATAATACATCTGTCGGTAGTGTAGTGCCTGCCTTGGGAGGCGCTAACCCTTATATGACTTCTCATGGCTATGCGACGGTTGTAGTAGATGTTCGCGGGACTGGCAATTCCCAAGGGCACTGGGAGGCATTTGGGGAGCGAGAGCAAAACGATTACTCACAAGTTGTGGATTGGGTAGTTAAGCAGTCATGGTCAAATGGCAATATTGGTCTTTACGGCGAGTCTTATTTAGGTATTACAGCTATTCTTACCGCACAACAAAATCAACCCGCTGTTAAAGCAGTATTTCCAGTTGTACCTATTGGGGATGGATATCGCGATGTTGCTTTTACCGGTGGTCAGTTGAGTCCCGTGTTCCTTCCATTTTGGATGCTTATAGTTACTGGGCTAGGGGCTGTTCCTTTAGAGGCTATTTTAGTAAATCCAATTAATGGTGTTACTGCGTTGCTAAACCATGTACTTGGAGCCGTGGCTAATTTCCAAGTGCCAGTTATTTTAAAAGGCCTTTTAGGTGAGGCAAACACGACAACCGATGGGGCTTTTTGGGCTGCACGCTCTCCACTTGAGGGAGCTTATAAAATTGAAGTTCCTACGTTTATCGTTGGCGGTCTCTTTGATTTATTTCAACGAAGTGAGCCGCTGTGGTTTGAGCGTATTAAAGATACTGTAACTACTAAAGTTTTGATTGGTCCGTGGACGCATATTGAAGCCATTGGTTCAAGTGGCTTACCACGTGATGGTGTGCCACCACTTAATCAAATTCAATTGCGCTGGTTTGATCAGTACGTAAAAGGCTTGCCAGTTGGAGCCGAGCGTTTACCTAATGTTACACAGTATGTGCTGGGTGAAGAGCGCTATGTTACTAGTAATGATTGGCCTCACGCACAAATGCGGCCTGAACAATACTTTTTTCAAGCCAACAAATCGTTATTGAAAGATATGCCAAGTCAGTTCGTTGCCAAGTGGCCAGCACTACAAGCGCCAATCTTTGGGCTGTGCTCGCAAAGCTTGTCGCAATGGACATTCGGTGCAGCGAGTGCATTGCCATTACCATGCTTCGATAATGATCACATTAACCAAAAGTCCTCGGTCGTGTTTTCAACGCCTGCTTTGGAGGATGATCTCTACATCAATGGCCCCATTCAGGCTAATGTATGGATGAAGACCACTGCGCTAGAAAGCAGTGTTTCGGTACGCATCTCAGATTATGATCCAGCGACAGGCAAGTCCCGACCACTGAGTAATGGCCTATTAAGCGCCTCGTTCCGTGCAGTCGATGAAAATCGGAGTCGCGTTATTGATGGCATAATGATTCAGCCTTGGCACCCATTTACTACCGAGTCTGTGCTGCCAGTTAAGCCAAATGAGCCCATGCTTATGCAAGTGGAGATCTTTCCAACTAGCGCAAAAATTGCTAAAGGTCACTCGTTACAGGTCTCGCTGAGTACGAGCAATTTAGCCCAGGGCCTGCAACCAGTACTGTCTTCGCTTCTCAAGGGTGTACTTGGCTTAGCAACGTTCTTAGTCGGCCCCGAGCATCCATCAAGTGTGGTGTTACCAGTGGTGCCTAATAGCGCGCTGGCACAGTAACTAGTAGAGAGAGTTATGAGTTCAAAGATTTATCACAACCCAAGCTGCGGCACTTCGCGCAACACCTTGGCCATCATGCGGGCCTCGGGCGAGGAGCCGGAGGTTATTGAGTATATGAAGATGCCTTTGTCGCGTGAGCAGTTAGTTGCATTGCTAGCGGCATTGGCTGTGCCTGCGCGTGAATTAATGCGCGCCAAAGGCGATCTTTATGACGAGTTAGGCTTGGCCGATCTTACGCTCAGCAACGATGCTTTGATCGACGCGATGAGCGAGCATCCTATCTTGATGAATCGGCCGGTTGTGGTCACTGAGCGCGGTACGCGGTTATGCCGGCCATCGGAGTTGGTGTTGGACTTACTAGCCAATCCGGTGCGTGAATACACTAAGGAAGATGGTGAGGTCATACGGTTTAGCGACTGAACTTAGTCGCTGTTCCAACGATTTTTAGCGCGAATGAAGTTGCTTGCATCGGTAAAGCCGAGACGCTTGGCAATAACTGACTGCTTAAGTCCCTCGGCTTCCCACAAGCGAACCTTCTCAATGAGCAAGTCGGAAAACAAGGCCTTATAGCTCATGCCTTCTTCCTTCAGTTTGCGATGCAAGCTGCGCTCGCTGATATTTAAATCGTTGGCAACCACTTTGGCCGATGGGCGGCTAGTGATGTGAGAGATAATGCTCTGACGGACAGCCTCAAGCAGGTTTGTTGAGCGATTTAAATTTTGCATTAGCTGATCACAGGCAGCTAATGCTTCTTCCAGAGCAAATGGATTGGTTGTTATAAATTGAGTTGCTAGTTGGGCATTATCAATTCGGACTGTAGTCGCTGCTTCATCCCAACGCACAGATTGGCTTAATACATGCTGGCAGAATAGTTGTGAGGTCGCGCTAAGACTGAAGTCAAAGTTAATGTTAATAGCGAGCTCGTCATTGCAACATAGGCGCCAAAATGTCCTTAGACCCGTAATGATTTCTAGTACTAAGAACTCATAAACGCGTTGATTAAAGCCATCTTTGTTGGCGACTGTGACCAATACACCATGCTCGTCCTGGGTAGCGTTAAACTCAATTAAAGAGCCAGCAATGGCGCTATAGCGTGCGCCTAGCTCCAAGCTTTCGCCAATATTCGCAACCGACATCATGGCCAGGCCTAAGAGGCCGTAGGTTGAGTGCTGATAGCGCTGGCCAACAGCGACCCCAAGCAGGTCATCGTCAAAGTAATCAACGGCTGCTTGGACAAAGTTAATGGCCATGGCGTAGCTAATGAGTCGTGATTTGTTAGCGCGCTTAAACAGTTGGGCAAGCTCGAGGCCCGCCCACGTTTCAATGCTTACTCCGCGACTATTGGCATAATTTTCTATGGCAAAAATACTGTAGAAGTAGCCGTAGTTATGTTCTGTTGGGGCCATTGCGGCACCTATCTCTGAGCATTATTGATGCTCATATCATAACGCTATAAAGCTTGGCTTGTGCGCTCTAGCTGTATCGATGATTTCTGCACTGAAGAGGGCAGAGCATGCCGCATAATGCGCCATAGCACTTGGCTAAACTGGCTGGTAAAGCTACCTTCGTTGTAAGGAATGCCCACGCGCTTGCAGGTTGCTTTCACTTCTACGGCCATATCGGCGTATCGGTGCGCTGGCACGTCGGGGAATAAATGATGCTCAATTTGATGGCTTAAGTTGCCGGTCATTAGATTGAAAAACTTGCCACCGCGTAGGTTCGATGAGCCCAAGATTTGGCGGTAATACCAGTGGCCGCGAGCCTCATTTTTCAGCACGCTTTTCGGGAAAATCTCGGCATCTTTGGTGAAGTGGCCGCAGAAAATCACGATAAAGGTCCAGACATTACGAATGCCATTGGCGACAAAATTACCGGCGAATACCGACAAGAACATCGGGCCAGCGAGCAGTGGAAACACCACATAGTCTTTCAACAGCTGTTTCAGCATTTTACGCTTTGCTGGTTGCCACTGCTTTTGAAACTCAGCTTTCGGGGTTTTGCCGGCAAAAAGGCGGCCTAAACGCAGCTCTTGAATGGCAATGCCCCATTGAAACAGCAGCGCGAAAATCACTGTGTAGATTGGTTGCAATAAATAGTGCGGCTTCCAGCGTTGCTCTGGAAACAGGCGCAAAATGCCATAGCCCACGTCGTCATCGACACCTTTGATATTGGTGTAGGTGTGGTGCATGACGTTATGCGATTGGCGCCAGTTATCACTGGTGCCGGCAATGTCCCATTCGTAGGTCTGGCCTTTGAGCTTGGGGTCATTCATCCAGTCGTACTGTCCGTGCATGACGTTGTGCGCGACTTCCATGTTTTCCATGATTTTCGACACCGCCAAAAGCAGTGTGCCGATTACCCAAAATACTGGGAAGAAGCTTAAGAATAAGCAGGCGCGACCAAGAAATCCGGTGTAGCGCACGGTGGCGAGTACGCGACGGATATATCGGGCATCGTTTTCGCCGACATCTGCCAAGGCTTTTTTATGCATGGCATCGAAGGTGGTTTCAAGTTCAGTCAGTTGAGCCTGAGTCAGTGTTTTCATTTGATGTTCCTCGTCGGAGCGAGTGGTGAATGCAGTCGGCACGTATGATTTTTAGACACGTGACGGTGGTGTTTATTACAAAATGAGCAGTTACAGATCGCGTAATTACAGATCAAGGGTGAGGTCGGAGCGCGCGCTGCTGATGCACAGACGTAAGCCCGGGTTGTCACCGTCATCGCGCATTTGCGTAATGATGTTTTCGCTAATGCCTTGGCGCTTACTGCAAGCGCAGGTGTTGCAAATACCGCGACGGCAGCCTGAGGCCAGTGCTATGCCCTGTGCTTCTAAGGCCGGCAATAAGGCTGCGCCAGAGGCGATTTGCACGACTTTACCGCTACGAGCCAGTGTGATGCTGACCATCTGCGTGGCATCGCTGACGATCATTGGCAGGGAGAATGCTTCGCTTTGCAGGGCTAATGATCGCTCGCTGGCTAGAGCGGTCGCTGTGGCAATAAAGCCAGCTGGGCCGCAAGCCATGATTTCAGTATTGGCATCACAATCAGTCAAATGTGAGGCGTTTAAGCGCTCGCCGATTTGCGTGCTATGTAAGGTGAAATGAAAGTTTGGCTCGTGAGCTTGCAGTGCCAATAGCTCATCTAAATGGCAGGCATCCTCTGGCGTTTTTACCCAATATTGCAGGCTAGTATTGCGCTGTAACGGCGTGCTTTGCAGCAGGCTTAAAAATGGTGTGATGCCACTGCCAGCGGCGAGCATCATCACGGCTGCGTTATTTTCAGGCAGTGCTAGGTCGCCATAGGCGTCGCTTAATTTTAGCCAATCGCCAATGCTCGCGGCATCATGCGCCCACTGACTAAAGCGGCCATTTGCTACGCGCTGCACGGTAATCTGAAAGGCTCCGCTTGTTGCGCCTGACACCAAGCGCGGGCTATAGCTGCGTGCGACCCAAGCACCATTTACGCGTGTTGAAATGGTGATGTGTTGGCCGGCACGAAAGCCAGTAAAGGCGCGATTCGGCTCAATAGTTAGCGTGATTGCTCGTGCTGATGCCGGTGTAATGGCGATCAAGCGGCCACGTGGCTCGGCACTTTTCATTGGCGCTAAATGGTCTTGCCAAAATGCGGCGACATCGCTGGGAATTACGGCGTTAGTAAGTGCGCGGATGATTTGTTGAGCGGCCATGTGTGAGCCCTCGATAGTCATGGAATACGCAAATTATACAGTTGTATAGACGATTGTCTATCCATATGTATAGACATTTGTGATTGAGCGCTTAGCCGTTACACTAAGCGCTTGAATTAAACGAAAAAAATATGTCAGCTCAGTGACATCACAGGATGAAGCAAATGAATGCTGAGGAATTAGCACCTGCCGTGCGTAAAGGCAGCATTAGCCAAGATGACTTAATTCAGGCGGCAATGTCCTTGATTGGCCCGACACGCAGCATGGCGACCTTGAGCTTGCGCGAAGTGGCACGCACGGCCGGCATCGCACCGAATAGTTTTTATCGGCATTTTCGCGATGTCGATGAGCTCGGTATCGCCTTAATAGCATTGGCAGGTAGTAGCTTGCGTCATGTCTTTAGCGAGGCTCGGCAGCGCATCAGTGCTGGTAGCAGTGTGGTGCAAACATCTTTGAACGTGTTTTATGAGCAACTTAATGCCAAAGAGCGTTATTTAGAGCTATTACTCTGCGAAGGTCGTGTTGGCTCATTGGCGTATCAGGCCGAAGTCGACCGGCAGTTGCAATTTTTTGAGCATGAATTAACCAGTGATTTGATTCGCCTAGAAGCACAAAACGCCAATAAACTGCATGAGCCGACTATTGTGGCGAAGGCGATAACGCGTTTGGTGTTTAGTATGGGTGCGCAGGCTGTTGCTAAGTCGCCCGAGCAACAGCAGGAGTTACTCGAGCAAACCGCGACCATGGTGTATATGATTTTGGCTGGCGCGCGTGCATTGGCAGCTCCAACCGAACCCACAGTTTAAGGAAATACGTATTGATGGCTGAAAACTTCGCCCAAATCTTAGTGCTGCTGTCGGTCTCGGTCAGTGTCATTGTTATATTTCAACGCCTACATATACCTACGAGTCTGGGTTACTTGCTGGTGGGCATTATTCTTAGTCCGCACACCATTGGCCCAGCTTTGGACGTGCCTGAAATTAAAGGGCTTGCTGAGTTTGGCGTGGTGTTCTTGTTGTTCACCATTGGTTTGAACTATTCCTTGCCGCAATTGCATGCTTTGCGTGGCCAAGTCTTAGGCTTAGGTACTGCGCAGGTAGCGCTAGGCACCGCAGTCGTCATGGGTTTAGCCATGCTGGCGGGTATGCCCACGGCTGCTGCCTTCGTTATAGGCGCTGTGTTTGCACAATCGTCGAGCACGATCATCGGTAGTCAGCTCACTGAGCAGGCCGAGCAAAACACGCCACATGGTCGTCTCGGCCTAGCAGTCTCGGTGTTTCAAGATGTCACTGCTGTGCCATTTTTGGTTGTCATTCCAGTACTTGGCATGGCGGTTTCTGCTGACGCGCTGGCGGGTATTTTAGGTCTGGCCATGGCCAAAGCTGCTTTAGCGTTTGCCTTGGTATTTTTTGTTGGCAAATGGCTGTTTCGCCCACTCTTTCATATTGTCACCAAGCAGCAGTCACTGGAGGCATTGACTCTGGCGGTGCTGCTTGTGGTTCTTCTGGCTGCTTGGTCAACAAATCAACTCGGGTTATCACTGGCGTTTGGCGCGTTTTTGGCCGGTATGATGCTGGGTGAAACCGAGTTTAGGCATCAAGTTGAGTCCAGTATTAGGCCTTTTCGTGATGTGTTATTAGGGCTATTTTTTATTGGCGTGGGCATGTTGTTAAACCCGGCCTCGCTGCCAGACATATGGCCTCAGGCGTTGCTTGGCATGGTGGTTTTACTGCTTAGCAAAATCATTATTGTGCTCACGGTGGTACGTCGCAGTGGCTTTGACTGGGAATCTTCTTTGCGCACGGCCTTGATTGTTTCAGTTGGCGGTGAGTTTGGCTTGGCGCTGTTGGCGTTGGCACTAGATGCTCAAGTTGTAGATATACGCTTGGGCCAAGTTATTCTGACTTCGGTGTTGTTTTCCATGGTTGTTGGCGCCATGTTGATTCGCTTTAATGGCCCGATTGCACGACTGTTGACCTCTCGCCGAAAAGCCACCAAGGCTAATCCTGCGGCGATTGAAGTGCCTGCACAATCGGTCTTGATTGGTGGCTATGGCCGCGTTGGCCATACCTTGGCAGTACTGCTACAAACAAATGGCATTCCCTATATTGCCTTTGATAGTGATCCCAAGCGGGTTGAGCAGGGGCGTATTGATGGTCACCATGTATTCTTGGGTGATATTTCTGATCCTGAGCTGCTGGCATCGATCCAGTTAGAAAAGATCTCTCTCGCCATTCTGACTACATACGAGTCTGATATGGGTCTGCGTGCAACTAGTTTGCTGCACAAGCGTTGCCCGTATGTGCCGATCATTGCACGTGCCGAAGATTTGCAGATGTCATCACAGCTGATAGCAGCTGGCGCAACGCATGCCTATCCAGAAGCAATTGAGGCCAGCCTGCGCTTAGCGGCTACGGCGATGACTATGTTGAATATGCCTAGCACTGAAGTGGACGCCATCATGCAGGGCATTCGCGACTGGGATTACCAACCAGTGTTGGAAGAGGATGCGACGAAGTAGTTTTTAGTTGTTTTCGAGATAGAAGACTTCGCGTCAAGCGCGCATAAAAAAGCCGAGACTCATCACTGAGCTCGGCTTTTTTATAGCAGGTGAAGGCGATTAGCCTTCGATAGCTTTTTTGATACGACCTAATGCATCTTCAAGCACGCTGGGCGCTGTGGCGTAGGAAATACGCATATGGCCATCGAGACCAAAAGCCGAACCTGGCACCACGGCAACACCAACGGTGTTGAGCAGATGCTCAGAGAAGGCGAGGTCGTTTTCTAAGCCGAGCTTGGCGATTGCGCCTTCAACATTAGCAAAGGCGTAGAACGCACCATCGGCTGCTGAGCAGGAGATGCCTTCAATCTTGTTCAACGTCTCTACCACATAGTCGTGGCGTTCTTTGAAGGCTTTAACCATGGGCACTAAAACGTCTTGTGGGCCATTGAGTGCAGCTTCGGCGGCGGCTTGTGAAATTGATGCCGGGTTTGATGTTGACTGTGACTGCACTTTTTTCATGGCGCCAATCAGTTTGGCGGGGCCAGCGGCGTAACCGATACGCCAGCCAGTCATGGCATAGGCTTTCGACACGCCATTAAGCACGATGGTTCGGTCATACATATCGGGTGCGACGGTCACGATGTTTTCGTATTTTTCAGTCGTCCAGATGATGTGTTCGTACATATCATCGGTGGCTACGAGAATGCTTGGGTGTTTGCGTAGTACTTCGACCAAGGCTAACAACTCAGCTTTGGTATAGACCATGCCAGTTGGGTTGGATGGTGAGTTTAGTACGAGTAAGCGAGTTTTCGGCGTGATGGCTGCTTCGAGTTGCGCGGCAGTGATTTTATAGCCTTGTGACTGCGGGCACTCAACGATGACAGGCTTGCCATCGGCGACTAACACCATGTCGGGGTAGCTCACCCAATATGGCGCAGGAATGATGACTTCATCGCCAGCATTCAATAGCGCCAAAGTCATATTGAAGAAACTTTGTTTACCACCACTAGACACCAAAATTTGATTCAGCTCGTAATCTAGGCCTTGATCGCGTTTGAATTTAGCAATGATGGCTTTTTTCAAACCTGGCGTGCCGTCAACCGCTGTGTATTTGGTTTTGCCTTGAGCAATAGCTTCGACTGCCGCTGCTTTTACGTGATCTGGGGTGTCGAAATCTGGCTCGCCAGCACCTAAGCCAATAATGTCTTTACCCGCTGCTTTTAGCTCAGCGGCTTTATTGGTAACCGCGAGAGTTGGCGAGGGTTTGATGCTGAGTACACGATTCGATAGTTGGATATCCACTGACGACTCCTTGGCCTTTTGGGCATGGTCTAATAGGGCAAAAAACGGCTCATATCTTACCTGATTCAGGTCGTAGTGAATACCTGAGTGCCGAGCATGGGTGTCAGTAATGGCGTGGCGCCGGCTTCGCGTATCTCGTCTAAAAAGCCGAGTAGGTCGACGCCGGGGAGTAAGTCGGGCTCCGCTTCAAGCGGCGTTACCATGGTGTCCCAATGACAGGGAATGACCCAGCGTGGGCGCAGTAGGCTAATGGCATCGCGGACATAATTTGGTCGTGCTTGGCGGCCAATAGCGCATAGACACAGAATGTCGCAGCGCTGGCCTTGTAACTGCTCATTGATAAAGTCGGCGGAGTCGATGTGCATTACTTTTAAAGAGCCGGTGTCGACCAGCCAATTCAGCACTAAGCCATGACGCAATTCATGCATGCGCGGCGGCCACGGCGGTGGGGTGCTGAGATCTCCGGGGAATGGGATACGACCCATTATCTTGCCGTGCAGTGAGGGTAGGCCGCGCACAGTCCATGGCCCAGAGGCGATGTCTTCATTGCCATCGGTAGCGAGTAGTTGTGACTCGGGCAGGCCTGCGGCAAGGCCGACTTGGCGCGTGGCTTGTGAGCCGATTAAGCGCGCGCCAGTTTGTTTGCAGAGATCAGGACCATCGAGAATATGGTCGTGATGGGCGTGGCCGATGAGCACGTCATCGGCGTGTGGGATATGTTTTTTTATTAGCTCGGCGTTGGGTATTAAGCGTTGTGTGAGCGAGGCAATGATGCCGGGGCGGGTCAGGTACGGGTCGAGCACGATGGTGCGATCGCGGTGGCTGATGACGAAGCCGGCGGTGCCTAGGTAGCGGATGCTGAGGGCATCCGAGTTGTGTGCATCCGCGGCGTTAACAAGGCTGCCTTCAGCCTCGGCTAGCGCGTGCGGCTGCTCAGAGATGACATAGGGCAGCGGCTGGCGTGGTGCCAATCCGATGAGTTTCTTCCAAGCTGCCATGACCATCTCCTGTTTTTTTAACCACCGTTTATTTTAGCCGCTGCGCCCAGCCACATACGCCGCAGTCAACGCATCTTGCGGTTGCTCAAAGACCTGCTGGCAAGCGCCGAACTCGATTAAGCGGCCTTGCTGTTCGCGTGTCCAGAAAAATGCCGTGTAGTTAGCAATGCGCCGCGCCTGCGCCAGATTATGCGTGACAATGATGACGGTATAGCGACCACTTAAGCGCTTAATTAGCTCTTCCACCACGCTCGCCGAGAGCGGGTCGAGTGCGCTGCAGGGCTCATCCATGAGTAAGATTTCGGGCTCCAACACCAGCGCGCGAGCAATGCACAGGCGTTGTTGTTGACCGCCGGATAAGCGCAGGGCGGGGCTATGCAAGCGCTCGGCGATTTCATCCCAGAGACCGACATCGCGCAGGGCTATTTCAATGCGGCGCTCGCGTTCGGCTTTATCGCGCACGCCATGCTCGCGTAAGGGCAAATCGAGATTGCGATGAATGCTGAAAGGAAAGGGGTTGGGACGCTGGAAAATCATGCCAATGCGGCGGCGCAAATTCAGTGCATCGATGCTGGCAATATTCAGTCCATCTAGCAAGATTTCACCGCCAACTTGGCAGTCAGGCAGATGTTCACTGAGGCGATTGAGACTGCACAGCAAGCTGGTTTTACCGCAGCCCGAGGGGCCAATCAGCGCCGTGATGCAGCCGCGTGGAATATCCAAGCTGACCTGTGAAAGCACAGTGTCTGCGCCATAACGCACACTGACATTGCTCAGGCTGAGATGCGCTTTCGGCTCGCAGCAGGCCTGCGTCTCAATGAGATCACCGAGGCTGGTGGCGTTCATATGCGTATGCTCCCGCGTAACCATCGGGTGCCGACCAGCGTTGCTGCGCCATTGACCAGCAGCAGCACGCTAATAAGCACTAAGGCGGTGGCGTAGGCATTGGCATCGCCACCGGTGACATTCATCGATAAATCATAGATATGCAGCGCCATGACGCGACCAGAGTCGAACATCGATTCCGGGTAGCGATCGACATAGCCACTGGTAAACAGCAGCACGGCGGTCTCGGCTAAGATGCGTCCGATGCTGAGCATGAGGCCCGCGAGTATGGCCGGCATGGCCACGGGCAGCAGCACGCAGCGCAAGGCGGCGGTGCGCGATAAGCCAAGTGCTAGCGCGCCGCGTTGCCAGTCGGCAGGGACGGCGGCCAAGCCCATCTCGGTGGTGCGAATGAGCAGCGGCAAAATCATGCAGGCCAGCGTGAGGCCGCCGGAAAGGATGGAAAACCCCATGCCCATCCAGATGCAAAAACACGCGGCACCAAAGAGGCCGAAAACGATGGAAGGCACGCCGGCAAGAATGTCGAGCAAAACTCTCACGGTGCGTAATAAACGCCCGCCGCCGGCGGTGAAACTGTGCAGCCAGAGTGCGCTGCCAAGGCCCAGCGGCAGCGCCACAGTGAGTGCGATGGCCAGCACCCAAAGCGTGGAGACGATGATCGGCGCGATGCCGCCTGAGCGGCCAGCGCGTGTGGGTTCGCTGAGCAGGAAATCGAGGCTGAGATGAGCGAGGCCTAGGCGTAAAATATCGATAAGTATCCACGCAAAAATACCGGTGACAAGTGCGGCGCAGAGCCAGAGTAGCGCCGAGATTAACTGGCTGCTGAACACTGTGCGCGGGTTTGCCATTAGGCTCATGCGCTTACTGTGCATAGGTGACTCCGCGCGCGCTATGGCGATGCGCCCACCAGGCCAATACGGCAACTAAGGCCATGAGCACGACGCCGGTAACAAATAAGCTGGCGCGATGATTGCCGGTGGCATAGGCCATCTCTAGAGCCATATTGGCGGTGAGTACGCGCACGGAATCAAACACGCTGCCGGGGATTTGCACCACGTTGCCAGCGACCATGAGTACGGCCATGGTCTCGCCGAGCGCGCGGCCCATCGCCAACAAAGCTCCACTGGCGATACCGGCACGGGCGGCGGGCACGACCACGCGCCATTCGCTGCTGGCGCGACTCAAGCCCAGTGCGAAGGCGCCGTGAGCATAGTGCACTGGTACGGCAGCGATGGCGGCTTCGCTGGTCAGCGCCACGGTGGGCAGAATCATCAGCGCTAAAATTAAGATGGCAGCAAGCAGGCTCGCACCCGGCGGGGCGATTTGCGCAATCAGCGGCACCATCACGGTAAGGCCCCAGAGGCCAAACACCACTGATGGAATGCCGGCGAGCAGCACAATGAGGCGGCGGTAGCCATTGGCAATTGGTGTGGGCGCGTGAAAGCAGAGAAAGACGGCGGAGGCGATGCCGAGTGGTAGAGCAAGCAGCATCGCGCCGAGGCTGGCGGCTAAGGTCGCCACCAACATGGGCCAGAGATTGAATTGGCCGGATGATGGATACCAGCCATCGCTAGTGAAAAAGGCTTGCCAATGGCCGTTGACGAGCACGGGCCAGGCCTCGCGCAAGAGAAAAGCGGCGATGAAAATTACCAGCGCCGCTGACCACAGCGCCAGTAGGCGAGTGCTGAAGGCTAGCGCGGCATCAGCGCGCCACGGGAACAAAATACTGATCCTTGACGATGTCATGCACCGCAGCGGATTGCGCGAAATCGATAAAGCGCTTGGCTAAACCGCTAGGCTTAGGTGTGGTCACGAGGTTCAGCGGTCGCGCCAGCGGAAAAGTTTCGTTGCTGACATTGGCTACCAGCGCTTTCACGCCATCGAGCGCGAGTAGGCGAATCGGCGTGCCGACTTCGGCTTCGTATTCGGCGGTGCCAATGGAGACATAGCCGATAGCACCCGGGTTACCTGCGACAGTTTTAATGCCTTGTTGGTTATCGCCAATAATTACTTGCGCGCGGATTTGCTCATTCTTCAGACCGAAGAACTGCGTAAATAACTCCAGCGTTGAGCGTCCTTCGGCTTTATTGACCACGGTGATGGCTTGGTCGCGCCCGCCTAGTGTTTTCCAATTGGTGATCTTGCCAGTGTAGATCGCGATAATTTGCGCCTTGCTCAGCACCTTCACAGGATTGCTGGCATGGGTGATGACGGTGACGCCATCGCGCGCGATGAGGTGGGCTTTGAGGTCGGCCTCCTCAGGCTTTAAGGCGCGCGAGACCATGCCGATGTCGGCGAGACCGGAGCGGGCATCGCTAATGCCGCGCGATGAACCGCCAGACTGCACATCAATACGCACGCCCGGATTAAGTGACTCAAAGCGGCGGCCAATCTCTAAGGCCAAGGGCGCGATGGTGCTGGAGCCGGTGAGCACGAGCTTGGTGTCGGCAGCAAAACTGCTGGTGCTAAGAGCCATCAAAGCGAGTGCGGCGAGGGTGCGCAAGTTCATCTGTCGCTCCAAAAGTTGATGCGCTTAAGCGTCATGTTTTGCTAGGCAATTAGCAGCAACTGGCGCCATCGTTACTGCCTGCATTTATCGTCGCGTCAAACGGCACGCTGCCGCCGCAATCGGCGAACAAACCATAGTGCGTTTTGAAGTTGCCGATGAACTCGAAGTGCTCGCGAAAGCGCGTGTCGGCGAGCATGGCCCAGGTGTTGCCGCAGACCGGGAAGACTTTGCCGGCCTCGATGTAATGGTGTTTATCGAGCACAAAAGCATGGGCGTTATCGGGCACGCTGCCACGATAAATCACAGCCTGACCATAGTCTTCGCAAGCGGGTTCTAGGCCATCGAGCTTAAACAAGCGGTAAGTCGCCGAGAAGAAGCGCAGCGTGCCGGTCACGGCGGCAATGGCGGGGTCGGTAATCGCCAATGGCCGATCTTCGACCAAGCGTGGGTCGGCAAAGCCGTGGCGCTTAGACAGCGAGACGAAATCATTCCAATACAGTGCGCCACCGAGGCATTCACCATAGATGACGGGATCGGCGCGTACGGCCTCGGGCACTCGGCGATCGGCATAAACATCGCTGAAATAAAACTCGCCGCCGGGCTTGAGTAGGCGCTGAATCTCGCGCAGTACGGCGTCTTTATCGGGCGAGAGATTGATCACGCAATTCGACACGATGACATCGAAGCTGGCGTCTTCTAGGCCGAGCTCATCGAGTTTTTCAATATAGCCTTTGATAAAGCGCACATTGTCGAAGCCAAATTGCTCGGCATGCCAGGCGCGATGATTCTCTGCTACGGCCAGTTGCTCATCGGTCATATCGACGCCGATGACTTCGCCGCTGGCACCGACCAATTGCGCCAGTGCATAGACATCGCGCCCAGTGCCGCTGCCAAGATCGAGCACGCGGCAGCCTTCGAGCAAGGGCGGGCAGACCAAGCCGCAGCCGTAATAGCGCGACAATACTTCAGGATGGATATTGCTGAGCAGCGGCTTTAGCCAGTTCGGCATGGAGGAGAAATCGCAGCAGGCCGTGGTTTTTAAATCGGCGCTGGATTGCAGCTGGCGGCCGTAATAATCCTGCACGCTATCGAGTGTGGCCTGATTTGTTGATGTGGTCATTTTGAGGCTCCTATTACTGGCATGTGTCATCGCGCGTGGTGAGACGGAAATCGGCGAAATAGGCATGGGCTTTTTCACCGGTATTGTCGGTGTCTGAAGCCACGGCGAGCAGCGCGGGTTTTGCTGCTTGATCAGGGAAGTATTTTTGGATGTCCGCACTTAAATCGCGACGCACGCTGACCCATTGCCCAGCTTTCGCAGGACCGGAATTGACCACGATCATGCGAGTGAGATCGGTGTAGGCGTTGGCCATGGATGTGCCGACGGGGTAGCGGTTATCCCAGACGTAGTTCAGTGCGCCGTCGGGCACTTGGCTGCCAAAGATGGCGCGGCCAATCTTGAGTTTAGCGCGTGTGACAAAGCTCATTTTTTCTGCTGGGATGCTGAGTGCGACATAGACGCGGGCGGTGTAATCGTCACCCGCTTTGGTTTTCATATTGGCATTTTTCAATGGTGCATCGATGCGCCAACTCCAGCACAGCACCGGCGTTTTTGCCAGGTCAACGCTCACAGCTCGGCCCATGAGCGCCATGCTGTTATCGGCTGTGGCCTCGATGCCGGTGATGCCATCGACGGTGCTGACGCGATACTCGGTGGGCTTGAGTTTGCTGCTGATGAGTGCGCGCTGCCATGGTGCCGGTACGTTGGCGGCAGGTTCGGTAAAGCGGCTCAGCGCAATGGGATCGGCGCTGACTGAGGTGCTAATGAGTGCGCTGCTTATCACGGCAGTGAGTAGTAAAAATGAGTGTGTTTTCATGATGAGCTCGGCTTAGCGAATCATTGGCAAAGGCCAATGATCGGGCAGGTAAATAAGGTCTTCCGGTGTATCGATATCGTGGCTGAGTGCGCGGATTTGATAGTTCCAGCCCAGCGCATCGAGGCGCTCATAGGTGATTTTCGCCACCGCTTCTGTGCTCCACGGCAGCGCGTTAAACAAGCTGTTATGACTCTTGCGTAGACCGAGCAGAGTGTAGCCGCCGTCCTCACTGGGGTGGATGACAGCATCGTGTTCGGCGAGCGCTGCACTGGCCTCGCGCAACCAGTCGCTGCTGAGTTCAACGCAGTCAGTGCCGACCAAAATCACGGCTTGATGATCGGCTAAGGCAGCCTCGGCAGCTCGCTGCATGCGCGCGCCTAAATCGCCATCGCCCTGCGCTACGCAAGTGATGTTTTCAGGCAGGTTCTGAACTTGCCACGCGACATCATCAGGTGCTGGATCGCTACATAAGATGATCTCGGCAAAGCCTGCTTCTTGCGCAAATTCGAGGGTGGTGGCGAGCATGCGTGCGGCTAAGTCGGCGGCGCCATGCTCGCCAAGTGCTGGACTCAGACGTGTTTTACAGCGGCCTGGTGTTGGCGCTTTGGCAAAAATAATTAAAGCGGTCATGCGTATTCCTGAGCAATAGTCTCGGCGGAAGCACCGCGCCAATAGCGCCAACGTAGCCGCCACATCAGCCAAATCGTTGGCCATAAACCGTCGCGCTGCCAGCGTCTACCCGATGTCGTTACGCGCTGACGCAGACACACCGGCGCGCTTAACTGGCGCAGCTTTTTGCTGAGTTCGACATCCTCCATGATGACTTGTTTAGGCACGCCACCGGCGGCGGTCAGTGCTGCTCGCGTCATAAATATGGCTTGGTCGCCGGTGGCAATGCCGGTGAGGCGCGAGCGCCAATTCATCATGAAGGCGACCATGTTTAGGCCGCGTACGGTGCCAGCAATTTGCACATCGAAGCGGCCCCAGCAGGCACTGCCAGTCGCGAGTGCTTGTTCGATTAGGCTCAAGGCATTGCTAGGCAGCACGGTGTCGGCATGCAAAAACAGTAAGTTGTCATGTGTGGCAAGCGTTGAGCCAAGCGCAAGCTGATAACCTCGGCCACGCTGTGGGCAGCGCAGCACGGTAAAGCCCGCGCCTTCGAGGTGTTCGGTAGTGGCATCTGTGCTTTGGCCATCGACAATGATTATCTCAGCATCGAGTTCGCGCAAATGCTTGAGGCGGCCAATCAGTTCATCGATTAGCTCGGCCTCATTGAGTACCGGCACGATAATTGAGATGCCAGCAGCATGGCGGCTTTCAGCGCTAACTGCTTGGTCTCTCGAGTTGCTTGTGGGCATTAATCACCACCTCGCATCCAGCGGTGATAGCGCTCAACCCAACGCAACACACCTTGTGGCGCATGCGCACGTTTCCACTCGCCAGCCGCGTATTTATTCGCCTCAGCCCAGGTTGGGTAGGTATGAATCGTGCCCAAAATCTTATTTAGCCCAAGGCCATGCTTCATTGCCAAGACATATTCGGCGAGCAAGTCGCCAGCGTGTTCACCGACAATGGTCACGCCCAAAATCGTATCTTTGCCTGGCGCCGTGAGTACTTTCACAAAGCCATGGGCGGCGCTGTCGGCAATGGCGCGATCAAGATCATCAATACCATAGCGCGTAACTTCGACAGCGATGCCTTGCTCTGCCGCTTCTTGCTCGCTCAAGCCCACGCGTGCGACTTCTGGGTCAATAAACGTGGTCCAAGGAATCACGCGGTAATCGACTTTGAAGCGCTTAAATTGGCCAAATAGAGCGTTGACTGCGGCATACCAGGCTTGATGAGCGGCGACGTGAGTAAATTGATAGGGTCCAGAGACATCGCCAGCAGCATAAATATTGGGATAGAGCGTTTCCAGATAATCGTTGGTGGTGACCGTGCGCGCAGTGGGGATGCCTAACTCTTCTAGGCCATAGCCACTGAGGCGCGGTGAGCGGCCAACGGCGCAAATGATTTCATCAAAGACAATGCGCTGTTCGCTGCCTTCATGCTCAATAACTAAGGTATTGCCATCTTCGACGCGCAAGGCTTTGTGTTGTGTCAGCACGTTTACGCCATCGTGAACTAGGCTTTCTAGGGCGTAGGCAGAAACGTCGATATCTTCGCGAGCGAGTAGGCGATCGCCCATTTCCACTTGCGTCACATTGGCGCCGAGGCGGGCAAAACTTTGTGCTAATTCGCAGCCAATCGGCCCGCCGCCAAGCACAACCAAACGTGCTGGCACTTGGTCTAGTTCGGCAAATTTAGCCCACAGTGTATCGCTGGTGACGCAGACATCGGCTAAGCCCGGCAGCGGTGGTACAAACGGTGCAGCACCGGCGGCAATAATGATGCTGCGCGCGGTCAGGCGCTCACTCTGGCCATCGGGTTGAGTGATTTCCACGGTCCATGGATCGATGAGTTTGGCGTAGCCTTGGCGGACATCGACACCGAGGTTGGTGTAGCGCTCAACGCTGTCATGCGGCTCGATGGCGGCGATGACAGCATGGATGCGGGCCATCACGGCACGAAAGCTAAAGCGCGCAGTGTGTGATTCCAGACCATAGTCTTCGCCATGGCGCATTTGCTTGGCGAGCTTGGCGCTGCGAATCAAGGCCTTGCTCGGCACACAGCCATAGTTCAGGCAGTCGCCGCCCATTTTATGTGCCTCGATCAAGGTCACTTTTGCCTTCACGGCGGCGGCGATATAGGCGCTGACCAAACCAGCGGCACCGGCACCGATAACGATGAGGTTGCGATCGAAAGTCTTAGACTTCTGCCAGCGTGCATAGACTTTACGGCGTTGCAGCCAGCTGGTGATGGCTTTGGCAATAAACGGAAAGATGGCGAGTAGGGCGAATGAGAGCAGCATCGCAGGTGAAATAATGCCCTTTAATGAATCTAGCTGCGCCAGCTGTGTGCCAGCATTTACATAGACCACGGTGCCGGCAAACATGCCGATCTGACTAACCCAGGCATAGGTCCAGACGCGAATTGGCGTGAGGCCCATGAGTAAGTTGACGAGAAAAAACGGGAACACGGGTGCTAGTCGTAGCGTGAATAAGTACAGCGCGCCATCGCGAGCGATACCGTCGTTGATGGGCTTGAGGCGGGCACTGAACTTTTCTTGCACGCTGTCGCGGAATAAATAGCGCGATAATAGGAAGGCTAGCGTCGCGCCAAGCGTGGAGGCAAAGGAGACCAAAATGGTGCCTTGCACGAGGCCAAATAAAGCACCTGCGGCGAGCGTTAAAATAGCGGCGCCCGGCAGTGATAGAGCCGTGGCGACCACGTAGATGGCGAAGAAGCTACCAGCAAATAGCAGTGGTTGCTCAGCTTGCCATTGTGCCCACTGGGCTTGACCTTCGCGCAGGCCGTCAAGGCTAAGGACATTGAGCACGCCGGATTGTTGCAGGGTAACGATGGCCGTAATGACGACGGCGGCGATTAGCCATTTTTTCATAAAGCGATACTCGAAGCGGGCGAAGTGTTGAAAATAAACCGATAAAGCGAATCAGTGACCTTAGTCATGCAGCGCACCACCACAGCTGCTGCCTTGGCCGGCGGTACAGCCATAGCAATGATCTGCGATATGAATCGGATTATTGTCGTAATTGCTGTGGAGTAAATCGCGCAGATTGGGCGCAGCATTCTCTGTATCAGGCAGGCGCAAGCCTAGCTGCTGGTTAAAGTCGCAGTCATACAACGAGCCTTCGTAATCCACGCTAATGGTGCTGCGGCACATCAGCTCGGCAAGGTTGCCGGCGGCATAATTAGCCTTGAGCAAATCCATATAGTCGTGAAACTGGCCTTTAGAAATCAGCATGCTGCCAAAGCGCTGAATGGGCATATTGGCAAGCGTAAACAACTGATTAAAGCGAATGCCAAAATGCGCCATCAGTTCGCGTTTGTAGTCGATCTCTAGCGCGTGTTGGTCGGGCGGCAGGCTTGGGCCTTGCGGGTTGTAGACTAAGTTCAATGTGAGCTTTGGGTCGCTGCCATAGCCCAGAGCATTGAGCTGCTGCAGGCCTTTAATGCTTTTATCGAAGACGCCATCGCCACGCTGCTTATCAACATTTATTGCGCTATAGCAGGGCATCGAGGCCACGACGGTGACGTTATGTTCAGCAAGAAAAGCAGCGGTATCTTCATGGCCAGGTTCAAACAAAATCGTCAGATTGCAACGATCAATCACTTGCACGCCCAACGCATGAGCCGCACGCACGACATCACGAAAGCGATGATGAATTTCTGGCGCGCCACCGGTTAAGTCGAGCTGGCGAATATTATGTCGCTTGAGAATCTCAGGGATGAGATCGATCATCTCATCGCTCATCATTTCGGTGCGCGTAGGGCCGGCGTTAACGTGGCAATGCAAACAGCGCTGGTTACACTTATAGCCAAGGTTGATTTGCAGCGTCTCAATGGCGCGACGGCGAATCGCGGGGAAGTCGGTGGCTTCAAGTAGTGGCAGCGTGGCTAGCATAGGAGTCTCTAGTCTTAATAGGTGTTGGTAATGAATAGACGCATGCTGCGGCCTGTTCGTTACAGGCGCAATTGCGCAGAGTGGGAATACTTATAAATCGGCTAAACGGTAGCGCTCGACAAAGCGTGTATCGATCCAACGTTTCAGCCACCAGAGCCAACGGCCGCTAAGTACTAGTGGCCCCCACGATAAAATCGCGTGCTCAGGGCCGGTGGCCAGTAAAAACAGCGAAACAGGCTTTGGCCGGTAGGGCAGCAATTGCCAGCGTGCTTGGCAGTGATGGTTTAGGGCATGCCGTAGATTTTTTGCCAATACAGGGCCGGCCATCACCGCGTGAACTCCTGCTCTTGTAATGGCAAGGTGTTCGGGAGCGCTGACATCGCCAATGGCAAATACGCTCGGGTGTGATTGGCTTTGCAGGGTGTCATTGATGGCGATAAAGCCATTTTTGCTGCGGCGCAAATCGCTTTCTGCGATCCATTCGGGGGCACTAGCTCCGGTGGCAACAATGACTAAATTAGCGGCCAACTCATGCCCAGAATCTAAGCTCACGCCGATGGGGCATAGCTGCGCGCGACCGCTGCGTATTTTTATCCCGCGTTTTTTCAACCAATGCGCGGTGGTTCTTGCTACTCGGCGATGATGGCCGGGAAGCAATGTAGTGCCGCTGACTAAGCTCACTTCTGCACCGCGATGAGCGTAGGCAAACGCCAGCTCAATGCCGCCTGCACCTGCGCCAACGACGACGACTTTGTTAGGGCATTTAGCTGTTAGCAGGCCATTTAATGGGCGCACCGACAACACCTCTGTTTCAGCGCTAGCAATGCCTGAAAGCTTGGCGGTAACGCTGCCGGTGTCTAGCGAGAGCAAGTCATAGTGCACGGTTTTGCCGCTGGCGAGCTGGCAGCATTGCCGTTCGGCATCAAGGCTAATGAGCGTATCGAGCACCACGGTAGCTCCGGCCGCTTTAGCATAGTCGGCCACGGCAATTTGGCATTGCTCCAAGCGCACATGGCCGGCGAGATAAGCGGGCAGCAGGCCTGAGTAAGTCAGCATGGGATCGGGCGTCACCAGCGTTACGCGTGCTGGGAAAGGATGCTGGCGCATAGCTTCAAGTACCGCCAAATGGCCGTGGCCGCCGCCAATCAGGACTAAGTGTTTTGGCTCGGGCGTGGTGTCTATAGTCAATGCTAAGTGACCTCACTGGATTGAGTTAATGCAGAATAGTGGCTTGACCTTAGCATGTCAGGGCATGGTAAAAGTTCAGCTCGTATTCATTTGTGAAAAGGCAGGGCAAGATGGCAAAGCCACGAATTGGCGTAATTGGCGGTAGTGGACTCTATCAAATGGCAGCCATCACCAATGTGCAAGAGCAAGTGGTGGAGACGCCGTTTGGCATGCCATCGGATGTGATTGTCACTGGCGAGTTGAGTGGTGTACCGGTAGCGTTTTTAACCCGCCATGGCCGTGGTCACCGCTTTCTGCCCAGCGAAGTACCGTATCGCGCCAATATCTATGCACTGAAATCTTTGGGCGTGGATTATGTCATCGCGGTGTCGGCCGTGGGTTCGTTGCAAGAGCATATGAAACCGCTGGATATGGTGCTGCCGAGCCAGTTTATCGATCTCACCAAGCAGCGCGCGCAGAGCTTTTTCGGTCAAGGCGCCATTGCTCATGTCTCGCTAGCGGAGCCGGTGTGTTTGGCGCTGCAATCGGTATTGGCTGAGGCCGTGCGTGAGGTGAAGCCTGTCGATGTTGAGCTGCACGTTGGCGCGACTTATGTCTGCATTGAGGGCCCGCAGTTTTCTACGCAGTCCGAATCGCATTGGTATCGCTCCATGCAAGCCGACATTATCGGCATGACCAATATGCCGGAAGCACGCTTGGCGCGTGAGGCCGAGATGGCCTATGCCACGCTGGCACTGGTCACCGATTTCGACTGCTGGCACCCGAAAGAGGCACATGTGAGTGCCAATATGGCGATTATGAATTTGATGCGTAATGCCGAGCAGGCGCAGGCGGTGGTGGCAAAAGCTATTGAGCTGCTGGCGGCAAGCTGGCCAGCATCGATTGCGCATAACGCGCTCGATGCTGGCTTGATTACTTCGCCTGCCGATATGGCTCCTGAGGTGCGCGAGCGCCTAGCCGCTTTAATTGCGCGCCGGCTTTAAATCGGCTTTAAGAGCATCAATTCGACTATCGCGGCCGCAAGACAGCCGGTAGTAGTTGTAGCGCACGGGGTTGGTTTTGTAATAGTTCTGGTGATAATCCTCGGCAGCATAAAACGTGCTGGCGGGGACGATTTTGGTGGCAATTTTAGCTTTAACGCGCTGCTGAAATGCCGCTAGGCTGCGTTTGGCAATGTTTAGTTGCTTCGCGTCTTGCGGGAAAATAGCTGGTGCATATTGCGAGCCACGATCGCAAAACTGACCGCCGTTATCTAGATAGTCGTGATGCGACCAGAAGTAGTTCACCAGTGTGTCGTAACTGACCACGGATGGGTCGTAGAAAACCTCCACAGCTTCGTAATGCCCGGTGCCACCAGCAGACACTTCCTGATAACTAGGGTTTTTCGATTTGCCACCGATATAGCCTGAGACAACTTCTGTCACGCCTTTCAGTTTTTCGTAGTCAGACTCGCTGCACCAAAAGCAGCCACCGGCAAAAATGGCGCTAGCCGTTTCAGGCTTTGCGCTAGCAGTTGTTGATGCAGTGCTTGTTGAGCTGGTGCTGGCTGCGGCCAACGCTATTGCGGCAGTGCAAGCCAATGCCGCGCTTACTACACCGGCTTTTATCCAAGAGATTTTCATCATTAACCTCGCAGCGCAGGCAGTTCAGTGCCTTCATCGACAAAGGCCAGTGCTAAGCCATTATTGCAATAGCGTAAGCCGGTTGGCGCTGGGCCATCTTTAAACACATGACCTTGATGGCCGCCGCAACGGGCGCAATGATATTCCGTGCGCAACATGAATAAGCTGCGATCGTCTTTGGTGCCAACCGCTTTCGGGATGACATCGAAAAAGCTTGGCCAGCCGGTGCCGCTTTCAAACTTTTGAGCGCTTTTAAATAAAGGCTGATAGCAGGCCGCACAAACAAAAGTGCCGAGCTTTTTATTGGCATTTAAAGGGCTGGAGTTTGGTCGTTCAGTATTTTCTTCAAACAGCACTGCCCAGGCTTTCTCGCTGACTTTATCGCGCCAAAAGCTTGCCGGCTTCGCCAGAGTGCCGAATGCCTTGCTGTCATCGTGAAAAAATCCGCTGGCATGCGCTAATGGTTTCGAGGCCCAGGCGCCAGCAGCGACAATGGCCGTGCCTAAAAAGGTATTTTTTAATGCAGTGCGACGATTCATTAGAGTGCTCCTAAGGCAGCCATGTGTGGTGCCTGTGTTTTAGACACGAGCAAGGCCTTCAGCGTTACACTGTGGCCCTAAATTGAGAGGTTGCCAATGTCACAAGCAGGGTCAAAAGCCGCGCCGAGTGCAAAAATTTCAGCTGATCAGAGCGTGAAGGCCAGCGTTATGCCTGAGGCCGAAGGCGAATTTCAGCTGGTATCGCGCTATCAGCCGGCAGGCGATCAGCCAACGGCCATTGCTGGCTTGGTTGAAGGTTTGCGCGATGGCTTAAGCCATCAAACGCTGCTGGGTGTCACTGGCTCAGGCAAGACTTTCACCATGGCCAATGTCATTGCGCAGATGCAGCGACCAGCGATCATTATGGCGCCAAATAAAACCTTGGCGGCACAGCTATACGGTGAATTTAAAGAGTTTTTCCCGAACAACTCGGTGGAATACTTCGTGTCTTATTACGATTACTACCAGCCTGAGGCTTACGTACCGTCTTCAGATACCTTCATCGAGAAAGATGCGGCGATTAACGAGCATATCGAACAGATGCGGTTATCGGCGACCCGTGCTTTATTGGAGCGTAGAGACTCCATCATTGTAGCCACGGTATCGGCGATTTACGGCTTGGGCGATCCACAGTCATATATGAAAATGCTGCTGCATATTGCTCGCGGTGATCGCATCGACCAACGTGGCATTTTGCGGCGTTTGGCTGAGTTGCAATACAAGCGCAATGACATCGAGTTTTTTCGCGGCTGTTATCGCGTACGCGGCGACATCATCGATGTGTATCCAGCTGAGTCTGATGCACAGGCAGTGCGCATTGAACTATTCGATGAAGAAGTGGAGTCGATTTACTGGTTCGACCCGCTAACCGGTGAAGCACGCCAGCGCGTTGCCCGCGTGACGATTTACCCAAAAACGCACTATGTGACGCCGCAGGAACGCATTCATGCGGCTATCGAGTCAGTTCAGATCGAGCTTAAAGAGCGAATCGAGTGGTATCGCGCCAATGACAAGCTGCTTGAAGCTCAGCGTATTGAGCAGCGCACAAAGTTTGATTTAGAGATGCTGCAACAGCTCGGTTATTGCCAAGGCATAGAAAACTATTCGCGCTATTTATCGGGCCGTGAGCCGGGCTCAGCACCGCCCACTTTGTTTGATTATGTGCCAGCTGAAGCGTTGTTATTTATTGATGAGTCGCACGTCACTGTGCCGCAAATTGGCGGCATGTATAACGGCGACCGTTCGCGTAAAGATAATCTAGTGACTTACGGTTTTCGTCTGCCATCGGCAATGGATAACCGGCCGATGAAGTTCACCGAATTCGAACGTATATCGCCGCAAACTATTTTTGTCTCGGCCACGCCTGGCGCATATGAGGCCGAGAAAGCTGAGGCGATCGTGGAGCAATTGGTACGCCCGACCGGCTTGGTTGATCCTGAAATTGAGATACGCCCAGCTAGTACACAGGTCGATGATCTGCTCTCGCAAATTCACACACGTGTTGCTGTTAATGAGCGGGTCTTGGTGACGACGCTAACTAAGCGCATGTCGGAAGATTTGAGCGAATATCTTAATGAGCATGGCGTGAAAGTGCGCTATCTGCATTCCGACATCGACACTGTTGAGCGCGTCGAAATCATTCGTGATTTACGTTTGGGCGTATTTGATGTGCTGGTTGGCATTAACTTATTGCGCGAAGGTTTGGACATGCCCGAAGTGTCCTTGGTGGCTATTTTAGACGCCGATAAAGAAGGATTTTTGCGCTCCGAGCGAGCCTTGATTCAGACCATTGGCCGTGCTGCACGCCACTTAAATGGTAAGGCAATTTTATATGCCGATCGCATCACAGGCTCAATGGAACGCGCCATTGCCGAGACTGATCGACGCCGCGACAAGCAAATAGCATTTAACCTTGAGCATGGCATCACACCCAAAGGCGTTATGCGCCCAGTCAGTGATATTTTGGAAACTTATGCCGGGGCAGCAGCAGCGAATGGTGGCGGCAAGCGTAGTAAACGTGGCGGCGATCGCACGGGCAGCTTGGTGAATTTGCGCGATCCGAAGGCTATTGCCGCTGAAATTACCGTATTGGAGAAGGCCATGATGGCTAGTGCGCGTAATTTGGAGTTTGAGGAAGCTGGGCGCATCCGTGATCACATCTCACAGCTACGGTCTCAGTTGTTAGTGGCAGGGTAATGAGGTTTTTGCCGTATTTTTAGGCATTTACAGCGTGCAATGCACGAATGTTGTGCACATGTCACTAGGGTGGCTGTGCATTTGCTGAGCGAATGCTAACTTAGCCGACGAAAAACTGTACAAACAGGCTAAGTCATTGATTTTAATCGATGATAAGTATTCGTTGAAAAAAGCGCCAAACGGTCAGAGGCCGCTTGTAGTGCGGACCCCGGCCGTTATCCTCGGACTTGCCCACAAAGTTATCCACAGCAATTGGGGATAACCTGCGAGCAGACTGTTTTGCGAGATAAGTCCTTGATTATTGCGAAGCAGCGGGTGTTTTATCAGCACTAGGCAGGCCTACAAGTGACCAGCGGGCCAAACTCTTTTGCTTGAGCGAACCCAAGTACAACCAGCCATCGTATTCGCGCACGGTAGTAATCGGTGCGTAGCTATCGGAGCTGCTATTTTGCAGGTTAGCAACAACCTTGCCATCGCTATCTAGGCCAATAATCATGGCGCGATGAGCAATCGGCGCAGGTAAAACCTGCATGGCGCGGACTAGCATTTTGCGCACGTAGGGGTAGTCGGAAAATGCATCGAGCAGTGGGTTGCGCGGCGTGTAAAGCGCTACCCAAAAGCGGTCTGTGCCATTGAAGCTTAGGTTGTCGGGTAGGCCGGGAAGATTGTCGATAAAGACATCGTGTTGGCCGGCTTTGTCACCGCTCAAATAGACACGGCTGATTCGGTAAGCGCCGGTTTCATTGACCAGCACATAGTCTTCGTTAGGGCCGAGTGCGACGCCGTTGGCGAACTCTAGGCCATCGAGTAATACCGTGGTTTCGCCATTGGCGAAGTCGTAGCGTAGTAAGCGGCCATCGCCGGCATGTTCCATGATGGCGGTGCCATCTTCGCCATAGCCCCAGCGGCTAGAGGCGTCACTGAAGTAGGCGTAACGGCCAGCTTTATCGATGGCAACATCATCGACAAATTTGAAGGCTCGGTCGCCAGCTTTCGTGCTGAGCACTTTGATCTCGCCATCGTCGCTGACTGAAATGAGGCCGCGAATTGCATCGGCAATAATGAGGTGGCCATCGGGGTGGCGAGCTAGGCCGAGTGGTCGGCCGCCGGTGTTGGCAATGACTTTCAAGCTATTGCCATCGAGGCTGGTGCGAATGATGCGGCCATCGGCTAGGCCGGTGATGAGAAAGCCTTCGTCATCGAGAAGAAGCGCTTCTGGGCCGCGAATGTCGAGGTCGCCGATGCGTTGAATATTGCGTAAATCATCGTTGCTTTTAAATACGCCAGATTTCTGCGAAGGCGCTTCGGGTGGCTGCCAACTGACGGGCTCAACGGTGGTGGGAGCTAGCGTTAGCCAGCCCAAAATAACGACCGGTACGGCCAGTAAAAAGGGGCGAGCGCTCATGAGGCTTCCTTATTTTTATATCGCACTACAGTAGTGGCAAATTATTGTTTTGAAATGACACGCTGCTGGAGGTTACCAGCAGCAGCGCACTTGTTTAGCTTAATTTACTAACCAAACGCAAGGGCAGGTGTTGCATAAGAAAGCCCATGGCCGCCCATGGCCAGGCTGGAACTGAGCAATTTCCAGGCTCGCGGTTGATGGCTTTCACCAAGGCGCGGGCACCAACTTCGGCGCTAACCTCAAAGGGCAGTTTGCCCGCACCATCATTGAGTTCGGTACGAATATAGCCGGGGAATACCGTAGTCACCTTTATCGGCGTATCGAGTAGTTCTGCGCGGATGCCTTCGCTTAAATGTGCAAGGCCGGCTTTACTAGCGGCATAAGTAGTGAGGTGTTTTGGCAGGCCTCGGCGTGCACTCATCGATGAGATGGTGACGAGATGGCCCGCATTTTGCCGACGAAAGATGCCAACAGCAGCTTCACATTGCGCCAAAGCGGCAACGAAATTGGTCTCGGCGGTGGCGCGGTTAATGGCGAAATGACCTTTGCCAATGCGCCGGCCATTGCCAATGCCGGCATTGACGATGACGCGATCGATTTGGCCAAACTCGCTGGCGAAATCTTCAAACACATCAAACACGCTATCGTAGTCATTCACATCTAAGGCGCGGATGCTGACTTTGACGCCATGGGCTTGCGTGAGCTCATCACGTAAGGAGGCCAAGCGCTCCAAGCGACGTGCGCAGAGAGCAAGGTCGCAGCCTTGTGCAGCAAATTCACGAGCCATGCCAGCGCCAATACCAGAGCTGGCGCCGGTGATTAAAATTGTTTTACGCATAATAAGTTCCTAAATTATCGGTAAGTCAGTAGCTCGCGATGGCGGCCAGTGAAGTGTCCGTGTTCATTGAGACTGATGAGTTGGCGAGTGCCGCGGCCTTGGCTGAGTTGCGTGAGACCGCCGTTGGCCAGCGTCCAGTTCACTTTTAGCGCGGCTGAATCGCTGAGCTCTAACAGTGCTTGTGCAACTACCGAGATACAGCCGCCAGAGGTAAAGACCCAGGCGCTGTCACCGCTGCCGAGCTTGCTAAAGACTTCTGCCACAGTGTCATTGCAGCGAGCTTGAAAGGTGCTCCACGATTCATCGTAATCGCTGTCATATTGGCCATCGACCCAACGCAACAGGGCATTGCGAAATAATGCAGCGAAGCTTTTGTGCGGGTTTTCATAGCTCGCGAGCAGCTTGGCGAAGTCGGCGCGATCGGCAAAGCGCGGCTCGAAGCGCTCAAGCACTTGTTCGTGATTAAACTCGTTAAAGCCATCTAGGCAAATAAGCTCAGCTTTTAAACCAGCCGCATTGAGGCAGGCTTCAGCAGTTTGTTTATGCCTTAGCATGCCGCCAATAAATACATGAGTCGGGGCTTCCTCGCGCTCTGCAAAGGCCTGACCTAAGCGCTCGCCTTGGCTGTAGCCTAATGTTGATAACTGGTCGTAATTGGCGGCGCCGAATGAAGCTTGGCCGTGACGAATTAAGGTGAGTGCCGGCATTAGTGGCCATCCTCGCGAATGACTTGGCGGCAGCGCTGCCAGATTGCCCAGTTAACTAACCAGAAGCTTTTGAAGGCGGGGTTATCGGTTTGCTTGTGGTAATAGCGGTAGTAGATTTGCTGCAAAATCGCGGCAACGCGGAACAGACCAAAGACTTCGTAAAACGCCCAATGTTCAATGCTAATACCAGTTTTTGCTTGGTAGTAAGCCACCACTTCACGGCGAGTGAGCATGCCATCGAGATGGGTTGGTTGGCGTCGAGTTTTGCGCAAAATGCCGCCATCAGTGGGCTCAATCCAATACGCTAAAACGTTGCCAAGCTCCATCAATGGGTCGCCTAGCGTGGCCATTTCCCAATCTAAGACACCGATAACTTGCGTTGGGTTGGAAGGGTCGAGCACGACGTTATCGAAGCGCCAGTCGTTATGTACGATGCAGGTTTTGACGTCAGCTGGCGTGTGTTTTTTCAGCCATGCGCGAATGGCTTTGTAGCGAGGCACATTCCAAGTTTGTGCTTTTTCGTAGCGGTCGCACCAGCCATCGACTTGGCGCTTGCAATAGCCATCGCCTTTGCCGAGTTGTTCAAGACCGACAGCACGATAATCAACTTCATGCAGTGCAATCAGCTGGTCTAGGGTGTTGGTGCAAAGCTCGCGTACTTGCTCGCGACTGAGGCTTAATTCTTTCGGTAAGTTTGCGCGCGGGATAATGCCTTCGATGCGATGCATGACGTAAAAATCGCAGCCAATGATTTCGGCGTCTTGGCAGAGCGCCACCATTTTCGCCACCACCGGATAGGCATCAGCCAAAGCTGCCTGCACACGATATTCACGCACCATGTCATGCGCCGATTTCGCTTTTGTGCCCGCTGGTGGGCGGCGTAAAATCAAATCGTGATTGGCGTATTGCAGGCGATAAGTCCAGTTTGAGGCGCCGCCGCTGTACTGCGTAACCTCGGGCAGACCTGCGCTCAAGTCATTTAAATGCTCGCGTAGCCAGCGATCGATTGCCGCTGTGTCTAAGTCTTCACCGGCGCGAATGGCGCCGCCTACATCAATCAATGCCATTTTTATATCTCGTGGTTTAGCGCTTATTTCGCGGCTTCATGCGCTGAATGCTGCGCTGGAAAACATAGCGATACATGCCTTGTGGCAGATAGCGCTTCAGTAGCCATAAACGCTCGCCAGACTCATGCGGCAGGATGTGTTGCTGGCCTTTTTTTACGCCGGCGATGATGCGCTCGGCCACTTCATCGGCACTGAGTTTGCCGCTGGCCAAAAGCTTATTCATCATTTTTTTCAGACCAGGATCTGTCGAACGCATAGTGTCTTCAAGGTTGGTCGGGAAAAATGACGGGCACACCACGCTAACTCCAATGCCAGCGTCCATCAGCTCATGGGTGAGGGTGCCGGAGAGCGCAACTACGGCAGCCTTAGTGACGTTGTATGAGGCCATGCGTGGCACATCCAAGAGGCCTGCCATGGAGGCGATATTAACAATGTGACCACTGCCTTGGCGTTTAAAGCCTGGCGTGAAAATCTTGCAGCCACGCACCACGCCGAGCAGATTGATATTCACAATCCATTCCCAGTCGCTCAGCGACACATCTTCAATGGCACCAGCCTGAGCTACGCCGGCGTTGTTATAGAGCACGTCGATGCCTTGCCAATCGGCCTCCAGTGCATCGGCAATAGCTTGTAGCTCAGCCTCACAGGTTACGTCGGCATGAAAATAGCGCGGGACAAAACGTGCAGCGGTGCCTGCCTGCTTTGCCAGCTCACTGAGCTCTTTTAAGGTTTCAGCACCACGGCCATCATGCACGTCGGCAATGGCCACAGCCCAGCCGGCGCGGGCGTATTGAATTGCCAAGGCTCGGCCTAAGCCGCTAGCGCCGCCGGTAATAAACACACGTTGTACATCGCTCATAGGGGTGACTGCTCGGTCAAGTTATTCTGGAGTCTAGCGGCTAAACCACAAGACTTAACATCTATGGATGAAAATTAGCCTTTGAAGTCGCGTTTGGCGATTTCGATTTTCGCAATCACGCCTTTATGGACTTCATCAGGGCCATCGGCCAAGCGCAAGCTGCGCGCTTGCGCAAAAAACGCCGTTAGTGGTGTGTCGCGGGAGACGCCAGCACCACCGTGGATTTGAATCGCCATGTCGACCACTTGCTGCAAGACATTGGGCGCTACCACTTTGATGGCCGAGATTTCGGTCATCGCCGCAAAGGTGCCGACGGCGTCCATTTTCCAAGCTGCGTAGAGCGTCAGTAGGCGGGCTTGATCGATGGCAATGCGTGCCTCGGCAATACGCTCGCGGTTGCCACCCAAGTTCAGCAGCGGCTTACCAAATGCCGTGCGCGATAAACCGCGATCGATCATCAACTCAAGGGCTTTTTCGGCGGCGCCAATGCAGCGCATGCAATGGTGAATGCGGCCTGGGCCTAAGCGACCTTGCGCGATGGAGAAACCTTGGCCGGGGCCGCCAATAAAGTTCGCCACGGGCACGCGCACATTGGTGAATGTGACCTCGCCATGACCATGCGGGGCGTCGAAATCGCCGAACACCGGCAGCATGCGCTCGATTTCAACGCCGGGCGTGTCTAGCGGCACTAAGACCATGGAGTGCTGACCGTGACGGCTGGCCTCCGCGTTCGGTGTATGTGCCATGAAAATAGCAATTTTGCAGTGTGGATCGCCAATGCCGCTAGACCACCATTTGCGGCCATTGAGCACAATTTCATCGCCTTCAACAATGGCGGTGGCCTGCATATTGGTGGCATCGCTAGAGGCGACTTCCGGTTCGGTCATGCAAAAAACCGAGCGAATTTCACCGGCGAGCAGGGGCGTTAGCCATTGGGCTTTTTGCGCCTCGTTGCCATAGCGCCAGAGCACTTCCATATTGCCGGTGTCGGGTGCGTTGCAGTTAAACACCGTTGGCGCGATGAGGCTGCGGCCGGTTTGCTCGGCAATATGCGCGTATTCAGCAATGCTCAAGCCGGCGCCTAGTTCGGCATCGGGCATCCACAAGTTCCATAAGCCCTGTGCTTTGGCCTTAGCTTTTAGCGTTTCTAATATCGGTGGGTGTTGCCAGTTACGCCAGTTGCCATCTGGATTTAGAGTCTGCACGTCGCGCCAAAACTCAGCCTCGATGGGCTCGATGTGTTCGCACATAAAGGTTTTTACGCGGGCCAAATAGTCCTGACCGCGTTCGCTGAGTTCAAAATGCATACGTCACCTCCGTTTTCGATGCATTGATGCTAGACCACGGCATATAATGCATCGAGTGAATATTTGTCATAGTGAGTCATGAATAATATGAATGATCTACGCCAGATCGATTTGAATCTTTATCGTGTCTTTGCCGTTGTTTATCGCGAGCGCAGTCTTACGCGCGCGGCTGAGATACTGTGCCTGAGTCAGTCGGCAGTGAGCCATGCCATTGGTCGGTTACGCCAGTCTTTGGATGACCCATTGTTTGTGCGCGAAGGGCAGGGCGTGATGCCAACGGTGGTGGCCGATAAGCTGTGGCCAGATATTGATGCTGCGCTGAATTTGTTGCGCCTAGCCGCTGCGCGTAGCCATGATTTTGATCCGCAGCGCGATATTACCCAAGTTACCATTGCCATGAATGATGAGCTGGAGCCGAGCTTGCTGCCGCCCTTGGTCGCGCATTTGCGTGAGCAGTTTTTGCACGCGCCGGATTCAGACGCCACGCTTTCAAATACGACAGCGGTGCCAATTTCCAGCGTGCGCTTGGACCGCAGCAACCTACGCGCCGACTTAGCTGCAAGGCGTTTAGATATCGCCATCGATGTCGCGCAACAAGTATCGCCAGATATTGCTCATGCCGCCTTAGCTAGCGATGACTTCGTGGTGGTCGCGCGCCAGCCCATGAAGCTCACGCGCGAGCGTTATTTTGCTGCTCAACATGTCATTGTTTCGTCGCGCCGAACTGGTCGTGCCGTGGAAGATATGGCCATGGCCAAACTCGGTTTTGAGCGCCAAGTGGTGCTGCGCTGCCAGCATTATGAGGCGGCCTGCAAAGTGGTTGCCGCCAGTGATTGCTTGTTGACGATGCCACGCCGACAAGTACGTCTGAGCTCAGGCCTTGCCGTGATGGCGATGCCCTTGGCGCTGCCTGATTTAGAGTTGCATGCTTATTGGCATCGTCAACGCGAAACCGAGCCGGCGTTAATTTGGCTACGTGAGCAGCTGTTTCAAGCGCTACAGACGTAATAACGCTTAATGCGGTGCGTGTGTTTCGTCGTCACACCATCGCGAGTGCAAAGCCGGCCGCTGTGCTCAACAACACCACCAACCACGCTGGCCATTTTGCCCACTGCAGAGCAGTGCTGGCAGCAATTGTTAGTGCCACGCCACGCCAATCTGTCCACGCATGCGGAACTATGCTCACCAGCCAGGTTGCCAGCAGCAAACCCACTACTGCTGCATTGAGGCCAATAACTGCCGCACGTACTCGCAAATGGCGTTGCCAATGCGCCCAAAACGGCAGCAGACCGATGACCAAAAGTAGCCCTGGCAGAAACACTGCGATGAGCATAATGCTTGCGCCAAGCAGAGGTGAAGCCAGTGCCGGCACGCTAGCGCCCAAATAAGCCGCAAGCGTAAACAGTGGCCCTGGCACTGCCTGCGCCAAGCCATAACCGGTGTAGAAAGTGTCGGCACTCAGCCATCCAGGCGTGACCAGCTCGGCCTGCAGTAATGGCAGCACGACATGGCCACCGCCAAAAACCAAGGCGCCAGCGCGATAGAAGCTATCGGTCAGCGCTAGCCACGGCGAGAGCGTGCTTAGTAGCGGCAAGACAAAGAGTAAAGACAAAGCTAAGCACAACAGCAGTATGCCAATTGGGAAGCTTGGTGCGCGCAGGGCCGCTGTTTGCGTGTCGGAGCTTGTAGGGCGAAAGCTTATTGCGCCAATAAGTCCTGCCAAGATCAGTACAAGAACGGTGGCTTGTGCCGAGCTAAACACGCACAAAACAGCGGCGGCCAAGAGCATGACAATAAGTCGTCCACCGCCTGCGCTATGCTGCTTTGCCATCTCCCAAATGGCTTGCGCGACGACAGCTACAGCCACCGCCAATAAGCCCTGCAAGATGCCCGTGGGCAAGCCCTGTGTTGCCAAAACACCCACTGCTGCGAGCGTCAACAGCAGTGCCGAGGGCAGCGTGAAGCCCAGCCATGCTGCAAGTGCGCCACGCCAGCCGCCGGCGTGATAGCCCAGCGCAAAGCCGACCTGGCTACTGGATGGTCCTGGCAAAAACTGGCACATGGCTACCAGCTCGCTGTACTGTGCTTCGGATAGCCAGTGGCGTTTGGCCACGAAGGCCTCGCGAAAATAGGCGAGATGCGCAATCGGGCCGCCAAAGGCGGTGAAGCCAAGCTGGAGGAAGCACAGAAAGATTTGTGCGGTGCTAATAGTACTTAGTGGCTGCACTATTTTGCGGCCTTCAGCACGACGAGTATTGGGCTTTGTCATTGTATTTTGGCTTGCGTCTAGCATTGGGCAAAGGGTATACGAGGTAGGTCTTTTTAGCGCAATTAGTGTGAGGAATGTGTGAACAATCGATTACAGGCACCGAAGCCCGGGCTGCATGAATATTCAGTGGTTTTTACCGATCGCGCCCTCAACCATATGTCACCTGAGTTTCAGGCCTGCATGCGCGATATTTCTGACATGCTCAAGCGTGTCTATAGCGCTGATTCAGCAGTAATTATACCTGGTGGTGGTAGCGTTGGCATGGAAGCTGTGGCTCGCCAATTTGCCAATGACGTGCACTGTTTAATTATTCGCAATGGCTGGTTTAGCTTTCGCTGGACGCAAATTTTAGAGACTGGACGCATTGCCGCAAGCACAACGGTGTTGTCGGCCAGCACTGGCCCAGATGAGCATCAAGCGGCATTTTCACCTGCGTCAATCGAGGATGTGGTCGCCGCCATCCAAGCAGAAAAGCCCGCCGTGGTGTTTGCGCCGCACGTTGAAACCGCCTCTGGCATCGTCTTGCCAAATGATTATATTCGCGCTGTCGCCGAGGCCGTGCATGCCTATGGCGGGTTGTTTGTGCTCGATTGTGTGGCCTCAGGCACGCTCTGGGTCAATATGCGTGAGCTCGGCGTCGATGTACTGATTAGCGCACCGCAAAAGGGCTGGTCAGCCACACCATGCGCGGCACTGATCATGCTCAGTGAACGCGCCTTGCTGCGCTTGAACGAAACGCAGAGCACATCCTTTGCTCTCGATTTGAAGAAGTGGCATCAGATCATGCTGGCCTATGAAAATGGCGGTCATGCCTACCACGCGACCATGCCCACCGATGCGCTGATCTATTTGCGCGATGCCATGCGCGAGACTGAAGCTGCTGGTTTCGATGCCATGTGCCAAGCACAAGTGACGCTAGGCCGTGAAGTTCGTTCCTTACTCGCCGAGCATGGCTTTCGCAGTGTCGCTGCTGTCGGCTTTGAAGCTCCGGGCGTGGTGGTTTGCTATACCGATGATGACGCTATTCACACCGGCAAGCGTTTCATTGAGCTAGGCCTGCAATGTGCGGCTGGTGTGCCACTGCAATGTAATGAGCCTGCTAGCTTCAAGACTTTCCGACTCGGGCTTTTTGGTCTCGATAAGCTACAAAATATTGAACGCACAGTGGCGCGCTTACGCACGGCACTTGAGGCGTTATAGGAGTTTGTATGTCGTTTGATGTGGATTTATTTGTCATTGGCGCCGGTTCTGGCGGCGTTCGTGCCGCGCGTTTTGCCGCCGGTTTCGGTGCTCGAGTAGCCGTCGCGGAAAGCCGCTATTTGGGTGGTACCTGCGTAAACGTGGGTTGCGTGCCAAAGAAGCTTTTGGTCTATGGCGCAAGCTATCAAGACAGCTTGGCGCATGCAGCAGATTTTGGCTGGCAGGTCGGCAAATCGGTGTTTGATTGGTCAACATTAATTGCCAATAAAAACACCGAAATCAGCCGTCTCAATGGCATCTATAAAAATCTACTGAGCAATAGCGGCGTGACTTTGCACGAAGGTCATGCGCGTTTACTTGATGCTAATACCGTCGAGATTAATGGCCAGAAAATTAGCGCAGCGCATATTTTGATTGCCACTGGTGGCTGGCCATCGGTGCCAAAATTTCCAGGAAGCGAGCTGGCCATTACCTCAAATGACGCCTTCTTTTTAGAGCAGCTGCCTAAGCGTGTTTTGGTGATTGGCGGCGGCTATATTGCGGTGGAGTTCGCCTCGATTTTTCAGGGCTTAGGTGCCGAGACTTCGCTGCTATATCGCGGCGATTTATTCCTGCGTGGATTTGATCAGAGTGTGCGAGAGCATGTGCGTGATCAGCTTGAAGTCAGTGGCTTAGACCTGCAGTTCAAAACCGACATTGAGTCTTTAGCTAAGACCGATGATGGTCGCATTAAAGCCAGCTTAAAAGATGGCCGCGAGCTCATTGTCGACAGCGTGTTTTACGGCACTGGCCGTCGCCCCATGCTCGATAACTTAGGCTTGGAAAACACCGGCGTGCGCTTGACCAAGCAAGGTTATATCGCTGTCGATGAGCACTATGTGACGGCCGAGGCGAGTATCTCTGCAATCGGCGATGTTATTGGCGATGATTTTGGTGGTGAGGTAGCCACTGCGCGCCTGCAACTGACACCGGTAGCTCTAGCTGAAGGCATGGCAGTAGCACGGCGTTTATTTAAGCCTGATGAGTATCGTGCGGTAAATTATCAGCTCATTCCAACGGCGGTATTTTGCTTGCCGAATATCGGCACTGTGGGCATTAGTGAGGAGGATGCGGTAGCGAGCGGTCATCGCGTCAATATTTATGAGTCACGCTTTAAGCCGATGAAGCTGTCGTTATCGGGCAGTCAGGAACGCTCATTAATGAAGCTGATTGTCGATGCCGACAGTGATGTTGTGCTCGGCTGCCATGTGGTTGGGCCCGATGCCGGCGAGCTGGTGCAGGGCATTGCCGTGGCAATGAAAGCTGGTGCCACCAAAGCGATTTTTGATGACACCATCGGCATTCATCCGACTTCAGCAGAAGAGTTGGTCACGCTACGTTCGGTGACTCGCACTGTGGGCTAGGGCTATTAATAACACTGGCGCATCGACTAAAAATCTTCGATGCGCCAGTGTTGTTAGTTTTAGCGCTTAGCCGCTTTCTTCACACGCCGAGCCGTGGTGATCTCATCCCAATAATAAGCACTAAACGCCTTCAAAATGCCCATCTTGGTGTCAGCAGGTTTGCCATCGGCAAGATGGAAAATCTGCTGGTAATACCAGGCCTGACCACCGAGCACATTGAGCAGCTTCAACGGCAGCACGCTACTGGTCGGCGAAAACAAGCCACTATCGGCAAGCTTCAACTGATGCTCGAAATTCACCGCGCGCGTGATGCGACCGCTAAGTAAATCATTCGGTGTATCTGGGTGGCTGCACAGAGGGCGGCCCAAACCGATGACATCGCAAACTCCTTCTTGCAGCGCCTCTTCCATGACTTCTACGCTACGAAAACCGCCAGTGACCATCAAAGGCATAGTGGCGATTTTGCGGATGGCGCGCGCGTAATTTAAGAAATAGGCCTCACGCTGTTTAGTAGACTCACGTTGCGGCGCTTCGCTGACAGCGGTGTCGGCACTGCCAGTGTGGCCGAGCAATTTTGGTTGCTCATAGGTGCCGCCAGAGATTTCTAATAAATCCACGGTCTCGGCATTGAGCATTTTCACTACGACCAAGCAGTCTTCGTGGCTAAAACCACCTTTGCGGAAATCATCAGAGTTGAGCTTCACCGCAATTGGGAAATCTGCACCAACGGCTTTGCGTGTGGCGCGAATGGCCTCAATCAAGAAGCGTGCGCGATTTTCCAGCGAGCCGCCCCATTGGTCTTTGCGCTGGTTGGTGATCGGCGACAAAAATGAGGACAGTAAATAGCCATGCGCCGAGTGGATTTGTACGCCAGTAAAGCCAGCGTCTTTGGCAATGCGTGCGACACGGGCGAAGCGCCCAATAAAGTCGAAAATCTCAGCTTCTGTTAAGGCGCGTGGTGCGCCGTAATTGCCCAGTAGCTTCAGCTGCACGGGTGAGGGCGCCATCGGCTCACTGGTGACATAGCGTGGTGATTGGCGGCCAGCATGAGAAATTTGCATCCATAGCTGATTGCCATTAGCGGTGCCAGCAGC
Organism: Paraperlucidibaca wandonensis; assembly: GCF_042677145.1. Taxonomy (NCBI): domain Bacteria; kingdom Pseudomonadati; phylum Pseudomonadota; class Gammaproteobacteria; order Moraxellales; family Moraxellaceae; genus Paraperlucidibaca; species Paraperlucidibaca wandonensis. The sequence goes on along the minus strand of NZ_JBHTIT010000001.1, from coordinate 1,202,046 downwards.
GGCCCAGGCTTTTAGCTGTGCCATGCCCTCGGCATCGCCATGTTCTGGCGCGGGGTCGATGGCGACGTTGCCGGGGCGTTCCAATACGCGACGGTCGATTTGCACATTACCGGTGAGCAGCAAGCCTGCACCGCCATCACTCCAGCGCTTGTAGAGTGTGGCGTGGCGAGCGGTGGCATGCAAATAATCATCGGCTACACCTTCGGTCATCGCGGCTTTGCAGAGACGGTTTGGCAGCGTGACGCCACAAGGAAGGGTGAAGGGTTGGTTAATTAAGTTGCTCATATGAGTCTCCTTTAGCCTATCCATAGCAATGATAATGACAGCGCACCGGCGTAAAATACCGCCACGGAAAGTGCGCCAGCGAGTTGTGAAAGCCACGGCCGGTTGCGCTGGATTTGCCACATCCATAACGCGCCGGCGCCAAGCAGCATTTCAGGAATTAAGGGGTAGAGCGCAAAACCCTCAAATTGACGGACATCGAGCGCGTGCCATAGCTCCATGGGGCGCGCGGCCCATTCCCAAGTGGTGAAAGCAATTAGCGCCATGATGGCGGCATTAAACAGTGGAAAGCGTGCGTAGGCGTTGATCCAGCACAGCGGCCACAGCAGCATCAGCCACATACCCATAAAGTAGATAGGCACAGCGCCGCCCAAGCGCGGCGCGCCATGATCGGGGAAATGCAGCGTGCCCATTTTCTGCACCAACATCCAGTCAGCACAGGGCAGAGCCATCGATAGCGGCAGCAAAAACCACCACAGCGCCACCCAGTCGCGATGTTTACGCAGCAGGCCGACCAACGGCAGTGCGACAACATAGCCAGCGACTAAATACATCAGTAAATCGCCCAGATTTAAGCTGACTAAGCTGGGTTTGAGCGCGAGCGGAATGGCAATAGCAAAAAAGGCCAAATGAAACAGTAGAGCATCACGGATGCGTGGAGCGAATAGCGCCATGGTTAATATCCTTTCAGATTTGGTTTTGGTTTTTGTTGGTTTTTTTTGGGGTTGAGCGTGGTGTCGGCGAGCAGGTCAGCCATACCTTCACTAAGACGAATGCGTGGTGCATAGCCAAGTAAGCGTTGTGCTTTGGCGATGGAGTAGCGATTTTTTCGCAGTAGGAATTTCATCGCCTCAGGGCTGGCGGGCGGTTTTTTGCCGAGCGCACGATAGGCTGGGCCTAGCGCCGAGAGTAAAGCCTTGAGCACCCAAGTTGGCGCTGTTGGTAAGCGTGTGCCAGCAATCAGTGCATGGGTTTTGAAAAACACGCGTGATGGTGTGGCGAGGCCATCGGTAATGGTGAAAGCTTCACCGCAAGCGTCATGCTGAATGGCGAGCAAAACACCATCGATAAGATTTTCGACATGGACATGATTGATCACACCACGGCCATTATCGGGCAGCATAAATACGCCTTGTCTGAGCAGTTCGATGGGGCGAATAACCCACGGTACGCTACCTGGGCCATAGACATCGCCAGGTCTAATAACGATGACGCCAAAGCCATGCTCGGGGTCATTAAAGCTCATTGCCACGCGCTCACTGGCGAGTTTGCTGTCGTTATAGACATTACCTTGGCCATCGAGCGGGCCGTCTTCGCTAATCTCAGGCAGATAGTCAAAGCCAAAAACCATCACCGATGAGAGGTGCACAACACGCTTAACGCCGACGGTACGTGCAGCTTCACAGACCGTGCGTGTGCCCTCAACATTGACGCGCTCATAGTCTTCGCGGGCACCATCCTCTTCAACAATGGCGGCGGTGTGAAAAACGACGTCGGCATTACTGGCAGCGCTGCTCACGGCATCGACATCGTTGATATCGCCCACTACCACACGAATGCCTAAGGCTCTGGCGCGTGCAGCCGCTGGCTCAGAGATATCCATACCTTGAACTTGCCAGCCTAGGCTGAGTGCGCGTTTGGCCATGGCGAGGCCAATAAAGCCACCGATGCCGGTGATGCAAAGAGTTGTCATACGGAGTTCTCAGGTGAGGGCAGATGATGGCTGCCATGCATTAAAGCGGTTAAAAAATAAATAATTTCATTGCTCAATTCAGCCACGCTTGGTGGCTCGACGATTGTTAACCAGTCCGCCATTAGCTCATTCATGCCGCCGACAATAGCAATGCTGGTGAGGTGATAGTCGCGGTCAGGCAAGTCACCTTGCGCTGCGAGCTGCTTCATATACAGCGCGATTAGTTTTGCCATGTCGTGAATGGCTGCGCGGCGTAGACGCTCCATCTCTGGGCTAACACCAACGACTTCCAGCACGCCGATGCGGGCGCGCCGATTATCTGCGAGGTAATGTTCGACTAATGCGCGAACCGCTAGCGGTAACTGCTCGGCAATATTTGCTTGCGGCTGTGATAAGGCGCTGAGTAGCGCACCACCTAAGTCTTGCATGAGCTTGGCGTAGAGTGCTTGCAGCAAACCTTCGCGGCTGCCAAAAAGCTGATAGAAGTGCCGTGCGGTGACTTTTGCCTCGGCACAGAGCTGTTCAATCGGGGTGCGCGCATAGCCTTGTTCGGCAAATAGCGTGAGCGCGGTGTCGAGCAGGCGCTGGCGACGCTCGGCCTCACGCTCTTCGGCACTAGCTCCGCGATAAGCACGTGTGGCAACAGGGCGTTGGCTGCTCTCAGTTGCTACTGCCGCGCAGGCCTTTTTAGCACGCGAAGATGGTTTCTCCGTTGTGTTGGCTGCTGCGTTGCTAATGATTTTATGCGTTGTCGCCATGGCTTTTGTTGTTTTGACAAGATATCTTGTCCGAAATATAGTGGCATCGAAATCAATAAGCAAATCCCTTGGGGGCAGCGCAATGAAAATAATGACGGACATCAAACATTTCGATGGTAGCCGAAGGGCTTTGCAGCCAATGACGCGCGTTGGCGATACACGGGCGGCGGCAGGAGATTTTCGTCGCGATATGCTGACGAAGCCGAAAGCGCGCTATTACGAGTCGTTCGAGCTTGTTCGTGTGCCGTATCCGGCCAAATTTGCCTACCTCAATGCGTTCACAATGCCGACGCCATTTGTGCATTTGTGCAATCGCTTATTCGTTATTCAATTCGATAGCGCCGAGGGCCTGAAGACTCTGTTGGTTAGCCCATCAGATTGGGAGCATCAGCGCGAGACGCCATTTTTTGCACAACTCGACGCCAAGGCCGGAGCGTTCACCGGTGTCATGGATAGCCTGATTGTGCGCACCACCAATACCGTGCTTGGTGTGCTCGCAAATATCGGTTTAAAGCCGGAAGACGTCGACTACATCACCTATGACCACCTGCATACGCAGAATGTTACGCGTTGGCTAGGCAGTGCTGAGCGCCCAGGTTTATTGCCTAATGCCAAGTTGCTCATCATGCGTGAAGAGTGGGAAAGCGCTAAAGGCCTGTTGCCTTGGCATAACCAATGGTATTGCCCTGGTGGCATCGCCGATGTGCCAGAAGATAAAGTTATTTTGCTTGATGAAAGCACTTATTTGGGTGATGGCTCAGTGGCACTGATAAAAACCAAAGGCCACACTGAAGGTAATCATTCCATCGTTGCGCACACCGATGGCGGCTTGTTTGTTACCAGCGAAAACGGCGTTAGTCTCGATGCTTATGAGCCGAAGTTGTCGCGTATTCCAGGCTTGGCGGCATACGCCAAGCAGACGGGGGCGGAAATCATCATTAATGGTAATACCCAGGAATATGCGGTCGATCAGTACATTTCGATGGTGGCGGAAAAAACGATAGCAGGCCCCAGTATTCACGACCGACGCTTTCCGAATATGGCGCCATCGTCTGAGGCTAGTGGCTTTTGGTTATGCCCCGGCACGACACCAACGATCACCGTGGGCGATCTGAAGTATGGTTGCCTGACTAATTCTGCGGACATCAGCGCTCTCAAAACTACAGCTAAAACACGGCAATCAACATCCTCCAAGCAGGTGACGAAATGAACGTCGTCGTTACCGGTGCAGCATCGGGTATTGGCTTTGCGCTAGCGCGGAGACTGCTTGGCCAAGGCCATCAAGTCTGTGCCTGTGACATCAATCTCGATGCCATGAGCGCTTTAAATAGCTTCACTGCCAGCCAAAACCAACTACTGATCAAGTCGCTAGATGTGCGTGATGCCGCTGCGTGGCAGACGTTAATGGCCGATGTTGCTGCGCAGTGGGGCAGTGTCGATGTCTTGGCCAATGTCGCCGGTGTCTTGCGTGATGGCTGGGCGCATGAAGCTACTGCCGATGATGTGCATTGGCAGATCGATATTAACGTTAAGGGCGTGATCTTCGGCTGCCAAGCCGTGCTGCCGCATATGCTGGCAAACGGTAGCGGCCACATTATCAATATCGCTTCATTGGCGGGCTTAACGCCGGTGCCGGGTTTGGGTATCTATAGCGCGAGCAAGTTTGCTGTACGTGGTTACACGCTGGGCATTGCCATGGAGCTTGCCGATAAAGGCATTGCGGTCACTGCCGTCTGCCCCGACGCCGTACAAACACCCATGCTAGATATTCAAAAAGGCCGTGAACAAGCAGCGCTAACTTTCTCTGGGCCGCGTGCCTTGAGTGCAGAGGAAGTGGTGGATGCGATTGTTGGGCCGGTTTGGCATAAGCGCCCGATGGAAGTCACTTTGCCACCTTGGCGTGGTGCTACGGCACAGGTAGCGAGCTTATTTCCTGAGACTAGCGCGAAAGCTCTGGGGATGTTTCGCAAAGCTGGCTTGAAGCGTCAAGCTGAGATTAAGGTCGGACAAGACAGCACGCAAAAATAAGCCTTTATCTTCGGTTTTTGCTAAAGGCATCGCTGGGCACGGTGCCAGAACTAGCCAGCAAAATCTCGACACGGTTACGGCCATTGCCCTTGGCCTGATACAGCGCCTCATCAGCTCGAGCGATGGCAGCATCCATTGAGCCATCACTCGAGCTCAGCAGCGTTAAGCCGAAGCTGGCACTGATGGCGACAGGCTCACCCTGATCATTGACCACGATGAGTGCCTTGATGGCCGCACGACAGCGCTCAGCAATAGCATGAGCCTCGGTCGCATCGGTATTTGGCAAGATGATTAAAAACTCTTCCCCACCATAACGCCCAACACTATCGCCAGCACGCACCATGGCGGTTAAACACTCAGCGGTGGCTTTTAAGACACGATCGCCGGTGGCATGGCCGTGGCTATCATTCACGCGTTTGAAATGGTCTAGATCGAGTAGCACGCAGGCTAATGGGCTGCTGTCTCGTGACGCACTAGCGGCGGCGTTGGCTTCGCTGAAAATATGCCGGCGATTGGCCAAGCCGGTTAAACCATCACTGCGGCTAAGCACGCGAATATGATCTTCGCGGGCGCGCCACCAGGTCAGCATTTGGTCTGCCATGAAGGTGATCAAAATTAGGAATGGTGCCGCGAAAAATACTTCGCTGAGCATCCAAAAGCTAAAGGCGTGGGCCGATGCTGGTGTGACCTTGCTTGGCGCGTAAGGAATATAGCCCGCTACAGCGGCGTAATTAAGCGTAAACAGCAACACCACAGATGATAATACCGCCGACCATACTGCCCAGCGGTCGAGCAGAATAAAACCAAAGATTGGTGCGCCAAGCAAAACAATGCCGACAGGAAACGATAAGGTGCCGATGGAGTAGCTCATCAGCACCAAGCTGAGCGAGTAGTACTGCAGCGTGGCGTGTTGGAAGGGTAGGAAGTTTGGTCGTCGCTTGCGTAGAAATAGGCCAGCGCCGCTAATCATCAAGCCGACTGCAATGAGCAGTAGCTCAACCTCCATGACGCGTCGAATAACATCGACATGCACGAGTAGGTCCCGATCAGGGCGGTTAATAACGTAAAGCGACCAGCACAGATACTGCAAATACAGTGGGATGGCCACGGCCATCAGGATCAGGCCTTTGTCGACAGCACTCCACTCTAATGCGGCGGCGATGCGCTTACGCCAAACAGTCAGTTGTTTCACGCATCACCTCAGGTCGTTGCTTAGAGCGCTATCTCAGCACAGCTGAGATAGCCGTGGGTAGCTCGTTTGTCGCTTTATTGTGCTTTCCTGCGTTAGAAGCGATAAGCGCCAGCTTCGATTTCTGCATACATCTCTGCCGTTAGCAGCACATATTCTTGTGTGCCAGGCAGCAAGACATAGACTGCTTCGTTGCCGGTTTTGGCGGGGTCGAAACCTTCGTTTTTCAAACCAGACTTTTGATACTTGAAGGTGCCGGTAGTTTCCATGGCCATTTTCACGCGTAAAAACAGTGGCACTGCATAGGCGGGAAGCTCGGCTTTGACATGAGCTAACAGAGTGCCGAAATTCACTTCGTGGCCTTCATGCGGCGTGATGGCGGCCATGCCAGCACGGCCGTTGGTGTTGGCGATTTCTACGCCATAGACCACGGCTTCAGCCAAATCGACATGCGCAGTCATGATGTTTTCGACTTCAGTGGTGGAGACGTTTTCGCCTTTCCAGCGGAAGGTATCGCCAGTGCGATCAACAAATTGAGCGTGACGGAAGCCAATTTCGCGCATCAAGTCACCGGTATTGAAGTACTTATCACCTTTCTTGAAGACATCGGTAAACAAGCTGCCGGCGTTTTTAACGCTGTCGGTATAACCATCGAATGGTGTTTTATCGGTGATCTCACCAATCAGCAGGCCGATCTCGCCGCGCTTGACTTTGATCATCGAGCCTTTGCTGTCGCGGACTGGTGCTTCGGCTTCTTTGTCGTATTTGACCATGGCGTAGGGCATGGGTGAGAAGCCCACGGTATTGTCGAAATTGAAAATATTGGTGAAGCCGACATTACCTTCGGATGAGGCGTATAGCTCAGCCACCTCCTCAACGCCAAAGCGAGTTTTGAACTCGCCCCAAATCGATGGGCGCAAGCCGTTGCCGACCATTTTTGTAGCGCGGTGTTGGCTGTCAGTTTCGCTTGCAGGTTTTTCTAATAAGTAGCGGCAAAGTTCACCGACATAGCCAAAGGCACTGGCGTTGTAGCGACGAATGTCATCCCAAAACTCACTCGCAGAAAACTTACGGCGAATGGCGATGCCGGCGTTGCCAGCTAGCACCGAGCTCCAGCACACCACCATGGCGGTAGCGTGATAGAACGGCAGTGTGGCGTAGAGCACATCGTCGGCATTGAGGTTGAAAGTGTAGCCAAAGCCGCCATAGGCCTTCATCCAGCGGCCATTGTTAAATACGGCAGCTTTTGGCAGGCCGGTAGTGCCAGAGGTGTAGACGTAAAACAGGCCATCGGGGCGGAAGTTTTTCTGTGTGCTTGGCGGATTGTAGTTGGGGCAGTCGGCAATTTCTTTAGCCAAGCTGCGCCAGCCTTTCGGCGCACGGCCGGGTTTTTCCAATGTTGGCGCATCAGCTAGCCAGTAGCGTTGCGCGCTATCGAGTGTTAGCTCGGCTTCAACATCGGTGACAGCTTGAACGCATTCGGCGCCCACAATAATGGCTTTTGGTTCTACCAAGTTGATGCTGTGTGTGAGCACTTTTCCGGTTTGGGAAGTGTTCACCAGTGCTGACACTACACCGATTTTTGCCAAGCCTAATACCGTAACTAATAGCTCAGGGCGGTTTTCAATCAGTACGACTGCCACATCACCTTTTTTTAGGCCTTGGGCTAGAAAGTGGTGAGCAATGCGGTTGGCCCATTGGTTGAATTGCGAATAGCTAAACTGTTGGTCTTGGTAATACAGCGCGATACCGTGCGGATGCTCTTGTGTCGACTTTTCAAATGCCCATGCCAGCCCTAACGGTGTGTTGGTGTCGGTACTGTTGGCCATCATCAGGCCTTTGATCATGCGCGGTGCTTTGCGCAGCAGACCGGGGATTTTACGCGCCACATCGAGTGGGCTAATGACATCGGCATGAGGTGTAGACATACGAATTCTCTGCAAAATAATGGAAGTTAGCTAAAACAAAGCCGCCTGAAGTGGCGGCTAAGTTAACGGCGAAGCTCAGGTCTCGCAAGTTTTTATGCGAATGGCTTAGCGTTTTTTGGTGGGTAGAGTGCCCATAGTTTTACAAATAATGCCGAGCATGACTTCATCGGCACCGCCGCCGATCGAGCCTAGGCGGCCATCGCGGTAGGCGCGCGCAATGGGGTTATCCCAAGTAAAGCCTTGGCCGCCCCAGTATTGTAAGCAGCTATCAGTGACTTCACGCATCAGGCGACCAGCTTTGAGCTTGGCCATTGAGGCGAGCATGGTGACGTTCTCACCAGCAATGTGTTGTTCGCAGACTGAATGTGTCAGGCCACGAAGTGCCTCGATCTCAGTCATTAGCTCGGCTAAGCGAAAATGCACTACTTGCTGATCGAGTAAGGGCTTGCCGTAGATCATCCGTGAGCGTGCGTAATCTACGGTGAGCTCAACACATTTGGTCATACCACCTAGGGCGCTGGCGGCGCAGAAAATACGCTCTTCTTGGAACTGCAGCATTTGCATCATAAAGCCCATGCCTTCAGTGCCGATCAAATTGGCCTGTGGCACGCGCACGTCATCAAAGAAAACCTGAGCGGTATCTGAGCTGCGCTGGCCTAGTTTATCAATGGGCTTGGAGAAGGAGATGCCGGGTGTTTTTGATGGCACAACAATCAATGATTTGTTGTTGTAAGGGCCATCATCGCTGGTATTGGCGAGCAAGCAGAAGAAGTCGGCTTGTAAGCTGTTGGTGATCCACATTTTGCTGCCATTGATGACGTAATCGTCGCCATCTTTCACCGCTTTAGTTTTGATTGCGGCGACATCAGAGCCGGCATGCACTTCACTGACGGCAATCGCGGCCACCATTTCGCCGGCAATGGCAGGGCGCAGAAACTTATCTTTCAAGTAGTCTGAGCCAAAACGCGCAATCGCTGGCGTTGCCATGTCGGTTTGCACGCCAATGGCCATAGGAATACCGCCACAGGCGATGCGGCCTAGCTCTTCAACAACGACCATATTGTAGGAGTAGTCGAGGCCAGAGCCGCCAAACTCAACAGGCTTGTGCACGCCAAGTAGGCCGAGGTCGCCCATTTTTTTGAATAAGTCATGGGCAGGAAAGCGGCCTGCTTCTTCCCAAGTATCAACGTGTGGATTGATGTTGTTTTCGACAAATTGGCGTGTTGTGCGGCGTAGAGCTTCGTGTTCTTCGGTAAAGCGCATGATGCTGTCCTCAAAAAAGGTTAGGCTCGCTAGCGGTAAGTGACGCTGGCGGTTAAGCGCGGTCGTCAGTGAAAAAAAATAGCTGCTAGGAAGTGTTCGACTAGATAGTCACGCGCTAACATAATGCGCAATATGACGCTTTGCAAAACTTTTTGCGAAATAAAGGTAATAAGACATGCTGAATACAGATTTTCCAGTGCTGAGCCAGCTCTTTGCTCAAGCAGAGTTACAAATGAGTAGCATCAGTTTGGCGCTATTGGCCGCTGCTGGCTTGCTTATGACTGGTTTGTTGACGGGCCTATGGAAGTATTTAGCGATAGCGATGAGCCCTCAGTCGCGCGCGCCGTATTATGTTGATATCGCGCATAGATCATCGCTGATGTATTCGTTTTCGGCACTTTTGGTAGCATCTTTGGCGACATTGAGTCCATTTTCGCCGACGATTACTTGGTGGGCTACCGCTGGGCCGCTATTCTTTTTTGCTAGCGCTGTAGTGACTTACATGATTCATGGCTGGCTAAACGACACGCGCAACCAACTCGCCAAGCCCTATGTGCTCGGTAAGAGCCATTTGCCTGGCGTGTTGGTTCACAGCTTTATGGGTGTTTTGGCACTGGTTGAAATAGCTGGTGTGGCTGTTTTGGCAGTGGGTGCCTGCAAAACCTTGTGGCCGTTGTTATAACAGCACTCGCTAGAGGTATTTCGCTAGTAGGCTACGGCCATCAAGCTGGGCGTTCATCACCGTCATAAAGGTGTAGGCGCCCATCAATTTGCGGCTCAAAAACATAAACTCTTTTGGCGGCACGCTAAAGTGGCGGCTTGCCGCTGAGCGCGCGGCTTGGGTTGCCGCACGTTTATGCAACATGCTTTTTGCCCAGCAATAATGGCCGTCGGCGTTGAGGATTTCAGCTGGCACAAACTCATTGGCTGCAAAAGGCTCGAAGGCCAGTAGCGCTAGGTCAAGAAAGCCTTCGCGGACATTGGGCTGTAAGTTGTCGAGGAAGCGGAAACCCGTCATGGCCGCCATCATGGCTTGGCGATCACGATTAAAGCAGGCGCGGGTTAGGTTGCGCGCCAATGACAGCAACTCTTCAGGGAAGTCGCGGACGGCACCAAAATCTAGCAGGACGATTTGATCATGCTCGCCGTCATCGCTCAATTTGACTAAGTAGTTGCCGAAGTTGGGATCGGTTTGTAGTCGGCCCCAAACGAAGACTTCGCGGCAGCAAATTTCCAATGCGGCGAGCGAGATGGCATCGCGGCGAGCTTGTGGCAGCGCCATCACGATGCTGCTATTGACTGGTACGCCGGTTTCAAACGACATCACAATGAGCTTGTCGCCACAGTATTCGGGATAGATTTTCGGCACGATAAAGCGCGGATCATCTTTTAGGTAATCGCCGAATAACTGCGTGGTTTCGGCTTCCAGCGGGTAGTTGACCTCGCGATGCATCATCATCCGAACTTCATCGAGCCAGTCTTCAAACTCGCGCGTTTGTGGCACGGCGCGAGTGAGTTTGAGCATGCTGGTGACAAGGTTTAAGTCGCTATCGATGGCGTCGGCAACGCCGGGATACTGAATTTTCAGCACCATTTCTGCGCCATCGCTACGACGTTTGGCGCGATGCACTTGCGCTAAAGATGCAGCACCTAATGGTTCGGGGTTAATGATTAAGTCGTCGAAACGATCGCCGAGTTGCTCACGCACGATGGGTTCGAGAGTCGCCCATTCCAAAGAGGCGGTGGAGTCATTGAGCTTGTGCAGGGCAGAGGTGATTTCTTCGGGTAAAAAGTGCTCGCCATAGAGTGCCATCATTTGGCCAATTTTCACCACGCTGCCTTTGAGCTGGCCAAGTTCGCCAACGAGGTATTCGGCCTGTTCAGCTAAGGCTTGGCGGCGGGCAGAGGCGCGATTTTCAGGTGCTGAGAAAAATGAGCCTGCGGCAGAGGCGGCCATGCGCGAGCCAGCGACAAATGAGGCTTTAGCGATGGAAAAGCGGCGCTCAAAGGCACCGGTTTTTAAGCGTTTTAGGCGATCATCGACCATGAATTAACGATCCTTGCGGTTACTTTATGCGCGCGAGTTTAACGCACTTGCTGCCAAATGCCGTCGATCTCTGTGACTACGCCGTCTTCAGCAAGCTTGAGTAAGTGCGCCCAGAGGCTGAAACGCGCAATGGGGTGCAAATGCGGTGAGACATCGTCATAAACAATGGGCACCCAGTCGGCGAGGCTGGCTGGCGGGTGTTTTGCCAGCGCAGCTATGACTTTGTTTTCGCGCTGTAGGCGGTGCGCTACGGTGCCTGCGACTACAGCTTCGGCATTGGCCATCACGGTGCCATGCCCAGGTAGCAAGTACTCAATGCCGCGATCTAAAAGCTTATTCAGTGAGCGAACATAATCGCCAAGGCGGCCATGTGGCGGAATGATGACCACGGTTGAGCCTTGGATAATATGGTCACCAGTAATCACCCATTGCTCATCGGGGCAGTGAAAGCAGAGATGATTTTCGACATGCCCAGGCGTATGGATGACCTCTAGCGGCCAGCCCAGCTCCTGAAAGCGATAGCCGTCGGCCCAAATCTCTTCAATCACGGTATCGCGATCTTGGCTGGGGTCTTCGGCTAAAGGCGGCATGCCACACACTCGCGCGCCAGTAGCGGCGACCAGCGCCTGCGTGCCCGGCGAATGGTCGCGATGCGTGTGGGTGAGCAAGATATGCGTCAGCGCCAAGCCGGCCTCGGCGATGGCTGCCAGCATGGCTGTTAAATGCGCGTCATCGGCAGGGCCTGGATCAACCATGGCTACGCAGCTTTGGCCAATCAGCAGATAAGTATTGGTGCCAGGCCCAGTCATGATGCTTGGATTGGCCGCAGTAATACGCCACACGCGAGCACTCAGGCGTTGATGACTATCGGCAATAATAGGCAGGGTGGTGGCGTCGGCTAAAACCATAAACGTCTCTTTACTGTCTAATGCAGACAATCATTTGTACGATTGCCCGCTGGAGTTGAGGGCGTGACTATACTATGCCCATGCTATTTCGCTATGTAGGAGCTCTCATGCTGATTATCGTGTCGCCGGCCAAAACCTTGGACTATGAAACGCCACTGCCAGCCTTTGTCGCGCCGACTCAGCCGCAATACGTTAGCGAAGCTGCCGAGCTTATCGATGTGCTGAAAGAAAAAACGCCCGCTGAAATCGCCAGCTTAATGAGCCTATCCGACAAGCTCGCCAGCTTAAATGTCGCGCGCTACAACGAATGGCAGCCTTTATTTAGTGCGCCAGAAGCACGCCCTGCGTTATTTGCCTTCAAAGGTGATGTTTATACCGGCCTTGATGTCTCACGCTTTAGCGCCGATGACTTAATTCAGGCCCAGCAGCATTTGCGCATACTTTCAGGGCTTTATGGCCTATTGCGTCCGCTCGACTATATGCGCCCATATCGCTTGGAAATGGGCACTGACTTGAATAACCCTCGCGGCAAAAATCTCTACGAGTTTTGGGGCGATCAGCTCACCGAGGCGGTAAACACCGCCGTAGCTGAGCAGGGCGACGAAGTTTTGGTGAATCTGGCATCGCAGGAATACTTTCGCGCCATCCAGCCGAAAAAGCTGCAGGGGCGCTTAATTACGCCGCAATTTCGTGATGAAAAAAACGGTCAATTCAAAATCATTAGCTTTTTTGCCAAAAAAGCTCGTGGCCGAATGGCTGCGTGGCTAATCCAAGAGCGCATTAGTACACCTGAGGCACTGCTAGATTTCGATATTGATGGCTATCGCTACGATGCCGCGCTGTCGCGGCCCGAGTCGCCGGTATTTACTCGATCCGAGGCCGATAAAGACGCCGCTGCCTAAGACTTTTGTCTACCGTTTATCCACATTTGACGCACTAAGTATGACAACACTGGTCGGAGCTGGTGTAAAACCGTAAACTTCGCCCCATCTAAAATGCCCCGTGAGGTTCTCTATCGTGTCTGTCGATACCATTAAAGCACTGCAAGCCGACCATTTTGGTCGTTGGAAAAACCGTGAAGCCATTGCCGAATCGATGATTCCGCAGATTGGTAATTTACACCGTGAAAACAACGTCATCGTTACGGTATTTGGTCGCGCTTTAGTGAATCGCTCGGTGATTCAAATCCTCAAGTATCACCGTCGCGTGCGCATGATTGCTGGCGATTTGTCGGTGGTCGACACTTTCCCTATCTTGGAAATGGTAAAAAGCCTTGGTCTCGGTGCCTGCCAAGTTGATATTGGCAAAATCGCTATCGACTTCCGCGAACATGGCGCTGGTCAAGACCTGCGCGCCTTTGTTGAGAAAGCCGTTGCACCAGGCGTTGGCCTGAAGTCCTTAGGTGAGCCACGCGATGTCGTGCTTTATGGCTTTGGCCGTATCGGTCGTATTTTGGCGCGCTTGCTCATCGAGAAAGCCGGCAACGAAGGCGGCCTGCGTCTGCGTGCCATCGTGGTGCGTAAAACTACCGATGGCGACCTACAAAAACGTGCGTCCTTGCTGCGCCGTGATTCTATTCACGGCCCATTCGAAGGCACGATTTCGGTCGATGAAGAAAACGAAGCGATCATCGCCAACGGCAACTTCATTAAAGTCATCTATGGCAGCAACCCAGAAGATATCGATTACGCAGCTTATGGCATCAACAATGCCTTGCTCATTGATAACACTGGCAAGTTAAAGGACAGCGAAGGCCTTGGCCGTCACTTGAAATGCCCAGGCGTTGCTCGCGTGGTTCTTACCGCGCCAGCCAAAGGCGACATCAAAAACATCGTTTATGGCGTAAACAGCGACAGCATTACTGATGCCGACACCATTTTGTCTGCGGCTTCATGCACTACCAACGCCATCACACCGATATTGAAAGTGATGAACGATCAGTACGGCATTTCGTCTGGTCACGTTGAAACCGTGCACTCATTCACTAATGACCAAAACCTGATCGACAACTACCACCCGGCGGATCGTCGTGGTCGTTCGGCAGTATTGAACATGGTTATTACCGAAACTGGTGCCGCGAAAGCCGTTGCTAAAGCCTTGCCTGAGTTGCTGGGCAAGCTCACTGGCAATTCGATTCGCGTACCAACACCGAATGTGTCCATGGCTATTTTGAGCCTGACCTTAGATACAGCAGCAAGCCGCGAAGAGCTCAATGAGTTCTTGCGCAATGTCTCGCTGCATTCGAGCCTGCAAGAGCAAATCGACTTCACCAACTCAACCGAAGTCGTTTCGACCGACTTTATCGGTTCACGTTCGGCCGGTGTTTTTGATGCCCAAGCCACCATCGTTAACGGCAACCACGCCAATCTCTATGTCTGGTATGACAACGAGATGGGCTATAGCTGCCAGGTCATGCGCATTGCCGAGCAAATTGCTGGCGCGCACTACCTAACGTTGCCGCTAGAAGGTTAATCTAGTCGGACTGAGTGGAGGCATATACCTCCACTCAGCGTTTTATAAGGCCTTGCGCCTGTTGCTTTAGAACAATAAGTATCGGACCGTGCCACGCAAGGCGTGACGGTGAAGATTAGTCTTAGACGCGCTGGAATCCACCATGATTAAAATCAAACGAGGCCTCGACTTGCCTCTGTCTGGAGCGCCCAAGCAAGCCATTAGCCGTTCGCCTGCCGTTCGCTCAGTGGCCATTGTTGGTGCCGACTACCCTGGCTTACAGCCCACGATGCAAGTCGCCGAAGGCGATAGCGTTCGTTGTGGCCAAATTCTTTTCAGTGACAAAAAGAACGCTCAGGTCGTATTTACTGCCCCTGCCAGCGGTCGTGTGCGCGCAGTGAACCGCGGTGCTCGGCGTGTATTTTTATCACTGGTTATCGATATCGATCCAACAATCGATGATGTCGAAAAATTCACGGCGCACAGTGTTGATGCCTTGTCCTCATTGAGCGCGGAAGCTGTCACCGAGCAGCTGCGTGTTTCCGGCTTATGGACTGCGCTACGCACGCGACCATTCAGCAAGGTGCCAGTGCCAGGCACTACGCCATCGGCGCTATTTGTTAATGCCATGGATACCAACCCACATGCCGTACAGCCAGCGCTGGTCATCGCTGAAGATGAACCTGCCTTTGTTAATGGTCTGGCGGTGTTGGCTCGCTTAGGCGCACCAGTCATTGTTGCGAAAGCGCCGACAGATACTTTCAGCACCGGTAATGCCCGTGCTGAAACTTTCAGTGGTCCACACCCAGCAGGCCTAGTCGGCACGCATATGCACTTCGTTGCGCCAGTATCAGCGCAACGCCAAGCCTGGCATTTGAATTATCAAGATGTGATGGCGATTGGCCGTTTATTTGTCACGGGTTGCCTCGATAGCCAGCGCGTAATTGCTGTTGCCGGGCCAGTAGTGAAAGAGCCGCGCCTAATTCGCACCGTCGTTGGTGCCAACATCACTGAGATGCTCGATGGCGAACTCGTTGCTGGCGAAAACCGTAGCATTTCGGGCTCGGTATTGTCGGGTCGTCAGGTGCGTGGGGCTGAGGCTTACCTAGGTCGCTACCACTTGCAAGTGTCTGCATTAGAAGAAGGCCACGATCGTGAGCTGCTGCACTATGTGCGCCCCGGCACTCACCGCAGCTCAGTGCTGAACTTGTACCTAGGTAAGTTCTTAAAACGCGAATTTGCCTTCACCACGAGTACTAATGGCTCCGAGCGCGCCATGGTGCCAGTAGGCACCTATGAGGCACTAATGCCTTTGGATATTCTGCCAACTCAGCTTTTACGTAGTCTGATTGTTGGTGATGATGACCAAGCTATCGCCCTTGGCGCTCTCGAGCTAGATGAAGAAGACTTGGCGCTGTGCACCTATGCATGCCCAGGAAAATACGAATACGGTCCCATCCTTCGTGATGTTTTGACCCGCATTGAGAAGGAGGGTTAAGCCGTGAGTTGGGTAAAAAATAAACTCGAACAAATGGCGCCAGATTTCCAAAAAGGCGGCAAACACGAAAATTGGGCGGCGCTATTTGAGGCCGTAGACACCTTCTTTTATAGCCCGAAGCAAGTCACCCATTCAGCAGCGCACGTGCGCGACTCTATCGACTTGAAGCGCATCATGATTTTGGTGTGGATGGCAACATTCCCAGCCATGATCATCGGCATGTGGAATATCGGCAACCAGTCATTAACCGTACTTGGCAATGTGCCTGGCGGCACCCCTGATATGGCCGTTGATGCTTGGCGTGTCTGGTTGATCTCGCTGCTAGCGGGCTTCGATGCCACCAATCTCTGGCACTGCTTTATTTATGGCGCCACTTTCTTTGTGCCAATTTATCTGACCACATTCATTGTCGGCGGCTTCTGGGAAGTGTTGTTTGCGCAAAAGCGTGGCCATGAAGTCAACGAGGGTTTCTTCGTTACGTCCATCCTGTTTGCGCTGGTTTGCCCGCCGACTGTACCGCTCTGGCAAGTTGCTCTCGGCATCACCTTTGGTGTGGTTATTGCCAAAGAAGTCTTTGGTGGCACTGGCAAAAACTTCGTTAACCCGGCCTTGTCTGGTCGCGCATTCTTGTTCTTTGCTTATCCAGCGCAAATGTCTGGCGACACCGTCTGGACTGCTGTGAATCCAGCGCTTTGGGGGCAGGCTATCGATGGTTGGACTGGCGCTACTGCACTGGGTCAAGCCAAAGCTGCGGGCATTGAGGCGATTCAGCGCGTAGGTGATGGCGGCTTGCAAGCTATTACGTGGATCGATGCTTTCATCGGCAATATCCCCGGCTCCATGGGTGAAGTGTCGACCTTGGGCATCGCTATTGGCGCGGCGATTTTGCTGGCCACGCGAGTTGCCTCATTCCGCATCATGGGCGGTGTAATGATCGGCATGATCGCCACCACCTCGCTATTTAACGCTATTGGCTCCGATACCAACCCGATGTTTGCCGTGCCGTGGTACTGGCATTTAGTCCTCGGCGGCTTTGCTTTCGGTATGGTGTTTATGGCTACCGATCCGGTATCGGCGGCAATGACACATAAGGGCCGTTGGATTTTCGGCATTGTCGTTGGCGTCATGGTGGCACTGATTCGCATCGTCAACCCGGCCTATCCCGAGGGCATGATGTTGGCGATTCTGTTTGCTAATTTGACCGCTCCGCTGATCGATTATTTTGTAATGCAGTCCAATATTAAGCGGAGGATCGCGCGCAATGGCTAATGAATCTCAGCTAAAAACCATCACCGTCGCGATCGTGTTGTCGGTGGTTTGTTCGGTGGCGCTAGCGGCAGCAGTGACCTTGCTCAAGCCCATCCAGCTTAAAAACCAAGCGCTCGATAAGCAACGCAAGATTTTGGCCGCTGCTGGTGTCTTGGCCGAGGGTCAAGGCGATGCCGCCGAAGTCGGTACGGAGTTTAAAAAGTTCGAGCGCTATCTAGTCGACCTGAATACTGGCGCCTACAGTCGTATTGAGCTCGATGACCGCTACGACCAGCGCAAAGCAACTAAGCAGCCTGAAAGCTCAATGCAGTTAGTCGGTGAGCAAGATGTGGCAGATATTAAGCGTCGTGCTGAAAAAGCCGACGTCTATGTGCTGCGTGATGAGCAAGGCCAGCTTCAGCGTTTAATACTACCAGTCTCAGGCTATGGCCTGTGGTCGACTATGTATGGCTATTTGGTGCTTGAAAAAGACGCCAATACGGTTGCAGGCATTACCTTTACTGATCAAGCCGAAACACCGGGCCTTGGCGGCGAAATTGATAATCCGAAGTGGCAGGCTCAATGGGTCGGCAAGCATGTTTATGGGCCTGAAGGGCAACCACGCTTACATCTGAAAAAAGGCGGAGTAGATCCCGCCAAGCCAGGTGCTGAGTACCAAATTGATGCTTTGTCTGGTGCCACGCTGACCAGTAATGGCGTTAGCAATATGGTGGAATTTTGGATGGGCGACTTAGGTTTTAAAGCGTTCCTAAGTAAAGTCCGCGAGTCAGGAGTGTAATCATGTCCGATCAAGTCCCGGTCAAATCGATTTTATTAGGCCCTATCCTCAATACCAACCCGGTGATTTTTCAGGTGTTGGGCATCTGCTCGGCGCTAGCAGTTACTTCCAATATGAACACCGCTTTAGCGATGTCGATTGGTCTAACGGCAGTGGCCGCGTTTTCTAGCCTTTTTGTCTCGATGATCCGCAGTGTCATTCCAAACTCCATTCGCATTATTGTGCAGATGGTGATTGTTGCGACCTTGGTGATTATTGTGGATCAAGTTTTGCGCGCCTTTGCTCCCGGCATTGCCAAGCAAATGTCGGTGTTTGTTGGTTTGATTATCACCAACTGCATCGTCATGGGTCGCCTAGAAGCCTTCGCCATGAAAAACCCACCCACGTTGAGCTTTATCGACGGCATAGGTAACGGTCTAGGCTATTCCGCGCTACTCATGCTGGTGGCCTTGATTCGTGAAGTTTTGGGCTCAGGCACATTCTTCGGTCTCACCGTGCTGCCAACAGTAAGCAATGGTGGCTGGTATGTCCCCAATGGCTTGCTATTACTGCCGCCATCGGCATTTTTCTTGATCGGCTTGATCATCTGGGCGCTGCGCTCCTGGAAAACTGAGCAACAAGAAAGCACCGAATTCCGTATCGCGCCCAATACGCGCGCGACGCCGACACACTAAGGTAGGAGAGAGATTATGTTGGAGCATTACCTTAGTCTGTTTGTGCGTGCAGTGTTCATTGAGAACATGGCGCTGGCATTTTTCCTGGGCATGTGTACTTTTTTAGCGATATCGAAAAAAGTTACTACAGCGTTCTCTTTAGGCATGGCTGTGGTGGTGGTGCAAACCATCACTGTGCCAGTCAACAACTTGATGTGGCAGTACTTTCTGAAAGAAGGCGGGCTGCAGTGGACAGGTCTAGAAGGCGCCAGTGCTATTGATTTGAGCTTCTTATCGCTGCTCACGTATATCTGCACGATCGCTGCCATGGTTCAGGTCATTGAGATGGCGTGCGATAAATATCTGCCGGCGCTGTACAACGCGCTTGGCATTTATCTGCCATTGATTACAGTGAACTGCGCCATTTTAGGTGGCTCTTTGTTCATGCAAGAGCGTGACTATAACCTACCGGAATCGGTGGTTTATGGTGTTGGCTCGGGCGTGTCATGGGCGTTGGCCATTGTGCTATTGGCGGCAATTCGCGAAAAGCTCAAATACAGCGATGTGCCCGGCGGCATGCAAGGCCTTGGCATCACCTTCATCTCGGTAGGACTAATGGCTCTTGGCTTTATGTCCTTCTCCGGCATTCAACTTTAAGGAGGCAGCATTATGTCCACACCAATGGTCATTGTCCTCTCGATGGTGATGTTCACCGGCACAGTCTTGCTGCTGGTGCTATTTATTTTGGCTGCGCGCTCGCGCTTGGTATCGACCGGCGCAGTGTCTATCGACATTAATGAAGACCCTGAAAAGCGCTTAGAGGTTAATAGCGGCAACAAGCTTTTACAGGCATTGGCGGATCAGAAGATTTTCTTATCCTCAGCCTGCGGCGGTGGTGGCACTTGTGGCCAGTGTCGCGTGCGCGTGAAGTCTGGCGGTGGCGATATTTTGCCAACAGAAGAGCCACATTTTACCAAAGGCGAGATTAAAGAAGGCTGGCGCTTGGGCTGCCAGTTACAAATCAAGCAAGATATGGAAATTGAGCTCGACGAAGCTTTCTTCGGTGTTAAGCGCTGGGAATGTGAAGTTGTTTCTAACGATAACGTAGCAACATTTATCAAAGAGTTAGTGCTGAAACTGCCTGAAGGTGAGGATGTAAACTTCCGCGCCGGTGGCTATGTGCAGTTAGAAATCCCACCTTACGAATGCAACTATAGCGACATGGATATTTCTGATGAGTACCGCGCTGATTGGGAGAAATTTGGTCTGCTTAAAGTGAAGTCGAAAGTCGAAGACACGACCATTCGCGCTTACTCGATGGCGAACTACCCCGATGAGAAAGGCGTTCTGAAGTTCAATATTCGAATTGCTACGCCGCCATTGCGCCAGCTCGATGAAATCCCTGCAGGTAAAATGTCGTCCTATGTGTTCTCACGCAAACCTGGCGATAAAATCACTGTATTTGGGCCGTTCGGCGAGTTCTACGCGAAGAAAACCGAAGCTGAGATGATCTTTATTGGTGGCGGTGCCGGCATGGCGCCGATGCGCTCGCATTTATTTGATCAACTTAAGCGCTTAAACAGCCAGCGTAAAATTAGCTTCTGGTATGGTGCGCGCTCCTTACGTGAAACATTCTATGTCGATGAATACGACAAGCTGGCGGCAGAAAACCCCAATTTCGAATGGCATTTGGCTCTTTCTGAACCACAGCCAGAAGATAACTGGACAGGGTATTCAGGCTTTATCCATCAGGTCTTGCTTGAGAACTACCTGAAGGATCATCCAGCGCCAGAAGATTGCGAATTTTACATGTGTGGCCCACCCATGATGAACGCCGCCGTGATCAAAATGCTCGAAGACTTAGGTGTCGATCGAGAAAATATCTTGCTCGACGACTTCGGAGGTTAATGTGCAGCAGGCTCATCGCGCGCTATTTATTGGGATGAGCCTTGCGCTCAGCATGACGTTGGCTGCTTGCCAGCCGGCAGCTGCGCCAGAATCGAGTGTTAAAGAGGCCATGGCATCGACCATTCGTGTCTCTGGCGTTGCTTATCGCTCAATGGCCTGGCAGGTCAGCTTAGCGGCATTACCGGCGAACATGAGCAATGAGCAACTTCAAGCTGCTTTGCAAAAGCGCTTAGATGCGGTCAATGATGTGCTTTCGACTTATCAGCCAACAACTGAGCTTATGCGTTTTAACCGTGCCAGCGTTGGCAGCTGGCACGATATCAGCCCACCTTTGCAGCATGCGCTAAGCCGTGCGCTGCAAGTTAGCGCGCAGATGACATCGCTTTCAGCGGCAGCTAATGCCTACGATATTACGGTTGCGCCTTTAGTGAACCTCTGGGGTTTCGGTGCGGCAGGTAAAGCAACGACTGTGCCGTCAGATGCAGCCATTGCCCAAGCTAGAGCCAATGTTGGTTGGCAGTTTGTGCAGCTTGAGAGCAAGCTTAATCGCGCGCAAAAGCTCAAAGCCGTCAGTATCGATTTATCATCGGTAGGTGAGGGTGCTGCTGTCGATGAACTCAGCGCCGCCTTGCAAGAGCTTGGCATAAGTGATTACCTGATCAGTGTTGCTGGTACGCTCAAAGCCCGTGGTCAGCGCGCAGATGGCTCGGCTTGGCGCATTGCCATTGAGCGCCCCGATGGCAGCGGTAATGCTGAGCAGCTGGTTACTTTAGGTGATGGTTCGCTGTCGACTTCGGGCTCTTATCGCAACTTTTTCGAGCGTAATAGCGTGCGCTACTCGCACACTATTGATGCCCGTACAGGTAAGCCAATTACCCATAGCGGTGTGTCAGTAACGGTGATTTCGCCAGTGGCCACCGATGCCACTTTGGCTGATGCTTGGGCCACTGCGCTTAATGTATTGGCACCCGATGTTGCTCTGTCAGTCGCTGACACTTTAGGTTTAGCAATCTATGTTATTGAGCGCAAGGGTGACAGTTTTGTTGCTCGCCACTCGGCAGCATTCAAAGAGTATTTGCCGGTCGCGAGTGGCACTGGAGACGAATAAATGTTGAGCTTATTTTTGATTAGTTTTGTCGTTATTGTGCTGGTTGTGGTCGGTATGGCCGTTGGCGTGATGGGCGGTCGCGAACCCATTAAGGGCTCGTGTGGCGGCTTAAACCGTTTGGGCATGCGCGATGGCGAGTGCCCAATATGCGGCGATAACCCTGCTCTGTGTGAGACTGAGCCCGCCGCGCGCACTATCACTAAGACTGCTGCTGAGCTAGGCCGTCCGGCGCGCTAAATGCTCAGCCGGCCTAGCCAAATATCCTTGTACATCACGAAGTCGCCCATAAAGCTGTAGAACGGATACTTAAAAGTCGCGGGGCGATTTTTCTCGTAAACGTAG
This sequence comes from Paraperlucidibaca wandonensis, assembly GCF_042677145.1. Lineage (NCBI taxonomy): Bacteria > Pseudomonadati > Pseudomonadota > Gammaproteobacteria > Moraxellales > Moraxellaceae > Paraperlucidibaca > Paraperlucidibaca wandonensis. The sequence continues at coordinate 1,179,943 of NZ_JBHTIT010000001.1, read as the reverse complement.
TGGCCGACCCAGGCAAAGCCATAGCCAATCACTGGAAATGCCCAAAGCCATACCCAATTGCCAGTAATCAGCACTGCAACCAGCAAAGCAAGCACTAGCGATGTGCCAATAAAGTGCAGGCGGCGGCAAGTCTTATTGCTATGTTCTTGTAAATAAAACGGATAAAACTCGCGAAAGCTAGTGAACCGTGCCTCACTCATGTTCCATCTCCTCGTTGATTACTAACGCTGTTGTAACCCACGCAACTTGCCTTGCCAAGCCAAATAAGCCTGCGATGACTGTTTTCGTCAGCGAAAATGTCGTCTTCCGTCATTGCATGCAAGTCCAAAGCGTCCGACAGTCGGTATCACGCCAATGACTATGAAGTCATTGGGTGTTTTTTTTCATACAACGAGGACATTCCACCATGACGGAAGCCCTGATTTTTGATGCCGTACGCACTCCGCGTGGCAAAGGTAAGAAAGACGGTTCATTACACACGACCAAGCCAGTCGACCTAGTCGTTGGTTTGATGAAAGCCTTGGAAGCCCGTAACGGCGCCGAATTTGTAAACTATGTCGATGACGTAGTGCTCGGTTGCGTAACACCCGTTGGCGATCAAGGTGCCGACGTTGCAAAAACATCAGCATTGGCCGCACATTGGCCGCACGAAACAGCCGGCGTACAGCTCAATCGTTTCTGTGCTTCAGGTCTTGAAGCAGTAAACATCGGTGCGATGAAAGTGCGCTCGGGCTTTGAAGATCTAGTCGTCGTTGGCGGTGTTGAGTGCATGTCACGCATCCCCATGGGTTCTGATGGCGGCGCCTGGGCGATGGATCCAGCGATCAACTTAGAAACTGGTTTCGTGCCACAGGGCATTGGCGCCGACTTGATCGCCACACTCGAAGGCTTTAGCCGTACTGATATCGACACATTTGCTGTCGAATCACAAAAGCGTGCGGCGAATGCTCGTGCAAAGGGCTATTTTAAAGGCTCCGTAGTGCCAGTTAAAGACATGAACGGCCTCGATATTTTGGTCGAAGATGAGTTCATCAAGCCTGACTCCACAGTAGAGAAACTGGCCGGCCTGCAACCATCATTCATGATGATGGGCGAAATGGGCGGCTTCAACGCCGTGGCATTGCAGAAGTACCACTGGGTCGAAAAAATCGATCACGTGCACACTGCAGCCAATTCATCAGGCATTGTCGATGGCGCAGCCCTCATGCTCATTGGCAACGAAGCCACTGGCAAAAAGCTTGGTTTGACTCCACGTGCACGCATTATCGCAACAGCGGTTAGCGGCGCCGACCCCACCATTATGCTTACTGGTCCAGCACCAGCTGCACGCAAAGCCTTGGCGAAAGCTGGCTTAACGGCTGCAGACATCGATCTGTGGGAAATCAACGAAGCTTTCGCGGCCGTTGCCATGCGCTTTATGAAAGACATGGACATTTCGCACGACATCACCAACGTCAATGGCGGCGCGATTGCCATGGGTCACCCACTGGGTGCAACCGGCTGCATGATCGTTAGCACTTTGCTAGATGAGCTGGAGCGTCGTGGTCTGAAGCGCGGCTTGGCCACGCTTTGCGTCGGCGGCGGCATGGGTATTGCCACCATCATCGAGCGCGTGTAATCCACGGTCTATGACTTTTAGCGCGCCGATATTTAGCCGGCCCGCCACACATTATTGAGAGAACGATTATGAGCCAGAGCTCCATTCGCTGGGAAAAAGATGCCGACAATATTGTCATCTTGACCATGGACGACCCTAACCAGTCGGCCAACACCATGAACGCCCTGTACCAAAAATCCATGGGTGAAGCTGTCGATCGCCTGATCGCTGAGAAAGCCGACATCGCTGGCGTTATTTTAACTTCAGCGAAAAAAACCTTTTTCGCCGGCGGTGACTTACGCCTTCTAATTCAAGCCACACCAGCTGATGCGCCCAAGCTTGCGGCTGAGTTGAAAGAAATGCATCGTCAACTACGCGGCCTAGAAACTTTAGGTAAGCCTGTTGTCGCAGCAATGAACGGCACAGCATTGGGCGGCGGTTTAGAAATCGCTTTGGCATGTCACCATCGCGTAGCGATCGGTGGCACTAAAGCAGAGTTCGGCTTGCCAGAAGTATCGCTAGGCCTATTGCCTGGTGGCGGTGGTCTAACACGCGTCACACGCATGCTTGGCATCCAAAACGCCTTAATGAGCGTGCTCATGCAAGGTCCACGCATGAAGGCTGAGAAAGCTCAATCGACTGGCCTGATCGATGAGTTGGCAAGCGATGCCGATGACATGCTGGCAAAAGCACGTGCCTGGATTAAAGCTAATCCAAGTGCGCAACAGCCTTGGGACAAATCGGGCTACAAAATGCCCGGCGGTACGCCTTCAACGCCTGCTTTGGCAATGAACTTACCTGCCTTCCCAGCAAACCTGCGTAAGCAAACCAAAAATGCTAACTACCCAGCCCCGAAAGCCATCATGTCGGCCGTGGTTGAAGGCGCACAAGTTGATTTTGACAACGCTCTGAAAATTGAGTCGCGTTATTTCATCAAGCTCGCTACTGGCAAACAAGCGAAGAACCAGATCAAAGCCTTCTTCTTCGACTTACAGAAGATCAATGGTGGCGGTTCACGTCCAAGCAAAGAAACTTATCCTGTCTGGAAGGCCAAGAAAGTCGGTATTTTGGGCGCTGGCATGATGGGTCAGGGCATTGCTTATGTTTCAGCAATGGTCGGCATTGAAGTGGTGTTGTTAGACCAAACTTCGGAAGCGGCTGAGCGCGGCAAAGCCTACACCAAGGGTTTGCTCGACAAACGTGTTAGCAAAGGCCGTATGACTGCCGAGAAAGCAGCAGCAACACTAGCCTTGATCAGCACCACCGATAGCCACACCGATCTCGCCGGCTGCGACATCGTCGTTGAAGCTGTGTTTGAAGATCGTGCCATCAAAGCCAAGGCTACTGAGTTGGCCGAAGCCAATGCGCTGCCTGACTTCCTGATGTGCTCGAACACCTCAACATTGCCCATCACCGGTTTGGCGAAAGCCTCGAAAAAGCCAGCCAATTATATTGGTCTGCACTTCTTCTCGCCGGTCGACAAAATGCCATTGGTGGAAATCATCCGTGGTGATGAAACTTCCGATGCCGCTTTGGCCAAAGCCTTCGATTTCGTTCTGCAAATTCGCAAAACACCAATCGTGGTTAATGACTCACGCGGCTTCTTCACCTCACGCGTGTTCGGTACTTTCATCATGGAAGGTATCGCCATGCTCGGCGAAGGCTATCACCCAATCAGCATCGAGCAAGCCGCTGCACAAGCCGGCATGCCTGTTGGTCCTTTGGCCATCACCGATGAAGTCAGCTTGGACCTAGGTCGCAAAGTGCGCACTCAGACCATCAAAGACTTGGCGGAAGAGGGCAAAACATTGCCAGATCATCCGGCCGATCCGATTAACGATCGCATGATGGATGAGTTCGGCCGCTTCGGTAAGAAAGCCGGTAAAGGCTTCTACGACTACCCAGAAGGCGGCAAAAAAGTTATCTGGCCAGGCTTGGTTGAGCACTTCACTAAGGCAGACAAAATCGCCATTGGTGACGTTGAGTTCGAAGAGCTGCAAGCACGTCTACTCTATCGCCAAGCCATTGAGTCGGCTCGCTGCTTCGAAGAAGGTGTATTGACATCAGTTGCTGACGCTAACATCGGCTCGGTGTTCGGTATCGGCATGGCGCCATGGACTGGTGGCGTGTTGCAGTACATCAACTACGTTGGTGTGGCTGAGTTTGTTGAGCGTGCAGATGCGTTTGCGGCCAAGTTTGGCGAGCGCTTTACACCACCGCAATTGCTGCGCGACATGGCCGCTAGCGGCAAAACATTCGAGTAATTTACTCGCGGTGTTAAAAGTGTGAAGTTTGAGCATTCACGCTGAATGAAAAAGACCCGGTGCCTTCAAAGCTCGGGTCTTTTTCTTTGTCCGCGCGATGGCTTTGGCGTAAGCTAGGACACTTGAATAACAAGACGACTTGCCCGCTGAGCAGAGGCCGATGACCGATTCGCAGAAGACAACATCATTAAGTGAGGCAATCCCAGTCATTGCCCCAGCACGCGAATTCACTATCGATGAGCTATCGCAGACGGCTGGTATGACCGTGCGTAATGTTCGCGCGTATCAAGACAAAGGCTTGATTCCACCGCCTGAGATTCGCGGCCGCACCGGTATTTACAGCGATGCGCATTTAGCACGACTACGTGTAATTGGCCCTTTATTAGCTCGAGGCTATAGCCTCGGCAATATTGCCGAGCTGATCGACGCATGGGAAAAAGGTCATGATCTACGCCAGCTGCTAGGCCTAGAGCAGGCAATCACCTCGCCATGGTCTGAAGATGTGCCGGCGTATTACGAGCTTAGCGAGTTAATGGCGTTTTTCCCTCGCCAAATGAGCCCAGAAGCGCTAGCCAAAGCAGCCAGCTTAAAACTCATCATGATCGATGGGCCACGCTTTAAAGTGCCCAGTCCTCGCCTATTTAATGCCGGTGTTGAGTTGGCTAAACTAGGCGTGCCTTTGATGGACTTGCTAGATATTTTGGCCGGCGTGCGCGCCAATGTGGAGCAGGTCGCCAACGCTTTACTGCAGCTTGTGGTGCGTCATGTCTTTGAGCCGCAAGGTAATAAAGCCATGCCCGCAGCCAGCGAAATACCGCATATGGCTGATGTGATTTGGCGATTGCGGCCAATCGCCGACATGGCTGTAGCAGCAGAAGTTTCTGCCGCCATGGAAAAAGCCACGCAACGCTATTTAGGCGAGCGTATGGATGCCTTACTCGCCACATTGAAAGATAGCGAGAAACGAAAAGGCTGACCAATGACCTTGGGTTTTTTGTTGTTATGTTGTAAACCGTATGTATACCGCGTGATGAGTTTCGGCTAATCTTGCGCCAGAATTTTGTATTTACCTGATTTTCCATGAGGATTCGCCATGACTACATCGTTTAAATCTGCATATCTTGTGCGTGGTGCGATTGCCGCCGCCGTTTTGGCTGCGACAGGCACTGCCTTTGCTGCTGAAGAAGAAACAGGCAGCTCTTACGATAATTACGTCTACTTTGGTGGCTTCTACCTCAGCGCAGACAAAGATCGCACAAACACGAAAAAGTCCGGCGACAGCTTCGGTTATCAAGCAGGTGTTGGTCAGCGCTTAACAGACAACTTGTGGGTTGAAGGTCAGTTCTTCGGTGACACCATCGAAACAGGTACCAGTAATGGTACTGATTACTATCAAACTGGCTTAGGTGTTGATCTTCAATACGCCTTTGGCCAACGCTCTGAGTTCACTCCTTACCTGTTGGCAGGTATTGGTGGCGTTTATAACGACGTGCCAGGCCGCGACAAAATTACCCCATACGTCAACGTTGGTGCTGGTTTTACCAAAAGCCTATTTGGCCTAGATGCACTGCGTCTTCGTGGCGAATTGCGCGCTGTGTATGACGATTACAGCGAAGGCAGCACTAGCACAGACGGCAAAATCGATTACCGCGCTGGCCTAGGTCTTGAAATGGCCATTGGCAACCGCGAACCAGAAGTTGTTATCAAAGAAGTGCCAGTTGAGAAGATTGTTATCAAAGAAGTGCCAGTTGAGCGCGTTGTTATTCAAGAAGTGGCTCCTGAGCCAGTTAGTGTTGATGACGATGGCGATGGCGTGATCAATTCTTCCGATAAGTGCCCTAACACACCTGCTGGCGCTAAAGTTGATGGCAATGGCTGCGTTGTTGAGCAAACCTTGGTGATGCGCGATATCACGTTTGAATTTGACTCTGCTCGTTTGACTACAAACGCTCAGCGCTTGATGGAAAATGCCGTTGCATTCTTGCGCTCAGATAGCTCCGCTCGCATCACTGTTGCTGGTCACACCGACAGCCGCGGTAGCGATTCTTACAACCTGAAATTGTCACGTGATCGTGCCAATGAAGTGCGTGATTACTTAGTTGGCTATGGTATCGAAGCTAACCGTCTGCAAGCAGTTGGCTACGGCGAAACTCGCCCAGTTGCTAGCAACGACAATGAGTCCGGCCGTGAGCTGAACCGCCGTGTAGAGTTCCGCATCCAAAAGTAAGGGTGTCACTCGCAAAATAAGAAAGGGTCCTTCGGGGCCCTTTCTTGTTTCTGCGTGCAAGTTCTTATACTTTAGCGCGCTATGACTACATCACAGACTGCAACAGATAATTCTGACGTGCCCGAGCCGGTGGCAGTACATCGCCAAGCGCGCGGTGAAGAGCGCCGCACCACCATTTTACGTGCCACTTGGCAGGTTGTATTGGCCGATGGCGTGCGCGGTGTTAAGCATCGTGCGGTGGCCAAAGCAGCAGGCGTGCCACTGGCCTCCACGACGTATTACTTCAAAGATATCCAAGAGCTGCTTATCCAGTCGTTTCAGCTTTTTGCTGAAGAGTCGTTGGCGCAATTTACTCGGCCATTTTGGCAGCGGGCCTATGAGCAAATGGCTGCGCTACCAGATGATGCTGACCGGGATGCACTTGAAGCGATTTTGATTGATCTCGCAGCAGAGTTTATTGAGCTAAGGCTGAATGAGCATCGCGAACATTTAGTCATGGAGTACGCATTTTGGTATGCCGCATTGCACGATGATGAGCTGCAAGCGGCAGTACGGCATATGGCATTGGAGTGGCTTAAGTTACTGCAGCCTTGCCTGGCGCGCGTTAGCCTGTCCAATCAAGAGCAGGCGGCAAAGTCCTTATTAGCAACGGTGCGCCGAATTGAATACGAGGGCTTGATTCACAGCTCAGCAAGTCATCGTGACGGTTGGATACGTGAGGCCTTGGCGTATCAAGTGCATGGCTTATGGTAGCGGCTCTGCCGACTTGCTGGCAGGCACACTTAGGTGTGGAGTTTGATCAGCCTTATATGCAGCAGTTGCAGCTGTTTCTAGAGGCTGAGCGCGAAGCTGGCCAGCAAATTTACCCGCCTAACCAATTACGTTTTGCCGCTTTTCAGGCCACGTTATTTGCCGATGTGCGCGTGGTGATTATTGGCCAAGACCCCTATCACGGCGATGGCCAAGCTCAAGGTCTGAGTTTTTCTGTGCCGGAAGGGCAGACTCTTCCTCCGTCACTGCGAAATATCTTCCGAGAAATAAGCTCGGATTTAAATGTTTCTGCACCAGATTCAGGTGATTTATCGCGCTGGGCTGAGCAGGGTGTGTTGCTACTCAATAGCGTGCTGACAGTGCGCGCAGGCGAGGCTGCATCACATCAAAAGCAAGGCTGGGAGAAGTTCACTGATGCGGCCATTAGCGCGCTCAATGATCAGCGCGAGGGCATCGTGTTTTTACTATGGGGCGCCTATGCCCAGCGCAAAGGCCGCTTAATCGATCGCCAACGCCATCATGTATTAACGGCGGCGCATCCCTCGCCATTAGCCGCAAATCGCGGCGGCTGGTTTGGCTGCCGACATTTCTCACAAACCAATACATTTTTACGAGCTCACAAAAGCTCAGCCATTCATTGGGCATAAATAAGGAGTTGTTATGACGACATCCCCAGTAGCATTTGAAACTTTAGCAATGGTCAATGGCCGTCAAATCGGTGTCGCTACATTAGATAGTGAGCGCAGCCTGAATGCTTTAACGCTGGCCATGGTTGAGGCTTTATTGCCGCAGCTTGAGCAATGGGCAGCCGATGAGCAGGTCGCCATGGTGATTTTGCGTGGTCGTGGCGAGCGTGCATTTTGCGCTGGTGGCGATGTTCGCGATTTGACGCAAGCGGCGCGTACGGGCGAGGGTGACCCACTTGCTCCGGCGGAGTTTTTCGCGCGTGAATACCGTTTGGATTATCTGATCCATCAATACGCCAAGCCATTGCTAGTGTGGGGCACGGGTGTGGTAATGGGCGGTGGCATTGGCTTATTTGCTGGCGCGTGTTATCGCGTGGTGACGGAAACTTCACGTTTGGCGATGCCAGAGATTGGTATTGGCCTATATCCAGATGTTGGCGGCAGCTATTTCCTTTCGCGCTTAAGTGGGCGCATTGGTCTATTTTTGGGTTTAGGCGCTAGCCAACTCAACGCTGCCGATGCGTTATATCTTGGCATGGCTACGCACGCAGTGGCATCTAGCCAATGGCAGGCGTTGTTAGATGACTTACAAGCGATAGGCAGCAGCGAACTACAGAATGGCATTGATGCCGTGCTAGGTAACTTAGCGCTCACAGAGCTGCCTGAGGCGCAGGTTGAGCCACGGGCAGAGGCTATTGAGGCCTTATGTGCGCATGATGATTTGAGCGCCCTAGACGTCGTCTGGCGCACGCAAGAGCTGCCTGATGATGCATGGCTAGCGAAGGCGATTAAAACTTACCGTAGAGGCTCACCGACTAGTGCAGCGTTGGTTTGGAAACAGTGGCATGAGAGCAAAACCATGAGCTTGGCCGATGTTTTCCGCCAAGAATGGATTATCTCAACGCAATGCGCTTTTCACGCTGATTTCCCTGAGGGTGTGCGCGCGCTTTTGGTCGATAAAGACTTATCGCCGCGATGGCAGCCAGCAACTTTGGCCGAGGTCAGCGTCAGCTTTATTGCAGAGCATTACGCTCTGCCAGAGGGCATGACGCATCCATTGGCGGATTTGTAGCCTTAAGCTTGGCGAATGAAGTCGTGGCGCGTTAAAGCCACGACGTCGCCATTGGGCAGATGCCACTGCAGATTTTCTGCGACTAAGCGCACGCTGGCCAACAGCCACAGCTTCTGTTCATCTGGCCAAGCCAGCGCAATAACTCGGCCCACAGCCTTATCATCAGCCATGATTGGCCAATCTAAGGAGGCATCGACAGCCTCTGACCATGGCGCGCGCAACCAGCACAGGCCGGTTTTCAGTTGGCCACGAAAGTACAGTCTAGCCACAATTTCTTGGCCCATATAGCAGCCTTTTTGATAACTGACGCCATTCAGACTGTGATAGTCGAGCTCTTGCGGCTGCCATTGATCGACTAGCGCTTGGTCAATGGTGACCTCACCGCTAGCAACGGCTTCGGCCTGCCATGCGGCTAAAGCTGAAGCATCAGCATTCACAGCTAAGGCAGCAGCCTCGCTAATTTTAAGTGCACGCGTGAGACCTGGCAGACGAACATAGTGAGCGTCGGCTTCAATTAACGTTGCATATGATGTTTCAGCCAATGCTTTGGGCAGCGCTTCAGCACCCATTAAGCCGACAATTTCTTGCGTGCCCTGAGCAATACTCACTTTCGAAAATGCGCCGTACTTAGCCAAGCGTGCTTTCACTGCGGCGATTTGTGCCTGCGGCATCAGCAGCGCATAGCCGCCATCAATGCTGACCACCACGACACTCGCTTCAATGCGGCCTTTCAGGTTGAGTAAGCAGCCAAGGCTGGCTTGCTCTGCCGTGACTAATTTCATATCGCAGGATAATTGACCCTGCAAAAAGGTTAGCGCATCGGCACCGGTGAGTGTTAGAGCGGCCCATGCCAGCGGCACTGAGAGATTGGCACTGGCGCGCGCATTAGCAATGGCATGGCGCTGATCGAGCGTGGGGCAGGCGATGGTCATGATCGAAGCACTCCGTAAGCTATCAAAATAAAAAATGTTACGCGGGCATTGGCATTTTAGCCGTCGCGTTGCTATCTCTTAGGCTTATATAATGCCGCGCTTATACGCCAGTTTGCAGAGGTTTTCCATGACGCGGCCATTTACTGAAGAAGAGCGCCGATTGCATTGGCAGTGTCGGCGCGGCTTAAAAGAATTAGATGTGATCTTTGAGCCGTATATGGAGGAGCATTATCGTGATGCGCCCATTAGCGATCAGCAAGTATTTCAGCGCATCTTGGCTGAAGAGGATGTCGATCTCCTCGCCTGGTTTATGCAATACACAGTGCCTGATGATGCCGAATATCGCCAGCTCATTGCCACCATCTTGGCTAAGTTGGCGCACACCTTGTGAGCTCCTGCCTTCGCGGCGCGAGGGCTACTTTCGCTGGCTAATGCTCGTCGCCGTGGCGCTGGCTCCTTGGGCGGGTTTCGTGCCGTTGCAGTACCTCTTGCCGGCTTATGCAGTATTTGTCGGGCAGGCGATTTTACTGCTACGCCGCGCCAGCACTAGCGCACCTATCAGCGTGTTGCAGAAAACTGCCAATGGCTGGCGCTTAACCGATGAGCTCGGCGAGATTTATTTAGCCGAACTTGATGGCCCTGTACGCGATTGGCCGGGCTTGCTCTGCCTAAGTTTTCGTCAACGCGCCGATGATGCGCTTGAGACTTCTAGTACTCATCCCGCAGCAGAAAAAAAGCGCAAGCACTGGCGACTTGCCATTTGGTCAGACCAACTCAGTACCACGCAATGGCGGCGCTTAAGGGTTAATGTCTTGTGGCGGCGGCGTCAGGTACCAAGATCGTATCTTCAGCCTGTGCCAAGCGCTCAGGATAATCCAAGGTGTAATGCAGGCCGCGCGACTCGCGACGGGCCAAGGAGCTGCGAATCATCAGCTCAGACACCATAACCAAGTTGCGCAGCTCGAGTAAGTTCGAGGACACGCGGTAATTGCTGTAGTACTCGTTGATCTCATTTTGCAGCAGCTCGACTCGGTGCAGGGCGCGCTCTAGGCGCTTGGTGGTGCGGACAATGCCCACGTAGTCCCACATAAAGCGGCGCAGCTCATCCCAGTTGTGCAAAATCACTACGTCTTCATCGGGGTTGCGAACTTGGCTAGCATCCCAAGCGGGGCTAGTTTTAGGCAGTGGCGTGTCGAGTAAGGCATGAATGCGCTTTGCGGCTGACATGGCAAAAACGAAGCATTCTAAAAGTGAGTTACTGGCCATGCGGTTAGCGCCATGCAGGCCAGTAAATGAGGTCTCGCCAATGGCAAACAAATGCGCGATATCGGTTTCGCTATGCAGGTCGACCATGACGCCGCCGCAAGTGAAGTGCGCGGTCGGTACCACTGGGATCCAATCTTTAGTGATGTCGATGCCCTGCGCTAAGCAGGTGTTGTAGATATTAGGAAAATGGCTGGTAACAAACTCTGGGTCTTTATGAGTGATGTCGAGCCAGACATGGCGTAGGCCGAGGCGCTTCATTTCAAAATCAATTGCGCGTGCGACGATATCGCGTGGTGCCAGTTCGGCGCGTTCATCGAAGCGCGTCATAAAGCGCTCACCATCAGGCAGTCTTAATATCGCACCTTCGCCGCGCATAGCTTCGGTAATTAAGAAGTTTTTTGCGCTGGGGTGGTAAAGGCTGGTCGGATGGAATTGGTTGAATTCCATATTGGCGACACGGCAACCGGCGCGCCAAGCCATGGCGATGCCGTCGCCGGTGGCAACATCGGGGTTGCAAGTGTATTGATAGGCCTTGCTAGCGCCGCCAGTGGCGAGAGCAACAAAGCGAGCGTTGTAGGTTTCGACTTCGCCGCTGTCTTTATTCAGCACATAGGCGCCAGCCGCGTGGGCTTGCTCAGCGCTGCCATTGATAATTAAGTCGACGGCAATGCGCGATTCCAACAGATGAATATTCGAACGCGCCTGTACGCACTCAACTAAGGTTTTCGAAATCGCTCGGCCGGTGGTGTCGGCGGCATGGATAATGCGGCGATGAGAATGTCCACCTTCGCGCGTTAAATGCAGATGATCGCTTTCATCGAGGGTGAACTTCACACCTTGTTCGATTAGCCACTCAATGGCTTCAGGGCCGTGCTCGACGGTATGGGTGACGACATCTTCATGGCAAAGGTCTGCACCAGCGATCAAGGTGTCGCTCACGTGGCTGTCGACGGAGTCAGAGGCATCGACTGCGGCTGCCACGCCGCCTTGGGCATAATAGGTGCTAGCTTCGGTGAGCGCGGCTTTGGAAATCATGGCAATGCGCAATGACGAGTCAAGATTGAGCGCCAATGTTAAGCCGGCGGCTCCACCACCAATGATAAGTACGTCATAGGAAAAAGAGGTTGCCATGGCTTAGTCGCTGAAAAAAAGTGCTTGGATGATGCCACAGTCTGTGCGGATGTAACGGCTAAACGGCATTGAATAATTGCGAAAAGCATCATGTCTATATAGCGTGTCAGCGAATTATAGTATTTTGCGTTATCGGCCCATGCTAGCTTTTAGCGCGCGACCTTGCGAGGAGAGTACACCTGATGCGATCGACGAAACCCCTAACAGTCTGGCTGTTTGCAGTCATGACAGCGCTGAGCGCGAACGTCAGTTTTGCCGACACGGCCCCTGATTTTGCCGACATCGTGGCGGATGTGAGCCCGTCGGTGGTGAACATCAGCTCAACCATTAAGACCAAGCGCTCGCAGGCCAGCGGCAACGAAGACATTCAGGAATTGCTGCGCCGCTTCTATGGCCTAGAGTCGCAGCCGACACAGCCGCGCGTGCAGCAGTCGTTTGGCTCTGGTTTTATTATCAGCAGCGATGGCTATGTGCTGACCAATAATCATGTCATCGATGGCGCCGACAAAGTCATTGTGCGTTTGAGTGATCGCCGCGAAATCGAAGCTAAGGTTATCGGCACCGACCCGCGCACCGATATTGCGCTCATCAAAATCGCCGCCAAAGACTTGCCGACGGTGCGCATTGGTAAGCCAGCAGACTTACGCGTTGGCGATTGGGTGCTAGCTATTGGCTCACCATTTGGTTTCGATTACTCGGCGACTTCAGGCATTGTCAGCGCGAAGGCACGAGCCTTGCCTAGCGAAGCCTACGTGCCCTTTATCCAAACCGACGTTGCCATCAACCCAGGTAACTCTGGCGGGCCATTATTTAATAGCCAAGGTGAAGTAGTCGGCATCAACTCGCAAATTTACAGCCGCTCCGGTGGCTTCATGGGCTTGTCGTTCTCTATTCCCATGGATGTTGCAATGGAAGTTGTGCAGCAGCTGCGCGACAAGGGCAAAGTTAGCCGTGGTTGGCTAGGTGTGGCCATCCAAGAAGTAACTAAAGATCTTGCCGATGCCTATGGCCTACCACGTCCGGCAGGTGCCTTGATCGCCAGTGTTGAGCCTAAGTCACCAGCCGATAAAGCCGGTCTGAAAGCGGGCGATATCGTTACTCAATTCAATGGTAAAGACATTAATTTATCAGCTGAACTGCCACAGGCGATTGGTCGTGCAACGGTAGGTGAAACCTATACGATGACCTTGTTCCGTGAGCGCAAAGCACAAACCGTCAGCATTATGATGGAGGCTTTGCCGGAGGAAGATGTCGCGGCAGAATCAGCGGATCAGCCTGATTTATCTCGCCTAGGTATGCGCTTGCGCGACTTGCAGCCTATCGAGAAGCAGCAGTTAAAAGTCACTGGTGGCGCGCTGATTGTGCAAGTAGTTGAAGGTTCTGGTGCTGAGGCCGGTTTGCGCCCAGGTGATGTCATTACTCAGGTCGGCAGCACAGCAATTGACGGTGCTCGTGACTTTGTGGCGGCAGTACGCAAGCTAAAGCCTGGCAGTACCGTACCACTGCGGGTTACACGCCAAGGTAATACGCAAATTGTGGCTCTGAAAATCGAAGCCGCTGAACCCAATAAGTAAGTTTGTTGGCCGCAATGATTGCCCCTAATCATTGCGGCCAAATCTATCCCGCGTTTAAGCAGCGCTATCTTTGGTCGGCGTCGAGCGAATCAGCTACACTACGCCCTCATTTTTCAGCCCCTCAATGGGTGAGTGTTCGTGTCCGATATCCAGCATATTCGTAATTTCTCCATCATCGCGCACATCGACCATGGCAAGTCGACCCTCGCTGACCGCTTTATTCAAATCTGCGGCGGCTTAACTGAGCGTGAAATGCAATCGCAAGTTCTTGATTCTATGGATCTTGAACGCGAGCGCGGCATCACCATTAAGGCTCACTCGGTAACGCTGTATTACACCAGTCAGGTCGATGGCATTCGCTACCAACTCAACTTCATTGATACCCCAGGCCACGTCGACTTCTCCTATGAAGTCAGTCGTTCGCTGGCGGCCTGTGAAGGCGCGCTGCTAGTAGTTGATGCCGCGCAAGGTGTTGAAGCGCAGTCGGTAGCCAATTGCTATACCGCGCTTGAGCAAGGCCTTGAGGTCATGCCGGTGCTGAATAAAATCGATTTACCGCAAGCCGATCCCGATCGTGTCTGTGAGGAAATCGAAGAGATTATTGGTGTTGAGGCGCTTGATTCTCCGCAATGTAGTGCGAAAACAGGCTTAGGCGTTGTTGAAGTGCTCGAAGCACTGATCGCGCGTATTCCGCCGCCAGTTGGCGATCGTGAAGCTCCATTACAGGCACTGATCATCGACTCTTGGTTCGACAACTATCTGGGTGTGGTGTCATTGGTTCGTGTCAAAAATGGCAAAGTGAAAAAGGGCGATAAGATTCTGGTGAAGAGTACTGGCCAGCATCATATCGTCTCCAGCGTTGGTGTTTTCAACCCCAAGCATTCTGAAACCGATGGCTTGTATGCCGGCGAAGTTGGCTTTGTCATTGCCGGCATTAAGAATATTTTTGGCGCCCCTGTGGGCGACACCTTAACGCTCAACACCACGCCAAATGTCGACATATTGCCCGGCTTTAAAAAGGTTAAGCCGCAGGTCTACGCCGGCTTATTTCCGATTTCTTCAGATGACTATGAGCCATTTCGCGATGCGCTATCGAAGCTAACGCTAAATGACTCGGCGCTATTTTTTGAGCCTGAATCATCCGATGCGCTAGGCTTTGGCTTCCGCTGCGGCTTCTTAGGCATGCTGCACATGGAGATCGTGCAGGAGCGCCTAGAGCGTGAATATAATCTTGACTTGCTGACGACGGCACCAACCGTGGTCTATGAAATTGAGACCAAAAAAGGCGACGTGCTCTACATCGATAACCCATCAAGACTGCCTGATACTGGCTCTATCGAAGACTTCCGCGAGCCGATTGCTGAGTGCCATATTTTGGTGCCGCCAGACTATGTTGGCGATGTCATCAAGCTCTGCCAAGAGCGGCGTGGCGTGCAAAAAAGCTTGCTCTTTCATGGCAAGCAAGTCGCGTTAACTTACGATGTGCCGATGGGTGAAGTCGTGCTCGATTTCTTCGATAAGTTGAAGTCATGTTCGCGCGGTTATGCCTCGCTTGACTACACTTTTGTACGTTTTGAATCGACTCGCTTGGCGCGTATCGACATCCTCATTAATGGCGAACGCGTCGATGCCTTGGCGATGATTTGCCACGTCGATAACGCGCGTTATCGCGGCGGTGCCATTGTTGAGAAAATGAAAGAGTTGATTCCACGGCAGATGTTTGATGTTGCGATTCAGGCCGCCATTGGCACGCAGATTGTTGCTCGCCAAACCGTGAAAGCCATGCGTAAAGACGTGTTGGCGAAATGCTACGGCGGTGATGTTAGCCGTAAGCGCAAGCTCCTCGATAAGCAGAAGCAGGGCAAAAAGCGCATGAAACAAGTCGGTAATGTTGAGATTCCGCAGGAAGCGTTCTTGGCCGTGTTGAAGGTCGATAAATAACCCTGAGGTAGCGTCTGTGGATATTGATTTTTCGCTTGTACTAACGCTTGCCGTGATGATTAGCGGTGCGCTTTGGGCCTTCGATGCCGTACTGCTGAGGCCAGGCCGTCGTGAGCGCCTACAGGCTGCTGAGCAGCAGGCGGCTAATGGTGGGCAAACATTGCCAGCATCAGCCGCTACCGAAATCATGCGCGAGCCTTGGTTGTTTGAGACCGCGCATGGCTTTTTCCCCGTATTGGCCGTGGTGTGGGTGCTGCGCTCGTTTATCGCAGAGCCGTTCACTATTCCTTCAGGCTCGATGATTCCGACTCTGCAAGTTGGTGATTATGTGCTGGTCAATAAGTTCGCTTACGGCCTACGCCTGCCAGTTTTGGGCACTGAGATTTTGCCCGTCGCTGAGCCCAAGCGCGGCGATGTGATGGTCTTTAAATTCCCAGCCAAGCCATCGATAAATTACATCAAGCGCGTTATCGGCCTTCCCGGCGATGTCATAGAAAGCCGCAATGAAGTGTTATTTATCAATGGTGTAGAGGCATCTCGTGAGCTGCAATCAGCCTTGCCAGAAGCTGAGTTAGGCGAAGAGATTTATCTGGAAAACTTAAACGGTGTCAGCCATTTCACTCGTGAAGAGGCGGGCATGCAACCTGCTGGACCAATGTGGTCATACACAGTGCCAAAAGGTGAATACTTCATGATGGGCGACAACCGTGACAACTCCAATGACAGTCGTTTTTGGGGCCCTGTTGCCGAAAATCTCATCGTTGGTCGCGCATTTTATATTTGGATGCATAAGCAACCCGGCCTGCACCTACCGATATTTTCGCGCAATGGCAGCATTCAGTGAGTGATGCACTCGCGCGTCTACAACGCACCATCGGATACACATTTCGTGATCTAGAGTGGTTACGTTTAGCGCTCACACATCGCAGTGTGTCTGGTCGCCGCAACAATGAGCGGCTTGAGTTTCTCGGCGATGGCCTGCTGAACTTTGTCGTTGCCGACTGCTTATATTTGCAGTTTCCCGAAGAGGATGAAGGCCGATTATCGCGCTTGCGAGCGACCTTGGTTAGACAAGATAGCCTAGCCATCATTGCCCGCGAATGGTCGCTTGGCGATTATTTGATGATGGGCTCTGGTGAGCTAAAAAGCGGTGGTTATCGCCGCGAATCAATCTTGTCAGATACCGTAGAAGCGGTCATCGGCGCTATGTATCGCGACGGCGAAAGCATGCCGGCGATGACTGAGCATCTCCGCCGTTGGCTTGGCGAGCGCTTGAGCGGTATCGTGGTTGGCGATAGCTTAAAAGATCCGAAAAGCCGTCTGCAGGAATGGTTGCAGGCGCGCCGCTTGGAGCTGCCGCAATACGAAGTTTTGCTAGTCACTGGCGAGGCTCATGATCAGTTTTTTCAAGTGCGTTGTGATGTGCCGCATGTCAGTGCCTCGCAACCGGCATTTAGCACGGAAGGCAGTGGCGTGAGCCGTCGTTTTGCTGAGCAGGAAGCGGCGAATGTCGCTTTGCAAAAACTCTTACCGCCCCCGAAATTGGGCTTACGTACCGGGCCATCAAAGCCCACATCAGGACAGTAATATGGCCAATGACGATGTCATTAATGCCTTTTTTGGCGGCGGCGAAAGCTCAAAAGAATTCTCCAGCGATTATCGCTGTGGCTATGTCTCTATTGTGGGGCGGCCCAATGTCGGCAAATCGACTTTGCTCAACCATATTTTGGGGCAAAAACTTTCTATTACCTCGCGTAAGCCGCAGACCACTCGCCATCGCATTTTAGGCATTGTTAGCCGCGACAATGTGCAGGTGATTTACGTCGACACACCAGGCATTCATGGTGAAGAACGCAAAGCCATTAACCGCTATATGAACCGTGCGGCGACCTCAGCTCTGCGTGATGTCGATGTGGTGCTATTTGTCATCGATGCGCTGAAGTGGACTACCGATGATGAGCTGGTGTTGGAAAAGCTGAAAACATCGAAGCTGCCAGTGATTTTGGTGATCAACAAAGTCGATACGGTGGATGACAAAGCCGCGATCTTGCCTTTGATTGAGAAGCTCTCGCAGCGCATGGAATTCGTCGATGTGCTGCCAGTATCGGCGCTACGCGGTCATAACTTAGAAGAGCTGCACTCGGCGGTTGGCAAGCGCCTGCCATTGTCGCCACCATTTTTTGATGAAGGCCAAATCACCGATCGTTCGCAGCGCTTTTTAGCGGCGGAAATGGTGCGTGAAAAAATCATGCGCCAACTCGGTGAAGAGATTCCTTACGAGCTCACGGTAGAAATCGAAGAGTTCAAAAAGGAAGGCAAACTGCTGCGTATTTCGGCATGTATTTTGGTCGAGCGCGAAGGCCAAAAGAAAATCGTCATTGGCGATGGCGGCAGTCGTTTAAAGCTTATTGGCACCGAAGCTCGTTTAGACATGGTGAAAATGTTCGATAGCAAAATCATGTTATCGCTGTGGGTGAAAGTGAAAGGCGGTTGGTCCGATGATGAGCGCGCACTGAAGAGCTTAGGCTATAGCAGCGACTGATCATGAATGAAAAGACCTGGTATCCAGCGTATGTCTTGCATGCGCGCGCGTATCGCGAAACCAGTGTCTTGGCGGATTTATTTCTGCCAGAGTTTGGCCGTATCACCGCCATTGCGCGCGGTGCACGGCGCAAAGGCCAGCAAGTTCCCAGTGTTTTTCAGCCCTATTTTATTCAGCTAGCAGGCCAGAGTGAGTTGCGCGCTGTGGCAGCGCTAGAGGCGACATCGCAGGCTTTATCGTTGCAGGGCGGGGCGCTGTTTTCGGGGCTTTATTTGAATGAGCTACTGGTGCGTTTATTACCGCGCGAGCTAGCCCAACCTGAACTCTTTGTTGCCTATGCCGGCGCTTTGGGTGCGCTCAGTGAGCTTGAGATAGCCGATGCTGAGACCATTGCGCCGATTTTACGTCGCTTTGAGCGTCAGTTGCTCGAAAGCATGGGGCAATGGGCAAGTAATACCAGCGAGGCCGAGAGCGGCGAGCCACTGCAAGCGCAGCAATATTACCAGTACTATCCTGAACACGGCTGGTTGCAGGCGCGTGAGGGCCAGCGCGGCGCTTGTTTGGGCGAAGATATTTTAGCGGTGCATGCTGAGGATTTATCTACACTTAGCCGTCTGCGCTTGGCTAAGGCCTTGTATCGTAGTGCCTTAGCGCCATTGCTAGGCGACAAGCCATTGAAAAGTAGAGATTTATTTGCTGCACTGCAAGCCAGTGCGAAGCCGGAGATGCCAACATGAGCGACGTATTATTGGGCGTGAATATTGATCACGTGGCAACGCTGCGCCAAGCCCGTGGCACGCGTTATCCTGAGCCGGTCTATGCCGCCTTGGTGGCCGAAGAGCATGGCGCCGATGGCATCACCGTGCATCCACGCGAAGATGGTCGTCACATTCAGCTACGTGATGTGCGTTTGCTATCGCAGCTTTTACAAACGCGGATGAACTTAGAAATGGCCGTGACTGAGGCCATGCTCAGCTTCGCGGAAGAGATTAAACCAGCCAATATTTGTCTAGTGCCAGAAAAGCGCGAAGAGCTGACTACCGAAGGTGGCTTGGACATCATCGCCGGCTTTGACCGTGTGCAGGCCGCCTGCCAGCGCTTAGGGCGTCAGGGCATGGATGTGTCGCTGTTTATCGATCCGGAGCCGGCACAAATCGATGCTGCCATTCGTGCTGGTGCGCCAACGATTGAACTGCACACCGGTGCTTATGCCGATGCGCAAACGCCGGAGCAAGTGGCTTTTGAGCTCAAGCGTATTCGTGATGCGGCAGAGTACGCAGCTGGTAAATTAGTGGTTAATGCGGGTCATGGTTTGCACTATCACAACACTCAAGCTATTGCGGCAATCTCTGTTTTTCATGAGCTTAATATTGGCCACGCACTGATTTCGCATGCGCTGTTTAGCGGCCTGGGCAATGCCGTCAAAGAGATGAAAACCTTAATGCAAAACGCTCGCCGCGACGCGCTCTTAGCGGAGCTTGCGGCGCGATGAATGACGAGCAGTTTGAAGCCTATTTAGCCAACTGCACTCAGGCGCTTGCCGCTAAGCAAGCCACTATCGTTGCTGAACATGCAGACTTCGCTGAGCTGAGCTGGCAGCTCGATGCGGCAGTCACGAAAATTCGTTTTAATGATGGCTCAGGTGAGCGCCTGTGTTTTGGTGTGACGGCCATCGGCACTTTTGCTGCGGCGCAAGAAACCTGGAAATGGTCATGGGCCAATAGCAAACTGCCGCAAGCCGCACGCGACAGCGCTGAGGTGTTAAAAAATCTGCAAGCTGTGACCGATTACGATTGCTTCGCAGACACGGAAGCCTTTGCTGTGGATGACGCGATGGCCTGGGAGTTAGCCGCGGCATCAGTGGCGTATCTCGAGGCTGATGGCTGTTTTCGAGCGCGCAACCGGGACACCTGGTTATTTTTGGCGCTGCATCGCTATTGATTTAGCAGGCATGAAACTCACACGTTCAGCGCCAAAAAAAACGGCTCGATGCAAACCATCGGGCCGTTTTTTATTGCATCAATTTAGCTTAGCGCTGGAGCTCGATGCTGCCATTGACCGTGATACGCACACGGCTTTCGCCGCCGGCCATATCTTGTGTCGGCACGCTATCTGACTCTACCTTCATTGCCATCGCGCGCATCATCATCGGTGGGCGATAGTCATTGCCAGTCGAACCTATGCTCATTTGCACTAAGTCGTAGCGCTTAGCACCCCAAGACTTAGTCACCAACGCGGCTTTGTCGCGGAAGGCAGCAATGGCCTCCTGCGTGAGCGTGTCTTCCAATGCACGGCGTGTACTTTCGGCCACGGTGAAATCTATGCTGCGCAGCTGCAAATGGCTTTGTAGCTTGGCGATCAGTTCGCTGGCCGCTTTAAAGTCGGTGGACTCAAGTTCTAATGTGGCTTGGCCGCGCCAGCCTTCAATTTTCTGTGCACGGGTATAGACCGGATAGCTGCTTTGGTTGCCAGTGCTGACTTTCACGGTTTTATAAAGCTTTGCTTTCGCTAAGCTTAAGTTCATTGCTTCAGTCAAAGCTTTTGCCAAAGACACGGGGTCTTTGTCATTTGCTTCGATGGTCAGTTTGGCGCTGAGCAGATCATTGGCCAAGACGCGAGAGACCTCAGTTTGAAAGTCCACACGTTGCATGGGCAGCTTGTCGTCAGCCCAGCTCGGGAGCGAGACAGTTGCCATCAGCAGAACAAGACCGATAGGTTTTAAACGTGTGGCGGCGAACGAGGCCATAGAGCTCTCCAAGATTATTAGATCTACAAGAAGACGGTTTCGACTCGGAAACGATGACACGGCGCTAGATAAATCGCCAGCGCGCCTTAGCAACTAGGGGAGAAGTGGGCTTTCGAGGCCTACGCTGGCTTGTTCGCCATCATCGAGTAGTGGGCGTTTGATCAAGCTGGGATTGGCTACGATTAGCTCGGCAATGCCTTCGGTGCTGGCAGCTAGTGCTTGGCGCTCAGCATCGAGTTTACGCCAGCTAGTGCCGCGCTTATTGAGCAGAGGCTCGCCAACAAGCGCGTACCAGCGCAGCACTTCATCATGGCTAGGCGGCTGCTTTTTCAGATCACGAAAATTGTAGGCCGTGGTGCTCGCGTCTAGACGCACCACGGCTTTTTTCATGCTGTCACAGGCCTTAATGCCAATCAGCGTGAGCATGGCTTAACCCAGCAGCTGCTGTTCGCGCAGCAGTGCAACAATCTGCGCGGCGGCAGCGGCGTTGCTAACAGCTAGCTGTTGTGGGGCAATGCTGGTGCCGGCATCACGCACGCGCACACTGCGCTCGCCAACGACTTCTTCCGGCACGATTACGATCACACCAGCGCCTTGTAGAGCGTGAACAACGCCACTTTCGCTGGCAATGGCCGGTAGTGCACCTGCTTGGAACAGCGCCGATTCAAGCTGCTCAGCTAGGGCCTGAGCGCCACTCGCCTCAATAACGATGCGCACAGCGGCTTGGCCTAAGCGACGGGCGCGATCGCCAGCGGTGACCGGCACTAGCGTATCGTTGTCATCACCAGCATCAAGGCGGGCGCTGATCATGCCGGCACCGACTGTGATGTTGTTTAGGCGATCGATGATGATGAGGCTGCCGGTGGCATGGCAGTCTTTATAGGCATCGAAGGCGACAGCGCGAGTGAATTGCACGCGGCATAGGGCGATGCCATTGAGCGTTAATTGCTCGGCAGGGCTAGTGGCCAGCGTGTTGACATCGATCTGATGAATGATCTCCGTAACACGGCCACTGGTAAAGGTGGTGCCGAGCTTGAAGTCGTAGGTTTTACCGACTTGCATGGCCTGCTCGTGCATCCACACCACGTGCGCTTCAAAGCCATGCGCCATTGTCAATGTGTCATCGGCGGCAACAATCATATCGCCGCGAGAGATATCAATTTCGTCATTGAGCGTGAGTGTGATGGCTTGACCGACATGCGCCTCTGCCAGCTCACCTTCCCAGACCACAATCGATTTTACCGTGGAGGTTTTACCGGATGGCAGCGCTTTAATCGCCATGCCCGGCGTCACCGTGCCAGCAGCAATAGTGCCGCAGAAGCCACGGAAGTTAAGGTTAGGTCGGTTCACGTATTGCACGGGCAGACGCAGTGTATCGAGCGCGGTGTCACGCTGCAGCGGCAACGAGTCTAAGAGCGCAAGCATCGCTTGGCCGTCATACCATGGCATTTTTGTGCTGGCATTAACGACGTTTTCGCCTAGCAGCGCCGACATCGGCACGTAGTGAATATCGGGCACATTCAGCGGCGCGACAAAGGCTTCGTATTCCGCTTTGATCTCATCAAAACGAGCTTGGCTATAGTCGACCAAGTCCATTTTATTGATGGCCACAACAAAATGCTTGATGCCGAGCAGCGAGCAAATAAAGCTATGGCGACGAGTTTGTACTTGCACGCCATAGCGGGCATCGATAAGCAAAATAGCAACATCGGCGGTTGAGGCACCGGTGGCCATATTACGTGTGTACTGCTCATGGCCTGGAGTATCGGCAATGATGTATTTGCGGTTATCGGTGGCGAAGAAGCGGTAAGCGACATCGATGGTGATGCCTTGCTCACGCTCGGATTGTAGACCATCAACCAGTAGCGCTAAATCAACGACTTCACCGGTGGTGCCATGTTTAACGCTGTCACGCGTGATGGCGGCAAGCTGATCTTCGAAGATCATTTTTGAGTCATGCAACAGACGGCCGATTAAGGTCGATTTGCCATCATCAACACTGCCGCAGGTGATAAAGCGCAGCATGTCTTTGTGTTCGTGCTGGTGCAGGTAATCCTGAATATTGTCGATACTTTCAATGATCATTAGAAATAGCCTTCGCGTTTTTTCTTTTCCATCGAACCCGATTCATCGTGGTCGATGGCACGGCCAGAGCGTTCCGAGGTGCGGGTAACCAGCATCTCTTGAATGATCTCGGGCAGTGTGGCGGCATCAGATTCAACTGCGCCGGTTAATGGGTAGCAGCCCAGCGTGCGGAAGCGCACATTTTTGATCATCGGAACTTCGCCTTCGCGCAGCGGCAGGCGTTCGTCATCGACCATGATCAACATACCGTCGCGCTCTACGACAGGGCGTGGTGCTGACAAATACAGTGGCACGATTTCAATTTGCTCGAGATATAGGTATTGCCAAATGTCGAGCTCAGTCCAGTTCGACAAAGGGAAAACACGAATTGACTCACCCTTGTTGATGCGGCCGTTGTAGAGGTTCCACAATTCAGGACGCTGCACTTTAGGATCCCAGCGATGGTTCTTGTCGCGGAAGGAGTACACACGCTCTTTCGCACGTGATTTCTCTTCATCGCGGCGCGCACCGCCAAAAGCGGCATCGAAGCCGTGCATGTTCAGCGCCTGTTTTAAGGCCTGAGTTTTCATAATATCGGTGTATTTCGAGCTGCCGTGATCGAATGGGTTGATGTTCGCTGCCACGCCTTCTTGGTTGGTATGCGAGATCAATTCCATGCCAGCCTCTTTGGCCATGCGGTCGCGAAACTCGATCATTTCCTTGAACTTCCACGTGGTATTCACGTGCATCAAGGGAAATGGCGGCTTGCCGGGTGCAAAGGCTTTACGCGCGAGGTGCAACATCACCGTCGAATCTTTGCCGATGGAGTAAAGCATCACGGGGTTGTCGAACTCGGCGGCAACCTCACGAATGATATGAATAGACTCGGCCTCAAGTGCCTTGAGGTGAGTCATGCGATGTGCTGAAAGCGTCATGCGCGAATATTCCTCTAAAAAGACTCTTAATCTACTAAACGGAGCAGGTCGTTAATGCTGGTTTTGCTGCGCGTTTGCGCGTCGACTTTTTTCACAATGACGGCGCAGGTCAGGCTGTAGCGGCCGTTGTCGCGTGGCAATGAGCCGGGCACGACCACTGAGCCAGCCGGCACGCGACCATAGCTAATTTCGCCAGTTTCGCGATCATAAATTGGGGTCGATTGGCCAATGAAAACGCCCATCGAAAGCACTGAGCCTTCACCGATAATCACGCCTTCAACGACTTCTGAGCGAGCGCCGATGAAGCAGTTATCTTCGATGATGGTGGGGTTGGCTTGCAGTGGTTCGAGCACGCCGCCAATGCCAACGCCACCGGAGAGGTGAACGTTTTTGCCGATCTGAGCGCATGAGCCGACAGTAGCCCAGGTATCAACCATTGAGCCCTCATCGACGTAAGCGCCGATGTTGACGTAGGAGGGCATGAGTACGGTATTACGCGCGATAAAGCTGCCACGACGGGCGACGGCTGGTGGCACTACGCGGATGCCCGAGGCTTCGAATTGCGCGGCATTCCAGTCGGCAAATTTGGTCGGTACTTTGTCGTAAAACTGCATGCCGCCGCCGGCGGGCACAGGGATATTGTCATTGAGGCGGAACGACAGCAGCACAGCTTTTTTCAGCCATTGATTGACGATCCATTCGCCGTCGACTTTTTCGGCTACGCGTGCGCTGCCATTGTCGAGCATGTCCAAGGCTTGCACGACAGCATCGCGTACTTCTTGTGGTGCGTTGCTTGGGGAAAATTCGGCACGGCGCTCAAAGGCGTCTTCGATCAGTTGGGCTAAGCTCATGGTTATCTCCAAATCAAAAATTGCGACGGCATTTAGCGCGTCATAAAGTCACGAATTCGTTCAGCGGCTTCGATGCATTCGTCGAGGCTCGCCACTAAGGCCATGCGCACATAGCCTTCGCCGGGGTTATGACCGTGTTCATCAGCACGTGCCAAATAGCGGCCGGGCAGCACAGTAACTGCTTGTTGTGCATGCAGTTCGCGAGCAAAGTCTTCATCTGAACCAGGTGTCTTCGCCCAGAAATAAAAGCCAGCGTCTGGCGCATGCAGGGGCAATACCGGGTTGAGAATGTCGAAAACTTGGGCGAACTTGGCGTTGTATCGGGCGCGATTGTCGCGCACATGGGCCTCATCGCGCCAGACCTTTGCAGAAACTTGCTGATGTTGTACTGGCATGGCTGAGCCATGGTAGGTGCGATAGCGCAGAAATGCGCTCATCACGTTGGCATCGCCAGCAACAAAGCCGGAGCGCAGGCCGGGTAAATTTGAGCGTTTCGATAACGAATGAAACACCACGCAGTTGCGGTAATCATCTCGCGCAAGCGATGCACACGCTTGTAGCAGACCTACAGGCGGTACGGCCTCATCGCGATAAATCTCGGAGTAACACTCGTCGGAGGCGATGATGAAGCCGTAGTGATCACTGAGCGCGATGAGCTTTTTTAGGGTCTCCATGCTGAGTAGCGCGCCAGTGGGGTTGCCGGGTGTGCATAGATAAATCAGTTGTGTGCGCTGCCACACGCTTTCAGGTACAGCATCGAAGTCTGGCTGAAAGGCGCTGGCTTCGGTGCAGGAAAGGAAATAGGGCTCGGCTCCAGCAAGCAGCGCCGCGCCTTCATAAATTTGGTAAAACGGATTGGGCATGAGTACCAAAGGCTTGTCGCCACTGACACCACGATCAATCACCGCTTGAGCTAAGGCAAACAGGGCCTCGCGCGTGCCGTTAACGGGTAATACCTGTGTGGCGGGATTAACCTCGTGCAGCTGAAATCGGCCACATAACCATTCAGCAATGGCCTCACGAATGACGGGCAGACCAAGCGTGCTGGGATAGGTCGACAAGCCCGCTAAGCCATCACGCAGCGCTTCAACGGCAAATGCAGGGGCTGGATGGCGCGGCTCGCCAATCGACAGCGCAATCGGCTTAAGGCCGGCCGGCGCACTGTGATTAGCGAAGAGCTTGCTCAGCTTCTCAAACGGGTAGGGATGCAGCAACGCTAAGTCTGGGTTCATGCGGCTCTCATATTCAAAAAGTCTTCACTGGTGCTGGGCTTAGCGTGCGTCGAGCTGAGTGCGCAGCGCATCACATAAGCGCTCGCATAACTCAGGGTCAGAAATCGGCTGTTGCTCACTGTCGGTGAGAAAGAATATATCTTCGGCACGCTCGCCTAAGGTGGCGATGCGGGCATTTTGTAGATTGACCTTATGCTCCATGAAAATGCGGCCAATATGCGCCAGCAGGCCGGGGCGATCGAGCGCGACAATTTCAACTACGGTGTGTTGGTTGGCTAAGTCATTGCTTAGGCGGACATCGGTGCGCACGTCGAAATGCTTGAGCTGGCGCGGCAGGCGGCGTTGCACCAAGGTTGGAAACTCATCGGGTTCCGCCAGTGCCTCGCGCAGATGCGCACCTAGGTGTTTGAGGCGCACGGGATCATTAATGGGCTGGCCATTTTCATCGAGCACAACATAGCTATCGAGTGAATAGCGGCTGGTCGAGGTGATAATGCGCGCGTCCATAACGGTGAGGTTGAGCTGGTCGAGCTCAGCCACGGTGGCAGCAAATAGGTTTGGCATATCGCGCGTATAAACAAATATCTGCGTCGCGCCATCGTATTGGCCGTTATGGTTTTCGCGCACCAGCACCAAAGGGCCGGCCTCGTGTGAGTGGGCAAGCATGGCTTCGGTGTGCCAGGCAATATCTTCTGCCGCCTCGTGCAGGAAGTAGTCATCGCCCAAATGTTCCCAGAGCGAATTGACGGCATCGGCCTTAACGCCTTGGGCAAGCAAAATATCCAGCGCATTGGCGCGTGCTTGCGTGACCCATTCCGGCTTAGCAATGGGGTTGATTAAGCCGCGGCGCAAAGCTTGCTTGGTTTGCATATAGAGCTGGCGTAAAAGCGAGGCGCGCCAAGAGTTCCACAGCGTTGGGTTGGTCGCACAAATATCGGCAACGGTGAGCGAATAGAGATAATCCAAATGCACGACATCGCCAACTTTTTGCGCAAACTCGTTAATCACATCGGGGTCGGAAACGTCTTTTTTCTGCGCCGTCACCGACATCACCAAATGGTTTAGCGCCAGCCACGACACTAGGCCGGCATCCCACTTGCCTAGACCATGATTAATGCAGAAATCGTAAGCGTCGACTGCGCCTAATTCAGAGTGATCGCCGCCGCGGCCTTTGGCGATGTCATGAAACAAGCCTGCCAAATACAGCAGTTCAATCTTCGGCAGATTGTTGGCCACTTGCGCAACAACAGGGAAACGCTCCTCCATTTCGGCGTAGCGAAAGCGCCGCATATTTTTCAGCACCAATAAAGTGTGCGCATCGACCGTGTAGATGTGGAAAAGGTCGTACTGCATCTTGCCAATAATGGCGCCGAAGGCCGGAATATAAAGCCCTAGTACGCCATAGCGCTTCATTTTCCGCAGCGATGAAAATAGCGCCGTGCGGCAGCGCATCAGTTCCATAAACAATGACTTATTGCGAATGTCATTGCGGAACTTATCGTCGATAAGTGGCAGGTGCTGCATGATCAAACGGATGGTGCTGGCGCGTACTTTGTGCACTTCCGCGCGCTCACCGAGCAATACGAAAACCTCTAGAAGTGCCGATGGCGTACGGCGAAATACATCTTCACTGGTGACTTGAATAGCGCCATCACGAATCTGAAAGCGATTGTTGATGGGGATGATTTCATCATCTTCGGCGTGACCTAAAATAGCCTCCTCGAAGTATTGCAGCAGCAACTCATTGAGCATGGAGATGCGCGTAGCGGCGCGATAATAATCCTGCATCAGCTGTTCAACACCACGGTTGGCTACGGTGTCGGTATAGCCAAAAAGTTCGGCAATATGGCGCTGATAATCAAATAAAATACGGGTTTCGTTGCGATGGCTAATCTTGTTGAGAGCAAAACGAAAACGCCAAAGCACGCATTGGCAGGCATCAATTTCATCGAACTCGGCTTCCGTTAAAAAACCGTGAGCGATGAGGCCGCGCAAGGTGTCGGCGCCGAAATGGCGCTTGGCAACCCAGCCAATTGTTTGGATATCGCGAAGGCCGCCTGGTGCGTTTTTAAGGTCGGGCTCAAGGTTGTATTCGGTATTGTTGTGCTTGCCGTGGCGAGCGATTTGCTCATCGCGCTTAGCAATAAAAAAAGCTTTTCCTGGCCAAAGCTGGTCTGGCCCAGTAACGCGCAGCATGTCGTCGCGCAGTGTAGCTTCACCAACTAAGGTGCGTGACTCCATGAGGTTTGTCGCGATGGTGATGTCGTCGGTGGCAAGGCGAACGCAGTCGCTGAGCGAGCGCACGCTAGAGCCGACATCGAGACCTAAATCCCACAAATAGGTGATGAATGCACTTACTGCGGCTTGCAGCGTCTCATCTAGGTTGTCTTCTCGATGCAACACTAAGACATCGACATCGGATTGCGGTAGTAGCTCGGCGCGGCCATAGCCGCCGACGGCCAGCAGGCTCAAGTCATGAGCTTTATCTAGGCTTAGCGCCAACCACGCATCGCGCAACACTTCATCGATAGCGGCGGCCCATTCGCGCACCAATAAGCGCACGTCGCGGCCTTGGTCAAAGCGCTCAAAAAGCTGAGCCAAGGCAGCTTTTAATTGTGCCTTGTCATGCGTGGCATTTAGTGTCGCCGCCGAAATGGCGCTCATGCGGCGGTATCGGCAAGAAAGCTTAAGTCTTCATCTGCACGAGCGGTGAGTACTTCCACACCGGTCTCGGTGACTAAAAGTGTGTGCTCCCATTGCGCCGATAATTTGTGGTCTTTAGTGACCACGGTCCAGCCATCGGGCAGCAACTTGGTGTGGTGCGTGCCGGCGTTGATCATCGGCTCGATGGTAAAGGTCATGCCAGCTTGCAGCGCCATACCAGTGTTGGGCTTGCCGTAGTGCAAAATTTGCGGCTCTTCGTGAAACACCGCACCGATGCCATGGCCGCAATATTCGCGCACCACAGAGAAGCGTTGGCCTTGCGCATGTTGCTGAATGACGTGGCCAATATCGCCCAGTGTGCAGCCGGGCTTCACCAGCGCTAGCGCTTTATACAGACACTCTTGCGTGACCTTCACCAAGCGCTCGGCTAGCACCGAGGAGTTGCCGACAAAAAACATTTTGCTGGTATCGCCGTGATAGCCATCTTTGATCACCGTGACATCGATATTGATGATGTCGCCGTCTTTCAACACTTTCTTTTCGGCCGGAATGCCGTGGCAAATAACGTGATTTACCGAGGTGCAGACGCTTTTTGGAAAGCCGCGATAGTTTAGCGGGGCAGGGATCGCCTGCTGCACATTAACAATATAGTCATGGCAGATCTGGTTGATCTCATCGGTGGTTACGCCCGGCTTTACGTATGGACCAATCATCATGAGTACATCGGCGGCTAAGCGCCCAGCGATGCGCATTTTGGCAATTTCGTCGGCAGTTTTAATCAGCGTGGTCATAGTCTTTCCAATTGCGCCTAGCGAATTTACGCGTGGCGGTTGAGAGCAAGAGGCGGCTATGGTATAAAGCGCGCCGCTTTTGAGCAAATTGCACAGGTGTTGCTGTAGGCCGCATAGGGTACAGCCCCAGCGCAAAATGGTTAAGAGCGAAATCCAAATAAGCACATCGGCCGACACAGCTACCGGGTGCCCACTGAGAAAAGTGGGTCGGTATTCTGGGGTCGATGGAAGTTAAACCCAATGGAGTCACACCTCATGGCACAAGTTTCCATGCGCGAACTGCTACAAGCAGGCGCACACTTTGGTCACCAGACCCGTTTCTGGAACCCCAAAATGGCACCGTACATCTTCGGTGCACGTAACAAAATTCACATCATCAACTTAGAGCACACCGTTCCTGCACTGAACGATGCCTTGAATTTCGTCAACCGTTTGGCCAGCCAGAAAAACAAAGTATTGTTTGTTGGCACCAAGCGCGCTGCAGCCCCGATCATTGCTGAACAAGCAGCTCGCGCTGGCATGCCTTATGTAAACCACCGTTGGTTAGGCGGCATGCTGACTAACTGGAAAACCATTCGCCAGTCCATCAAGCGTCTGAAAGATATCGAAGCGCAAATCGCTGACGGTACTTTCGCCAAGCTGACCAAGCGTGAAGCGCTTGAACGCACCCGCGAAATGGTAAAACTAGAAAAATCACTCGGTGGCATTAAAGACATGGGCGGCTTGCCCGATGCCATGTTCGTCATCGACGTTGATCACGAAGCCACAGCGATTGCTGAAGCCCGCAAGCTTGGCATTCCAGTCATTGGCGTGGTCGACACCAACTCCAACCCAATCGGCATTGACTATGTCATTCCCGGTAACGACGACGCTATCCGCGCCATCACACTGTATGTCAGCTCAATGGCTGACGCCATCATCGAAGGCCGCGACTATGCCTCGACACAAGGCGGTCGTGAAGCCGATGGTTTTGTTGAAGTCGCCGCTGCTGAGTAATTGTTTGACGAATTAGGGGGATAAACCATGGCAGTTGTTACCGCCAGTTTGGTGAAAGAACTACGTGAGCGTACCGGTCTTGGCATGATGGAGTGCAAAAAAGCACTGCAAGAAGCCGATGCCGATATTGAGCTAGCTATTGATAACCTGCGTAAATCAGGCCAAGCCAAAGCTGCTAAGAAAGCCGGCAATATTGCTGCGGAAGGTGCCATTATTTTGGCCGCCGACGGCAATACCGCTATCGCTTTAGAAGTGAACTGTCAGACTGACTTTGTTGCTCGCGATGCTAGCTTCACAGCATTTGCCAACAAAGTGGCTGGCATTGCACTGGCTGCTCGTGAAACCAATGCTGAGAAAATCGCAGCATTGGCTTTCGATGGCATGAGCGTTGAAGAAGCGCGCGTGTTGTTGGTGCAAAAGCTCGGTGAAAACATCCAAGTTCGTCGTGCCGAAATCGTTGAAGGCGCAGCCTTGGCGACTTATGTGCACGGCCTGAAAATTGGTGTCATCGTGGCTTTCAACAAAGCCGACGACGAAATCAGCAAGCAAGTGGCGATGCACGTTGCCGCTAGCAATCCATTAGTGATTAACGCTGAAGACATCCCAGCCGAAGTGCTCGCGAAGGAGCAAGAAATTGCTGCTGCTAAAGCCGCTGAGTCTGGTAAGCCTGCCAACATCGTTGAAAAAATGGTGGAAGGCACGCTGAAGAAATTCAAAGGTGAAGTGTCATTGACTGAGCAAGCCTTTGTCATCGATCCCGATCAGAAAGTTGGCGCCGTATTGGCCAAAGCTGGTTTGACCGTGACACGTTTTATTCGCTTAGAAGTAGGTGAAGGCATTGAGAAGAAAGAGGTCGACTTTGCTGCTGAGGTCGCCGCTACTCAAGCCGCTGCTGCAGCTGCTAAGTAAGTAACTCGTCAGTGATATGAAAAAGGCCCCTCTTTGGGGCCTTTTTTTGCGGTAAACTCTGCGCCACTTAATGCGCATTGCGCGATTTCATTACCGAGGTTTATTCACTATGACTGACCATCGTTTGGCCCACAAACGCATTTTGCTCAAGCTCTCAGGTGAGGCCTTAGCAGGCGGCGCCGAAGTGGGAATCGATCCTAAAGTACTGAAGCGTATGGCTTTGGAGATTGGTCAGTTAGTCGGTATTGGTGTGCAAGTCGGCATTGTGGTTGGCGGCGGTAATTTATTCCGCGGTTCAGAGCTGCAGCAAGCTGGCCTTGATCGCGTCGCTGGCGATCATATGGGCATGCTGGCAACTGTGATGAACGGTATCGCTATGCGCGACGCGCTAGAGCGCAATAACATCAAAACTCGCCTGATGTCGGCGATCCCCATGAGCGGCGTTGTTGACCATTACGATCGCCGTGCTGCCGTGCGCCATTTGCATGGTGGCGATGTCTGTATCTTTGTCGCCGGCACAGGCAATCCATTCTTTACAACCGATACCGCTGCTTGTTTGCGCGGCATTGAAATCACCGCTGATATCGTGATTAAAGCCACTAAAGTGGATGGTATTTACGATGCTGATCCGGTGAAATTTCCGGATGCAGTGAAGTACGACACACTGACTTTCGATGAAGTCTTATCTAAACAGCTTGGCGTCATGGACTTGACGGCTATTTGCTTATGCCGTGATCACAATATGCCGCTACGCGTTTTCAATATGAATAAACCAGGTGCTTTGCTCAATCTCGTTGTCGGTGAGCATGAAGGCACTCTGGTGACTCGTTGAGTAGGAGCTCCCCATGTTAGAAGATCTTAAAAAGGACTGCGCAGTTCGTATGCGTAAGTCGCTCGATGCATTAGAGCAAGCGTTTAGCCGTGTGCGCACCGGCCGTGCCCATCCCTCGATGCTGAAAGACGTCATGGTGCCTTACTACGGCACTGATACGCCGCTGATGCAGGTAGCTAACGTCAATGTTGATGACGCACGCACACTCATCGTGCAGCCTTACGAGCGCACCATGGTGGCGGCCATCGATAAAGCCATTCGCAACTCAAACCTGGGCTTAAACCCAGTCACTGCCGATGTTATTCGCGTGCCGCTGCCTGCGCTTACCGAGCAGACACGTAAAGACATGCAAAAGCTCGCGCGCAATGAAACTGAAGGCGCCCGAATCGCCATTCGTAACATTCGCCGTGATGTCTTAGCCGATATCAAAGAGCTGCAGAAAGAGAAAGAAATTTCTGAAGATGATGAGCGCCGCTCCAGCGAAGAAGTTCAGAAAATCACCGATAAAAGCGTGGCGGAGGCCGACCGAATGTTGGCCGACAAAGAAGCTGAGTTGATGCAGGTATAAGTCATGACAGCCTCGACTCCTGCCGAGACTGTGGCGCCAGATGCAGCCACTGCAACGAGCTTGCCCCGCCATATTGCCATCATCATGGATGGCAATAATCGCTGGGCTAAGCTGCGTGAGTTACCAGGTAATGAAGGTCACCGCGCTGGTGAGCTGGCATTGCGCCAAGTAGTTGAATTGGCAGCAAAAGTTCCTGTTGACGTGCTCACTGTTTTTGCTTTTTCTAGCGAAAACTGGCGTCGTCCACCCGATGAAGTTGCTGCTCTGATGCAGCTATTTTTATTTGCTCTCGATGCTCGTGTGCAAGAACTTGATCGTGCGCGTATTCGCCTGCGCTTTATTGGCGATCGCTCCGCGTTTTCCAGTGAGCTGCAGGCCGGCATGCAGGTTGCGGAGGCAAAAACGGCACATCACACGCGCATGACACTGATCATTGCGGTGAACTATGGTGGCCAATGGGATATGGCGCAGGCTGCTCAGCGCCTTGCCGCACAAGTAGAAAAAGGTGAGCTGAAAGCCGCAGATATCACGCCTGAGCGTTTAGCTGGGATGGTGGAGATGTCTGATTTGCCGCCAGTAGATTTGCTAATTCGCACTGGTGGCGAGTTGCGTATCAGTAATTTTGTGTTGTGGCAGGCAGCCTACGCCGAGCTGCATTTTAGCGATGCGCTATGGCCAGACTTTGGCCATAAGCATTTGCAAGCTGCACTGGAAGATTATGCCCAGCGCCAGCGCCGATTTGGCCGAACATCAGAACAAATAGAGGCCTTACATGCTTAAAGAACGTGTGATCACCGCCCTGATACTACTGCCGATTGTTTTATGGTGTGTTTTTGGTGGCGTTATTGGTGCCTTCCCAGTATTTGCCACCGTATTGGTACTTATTGCGGCATACGAGTGGACGGCCTTAATGCGCCTGACCTCATACGCTCAGCGCTTCGCTTTTATAGCAGTGGTAGCCTTTGGTTTAGCTTATTTTCAGCACCAGGGCTTCAACACCAATACAGGTCTGCTGATGGTGGCAGCTACGCTAGGGTGGTTGATCGCTTTGGGCTGGGTAATGCGTTATCCAACACAAGCTGAGCAGTGGGACACACCAGCGCGTTTGAGCATTATTGGTCTGTTTTTATTGCTGCCGACATGGGCTGGTTTAGTGGCTTTACACGCGCAATCACCATGGTGGTTGATGTATGTGCTGCTGCTGGTGTGGGGCGCTGATACCGGTGCGTATTTTGCCGGCCGACGCTTTGGTCGCGTTAAGCTCGCGCCCAATGTTAGTCCTGCAAAAACCCGTGAGGGCTTATACGGTGGCCTAGTTTTAACTAGTTTGATTATCGCCGGCGTGACTGCGTATTTATCTTTAGATGTGATGCGCTCAGTGCTGTTTATGAGCATTTCCTTATTGACGGTATTGGCGTCGGTGCTGGGAGACTTGTTTGAATCCATGGCCAAGCGCCGTGCGGGCATTAAAGACTCCGGTAAAATCTTCCCCGGCCATGGCGGTGCGCTGGATCGCATCGACTCCATTACCGCAGCCGCCCCAGTGTTTATGGCAGGTTGGTGGTTGGCGGGTGGCTTCTAATTCATGCCCCATTTGCCTAAGCAAAAACAGCAATCGCAACAGCAGCAGTCAATTACGCTATTAGGTGCAACTGGCTCTATTGGTCAGAGCACGCTCGATGTGTTGGCGCGTCATCCCGAGCGATACCGCGTTTATGCCCTTACGGCGCACCGGCAAATTGATGCTTTAGCGGCGCTTTGTGAGCGTTGGCAACCGATGGTTGCCGTCGTTGGCAGCGAGGCGGATACGCAGCGCTTGCGTGACATGCTGAAAGGCTCAGCACCAAGCACTGAAGTTCGCTTTGGTGCAGATGCCTTGGCTGAAGTAGCCCAAACAGAAGAAGTCGACACCGTAATGGCAGCGATAGTTGGTGCTGCAGGCCTATTGCCAACCTTGGCGGCCGTGCGTGCTGGAAAGCGTGTGTTGTTAGCCAATAAAGAAGCCTTGGTAATGTCCGGCGCGATCTTTATGGAGGCCGTGACTGAGCATGGCGCGACCTTGCTGCCCATCGACTCCGAGCACAATGCCATTTTTCAATGTTTACCCAACGGCACGCCGGTCAGTCTTGCAGAATCAGGTATTGAATCACTAATTTTAACGGCATCCGGCGGGCCATTTTTAAATGCCAGCGCTGAGCAACTTGCACAAGTCACGCCTGCACAGGCTGTGAAACATCCCAATTGGGCGATGGGCCAGAAAATATCTGTAGATTCAGCAACTTTGATGAATAAAGGCTTGGAGCTAATCGAGGCATGCTGGTTATTTTCGGCAAAGCCTGAGCAGGTCGAAGTAGTGGTGCATCCGCAAAGTGTGATCCACTCCATGGTGCGCTATGCCGATGGTTCTGTATTGGCGCAGATGGGCCAGCCCGATATGCGTACCCCGATTGCGCATGCCTTGGCATGGCCTGAGCGCATGCACTCAGGTGTTGCACCACTAGACTTTACTCGCCTCGGCGATCTCAGCTTCATGGCGCCAGACACTGAGCGTTTCCCTTGTTTGCGCTTGGCGCGTGAGGCGATAGCTGCTGGCGGCACCTGGCCCTGCGTTTTAAATGCCGCTAATGAAGTTGCCGTCGCTGCATTTTTAGCAGGCGAGTTGGTCTTTCAAGACATTGCCGTAGTAATTGAGTCAGTCATGCAGCAAATGCCCGTGCGGCCGGCTAGCGAATTAGCTACTATCCTGTCTGCCGATCAAGAAGCCCGCGCACGCGCGACCAAATATATTGCGTCGCTGCCAGATCACCCACGCGACTAAACGAGGACAAACAGATGTCATTTCTTACTATTGTTCTCGCCGGCATCCTAGTTCTAGGGCCACTCATTGCGATTCATGAGTTTGGCCACTTTTGGGTTGCTCGCCGGTGTGGTGTGCAAGTACTCACATTTTCAATTGGTTTTGGCCCCGCGTTGTGGCGTCGTACCGCTAAGGACGGCGTTGAGTATCGACTATCGATGATCCCGTTGGGCGGCTATGTGCGCATGCTCGATGAGCGTGAAGGTGATGTGCCTGATGCGCTAAAGCCGCGCGCGTTTAATCGTCAGTCGGTATGGGCGCGTATGGCCATTGTTGCCGCTGGCCCAGCTATTAACCTATTACTTGCTGTCGTGCTGTATTGGTTCCTATTCATGCAAGGCGATGGCGGTCTGCGTCCCATCGTGGGCCGCGTATTGCCCGATAGCCCAGCAGCCATGGCCGGCATGCAGCCTGGCGACGAGCTAATGCGCATTGGTGAGCGCTCAGTGAATAACTGGGAGTCATCAACTTATGCGCTTATCGACCATATGGGCGAGTCCGGAAAATTAAGTCTTGAGGTACGCCCAAGCGGTGCCACTAGCACGCAAGAGCGCACACTCACGCTGAATAAATATTTATCTGGCGCAGATGCTGACCCGTATCGCGAGCTCGGCATGCTGCCATGGACGCCGGTAATGCCACCGATTATTGGTGTGGTGCAAGAAGGTAGTCCCGCCGATCGCGCCGGTCTGCAAGCGCAAGACCGCATTTTGCGTATCGATGGCCAGGCCATTGCGCAATGGGCTGAGATTGTTGAGTCCATTGTTGCCAGCCCCGATAAAGCCATGACCTGGGACTTGGTTCGCGACGGTGAAACCATCGTCTTAACCGTGACTCCCGAGCTTGATCGCTCCGCGATGAATGGCTCGCGTGGCCGTTTGGGCGTCGGTGTAGCAGAGGCGCCAGTCGATATTCCAGCCAGTTATCGTCGCAATGCCAACCTAGGTCCAGTTGACGCGTTATTTGCTTCGTTAAACAAAACTGGGCACTTGATTAGCTTGTCGCTATCGTCATTGGGCAAAATGGTTACGGGACTGATTGGTATTGATGCCTTGAGTGGGCCGATTACCATTGTTAAAGTCGCAGGCCAAACTGCAGATATTGGCTGGCAAGCCATGCTCGGTTTTATGGCATTGCTGAGCGTGAGCTTAGGGGTGTTAAATTTACTGCCTATTCCCGTATTGGACGGGGGGCATTTACTGTATTACGCCATCGAGGCTGTCTGGCGCCGTCCGTTACCGGAGGCTGTGCAACAGTTTGGTTTGCGTGTTGGGGTCGCCATCATGGGTAGTGTCATGCTGCTGGCCATTTTAAACGACATACGCCGCTTGTTTTGACGGGAAATACTGAGTGATCAATCCGCTTCGGCCATCGTGGCCCGCTTTTGCTTTATTACCTTTGGCCGCTGCCTTGATCAGTGCCCCTGTCCATGCCGAAAGCTTTGTCATCAAAGACATTCGACTAGAAGGCTTGGGTCGCTTATCAGCCGCTAGTGTCTATGCCTTGCTGCCGGTTTCCAGCGGCAGCATGCTGACCGATGAACGTGGCGCTGACTCCGTGCGTGCGCTGTTTGCATCTGGTCAGTTTGAAGATGTGCAAGTGCTGCGCGATGGCAACGACATGATTGTGCGTGTGGTTGAGCGCCCTAGCATTTCCAGCATTGAGCTCAAAGGTAACCAGTCGATCGGCAAAGACGATCTCATCAAAGGCTTAAAGTCGATTGGTTTGGGCGAGGGCGAGGTTTACAAACGCGCCGCACTTGATCAGGTCAAGCTAGAATTACAGCGCCAATATGCAGCTCAAGGCCGCTATGGTGCCGTTGTTACTGCCACAGCCAAGCCATTGCCGCGTAACCGTGTTGCCGTAACCATCGACATCAAAGAAGGTGACACTGCGCGTATTAAGCGTATTAGTGTTAACGGCAATGATGTGTTTGATGATGCCGAGCTGCTCAAGCAACTGCAGCTTCAGTCCAGCCATCTGCTGTCATTTATTTATGGCGATGATAAGTACTCGCGCGAAAAGCTTAGTGCCGACTTAGAAACTCTGCGTAGCTACTATCTCGATCGTGGTTACTTGCGCTTCAATGTGGCCTCAACACAGGTCAGTTTGTCGCCCGATAAAGATCAGGTCTACATTGATATCAACGTAAAAGAAGGCGACTTATATAAAGTCGGCGACGTGCGATTGGCCGGTGAATTCCCCGTGCCTGAAAGCGAATTAAAGCCGTTATTGCTGACTCAGCCTGGTCAAACGTACTCACAAAAAATTGTCACTCTAACTAGCGATATCATCAATCGTCGTTTAGGTCGTGAAGGCTATTTATTTGCCGATGTACAAGGCGTTCCTGAGCTTGATGACGCCACCAAAACCGCTAAATTGGTCTACTACATCAATCCCAATCGCGTGATGTCGGTACGTCGCATCAACTTTACCGGCAACTTAAAAACCGATGACCAAGTGTTACGCCGCGAGATGCGTCAATTTGAAGGTGCGCAAGCATCGGGTGAGAAAATTGACCTATCGAAAGTGCGTTTAGAGCGCTTGGGCTTCTTTGGTGAAGTGAAAAGTGAAAACGTCCGTGTGCCAGGCACAACCGACCAAGTCGACGTCAATGTTGCCGTGGTTGAGCAGCCATCGGGCTCGATTTCAGCCAGCGTTGGTTATTCGCAAAACGCCGGTGTGGTGTTCGGTGCCAGCGTAAGTCAGACCAACTTTTTGGGTACAGGTAACCGTGTATCCATTGGTTTGAACCGCTCGGATATTCGCGACTCCTATAACTTTTCCTATTTAAATCCGTACTACACGCCTGAAGGCATTAGCCGCGGTTTCAACGTGTATTTGCGCCAAACTAAGTTCGATAACTTGAACATTAGCAACTACGCCACTGACTCGATGGGCGGCAATATCAGCTTTAGCTATCCCATTGATGAAACTGAGACCATCAGCTTCTCAGCGGGTTACGACATCACTGATGTGAAAATCGGCATCCAGCCATCGGAAGTGGTCTATAACTTCGATCAGAAAAACGGCAGCAGCTTAAGCACCTACTTAGGCAGTGCTTCCTGGCAGCGCAATACGCTCAACCGTGGTGTCTTCCCAACTGCTGGCGGATCGCAAACGGTCGCTTTGGAAATGGGCTTGCCGGGTAGTGATGTTGGCTTTTATAAGCTGACCTATAACGCACAGCGCTATATTCCTGTCACGGGCCGTTGGGTTGGTCGCGCCTTCACTCGTCTAGGTTATGGTGATGGCATTGGTGGTGGTGATGACCTGCCGTTCTATCGCAACTTCTTTGGTGGTGGCTTCGGTTCAGTGCGTGGTTATCGCGATAACTCCATGGGGCCAAAAAGTCGTTTGCTGAATACTCTTACGAATCCGCCAACATTGATAAATGGCGCAGTGGCAGAGTCGATTGGCGGCAATGTGCAAATTGAAGCAGGCATGGAGCTTATTTTCCCAACGCCATTTATGGAAGATAACAACAAGGTTCGTACCTTGGCATTCTTCGATGCAGGTAATATTTTCGATACTAAGCTGCAAGGGTTCGCAGGTGAAGACTACAAGCCATCACTCAGCAATATGCGCTACAGCGTTGGTTTAGGGCTGTCGTGGATTACGCCTATCGGGCCGCTAACATTTGCTATCGCTCAGCCACTTAGCGAAAAAGAGGGCGACGATACGCAAATGTTCCAATTTTCTCTCGGACAAGGATTCTAAGCTTAATGAAAAAACTATTAGCCAGCGTCGTGTTGGGCGCCACGTTGTTTTCAGCCCTACCAGCTTTGGCCGCCGACGGCACCAAGATCGCCATGCTTGATCGTGAGGCTGCACTTTTAGCGTCGAATGCCGCTCGTACCGCCCAAGAAAAGCTAAATGCTGAGATGAAGCCACAGCGTGATCGTCTTGATGCTTTGCGTAATGACATTAAAGCCATGGAACAACGCTTTCAAAAAGAAAGCGCAACCATGTCCGAGAGCAATAAAAAAGCGCTGCGTGATCAAGCAGATAAGAAGGCTCAGGAGTTCAATACGCTGATCCAGCAAGTGCAAGAGCGTACTCAGCAAGCGCAACAGGATTTACTTAAGCGCCTGCTGCCAAACTTAGAAGGTATTTTGGATGATCTGCGTAAAGCAGGCGACTATGACATCATTCTTGATCGTCGTTCGGCGGTCTACGTCGCGCCTGAGTTAGATCTAACTAAGCGTGTGGTTGATCGTTTAAACGCGGGTAAATAAGCCATGACTGCTGCCGACATCAGTTTAGGTGAGCTGGCAGCAGCAGTCGGTGCTGAGCTGCGCGGCGACCCCGAACAGCGTGTGAGCGCCATGAATACTTTGGCGGCTGCGCAAGGCCACGAGCTTGCCTTTTTAGCCAACCCAAAATACCGCAATCAGCTTATGTCGACTAATGCCGGCGCGGTCTTATTGCGCCCCGATGATTTGGGCGACTTCACAGGAAATGCCTTACTACTGGCTAACCCCTACTTAGCTTTCGCGACCTTGTCACATCGCTTTGATCGCACGCCTAAGCCCGCCACAGGCATTCATGCCAGCGCTGTTGTGGCTGAAACTGCCGTGCTCGGAGAGGGCGTTAGCATTGCCGCGCAAGTAGTCATCGGCGAGGGTGTACGCATCGGTGCCGGCAGCATTGTGGAAGCTGGCAGCGTTATTCATGATCGTGTGGTGCTGGGTGAGGGCTGCCGTATTCGCAGTCGAGTTGTTATTTACCACGACTGCCGCTTAGGCAATCGCGTACAAATTCATAGCGGTGCAGTCATCGGTGGCGACGGTTTTGGCTTTGCTAATGAGCGCGGTCACTGGCGTAAAATTGCCCAGCTTGGTGCTGTCGTCATACACGACGATGTCGATATTGGCGCCAATACCACTGTCGATCGTGGCGCATTGGAAGACACCGAGATTCATACCGGCGCGATCATCGATAACCAAGTGCAAATTGCCCATAATGTGGTGATTGGCGCGCATACGGCGATTGCTGCTTGTTGCGGAATTTCTGGCAGCACAGAAATTGGCGCGCACTGCATTTTAGCCGGCGGCGTTGGTGTGGTGGGACATATTAAAATTTGTGATGGCGTACAAATCACCGGTATGACCATGGTGACAAAGTCGATTACTGAGCCGGGATCATATTCATCAGGCACGGCTTTTGATCGCACAGAATCTTGGAAAAAAATGGCGGTGCGCCTGCGACGACTAGATGATCTTGTCACGCGCGTGCAGCGATTAGAAAAAGCCCGCGACTAAGAATGGTCGTTGTGTGGCTTTAGGTTCATCCTAGGCCGCTCGGAGAGAAAATATGTTAGATATTCAGCAGGTTATGCATTATTTGCCGCAGCGCTACCCGTTCTTGTTTGTCGATCGCGTGACTGAGATTGAAAAAGGTAAGCGCATTGTTGGCTATAAAAACGTCACTATTAATGAGCAGTTTTTTCAGGGCCATTTCCCCGCGAAGCCGATCATGCCCGGTGTTTTGATGATTGAGGCGATGGCGCAAATTGCCGGTATTTTAGGCTTTTACACCTATGAGAAAAGCCCTGAAACCGGC
Source organism: Paraperlucidibaca wandonensis (assembly GCF_042677145.1). NCBI lineage: Bacteria > Pseudomonadati > Pseudomonadota > Gammaproteobacteria > Moraxellales > Moraxellaceae > Paraperlucidibaca > Paraperlucidibaca wandonensis. The sequence continues at coordinate 1,138,930 of NZ_JBHTIT010000001.1, read as the reverse complement.
CACTTATATGTCTTTGCTGGCGCCGATAATGTGCGCTTTAAGCGTCAAGTCGTGCCGGGTGATCAGCTAGTGTTAGAGGCAGTTGCGACCGGCTCACGCCGTCATATTTATAAATTTTCGTGTCGTGCTCTAGTCGATGGTCAGCTCGCCGCGAGTGCCGACATTATCATTGCCGAGCAGACGCTATGACACAAATTCACTCGACGGCGATTGTCGATGCCAAGGCTGAGCTAGCAGATGACGTTTGCATTGGACCCTACAGCATTGTAGGCCCAGATGTAGTGATTGGTGCTGGCACTTGGGTTGGGCCACACGCAGTCATTACTGGCCCAACGGTGATTGGTCAGCGTAATCGTATTTATCAGTTCGCCTCGGTAGGCAGCGATTGCCAAGATAAGAAGTACCGTGGTGAGCCTACGCGCTTGGAAATCGGTGACGATAACGTCATTCGCGAGTCGTGCACGCTGCATCGCGGCACTATTCAAGACCAAAGCCTAACGCGCATTGGCAGCCGTAACTTGCTCATGGTCAACACCCATGTTGCCCATGATGTGATCATTGGTGACGATGGTATTTTCGCCAATAACGTCGGCATTGCCGGCCATGTCGTTATTGGCGACAACGTGATTATTGGCGGCAACTCCGGCATTCATCAGTTCTGCCGCATTGGCTCGCACGCCATGCTCGGCGGCGGCACCACTTTGTTTAAAGATATTCCTGCCTATGTCATGGCCAGCGGCAATCCCGCTGAAGCGCGTGGCATGAATTTCGAAGGCATGAAGCGCCGTGGTTGGTCATCACAAACGCTAAATGCCTTACGCAAAGCCTATAAAGCGGTGTATCGCGATGGCCTAACGCTAGAGGCCGCTTATCCAGTGCTAGAAGCTTTGGCCGTGGATGCGCCAGAAATTCAGCTGTTTATCGACACATTGCGTGAGTCCACCCGCGGCATCGCGCGTTAATACTGTTGATAAGTCTGCTGTTCTTATACGCATGAAGTGAGTGAGCTGATGAATTCGCCAGGCCCCATCTTTGGCATCGTCGCCGGTGAAGCCTCTGGCGACACGCTCGGCGCCGACCTCATTCGCGCCTTAAAAGTGCAGCATCCTAATGCGCGATTTATTGGTATTGCCGGCCCGCAAATGCTCAGTGAGGGTGCTGAAACATTAGTGCCGATGGAGCGCTTGTCGGTGATGGGCTTGGTCGAAGTATTGGGCCGCCTGCGTGAATTATTCGGCATTCGCGATCAGCTTATTGCGCATCTGCTTGAGCAAAAAATCGATGTCTTTATTGGCATTGATGCGCCTGATTTTAATTTACGCATTGCTGCCGAATTAAAAGCAAAAGGCCTGCGCACCGTGCATTACGTTAGCCCTTCGGTGTGGGCTTGGCGTCAGGGCCGTGTTCACGGCATTCGCGCCAGCGTTGATTTAATGCTGTGTTTATTGCCATTCGAAAAAGCCTTTTATGACCAACACGATGTCGATGCTGTCTTTGTCGGCCATCCACTCGCCGACTCAATGCCGCGCATTAATGACACCGCCGCTGCACAACAGCGTTTAGGCCTTACGCCTGCGCCTTATGTTGCGCTATTACCGGGCAGTCGTCGTGGTGAGGTGGCGAGTTTGTTGCCATTACTATTGGAAGCCGCGCGAGGCATCCACGCTAAGCGTCCAGACTGCGTATTTCTCATTCCTGCCATCAACGCCGAGCGCCGTGCTGATATCGATGCCTTAGTCGCAGACTATTCTGAATTAAGTATTCGTGTTTTCGATCAACGCTTAGGCGCTGGTGTTGGCCGTGAAATCATGGCCGCTGCCGATGTTGTTGCCTTGGCGTCAGGCACTGCCACGCTAGAAGCATTATTGCTAAAAAAACCAATGGTGGTGACTTATCGCCTGCATTGGCTAACCTGGCTAATTGCGCGCTTTTTGGTGCGCATACCATTCGTTAGCCTGCCGAATCTTCTGGCTGGTCGTCGCATTGTGCCCGAGCTTCTGCAAGGCCAGGCTAATCCGAAAAATATCGCTCATGAAGTATTGGCGTGGCTCAATGACCCCGTACGTGTGAGCGAGACAGCCGTTAGCTTTGAGCATTTTCATCAGCAATTAGCACGCAATGCCAGCGTTACCGGTGCGCACGCTATTACTGAGCTGCTTGCCAAGCCTGTGCGTGTGCCATGAGGCTAGTCGCCGGCGTTGATGAAGTAGGCCGTGGACCATTGGTTGGTGCAGTGGTCACGGCTGCGGTGATCCTGAACCCATTAAAACCGATAGCTGGCTTGGCAGACTCAAAAAAGCTCACCGCTGCGCGGCGTGAAGCCTTGGCCATAATCATTGAGCGCGATGCTTTGGCGTGGTCGCTTGGCCGTGCTGAGCCAATTGAGATCGATGAACTAAATATTTTACAAGCGACCATGCTAGCGATGCAGCGTGCTGTGGCGGCGCTTAGCCTTCAGCCAGACCATGTCTTGATTGATGGCAATCGCTGCCCGGTATTGCCGATGACAGCAGAAGCTATCGTTAAAGGCGATGGCACGGTGGCAGAAATCAGTGCCGCAAGCATCTTGGCGAAAGTCGCTCGCGACCGCGAGATGGCTGAATTGCACGCCACGCATCCGGGTTATGGTTTTGATCGTCACAAGGGCTACCCAACGCCTGCGCATTTGAGAGCGCTCGCTGAACTTGGCCCCTTGCCCCAGCATCGCCGCTCGTTTGCGCCGGTGCGTCAGTCTTTAGCGATGAGTGCTCCATGACCGGTTTTGTGCATTTACGCGTGCGTTCTGAGTTTTCCCTGCAAGACTCTATCGTGCGAATTCCCGCCCTAGTCTCAGCCTCATTAAAGGCCGAGATGCCGGCGGTGGCGATGGCCGACTTGATGAATGTCTACGGCTTGGTGAAGTTCTTTAAAGCCGCTCAGAAAAAAGCCATCAAGCCGATTTTCGGTGCCGATATTGTTATTCGCAATGGCGAGTCGCTGAACCTAGTGACGGCGTTAGTGATGAATCACGCCGGCTATTTAAACCTTATCGCCTTGCTGTCTGAGGCTTATATTTCAGGTCAAGAGCAAGGCCGACCAGTTCTGGCGTATAGCGAGCTCCAAGCGCGAAATAACGGCTTAATTTTTCTGCTCAGCCGCACCAGCGATGTCGGTCAGGCCTTAATCGGTAGCGATATTGCCCAAGCCGACAGGCTGCTAACAGATTGGATGACACTGTGCCCATCGCGCGTGTATTTAGAGTTGCAGCGCACCGGTCGTGAAGGCGAAGAAGATCATCTGCATGCCGCTGTGGCCTTGGCCGAACGGCGTCAGTGCCCAGTAGTGGCGACCAATGATGTGCGCTTTCTCACGCCGGAAGAATTCGAGGCACATGAGGTGCGCGTAAGCATTGCGCAAAGCTATACCCTCGACGACCCGCGCCGCCCACGTGAATACAGCTCCGAGCAATACTTCAAAAGCACGGAGCAGATGCAGGAGTTGTTTAGCGACATTCCTGAGGCTTTAGCCAACACGGTTGAGATCGCTAAGCGTTGCAGTTTGAGTTTGAGCTTAGGCAAAAATTATCTGCCAGATTTTCCGGTACCACCGGGCATGACCATGGCTGAGTATTTTTCGCAGCTCTCGCATGAGGGCCTGCAAAAGCGTCTCGATAAACTCTTCGATCGCACCCGCGCCGACATGCCGGAAATCGAGGCTGAATACAAAGCGCGACTGGAGTTTGAGCTCAACATCATTAATCAAATGGGCTTTCCCGGCTACTTTCTCATCGTCATGGATTTCATTCGTTGGGCGAAAGAAAACGGTGTGCCAGTAGGGCCAGGGCGGGGCTCTGGTGCGGGCTCATTGGTGGCGTATTCGCTATTGATTACCGACCTTGATCCGATCAAATACGACTTGTTGTTCGAGCGCTTCTTGAATCCCGAGCGGGTCTCGATGCCCGACTTCGATATCGACTTTTGCATGGAAGGCCGTGATCGCGTCATCGAATACGTGGCCAATCATTACGGTCGCCAAGCCGTGTCGCAGATTATTACCTTCGGCACCATGGCGGCAAAAGCGGTCATTCGCGATGTTGCGCGAGTACTCGGTAAGGCCTATGGTTTGGCCGATCGCATGTCGAAAATGATTCCTTTTACGCCCGGAATTTCATTGCAAGAAGCGCGTGAACAAGAGCCCATGCTGGAAGAGTTACTCAGCGTGGCTGATCTCAGCGATCACGACGACGCGCTCGAAATTTGGGAAATGGCGATTCGCCTCGAAGGCATCACGCGTGGCGTTGGTAAGCACGCCGGCGGTGTTTTGATCGCGCCGGGTAAGCTCACCGATTTCACCGCGGTCTATACCGACGACGAGGGTAAATGGGTCAGTCAATACGATAAAGACGATGTCGAGTCGGTAGGCCTAGTGAAGTTCGACTTCTTGGGTCTGCGCACGCTCACCATCATTGATTGGGCGTTAAAAGACATTAATGCCAAGCGTGCACGCCGCGGTGAGGCACCGATCGAGATCGAACGCATTCCGCTCAATGATCACGAGCCTTATAAGGTCATGTCCGAGGGTAAAACCACGGCGATATTCCAGCTCGAATCGCGCGGCATGAAGGAGTTGATTAAGAAGCTGAAGCCTTCACGCTTCGAAGACGTGGTGGCGCTGGTGGCGCTGTATCGGCCAGGGCCACTAGAGTCGGGCATGGTCGACGACTTCATTAATCGTAAGCATGGTCGTGCCGAAGTTGCTTATCCGCATCCTGAGCTTGGCCCGGTGCTGGAAAACACTTACGGCGTCATCCTTTATCAAGAGCAAGTCATGCAGATCGCTCAGGTCTTGGCAGGCTATTCGCTTGGCGGCGCGGACATGTTGCGCCGCGCCATGGGTAAGAAAAAACCCGAAGAGATGGCGAAAGAGCGCGTTAAGTTCATGGAAGGTTCGGGCGCGCGCGGTGTTGACCCTGCGCAAGCCGGTGGCATTTTTGACTTGATGGAAAAGTTCGCCGGCTATGGCTTTAACAAGTCGCACTCGGCGGCTTACGCCTTGGTGTCCTACCAAACTGCGTGGCTGAAAGTGAATTATCCGGCCGAGTTTATGGCCGCCGTGTTGTCATCTGAGATGGCCAACACCGACAAAATCGTAGTCTTCATTGAAGAGTGTCGCGCCATGGGCCTGACCATTCGCCCGCCTAGCGTCAATGAGTCGGCATTCCGCTTTGTTGCTAATGATGCCGGTGAAGTGATTTACGGCCTCGGTGCTATTCGCGGTGTCGGCGAGGGCCCAGTGGCATCGCTTTTGGCGGCACGCGAAGCTGATGGTGGCTTTAAGGATCTCTTCGATTTCTGCCGTCGTATTGATTTACGCAAGCTCAATAAGCGCGCGCTGGAGGCATTAGTTCGTGCTGGCGCGCTCGATGATCAAGGCGCAAATCGTGCTGTGATCATGGCATCGCTAGAAAATGCTGTTGCTGCTGCCGAGCAACAAGCGCGCAACGACGACTGCGGCATGGTTGACTTGTTTGGCGATGTGCTCGAAGCCGCGCCCTCCGGTGACTGGTCTGAGGCCATGGAGTGGAGCGAAGATGAGCGCTTGCAGGCCGAAAAAGAAACACTCGGGCTTTACCTCACGGGTCATCCAATTGATCAATATGAAGCTGAGCTTAGCCGCTTGGTAACTTGCCGCCTCGCTGAATTACAGCCCACGCGTCGTGGTCAAAATACGACTGTTGCTGGTTTGCTAATGGGCCATCGCATCATGAAAGGTGCTCGTGGTTCACGCGCATTTTTGACCATTGATGACCGTACGGCACGTGTTGAAGTGACTGTATTTAGTGAAGTTTTAGAGCAAGTTAGGCCGCTATTAAGCAGTGATAGCGTGCTCGTTATTGAGGGTGAAGTCTCGATGGATGAGTACGCGGGCATGCTCAAAGTCGTGGCTAAATCGATTCAACCTTTAGTCGATGCTCGTACACGCTTGAGCAAGGGCTTGGAGCTCACTGTACCCGTTGCCTTGGGTCTGCGTGGAGTTCACGACCTAACCGAATGGCTACAAACCCAGCGCCAAGCCGAGGGTGCTATGCTGCGTTTTCGTGTGCAACATCCAGCCGCGCAAGCTACATTACTGGGCAGCGAGCAGTGGCGAGTAAAACTGACCGATCCATTGCTGCGCGGTTTACGCCAGCGCCTGGGTCACGATAGTGTGCGTGTACTGTACTAAGTAGTGGGTTTGCGCGCCGCGCCGTGTCAGCTACACTCGGTGCATAGTTAATGAGAGCGTTTCATGAATCCCGATTATCTCGATTTTGAACAACCTATCGCTGAGCTTGAAGCCAAGATTGAAGGGCTAAAGCAAGTTGGCGATGGCACCAGCTTAAATATCGATGACGAGGTCGCCCGGCTGCGTAAAAAAAGCCTGGCTCTCACTGAAGATATTTTTTCCAAACTAACCTCGTGGCAAGTCTCACAGATCTCGCGTCATCCGCGCCGTCCTTACACCATGGACTATGTTCAGCGCCTATTTACCGATTTCGATGAGCTCCATGGCGACCGTAGCTTCTCCGACGATGCCGCACTGATTTGCGGTACTGCGCGCTTTATGGGCGAGCCGGTGATGATCATTGGTCATCAGAAGGGCCGCGATGTGCGCGAAAAAGTGCGCCGTAACTTTGGCATGCCGCGCCCAGAAGGCTATCGCAAAGCCTTACGCCTGATGGAAATGGCTGAGCGCTTTAGAATGCCCATCTTTACTTTTATCGACACGCCAGGCGCTTATCCTGGTATCGATGCTGAAGAGCGTGGCCAGAGTGAGGCCATCGCAAAAAATTTAGCGGTCATGTCGCGTCTGAAAACACCAATCATCTCGACTGTGATTGGTGAGGGTGGCTCCGGCGGTGCCTTGGCTATTGGTGTTTGCGACAGCTTATTGATGCTGCAATACAGCACTTACTCGGTGATTTCCCCAGAAGGCTGCGCTTCTATTCTGTGGAAAACCGCTGCAAAAGCACCTGAAGCGGCAGAGGCAATGAATCTTACGGCCTCGCGCCTACACTCATTAGGCTTTGTTGATGATTTAGTCAGTGAGCCTTTGGGTGGCGCACACCGCGACTTTGATCGCGTTGCCGATAGCCTGCGCAAAGCGCTGCTAAGCCAGCTGAAAAAGCTACGCAGCCTAGATCACGACAGCCTGCTAAATCGCCGCTACGATCGCCTGATGAGCTATGGCAATACCGAGCAGCTAGCCAGCGAATGAGCCCAGTTGCCGCGCTCGACGCGTTTTTGCGCGCGCGGCAGCTCGATGCCCCTAGCATCACGGGTCTTGTCGTAGCGCTTAGCGCCGGCCCCGACTCCTACGCTTTACTCTGCGCCGCTAAGCATGCTGCCTCAGCCTTAGACTTTCGGCTGCGCGCAGTGCATGTGCATCACGGCCTTCACCCCGATGCCGACAGCTGGGCGATGCTTGCTGAACAGCAAGCGGCGGCCTGGCAAATTCCTCTACAGATTTTGCGTGTCCAAGTGCCGGTGCAAGCTAGCATTGAGGATGCCGCACGGCGGGCACGCTACGATGCCATTGCCGCGCTTATGAGCGAGAGCGAAGCGCTGCTGCTGGCCCACCATCAGGATGACCAAGCCGAAACGCTATTGCTGCGACTGATGCGTGGTGCAGGTGTGCAGGGCTTGGCGGCTATGCGCGAGCAGAGTTTGTGGCGTAGCAGTAATACGCAGTTACCTGCGATGTTGCGCTGGCGGCCATGGCTTGGCCAATCGCGACAGGCCATCACGAGTTGGCTTAGCAGCATTAGTGAGCTACCCGTTGTAAAAGATCCTGCCAATGCCGATCCGCGCTTTGACCGCAGCTTATTACGTCATCAGCTATTGCCTCTGCTGCAACAGCGCTGGCCCGAAGCATCGCAGTTATTGGCTCGTAGCAGCCAACAAATGGCGCAGCAAGCCGATGCCTTAAATGAGCTTAGCGATGACCTTTTGCAGCAGCTCAGCGGTGATGGCAAAACTTTAGATATCCCAGCACTCAATGCGCTGAGCGAAGCCAGTCGTCAGGCGGTCATCGCGCGTTGGTTGCAGCGCAAGGGGGCGCCGGCATTACCGTATCGGTATTGGCCACGCGTGAAACTAGAGTTGCTGCAGGCACGCGCCGATGCTCAGCCGCAATTGGCTTGGGCCGGTTGGTCGCTGCGGCGTTATCGTGAGCGTTTATATCTGCGCCACGATGAGCTGATTAGCGAATTACCAGCAGCTATCAACTGGCCTAATCCGCTTGAGCCTATCGAGTGGGCAGGGCGCTTATGGTCGCTAAATGAGCTATGCCCGCATTTAAATAGAAACGACCAATTACTCGAGATGCCATGGCGTATAGCTCCGCGCGTTGGTGGTGAGCGGCTGCTGATTGACTCGAGTTGTCTTAAGGAAGCCTCTGCGCTAAAAGATCAGCAGCGCAGCGTTAGTCTGAAAAACTGGTGCCAAGAGCAGAGTATTCCGCCATGGCAGCGCGATCGCCTAATATGTATTTGGGCCGGTGAGATAGTGGTGGCGGTACACCTAATGACCGATGAAGCGTAAGTAAGCCCCATACATACTCTTGATTAGGAGCCAATACCATGACATCTGTGACAAAGGGCAGCGCCTTAGCGCTTGGCATATGCGTTGTACTGGGCCTGTCGGCCTTAGGCTATCAGCTGGCCGACGCCGCAGTATCGGTGAAAGCCATGGAGCGTACGGTGAGCGTGAAGGGCTTATCTGAGCGCGATGTTGATGCCACTACGGCGGCATGGCCGATCCGCTATCAAGTTGCTGAAAATGACCTAGATAAACTGTATTTAGACGTTGAAAAAAACCAACGCATGATCAGTGTTTTCTTGAAAAAGCATGGCTTAAGCGATGATGAAATTTCTTTGGCGCCACCAGTTATTGCCGATGCTTATGCCAATCAGTGGGGCGATAAAAGTCAGATTAAGTTTCGTTACACCGGCGAAGGCGATGTAACGGTATTCACCACCAAGGTAGATGCGGTGCGCAAAGCCATGGCGAGCTTGCTGGAATTGGGTAAGCAAGGCGTGGTGGTGTCAGTCACCAAAGAAGATATCCAGCGCGTGTTTAGCTATGAGGATTTAAGCAAAATTAAGCCAGCGATGATTGAGGAGGCAACTAAAAATGCCCGTGCAGTCGCTGAAAAATTTGCCCAAGACTCCAATAGCAAGTTGGGCAAAATCAAGTCAGCTCAGCAAGGGCAATTTAGCATCAACAACCGCGATGACAGCACGCCGCACATGAAGCGCGTGCGCGTGGTCACCACGGTTGAATATTACTTATCCGATTAAGGCTTAGCCTCGACCAAAGGCGGCTTTCAGTGGTGCGGTAACGCGACTAAGGCCGCTAGGTGCGCGCGCCGGCTTGCCATCGAACTGCAAATAGCCATCATCGATAGGCGTAAAGCGCATCAGCGGAACATCACGCAAGTAGTCTTGCACTACGCGAAATGGCGCCTTGCTGCCTTGGCGCGGCAAGTTGTCAGCTGCGCGTTGAATATAGCCTGAGCTTAAACTGCCGAGCACCGTATCTTCGGTGACCAAATTGTCATGGTCGTGAACTTCTACCGTGCGATAGCCTTTTTCATCCATATGGTTGATGAGACGGCAGACATATTCGCTGGCCAAGTCGGCTTTCAGTGTCCAAGACGCATTGGTGTAGCCAAACACCATGGCGGCATTGGGTATGCCTTCGACCAATACGCCTTTATAGGTCAAGCGTGTCTTAGCGGCCGCAGATTTATTGTCGACCTTCAAGTTCATGCCGCCGGTCATTTGCACATCGAGACCTGTCGCCGTGATGATGATATCGGCTGGAATTTCCTCGCCCGATTTCAGCAAAATGCCGTTTGTAGTGAATTTTTCAATGTGGTCGGTGGCAATGCTGGCTTTGCCTTCACGCAGAACTTTAAATAGATCGCCATTGGGCACTACGCATAGGCGCTGATCCCAAGGTTGGTAGCTGGGCGTGAAGTGCCTCATGTCGATGCCGCTACCCGCAAGCTGCTTCTTCACCATGCCTAGCAATAGGCGTTTGACTGCCGCAGGGCGTTTGCGGGAGGCCTGAAATAGCATGCGCTGTAGGCCGATATTGCGGATACGATTGAGGCGATAAACAGCCTTTTCGGGCAATACTTTTTGCAGTGCACGCGCTACTGGGTCAATGGCCGGCACCGACATAATGTAGGTCGGTGAGCGCTGCAACATGGTCACGTGAGCAGCTTTGTCGGTCATGGTTGGCAGCAAGGTGATTGCCGTGGCGCCGCTACCGATAATAACCACGCGCTTACCGCTGTAGTCGAGGTTTTCTGGCCAAAACTGTGGATGAATAATGTCGCCTTTGAAGGCTTTTTCATTGGGGAATGTTGGGCGGTAGCCCTTGTCATAGTTGTAGTAGCCGGTGCAGACCATTAAGAAGTTGGCGGTGAATTTCTCTGACTCGCCGCTTGCTTCGTCTTTGGCTTCGACAGTCCAAAGACCAGTTTTGGTCGAAAAGTTTGAGTTGATGACTTGGCGGCCATAATGAATTTTTTTATCTACGCCATACTCTTTTGCCGTATCAGTCATGTACTGCTTGATCGACGGGCCATCGGCCAATACGCGCGACTCAACCCATGGCTTGAAGCTGTAACCAAAAGTGAACATATCGGAGTCGGAGCGAATGCCGGGATAGCGAAATAAATCCCAAGTACCACCAATGGCCTGACGGCGCTCGAGTATGGCAATCGATTTAGTCGGGCAGTTGCGGCTGAAGTGGCAGGCTGCACCGATACCAGAAAGGCCGGCGCCGATGATCAAAATATCGTGATGTTGAGTGGACATTAATTAGGTCTCAGGAATTGAACTCGAGATACGCTAAAGTTTTTCCAATCAGTGGTCAATCAATTTTGACAGTGAGCACTGTAACATTTGTCAGGTTGGGGCTTTCTGGGGCGGCTGGGCGGCCGTGAAAGCCGCCCAGCACAAGGCTTAGAGCTTGCGCAAGACTAAGCTGGCATTGGTGCCACCAAAGCCAAAACTATTGCTCATGATGGTTTTTAAACCGGCATTATCAATTCGTTTTAAGGCAATTGGCAGGCCTTCAGCCTCTGGATCTAGTGTCTCAATATTGGCTGAGGCGGTGACAAAATCATTGGCGAGCATGATTAAACAGTAGATCGTTTCTTGAGCACCGGCAGCGCCCAAAGAGTGGCCAGACAGTGATTTTGTCGAGCTAATGGCGGGGGCTTTATCGCCAAAAACTGCACGAATGGCTTTGAGTTCGGCTAAATCGCCTACCGGTGTAGAAGTGCCATGGGTGTTTAGGTAATCGATAGGCGTATCGACAGTTTGCAGTGCCATATTCATGCAGCGCTCAGCACCTTCGCCGCTAGGGGCGACCATGTCATGGCCATCGGAAGTGGCGCCATAGCCAACGATTTCCGCCAAGATAGTCGCGCCACGAGCAATCGCGTGATCATAGGACTCGACGACAACCATGCCGGCACCACCAGCAATGACGAAGCCATCGCGATTGGCGTCATAGGCACGTGAGGCTTTTTCGGGAGTGTCGTTGTATTTGCTCGACATCGCGCCCATGGCATCGAACATGCACGACTCTTCCCAAGCTTCTTCTTCGCCGCCACCGGCAAATACCACGTCTTGCTTGCCGAGCTGGATGAGTTCGGCGGCATGACCAATGCAATGCGCGCTAGTCGCGCAAGCGGAAGCGATGGAGTAGTTCACGCCCTTGATTTGGAAGGCAGTGGCGAGGCAGGCCGACAATGTAGAGGACATGGTGCGTGGCACCATGTATGGGCCAATGCGCTTTACGCCTTTTTCGCGGGCGATGTCGGCGGCGGCCACTTGGTTGGTGCTTGATGCGCCACCAGAGCCTGCCACCAGACCGGTGCGGGGATTAACGATTTGCTCAGAGCTGAGGCCGGACATTTCGATGGCGCGAGTTAGTGCAACATAGCCATAGGCTGCAGCATCGCCCATAAAGCGGCGCATTTTGCGGTCAATCAAGGCATCTAGATCGAGGTCACGAATGGAGCCGCTGACTTGGCTGCGAAAGCCCATTTCGGTATATTTTTCATTGGCACGGATGCCGGAAATGCCGTTAAACAGGCTGTTTTTTACAGTTTCGGTGTCATGACCAAGGCAGGAAACAATGCCGTAGCCAGTAATGACGACGCGGCGCATAGGATGCTCCAATTAGAAGTTTTCAGTGCTGGTAAAGAGGCCAACACGCAAGTCGCTAGCAGTGTAGATTTCGCGGCCATCGAGCAATACTCGACCATCAGCGATGCCCATGACCAGCTTGCGTTCGACTACACGGCGGATATTGATCTCGTAGCGCAATACTTTTGCTGTGGGCAAAACTTGGCCGAAGAACTTCACTTCGCCAGCGCCTAAGGCTCGGCCGCGGCCAGGGTTGCCGCGCCAGCCGAGATAAAAGCCGAGTAGTTGCCACAATGCATCGAGGCCTAAGCAGCCGGGCATCACAGGGTCGGTTTCAAAGTGGCACTGAAAAAACCACAGGTCTGGATGGATATCGAGTTCGGCGATGATTTCGCCTTTGCCGTTTGTGCCGCCTTCGCGTGAGAGGTGAATGATGCGATCCATCATCAGCATATTGGGTAATGGCAGGCGGGCGTTGCCTGGCCCAAAGAGTTCCCCACGAGCGCAGGCAATAAGCTCTTCGCGGCTAAACTGGGTTTGCTGATAAACGTCGCTCATAGATTTCCTTAGGCAGTTTTTTCGTGCGCCCATGGTAGCAAGGGCATTGGGGGAGAATGCCGACCCATTAGTCTTAGAGTTGTTTCTAAATGTGTTTTTGGTTCTTTGCAAAGGCTTAACAAAGCAGCAATTTGAATGACTTAGCGGTGTAACTGGACAGGGTGGGCAGCGCAGGTATGATGGCGACCTGATACGCGTGCTGATATGGCATTAGGAGAACGTTATGTGGGTTGAACTCGGTCAATTTGCGCTGGTATTGGCAGCCATCGTGGCCTTAATTCAGGGCACCTTGCCGTGGTTGGGCATAGTACGCGGTGAGCCCCGTATTCAGGCTGTCGCACGAACAGCAGCCTATGCTCAGTTCGGCCTATTACTGTTGTCATTTATTGGCCTAACGGCAGCGTTTTTGCTGAATGACTTCAGCGTCGATTATGTTGCGCGCCAATCCAATACGCTGCTGCCATTTTGGTACAAAATTTCCGCCGTTTGGGGTGGCCACGAAGGCTCCTTATTGCTCTGGGTACTCGTGCTAGCGGGCTGGACTGCTGCTGTCGCACGCTTTTCGCAAGCACTGCCTTTGATCATGACCGCTCGTGTACTCGCCATTTTGGGCCTAATCAGCACAGCCATGATGAGCTTTGTCTTATTCACATCAAACCCATTCAACCGCCTATTTCCCGACTTCCCTATTGAGGGCAATGACCTCAATCCCTTACTGCAAGACCCCGGCTTAATCTTCCATCCACCCATGCTTTATATGGGCTATGTCGGCTTTGCAGTGCCTTTTGCTTTCGCGCTGGCGGGCTTGCTTAATGGCCGCCTTGATTCGGCGTGGGCACGTTGGTCACGGCCGTGGGCATTGGCGGCGTGGGCATTTTTAAGCGTAGGCATCGCCTTAGGTTCGTGGTGGGCATATTACGAACTCGGCTGGGGCGGCTGGTGGTTTTGGGATCCAGTTGAGAATGCTTCATTTATGCCATGGTTAGCGGGCACAGCCTTGCTGCACTCATTGGCGGTAACAGAAAAGCGCGGCGTATTTAAAGCCTGGACTGTGTTGCTGGCTATTATTGCCTTTGCTTTGAGCTTGTTGGGTACTTTCTTGGTGCGATCAGGCGTGCTGACTTCGGTGCATGCTTTCGCTTCGGACCCCTCTCGCGGCTTGTATATCTTAGCGATCTTGATTGTGGTGATTGGCAGCTCATTGGCCTTGTTTGCTTGGAAAGCGCCGAGTTTGCAAAGCGAGAGTAGGCACACCACGGTGTCGCGCGACTTTTTCTTGATGATTAACAACCTATTCCTGCTCACTGCGACCGTGACAGTTTTGCTCGGCACCTTATTTCCGCTAGTCGCAGACGCGCTAGATCTGGGCAAGCTATCGGTTGGGCCTCCGTACTTTAACTTGCTGTTTGTGCCGCTGACTTTGGTACTGATGGTGTTTATGGGCATTGGTCCGCACATCAATTGGAAGCGCGACACCTTGAGTAAGCGCCTGCTGCCCTTGTGGCGCGTGCTGATTGCCGCGGTAGTGGCGGCGATTGCGCTACCACTATTGGTCTATGGCGATCTGCCATGGCTAGTTGCACTCAGCATTGGCTTGTCGGCATGGGTCTTAGGTGCTTTATTTGAAGATGTACTGGTGAAGACGCGCCATGCCAGAACGCGTTGGCTGGGCCTAAAGAAACTCACTCCTAGCTATTGGGGCATGCAGCTGGGCCATATTGGTCTGGTCATGGTGGTTTTGGGTGTGGCAATGACCTCGCATTACAGCGTGGAAAAAGATGTGCGCTTAGCTCCCGGTGAGACACTAACTGTCGGCGATTATGTATTTCGTTTTGATGGCGTCGAAGATCATCGCGGCCCGAACTATACGGCGCAACGTGGCACCTTGGTGGTGAGCTCAGGCGCGTGGTCCGAAGTGTTGCATCCGGAGAAGCGTATCTACCGCGTGCAGCAAAGCCCGATGACTGAAGCCGCCATTACCGGCACGCTCTGGCGCGATCTTTACGTCGCTCTAGGCGAGCCGCTAGACAATGGTGCATGGGCGGTGCGTGTTTACGTGAAGCCAATGGTGCGCTGGATGTGGTTTGGCGCTTTGGTGATGGCCTTGGGCGCACTCATGTCATTGCTCGATAAACGTTATCGCCATCGTGTCAGTGCTACGCCAACGCCGCGTGCTAGCACAGGAGCGGCGACATGAAATCATCGAGTCGCTGGTTAGTTTTCGCGTTGCCATTGGCACTGTTTTTGGCTTTGGCGCTTTTGCTATTTAGCCGCAATGGCAGTGATCCTTCATTTTTGCCTTCTGCGCGCTTAGACCACGCAGTGCCGGCCTTTAACTTGCCCAGCCTTGCTGATCCCGAGCTAAAGCTTGACGAAAGCATCTTTAAAGGCAATGTCACACTGCTCAATGTGTGGGCAACATGGTGTGTTTCCTGCCTTATCGAAAATCCTGTCATGGTTGAGTTAGCAGGTCAAGGCGTGCGCATTATTGGTGTGAACTACAAAGATAATCGACAAGCAGCTCTGGCTTGGCTAAGCAATAACGGCAATGCCTTTGAGCAAGTCATTTTTGACGAAGATGGCAGCTTAGGCATCGATCTAGGTGTCTATGGCGCGCCAGAAACGTATCTAGTCGATGGCAATGGCATCATTCGTTATCGCGCAGTTGGCGTGCTCGACCCGAAGGCATGGCAAACCGAATTGAAGCCACGCTATGAGGCGCTATTAGCTGAATATGCGCAGGAGGCTAAGCCATGATTCGCTATCTATTACTCAGCCTGATGCTGATTTCTGCAGCAAGCTTTGCCTCTGTTGATGTCCGCGACTTCGATACGCCACTGCAGGAAACTCGCTACCGCGCATTGATTGATGAGCTGCGCTGCCCAAAATGCCAAAACACCAACTTAGCCGGCTCTGATGCAGGCTTAGCTGGGGACCTGAAAGACCGTGTTTATGAGCAAATTAAAGCAGGCCAAAGCGATGGCGAAATTCGTGATTATTTGATCGCGCGCTATGGCGACTTCATTACCTATAAGCCGCCTGTGCGCGCCAGCACGTTTGTGCTCTGGTTCGGTCCATTTATTCTGCTCATTGTGGCCGGTTTTACCATGTGGCGACGGACGCGCGGGGTGATTGCCAAGCCTAGGCCATTGTCGTCACAAGAGGCGGAGCAGCTGCAGCGTGTATTGTCCGGTGATCAGGAGCGTAGGTCATGATGAGTTTGGGTGCGGATCAAATGACCTTAGTGCCGATGGTGTTGGCGGCGATATTATTAGCGCTAGCCACGGCATTTTGCCTGCTCTGGCCATTACGCGGTGGTATGGCGGTGACAGGTCGTAGCGCGCAGGCCTTATCGAAGCAAATTTATCATGAGCGTTTGGCTGAGCTAAATGCCGATCACATGGCATCGCGCATCACCGCTGAGACCTATGCCGCGCTGAAGTTGGAGCTCGATCGCGGGCTATTAGCCGATAACCAACAAGTGGCAGATCAAAGTAGTCGGCCATTGAAAGTGGGTGGTTTGGCGCTGGCGTTATTGCTGATTGTTCCTGTCGCGAGTGTGGCGTTATGGCTTGGCGTATTTTTGAGCCCAGGTTTGGCGAAAGATACGCATAATGCTGAGCGCTTAGCGCCGACTATCGATAAGTTGCTGGCGGGGCAGGACATGGCGGAACAATCGCCAGATGCTAGTTTGCCGGACTTTATGCGTGCGCTGCAGCGTCGTGTCCAGGCCGATCCGCATAATGGCGAAGGCTGGCTAACTTTAGGCTTGGGCTTCATGCAAGCACGTGAGTTTGGTCCGGCAAAAGAGGCTTTGGCCCGTGCTGTGGAGCTTAGCCCTAGCGATATCCAAGTGGCGATGACCTATGTGCAAGCCAGCATCATGTCGCAGCAAGGCGCGATGGATTCTCTAGCAGCAAACTTGCTCAATGGTATTTTGCAGCGCGAGCCTGATCATCAAGGCGCCTTATTGATGCTTGGTATGGGCAGCTTGCGTGCTGGCGATAATGCCACGGCACTAGCGGTGTTAACGAAGCTACGAGCCCTGCGCGCGGCAATGCCTGCTGCTGAGGCAGATTCGGCGGCTGATCAACGCATTGCCGGCTTGATTGCAGAGGCCGGTAGCGCCGGTGAAGTCACGGCAGCCGCAGATACGCTATATCGCATCGAGGTCACGCTTGCGCCAGAATTGGCACGCGCCATACCCGCCGATGCAACCTTGTTTATTTTCGCTCGCGAACCTGCCGGTATGCCGATGCCGATTGCCGCCGTGGGGCAGCCAGTGGCGCAGTTTCCGATGTCGATTGCGCTCAATGATCGCCATAGCTTGAACTCAGCAAGACTGCTGAGTTCATTCGCGGATGTGGTTATTTCGGCGAGAATATCGACTAGTGGCGATGCCACTGGGCCCGGCTGGCAAGCAGTAGCAGTACCAGTGCAGAAAGCCAGTGATCAAATAGTGCGCCTGCGAATTAGCGAGAAAGTCGAAGCGCGATAGTCCGTTGGTCGCAGCTTGGCGGTGAAAGTCTTGTGAAAAGGCGGCTTGGGCGAGTATCCTTGCCGCCTTGAGATTGGGAGTAAAATGGATGCGTATTATTCTTTTGGGAGCGCCAGGTGCTGGTAAGGGCACGCAGGCTCAGAACATCATGAGCCGTTTTGGCATTCCGCAAATCTCCACCGGCGACATGCTACGTGCGGCGGTGAAGGCTGGCACAGAGCTTGGCATTGCCGCGAAAAAGGTTATGGATGCTGGCGGTTTGGTTTCTGATGACATCATCATTGGTTTGGTGAAAGAACGTATTAAGCAGGCCGATTGCGCGCCAGGTTTTTTGTTTGATGGTTTTCCGCGCACCATCCCGCAAGCGCAAGCAATGATTGATGCCGGCGTGTCAATTGATCATGTTGTCGAAATTCGTGTTGCCGATGAAGAAATCATCGCGCGCTTGTCAGGTCGCCGCGTGCACCCCGGTTCTGGCCGTGTTTATCATGTCATGCATAATCCGCCAAAAGTTGCGGGCAAAGATGATGAGACTGGCGAAGATCTTGTGCAGCGTCCAGATGACACTGAAGCAACAGTAGCTAAGCGCTTAGCCATCTATCATGAGCAAACACAGCCTTTGGTTGGTTTCTATCAAGCTCGTGATGGCCAAACGCCCAATGCGGCTAAATACCATTTAGTGGAAGGCGTGGGCTCAGTTGATGACATCACCAAACGTATGTTGGCAGCGTTAAGCTAAACACGTGTAGTGCTTGTAAACTAACGCCGCGCCCTGCGCGGCGTTATTGTTTCTGGCTCAGGCAGACCATTAATTATTTGGCCTGTATTATGCCCACGTGTTGTTTGAGAGAGTTGCTCATGAACTGCGTTAATGAATCTTGCTATTGCCGCGATAAAAGCCCTGCGCCGACCATCGAACGCACCAAAGTAGCGGTTATTTTGGCTAACCTCGGCACGCCAACAGCACCAACGCCGGCCGCTGTGCGCAGCTATTTACGCGAATTTTTAAGTGATAGTCGCGTGATTGAAGTGCCTCGGCTAATTTGGTTTTTTATTCTACGCCTGCTTATTTTGCCATCACGGCCAAAGCGCGTGGCCAAGGCTTATGCCAGTATTTGGACGCATGAGTCGCCGATGCGCGAGACGCTGTTGGCGCAAGTTGCGGCAGTTCAGGCGCGTGTGTCTGCTGCATTTCCCGCTCTCGATGTGCAGGTGTTGCCAGCCATGAGCTATGGCGAGCCATCATTGCGTGATGCCATGGCGCATTGCCATCAGCAGGGCATTGATCAATGGGTGGTGCTGCCATTATTTCCACAATATTCAGCAACCTCTACAGCGCCGCTGTACGACCAAATTGCGCGCTGGATTCCGCAGCAGCGGCGACTGCCATCGCTGCAAATCATCCGCGATTATCATGCTCATCCGCACTATATTCACGCGCTGACTGAGTCGATCAAAGCGCATTGGGCAGCAAATGGTCAAGCCGAAAAGCTGCTGTTTTCTTTCCATGGCATTCCTCAGCCCTATGCCGACAAAGGCGATCCATATCCCGAGCATTGCCGTGCAACCGCAGCTGCTGTGGTGCGTGAATTGGGCTTAAGCGATGAGCAATGGTGTGTGAGCTTTCAGTCGCGCTTTGGCTTGCAGGAATGGGTAAAACCTTACACCGATGCCACGCTCAAGGCCTGGGGCGAGCAATCGCTGGCCTCTGTTGATGTCATTTGCCCTGCATTCTCGGCCGATTGCTTAGAAACTTTGGAAGAGATCGCCGTAGAAAATCGGGAGTTTTTCCAGCAGGCGGGCGGTGGTCGCTACGCCTATATTGATGCGCTAAACGCCAATGAGCTGCACATCGACATGATGCAGGCGTTGTTGGCGCCGCGCTTGGCAGCGATAGAAAGTGAGCAGAGTGCTATTCCAGCTGCTTTACTTAGTTCACGCGCGACCTAATGCTTAATACCAGCATGACGCGCACGTCACTAAGCCACAGGAGCTGCGCCATGCAGGTAACGCAATGACGACCATGAGTGTTAGCCATGCACTCGGTGCTGATGGGCCTTTTGCTGAAAAAGTACCTGGCTATCAGCCGCGTGCGCCGCAGGTGGCGATGGCTCTGGCCGTAGAAAAGACACTGAAAGCGAAGTCGCAGCTCTTGGTTGAGGCCGGCACGGGTACCGGTAAGACCTTTGCATATTTAGTGCCGGCGATGCTTTCTGGGCAAAAAACCTTGGTCTCCACCGGCACGCGCAACCTGCAAGATCAGCTTTTTCATCGCGATTTACCGCAAGTGCGCACACTACTGGGCAAGCCTATTCGCACCGCGCTGCTAAAAGGCCGTAGCAACTATCTTTGCCCCTACCGCTTAGAGCAGCATTTGAGCGATGGCGAGTTAGAGAGCAAACAGGTCGTGCACGATTTGCAGCGTGTGGCGGCGTGGGCAGGCAAGACGCAAATGGGCGATATTGCTGAACTTATCGACATTGCTGAAGACTCTAGCGTCTGGCCATTGGTGACGAGTACGGCGGATAACTGTCTGGGCCAAGAGTGTCCCAAAATCGATGATTGCCCGCTGATGAAGGCGCGTGAGCAGGCGGCCGAGGCCGACATCATCGTGGTCAATCACCATTTATTTTTTGCCGATAAAGCCCTGAAAGATCGCGGCTTTGGTGAGCTATTGCCGGCGGTAGATGCGGTGATTTTTGATGAGGCGCATCAGTTGCCGGAAACGGCGGCGATGTTCTTTGGCCAGAGCCTATCGTCGCGGCAAATTAACGATTTGCTGGCTGACACCTTGCGCGAAATCTTGGCGGCTGGCGGTGATTTACGTGGCGCTAATGACTTGGTGTCGGTCATCGAGACGCGATTAGCGCATTTTCGTCTGCAGCTGGGTGAAGACTCGCGCAAGGGCGTGTGGGCCGAGGTCATTGAGCAGCCAGAGATGCCGGCCGCTATTGCGGCGGTGAACTTAAGCTTAGGCGCCTTACTCGATGCCTTAGCGGCGCTGAAAGATCGTAGCAAGGGTTTGGATAGCTGCCACCGCCGTGCCGAAGAGCTAGGCAAGGCCTTTGAAGAGCTCACCGGCGATACGCCAGACAACCAAGTGCATTGGTTCGAGACCTTCCGCAAAGGCTTTGTGCTGCAATGGACGCCGCTAGAAGTCTCGCAGCCATTTCGCGCGCTGATTGATCAAGACCCGATGGCGTGGATATTTACCTCGGCAACTTTGGCCGTGCGCGAAGATTTTCGTCATATTCGCCAGCAGCTAGGCTTGAGCGATGATATCGAGGCGATTCAGCTGCCTAGCCCTTTCGCTTATGAGCAGCAGGCCTTGTTTTATGTGCCGCGCGGCTTACCTGACACTGGCGCGATGGATTACACCAATGCTGTTTTGAGAGCTGCAGTGCCAGTGCTAAATGCCAGTCAGGGCCGCGCATTTTTTCTTTTCACCTCGCATAGAGCGCTGCGTGAAGCTGCCGAATGGCTGCCAAAGCAGCTCGACTTTACTTTTTTGGTTCAGGGCACGCAGCCGAAAGCCGAACTATTGCGCCGCTTTGCCAGCACTGAGCAGTGCGTTTTATTGGCCACGGGTGCATTTTGGGAAGGCGTTGATGTGCGCGGTCAGGCGCTATCGCTGGTTATTATTGATAAACTGCCGTTCGCCTCACCGGGTGATCCGGTGATGTCAGCTCGCCTTGATGCCTATAAATCGCGTGGCCAGAATCCATTTATGGCTTATCAGCTGCCATCGGCGATTATCAGCATGAAGCAGGGCGCAGGGCGTTTGATTCGTGATGTGCTCGATACTGGCGTGCTCATGGTCTGCGACCCGCGTTTAGTCGGTAAACCCTATGGCCAGTTGTTTTTGCAAAGCTTGCCGCCCATGCGTCGCACCCGAGAAATTGCTGTCGTGACCGAGTTTTTTGAGTTTATTAATGCCTTGGAGCCTGCGCACACATGAAGTTGCTGGCCTTAGAAACCACCACCGAATACTGTTCGGCCGCATTGCTATCGACTGAGTCTGGCGAGATGCTTTTTCGCCATCAATTTGCCCCGCGTGAGCAAACACAGCTCATCTTGCCGATGGTCGATGAGCTGCTCAGCGAGTCTGGCTGGGTGCTAAAATCACTCGATGCCATTGCCTACGCTAACGGCCCCGGCGCCTTTACTGGCGTGCGCATTGGCGCTTCCGTGGCGCAGGGCTTAGCGTTTGGCGCAGACCTTGGCATGGTCTGCATTTGCAGCTTACAAACCTTGGCGCAAGCGGCCTGGCGCGAACATGGCGTTAGCGATGTCATGGCCTGCTTCGATGCCCGCATGGGCGAGATTTACGCTGGCGTGTTTCATTGCGTCGATGGTTGGATGCAGCCAACAGTGCCGGTAGTGGTGTGCAAGCCCGATGCGCTACCTGCTGAGTGGCTCACCAGCAACATAGAGCGCGTTGGTGTCGGCAGCGGCTGGAGCAGCTATGGCGAGGTGTTATCAGCGCAAATGCCTGTCAGTCAGCAATGGCCAGATCTAGCGCCTAGCGCTGTCGATGTTGCCGGCCTAGCGGCTGAGTATCTAGCCGATAAACCGGCACTGGCGCCTGAGCAGGCCTTGCCTGTGTATTTACGCGATAATGTCTGGCGCAAATTGCCTGGTCGCGGCCTATGAGCAGCCCTAATTTTGACCATCCGCAGCAGCATACCGTCACCGTGCGTGTGTTGCCTGAACATATCGATGTCATGCGCCACACCAATAATGTTGTGTACTTACAATGGCTTGAGGATGTGGCGTGGTCGCACTCGTGTGCATTAGGCCTAGGCCCAGACGAATATGAAGCCTCCGGCCACGGCATGGTCGTACGCAAGCACGAACTGTCCTATTTATTGCCCACACACCTCGATGACGAGCTGATATTAGCCACATGGCTGACCGAGGTTGATAAACTTTCCACGCATCGCTGTTATCAGTTTATTCGTCTCAGCGATGGCCAAACGGTATTCCGTGGCAGCACCCATTTCGTTTGTGTCGATATTGCCCAAGGCCGTATTCGCCGCATGCCCAGCGCTTTTTATCAGGCCTACTCGGCCGCCGCCATTAGCACCGCACCATAGGATTTTTGATGGACTATCTACTGTATTTTCAAGCTCTACTCATGGGCATTGTCGAAGGTCTTACCGAATTTTTACCGATCTCCAGCACGGGGCATTTAATCCTTGCCGGCGAGCTGATGAACTTCTGGACTCACGATAAACGCGTAGTGTTTGAAATTTCAATTCAGCTTGGCGCTATTTTGGCCGTGTGCTGGGACTATCGTGAGCGTTTAAACCGAGTGACTCGTGGTTTCTTCAGTAAAGAGCCAGTGTCTACTCGCTTTGTGGTGAATATTTTAGTGGGCTTTTTGCCGGCGGCAGTTATTGGCTTCTTTGCAATTGGCGTGATTCGCGACTATTTATTTAGTCCTTTCGTGGTCGCTTTTATGCTGATCTTAGGTGGCGTCGTCATCCTCTGGGCTGAGCGCCGTGAGCATATTGTGCGCGTGCATGATGTCGATGATATGCGCTGGCAAGACGCGCTTAAGGTTGGCTTTGCTCAATGCTTAGCGATGGTTCCCGGCACCTCGCGTTCGGGCGCGACCATCATTGGCGGCTTGCTGGTGGGCTTGTCACGTAAAACAGCTGCTGAGTTCTCCTTTTTCTTAGCCGTACCAACCATGATTGGCGCCACGGTATATTCAGTCTTTAAACACCGTCACGAATTTATCTTGGCCGATCTTCCTGTCTTCGCCATTGGCTTTATTGCGGCATTCCTCGTCGCCGCTTGGGTGGTGAAAGCCCTGGTCGCCTTTGTCTCCACGCATGGCTTTACGGTGTTTGCTTGGTATCGCATCGGCTTCGGCCTATTCATCTTTATCAGCGCTTGGGCGGGCTGGATTAACTGGCTGTCATGAGTCTGGCGCTGTATTGCTTAACGCAGGCTCATGCCGAGCTTGCACAAGAGCAAGCACAAAGGCTGGGTGCGATATTCGTGGCTGGATGGCCTGAGCAGCCGTTGGCAGGGCGCGAGCAAAATCAGCATCGCCGACAATTATTTGCCGGACTGCAAACGCGCATTACTGAAGCAAATGATGGCAACTCTCAAGCCGATCACACAGATAGCGCCGAGTCTGTGCTTATTTATGATGAGCACGGCCTAGCACTACAAACGCTAGAAAAACCTTTACCTGGGCCTGTGCGCGTTGATTTTGCCGATGCAAGCTTGCAGCGACGCATTGCCAATGGTCATGGTGCCGGTGAGGCCGTTGCTCGCGCCTGTGGCCTGCGTAAGGGCGCCACACCTCGTGTGCTTGATGCTACTGCAGGCCTTGGTCGCGATAGCTGGATATTGGCTTCACTTGGCGCGCAAGTAGAAATGGTTGAGCGTGTGCCCTTGGTGCATGCCTTATTAGCCGATGGCCTGCGCCGCGCTCAGCAAAGTGCTCAGTTAGCAGGCACGGCTGAGCGCTTAATATTGCACGCCGATGATGCGCAGAGTGTGTTGCGCGCTAAGTTGCTACTGCCACCAGAGGCGCGCCCCGAAGTAGTGTATTTAGATCCGATGTTTCCGCATCGCGAAAAGTCCGCGAAGGTGAAAAAGGACATGTGGGCATTTCGCCATGTGGTTGGTAGTGACGAAGATGCCGATGCTTTGCTGGCATTGGCGCGAGCTGTGGCGACCAAGCGTGTGGTGGTTAAGCGTCCGCGCATTGCACCCGATCTCAATGGTGATGAACCGCACCAACGTATGCTCGGCCAAAGCAGCCGTTTCGATCTCTATACGCCAAGAGCGTTAAGCTAAGCCAGTTTCATGTGGGTAGAAAAAAGCCCCGCGGGCGGGGCTAGTTCCATGGATATGCAACTCTAAGGGATTCTCAGCACCAGACCATTATGAGTTGGCTTTTGCCGCGGCGCGTTGTTTCTTACGCTCTTTGCTGGCCTCAAGTGCGTCTAAAGCAATATTCACTTCCTCGTCGGTAATCAACGTCACCTGCAAAATGGCTTGGCGAATGCCGCTAGGCAGTACCTCCAAGGCTTCTTGCGCAAGGCCACCAAGGCGCTTATCGAACACTATCGTGCCTTGACCACAGACTTGAATGAAGCCTAATGCTTTCAGTGTGTCTAAAAAGCCCTTAAACAAGCCTTTATCGAAGAACTCAGGGGCACTGAACTCACGCACAAATGACAGGCGCTGAGCAAGTAAATGGCAAAGCTCTTCTAGCTGTTGCTGCGTTAGCTTACCGGTGCCGCGCTGGTTCAAAATCGTCACCGTCATGTGGTAACGCACCAGAGTCTGGCGCAGGCCACGGCTCAAAATATGCAAGCGAGCATATTCTTCGCTGCTGACTTTTGGTGGTGCTAGGCAGCCAGAGCGCGTGCGATTGACTAGTTTCAAGTCAATCATTGCGTCGATGTATTGCGCCACAACGTCGGCCAATTCGTCTTCATTCCAGCGTAAAAACAGCTCAGATTTTAAGAAAGGATAGACCGACTTCACGCGGCGTAGCAGCTCCTCGTCAGAGATGTCGCCACATTGCAGAAGTAGCACTGCGATCAATGAGGGCAGGGCGAACAAATGCAACGTGTTGTTGCGGAAGTACGTCATCAGCACGGCTTCTTCTTCGTGCAGATAAAGCAAGTCGCCGAGTGGATGCTTACGTCGCTGTAGGATTTTCAGCTCTTCACCGTATGCCACCATGGCCGGGCCATCGAGCTCGGTGAGGGTGACACGCTCGGTGTAAGGCACGGCAGCAAGCAGGGACTTATACAGCGCGACTTGTTCGGCGAGCTGATCTTCATCGATGGCGTGTTTCGGCGTCGATAACAGCACCAAGCTTAATAAGTTGATGGGGTTGACCACGGCACTGGCGTTAATGCCGGTGCTGATCTCAAGACCAAGCGCCATAGACGTTGGTATAAAGGCTGCTGAATCGGCAGCAGCAGGGCCATCAGCGCGCCAGTTTGGCATATGTGTGTCGAGATGCTGGTCTAGGTAGATCGGTGCGCCAAAGCTTAAATGCACACGGCCAAAGACTTTTTTTAGCTTGCGAATAGACATCACTAAAGAGAATAGATTTTCTTTCTCTTTTGGACGCCCCTGCATCTCACCAATATAGGTGCCACCTTCCATAAGTTTTTCATAGCCAATATAGGCAGGAATAAACACTAGCGGGCGCTTGTGGTCACGCAGATAGCTGCGCAAGGTCATATTGACCATGCCAAGTTTCGCCGGCAGCAGGCGTCCCGTGCGGCTACGGCCGCCTTCAACGAAATACTCCATGGGATAGCCGTGGCTTAAAATTTGGTGCAGGTATTCGTTAAACACCGCGCCATAAAGAAAGTTATCTTTGAATGTGCGGCGTAAAAAGAATGCGCCAGCGCGGCGTAGCAAGCTGCCCACCACCGGCATGTTTAAGTTCGCGCCAGCGGCGATGTGCGGCACCATATAGCCACGCGTGAAAATGGCATAGGACAGCAGCAGATAATCGATGTGGCTGCGATGGCAGGGCACATAGATAATCTCGTGATCGGCGACATGTTTTTCGATAACTTCGAAGTTGTTCACCGTGACGCCGTTATACAAGCGCGTCCACAGCCAGTTTAAAAACTTCTCAAAGAAGCGAATCACTGGATATGAGTAGTCCGAGGCAATCTCGTTGACGTAAATACGAGCCCGCGCTTCAGCAACATCGCGAGTGACATCGTGAGTTTCCATTTCTTTGGCGATGGCTGCTTGCACAACATCGGAGCCGATAATGTCGCTACGCATGGTGCGGCGGTGCGACATATCCGGGCCAATGGCGGCAGTGCGCTGGCGACGGAAGTGCACGCGTAACACGCGCGATACTTTGCGCAGGCTGCGCTCGCTACTTTGCGTGTCGTCGCAGAGTTGGCGCAGAGAAATGGGTGGGTTCATGCGCAAAATGGTTTGGCGACCATGCAAGATGATGGTGATGAACTGCTTCAATGCCGATGGCGTTGCCCATGAGTCAGCAAAGAGAATTTTTAGCCACGAGCTTTCTTTGTCGGGCGAGCGGCCCCACAAAATAGTCACTGGCACTAATTGCACATCGAGCGTTGGGTCTTCAAAGACTGCGTCCATCAATGACACTAGGCGTGGTGAATGCGCGTGACGAGGTTTTGCCAGCGGGTTGCGATGCTCTTGCGTTAGGCAAATCAATGAGTGCTTTTCGCGTAAGCCAAAGCGCCGCATCGAGCTCAATGGCCGAGGCATGCCGAGATGACTCATCTCTGCTTCTAAAACCAGCACGCTCGAGAGCAGACGGTTTTGCAAGACATAGCAAATGGGACGATTAGGGTCGATACCTAAAAGCTCGAGATCATTTGGCGAGACTTGCACGCGCACCCAGAGGTACATCAAGCTGCGGGTAATAAGTCGTAATAGGCGATCTAGACCGAGAAATCTCAGCATAATGCAGGCATCCTGTACAAAAGCTAGCGTCTAAATAAAGCAGTGACGCGTTAAAATCGAGCCTGAGTGTAACAAAAGCCGAACAAACGCACGCACGGCAATTATCATTTTGTCGAAATTGTGGCGTGGAACCGACCGAAGGAGTAAGCAATGTCTGTTGTAATGGAAGAGTTGTTATCGCTGCTGGACTTAGAAAACTTAGAAGTGAACCTGTTTCGTGGCCGCAGTCACGACTACTTTGGCCACAATGTCTTTGGCGGCCAAGTCTTAGGTCAGGCGCTAATGGCTGCTGGCCGCACGGTGGAAAACAACCTGTTGGCGCACTCGCTGCACGCTTACTTTCTCCGCCCCGGCAACCCTAAGTCACCCATCGTCTACTCAGTTGAACGTGTGCGTGATGGCCGTAGCTTCACCACACGCACGGTGAAGGCCATTCAGTTTGGTGAAATTATTTTCACCATGATGGCCTCGTTTGCCACCGAAGAGGCTGGTTTTGATCATCAATTCCCTATGCCCGATGTCGAAGGGCCTGAGGCCTTTACTAGCGAGCTTGATCTGCGCCGCATGATTGCGCCCTATGTGCCGGAAAAGCATCGCGCGTGGTTAGAACTGGAGCGCCCGATTGAGTTGCGCCCAATTGATCCTGTTAACCCGTTTGATGCACAGCCAAAAGAGCCAATGCGCGGGCATTGGATGAAGGCGCAAATGACCTTACCCGACGACCCATTTCTGCACCAATGCATGTTGGCATTTTCATCAGACTTTGCCTTGATGGGCACAGCTATGTTGCCGCATGGCGCGCATTTCATGCAGCCAGATATGCAATGCGCAAGCATCGATCACGCCATGTGGTTTCACCGTGAAGCGCGCATGGATGAATGGCTTTATTACCATATGGATGCGCCATCAGCCTCTGCAGCCAAGGGCATGAATCGTGGTTTGATTTACACCCGCGATGGCCGCTTGGTAGCCTCAACGGCGCAAGAAGGCCTACAACGCCGCCGCGCGCCTAGGCCGAAAAATGCGGAGAGTTCACCACCGATTGCCTAATGTGCTTAGCCCGCCACGAAAGCAGCGGCTTCATTCGGCTGCGCGGGCAAGCCAAGTAAAGTTCGCTTTTTCAATTGCGCTGGCTATCGCGACGTAAGTTGTAGACGTTGCTT
This sequence comes from Paraperlucidibaca wandonensis, assembly GCF_042677145.1. Lineage (NCBI taxonomy): Bacteria > Pseudomonadati > Pseudomonadota > Gammaproteobacteria > Moraxellales > Moraxellaceae > Paraperlucidibaca > Paraperlucidibaca wandonensis. Next base: position 1,111,071 of record NZ_JBHTIT010000001.1, on the reverse strand, counting down.
GGTGGTGCATCGGCAGGGCGTAGAAACTCACGCAGCTCGACTTCACGCGCCCGCGTTTCACGGTAGCCCAAGGCCATTAACGCCTGCGTATAGTCGGTTTCAAAAAGTAGATAACTCAACACGTTGGAGCCGCCGCGCTTAGTCACACCCGCGCCGCGCACAAAGCTGCGAATAGCCGGTGGCAAGGAACTGGCGTATTGGCTGGCGAGCTCTTCGATACTGGCAAGCTCAGGGCTTAACACCAAATAATCCACTGGCCGTAAGCTGGTGGTGGCTTCGGCGGGCAGCTGTTTTACGGTGTTATTGATACGATGTAAGCGCTCAATATCCATCTCTAAGCTATCGGTAAACGAGCTGCTCATGATGTGCCCGATGATCTCAGCGAGGCTAGGATAGCCACTGCGCTTAAAGCGTTTTGGCTCAGGGCTTTGCATGCCAGAACCAATCACCAAAATTTTATCTGCGCCTAAGTGCAGCGCGGGACTGATGGGCGCGAGTTGACGTAATGCGCCATCGCCGTAGTATTCCTGATCGAGTTTTACCGCAGGAAATAGCATGGGAATCGAGCTTGAGGCCATTAAATGCTCAATGCTTAGGTCGCAGCGCACGCCGCGCCGCCGAGCACGCGACCAGTTATCTAAATCACTGGCACCTTGGAAAAAGCTCACTGAATCGCCGCGTGTGTAGCTACAGGCAGTAATGCAGAGCGCCCTTAAGTGACCTGCTTGGATGGCGGCGGGTAGGCGACTGAGGTCTATGGCTTCGCTGAGCAGATGGCGCAAAGGTGAGTTGTCGAGCAGTGAGACTGGCGTGCCGCGGTTAAACCAACCAAATGCTAAGTTGCAGAGCCAGCGGAAAGCGCCGCCGAGCACACCCGGCCAGTCGGTGCGATAGACCTGAGCGCTGTGAAAGCCGGCCCAGACTTCGCGTAGCGCATTTACACCTTCTTGGAAGCAGGCGGCGTGCATGGCTAAGCTCGTGGCGTTGAGCGCACCAGCAGAAGTGCCGCAAATAATTGGGAAGGGGCTGCCGCAATGGTCAGGCATCATCTCGGCAATTGCTTGTAGAGCACCGACTTGGTAAGCCGCTCGCGCACCGCCGCCAGAAAGTACTAAGGCGGTGTTTTTGCTTGTAGTGTTCGACTTATCCATGATGCCCTCCGCGGGTCATGTAGCTTTTTCTACTCTCTACTTAGAGATCGGTCGAGGCAATATTTTCTCTAGGCAAACTGTGTAGCACGAGAGTAGACCGTTTGTTACTCACACCCTATGCTTGTCGTCTACTTTTTTGCGGTTTGACTCACTAGCCCATGGCATTTTCTCTGTCTTATTCTTCGCCATTAGGCAAGTTCGCGCTAGCAAGTGCTGTTGCGGCCTTATTGGCAATGGCCTTGGCATACGATTTGCCCAATGGCGATTTAGGTGCCGAGATTTTTTGGCAGCTACGTTTTCCTCGGGTGCTCTTGGCGTTTATGGCCGGCGCTGGTTTGGCGGTGGCAGGCTTATGGCTGCAAACACTCTTTCGCCATGCCTTGGTTGAGCCTGGCTTACTCGGCGTTAGTGCCGGTGCGAGCTTGGCCGCTGTTCTGAGCTTATTGCTAGGCACGACCTATGCCTTGGTTTTGCCATTTGCCGCCTGCGTAGGCGCTGCATTGTCGCTATTAACGGTGTTAGCGATGGCTCGGCGCTATCAGTTACAAGCGGAAGCTTTGCTATTGGTTGGTATCGCACTCAATGCCGTGCTCTCAGCTGCCACTCAGCTGCTGCTAATTTTGGCTCCCGACAGCGGCCTTCGAGCTGGTAGTTTTTGGCTTATGGGCAGCTTTGCCAATGCCGAATGGCCATGGCTAGCGGCCAATGCGGTGCTCTTGCTGGTGCTTCTCGGTTGGGGGATAAAGCGCTGCACCAGCTTCGATATTTGGCTCTTGGGCGAGCGCGAGGCTGGGCATTTAGGTTTGAATGTGCGGCGCTTTCGTCGCCAAGTGATTTGGGCGAGCGCCGCCGTGGTAGCGATGGCCGTGGCGCAAACTGGCAGCATTGCCTTTATCGGCTTGATGGCACCGCATATTGCCAGTCGTCTTGTCGGTTCCATGCATCGCCAGCTGATGCCAGCAACCTTGCTCGTGGGCGGTGCACTGGCGATCTTCGCCGACACCTTGGCGCGCACTTTGATGGCGCCGCTGGAGTTGCCCGTCGGCATACTAACTGCGCTCTTTGGCGCACCATTCTTCCTGATTATTTTGCGTCAGCGGTGGCAGCGATGAGCGGCCTGAAGCTATCGCAGCAAACGCTTTTTGCCGCCAATAACACACCGGTGCTAGCGCTGCCGGAACTGAGCTTTTTGCCACAGCAATGCTGGGCGATTTTAGGCCCCAATGGTGCCGGCAAGTCGACGTTATTGCGTCATATTAGCGGCATAGACAGTGAGCAGGGCGCGGCCAATGTCTGTGCTGAGTGGCATGGCCAGCCCTTGCCAAGTTGGAATAGTCGGCGTTGGGCGCAGCAACGTAGTGTTTTGCCGCAGCATCATGGCTTGATGGCAGCGCTGTCGGTGGCGGCAATTGTGCAAATGGCGGCTTACCCTTGGGGCGGCTCGCATCCGCGCTTGGCGCATTGCCTCGATGACATTGTGCAAACCTGGGATATTACGCAGCTATTAGAGCGGCGCTGGCCAACATTATCGGGTGGTGAGCAGCAGCGCGTGATGCTAGCGCGCTCGGCCTTGCAGTTGGCTTTGGCTGAGCCAAGTGAGCCGCGTCTATGGCTGCTCGATGAGCCTTTGGCGGCCTTAGATTGGCCACATCAGCAAACGGTATTTCACGCCTGTGCGCAGATGACCGCGAGTGGCGCCACGGTATTGGCGAGCGTGCATGATATGAATGCGCCGTTCGCTTTCGCCACGCATGCGTTAGTGATGGGGCAGGGCGAGGTGCTATGGGCAGGAGAAGTTAGCGCTGATGGCTATGTGGCGGCGCTCGAGGCGGCTTTCGCGCTGCGTTTAACGCGCTTGAGCCACCCCGAGTATGCACACGGCTGGTTGGTACCGCTTAAGCCTTAGGTTTTGCCTTTGGCTTAATGGCTGGTTTCACCGCAGCTTTGCTGGCAGGCTTTGGTTTAGTCGTAGCCGCAGGCTTTGCAGCTGGAGCCGCTTTAGCTGGTGGCTTTGGCTTAGCCGCAGTCTTCGGTGCCGCTTTTACTTCAGGTTTTGCCTCAGCTTTAACAGCTGCCTTAGGAGCTGCCTTAGGTGCAGTTTTCACTGCCGGCGCAGCCTTAGGCTGAGCTTTAGCCGGTGCTAAATCAGTAATCGTGCCGGCCAAGTGTGGCTTGCCTTTACGCGCATCCGCCACCGTAAACGAAGTTTTCGTTGCACCGAGCTCATTGCTAAATGCGACTTTCGCCGGCAATAACACGGGCAGCTTAAACTGCACGCTCACCGTATAAGCTTTGGGTAAAATCGACTCCATCGCCGCCAAAGCTGCTGCTTTTGTCCACATGCCATGCGCAATAGCTTGCGGGAAGCCCAGTAACTTAGCGGTTACCGCATACAGGTGGATGGGGTTGCGATCGCCCGAGATAGCGCCATAACGACGGCCAATATCGGCTGGAACTTGCCAATAGGCATTCGCCGAACCGACTTTTTTCGCTTTCACTAAGGCGCGAGCTTCCGCCGTGCTTGGACGCTTCGTGCTGCCTGAGTCTTTGGCCACTGCTTGGCGGCGTAAATAAGTGCTAACGCCAGTCCAGACATGCTCATCGCCAACAAAAGCTTTGCTAAGCAGGTCAAAGGTCACGCCTTTGTCATGCGGCTGCAAGTTGGTGGCTGTTGTGGTGAAGCGCAGCACTTCATCGGCACGCACAGGGCGCAGCTGAGTGATGTCATTGCTGATGTGCACGAGGCCAAGCAGTGCAAATGGGAAGGCCTTGTCGGTCATCACGCGCATTTGCAGGTCGAACGTGAGCACATGCAAATAGGTCGATGGCAGGGTGTCGCGTACCGCGAAACCGCAGACACGGTTGTATTCGGTCAAATGCGCACGGTCGATGCGCACATCGCGCTGACTCACGGTGAGCGTTGGCAGTGCACCGCCTTTAGCGCTAAAGCCGTTGAGCACGGCCTTGGCGTAAAAACCTAAGGCACTTGGCGCATCCTTCATTTCAATAGCAGACATGACTCTAACCCTTAAGCGCCGATCAGGCTTTGGCCGCAAACGCGGACGATATTGCCGTTGACGCCGTTCGAGGCGGGGCTGGCATACCATGCAATGGCTTCAGCAACGTCGACTGGCAGACCGCCTTGCGACATCGAGTTCATGCGACGACCAGCTTCGCGGATGGCGAATGGAATAGCCGCAGTCATTTGCGTTTCAATAAAGCCTGGAGCCACGGCATTGATGGTCACGCCTTTGCTTTCCAGCAGCGGTTGCATGCTGTTAACCATGCCAATCACGCCGGCTTTCGAAGTTGCGTAGTTGCTCTGACCCATATTGCCGGCGATGCCGGAAATCGATGACACGCAAATGACACGGCCATTGGCACGCAAGATTTTCTTCGCAATCAATTCGTCGTTGATGCGTTCTTCCGACGATAAGTTGATGTCGATGACCATATTCCAGAGCTGATCTTTCATATTGGCCAAAGTTTTGTCACGAGTGACACCGGCGTTATGCACGATGATGTCCAAGCCTTTGTGGGCTTTTTTGCAATGCGCAGCGATAGCTTTCGGCGCATCAGCAGCAGTGATGTCCAGCGCGAGTACGGAACCATTGATGCTAGCGGCTACACGCTGCAAGTCGGCTTCTTGCTGTGGCACATCGAGGCAAATAACGTGTGCACCGTCGCGCGCCAAGGTTTGCGCAATGGCTTCACCAATGCCGCGTGAAGCGCCAGTGACCAAAGCCACTTTGCCGCTTAGTGGTTGTGCCCAGTTTGGTGTTTCACCGACGATGGCAGTGGCTTGCACGCGCACCACTTGGCCAGAAACATAAGCTGATTTTGGCGAGATAAAGAAGCGCAGTGTCGATTCCAAGTTGGCATCGGCACCTGGTGCAACATAGACCAACTGTGCGGTGCAGCCTTTTTTTACTTCTTTGCCGATGGCGCGCGTGAAGCCTTCGAGTGCGCGCTGAGCCGTGGTGTATTTGGCGTCATCGAGCAATTCAGGTGTGCGGCCAATAACAATGATGCGACCTGAGCCGCTCATTTTACGAATGACTGGGCCGAAGAAGCTGTGCAGTGCTTTTAGTTCAGCGCTGTTTTTAATACCTGAAGCATCAAACACCAAGGCTTTAAATTTCTGCGTGTCTTCGGCGCTTGGCGCATAGGCTTGAGCATTAAGGCCAACGCTGGCAGCGGCTTCTTGCACACCACTATCGGAAAAGGCGAGAGTTTCTGCGTTGATATTGCTTAGTACTTTAGCAATCGCATCAGTCAAGTCGCCGCCATTTGCAGCACCCAACAATACCGTGCCTTTTACCACTGGCGCGTTGGCATCAAAACGATCCAGCGGCATTGGGTTCGGTAGGCCAAGGTTTTTAGCTACTAACTGGCCAAAAGGGGAGTTCACAAAATCAATATAACGATCGCTCATGACGGGATTCCTCATCGATAAATGTGGCGGAGAGTGGCGTGCTGTTTGGCGCAATATGCGGTGAAACGGCAGGCGCAATAATTAGTGTGGACGCAGACTACCAAATCTCGAGGCCGCTGTATTTGCCCGCTTCTCTACTAGATGGTGTATTTCGGTCAATAGCTTGTCCGGCTTTTGTGCTAGCGTGTCGGGGTTTTCCACAGGAGTCTCAACATGACCACATTACGTAAGGTCGCCATCGTTGGCGCCAACCGCATTCCTTTTGCTCGTTCCAATAGTGTCTACGCCACAGCTTCCAATCAAGACATGCTAACTGCCGCTCTTGATGGCCTAGTTAGTCGCTGCAACCTCGACGGTCTGCGCATTGGCGAAGTCGTTGCCGGTGCCGTGCTTAAACATAGCCGTGACTTCAACTTAACTCGCGAATGCGTGCTGAGCACTAAGCTTGCGCCAGAAACAACCGCATACGACATTCAACAAGCCTGCGGTACTGGCTTGGAAGCTGCGATTTTGGTTGCTAACAAAATTGCTGTTGGCCAAATCGAATCTGGCATCGCCGGCGGCGTTGACACCACATCGGATGCGCCAATTGCGCTAAGCGAAGGCCTGCGCAGCATTTTGCTGGAAGTAAATCGTGGCAAAACCACCGGTGCCAAGCTGAAAACATTGTCGAAAATTCGCCCTAAGCATTTGATTCCTGATCTGCCACGTAACGGCGAGCCACGCACTGGTTTGGCCATGGGCGATCACGCGGCCATCACGGCAGCAGAATGGAACGTGCCACGTGCCGCGCAAGATGAGCTGGCCGTTAGCAGTCACCACAAGCTTGCCGCTGCTTATGAGCGCGGTTTCTTCGACGATCTAGTGACGCCATACCTTGGCCTCAAGCGCGACCAAAACCTGCGCCCAGATTCCAATATCGAAAAGCTGGCGACACTGAAACCATGCTTTGGTGATCGTGAAACCGGCACCATGACAGCGGCTAACTCAACACCATTGACCGATGGTGCGTCAGTAGTTTTGCTGGCCAGCGAAGCTTGGGCAAAAGAACACAATCTGCCTATTTTGGCTTATTTAGTTGATGGCGAAGTGGCTTCGGTCGACTTTGTGAACAAGAAAGAAGGCTTGCTGATGGCGCCTGCCTATGCCGTGCCACGTATGTTGGCTCGTCGTGGTTTAACGCTGCAAGATTTTGATTTCTATGAAATTCATGAAGCATTTGCATCGCAAGTGTTAGCTACATTGGCTTCATGGGAAGACCCCAAGTTCTGCAAAGAGCGCTTAGGTTTAGATGCACCTTTAGGTTCAATCGACCGCAGCAAGCTCAACGTCAATGGCTCGTCATTGGCCGCGGGTCACCCATTTGCTGCTACGGGTGGTCGTATCGTTGGCACACTGGCGAAAATCCTCAGCGAAAAAGGTAAGGGCCGAGGTTTGGTCTCGATCTGTGCCGCTGGCGGTCAAGGTGTTGTTGCTATTATCGAGCGCTAAGCATCGATAGGTATGGTGAGCTGTTTCAGATGCTTGCCATGCCGCGATTAAAAACTGCTTTTCGCAAGATGAGCAGGCATAAAAAAGCCCAGTCAAGACTGGGCTTTTTTACATCAGCAAGAACTTATTTCTTGATGTCTAAAAGTTCGACGTCAAATTTCAGCACTTGGTTAGGGCCGATTTTGCCACCAGCGCCTTGCTCGCCATAGGCAAGAGCGGCGGGGATAACAAACTCGTATTTGCTGCCAACAGTCATTAGCTGCACGCCTTCAGTCCAACCAGGAATAACTTGGTTGAGCTGGAATGTTGCTGGCTCTTTGCGGTCATAGGAGCTGTCGAAAGTTTCGCCATTGAGCAGCGTGCCTTTGTAATGCACGGTGACAGTGTCTTCAGCGGTTGGCTTAGCGCCTGTGCCGGCAGTCAACACGCGGTATTGCAAGCCGCTAGCAGTTGTTGTCACGCCTTCTTTTTTGCCATTCTCAGCTAAGAATTTTGCGCCACCAGCAACGGCCGATTTAGCTTCTTCTTCCTGCTTTTTCATGTGCTTTTCACGCAGCTTTTGCGCCACGGTGGTTTGGATTTCGCGGCGAGTTGCATCATCCATGGCCAATTCGTTTTTCGCCATTACATCATCAAGGCCTTGGGTTAGCGCGGCCATATCGAGGTCATCGCGGATAGTTTCCAAAGACTTGCCGATGTCGACGCCAACGGAGTAGCTGAATTTTTCAGTTTCGGTTTCTGGCGTGCTGCTACCGAAAGGGTTGCAAGCAGCTAGTAGTGCAGCGGCACCAAATGTAATCGCCAGCTTGGGTACTAGCTTAGAAGAACGAATCATATTGTGTCCTTTGTTCTTGGGGTAAGTGGTGGAGCGATTGAAGCGCATTGGTCTGCGTTTGTCATCGTTTCATCGGGATTTTTCTTGTAAGCGGCGCAATAAGCTGGAAGTGTCCCAGCGCCCGCCACCAAGACTTTGTACATCGGCATAGAAATCATCAATCATTTCGGTTGCTGGCAGTTGCAGGCCTAAGGCGCGAGCCTCGGCCAAAACAATAGCCAAATCTTTGCGCATCCAATCAACTGCAAAGCCGTGCTCATATTTATCGTTGAGCATGGTCTGGTAGCGATTCAGCAGCTGCCATGATGATCCTGCACCTTGGCCGATTAAGGGCATGACTTTAGCCACATCAAGGCCAGCTTGTTGCGCGAAGTGCATGCCTTCAGCCAAGCCTTCAATGACGCCTGCTACGCAGATTTGGTTGACCATCTTGGCTAATTGGCCTTGGCCGCAGCCGCCAATATGCGCTTGGGCTTTAGCGTAGGTAGCGAGCACGTCGTGCGCGCGGGCAACTGCCGCCTCGCTGCCGCCGCAGAAGATGCTCAGTTGGCCGTTTTCTGCGCCTTGTTGGCCGCCCGAAACAGGGGCATCGACCCAGTCAATGCCGTGCTCACTAACTTCCGCTGCGAGTGTGCGGGTGATTGCCGCCGACACGGTGGAATGATCAATGATGAGGCCGCCCGGCTTTAGACCAGCAGCTATGCCATCTGAGCCGCGCACGACTTCTGCAATGTCTTCATCGCGACCCACACAGGTGAGCACTATATCGGCCGCAGCCGCAGCTTCTCTGGCGCTACTGGCGCGCTGGCCATGATATTGCTCTTGCCAGGCGATGGCTTTTGCTTCGCTACGGTTCCATACAGTTACTTGATGTCCGGCGCGCTGTAAATGCCCAGCCATGGGGTAGCCCATGACACCTAGGCCGATAAAGGCGAGTGCGGCCATAAAGATGTCTCCAAAAGTAAACTGGCGATGAGACTAGCAGGGCGAATGCGGAGGCGAAAGTAAGTAGTACTTGCAAATACGAATCTATCTTATTTATACTTAGTACATCGACATGTACCGAGGGCGCCGCCCATGTATGTTTGCCTATGCCACGGAGTTACCGATCGCGCTATTACTCAAGCCGCGCGTGATGGGGTAGATACCTTTGATGCCTTGCAGCAACGCACGGGCGTATCAACGTGCTGCGGCGCTTGCCGTGAGCATGCTGAAGATGTGTTTGCCAGTGCCTGTGTCTCTGAAGCTGGTGCTACTGCCGCCACGATTACCGTTGGGCAATGGCAGCCTGCAGCGATGGCGCGTTAAGAATAATACTTACTGATTCAGCCTTTGTTTTGGAAGCTAATTAGTAGACACAAAAAAGCCGCGAATTTCGCGGCTTTTTTGTGTCGGTAAACTTAGCGTTTATCGACCGGTGTAAAGTCACGTTGTGTGTGACCCGTATAAAGTTGGCGAGGGCGGCCAATTTTATACGGCGCACTGTGCATTTCCAGCCAATGTGAAATCCAGCCGACGGTACGCGCTAGGGCGAAGATCACTGTGAACATTGAGGTAGGAATGCCAATGGCTTTCAAGATGATGCCCGAGTAGAAGTCAACGTTCGGGTACAGCTTGCGCTCAATAAAGTATGGATCGCTTAAGGCAATGCGCTCAAGCTCCATGGCCAATGCCAGTTGCGGGTCATCGATATTAAGAGCGGCTAGCACTTCGTCACAGGTCTGCTTCATGACTTTGGCGCGTGGGTCAAAGTTTTTGTAGACGCGGTGACCAAAGCCCATCAGTTTCACTTCTTTGGTTTTTACTTTTTCCATGAAGTCAGCGACGTTTTCAACGCTGCCAATTTCATCGAGCATTTTCAGTACGGCTTCGTTGGCGCCGCCGTGTGCTGGGCCCCAAAGTGCGGCGATGCCAGCAGCGATACAGGCGTAAGGATTGGCGCCTGTGGAGCCAGCCATACGCACTGTTGATGTCGACGCGTTTTGTTCATGGTCAGCATGCAAAGTAAAGATACGATCCATGGCTTTCGCCAACACTGGATTGACCTTATAGCCTTCATCAGCTGGTACGGCGAACATCATATGCAGGAAGTTTTCGGCATAGTTCAGGTCGTTGCGCGGGTACATGAACGGCTGACCAGACGAATACTTGTAGCTCATCGCAGCGATTGTTGGGATTTTCGCGATTAAACGAATAGCCGTGATTTCGCGATGTTTTGGATCATTAACGTCCAAGCCATCGTGGTAGAAGGCTGATAACGCACCCACCACGCCACACATTATTGCCATCGGATGTGCATCTCGACGGAAACCTTCAAAAAATTTGCGCAGTTGCTCGTTAACCATGGTGTGATTAGTGACAAGTTGCGTGAATTCTGCTTTTTGCTCGGCATTAGGCAGTTCGCCATTGAGCAGCAAATAGCAAACTTCTAGGTATTCAGCTTGCTCAGCGAGTTGATTGATTGGGTAACCGCGATGCAACAAAATACCTTTGTCGCCATCAATAAACGTGATCTTTGATTCACAGGCTGAAGTTGCCATGAAGCCTGGATCGTAGGTGAAGTAGCCTTTGGCTAAAATATCTTTAACATCAACAACATCTGGGCCTAATGTGCCTGATGAGATAGGTAGGTTGATGGTGTCATCACCAATGGTTAACGTCGCGGTTTTGGCCGTCATCACGGTCTCCTGAAGAGGGGTTCAGCGCTCAGCGAGGACTGCACCAGCGTCATCAAATTAAACTAACGCTCAGGGCGCAAGCATCAAGAATGGGGACAGCGTGGGAGCAGCTCTTTGCGGGTTGCGCTGTTAGCTTAAATCACGAGACAAAATTGTCAATAAATTAGCCGCTATCTTGTCAACCAATTCGACTGAAGTTGGAGTCAATCGGTGCAAATGCCCGACTTTCGTCTATAAAAATGCGTTTTTACTAGTTTGTATTACGTTCTGTGCGGGATTATACTTTCTCGCCAATCTGCTAAGCGCTCAAAAAATAAGCTAAAAATCTTGTTTTTCAAGTACTTATGCTAGAGGACATTACAAACATCAGCCACGCCCCTTAGGGCCCGACCAACAGGACGCTCTCTGTGAAAAGCAACAGACCGGTCAATCTATCGTTGGCTACTGTCATTGAAGTTAATCTTAAATCGCCAGTGGCAATCGCTTCTATCCTTCATCGCCTGTCAGGCATTTTGCTGTTTTTTGTGGTGCCGGGCTTACTTGCGCTACTGAGTTGCTCGCTGGCCTCGCCAGAAAGCTTTGCCTCGACCAAAGAATTGCTCAGCGGTGTTGCCGCTAAAGCTGTGCTCTTTGTTTCTCTGGCTGGTTTGGTCTATCACTTGCTCGCTGGTATCAAGCATTTGATTATGGACTGGGGTTTTGCTGAGACGCTGGAGGGCGGTCGTGCCTTCGCTACTTCTACATTAGTGGCCTCGGCATTTGCCATCGCCGCCGTCTTTGTATGGGTGATGTTCTAATGAAAAGTGCAACAAGCTTCTCTCGTTCGGGTCTGTCCGATTGGATCGCCCAGCGTGTCAGTGCTGTAATCTTAGCGGTCTACACCATTTGGCTATTTGGTTGGATCATTGCTCACCCAGGCCTTGACTATGAAACCTGGCATAGCTTTATGACCACCACGCCTATGCGTATTTTCACTTTGCTGGCACTACTGTCGTTTGTAGGCCACGCATGGATTGGCATGTGGACAGTCACCACCGATTACCTAACATCGATGCAGATGGGTCCGAAAGCCGATGTACTGCGCTTATTAGTGCAAATGGCCATGGCGATCGCATTGTTTGTGGTCATCGTGTGGGGCATTCAGATCATTTGGGGCAGCTAAGATCATGACAAAGATGCGTACAGTAAATTTTGATGCAGTGATCGTAGGCGGCGGCGGTGCCGGTATGCGTGCGTCACTGCAATTAGCACAATCGGGCTTCAAAACTGCCTTGATTTCGAAAGTATTCCCAACGCGTTCGCACACGGTATCGGCGCAGGGTGGTATCACTTGTGCTATCGCTTCATCCGATCCTAATGACGACTGGCGCTGGCATATGTACGACACCGTTAAAGGTGCCGACTTTATTGGTGACCAAGACTCTATCGAGTACATGTGTTCGGTTGGCCCACAAGCCGTGTTTGAGCTTGAACACATGGGTCTGCCATTTTCGCGTACCGAAGAAGGCCGTATTTATCAGCGCCCATTCGGCGGTCAGTCGAAAAACTTTGGCGAAGGTGGTCAGGCCGCGCGTACTTGCGCCGCTGCCGACCGTACCGGCCATGCGCTGTTGCACACGCTGTATCAGCAAAATTTAAAGCATAAAACCACGTTCTACATTGAATGGTTGGCGCTAGACATCGTGCGTAACCAAGATGGTGCGGTCTGCGGCGTTATCGCCATGGACATCGCCACTGGTGAGACTGTGTTCTTCAAGTCGAAAGCTACCGTGTTCGCTACTGGTGGTGCGGGCCGTATCTACTCATCGACCACTAACGCCCACATCAACACCGGCGACGGCGTTGGCATGGCGGCGCGTGCCGGCATTCCATTGCAAGACATGGAAATGTGGCAGTTCCACCCAACCGGCATCGCTGGCGCCGGTACGCTGGTGACCGAAGGTTGTCGCGGTGAGGGCGGTTACTTGCTCAATAAAGATGGCGAGCGCTTCATGGAGCGTTATGCGCCGAACGCTAAAGACTTGGCCTCGCGCGACGTTGTTGCTCGTTCCATGGCCTTGGAAATTCGTGAAGGTCGCGGTGCTGGCCCAGACGGCGAATATCTCTACCTGAAACTCGATCACTTGGGCAAAGACGTGCTGCATAGCCGTCTACCAGGCATCTGCGAGTTGGCACAAACCTTCGCACACGTCGATCCAGTGAAAGAACCAATCCCTGTGATTCCAACCTGCCATTACATGATGGGCGGTATCCCGACCAATGTGCATGGCCAGGCGTTGAGCACAGATGCTTCCGGCAAAGACTCGATCATTCCCGGCCTCTACGCTGTCGGCGAAATTGCCTGCGTATCGGTACACGGCGCCAACCGTCTCGGCGGCAACTCGCTACTCGATTTGGTGGTGTTTGGTCGCGCTGCTGGCCTGCATATCGAAGATGCATTGCGTCAAGGTATTGATCAGCGTCAGCCTAGCGAGTCCGATATTGAGCGTGCGCAATCTCGTATGGCGCGTTGGGATAGCTCAGTTAGCGGCGAATCAGTGCCTGCATTGCGCAAAGAGCTGCAAAAAACCATGCAATCGGCCTTCGGTATTTTCCGTCGTGGCGATGATATGGATACAGGTGTGGCCGCGGTTGCTGCACTGCGCGAACGTATTGCGAAAGCGCATTTGGGCGATAAGAGCAATGCTTTCAACACTGCCCGTGTTGAAGCGCTGGAACTCGATAACCTGCTAGAAACTGCGCAAGCTACTGCTTTGTCAGCACAAAATCGTACGGAGTCACGCGGTGCTCATAGCCGCGAAGATTACCCAGAGCGTGATGATGAAAACTGGCTAGTGCACTCCTTGTTCAATACCGAAACTAAAACGGTGAGCAAGCGTGCGGTGAACTTCGCGCCGAAGCAGGTGAAAACCTTCCAGCCCAAAGCTCGTACATACTAATTCAGGGGTGCATCATGCTTAAAGTCAGCATCTATCGCTATAACCCGGAAACGGATCGCGAACCATATATGAAGGACTATCAAATCGACACGCAAGGTCGTGATTTGATGGTGTTGGACGTGTTGAACTTGGTTAAAGAGCAAGACGATACCTTGGTGTATCGTCGCTCCTGCCGTGAAGGTGTGTGTGGCTCCGACGGCCTCAGCATGAACGGTAAAAATGGTTTGGCCTGCATCGTGCCAATTTCGCAAGCCACTAAAGGCGGCAATCATCTGATTGTTAAGCCTTTGCCAGGCCTGCCGGTTATTCGTGATTTGGTCGTTGATATGACCATGTTCTATAACCAGTACGACAAAGTGCAGCCATTCATTATTAATGACACGCCAGAGCCGGCGATTGAGCGTCTGCAATCGCCGGAAGATCGTGCCAAGATCGATGGTCTGTACGAATGCATTCTGTGCGCTTGCTGTACAACCAGCTGCCCATCGTTCTGGTGGAATCCTGAGAAGTTCCTCGGTCCATCGGCTTTATTACAGGCATGGCGCTTCTTGGCCGATAGCCGCGATAACGCAACAGCTGAGCGTTTAGCTAAGCTTGATGACCCATTCTCCTTATTCCGCTGCCGCGGCATCATGAACTGTGTCAGTGTTTGTCCTAAAGGACTGAACCCTACTAAAGCTATTGGTCATATCCGCAATATGCTGCTAACCGAAGGCTCATAAAGCCAACAGTTGGCGGTTCTAAAAAGGCTCTGTCGATATCCTCGGCAGAGCCTTTTTTTATTTTAATGAGTCGCGCTCGCATTTAGTCGGAATTAACTGCAATCACACTTTGGTAGTGGTTTATCCTCTCGAATATTCGCGCTAGACTGCTTCACGCGGTTTATACATAAAAGCGCTTAACATAGCGCTTATGTGTGGGTCGTAGTGCCCTAAAAGGGTGCTACGGGGACAGTCAAAGGAGGGCGGCGGTTATCCATCGTGCCAATCGCCTTGCGCACCTCCGCTTGGGAAAATCATCATGCAAGAAGGCCAGATGCTACGGCAGTTGAACTCCTCTCAACTCTCTGCCGAAAACGCCGCCTATGTTGAAGAGCTGTACGAGCAATACCTTGTAGCCCCCAATGACGTGCCGGAAGACTGGCGCAGTTATTTTGAAAAACTTCCCCGTGTCGACGGCGTAAGCATCGACACCCCGCACAAAGGCGTGCGGGAACAATTTTTACTTCTCGCTAAAAACAGTAGCCGTTCGCGCCCCGCGCCAACAGGCAGCGTCAGCAGTGGTCACGACCGACGTCAAGTGGGTGTGCTGCAGCTTATTGCCGGCTATCGTAACCGTGGTCATCAGCAAGCCAAACTCGACCCTCTCGGTCTCATGCCACGCCCAGCGGTTGCCGATTTAGATATTGCTAGCCATGGCTTATCACTCGCCGATATGGATACCGTGTTTCAGACCGGCAACCTAGCCATCGGTAAGGATGAATGCACGCTGCGTGAAATGGTCGATGCCATGAACGCGATTTATTGCGGCAGCATCGGCATTGAGTACATGCACATTGTTGATACCGTGCAAAAGCGTTGGATTCAGCAGCGCTTAGAAGGCAAGCGTGGCCAGCCCGGCTTTTCGACTGAAATCAAAAAGGATTTGCTTGAGCAAATCACCGCAGCCGAAGGTCTAGAAAAGTACTTGGGCACCAAATTTGCTGGCGCCAAACGCTTCGGCCTAGAAGGTGGCGAATCACTGATTCCCATGATCGATGAGCTGATCCAGCGCGCTGGTAGCTACAACACCAAAGAAGTCGTTATCGGCATGGCACACCGTGGCCGTCTCAACGTTTTGGTGAATATTTTAGGTAAAAAGCCAACTAATCTTTTCGATGAGTTCGCTGGTAAAACGTTTAACCAAAGTGGCTCTGGCGACGTTAAATATCACCAAGGCTACTCATCAAACGTGATGACGCCTGGTGGCGAAATGCACTTGGCATTGGCTTTTAACCCGTCGCACTTAGAGATTGTATCGCCAGTGGTTGAGGGCTCGGTGCGCGCGCGTCAAGACCGCCGTGGCGATAGAGTCGGTCGCTCTGTGCTGCCAATTAGCATCCATGGCGATGCCGCGTTTGCCGGTCAAGGCGTGGTGATGGAAACCTTCCAGATGTCGCAAACACGCGGCTATCGCACGGGCGGTACCATCCATGTCGTGATTAATAACCAAGTTGGCTTTACCACCAGTCGTATCGATGATGCGCGCTCGACTGAGTACTGCACGGGCGTGGCAAAGATGGTGCAACCACCTATTTTCCACGTCAACGGCGACGACCCAGAAGCGGTGCTGTTTGTCACGCAAATGGCTTTAGATTTCCGTATGGAGTTCCAGAAAGATGTCGTCATCGACATGTTCTGTTATCGCCGTCGTGGTCATAACGAAGCCGATGAGCCGTCTGCAACACAGCCGAAAATGTATCAAGTCATCAATAGCTTGCCGACTACTCGTGCGATTTATGCTGCGCACTTAGCTGAGCAAGGTGTGGTCAGCATTAGCGAGTCTGATGCTCTATCTGAGCGCTACAGAAAGGCATTAGAGGCTGGTAAGAGCGTCGTTAAACAGCTGGTCACTGAGCCTAATAAAAGTCTATTCGTGGACTGGACGCCGTACCTAAATCATCCCGTGGTCGATGATTGGAATACCGGTGTGCCGATGCCTAAGCTACTTGAGCTCGGTAAGCGCTTGGGGCAAGTACCCGAGGGCTTCGTGATTCAGCGCCAAGTGCAGAAAGTCGCCGATGATCGCCAGCGTATGTGGGCCGGCAACCTCGATTTAAACTGGGGTGCGGCTGAAGTAATGGCCTATGCCACATTACTCGACGACGAAACCTTGATTCGCATTACCGGACAGGACGTTGGTCGCGGTACCTTCTCACACCGTCATGCGGTTATATATAACCAAAAGGACAGCGAGCCATTTGTGCCTCTGCAGCAAATTAGCAGCATGCCACGTCGCTTTGAGCTCTATGACTCACTGCTGTCGGAAGAAGCTGTGCTGGCATTTGAGTATGGCTATGCGACCACAACGCCAAGTGCGTTGATCATTTGGGAAGCGCAGTTTGGTGACTTTGCTAACGGTGCGCAGGTCGTGATCGATCAGTTCATCTCTAGCGGTGAAACCAAATGGGAGCGTTTATGCGGCCTAACCATGCTCTTGCCGCACGGCTTTGAAGGTCAGGGCCCTGAGCATTCATCGGCTCGCCTTGAGCGCTTCTTGCAGCTGTGCGCTGAGCACAATATGCAGGTTTGCACGCCCTCGACTCCAGCGCAAATCTTCCACTTATTGCGTCGTCAAGCCGTGCGTCCGCTGCGTAAGCCACTGATTATCATGTCGCCGAAAAGCTTGCTGCGTCATAAGCTGGCCACATCGCCATTGGAGTCTTTGGAAAAAGGCCGCTTTGAAACGGTGTTGCCAGAAATCGATGCCATTGATCCTAAGCAGGTCAAGCGTGTGGTGATATGTGGCGGTAAAGTCTATTACGACATACTCGAAAAACGTCGCGAAATGGATCTTAGTGAAGTTGCAGTAGTTCGTGTCGAACAGCTCTATCCATTCCCCGATAAGCGTTTATTGGAAATCCTGGCGCCCTATAGCAATATCGAAGATGTGGTGTGGTGCCAAGAAGAGCCAATGAACCAAGGCGCGTGGTACAACACTCGTCATAACTTAGAACGTGTGGTGCGCCAGTGGCAGCCAGAGTTAAGCATTCGTTATGCTGGCCGCCCGCTATCAGCCGCCCCCGCGGTTGGATCGATGTATTTGCATGCGAAAGAACAGGCGGCATTAGTCGCTGATGCCCTGGGCGGTAAAACCGTCTAACTAACCGCCGAGTCATAAGGAAGATAACCATGAGTGTGGAAATTAAAGCCCCGATATTCCCAGAGTCTGTAGCTGATGGCACGGTGGCTACTTGGCATAAAAAGCCCGGCGAAGCGGTGAAGCGCGATGAGCTAATTGTCGATATTGAAACTGACAAAGTAGTACTGGAAGTGCTTGCACCGGCCGATGGCGTTATTAGTAATGTGCTCAAACAAGAGGGCGACACAGTCCTTTCGCAAGAAACCTTAGCAACATTTACTGAGGGCGCTGCCGCTACAACTTCAGCTCCGGAAGCAACTGCACCTCCGGAAGCAACTGCACCTACTGCCAGCACAGCAGCGACTGCATCAGCCGCTGCTGGTCCAGCTGCTCGTAAAGCAGCCGCTGAAAGTGGCGTATCGCTCGATAGCATTGAAGGCTCAGGCAAAGGCGGTCGCGTTACTAAGGCCGATGTGCAAGGCGCGAAAGCCGCTCCTGCACCAGCTGCGGCCGCTCCAGTTGCAGCTGCACCTGCTGTATCTTTAGCCGTTGGTGAGCGCGTCGAAAAGCGCGTGCCAATGACGCGTTTGCGCGCCAAAGTGGCCGAGCGCCTGCTCGAAGCTAAGCAATCTACTGCTATGTTGACGACCTTTAACGAAGTCAACATGAAGCCGATCATGGACCTACGTAAACAATACGTAGAGAAGTTTGAGAAAGTACACGGCGTGCGCTTAGGCTTTATGTCGTTCTTTGTGAAGGCCGCTGTTGAGGCGCTGAAACGCTTCCCAGCAGTCAACGCCTCCATCGATGGTCATGACATTGTTTATCACGGCTATAACGACATTGGCGTGGCGGTATCATCAGACCGCGGCTTGGTTGTGCCAGTGCTGCGTAATGCCGAATACATGAGCTTGGCAGAAGTGGAAAAAACCGTCATGGGCTTTGGTAAAAAAGCCCGTGATGGCAAGCTTTCCATGGATGACATGACCGGCGGCACCTTTACCATTTCCAATGGCGGTGTATTCGGCTCCTTGCTATCCACCCCCATTTTGAACCCGCCACAAACGGCTATCTTGGGCATGCACAAAATCCAAGATCGCCCAATGGCAGTCAATGGCCAAGTGGTTATTTTGCCGATGATGTATTTGGCAGTGTCTTATGACCATCGCTTGGTTGATGGCAAAGAGGCCGTGAGCTTCTTGGTGGCCATTAAGGAGCTGATTGAAGATCCAGCTCGTATGTTGTTGGAAATTTAAGCGGTTGTTGCAGCGAGCCGATTTGTCGGCTCAATTATTTAGAGAGAGATTATGAGTCAACGCGCAGATGTGGTCGTCATTGGTGGCGGCCCTGGTGGCTATGAAGCTGCCATTCGTGCCGCCCAACTTGGGTTATCGGTGATTTGTATTGATCGTCGCATTCACAAAGGCAAGCCAGCACTTGGCGGCACGTGTTTGAACGTCGGTTGTATTCCATCGAAGGCTTTGCTGGATAGCTCACACAAATATCATGACCTGAAGGCCGGTTACGAAAATCACGGCATCAGCACTGGTGAAGTGAAAATTGATATTGTCGCCATGTTGGCGCGCAAAGACAAAGTAGTCGACCAGCTCACAGGCGGCATTGCCGGCTTGTTGAAAGGCAATGGCATTACCTGGTTGCAGGGCAGCGGTCAGTTGCTGGCTGGTAAGCGTGTCGAGTTCACGCCACACGAAGGCGAGAAAGAAATCATCGAAGCTAGCCATGTCATTTTGGCCTCAGGCTCTAAGCCGATCGAAATTTCCGCAGCACCATTGGCCGATGGCATTGTGGTCGACTCCACTGGCGCTCTCGAGTTCAACGAAGTACCGAAGCGCTTAGGTGTTATCGGTGGTGGCGTTATCGGTCTTGAATTAGGTTCGGTATGGTCGCGCTTAGGCGCCGAAGTAGTGGTATTGGAAGCGGTTGATAAGTTCCTCACCATCGCTGATAAAGCCATCTCGAAAGAAGCCAAAAAACTGCTGACTAAGCAAGGTTTGGATATTCGTCTTGGCGCTCGCGTTACCGGTTCGGAAGTTAAAGGCTCACAAGTTACCGTGACTTATACCGATGCCAATGGCGAGCACAGCGAAATTTTCGACAAGCTGATCGTTGCCGTGGGCCGTCGTCCAGTCACTGGCGGTCTACTCAACGCCGACAGCGGCATTAACTTAGATGAGCGTGGTTTTGTTCATGTAAATGACCAATGCCGCGCTTCTGTGCCAGGCGTTTACGCCATTGGCGACTTAGTTCGTGGCCCGATGCTCGCGCACAAGGCGATGGAAGAGGGTGTGATGGTGGCGGAAATAATCGCTGGCCATCATGCACAAATCAACTATGACCTCATTATTTCAGTCATCTATACACACCCTGAAGTAGCGTGGGTTGGCTTGTCTGAAGAGCGCGCTAAGTCTGAAGGCTATGATGTTAAAGCAGGCCAATTTCCCTTCGCGGTTAATGGTCGCGCGCTAGCTGCCGACGATAGCGATGGCTTTGTGAAATTCGTCGCCTGCGCCAAAACTGACCGCCTACTTGGCATGCACGTCATCGGCCCAGGTGCTGGCGACATGATCCACCAAGGCTTAATCGCCATGGAGTTTGGTTCCAGCGTCGAAGACTTACAGCTGATGTGCTTTGCTCACCCAACCTTATCGGAAGTGGTGCATGAAGCTGCGCTGTCAGTTGATGGTCGCGCTATTCACGCGATCCAACGCAAACGCAAGTAATAGACTTATCGGGGCCGCAAGGCCCCGGTTCATTTCCGCCAGAATGACGCATTCTCGGCGGGCAAAAGCTTAGTAGTAGCCCTGCTAGGTCAAACACAACGAGTGGTGATCTCACGATGAATCTGCACGAGTATCAAGGCAAGCAACTGTTTGCCGACTATGGTCTGCCGGTATCCAAAGGCTTCGCAGCCTCAACACCGGAAGAAGCCCGCGCTGCTGCTGAGCGTATCGGTGGCGATGTTTGGGTGGTTAAAGCCCAAGTTCACGCAGGCGGTCGCGGTAAGGCCGGTGGCGTGAAATTAGTTAAGACGCTGGATGAGGTAGAGGCCTTTGCCCGCGAGCAACTAGGCACGCGTTTAGTGACTTACCAAACAGATGCCAAAGGTCAGCCGGTCTCGAAGATTCTCGTCGAAACATGCACCGACATCGATAAAGAGTTGTACTTAGGTGCAGTGGTCGATCGCGCCACACGCCGCATTGTCTTCATGGCTTCAACAGAAGGCGGTGTGGATATTGAGAAAATTGCTCACGAAACACCTGAGAAAATTCTCACTGCAGCCATTGATCCATTGGTCGGTCCACAAGCCTTCCAAGGCCGTGAGTTGGCTTACAAGCTTGGTCTAGATAGCAATCAAGTGAAGCAGTTCGTGAAGATCTTCATGGGCTTGGGAAAAATGTTCACTGATCTTGATCTGGCGCTGTTGGAAATCAACCCGCTGGTCATCACCAATGAAGGCAACTTGCACTGCTTGGACGCGAAGATCGTTATCGACTCCAACGCGCTTGGCCGTCATCCCAAACTCAAAGCCATGTACGACCCATCGCAAGATGACGAGCGTGAGCGCCGTGCCGCTGAGTGGGAGCTGAACTACGTTGCCCTCGAAGGCAATATCGGCTGCATGGTCAATGGCGCTGGTTTGGCCATGGCAACCATGGATTTGATCAAGCTCAAAGGCGGCCAGCCTGCTAACTTCTTAGATGTTGGCGGCGGTGCGACCAAAGAGCGCGTGACTGAGGCTTTCAAAATCATCTTGTCAGATGATTCAGTGGCGGCAGTTCTGGTCAATATTTTCGGCGGCATCGTTCGTTGCGACATGATTGCTGAAGGCATCATTGGCGCAGTGAAAGAAGTTGGCGTGAAAGTGCCAGTGGTGGTTCGTTTGGAAGGCAACAATGCCGACCTAGGCGCGCAAAAGCTGCGTGAAAGCGGACTCAATATTATTCCGGCCGCCTCGCTCGATGAAGCAGGCGAGCTCGTTGTTAAAGCTGTGGGAGCCTGAGCATGAGTGTTCTGATCAACAAAGATACGAAAGTGATCTGCCAAGGCTTTACTGGCTCGCAAGGCACTTTACACAGCGAGCAGTCGATTGCTTATGGCACGCAAATGGTCGGTGGTGTTACGCCTGGTAAGGGCGGCACAACGCATTTGGGTCTGCCAGTATTTGATACTGTGCGCGAAGCCGTTGAGAAAACCGGTGCTACGGCGACCGTAATTTATGTGCCAGCCGCTTTTGCTAAAGACTCGATTTTAGAAGCTGTCGATGCTGGCATTGAGCTGGTGGTGTGTATCACCGAAGGCGTGCCAACCATCGACATGCTGTTCGTGAAAGAGTACATCGTGCGTAAAGGCGGTGTGCGCTTAATCGGGCCAAACTGCCCCGGCATCATCACGCCAGGCGAATGCAAAATTGGCATCATGCCCGGTCACATTCACTTGCCAGGCAAAGTAGGCATCGTGTCGCGTTCCGGCACATTGACCTATGAAGCCGTGAAGCAGACCACTGACCTAGGCTTTGGCCAGTCAACCTGCATCGGTATTGGTGGTGATCCAATCCCAGGCATGACCTTTATCGATGCTTTGGAGCTATTCCAAAACGACCCGCAAACCGAAGCCATCATCATGGTTGGCGAGATTGGCGGTTCGGCTGAAGAAGAAGCTGCTGAGTTTATCAAAGCGCATGTTACCAAACCTGTCGCATCATACATTGCCGGTGTTACTGCACCTCCAGGCAAGCGCATGGGCCATGCCGGTGCCATCATTTCTGGTGGTAAAGGCACAGCGGATGAGAAGTTTGCTGCGCTAGAAGCTGCTGGTGTAAAAACCGTGTCGAACCCAGCGATGCTGGGTGCGGCCATTGCTGAGTTGACTGGCTGGAAATAAGCTTTAAGTCTGCAAAGCCAAAGCCCGCTTAAGCCTCATGTTTAAGCGGGCTTTTTTGTCCAAGCGGTGTTGACCCAATACCTAAACATTTATTAGATTCCTAGAGGTCACAAGGTCGTGACTTCATGGAAAAAATATAATGCATTTAATTAAAAAAATTGCTGCTGCTGCGGCACTGACGGCTAGCTTGTCGGGTTGTGTAGCAGTTGCTACGCCAACATTGGGCTTGGTATATACCAATGTTCGTGCGCCTATCATGGCCACAGAAAACGAAGCAGCCAATAAGCAGGGCACAAGCTGTGCAACCAGCCTATTGGGTCTGTTTGCTTTCGGCGATGCGTCCATTGAAAAAGCAAAGCGTAGCGCCAACATCACTAAAGTATCGTCTGTGAGCTATGACTCATTTTCGCTCTTAGGTGCTTATGGCCGCTTCTGTACGTTAGTGACTGGCTCCTAAATAATTACGGGGAGCATTTACGAGTGATTGCTTCTGAGTAAGTGCTCCTTTAGGCATGTTTGGAGAGCCCGCTTAAGCCTCATGTTTAAGCGGGCTTTTTCGTTTCTGCGCATTGAATAATCTGCGGCGTGTAATACTCACCGCCATTGCGTGACTAAGCAGTAATGATCGATTGTGTTGAGGGCGTGCATGTCTGTATTTTCTGGATTTTTTACATTATTAGCCGCCATTATTATTGGCTTGATGCTGTGGACGGGTATTGGCCAATGGTGGCTAGAGCGTGAGCATCCGCCGATTGGGCAGTTCATCACGGTAGATGGCATTCGCCTGCACTATGTCATTGCTGGGGAAGGGCCGGGCATTATTCTCGTTCATGGTGCCAGTTCAAATTTGCAGGAGTTCACTAGCAGCATATTGCCGGAGCTGGCTAAAACGCATCGCGTTATCGCCTTGGATCGCCCGGGTTATGGCCACAGCCAAGCGCCAGCGGATGACGCGTGGTTTGATCCAGCCGCTGTAGCAGACCTATTGCTGAAAGCCTCGGCAGAGTTGGGTGTGAAAAAGCCACTGGTCTTAGGTCATTCTTGGGCAGGCTCAGTGGTGATGGCGGCGATGGTGAAATTTCCTGAGCGCATTAGCGGCGGCATTTTGCTCAGCGGCGTGGCAGGGCATTGGGCAGGACCTTTGAATTGGACTTATGAGATCGGCGATAAGCCGCTCATTGGGCCATTGTTTGCTTGGACGCTGGTGTACCCGCTGGGCTCATTGGTGTTGGCGAATAACGTGCAGGAAGTGTTCACGCCTGACACCATGCCAGAGGGGCATTTAGATCGTGCCGCGGTGGCCTTGGCGTTACGACCAGCGACATTTCAGCGCAATGTGCGCGACATGAACCAACTCAACGAATATATGCAGGTGCTGAGTCCGCTCTATGATCAAGTGAAGCAGCCATTGCTGATCATCCACGGTGAGGATGATATTTTGGTGCCGTACTGGAACCATGGCCGGCGTGTATTGCCAGTGATTAAGCAGGCGAAAGTGGGGTTGCTAGCGCATACAGGCCATGCGCCACATCACACGCAAACGGCGCGGGTGGTGAAGGAGATTAATGACTTTGCCACAGGCTTGAAGTAGCCATCACGTGCAGAAACAAAAACGCCCCGATGATCGGGGCGTTTTGCTTAGGCGCTAAATTCTAGCTAAGACCTAACTCAGTGGTGGTGACCACCAGCGCCATGAACATGGCCGTGCTCTAGCTCTTCAGCCGATGCAGCGCGAACTTCAGTCACGGTGACGTCGAAGTGCAGCGTTTGGCCGGCTAATGGGTGGTTGCCATCGACGGTGACTTCTTCACCATCGACTGCTTTCACAGTGATGACCTGCATGCCTTGCGCAGTTTGCGCTTGGAATTGCATGCCAACTTCGATGTTGTCGACACCTTGGAACAGGTTGCGCGGCACAGTTTCGAGCAACTCTGGGTTCAGTTCGCCGTAGCCTTCAGCTGGTTCAACGCTGACTTTTAAGCTGTCACCAACGACTTTACCAACCAAGGCATTTTCCAAGCCTGGGATGATGTTGCTGTGGCCGTGCAAGTAGGCGAGTGGTTCGCCGCCTTTTGAGCTGTCGATGACATCGCCGGCATCGTTGGTGAGTGTGTAGTCGATGAGCGCGACGCTGTCTTGAGCAATTTGCATAAAAAACCTATGGGGTTATTGGGTGTGGGAGGCCAAATGGCTGGGCGATATGGTATCTGATTTGGCCGCGAATCAAAAATAGCGATGCCATTGCAAGCTAATAGTGCTCAATGCATCGGCGCGCCATTCGCGATTGAGGCTGAATTCAATGGCTTGATTGCGCTCATAGGACCATTGCAGGCCGCTGCGCAACTCGTGGTCTACACGCTTGGCTGGATAGGCGTAGAGATTTTTCACATCGACTAGCCAGCGCAGTTCACGGCCTGAGTCGGCAATGACACCGCCGGTGCAGCCAGAGCGTAGGCCGGTGCTTGCTTCCCAGCCATCGCTCAAAGCTGAGCCACCTTGCAGGCGACTATGCGATTGGCTATAGCACAGTGCATTGCCAACGCCCCAGCCGATACCGCCACCGCCTTCGAATGTTGTCGCAGAGTGGCGTTGGCGATCGGCGCGAGCAATATGCTCATCACTCAAGCGGCGATCAGCACCGAGGCGAACCGACCACGACAGCGGCGAGCTGAGCGCGTTTATTGGTGCTAATGAATCGATGCCAACCACGGTAAATTGCTCGATGTGCAGGCCATCATCATCGGCGCGCAAGCTGCCGCTGAGGAAGTCGATGCGGGCGCCAGCGCGATAGCCAGCCGTGCTGTCTAGCCAGTCGTGATAGGCCGGGCGAAATGCTAAAAGCGCGTAGGCTTTGTCGTCATAACCTGCGCCAATACTGACTCGGGCTGTGCCGTGGCCTTGGCTTGGGTCGTGGGCCGGTCTTTGTGCCTCGATGCGTTGATTGGGCACATTCACTGCCGCGCGTTGGGTTAGCAAGCTGCGTAGTTGCAATGGCGCGTCTGCGCTGGCCTTGTGATTAACGTGGCGTGTGTATAAATCGTCGTAGGCAACTTCCAAAGCACGAGCGCGTTGTACCGGTGCTAGCGAGGAAACATCGGCCTTGGCATCTTGGCTTAAGCGCTTTGCGGCAGCGTTAGTGGTTGAGTCATTGCGCGCGAGACTCGCCTGTAACTGAGTGCCACTGGCTGCTCGCCACGTCACACGCTTGAGTAGGTCTTTCTCTTTCAATACCGCGCGCACGGTATCGGTGGGGATGACTGCCACCGGGAACTGCGACTGTAAGTCGAGGCCTGGTCTTGCCATCTCAATGAGACCTAACAGCTCATAGCTGCAGTTGCGGCTGAGAAAGTAATACGGCGAGCTAATGCCGCGCCAATCCCAAAATACCAAGAGCATTTGCCGTACTTCGGTTGGCGTTAATGCTAGTTCGTACTCCCACAAGTCGCGGCTTTCCCAGTCGTTATATTCTTTAACTTTTTCGTAGTAGGGCAGCAATGAGTAAGCGCCAGGATAGCCGCCAGTAAGCCCTTTGATGGCAAATTCGAGGCCGTTATTGGTATTGGTTTGCGCGGAGTAGTTGATGGCGTAAGAAAGTAGGCGGGTGTCGTCACTTTGGCTGGCGGCGTCGATGCGCATCAGCGTGTGGCCAAACATCGACGATGGGTTGTTTAAATAGTCGCTGGCAAATACTAACGTCACTTGGTTGGCATCAAGGCCAGTTAGCCAGGTGTTGAGTTCGGGGCAATCGGCCTTTGGCCATTGTGCGGCGAGATCGGGACGCTGTTGGCTGAGCCAGGCGTGGCGGCCAGGATAGCGACAGGCGGACGCGGTATCGACGGCGCTGCTTGTAGTCACGCTTGGCGTAGTGGCTTTGGCAAATTCATTGGCCGTGGCTTCTAGTTCAGCCAATGCGTTATTGGAGCCATTTGGGCTAAGAAAAAAGCCATCGAAACTGACGGCACTAGAGTAGTTGTCTGAGCGCGGGTTCTCATCGCGCAATAAAGATCGCCAGTAAGGCGATTGCGCCAGCTCAGCTAAGGCCGGGCGCTGTGCGGCTTCAGTTAAAGCGAGTGCTGAGCTCGCAAAGCTAGGCATGGCAATCGAGCAGGCCATCAATGCACTGGCATAGATGCCGACATATTGCCGCCATTCGCGATTCAAAATAAAAGAACCCCGCCGAAGCAGGGTTCCTTGTTTTGCATGACTCTTTACACCGCTTGAGTTCACGCTTTTACGTAGCCTACCAAGGTGCTGTCAGCAGCCATGACATTGTTCAGTGCGTCTAGCACTTGGCCAGCAGTAACATTTTCAGGAGCGAAAATGGTGCCGAAGTTGTCGCGAGCTGCTTGGAAAAATGCAGGCTTGTCGGTTTCTGGCACGCCCATCAGGTCTGCCAGCACGTTTAGGCTTTCGCCTTGGCCAACAGACATATCACGCGCTAATTTTTCGATGTTGGAACCGGTGTACATGCTCAAGCGTACGCGTGAGCTAATGACGCCGCTTTGTTGGCAGCCCAAGGTGCCGGTGGAGATACCAAAAGTTTGGTTGCCCAATGTGCCGTTAGTGGTTGCTGCCAACACTTTAGGAACTAAGCCAGATTGACCAGCCCACAAGATTGTACCAATACCGCAACCTACATCTTGATCTGCTGATGCGACGGTGCTCATGCTAGCCAATAAGGCCACTGCGAGTAGTTGCTTTTTCATGAAAAAACCCTCGTTCATTGAGAAGACGCCTGCTAGAGCTGAAGCCCAGCGACGCGTTCGAGTGTACCCCGATTGGCGAAAAACAAAACCTGACGCGTGCCCGTTTTATAGACAAACGGTTGTTTTAAGTGAGCTATCTAGGCTTGTGCTTCAGGCTAGCGATATTTCTACCCTTGAGATTTATCAAAACGACCTCATATACAAACTATTCGCCATGAGCGTGAAAACTTCCTGCACTAAACCTATTTGCAATAAGGAGCTGCTATGACTACCGCCGCCGACCAATCTGCTGCTGACAAACCTGCCGCCGATAAAAAAGAAACCCGTGGCTTTGAGGCCGAAGTCTCGAAACTGCTGCATTTAATGATCCACTCGATGTACTCCAATCCCGAAATCTTCCTGCGCGAATTGGTCTCTAACGCCTCTGATGCCGCCGATAAATTACGCTTTGAAGCGCTCTCTAGACCTGAGCTACTTGGCGATGATAGCGAGCTAGGCATTTGGATTAGTGTTGACCCTGAAGCGAAAACACTGACTTTGCGTGATAACGGTATTGGCATGAGCCGCGATGAAGTCGTGCAAAACCTCGGCACCATTGCGCGCTCTGGCACTAGCGATTTCATCAAAAATCTCAGTGGCGATGAAAAGAAAGATAGTCAGCTCATTGGTCAATTTGGTGTTGGTTTCTACTCAGCCTTCGTTGCCGCCGATCGAGTGGTGCTAACGACACGTCGCGCCGGTGCAGCAGCGACTGAGGCCGTGCGCTGGGAGTCGGAAGGCACTGGTGAATTCACGGTAGAAAACTTCGAACAAGCTGAGCGCGGCACCACCATCACCTTGCATTTGCGCGAGTCGGCTCAGGAGTTTGCTGAGGCATTCCGTGTCCGCAGCATCATCAATAAATACGCTGAGCACATTGCGCTGCCGGTGCACTTGCTGCAAAAAGCTGAGGAAGAAGGCGAGGCCGATAGCTGGGAAGTTGTGAACCAAGCGAAAGCGCTATGGACACGCCCACGTTCGGAAGTTAGCGACGAGGATTATCAGGCCTTCTACAAGCATGTCGGCCATGACTTTGAAAACCCACTGAGCTGGAGCCACAACAAGGTTGAGGGCAAGCTCGAATACACCTCGCTGTTGTTTGTGCCTGGTCGCGCACCATTTGACCTGTATCAGCGCGATGGCGCGCGCGGCCTCAAGCTCTATGTGCAGCGCGTGTTTATTCGCGATGACGCTGAGCAGTTTTTGCCGCTTTACCTGCGCTTCATTAAAGGCATCGTTGATTCCAATGACTTGCCGCTAAACGTTTCGCGTGAACTGCTGCAATCATCCGATATTATCGACTCGATGAAGTCTGCCCTAACCAAGCGCAGCCTAGATATGCTGAGCAAACTCGCAGGCGATCCAGAACAGTATGAGAAGTTCTACACCGCCTTTGGCCAAGTACTGAAAGAAGGCTTAGCCGAAGACTTTGCTAACAAAGACAAAATTGCCGGCCTACTGCGCTTCGCCTCGAGCACTACGGGCGAAGGCAAAGCTGAAGTTTCACTAGCCGACTACATCGGCCGCATGAAAGAAGCGCAAGACACGATTTACTACGTTACCGCCGAGAACTACGTCACCGCCGCCAACAGCCCGCACCTCGAATTGTTCCGCAAAAAAGACGTGGAAGTGTTGCTGCTCACCGATCGTATCGACGAGTGGATGATGAGCTATTTGACCGAGTTCGATGGCAAGAAATTCCAGCACATCGGCAAAGGCGAAGTGGATTTAAGTGCGATTGCTGGCGAGAGTGCCGAGCCTGAAGTGACTGAGGAGCAAAGCAAGCAAGCCGAAGCATTGGTTGAGCGCCTACAAAAAGCCTTGAGCGAGCGTGTGAAAAGCGTGCGCACCACCACGCGCCTGAGCGAGTCGCCAACTTGCTTGGTGCTAGATGCCTTCGATCCTGGTTTCCAAATGCGCCAGCTGATGGAAGCTGCTGGTCAGAAAATGCCGGAAGTGAAGCCAATTTTGGAGATCAACCCAAGCCATAGCCTGATTAGTCGTTTGGCTGAAGAAGGTGATGACGCACGCTTTGCCGACCTAGCGATGGTCTTGCTAGACCAAGCAGCATTGGCTGAAGGCGCTCAACTCGATGATCCAGCCGCCTATGTGCGCCGTGTACAGCGACTTTTACAGTCTTAACTGATCAGTTTCTGACGGATCGTCCGACAGAAATCGGTTTTCATGAAAAGGGCATGGGTATACTCGCCATGCCCTTTTTTTATGTACAGTGCGTTTCCAAGGGCGTCTTTTGAGGATTTTATATGTCGACGCTTAGAGTCGCCGTTTTAGGTGGTGGCAGTTTTGGCACCGTGATCGCTAACCTTGCAGCGAGCAACGGCCATACCACTACACTCTGGTTGCGTGACCCAGAACAACTTGCCGATATGCGCGCAAGCCACGAAAACAACCGCTACTTACCAGGCTTTTCACTTTGCCCAGAATTGCAATTTAGCGATGACCTACTGACAACCGTAGGCAACGCAGATTTAATCTTTGTCTCTATTCCCAGCAAAGCCTTTCGCTCAGTCATTACCGCCGCCAAACCAGCACTACGTCCAGATCATATGCTTGTAAGCACCACCAAAGGTGTGGAAAAAGGCAGCTTCGCTTTAATGAGCGAGATCTTGCGTGAAGCCTCAGGCCTTGAGCGCATTGGTGTTATTAGCGGGCCAAACCTAGCCAAAGAAATCATGGCTAAGCAGATTGCCGGCACGGTGGCCGCTAGTCATGATGAAGGCTTGCGCGACGCCGTGCATCAAGCGCTGTCATGTCCATACTTCCGCGTCTTCGCCAATACCGATGTTTATGGCGTCGAGCTTAGCGGTGCATTGAAAAATATCTATGCCGTGGCCTCAGGCATTGCTGCTGCGCATAAGCTTGGTGAAAACACTCGCGCTATGCTGCTCACACGTTCATTGGCTGAGATGAGCCGATTTGCCGTGCATTTAGGCGCTAACCCGCTAACGTTCTTAGGTTTGGCGGGCGTTGGTGATTTGCTCGCAACCTGCTCGTCATCATTGAGCCGTAACTACCAAGTTGGTTTTGCCATTGGTTCTGGTCAAAACATTGAAGAGATAGTCGAAGACCTTGAGCAGACTGCCGAGGGCATCAACACCATCCATATGGTCAAGCACAAGGCCGATGAGATGGAGATTCGCATGCCGATAGTTAGTGGTCTCTACGAAATCATTTACAACGGCAAAAGCCTCTACGACGTGGTGTTAGCGATGATGCTGGCGAGCCAAAGCAGCGATGTTGAATTTGTCCTGCCTAAGCCCGGCGAGCATTAAGCATGCGCCTATATTTACTACGCCATGCCGACGCCGCTTTCGAGGCTGAGCGCGATGAGCTTCGGCCTTTAACCGAGCGCGGTTGGGCACAGGCACAAAATGTCGCGGATTGGTTGTGTAGCCAAGTTAGTGGTCAGGTGCGCATTGCAACCAGCCCTTTATTGCGCGCACAGCAAACGGCGTCGGTGGTGAGTCAGGCATTGGGTTTGGAGCCAGCCTTACAAGTGCCAGAACTAACGCCAGATGGTGATCCATTGCGCGCTGAAACTGCGCTGTCGCTGCTAGCAGGCGAAGGTGTTGAAGACTTTATCGTGGTCAGTCACATGCCATTAATTGCCAGCTTATATGCCTGGATTGCTGAAGGCACACTGACCACCGGTGATGCCTACGATTTAGCGGAAGTGCGCGTGCTCGCGCTGGATATTATTGCGCCAGGCCTAGGCCAAGTGGATGGCTGTTACCGCCCTGAAATAGCTGAAGCTTCGGGCGATTTACGCAGCTTTATGACACGCTTTACCGGCGATAAGTGAGGCAAGGGCAATGATTTTTATAGCGATGTTATTTACGGCAGTACTATCGAGTGCACTGACACTATGGGTTGCGCGCTGGTGGTTGATGAATCAGGGGCAGGCTACGTGGTCGCGTGAAATTGATGCCTTGCATGAGTCATTGGCACGCACGGTGGAGATTCGCGTTAAGCGCGCGATGATCGAGAGCTTGGCTGAAACTCGGCAAGATGAAGACTTACGCGAAACCACATGGAAGGCTGCGCGCTCTGGTGGTGAGCTGATTAACGAAAGCATGAAGTCGTGGTTGAAGCGCCGCAAGGTGCCTAGCGAATAAAGCGCATTAAAGGCGCGCTATTTGCGCCAAGTCCGACTCGCGACTAACGCCACCGCCAAGGCAATTGCCATTAACTCTGCCTGACCTATGCCGCCAAGCCTTACGCTGAGGTCTTCGCCGGGCAGCAAAGTGGCGAGTAGCGCCAGCAGCACAAAAGCCATGCTCAACATATCCCAGCGTTTTTGCTTAGCCCACGCGGCTTCGCGTTCGGCCCAGGCCTTTTCTTGCTCAGCTAATGCGGTTTTTAGGCCCTGAATCTCGCTTAGCGCTTCGCGTAACATGCCCGGCATCGGCATGAGATCGCTAAGCCAGCTTGGGTCATGGCGACGAATTTTCTGCCACAACTCGGTAACGTTTAAGTGCTCACGCAGCCAGCGCGCAAATACGCTGCGCACATTGGTTTCTTGCAGGAGATCGACCAGCCAATTAACCGCTTCGCTATCGCCCCAAAGGCGGATACGCCCAGGGTTATCGAGGCGTTGTTGACCGGTGAGGACACCAAGTAGCGAGAGTAATGAGCCATTGATGCGGACACTGGCGCGACCGGGGCTACGGCTGCTGATTTCGATGCCATGGGCGGTGAAGAGTAAATAGGCGGTTAGCGCGGGATCGTTAGATTTAACGCGCACAACTAAGCCCTCGCGTGACAATACTTGGGCGCGGGTGAGCTCATCGTGTTCGATGCAGGCGTTTAGCAGGCTTTCAACCACACCTAAGCCGAGCTCGGCCATTAGGCTAGGCGCTAAATCGCGCTCTGTGCTGTCATTGTCGCTAGCATGGTCGAAGGAATTGTTATTATCAGTCATTGCCAGCCTCGGGCGCCGCCGTGTGCTCCGGCGTCTGTGTATACTGCGCGATTATCCGACCAATTCTGCGCGATTTTTCGGTCTAATGCTTCCCATTTTCACAGGAAATAGATGAACGACTGGCTCACCGCATGGCTCGAACAGCCACAAGCCTATACCTACCTAGCCATTCCCGTGGTGGCGGCGCTGGTTGGTTGGTTGACGAACTGGCTAGCGTTAGCGATGACCTTCAAGCCCATCGAGTTTGTTGGCTTTCGCCCATTACGCCTCGGTTGGCAGGGTATTGTGCCAGCAAAGTCGGGCAAGATGGCGGGTATCGTCGTCGATAACGCCTTGGCTAAATTGGCGGATTTATCTGAGCTATTTCAGGCCATGGAGCCGGAGAAAATAGCTGAGCACATCGCTAAGAGTATTGATGAGCGCATCGAAGATTATATCGATGAAGTGATGCGCGAAAACCACGCCGTGCTCTGGGAGCGTGTGCCACTGATGGTGCGCCGTCGCGTTTATGCGCGCACACGGCGTCAACTACCCGAGGTCATGGACAATATTGTCGAAGACATGGCGGCGAACATCGAGCAATTAGTCGACTTGCGCGACATGGTCGTGCGCATGATGCGTGCCAATAAAGCCCTAGTGGTGCGAGTATTCACCGAAGTGGGCGCCAATGAGCTGCGCTTCGTGGTGCGCTCGGGCGCCTACTTTGGCTTTCTTTTCGGTCTGCTTGAGCTAGGTATTTACCTTTATTATCCCGAACCATGGCTGTTGCCCTTGTTTGGCTTTGTGGTCGGCTACCTAACCAACTGGCTGGCGCTAAACCTGATTTTTCGCCCAGTTGAGCCGATTAGCTGGGGGCCGCTGCATTTGCATGGCCTATTTATGCGCCGTAAATCCGAAGTTGCCGATAAACTCTCGGCGCTGACCACGGCGGAAATTATTAATTTACGCAATCTCATGGTCGAAGTGCTCACAGGCCCGCAAGCTGGCAAGACGCGCGCCATTGTGAAGCGGCATTTGCGGCCCTTGCTAGACTCATCGGTGATTCGTGCGGCCTTGCAGCTGGCCATGGGTGCCGAGGCTTATATTGATCTGAAAAACACGGTGACTGACCGCGCAGTGGCGATGTCGCTAGACTCGATTACCGAGGCGAGCTTTTCTGATGAGCGCTCGCAAGTGATCGATCGCGTGTTTAGCGGGCGCTTAAAGGCCATGAGCAATAGCGCCTTCCAAGACTTGCTGCGTCCAGCCTTTAAAGAAGATGAATGGGTCTTGATCGGCCTTGGCGCCTTACTCGGTGGTGTAGCAGGAATGCTGCAATGGCTCTTGATGGTTGGTCTATAAAAGCCGCACACTATGGCCTGAATTGAGGTATTTATGACTAATGATGCAAAACAGGCCGCGCGCGGTCGACTGAAATTATCCCCTGCAAAAGACTTACGTAAATACACCCAGCAAATTTGGCTGGCGGGCTTAGGTGCGTTTTCACGCGCAGAAGAAGAGGGCGGTAAGCTTTTTGACAACCTCGTGCAGATCGGCGAAGAGTTGGAGCACAAAACCCGCGACTTGGCCGACAACGCCGCTGAAGAGATCAAAGATAAAGTCATTGAGAAGGCCAGCGACACGCGCGAGAAAGTTGAGCGTGTGATCGACGAGCGCCTAAGTAGCACCTTGTCGCGCTTGGGTATTCCCAACCAAAAAGACATCGAAACGCTAACTCAACGCATGGATGATTTGACGCGCGTCATCGAGCAGCTCGCTGTGCAGCTGTCGAAGAAAAAATAGCGCCCAGACAGTGTTGACAGCTAGTGGCGGCCTCTTTAGAATTCGCCACCACACAGAGACAGCATGTCTCGCGCGGGTGTAGCTCAGCTGGTAGAGCGCGACCTTGCCAAGGTCGAGGTCACGAGTTCGAGCCTCGTTACCCGCTCCAAATTTCAGAACCCCTATGCTTCGCGGCTTAGGGGTTTTGTCGTTTCAGGGGCTAGTTTTTCACTTGTGAGCAGACCCCTCTGGCCGTTACCATTGGCGCCTTATTTATACCGTCCGTGCCCCAGTGGAGAGCCGCATGATCGTTGGTAGCTTAGTAGCTTTAGTCACCCCCATGAAAATCGATGGTTCGGTAGATTGGACTGCGCTCAAACACTTAGTCGAATGGCATATCGCCGAAGGCACGCACGGTATCGTTGCTGTTGGTACGACCGGTGAAGCTCCAACGTTGTCGGTTGAGGATCATTTGAGCGTTATCCGCACGGTCATTGAAGTCGCGGCTGGTCGGGTCTCTGTTATTGCCGGAACCGGCGCTAACGCCACGGCTGAGGCCATTGTGCTGACGCGCGAAGCTGCAAAACTTGGTGCAGATGCTGCCTTGCTAGCGACGCCGTATTACAACAAGCCTACTCAAGAAGGTCTGTATCTGCATTACAAAGCAGTGGCGGAAGCAGTTGATATTCCTCAGATTCTTTATAATGTGCCGGGCCGTACTGGCGTTGATATGCTCAATGCCACTGTGGCGCGCTTGCTCGGCGTGCGTAATATTGTTGGCATTAAAGATGCCACGGGTAATCTCGAGCGCGGGCGTGAGCTGATTGGCTTATTGGGCGCGGGCATGGCGGTATACTCAGGCGATGACGCCACGGCTATTGATCTAATTTTAGCGGGCGCTAAAGGCAATATTTCTGTAACGGCCAATGTTGCGCCGAAAGTTATGGCTCAAGCTTGTGAGGCTGCATTGATTGGTGATGCTGCTCGTGCCCATGCCGAGAACGATAAAATCAAACCACTGCATACGGCGCTGTTTGTCGAAGCAAACCCTATCCCTGTGAAATGGGCTCTAGCTGAAATGGGTCGTATCGAACTGGGTACGCGCCTGCCACTCACTGTGTTATCGCCAGCGGCTAGACCTGCTGTGCGCGCCGCTTTAGTGGCATCTGGAGTGCTGTCATGAAACGTTTTGTGTGTGTGTTGCTAGCAGTGTCGGTTTTGCCCGCGTGCAGCAGCTTTTTTCGTGACCGCAGCTTGGCCTATGTCGATGCTAAGTCGTCGCCGCCATTAGTTATTCCTGGCGATGTATCTACGCGCCCAATCACGCCGTTATATCCTATTCCTCGTGTTGCGGCGGAGCCGATTAAAGCGCCTGCTGAAGCACCATTTCCCCCTGAGATGAAAGCTCGCGTAAACGTTGAACTTGCTGCATTGCCAGATGCTCCCGGCCGTACGCCAGTAAAGTTCGGCACCGATGGCAACGGCGTGCCTGAGCTGCGTGTGGTTGGCCCGCGCGAACGCGTTTGGGATGAGCTTGGCCGCACTTTGAAAGCCATCGATGTGAAAATCAAAGATCGTAATCAGTCGCTGGGCATCGTCTACGTCACCATTAGTGATCAGGATTATCAGCTGCGTATGATCCGTGCCACTGAAGCCTATGTGATTAGCGTGCAACGCGATGACGAGACTCTGGCACCGGTTGCCTTGTCGCGTAATTTGCTCGGCACCTTACAAGTTCGTTGGCCTTAATTTTAGCTGTAGCGGCGGAGAGCCTCATGGAAAAACGCGATTTGTTATACACCGGCAAAGCTAAATCAGTTTATGCCACCGACGACGCTGATCACGTGGTGATTTTATATCGCAACGATACTTCTGCTTTCGATGGCAAGCGTATTGAGCAGCTCGACCGCAAGGGCATGGTGAACAATCGCTTCAATGCTTTCATCATGGATAAGCTATCCGCAGCTGGCATTGCCACTCATCATGAAAAATTGCTGTCGCCTACCGAGTCTTTGGTGAAGCGCTTAGAGATGATTCCTGTTGAATGCGTGGTGCGTAACTTTGCCGCTGGCAGCCTAGTTCGTCGCTTAGGCGTGACAGAAGGGCAGGCTTTAAACCCGCCAACCTTCGAGCTATTTTTGAAGAATGACGCACTTGGCGACCCCATGGTGAATGTCTCGCATTGCGCTACTTTTGGCTGGGCTACAGCCGATCAGCTTGCCGCAATGCAAACCCTGACCTTGAAAATCAACACCGTGCTATCGGAGCTTTTTGACGCCGCAGGCATGCTACTCGTCGATTTTAAGCTCGAGTTTGGTCTATTTCATGGTGAAATCGTTTTGGGCGATGAGTTCTCGCCAGACGGTTGCCGCTTGTGGGATAAAGACACGAAGAAGAAGCTCGACAAAGATCGCTTCCGCCAAGGCTTAGGTGGTGTGATCGAGGCATACGAAGAAGTCGCCGCGCGTTTGGGCGTAATTATCGAATAATGTGAGTCCGCGTCTGACTCGCAGACAATAAGAGGTGAGTGATGACGCAAATAAAAACCCCTGTTCGATTAGTTGTATTGGCCGTATTAGTGAGCAGCCTCAGCGGCTGCTTCCTCACCAAGCTGGTCACCATGCCAATGCGTGTAGGTGGCTCACTGCTTTCGGTGGTCGGCGCCGTAGTGTCTGTTGTGCCGGTCGTGGGCGATAGTGTTGATGAGGCGCTAGAAGCGGCTGACGCAGGTATTGATACAGCTGCAGATGCTGTCGATAAAGTACCCATTTAAACGCCTTTGGGCTTGAGTTTTCCGGTCGCTTCCGCTACATTTCGCGTCCTTCGGAGAAGTGGCAGAGTGGTTGAATGCACCAGACTCGAAATCTGGCATACGGTTCGCCCGTATCGAGGGTTCAAATCCCTCCTTCTCCTCCAAATGAGTTACCTAAAGCCCGCCTAAACAGCGGGTTTTAGCGTTTCTGGGATTAGCTTTCCTTTTCGCTTTTCTCATCACACGGCGGCTTGTCAGAAACTTAAACAAACAAGCATTCACTTTAAGCCTGCAAGAAATTTTGCTTGCCAAAATTAAAGGCTGTTTGGTAAAAGCTAGCTGTAGCTTTCGCAGGGAATGCGGCCGCACACCACTTTCGCCAGTCTATTGGCATGGATGTGCCAACCACCTTCTTCGCAGTGACTTTAAGGGTGGGCCTTTCTCATTGCGGCAATACATCATTTGAACTTAACCGGCGCACTAGACACTTATATTTTGAAGTGCCTTGAGGGCTTTCGATCGTAAGTGTTCTTGGCCTTTAACCAAGAACTCAGCCTAAGAGTAATGTTAGTAATGTCATGCGATAGCTGTCATACGGGCTTAGCAATCGGTTATTTATACTAAGGGTGTAATTGCATTAGCTAAACGAAAGCCTTAGTTCTAATAATTAGCCTGGTGTTCGGATCACGTGAACAAAGGAATGTTTTCGGTTAGATGCTTTTACGTCCGGCGGCTAACCATTGAATTCACAGGACGTGAGGATGGAAGATGAAAAGAGCACTACTCGCGACAGCTGTAACCTTATCGCTATTATCTGGCTGCGCATCTGTACCCATGGCATCACCTGAAACAACCGCTAATATGGTTGACTTCAAGAAGCCAACAGAGGGTTTCTCAGGGGTTTATATATTTCGCAAAAACTCTCTCGCTGGTGCCGGACTTAAAAAGGATATTTGGATTGATAAAGAGTGCATTGGTGAGTCGGCCAAAGGCGTTTTCTTTTACAAGGAAGTAGAGGGGGACATGAAGCACACAATTTCAACTGAATCTGAGTTTTCACCCAACGACCTAACGATTAACACAAAAGCGGGCAATCTGTACTTTGTGAAGCAGTACATTAAGTTAGGCGTATTCGTTGGTGGTGCTGGACTTGAGCAATACAACTTTGCCGATGGCAAAAAAGAAGTATCTAAGCTAAAAATGGCTAAATTGGGACACTGTAGTTCGACTAGGTAATGGGTGTGGTGCCGTAGAGAGCGCACTGCTTAGTAAGGCTTTCTGGCGGCACCAGACTACACCATTAGGTTTTAGCCATGCCTTCAGTTATGAGTCGGACGCAGGCTTCGCCATAGGATGTGAGTACACTGGTATTGTCTGGGTCGGCCAACAGGCGAAACATGCCGGCCATGATTATGCCGACAATGGCGTGGCCGGTGTTGGTGGTATCTAAGTCCGATCGCAAAAAACCATGCTTCACGCCATTAGCTAAATATTCGGCGGTGAGCTGGCCACCGGTGTTAATTAAAGCAAAGACGCGTTGCGTCATGTCAGCATCAATCGATGTGGCTTCAAGCAAAACCAAGCGCAGCATTTTAGGATTAGCGTATGCAAATTCGCTAAATCGTTGGGCAATGCGCTGGCATTGCTCGCGATACTCAGCGAGTGTTTGCACTGCATTCGGCGCATTTTCAGCGGCGAGCAGGGCAATTAATTGCATCGCCGTATCGTTAATCACATGCTCCAAAATATCGCGCTTATTGTCGAAATAGCGATAAAACGTGCCATGCCCAATACCTAAGCGCTGCGCAATATCAGCGATAGCCGTTTGGTGATAGCCACGGTCGGAAAACTCAATAAATGCCGCCTGCAGAATATCTGCTCGTAATTGCAGGCGATTGCGTTCGGCTCGAGATAGGGGCTTGTCTTCAGTCATGGAGGAATCTTAGCTGAGGCAGGGGGTAGTTGACGATAGCAGATTATATTGACGATTTATTCATTAAGTGACATTGTGTTCCGATAATGGCTAGTCAGTCACAAACTATAGGTGTTGCATGAGTGTCAGCATAAAAATGCACGAAGTCATTGTTGTTGGTGGCGGCTTTGCCGGTATAGGTGCCGTTATAAAACTGCGAGAAGCAGGCATAAATGATGTGCTGCTGCTCGAAAAGGCCGATGAACTAGGCGGTGTTTGGCGTGAAAATACGTATCCGGGATGTGCTTGCGATGTGCCATCTGCGTTGTATTCGTTTTCATTTGCACCAAACCCATTGTGGAGCCGAGTATTTGCGGGCCAAGCTGAAATTAAGGCTTATTTACAAGGCGTAGCAGAGTCTTATCGCGTGTTACCGATGGTGAAGTTTCAGCACGAAGTCATCACGGCGGCATGGTCAGACACGGACGCATGCTGGCATTTACAAACAAATCACGGCGAATTTCATGCGCGCTTTGTCATCATGGCTGGTGGTCCTATGCACGAACCCGTGCTGCCAAATGTGCCGGGCTTAAGTGAGTTTTCCGGTGATGTGTTTCACTCATCGCGCTGGCGCCACGATATCGATTTGAACAATAAACGAGTTGCTGTGATTGGCACGGGCGCGTCTGCCATTCAGTTTGTTCCAGCGATTCAGCCGACTGTTGGCAAGCTCACGGTATTTCAGCGCACGCCGCATTGGGTTTTACCGAAAATGGACCAAGCTTTGCCAGGCATTGTTCAGCGCCTATTTAAGCGCTTGCCGTTGGCTCAGCTCGCTGTCCGTGGCGCCGTTTTTGGCATATTTGAAACGCTCAATGGCGGCATGCAAAACATCGCCGCGATGAAGCAGTTTCAGCGTCTAGCGAAGTTTAATTTACATCGCGCAGTCAAAGATCCGATGCTACGTAGTCGCCTGACTCCGCAATACACCATTGGCTGCAAGCGTGTTTTGCAGTCGAACGACTGGTATCCAGCATTGGTTCAGCCCAATGTGGATGTGGTCAGTAGTGCATTGGCTAAAGTGACAGGTAATACGCTAGTTGCCGCCGATGGCAGCACTTATGAAGCAGATGTCATCATTTTAGGCACTGGCTTTGAGATTGCTGAGCCACCGATTGCCAAGCGTGTATTTAATCGTTATGGCCAGCGAATGTCAGATGTTTGGCAAGGCAGTCCCGAAGGCTATATGGGGACAATGGTGGCCGACTGTCCCAACGCCTTTCTCATGTTTGGTCCCAATATCGCAGTGAGTTCATCGGCGTTTCTGATTATCGAAGCGCAGCTGGCCTATGTCGTGGATGCTATTGAGAAGGCGCGAGAGTTGAATCTTCGTAGCATAGAAACGGATCCGCTTCGCGTTGCTGATTTCAATGCTCGAGTGCAGTCGGCTCTCGAAGATTCTGTGTGGAATCGCGGAGGTTGCACTAGCTACTTTATTGACCGTAATGGCCGTAATAGTACGGTATGGCCATGGAGTACGCTGGAGATGAAGCGCCAGCTGAGTCAGTTTAATTTAGATGAATATCGAGTTACCCGCGCTTAATAATGAACTTTTGGAGCTAGTACCATGACATCACCTCGTAATGCTTTAGTTGGAAAAGTCATCGCCATTACGGGCGGCGCGCGCGGCATCGGGCTAGCTATCGCCGAGGCATTAACAGCGCAGGGCGCTAGAGTTAGTATCGGCGATATTGATCTGGAGCTGGCGCAGCGCGAGGCTAAGCGTATAGGGGCTCATGCTGGACGTTTGGATGTGCGTGAGCGTGAGTCTTTTGCGCAATTTATTGCTGAAACGGAAGCGGCACTGGGCTCGCTGTATGGGCTTATTAACAACGCAGGCATCATGCCAATGGGTTATTTTTTGGATGAAGATCCAGCGTTAGCCGATGCGCAAATCGATATTAATTTCCGTGGTGTGATCCATGGCATGCAAGTGGCCTTGCCGAAGCTCTTGGAGCGCCAGAGTGGGCATATTGTCAATATTGCGTCACTAGCGGGTCGCTTTGCTTTACCGGGCTCGGCGATTTATTGCGGTACTAAGTTTGCGGTAGTGGGCATGACTGAGTCGGTGGCAGGAGAGTATCGCGACAGTGGCGTTGAGTTCACCTGCATCATGCCTTCTAAAGTACTGACTGAGCTTACAGCGGGTACCGATAAGGCGGCGAGCATCATCCCTGCTGTTACACCAGAGCAGGTGGCAGATGCCGTAGTTGCGTCACTTATCAAGCCACGCCTGATGGTTGCTGTGCCTGATTATTTACAAGTGGCTCATCGCGCCTACACCTTAATTCCGAGTTGGCTACAACTGCGTGGGCGGCGTCTCATTGACGATACTCGTATTCTTAATGAGCTCGATCATGAGGCGCACGCGGGGTATGAGCAGCGTATCAATTTACTTAAACGAAAAAGCAAAGTGAGTAAGGTTGGATGAACGTATCAGCGGCGGTTGCATCAACATTAGTCAAGGCTGCATTAAGAGCCAGCTTTAAACTGCCAAGTCGCTTGCCGATACCGCTCACGCTGTTGCGTTCAGCAATGGAGGGTGGTGCGGCGCTCTTTCGCGTGCACCCAGATGTAGCTATCGAGGCCGCGACATTAGCCGGAGTGTCGGTGGAGTACATCACACCGTTGCAGGCTGATCGCGTGCTGCTGCATTTTCATGGCGGTGCTTTTTTTGCAGGGTCAGCGAATACCCATCGTGCGCTGGGAAGTGAAATAGCCGTTCGTGCGCAGTCTAAAGTGGTCATGGTCAACTATCGCCGCGCGCCTGAGTATGCCTATCCGGCTGCCATGGTCGACGGTTTAGCTTGCTATCAAGCTTTGCTTGATGCGGGTTGGCTTCCTAGCCAAATTAGTTTTGGTGGCGATTCTGGTGGCTGCGCAATTATCTTATCGATGGCACAGACATTACGCGATCGCTCACAAGCGTTGCCTGCCGCACTACTGATGATTTCGCCATATGTTGATATTACTTTGAGCTTGCCATCGGTCACCCAGATGGCAGGGCGCGACCCCATGGTGACAGCGCATGCATTGCGTCGTGGCGGAGATAGCTATCGCGGCGATATTTCTGCTAGCGACCCTCGTGTATCGCCATTATTTGGCAGTTTACGTAACTTGCCACCGATGTTGGTGCAAGCTGGTAGCGAGGAAATTTTGCTGGATGATGCGCGGCGCCTAGCGCGATATGCGAGCGAGGCTGGGGTTGAGGCGCAATGCCACATTTATCCTGGCATGTGGCATAACTTCCAAATGTTTAGTGCATTCATTGAAGATGCCAACCTAGCACTGGATGAGATTGCTGCATTTATTCGGTCGCACTAAAAACTCTCAGATGCTACTTCGTCACTTGCTGGCGATACTCATTCGGTGAGACCTGAAACCAGCGTTTGAATGCGCGACGAAAGTTCGCGTTGTCGTGGTAGTTCAGTAGGGCGGCGATGGCATCAATAGAGATGTCGCTATTGCGCAAATAGCTGCTGGCTTGCTGCGCCAAGATCCTATCTCGTACTTGCCGATAAGCCGTACCTTCTTGCTCTAGTCGCCGAGCGAGCGTGCGCTTACTCATAAATAAAGTGGCGGCGGCGTCTTCTTCACTGAGCGTGCCTAATGGGTGTGACAGCATCATTTTTTGCACTTGGTAAGTGAAGCTGTGCTTTTGCGAGTTCAGTTGCGCGAGCATTTTTTCGCACTGCTGCATGGCCAGGGCATAGCTGTCGTGGTTGGCTGATGCATTGGGAATATGACAGGCCGCCATGGGGATTTTTACGCGCAAGTGAGGCGCTGAAAACTCATAGCTGCCGGCTAAATAGTCCGCATAGTGTTCGACGTAGGCGGGCTGCTTATGCATAAAGCTGAGGTGTGCTTCTGTTAATGGCCGCCCGATAATAAATTCTGCGCATTCGAAAAATACCACTGCGCAGGTTTCCGATAGTGCGCGATGCACTTCAGGGCTGAGCTCGGCATCAAAGTAGATATGGCACTCTAGCCAAGATGCGCTGCTGTCTAACGTGAGCCGCGCAAAGCTTATGCGTGTTGGCAAAAATGCTTGAAACGCCTTTAGCGCCATGAGCAGATTGGGGCTACTGCTCGCTAAAAAGCCCATGGCGCCATGAGTTGATGGCGTTAGGCGCTTGCCCAGACGTAAACCAAAAGCTTCATGCTCCGAGAGTTGTAAGCCATTTTCGAGAATTTGAATTTGCTGGCGACTGGTTAGGAGTGTGTCTTCCTGCATAAGTTGCTCACCGCTGAGTTGCGTGAACTTCAGCAGTTTGGGTAGGTCGCGCACTTGTAGCTCTAACTCGCGGCCAATTAAGCGTGAATAGTTGGATGGAATATTTGGCGTATCCATGTCTTGTGCTTTGCTCGTGTGGAGGTTTATGAAGCGCAGCTCTAGGCCGCTTATTTGGCACAAATTGTCTTGAAATGACCCTGTGTTGTCAAGAAATGACCTCACGCACTGCGGCAGATCCACCTAATCTGAGATTTCTAAGTGTACGCGTGGATTTTCTGCAGCAGCGGCATCACGCCAGATGCAGTCATTATTATCGGAGATGAACTCATGGGTAGCATTACGTTTGTTGAGCATGATGGAACACAGCATGAAGTAGAACTTGAGACAGGTAAGTCGCTCATGCAGATAGCCATGGACAATGGCGTGCCCGGCATCGATGCCGACTGCGGCGGCGCCTGCGCTTGCGGCACTTGCCACGTCATCGTGGATGCTAAATGGATTGGGGCAACCGGTAGCGCTAGCGCCGATGAGTTGCAAATGCTCGATATGACGCCAGAAAAGGCCGTCACCTCGCGCCTTTCCTGTCAGATCCAGGTGTCCGATGCCATGGCCGGCATGGTCCTGCATCTTCCTGAATATCAAATGTAAATCACCTTACGTATTGCTAGGAAAAAACTATGACGCTTATAACCTCAGTCATCGATAGAGCAAGTGCCCTCGTGCCAATTCACTTACAAGTGAAGGGCATGCACCTATTTCAGAAAGCCAAAAAGCGCGTCACCAACGCGAAGGGTTTCCCTGATTTTGTGGAAACGCCGATTCCCGATGTGTCGACACTAGCGCTCGAAGATATTGATCTAAGCAACCCGTTTTTATACAAGCAAGATCGCTGGCAGTCTTATTACAAGCGCCTGCGTGATGAAGCGCCTGTGCATTTCCAGAAGAAAAGCGCATTTGGCCCATTTTGGTCGGTGATGCGTTATGAAGACATTTTATTCGTCGATAAAAACCATGAGTTGTTCTCTTCTGAGCCGGTAATTTTGCTGGGTGATGCACCGGAGGGGCTAGAGGTTGAAATGTTTATTGCCATGGATCCGCCTAAGCATGACTTGCAGCGGCAGGCCGTTCAGGGCGTAGTGGCACCGAAAAACCTGAAAGAAATGGAAGCTTTAATTCGCACCCGTACTCAGGATGTTTTGGATAACTTGCCGGTTGGTGTGCCCTTTGATTGGGTTGAGGAAGTATCTGTTGAACTGACTGCACGCATGCTCGCAACTTTGTTTGACTTCCCTTATGAGCGTCGCCGTAAATTAGTCTATTGGTCAGACTTAGCCGCTGGCAGCCCTGAGACAACTGGCGGTCCTGCAGATATGGACGAGACCTTTATTGGTGTTGCCGATATGGCCAAACAGTTTTCAGAGCTTTGGCATGCCAAGGCAGCCATAAAAGCTGCGGGTGGCGAGGGTGGTTTCGACTTGATCAGCCTGCTGCAATCCAACGAAGCAACTAAAGATTTGGTGCGTCGCCCGATGGAGTTTATTGGCAACCTCGCGCTGCTCATTGTTGGTGGTAACGACACCACACGAAACTCCATGACCGGTGGCATTTTAGGCATGAATCGCTTCCCCGATGAGTTTGCCAAGCTGAAAGCTGACCACAGTCTTATCCCCAATATGGTTTCGGAAATTATTCGCTGGCAAACTCCGCTGGCTTATATGCGCCGCGTCGCGACACAGGATGTTTTGCTGAATGGTCAGCTAATCAAGAAGGGCGATAAAGTCCTCATGTGGTATGCCTCTGGCAACCGCGATGAGCGCATGATCGAGCGCCCAGATGACTTCATCATCGATAGAAAAAATGCACG
Organism: Paraperlucidibaca wandonensis; assembly: GCF_042677145.1. Taxonomy (NCBI): domain Bacteria; kingdom Pseudomonadati; phylum Pseudomonadota; class Gammaproteobacteria; order Moraxellales; family Moraxellaceae; genus Paraperlucidibaca; species Paraperlucidibaca wandonensis. The sequence continues at coordinate 1,066,530 of NZ_JBHTIT010000001.1, read as the reverse complement.
TAGTCATCTGTCATTTGGTTTTGGGATACATCGCTGCATGGGCAACCGTTTGGCTGAAATGCAGATTCGCATCCTTTGGGAAGAATTGTTGGCACGCTTCGACGATATCAAAATGCTATCTGAACCCGAGCGCGTGCAGTCTAACTTTGTCCGTGGTTACTCGAAGATGATGGTCACGCTGACCGCGAAAAAATAAGGCAGGCCATCATGAAAAAAACAGCCCTTGTTATTGGTGCCAGTCATGCTGGCGCGCAAGTAGTCACTAGCCTGCGCCAAGAGGGCTGGGATGGCGATATCGTGCTGATAGGGGAGGAGCCGCATCTGCCCTATCATCGGCCGCCGCTGTCGAAGACGTTTTTGGCAGGCGATAAAACCACTGCCGAGTTGGCGATTCGTCCAATATCATTTTATGAAAAAAATGATATTCAGTTTCGCCAAGGCCGTGTAACGGCGATCGATAGGCAGCACCAAACCATCACCTTGTGTGATGGCGCAGAGTTGGCCTATGACAAGTTGGCTCTGTGCATGGGTGCTCGCGTGAGACGAGTTGAGTTGCCCGGTAGCGAGCTCAAAGGTGTGCATTACCTGCGCAATATTGCCGATGTCGAAGGCATTCAAGCCGAGCTGGCTCAGGCCAAAACTGCCGTGATTATTGGCGGTGGCTATATTGGTTTAGAGACCGCGGCATCGCTGCGTAAACAAGGCCTGCAGGTGGTTGTGCTGGAGATGGCTGAGCGCATTTTGCAGCGTGTCACCGCGCCTGAGTTGTCGGCATTTTACGCCCGCGTGCACGGCGAAGAAGGTGTGCAAATTCATACCGGTGTATCGGTTATGAGCTTGCTTGGCGATGGCCGAGTGGAAGGTGTGCTGTGCGGCAACGGCGCTATTTTTCCTGCCGATATCGTGGTCGTTGGCGTTGGTGTTATCGCGAATGTTGCGCTTGCGGAAGCGGCTGACATTGCCGTGGAAAACGGTATTATTGTCGATGAGTTTTGCCGCACCAATGATCCATCGATAGTTGCTGCTGGCGACTGCGCCAATCATTTCAACCGAATCTATCAGCGCCGCATGCGCCTTGAGTCTGTGCCCAATGCCGGTGAGCAAGGCAAAGTGGCCGCAGCAACGATGTGTGGGTTGAGCAAAGAGCACAAAAACCTGCCGTGGTTTTGGTCTGATCAATATGATCTAAAGCTGCAAATTGCCGGCCTTAGCCTAGGCTACGATCAGCTAGTCATTCGCGGAGATAAAGAGACTGGCCGAAGCTTCGCCGCGTTTTACTTTCAGGCAGGCAAGTTGATTGCCGCCGACTGCGTGAATAGGCCACAAGAGTTTATGCTCAGTAAGCGAGTGATTGCCGAGGGTCTTGCGCTGGATGTCGCACGCTTGGTCGATGACGGTGTTGCGGTTAAGGAGTTGCTGGCGGGTGTTGTTGTCGCGGCTGGGTACTGACAAGTTAACTTGCTGGTTGAGATAACTTGTCGATCAACACATACAAACGACATCGCTTTCATCCCAGCATCACCAGCTGTGCGGTATGGGCCTACTATCGCTTCAGCCTGAGCTTTCGTGACATCGAAGATCTACTGGCTGAGAAGGGCATCTCTGTCAGTTATGAAGCGATCTGACTGTGGTGTATAAAATTCGGACCTGCCTATGCCCGCAATCATGGCGGCGAACCACGAACGATAGTCACTGATAAGTTGGCAAGCTATAAGGTTGCTCAGCGCGAGCTAATGCCAACTGCTCATCACAATACTGCGATGTACGCGAATAACAGAACTGAACAATCGCATGAGTCGACGCGATTTCGGGAGCGAGGCATGAGGCGTTTCAAGTCGCCGAGCCAAGCTCAACGATTCCTAACGAATCATGCAGCAGTATCTAATCTATTTAATTTAGGCAGACATTTAACATCAGCAAGCCATTATCGACGCAGTAGGACAGCCGCGTTTGCTACGTGGAGATTGGTGGTCGCGTAGAAATGTGAAGGGCAACTATTGCTGAGTTCAAAGATTAACTTGTTGGTGCTTAGCGCTGTGAGTCCAAGACTTCATTTTGAGTGATAACTTCCTGCGCCTTAAGATAGCTTTCAATCAAAAGTTGGTACGGTGGGAACACTGCGCTGTATGCCTCGGCCCACTGCTGTGCATCATCACGATGCCATGTTTTCTGAATTTCAGAGCAGACGGCTGCAGTATCCATTGGGATAACACCTGCCTGTACGATGCGGGCAAGAGTGATTTCTTGCGCCATTTTTGAGTACGTGCCGGAGGCATCGATGACTGCAAATACTCTATATCCATCATAAATTGCACTGATGCTCGGAAATGCCATGCATACGCTGGTAATCGTGCCAGCGATAATGAGCGTGCCTCGACCCGTGGCCTTCACGGCGGCAACAAAATCAGGGCTATCCCAAGCGTTTATTTCACCTTTGCGTGCGACATATTGAGCATGCGGTGCAAACTTATGCACTTCGGGAATCAATGGGCCGTTGGGGCCTTGCGGTACTGAAGCAGTGGTGATGACTGGAATATTGGCTAGTGTTGCAACTTTTGCCAGTGTGGTGACATTGCTGCGTAGCTCAGTCATCGGCATATCTTTCACGGTCTGAAATAAGCCGCTTTGGTGGTCGATGAGTAGCATGACCGCATCGTTGGCATCGATTGTCGGCTGACGTCCGTTGAAGTTTGCTACGTTATTGGAGAATGTGATGCTCATGGTTTCGTCTCGAAAAGGCTATATGTGCGAGGAATGAGGCAGTAACAATGCGAAAACTATGGAGGGCTAGACTTAGCTAAGAAGCATGAAAGTAGCTCCTAATCAGGCTAAAGCAGCGACGTCCTTGTCGCTTTTTGTTTTCGTTACTTGCCGCTTGTTAGCGTGGTGTAGCTGGTAATCAAATTACGATAGTCAGGGATGTGATTGGAAAACAGCGCACCTAAACCTTCAATATCGTTGCGCCAGTCACGGTGTAGCTCACAAGCGGCACCAAACCATGTCATCAACTGCACGCCTGCTGCTTCCATGCGACGCCATGCCGAATCGCGAGTCATTTCATTAAATGTACCGGATGCATCGGTTATGACGAAAACGTCATAACCTGCCTCAATCGCCGATAGGGCGGGAAATGCAACACAAACTTCAGTCACAACGCCGGCAATAATCAGCTGCTTCTTGCCTGTAGCCTTCACTGCTTTTAGAAAGTCTTCGTTGTCCCAAGCGTTGATTTGCCCTGGGCGTGCAATATAGGGCGCATCAGGAAATATCTCTTTCAGTTCTGGCACTAACGGACCGTTCGGGCCAGTCTCAAAACTTGTGGTGAGAATAGTAGGCAGCTGGAAGTACTTAGCTAAGTCAGCTAGGGCTAACACATTATTCTTAAATTTGTCAGGATCGATATCGCGTACGAGTGAAAGCAGGCCGGTTTGGTGGTCGACTAGTAAGACTGCTGCATCTTCTTTATTTAACCGCACATAGGGTTTGCTCATGATCGTGGCTCCTTGTTATTTAACGTCAAAACTCTCGGTAACGAACCGTCAGTTTCATTGATTATCAATGCTACGAAAGCAATGCAATGCGAGACGATCCTATGACTTTGGCTAGTACTGTAAAAGTACCTTTAATGCGAACACGGTGTTCTGATTTGCAGAACGCAAATCATGATATGTTCGCTTAAGCACATATTGACCACTGACATAGCCACGCCTTAACGCCGTAATACAGAGCACGAATATGCGATTTAGACTCGATTATATTGAAACGTTTATCACTGTTATGGAGGCCGGAAGCCTAAGTGCAGCTGGTCTACGTATGGACTTGTCTAAATCAGTCATAAGTAAGCGAATTAGCGATTTAGAAAATAGTCTTAATACACAGTTGTTAAGTCGCTCAACGCGCGGCGTGCATGCCACTGATAAAGGCCAAGAGTTTTATGCCCGAGCGCGGCAATTAGTGCAGCAGTTGGATGATGTCGTTGAAGCTACACTTGATGACAATGCATCGCTCAGTGGCCAGATTAAAATTGCAGCACCGATGTCGTTTGGCACCATGCATCTAGGCGCGATGCTTTTTGATTTCCTCAAGCTGCACCCTAGCTTAGAGCTCGCACTCACACTCGATGATAAAAAAATCGATATCGAGGGTAGCGGCTTTGATATCGCGATCCGAGTAACACAAATGAAAGACTCCACACTAATCGCGCGCAAACTGGCGCTGAGTAAGCGAGTAGTGTGTTGCAGTCCAAGCTATTCCGCGATGCACGGGTTACCTATCTCAGTCGATGATCTTAGTAATCACAAATGCATTGGTTACACAAATCTCTACTCAGGCCAGCTTTGGCAGTTTGAACCACTGGAGCAGGCGGGACAGGTACGTTCGATTCCTTTGAAAGCACACTATGTTTTTAACAATGGCGAAAGTATGCGTGATGCCGCCATTGCTGGCCTTGGGCTATGCCTTATTCCCTTGTTTATTGCTAGTGAGGCATTGGCGGATGGGCGCTTAATTAATGCTATGCCTAATGATTCACCAACGGTAGATACTATCTACGCAATGTATCCACAATGCCGCCATCAACCACGCAAAGTGCGTGCAGTTATAGATTACTTAGCCGCTAAATTTGCCGGCATATCAGCTTGGGAGGCATCTTGCCAATAGGTGAGTGCTTAAAGTGGTACTGACAAGTTAACTTGTCAGTACCTTATTTTTTAAGTGCTTGTCAGTAAGGCAAATAGTAGGCGACTATTCGGTCACAGCCCTTTGGGCTAAAGAGGATAATAAAAATGACAGCATTCTTAGGCAAAGTATCTGCAATATCTTCCAGCTTGGCGGCTATTCTGCCAATTCGGCGTGACCTCAGATTCAATCTTCCCGCGGATAGAGTGCTGGATTGGCACCCTGCGGGCGGCCCTGGCTTCGCTGCTTTTTTAAACACGTTCTCGCTTTTTTTGCCAGTTGGTGAGCGCTTCTTTATTGATAGTGTGCGCGAGTATCGCGATCAGATTCATGACCCCGAACTGAAAAAAGCCATTACCGCGTTTATTGGGCAAGAAGCCATGCATGGTCGCGAACACGAAGAGATGAATGATGCACTCTTCGCTGTCGTACCGATTGCACCAAAAATTGAGCGCTTTGTGAAAAATGCACTGGATACTCTCGGCAAGTATTTTGGTAAAGAAATGTCGCTGAGTGGCACGATTGCGCTGGAGCACTTTACTGCGCTATTGGCCGATAGCATCTTGCGTGAGCCACGCCTAATGGCGGGTGCGGAGCCGCACTATGCCGCGCTGTGGCGGTGGCATGCATTAGAAGAGACTGAGCATAAAGCCGTGGCTTTCGACACATGGACAGCAGTTATGGGTCGTGGCCCACGTGCTTACGCGATGCGAGCGACAGGCATGGTTTTGGCGACTGCCATCTTCTGGTTAATTATGATGCCGGCACTGTTAGCGGTGCTGAGAAGTGGTGGGCATCTGACTGATTTGAAATCGATGCGAAAGCTGCTTAAGTTCACTATGGGTGAATACGGCATAATTCGTATACAACTTCGCGATTATATTGATTACTTCCGCCCAAGCTTCCATCCATGGGATCACGATAACCGTAAGTACTTGCTGCAAATCGATGATTTTTTGGCAGAGCAGGAGCGCTTAGGCTACTGACAAGTTAACTCGCCGATTGAGATAGTTTGTCGATGAACACATACAAACGATATCGCTTTCATTCCAGCATCATCAGCTATGCGGTATGGGTCTATTATCGCTTCAACTTGAGCTTTTGTGATATCGAAGACTTGCTGGCAGAAAAGGGCATCTCTGTCAGTTATGAATCGATCCGTTTATGGTGCATTAAGTTTGGACCTGCATACGCTCGCAAGCTCAAGCAAAGACATGGTGGGTTCGGCGAGCCGTCGATCAAGATGGTGAAGTGGTCGATGTTTATGCTCAGAGTAGGCGCAATGGTGAGGCGGCAAAGCAATTCTTTAAGCGCTTGTTGCATAATCATGGCGGTGAGCCACGAATGATAGTCACTGATAAGTTGGCAAGCTACAAAATTGCGCAACGCGAGCTAATGCCGACTGTTCATCACAATACAGCTAAAACAGGGCAGAGCAATCGCATGAGTTGACGCGATTTCGAGAGCGAGGCATGAGGTGTTTCAAGTCGCCGAGCCAAGCTCAGCTATTTCTTACGAATCATGCAGCAGTATCTAATCTATTCAACCTTGGAAGGCATCTAACTTCAGCAAGCCATTATCGCCGTATTAGGACAGCAGTGTTTGCAACGTGGAGAACGATGATTGCGTAGCGATGTTCAGGTCAACTATTGCTGAGTGTAGAAGTTAACTTGTCAGTACCGTGCTGGGCTATAACTGCACGACCGATGTAATCGATAGGCTGTGCAAATATTTTGGCTGCCAAGTATCTGACTTGATGGAGCACATCAGCGAGTGATGGCTCTTAAGGCCCTAAGCTAGAGCCTGAAATTAGTGATATTTGCCTTTAATAACAAATAGTTGTGCGGGAAATTGGCGTCAAAATTTGGGGTAGGGGTCAAAAACGAGTGTTTTCTGATCATATCCATTGTCGAAAATCAGTGACCCCTACTTTTTGAGTCTGAATTTTGGTCTCAGAATGGTCTCGATTTGGTCCCTGTAGAGTTTTATGGCTTCTAGCCGCTCTGTTTTTCAAACCCCAGAAAGCACAAAACCCGCTAGGCGCAAGGCTTAGCGGGTTTCGGTATTTGGTAGACACTAGCAGACTCGAACTGCTGACCCCTACCATGTCAAGGTAGTGCTCTAACCAACTGAGCTAAGCGTCTAATGTGGCGCGCATGATACCCAAGGTGGAGGTTACTGACAACACATCTGATAGGGGATTGGCGAAAATTTCGGCAAATGGTGTAACGTGAGAAATAGTTAGACAAAAGTTAACCGAATAAAACGAAATTATTTGCTGCGCTTACAACTTGGTGGTTGCAAGCGCAGCATGCTTACAGCCATTCTCGGTTAGTTGTGCTCATTCGAGTTTAAAGCCACCGTTGGTGTAATTATGATTCAGTTTCTGACAGGTCGGAATCACATAGCGTTGTCGCTTGCCAAGGTCAACCCGTTGCTCTCCGCAACGCTGTTGTTGCTCATCAGCTTTTTACTAGCAGTAATGACCGGTCAGAAAGTTTTAGAGTCAAACATCGAGCTTAGTCAGTCGCGCTTAACCGACTCATCGCAGCAGTTTAAAACCTTGCTGAAAGAACGTTTAGAGATTTACGAGCGAGGTCTCATTGGGTTTCGCGGCGCCATGCATGCCTCTGGTGGTAATATTTATAATCGAAGAGAGTTTCAAGGCTATGTGCAAGAGCTAGATATGCATCGCACATTTCCTGGAGCGCATGGGTTTGGATTTATCAGGCGAGTTCCAAAAGAAAGTGAGAAAAGCTTCATTTCAAGCTTTACTCAGGAGTGGGACACTGAGTATGAAATAAATCAAATATCTGAGCATGATGATGATAAATGGATTATTGAGAGGTTAGAACCACTAGAAGGTAATGAGAAAGCGATTGGCTTAGATATAGCATCGGAATATCGCAGATACGAAGCAATTAGAACTGCAATTGAAACTAATAAGCCTGCGCTAACGCCACCAATCACTCTGCAGCAAGCAAAAGACAAGCCTAATATGGGCTTTTTGCTCGTTATGCCAATTCGCTCGAGTAAAAAGCCATTCGATATTATTGGGCTTACCTATTTGCCACTTTTGATAGATGAGGTTTTGTCTGGTTATGTTATGAGCAGCGGTGAGTTTATTGTTAGGTTATCTGATATATCTAGAAATAAAGATGCTAAGTATTTTTATACAAATGAATCTGCTGATGACAAGGTGGCTGACGATTTATATCAGGTTATGGATGTTAATGTTTATGGAAGGCAGTGGCGAATTGAGTTAAATGCGACAGAATTATTTGTTAAACGTTTAGGTCTTGCATCTCCCATTAGTTCGGGCGTGCGAGTTTTTACAGTTGGAATACTAGCGACACTGCTGCTATATATTTCACTTTTATATATTCGTCGACAAGCTTATGCACTTAATCAAAGAACTCATGAATTGGATCGAGCAAGACGTGACTTACAAACAGTTTTTGATGCGGTTCCATCCATAATAGGATATTGGGATTGTGATTTGCGCAATCGCATGGCTAATAGGTCTTATTTAGCATGGTTCGGCCATGATCCAGAGGTAATGGCTGGCATGCAAATGCATAAAGTTATTGGTGATGAGCTATATAAAAAAAATGAGCATTATATAATCGGTGTGTTACAAGGTGAAGCTCAATCATTTGAGTCACGTTTTAAAGACCCTAATGGTCGATCTATTGCATCATCAGTCAACTATATTCCAGACTTTGTCGACGGTGAACAAAAAGGATTTTATGTTATTGGCCATGATATAACGGACTTTAAAGATAGTCAGCATAGATTAGAGCAGGTTTTACGTGAAAACGAAGTTTTGCTAAGCACTTTAAATCAACAGCTTTTATATTCAGTTACAGACTCTAAGGGTGTAATTATTGAGGTTAACGATAATTTTTGTGGAATTAGTGGTTATTTACGTGAAGAGTTAATTGGTAATACGCATAAAATAATTAACTCTGGAGAACATGATAGAAAGTTTTGGCAAGATGTTTGGCGTAACATAGCACTAGGTCACGCATGGCATGGAGAAGTGTGCAATCGTTCTAAGAGTGGTGATTTATATTGGGTAGATACAGTTATAGCGCCATTTATTGGTGCTGATGGTAAGGTCGAGCGCTATGTGTCTATGCGTACAGACGTAACTGCACGCCATCAACTTGATATTAACCTGCGTGATGCAAAGTTAGCCGCTGAGGAGGCTAATCAAGCAAAAAGTGAATTTCTTGCTAATATGAGCCATGAAATAAGAACACCAATGAACGGAATTTTAGGCTTTGGCTATTTACTTAAGCGCCAAGCAATGTCTCCTGCAGCTTTAAGCATGGTGCAAAAAATTCAAAGCGCGAGTCAATCACTGCTGGGAATTATTGATGATATTTTAGACTTCTCTAAAATTGAGGCCGGCCATTTATCATTAGATGAGTCACCTTTTGATCTATGCGAGGTGATTGATCAATTGGCGAGCTTAATGTCTGGCTCGGTTTCAGATAAGTCAATCGATCTGATTATAGATTCGCCACCAAACAACACGAGATATTTAATTGGAGATATGGTTCGCCTAACTCAAATTTTAAGAAATCTGGTTAGCAATGCTCTCAAATTTACTTACTTAGGTGAAGTTTCTGTTGCGATTGATGTGGTGTCGAAAAGCACTGTAAATAACTCTGTAGTTTTAAAGTTCACAATCAAAGATACTGGAATAGGTATTAGTTCTGATAAACTTGAAAACATTTTCAACTCCTTTAGTCAAGGTGATACTACAATTACTCGTCGATTCGGAGGTACTGGCCTGGGACTAACTATTAGTCAAAGTTTGGCCATGCTAATGGGAGGAAATATCTCTGTTTCCAGTATTGAGGGAGGCGGCAGTGAGTTTGTTTTGACTGTGCCATTCCTCCTTGACACTGAGAGCATGTTTACGAAAAATAAAGACTTGAGTTTAAGAGCACTTTTTGGCTGTGATGAGCGTAGCGGCGAGAACTTTACAAAAATGGCAGCCAGTTTAGGCTGGCAAGCTGATGTTGTTACAAGTGCAGCCGCTATGCTGCAGGCCGTTCAAGGTAATGCTAATTACGATATTATTTTAGCCGACTGGCAACTGCCAGATGATAATGGTTTAAATGCTTTAACAAAAATGCTAAAACTTGCAAAAAATGTAAACCCGCCTGTTACTTTGGTAACTGTGACGCCGCAATCCACTGATACTCTGCATATGCATGACGCTAGTGAAAAGATTGATTCAATTATTATTAAGCCTATTACTTGCTCTGCTTTGCAAAATGCAGTTTTAAATGTACTTAATTACCGTGCTCATCCAGAGCTTGGGCTGACTCATTTAGGCGAGAAGCTGTCTGGTATTCGTATTTTATTGGCAGATGATAGCCAGCTTAACTTAGAAGTGGCTGAGCATATTCTACGTAATGAGAGTGCATTAGTGACTACAGTGAACAATGGCCAGATGGCTGTTGATTTACTTGAGCAGCGGGCTAGTGATTTTGATATTGTTTTAATGGATATTCAAATGCCCGTAATGGATGGTTTTACGGCGACACGCGTCATTCGCGAGAAATTAAGTATTCGTGAGCTACCTATTATTGCTTTAACCGCAGGCGCTCTGAGTACGCAAAAGCAGCTTGCGCTTGATGCCGGTATGAATGACTTTGTTACCAAGCCTTTTGTGGTCGATGATTTAGTCGCTATCGTGAAAAGAGTGGCCGCAAAAAGCCTAGTAGTAACATCCACTCAGGTACTTACAGGGAGTGCCGCTACTGTTATTTCAGCGCAAGAGCTGGAAGCCGGCGATGAGTGGCAAGAGATTATGGGGCGCTTTCGTTCCCGCTTCTTTGAAGAGCGCGTGCCGGCATTCCGCGACGCCTATAGTGCGCTTATCGATAATAGCGAAGGCGATTGGCAAGATGACTTAAAGTTTCTGATACATAAGCTTGCTGGTGAGGCCGGCTTTGTTGGCTTCACCGAGATTAGTGAGTTGTCGAAACGTATTGAGCAATGTTGGGACTTAAACGGCCTGAATGATGAGGTGCGCGAGTTGCTGCAAGAGCTATCATTCAACCTAGATAATGCGGCTTAGCTAGGTTGAGTAAAGCTCTCGATTAGGCGCTCGATGGCTTCTGAAACTATGCGCCGAGGTGCGGCCAAATTTACTCGCATAAAGCCGCGACCAGCTTCGCCAAAAAATACGCCGGCGCTTAAGCCCAGCTTGGCTTTTTCGACAAAGTGCCTTTGTAGTGCTTGATCATCTAGGCCTGTGTGGCGGCAATCTAACCACAGTAAGTAGGTGCCTTCTGCAGCAATGCCCTGAGGTGCCTGTGGGTGCTCGGCGAGTCGCGCTACGACTTCATCGTGAGTGATTTTGACATAGTTAAGCAAGGCGGCGAGCCAGTCGTGGCCATGCCCGTAGGCGGCTTCGGTGGCTACCATCGACAAAGGGTTATTCACATGGATGGCGAGCTTGGCGTATTGCGCCTTAATGGCTTCTCGCTGAGCGATTTCTGGTGCCACTAACCAAGCCAGACCAAGGCCAGGCATATTAAAGGTTTTGCTTGGCGCCATTGCGGTTATTACACGCTTTTCTGCACCTGGTAGTGTCGCAAGTACGGTGTGTGGCACAAACGTGAGGTCGGCGTGGATCTCATCGGAAATGATTATGAGGTCGTGGCGCTCGGCAACATCGAGTAGTCGCGCTAATTCGCTGCGTGTCCAAACACGGCCAACGGGGTTGTGCGGCGAGCAAAACAGCAGCATTTTTGCTTTTTTCGCGCATAGCTCAAGGCCATCCCAGTCGATTTCGTAATGCAAAGTTTGTGCGGGTGCGTTGAGGTATTCGGCGCCTTTATCGACGCTCTGACTTTGATCACGATGCGTGATGAGCAGAGGATTAAGAATGAGCTCGCGCTGATTATCGCTGACGGCTTTAAACAGCGGTGGATATACTGGAGGCATGACGATGATGCCATCGCCAGTTTTCGTGAGCGCATTCACCGCAGCGTAAAGCACGGGCACCACGCCGGGCGAGAGCAATATTTCATCTTGGTTTGGGTGCCAGTCGTAGCGCTCGGCTACCCAGCGCTGCAGATTACTGAATAAGTGCTCGGGCACCATGCTGTAGCCGTAAATCGGGTGCATGGCGCGCTTTTGGATGGCCTCGCTAACGCAGGCTGGCGCGGCAAAATCCATGTCGGCGACCCAGAGCGGAGTTATGTCATCGCTACCAAATAGCCGTTTACGTGCATCGTATTTTTCGCTGCCAGTGCCGCTTCGATCTAACTCTTCGTCGAAATTGAAACTCATCGCACACGTACCCAAAAGCTCGCCTCACTGACACTGTGCTGAAATTTCCGGCGTGTTTCGCGAATCACAAAAGGCACATCCATAGGCTCGCGCAGCGGTTCAAAATGCGCGCTTAAATGATCATGCAGCGCATCGAGGGTGGTGTAGGTTTCGCCATCTTTCTTGAAACCACCTAGCCAATCTTCGCGCGGCGTATGTTCTGCGAGCCATGTGTAGGGCGAGGTAATCATCAGCACGCCGCCGATATTTAAGCGCTCATGCACCTGCGCAATAAACTGTGCGGGGTCATAAAGCCGGTCGATCAAGTTGGCTGCCAATATGAAGTCATAGCCAGTGAAATTAGGCTTTAAGTTGCAGGCGTCGCCTTGGCTAAAGCGGACTTTATTTGCCGACTCGCTCAGACCTAACTCATCTAGCGTGCGAGTTTTATAGCTGATCAATTCACCTTCATCGACCAAGGTGTAGCGTACGCTGCCGCTAGTGGCGAGATTGGCAGCGAGATCGATAAAGCGGGCCGAGAAGTCGATGCCGCTTACCTGGTCAAAGGCGCGGGCGAGCTCAAAGCTTGAGCGCCCAGTGGCGCAGCCAAGATCTAGTGCGCTGCGCATTGGGCGGCCAGCACAGGCCTCAATGGCGATATCTGCTAATGCTTTAGGGAAGTTATCGACCCCGAAAAATGTATCGCCGTAATGAAACTCGGCGTATTCGGCGAGTTGGCGGTCGGTTTCATAATATTGCGGGGTCACGGTGGGCTCCTGTGAGCTCTGCACATAGCGAAAGCCGGCGTGCTGGAAAAAGTGGCGGCGAAAAGCGTAGCGCGCGCTGCGGCGAGATTCATTGCCGCAGGATATCCATGAGCCACCCATCATTAGGTTGTGGCGATCATCGAAGGTAGGCGTGGTGAAGTCGTCGTAAATGGCGTGAACATCGAAGCCAGGAAAAGGATAGGTCGGGGTTTGCGTCCACTGCCAAACATTGCCCGAAACATCGTAAAAGTCGCCGTGAGCAAACTGGTTAATTGGGCACGAAGAGGCGAAGTGATCGAGATGAATATTGGCATTGGCTGCCGTGCGCGCCGGTGTTTCTTTACGCCCGCAAGCATCGGCTAAGCGATGCCATTGATCTTCGGTCGGCAGGCTAATGCACTGGCCAGTACTTGCGCTTAGCCATCGGCAAAATGCTTCAGCTTCTAAGCAGTTGACCTCAACTGGCCAATCCCACGGCATGGCAAACTCTTCAGTCATCAAGCGTAGGCGATAGCCGTGTGAGTCTTTACGCCAGAAAGTTGCTTGTGTGGCACCGCTGAATTCGCGCCAATGCCAACCTTCATCGCTCCAATAGTCTTTGTTGAGATAGCCGTCCGCCTCTACAAAGGCCAAATACTCTTGGTTGCTGACTAAAAATTCGCTGGCCTCAAACGCCTCGACACTTGCCTGGTGATGACCGTATTCGTTATCCCAACCGTAGTAATGATCACTTCGAGTTTTGCCTAGCTCTACAGTGCCAGCGCTAACGGTTAATAAGCGGTTGTTCGGCGCGACGCCGTGTTGACGGCAAGGAGCCCAAGTCGCTTGCGGGCGTACCAAATGCAAATCATGTTGGCGTATGAGTACCGACGAGGTTTCTAAGTGAATTCGTTCGTGTTCAACACCCATGATAATTGCCCACCACGGGTGATCCCAAGTGATAGGGCCGGTGAGCGGCATGGTGTCGATGACGTGCAGCACTGCTTTGCGAACTTGGCGGCGATATTCAGCTACTTCAGCAACTGTCGGCCAGTCGTAATGGGCTTCGTCTAAGTCATCCCAACTCATTTCATCGACGCCAACGGCAAACAGCGACTCAAAGTGGGCATTAACGCGTGTGTCAATTAACCGCGCCAACAAAAACTTATTAATGAAAAATGTGGCGGTATGGCCGAAGTAGAAAATGAGCGGATGGCGCAGGCTAATGGACTTGCGGTAATAGGCCTCATCGCAAGCTAGCGTGTCGAACAGGCGCTCATACAGCGTAAAAGTGCTATCGAAATAAAAACGTATCTGCTCGCGCAATGACGCTAAGTCGGGGTTATCTAGGGCGGGTGTACGCGCACAAAGATGAGAAAAAGTTCCGGCGCTCATGCGATAGGTCCTTAGCAATTTTGAAGCAGACTAGCAGCTGAAAAGCCACAAGTGTCCTCTACAAGGCTAAGGTTAACGCAAGAGTGTGAGCGTCTCTTAGCTTTTTGTGCTGCTCGAGTCTGCATTAGGTCCGAGGTCGGGTTTATTCATAATCAACGCCCAGACGCTAATCATTAGTAAAACTAGGGTGAGGGCAGAGGCTAGGCTATTCATGATATGTGCTCGCTATACTGTGTATATGGACAGTATAGCGAGTCAGTTGGTGGTAACAAGTGGATTTGCAGTTACTGGTCGGATGATCAGTGGTATTGCTAGGTGGTTAATGCGGGCTCCTATTACTTATGTGGGTTCGTTAAAACGTTTGCCTTCAATCGGCTCCGCGATTAATGCCCAAATATTAAACAGCAGCAGTGTTGCTAGGCTTAACCCGGTCAAAACAGTCATGTGATGCTCCCTGCTCTGTGGCGACACACTGACTCTTGCATGAAGGCTTGCACTTGGCCAAAAACAAATCGTGCTATGGGCGCCTGTAGATTCATCGAGAGAAAGCACTGCTTAAGCATCAGCCGCTTGCGTTTGCCTGCTGGCGTGACTCGAATTTGATAGATGCTTTGGCTATATGAGCGCGTATTGCCTTAGCGATAACACATAAAAAAGCCCTGACTATGCAGGGCTAAGTGCTTGCTAAATCGATAGATAGTTGCGACTACTAAGTCCACCTAAGTGGCCAGTAACAAGCCTTACCGTTGGTCAGCCGACTAAGACGTTTGACTTGAGGCTTATCGCTCACGAGCGATAAAAATCACCTACATGTTCATTTTTCTTAAAGCGCTTATAGGTCCACTGATACTGCTCTGGAGCAATCGCGACTAAGGTTTCCATGGAACGATTCATGGCTGCAGCCGCGCTGGCAAGGTCGTCGTCATGCACGGCAGGGTCGGCGGGCAAGATATAGAGGTCAAAGCCATGGCCATCATTGCGGCGGATGCAGCCCATCACAATAACGCGGCATTTTGTGCGCTGAATCAACTTTGGCACCATCACGCCAGTCCAAGTTGAGGTGCCGAAAAATGGCGCGAAGATCCCGCCATTATCGTTAGGTGTGTGGTCCGGCAAAATCGCCGTGAAACCACCTTTGCGTAACGCCTTAAAGGTGGCGCGCACACCGCTGTCGTCAGTGGGCACAATGTTAGCGCGTAAGCGACTGCGCGCCTCCCAAACTAAAGCATCTACCCCTGGCTGTTTGCCCGGCTTGTACATGATGGTTGGAGCCGTGTGTTCATTGACCCAAGCGTTCATAAATTCCCATGTGCCCCAGTGCGGCACGATGCACATCACGCCATCGCCGGAGTTTATTGACTCCAAAAAAAGTTCGCGGCCATGCACATCGCGGATTTGCTTATAGCTGTACTCCGGTGGCATGCCCCAGGTTTTGGCAAACTCCAACGCAGTCATGGCAGTGCTGACAATACTGGCTTTAGTTGTGTGCTGGTGCCATTGCCGGCTTTGCTTGGGATGCGCGCGTTCGATATTGCGTAAGACCGTGCGGTAAACGCCGGTGTGCGGAAAGGCGGCGACAAATTGGCCAATCAGCTGCCCTATGCGTTGCAGCATTGGCAAGGGCAGTTTCGCCAGCCATTTTAATGCAACCATCGATATACGATCTTTGAAGTCTAGATCTGGGGGCGCTAGCGGTGGGGTATTCATATTGCGGCTACTAAATAAAAGTGGCGCCAAGCATAGACGATGATTTGCCGTGCTCCAAGATAGTGCCGCTTTCGCTATACTGCAGGCCACTTGATTTTGATGATAGCTAGCTCATGAGTTCTGATTTTCTTCAGCCCGTACGTGATTTTCTCGGCGCGGCCACTACCGATGCCTGGGTGCAGGCTGCCGTAGCCGATCTACCGACACTGCTGCAAGACCATGCTAATTGTGAAAAAAAGGCCGCAAGCACGGCGCTGAATATGCTGTTTCGTTACAACGATCGCGAGCAGTTACAAACCGAGCTGACGCAATTGGCGCGCGAAGAGCTACTGCACTATGAGCAAGTACGAGAGCTCATGGCTAAGCGTGGCATCAGCTATCGACCATTGTCAGCGAGCCGCTATGCCAACGGTATGCGCCAGCATGTGCGCACTTACGAGCCTGCGCATTTGGTCGACCTAATGATTATTGGAGCTTTTGTCGAAGCGCGCTCTTGCGAGCGTTTTGCGGCAGTAGCGGAGTATCTCGACGATGAGCTTAAGCGCTTCTATAGCTTTTTGTTGCGCTCTGAGGCGCGGCATTTCACTCATTATTTAGGCTTGGCGCAATGCTATAGCAGTGAGCCTATCGCTGAGCGCGTGGCATTTTTCCGCGAAGTGGAGGCTGAATTGATTTCTACGCCCGATGTTGAGATGCGCTTTCACAGTGGCGTGCCGCAAATTCAAGTGCAATCTCAAACGCGAGCACAAGCATGACGCCGTGGCGCTGCCCGCTCTGCGCAGCAGCATCAATAAGGGCAGCGAACACAGTGCCTGATGCTGCCATTGGCGAGCAAGACTCTGAGCCGTTAGAGGTCACTGAGTCGACTCATGAGCTGCGTTTGGAAAGCACTTCGCCAACTAGTAAAAGTTATCGTTGTGAGGCTGGGCATTGCTTTGATATTGCGCGTGAGGGCTATGTCAATTTACTGCCAGTGCAGCAGAAAAAATCACTATCGCCCGGCGATACCATAGAAAGTCTCCAGGCTCGGCGGCGCTTTTTAGATGGCGGATTTTATCAGCCGCTGCGTGATGCCCTGACTGAAGTCATTACGCCGTGCCAAACACTAATTGACCTCGGCTGTGGTGAGGGCTATTACACCGCAGCATTAAACGATGTTGCCTGCGAAGTTATCGCGCTCGATATTGCTAAACCGGCGATACGCATGGCGGCGAAAACGTATCCGGCGCTGCGCTGTGCGGTGGCAAGTGTCGCCGCCGTACCGCTAGCCGATGCCAGTGCCGATGCCATCACCAGTATTTTTGCGCCAGTCCCGCTTGCTGAGATGCTACGTTTGCTGAGGCCGGGCGGGCAGGTGGTCATTGTCACGCCAGCGCCTGCGCATTTATTTAGCTATCGCCAAGCCTTGTTTGAGCAAGTTCATGACCATGAGCCAAGCAAGTTTGCTGAGGCCGCGAGTGAGCACTTTCAGGTCGTGTTGCAGAAGGAAGTGCGCTACGACATCAGCCTTGATCAAGCCGCTATCAATGACTTGTTGTTGATGACGCCTTACGCATGGAAAGCTAACCCTGTACGCCTGAGTGCGGTTGCGCAGTTGCAAAGTTTACACACAGAGGCCGCTTTTAGCGTGTTAGTGTTGAGCAAACCAATGTTGGATTTAGGCGGCGCGTGAGCTATTGGCGCTAGATTTATCGCCGCTATGGCGGTTATGGATGACGAATGAATGGGGCGTAAACGGTGAAGATGGGAAAAAAAATCAGTTACGCTGAATTCGGCCACAATTTTATTCATCAAGTGGTCACGGCACGGCGTATTGGTACCGAAATTGAGGCAGCGTTGGAGTCGACCATGGCTGGCTCCATTCGCAAGCTGCCCGCTGAGCTTTTTGTTGTTTCCTATGTTTTTGAATTAAAAGATATTCGTGTAGACCCAGATCTTGAGAAGTTGCCAGAAATCAGCTTTTTGCTAGCGATTCAGGGCAATCTAAAGCTTGATGTTGAGATTTTTGGCTTGAGTTTGCGCTATGCGCTCGATGTCACCATTACGGTTAATATTGATGTTGAAACTTATGAGCCAGTGCTGCTGCGTATGGTGCCGCATTTGGTCACCAGCAAAAGTGTCAGCATTGTACTCGTTGGTGAAAACCCACCCAGCGAAGTGCTGGATAAAATGAAATTAGTACATCCTGTAGTGCGCGATCAAATCGTCAAAGAAGTGAATGCACGCATTCAAGATGAAGCGATTCAGTCGCTATGCACGATCGATGTATTGGCAGTTGTAGAGACAGCACGTGGACCTGCGGGTAAGCCCGAAGGCGATATTTTCCCGATGCAAGACCCTGCTGAAGATGTCCATAATTTGTTGGACTTGCGGCCGCCAAAAGGCGTTTAAAAGCGAAAGTCTTCTAAATGAATACCACTGTCGTTAGCCCAGGCAATCACGGCTTGGCCTTCAGCTTCGCGCCAATCGCCTAAGACAAAACGTGTCGCTTCCCGGCCATCGGCTAGTAAGTGAGGATGTTGTTGCGGGCGGTGCGTATGGCCATGCACAAGTGTCAGCACATTTGCTTCCGTGAGCACGCGCACGACTTCATCTGCATTCACATCCATGATGTTTTCGGGCTTATTGCTGTTGGCCGCTTGGCTTTGCATACGCCAAAACTCAGCTAATTGCATGCGTTGGTCCAACGGCTGCGAAAGTATGCCTTGCTGCCATGCCTCGCTGCGCGCTTGCGCCCGAAACGCCATGTAAGCGCTGTCATCTAAGCAGAGCTGGTCGCCGTGCATGAGCAGCACAGGCGTGCCATGCAAGTCGATGACCTCGTGTTCAGCCATTAGTCGGCCACCGACACGTGCGCTAAATGCTTCGCTGCCAGCAGGGCCAGCATCCATTAAGAAGTCGCGGTTGCCGTGGCAAAATAACAACTCCACGCCACGTGCGGTAAGACGCTTAAAGGCAACCTCTATGGCGCTCAGTGTGGGCGAGGCAAAATCATCGCCTACCCACACTTCAAATAAGTCGCCAAGCACGATGACTCGATGGCAGTTAGCCGGCAGCGTATCAAGCAAATGCATAAAGCCTGCGTTGACGCGCGTGAGGTCGGCACTGATGTGCACATCGGAGACCAGCAGTGTTTGGCTCATGGCTTATTCAGCGATGATTTCAGCAGACTCGATCACCACGCCATCGCGCGGTACGTCTTGGTGGCCACCGGCATTGCCTGTGGGCACGCCTTTGATTTTATTAACCACTTCCATGCCTTCGGAAACTTTACCAAACACGGCGTAGCCCCAACCTTGTGGGTTTTTGCCGCTGTGGTTTAAGAAACCGTTGTTACCAACGTTGATGAAAAACTGTGCCGACGCTGAGTGTGGATCCATGGTGCGTGCCATGGCGACAGTGCCGATCTCGTTGGTGAGGCCGTTGTCGGCTTCGTTTTGAATCGGTGCATTGGTAGGCTTTTGCTTCATCTTGTCATCGAAACCACCGCCTTGGACCATGAAACCGTCGATGACGCGATGGAAAATCGTGCCGTTGTAGTGACCACTTTTTACGTATTCAGCAAAATTAGCCACAGTTTTTGGGGCTTTTTCGGCATTGAGTTCTAAGACAATACGGCCGTAGTTCGTGTTAAGCGCAACCTTCATGCGAGTGCTCCAAATGATTAGCGGCGGCAAACGCGCCTTATTGGTTGAGTGGCTGATGAGCCGCGGGGTAGACTCCCTTCTTTAATTTTGCCAGTCAGACCATGCTAGAAGCCAGCGATTTTATCCGAACCCGTATATCCGACGACTTATCCAGCGGTAAAACCACTCAATTGGTCACGCGATTTCCTCCAGAACCCAACGGCTACCTACATATTGGTCATGCGAAGTCGATTTGTCTGAATTTTGGTGTTGCGCAGGAAGCTGGAGGTGTTTGTAACCTACGCTTCGACGACACCAACCCCGAAAAGGAATCTCAAGAGTATATCGATGCGATTTCGCGTGATGTGCAGTGGCTTGGTTTTCAATGGGCCGGCGATATTCAGTATGCCTCGAGCTACTTTGATCAGCTTTATGCCTTTGCTGAGCAGCTGATCGAGCAGGGCGATGCTTACATCGACTCGCAAACACCTGAGCAGATCCGCGAAGGCCGTGGCACGCTCACGCAAGCAGGCACTAACTCGCCGTATCGTGATCGACCTGTCTCGGAGAGCTTGGACCTGTTCCGGCGCATGAAGGCAGCTGAGTTTGCCGACGGAGCTCATATTTTGCGTGCGCGCATTGATATGGCATCGGGTAACTTCAATCTGCGTGATCCAATTCTCTATCGCATCCGCCATCAGCATCACCACCAAACTGGCGATACCTGGTGCATATACCCGATGTACGACTTTACGCATCCTATTTCCGATGCGCTCGAAGGTGTTACGCATTCGCTCTGCACCTTGGAGTTTGAGGCGCATCGCCCACTGTATGACTGGCTGCTCAATAAACTGCCGCAATTGCCACATCCGCAGCAAATCGAGTTCGCCCGCCTGAATCTGAACTACACGGTGACCAGCAAGCGTAAGCTCAAACAATTGGTTGACGAGCAGTTGGTTGGTGGCTGGGATGATCCGCGCCTGCCTACGATTTCTGGCCTGCGTCGTCGCGGCTGCCCGCCGGCGGCGCTACGTAATTTCTGCGAGCGCGTTGGCATTAGCAAAAGCGATGGCGTGGTGGATATGGCCATGCTCGAGTTTTGCATGCGCGACGAACTAGAGCTCAGCGCACCGCGTGCGATGGCCGTGCTCAAACCCTTGAAAGTGACGTTGACCAATTTGCCAGCTGATCATCTGGAGATTTTGCGTGCTAGCCGCCACCCCAATGTCGACATGGGCGAACGCGAGATTCCGTTTACTCACGAGATTTTTCTCGATCGCAGCGATTTTGAAGAAGTGCCGCCGAAAGGCTTTAAGCGTCTAATTCCCGGCGGTGAAGTGCGTCTGCGCAATGCCTACATCATTCGTTGTGATGACGTAGTGAAGGATGCCGATGGCGTGGTGGTTGAGCTCAAATGCTCGGTCGATCTCGCCACATTAGGTGTGAATCCGACTGACCGCAAAGTCAAAGGTGTAGTGCACTGGGTCTCGGCCAGCCATTCGCTGCCGGCAGAAGTGCGCGTCTATGACCGTCTGTTTATTGATGCCATGCCGGATCGTAGCGAAGTCGATTATCGCGAGCTGATGAACCCAGAGTCGCTGGTGGTCTACGCCGATGCCCGCGTTGAGCCATCATTGGCGAGTGCGGAGCCAGAGCAGGCACATCAGTTTGAGCGTGAAGGCTATTTCTGCTTAGACAATCGCGATGCCAGTGCTGAGCATTTGGTGTTTAACCGCACCGTGAGCCTGCGCGACACCTGGGGTAAAGCCAAGTGAGTCTATTGCCAGCCGCCACCAACCTCGTTCTGCACAACTCTGAGCTGCGCCGTAAGCAGCCGTTTGTGCCACGCACGCCGGGCGAAGTCAGCCTCTATGTTTGCGGCATGACGGTGTATGACTACTGCCATATCGGTCATGCGCGGGTCATGGTGTCGTTTGACATCATCACGCGCTGGTTGCGTCACTTGGGCTTTAAAGTCACTTATGTGCGCAATATCACCGACATCGACGACAAAATCATTCGTCGCGCGCAAGAAAACGGCGAGGGCATAGATGCGCTCACCGCTCGCTTTATCGCCGCGATGGACGATGACGCTGCCGCACTCGGCACACTGGCGCCGACGCTAGAGCCGAAAGCCACCGATCATGTCGATGACATCTTGAACATGATCACCAAGCTGGTCGATAAGGGCCACGCCTATCCGGCAAAAAATGGCGATGTCTATTTCGATGTCTCGAGCTTCCCGCGCTATGGCCGCTTGTCGAACAAAAAGCTCGATGATTTGCAGGCTGGTGCCCGCGTTGAGGTCGACGAGCTGAAATCTGACCCAATGGATTTTGTTTTGTGGAAAGCAGTTAAGCCAGGCGAGCCATCATGGCTTTCGCCTTGGGGCGAGGGCCGTCCGGGCTGGCATATCGAATGTTCAGCGATGTCGACTTGCTGCTTAGGTTCGGGCTTTGACATTCATGGCGGCGGCGGCGATTTATTGTTTCCACACCATGAAAATGAGATTGCACAATCTGAAGCCGCCACTGGTGAGACCTATGTGAATGCGTGGATGCACGTGGGCTTTGTGCAAGTAAATGCGGAGAAAATGTCGAAGTCCTTAAACAACTTCTTCACCATCCGCGAAGTCTTAAAAGACTATCACCCGGAAGTGCTGCGCTACTTTATTGCCGCTAGTCATTACCGCAGCCCGCTAAATTACTCTGATGCGGCGTTGGATCAATCTAAACAGGCACTAGAGCGCTTCTACGCCACGCTAGGGGCTTTTGTCGATGCCACGCAGGGCGAGCCAGCGACAGCGGCTGAGTTCGAAGCACGCTTCAGCAGCGCCATGAACGATGATTTCAATACGCCAGAAGCATTGGCGGTGTTGTATGAGCTAGTTCGCGAAGCTAACCGCTGCGATAAAGCTGGCGATCGTGCGGCGGCAAGCGAGTTTGCCAACTTGCTCAAGCGTTTGGGCGGCATCCTTGGCTTGTTGCAATATGAGCCTGAAGCCTTCCGCCAGGCGGGTGCCGGCGATGCAGCATTTGTGGCTGAAGTTGAAGCCTTGGTGGCGGAAATCACTGAGGTGCGGGCGGCGAAAAACTTTCAACGCTCTGATGAATTACGCGAGCAGCTCAGCGGTATGGGTGTGGCGGTAGAGTTTAGTCGGGAGGGTGTGCGTTGGCGTAAGGCCAGCGATTGATCGCCCCGTACTAGGAGAAAATCGTAGTGCCGCGTTATGATGCGGCCTGCGGCGTATCCACGCTACCGGTCACTACCCGCCGCCATTTATGGACATACTGCTGATTCTGTTGTTAATCACCTTTAATGGTGTTTTTGCACTTTCCGAAATTTCGATTGTGTCTTCCCGTCGCATCCGCCTGCAACACATGGCTGAAGCTGGCGATAAAGGCGCACAGGCCGCGCTGAAACTGGCCGAGCAACCCACATTTTTCCTCTCCACCGTGCAGATTGGCATCACGCTAATCGGTGTCATGAGCGGTGCCTTTGGCGAGAGCGCTATTTCTGATCGGCTGCGGCCAATCTTTGAAGGTATGCCGCTGATCGCGCCTTACGCCAGTGTCTTAGCAACGGCATGTATGGTCATTTCCATCACATACTTTTCTTTGATCATCGGTGAGTTAGTACCGAAGCGCTTGGCTATGCAGTCGCCTGAACGTATTGCGCGAATCATTGGGCCATTCATGCGTGGCGTGTTGTTTATCACGCATCCGGCCGTGCGTTTTTTAAGCTGGTCGACCGAGCTGGTGCTGGATTTGCTGCGCGTAAAGCGTGTCGATGATCCGCCGGTGACAGAAGAGGAAATTAAGGTCTTGATGGCTGAGGGTGCGCAGGCGGGCATTTTCGATCATAGCGAGCGTGAGCTAGTCGCCAATGTTTTCCGCATGGATGACTGGAATCTCGGCTTAATCATGACGCCGCGCCCAGATATCACCTGGCTTGATCTGGCTGATAGCTTGGAAGAGCAAAAAGCCTTAATCGCGCAAACACCGTATAACCATTTGCCGGTGTGTCGCGATGGCCGTGGCAACTATATTGGCGTAGTGTCGTTGCCACAGCTGCTGCAGCACAACCTGCAGGGCGGCGGCTGGGATATTGAGCTACTGGCCAAGCCTGGTATTTTCGCGCCCGTGGGCATGACGCCAATGGCTTTGCTGGAGCTGCTGCGTAAACGTCGCCAGCACATGGCGCTGGTGGTCGATGAGTATGGTGATATCCAAGGCCTAGTCACGCTGACCGATGTCTTGGAAGCGATGGTTGGTGAGTTGCCCTCTGAGGCGAGCTCACGTGACCCAGATGTAGTGACGCGCGAAGATGGCACATGGTTGTTAGATGGCGCCTTGTCTATCGAACGCTTTCGCGATTTATTCCCGCTTGAGGCCGAAGAGCTTGAAGCTAGCCGCGATTTTCAAACGCTGGCGGGCTTAGTTTTATTTGAAGTCGGCGGTATTCCGCAAACCGGCGATGTATTGACCTGGCAAGGTCTGCGCTTAGAGGTTGTCGATATGGACGGTATGCGCATCGATAAGTTATTGGTGAGCCGACCGACTCCACCAGCCTTAATTTAACTGCCTGATGCAGGCAAAACGGAGACTGCAATGACGAAACCTTATGATGTGATCGTATTTGGCGCCACCAGTTTTGTCGGCAAAATTCTCAGCCGTTATTTGGCCAGTCAGCCTGCGGGCACCTTGCGCTGGGCCATGGCTGCACGCTCGCAAACTAAGCTCGATGAGCTTAGTGGCGAGCTAGGTGTCGATGTATCTCTGCTAATCGCCGATGCTAGTGATGAAGCCTCGCTACAAGCCTTATGTGCGCAAACTGAAGTGATTATTTCGACTGTTGGCCCATACGCGCTTTATGGCGAACCATTGGTGCGGGCCTGTGTTGAAACGGGCACGGATTATTGCGATCTGACGGGCGAAATTCAGTGGGCTAGCCGCATGATCAAGCGTTATGGCGAGGCGGCGAAAGTTAGCGGTGCGCGCATTGTGCATTGTTGTGGTTTCGACTCAATACCATCAGATCTTGGCGTGCACTTTTTGCAGCAAGAGGCACAAAGCAGCTTGGGTGAGCCCTGTAATTCGGTGAAAATGCGCGTCTGGAAAATACGCGGTGGTGCTTCTGGCGGCACGGTGGCGAGTTTGATGAATGCAGTGAAAGAGGCCAAGGCTGACCCTGCTGTGCGTCGTGAAATGACCGATCCCTATGCTATTTGCCCAGCTGACGACTATAAGCGCGTGCGCCAACCTAATGTGCAAGGTGTGCAGTTCGATGCCGACTTTAAGCGTTGGGTTGGACCTTTCGTGATGGCCACCGTGAACACGCGTGTGGTGCATCGCAGCCACGCCTTGCAAGGCCATCCTTGGGGTGAGGGTTTTACCTACGACGAGGCCATGTGCACCGGCGTTGGCGCTAAAGGCGCAATCACAGCAGGTGTTGTTGCGGCAGGTATTGCCGGTGTGATGATCGGCTCTGCATTTTCGCCCACGCGTGCGCTATTAGGCAAAGTTCTGCCTTCGCCAGGCGAGGGCCCAAGCCCTGATGAACAAGAAAATGGCTTCTATGATTTGCGCTTTATTGGCCGCACGGCATCAGGTAAATCATTGTCGGTGAAGGTCTTTGGTGATCGTGATCCAGGCTATGGTTCGACCGGCAAGATGCTGGCTCAAGCGGCAATGTGTCTGGCTTTTGATACGCCAAAAACAGAGTTTGAGGGTGGTTTTTGGACACCGGCGAGTTTGTTTGGTGAGCGTTTGATTTCGCGTTTAACGGCACATGCGGGATTGCGTTTTGAGCGTATTGCTTAAGCGTTTTTGCTGTAAATAGTGCGTAATAAAAAGGCCTCTTAAAAGAGGCCTTTTTTGTTTCTGAGCCTGTCTGAGGCTAGCCGCTTAGTAGCCGATTCAGCTTGCTTGGCGTTCTGCCGCCGTCACTGATTGCTCAATCAGCGTAGCAATAGTCATCGGGCCAACACCGCCTGGCACTGGCGTGATGGCACTAACGCGACCATGCAGCGGTGCTAGCTCAATATCGCCAACACCACCGGGATGGTAGCCAGCGTCAACTACAACTGCGCCATCTTTAATCCATTCGGCTTTAATGAACTCAGGCCGTCCAACTGCACCAACGACAATATCAGCTTGCTTGATTAGAGCAGGAAGATCGCGAGTCTTCGAATGGCAAATGGTGACGGTGGCATCGGCACCAAGTAACATCATTGCCATTGGCTTGCCCAAAATAGCACTGCGGCCAACCACCACAGCATGCTTGCCAGCGAGCTCGATGTCATAAGCCTTTAGCAGCGTCATAATGCCGGCAGGCGTAGCGGAGCCATAGGCGCGTTCGCCCATGCTCATGCGGCCGAAACCTAAGCAGGTAACGCCATCGACGTCTTTTTCTAGCGCGATAGCATCGAAGCAGGCGCGCTCATCAATTTGCTCGGGTACTGGATGTTGCAGCAAAATACCGTGCACATCGAGGTTGGCATTGAGTGCCTGAATTTCGGCCAAGAGCTGCTCTGTCGTGGTTTCACTAGGCAAGGTGCGGCGAATAGAGTCCATGCCAACACGCTTGCAGGCATTGCCCTTCATCTTTACGTAGGTCTCGGATGCGGGGTCATCGCCGACTAAAATAGTCGCCAAAATCGGCGTGCGACCGGTGTCTTCGCGCAGACGAGTGACGCGCTCAAGTAACTGCGCCTCCATTTTCAATGATAAGGCTTTGCCATCGAGCACTAAAGTAGGCGAATTTGCTGACATTGAAACTCCGACAGGGCAACTCTGCTGCCACGTAGCAAGGGAAAAACGATGGTGCGCATTGTCTCATGCGCAACGCCGTTTCGACCAGAGTAGAGCACCTAAGCTACTGGGTAAAACTAGAGCCCAGCAGCGTCTATCGCGGCCATAAAATCTTGTGGCTCAGGCCGAAGACGGTAATTTTCGGTTAGGTCGCTATAGATTATTTCACCACCAGCCTTGCTAATAATCACTGTTGGCATCGGCACATCGGAGTCATAGCCTAAGGCTTGTAAGCCGGCGGGCAGGCCACCCTCGGCTAAAATGCCAAGCTTTCGCGCTGCAGCGTTATTGGTATCAGAGTAAAACTCCATAGGCACTTTAAATTGCTTGGCGAGTTGCTGCGTGTTGCTTTCTGGCTGAGGGCTAACTAAGCAAACTCGCACGCCGCGCGCGGCTAGGGCTTGATAGTCATGGGCGACTTCTTGAATTTGCGCCATGCACAAGGGACACCAGTTGCCACGAAAGAATAGCCAGAGCGTGGTGCCTTTGCTCAGGTCTTTGCTGCTGACATTTTTGCCTTGAGCATCGATTAAATCGAAGCTTGGTAATTGTTGTCCTGCTGCTAAGGTTGCAGTGTCTCGGTTACTAAAGCGCGAATACCAACGAATATAGATAACTGGGCCAATGACGCCATTAAGCAGGGCGGTGATTAGAGCCCAAGGCTGATTTGGCGCCAAGGTGACGGAGATGCAAGCGGCGATAAGCCCGAGTAAGGGCATCCAGCGCAGGTCTTCACCGGTGCGTGCAACCGGTGCCAAAAACAGCCGCATAAAAAATGCGCCAGGCACGATGGAGGCAATCGCCAGGCCCATCCACGCGGTGGTTGGGCCTTCAACGGCAATGCGAAATGCCGAGTAGAAAATGCCAGCAACGAGCATGGTCATATAGAGCGAAATAAACACAGATTTTAGGCGATTCATACAGCGACTCCCGAGATGATGAGTGACAGTGTAACGAAACAAATCTATGCATTGTGTAGCGATTGGTCGAGCAATGATCATTTGTAATATTTGCGAGGTAGCAAGCTGATTTAGCTCTATGTTATTGATAGCGCATGGCTAAAATAATCGTTATTGCACAACTCAAAGGCGGTGTAGGTAAATCTACATTGGCTACTAATCTAGCAGCTTATCTGGCACAAAATTTTCGTGTCGGGCTAATCGATGCAGATTTACCGCAAGGCACAAGTTCACAATGGGCAGCTTTACGGGATGACCCTAATATTATCGTTTTAGGCTGCGAGAGTGCTGCGCAAGTGGCAGCAGCAGCTGAGCAACTAGATGGTCAATGTGACGTTATCGTGATGGATTTGCCGCCACGCAGTGTTAAGTTTTTACGCGAAGCGATGGCCATTAGCGACTTACTTTTACTGCCGCTAACGGCTTCGGCGCCAGATATTTGGGCCACTGAGTCAGTGATGGAGTTAGTGAAGGAATGCAAGAAAACTAACTCGCGATTAACTACTCGTTTAGTTTGGAATAGGCTGCGTGCTACTCGCGCAACGGCAGATTTTCTCGACGGCACGGCAAAGGCTTTACGTGCGAAAGAGCTAAGTTCGCACTTGAGTCTTCGCACTGCCTATGTCGAGTGCATTGGTCGTGGCCTGTATGTAGAGGAATGGCATGATCCGCGCGCAAAGGCAGAGTGCCGTGTACTGCTGAAGCAGGTGATGAAGCAGATTAAATTGAAAGAACCTGATTTCTCCGCAGGTTAGACATCTTTGGTTTCGCGACTGTTTCTACCCTGAGCATCAACTAAGTTAAAGCTTGGTAATGGTTTGATGGTGACCTGAGATCCTCATGGAATATCTATATGAACAACTTTAAGCAAGATGCCTACAGCGCTGATTCAGCCGTCTCTTCAGTGCGCGCTGACTTTAGTTTGCGTGAGGTCTGCTTTGCCGCAGATGCGCAATGGCTGGACTCACCAAGTGGTGGCGTGGTGCGGCGCGTACTTGATCGCATTGGAGCGGAAGTGGCTCGTGCGACTAGTGTGGTGCGCTATACACCAGGCGCACAGTTCCCCACCCATATACATGGCGGCGGTGAAGAAATTTTCGTGCTTGAAGGTATTTTTTCTGATGAGCAAGGTGATTACCCCGCTGGCAGTTATTTGCGAAATCCACCGGGCAGTTCACACGCACCGTTTTCGCGTGAGGGCTGCACTTTATTGGTGAAGCTGTGGCAGTTTACGGAGGCTGATTCGCAGTCACTTAGGCTTAACACGCGCGAAATACCTTGGCGGCAAGGCATGGTCGAGGGCTTAACGGTAATGCCTCTGCACAGTGCTGATGGTGTCGATACGGCGTTAGTGAAGTGGGCGCCAAATACGCATTTTAATCCGCACACGCATCCAGGTGGTGAGGAAATTTTCGTGCTCGACGGCGTATTTAGCGATGAGCAGGGCGACTATCCCGCAGGCAGCTGGTTACGCAACCCGCGCTGGAGTCGCCACCAGCCATTCACGCGAGCAGAAGGCGCGTTGATTTATGTCAAAGTTGGGCACTTGGATGCACCGATGGTGGCGCTGCCAAGCTAGCTCACGGCAGCACATACATGCCAATTAATACGCAATGGCAGGCGGCGCCAGCGGCGACAAATACATGCCAAATCGCATGCGTATAACGCACTTGCTTAGCAGCATAAAAGCCTGCACCCACGGTAAAGCAGAGGCCTCCGGCGATCAGCAGCCAAAAACCCGGTCGTGCCAAGCTCGCCCACAGCTCATTAATCAATGCTAGTGAGATCCAGCCCATCAGCAAATAGGTGATGAGTGAGAGCTTTTTAAAGCGATGGATGAGAAATATTTTGAACAAGATGCCGGCAAAGGCTAATGCCCAAATCACCACTAGCATGATTTGAGCGTATGCGCTGTGCGCTAACGTGATGGTCAGTAGCGGCGTATAAGTGCCGGCAATGAGCAGATAAATAGCGCAATGATCTAGGCGCTTTAGTGCGGCCTTGCTCGGTGCGTGAGTGATGCTGTGGTACAGCGTAGAGCTGAGAAATAGCAGGATGAGACTAGCGCCATAGATGGCCACACCGGCGAGTTGGCCAGTGCTCAGCGTGGGCATGCCTTTCACCAGCAAGAGCGTGGTGGCGACAATGGCAGCGGCCATGCTAAGGCCGTGGCTCAGAGCATTGGCGATTTCTTCAGCAACGCCATAAGGCGCGGCAGCATTAGTATGTTTATTGGCTGACATGAGTAGAGGCTCTGTGCGAAGAGCCTCTACTTTATCGCATTGCCTTAGCGATCGGCACGCAATCTATTGGTCCATTCTGCGAGAGCAACCAACTGCTCACGCATGAGTTTTTCAGTCATGGCATCGGTGAGTTTGCCATCGGCATCGAAACGCTCATGTGCGCTGCCGATCATGATTTCTGGGCGGTTGAGCACATGGGCATTGATGAAGATTAACGATTGGCGCAAATGGTATTGCGCACGCACTCCGCCCATCACGCCCATACTGGCGCTCATGATGGCCACTGGTTTGCCATTGAGCGGCTGGTCTGGCATGCGCGATAGCCAATCGATGGCATCTTTCAATACGCCAGGTATCGAGTAGTTATATTCTGGTGTGGCAATCAGTACGGCATCGGCGGCGCGCACTTGCGCATCGAGCGTTTGCACGGCAGCTGGGATTTCCGTGTCGCGTAGGTCTTGGTCGTAGTGCGGCAGGCCATGCAGATCGGCATGCGTAAAGCTCATGCCTTCAGGTGCTAGTGCTTCGGCTGTGCGCAAGGCCATGCTATTGAAAGAAGCCTTACGCAGGCTGCCTGAAATGGTGAGTACTTTAATTGCTTTCATGTCTGCTTCCTTTATGGGAGTTATTAATCACAGTTGGCCAAAGCGGCCGTGGTTAAAATCATCAATCGCTTGATTAATTTCTTGGCGAGTGTTCATCACAAACGGGCCATAACCCTCGATGTTCTCGTTCAGCGGCTCGCCGCTAAGCACGAGCACTTTGCTATCGCTTAATGCTTCAAGGCTAAAATCGCCGCCATTGTGCGCAAACACTACGGTGTGATCGGTGCCAATAGCGTGCTCGCGATTGACCATGACCTCACCTTTCAGCACGACCACGATCAAGCTGTGGCCATCGCTGACGGAGAAGTCCTGAGCGCCACCGGGCTGTAACGACAAATCCCAAACATTGATCGGCGAATAGGTGAGTGCGGGGCCTGCATTGCCGGTGTAATCACCAGCAATAACTCGCAAAGAGCCGTGATCTAGCGCCACTGTTGGAATTTTTTTCGCGCCGATGCCTTGATATCGCGGCGGCGTCATTTTGTCTTTTGCTGGCAAATTTACCCAGAGTTGCGCCATCTCCATGGTGCCACCGGTTTCGCTGAAGCGCGGGCTGTGAAACTCCTCATGCAAAATGCCGGAAGCGGCGGTCATCCACTGCACATCGCCAGGATAAATGGTGTCGGAAAAGCCAGCCGAGTCACGATGCGAGACTTCGCCATCATAAACAATGGTGACGGTCTCAAAGCCGCGATGTGGATGTACGCCGACACCGCGAGGTTTATCGCTGGGTGTAAATTCTGCAGGACCGGCGTGGTCTAGCAGTAGAAATGGGCTGATATCGTTGTCGTGCATGCCATAGCTAAACAGTGAACGCACAGGAAAACCATCGCCGACCCAGTGTTGACGAGGTGGTGCATAAACGCCTTTGATTTGCTTCATGACCTTGCTCCTCTTTTTGTTGATACGTACAGAGTTGATGTGCACAGGTTATATCTGGAACAATATGGTGCAAAGATGCTATATAAAGACATAGCGTTGCATGTATGGAACGATGAATGCGTGATTTAAACGATATGCAGTACTTTGCAGCGGTGGCCAGACATAAAGGTTTTGCTGCCGCGAGCCGAGTTATTGATGTGCCGAAAGCGACATTGAGTCGGCGAGTGGCTGCTTTAGAGGCGCGTTTGCAGGTGCAGTTATTGCATCGCGGCAGTCGCCTATTTCAACTGACAGAGCTTGGTCAGGCCTATTATCGGCACTGCCAAGCCATGTTAGTGGAGGCTGACGCCGCCGATGAACAGGTCGCAAGGCTGCAGGCTGAGCCGCGTGGCACCTTGCGCTTAAGCTGCCCGCCGGCATTGATGAATAATGAGTTTGCTGAGCTTATCGCGGCGTTTATGGCGGCTTATCCGCGCGTTAATGTGCATGCCGAGGTGACCAACCGTGTCGTAGATGTGCAGCGCGAGGGCATGGATTTGGCGATTCGCGTGCGCTTTCCGCCATTAAGCGATAGTGATTTGGTGATGCGCAGCTTGGCGTGGAGTTGCCAGCGTTGGTTGGTCGCGCCGAGCTTATTGGCAAGCCACACGGAAAGTGCTGAAGGCAAAGCAGCTGCTGTTTTTTCAAAACCTGCTGATGTTGCGCGCCTGCCCAGTTTGCATCTAGGCGATGGCCAAGGTCGTGCCGAATGGCATTTGCTCGGGCCTGAGGGTGAAAAAATCACAGTAGCTCACGAGCCTAAACTCATAGCTAATGACATGAGTACGCTTTATCAAGCGGCGCTGCGTGGCGTTGGTGTAGCGGCTTTACCTTTGGTGATGGCCGGTGATGCTATCGCTGATGGTCGCTTGGTCGAGGTAATGCCGGGTTGGCTGCCACGGCCTGGGATATTGCATTTGGCATTTCCCAGTCGCCGCGGGCTACTGCCCAGCGTGCGGCTTTTTATCGACTTCTGTGTGCATGAATTTGAGCAGCCTGAGCGCCTTAACCGAGGTTATGAGGCGCTATAACTCAGGAGCTATAAATCAGCTTTCGGTACTTTTGGTGATTTTATCGAGATAGCCCATGGCAAAGGCAGACACCACAAAAGTGATGTGAATGAGCAAATACCATTGGATTTTATCGTTATCGATATTCTCGGTATTCATGAAGATTTTCAGCAAATGAATCGAGGAAATTGCCACGATGGAGGCCGCTACTTTGTTTTTCAGCGAGCCAGCATCTAACTTGCCTAACCAACCTAGCTTTTCATCACTTTCATCGACATCTAAGCGCGATACAAAGTTTTCATAGCCTGAAAACATGACCATGACAATCAAGCCGCCGACTAAGACAATGTCGATCAACGACAGTACGACTAAGACCAGGTCAACTTCACTCATGCTGAAAATAATGGGCACAATGTGGAAGATTTCCTGAAAAAACTTAATGCCTAGTGCGAGCAAGATTAGGCTCATGCCAAGATAAATTGGCGCCATAATCCAACGCGATGAGTACATCAGTTTTTCAATAATCTTTTCCATCAACTCAGCTCAGCTTTGTAAAAAAGTGGCGGCAATTATGTTCCGAATTAGCTGCCAGCGCCAAGGTGTTAGCAGTTAAATCCCGCATTGAGCAATGCTGCCGCGACTTTTTACACTAGAGCCTTAATGCATGCGCAATGCCTCATCGGCGACAGCATCTTTCAGCAGCATGGCTTTATCTTTACCGTAATGCATCGTGACCTGCCATGGAGCCTGCTTGCCTTGACGCGGCATGATGTCCTTTGCGCGCTGCACATAGCCTGACTGCAAGCTGTCTACAATGCCGACATCGAGCGCGATTCCTGGCGCGCTCACGGGCATAGCGACGGTTTTATCTTCCGCTTCCATATGCTTAAACAGGCGGCATAAATAGCGCCCAGCAAGATCGGCTTTCAACGTCCATGGCGCATTGGTATAGCCAAAAACCCATGCCAGATTTGGGATATTTTCGATCAATAGGCCCTTATAGACCATTTGCTCATTGAGCGGCCGAGCTTCGCCATCGACAGATATCGCCATGCCGCCGAGCATCTGCAAGGTAAGGCCAGTTGCGCTAATAATGATATCGGCTTCAAGCTCTTTGCCGGACTTCAGCAAAATGCCTTTTTCGGTAAAGCGATCGATGTGATCAGTTTCAATTGAGGCCTTGCCGCTGAGTAGTGCCTTAAACAAATCGCCGTCTGGCACAACGCAGAGGCGCTCATCCCAAGGCATGTATTTTGGGGTGAAATGACGCATGTCGATATCAGGGCCAATTTGCTTTTCAACTTGCGAGAGCAAGAATTTACGCATGGCATTGGGCCAACGGCGGCAGGATATATATAGCGCGCGCTGAATGGCGATATTGCGGCCGCGAGCCAGTTTAAACACCACGCTGCCCGGTAGAAACTTACCCAATGCATCGGAAACTTTGTCTTTGTTTGGCAGCGCGAAAACATACGATGGTGAGCGTTGCAGCATGGTGATATGGCTGACCTTTTCAGCCATCGCGGGTAGTAGTGTGACCGCAGTTGCGCCACTGCCAATGACAACAACACGCTTATTGCTGTAGTCGAGATCTTCAGGCCATTGCTGGGGATGAATGATTTGTCCTTTGAAGTTTTCCTCGCCTGGAAACTCGGGGCGATAGCCATAGTCATGATTGAAGTAGCCGGTACAGCTAATCAAATAGCGGCAGGTAAAAACCTGTTCTTCGCCACTGTCTTCATTGCGCGTTACTAATGTCCAGAGCTTATCTTCCGATGACCAATTGGCGGTTTGAGTTTGCAGACCAAAATGGGTTTTCTCATAGAGTTTGAATTCTTTTGCCGTCTCAATGACGTAATCACGAATCGCTGGGCCATCGGCGAGTACTTTTGATGATAACCAAGGCTTAAAGCCGTAGCCAAAACTGGCCATGTCAGAGTCGGAGCGAATGCCGGGGTAGCGAAATAAGTCCCAGGTGCCGCCCAATGTTTTACGGCGCTCAATTAGGGCGATTGTCTTATTGGGAAATTCACGGGCAATGTGGCAGGCGGTACCGACGCCGGAGAGGCCGGCACCAATGATTAGAACATCCAGCGGTTTTGTTATTGTTTGCATGGCATGAGTCTCATAGCGAATTGACCATGCCACTGTACGACCCTGCGAAAGCTAGTTATTGGCAAAAAGCGACAATTAATTGTCTTTAGACGACAGGCTCAGGCGATAAGCTCTAGGCGTTTGCTCGAACCAACGGCGAAATGCGCGATTGAAGCTGCTTTGCTCGGTATAGCCGAGCATGCCGACGATTTGCGATAGGCGCAGGCCTTTTTCGGCCAGATAGCGCGTGGCAAGTTGGCGGCGATGGCTATCTAGTAGTGAATCGAAACTTTGCTGCTCTTGCAGTAATCGCCGTTGCAGCGTTCGAGTATGTATGGCGAGTTCATCTGCTACGGTTTCTATGCGGCATTGGCCAGTAGGCAATAGGCCGCGAATAAGCTCAATAACTCTGGGTGTTAGGCTAGATCCAGGCGCATGAAACGAGGCTAAATAGCTGATCGCGAGGCGGTGCGTTTCGGTATCAGCCTGATCAATAGGGCGCGCTAATTGCTCGGGGCTGAGCTTAAAACCAGACCATTCTTGCTCAAAATACACAGGGCAGCCGAGTCGTTCTTGATAGACGTCTAGTGCAGAATTTGGTTTGTGCGCGAAGTGAAGGGCGACTGGCAATGTTGTTTCACCTCCTAACATTCGTAAGGCATGGACGGCATTTGCGATCGTTAGCTCATAGGCTTGGTCAAGAGGTGTTTTTGGCTCGTCGATATGAAAAACAAAAGAAATATTGCCATTTGAGTCGGGCGCTAGAATGCTGAATGAGAGCGCAGGGCTGTGCACATGAAGGTATTTAGCCACATCCTCCATTGCCGACTGAACGGTGTCGGCGTTGCGAATCATCACGGCAATGGGGCCTAAAATACTCGGCCCCTGCCACTGAGAAATGCGCAGGCCAAAGTCTGGGCAGTTCAGGCTATTGGCACTGACTTCGAGCAGTAAGGCTAGCTGTCGAAATGGCATGAAAGTGTCGTTTTTATCTTCTAGATCATCTGGAACATGAAGCTCTTGCAGCAGTTGTTGAGGGTCGCCACCGAGCGAGCTCACTAGCGCTTTGTAGCCCCGTAAATTTGTTGTGCGTATTAAATTTGTCATTATGAGCACTGGCAACTGTCGTGTAATGACAATAAATTGTCGTTAAGTGGCAAGCAAGGCCATACATCCGAACGTAGTCTCACTAATTGAGCTAAAAACTTAGGAATGACGCTATGAGCGCTTTACCCCCAATTGTGATGATTCATGGCATGTGGTGTGTGGGAGAGATTTGGTCATCGTATCGCCTGCCATTTGAAGCTGCAGGTTATACCGTGCATACGCCTACCTTGCGCCATCATGCCTTGGGTGCACCACATCCTGAGCTAGGCACGACCAGCTTGCGTGATTATGTCGATGACCTTGCGGTGTTTATTGCCACATTGCCTGAGCGACCTATTTTAATTGGCCACTCTATGGGCGGTTTGTTGACGCAGTTGCTTGTTGCTAAAGGTTTGGCAAAAGCCGCCATTTTGATTTGTAGTGCTGCGCCGCGTGGAGTTTTTCCTGTGCGCCTATCTATGTTGCCGGCCACCACGCGCATCTTTAGCACGCCGGGCTTTTGGAAGAAGCCGAATAAGCTAAATGCGCGCGAGGCTCGTTATGCCGTATTCAATGAGCTCAGCGAGAGTGATGCGGCAATTCGTATTGCAGATTTAGTGCATGAGTCAGGACGAGCAGCAGCAGAGATTGTCTTTGCGATGTTTCAAAAAAATGGCGCCGCGACGGTCGATTTCAATGCCAACAAAACGCCATTGTTAAGCATTGCTGGCGGGCGAGATCGCATTGTGCCTAGCAGTGTCTGTCGCAAAAACGCAGCGCTTTATGGCGAGCGCTGCGACTATCTCGAGTACCCGAACAATGCCCATTTAATCCTTGATGAGGATGGTTGGGAGCGGGTAGCTGAGGATTGTATAGCGTGGCTTAAGGCGAAAGCTTAAGCCATGTTCAGTTGTGGTAAGGGATTCGTATCAATATAAGCGTGGCACCATAATAAAAAGAGAAACTACATGAAAAAACTGATTATCCCTGTCTTTTTGATTGCTGCCTCTGCCGCGCCAATGGCTCAAGCAAACCAAACACTCTGCGTTTATGACCTGCTCGGTGGCGCTGGCGATATGGTGAATATTGCCAAAGACTACGCCGTAGCTGCTCAGAACATGGGCGCAAAAATGTCGATCAAAGCCTACACTGATGAGCGTGTAGCCACCGAAGACTTAAAAGCAGGTGAATGCGACGCGGTGATGGCTACCGGCTTTCGTACCCGCCAATTTAACCCCACAGCTGCGGCGCTCGACTCATTAGGTGTGTCGACCATTATTCGTAATGGCAAAGTTGATATGCCAGCCAGCTATGAAACGGTGCGCAAAACCATTCAAACCTTCGCATCACCCGCGGCTAGCAAGCTGATGGTCAATGGTCGTTATGAAGTCGCTGGAATCATCCCATTTGGTACGGCGTATCCTGTGGTTAATGATCGAAAAATTAATACGGTTGAGGCATTGGCGGGTAAGCGTATTGCCTCGTTCGATTATGATAAAGCGCAGGCCATCATGATTCAGAAAATTGGCGCGCAGCCGGTTTCAGCCGACATCACAAACTTTGCCGGCAAATTTAACAATGGCTCTGTGGACTTCATCGCCGCACCAGCAATGGCTTATCGGCCACTAGAGCTTTATCGCGGCATTGGCACTAAAGGTGCGATTAACCGCTTTCCAATCCTCATTTTGACTTACCAAATCATTATTAATGAGACCAAGTTTCCCGAAGGCTTTGGTCTGAAGTCACGCCAGTATTGGTTGGGTCAATTTAATCGTGCGATGTCGCTCATCAACAAAGCAGAAAAAGACATTCCTGCGGCGACTTGGGGCGATTTAACGTCGGAAAATATGGTCAAGTACACCATCATGCTACGCGACTCACGTATTGCGATTGCTGAGCAGGGCATCTATGACAAGCCAGGCCTGAAGATCATCAAGCGCGTTCGCTGTAGCATCAACTCGGCTGATTCAGAGTGCAGTGCTAACACCGAAAACTGGTAATTGATAGGCGCCTCGGAGTACTGCAGAGCCTAACTGCCAAATAATATTCCGACGCAGTTGAAAGCGTCAGTATTAGGCGGCTGGGCTCAGCGGCTGCGCCAAAATCCATAGGCCAAATACCGTTAGCGCCATCATAAACATCAGCATTGGCAGCTGGCTAAGCATGGCCTGCCTTGATGTGGCGAAGCAGCGCAAGGCCTCTTGGTGAGCGGCATAAACGCCAGCAATATGGCCGAGCAAAATCAGCGCAACTTGGCTGTGCCATACCCAATTCATGTCGGGCAGAATGATCCATGGATTAGCGCTAGCTGTGCCAAAGATGTTCCAGCCCCAGCCGAAGGGGTCGGAGGTTAGTCGAGGCAGTTGGCTTCCTTGAGTGATGACTAGCGTGAAATAGTGGCTGGCGTGATAAACCACGGCGATGGGGATGAGCGCGTAGGCAAAGCGATAGGTCAGTTCACGCAGACTAACGCTGCTTTTAAGTAGTCGTTTTGCAAGCCACAGACAGAGCACGTAGAGCGCGAAATACAGCAGCGGCGAGAGTAGTAGCGCTAGTGTTTCAAACACCACAAGCCCGGCTTTTAAGGCCGGATATGCAGTGACTATATTGCTACCCAGCCAAGGTGACAGTAGCGCAAAGCCATCAATCCAATACAGTTCCGACCACCAGCGCGTGGCATGTAGGCCGTCGAAAGCAGTGGAGCTGAGCATAAATAGGATAAACATGACTTCACTGGAGTGCGTGGCAGGCTTCTCAGCTATTCCGCTTAATGGCCAGCGCCATTGCCAAGCGCCGTTGGGGAACTCTGTGCTGGCGGCGCGATAATGAATAGGCGCGAGCTGGCTAATTAAGCGCAGCATGACAGCGAATACATCGCCATAACGCAGCCAATCGCGAAGACCGAATGCCCAGATGCCTGAGAGTGTGAAAAGACTATAAACGAGGATGGCCAAAGACAGCTGCTTAGGTCCAAAGCCGGCAAAAAGCTCGATCCAAATAAACGCCATATACGCTAGCAGTGCCGGCCAATATCCCCATGATGAGGGGTAGCGCCAGCGGCCTTGGCTAGCTTGCGAAACAAGGCTTCGCCATGGGTTTAGCTCAGCATAAACATTGCCAATGAAAATCGTCGCATAAGGCAATATAAGCACAATGCCTATCCAGAATAGCGTCATATTCAGGTTGCGGTAGGCGTCGGTATTGCCCCATAGACCAGTGGCAATGCTCAGCAATAACAGCGCTAGAGCAAGCAATGAAAGTAGGCGAAAAAACCACGGCTTATTACTTCGCCACAGATGAGATTTTTGATGCGCCGCAGCACTAGAAGTCATGGCCCAGCCCAGCACTAAAAACGACAGCAATAGAGCCGCCATTCCCGTCCATGCGTAGAGCCAAAACGGCACGGGAATATTGTAGCTGCGAGCAAAAGAGTGGGCGTGTGCAGCGCTAGGCCACAGCAATGTAACGCTTAGTAATGTGCCAAACAAAGCACTTTGCCACGCCATAATGTGCTGGCGCGGCATGGAAAATGCGTTGGGCATTAGCGGCCGGTTGGTTTCGGTACGGTTGGGCCTGCCGATGGCGTGAAGGCTAAAATCTGAAAGCCGGCGCTATAGCTAGCTATCCAAATATGGCCGGTTTCAGGGCGGTAACGCACATAAGTTGGCACTGCATCCCAGCGGTCTCCAGAGCTGCCAAAAAACTCTGAAAGCGGCACAGTAGGCGTCTTTGTATTGGGAACAGGGTGCCAGTAAGCGATCTCTTTTGGGTGCTCTGGGTCATGGATGTCCCAAACGCGCAGGCCGCCAGTGTAGTGCGTGGTAAATAGCATGGTGGCTTCATTCGCGTTGTCGAAGCCAACGTAATGCGCTGAGTAATTGGCAACATCAAGCTCTGTTTCTAGGCAATTATCGAGCTCATTCACTTCGAGCTTTATATTGGAAACAATGCGTGGCTTGGTCTCATCGGTGATATCAATGATGCGGCCAAAGGCCCATGGGCAGACGCCAGCGGTGGGCCACTCATCGCTAGAGTAGAGATAGGTGCGGCCTTTGTTTTTGAACCAGCGCGCGGTATGCGAGCCCGCTGTTGGCGCTTCGCCAATGAGCACGTTGGTCCACGGTAAAAAGCTAATTTGCGGAGGGGCGGTGCTGAATAAAAATGGGCTGGTGCCAACGCTGCGATTTTTGATGCTACTGATATCGTAAATACCCATGCCATTTTGCCCGACAGCAGGGCCGTTAGGCAGGCCAACACCAAGAGCAACGAACCCAAACTGCGCTAAATACAAGCGATCATCGTCGGGGTTT
Source organism: Paraperlucidibaca wandonensis (assembly GCF_042677145.1). NCBI lineage: Bacteria > Pseudomonadati > Pseudomonadota > Gammaproteobacteria > Moraxellales > Moraxellaceae > Paraperlucidibaca > Paraperlucidibaca wandonensis. The sequence goes on along the minus strand of NZ_JBHTIT010000001.1, from coordinate 1,027,040 downwards.
AAGCCGCAGTCGTGGCCAGCTGGCGCAAACAAGTGCATTAAATAGGGCTTTTTGATGTCATCGATATTGATGACAGCGTTGGTTGAGGCGGAGCTGGTGGCAAAGGCTGTCTTGCCGTCATGGCTCAGGCACAGGGCGTGCCCCATAAAAGGTAGGCCGACATCAATCGCGTTTAGGCCACCAGGGATGCCAGACAATATTTCGCTAATGATGGGCAGTTCAGGCAAGGTAATGCCAATGCCAACGTTAATAGAGGCACTAAGCTTTGGGTTTTTACAGTCGCTAGCATCGTAGACATCAAAAGCTGTGCCGCCGCCACGGGCGGCTACAATAATTTTTCGGGCTTCGTTAGCCTGTAAGGACTCATGCGGCGCGAGCATGGCTGGGCTTTGCAAAATTTGTACAAGCTTAGGGTTTGCCGGGTCGCTAGCATCGATGACGGCCATGCCGTTGAGTGGGTTAAACTTAGCATCGGCATAGGGCGACGCGAGTGGGCCAAAAATCTGCCCAGGAGATGTGGTAGTGACATAAGCACAGTCGCCAATCCAAGCCATGGAGAAATTGGCGCCACGATCTAAAATAGTGTTTTGGCCGACTAGCTTAAGGCCTTTGCGATAGCCTTTGGCAGCATCACCACTAAGCTGATTTGCCAGTGGGATTTGCCCTTGTAGGCCCGGTTCTGGGCGATCGACGTCACTGTATTCAGGGCCGCGCTCAGCTTGTGCAGCTGTGCTACTAGTGCCGTTAAAGACGGTACTAGTATCGCCACCGCAAGCGTTGAGAAATATTGAGAATGCGGCAAGTGCGACTAAGCGAACATAAGTGCTGAGCATAATGAAATTCTTTTTATTTTTTAATGCGATCAAGTTTACGCGCGACTAGTGAGCTTGTCATTTGCCAAAAAAATGACGTGGCTTTGTGCGTGAATTAGCGCTGCTGCAGGATTTTCCCTACCACGGTGCTGCCAGCAATAAACGGTTTGCCAGTGAGCGAAATCAAGTCGCCATTGCGCGGCACGATGCCATCCATACCCAGCGTACGACCGACCTGCATATGCGCCTCTTGATGCCGAGTCTCGCCATGCACGGGTAGTAAATAGCGCGGCTTTAGCCAGCCATAAAGCGTGGTTAAGTCTTCTACTGGCGGATGGCCAGAGGCGTGCAGGGCGTCATCGTCAATAATGTGCACACCAAGCTCACGCAAGCGCTGGCATAGCTGCTCTAGCGCTTGTTCGTGGCCTGGTATCACGCGTGATGAAAACAATACGGTATCACCGGCTTGCAGGCCAAACGCGGGATGATTACCCATGCTCAAGCGCACCAAGGCAGAGCCTGGCTCAGCTTGACTGCCAGTAGCTATCCAGCATTGTTGTTCTCGCGGTAAAAAGCCTAGCTCCCAATTTGGTAGTAGCTTCGTGTCGGTGTCTAAATAGCCACTGGCACGGCTGGCGCCAACATGTGTTGCGATGCTGCGGCCAAGCACGCCGCTATAGCGATCAACACGATCGGCGGCGGCAACAATGCTGTGCATGCGCGCCACATTGCTGGCGAAACACACCACCACAAGACGGCCGCTGGCAGTTTTCATTGCCTTCGCCAAGCTTTGTGCAACCTCTTGTTCGGAGCGGCTCGAGCCTGCGACAGTGGCATTGGTGGAGTCGCCAATAACAACATCTACGCCGGCACGCCCCAGCTGTTGCAGCGCGGCCTGTGCAGTCAATGGACCAACCATGGGCTGCGCGTCGAGCTTCCAGTCGCCGCTGTGGTAGAGGCGTTTGCCAGCGACTTCAAGGCAAATAGCTTGCGCCTCGGGAATGGAGTGAGTGACGGGCAGCCATTGCGCGCTAAACGGGCCAACGCTCACGGTTTGCATGGGCTTAACCATGATTTGTCGTGGGCCATTTTCATTCGGATTAAGCTTGGCACTGATTAATCTGTGCGTATGAGCCGTGGCATAAATCGGGCAGCGAAGCTTGCGCCATAAAGCAGGAATCGCGCCGATGTGATCTTCATGTCCATGCGTGATTAATAGCGCCTCAATACGAATATCGAGTTTGTCTAAGGCCGCTAAGCTAGGCACCGAGACTTCGGTGATGCCGGCCTCATTACTATTCATCGCCATACCGCAATCGACGGCTATCCACACACCAGCGCTGCCATAGAGCGTGAGGTTAGCGCCAAATTCGCCACAGCCGCCAAGTGCCAGCATCCATGGGCCGATGTCTTGATGAATATGGTGGTAGCGGGGTGATGGCGGCATTTAACGACTCTTTGCAGCTGCTGCGGAAGCCGCTATTGTGCCTTGTGTTGGCTCAGTTAGGTTTGATTTACTCGGTAGTACATTAAAATGAACGCATAAGCGCCTTTTAAACTGTCATCTCTCAGCGGAATCGGGAATAATCAGACATAATTCGGTTTTGTAGGACAATACGCATGTTGAAAGTTGGGGTAGTACTCGGTCTGTCTGCTGTCATCATGGCTTGTTCGCAAGCGCCTGCACCTAGCGAAGACACCTCGCCTTGGGTGAAAACTCAAAAAATTCAAAGCGGTGATGGCATTGCGCTATCGCTGACTGGCATTGTGCGCGCGAAAGTTGAGTCGCCAGTCGCGTTTCGCGTGAGTGGTCAAATCGCTGAGCGTTTGGTTAATGCTGGTGAGCATGTGAAGGTCGGCCAAGTGCTATTTCGCCAAGACCCTAGCGATAACGCCGCTACCATGCGTGCAGCTCAAGCTGAAAATACATCAGCTGCTGCGGCATTGGCCACAGCGAAAGCCGAGACTGCTCGTCAGCAGGAGCTATTTGATAAAGGCTTTATCAGCAAGCAATTCTTAGACCGCACAGATCTCACCGAGCGTGAAGCGAAAGCCCGCGCGAACGCCGCGCAGTCTCAATTACTGCAAGCGAAAAATGCCAGTGCTTATAACGTCTTGCGTGCACCATCAAATGGTTTGTTGCTAGATGTCACCGGTGAGCCGGGCCAAGTCGTTGCTGCGGGGCAAGCCGTTGCGGTATTTGCTCAAGATGGCGAGCGCGAAGTTGAAGTATTTTTCCCCGATCGCATGCCAGTACCTGAATTAGGTGAAATCATCACCGCTGAAGGCAAGAAAGAAGCGATTAAGCTCAGCGAAAAAGCTGGTGCTCTTGATGCCATGAGTCGGACTCAGCGCGCCCGCTATAAATTAGTTGGCGCCAGCACCGCGCCTGCCTTAGGCGCCATTATGCAAACGCGCTTTGCCGTGCCAAGCCTAACTGAAAATACTTTAGAAGTGCCGCTAGGTGCTTTGGATGAGCGCGGTAAAGGCCCGCACGTTTGGTTAATCAAAGAAGGTAAGGCGCAACCGATGCCGGTTGTAGTGACTTTGCTCAGCAGCGAAACTGCACGCATTAAGGCTGAGATCCCTGCCAACACATCGCTGATTGTGCTCGGCACGCATTTATTGAAGCCCGGCATGGCGGTGCGGGAGTTAGCGCAGTGAGCTTTCCCAATCTATCGGCGATAGCGGTAAAGCAACGAGCACTCACCTTATTTTTTCTAGTGCTATCGATTTTTGCCGGCATTTACTCCTTTGTTGCCCTAGGCCGTGCTGAAGACCCAGCATTTACCGTTCGCATCATGATGGTATCGGCGCAATGGCCAGGCGCTTCGCCTGAGGAGATTCAGCGCCAGCTCGCCGACCCGATCGAACGGCGTATCCAGGAAGTAGAGAATGTTTATCATATCGAAAGCATTATCCATCCTGGCCGAGTCGATATTGTTATTGAGTTTGATGACGCCACGCTTAGTGAAAAGATGCCGCATTTGTTCTATGAAGTGCGCAAACGCATGCAAGATCTGGCGCCATTGCTGCCACAAGGCGTCATTGGGCCAATATCAAACGATGATTTTGCCGATGTCTATTTCAGTGTGCTGTCGCTGACCGCACCGGGCCTGCCGATGCGCGATGCACTGAGCACGTTAGACGGTATTCGCGATCGCCTAGGCCGTGTTAAGGGCGTTCAGAAAGTCATTGTTATTGGCGAGCCTAAGCAGAAGGTATACCTCGAGTTTGATAGCCAAAAGTTGGTCAACCTAGGCATCGTGCCGCAGCAGATTTTTGCCGCTATTGAAGAAGATAATCGCCTGCTTCCTGCCGGTCGTTTTGAGTCGGCTGGGCCGCGAATTTATGTCCGCCTCGATAATGATTTAAGCAAGCTCGAGCAGCTCGCTACTGTGCCGATTCGCATCGGTAATAAGCTGATCCGCTTGCAAGACGTTGCCAGTATTCGCCAAGGCTACGAAGAACCGCGCCAGTATGTGGTGCGCTCGCGTGGCGAAGATGCGTTGCTCATCGGCATGGTGATGAAGAAGGGCGAAAATGGCCTCGATTTAGGCGATCGCTTGGCTGATTTTATTACCGCAGAACAGGCACGCTTGCCTTTGGGCATGGAATTTAAAGCCATGACCAACCAAGCGCATGCGATTTCAGCAGCAGTAAACTTATTTCAATTCAAGTTCTTAGTCGCCATGTTGGTGGTGATGGCGGTGAGTGTGGTCGCCATTGGTCTACGTGCTGGCATCGTGGTCGGTATCGCTATTCCCATCACGCTCGGGCTGAGCTTTTTGATCATGCTGAGCATGAATATCAACCTCGATCGCATCACCTTAGGTGCATTGATTTTGGCGCTCGGGCTTTTGGTCGATGACGCCATTATTGCCATCGAAATGATGATCGTGAAGATGGAGGAAGGCTTAGATCGTGTGCGTGCAGCGTCGTATGCATGGAAAGTGACAGCTGCCCCAATGCTCTTTGGCACCTTAGTGACCGTGGCGGGTTTTGTGCCGATTGGATTTGCTAAATCGGGTGTTGGCGAATACGCCGGCAATATCTTCTGGGTGTTGGCAATTTCGCTCATGGTTTCATGGCTAGTTGCGGTGACATTCACGCCGTATTTAGGTGTGAAATTGTTGCCAAACCCAAGTCATAGCGAAGGCCATTCGCCCTATGACACACCGGGCTATGTCCGGATGCGCTCGTGGGTTCGCCGCTGTGTGGCGAATCGCGGCCTAGTTGTAATGGCCACCTTAGGCATTCTCGTACTGTCTATAATCGCCATGGCCACTGTAGTAGAGAAGCAATTCTTCCCCAGTTCAGATCGCCCAGAAGTAATGATTAGCATCTCGATGCCGCAGGGCACGTCGATCGATGTCACCGATAAAACCGCGCGTAAGTTAGAAGCGATTTTGCATGACATGCCAGAAGTCAGCACGCTGTCGACCTACCTTGGCGGCGGTGCGCCACGCTTCTTTATCTCGATCTTGCCCGAACAGCCTGATCCTGCTTTCGCGAAAATGGTAGCAGTAGGTCATAACAAAGAAGACCGCGACACGATTATCGCGACGCTGCAAAAGCGCATCGATGGTGGTGAGTTCCCTGAGGCTCGAGTACGTGTCACCAGCCTGCTATACGGACCACCTGTGACTTGGCCGGTGAGCTTTCGTGTCGTTGGCCCCGACGTGCAGAAGCTTCGTGGCATTGCCAAAGAGCTGCGCGAAATCATGGCAGCGAACCCTGCGATTCGTGATCCGCACCTTGAGTGGGATGAGCGGGCACCGATCTTGCACGTGGCCATGGACACCGAACGCCTGCGTTTAATTGGCCTAACCCCAGCGGAAGTGTCGCGCCAGCTGCAATTTGAGCTTGAAGGCGGGCCAATTACGCAGCTGCGTAAAGGCAATCGCTTGGTTGAAGTGGTGGCTAAAGGTCATAGTAGCTCTGAGGCGCGTTTGGCTGGGCTAGAGTTGCGCTCGGCAGATGGCCGTAAGGTGCCGCTTTCCCAAGTTGGTGATGTCACTGTGCGCTACGAAGAGCCGGTGTTAAAACGCTATAACCGTGAGCCCTTTATTGCTGTCCATGCCGAAGTCTCCGGAGCACAACCTAATGACATGACAGCGACTATTTGGCAGGCATCAGAGCAGCTGCGAAATCGTCTACCGCCAGATTACCGTATCGATATCGGTGGCAGCGTCGAGCAGTCTGGCAAGGCCGACGCCTCCATCCAAAAGCTGCAGCCGCTGATGATCGCGCTCATGCTGATCTTTGTCATGCTGCAGATGCGCAGCTTTGTCGGCATGTTTATCGTGGTGGCAACGGCGCCTTTGGGCATCATCGGCGCGGTTTTAGCCTTGCTGCTTTTCGGCCAACCCTTTGGCTTTGTTGCCTTACTCGGCTTAATTGGTTTGGCCGGCATTCTCATGCGTAATACGCTGATTTTGACCCAGCAAGTTGCCGATAACTTAGCGTCGAATATGACGCCAGTGAATGCCGTCATCGAGGCTGCTGTACGCCGCGCAAGGCCAGTAGTGTTAACCGCAATCTGCGCTGTTTTTGCCTTTATTCCACTCACCTTCGATAGCTTCTGGGGCCCTCTGGCCTATGTGCTAATTGGCGGCATTGCGGTTGGCACGGCCATCACACTGTTCTTTGTGCCGGCGCTTTATGCGCTCTGGTACAAGCTGGAGCGCTAATGCTATTTCGCTACCAAGCAGCATGGTTTGCCGTACTCGCCGGCCTGCTGCTGGTCGCGTTAGGCATCAGCTGGTGGCTACATGCCGAGTTTAATTACGGCTATGTGCTTTGGTATGACTGGCTAGATTTGCATGCACAGATAGCCGAGTTTGGCCCGCAGAATCGCTATATTTTAGGTTTTGACACCATCACGCCCAGTGCGCAGCAAGCAGCGTTCAATGCCATCGTGCACGCGATTCATAATAGCGGCTTAGGTCTTGCGGACATTCGCTTTACCGATACTTATGGCGCCACTAAGGCACTGTTGCGCGAACCAGAAGTAGTGCATCTACAAGATGTTGCCGCGCTAATCGACTGGCTACACGTGGCCTTGTATTGGATAGCAGGGCTGACGTTGGCGGGCTTATGGCTGTTGCGCCATCGTATCGATGAGATTAAGTGGCGCTGGCAGGGAGGCTTATTGCTAGCATTGCTGGCAGCACTCGTTGTGCTATTGGCTTTAGCAGGTTTCGAGCCCGTGTTTTATCAGCTACATCATTGGGTATTCCCCATCGGTCACGAGTGGTTTTTCTTTTACCAAGACTCGTTAATGAGCACGATGATGAAGGCGCCAGACCTATTCGCCGGCATTGGCGCAAGCTTAGGCTTACTCGGCTTGATAATTTATGTGCTGATGATATTGCTGCTAAGGCGAGCCAATACGAAATAAAACAACCGCAAGCTGCGATTCAATCGTAAGTGAGTGTTTAGAGGGGTGTTACGAAAGGGGAGTGGGGTGACCGATGGGGTTCGAACCCACGACAACCGGAATCACAATCCGGGACTCTACCAACTGAGCTACGGCCACCACATAGTTTGCGCATTTTGGTGCGCCCGGCAGGACTCGAACCTGCGACCCTCGGCTTAGAAGGCCGATGCTCTATCCAGCTGAGCTACGAGCGCTAAGCGCAGTACCAAAGCTTTGAAAAAGTGGTCGGGGTAGAGAGATTCGAACTCCCGACATCCTGGTCCCAAACCAGGCGCGCTACCGGACTGCGCTATACCCCGAACATCGTAAGTAACTTACCAAAAGGCTCGTCGACTTGCGAGGCCGCATATTACGAATCCGCGAGCAGGTCGTCAACAGGAAAAACTCAAATGCTGGTTCGATTGCTTAAAGTTTCGCCCAAATACGCTTGGCCTTTTATTCTGCCCCGCATTCTCTATAATGCTGTCCCTTGATTTTGCAGTCTTACGCTGCTCGCCCATTTATTTCCCGTGAACCACATAAGTCTTGAGGTTGTCATGCAAGTCACTGTAGAAACCGTTTCCAATATAGAGCGCCGCGTCAAAGTTGTTGTGCCGGCCACAAAAATTGATCAAGACGTGAGTGCCCGCGTGGCGAAAGCAGCTCGCACCATCCGCATGGATGGCTTTCGTCCTGGTAAAGTGCCACTTTCAGTAGTGCAAAAGCGCTTTGGCGACTCTATTCGCCAAGAAGCTTTGGGCGAAATTATCCGTGACAGTTTTTATGAAGCCGTGACGCAAGAAAAGCTCAATCCAGCCGGCTACCCCAGCATTGAAGAAGTTAGCGATAAAGCTGGCGAAGACCTGAGCTTCACTGCCCTGGTCGAAGTTTATCCAGAAATCACTTTAGGCAATTTCGCTGACATCAGCGTTGAGCGTCCAGTGGTTGAAATCAATGATGCCGATATCAATGAAATGATCGAAAGCCTGCGCAAGCAACGCGCAAGCTTTGAAGACAGCACAGAAGCAGCCGCTGATGGCGATAAAGTGCTAGTCGACTTTGCTGGCAGCATCGATGGTGAAGCTTTTGATGGCGGCACCTCGAGCAACTTTGAACTGGTTATCGGCTCAGGCCGTATGATTCCAGGCTTTGAAGATGGCGTTGTTGGTATTAAAGCCGGTGAAGAGCGTGACATTAACGTGACTTTCCCCGCCGACTACCAAGCTGAAAACCTGCAAGGTAAAGCAGCCGTATTCAAAATCACTGCACACAAAGTGCAAAAGCAAACACTGCCTGAAATCGACGAGACTTTCCTGAAAGCCTTCGGCGTGACAGAAGGCGGCGAGGCTAAATTGCGTGAAGACGTGACTAAAAACATGGCTCGTGAACTTAAGCAAGCCGTGAAAAATAAAGTCAAGTCACAGGCCATGGATCAGCTTTTAGCTGCTCACAACGTTGATGCACCAAAAGCCTTAGTGGCCGGCGAGATTGAGCGTCAGCGTAATGCCATGTTCCAGCAGTTTGGTGGTGCAAGTGCCAAGCTAGACCCAAAAATGCTGCCTGATGACCTGTTTAAAGAACAAGCCGAGCGTAGCGTGTCGCTGGGCTTGTTGATCAGCCAAATCATTAAAGACAAAGCGATTGTGGTCGATGCTGAGCGTGTGCGCGCAGTGGTTGCCGAAGTTGCTGAGTCTTATGAGTCACCAGAAGAAGTCATCAGCTATTACATGGGCAATAAAGAGCAGCTGGCCCAAGTAGAAGCCATGGTTTTGGAAGATCAGGTAATCGATTGTGTGTTGGCAGAAGCGACAGTGACCGAAGCTGCTGCTAAGTACACCGATGTGGTGCGTCCACAAGGTAAGTAAGTTGTTGGCGGCAGCGATAGCCACACTCCGTGCAACCAAAATTGCACGTTAAGTGTGGCAAAGCTGCACAAAAACAGGGGCGCGCTGGCCTTGACCTCGCGCCACGCACGACCGACACTCCCGATGTATGTCTTTGACTGCTCGGGAGTGTTTGTTTGTGCTCCTGCCCTATAAGCTCCGGCAGTTGTCCTCTTTATTTGATTGTTTAAGGCAGGCTATCCATGCGATTTGAACAACCCAGTGCTAATGATATTCGTAACATCGGTTTGATCCCGATGGTTGTTGAGCAATCTGCTCGTGGTGAGCGCGCTTACGATATTTACTCGCGCCTATTACAAGAGCGTGTAATTTTTCTTGTTGGCCCTGTTGAAGACAATATGGCCAATTTGATCGTTGCCCAGATGTTGTTTTTGGAGTCGGTTAACCCCGATAAAGACATCAATCTCTACATCAATTCGCCAGGCGGCTCGGTCACGGCCGGCATGGCAATTTTCGACACGATGAACTTCATCAAACCTGATATTTCAACAATTTGTATCGGCCAAGCGGCATCCATGGGTGCGTTTTTGCTTTCCGCCGGTGCCAAAGGTAAGCGTTATGCGCTGCCTAATTCACGCGTAATGATTCACCAGCCTTTGGGCGGCTTCCAAGGTCAGGCATCAGATATTGCTATTCATGCGCAAGAAATTTTAAAGATCAAACAGCTGCTGAATGAGCTTTTGGCGCTGCATTCTGGCCAGCCGCTAGAGCGCATTGAGCGTGACACCGATCGTGATAACTTCATGACCGCTGGCGATGCTGTGTCTTATGGTTTGATTGACGAAGTGCTCACCAAACGCCCTTAATTTGCAGCCACTGAGAGAAGTAGCATGACCGAAGAAAAACGCGGCGGTGACAGCAAGTTGCTATTTTGCTCTTTCTGCGGAAAGAGCCAGCACGAAGTGCGCAAACTCATCGCTGGGCCGTCGGTATATGTCTGCGATGAATGCGTAGACCTGTGCAATGACATTATTCGCGAAGAAGTCCAAGATAAAAAAGATGAGCAGACTAGTGATCAACTGCCGACTCCGCGCGAGCTAAAAGCCACCCTCGATGACTATGTTATTGGTCAAGACCAAGCCAAACGTGTGTTGGCGGTAGCGGTTTATAACCACTATAAGCGTCTGCGCGCCGGCATGAAAAAAGTGCAAAACGGTCGCCAAAGCACGGAAGTTGAGCTGACTAAAAGTAATATTTTGCTGATCGGTCCTACCGGCTCAGGTAAAACACTGCTCGCGCAAACCTTGGCTCGCGTACTCAATGTGCCCTTTACTATGGCCGATGCCACAACATTGACCGAAGCTGGCTATGTTGGTGAGGATGTCGAAAACATCATCCAAAAACTGCTGCAAAGCTGCGACTACGATGTTGAAAAGGCGCAGACCGGCATCGTTTATATCGATGAGATCGATAAGATTTCGCGTAAAAGTGATAATCCATCAATCACTCGCGATGTTAGCGGTGAGGGCGTGCAACAGGCTTTATTGAAGCTGATCGAAGGCACGGTGGCGAGTGTGCCGCCGCAGGGTGGTCGTAAGCATCCGCAGCAAGAGTTTTTGCAGGTTGATACGTCTAACATCCTATTCATTGTTGGTGGCGCGTTTGCCGGCCTCGATAAGGTTATTCAGCAGCGCTCAGAGCCAGGCGGCATTGGCTTCAATGCGCTGGTGAAAGGCCAATCGAAAACCCCAAGCATTGGCGAATTGTTTAAGTCGGTATCACCTGAGGACTTAGTGAAATTTGGTTTGATTCCTGAGTTTGTCGGTCGCTTGCCTGTCATCGCCACGTTAGGCGAGCTTGATGAGTCGGCGCTGGTGCAAATTTTGACTGAGCCGAAAAACGCACTCACCAAGCAGTACGCCAAACTGCTAGAGATGGAGGGAGCGCAATTAGAGTTCCGTCCTGAAGCACTGAAAGCTATTGCTGCTAAAGCCTTGGCACGTAAAACAGGCGCTCGTGGTCTGCGCTCGATTCTTGAGGGAATTTTGCTCGACACTATGTTTGAGTTGCCTTCGCTGGAAGGCGTGAGCAAAGTGCTCATCGATGAAAAAGTAGTGCAGGGTGAAACTGAGCCGCTATTGGTTTATGACAATATCGAGACAGCCCGTGTGATGCCCGAGTAATTCCGAGCAAATATGGTTAAAAAAGGGGCATTCGCCCCTTTTTTTTGCCATTTTTTCGTAATTCTGCAGTGTCCACCTTGTAATTCACATCACTACACCCCCATAAAGTAAGCATTAGATTAGTGTCTGCTTGACTGCATTGGGAGCATTTCATGGCCGCAAAAAAACTGCATTTACCGTTGTTGCCGTTGCGCGACGTGGTGATTTATCCGCACATGGTAATTCCTTTGTTTGTTGGTCGTGAGCGCTCGATTGCCGCGCTTGATCAGGCTATGGCCACAGACAAACATATATTTTTAGTATCTCAGCGTGATGCTGGCGAAGACGATCCTGATCAGGATGGTCTGTATTCGATTGGCACGATAGCGAATATTTTACAGCTGCTTAAGCTGCCGGATGGCACGATCAAGGTGCTTGTTGAGGGCCAGCGTCGCGGTCAGCTGCTGTCATTATCTGAAAATGAAGATGCGTATATCGCGCAGGTCGCGGAAGTACAGAAAGACGAGCTTGCTAAACAAGACTCTGAAATCTTAGTCCGCACTTTGCTCAACCAGTTTGACCAATACGTAAAATTATCGAAAAAAGTCGCTAATGAAGTGCTGACCTCTGTGGCTGGCATCGATGATCCTAGTCGCTTAGCAGACACCATTGCTGCGCACTTGACGCTGCGCTTGGAAGAGAAGCAGGCCATCTTAGACATCCTGCCAGTGCAGCAGCGTGTTGAGCACCTGATGGCGCAGATGGAGTCGGAAATCGACATCCTCAAGGTTGAGAAGCGTATTCGTGGCCGCGTTAAGAAGCAGATGGAAAAAAGCCAGCGCGAGTATTATTTGAATGAGCAAATCAAAGCCATTCAAAAAGAGCTCGGTGACTTGGGTGAGAGTGAAGATGAGCTGAGCGAAGTAGAGCAGCGCATCATCAAGGCTGGCTTGCCTGCTGAAGCGCGCAAAAAAGTCGATGGTGAGTTGCGCAAATTGCGCCAAATGTCGCCGATGTCGGCTGAAGCCACGGTCGTGCGCAGCTATATCGATTGGATGCTTGGGGTGCCGTGGAAGAAGCGCAACCGAGTACGTATTGATCTCAAGGAAGCTCGTGATATTTTAGACGCTGATCACTTCGGACTTGAGGAAGTGAAAGATCGTATCCTTGAGTATCTTGCCGTGCAGTCGCGCGTTAAGCAGCTCAATGGCGCGGTGCTGTGCTTGGTTGGCCCGCCTGGCGTTGGTAAAACCTCATTAGGCCAATCGATCGCGAAAGCGACGAACCGCCAGTTCGTGCGCATGGCCTTGGGCGGCGTGCGTGATGAGGCCGAAATTCGTGGCCACCGCCGCACGTATATCGGCTCCATGCCGGGCAAGCTCATCCAGAAAATATCAAAAGTTGGTGTTCGTAACCCACTGTTCTTGCTTGATGAAATTGACAAGATGGCCTCGGACATGCGCGGCGATCCATCATCAGCGCTGCTTGAAGTATTAGATCCAGAGCAGAACAAAGCTTTTAACGATCACTATCTCGAAGTCGACTATGACTTATCGGAAGTGATGTTTTTGTGCACGGCAAACTCGATGGATATCCCCGCGCCTTTACTAGATCGTATGGAAATTATTCGTCTGCCGGGCTACACCGAAGATGAAAAAGTCGCTATTGCTCGCCAATATTTAGTACCTAAGCAGCTCATAGCATCCGGCCTGAAAGACTCTGAGTTGGTCATTGAAGAGTCGGCATGTCGCGATATCGTGCGCTATTACACGCGTGAGGCGGGTGTGCGTGCGCTTGATCGTGAAATTGCCAAGCTTTGCCGCAAGGTGGTGAAGTCGCTGGTCATGGGCACGCACAGCGGCAAGCTCACGCTGGGAGCCGAGCAGCTCGAGGATTATCTCGGCGTGCATAAATTCAATTACGGTAAAGCTGAGGCCGAGAATCAGGTCGGCCAAGTCACTGGCTTGGCATGGACTCAAGTTGGCGGCGAGCTGCTGACCATCGAGGCTATCGCCGTGCCTGGAAAAGGTGGCCAGCTGATGACAGGTTCTTTGGGTGATGTCATGCAGGAATCGATTCGTGCTGCGAGCACCGTAGTACGTTCACGTTCGCGTGTGCTTGGCATCAGCGCTGAGCTGTTTGAGAAGCGCGATATTCACATCCATATGCCTGAGGGCGCGACGCCAAAAGATGGTCCGAGCGCAGGCATTGGCATGTGTACCGCACTTGCCTCAGTACTCACTGGTATCCCTGTGCGTGCAGACGTAGCAATGACCGGCGAAATCACTTTGCGTGGTCAGGTATTGCCCATTGGTGGCTTGAAAGAGAAGTTGCTTGCGGCGCATCGTGGTGGTGTACGCACGGTCATTATTCCAGAGGAAAATGCCCGAGACTTGAAGGAAATCCCCGACAATGTGAAGGCTGCATTGGAGATCATAACGGTTAAATGGATCGATGAAGTTTTAGCGATTGCGCTAACTCAGCCGCCAATTCCTCTCACCGAAGAAGCTTATGCTGCAGGCTTGGCACAGGTCGAAAAACGTGAATTACCTGCGGCCAGTCGTCATTGATGGTCGCTAAACGCACTTTTTTCGGATTCTTATCGGCATTTCAGCGAGTTTCACTTGACCCTGCCGACAAGGGCGTTTAAAAATCGTTGCACTTGAGCAAGTCGCATTGTTTGCTCGCGTAAGCTAAAAACCACAACAAAGAATTTTCGTTATCGTTAAAGGGGACATCCTGTGAATAAGTCTGAACTAATCGACCGCATTGCCGAAGCTGCTAACTTGACCAAAGCAGACGCTGGCCGTGCCCTTGATGCCACCGTAGGCGCTGTGACTGCAGCGCTGAAATCTGGCGATGCCGTGACCTTGGTTGGCTTTGGTACATTCGCTGTTAAAGAGCGTGCTGCACGTACTGGCCGTAACCCACAGACCGGCAAAGAAATCCAAATTTCTGCGTCAAAAACACCATCATTCAAAGCCGGCAAAAGCTTGAAAGATGCAGTGAATAGCTGAGTTTTATAAGCTGTACTGTGTTACCCGAAAGCGCGCCCTAGTCGGCGCGCTTTTTTCTTGAAGCCCTCAGTGGCGTAGTAGAGGCATGACACTTCAATGGATGCGTTTCGTAATATGGTACGTGGCTGGCTTGGCCGGTTCTTCTTAGTACTGATCTCTATCCCCTTTGTTTTCTTTGGCGTTGAAACCTACTTTGGTGGCGGCGCTGAACCCAGTGTGGCGGAAGTCGCTGGTGAACCCATCACTCAGCGTTTACTCGATCGCGCTGTGGAAAATCAGCGCCAACAGCTTATGGCGCGCTTAGGCCCCGATGCAGTGCTGACTTCGCAGCAGCAAGCTGAGCTCCGCACAAAAGTATTAGATAGCCTGGTGCAGCGTGAGCTACTACTGAAATCGGCCTCCGATGCTGGCTACCAAGTATCTGACGAGTCTGTGCAAGAGCTGATTCGTGCCACGCCAGCATTTCAAGATAATGGCCAGTTTTCGGGCGAGCGCTATATTCGCGTGTTGTCGCAAATTGGCGAAACGCCAGCGACATTCCCTACGCGCGCGCGTCAAGAAATTTTGGTTTCACAGCAAGTCTCATCATGGCTACAGAGTAGCTTTGTGACGAGCACTGAGCTTGATGCCATGACGCGCCTAGATAGCCAATCACGCAATGTGCGCTACGCTGAAATTCCAGCTAGTCGTTTTCTTGCAGAAGCTAGCGTGAGTGATGCTGAAATCAGCCAAGCTTATGCAAAGGCCTCGACGCGCTTTCATCAGCCTGAGCGTGTAGCAATTAACTACATCACCTTAGAGCGCTCTAAGTACTTGGCCGATGCTAAAGTCACGCCTGAGGCTGTTAAAGCTCGCTATGACCAGCGTGTGGCGGCTATGGGCGGTGCTGAGCAGCGCCAAGCCTCACATATTCTCATCACAGTTGATGATAAGACGAACGATGCCGAAGCTAAGAAGCAGATTGACGCCATTGCGGCTGAGTTAAAAGCCGGTGCAGATTTCGCTACTATTGCGAAGGTGCAGTCGAAAGATCCTGGCTCTGCAGCGCAAGGTGGCGACCTAGGTTTTGCAGGCAAAGGCATGTTTGTTCCTGAGTTTGAGGAAGCCCTGTTTGCATTAAAAACTGCAGGTGAAGTATCGCCAGTGGTGAAAACGCCGTTTGGTTATCACATCATCAAGCTCACTGCAGTGCGTGCTGAAACGCCACCAAGCTTTGCATCGCTTGAACAAACGTTGACCGATGAAGTGCGCCAAGCCGAAGCAGATGATGCCTACATCAAAGCGGTTGAAGGCTTAGACGCTAAAGTTTATGAAGCGGCTGATCTTACAGAACCTGCAAAAGTTGCCGGCTTAAGCATTTCCCAATCGCCTTTGTTTAATCGCCAAGGTGGTGAGGGTATATTGGCTGAGCGTAAAGTTGTTGAGGCTGCATTTAACGACGAGCAAACCAAAGAGCGTCGTAATTCAGTTGCTATCACGCTGAACGATGGCCGCACCGTATGGTTGCATGTATCGCAATATATTCCTGCGCGCAAACAGCCTTTGAATGAAGTCAAAGCTGTGCTCACAGAGGAGCTGCGTACAGAAAAAGCATTGGCGAAGGCAATGGAGCAGGCACAAGCGTTGGTTAAGCGCAGTGCCAGTGAGCCTGAGGCTGCATGGCTTGCGAGTGCTAATGTAAATCTGCAATCGGCCGGTGGCTTGACGCGCGTTGATCGCCAAGTGAAGCCTGAGTTGCTGAATGCAATTTTCCGTGCGCCGGTGCCGAATAAAGGTGCTTTGCAATGGGCTGCATATAAGCTTGGCGATAGCGTTGCCTTGGTGCAGGTGACTTCGGTGAGTGCGAAGCCAGCACTGGCAGGCCCTGAGCGTCAGGTAACGCAGGGTTTGCTAGCGCAAAACCAAGGCCAGCAAGAGCTGCAAGACACACTGGCGTTATTGCGTGAAGAAACCAAGGTGACGATTAAGCCTACTGCTTCTGCTCAATAATTCGAATGTGTTGCTGACATAAAAAAGCCCGCTGATATGCGGGCTTTTTTATGACTTAGCTATTTAGATCGAGTCCATCGCCGGCATGGCTACCGTATTAAAGCCGCCATCAACATAAAGAATTTCACCCGAGATGCCCGAGGCTAGATCGGAGCATAGGAACGCTGCAGCATTACCCACTTCATCGATAGTGACATTACGGCGCAATGGCGTTGCCGCTTCGTTATAAGCCAGCATTTTACGGAAGTCTTTGATGCCACTTGCCGCTAGTGTGCGGATAGGGCCTGCCGAGATGCCATTCACGCGGATGCCATCTGGGCCCATGCTGGCGCTTAGGTAGCGCACATTGGCCTCGAGTGATGCCTTGGCTAGGCCCATGACGTTGTAGTTCGGCACCACGCGCTCAGAGCCTTGATAGGTCAGTGTCAGCAAGCTGCCGCCACGGCCTGTGAGCATGGGCTTGGCAGCTTGAGCCAGCGCGCCAAAGCTGTAGGAGCTGATGTCGTGAGCAATGCGGAAACCTTCGCGCGTGGTGACATCGACATAATTGCCTTCGAGCTCATGGCCGGGCGCATAGCCCACCGAGTGCACGACAACATCTAGACCATCCCAACTTTTGCCGAGCTCAGAGAAGACAGCTCGAATTTCGTCATCGGAGACGACATCGCAGGGGAAGGTGAGGCTGGAGCCGAAAAGCTCGGCAAAGCCTTCAACGCGGCCGCGCAATTTTTCGTTCTGATAGGTAAAGGCTAATTCGGCGCCTTCGCGATGCATAGCGGTGGCGATGCCGTATGCGATGGATAATTTGCTGGCGAGGCCAACGATGAGTACGCGCTTACCGCTCATCATGCCCATGGTTTCTCCTTAAAATATACTGATGAAAAAGTTATCCGAGTATAGGGCTAAAACTTCTCGGCGTGCATGACACCTTAGGCGGGTAAATCCGCTACCAAGGCCTGTGTATAAGGCTTTTGCGGCGCTTGAAATATTCGCTCACAATCGCCTTGCTCAATAATTCGACCGTCCCGCAGAACAATTAAGCGATGACAGAGTGCGCGCACGACTGCTAAGTCATGGCTGATAAACAGCATGGCGATGCCATGATCGGCTTGGATGCGTCGCAGCAGCTCGACCACTTCACCTTGGGTATGGCGGTCGAGAGCAGAAGTTGGCTCATCGAGAATCAATATTGCCGGCTTCAAAATTAACGCTCGAGCTAAGGCGATACGCTGACGTTGTCCACCAGAGAACTCATGAGGGTAGCGATGGCGCGTGTCTGGATCGAGGTTAACTTCGCGTAAAGCGGCAATGACCTCAATCTCGATGGCTTGCTTGGATAATTTTTGATGCGCTAGCAAGCCTTCGGCGACAATATCGGCGACAGTGAGCCGAGGGCTTAAGCTGCCGTAGGGATCTTGAAAGACCATTTGCACTTGCGCTCGTGCTGACCGTAGCTCACGGCCTTTCAGTGCTAACCAATCACGCCCAAGCACGACCACACGGCCTTGCGCCGGCGTTAGGCGCAGTAGGGCGGCGGCAAGACTGGATTTGCCTGAACCGGACTCGCCAACAATGCCTAAAGATTCGCCTTGGCGTAGCGACAAGCCAATATTATCTACAGCCTGATGCCACGCGGTAATGCCGCCCCACCATGCTTGATGGCGCGGATAACGCACCGACAGCTGAGTCACGCTCAAGATAGCTTTTGCGCTATCTGGCAGCACAGGTTTGGGCGCTGGCGCAAACGGTTGCAGCAGCTTTTGAGTATAGGCCTGCGTCGGCGCGGCAAATAACTCGGCGCTAATGGCTGATTCCACTACGCGACCTGCTTGCATGACCATGACGCGGTCGGCGTAGCGGCGTACCTGCGGCAAGTTATGGCTGATAAACAAAATGCCTAAGCCGCGATTTTTCTGTAGCGACTTCAGCAGATCTAAAATCTGCGTTTGCAGCAAGGCATCGAGAGCCGTGGTTGGTTCATCGGCAATAAGTAGTTTCGGTGAATTTGCCAATGCCATGGCAATGACGACACGCTGGCGTTGACCACCTGATAGCTCATGTGGCCACGCGCTCAGACGGCGCTCAGGTTCGCCTATGCCGACTTCGCGCAGCAAGCTTAGCGCCTTTTGCCTCGCTAAATTGAGCGGCAAAGCTTGGTGCAAAGTAATCGCTTCAATGAGCTGCTGCCCAATGCGGTGTAGCGGATTCAGCGCACTGAGCGGCTCCTGATACACCATGCCGACACGGCTACCTCGAAGGCTGCGTAGCTCATCGGGCGTGGCCTGCGCGAGATTGATGCCAGTCACGCTGAGCTCACCTTGGCTATTTAAACTGGGCGATAGCAGGCCTAGGCAAGCCAGCGCTGTTAATGATTTTCCTGATCCTGACTCACCAACTAGCGCTAACCATTCGCCAGCATTTATGGTGAGACTTAGGTCATCGACCAAGACCTGTTGGCCGTGGCGAATGCTCAAATTATTGATGTTTAATAGGTTCATTTTCCCGCCTCAACATGGCGCGGATCGAAGGCATCACGCAAGCCCTCGCCAATAAACACCAGCAAGCTCAGCAGTACACTGAGGCTGAAAAAAGCAGTGAGGCCGAGCCAGGGTGCCTGCAAGTTATTTTTGCCTTGCGCGATCATCTCGCCCAATGATGCTGAACCCGGTGGCAGACCAAAGCCGAGAAAATCCAGCGAGGTCAGCAGACCGATGGCGCCGGTAAAAATAAAAGGTAGCAGGGTGAGTGTGGTCACCGCGGCGTTAGGTAGGACATGACGCCAAACTAAAACGCGTGAACTCACACCCATGGCACGAGCGGCACGCACATAGTCGAGTTGGCGTGTGCGGAGAAACTCAGCGCGCACAAGACCGCTTAAGTCAGTCCAGCTGAACAGGGTCAGTAGCGCCAACAGCCACCAGAAGTTTGGTGTGACTAAGCTTGATAAAATGATCAGCATAAACAGCACCGGCAAGCCCGACCAGATTTCGGTAAAGCGCTGGCCCAGCAAGTCTACCCAGCCGCCGAAATAGCCCTGCAATGCTCCTGCAGCAACGCCCAACACAACAGTAGCCAGTGTGAGCAAGCTAGCGAAGGCAAGCGAGGTGCGTACGCCATAAATCAGTCGCGCCATGACATCACGGCCTTGATCATCGGTGCCTAACCAGTTGTCTGATGTTGGCGGTGAGGGTGTGGGTTCGACACGCTCGAAATGGATGGTGTCGGCATTGAAACGAATCATTGGCCACAGCATCCAGCCATCACGGCTGATGAGGTTTTCCACCGCTGGATCGCGATACACCGTGGGCGTGGCAAAGTCGCCGCCGTAATAGGTTTCGGGCTTGTCTTGCAGCATCGGCACGATGAGTTCGCCGCGATAGCTCACCAGTAGTGGCTTATCGTTGGCGATGAGTTCAGCGCCGAGGCTGAATACAAACACGCCGAGCAATAGCCACATCGACCACCAGGCGCGGCGGTTGCTTTTGAATTGCTTAAAGCGACGTCGGGTTAAGGGCGACCAGCTCATGCGCCCGCCTTAGAGAAGTCGATGCGCGGGTCTACCCAGCGATAGCAAAGGTCGCCTAAGAGCCGCAGCAGCATGCCCATCAGCGTGAATAAAAACAGGGTTCCGAAAATCACTGGATAGTCGCGATTAATCACTGACTCATAACTCAGTAGACCAAGGCCATCGAGATTAAATATGATTTCGATGAGGAAGGCACCGGTGAATAAAATGCCAAATAGTGTGGCGGGTAGGCCGGCGATAATGATGAGCATGGCATTGCGGAAAACATGGCCCCAGAGCACGCGGCGCTCACTGGCACCTTTGGCGCGAGCGGTCAGCACATAGGGTTTTTGCAGCTCTTCGAGGAAGCTATTGCGCGTGAACAGGGTGAGCGTTGCCAAGCCGCCGAGTGTTAGGCAAATGGTGGGCAGGACTAAGTGGTGAGCGTAGTCGAGAGCACGCGCGAACCAGCCGAGCTCGGCGGCGTTTTCAGACGATAAGCCTTGCATGGGGAACCACTGCCAGTAGCTGCCGCCGGCAAAGACGATAATCAGTAATAGTGCTAGCAGGAAGCCGGGAATGGCATAGGCAACAATGATGGCGCCGCTGCTCCAGACATCAAAGCGACTGCCGGGGCGATGCGCTTTGCGGATTCCCAGCGGTACGGCGATGAGGTAAATCAGCAGCGTGCTCCATAGGCCGAGCGAAAGTGATACGGGCAATTTCTCCAACACCAAATCGATGACTGGAATATCACGATAGAAACTGGAGCCTAAATCGAAGCGCGCGAACTGCGTCATCATGTCCCAAAAGCGTTCGCTTGCCGGTTTGTCGAAGCCATATTGCTTCTCGATTTCAGCCACTAGCTCAGCACTTAGACCCTGACTACCGCGATAGCCAGGGCCAGATGCTGCACTGGCGGCAGATAAATCGCCGGCGCTGCCACTGAGTGTGGTTTGCCCACCGATGCCTTGTATTTGCGCCAATGAGCGCTCGACTGGCCCGCCGGGTGCGGCCTGAATGACGAGAAAATTGATCAGCAAAATGCCAAATAGTGTCGGCAACATGAGTGCCAATCGGCGAATGATGTAACTGGCCATTAGCGTTCCTGTCCATGTGCGGTTGACGAGCCTTTCCACCACCAGCTATCGAGGCCTAAGCCATAACGTGGTGGGTTGTCGGGCAGGCCAAAAAGATCCCAGCGCGCAACGCGGAAATAGGGGATATGAAATTGTGGAATCAACAGCCATTGCGAGCGAAGTACACGGTCTAGCGCGTGCACCTCAGTGACTAAGTCTTCACGGCTTTTAGCACGTGTGATGCGAGCGATTAGGGCATCGACCACGGGCGATTTTAAGCCGACCAAGTTGCCGCTGCCGGGCGCATCGGCGCTGGCTGAGCCCCAGTAGCTCCAAAGCTCATTGCCCGGTGACAAAGAGGCAGGCACACCGGTGACGGTGAGGTCGAAGTCGAATTGGCGTAGGCGCTCAATGTACTGCGCAACATCTAAAATACGAATGCTCAAATCCACGCCTAAGCGCGCGAGATTGCGTCGTAGCGGCTGCACGATGCGCTCAAACTCAGGTTGCACTAGCAGCATTTCTAGGCGCATGGGCTGACCATCTACATTGCGTAACGCGCCGTCTTTATAGACCCATCCAGCTTGTTTTAATAAGGCTTGAGCGCGTAATAAATTGGCGCGGTCGTAGCCATCGCCGGCACTTTTTGCAGGCACGATGGCTGGGCCAAAAACACTAGCAGGTAATTGCTTGCGCCATGGTTTAAGTAGCTTCAACTCAGCTTTGCTTGGCTCACCGCGAGCGGCTAATTCGGAATTCGAGTAAAAGCTGGTGGTGCGAGTGTAGGCACCATAAAACAAGGCGCGATTGGCCCATTCAAAATCGAACGCTAGGCTTAATGCTTCGCGAACTTTGAGATCGTTTAATGGCGCTCTGCGTGTATTAAACGCAAAGCCTTGCATCGGCGCGGGGTTTTGATGAGCTTGGCTTTGTAAAATGACGCGGCCATCTTGCACGGCAGGGAAGTTGTATTCCGTGGCCCAAGTTTTGGCTTTGTTCTCTTCGCGCACATCGTACTGATTGGCTTTAAAGCCCTCGAACGCCACGCTGCCATCACGGTAATAGTGATAACTGATGTGGTCGAAGTTGTAGAGCCCACGACTCACATTCAGATCGCGCGCCCAGTAGTTTGGGTTGCGCGCATAAGTGATGCGGCGGCCGGGATCGACATCGCTAATCACATAAGGACCGCTACCGATTGGGGTGTCTAGGCTGCTACGGTTAAATTCGCGCTTAGCCCAATAGTGCTTAGGCAAAATGCTGATTTCGCCGACGGTCATTGGCATTTCACGATTGGTTTTGCTTTTGAAACGAAAGCGCACGCTCAAAGGCGAGAGCGCTTTTACGGATGTGATATCGGCAAAGTAGGCTTTATAAGCCGGCGCGCCATCTTTTAATAATGTCTCGAAAGTGAACACCACATCTTCGGCACGAACAGGATGGCCATCGCTAAATTTCGCCTCTGGGCGTAGCTCGTAAGTCACCCATGAAGCATCGTCGGTATCGCGAATAATGCGTTTAGCGAGTAGGCCGTAGCGTGTACCAAACTCGTCATCTGAGCCGGTGGTTAGCGAATCGTAAATGCGGTTAAGGCCATCGGCGGGGATGCCTTTATTGATATAGCCATTGAGGCTGTCGAAAGTGCCGAGTGCGTTGAGGCGCAAACGACCACCTTTATTGGCGTTTGGGTTGACGTAGGTAAAGTGATCAAAGCCTTCTGCTAGAGCTGGGCTGCCTCTTAGTGTAATGGCGTGGCTGCTAATCACCGCCGCTTGAGCGGTGAAGCTGAGCATTAGGCAGGCGAAAGCAAGACTGTATCGAGTTAAAAAACTGCCGCACTGCCGCATAAGTTATAGCCCGCGATTACCTGCTTGGATGACCTGAGTGGCGGCATTGTTTCGTGGTAGTGAAACTGGCTCGCGTGAGGCCGTTGATGTGCTCGAGTTAAACACATGCGCTTGATAAGCCGCAGCCGCAGGCGTGGGGATGCTGAGCTCACGACCAATATCTAAAATGGTGCTGAGCTCTTCGTCATTGGCTGCGGCTAGCTGAGTCGCCGACAACTGATTTCGGCGCGCGATGCTGAACCACGAGTCGCCACGCCGCACTTGGTAAGTGCGGCTATTAGCATCGATATAGTTTGCTCGAATAATCTCGGTGCTCACACTAGCCACGACAGCCTCGGGGCGGCCTGAGGCATTGACCACACGTACATCCGAGGCAACAGATTGCTGAACTAACAAATGCTCGCTGGCAATATCTAAGTAGTTAGGCACATGCAAAAGGTAGGGGCCATCGGGAGCTAATTGATCGCGACGTAGCGCGGCATTGAGTATGCGAAGCTCGTCGAGTGGCACGCCAGAAAGTGTTGAGACTGTATCAAGGTCTAAGCTGCCTTTGGCGGCGACTGTGCGAAAATATGGGCGGTTTGGTATGGCGGGAATGCTCACGCCTGCAGAAATTGGGTCTTTAAACATCGACACCACTGCGAGAAAGCGCGGCACATAATCCATAGCTTCTGCAGATAGTTTTAGTGACCAATAGTCATCGCCAAGGCCGCGTGCGTTATTTGCTTGAAGCGCGCGTGAAACCGTTCCTGGCCCAGCATTGTAAGAGGCGAGCACAAGCTCCCAATCACCGAACATGCCGTAGAGCTTGGCCAAATAGTCATAGGCGGCGCGAGTGGATTCAAGCGGGTCACGACGTGCATCAACCCAGTTAGTTTGGCGTAAACCATATAGACGGCCGGTGTCTGGGATAAACTGCCAAAGGCCGGCTGCATTAGATTTCGATGTTGCCGCGGGGTCGTATGCGCTTTCGATTATGGGCAACAGCGCTAACTCTGTGGGCAGGCCGCGACGCTCGGCTTCGGCAACGGCAACAAATAGGAAGCGTGAGGCTTTTGCCATTAACTCATCGATGTATTTTTGCTGGCCGCTATAGCGCGAAAACTGGGCATCGATGCGTGAGTTATAGCGCGTGGGCATGCTAAAGCCACGACGCAAGCGCTGAACTAAATCTTGGTTAGTAGCAACGCTGGCTTTAGCCGGTGTGCTACGCGTTAAAATAATGGTTGGAGCGCTTAGCGCAGGATCATTGTCGACTTTAATGCTACTAGCAGGCTTGCTGATGACTGCAGCCGCAGTAGGTACTTTAGCGATAACTGATACTGATACTGATGCTGCGGCTTGCACTGGAGTTGTTGCTGGGGCTGATGCAATTTCAGTTACTACAGCCGAAGCTAAAATGCTCGCAGGAGCAGGTGCAGGTGTAACAACTACGCGAGCCGCTGCCGGTTGCACGTCATTTTTCGCGATTGGTTTCATAGGCTGTGGTGGTACCACGATGCGCTGCTTTTGAATAATCGGGTAACTACGTTTAGCAACGGGTGCACTGGCACAGGCCGATAAAAACAAAGCCGCTAGTAGCGCTAAAAGAACGCGCGGCTGTCGTGAGTTTCGGAGATTGTCTACAGAAATAAGCATGGGCATTCTCGTTATTTTCCAGCCAGTGTACTAAAAAACGTCTTTCCAAGCGCGTAGTGTTGCCAAGGTTTGTTCGCCAGGCTGTAAGGGCTTTCCGGCATATGTGCTTGCCGCCGCGACCACGGTGCTTTCATGACTGCGTAAAAATGGATTAATCGCCAGTTCAAGCGCCAAATGAGTAGGGAGGCTCGGTTGATTTTTTGCGCGCCATGCCGCCACTTTATGCGCGTAGTGCTTGAGCTCATTATTGTCGGGCTCAATGGCTTCAGCAAAACGAATATTGGCGGCGGTGTATTCATGCGTAGGAAAAATCACGGTAACGGCTGGTAATGCGCTGAGCGTACTCATAACGCGAGCCAAGTCAGTCGGTGTACCTTCAAACAGTCTTCCGCAACCCGCGCTAAATAGGCTGTCGCCACAAAACAGCAGGTCGTGACCTTTTAAATAGTAGGCAATATGCCCCAGCGTATGCGCGGCAACATCAAGCACCTGTACTGACCCCATGCCATCGAGCGTTAATACGTCGTCTACTTTTATATAGTTGCTGATGCCTTCGCGTACCTCAGAAGGGCCATAAACAGGCATAGCAAAAGCTTCTACTAAGGCTGCAATGCCCGCGGTGTGATCGAGGTGATGATGAGTGATAAGCACGCCAGCTAAGGGTTTGCCGCGCTTAGCCTGATACGCGAGCACAACTTGGGCATCGCCAGGATCGACCACCCAATCGCCCTGAGATGTCTCGATATGCCAGATATAATTATCAAGAAAGCAGGGCAGTGGTGTCACGATAGGTGTTTGAGGTGATGACATGATGGTGGCTTAAGTTCAATAATCGTGGCCATGAAACTACACCAAAGCCTTTCCGCGCGCACCTCACGCCAGTCTGTGTCTGAACGCGAACGCCAGGCATGGCGCTTGGCGGCAGTTAAATGTCATGGTGTGTCGGCATTACTGGTCGATTTGCCTGTGCATTTAGCCACTATGCCCTGCACGCGACCGCTCAATAAGCATCTGGTTAGCACCGCACATTCTGCGACTAAGCAGAGCGCCGTATCGGCGATTATTGATCCCTATGCTTGGCCTTTTGCACCACAAACTTTCGATGCGGTTTGGCTGTCGTGGGCGCCATTAACGGCACGATGCCAGCCTCGTGTTTTGACTGAAATTGATAGTTGTCTAGCCGATGATGGCCGTGTCTTGGTGTATGTTGACCAAGCTCATTTGGCGCAATGGTGTTGGTCTGGTATGGCACAGGCACAGGCCTTGGGTTGGCAGTTGCAGCAACAGCATTGGGGTGATGCACGACGCTTCAGTCTAATGCCTGCCCTGATCGCTCAGCAGTGGGCCGCACCGTGGCAGCGTTATTTTCCAATGGCACAATGGTGCGTGCAATTGTGGCAAAAAAACACCTGCCGCCTTACGCCAATAAGCGACAATAGCGCGATTAATCGTGGCGCATGGTCAAATGCTTGGCCAGTGCAGCAGCGTCAGAGAAACAATAGGAATTTGCATGAATGAGGTGGTGATTTATACCGACGGCGCCTGTCGCGGTAACCCAGGCCCAGGCGGTTGGGGCGCGTTATTACGCAGTGGTGCACACGAAAAAGCGTTATCGGGTTTTGAGGCCGCAACCACTAATAATCGCATGGAGCTGACGGCGGCCTTAATGGCCTTGCGGGCACTCAAGCAGCCATCGCGCGTAGTGCTGTGGACAGACTCCGAGTATTTGCGCAAAGGCATGACCGAATGGCTGCCTGGCTGGCGCGCGCGTGGCTGGAAAACAGCCGCCAAGCAGCCAGTGAAAAATGCCGATATTTGGCAGGCACTAATTGATGCGTCAGAACCGCACGAAGTCGACTGGCGCTGGGTCAAAGGTCATGCAGGCGACCCTGGCAACGAAGCAGTGGATAAACTCGCCACTGAAGCGATTGATATAGGATTAGCAAAATGACACGGCAAATCATTTTAGACACGGAAACCACGGGCTTAGATCCGGCGCGCGGGCATCGCTTGATTGAAATTGGTTGTTTGGAGGTGGTGAACCGCCGACTGACCTCAAAGAGCTTTCACTATTATGTGCAGCCTGATCGTGAGATCGATCCTGATGCTCAGCGTGTGCATGGCATTAGCGCTGAGTTTCTTGCCGATAAGCCGCGCTTTAATGAAATCGCCATGGCATTTTTGGACTTCGTCGAAGGTGCAGAGCTAGTCATTCATAACGCACCATTCGACATCGGCTTCTTAAATAATGAGCTGGCCTTGCTCGATTTACCACCGGTAACTGACATCTGCACGGTGCTCGACACACTGCCGATGGCGCGGGCAAAACATCCTGGTCAAAAAAATAATCTTAATGCTCTGGCGCGGCGTTACGGTGTTGATAACCGTGAGCGCACATTGCACGGGGCTTTGCTTGACGCTGAAATTTTAGCCGATGTTTATTTGGCAATGACCGGTGGCCAAGTTGGACTACAGCTGGGGCAGGATGACGATGGCGATGGCCAAGATAGCGAAAAAGGCGAGCGTATTAAGCGCTTAGCGGCTGATCGTAGTCCGCTGCCGATCATTGCGGCAAATGCCGATGAGCTAGCCGCTCATGCCGAGCAATTGGCAGTCTTAGACAAAAATACAGAAGACGGGCAGTGCCTGTTTCATCGCTATGACTGAGGCGTTTAGTGTCGCCACGCAATGGCATGGCGACATTCCTCGTGAAGCATTTGCCATCATTATGCAGGGCACTCGTGTACTCCTGCGCGAAAGCTCCCTCGCGCAAGAGGTCGGCGATTCATTAGCTGATCGGCTACCAAAATATAGCGACATGCTATGGCATATTGATGCTGAGGCTGAATGGCATTTCATGGGTCAGTTCTCTGGCGTGTGGGGCGATACGCCGGTCATGGCATGGTCGCTGTCTATCGCGCCCGATGGTTTTATTTGGATTGATGTGCGCAGTTTATTGGCATCACTGACTCCTGCCAGTTATGACTTGCTAGGGCGCAGCATGCAGGTGCTGGAATGGGCTGACAAACACCGTTTTTGTGGTCGTTGTGGCGGGCCAATGCAGGCTCACTCACGAGGTGAGCGTGCTAGAGTTTGCGCACCTTGCGGCAGCTCGATATATCCGCGCATTAACCCCTGTGTGATTGCTATTATTTCTCGTGGCGACGAACTGTTACTGGCGCAATCGACGCGCTTCACCAACGGCATGTACAGCGCCTTGGCTGGTTTTATGGAAGTTGGCGAGAGCGCGGAGCAAACTTTGATTCGTGAAGTTCGTGAAGAAGTTGGCGTAAAGATCAGCAATATTCGTTATCACGCTAGCCAGTCATGGCCATTTTCCAGCAGCCTGATGATTGGTTTCTTTGCTGAATACGTAGGTGGCGAAATCATCTGCCAAGAAGACGAAATTGTTGATGCACAATTCTTTCATTATGAGCAGTTGCCCCTATTGCCGCCAAAAGGCAGCATCGCGCGGGCGCTGATAGATCAATTTATTACGGAGCGAAAGACACATCATGCTTGAATGGATTGCCGATTACGGCTTGTTTTTGGCTAAAGGCGTAACCGTTGCGTTTTTAGTATCCCTCGTTTTGATGATGCTAGGCCGTGCTCGCCGTGGTGACTTGCCCGGCCTGCAGTCTGGGCATTTAGAAGTCGAAACTTTAAATGAGCGTTTCGATGCCGAGGCCGATGCTCTGCGCAGTTTGGTCTGGGATGACAGCGCATGGAAAGTTGAACGCAAAGCGCGCAAGGCGAAGGCGAAGTTGGAAAAAAAATCCGCCAAAACGGCTGAGCCGAAAGCGCATGTTTATGTGCTGAAATTTACCGGCGACATGGCGGCATCGGCCGTGGCGCAAATGCGTCATGAAATTTCGGCGTTGCTAGCAGTTGCCGTTGCTGAGCGTGATGAAGTCGTGGTGCTCCTAGAAAGCCCGGGCGGCATGGTACACAGCTATGGTTTGGCCTCTTCGCAATTAGCGCGCATCCGCGCCGCAAACCTTCGCCTGACCATTTGTGTCGATAAAGTCGCGGCCAGCGGTGGTTATATGATGGCGTGTTTGGCCAATCAACTTATCGCTGCGCCGTTCGCGGTTATCGGCTCCATCGGCGTGGTTGCGCAAATTCCAAACGTGCATCGCCTGCTGAAGAAAAATGACATTGATGTTGAGTTGATGACAGCAGGGCAATACAAACGCACATTGACCATGATTGGTGAAAACACCGATGAAGGGCGTGCTAAGTTTCAACATGATTTAGACGACACCCACGAGCTATTTAAAGCGCATGTGGCGCAGTGGCGCACGCAAGTTGATATGGCAGTAGTGGCTACAGGTGAGCATTGGTATGGCCAGCAAGCCTTGGCTTTAGGCTTGGTCGATAGCTTAAAAACCAGCGATGATTATTTGCGTGAGCGCGCTACTGAAGCGGAGTTGTTTGCGCTGCATTGGCGCGAGAAAAAGAGTTTAGGCCAGCGCTTAGGCATTGCTGCGACGAGCTCGGTGGATAATCTGTTGCTGCGCTGGTGGCAACGTAGCGTGCAATCACCTCGCGTATAAGCCCAGCAGTTTATTGATGCATTGCCTCAATAAACTGCTGCAAACCTATCCAAATGGCTGCGATGGTTAGCAGCGTAATGAGAATGCCGCTGAGCACAAAAATCTCAGCGGATTCTGCATTTTCATCGAGTTCGGTCTTTTTTAGTCCAGCCACATTAAAGCCACTACGAAGTGCTCGGCTCAACGCCAGGCGCAAGCGTGTGCGCTTTTTCAGCTTGATGCTGCTGGGTGGCGGCGGATTGCCATAGCCTTTGGACACTAAAACCTCCGTCTGTTTGACGCCCCAGAGGGCATGACCAGATCATTATTAGATGATCGGCCACGGAGGTTACGTGCGCCGATCGTTTAGTTATCGACCACATCATAGCCTAAATTCGGCATTAGCCAACGCTCGGCTGTGGCCATGTCCCAACCCTTACGCTGAGCGTAGTTTTCGACTTGATCGCGACCAATTTTGCCGACATTAAAGTAGCTGGCTTTGGGGTGTGCGAAATACCAGCCCGAGACAGCAGCGGTGGGGTACATAGCGAAATGCTCTGTAAGTACGGTGCCGGTATTTTCAGTGGCGTTGAGCCAGCGGAAAAGCTCGGATTTTTCACTGTGCTCGGGGCAGGCGGGATAGCCTGGCGCAGGACGGATGCCTGCGTATTTCTCGGCAATCAGGTCGTTTGTATCGAGCTGCTCATCGGTCGCGTAGCCCCAGAACTCTTGGCGCACACGTTGGTGTAGGCGCTCAGCAAAGGCCTCTACAAAACGGTCAGCCAAAGACTTAATCAAGATGCTGTTGTAAGTATCGCCAGCATCTTCGAAGGTTTTAGCGAACTCATCGGCGCCATGCACTGAAGCAGTAAAGCCGCCGACATAGTCTTGAACGCCGCTATCTATTGGCGCTACGAAATCGGCCAAAGACAAGTTGGGCTTGCCACTAACTTGCTCGTTTTGCATGCGCAAATTATGAATTTCGCCTAGGCACTCTGTTTTGTCGGCATCGGCCCAAACGCGTACATCATCGGCGCCAACGCGGTTGGCAGGCCATAGCCCAATGACGCCGCGCACACGTAAATGCTTGCCTTCAATCAAGGTTTTCAGCATGGCTTGAGCATCATTAAACAAGTCACGAGCGGCCTCACCAACAACATCATCCTCTAAAATTGCAGGGTACTTTCCGTGCAGGCTCCATGCCATAAAGAATGGTTGCCAGTCGAAATACTCAACAATTTCACTCAAGTCGTAGTGATCAAAAACTTGCACGCCTAACTGCTTTGGCTTGATCGGTGTTGCTTGCGACCAATCGCTTTGCAAGCCAGTAGCGACTGCGGTTTCATAGCTTAAGCGTTTGCCGCGTGGCTCTCGATTATTAATACGCTCTCGAGTTTCGGCGTATTCAGCACGGCGCTCGGCGATAAACGCATCTTTAGCTGACTTGTTTAGCAAGGTGGTTACCACGCCGACCGCACGCGAGGCATCGGCGACGTAAATCACACCGTCATTTTTATAGTGTGGATCAATTTTTACTGCGGTATGCGCTTTCGATGTGGTTGCGCCACCTATTAAAAGCGGCACTTTAAAGTCGAGTCGCTGCATTTCGCGCGCCACATGCACCATTTCATCTAGCGATGGGGTGATCAGGCCGGAGAGGCCGATGATGTCGACTTTTTCATCGATGGCGGCTTGCAGGATTTTATCGGCAGGTACCATAACGCCGAGGTCAACAATGTCATAACCATTACAGCCGAGTACCACGCCGACAATATTTTTACCAATATCGTGGACATCACCTTTGACCGTAGCCAAGAGTACTTTGCCTTTGGCGATAACCACGCCGTTTTTCTCGGCCTCAATAAATGGGATGAGATGGTTCACCGCTTGCTTCATCACGCGAGCAGACTTCACTACTTGTGGCAAAAACATTTTGCCCGAGCCAAACAGGTCGCCAACCACATTCATGCCATCCATGAGAGGGCCTTCGATGACGTGAATTGGGCGCTCAGCTTGTTGCCGTGCTTCCTCGGCATCTTCAACAATAAACGTGGTGATGCCTTTAACCAGCGCATGCTCTAAGCGCTTGTTAACGGGCCATTCGCGCCAAGACAGATCCTCAACGATTTGCTTGCCGCCTTCGCCACGATAGCGCTCAGCTAAGGCTAGCAAGCGCTCAGTACCATCTTCGCGTTTGTTTAAGATCACGTCTTCAACGCAGGCTTTGAGCTCAGCGGGAATGTCTTCGTAAATCGCCAGCTGCCCGGCGTTGACAATGCCCATGCTTAGGCCATTGCGAATTGCGTAGTACAAAAACACCGAGTGGATGGCTTCGCGAACCAGCTCATTGCCACGGAACGAAAATGAGACGTTAGAGATCCCGCCAGAGATTTTCGCGTAAGGCAGGTTTTTGGTGATGTAGTCGCAGGCTTCGATAAAGTCGACGGCGTAGTTATTGTGCTCTTCGATGCCGGTGGCAACGGCGAAGACATTAGGGTCAAAAATAATGTCTTCGGGCGGAAAGCCAACTTCATTAACTAAAATATCGTATGAGCGTTTGCAGATTTCGTTTTTGCGCGCAACGGTGTCGGCTTGGCCTTGCTCGTCGAAAGCCATAACGACCACGGCGGCGCCATATCGCATGCACAAACGAGCACGATCCTTGAACTCTTTGACGCCTTCCTTCATGGAAATTGAGTTCACCACCGACTTGCCCTGGATACACTTCAGGCCAGCTTCGATGATTTCCCATTTCGATGAATCGACCATGATCGGCACACGGCAAATATCGGGTTCGGTTGCCGCCATGTTTAAGAATTTCACCATCGCGGCCTGCGAGTCCAACATGCCTTCATCCATGTTGATATCGATGATTTGCGCACCGTTATCGACTTGTTGGCGAGCGACTTCTAATGCTTCAGCATAGTTTTCTTCGCGAATGAGACGAGCAAATTTTTTCGAGCCAGTGATGTTGGTACGTTCGCCAACGTTCACAAACAGGCTGTCATCAGCAATGGTGAATGGCTCAAGGCCTGATAGGCGGCAGACGCGTGGGAGCTCAGGCACCACCCGCGGCGCTTTGCCTTCAACCGCTTTGGCTATGGCGGCGATGTGTTCTGGCATGGTGCCGCAGCAACCGCCAACAATATTGAGAAAGCCACTGGTTGCGAACTCTTTAATAATAGCCGCAGTTTCATCAGGCGTTTCATCGTACTCACCAAAGGCATTTGGGAGGCCGGCATTAGGATGAGCGCTAACGTAGGTGTCAGCTTTGCGCGAAAGCTCTTCGACATATGGCCGCAGCTCTTTGCCACCGAGCGCGCAGTTAAAGCCAATGGAGATAGGCTTGGCGTGACGCACCGAGTTCCAAAAGGCTTCGGCTGTTTGGCCGGTGAGCGTACGCCCAGAAGCGTCGGTAATAGTGCCAGAAATCATAATAGGCAATGTGGTGCCGCATTGCTCAAAAGCTTCTTGCACAGCAAAAATGGCGGCTTTGGCGTTGAGCGTATCGAAAACAGTTTCGATCAAAATCAGATCAGCGCCGCCGTCGATTAGCGCGAGAGTCGACTCTAAGTAGTTTTCGACGAGCAGGTCGAAGCTGACGTTGCGGAAGGCAGGATTGTTAACATCTGGCGAAATAGAGCAGGTGCGAGAGGTTGGCCCAATAACGCCGGCGACATAGCGCGGCTTATGCGGTTCGCGTGCGGTAAATTCATCAGCAACACGACGCGCTAATGCTGCCGCTTCAAAGTTGAGCTCAATGGTTAGCGACTCCATGCCGTAATCAGACATGGAAACTTTGGTGCTATTGAAGGTATTGGTCTCGATAATATCGGCGCCGGCAGCTAAATAAGCCTCATGGATTTCGCGAATAATCTGTGGTTGGCTGAGCACGAGCAAATCGTTATTGCCCTTAACATCGCGAGGCCAATCGCCAAAGCGTTCGCCGCGATAGTCGGCTTCACTAAGCTTTCGCTGCTGAATCATGGTTCCCATGCCACCGTCGAGAATCAAAATACGTTGGGCGAGTTGCTGCTCAAAACTAATCAGACGGTCAGCGCGAGACATGGGCATAGATCTATCTAAAAAAATGGATATATAGTTTAGCAGAATGGATGAGCGAAGGCATGAGCTGCACGCAAGATGCTATACTTGCGGCCATAATTTGAAGCATGCCCGTCCCGGCATGCTGTGGGCGATAAAGGAGCTTCCATGAGTCAGCCTGAAGTAAATCAATCGGTTTCTTTCGATGCGCAAGCCATCACCAATCTTGAGATTACGGAGACGGCTCAAGGCTATCTGCGCGAATTATTAGCCAAGCAAAACAGTGACGGCATTGGTGTGCGAATTTTTGTCGAAAATCCCGGCACGCCGCGCGCAGAATGCTGCATGGCTTATTGCACCAAAGGCGAAGAGAAAGAAGAAGACGTGCGCGTTGACTTTGAAGGTTTCCCAGCCTATGTCGATGGTCGCTCGGTAACTTATCTCGTCGATGCCGTGATCGATTTCAACAAAGATCGCATGGGCGGCCAGCTCACTTTTAAAGCGCCACGCTCGAAAGTACCCAATATTTCATCTGACAGCCCAATGGAAGAGCGTATTAACCATGTGCTGTTCAGTGAAGTGAACCCTGGTCTTGCTGCACACAATGGCAATGTGTCGCTGACTGGTTGCTTCGAAGAGCCTGAAGGTTGGGTTGCCGTGCTGAAGTTTGGCGGCGGCTGCCAAGGTTGCTCGGCTGTCGATATGACCTTGAAGCAGGGCGTAGAAACTACGCTAAAAGGATTGATTCCTGAGCTGCATCGCGTTACAGATGAGACCGACCATACGGTGAAAGACAACGCTTATTTTAGATAAGTGGTGACACAAAAAAGCCCGGCAATGACCGGGCTTTTTTGTGTCTGCAACAAGGGAGCTCTAAAGCCCCTATCGAGCAGACCTTATTTTTTACGTTTTGGCAGCACGTCTTTCAGCTTCTCGTGCATAGAGCGCACGGCGGCCTCAGTCGTTTCCCAATCGATGCAGCCATCGGTCACTGATTGGCCATAAACCAGTTGGCTTAAGTCTTTCGGGATATCTTGGCGACCAAACTTCAGATGTGACTCAATCATCATGCCAATGATGGAAGTGTTGCCTTCAACGATTTGATTGGCAACGTTGTCCATCACTAATGGTTGTAGTGCTGGGTCTTTATTGGAGTTGGCGTGTGAGGCATCGATCATGATATTCATCGGTGCTTTGGCTTTTTCCAAGGCGCGTTCGGCAAGTGCTACAGACACTGAGTCGTAGTTGGGTTTGCCATCGCCGCCACGCAACACGACATGGCCGTACTGGTTGCCAGTAGTGTTAATCACCGCGACTTTGCCATCGCTATTAATGCCTAAGAAGCTGTGGGCATTACGCACGGATAGCAGAGCGTTGGTGGCTACCGTTAGGCCGCCATCGGTACCGTTTTTAAAGCCAACAGGGCTAGATAGGCCCGATGACATTTCGCGGTGCGTTTGCGATTCGGTGGTGCGCGCGCCAATCGCCGACCAAGCAATGAGGTCGTGCAAGTACTGCGGCGACATCGGGTCTAGCGCTTCGGTAGCGCAGGGCAGACCCATTTCATTGAGTTCGATGAGCAGCTTGCGACCAACGTGCAGACCTTCCTCGATACGGAAGCTATCGTCCATACGCGGATCGTTGATCAAGCCTTTCCAGCCCACGGTGGTGCGTGGCTTTTCAAAGTAGACACGCATGACCAGATAAATGCTGTCGCTGACTTCTTCAGCCAAAACCTTTAAGCGCTGGGCGTATTCGTGCGCTGCTTTTAGGTCATGGATAGAACAGGGGCCGATCACCAAAAATATGCGGTGATCTTTGCCATCTAAAATATTGCGAATTGTTTGCCGACCCTCGGCCACGGTGCGATGTGCACCAAGGCTCATGGGCAGCGCTTTTCTGAGTTCAGCAGGGGTTACCAAAACATCGATAGAGCGAATGTTTAGGTCATCAATTTGGGTGTTATCAAGGCTCATGCATAGTCTCCACGTAGCTCGCGATCATACCTCAAACTTTAGATGAAAATGAACCGTAGGCTGAGGAGTAATAAAGTTGCGCCTAAAATTGGGCGAATAATGTCTTCGCGCAGACGTGAACTTAAGGTGGTGCCGATGACGATCATGGGCAGTGAGCCTATGAGCAAGAAGCCGAGCATATGCCAGTCGACATGGCCCATGCTCATGTGGCCGAGACCGGCGATGAGTGTGAGCATGACGGCATGAGTCACATCGGTGCCGATGATGCGAATCATGGCTAGGGCAGGGAATAGGGTGACTAAGACCATGACACCGAAGACGCCGGCGCCAACGGATGACAGGGTGACTAGGATACCAAGCAGAACGCCCATGGTAATTGTCAGTGCCTGCGTATGGCGATCAACCCATGCGCGTACTCCCCAGTTTGATTGCTCGCGCTTAGCCATGCGGCGCTGAATTGCAGGTCGCAATAAGATACTTAAGGCGCTAACAAGCAGCATAAAGCCTAGTGAGCTGGTCAAAATGTGTTTGTAGGCACTGGCATCGGGAAACCAATTGGCCAAGGCATAGACGGTAAGTGCCGCAGCAGGAATGCTGCCAGTCGCAAGCGTTAGTGTGATGCGCCAATCAATATTGCGATGGCGATGATGCACAATGGCGCCACCGGTTTTGCTGATAGACGCGTAAAGCAAGTCGGTACCAATGGCGGTATGCAAAGGTACGCCCATCATGGTTAGCAGAGGCGTCATTAATGAGCCGCCACCCACGCCAGTCAGACCAACCACAAAACCGACTAATGCACCGGCAGCAATAAAACTAAACTCAGAAACCAACATATTAGAGTTCTCAAAATGATGGCGGCACGATATGCATTCTTAGGACTGCTGCAAAGGAATGTTTTACGCTAGAGTTATGACATTGAGTTATAAGAAAGGGGCTTGAGATGAAGTTGCAGCAATTACGCTATATCTGG
The DNA here is from genome assembly GCF_042677145.1 of Paraperlucidibaca wandonensis. NCBI lineage: Bacteria > Pseudomonadati > Pseudomonadota > Gammaproteobacteria > Moraxellales > Moraxellaceae > Paraperlucidibaca > Paraperlucidibaca wandonensis. The sequence goes on along the minus strand of NZ_JBHTIT010000001.1, from coordinate 991,198 downwards.
GAGGTCTCGCAGCACGACCTGAATGTGTCGCAAACGGCTAATGCACTGTTTACCTCGCAGCCCGGCATCAGCAAGCAAATTCGCCTTTTAGAAGACGAGCTGGGTGTAGAAATATTTGCGCGTAACGGCAAGCACCTGTCCCGTGTGACGCCGGCAGGGCAGGCGATTTTAAAGTTATCGGCCGATGTTTTGCGCCAAGTCGACTCTATCCGCCAAGTTGCACTAGAGTTTTCCGATGAGACGCGCGGCACACTGTCGGTCGCTACAACTCACACGCAGGCGCGCTATCGTCTACCGCCCGTAATTGCTGCATTTCGCCGAAAATACCCCGAAGTCACTTTGCATATGCATCAAGGCACTCCACAGCAGATTGCCGAAATGGCCGCCGACGGCACCGTCGACTTTGCCATCGCGACAGAAGCTTTAGAGCATTTTGCTGATTTGATGATGTTGCCGGCGTACCAGTGGAACCGCACAGTGGTGGTGCCGAAAGATCATCCGCTCACGCGTGTGCATCCGCTCACCTTAGAGGCGATTGCGGAGCACGACATTGTCACTTACGTTTTTGGCTTTACAGGGCGCTCTAAGCTAGATGAGGCGTTTAGACAGCAAGGCCTTGCTGCCAATGTCGTGTTCACTGCCACAGATGCCGACGTCATTAAAACTTATGTGCGCCTAGGTTTAGGTGTCGGCATTATCGCGCAGATGGCATTTGAGCCAGAGATTGATGGTGGAAAGCTGGTGGCGCTGCCGGCCGAGCATTTGTTTGAGCCCAGCGTGACGCATATTGGCTTTCGCCGCGGTACGTTTTTGCGTGGCTTTATGTTCGATTTTATCGAGGCATTTGCCCCGCACCTTAATCGTGGCGTGGTCGAGGCGGTGCTCAACCGTGGCGATGCACGTGCTGAGGTGGATCATTTGTTTAAGGGCCAGGCACTGCCGGTTTTTTAACGATGAGTCCGACAAACTATGCCCTCAGCTGCGTTAGTGAGGGCACTTTATTTTGACGCTTAGGTCGGCGGTGTCAGATTGCTCAAATGCAGGCCGCATTCTTTTTTCGTTGCTTCTTCCCACCACCAACGACCTTCGCGTTCGTGTTGATTAGGCAACACAGCACGTGTGCAAGGCTCACAACCAATGCTGACAAATCCCTTTTCATGCAATGGGTTATAGGGCACTTCTAGAGCGCGGATATAATCCCAAATCTCGCTAGATGACCAATTCGCTAGCGGATTGAACTTGGCCAATGGGCCTTCAAGACCTTCAAAGCTAGTATCGTATTGCACCAAGGGTACATCGTTGCGAGTGCCGGGGCTTTGGTCTTTGCGCTGGCCAGTCATCCACGCGGTGGTGGTGGCGAGCTGGCGGCGAAGTGGGGCGACCTTACGGATGCCACAGCACTCTTTATGGTCATCTTCATAAAAGCTGAAAAAGCCTTTTTTGCTGACTAATTCGCGCACAGCCTCCGCTTCGGGGTAGCAGACCTCTAACGTGATGCCGTAGTGCGTGCGCACCGTATCGAGAAAGCGATAGGTCTCTGCATGTAGGCGGCCGGTATCTAAAGTGAAGACTCGAAAGGGTAGTTTTGACTTCACCGCCATATCAATCAACACAACATCTTCGGCGCCGCTAAATGATAAACACAGGTCGGGGAAGTGCGTGAGCGCAAACTTCACGATGCTTTGTGGGCCTTTGCCTGCTAGCTCGGTTTGCCAGGCATCGATATCGGCAGCGGAAATAGCCATCACTCACTCCAGTAATTTTCAGGCGTAAAGCATAGCAGAAAGCGCTTTTCTATTTGCACCGATACGCGCCTGACAGTACCCTTCGCGTCTCACAAGCTTGGCGTTAAAAGGGGTTGGTCATGGAGTTAGTGTGTCTCGATTTAGAAGGTGTGTTGGTTCCCGAGATTTGGATCAATGTCGCCAAGCGTACCGGCATTAAAGAATTAGAGGCCACCACGCGCGATATTCCCGACTATGACGTGTTGATGAAGCAGCGTTTGGCCATCTGCAAAGAGCACAAATTGGGTTTACCTGATATTCAAGCCGTTATCGCTGATATGGGTCCCATTCCAGGTGCGTATGAGTTTTTAGCCTGGGTGCGCGAGCATTTTCAGCTCATCATTTTGTCCGATACTTTCTATGAGTTTGCCCACCCGCTGATGCGCCAACTCGATTGGCCAACACTGTTTTGTCACAAGCTGGAAGTCGCTGCCGATGGCACCATCACTGACTATAAGTTGCGTCAGCCTGATCAAAAGCGTGCTGCAATCAAAGCTTTTCACTCGCTGAATTATCGCTGTATCGCTGCTGGTGACTCGTATAACGACACCAATATGCTGGGCGAGGCTGAACAAGGCATTTTGTTTGATGCACCTGAGAATGTGATTCGTGAGTTTCCGCAATTTCCGGTAACCACGACCTATGAAGAGCTGAAGGCTGAGATCCGTAAGGCATCACTGCGCCAGATTCCTTAACAGCGGAGCAGTTGCTTTAGATGATTAAGTGATTGTTCTCGTGAAATAAAATGCCCTCTATATGAGGGCATTTTTTTGCGCTAGCTAAAGCTAAGGTTTCGATAGCGCTTCTATGACGCCACCCATTTTGCTCCAGCATTCCTCATATTCGGCCTGCCAAGTGGAGTCCAGCGTGATGCCGCCGCCGGCCCAAGTGCGCACTACGCCATCTTTAGCGGCCAAGGTACGGATAGTGATGCTGCTATCGACGCGGCCACGGGCATCCCAATAAAACAGCATGCCGCAATAGACGCCGCGGGCTGTGGGCTCGATGGCCTCGATGATTTCCATCACGCGCTTTTTCGGCGCGCCGGTGATGGAACCACCGGGGAAAGCATCGCGCAAAACCTCAGCTACGGTCGCATCGCTGTTGAGTGTGGCGGTAATCGTTGTGACCAAATGATGCACTTGCCCAAAGCTTTTTAGGGCACATAGCTCGGGCACGCTGACGCTGCCGATGCGCGCGTGCTTACTCAAGTCATTGCGCAGTAAGTCGGTGATCATGATGTTTTCGGCCATGTCTTTGGCGCTGGCAGTTAGTGCACTGGCTTCGACTTGGTCTTGCTCGCTGTCATTGCCGCGTGCGCGTGTGCCTTTGATCGGGCGTGTGGTCAGCGTGCGATCATTGATGCCGATAAATTGCTCTGGTGACAGGCTCAGCAGTTCGCCCCAAGGCAGTGCCCAATATGCCCCATACGGTGCCCGCGCTAGTTCGCGAAGCTCTTCGTAGCGCGTCCACAATCGGCCGCTGTGCTGCGCTTCATAAGCCTGAGTGTAGTTGACCTGATAACAATCGCCGGCACGAATGAGCTCATGAATGTGAGCGATATCGTCGGCATAGCGCTGTTGTGTGGTGAGCGCTTGAAATGGAGTTTTTAGCTGAAATGCCTCGAGCTTGGCTGCTGGCTTAGCCTCTGAATTAGTCACGCAGCGCTGCTGCCAGTTTTGCCACTCGGCTGCGCTCATGGCGTCGCTAGCCCAGACCCACGCTTCATGTGTTTCACAATCTAGCGCGATGCCTTGGTCGTAATAAGCCAGCGTGGCCAATGGCCAATCGTCGCCATGTCGCTCAGGTAGGCCATGTTCGCTGGGTGCGGCGTAGCCGACATAGCCCATGACGCCGGACATAAATGGGAGCTCTGAGGCCGCGGTTTTAGTGGGTGCTGTATTGGCCTCAGATGCTGAGAGCTGCCCAGACTTGAGTGCCTCTCCCCATACCTGCAACGCCGCTATTACCGCAAAGCTATCGCCATCAATGCCAGGCCAGCCGTCAAACTGCCACCCAGCTTCAGTCAGTACAGCGGTTGCTCGTGGATTTGCCACCAAAATATGCCAACGGCCAGCGCCTTGGCTATCGAGTAGTAATGGCCAACGCTCAGTCAGAAGCGCGTTGGCGTAGGGCAGAGGTGTGTCTTGCCAAGGCAAAGACGCCAAATGCATCAGGCCGCCTCAACCGCCAACCAAAAGCCAGCGCTGATGTCGTCGGCCAGCCATTGCAAAACAAGCTCTGGCAATGCGGCTAATTGCGCTTGGCGCAGGCGGCGGCTAGTCAGTAGCGCGGGCACATGCTCGATAATATCGGCAGAGATATCCACGCACTCACCATTGCGCCACAGCTGCTGTACTTCTGGCAGCCATACCCAGCGCGAGGCGGGGTCGCGAATTAGCTCGATGCCCTCAGCTAATGCCGATTGCAAGTCCGCCAAGCTGCAGCTCTCACCTTGCGCTTCGTAGTCGGCATATTTTGCCTCACTCAAGCTCGGTGCCATGGCCAAGGCCATTTGCTCCGGCTGATCTATCCACGCCAGCATGGCAGTGCGCATGGCGTTGGTGTCTAGCGCGGTTAAGCTGGCACTGTGTTGGCAGACGCCACGATCAGGGTCGGCCAATAAGGGCTCATTTTCATCGAGGCTTAAAAGGCGATCGGCGAGGGCGTCGAGTAGGCGTGGCACAGCCGGTGCACGAAAGCCCACGGAGTAAGTCAGGCAGTCGCTAGTAGCAACGCCGTGATGCGCTAGTCCAGGCGGCACATAGAGCAAATCGCCGGTCTCAACGGTGGCCTCAAAGCTTTGCTGGAAGTTGGCTAATAAGCGTAGTGGTTGGTCTGGCAGTAGCGCTTCATCAACAGCGACTTGCTGGCCTAGCTGCCAATGCCGTGAGCCCGGCCCTTGCAGCAAAAACACATCGTATTGGTCGCTATGAGGGCCAACAGAGCCGCCAACTACTGCGCCCGATACCATGACATCGTCGATGCGCCATTCCGGCACAAAGGCGAAATGGTCGAGCAGGTCAGACAGTGTTGGCAGTACATGATCAACAGCCTGTACTAGCACAGTCCAGTTTTGCTTGCCGTGTTTGCGCCAAGTCACCGGTGGAAATGGGCCGTTTTTCAGCTTCCAATTGCCTTTGGCATCGGGCCCGCTGATCACACGGCTTTCTAGGCTGTCCTCTTCGGCCAGCTGCAATAGCTCTTGAAAGCTAATGAGGTCAGCCAAGGCCGGAAAAGCGCCGCGTACTAGCAGCGGTTTTTTCTGCCAGTAGTCACGCAAAAACTCACTTGCACGCAAGCCGCCTAACCATGGCAGCGGCTCATCACGGCGACATAAGTCGCTGGCATTCGACGTAAAAGACATGTGCAGTGTTCCTTAAACGGCGCGAGCTTGCGCGTCAGCGTTGCCAATATAGCTAGCTGGGGTCAGCGTTTTCAGCTCAGCTTTAACCGCTTCTGGCAGATCAAGCGTGGCAATAAACGTCGCCAATGATTCGGCGGTAATGGTTTTGCCGCGCGTTAGTTCTTTCAGCTTCTCGTAGGGCTTTTCAATGCCGTAGCGGCGCATCACGGTCTGAATGGCTTCGCCTAAGACTTCCCACGACGCATCTAAATCTGCGGCTATGCAAGCTGCGTTAAGCTCAAGCTTGCCGATACCTTTTAGCGCGGAATCATAGGCAATGGCACTGTGCGCAAGGCCTACGCCTAAGTTACGCAATACGGTGGAGTCGGTTAGGTCGCGCTGCCAGCGTGAGATTGGTAGCTTTTCGGCGAGATGGCCGAGCAGAGCATTGGCGATGCCTAAGTTGCCTTCGGAGTTCTCGAAGTCGATGGGATTGACCTTGTGCGGCATGGTCGAAGAACCAACTTCGCCTTCTTTCAAACGCTGCTTGAAATAGCCCAGCGAGATATAGCCCCAGACATCGCGGTTGAAATCGATGAGCACAGTGTTGTAGCGGCGCACGGCATCGAAAGCTTCAGCAATATAGTCGTGTGGTTCGATTTGCGTGGTGTAAGGATTCCAATCCAAGCCTAGCGAGGTGACAAAGGCTTCAGCGTTGGCTTGCCAATCGACCTGCGGGTAAGCGACCAAATGCGCGTTGTAGTTACCCACGGCGCCATTGATTTTACCGAGCAATGGCACGCGCGCGAATTCGGCGATTTGGCGCTCTAAGCGATACACGACGTTGGCCATTTCCTTGCCCAGTGTCGTTGGCGAGGCGGTTTGGCCATGCGTGCGTGACAGCATGGATACGCCCGCTTGAGCATGGGCCAAGGTACGAATGGCGTCGGCCACAGCCTGCATTTGCGCGATGACCACGGTGCGACCATTTTTCAGCATCAGCGCGTGCGAGAGATTATTGATGTCTTCACTGGTGCAGGCAAAGTGGATGAACTCTGTAACAGCCTGCAACTCAGGTAGCGCGCGAACGCGGTCTTTGAGGAAATATTCGACGGCTTTTACGTCGTGATTAGTGGTGCGCTCAGTGGTTTTAATCCACTCGGCATCATTGAGCGAAAACTCAGCCACTAGTTTGTCTAGAAAGGCATTGGCCTCAGCACTGAAGGCGGGCACTTCGGGCACACCGGCGTGGGCGGCTAGGCATTGCAACCAACGCACTTCGACTTCAACGCGGGCATGAATTAGGCCGAATTCGCTAAAGTAGGGGCGAAGTGCATCGACTTTGCTAGCGTAACGGCCATCGACCGGGGAAAGGGCGGTAAGGGGCGAGAACGCCATAGCAACACTCCAGTGTACAAAGGACAAATTTTAGGCGGCGGATTCTACACCGTTTTCGCGATCTCGCGGATCTCGGTGAGGATCTGGCTTCGGGTGAAAATTAGGTGCCAGCGGCGGCCACCAAGGCGGCGCCAGAGCCAAGCGGCGCGAACGCCGGCAAGTAAAATGGCACGGATGCGTTCAGCCATGCCGGCGGCTTGTAAGTGTTGCGCGTTTCCGCGTAATTGCACGCGAAATTGCAGGCTACCCAAAGTATCGACATAAACCGAACCGAGAGCTTGCGCGAGTTCGCTATCGCTCATGTCAGGATTAAACTGCTGCTGGCGGGCAACAGTCTCAAGGCGCTGGCGCAAGTTGTTTTGCACATCAGGCGAGCGCACTAAATGCTTCTCTACCTGCACGATGCCCAGCCCTAGGCGAACGATTTCACCGGCTTGAGCTAATGAGCGACCTTGTTCCATCAGGCAACCCTCCAACCACATCAGGCCTTGCTCTAAGCCACGCGCATCAGGATAGATTTTGTTGATGTCATCGGTGTCGAGCACCAGCGATGAGCGCCGCAAAAATGCTTCTGCTTCCGGGTGGCTTTTGCCTGTCTTTGCTAATTCAGCGGCAAGGCCTGCGGCTTGAAAAATAGCGGCTAATGCCAAGGTTTTATCGCGGTTCAGTTGGCTCATGTGGCAAATGTCTCCTCAATCACGCCGCCGCCCAAACAGACTTCGTCCTGGTAGAAAACCACGGATTGTCCGGGCGTAACGGCGCGCTGTAATTCATCAAAAGTGACGCGGTAGCCTGAGCCAGACGCTGTGATGGTGCAGGCCTGATCGGCTTGGCGATAACGTGTTTTTGCCGTGCATACCAACGGCAGTTGCGGCGCTTCACCAGCAACCCAATCAATCATTGACGCGTATAAAGAGCGGCTTTGCATTAATGGGTGCTCATGGCCTTGGCCGATAATCAGCACTTGCCTCGCCATATCTTTGCCGACCACATACCACGGCGACTCATTGGCATCTTTTTGCCCACCAATACCAATGCCTTGGCGCTGTCCCAAGGTGTAATACATCAAGCCCTGATGCTCACCAATCACTACACCGGCATCGGTTTCAATAGATCCGGGGCGTGCGGGAAGGTATTGCTGCAAAAAGTCTTTAAAGCGGCGCTCGCCAATAAAGCAGATGCCAGTGGAGTCTTTTTTCGCTGCCGTCGCTAGGCCTAACTCACTGGCAATGCGCCGCACTTCAGGCTTAGGCAATTCGCCGACTGGAAATAAGGTTTTCGCTAGTTGCTCGCCAGCTACGGCGTGTAAAAAATAGCTTTGGTCTTTATTGCTGTCGAGTCCACGAAGCAAGCGCGCTGGCTGTTGTTCGTCGCGGCGGGCGTAATGGCCAGTGGCAATATAGTCAGCGCCAAGCATCATGGCGTAGTCGAGGAAGGCGCGAAATTTGATTTCTTTATTGCAGAGAATGTCGGGGTTTGGCGTGCGGCCAGCAGCGTATTCCGCCAAGAAGTGCTCGAAAACACCATCCCAATATTCGGCGGCGAAGTTGGCCTTATGCAGATGTATGCCGAGTTTGTCCGCCACCGCCTGAGCATCGGCTAAGTCTTCACGTGCCGTGCAGTATTCGCTGCCGTCATCTTCTTCCCAGTTTTTCATGAACAGGCCTTCGACCTGCCAGCCTTGCTGGATGAGCAATGCCGCTGCAACTGACGAATCGACGCCGCCCGACATGCCGACAATCACGCGGCCACGAACGGCATCGGTTGGTTTTGTGTCGGCTGAGGGGGCGAGCGATGACATGGCGTATGAGTTCAAAAATTCGAAGGCCGCATTCTAGCAAGCTTTGTCGGTGGTTTGGGCTTAAGCCGGCGCTTGTGTGGTGTTGATCGAACTGTCTAGCGCTGTGCAGGCCCTAAAGTGCGCACTGCTTCATTTAAGTCAATTTCGCGCCACTCGCCAACGGCTAGGCCGTCGAGTGTCCATGGGCCAACGCGCTCGCGAATGAGGCGTAAGGTTGGTAGGCCAACAGCAGCCGTCATACGCCGTACTTGACGATTACGACCTTCATTTATGCTCAGGCGCAGCCAATCTGTTGGAATGCTGGCGCGAAAGCGTACTGGCGGATGGCGCTCGCTGACTTCAGGTGCGGGCGTTACATGCTCAGCCATCACCACTCGCGCTGGCCCATCTTTAAGCATGATGCCGTTGCGCAAGGCACTTATAGCATCATCGCCAACGCTGCCTTCGACCTGCGCCAAATAAGTTTTGTTCATTTTCGAGCGCGGTTGGGCAATACGTGCCTGCCACACTCCGTCATTGGTCAGCAACACCAAGCCTTCAGAGTCGTAGTCGAGGCGTCCAGCGGGATAAACATCGCGCGGGCGTTCAATGCCGCTCGCTGCCATAACCTCGCTCAAGGTCAAGCGCTCACCCTCAGGGCTGAATTGGCACATCACATTGAAAGGCTTATGCAGCAAAATTAGACGAGAAGGGCTGTCTTCCTTGAACTTTGGTCGACTTTGAGGGTGAACGGTGGTGTTTTTTTGCATGAGATGTCTTGGGAGTAGGAGGCAGCATGAGTATACTCGAGACCAATAAGAACGATTCAATACTGGCTATTGCAATCGCCATCCCGGCGCTACCCGCGCCACTTTCCTGACGGAGTACCTGCAGAATGGGTTACCAGAAGATTTCGGTTCCAACCGATGGTGGCAAAATCACCGTCAACGCCGATTTATCCCTTAATGTACCAAATTTCCCCATCATTCCATTTATCGAAGGCGACGGCATCGGCGCTGACATCACACCAGTGATGATCAAAGTGGTTGATGCAGCAGTGACTGCCGCTTATGGCAACAAGCGCGCTATTTCGTGGATGGAAGTTTATTGCGGCGAGAAAGCCACTAAAGTGTACGGTAGTGACTCTTGGATGCCAGAAGAGACTTTTGAGGCGCTGCGCGAATACGTTGTCAGCATCAAAGGCCCATTGACCACACCAGTAGGCGGCGGCATTCGTTCGCTTAACGTGGCATTGCGCCAAGAATTAGACCTATACGTTTGTATTCGCCCTGTGCGTTGGTTCCCTGGCGTTCCTAGCCCGGTTCAGCATCCTGAGCTGACCAATATGATTATCTTCCGCGAAAACTCAGAAGATATTTATGCCGGCATCGAGTGGAAGGCCAACACGCCTGATGCGATCAAGGTCATCAAGTTCTTGAAAGAAGAAATGGGCGTGACGAAGATTCGCTTCACTGAGAACTGCGGTATTGGCATTAAGCCTGTATCGAAAGAAGGCACGCAGCGCTTGGTACGCAAGGCCATTCAGTACGCCATCGATAATGATGAATCGTCGGTAACGCTAGTGCACAAAGGCAACATCATGAAGTACACCGAAGGTGCCTTCAAAGAGTGGGGCTATGAGCTGGCGGCTGAGCGTTTTGGCGGCGAGTTGATCGACGGCGGCCCATGGATGAAACTCCGTAATCCAAAAACCGGTAACGATATCATCATCAAAGATGTCATCGCCGATGCCTTCTTGCAGCAAATTCTGATGCGCCCATCTGAGTACTCGGTAATTGCTACCTTGAACCTCAACGGCGATTATATTTCCGATGCGCTTGCTGCTGAAGTTGGCGGTATCGGCATCGCGCCGGGTGCTAACTTAGGCGGTTCGATTGCTGTCTTTGAGGCAACCCACGGCACGGCGCCTAAATACGCTGGCCAAGATAAGGTCAACCCAGGCTCAATCATTCTCTCAGCTGAGATGATGTTGCGTCATATGGGCTGGGGCGAAGCTGCTGACTTGATCATCAAAGGCGTAGAAAATGCCATTGCCGCGAAAACAGTGACCTATGACTTCGAGCGTTTAATGCCCGATGCCACATTGCTGCGCTGCTCTGAATTTGGCGATGCCATCATCAGCCATATGTAAGTATGACTAAAGACACCTTTGCTTGGCTGCGTCATGGCTAAGCAAAGGTGTTTTTTTTCGCCTAATGGTTTTGCCCGAGGTTTGTTTAGTCGCTAAGCAGTAGCAAATACAAGATGGTTAAATGCATAAATTCTCTACAGTTAAGGCTAGTCAGCACAACACTATCTGCTAGAGTGAACTAACGATTAAATTTCTATGATGCCGTATGAATGCAACGAGTAAGTGGCCATTGAGTGGCCCAGACAGTGATGATGAACGGCCCGATGTCGGTCGCACAGCGCTGATTGAGCCGCCAAAGCCAGAGTTACAGATACCAAAACGCTATCAAGTTGTGCTGATTAATGACGATTACACTCCTATGGAGTTTGTCATTGAGGTGCTGGAGCTGTTTTTCGGCCTGACCGGTGAACATGCAACACGCCTAATGCTACAAGTGCATCATATGGGTAAGGCTGGAATCGGCTCTTATTCACGTGATGTAGCAGAAACTAAAGCGGCCATTGTGGTCGATTACGCGCGGCAGCATGAGCATCCGCTGCTGTGTCTGGTAGAGCCGGTGCTGTGAGCACGGGCAAGGAGAGGCAGGCATGTTAAGTCGGGAACTAGAACTGACCCTCAATGTGGCATTCCGTGAGGCAAGAGCAAAACGCCATGAGTTCATCACGGTGGAACATTTATTGCTGTCACTACTGGATAACGAGTCAGCAGTCGCTGCGCTACAAGCTTGCGGTGGCGAATCCGATGCCATGCGTCGTGAATTAACAACCTATATAGATGATGCAACGCCTGTGTTGCCAGAGCCCGATGGTGGGCGCGAGACACAACCTACGCTTGGCTTTCAGCGCGTTCTACAGCGCGCCGTGTTTCATGTGCAGTCTTCCGGCAAGCGCCAAGTAGTCGGCGCTAATGTCTTGGTGGCGCTGTTCTCTGAGCAAGAATCGCATGCGGTGTACCTACTGAAGCAGCAGGGCATTGGCCGTCTAGATGTGGTTAATTACTTGTCGCATGGAAGCTCATCCTCAAATGAAGATGAGCCAAAAATTAATGAGTCCTCTGAAGCAGAGGGTGGAGCTGAAGCCGTTGCCGATTCGGCATTGGTGAACTACACCGTTAATTTAAACGAGATGGCGAAAAAGGGCCGCATAGATCCGCTAGTTGGTCGCGAGCCAGAAATTGAGCGTGCGATTCAAGTGCTATGCCGTCGTCGCAAAAATAATCCTATCTTGGTGGGTGAACCGGGCGTCGGCAAAACCGCCATCGCTGAAGGTTTGGCGTGGTTGATTGTCGAAGGTAAAGTGCCCGATGCTATTGCCGATGGCGTGGTGTATTCGCTGGATATTGGCGCTTTGCTGGCGGGCACAAAATACCGTGGCGACTTCGAAAAACGCTTTAAAGCTTTGATTAATGAACTGATCGATAAGCCCAGCGCCATTTTGTTTATCGATGAAATTCACACCATCATTGGTGCTGGTTCAGCTGGCGGCGGCGTGCTCGATGTTTCGAATCTGCTTAAACCTGCGCTTTCTAACGGCACACTAAAGTGCATGGGATCAACGACTTACCAAGAGTACCGTAACCTATTTGAGAAGGATGGTGCGCTATCACGCCGCTTCCATAAGATTGATGTGGAAGAGCCCAGCGTTGATGAAACCTATCGCATTTTACGTGGCCTGAAGTCGCGTTTCGAAGAGCATCACGGCGTGCGTTATCACGACAAGGCGCTGCTCTCGGCCGCCACGCTTGCCGATCGCTATATTAATGAGCGCTTCCTGCCCGATAAAGCCATCGACTTGATCGACGAAGCCGGCGCTTATCAGCGTTTGCAGCCAGTGAGTAAGCGCAAAAAAGTCATCACAGTTGCTGACATCGAAGAGATGGTGGCAAAAGTTGCGCGCATACCTGCAAAGGCTATTTCGTCTAATGACAAAGAAGCGCTGCGCAATCTTGAGCGTGATTTGAAAATGACGGTGTTTGGTCAAGATGCTGCCATTGATTCGCTAGCCGCCGCGATCAAACTATCGCGCGCTGGCCTGAAGTCGCCCGAGAAACCAATTGGCAGCTTCTTGTTTTCTGGCCCAACGGGCGTTGGTAAAACCGAAGTCACGCGACAACTGGCTCGCACGCTAGGCATTGAGTTGATACGTTTCGATATGTCCGAATATATGGAGCGTCACACCGTATCTCGCTTGATTGGTGCGCCACCAGGCTATGTTGGTTTTGACCAAGGTGGTTTGCTTACCGAAGCTGTGACCAAGCATCCGCATTGCGTATTGCTGCTTGATGAAATCGAAAAGGCGCATCCAGAGGTATTTAACCTGCTGCTACAGGTTATGGATCACGGCACTCTGACCGATAACAATGGCCGCAAAGCTGACTTCCGTCATGTGGTGTTGGTTATGACGACTAACGCCGGTGCTGAACAAATCAGCCGCTCGAGCATGGGCTTTACACATCAGGATCACAGTAGCGACGGTACTGAGGCGCTGAAGAAAACCTTCACCCCTGAGTTCCGTAACCGTCTCGATGGCATTATCGCGTTTTCTGCGCTCGATCCTTCGGTCATTGGCAGTGTGGTCGATAAGTTCTTGGTTGAGCTACAGGCTCAGCTCGACGACAAGCATGTGCTGCTTGATGTCGATGAAGATGCACGTACGTGGCTGGCTGAGAAAGGCTATGACCGCTTGATGGGTGCGCGTCCGATGGCGCGTGTGCTGCAAGAGCACCTGAAGAAGCCGTTGGCCGAGATGATTCTTTTCGGCAAGCTTGCTGATAAAGGTGGGCGCGTTGCGGTGTCTGTTAAAGATGGGGCATTGGTGCTTGAGGCTGAGGTCGTTAGTAAGCGGGAGCTTGCTAAGACTGTTTAGAGGTATTTTGGTGTGGGGTCGAGACCATGGGGTGGGTGAGCCACGCTGCGCTATGCTTCACCCACCCCATGGTCTCGACCCCACATTCGGAATTATCTGTGGCTTGGACTCTTGAGCCGCAGCCCAGGCACCTTTGTCAGTTAAAGACTAACGCTCAGCTCACAAAGACCGCCGCTTAAGCCCAACCGACGCCATAATTCGAGTAGAAATCTCCTCAATCGACAAATGCGTCGCTTGAATAAACGGTACGCCCTCGCGGTTAAACATCGCCTCCACAGCGCGAACTTCTTTTTGGCACTGGCTCAGCGACGCATAGCCCGAGTTTGCGCGTCGTTCATTACGGATTGCAGATAAGCGTATTGGATCGATGGTTAAGCCAAATATCTTATGTTTATGCTCGCGTAATGAGCTGGGGAGGCGAAGGTCATCAAAGTCATCTTCGGTAAGTGGGTAGTTGCCAACAAAGATCCCAAATTGCAAAGCCATATATAGCGACGTCGGTGTTTTGCCAGATCGTGAGACGCCAACCAAAATAAGATCCGCTTTGTCGTAGTGTCGAGTGCGGGCGCCATCATCGTTATCGAGCGCAAAATGCACCGCATCAATGCGAATATTGTAGCTCTTGTTATCAATAATAGAATGCGACTTACCGATGGCATTGACAGCCTGAGTAGCAAGCTCGGTTTGTAGTTTGCCGACGAATGTTTCAAACACATCCATCATAAAGCCATCAGCACGAGCGATAACGTCACGAATATCTTTGTCGACAATGGTGTCGATAATAATCGGGCGATTTGCTGTGCCTTCTTGATTTGCTACGCGGTTGATTTCCTTTGCTACTGCCTCGGCTTTTTCAACGGTATCGATATAAGGCAGTGTGCTTTCCTCAAACTCGACATTTTCAAACTGAGCAAGCAGGCTGTGGCCTAAGGTTTCGGCGGTGATCCCGGTGCCATCGGAGACGAAAAATACGGTGCGCTTCATGTTTTCCCCGTTTATTTTCAAAATAAATAGATGTTATTTATTTGGTGAATGGTATGGCCGGTCAGATAGCGCCAATGTATTTCTAGTCTGCCATGAAAAAAGACAATTAAAAACAACTGACTAGTCTATTGCGTAAGCCCATGTCGAAGCCAATAAAAGCCTGCGACCTTGGTCGTAAAACCCGATGAGGAAAACAGCAAAGGCGAAAAGCATAGAGTAGAATCAATTCACTCAGTCGCAGCGTGTGATCCACCGCGACGCGATTTCTCACCCCAACAGGGAGCATCACCGTGGCTAATCTTGTCATTCCGTTTCAGCAGTTAGGTAAACACGATGTCGACACCGTCGGCGGCAAAAACGCTTCTTTAGGCGAAATGATCAGTAATCTGGCCAATGCCGGTGTCTCTGTTCCTGGTGGTTTTGCAACCACAGCGCAAGCGTATCGCGATTTTCTAGAACAAAGCGGTTTGAACAAACGAATTAACGATGTGCTCGACGCGCTTAATGTTGATGACGTTGTGGCCTTGGCTGTAGCAGGCAAGAAAATCCGTCAGTGGGTTGTCGAAACGCCATTGCTGCCAGCTTTAGAAGCTGAAGTTCGCCAGCACTTCGACGAACTGACCGGCGGTAATGAGCAAATGCCGGTAGCTGTCCGTTCGTCGGCAACCGCAGAAGATTTACCTGATGCCTCGTTTGCTGGCCAACAAGAAACCTTCCTCAATATTCGTGGCTTCGACAATGTGCTCGTTGCCATCAAAGAAGTGTTTGCCTCCTTGTTTAATGACCGCGCGATTGCTTACCGCGTTCACCAAGGCTTTGAGCACAAACTGGTGGCTTTGTCTGCCGGCATCCAACGTATGGTGCGTTCGGAAATTGGTACCGCTGGCGTTTTGTTTACGCTAGATACCGAGTCTGGTTTCCGTGATGTCGTTTTTATCACTGCCTCTTACGGTTTGGGCGAAATGGTGGTGCAGGGCGCAGTAAACCCCGATGAGTTTTATGTACACAAAGGCACATTGAATGCCGGTCGCCCAGCAGTACTTCGTCGTAATTTGGGCACGAAAGCGCAAAAAATGATTTATGGCGATAGCGGTGCTGCTGGCCATTCCACGCAAATCGTTGATGTTGATAAAGCTGAACGTGCCGTTTTTGCACTAAGCGATGCTGAAATTGAAGAGTTATCGCGTCAAGCACTGATTATTGAGAAACACTACGGTTCGCCAATGGACATCGAGTGGGCGAAAGATGGCGACGACGGCAAGCTCTACATCGTGCAGGCGCGCCCTGAAACCGTGAAAAGCCGCCAAAACGTCGGCACCATGGAGCGTTACCTACTCAAGCAAAAAGGCAAAGTGCTGTGCGAAGGCCGCTCGATTGGCCAGCGTATTGGCTCTGGCGTAGTTCGTGTTGTGCGCTCAATCAAAGAGATGGACAAAGTGCAGCCTGGTGATGTCCTAGTGTCTGATATGACTGATCCTGATTGGGAACCGGTAATGAAGCGCGCCAGCGCCATCATTACTAACCGAGGTGGCCGTACTTGCCACGCCGCTATCATTGCGCGCGAATTAGGTGTTCCGGCCATTGTTGGTTGCGGCAATGCCACTGACATCTTGAAAGATGGCATGGAAGTGACAGCATCATGTGCTGAAGGCGACACCGGCTTTATTTACGAAGGCTTGCTCGACTTCGAGATTCAGAAAAACTCGATTGAATCGATGCCGAAACTGCCATTCAAAATCATGATGAACATCGGCAACCCCGATCGTGCATTCGATTTTGCTACATTGCCCAACGAAGGCATTGGCTTGGCGCGTCTTGAGTTCATCATCAACCGCATGATTGGTGTGCATCCGAAAGCACTGCTGAACTACGACACGTTGCCACGAGACATTAAGCAAGCTGTTGATCAACGCTGTGCCGGTTATGCATCACCAGTCGATTTCTATGTCGATAAACTGACTGAAGGTATTGCTACGCTAGCGGCGGCTTTCTATCCGAAAAAAGTCATCGTGCGCATGTCGGACTTTAAGTCCAACGAATACGCCAACTTGATCGGCGGTAAGCTCTACGAGCCGGAAGAAGAAAACCCAATGCTCGGCTTCCGTGGTGCTAGCCGCTACATCTCTGACAATTTCCGCGATTGCTTCGATCTTGAAGTACGTGCGCTGAAAAAAGTTCGCGATGTCATGGGCTTAACCAACGTCGAAATCATGATTCCGTTCGTGCGCACACCAACAGGTGCCGCTAAAGTTATTGAATTATTGGCAGAAAAGGGCCTCAAGCGCGGTGAGAACGGTCTACGCATCATCATGATGTGTGAGCTGCCGACTAACGCCATCATGGCTGATGAGTTCTTGCAGCATTTCGATGGCTTCTCAATCGGATCCAATGATTTAACACAGCTAACGTTGGGCCTAGATCGTGACTCCGGTATCGTCTCGCATCTATTTGATGAGCGTGACCCGGCTGTGAAGTTCTTGCTCTCGCGCGCCATTAAGGCTTGTCATGATGCTGGCAAGTACATTGGTATTTGTGGCCAAGGCCCATCAGACCATCCTGACTTTGCGCAATGGTTAATGGAGCAGGGCATTGATTCGGTGTCGTTGAACCCAGACTCAGTGCTAGCAACGTGGTTCTACTTATCGGAAAATCACGGTAAGTAATTTGCCGTAGTTTCTGATACGTACAGCATGAAAGGCGGGGTAACCCGCCTTTCGGCTATCTACTGTTTGATTAGTGTTGGGTGAGCCTAAGCCATGACTTATGTTGTGCTAGAAAAACTCATGTATTTAGACGATGGCTATCGCGGTGAGTTCTCGGTCGATGGCGTGCCGTTATTACTGATTCAGGAAAATGGTCAGCGTTATTTAGTGCGCAACCAATGCCCACATCGGCAAGCAGAGCTAAGGTCGGCGAATATTGCTCAAGCCGATGGCGAGAGAAACTTAAGCCTACGCTGTGTGAAGCATGGTTGGCGTTTCGATGTGGTTACTGGGGAGTGCAAAATGCCAGGTCCTGGGCCTTGCCTAAGTCGTTACGCCTTAGTGCTCGAGGGCGCGACTATTGGGGTGCTGACGCCACTTGAGGCACTACCTGCGCATACAGCCGCTGATAACGACTCATTACGCGAGCCACATAATCTTTGGTCTCGCTAAACGGCGGAATGCCACCATAGCGATCAACATTGCCTTGGCCCGCGTTATAGGCGGCTAGGGCGATTTTCACGTCTTTATATCGGTTCAGCAGATAGCGTAAATGTTTGCTGCCGGCCTCAATATTTTGTTCAGGATCCCAGACATTGGCTACGCGATACTGGTCGGCGGTGGCAGGCATCAGTTGCATTAATCCTTGCGCACCAGGGCCAGAGCGCGCATTAGGGTTAAAGCCCGATTCAGTATGTATCACTGCCTTTACCAGGCCAAAGTCGAGATTATGCTTAGCCGCTGCGGCAGCAATGACGGCATCAAACGCATGTTTATTTTTGCTGGCACTGGGGCGCACGGAGGTCTCATCTGTTCCCCAGTTGCCATAGCGATGGACATTGGTGTCGGCATACCAGGTTACTTTAATTAGCCTTTGATAACGCTTATCGGCTGCCTGCAATGGCTTTTTACCACCGGCAGCGACTTGGTTGGTTAGCAGCATATTGCCGTTGGCATCTTGAAAGCGATAGAGCTTTTCGGCCTGAACTGGTGTTGCGCACAGGCAGCAAGCCATCAAAGCTAGGGCGCCACGACGGCTCGCGCAAAGGCGCTGTCGGCGATAAATGGCGGGCAATGATGGCATGAGGTCCTCGGCTAGTGCTGACGGCGGCGGCGCTTGCGGGTAGAGTCGCGCAGTGTAGGTCTTAAGGATAGTGCTATGTCGGGTATTTTGTTAGCAGGCGCCAGTGGTTTTATTGGTGAAAAATTAATTCGTCTATTAGAGCAAGCGCCATCACGGCCTAAGCTGATGAGCGTTGGTCGGCGACCGCTGCCTTTTTTGAAGCGAAAGTCGCGCGTGCAAGAACATATTGCTAACTTCAATTCGCTTGAAGGCTGGATGACCACGTGGCAGGCCGAAGCAGCCGTGTGCTGTCTTGGCACCACCATCAAAACCGCAGGCAGCCAAGCGGCATTTCGCGCGGTCGATTACGATGCCGTGATCGCATTTGCGCGTTTAGCCAAACGCATCGGCGTGCAGCACTTTATTGTAGTCAGCGCAGTTGGCGCCTCGACAAGCTCGGCGTCGTTTTATTCGCGTGTGAAAGGTGAGATGGAAGCGGCATTGCAAACGATGGGTTTTGCCACGCTGAGCATTGTGCAGCCGTCACTTTTGCTTGGAGAGCGTGCCGAGCAGCGCCTTGGCGAGCGTATTGGTCAAGTCGTATCTATGCCTTTAGCGCCTTTGCTGATGGGGCCTTTATCATCTTATCGGCCAATTCACGGCGCTGATGTGGCGAAAGCCATGGCGACCTTAGCATTAGGGCCGATGCCCAAGTATGGCGTTGAGCGTTTACACTATAACGACTTGATGGCTTTGAACTAAACAGGAGCGAACGATGTCTTTTGTAACTTGCGATTTATGTGATGACCACGCCGATGTCGTGCGTGTTTGCGAGCCGATGTTTTCTAACTTTGGCGGCTCGTTAGCTTTCGGCGGCGCCATGGTTACGGTGAAATGTTTCGAAGACAATTCGCGCGTTAAAGAACTGCTGGCAACTCCTGGCGATGGCCGTGTGTTAGTGGTTGATGGCGGCGGATCGCTGCGCTGTGCCTTACTTGGCGACATGATTGCCGAGAGCGCTGTAAATCAAGGTTGGGCTGGCGTTATCGTTTATGGCTGCATTCGCGATGTCGATGCCATCGCTGAGCTGGAGCTGGGCGTGCAGGCGCTGGCATCGATTCCGCTTAAAAGTGTGCGCAAAGGCGTCGGTGAGGTCGATGTGCCAGTGACCTTTGGTGGCATCACCTTCCGTCCTGGCGAATATGTCTATGCCGACAACAACGGTGTCATCACCGCACCGCACGCATTGATCTAGCTACATCCAACCCGCTCGTCGCAATGTACTGTGCAGTTTCAGGCAGGCGAGCGTGGTTAAAACAACCACGGCTGGATAGGCGTAGGGCAAGCTTAGCTCCGGCATAAACTTGAAGTTCATGCCATAAATACTGGTGACTAAAGTGGGCAGTGCCAGTAGCGCAGCCCATCCTGCAAGCTTCTTTACAACCTCGTTCTGCTTAACGGTAACCAGCGATAAATTCACTTGAATGGCCGAACTCAGCAGCTCGTTAAGCGCATCGATAGCTTCATTAATGCGGGTGCAATGGTCGGCAATATCGCGAAAATAAGGGCGAATGGCTGGGTGCACGAGATTATCTGTAGCGTGGCTTAATTCCTGTGCGATATCTTGCATAGGCGATGAGGCTAAACGCAGCGTAATGAGCTCACGCTTGAGTATATAGAGCCGTTTAATGGTGCCGCGTTTGTAATGCGGTAAGAAAATATCAGCTTCAAGCTGGTGCAACGTCTGCTTAAAGTCTTCCACTATGGGCACGTAGTTATCAACGATAAAATCCAGCACGGCGTATAGCGGATAGCTTGGGCCGTGCGCTAACTGCTGTGGGCGCGCTTCAACGCGCTGGCGCATGGTGGCGTAGGAGTGTGAGGGGCCGTGACGTACGCTAATGATAAAGCGCTCGCCTATAAATAAATGCGTTTCGCCAAACACAATCCGTGAGCCTTCGCGCTCAGCGGTATGCACGACGACAAAGCGTTGTGTGCCATAGGCTTCTATTTTCGGGCGCTGATGGGCTCTTAGTGCATCCTCTACAGCCAACTCGTGTAAATCAAACTGGTTTTGCAGCAGCGTTAATGTGTCGGCATCGGGCTCGTGTAGGCCAATCCATAAAAATGCTTGCGGATTGGCGGCGAGAAAGTCCCGTGACTTGGCCAGCTCAACGCGTTCGATTTGCTTGCCAGTATTATCGTAGGCAATGGAGTTGATGATGCCGTTGGGCATGGGCGACCTCTGTTTTTATTTTTAGCGAAGAAAGGCTGATGGCAGCGAGAAAGTTATTGGTCTAGAGCATGCCATGATTTTTTCATATGCCATATAAAAACAAACCCGCACTAGGCGGGTTTGTTTTTAACGCAGGAGCGATTGCTTAGGAAAGCAAATGCGCCACGCCGTCACGTTCTTCAAGCAGCTCATTGAGCGTGAAGTCCATGCGTTCACGTGAGAAGGCATCAATTTCTAAGCCTTCAACGCGTGTGTATTCGCCGTTTGCACAAGTCACTGGCACGCCGTACATGACACCTTCAGGGATGCCGTAGCTACCGTCGGATGGAATGCCCATGGTGACCCATTTGCCATTGGTGCCTAGGGCCCAATCGTGCATGTGGTCAATGGCAGCGTTGGCAGCAGAGGCTGCTGACGACAAGCCGCGAGCTTCGATGATGGCGCCGCCGCGCTTGCCAACGGTTGGCAAGAACACATTACGGTTCCAGTCTTCATCGTTGATCATGTCTTTAACGCTAGCACCAGCGATAGTGGCGAAGCGGTAATCGGCATACATAGTTGGTGAGTGGTTGCCCCACACGGTCATGGTTTCAATGGCGGCAACGTCTTTACCAGTTTTGCTGGCCAACTGCGATAGGGCGCGGTTGTGGTCTAAACGCAGCATGGCAGTGAAGTTTTTCGCTGGTAGATCAGGTGCTGATTTCATGGCGATATAGGCGTTGGTGTTAGCTGGGTTGCCAACGACCAACACTTTGACATTGCGCGATGCCACGTCGTTTAAGGCCTTGCCTTGCACGGTGAAGATTTTCGCGTTTTCTTGCAAAAGATCGCTACGTTCCATGCCTGGGCCGCGTGGGCGAGCGCCAACGAGCAGGGCGTAGTCAGCATCTTTGAAAGCAACATTTGGGTCATCGCTACCAACCATGCCGGCCAGCAGTGGGAATGCGCAGTCGTCGAGCTCCATCATCACGCCTTTTAGCGCAGCCTGGGCTTTCTCGAAAGGCACTTCCAGCATTTGTAAAATAACGGGCTGGTCTTTGCCGAGCATTTCGCCAGAGGCAATGCGGAACAATAGGCTATAACCGATTTGGCCGGCGGCGCCGGTAACTGCTACGCGAACGGGCTGTTTCATGAATAAAACTCCTGATGGGGCGTTTGAATAGAGGTTGTCTGGGGTCATGAGCGGATAGCCCAGGTGACAACACAAGCCGTGGGCGATTGTACAAGCCTGTCGCGAAACTTGCGACTGAAAATGCCGCCGCTTATCGCGTGATTTTGCTAGACTATGGGCCACGAAGAGCTGGTTTTTCCCTACGATATTGCGAGTGAGTACATGTTAATTCGAAAGCTGTTTCGCTTTGAAAATGCGCATATTGTGCGTAATTGCAGTAGCGATCGCTGTAAGCGCTCGATTCATGGCCACAGCTATCAAGTAGAAGTTCTGCTCGAAGCCCACGCCTTAGATAACGGCCAAATGGTCTACGACTTTGGCCTGATGAAAGACGATATTCGTAATCTTATCGATGCCTTTGACCATGCTGTGGCGTTTTGGGATGAAGATGACGCCGACTATATTGCCGCGTGTAAGCAGTTTAGCGCGCGTTGGGTTGCCTTACCGGTATCGCCATCGGCAGAGCAGTTTTCAAGAGTATTTTTCACGCTAGTTGACCGTGCATTAAGCCTTACCGATATGGCTAATGGCGAGCAAGATGTGCGACTGCACTCAGTCATTGTTCATGAAACTACTACTGGCTACGCCCAGTGCTTTCGCGATGACATCGATAATCCGCGCATTGGCCCTATTGATATGGCGCGCGTTGAGTTCTCTGAACAAGTGCAAGAAGAATGGCCAGACAGCACGCTTTGGCAGCGCCTGCAGCGAGGTGAGCGCAAGCAGAATCCAGTGGTTGTGCAGCAAGTTATTGCCAAGCAGTAATTCGCTGTCACGACACTGTCATCTATCTAGGCTTAACTCTCCTGACCAAATAAAAAGTCAGAAGAGAGAAAAGTATGGACATGGAACGAGAAGAGTTTTGGGAACGCGATGAGCTAGAACTTTGGCTAAGCGATGAACCAAACGTTGATGATGCTGTTGAAATCTAAAACCCGCACCTAAAATATAGCCGCAGTTATTGAAACGCCTTTCGCCCATTGAGTGTAGTCGCTAGACTAATCGCAACGCGCTAAAGGTTAGCCCATGGATTCCTTTCGAAATATTGGCTTAATGGGCCGCCCCGGCAATGCCGCGGTGGCTGACACATTAAGCGATCTGCATCGTTACCTCGTCGCTCAAGGCCGCCACGTCATTTATGACGATGATACGGCTGAGATCATGGGGCGCGATGATATTCAAGCTTGTTCAAAAGCTCAGCTCGGTGAAGCCTGCGACCTGATTATTGTTGTCGGTGGTGATGGCTCTTTGCTGCACGCTGGCCGCACGCTCGCTCGTGCAAATACTCCTGTGCTTGGCATTAACCGTGGCCGTTTGGGCTTTCTCACCGATATTTTGCCGAGTGAGATAGAGCAGCAAGTGGGCGCAGTTTTATCTGGGCAGTACAGCGAGGATGTGCGCTTTTTGCTAAGTGCCACTGTGGTGCGCAATGGCCGTGAAGAGAGCGAGATGCTGGCGCTTAATGATGTCATTTTGCACACCGGCACCACTGTACACATGATCGAGTTTGAGCTTTATATCGAAGGTCAGTTCGTTTATCGACTGCGTTCCGATGGCCTAATTATCTCCACACCGACAGGCTCCACGGCTTATGCCTTATCCGGTGGCGGTCCAATTTTGCATCCAAAACTCGATGCCATCGGCCTTGTGCCCATGCATCCACACACGCTCAGTAGCCGACCCATTGTTGTCGATGGCAATAGCGAAATTAAGATTCTAGTATTGTCGGACATCCCGCCGCGCGTGAGTACCGATGGCCAGCCCGGGCAGATTTTGCAGGCCGGCGATTGGATTTATGTGCGTAAGCATCCATTCAAATTGCGCTTATTGCACCCACCAGGCCATGATTTTTATGCCGCTTGCCGCACCAAACTCGGCTGGAATAGCCATCAAGCCGGCATCGATTAATCCATTTTAAGTTTCAGAGAGTGACATGAACGAAGCCGTATTAGCGCGCATGCTCGATGTACTAACGCCAGACATCGTTGCCAACTTAAAGCGTGCGGTGGAACTGGGTAAATGGCCGGATGGCAAGCGCCTAACGCGCGAGCAATTAGAAACCTGCATGCAGGCGGTTATTGTCTGGGAGAAGCAGCATTTGCCGGTACAAGAGCACAGCGGCTACATCCATAAAGAGCAAAAGGAAGGTGAGGTCTGCGACGACCCATCAGTGGTAGAAAAGCCGGTTAAGTTTCTGCACTAAACAACTGATTTACCAGCGAAACCTATTCCAGTTTTCTGGGTTTGCCCAGAACCGTGGATTGAGCCAGTCGGGCACTGGCTTATAGGTTTTAATATCAAAGCTCCAAGCCTCGATGAGCTGCTGCTCTTGCTCAAATCGTGCGTGACGTTGCATGCCTAGCGCCAGTAAGTCGGCGGCCTGCCAGCGAAATGCATCGACAGGAATAAACGCCAGTACCTGCCGCGCATGCAAGTCACGCAGGCTCGATAGCAGGTGTAGCGCTTGGCTCGCTGTTAGCGTGTCGGGCAGATGGGCAATGGCGAGAGCGTAGCGCTTTTGCCACGGCTCGCTGAGCAAAGCGCTAGCTGTACGCGTTGTCCATTGCGCATTGTTTGGCGGTAAAACGGCAGCATCTGAGACCCACAAGCAGTCTGCGTCTGTGCTGATGTGAGCAATAGCCTCGGCGAGCAAATGCGCTGCTGCGGGAGCGAGTGTTGATGTTGCCGAGGCGATTTTAGCGCCGTTGGACGTGGCATCATCGGGCTTAGCTTGGTCGGGCATGGCTTCATCGGGCATAGCAATATCCTATTTTCGCCCCAACACAAGGAGCCGATATGCGCGGTACTGTACGGAAAATGCGAGTCGATCAACAGACCTTAGGTAGCGATGACCTACGTTATTTTTTGCCCTTAGACGGTAACGATTTTTCGCTCAATGAGCATATCGGCCAATCGCTGCGCATCAGCTGCTCTGAGCGTATCACCTGTGTCGGCTGCGGTAAGTCGAGCAATAAATCGTTTAGTCAGGGCTATTGCTATCGCTGCCTGACCACGCTTGCGGCCTGCGACATGTGCATCATGAAGCCGGAAACTTGCCATCATCATCTGGGCACTTGCCGCGAGCCGAGCTGGGGAGAGGCCAATTGCATGATCCCGCACATTGTTTATTTAGCAAACTCTACTGGCGTGAAGGTGGGTATTACCCGCGAAACACAAATTCCTACGCGCTGGGTTGACCAAGGGGCAGGGCAGGCCTTACCGATTTTTCGCGTTGCGACACGGCGTTTGTCAGGATTGATTGAGGTCGTGCTGGCTGAGCACATCAGTGACAAAACCAAATGGCAGGCCCTAGTCAAAGGCGATTATGCCGATATGGATTTAGTTGCTGAGCGTGAGCGGTTGTTTGAGCTCTGTCATGCCGAGCTAGATGCGCTGATGGCGGAATACCCTAGTCAAATCGAGCCACTAGAAGCAGAGGTGTTAGCCTTAGGTTATCCAGTGCAACAGTTTGCGCTGAAGGCTAAGTCACTTGCGCCAGAAAAAGGCGTGGTTGAGGGCGTGCTGACCGGCATTAAAGGCCAATATTTATTATTCGATACGGGCGTGCTCAATGTACGCAAATACACCGGTTATGAATGGGAAGTGACTGTGCTATGAAGACCGAAACAGGTGTGGCGGCAAAGATAATTTATCTGAAGGATTACCAAGCACCGCATTACACGCTCGAGCACACAGAGTTGCACTTTGAGTTGCTCGGCGACTATACGGAAGTCAGCGCTGAGTTGCGCTTTAAGCGCGCTTTAACCGCTCCTAAAGAAGCTGTTTTAACCTTGCTAGGCGCCGATTTAGAGCTACTAAGTGTGGCTTGGAGTGGCCAGCTTCTGAGTGCCAATGATTGGCAATGGCAAGATGAAAAGTGGCAGTTCGCCGGCGCCGGTGAAGGCGGGGTGCTGAGCACTAAAGTGCGCATTTATCCCGACCAAAATCTCGCGCTAGAGGGTTTGTATCGCTCGCACGGCCTCTATTGCACGCAATGCGAGGCTGAAGGCTTTCGCAAAATCACGCTTTATCCTGATCGCCCCGATGTGCTGTCGACATTTCGCACCACCATCGTAGCTGATAAAGCCAGCTGCCCCGTGCTGCTCTCCAATGGCAACTGCGTCGCAACAGGCGACTCTGAGAATGGCCGCCACTGGGCAACGTGGGAAGATCCGCACCCCAAACCCAGCTATTTATTCGCCTTAGTGGCCGGCGATTTAGCAGTATTGCGCGATAGCTTTACCACCGTCAGTGGCCGTGAAGTTGCACTAGAGATTTACACTGCTGAAGTTGACCAAGATAAGTGCGATCACGCCATGCGTTCGCTGCAAGCCGCCATGCGCTGGGATGAAGAGCGCTACGGCTGCGAGTACGATTTAGACCGTTACATGATTGTGGCAGTGTCGCATTTCAATATGGGGGCGATGGAAAACAAAGGCCTAAATGTCTTCAATACCAGCTGTGTCTTAGCGCATCCGGCAACCACGACTGATGCCGGCTTTCAGCGCGTAGAAGCGGTGGTGGCGCATGAGTATTTTCATAACTGGAGCGGTAATCGCGTGACTTGCCGCGATTGGTTCCAGCTCTGCTTAAAAGAGGGCTTTACGGTATTTCGTGATCAGCAGTTTTCAGCCGACCAGCTCTCGGCGGTGGTGCAGCGTTTAGAAGACGTCGCCTTCCTGCAAACGCATCAATTCGCTGAGGATGCCGGCCCCTTAGCGCACGCTGTACGGCCCGAATCATTCGTTGAAATTAATAACTTTTACACGCTCACGATTTATGAAAAAGGCGCAGAAATTGCCCGCATGCTGCACACTTTTTTAGGTGCCGATGGCTTCCGTCGTGGCAGCGATCATTACTTCAAAACCTACGATGGCCAAGCGGCAATAGTCGAAGACTTTCTCAACAGCATGGCCGTAGCCAATGGCCTAGATGCCGGCGCGTTTGTTAGCCAATGGCTGCGTTGGTACCGCCAACCTGGCACGCCCGTGGTGAGCGTCAACAGCGTTTGGCAGAAAGATATCCAGCGCCTCACGCTGACCTTGACGCAAACTCAATCTTCGAAAAGTAGCTCAACGCCAGAGTCACTCCCCATTCCCGTGCGCTTGGGTTTTATCGGTAAAGAGGGCGAGCTCTCGACCAGCCTAAATGGCGTAACGGCGAATGAGCATTTACTAGTGTTAGAGCAGGCCGAGCAAAGCTGGCAATTTGATGATGTTTCGCAAGTGCCAGTGCTATCGCTATTTCGCGATTTCAGCGCGCCAGTTCGCGTCAAAGCTGAGTTTGGCGATGCCGATCTGGCGCAACTCATCCGTCTTGATAGCAATAGCTTTAATCGTTGGTCGGCGAGTTACGCTTTGGCCACGCGCGAGATTTTAGCGCTGGCTGAGCAATATCGCAGCGGCGATTTGCGTGCGCATCAACCGCAGGAAAGTGCTCTAGCAGCAGCCATTGCTGAGGTTTGGTCGGAACTTGCGGCCAGTGATCCGGCCTTGGCGGCAAAAATGCTGCAACTACCGAGCTTGGCGTATTTGTCTGATCAAGTGGCCTGTTATGACCCCGAAGCTTTGCAGCGCGCGCGTGAGAGTGTGCTGCTGCAAGTAATAGCACCCTTGCAAAGCGCATTAGGTACGGTGTTGGCCAAGCAAGAAATGCTCAAGCCATATGTTTACAGCGCACAAGCCATTGCTGCCCGCAGTGTCGAGGCGGTAGCGCTGGATGGTTTGGCGCGTTTGCAGTCAGGTGCGGCTGCGGCCATTGCACAACATTGGTTGAAAGAGGCGCCGCATATGAGCGCCGAGCAAGCCGCCTTGACGACATTGGTTCATCATCAATTACCCGGTGCCGATGATGCTTTGCAGGCATTTTATGCACGCTGGAAGCATGAGCCGCTAGTGTTGGATCAATGGTTCGCGACCCAAGCCAGTGCGCCGCAAGCTGAAACACGCGAACGCGTCGAGGCCTTGCTCGCGCACAGCGATTTTGATGCCACTGTGCCCAATCGCGTACGCGCTGTTATTGGCCAGTTTGCCAACAATAATCCCGTGGCATTTCACGATGCAGAGGGCAGGGGCTATGGCCTAATAGCTAAGCAGTTGCTCGCCATTGATGCGCGTAACCCGCAACTGGCCTCGCGCCTAGCTGGCGCTTTCGGCATTTGGCAAAAGCTCGATGAGTCTAGGCAAGCGCATATCCTACGAGAACTCGATGGGCTTTTATCCGGCGATTTATCATCGGATACGCGGGAGACGCTGTCGCGTATTCGAGGCTAAGGTTTAATTCCCTCTGTGTTGGCGCGCGGTGTCTCTTGCCGCGCGCCATGGCGTATAATCTGCGCCTCTTGATGCTGTGGGAAATGACTGATGTGGTATCCGTTGGCGCGCGCCGCCTTGTTCCAATTTGAGCCTGAAACTGCGCATCACGTCGCGCTTGGCGGTCTACGCTGGGCTGAACGCATGGGCTTTATGCAGCGTTGGCCGCAACCACCAACACAGCCTGTTTCAGTGCTTGGTCTAGATTTCCCCAATCCCGTTGGTCTTTCTGCTGGTCTCGATAAAAACGGTGACTACATCGATGCCATGGCCGCATTAGGCTTTGGCTTTATCGAAATTGGCACCACCACGCCACGCCCACAACCTGGCAATCCACAGCCGCGCATGTTTCGCCTACCAGCGGCGGGTGCCATCATCAATCGTCTAGGCTTTAATAACGATGGCGTGGATGCCCTCGTGCGCAATGTTCAGCGCGCTAAATTTGCCGGCATCTTAGGCATTAATATCGGTAAAAATGCGGATACGCCGGTGGAAAATGCCGCCGACGACTATCTGATTTGCTTAGAAAAAGTCTATGCCCACGCGAGTTACATCACGGTCAATATTTCCTCGCCAAACACGCAGGGTTTGCGCAGTCTGCAAGGCGAGGCTGCACTGCAACGTTTATTAGAGGTGTTGAAATCTAAGCAGCTCGAGCTTGCCGCAACGCACGGTAAATACGTGCCTTTGCTGGTGAAAATTGCGCCTGATTTAGCCTTAGTAGAAGTCGAGTCGATGGCTAAAGTTTTTCTTGAGCAAGGCATCGATGGCGTTATTGCGACAAACACCACCATCGGTCGCCAAGCTGTAGCTGGCCTGCAGTATGCCGATGAAGCTGGTGGCTTAAGCGGTCGCCCAGTGCGCGAATCAGCCACACGCGTATTGCGGGAGCTGAATGCTGCACTCGATGGCAAACTGCCTTTGATCGGCGTTGGCGGCATTGCCAATGCCGATTCAGCAGCTGAAAAAATTCAAGCCGGCGCATCTTTGTTGCAGGTCTATACCGGTTTTATTTATGAGGGGCCTGATGTGATACGCCAAGCAATTTTGGGTGCCTCGCGCGCCATGCAACAGAAAGCCGCGCAGCAGGCGGAAGCAGTCGTGAGCCGTGAATCATGAGTGCCACTAATACCGAATTGCGCGAATGGATTGTTACCGGTGCCGATGGTCTCGACGAGCTATTGGTCGATGAATTAATTGCGCTTGGTGCTAGTCAGCCACGCCAGCTCAAAGGTGCAATTTCGGTGCAAGCCGATCTGGCCACTGGTTATCGTCTGTGCTTATGGTCGCGTTTAGCTTCGCGCGTGCTGCTGCCGCTGTTTAGCGTGCCTTCTGGTGATCCCGACAAGTTATTTCAAACCGCACTGAAATATCCTTGGGAAAATGTGCTGCGTGAAGACGCTAGTTTTGCCATTCGTGCTGCCGCATCTAAAGGCGTAGCCACCCACACACGCTTTGCTAGCCTACGTTTAAAAGATGGCATAGTGGATCGCTTTCGTGATCGCACCGGTAACCGGCCATCAGTCGATAGTGAGCAGCCAGATCTCAGCCTGCACTTGTTCATTGAAGAAGAAAATATCAGCGTTAGCATCGATTTTTCTGGCGATAGCTTGCACAAACGTGGCTACCGCGTGGCGCAAACCGATGCGCCTTTAAAGGAAACATTGGCCGCCGCTTTGCTCATGCAAGCCGGCTGGCCAGCGCGCGGCCAAGGTCGTTTATTTGACCCAATGTGTGGCTCCGGTACTGTGCTCATTGAAGCCGCGCAAATGTGGGCCGATATTGCTCCAGGCTTGGCGCGTGTGCGTTTTGGCTTCGAAGGCTGGATGGGCCATGACGTAAACGTGTGGCGCGAAGTACGCGATGAAGCCGTGGCCATGCGACTCGCGGCTCAGGAAAAATCACCACCGCAATTAGTTGGTTTTGACACCAACCCCGATGCGCTTCGCAGTGCCCAACGTAACGCGCAAGCCGCTGGTGTTGCGCAGTGGATGCATTTCGCCCAGCACAGCATTGGTGACTGGCCATTGCCCAACGACTGGGATGCTGCCGAGACCGGCGCAGGTGAAAACTTCACTGTGCCCGGCGTAATCGCCACTAATCCGCCCTATGGCGAGCGTTTGGGCGAAGAAGACAGCATTAAATATGTGTATCGCGCACTCGGCCGCGAGCTGCGCAAGCATCTGCCGAATTGGGATGCCGTAGTGCTGGCCGCCAATATCGAGCACGCCGACGCTTTAGGCCTAGAGCATAAAAATACGCAGCGCCTGTTTAACGGCGCGCTGCCGATTTTTGCTCGCCATGGTCGCGTGATTCCAGCCGAAGCTGAGTTGCCGCTGGCGTTTTATCCTAGCGATGATGAGCTGCCGCCCGAGGCCATGGATTTTGCCAACCGCCTGCAGAAGAATCTAAAAGCGGCGCTGAAAATCGCCAATGCCGAGGGCATCCGCTGTTTCCGTCTTTATGATGCTGACTTGCCTGAGTTCAACTTAGCCGTCGATGTCTACGATGGCCGCTTGCATGTGCAGGAATACGCGCCGCCGAAAACCATCGATCCTGAAAAAGCGGCGATGCGCTTTAAGCTGGCATTGCGTGCGATTCGCCACATCATGGGTCTGCATCGCGACAAAGTATTTTTGAAAGTGCGTGAGCGCCAAAGTGGCAAGCAGCAGTATGAAAAGCAGGCCAAGCGCGGCAAGTTTTTTGAGGTGCGCGAAGGTAAGGCGCAGTTATTGGTCAATCTCACAGACTATCTCGACACTGGCCTGTTTTTAGATCACCGCCCAATGCGCGAACGCATTGCTCGTGAGGCTGAAGGCACGCATTTCCTCAACCTATTTGCCTACACTGGTACGGTGAGTGTGCACGCTGCTTTAGCCGGCGCGCTAAGCACGACGACCATCGATTTATCGCCAACGTATTTGCTCTGGGCTGAACGTAACCTAGCGCTGAATGGCTTGCCCGATGAGCAAAACCGCCTGATTCAGGCTGATGTCATGGCTTGGCTGCAAGAAGAAGTGGCAGCGCGTCCAATAGAACAATACGAACTGATTTTCCTTGATCCGCCGACGTTCTCAAACTCGAAACGCAGTGAAGATGTTTTCGATGTGCAGCGCGATCACGTGCGCATGCTGCAACTGACCATGCGCCTACTAACTGATGACGGCACGCTGTATTTCTCCAATAACTTCCGCAAATTCGGCCTCGATGAGGCGCTGATGGCGCAGTTTGAGATTGAGGACATCAGTGCTGAGACCATTGGTTTTGATTATCAGCGCAACCAGAAAATCCACCGTTGCTGGCGCATTCGCCATCGCAACCGCCCTGAGTCCTAAGGCGTGCTTGAGCTGCTAGGCACTGTTGGCTGTCATCTCTGCGATGACGCTGAACGCGTGCTCAAGCAGCTTAGCCTGGTGCGGCCGATAGCATGGCAATACATCGATATTGCGCTCGATGATGCGCTTTGCCTGCAGTTTGGCGAGCGTATTCCTGTGCTGCGCCATGGTGAGGGCGCCGCGCTGTATTGGCCATTTTCGGCTCTCGATATTGAGCGCTTTTTAGTGCAGGGCATTACTCAATAAAAGTAGTTCTTGAGAAGGTGCGTAATGAATGATAGAACCGCTCGGTCACGCCGTTATTTCGATCGGCGATTTTGGAGTCTGTCATGTCACTTTATCCCTCATATTTTAATGAAACTCATGAAATAGCCCGCCACAGTGCTCGCCAATTCGTGACCCGCGAAGTACTGCCGCATATCAATGATTGGGAAGAGGCCGGTACTTTCCCGCGCGAAATCTATGAAAAAGCCGCTAATGCAGGCTTGCTCGGTGTTGGCTATCCCGAAGAGTTAGGCGGCACAGGTGAAGATATTTTCTTAAAAATCGCCATGACCGAAGAAATTATGCGCTCTGGCTCTGGTGGCTTTGCTGCCAGCCTTGGCTCGCTTGATATTGCCTTACCACCCATCGTGAAATGGGGCAGCGACGATCTTCGCCAGCGCTACGCTGTGCCAACACTGCAAGGCAAAATGATCGCTGCGTTGGCAATTACTGAGCCATCAGGCGGCTCCGATGTTGCTGGATTAAAAACGCGCGCAGAGCGTGTTGGCGACGACTATGTCGTTAATGGCAGCAAAATTTATATCACCTCGGGCATTCGTGCCGATTTCTACGTTACTGCCGTGCGTACAGGCGGCCCTGGCTATGCCGGCATCAGCTTATTGGTTATTGACCGCAATGCACCCGGTGTCTCAACTGGCAAACCATTGCGCAAAATGGGTTGGTGGGCATCTGATACCGCTGAAGTATTTTTTGATGATGTAAAAGTGCCAGCAAGCAACTTGATCGGCAGCGAAAATGCCGGATTTCTGCTGATCATGAGCAACTTTCAAATGGAACGTTTGAACCTATCAATCATGGCCAACATGACGTCAACGCTGGCCTTGGAAGAAAGCCTGCGCTGGGCAAAAGAGCGCGAAGCTTTTGGCAAGCATTTAGGTCGTATGCCGATCATTCGCCATAAGCTCGCTGATATGGCGACACGCTTAGAGGCTAGTCGTGAGTTCACCTATCGCGTGGCAGCACGTATGAGTGAAGGCATTCCTTCGCTGAAAGAAGTGTCGATGGCGAAAAACTTTGCCACTCAAGTTAGCGATTTTGTCACCACCGAAGCCGTGCAAATTTTCGGCGGCATGGGCTATATGCGCGAGTCTTTGGTTGAACGTTTGTATCGAGATAACCGGATTCTCTCCATTGGCGGCGGCACCTATGAGATCATGAACGAAGTGATAGCCAAACAACTGGATCTTTAGTGCCCGAATTTATTCATCAAACCTCTGCCAGCGCGCTCACCGAGAGTTTGCCGCGTTGGCAGCACGCCCAACCGCTGGCCATCGACTCCGAGTTCATTCGGGTCGACACGTTTTATCCCATACTGGGCCTACTACAACTTGGCGATGGCCACGGCGAAATGCTCGTCGATCCTGTCGCCATTGATGACTTAGCCTGCCTAGCGCCTTTGCTGGGCGCGGCTGGGCCATTAAAAATCATGCATGCCTGCTCCGAAGATTTGGAAGTGCTAACGCCCTATAGCGATGGTGCTGTCGGGCAAGTGCATGACACGCAAATCGGCTTAGCCATGCTTGGTGAAGGTTTGCAGTTGGGTTATCAAAAAGCCCTGGCTCAAGTCTTAAATATCGACATCCCTAAAGATGCCTCGCGCTCCGATTGGTTAGCGCGACCGCTCAGCGATCAGCAGCTAAATTATGCCGCGCTCGATGTTCGGCATTTGCCTGCGCTATATGAGGCTGTGCGTGAACGCCTGCAGGCAAAAGATCTCTGGCATTTATTTGATGCCGAGTGTGCTGAGGTTTGCCGCGTACCAAATGCTATTAACCCTGATGAAATCTGGCGTAGCCACGGCAATGCGTGGCGTTTATCGCGCCAACAAAGCGCTGTTTTGCAGGCGCTGATGCGCTGGCGCGAAACCGAGGCGATGCGCCGCGATGTGCCGCGTGGGCATTTATTGAAACCGTTGTCGCTGTTTGAGATGGCTCACAGCCTGCCCAAGCAAGCACAGGATTTCCGCGGTATTAGCGAGCTTAATCCGCGTGTTGCGCGCAAAGATGGTGAAGAAATTCTTGCGATTATCGCTCAAGCCGCTGCCAGCAATGACGCATGGCCGACGCCAGTAGCAGTACCATTGCCGCGTGAAGCCAGTAAGCTTTTCGATGCCCTCAAGCGCGCCATGCAAGCAGTCGCAGATGACTTATCCATGCCGCTAGAAGTGCTCTGGCGTAAACGCCTCGCTGAGCGCATCGTGCTGCAAGCAGTCGACACCTCGATTGCCGATGCACTTGCTCAACTCGGTGGTTGGCGTGCACCCTATGTGTCACCTGTAATCGCCGAGGTGCTAAATGCACATCAGGCGCAACTAGACGAATGGTCGGCACTGCGCCAAGCCAGCATGAAATCGAGATAACGCAATGAGTCGTGTGTTTTGTTCAATTTACAAAAGCCGCAAAAAAGACGAAATGTATGTCTACACCTTAAAGGCAGAAGGCTTGAAGCGTTTGCCTGAGGCCTTGTTAACGCAATTTGGTGCGCCAGTGCATGTCACTGACATCATGCTGTCTGTCGAGCGGCCTTTAGCACGTGCTGACATCGCGCAAGTGCTGAGCCAAATTGAGTCGCAGGGGTTTTATTTACAAATGCCACCACCACGCGA
The DNA here is from genome assembly GCF_042677145.1 of Paraperlucidibaca wandonensis. Classification (NCBI taxonomy): domain Bacteria; kingdom Pseudomonadati; phylum Pseudomonadota; class Gammaproteobacteria; order Moraxellales; family Moraxellaceae; genus Paraperlucidibaca; species Paraperlucidibaca wandonensis. The sequence continues at coordinate 957,182 of NZ_JBHTIT010000001.1, read as the reverse complement.
GCCATGGCTAATTAACTCTGACCAAATGCCGGCATGGAGGCATAAGAGCCGCGAGCCACAGGAGCCTAGCGATGACTGAGCCTGAATTTACCTTGGCCATGTGGGCTTTATATATGGTGTCGGCCGTTATAGTGTGGTGGTTGGCTAGCAGCCTATTTTTGCGTGGTGATAGCCAGCTCAAGCGCATATCGCGTTTGTTATTGGCGGTGCTTGTGTTTACGCCAACGCTTACTTTGCAACACGGTCAGCTAGCGGTATTACCCGCGACTATCACCTTGTTTTTTGAATTGCTCGCACACAACTCCGTAGGAGCAGTAAAAGCCTTGTTGCCTTGGTGTTTAGTGGCGGGAATAGTCTTAGTTGTCGATGCCGCGATTTCGCGCGACGACGCGGTTTAACGTTTAGCGATAGGAATAGATATGCAATTTATTGGAACTGATCAGTACATCGCCACGCCCGAGTTAACCTTGGCCGTAAATGCCGCCGTGACGCTGCAAAAGCCTTTGTTGATTAAAGGTGAGCCAGGCACAGGCAAAACCCTATTGGCTGAGCAAGTCGCTGAAGCCTTTGGCACACGCTTGATCCAGTGGCACATCAAGTCCACCACCAAAGCCCAGCAAGGCCTCTACGAATACGATGCCGTATCGCGCCTGCGTGATTCGCAGCTCAGTACCGAACGCGTGCACGACATCGGCAACTACATCAAAAAAGGTAAGCTCTGGGAAGCATTCACTGCCGATGAGCGCGTAGTGTTGCTGATCGATGAGATTGACAAGGCTGATATCGAATTCCCCAACGACTTGCTCACCGAGCTCGATAAAATGGAGTTCTTCGTTTACGAAACTGGCGAGACCATCAAGGCTAAACATCGCCCAATTGTCATCATCACTTCAAATAACGAAAAAGAGCTGCCCGATGCTTTCTTGCGTCGCTGCTTCTTCCATTACATCCAATTCCCCGATGCTGAGACCATGAAGGCGATTGTCGAAGTACATCACGCTGGCATCAAAGGCACGCTGCTGAAGCAGGCGCTGGATATTTTCTTTGATTTGCGCAAAGTGCCGGGCTTGAAGAAAAAGCCAACAACCTCTGAATTGATCGATTGGCTCAAGCTGATCCTATCCGATGACATCCCTGAAGATGTGCTGCGTAATCGCGATCCGCGCAAAGCCATTCCGCCACTGTACGGAGCCTTGCTGAAAAACGAGGCCGATGTGGCGTTGCTTGAGCGTTTAGCCTTTATGAATCGCCGTGAAAACGCCTAACACCAGACGACGTTTAACGCCGATGCTTAACGCTAGGAGAGGGCGATGCTAGTCCATTTTTTTGAGACCATGCGAGAGCATAAGGTGCCGGTGAGCATCCGCGAGCTGCTCGATCTCAATGCCGCGTTGAAAGCAGGCTTGGTCTATGCCGATAGCGAGGCGTTTTATCAGCTGGCAAAAGTCTGCATGGTTAAAGATGAGCGCCATTACGACAAATTCGATCGCGCTTTTAAGGCTTTTTTTGATGGTCTAGAAGGCGTATCGGCCGATTTTCTGAGCAAAAGCATTCCTGAGGAATGGCTGCGCAAAGAGCTGGAGAAACAGCTATCGCCAGAGGAAATGGCTGAACTGCAAAAGTCTGGTTCGCTTGAAGAGCTGATGAAGAAATTCATGGAGCGTCTGCAAGAGCAAGAGAAGCGTCATCAGGGCGGCAATAAATGGATTGGCACCGGTGGCACGTCGCCGTTTGGTGCTTATGGTGCTAACCCTGAAGGCATTCGCATGGCTGGGCCATCGCGCAATAAAAGTGCGGTGAAGGTCTGGGAAAAGCGCGACTTTCGTAATCTCGATGACAATGTCGAGCTTGGCATTCGTAATATCAAGCTGGCTTTGCGCCGTCTGCGCCGCTTTGCTCGCCAAGGTGCGGAAGAAATTCTCGACATCGACGACACCATTCGCCATACCGCTCACAACGCCGGCATGCTCGATATTCGCTTAGTGGCAGAGCGTAAAAACCGCGTCAAAGTGCTGCTGTTTTTTGATATTGGCGGCTCGATGGACCCGTATGTGCGCATTTGCGAGGAGCTTTTTTCGGCCGCTAAAACCGAATTTAAGCATCTCGAGTTTTTCTACTTTCATAACTTCATTTATGAGTCGGTATGGAAAAACAATATGCGGCGCCACAGCGAACGCACCATGATTTACGACATTATTCATAAATACGGCAAAGACTATCGCGTGATTTTCATTGGTGATGCCAGTATGTCGCCGTATGAAATTGCCTCGGTGGGCGGCTCGGTTGAGCACTTCAATGAAGAGCCCGGCGCACTTTGGATGCAGCGTTTAACCAACCATTTCGACAAAGTGGTTTGGCTTAACCCTGAAGCAGAAAAGCACTGGAAAATGACACAGTCGACTGAAATGACCTTGCAGTTAGTTGATCAACGAATGCATCCTCTAACGCTAAAAGGCATCGAAGATGCCATGCGCTACTTGAGTAAATAACCATGAAAAAGTTGCTGATAGTTGCTGCGATTGCATTGTCTGGCGTGAGCTTGAATGCCTCGGCTGGCCTTATGTCTGGCTCGCGTCCGGCGAACTTAGGCGTCAACGAAAATGGTCAGTTAGCGCCGCTGCCATCAGCGCCGCATGCGGTGGGTAGCCAAGCGGTGGAGGGTGATAAAAAAGCTATTGCGCCGTTAATGGTTGTTGGCGACAAGGGCAGTTATATGGCGCGTTTGGCCGCTGTTATTGCCGATATGTCGGGCGCAAAAGTGGTTAAGCAAGACGCTGCTTATCTTTATGCCGAATACACGTCGTCGTTAATGGGTTTTGTCGATGATGTTGAGTTTGCCATGCAGGCCGATGGTCAGCGCGTAGATGTGCGTTCGTCGTCACGTATTGGCTATTACGATTTTGACGCAAACCGTGATCGTATTGAGCAAATTCGTGCAGCCATGAAGGCTACGAAATAAGCGGTCGCCAGTTTTTAGCGACCGCCTAGTACTTTAGCCGTTCCCTGCCAACCATGCGGTGGGCTCTTGCTGCGGTTTGAGCTCACACGCAGGCTGGGCAACACGCAGCAGTGTGTCATCTAGCCAACTCAACAAATCCTCGTAAACTTCGTCTTTATTGGTCTCGTTGAAGAGATCATGGCGAGCATCTTCGTAGATCTTCATGGTGACATCGATTAAGCCTGCGGTCTCAAGCTTGTCATCTAGAATGGCTACGTTGATGCCATCGTTGCCAACAGGGTCTTTTGAGCCAGCAAATGAATACACCGGCAAGTCATTGCGGATTTTACGTAGGTTACTCATGCGCTGCGTTCGGCTTAACCCAACGAGAAAGTCGCGCCAAAAACCATTGCTACAGGTGATGCCGCAGAGCGGATCATTGGTATAACGCTGCACGAAGGTATTGTCGCGTGACAGCCAGTTATAGCTGGTGTTATCGGTGCCGAAAGCTTTGGCAAACTTACCAAACGTCAGCGCGTGAATGATAGGACTGCGGCTGTTTTCACCTTGGCGCCAGCATTCAAATTTGGCAAACCAATGCGCGGACCACGTAAACCATGGTGCTTCGTAATTGCTGCCTTGCAGTATCAGCGCGTCAATATTTTGTGAGTGGCGCTCAGCAAAAGCTAAGCTGATAAACGAGCCCATGGAGTGGCCGAGTAAAACCCATGGAGCATCGGGATAAATAGATTTTCCATAACGATTAACGCTGCGCATATCGGCACAAACGGCTTCCCAATGCTGAGTGTCGCTAATCTCGCCTAGAGCTTCGATAGGCACCGATAAGCCATGGCAGCGATGGTCATGCGCCATCACGGCATAGCCTGCGGCATTGAGGCGGGCGGCAGTATCGGCATAGCAACCGCTGTGCTCCGACATGCCGTGCGCTATGTGCACTAATGCCTTGGGGTGTTCAACTGGCCAGTGCCGTAGGGGGATCTCATGGCCATCTTCGGCTAAAACAAAGCTCACACCTTCAAATTCGGGGCCGCTTCGCTGTTGTGTGCTAACGCTCTTCATATAAGCTGCCTCACCACTGATTATTTTTATGGAGGATTTATGCTGAACACGATTCATTATGGCGTGAGTTCCGCACATCCTGCATCACATTATTTCGATATCTGCCTAACCATCGCCGAGCCTGACGCTACTGGTCAAGTGCTATGGCTGCCCGACTGGATTCCTGGCAGCTATATGATCCGCGATTTCTCACGCCATCTAACGCCGCTAAAGGCTTTCACTCGCAATGGTCAGAGCGTCTCGATAGCCGCTATCGACAAGTCATCATGGCGCTGCGCTCCTGTCGTCGGTGAGCTGCTTGTGCGCTACCGTGTTTACGCTTGGGATATGTCGGTTCGTACCGCCTTGCTCGACCAGTTTGGTGGCTTCTTTAATGGCACTTCGCTATTTCTTGCAGTTGCTGGCCAAGAGCAGCGACCAGTAACGATCACGATTGAGCAGCCACAAGGCGCTGAGGTGTCGGGGAATACTGACGAATGGCGTGTTGCTACTACGCTAACTCGCGCCGGCGCTGAGCCTTTGGGTTTCGGTGATTATTGCGCGGCGAACTACGACGAGCTTATTGATCACCCTGTCGAGCTAGGTGTCTTTGATTACGAAGCTTTTGATGTTGATGGTGTGCCGCATGCGATTGCCATTACCGGTGCTCATCGAGGAAATACTCCGCGTTTAATCAATGATTTGAAGCGTATATGTGAGACGCAAATACGCTTCTTTGAAGAGCCAGCGCCATTCAGTGAGTATCTTTTCTTGCTGCGAGTGGTTGGCTCGGGCTATGGCGGCCTAGAGCATCGCAGCTCGACAAGTTTGATTTGCAATCGCGATGATCTTCCCAGTGCAAATGAGCCAAATGCGCCCAGCGCGGGCTATACGCAGCTTTTAGGCCTATGCAGCCATGAGTATTTTCATAGTTGGAATGTGAAGCGCCTAAAGCCTGACGTCATGGTTGCGCCGAATTTGCGCCAACCCGTACACACCGAGCTGCTATGGTTTTTTGAGGGCATCACCTCGTATTACGACGATCAATTTTTGCTGCGCTCCGGTGTTATTAACGTAGAGGCCTATGCCAAATTGCTGAGTCAAAACATTACTCGGCATTTACAAACACCAGGGCGGGTAGTGCAAACCTTGGCGGACTCAAGTTTCGATGCGTGGACCAAGTATTATCAGCAAAATGAAAACACACCCAATGTAGTGGTCAGTTACTACGTTAAGGGTGCGGTTATGGCGCTTTGTTTAGACCTTATGTTGCGCGCCCAAGATCATGATTTAGATAATGTTATGCGCGATTTGTGGCAGCGTTATGGGCGAGAGCTTAAAGGCGTTAGCAACGAAAATATTGCCGATGTATTAATTAGCAAACTCGGCAGCGCCGCGGAGCAGTTTTTACAGCAAGCCTTGCACAGTACAGAGGAACTGCCATGGCAAAGTCTGCTCGAAGATGCTGGCGCGAAGGTTACGCTTAGCGCTGCCAATAGCGTTAGCTTGGGCGTACGCACACAGTCAGCTGATGATGGCGGCGTGCAATTACGCGTCGTTGACCCATCTGGCGCAGCGGCAGCGGCAGGCCTATCAGCGGGTGATGTGATCATTGCGCTCGATAATTTGCGAGTAAATGCAGCCAATTGGGACAAACGGATAGCACAATATGCTGCCGGAGATAGCATCTCAGTGTATGCTTTCCGCCGCGATGAGTGGCTCTCATGCCGCTGCGTTGTGGCTGCTGCCGCGCACGATACCTGTAGTTTGGTATTCACCGAAGACCCTTCGGTATGGCCAGCTTCACTTGCATCATCGAACTGACAATAAAAACTACTTGGAGCCCGTCAATGCTGACTGATTTCTGGAAAGACAAATACCCTGAAAATATCCCTTATCGCATCGATACTCAGGCCTACAGCTCAGTGTTGGAGGTTTTCCACGAAGCCTGCCATCGCTTTGGCGATGCACCAGCATTCTCAAATATGGGCTGCACACTGTCATACAGCGATATCGACAGACTCAGCGCTAACTTTGCCTCCTATCTTCAGCAACACACGGACTTGAAAGCCGGTGACCGTATCGCTGTGCAAATGCCCAACGTATTGCAATATCCAGTAGTTGTTTTTGGCGCGATGCGTGCTGGTCTTGTCGTGGTCAACACCAATCCGCTCTATACCGAACGTGAAATGCTGCATCAATTCAATGACTCTGGCGCAAAAGCTCTAGTTGTTTTAGCAAACTTTGGCTATATGGCCCAGGCGGTTGTCGGCCAAACCGGCATTAAGCATGTCATCGTTACTGAGCTGGCTGATTTGCTGCCTGCGCCAAAGCGTTGGATTCTTAACGCCGCAGTTAAGCATGTGAAGAAAATGGTGCCGGCGTATTCGTTGCCCGGTTCGGTCAAGCTTAACGCGGCATTAGCGAAAGGCCGCAACCGTGCACCTGTAGACCATACGGCCAAACCCGATGACCTATGCGTGCTGCAATACACCGGTGGCACAACAGGCGTATCTAAAGGCGCGATGCTGACCAACGCCAACTTAGTCGCCAACTTGCTGCAAATTCGTGCCGTGCTCACATCAACGTTTGAGCCTGGTAAAGAGATCATGATTGCGCCATTGCCGCTCTATCATATCTTCGCCTTCACTGTGTGCTGCTTGGGCATGATGGAGCTTGGCGGCCACACCGTGCTCATTACCAACCCACGCGATATTCCAGCATTCGTGAAAGAGCTGAGCAAATGGCGCTTTACCGCAATGGCTGGCCTTAACACGTTATTTGTCGGCCTGATGAATAACCCTGAGTTCCGTAAGATCGACTTCAAATCGCTAAAGCTAACTGTTGCTGGTGGCATGGCGATGCAGATTAAGCCGTCAGAGGAGTGGGAGGAAATCACTGGTTGCCAAATCTGTGAAGGTTTTGGCATGACAGAAACTTCACCTGTGGTCACGCTCAATCCTTTGTCAAAAATTCAGATCGGCACCATTGGCATGCCAGTGCCAAGCACTGAGCTGAAAGTGATCTCTGAAAATGGCGAAGAGCTGCCCTTAGGTGAAGCTGGCGAGCTCTGCGTTCGTGGCCCACAGGTCATGAAGGGCTATTGGCAGCTGCCGGAAGCCACTGCCGCAACTATTACTGAAGACGGCTGGCTGAAAACTGGCGATGTTGCGGTGATTCAGCCTGATGGTTATTTGCGTATTGTTGACCGTATTAAAGACATGATTTTGGTCTCTGGCTTCAATGTCTATCCAAATGAAATCGAAGATGTCGCGGCCGCCCACCCAGGCGTATTGGAAGCAGCAGCGGTTGGCATTCCTGATGAGAAGTCAGGCGAAGTGGTGAAGCTGTTTGTTGTACGTAAAGATCCAGCGCTGACCGAGGACTCGCTGATGAAGCATTTACGCAGCAACCTCACAGGCTATAAAGTACCGCGCTCTATCGTATTCCGTGCCGATTTACCGAAAACTAACGTGGGCAAAATCCTGCGTCGCGAACTGCGCGATCAGTAGTCTTTGAGCTCAATATTAGGGGCGGCTTAGGCTGCCCCTTTTTTTATCTGCCGTGTTTAGTGAGGTGTTGTTTTTGTCTTTGCCGTCTGCTTTAGCCCGCGTCATTCCCGAAAATATTGACTGGTCTGGCGATCTGCCGGTATTGGCTGAGCGCGAGCGCCTGCAAGCGGCTATCGAAAGCAATCAAGTCATTATTGTCGCCGGTGAAACGGGCTCAGGGAAAACCACACAGCTGCCGAAAATCTGCTTGGCGGCAGGTCGTGGGCGTGCCGGCATGATTGGCCATACCCAGCCTCGGCGTATTGCCGCACGCACGGTGGCGCAACGTATTGCTGATGAGCTTGGCACGACACTGGGGCAGGGCGTTGGCTTTAAGGTGCGCTTTAGCGATCAAACTGCGGCTGAGACCTATCTCAAAGTAATGACCGATGGCGTTTTGCTTGCCGAGCTTTCGCGCGATCGACTGCTACGTGCATACGACACACTAATCATCGATGAGGCTCACGAACGCAGCCTTAATATCGACTTTCTCTTGGGCTATTTAAAAACGCTCTTGCCTCAACGCCCTGATTTACGCGTCATCATTACGTCGGCAACTATTGATGTTGAGCGCTTTAGTCAGCACTTCACCGGCGCGCCAGTATTCATTGTTGAAGGTCGAAGTTTCCCGGTTGAGATGATGTATGCACCGATCAGTGCCGAGCCTAGTGGCGGCGATGAAGACGATGGCTATGAGCTGATCGAGGAAGCTTTGCCGAGAGCTGTGGTAGAAGCGGTCGACCAATGTATCGCTTATGAGCGTGAGCATAAGCGTGCTAATGGCGACATTTTGGTGTTTGCTAGCAGTGAGCGTGAGATTCGCCAACTAGCCGATAACTTGCGCCGTTTTGGCCCGCCGCATTGCGAGATATTGCCGTTGTATTCGCGCTTATCGGTGGCGGAACAGCAGAAAGTGTTTTCGCAGGGCAAAGGTCGGCGCATCGTTATTGCGACTAACGTGGCTGAAACCTCGCTGACCGTGCCCAATATTCACTTCGTCATTGATCCCGGTTTTGCCCGCATCAGCCGCTATTCCTATCGCTCGAAAGTGCAGCGCTTGCCTATTGAGGCCGTGTCACAGGCTAGCGCAAACCAGCGTGCCGGCCGCTGCGGTCGTATCGCGCCGGGCTTGTGCATTCGGCTTTATAGCGAGGCTGACTTTCTTGGCCGCCGTGAATTTACAGACCCTGAGATTCAGCGTACCAACTTAGCCGCTGTTATCTTGCAGATGCAGCTGCTCAAACTTGGCGACATCAATGATTTTCCATTTTTAGATAGGCCCGATAGCCGCTTAGTCAATGATGGTTTACGCCTGCTCGATGAGCTCGGTGCACTCGATGCTGAATTGCGCATCACTGCCATTGGTAAACAGCTGGCACAGCTGCCGCTAGACCCACGTTTGGCGCGAATGGTCATTGCCGCCGCACCGCTTGGTGCTTTGCATGAAGTGCTGGTTATTGTCTCTGCGCTGTCCGTGCAAGACCCCCGCGAACGTCCGCACGATAAGCAGCAAGCCGCCGATGAGCGCCATGCGCAATTTCGCCATGAAGATTCCGATTTCTTATTCTTCGTGAATTTATGGCAGGTCTTGGCCGAGCAGAAATCTGAACTGACTGAGCGTCAGCGCCGTGAGTTTGCTCGCAAGCATTTTTTGTCGTGGATGCGCTTAAGAGAGTGGCGCGAGACCTATCGCCAACTCACGCAGCAATGCGAACGCATGAATCTAAGAGTCAATCGTGAGCCTGCACCCTATGAGCCAATACATCGTGCCATGCTCACTGGCCTACTTTCGCAAATTGCGCATAAAACCGAAGAGCGTGAATACCAAGCGCCACGTAATCAAAAGGCGCTAATTTTCCCCGGCTCAGTGCTCAGCAAAAAAGGCCCGCCGTGGGTTATGGCGGCGGAACTTGTGGAAACTCATCGTGTTTATTTGCGCTTAGTGGCGAAAATTACGCCGGAATGGATTGAGCACTTGGCGCAGCCGTGGCTCAAGCGCAGCTATTCGGAGCCGCATTGGCGCCGCAAACAGGGCAGGGTTATGGCCTATGAGCAGTCAGCGTTGTTTGGACTTATTTTGCATTCACGGCTGCTGGTGAATTACGAGCCTATTGCTCGTGTTGAGTCGCGTGAAATCTTTATCCGCGATGCCTTGGTGACTGGCGATATCAGCATCAAAGCGGCGTTTCTTAAGCATAACCAAGCGCTCATCGATGATGTCACGCGCATTGAGGACAAAACCCGCCGTCGCGACTTATTGGTCGATGAACACACGCTTTATAGCTTTTATGAGCAGCGTATTCCGGCTGATGTCGCCAGTCAAAAGAGCTTTGAAGATTGGCGCCATAGCATTGAAAAGACAGAGCCTAAGGTGCTATTTCTCACCCCTGAAGATGTATTGGCGAAAGCAGCAGCTGAAAATACTGAGCAAGATTTTCCCGACACTATTGCCATTGCCGGTCATGAGCTGGCGTTGAGCTATCACTTTGAGCCTGGCCATGATGCCGACGGCGTTACCTTGCGCATTCCTGCCGGCCTACTGCATGAAGTGTCGGAAGATCGCCTAGATTGGCTAGTGCCTGGCCTGCTCGCCGATAAAATTGAGGCGATGTTGCGTGGTTTGCCGAAAAGTTATCGCCGCCAACTAGTGCCATTGCCAGATACCGCTGCACAACTGGTCGATCAGCTCGACTTTGCCGAGGGCAATCTTAGGCAGGCCCTCTCTGCGGCCTTACGCCAACGCGGCGTCCTGATTGAGCGCACCGTATGGGATGAAGTCGAGCTAGCACCACATTTTATGTTCAATATGGCGGTGGTTGGCGCTAGCCGCCAAGTCTTGGCCACTGCTCGAGATATCGCAAAGCTCCGTATATCTTTATCGAGCCAGCCTGAAGCTGCCACCGGCAGTGCGCCCGAAACACGGCGGCAGTGGGAGCGTTCAGACATTGCTAGTTGGAGCTTTCCGGACTTACCCGAAGCCATCGATACCGATGTTGATGGCATGCCCGCGCGCGCATTTCCGGCCCTGCAGCTAGGGCCGCAAGGCTTGGCACTAAAACTAATGGCTAACGCAGCGCAAGCGCAGCAAGCGCATGAGGTCGGTGTCGCTGAGCTCATGCGTCTAGCCTGTGCTGGCGAGCAAAAAACTATCGCCTCCGCACTGAAAAAGTCTGCGGGCTTGTTGTTGCAATCGGCGCGATGGTTGCCGCAAGCAGCGCTTGAGCAGCAATTTACGCTTAGCGTTATTCGACACTTGTTAGCGCAAACGCTTGCTATGCCGCGTACAAATGAAGCCTTCCAAAGTGAGCTCAAGCGGATACGAGCTTTGCTGGTACCGGCGGCGCTTGAGCAGTTGCCCGTGCTTAACGATATTTTCAGCAAAGCGCATCAAGCCTATCGCGCCATAGAAGGCCTCTCTCAGCCAGTCTACGGTTTGGCATTAAAGGATTTGCATAGCCAGCTCGAGGCATTGGATCTGTCGAACTTTATGATGCAGTGTCCGTTACCACGCTGGCGACATTACGTGCGTTATTTGCACGCGGCGTGCTTACGATTAGAGAAGTTGCCACACAATATTGGCCGTGATGAGCTTGCCAGTGTTGAGCTACAAGGGCTTTGGCAGCAATGGGCAACGTTAGTTCAGCGCACTAAAGAGCGCGGCGGCGATGCTTCTGCGCTAGATGAGTATCGCTGGCTACTTGAGGAGTATCGGATTTCCTTATTTGCGCAGCCGATGAAGACAGCCGAGCCCGTGTCGGCGAAGCGGCTTGCTAAGCTTTGGCAAGCGCTAACACATTAAGCAGACGGCCTGATGACAATTTTGCCGCATCGGGCTTGGTGTGCGCGAGCGCGCTGCGATACACTGGCTCATCGTGTGGATTTTTATAGCCATTTTGTTTTGGCGTGTTTTTTCATTTCAGGTGATTGGGGGCGTTATGCAAAAGGTAGTAATCAGCGGGACTGGCTTATTCACGCCCAGTGAGTCGGTTTCTAATGCCGAACTCGTGGCTTCTTTTAACAGCTATGTTGAGCGCTTTAACGAAGCCAATGCTGCGGCAATCGCCAGCGGCGACGTGACCGCGTTAGCGCCATCGAGTGTCGAGTTTATCGAGAAGGCATCGGGCATTAAATCGCGCTATGTCGTCAATAAATCAGGTGTTATTGACCCTGAGCGGATGTTCCCAGCTATCCCAGAGCGTAGTAATGACGAAATCGGCATTCAAGCCGAGATTGGTGTTGCAGCCGCCATCGATGCGCTAAAGCGTGCCGGCAAAACAGCCGCCGATGTCGATGGCATTATTGTGGCTTGCTCCAATATGCAGCGCGCGTATCCCGCCGTTGCCATTGAAATTCAGCAAGCCTTAGGCGCTGGCGGTTATGCCTATGACATGAACGTAGCTTGCTCCTCAGCCACTTTCGGCTTGCAGGCAGCGGCAGATGCCGTTCGTGGTGGCTCCGCTCGTTGCGTGCTAGTGATTAGCCCAGAAATTACCTCGGCTCACCTTGAGTGGCGCGACCGCGACTGCCACTTCATTTTTGGCGATGTGGCCACTGCGATCGTTGTGGAACTAGCAGAAACCTGCACCTCAGCAGATGCATTTGAAGTCATTGGCACGCGCTTACACACCCAGTTTTCATCAGCCATTCGCAATAACTTCGGCTTCTTAAACCGCTGTGATGAAACCGGCGTAGACGCCCGCGATAAACTATTTAAGCAAGAAGGCCGCAAAGTTTTTAAAGAAGTTTGCCCCATGGTTGCCGATCAAATCGTCTCGCACAGTAACGATTGCGGCTTAGCGGTGTCTGATTTGAAACGCCTGTGGTTGCACCAAGCCAACCTCAGCATGAATGAGTTGATCGCCAAGCGTGTACTTGGTCGCGAATTTAATCGCGATGATGCACCGGTGATTTTGGATGAGTTTGCTAATACCAGCTCCGCCGGATCAATCATTGCGTTCCATCGTCATCGCGACGATTTAGCAACTGGCGACGTTGGCGTTATTTGCTCTTTCGGTGCGGGATATTCGATTGGTAGTGTGCTGGTTCGCCGCTGCTAATTTTGCTTAGAAGGATTCATCTAATGAAAAATACAGGACGTTTACTGTTGGTCGCCATTGGCTTCGCTTCGCTACTGCCCGTTGCAGCTAGCGCCGACGATACCGATCCATGGGAAGGTTTTAACCGTGGCGTTTATCGCTTCAATGACACGGTTGATCAATACGTTGCCAAGCCAGTGGCCAAAGCGTATCAAAAAGTCACGCCACAGCCTGTGGATGACGGCATTACGCGCGTCCTGAGAAACCTATTGTCGCCCATCACCTTGGTGAACGAGCTACTGCAAGGTAAGCCGGCTGCAGCGGCAGCAACTACATCACGCTTTATGTTTAACTCAACGATAGGCCTAGCAGGCATTTTCGACATCGGCGCGAAGATGGGCATGCCGCGCACAGATGAAGATTTTGGCCAAACCTTGGCGGTATGGGGTGTTGGGCAGGGACCTTATGTGATGTTGCCTTTGCTTGGCCCAAGCACTGTTCGTGATTTTTTTGGCCGATTCGGTGATGCTCCAGCTGACCCGCGCGCCTATATGAACACCGATGTCGCTTACGGCATCTTAGCGTTGAACTTAGTCGATACACGAGCCGACTTGATGAAGGCGGAGAAGCTGGTGCAGGGTGATCGTTATAACTTCATTCGAGACTATTATTTACAGGTTCGCGCTTTTGATATCGCCGATGGTGTCGTTACGTCCGACCCATTTTTAGATGATGACTTCGAGAGCGAGCCCGCCGCGCAATGAAATTTGTGCCGCCAGGGCCTATCCTGGTTATCGATGCGGATGATTTTTTGGCGCATCGCTTAAAAGATTGGCTAGTGCACGATGGGTATAGCGTGCAGATTGCAGGCGATGCCGATGAAGGCTTTGCCTTAGCACGTGAGCTAAAGCCTTCACTGATCCTGGGTGAGCTAACGTTAAACTTGAGCAACGGCTCGCAATTGCTCCGCGCTTTACTGCATGAGCTGCCAGAAACGGCAGTGATTGTAGTTACCGAAACCGCCTCTTTAGATCAAGCAATTTCCAGCCTGCAGGAAGGTGCTAGCGACTTCTTGATGAAGTACATGCTTAATCAAGACATCATGCATTTATCCGTGCAGCGAGCACTTGAACGCCGTCAGCTACGGCTAGAGAATCAGCATTACCGCGCCGCACTCGAAGACAGCAATGAGCGTCTGAAAAAAAGCTTGCAGCTGCTCGAGTACGATCAGCGCGCAGGCCGCCAAGTACAAAGCAAGTTGCTGCCACCAACTCCACACGAAACCAATGGCTTAACGCTGAATCATGTCATTCTGCCATCCCTGTTTTTGTCGGGTGACTTTGTCGACTATTTCAGCTTGGGTCCTGGTCGTACTGCATTTTATTTGGCGGATGTTTCGGGTCATGGTGCCTCTAGCGCCTTTGTCACAGTGTTCTTAAAGACTTTGACCAACCGCATCCGGCGGCACTTTGAAAAGCGCACGAAAGTGTCTTTATTGTCGCCAGCGAAACTGATGCACGCAATGAACGAAGAGCTACGCGCGCTTGAGACCGGCAAGCACCTGACAGTGTTTTGCGGCGTCATCGACACTAATAAGCAGACACTGACCTACGCCTTAGGCGCGCATTATCCGCCGGCATTTTTGTGTCAGCGTGGTGAGGTAACAGCGCTCTTGGGCAATGGTTTGCCGCTTGGCTTGTTTGCCGATGCCCAATTCGAGGAACATATCGTTGAGTTAGCGCCACAATTCTCCATTGTCGCGCTCTCAGATGGTATCCTTGAGATCATGCCAACCGGTGATCTGCCCAGCAAAGAAGCTTTGCTGAAAGCACATGTAGCCGCTGCGACAAATGATTTTGAGGCTTTAAATATGCGCTTAGGTCTTCCTTCCGCTAAAGATCTGCCCGATGATATTGCGCTGCTGATGATTACGCGCGACGAGTGACCATGGACGCCTGCAAGATGCAATACGCCGTATTAAACGGCACTTATGTATTAAAGCTAGTTGGCGATGTGCGTGTGCCGACCTGCACCGCGCTGGAAAGCTTTGTCGACCAGCGTATCAAAGAAGATGAGGGCCTTCGCGCCGTGCTCATCGATCTCACCACTACTGAAGCCATCGACTCTACCGCTTTAGGCTTGCTCGCTCGCATCGCCGTGATACTGAAGCAGCGTGGCTTAGGTCGTCCGGTTTTACTCTGTATCAACCCCGATATCGAACGCATTTTGCTCAGCATGGGCTTTGATAAAGTCTTTCGCATGTTGCGCACATCATCGGCCTTGAGCAGCAGCCTTGAGGAATTGCCCATTATTGGCGATATCAGCGAAGACGCGGTGACTCAGCAAGTGATTGATGCTCACCGCACATTGATGAGCTTAAACGAATCCAACACGGAAGCTTTCCGTAGCTTGGTCGATGCCCTAGAAAGCGAGAAACGCTGCCGCGATTGAGCAGCAGCGTCCAGCCTTTCACTTAAGCGAGTTTCGCTGCCAGCAAGCCTTCTAGTTTTTCTAAATCTGCTGCAAATAAACGTATGCCCTCTGCCAATTTTTCTGTCGCCATGGGGTCTTGATTAAGCTGCCAGCGGAAATTAGCTTCAGTCAGTTCAGCTAGGCGAGGGCGCGGCACTATGCTTTCTGCAGTTAATTGCGCAGTCAGAGGCTCAGACTCTTTCGCCAATGCATCTAGTAAAGCCGGGCCAATAGTGAGCTTGTCGCATCCCGCTAATGCACGGATTTCACCGGTATTTCTGAAGCTCGCACCCATCACAATAGTGTCGTGGCCAACGGCTTTGTAGTACTCATAAATCGCTTTTACTGAGCACACACCGGGATCGGTCTCGCTTGTGTATGTCTCGCCAGTTTTTGCGGCATACCAATCTAAAATCCGCCCGACAAAAGGCGAGATGAGCGTGGCCTTAGCTTCGGCAGCGGCCTGTGCTTGTGTGAAGCTAAACAGCAAAGTGAGGTTGCAACGTATGCCTTCTTGCTCGAGCAGGCGCGCGGCGCATATACCTTCCCAAGTGCTGGCGATTTTCACTAGCACGCGGTCTCGGCTAATGCCTAGTGCGCGATATTGCGCAATGACTCGTCGTGCCTGCGCTAGTGTGGCGGCAATATCAAAGGAATAGCGCGCATCAACTTCGGTCGAAATCACACCGGGGATGTGCTTGAGAATTTCCGCGCCAAACGCCACTGATACGGCTTCAAGTGCGGCTGGCAACTGTGCTGATGCAGGTAGCTGCTTCACTGCTGCTAATGCTTGATCGATAAGTTCGGCGTATTGCGGCGTGCTAGCTGCTTTTAAAATTAAGGATGGATTGGTAGTGGCATCGACAGGTTTTAGGCGAATGATGCTATCGATATCGCCTGTGTCGGCGACCACGGTGGTGCAAGCCATCAGCTGTTGTAGCGGTGTTGCCATTTTATTCTTCTCCGGTTGCAGCTAGGGCTGCGTGTAATGCCTCAAGCCCAGCATCTGGGGCTAAATTACTCAAAATTTGGCGATAGCGACGACCGCCCGGCTGGCCATGAAATAGGCCCAAAATATGCCGTGTCATCTGTTTTAGCGCGACGCCATTGGCCAATTCTCGCGCTACAAAAGGCTCGTAGGCACGGATGATATCGCCACGTGATGGCAGCTCCGTTACACCCCAAAGACGCTGCGCCTCAACCAATAAATAGGGGTTTTGATAGGCCTCACGCCCGATCATTACGCCATCGGTATGCTGCCAGTGCTGCGCAATCTCATCCACCGTTTTAATGCCACCATTAATCTCGATAGTCAGCGTTGGCCGCAGCACTTTCAAGCGATAAACGTCTTCGTAGCGTAGTGGTGGCACGTCACGATTTTCCTTTGGGCTTAAGCCCGCCAAGATGGCAATGCGCGCGTGTACGATGAAGTGAGTGCAGCCTTTGCTTGCTACGGTATCGACAAAGTTTAGTAGGTCATCGAAATGCTCTAGGCCATCGATGCCGATGCGATGTTTTACCGTCACCGGCACGCGCACAGCTGCTTGCATCGCCGCTAACGCATCTGCCACTAATGCAGGCTCTGCCATTAAGCAGGCACCAATGCGGCCTTGCTGCACGCGGTCGGAAGGGCAGCCGACATTGAGGTTGATCTCGTCGTAACCCCAGTCTTCACCCAGTTTGGCGCAATGTACGAGGTCTTTGATGTCGCTGCCACCAAGCTGCAGCGCGATGGGGTGTTCAAGCGCCTCAAAACGTAAATGCCGCGGGATATCGCCGTAGACCAGCGCCTGTGTGGTGACCATTTCCGTATAAAGCCGAGCCTGAGGGCTACACAGGCGCAGGAAATTGCGCGCATGGCGCGTGGTCCAATCCATCATCGGTGCGACTGAAAGTAGTTTTGGCTGTGAAGTCATAATATTTATTGTGCCTGACCCCCCTGATTGCGGGGGCATATAAAAGTCAAAGCTTACTAGACTTTGGAGGTCAATTTAGGTTTGGAGATAAGCAAATGTTTAAACTTAACCCCTCAGCGTTAGTGCTATCGCTCAGTGCAGCGGCGCTACTGTCTGCTTGTGGCGGAGGTGGCGGTAGCGCAGCGGCTCCGAGCTTAAGCGGTGTTGCTGCTGTTGGTGCACCGATTGTTGGTGGTGATGTTGATGCAAAGTGCAGTGATGGCAATACCTATAATGCAAATCCTACCTCCACAACTGGTGCTTGGAGTATTGCGACTGTGCCTGCTGCAGCTTTCCCCTGCGTAGTACAGATTCGTAATGGCGATCCAGCATCCGTGTTGAATAGCTATGCCGCAGGTCCTGGGGTAGTAAACATCACGCCATTTACAGATTTGCTCTTGGCTATGGCCGCAAGAGGTAATCCATCAGATTATTTTTCTAATGTGTCTGAAAGTAATAAAGCAGAGTTAACGAGTGAGATGAATGCTGCTATTGCCAAGCTTAAGACTGCATTGGTCACTGGTGGCTACTTGGCTACCGGAGACTCATTCGATCCAATTAATGCACGATTTACAGCAGCAAAGGGTAATTTTTACGACGATTTACTAGAGGCCTTTAAAAAAGGGCTTAACAACGATAGTGGCAAAATCTATGATGATATTTTAGCCAGCGTTATTGCTAATCCTGATGCTGATCTAGTTTTTCCTGATGCACCACCAAAAGAGACAGGTGGGGGCACAACAACGCCGGGTAGCGACACAGTGGCTGGAACTGTTCATAGTTCGCTAGTCAAAACCTATAATTTAAATTTCAAGAAGGGTGGTGGCACAGGCTGTGGCTCTGACTGCAGCTTTACTGAAGGGCAAGAGATAATAGCAATTGTTGGTGCCGATAACTCGCTTACAGTTAATTCAAAAAGGCTTAGTAACCCATTTAACAGAACTTTATCTGCTGGAGGAACTCCACACTTGCCTGAAATAATTTGGCTCGATGGCAATATTGAATATGCACTCTCTGATAATAAGCTTGGCATATTTAATGAGATTAACATTGGTAAATCGAAATCAGGTGGTGGTACTCCAGGATTTATTGGCCAACTTAAAGCAGCAGAGGTGAAGGATGATCCTGTCGCTAAGCTTAAGCCGTTTGCTGGGTCTTATGTGCCTAAGTTTGTTTTGAAGAGTAATTACAATCTTCCAAGTCAAACAGTAAGTAACCCTCCTGTTAATGCAGATATTAAAGTTTCAATTTCAACAAGCGGAATTATAAAAGTTGATGAGGATGCAGCTTCTGGACCTTTGGTTTTTGATCCAGCTGCTAGTAGCTATGACTTTAAGATAGAGCCGGCAAATGAAGGCAAGCTGATGCGCTATATAGCGTCATACATGCTTGAGGATAGCTCGAAACTATCGATTTATATTAGCTTTGCGGAGAATAATATTGTTGCCTGGCGAATTGAGCAAGTCAAGGGTAGTGGCCGGAACTCCTCTTTGTTAGCGGAGAGTTATACGGATAAACAAAAAGTACTTATTGATTCATTAATAAATGCTGATATTGCATCCATAGATGGTATTAAGCTAACTGCTATTAGTGATGATGAAAGTAGTGATAAGCGCTTTAAAAAGTGTGACAAGCTTGCTCTTGATTTTTTCGATGAAAATAGAAATGCTCAAAAGCTTTATAAACTACTTGGGTACGATAGCGATAAAAAAACTTACTCAAGATTTCTAAACTCGGGCGTTTTTGATAGACAGTTTTTAGACTTTGATAATTTTAGTGATCCAACAGAGTTTTCTGTCGCATTCGCAAAGATAGGACAGCGTAAAGGCACAGGTTTTATTGACTTCACCAAGCTAGATAGCGTCACTCGAAGTGGTTTAGGTAGAGCTACGAATGACCCCACTGATATTCTCAATGCTGGATGTGGAGGTCCGACTTAGTGCGTAGCAATTAAGCCTTGATCGATCAGAAGGAGCTTACGGAAGCTCCTTCTGCATTTTTAGTACTTGGCCATGATAAAGTAGCTGCCAGCTCGCAAAATAATAATAAAGGTGCAGTTATGTGGCGATGGATTCGATGGTTGACTTTAGTGTTGGTGGCTCTGTTTATTGCCAGCTTTTTACCGTGGTCGATATCGTCACAAGCTATCGCGTTACCCGATAGCTTGCCCGCAGCATCGCCGCCTGAATCTATGCGCGTGAGCGCTTTACCGACTGGCACCATGCATTCTTCAGCGATGCTTGCCTTTCGCGGCGGTAATCCATTAGAAAATCGCGATTTCAGCATGACTGCCGTGCTAGTGCAGCATCCGCGCGGAGACTTGCTGATCGACACTGGTTTTGGCCGTGAGGTGGATGATCAGGTGAAGTTGCTGCCGCTACTGATGCAGCTCACCACCGATTACGACAAAACCACTCCAGCCGCTGAGCAACTTATAACGCAGGGCTATGACCTGAAATCGCTGGTCGGTGTAATTCTTACGCATGCGCATTGGGATCATGTTAGTGGCCTAGATAGCCTACGCAATACGCCGGTGCTTGTGCCGACAACTGAGCAAGCGTTTATCAGCGATGGCGGCGATAACTCGGCACTAGCGAGACAACTCAGCGCAGATCATCTAAAAAGTTACGCCTTTGTGAACAAACCTTATCTAGGTTTTGCGCAGCAATTCGATGTTTGGGGCGATGGCAGTGTGGTTTTGGTGCCAGCACCTGGGCATACGCCGGGCTCAGTCTTGGTGTTTTTGACGCTGCCATCAGGTCAACGCTTAGCGCTTTTGGGGGATTTAGTTTGGCAGCTCGATGGCATTACTCAGCTCGCTGAGAAGCCATGGATTGCGCGACAACTTATTGATGAGGATACGGACGCTGTGCGCGATGCAATTGCACACGTTTCAGCGATTGCGAAAAAGTTCCCGCAAGTTAAGTTATTGCCCGCGCATGATGCGAAAGCGATGGGCTCACTGCCGGTTTATCCTAGTACGTTGCGTTAATTCTGGTCTCATCATAGCCAGCACTATTTTTATTAAAAGTAGTGCTGGCTATAAATTGTAGACAAAAGTCTCTTGAGTCCCCATTTCTTTTACGCTATCTGGTTTTAAATGGGCTTGACCAGTCAGTTTCGTCGCGTTATTGTCGGTGCTTCGCAAGGATTGTAGACAATATCTGCTTATGCCACCGAAGCTCACTCCCACCGTTGCAGATGCCGCTGATACTTCAGCTGCTCGCACGACGCTGGCCGATAGAGTTTTTGCCTTGATGCAAGAGGCCATTGTGCGCGGCGATCTTGAAGCGGGCTCACGCATATCTGAAGCTGAATTAGCTGCTCGCTATGGCGTTTCGCGCGGACCATTACGTGAAGCATTGCGCCGCCTTGAAGGCCGCCAACTCATTACCCGCATCCCGCATGTGGGCGTGCGCATCATGGCGCTGTCATTAGAAGAGCTGCTGCAGATTTATGAAGTGCGCGAAACCCTGGAAGGGTTAGCTTGCCGTTTGGCGGCTAAGCATATGCCGGCGAGTGAAATTGCCGAGCTCAAGCAGCTACTAGCCAAGCATGCTGAGCAAATCGAAGAACAAGAAGGTCGTGCCTATATTCAAGAAGAGGGCAACGTCGACTTTCATTACCGCGTCATTCAAGGCAGCCATAATGCCGTGCTGATTCATATGCTCTGCGGTGAGCTATATCACCGCGTGCGAATTTATCGTGGCCAATTTTCTATTACTGAAGGTCGGCCGCAACAGGCTCTGGCTGAGCATCAACGCATTCTCGATGCCATTGAGGCACGTGATGGCGAACTCGCCGAGTTTTTAATGCGGCGTCACATTGCCACAGCCCGCGCCAATATTGCCGCGCGTGTTGATCCTGCTCATGGCGCTGTCGTGACTAAACCCGCTACTAATCACACCACTGAACTTACAACAGACACGCCGGATGCACCGGCTAGGAGAGCCTAATGGCAATTAACTCAAGCACGCTTAGCGCAGGTCGTCGTTTCCGCGACGCCATTGCCAGCGAAAAACCATTACAGGTGATGGGCACGGTCAATGCCTATGCCGCGATGATGGCAACCCAAGTTGGCTATAAGGCAATTTATTTGTCTGGTGCCGGCGTTGCCAACTACTCCTATGGTTTGCCCGATTTAGGCCTGACTTCATTGGAAGATGTACTGATCGACGCGCGCCGTATCACTAGCGTTACGGACACACCACTGTTGGTGGACATCGACACAGGCTGGGGCGGCGCATTCAATATTTCGCGCACCGTGACCGAGATGATCCGCGCTGGCGTTGCTGCCGTGCATATTGAAGATCAAGTCGCACAAAAGCGCTGCGGTCATCGCCCCAATAAAGAAATCGTGCCGATTGGCGAAATGGTCGATCGCGTGAAAGCTGCAGTTGATGCTAAAACCGATAGCGAATTTGTCGTTATGGCACGCACCGACTCGCTGCAAAAAGAAGGGTTGAATGGCGTGATTGATCGTATCAGCGCCTATGTTGAAGCTGGTGCCGATGCTATTTTCGCTGAAGCCATGACCGACATCACCATGTATCGCCAAGTTTGCGATGCGGTGAATGTGCCAGTGCTGGCCAACATCACTGAGTTTGGTGACACGCCGTACTACACCACGCAAGAGTTAGGCGAGCAGGGTATTTCCATGGTGCTTTACCCCTTATCCGGCACGCGCGCTATGCAGAAAGCGGCATTGGCCGTGTATGAAGCCGTGCGTAAAGAGGGCACGCAGGTCAATGTGCTCGACCTCATGCAAAAGCGTAAAGAGCTTTATGAATTCCTCAACTATCACAGCTACGAAGACAAAATCGATCAGCTGTTTTCACAAAACAAATAAGCCCCCAGGAGACTGACCATGACTGAAGTTAAAAGCACGCTACCCAAGCCGAAAAAATCCGTCGCCTTGTCGGGCACAGCCGCTGGCAATACCGCGCTCTGCACCGTTGGCCGTACTGGCAACGATCTGGCCTATCGTGGCTATGACATCCTAGATTTAGCGACCACCAGTGAGTTCGAGGAAATTGCTCACTTATTGGTGCATGGCAAACTGCCAAACGCCGCTGAGTTGGCCGGCTATAAAGCAAAACTGAAAGCCTTGCGTGGCTTGCCAGCAGCAGTGAAGGTAGCACTTGAGCAGCTGCCACCATCGGCTCACCCCATGGACGTGATGCGCACTGGCGTGTCGGTACTAGGTTGTGTAAAGCCTGAGAAAGATGACCACAATCATCCCGGCGCGCGTGATATTGCCGACAAACTAATGGCTTGCTTGGGCTCGATGCTGCTGTATTGGTACCACTTTGCTTACAACGGCAACTGTATTGAAGTTGAAACCGATGACGACTCCATCGGCGGCCACTTCCTGCATTTGCTGCATGGCGAAAAGCCGCGTGATAGCTGGGTTCGTGCCATGCACACCTCGCTAATTCTATATGCTGAGCATGAGTTCAACGCCTCAACCTTCGCCTCGCGTGTTGTTGCCGGTACTGGCTCCGATATGTTCTCGGCAATCTGCGGTGGCATCGGCGCATTGCGTGGACCTAAGCATGGCGGCGCCAATGAGGTCGCGTTTGAAATTCAAAAGCGCTACGACAATCCAGATGAAGCCGAAGCTGATATTCGCGCACGTGTTGAGCGCAAAGAAGTGGTTATTGGTTTTGGCCATCCGGTCTATACCGTGTCCGACCCACGTAACAAAGTAATCAAGCAAGTGGCGAAAGAGCTCTCCGAAGAGCAGTCGAACATGAAAATGTACGACATCGCTGAGCGTTTAGAGTCGACCATGTGGGATGCGAAAAAGATGTTCCCCAACCTCGATTGGTTCTCGGCTGTGAGCTATCACATGATGGGCATTCCCACCGATATGTTCACGCCGCTGTTTGTGATTGCCCGTACTAGCGGCTGGTCAGCTCACGTCATTGAGCAGCGCATCGACGGCAAAATCATTCGCCCAAGCGCCAACTACACAGGCCCAGAAGATCAGAAATTCGTGCCTATCAAAAATCGCAAATAAGCCTTTTTTGACTCATTAGTTGACGCAAACCCTGCCTTCGCGAGAAGGCGGGGCATTTTACAAAGAGAGCTCTTATGAATAATGAATTTCGTAAACCCTTAGTCGGCACTTCGCTTGAGTATTTCGATGCTCGCGCAGCCGTTAACGCCATCAAGCCAAATGCTTGGGATAGCCTGCCATATACCGCGCGTATTCACGCCGAAAACATCGTGCGTAAGGCCGACCCAGCCATCATTACTGATTGTTTGGTGCAGCTGATTGAGCGCCGCCGCGACCGCGATTTTCCGTGGTTTCCAGCACGCGTAGTCTGCCATGACATTTTGGGCCAAACCGCATTGGTCGATCTTGCTGGCTTACGTGATGCCATTGCTGAGCAGGGCGGCGACCCGTCGAAAGTGAATCCAGTAGTGCCAGTGCAGCTGATTGTTGATCACTCGCTAGCCGTCGAGAGCGGTGGTGCTGACCCCGATGCATTCCAGAAAAACCGTGATATTGAAGATCGCCGCAACGAAGACCGTTTTCACTTTATCGAGTGGACAAAAACTGCCTTCGATAATATCGATGTGATTCCGGCCGGCAACGGCATCATGCACCAAATCAATTTGGAAAAAATGTCGCCAGTGGTGCATAGCCAAGATGGCGTGGCATTTCCAGATACTTGTGTTGGCACCGACTCGCACACACCACACGTAGACTCGCTCGGTGTGATCGCTGTTGGCGTTGGTGGTCTTGAAGCTGAGAACGTCATGCTCGGCCGCCCATCGATGATGCGCGTGCCAGAAATGGTTGGCGTTGAGCTGACTGGCAAGCGCCAGCCCGGCATAACCGCGACTGATATTGTGCTGGCGATGACCGAGTTCCTGCGTCAGCAGAAAGTAGTCGGTGGCTATCTTGAGTTCTACGGTGAAGGCGTTCCCGGCCTGACCATTGGCGACCGCGCGACCATTTCTAATATGGCGCCAGAGTACGGTGCAACCGCTGCATTGTTCTCTATCGATGAACAAACGCTGATTTATCTACGCTTGACTGGTCGTACCGATGAGCAAGTGGCCTTGGTAGAAACCTATGCCAAGCAAACGGGCTTATGGTCAGACAGCCTAAACAACGCCGTATATGAGCGCGTGCTGCATTTCGATTTATCCAGCGTCGTGCGCAATATGGCCGGCCCATCGAACCCGCACAAACGCCTACCCGTGTCGGCCTTGGCTGAACGTGGTATCGCCGTCGATTTAGACAAAGCTCAAGCGCAAGAGGCTGATGGCCAAATGCCCGATGGCGCGGTAATTATCGCGGCCATTACCAGTTGTACCAACACCTCGAACCCACGCAACGTTATCGCTGCCGGTTTGATTGCTCGTAATGCTCGCAAGCTCGGCTTAACACGCAAACCATGGGTGAAATCATCCTTAGCACCAGGCTCGAAAGTGGTTGAGTTGTACTTGAAAGACGCCAATTTGTTGGAAGATCTTGAGTCGCTGGGCTTCGGCATTGTCGCGTTCGCCTGTACTACTTGTAATGGCATGTCGGGCGCACTAGACCCTGTGATTCAGCAAGAAATCATCGATCGTGATCTCTATGCCACCGCCGTGTTGTCGGGCAACCGCAACTTCGACGGCCGTATTCATCCCTATGCTAAGCAGG
Source organism: Paraperlucidibaca wandonensis (assembly GCF_042677145.1). Taxonomy (NCBI): domain Bacteria; kingdom Pseudomonadati; phylum Pseudomonadota; class Gammaproteobacteria; order Moraxellales; family Moraxellaceae; genus Paraperlucidibaca; species Paraperlucidibaca wandonensis. Next base: position 932,508 of record NZ_JBHTIT010000001.1, on the reverse strand, counting down.
CATTTTTGGCTTCACCACCTTTGGTCGTTGCCTACGCGATTGCTGGTACCGTGCGTTTTGACATCGAGAAAGATGTGCTGGGCATAGCCGATGGTAAAGAGATTCGTCTACATGATATTTGGCCATCTGATGAAGAGATCGATGCCATTGTCGCGAAGTCGGTGAAACCATCGCAGTTCAACGAAATCTACATCCCGATGTTTGAGAAAAAAGACAGCGAGCGCGCAAAATCACCGCTTTACGACTGGCGCGAAATGAGCACCTATATTCGCCGTCCGCCGTATTGGGAAGGCGCATTGGCCGGTGAGCGCACCATGAAAGGTATGCGCGCGTTGGCGGTATTGCCAGACAACATCACCACCGATCACTTATCGCCATCCAATGCGATCATGATGGACTCAGCCGCTGGCGAATACCTGCACAAAATGGGTGTGCCAGAAGAAGACTTCAACAGCTATGCCACACACCGCGGCGACCATCTAACGGCTCAGCGCGCGACCTTTGCTAACCCGCAGCTCATGAATGAAATGGCAGTGGTCGATGGCAAGGTGAAGAAGGGATCATTGGCGCGTATCGAACCAGAAGGCAAGGTAGTGCGCATGTGGGAAGCCATTGAGACTTATATGGAGCGCAAGCAGCCGCTGATCATTGTTGCTGGTGCCGATTACGGCCAAGGCTCATCACGCGATTGGGCAGCTAAGGGCGTGCGTTTGGCAGGCGTGGAAGTGATTGCCGCTGAAGGTTTTGAGCGTATTCACCGCACCAACTTGCTCGGCATGGGCGTATTGCCATTGGAGTTCAAGGCCGGCACTACACGCATCACGCTAGGCATTGATGGCACTGAAACTTTCGATGTCGAAGGCGAGTGCTCACCTGGCGCGGAAATGACCTTGATCGTTAACCGTCGCTCAGGCGAAGTCGTGCGCGTGCCGATGACTTGCCGCTTAGACTCCGATGATGAAGCCTTGGTTTATGAAGCCGGCGGCGTGTTGCAGCGCTTTGCCAAAGACTTCTTAAAGGCCACTACGGCATGAGCGCGGCTCCTCAAATAAAAGTCCCGGCCACCTATATTCGTGGCGGCACATCTAAAGGCGTTTTTTTTCGCCTGCAGGATTTGCCAGCGAATTGTCAGGTAGCAGGTGAGCCTCGTAATCAGCTCTTTATGCGCGTGATTGGCAGTCCTGACCCCTATGCCGCGCATATTGACGGCATGGGCGGCGCGACTTCTAGCACCAGCAAATGCGTGATTTTGTCGAAAAGTTCGCAGCCTGAGCACGATGTGGATTACCTCTATGGCCAAGTCTCTATTGATAAAGCCTTTGTCGACTGGAGCGGCAACTGCGGTAATTTATCGACAGCTGCCGGTGCTTTCGCCTTGCATGCTGGCTTGGTTGACCCTGCACGCATTCCAGAAAATGGCATCTGCGTAGTACGCATTTGGCAGGCGAATATCCACAAAACCATTATTGCTCATGTGCCGGTAAGTAATGGCCAAGTGCAAGAGACTGGCGATTTCGAGCTCGATGGCGTGACTTTTCCGGCTGCGGAAATCGTGCTGGAGTTCATGAATCCATCCGATGATGACGGCGAGGGTAGCTCAATGTTTCCCACCGGCAATCTGGTGGATGAACTTGATGTGCCAGAAGATGTGGTCACCGGCGGCAAGCTAAAGGCAACGATGATCTCGGCTGGTATTCCAACGGTATTTGTTAATGCCGCTGATATTGGCTACACCGGCACTGAGTTACGCGAAGCTATCAATAGCAATCCCGCTGCACTGGCGCGCTTGGAAGCTATTCGCATTGCAGGTGCCTTACGCATGGGCTTGATCAAAACCCCAGCAGAAGCAGCGACGCGCCAGCACACGCCTAAAGTCGCCTTTGTTGCGCCGCCGACAGACTATGTCTCGTCTAGCGGTAAAACTATTGCGGCGAAAGATATCGATTTGCTAGTACGCGCGCTGTCTATGGGCAAGTTGCATCACGCCATGATGGGCACGGCAGCAGTGGCGATTGGCACGGCTGCGGCTATTCCGGGCACCTTGGTGAACTTGGCCGCCGGTGGCAAGGCGCTTGAGTCGGTGCGCTTTGGCCATCCATCTGGCACATTGAAGGTTGGTGCCGCCGCTGCATTGGTCGATGGCCAATGGACTGTGACGAAAGCCATCATGAGCCGTAGCGCACGTATCTTGATGGAAGGCTGGGTGCGTATACCTGGCTGATGCTTAGCTGAGCTAGGCAAAAAGCCCCTCTCAGTTTTCTGGCAGGGGCTTTTTTATTGGCTTTCATGTAAACCTTAATGAAATCAATTCGTATTTGCATTGACGGAAGCGTTTCGCGCATTTAAAGTAATGAGAATGGTTATCAACAACGAGTTGCTAACACCTTTTCCATTACGCGAGATGCTCGATGAAAGACACGCCTTCTTCAGTAAAAGTCCCACGCTCATTCCACACGCCAGCACCAATCAGCGCAACCCACGCATCAGCAATGGCATTAGCCATGGGCTTGGCAATTGCCGCACCAGTTGCTCATGCCGAGTCAGCAAGCAAAACTCTGGCAACGGTGGAGGTGCAAGCGCAAATCGAAGACACCAACCCATACAGTGAAGAAGGCGCGCCATATAAGGCAAAAATTTCTGGCGATCAACGCCGCGTGAAAGAGCTTGCTGAAACCCCACACACCATTTCGGTGATTACTCAAAAAGCCATTGAAGAATCTGGCAAAACTGATTTGCGCGATATTTTAGCGGCGCAACCAGGCGTGACCATAGGCACTGGCGAAAACGGTAACGCCTTCGGTGATCGCTACATCATTCGCGGCCATGAAGCTCGCAGCGATGTATTTATTGATGGCTTACGCGACCCCGGCATGACCACGCGTGAAAGCTTTGCCGTTGAGCAAGTTGAAATTACCAAAGGCCCAAGCTCAACATTTGCTGGCCGTGGCTCTACCGGTGGAGCAGTCAACAGCATCACTAAGCAGCCCAACACCGACAAAGACTTCACTAAGTTGGAGTTGGGCGTTGGTACTGACGATTTCCACCGTATGGGTATTGATACTAATAAAGTCATCAATGACCGTGCCTCTGTGCGCTTAAACTTGCTGGATGCATCAGAGTCTGTACCTGATCGTGCTCCAGCTGAGAAAAGCCGTCGTGGTTTGCTATTGTCTGGCGCTTTTCAAGCTACCGATGCTCTAAGTGTTTCAGCTGATTACTACCATCTCGAAGCGAAAGATGTGCCTGATTTGGGGACCTATATTGACCAGACTACTGGTAAGCCAGTTAAAAATATCCCTGTATACCTACAGCTTGGCAGTGATCACTTAGATACCGAGGTAGATACGGCGACATTTAAGCTGAACTATCGCTTTAATAATGCTCTACGAATGCAGAATGCTACGCGTATTGGCCGCACGAGTAATAGCTATGTGGCAACAGGTGGGCGTGGAACTACAGATGCAGTCACACTAAATCCGACAGTCTCTTTATCTACTCACCAAGGCTACCAAGAGGTTAACTATTGGGTTAATCGCACAGATGTGTTCTGGAATAAGCGCTTAGGCCAATTAGACCACCAGTTTGTATTTGGCTTAGAAGTTAATGATGAGAAAGTTGATAACGGCACTTTTTCAGCTACAAACACGGGGACATCTAACTGCACGGTTACATCTCGTGGCGGCGGTACATCGCCCGGCTATTGCATTTATGATGGTGTGACTGGCGTAAAAGCCCCGAACTTAAATACCTTGTTAGGGCGCACGCTCACCAAGAATGGTTTGGACTCTGAATATCACATCCGCACCAGCTCATTGACAGCCATGGACACCGTTGACTTCAATGATAAATGGACTGGCTTTGCAGGCCTTCGCTACGACTATTTCGACTACACCAATATCGTTGGTTTGACAGCAAAAACAGTTTATGACTACTCAGATGGCTTCTTAAATGGTCATGCTGGCGTAACTTATAAAATCACACCAAAGGCCAATGTCTATGCGTCAGTTAGCACATCAAGCGATATTAATGGTGGCGAATCTGATGTAGGCGGTAGCTGTGGTTATGGCGGTCTCTGCGGTACGCCGCAGCAAGTCGCCGATAGTAAGCCTGAGTCGACTGTGAGTTATGAGGTCGGTACAAAATGGCAGGTATTGCAAGACAAACTCTTGATGACAGCTGCTTTGTTCCGAACCATTAAGTCGGATGTACAGGAGGGTGATTCGGCCAATAGTTACGCAACAACGGGCACACTCAACACTGGTAAAAACCAAGTTCAAGGCGTTGAACTTTCAGTTGTCGGTAACATCACTCCTAAGTTGAGTGGCCAATTTGGTTTAGCCATTATGAACTCAGAAGTATTGGAGTCATTTACTGCAGCGAATGAGGGCGCCCAACTCGCAAACTTCGCCAAGCGTAGTGGTAATTTACAGCTGAAATATCAAGCAACAGATAAATTTGCCTTCGGTGGCGGTGCAACGTATCAAAGCCAAATGTTTGCTGGCCAGCCTGACACAGCAACAAACTATGCTTATGCTGTGCCGTCATACACTGTATTTGACGCCTTCGCTGAGTATCGCTTCAGCAAGCAGCTGAGTGCGCGAGTAAACGTCAATAATGTAACCGACAAAGACTACTACTTAGCAGCATATCGTAGTGGTGCGTTCACCTATATTGGCGACAAGCGCAACGCGCAACTGACACTAAACTACAAGTTCTAAACTATGCCTCAACGCCCATCACCGCTAACGCAAATTCCTGCTGATATTGTCTGTGCAGAGGATTATGAGCGATGGGCGGAGCGCAATATGTCATCGGCTGTCTTTGCTCATCTGAGTGAAGGCAGCGTGGCCGATACCACCTTAAGAGCCAATCGCCGCGCCTTTGAGCGGCATGCTATCTACAACCGAATTCTCGTCGCAGGTGATCATGGTTCTACTGAGCTCATGCTTTGTGGCCAGCGCTTCCGACATCCATTTTTACTCGCACCAGTGGCGCATCAGGGCTTATTCCATGCCGATGCCGAGCTTGCCAGTGCGCAAGCGGCAAATGCCCTTGAGGCGGGACTGGTGTTAAGCACCTTGTCATCTACCCGCTTAGAAGAGGTAGCTGCGCAAACCCAAGCGCCGCGATGGTTTCAGCTTTATTTCCAAGCATCAAAAAACGCTACGCTAAGCTTGGTGAGACGAGCTGAGGCAGCAGGTTACGGCGCCATTGTTGTCACACTGGATGTACCTGTGCATGGCGTGCGTCGTAGTTCGCAGCGCCTAGGATTTACACTGCCAGCGCATCTGAATGCGGTAAATCTAAAGGATATCGATGACGGCCCAACGCGTGCTATTAGCCGCGATGACAGCACCGTTTTTCAAGGCTATATGGCCGATGCACCCACTTGGGAAGACCTAGCATGGTTGCTGAAATCGACCACGCTGCCAGTGCTAGTAAAAGGCGTAACACATCCAGATGACGCCCTACGACTACAGAGCTTAGGCGTAGCCGGCATTATCGTTTCCACCCACGGCGGACGTGCGCTCGATGGCGGTATGGCCAGTCTCGATGCGCTACCGGCGATACGCCAAGCCGTCGGCCCAGACCTCACGCTTTTGCTCGATAGTGGCGTGCGCAGCGGTACCGACGTATTCAAGGCCATCGCCCTAGGCGCCAACGCCGTGATGATTGGCCGTCCCTATATTTATGCTTTAGCCACCGCCGGAGCGCTAGGCGTTGCGCATCTCTTGCGCATACTTCGCGATGAGCTAGAGATCACCATGGCGCAGGCCGGTTGTCTGCACATCAACGACATCGGCCCACACACATTATTTAGCCCGAGCCATCTATGCTGATTATTTCCGATCTACTCGATGCCTCTGAAGTTGCCGCTTACCGCGAAGCCTTAACGAGGGCGCAATGGCAGGACGGTCTAGCAACGGCCGGCAGCGTTTCGCAAAGTGTTAAGCAAAATGAGCAGGTGGCTAGTCAATGCGAGCTTGGCCAGGCCTTAGCCGATAAGTTGCGCCAGCGCCTAAGCCAGCATCCTTTGTTTATTTCAGCTGCTTTGCCGCAGAGCATTTTACGGCCACGCTTTAATCGCTATCGCAATAATGGCCATTACGGTCTGCACATCGATAGCGCCATCATGGCCAGCGACGATGGCAAAGGCCTGTTTCGCAGCGACTTATCCGCGACATTATTTCTCAGTGACCCCGATAGCTACAGCGGTGGTGAGCTCAGCATTGATACTGGCTTTGGCGTGCAAGAAGTAAAGCTGCCAGCGGGCTCGCTAGTGCTGTATGCCACGAGCCGATGGCATCAGGTCGAGCCAGTAACGGCGGGTGAACGCGTCGCTGCTATCTGCTGGATACAAAGTTTGGTGGCCGCCGATACTCAGCGCGAATTGCTCTTTGATCTAGATCAAAGCATTCAGCGTCTGCAGCAATTAGCCGAGGCGAGGGCAGAGCATCGCCAACTCACTGGCGTCTACAACAACCTGCTACGGCAATGGGCAATCACTTAATTAACGATATTGATTCTCATTTGATTGATTCGTTCCACAAATCTCACTATTATCGCGCCCATGAATTCAGCCTCACACACGCATGCATCACCATGGCAGACCCTGCGCCAGCCCGAGTCTTTATCATTGCTATTGGTCATTGGTCTGCATGTGCTGGTGTTGCTAGCCGTATTTCAATGGCGATCGACTAGTACGCCGCCGGTTATCGATGTCTTATCGATCCAAATGCTGCGTGCCAGCCCGCCAGTGGAGGCGCCAGTCAAGCCGACGCCAACGCCGCCTAAGCCAACGCCCGTGCAAAAACAGCCGCCTAAGCCAGTAGTAAAGCGTGTCGTGAGCCCCGAGCCAATTGCGGCACCGAAGCCAGAGCCAAAACCTGTGGTCGTTGAGCAGCCAACGCCAGTGGAAACTCCACCTAAGCCGATTAAAGAAGAACCGGCACTTGCGCCTGCCGTGGTACCGCCACGATTTGATGCAGCGTATTTAAATAATCCAACGCCGAGCTATCCGGCGTTATCTCGTCGTAATGGCGAAACCGGCCGCGTCATGCTGCGCGTTCAAGTCGGCGCCGATGGCCTGCCCAAAAACATCACGATTGCTGAAAGCAGTCTATTTCCACGCTTAGATGAAGCCGCTCTCGCTGCGGTGAAGCGCTGGCGTTTCGTGCCAGCAAAACAAGGTGACCAAGCCATTACTGAATGGGTTTTGGTGCCACTGAATTTTAAATTAACCCGTTAACCGGAGTTACTCATGGGTTTTACTAACTTTATCCAACAGGCCGATGCCGTCGCCTTGTTCATCCTTGCCACACTGCTGATTATGTCGGTCGGCAGCTGGTATTACATCGCCATCAAGGGCTGGCGTTACTCGCAGACTAGCAAGCTATCGCGTGAGTTTTTACATACTTTTTGGGCCGCGCCTAACTTAGAAGCTGTCGCTCAGCGTATTCGTAGCACTGGCATCAGCGATCCATTTTCGCATTTAGTGCATCACGGCTTTACCGCTATTGAGCAGCATCGTTCGCGCAATGGTAATTCGCTGATCGAAGCCGGCAGCGCCGAAGACTTCCTCACGCGCTCACTCAAACGCGCCATCGATCAAGATAAAGCTCGCTTAGAGGGCGGCTTAACTTTTCTGGCAACGGTCGCTTCAAGCGCGCCATTTGTTGGCCTATTTGGCACAGTCTGGGGTATTTATCATGCGCTAATGGTCATTGGCATGTCCGGCCAAAGCGGCCTGGATAAAGTGGCAGGCCCAATTGGTGAGGCGCTGATCATGACCGGCTTAGGTCTAGCCGTGGCGATCCCAAGCGCCGTGGCCTACAACGTTTTTGTTCGTCTCAACCGCAACACCATGGTTCAGCTCAACTCATTCGCACACGATGTCTTTGCGTTCCTTTCAACAGGCCTAGTTTGCAACTCCATGCCTGCTGAAGTGAAACGCGTTACCCCATTTAAAAAGACCAACGAGGCCTCCTAATGGCATTTGGCTCATTTGAACAAGGCGATGAGATTGAGGCGAATGCCGAGATCAATATGGTGCCATTTATTGACGTGATGCTGGTTTTATTGATCATTTTTATGATTACTGCGCCGCTTATGTCGCATGCTGTGAAGGTGAACTTGCCGCAAGCTAGCTCGCAACCATTGGTGACGCCCGCGAAGCCTGTGGATGTTGCGATGACTGCGGCAGGCGCCGTGATGGTCAATGGCAAAGAAGTCACCATGGCTGAACTTCCAGCTTTACTTGGCACGTTTGCAAAAGATACTGAAGTACACTTGCGCGCCGATAAAACCACGCCCTATGAGGCTCTTGCACAAGTGCTTTCCGCCAGTGCAGATGCGGGCTTGGCGAAAGTTGGCTTTGTCACCGAATTACCTAATTAGGACTCATGATGCACGCTGTCATTAAACGTTTTCACGGTTGGATCGGAATCACTGCTGGCCTAGTCATGGCCTTTGTCGCCTTAACTGGCTCGCTAATGGCGTTTCAGCCGCAAATTCTTCGCACCATCAATGCCGAAACCTTAATGGTCAGTGCCGAAGGCGCTCGCCTAAGCCCCGTCGAGCTTATCTCTGCGGTAACGGCAAAATACCCGCAGGCGCAGTGGGCTAACGTTACGGTGGCCGGCCAGGATCAAGCTCCAGCGCTAGCCTTAGTAGCTTTGAGCGCTGATCAGAAGCCTAGCGTTCACTATTTCCACCCCAGTACCGGCGAATTGCTACCAGCTGTTCGTGGCGAAGAGTTTTTTGAGACCGTCGAGCATTTACACCGTGAGCTGCTCTTAGGCGATTTCGGCTCAAATATCACCGGAATTTCGGCTATTTTGCTCTTAGGCATGGTCATTGGGGGCTCGTATTTACGCTGGAAACGACGACCACCTAAGCTGAGTGGCTGGTTTCTCGCACGCCGTGGTTTAAAGGGCCGCGCTCATGCTTTCCAGTGGCATGGAGTGTTGGGTACATGGGCGGCATTACTCTTTGTTTTTTCGGCATCTACGGGTCTATCGTGGTCTTATGAGTCGTATAAAAAAGCGATTTACAGCGCCTTGTCAGTTGAGTACAAGCCAAAACCTGCAAAGACAGCGCCGGCACTTTTCGATGCAGCAAGCTTTCAGCGCCTGATGAGCCCCGCATGGCCAGCCTTTGTTCGTGATGTCGGCGCCTTTGATGAGGCCGTATTTACGCCTAAAGATGCTGATGTTGCAGTAGCGTATTGGCTGCCTGACGCAGCGCATATTCGCGAGAAAAATGATATTCGCTTTAATGCTAAAGGCCAGCGTATTGAGCACAAGCTATTTGCGCAAAAGCCCATGGGCGAGCAGCTCACCTTGTCCTGGAAGATGCTGCATACAGGGCAATACTGGGGTTGGTCAGGCCAGCTCATGTTGCTGCTCAGCAGCTTAAGCTTGGTGGCGATGACGTACTTTGGTTTTAGATTGTTTTTTAAATCATCGAAAAGCTAAATCTAAAGCATAAAAAATGCCCCGTAACTGGGGCATTTTTTATGGCTGATTAATACGCTTAACGCTATGCGTTACGGCGTAAAAACAGCGGTTTCTCATTATCTGCAGAGCCGTGATACACCTCGGAGAAAGTATTCAGGCCGGGGAGAGCGACTTCAGCAGCGGCATCACTAGCCAAAACAAAGGCATCGAAACCCACGCGTTGCTGATAAAACAGCGTGTCTTTAAAAACGTCGCCAATAGCGCGTAACTCGCCACGGAAGCCATAGCGTGTACGCAGCAAATACGCCGTGGAGTAGCCACGGCCATCGGCAAAGCTTGGGAAGCGAATGGCCACGAGGTCGAGCTGCGAGACCACATCGGCAATGCTTTCGGCAAACTCATCGGGCGCTAAAATCACACCTTTACGACCGGCATGAGCTAGTACTTCAGCGCGATGAGTATTGAAGCAGTTCAGCGACAATAAAATATCGCCTTCGGGTAGAACCAGACCAGCTTCATCGGCAATGATTTCAACATAGCTGTCGGGGCTTATTTTCCCGTGCTTAATCAGCGTTGGCATAAACGCGCTCCTTGAATACGGCAATGCCGACACGGCGATACATGGCCAAAAAGCTTTCGCCTTCTGTGCGCATGTCGAGATAGGTGTTGATGATTTCTTCAACGACATCGGGCATCGCTTCGGCGCTGAATGATGGGCCTAAGATATTGCCGAGGCTGGCATCATGGCCTTGGTTGCCACCTAGTGAGACTTGGTAGAATTCACTGCCTTTTTTATCGACACCCAAGATGCCAATGTGGCCAACATGGTGGTGACCGCAAGCATTCATGCAGCCGGAAATGTTCAGGTTCAATGGGCCAATGTCATATACCGCATCGAGGTCGTCGAAGCGGCGCTGGATCGCATCGGCAATAGGAAGTGATTTGGCATTAGCTAGTGAGCAGAAGTCACCACCTGGGCAGCAAATAATGTCGGTTAAGAAGCCGATATTGGCAGTATCAAAGCCGAGCTTTTTCAATTCGCCGTAGAGTTCAAGCAGATCATCTTGCGCGACATCGGCAAGCACCACGTTTTGTTCGTGGGTGGTGCGAATTTCTGCAAAGCTATAACGCTCAGCTAAATCAGCAATACCATCCATTTGCTCGGCAGTCATATCGCCTGGAGCAACGCCAGTGCGTTTAAGCGACAACGTAACAATGGCATAGCCCGGAATTTTGTGGGCGCTGACGTTGCGGTGCGCCCAGTTATCAAACACTGAGTTTTCTTGACGTGCTTTCAAATAGTCAGCGCTATCACCGCTGTATGCGACATAGTCAGGCTCTGTGAAAAAGCTGGCTAGGCGTGCAAATTCAGTCTCAGGTACCGTCAAAGCTCCACCTTGCAGATGCGCAAACTCAGCTTCGACTTGCTGAGCGAAAACTTCTGGCGAGAGCGCTTTTACTAAGATTTTGATGCGTGCTTTGAATTTATTATCGCGACGGCCATGCAAGTTGTAGACGCGCAAAACCGCATCCAAATAGGCAATTAAGTCTTCGCGCGGTAAAAACTCGCGGATGATGGCGCCGATGATTGGAGTGCGACCCAAGCCGCCACCAACTAAAATACGGTAGCCGATTTCGCCAGCGTCATTGCGAACAATATAAACACCGATGTCGTGCACTTGTGTGGCGGCGCGATCGATCTCGGGCAGGGCGTTCACTGCGACTTTAAATTTGCGCGGCAGAAAGGCGAATTCAGGGTGAAATGTTGACCATTGGCGAATTAATTCGCAAGTTGGCCGTGGATCTTCAATCTCACCAGCAGCGACGCCAGCAAATTGATCCGTCGTGGTGTTACGAATGCAGTTGCCACTGGTTTGGATCGCATGCATCTCAACCGTGGCTAATTCGCCAAGAATGGTCGGCACATCTTCGAGCTTTGGCCAGTTCAGCTGGATATTTTGCCGAGTGCTGACATGGGCATAGCCACGGTCATAGCGGCGTGTGATATCGGCGATTTTGCGAAATTTGTCTGATGACAGCATGCCGTAAGGCACCGCGATACGCAGCATTGGCGCATAACGTTGGATATATAGGCCATTTTGCAAACGCAGAGGGCGGAATTGATCCTCGCTTAAGTCGCCAGCTAAATAGCGCTCAGTTTGATCTTTAAATTGGGCCACGCGATCATCGACAATGCGTTGATCATAAGCATCATAGCGGTACATAGCACACTCACCATTTTAGTCAGTGCGCACTCTAACAGGCTACTTTATATAATTAAATTGAGATTTACTGAGTCTATGTATCAGTATTGCTGCTGAATTTGCTGCTTGTCGGACAATCGACAGTGTGCTGGAGCTAATCCTTGCCTGTGCTAGCATAGCGCCACATTAAATGCGCCGTTGGCGGACATTAACAGAGACACACATGAGCTTTCGAGCCAACGACAGCCTAGCTGAACAAATTGCCCATCATGTTGGCGAGCTCATCATCTCTGGTGAGTTGGTCGAAGGTGAGCGTATTCAGGAAATGCGCATTGCCGGCGAGCTGGATGTCAGTCGTGGCGCAGTTCGTGAAGCACTTTTAATTTTGCAGCGCCGCCATCTGATTACTATCTTCCCGCGTCGTGGAGCGGTGGTGACTGAGCTCAGCCCCGCATCTTTGAAAAGTCTCTATGAGCTGCTGATTCTACATTACAGCTTGATTGTGCGGCGCATATCCATGCTTTGGCATCAAGCCGATTTGCCACCTTTTATGACCGCATTAGCGGAAATGGAAGAGGCGCTTAGCACGCAAGATATTGAGCGCTTCTATGAGCGTGGCTATGAGTTACTGCGCTTGGCGCAACCATTTGCCGGAAATCCCTACCTCGATGCTATCTTGGCCGACTTGCAGCCTAGCGCACGGCGTGCGGCTTATTTAGCCTTGCAGGTTAGTCGCCGCGAAATGGAAGAGGCTTTTGGCTTTTTAAAGGGCCTGCTCGACGCCATCATGCTGCGCCAGAGCGATAGGGCTGTAGAGTTGTTAGAAGAATATTTGCTACATCAGCGTAATTTAGTGCTGGAATCTTTGCTTCGTGTTAAACAAATTGAAATGGCTTGGGCTCGTCGTCACCGCCGCTAGGAATATTTTATGCGTCTGAAAACCATCAAGCTGGCGGGCTTTAAATCGTTTGTTGACCCGACCAGCGCGCATTTCCCGACCAACCTATCTGCGGTTGTTGGGCCCAATGGCTGCGGCAAATCCAATATTATTGATGCGGTGCGCTGGGTAATGGGTGAAAGCTCAGCCAAACAGTTGCGCGGCGAGTCGATGACTGATGTCATTTTTAATGGCTCTAGCGTGCGCAAACCCGTAGGCCAAGCATCTATTGAGCTAATTTTCGATAACGCCGATAAATCCCTCGGCGGCGAATATGCGCAATACGCCGAAATCTCCATCAAGCGCGTAGTTACCCGTGAGGCGCGCTCAGATTACTTCCTCAATGGCACGCGCTGCCGCCGTAAAGACATCACCGACATCTTCCTAGGCACAGGCTTGGGACCACGCTCCTACGCGATCATCGAGCAGGGCATGATTTCGCGATTAATCGAGTCGAAGCCGGAAGAGTTGCGCGTGTATATCGAAGAGGCCGCGGGTATCTCGAAGTACAAAGAGCGTCGCCGCGAAACTGAAAATCGTATGCGTCACACTCGCGAGAACCTATCGCGCCTCAGCGATATTCGCGATGAGTTGGGCAAGCAGCTGTCGCATTTGGAAAAGCAAGCGCGTGATGCCGAGCGTTATAAAGAATTAAAGGAAGAAGAGCGCCTGCTCCGCGACCAACTTTATGCCTTGCGCTGGCGTGGCCTTGAGAGCCAAGTCACGCAGCAAGAAGCACAGATTCGCGAGTTAGAAACGCGCTTGGAAGCAGCAACCGCCAGCGTGCGTGAGTTTGAAACTGCGATTACGCGAGATCGTGAGCTGCAATTTAGCGTTAGCGATGAGTTTAATCGCGTGCAAAGTCAGTATTACCAACTCGGCAGCGACATAGCACGTTTGCAGCAATCCCAGCGCTATCAGCTCGAGCGCATCAGCGAAATTAACGCCTCAATAGACAGTGTTGAGCAGCAGCGTGAGCAAGCTCAGCAACTATTGGCGACTGACCGCGAAGCGTTAACGCTAGCCGAGTCGGAGCTCATGGAGCTATCGCCGCAGCAGGACCTATTGGAAGCGGAAGCGGAGGCCGCCAATGAGCAAGTTGCTGAAGCTGAGCTGACGCTGAACGAATGGCAGCAGAGCTGGGAGCAATTTCAGCAGCAATCACAAGCACCACGCCAACGCGCTGAAGTTGAGCAATCACGCATTGTCCATCAAGAGCAGGCCTTGCGCCGCAGCCAAGAGCGCTTAGGGCGACTGGAAGCTGAGCAAGCGGGCTTATCTGGTGGCACTTTGCAGGCGGAGCTCGATGAGCTCAATGAGCAGGCCGCAGAGCATCAGCTCATGGCCGATGAAGCGCAGCAGCGCCTCGATGACACTGTCGAATCTTTGCAGTCGCAACGTGTGGCCTTAGGCGATGCCGGTACACGACTAGATGCCAAGCGCCAAGCCTTACAGGCACTCTCGGGGCGTGAATCGGCGTTATTGGCGCTGCAAGAGGCGGCTGAAAAAGGCCAGCGCGGCGTTAACTCGTGGCTGCAAGCACATCAAATCGATACCACACCAATTGCTCACGCGCTGCGGGTAACGCCGGGCTGGGAGCGGGCGGTTGAGACTGTCTTGGGCGCGCAATTACACACGGTGTCGGTGGATTCATTAGATCATCTGGCCGAACAGCTTAATGACTTGCCGCAAGGTGTGTTGTCGGTTGCTGAGGCCTCGAATGGCGCAACGCTAACGACTGAAGGCACGTTGGCAGCGCAGGTCACAGGGGCTCCGCATTGGTTGCAGCAGGCCTTGAGTCAGGTCCTGACCGCTGAATCGCTGCCGCATGCCTTGGCACAACGCCATCAGTTGGCTGCTACAAGTTCGTTGATCACGCAGGATGGCCTGTGGTTGGGCCAACATTGGCTGCGCGTGCAAACGCAGGCGCAAGATGCCAGCGCCGGTGAGTTAGCGCGCCGGCGTGAATTGGGTGAATTGGCAGAGCAGCGCGAGCTATTAAGTGCTGAGCTTGATGCCGCGCAAAGCGAACAGCAGCAGTTACGCGAGTCATTGCGTGATGCCGAGGTCAATCGCGAGCAACAGCAGCGCGATGTCACGGCACGCTATCGACAAGTCAGCGATACGCAGGGGCAAATTGGCGCGCGACAAGTACGGCTAGAGCAGTTCATTGCTCGTCGTGACCGCATTTTGCAAGAAATTGATGAGGTCAGCCGGCAAACGCAGATCGACCATGAGTATTTAGCTGAGGCCAGATTAAGCCTGCAAGAAGCCATTGATCTGATGAGCAATGACACGCATCAGCGCGAAGTTTTACTAAGCCAGCGTGAAGGTCTGCGCGATCGGGTTGAACAGGCTCGGCAAATGCAGCGCGATAAGCGCGATGGCCTGCACCGCAGTGCGCTGGCGACACAAACCCTTACCGCACGCTGCCAAGGCTTGCGCGCCGGCCTTGAGCGTGTGAGCTCACAAGTCGATGATCTGCGCGAGCGCCGCGAAAGTTTGGCTGAGCAACTGTTAGGCATTAACCAAGCGGCTTCGGAAGACCCGCAAATGCTTGAGGCCTTACTCGAGCAGCATTTGGAAACCGAGGCGCAGTTAGCGCAACTTCGTGACCAAGTTGAGGCCTTGCAAACACAGTTACGCGATGCTGAGGCTGGCCGTGCCCGCGCCGATCAACAGCAGCAAATTGTTCGTGACAGCCTCAATAGCCTGCGCATGGAGTGGCAAAACATCGCTACTCGCCGCGATGCTCAGGCGGATTTATTGAAGGAAGCTCAGGGCGACTTAGCGCAAATGCTCGAACAGTTGCCAGCTCAGGCGAGCGAGCAAGAGTGGCAGTTGTCATTGGAGCGCGTGGGTCAGCGCATTTCGCGATTAGGCGCTATTAACTTGGCAGCAATTGATGAATTTACCAGTTCATCTGAGCGAAAAACCTACTTAGATCAGCAAGATGCCGATCTAATGGAAGCGCTAGAGACATTGGAAAATGCCATCCGCAAAATTGATAAGGAAACTCGTGCCTTGTTTAAGGAGACCTTTGAGAAGGTCAACATTGGCTTGCAGGCGCTGTTTCCGAAAGTCTTTGGCGGCGGCAGTGCCTATTTAGCATTGACTGACGATGATTTGCTCGAGGCCGGCGTGACAATTATGGCGCGCCCACCAGGCAAGAAAAACTCAACAATTCACCTGCTCTCTGGCGGTGAAAAAGCGCTAACGGCGTTGTCGTTGGTGTTTTCGATCTTCCAGCTCAACCCGGCGCCATTCTGTTTATTAGATGAGGTCGACGCGCCGCTGGATGACGCTAACGTGGCTCGTTTTGCTAGATTAGTAGAAGAGATGTCACAGCAGGTCCAGTTCATTTATATTACGCACAATAAAATTGCCATGGAAATGGCCACGCAGCTAATGGGTGTCACGATGCAAGAGCCGGGTGTATCGCGATTAGTCTCGGTCAATGTGGATGAAGCCGCCGCGTTGGCGAATCAATAAGCCAGCATTTCGACGAACCAAATCAACATGAGTGCCACTATGAATACACAATGGGTTCAATATCTTATAGCTGCATTAGTGGTCGCAGTTATTATCTATTTATGGCGCAAGCGAGCCAATCGCTTAAGTTTGCGCATTGAGCGCGTGTCGCCGGAGCGTCTCGATAACACACCTATCGAGCGTAATGAGATCGTTGGCGAAGTTCGCGTACGTGCGCGTGAGCAAGCCGCGGCGGCGGCATTAGCTGCTGAGCAATCTCGCATTGAGCCGACTATCGATAGAGCACCCGCGTTGGCAGAGGCTGTGGTTAAAGCAGCGCCTGAGGTAGTGCTTGAGCCGATGGCCGAGCCAGTTAGTAGCGAAGTTGAGGCTGCAGTTACTGAGGCTAAGCCCGTGTCAGAAGAACCAACGGAAGCTGAAGCGCTTACTTTTTACCCTGGCTTTCAAAATGGCACTGGGCCTGCAGCTGCAATCATCGAAAACGAAGAGCCGCCAGTTGCCGCGCTAACTCAAGACGACTTATTTCCAGAAGCAGCGGATGACTCACCTTCACTTGGTGGCATCGACGAATCAGAGCTCGCCTTTGACCGCGTCATCTCTATTCATGTCATGGCGCGTGAAGATGGCATTCCCGGCCGATTATTGCTCGAGCATTTGCTGCAATATGGCCTGCGTTACGGCGACATGGCTATTTTTCACCGCCATGAACATCCGACAGGTCAGGGCGCGATCTTGTTTAGCCTCGCACAAGCCATGGAGCCTGGCACTTTCGACATCGACACCTTGTCGCGTGACAACGTGCCTGGCGTGAGCTTATTTCTCGGCTTACCCGGCTATAAATGCCTAGTTGCCTATGACTTGATGATCGATACCGCACGTCGTTTATCCAGCGCTTTGCAGGCCGATATGCTCGATGATCAAGGTCAGATATTAACGGCTGGCAAATTAGCCGATTGGCGTGATGAGGTAGTGGCTATAGAAAGTCGCTCGCCCAGCGCCTAATGCCGGCAACTGCTTCTGTGAAAGCACGCATAGATGATCTGCGCCGCGTGCTGCGCGACCATGCCCATCGCTACTATGTTCTCGATGAACCGAGTCTGCCCGATGGCGAATACGATGCGCTGTATGCCGAGTTACTGGCGCTAGAACAAGCTCACCCCGAACTCATCACGCCCGACTCGCCAAGTCAGCGCGTCGGCGCTGCACCAGATTCAGCCTTCGAAACCATTACACACAGTGTGCCGATGTTATCGCTCGATAACGCTTTGACTGAAGATGAATGGCTGGCCTTTGACCAGCGCGCGCGTGAACGTTTGGGCTGGGATTTGAGCGTCGGCTTACCCTATGTCTGCGAGCCAAAATTCGATGGTCTCGCGGTCAGCCTGCTGTATCGCGATGGTATTTTGGTGCAAGCTGCGACGCGCGGCGATGGCCAATCTGGCGAAAACATTACCGCCAATATTCGCACTATTCGCAGCGTGCCATTGCGCCTAATACAGTCAAAATTTGAGCCTAGCCTGCTCGAAGTTCGCGGCGAAGTATTGATGCCGCAGCAAGGTTTTGAAGCGCTTAATGCCCAGCAGATCGCACGTGGCGACAAGCCTTTTGCAAACCCACGCAACGCCGCGGCTGGCGCATTGCGTCAGCTCGATCCAAGCATCACCGCGCAACGTCCTTTAGATTTTTACGCCTATGCTGTCGCGCAAATTGAAGGCGCTGATTGGCCAAATAGCCATGGTCAAACCCTAAGCTGGTTAGCAAACCTAGGCTTTAAGCAAAGCCATTTGGTCAAGCAAGGTCGCGGCCCAGTTTTTGTGCAGCAGGCATGGCAGTCATTGCTCGATGCTCGTGAGTCTTTGCCTTTTGCCATCGATGGCATGGTGGTGAAAGTCGACGACCGCCAGCTCCAGCGCGACTTAGGCTATGTCGCGCGAGCGCCGCGATGGGCGGTGGCTTATAAGTTCCCTGCGCAAGAGGCGAGCACGCTTTTAGAGGCGGTGGATTTTCAAGTTGGCCGTACTGGCGCCTTAACGCCGGTGGCGCGCTTAACACCAGTGTCTGTCGGCGGCGTTATGGTGAGTAATGCCACGCTGCATAATATCGACGAAATCGAGCGTCTAGATTTGCGCATTGGCGATCGTGTGGTGATTTATCGTGCTGGCGATGTCATCCCTAAAGTCATGCGCAGACTCGATGAAAACGACGCCGAGCATGAGCAGCGCCAACGCGTGTCGTTGCCGACGCAATGCCCCGTGTGCCAATCGGCCGTTGTGCGACTCGAAGATGAAGCGGTTGCACGTTGTGGAGCTGGGCTTTTTTGCCCAGCTCAGCGCAAAGAAGTGCTCAAGCATTTCGCCTCACGCCGCGCTATGGACATCGACGGCCTTGGCGACAAATGGATTGAGCTGCTCATTGCCCAAGAGCTGGTGCATAGCAGCGCTGATCTCTATTCGTTAACGCTTGAGCAACTATTAACCTTGCCGCGTATGGCGGAAAAATCTGCAACAAATCTGCTCAATGCCATCGCGAAGAGTCGAGACACAACACTGGCGCGTTTTCTCTATGCACTGGGCATTCGTGATGTTGGCGAGACCACGGCCGCGGCTTTGGCGCGCCAATTTGGTCGCTTAGATGCCTTGCTTGCTGCCGATGAAGCCGCGCTTTTAGCCACGCCCGATGTTGGCCCTGTGGTGGCCAGCTCGATACGCCAATTCCTCTCCGAGCCACACAACCAGCAGATCATTGCGCAATTACAGGCCGCCGGCGTGAATTGGTCGGATCAAGCCGCCGCGCAAGATTTACCTCAGCCCTTGGCTGGTCAAACTTGGGTGCTAACCGGCACCTTGGCAACTATTGGGCGCGATGAGGCCGGTGATCGTTTGCGTGCACTAGGTGCGAAAGTCAGTGGTAGCGTCTCGAAAAAGACCCATGCCGTGGTTGCTGGTGAGCGTGCTGGCAGCAAGCTCGATGCAGCCAAAGAGCATCAGGTGCAAATCTTAGATGAAGCTGCGCTATTAGCACTGCTAGCTGAACATGAGCAGATGTCATGAGGGGCTTAATCGTGGCATGCATCGCCTTAATGTTAGCTGCCTGCGCATCGACATCACCGCCGAGAAACACACTTAACGTGTGTTCCGTGTTTGCCGAGAAAAAAGCATGGCGTGAGCCTGCTCGTGATTCACAAGCGCAGTGGGGCGTTCCTGCCTCAGTATTAATGGCGACGATTTATCATGAGTCCTCATATCGTCACGATGCCCGCCCGCCGAAACGCTATTTATTAGGCTTTATTCCTTGGGGTCGCGCCTCTTCGGCCTATGGCTATGCGCAAGCGCTAGACGGCACGTGGGATGAGTATGTGACTAGGCAAAATCGCTGGTTTGCCAGCCGCGATAATTTCTCTGACGCTATCGATTTCGTTGGTTGGTATCACTACGGCACGCGCATGGAGCTGGGCATTCAAGCAGGCGATATGCGCAATCTGTATTTGGCTTACCACGAAGGTCGCGCCGGTTTTGCACGCAATAACTATCTGCGTAAACCGTGGCTAATGGCCTACGCCGATCGCGTTAAAAGCACTGAGCAGAATTACCGTGCGCAGCTAGCTTCGTGCGCGGCGTGGCGTCCATAAGCGCCCACGCTGCCAATCCCGCCAAATAAACCGATCTGGTGCTAGCTGCTTGGCTATAAAATCTGGCCACGGCGAGGGCGTGTTCGATATGCCATTGGCAATGATTTCCGCAGCTACCCAAGCCTGCGTATAGCCTTTGGCACCGTGGCCTATGCTGACATAGAGCGGCGGTAGGTCAGGCGTTGCGAGTTCAGGTCGATGTTTTCGTGGCGGATACGCAGTTAATGCATGTAGCAGCGATGGATCATGACGGCCAGCCATTGGTGAGAAGTCGGGCGTTTGCCAACGCAGGCTAGCGCGGCCTTGCCAGTCATCTAGTGGCGGCAGGCTTTCTGCCACACTCGGCACGCTTTTGCCTAACTCATTGGCATTAAATTGATGATCTTGGCGACGAATATCCGTTTGTAAGTCCATCGGCGAAAAAGTCGCGCCGACGCAATGATTGCCATTATCGCTAGGCGTTAAATATCCGCCATAACAAAGTGTGGTGCGCAGCGGAAATGCCGTTGGAAATTGCGAGATTTGCCCACGCACAGGGCGCAAGGGCAGGCCATCGGTGAGCGAAATTGCTGAGCCACCGGCGTAGGCCAATACCAACGCATCGGCAGAAAAGTAACCTTGCGTGCTGCTAATGCGCCATCGCGAATCTAGAGCTTCCGCGCCGCACACACGGGTATTAAACAGCGTGCGAATATTTTCATGCGCCAATAGCGTGCGTAACAGCCCATCCGTGCGAATAAAGCCGGCATCGGGAAACCACAACGCCGAACGATTTAACGTTACGCCGGCTTGCTCGCTGGCAGCCTCAGCATCTAAGCGCCAAACCTGTTTTTGCCACCATGGATGGCTGGCGTCGACATCTTGCAAGCTGCGCTCTTGATCAAGCCAAAGCACGCCGGTTTGCTGAAAATGCTCTGCAAATGGCGGCTGTTGCAGCAGCGCCAAAGTATGCAAATAGGCCAATGACTGCAGATGGTTAGGCGTTAGCTCAGCATTAACCAGTTTGGGATAAACAATCGCTAAGGGATTACCAGAGCCGCCGGAGCCAGGCTTGATAGCGGCATCGAGCACAGTGACTCGATAGCCGCGATTAGCCAATACCCATGCGCAACTAGCGCCAGCTATGCCAGCGCCAACAACGACAATGTGCTGCGTCATAAACGCTTCAAAATAAGCGGTTTCAAAATAGAATGCTTATGGCAAGGTGAGCTTAAAAGGCTTAACCGTAACGCGCGCATAAACACCGGCGGCCACATAGGGGTCGCTATCGGCAAACGCCTGCGCATCTACGAGGCTGTCGAACTCTGCAACCACCAAACTGCCAGTGAAACCAGCAGGGCCGGGGTCTGGGCTATCGATGGCCGGCAGTGGCCCAGCAAGAAGTAGGCGGCCTTCATCTTTGAGCGCGTTTAAGCGAGCTAAGTGCGCTGGGCGTGCAGCTTGGCGGCCTGATAAAGAGTCGGGAGTATCTTCACACCAAAGGGCATACCACATTATTGTTCTCCATTTTCCTGAGCCGGCGCTTCAATTATCGCACCACTTTTTACTAGCCAAACGCCTTGCGCAATAACGAAGCCGAAGGTCATTGCCATGCTGCCAAAAAGCTTAAAGTCGACCCAATACTCTGTCCAATACAGCACGACGGCGGCATTAGCAGCAGCGGCGACGAGGAAAAATATCGCCCAAGCCATATTGAGGCCGCGCCATTGCGCTGGGTTTAAGTTCACCGCGTGACCCATCATGCGCTGGATGATTGGTTGTGAGCCCAGCCATTGGCTGCCGAGAAAAACCAGTGCGAGTAAGACGTAGACGCCAGGTGCTTTCCATTGCAGGTATTTTTCATCGTGCAAAATGAGCGTTAATGAACCCAAGCCTAAGGTGGCGGCAACGGTGATCCATTGGCTGGTTTCTAAGCGCCGCTGTTGCCACCACATATAGCCGTAGATGACCACGACAGCGACCATTAACACGCCGGCGGCGACAAACACGCCTTCTAATTTATAAGCGATAAAAAACAAGATGATGGGTAGGAAATCCAACAAGGCTTTCATGACAGCTCCGTCTCGGTGAGTGCCGCAAGCCGCGGCAAACCTGCTAAAGTGCTGCATCTTAAAGCAGCACATGAGCGCAGACCATGCCCGCGATCGATTTACACAGCCATAGCCGCTATTCAGACGGCAGTTTATCGCCAACTGAATTAGTCGCCTTGGCCGCGAAAGCCGGCGTTAAAGCCTTGGCCTTGACCGATCACGACAGTGTTTCCGGTGTGCCAGAGGCGCAAGAAGCTGCGCTCGAGCATGGCATTACCTTGATTCCCGGCGTTGAGATTTCCGCCAGCTGGGGTGTGCATAATGTTCATATTATTGGCCTGCAAGTCGATATTCATCATCCCGTGCTAGTTGCAGGCCTTGCTCGGCAGGCCGGCGCTCGTGCGCGCCGCGCTATCGCTATTGCTGAGCGTTTAGAATCGCTGGGCATGACCGGCGTATATGAAGGTGTACTGGCGCTAGCGCGTGATCCGGAAAGCATTAGCCGTACACATTTTGGTCAATGGCTATATACAAATGGTCATGTCACTACGGTGCAGCAGGGTTTCGATCGCTATTTAGGTCCACGCAAACCGGCGTCTGTGCCCATGCCTTGGGCCAGTTTGGAGGATACCGTGTCGTGGATTTTGCAGGCGGGTGGGGTGCCGGTGTTGGCGCATCCCGGCCGTTACCCGCTGTCACGAACCAAAATGCGCGAGATGATGACGGCGTTTCAAGATGCTGGCGGCTTGGCTATTGAGGTAGCCACGGCGACTGAAAAGCCCGATATGGTGCAGTATTTAGCCCAACTCGCGCAGCAACGTGGCTTGGCAGCATCGCAAGGCAGTGATTATCATGGCAAACCGGCGCCGTGGATTGCTTTGGGCCGGTTCCCGAAATTGCCCAAAGGCTGCGAGCCCGTTTGGCAGCGTTGGGGTTGGGCCGCAGATGCCTTTAGTTCAGAACAAGCAGCTCCTCAACTAGTATAATTATAAGCACCTTAAGGATTTACCCATGACACAGCATTGGCGTATTCACCCAGATAATCCTCAGCCACGCTTACTGAAACAGGCCGCTGATCGCCTCATGGCGGGCGATCTAATTGTCATGGCCACCGATGCCAGCTATGTACTTGCTTGCCGCATTGGCGATAAATCCGCGATGGAGCGCCTGCGCCGCTTGCGTGAGCTCGATGAGTCTCATCACCTAACGCTGATGTGCCGCGATTTATCGGAAATAGGCACTTATGCCAAGGTCGACAACAGCGTATTTCGCCTGCTGAAAGCGCATACGCCAGGACCTTACACTTTTATTTTACCGGGCACGCGCGAAGTGCCGAAGCGCTTATTGCATCCGAAAAAACAAAGCATCGGTATTCGTGTGCCAGCGCACCCCGTGCCACTTGGGCTATTGGCGTTGCTAGATGAGCCGCTGTTAACCGCAACGTTATTGATGCCCGGCGACTCACTGCCGATGACCGATCCTGATGAGATAGTTGAGCGTCTGGCGCGTCGGGTAGAGGCCATTTTGGATTCAGGACATGGCGGTGTTAGCAGCACATCGGTGATTGATTTCACTACCGATACGCCGGAAGTCATGCGCGAAGGTCTAGGCGATGTCAGCGCCTTTCGTGACTAACAACGGCTAAAAGCTAAAAATGGCGGGTTATTTCATTAAAATAGCGGCATAATTCGCCAAACCTACCGCTGAGAAGCGGCAAACTCCGAGATAACGCCATGCCAGCTGAGTCCATGACCACAGCCGAAAGCACCAGTAATCAAGTTCCCGAGGTGTCAATGACGCCGCCGGCAGACTTGTTTGCTATTGCAAAGGTGAATGGCGAGGACTACACCAAGCTTCCCGATGACCTCTATATTCCGCCCGATGCCCTACGTGTTTTTCTCGACACTTTCGAGGGGCCGCTAGATCTTCTGCTCTATCTTATTCGTGCGCAAAATATCGATATTTTGAATATTCCGGTGGCGCGTATTACCCACCAATATTTGGAATACGTGAATTTAATGCAGGCGGCTAATTTCGATTTAGCTGCTGAATATCTGCTGATGGCAGCTTGGTTGGGCGAAATTAAGTCACGCTTACTGTTGCCGCGCCCCGTCAATGCCGAGGGTGAAGAAGAGACCGATCCACGAGCTGAGCTTATTCGTCGGTTGCAAGAATATGAGCGCTTCAAGCAAGCCGCTGAGCATATCGATAGCCTACCTTGCGAAGGTCGTGACTTTTTTGTCGCGCAAGCACAAGCGCCGGATTACCAGCGCCCAGTAGAGCCGCCACAGGTTGAGCTACGCGAACTATTATTGGCCTTGCAAGATGTGTTGAGCCGCGCCGATTTAACCGTGTCACACCAAGTTTCACGCGAATCGCTGTCTTTGCGCGAACGCATGAGCAATATTTTGGAGCTATTACGAGGTCAACGCTTCGTGCCATTTGTGCAATTATTTAGTGTCAGTGAAGGCCGCTTGGGTGTGGTCGTGTCGTTTATGGCGATCTTGGAATTGGTCAAAGAAGGCTTAATCGACATCGTCCAAGCCGATGCTTTTGCCGATTTGCATGTTCGAGCGCGCGTTGGCGAAGCACAAGGCAATGATCTTGATCTTGGCGATGACTCGTCTGAGAGCGATCTAGAGAGGGCATTTGATGAATCCTGATGAACTCAAATCGATTATTGAAGGCGCGTTGTTTGCCGCTGGTCGCGCGTTGAGCATTGAGCAGATTCAAGCTTTGTTCGATGAAGCACATCGGCCAGATGCCGGCAGTATCAAAAGCCTGCTCGATGCGTTGTATGCAGACTATGCCGATCGCGGCGTTGAGCTTAGGCAAGTCGCCTCAGGCTGGCGCTTTCAGGTTCGCCATGATGTTGGCCCGTGGGTAAGCAAGCTCTGGGATGAACGCCCGCAGCGTTATTCCCGTGCGTTGCTAGAGACACTGGCGTTGATTGCCTATCGCCAACCTATCACGCGCTCTGAAATTGAAGATATTCGTGGTGTGTCTGTCAGCACCGCCATTGTAAAAACTCTGCTAGAGCGCGAATGGGTGCGTGTAGCAGGACATAAAGAAGTGCCCGGCCGGCCAGCGTTGTTTGCCACCACACGGCATTTTCTTGACGATTTTAATTTAAAAAGCCTAGCGGATTTACCCGCGCTGGCATCGATACGCGATCTCGCCGAGATTGCGGCCGACTTGGAAGCAGCTGCTCATGAGTGAAAAATTACAGAAAGTTCTCGCCCGTTCAGGCTTAGGCTCACGCCGGCATATGGAACAGGCCATTCTCGATGGTCGCGTCAGCGTCAATGGCGCCTTGGCCAAGCTTGGCGACCGTATTGTCGTTGCCGATGAGCTGCGCCTTGATGGCCGTCTGGTGCAGTTTTCGCTTGAGTCGGATGTGCAGCGCCGCGTCATTGCCTATTACAAGCCCGAGGGTGAGATTTGCTCGCGCTCCGACCCCGAAGGTCGCCCAACCGTTTTTGACCGCCTGCCGCGCATCACCGGCGAGCGTTGGGTCATGGTCGGCCGTCTTGATATCAACTCCAGCGGCTTGCTGTTATTTACCAATGACGGCCAGTTTGCCAACCGTTTAATGCATCCATCCAGCGAAATTGAGCGTGAATACGCTGTGCGCGTGATGGGCGAACTCACTCAGGATGCTCAGCGCGCCTTATGCGCTGGCGTTGAGCTGGAAGATGGCCCTGCCAAGTTCGAAAGCGTCTCGGAGCTTGGTGGCGAAGGCTTTAACCGCTGGTGGCAAGTGGTGGTGAAGGAGGGGCGTAACCGCGAAGTGCGTCGCTTATTTGAGTCGCAGGAGCTGAAAGTAAGCCGCTTGCTACGTACTCGCTACGGCACACAAGTATTGCCGCGCGAACTGCGTACTGGCCGCTGGATTGAGCTAGATAAGCCCGATATCGATAAGCTTCTAGGTGCGGTTGAATTACGTCCTCGTCGCAATGGCTCCGGCATCTTTGGCATCACGCGTCGCCGCATTGAAAAGCAGCGTGAAAATCCGCTGAAACCACGTTTTGTCGATGGCGCATCACGTTCTAGCGATAAACCGGCGCGTAACACTGAGAAACCAGTGCGCACATCTACAGATAAACCTGTGCGCCGTGAGCGCAAGCCTGCTGAAAGTGCAGAGTCACCACGTAAGGGCGGCTATTTGCGTCAGCAGCGTCGTGATGGCGGCACGGACAAATAAGCGCTAAGCCATGGATATTAACGTCAGCACACCATCGATTTTATTCCCAGCAATTTCCTTGCTGTTGCTGGCGTTTACCAATCGCTTTTTGGCTTTAGCGAATCTGATTCGCCAACTCCATGATCAGTACAAGCTAAAACCTGAACCAGCCGTATTGGCGCAAATGGCACATTTGCGTCACCGCTTGCTACTGATTCGCAATATGCAAGCTTGCGGTGTGTCGAGCATGGTGATGTGTATTGTCTGCATCGGTATGGTGCTGCTTAGTCAGCCCAACTTGGCCTTGATTAGCTTTATTTTGAGCTTGCTGCTGATGTTGGCGTCGCTGGCGCTGTCACTCCGGGAGATTCTTATCTCCTATCGCGCGCTAGAGATGCATTTGGCGGATATTGAAGAGCTTCATCGCGAAGATTAGGCTCTTCAATATCGCTTTCGTCGGCGCTATGGCATTCGCTTAGCTTTTCGCCGTTAAATCAATCGATTGCCCCGTTGTGCCGCGAGCTGCTTCGCTGAGCAAATGCACATAATGGTGGGCGATAGACTCCGGTGTTTTCACCGATTCTGGATTTTCTCCTGGGTAAGCGCTGGCACGCATGCTGGTGCGAGTCGCTCCTGGATTGACGCAGTTCACCCGCACATTGCTGGTGTTTTTTAATTCATCGGCAAATAGCTGCGTTAGGCCTTCAACGCCAAATTTCGATAGCGCATAGGCGCCCCAAAATGCCCGTGCTTTGCGACCAACACTGCTGCCAGTCATGATTACACTGGCATCTGGGCTGGCTTTTAATAGCGGCAACAATGCCTGTGTGAGCACAAAAGGCGCGCGTAAATTGATACTCATGACACGATCGAAAGTGTCGGGGTCGTACATTTCCATCGGCGTGATATCGCCAAGATCGGCGGCGTTATGCACTAGGCCATCGAGGCGGCCGAATGTGGCTTGAATTTGCTCGGCTACCGACTGGCAGAGTTCAGGGTGCGCGACGCTTAAATCTAATGTGATGATGGCTGGCATAGCGCCACCAGTAGCAACGATGGCGTCGTAAGTAGCGCTTAATGTTGCCTCTTCACGGCCCAATAGCACCACCGTAGCGCCAGCCTCCGCGCTTGCAATAGCCACTGCGCGGCCAATGCCACGGCTAGCACCAGTGATTAAAATAACGCGTTCAGCTAATGCTTTCTCGACAGACATTGTGAGCTCCTAAAGGGAAATTGTTTGGGGGGCACAATAAAGCGACTCAAGGAGAGTAGCTAGTGAGGCGCCTAAAGTGTGGTCATTAGCCAGCGCGAGAAATCAGCGACTGTGGCGCAATCAATATCGGCCTGCCAGTCACTCATCTGCTCGCCATCGGCCAAATAACCCCAGCCAGCGGCAACTGTGAGCATGTCGCTACGCCGTCCAGCCTCAATATCGCGGGCATGATCACCAACATAGATACACTCACGCGCCGCAACGCCTGCGCGTGCACAGGCCAGCAGCATAGGTTCGGGATGTGGCTTGGTCTGTGTGACCTCATCGGCGCAAACCACGGCAGCGGCGCGTTGATCTAGCCCCAGAGCTTTTAATAGCGGATGAGTGAAGCGTGTTGGCTTATTGGTGACAATGCCCCATGCGATACCTTCGGCTTCAAGCGCAAGCAAAGCAGCATCTAAGCCTTCAAATACGCGGGAATGATCGGCGATATGGGCTTCGTAGTCATCGAGAAAGGCTAGGCGCAAAGGTTCTACGGCCTCACTGCCAAGCTCAGGATAAGCGGCGGCTAAGACCGCTTTAGAGCCTGCTGAGACGGCTGCGCGAATGGGTGCATAGGGCAGGGGCTGCTCGCCGCGTGCACTGCGCATGCGGCTGATGCCAGCGTAAAAGTCGGGTGCGGTATCGACTAGCGTGCCATCGAGATCGAAAAAAACGGCGGCGGGGCGCATCAATCAGCCTTCACACGCGTGCAGCCGAGCATATAGTTGACGTCGACATTTGGCGCTAGCCAATAGCGCCCAGTGACCGGGTTGAAGTGCAGGCCGGTCATGTCATTAAGCGTGAGGCCTGCCTCGCGAACCCAGCGTGCCAGTTCTGCTGGGCGAATGAATTTGCGATAATCGTGAGTGCCGCGCGGCAACATGCGCAGCACATATTCGGCTCCGACGATGGCAAATAGCCAAGACTTTGGGTTGCGATTGAGTGTGGAGAAAAACACTTGGCCGCCGGGCTTAACCAGGCGATAGCAGGCCGCCACGATCGCAGACGGATCAGGCACGTGCTCGAGCATTTCCAAGCAGGTGACGACATCAAAGCTGGCGGGCATTTCTTCTGCTAATGACTCCACCGTGCATTGGCGGTAGCTCACCGTCGTGACACCTTCTTGTTCGGCATGAAGTCTGGCCACGTTCAGCGGCGCTTCACCCATGTCGATGCCCAGCACCTCGGCACCGCGTCGTGCCATGCTTTCCGACAAAATGCCACCACCACAACCGACATCTAGCACGCGTTTGCCAGATAGCGAAACGCGCTCATCGACCCAGTTCAAACGTAGTGGATTGATGTCGTGCAGCGGCTTAAATTGCGACTGCTTATCCCACCATTGCGAGGCTAGGGCTTCAAATTTGGCGATTTCACTCGCGTCGACGTTTAGCAACGGTTTTTGCTCGGTGGCTTGTGTCATGGGTTGTATCCTTGATCTCGCAAGTAGTAGCCGCGCAGGCCAGCAGAAATGTGTGGCAAAGTATAGCCCGAAACGCTTAATTCGCGGTGGCCAAGAGTGCTACTGAATGCGCCGCTCTGTGCTAGAATCTAGCGCTTTAACGACGGCCCAAAAGAAGAGAAAACTGCATGACCGACGTTTCTAACGAAATTCAACCAGTCAATATCGAAGATGAGCTGCGCCAGTCCTATTTAGACTACGCCATGAGTGTCATTATCGGCCGAGCCTTGCCCGATGTCCGTGATGGCTTGAAGCCGGTGCACCGCCGCGTTTTATTCGCGATGAATGAGCTCGGTAACGATTGGAACAAGGCTTACAAGAAGTCGGCGCGTGTCGTCGGCGACGTCATCGGTAAATATCACCCGCACGGCGACACTGCCGTCTACGACACTATCGTGCGTATGGCACAGCCGTTCTCGCTGCGCTATTTGCTCGTCGATGGTCAGGGTAACTTCGGTTCTGTTGATGGCGATAACGCCGCTGCTATGCGTTACACCGAAGTGCGCATGACTAAGCTCGCCCACGAGCTGCTCGCCGATCTCGACAAAGAAACTGTCGACTGGGTGCCTAACTACGACGGTACCGAGATGATTCCGGCCGTTATGCCCACGCGCATCCCCAACCTCTTAGTCAATGGCTCCAGCGGCATCGCTGTTGGCATGGCGACGAATATTCCGCCGCATAATATGAGCGAAGTGGTCAATGGCGTGTTGGCCTTGCTCGATGACCCTGATCTCGATGTCGATGGCTTGATGGAGCATATCCACGGCCCAGACTTCCCAACGGCTGGCTTCATTAATGGTCGTGCGGGCATTATCGAGGCCTATCGCACCGGTCGTGGCCGCATCTATATGCGTGCCCGTCATCATATTGAGATCGATGCTAAAACCAATCGCCAAACTATTGTTTTCACTGAGATTCCTTATCAGTTAAACAAAGCCCGCGTGATTGAGAAAATCGCGGAGTTGGTGAAAGAGAAGAAAATCGAAGGTATCTCAGAGCTGCGTGATGAGTCCGATAAAGACGGTATGCGTATCGTCATCGACTTAAAGCGCGGTGAAGTTGCCGAAGTTGTGGTTAATAACCTGTTTGCTCAAACCCAGCTGCAAGGCGTGTTTGGCATCAATATGGTGGCGATCGACGAAGGTCAGCCTAAGATCATGAATCTTAAGCAGATCCTCGAGGCGTTTATTCGTCACCGCCGTGAAGTCGTTACCCGCCGCACGGTGTTTGAATTGCGCAAAGCGCGTGAGCGCGGCCATATTTTGGAAGGTTTGGCGGTAGCACTGGCCAATATCGATCCTGTCATTGCGCTGATTAAAAAATCACCAAGCCCAGCTGAGGCCAAAGAGCGCCTTATGGCAGAGGCTTGGCTGCCTGGTGCAGTGCAGGGCATGTTGGAGCGCGCAGGTGATATCAACGCTTGTCGCCCAGATGGCCTAGCCAATGGCATGGGCTTTATTGCCGATCGCTACAAGTTGTCGCCTGAGCAAGCACAAGCTATTTTGGACCTGCGTCTGAACCGTTTGACCGGCCTTGAGCAAGACAAATTAGTATTTGAATACAGTGACTTATTAGAGAAAATTAAAGCATTAATGCTGATTTTGGCGGAGCCAGAGCGTCTGCTCAATGTGATTCGCGAAGAGCTGCAAGAAGTGCTGAGCAATTACGGTGATAAGCGCCGCACTGAGATCATTGCTACGCGCTTAGATTTGACGCTTGAAGACCTCATTACCGAAGAAGATGTGGTGATGACTTTGTCGCATACCGGCTATGCGAAGATTCAACCAGTCAGCGATTATCGTGCGCAACGCCGTGGCGGCCGTGGCCGTTCAGCGACAGCAATGAAAGATGAAGATTATATCGAGCATTTACTGGTCGCCAGTACCCACGACACCGTGCTCTGCTTCACCAGCGCCGGCAAAGTCTATTGGCTAAAAGTGTACGAGCTGCCGCAAGCCAGTCGTGGTTCGAAAGGCAAGCCCATCGTCAACATCCTGCCGCTAGTCGAAGGCGAGCGCATCACCACCATTCTGCCATTGCGCGAATACCCAGAAGGCCATTTTGTCTTTATGGCCACTGGCGATGGCACAGTGAAAAAAGTCGAAGCACAAGCTTTCTCACGCCAACGTACAGCGGGTTTGATAGCTATCGATCTAGTCGGCGACGATGTTCTGATTGGCGCTGCCGTTACCGATGGCGAGCAAGACATCATGCTCTTCAGCAACGAAGGCAAAGCTGTTCGCTTCCATGAAAGTGATGTCCGCTGCATGGGCCGTACTGCCATGGGCGTGCGCGGTATTCGCTTAGGTGAAAAAGCCAGCGTTGTCTCACTTATAGTTGCCAACTCTGAAGCTTATGTTTTAACCGCATCTGCCAATGGCTTCGGCAAACGTACCGCCGTCACTGAGTTCCCTACGCATAAGCGCGGCGGCCAAGGCGTGATCGCCATGCAAACTAGCGATCGCAATGGCGAGCTAATCGGTGCTGTGCAAGTAGTCGACAGCGATGAGCTGATGCTGATTTCCAACCAAGGCACCTTGGTGCGTACACGCATTAGCGAAGTCTCGGTGTTATCGCGCAATACTCAAGGCGTGACGCTGATCAAGCTAGGCAAAGAAGAAAGCCTAGTTCGTACGGTTCGCGTTGATGAAATTGAAGATGACGGTCTCGACGAAGATGGCAATGTCATCGAAGCGAGCGCTGTTGAGCTACCTGATGTCGAGGCGGCCAATGTTGATGTAGCTGAAGATTCCCAAGACCCCGCAGCGGATGATTCCGCTATCGATGAGAGCGCGCAATGAGCCGAGCGTTTAATTTCTGTGCAGGACCGGCAGCTTTACCTGAAGCCGTACTAAAGCAAGCTCAGCAAGACCTTGTCGATTGGCATGGTCGCGGCTGTTCGGTTATGGAGATGAGCCATCGCGGCGCGGATTTTGTCTCTATTGCCGAGCAGGCAGAGCAAGATCTCCGCGATTTGCTGGCCATCCCTAGCAATTATAAAGTCTTATTTTTGCAGGGCGGGGCATCGCAGCAGTTTGCTCAAGTGCCAATGAATTTGCTCGCGGGCAAGGCCTCTGCGGACTACGTTTGCACCGGCGTTTGGTCGGAAAAAGCCATTGCTGAAGCGAAAAAATTTGGCGGCGTAAACGTTGTTGCTACTGATGTCGCCAATAATTTCCGCGCGGTGCCGGCATTTGCCGATTGGCAGCTGGATAAAAACGCTGCGTATTTGCACTACACGCCAAACGAGACCATTCACGGCGTCGAATACGACTTTATTCCACAAGTTGATGTGCCGTTGGTTGCCGATTATTCATCGAGCATTCTTTCCGAGCCACTTGATGTGTCGAAATTTGGCCTGATTTATGCCGGCGCACAGAAAAATATCGGACCAGCCGGCATTGTTGTCGTCATCGTTCGTGAAGATTTACTCGGCCATATGATGCCCGGCATGCCGACCATGCTCGACTACGCGGTGGCTGCCAAAAACAGCTCCATGTACAACACGCCACCCACATACTCTTGGTATCTGTCTGGCCTAGTGTTCCAGTGGCTAAAAGCGCAGGGCGGTTTAGAGGCCATGGCCACGCTTAATGCACGTAAAGCCGCTAAGCTTTATAGCACCATCGACACTAGCGATTTTTATGCAAACCCAGTGGCTATTGCTAACCGCTCACGGATGAATGTGCCGTTTACCTTGGCCGATGCCAACTTAGACAAAACCTTCTTAAAAGAAGCTGAAGCGCTTCAGTTGCTGAACTTAGCAGGCCACCGCTCAGTCGGCGGTATGCGCGCCAGCCTCTATAACGCCGTGTCAGAAGCTGCGGTGGATGCCTTGATTGATTTCATGGGCGATTTTGAACGGCGCTACGGCTAAGCCTGCGCGCCCATCACGGAACTAGCCCGATGACTGAAACCTTGCCCAGCCTCGATGACGTGCGCCAAAGCATTGATCGTCTCGATGGTGAAATTCAAACGCTAATCAGCGAACGTGCGCGTTGTGCACAGCAAGTCGCGCATATCAAATTGCGCGAAAGCCCTGAAACTACGGTGTTTTATCGCCCAGAGCGCGAAGCTCAGGTGCTGCAAAAGGTCATGGCGCGTAATGCCGGGCCTTTGCACCCTGAGACCATGGCGCGCTTGTTTCGCGAAATCATGTCGGCGTGTTTGGCGCTCGAGCACACACTCAATATCGCGTTTTTAGGCCCCAACGGCACTTTCACGCAAACCGCTGCGGTGAAGCATTTCGGCCATGGCGTAAATACCTCGCCTTTAGCGACTATCGATGAAGTTTTCCGCGAAGTCGCCGCCGGCTCAGCCGACTATGGCGTGGTGCCCGTAGAAAACTCGACCGAAGGCATGGTCAGCCATACACTGGATTCGTTTTTAAACTCCAACTTACGCATTATCGGCGAAGTTGAACTGAGAATTCACCATCATTTATTGGTTGGCGAGGGCACAAAAACTGAGTCTATTTCGCGCATTTACTCGCACCAGCAGTCATTGGCGCAGTGCCGCCAATGGTTAGATGCCAATTTCCCGCGTGCCGAGCGTGTGGCGGTGTCGAGCAATGCCGAGGCTGCACGCCGCGTTAATGGCGAATGGCATTCAGCGGCGATTGCTGGCGAGACTGCCGCTGAGATTTACGGCTTAAAGCAGCTGCATCAGCGCATTGAAGACAATCCCAATAACACCACGCGATTTTTGATCATTGGCCGCGAGGCGGTTAGCGCTAGCGGTACGGACAAAACTTCAATCATCATCACCGCGAAAAACCAGCCTGGTGCATTGTTTACTATTCTTGAGCCGTTTCATCGGCGCGGTATCAACTTAACGCGCATTGAAAGCCGCCCGAGCAAGCATGATATTTGGACTTATGCCTTTTTTATCGACTTCGAAGGCCATCAAGACGACGCCGCTGTGCAGGAAGTCATGGCAGAGCTTGAGCCGCGCATGCGCGAGGTAAAATGGCTGGGTTCTTACCCGAAGGCAGTGCTGTAATGACCAGCTTTTTGCAGCAAGCCCGCGCAGGCGTTCAAGGCCTAGCGCCTTATCAGCCCGGCAAGCCAGTGGATGAGCTTCAGCGTGAGCTGGGCCTTGCGCGTGTGGTGAAATTAGCCAGCAATGAAAATCCGCTAGGCCCATCGCCTAAGGCGTTGGCTGCTATGCAAAAAGCCTTGGCAAATCCACTAGAGCTAGGGCGCTACCCAGACGGCAGCGGCTTTCGCTTAAAACAAGCGATTTCTCAGCGCTTTGGCTGTGCGCTTGAGGCCATCACGCTCGGTAACGGCTCAAATGACCTGCTCGATATTATTGCTCGGGTATTTTTAGGCGAGGGCGATGAAGCCATTTACGCCCAATACGCCTTTGCTGTGTATCCGCTCAGCGTGCAGGCCGTTGGTGCCACTGGTGTTTGCGTGCCAGCACTCGATTATGGTCACGACTTAACGGCAATGGCTCAGGCCATTACCGCTAAAACCAAAGTCATTTTTCTCGCCAACCCGAATAACCCAACCGGCACGTGGTTCGCTGAGGCGGATTTTCACGCTTTTATGGCAGCAGTTCCGGCACATATTGTGGTTGTTCTCGACGAAGCTTATTGCGAGTTCGTTAGCGACCCAGCCGCACTCAATGGCCTAGCGCAACTCGGCCGATACCCGAACTTGATCGTGACGCGCACCTTGGCGAAAGCCTATGGCTTGGCGTCTTTACGCGTGGGCTATGGTGTGGCTAGCGTAGAAATTAGCGGTCTGCTTAACCGTGTGCGCCAGCCGTTTAATGTTAATAGCCTCGCTTTAGTGGCTGCTGAAGCCGCTATTAATGACGATGAATTCGTGCAAAAAACGCGCGAAATTATTGCAGCTGGCATGGCGCAATGGCAGGCTGCAACGAAGGCATTTAACCTCACCAGCATCCCATCACGCGGCAATTTCCTCTGTGTTGATATGGGCACTGAAGCCATGCCAGTCTTCCAGGCGCTGTTGCGTGAAGGAGTGATTGTGCGGCCCGTGGCGAACTACGGCCTACCCAGTCATTTACGTATATCCATCGGCACGGAAGAAGAAAATAACTTTGCAATTAATGGCTTATCCCGTGTTCTTGATGCTCAGGTGAAGGCTTAATATGCAGCGCTGGCCACTGCGACAAGTCGCCTTTATCGGCCTAGGCCTCATTGGTTCGAGCTTGGCTCGGCTGATGCGCGAGCGCGGTTTAGTCGAGCGCATCACCGCGTCTAGCCGAAGCCAACAAACACTCGCCACTGCACAGCAACTCGGCATTATCGATATTGGCTATAGCAATCCGGCCGATGCCGTTCGCGGTGCCGATCTGGTGATTTTGGCCATGCCCGTGAATGCAACGGAAGCCGTGATGGCAGCGATTAAGCCAGCACTCAGCAGCAGCGCCATTGTCACCGATGTTGGCAGCACCAAAGGCAATGTGATCGCGGCAGCCAAGGCGGTTTGGGGTCATGTGCCCGAAAATTTCGTGCCTGGCCACCCAATTGCGGGCTCTGAGCAAAGTGGTGTTATGGCCGGTAGGGCAGACCTATTCTCTGCGCATAAAGTCATTCTGACGCCGCTGGAGCACACGCGAGCTGAAGCTGTCGCGCTGGTCACGGCCGTTTGGCAGGCCGCTGGTGCCGACGTGATGACCATGAGCGTGACGCAGCACGATGCTGTGCTTGCGCGCACCAGCCATTTACCGCATTTATTGGCCTTTTCTCTGGTCGATACCTTGGCGCAAGAATCAGACAACCTCGACATTTTTCGGTATGCTGCCGGCGGTTTTCGCGACTTCACCCGCATTGCCGCCAGCGATCCACTCATGTGGCACGACATTTTCCTGGCCAATCGCGAGGCAGTACTTAGCGCATTAGATGCGTTTGAGGCTGGCACCAAGCGCCTGCGCGAGGCCATCACTACCGAAAACGGCGATGCTTTGCTGGGTGTTTTTACCCGCGCGCGCGCCGCTCGAGAACACTTCACTCATATGTTGGCCGGTACGGCCTATGCTAAGTCCATGACCCAAAATAAAGAATTGCGTTTCACTGTTGAACCCGGTGGCACTTTCACTGGCCGTGCTCGCGTGCCTGGCGATAAATCTATCTCGCACCGCTCCATCATGCTGGGCTCGATAGCCGAAGGCATCACGGAAGTCTCTGGCTTTTTAGAAGGCGAAGATGCACTCGCTACGCTACAGGCTTTCCGCGATATGGGCGTGGTCATTGAAGGCCCCAATGAAGGCCGTGTGCGCGTCCATGGCGTTGGCTTAAATGGCCTAAAAGCGCCGCCAAGTACGATTTACGTCGGCAACTCGGGCACGACCATGCGCTTACTCTCAGGCCTATTATCAGCCCAAGCATTCAACTCGGTGCTTACTGGCGATGCGACACTGGCAAAACGCCCTATGGAGCGCATTGCCAAGCCATTACGCCTGATGGGTGCCGATATTCAGACTACCGGTGAGCGCGGTACACCGCCAGTGACCATCACCGGCAATACCAAACTCAGCGGCATTCACTACGATTTACCCGTGGCCAGCGCGCAAGTGAAGTCTGGCGTGCTGCTCGCAGGCCTATGGGCGGATGGCACTACTTCAGTCACTGAGCCGGCACCCACACGTGACCACACCGAGCGCATGTTGCGTGGCTTTGGCTATGACGTGAAAACCGATGGCGCGACAGCCTCGTTGCAGGGCGGCGGTAGCTTAAAGGCCTGCAAAATAGATGTGCCTGGTGATATCTCTTCGGCGGCGTTCTTTTTAGTGGCGGCCAGCATTGCGCCAGATTCTGATCTAGTGCTTGAGCACGTAGGCATGAACCCCACACGCGTTGGTGTGATCAATATCCTGCGCGCCATGGGCGGCAATATTGAAGTGCTTAATGCCCGTGAAGTAGGCGGCGAGCCTGTAGCTGATTTGCGCGTGCGCAGTGCTGAGCTGCAGGGTATCGACATTCCAGAAGATCAAGTGCCGCTAGGCATTGATGAGTTTCCGGCATTATTTATCGCCGCTGCTTGTGCCAATGGCGTTACAACGCTCACCGGCGCCGAAGAGCTGCGCGTAAAAGAGTCTGATCGTATTCAAGTCATGGCTGATGGCCTATTAACACTAGGTGTTAGTGCCTTGCCTACCGTCGACGGCATTGTCATTACTGGCGGCCCGATTAGTGGTGGCGAAGTTATCAGTCATGGTGATCACCGCATTGCCATGGCGTTTGCAGTCGCAGGCCTGCGCGCCACTGACACGATCACGATCCGCGACTGCGCCAATGTCGCTACCAGTTTCCCCGACTTTATTGGTCTTGCACGCCGTTGTGGCCTGCGTATTCGCGCTAGCGAACACGACCTTCATTAAGCTTTAGAGTAAAGCCACGCATGAGTGATGAAATTAAGCGTCAAGCAGTCCCAATTTACGTGCCTGTGATTGCTATCGACGGCCCTAGTGGCTCAGGCAAAGGCACTATTGCGCACCGTGTCGCTTCGCGCCTAGGTTTCCATGTTCTCGACTCCGGCGCTTTGTATCGCCTATTGGGCGCAGCTGCTAAGCGCCATGCCGTATCCATTGAGAATGAAGCCGCACTGGAAGTTTTAGCCGCTCATTTAGATGTGCAGTTCACTGTTGATGCACAGGGTGAGGCTGTCATTTTGCTCGAAGGCGAAGATGTTAGCCGTGAAATTCGCACAGAGGAGGCTGGTCGAGTCGCCTCGCAAGTCGCCGTTTTGCCAAAAGTACGTAATGCCTTATTGGCACGCCAGCAAGCATTTCGCGAAGCACCTGGCTTAGTGGCCGATGGCCGCGACATGGGCACTGTGGTATTTCCCAATGCCGATCTTAAAATTTTCCTTACGGCCTCAGCCGAGGCGCGCGCCGAGCGGCGCTACAAGCAGTTGCTTGAAAAGGGCTTTGGTGCTAGCCTCGCCGCCCTAATAGACGACATCCGCGCCCGTGATACACGGGATACGGAACGTAGCATCGCGCCGCTTAAGCCGGCCGATGGTGCCTTAGTGTTAGATAGCACTGATTTAGGCATAGATGCAGTCGTTCAGCGTGTATTTGATGAGGCCAAAAAAGCGCCTGCGCTGGCAAAATTTTTGATTTAAAAGCAGTGGCTTAAGGCTGCTACTTAAAGTACTAGCGCATAGCCATCGCCTGATGCCTATGCTGTTGGCGGATTGGCAAGTGACGACTACCAGTATGGTTGCTGCCAATTCTTACCCCCATAAACCCGTCGGAGCTGGTCCGTCGGCTGAATATAAGTGCCACCCTGGCACTGGAAGGATTACATGACTGATTCATTTGCCGCCCTGTTTGAAGAAAGCTTAGTTTCCCTAGATGTAGAGCGTGGTGCTCTAATCAAAGGTACCGTTGTTGCCATCGATAGTGATTGGGTAACGGTCGACACTGGCTTGAAATCCGAGGGCGTCATTGCCCGTGAAGAGTTTTTGAATGATCGCCGCGAGCTAGAAGTCGCTGTAGGAGATGAAGTAGACGTTGTTGTCGATGCACTCGACAACGGCATGGGCTACACCCTGCTGTCACGCGAAAAAGCTAAACGCGCCGAAACCTGGATTCGCTTAGAAAAAATCTTCGAAGCCAGCGAAATCGTCAAAGGCATCATGTCTGGCAAGGTTAAAGGCGGCTTCACCGTCGATATCGGCTCTATTCGTGCGTTCTTGCCTGGTTCATTGGTCGATATTCGCCCAATCCGCGACACAGCACACTTAGAAGGCCGCGAGCTTGAGTTCAAACTCATCAAGCTTGACGCTAAACGCAACAACGTTGTGGTGTCACGCCGCGCTGTGATGGAAGCTGAAAGCTCCGCAGAACGCGAACAACTACTGGCCAATCTACAAGAAGGCCAAGTGGTTAAAGGCATCGTGAAAAACTTGACCGACTACGGCGCATTCGTCGACCTCGGCGGCATCGATGGTCTGTTGCACATTACCGATATGGCCTGGAAGCGCATCAAGCATCCAAGCGAAATCGTTGAAGTGGGCACTGAGCTGACCGTGAAAGTGCTGAAATTTGACCGCGAGCGCAATCGTGTGTCCTTGGGTCTGAAACAGCTGGGCGAAGATCCATGGTTAGCATTGATGGGCCGTTACCCTGAAGGTACACGCGTCCAAGCCAAAATCACCAACCTTACCGATTACGGCTGCTTTGCTGAAATCGAAGAAGGCGTGGAAGGCCTCGTGCACGTTTCGGAAATGGATTGGACCAACAAAAACATCCACCCATCGAAAGTCGTACAAATCGGCGACGAAGTGGAAGTTATGGTCTTGGAC
Source organism: Paraperlucidibaca wandonensis (assembly GCF_042677145.1). Lineage (NCBI taxonomy): Bacteria > Pseudomonadati > Pseudomonadota > Gammaproteobacteria > Moraxellales > Moraxellaceae > Paraperlucidibaca > Paraperlucidibaca wandonensis. Next base: position 893,570 of record NZ_JBHTIT010000001.1, on the reverse strand, counting down.
ATCGACGAAGTTCGTCGTCGCATCTCCTTGGGTATCAAGCAGTGCCGCGAAAATCCATGGGATGCCTTTGCGCGTCAACATGAGAAGGGCGAGAAAGTTGCCGGTAACATCAAGTCGATCACTGACTTCGGTATCTTCATCGGCCTCGACGGCGGCATCGATGGTTTGGTTCACCTCTCCGATATTTCGTGGAATGAGCCAGGCGAAGAAGCTGTTCGTAACTACAAGAAGGGCGACCCAATCGAAGCCACTATCTTGTCGGTTGACCCAGAGCGTGAGCGTATCTCTTTAGGCATCAAGCAATTAGAGCGCGATCCATTTGGTGATTTCGTGAACCAGTTCGACAAAGGCGCCATCATCAAAGGCACCGTGAAGTCGGTTGACGCTAAAGGCGCAACAATCGAAGTCATGGACGGTGTGGAAGGCAGCTTGCGCGCTTCTGAACTGAGCCGCGATCGCGTTGAAGATGCCACTAAGCATCTGACTGTTGGCGATACTGTTGAAGCTAAAATCATTAGCATCGATCGTAAAACCCGCTTAATCAGCCTGTCGGTGAAAGCCAAAGACGAAGCTGATGACCGCGAAGCTATCAATAACCTGAAAGATCAGCCAGAAGATGCCGCTGGTCCTAAGACCATTGGTGACTTGATCAAGGCCCAAATGGGTAACTGATCTTAGCGATTTGTGGTAAAAATAAACGGGAGTAGGTGACTACTCCCGTTTTTTTATGTTTAGAATCAGTGTGTTGATTTTTCAATATTTTGCACTAATGAGAGAGCCACAATGACATTGACCAGATCAGACATAATCGAGCGCCTAAGTGCTCGGCAAACGCTGCTCACAGGCAAAGATGTGGAGCTTGCCGTGAAGACCATGGTCGAGCAGCTTTCAGAAACGCTGGCGACTAATGAGCGCATTGAAATACGCGGCTTTGGCAGCTTCTGCTTGCATCATCGCGCACCTCGCATAGGTCGTAACCCAAAGACTGGTGAGTCTGTCTCTTTGCAGGCAAAAAGCTCGCCGCACTTTAAGCCCGGCAAAGCATTGCGTGACCGCGTCGATGAAAGTGCTAGTCACACGGCCATTGAGGGTAATCAATCATGAGTGCCATTAAAAAAGCTATCTTCTGGGCTTTCATGCTCATATTTCTATTTACTGGGTTTTGGATGGTCATCGTTAATAACGATTCTGTCAGCCTAAACCTGTTGTTTACCAATACCGGCCCGGTGAATGCTGGCTTTGTTATTTTCATGTCGCTAACCGTTGGCGCCATTGTTGGCTTCATCGCTGGCAGCTTTAGAGCTCGCCTAAGCATCTGGCGTAAAGCACGTGAGGCTGAGCAGGCGAGAGCGCAAGAAGCGACTCAGGCCGCTGATGCCGAAGCATTAGAGCTGGAGCGCGAAACTGCACGTCAACACGCATTGACTGCGCGTAGCCACGAGCCACCCGCGCCACCACCTGTGTATTAATCGAGCGTTTTATGTCAATTACTAGCAGTGTTAAGCGTTCACCGATTGTTGTTGCCTTAGATTTTACTTCCGCTGAGCAAGCCTTAGCATTTGCCGACGATATAGATCCATCAAAGGCGCGTTTGAAAGTTGGCAAAGAGCTATTTACCTATGCCGGGCCAAATCTCGTACGTGAGCTACATCAGCGCGGCTTTGAAGTTTTTTTAGACCTTAAGTTTCACGACATCCCCAATACAGCCGCTTCTGCGGTTGCTGCTGCTGCTGATCTCGGCGTATGGATGGTTAACCTTCACGCGAGTGGTGGTCGTCGCATGATGACTGCGGCTAGCGAGCGCTTAGCTAAAGGCAATTACAGCACTTTGCTGACCGCGGTCACCGTGCTTACCAGCATGGAAGCACCGGACTTGCTAGAAGTAGGCATTACACAAAGCCCAGAAAGCCAAGTCATTGCGTTAGCAGACCTCACGTCAAACTGTGGCCTCGATGGCGTTGTATGCTCGGCACATGAGGCCTCAATGCTACGCGCGCGCTTTGGCAAAGACTTTGTCTTAGTGACGCCCGGCATTCGTCCAGCGGACCATCCCAGCGATGATCAGCGCCGAATCATGACGCCCGCTCAGGCCATGGCTGCAGGCTCTAGCTACTTAGTGATTGGCCGGCCAATCACACAGGCGAAAATGCCCAGCGCGGCACTCGCTGCGATCTGCGCCGAGCTAATTTAAGATTTTTGTATAGCTTTTGACCAATTAGAATTCTTGTCTGACAATAGCGCCTTAATAAGCGACGAATGGTCGATATGATCTGGTGACTAGCAAGTTCTGACATTTGTCAGCACTTAACCTCAGCCTCAGATTATCGAGTGTTCAATGCATCGCCTTATTGTTCGCCAATCCGCTATTACTTTCGTTATAGCTAGCTTCTCTTTAAATGCACACGCAGCCGGTCTCGAATACCCATGGCAATCGACTAGCGCCATGGGTAGCGCGCAAGCCAATGCCGCTGAAGCTAACGATGCTTCAACGGTATTCTTCAATCCAGCCGGGATGGCGCGCCTGAAAACCACCATGGTCTCGCAAGCTGGGCAGGTGCTGTCTGTTCGCGGTCAATTTGAAAATAATGGCACGAAACGCCTTAACAATGGCTCTGGCACCGAGCTGCAAACCGGTGGCAATGGCGGCAGCTATCATCCGCAAGCTATCCCTGCAGGCCAGTTTTACGCCGTTACTCCCTATAACGACACCATCACATTAGGTCTCGGTGTTTTTGTTCCGTATGGGGCTAACGTGAATTATAAGTCGAGCTGGGTAGGTCGCATGTTTCAAGATGAAGGCACGATTGAGACGATCAATATCAATCCATCGATGTCTATTCGCTTTGACGACAAACATAGTTTGGGTTTTGGTTTGTCCGCGCAAATCATGCACATGAAATTGCGTGCCGGCGCTGATGTGGAAGAGGCCGCTTACGGCATTAGTAAAAGCACGATCCAAACGGGTGCAAGCTTGCTATGTAGCCCAAGCGGGCTTCCACTTGTCGGAGGTATTACAGCCGCAGCTTGTACAGGCGTTGCCAACTTATTGGCTGGGCCATTGGTTTCTGATGCCAAAGGCGAGGGAGCACTTACCGTTGAAGGCATTGGCTATGGCTTTGGTTGGAATGCTGGCTATATGTATCGCTTTAACGACGATCGCACACGTTTTGGTTTGACTTATCGGTCGCATATTCGTCAAACCATTAAGGCTGACTATGATTGGGACTTCAGTGATGTTTCCGGTCAAATTCCAGATATCACGGGTGTTAGTGATGGCAATATATTGGGTCTATTGGGCTCACTTACGCGACGCATAGAGCTGCGCGACTATGTTGAAAACTATGTCCGCCCAGACTCAAAAGCTGAGATAAAAATCATTACACCTGAGTCTGTTGGTGCAGCTTTATTTCATCAGGCCAGTGACCGCTTAGCATTAATGGGCTCATTGACATGGACGCGCACTAGCCGTATTCAAGAGTTGCGAGTAGTTGCTGAGGATCGCCAAGGCCCGAATGGCACAATCCAACAAGGCGATGTGGTGGTAAGCACGCGCTTTCGCGACACATTTAAAGGCGCTATTGGCGTTAATTATCGAGTCAATGACGTGCTAATGCTGCGCACGGGTGTGGGCTATGAGCAAACGCCAGTTCCGGACCCTGAAGGCCGTCACTCCGCATTGCCGGACAACAATCGCTATGTCTATTCTTTAGGTGCCAATATCTCGCCACGCAAAGGCATGGATATCGACTTAGCGTATAGCTATATCGTGATTGAGGATGCCGCTGCTAACTATACTGACGACTGTCACCCGTCTGGCTATCTGATTTCACAGGCACCAGCCAACGGCGCTACGTCGACTACGCAGTGCACAGGTAATGGCGGCACATTCCGTGGCGTGTTCAAAGATACTTATGTGCACTCGGCAGGCATACAGCTTAACCAGCGTTTTTAAACAGCAAGGGGTAGCCTCTTTTTGCGTAAATTAGGGGCCACCTATGTTTGGGTGATGTTTACATAGCCATCGGCATTCGAGAAAATGCGCGCCATTAACCGATTGCCTAGGCTCTGATATGTCGATACCAACCGCTGGTACTACGCAAGCAATAAAGCCCGATGAAACCAAGTCGCGCACTGATTTTAATAAGCTGCAAAAGCGCCTACGCCGACTCACAGGCCAGGCCATCGCTGATTACAATATGATTCAGGATGGCGACAAAATCATGGTTTGCCTGTCTGGTGGTAAAGATAGCTATACCATGCTGGAGATGCTGCTGAGTCTTCAGCTTAGTGCACCAATTAAGTTTGAAATCGTCGCAGTTAATCTTGACCAGAAGCAGCCAGATTTTCCGGAAGATGTTTTGCCGCGTTATTTAACTGAGCGTGGCGTACCATTTTTCATTTTAGAGAAAGACACTTATAGCATCGTTAAAGAGCTGACACCGGAAGGGCAGACTTACTGTGCTATTTGTAGCCGCTTGCGTCGAGGAAACTTATATAGTTTTGCGCAAGAGATTGGTGCGACTAAAGTGGCTCTTGGTCATCATCGCGATGACATTATGGCGACACTATTATTGAATATGTTTCATGCTGGCCGATTAAAAGCTATGCCGCCAAAATTACTATCAGATGATGGTAAGAATATTTTAATTCGTCCGTTAGCGTATTGCAAAGAGAAGGATATTGCTAAGTTCTCTCGTCTGAAGGAGTTTCCTATTATTCCGTGTAATCTTTGTGGTTCACAAGATAATCTTCAGCGCGCCATGATTAATGGGATGTTGAGAGATTGGGATAAAAAATATCCGGGTCGATTAGATAGCATGTTTACAGCAACTCAGAACATTGCACCATCGCAACTTGGCGACCGCGAGTTGTTTGATTTTGAGAGTCTCGAAGATAAGCGCGTAGTGATGAAAAGGCCGATGTCGAGAGAGGGTTTATTATCTGTTGTTAATGTGACCTTGTCATAGCATGGTTTCCTTAACTGATTGATTAAATAAATTTCTTAATAAAAATAGCCGGCTTTATAGCCGGCTATTTTTATTCAATGCATTTTTATTAGAACTTTTGATTCATTTGCACGCTTAACACTTGAATTGATGTGTCAAAGAAACGACCTTGGTACTTGCCGCCGTTAGCGGTACAAGATTCGCCATTAGGGTCGTACATACCATCTTCATCGTCGCGTGTGATAGTGCGGCAGCGTTCAGTGTAGTTTGACAATGAATCTTCTAAGAAGGTCACGCTGTATGCAGCATCAATGCTGAGATTGCGATTAACTTTATAGTTGGCACCAATGGCATACATGTAGCGGTCGCTATCTGGAGCACCCGGGTGACGAAACTCAGCAGAGGGTATCGGAGTTTTATCAAACTGGAAGCCAGTGCGCAGCGTCAATTGATCATTCCAATGATAGTTGCCACCGACGGAAACTTTAAACGAGTCTCTCCAGTTGGTGTCGATACCAGCATTACCTTGTTTAATAGGATTCCCATTGGAGTCAGTTTGGTCTAAAAACTCAACTCTAATTTTATCAACGGCAGAGGTTTCAATAAATGTGTAGTCAGCCATTAAATCTATTTTATCGGTTAGGCGATGGAATATATTAACCGAAGTTCTTGCTGGAATAATTAAGTCGCCTTTGGCCGTTGTATCAGGTCGAAGATTATTTATTAAATAATCTTCGAGATTTTCATCTCCCAAAACGCCATTATCTAGTAGAACGTCATAGACTGCAGAGCCTTTGATATTGGCAAGATCCCATTCAATATCACCACGCAGCTTAACTGTACTCTCAGATCTATAGGCAATACCAAAGCGAGTGCGATCATTTGGTGCAAACATATAGCCCATATTGTAGCCAAGACCATAGCCATACATTTCTACTTGTGCACTACCTGATGATCCTGGTGCTGTTAACTGCCCTCCCAAAGTAGAGAGAACTGTGTTGCAGGCAGTATCTAAAACTCCTCCTAGTAGCTGATTTACTAGAGTGTCTCTTTGGCAGGCCGTAGAGTATATGCCTGCTACTGCACCGCCTGTAGGTAGGCCTAGTAGATCGAGTGTGCCGCTATCAAAGCCACTTTTCAGAAGATAAGGTGATACACCTGGCACATCGATTGCACTTTTTTGACGAATATGGCCACCAATAACGCTGACACCAAAACCTAAACTATGCATATCATCAAAGCGAATGCCGATAGATGGATTAATGTTAATGAGCTCAATAGCAATGCTATCGATTTGATATTTACCAGCCCAGTCAGACTTATAGTTTAAATTGCCGCCACCAGGTGCAAATATACCAATACCTGCGGTGATCGTATCGTTAATTGGCAGCGAGGCAAATAAACCACCAGCGGCTAAGATTTTTGGCCAAAAAGAACCTGCTGGGCTTGGATTATCATCAGCTACAGAGTTGCCTCCGCCAGATGGTTGATCAGGACCAGCACCATGCCTAGTTTCAGCTAAATTAGCTTCAGCTTTGCCGCGCAGAAATAATAAGGAGGCACCCTGTGAAACCTGCAGTCCACCTTTTAAACGAGCGAGCCCGGCAGGGTTGTAATAGATAACTGAGGGGTCGCTAGCTTCTGCGCCGTTAGCGTTTGCAGTGCCTTGATGGGCAGCTGTAATAGTGGGCAGGTCGAGACCGCCGGCTTGAGCTCCAGCTGAAAGAGCTAATGCGAAAATTGAGAGAGACAGCGCACGCAGGGGGAGGGCAGGATGGAGCACGGGCATGAAAAACCTCTTATTTTTTATTATTTGAGTAGTTTTCCATAGACGATGCTTGTTAAGCAAGCGTTGTTTCACATTCGTCAATAATTTGACAGAAATTCTGTAGTCTCAAGTACTTAGGTTTGATTGTTAAGCGTATATAGCTCAAAAAAAAGCCCCGCACCGAAGTGCAGGGCTTTTCTCAAATCAACAACGATTACGCAGAGAACTGGTTCATCGTGTTTTTGCTGTCATCACCAGCTTTTAGAGCTTGTTCGCCAGCGAAGATCTCTTTGTGATCATCGCCAATGTCCGAACCGGCCATGGCTTGGTGCTTAACGCAAGCGACACCTTCGCGGATCTCTTTACGTTGCACGCCAGCCACATAAGCCAACATGCCTTGGTCGCCAAAGTAGCCTTTGGACAATTCATGCATGTGCAGAGCAGTGGTGTGGTAAGTAGGCAGAGTGATCAGGTGATGGAAAATGCCAGCTTCGCGAGCCGAATCGGCTTGGAAGGTACGGATTTTTTCATCAGCATCTTTTGCCAACTCAGTTGCGTCGTAATCAACACTCATCAGTTTAGCGCGGTCATAAGCTGATACGTCTTTGCCTTCGGCAACAAAGCGATCGTAGGCTTGTTGACGGAAGTTCAATGTCCAGTTGAACGATGGGCTGTTGTTGTAAACCAGCTTAGCGTTTGGCACGACTTCTTTAACGCGGTTAACCATGTGTGCAATTTCTTTCACGTTTGGTGTTGGCGTTTCGATCCAGAGCAAGTCAGCACCGTTTTGCAGTGATGTAATGCAGTCGAGCACAACACGGTCAATCTGTGTGCCTTCGCGGAACTGGTACAGGCCAGAAGCCAAGCGTGTTGGGCGGTGTAACTTGCCATCGCGTTTGATTAGGATTTCGTCATCTTGAGCTTCAGAGATGTCGATTTCTTGTGTGGCCAAGTAGCTGATGTACTGCGACGCCAAATCACCTTTCTTGTTCGAGACAGGGATTTTTTGTGTCAAGTCAGCGCCTTCGGAGTCGGTACGGGCAACAATGATGCCTTCTTCGACGCCGAGCTCTAGGAACGCGTAACGCACAGCGTTGATTTTCGCGATGAAATCTTCGTGTGGCACGGTTACTTTACCGGCTTGGTGACCGCACTGTTTAGCGTCGGACACTTGGTTTTCGATTTGGATGGCGCAAGCACCAGCTTCAATCATTTTCTTGGTCAGCAAGTAAGTTGCTTCATCGTTGCCGAAGCCGGCATCGATGTCGGCAATCACCGGCACAACGTGAGTTTCGTAGTTGTTGATTTGATCTTCGAGATCTTTAGCTTTAGCTGTATCGCCAGCTTCTTGGGCTTTTTTCAAGCTGCGGAAGAGGTCGTTCATTTCTTTAGCATCGGCTTGACGCAAGAAGGTGTACAGCTCTTCGATCAACGCTGGAACTGAAGTTTTTTCGTGCATTGATTGGTCAGGCAGTGGACCAAACTCTGAACGAAGGGCGGCAACCATCCAACCCGACAGGTACAGGTATTTTTTCTCTGTAGTGCCGAAGTATTTTTTGTTGGCGATCATTTTTTGTTGGGCAACAAAACCGTGCCAGCAACCCAGCGATTGTGTGTATTTGCTGGTGTCGGCGTCGTATTCAGCCATGTCGCGGCGCATAATGCCGGCAGTGTACTTGGCAATATCTAAACCAGTTCTGAAACGGTTTTGCATTTGCATGCGAGCCGCATCTTCTGGGCTAATAGCGCTCCATGGGGTGCCAAATTTGGCCTTCACGGCGCGAACAGCGTCAATCGCAGAGGTGTACGTAGTCATGGCGTTTTCCTGTCACGAGGGGTGGATGTCAATGCGCCCATATAATGTTTAAAGGTGCTATTAACAGTGGGCGCAGTGTAGGGGTTCATGGCATAATTTTCAAAGTTTATAGTTTTTATAGTCGGTATTCACGCCATGAATCTTGAGCGCATTGATCTCAACTTATTAGTCTATCTAGATGTCTTGCTTCGCGAGCAAAGTGTCACGCGCGCAGCAGGCCAGTTAGGCATTACGCAGCCAGCATTGTCGAATGGCCTTAAGCGCTTACGCGACCTTTTCAATGATCCTTTGCTCATTCGCAGTAGCCAAGGCATGACGCCGACAGAGCGAGCGCTTGAGCTGGCTCCGTTGATTCGCCAAGCCTTGTCGCAAATCACCGACATCTTAGAACCTCGGCAAGAGTTTAAGCCGCTGACATCGCGCCGTGTGTTTCGCATCATGTCTAGCGATTATGCTGAAGCAACGCTTGTCCCTGCTTTAGTTAAGGCGCTGCGCTCTGAGGCGCCCGATGTGGTGTTGGATTTTCTCACACCATCTGATGTTAGCGTGCAGGATATTGAGCAGGGCAAGGTCGACTTAGCGATTAACCGCTTCAATGAAATGCCACAATCGTTCCATCAAATCACCTTATGGACAGATAGCTTTTCCTGCTTGCTCAACCGTAATAACCCAGCGGCTTTGCGCTTTAATTTGAAGAACTATCTCGACTCTCAGCATATTTGGGTGTCGAAAACGGGCATGGGCATTGGCTTTGGCGTAAACCCCGATCGTGGTCACTTGGGGCAGATTGATGCCGCTTTGGAGCGCCTAGGTCAGCGTCGTCGCATCACGATTTTTACGCGCCATTACCAAATGCCAGCCTTGGTTGCGCACAAGGCCGACTTAGTGGCGACGCTGCCAACACGAATCGCTAAATTGCAGCAAGACCATCCGCAATTAGTGATTAAAGAGCCGCCATTCCACATTCCAGCCTTTGAGCTAAAGATGGCTTGGGGGCCTTTGCTGCACCATAGCCCTGCGCACCGCTGGCTGCGTCAGCTCATCACTTTTGTCGCCAGACAAATCGCCGAACAAGAAAAAAGCGCAGAGGAAGAGAGCGGCCTAGCGCGGCGCAATGCGCGGATTCGGCGTATTCGGGAATGACCAAAGCTTAAGTTTTGGTTAAACTATGCGCCCCGCACGAACATCCCCTTGATCACAGCACTTTGAGGCAAACGGATATGACTGAACAACGCGTCCAGCACGGCGAACTTGATATCGCCAAATCGCTTTTTGACTTGGTGAATAACGAGGTAGCTCCCGGCACAGGCATAAGCCCTGAGCATTTTTGGCAGCAATTCGAGCAAGTTATGGCCGATTTGATACCTAAAAATAAGGCCTTGCTGGCAAAGCGCGATGATATCCAGGCGAAAATCGATGCATGGCACCAAGCCAACCCAAAAGCTGAGTTTGCTGCGTATAAGGCATTCCTCGTTGAAATCGGCTACTTGATTGCTGAAGGTGCAGATTTCGAAGTGTCGCCAACAAATGTAGACGATGAAATCGCCCATATTGCCGGCCCGCAACTAGTTGTGCCGGTGAAAAATGCCCGTTATGCCTTGAATGCTGCCAATGCGCGTTGGGGCTCTTTATATGACGCGCTGTATGGTACTGACGCTATTTCAGAAGAAGATGGTGCAGTGCGCGCAGGTGGCTACAATCCCGTACGCGGTAATAAAGTCATCGCATTTGCCCGTAAGTTCTTAGATCAGGCAGCACCTTTAGCATCGGGCTCGCACGCAGATAGCACTGCCTATGCCATCGTTAATGGCCAGTTGCAAATCACTCTGGCCACTGGCCAAACAGTAGCGCTAGCTCAGCCAGAAAAATTCGTTGGTTATACTGGTGATGCTGCTGACCCTACAAGTGTCTTGTTGAAAAACAATAACCTGCATGCGGAAATTCAATTCGATCGCAACAGTGCCATTGGCAAAACCGATGCTGCTGGCGTTAAAGATGTGAACTTAGAGTCGGCCATCACCGCTATTCAAGACTGCGAAGATTCAGTTGCAGCCGTTGATGCCGAAGACAAAGTTGAGGTTTACAGCAACTGGTTAGGCCTGATGAAAGGTGACTTGGCTGAGTCATTCCAAAAGGGTGGCAAAACTCTAACGCGTACGCTCAATAGCGACCGCAGCTTCACCACACCATCTGGTGGCGAACTCACGCTGCACGGCCGCGCTCTGCTGCTAGTGCGTAACGTTGGCCATCTGATGACCAACCCAGCCGTTCGCTACAAAGGCGAAGAAGTGCCAGAAGGCATCATGGATGCCATGGTGACTACCTTGGCCGCCATGCACGATCTGCAAAAGAAAAATCGCGTTAGCAACTCGCGTACTGGCTCGATGTATATCGTGAAACCAAAAATGCACGGCCCTGAAGAAGTGGCTTTCGCCAGCGAAATCTTTGCTCGCGTAGAAGATGCTTTGGGCTTGGCACGCAACACCATGAAAATGGGCATCATGGATGAGGAGCGCCGCACTACAGTGAACTTGAAAGAGTGCATCCGTGCCGCTAAAGAGCGTGTGATCTTCATCAACACCGGCTTCTTAGACCGTACCGGCGATGAAATGCACACTTCTATGGAAGCTGGCGCCATGGTGCGTAAAGCTGACATGAAAAAACTGCCATGGATCAGCGCTTACGAAAACTGGAACGTTGATGTTGGCCTGAAATGCGGTCTGCAAGGCAAAGCGCAAATCGGTAAGGGCATGTGGGCAATGCCAGACTTGATGAAAGACATGCTGGAGCAAAAAATTGCGCACCCAAAAGCTGGCGCTAACACTGCTTGGGTGCCATCGCCAACAGGCGCTACGCTGCACGCCACGCATTACCACCAGGTATTAGTGCAAGACGTGCAAGAGCAGCTGAAGTCACGCGCACACGCCAAGCTTGATGACATTTTGACCTATCCAGTGACTCACACACCGAACTGGTCGGTTGAAGAAATCAAAAACGAACTGGATAACAACTGCCAAGGCATCTTGGGTTATGTGGTGCGTTGGATTGACCTTGGTGTGGGTTGCTCGAAAGTGCCAGATATCAACAACGTGGGATTGATGGAAGATCGCGCCACGCTGCGCATCTCCAGTCAGCACGTGGCTAACTGGCTTCGTCACGGCGTTTGCACTAAAGCTCAGGTAACTGAAGCAATGGAGCGCATGGCCGCCGTGGTCGACCAGCAAAATGCTGGTGATCCACTGTACACAGCAATGGCACCAGACTTCGCCAACAGCGTCGCTTTCCAAGCTGCTGCTGAGCTGGTGTTTGAGGGTTGTGCGCAGCCCAATGGCTACACTGAGCCAGTGCTACATCGTCGCCGCTTAGAGTTAAAAGCTGCCAATGCTTAAGTTTTAAGTTGCTCAAAAAGCCGCCATTTGTTCTGCAGATGGCGGCTTTTTTATGGCCATTTCTACCGTATGATTTATGGTAGAGCGGAGCTTATTTAAGGATGTGTTATGAACCAGATGCAAGCAGGCATTTTAGCGCCAGTCCCTGAAAACGCGCGATTCATTAGTTTTCAATTAGCCGATAGCATCTCGCTGGAAACCACACTAAGAGCAGTACAGGCGCATGCTGATGGCGAGCGCGCAGTTGTCGGTATTGGCTTGACGGTAGTTGAGGCCTTAGGCCAGCACATACCAGGCTTAACGGCAGGCCCTCGTATAGATGGCAGTTTGGTCGATATTCCTTGCCAGCCCATCGCGCTCTGGCTGTGGCTGCGCGGGCCATCGCGTGGTGAGCTCTTGCATCAAGAACGGCATTGGGTCGATATGCTCACGCCATGCTTTACGCGCATGCAAAGCATAGAGTCATTCTGCTACGACAATGGTCGCGACTTAACCGGCTATGAAGATGGCACTGAAAATCCAGAGGGCGAGGAGGCGATTGCTGTTGCTAGCGTTACTGCACCTGCTGCAGATGCATTAGTTGGCAGTAGCTATTTAGCCGTGCAGCAATGGCTACACGACTTTAAAACCTTCGATGCCATGACAGATGCCGAGCAGGACAATACGTTTGGCCGCCACCGCATTAGTAATGAAGAGTTTGATGAGGCGCCAGAAAGCGCGCATGTAAAGCGCACGGAACAAGAAGCTCCCACGCCCGAGGCACACGTTTTGCGCCGCTCTATGCCCTGGTCTGCTGGTAACCGCGCAGGATTGGTGTTCACGGCTTTTGGCCATTCGTTAGAGGCGTTTGAAGTTTTACTTACACGAATGAGCGGTGCTCATGACGGCATTATTGATGGCTTATTTGCTTTCACTAAACCAGTTAATGGGGCCTATGTTTGGTGCCCTGGGATGCGCAATGGCCAGTTGGACCTGCGAGCTTTAGGGCTCTGAGACTGACTTAACGAATATTTCATCCATAAAAAAGCCGCTATGACAGCGGCTTTTTTATTAGCACCAGTTTATGCCACCGGCACAAAGTCTGCCTTTTCACGTACCGCACAATCTGGGCAAGCCCAATTATCTGGAATGCTCGCCCATGCTGTGCCAGCTGGAAAGCCTTCTTTCGGACAGCCTTCGTGCTCATCATAGGTGTAGCCACAATCGCTACAGCGGTAGCACATCGCATTCGCAACAGGCGTTACCGGCGCTAAGGTTGCGCTCTCTGCTGCGCCATCGGCAATGTGTTGCTCCTGAACGCGATTAAGCTCCGAGCGTAAAATCTGCTCACGCTTGCCCGGCTGAATATTGGCGCGGGTCAAATCACCTTTGTAATGCTTGGCCACCAATGGGTCCATTTGGCGGAACCAGAGGAAAGGAATGTAAGCAGGGATCAGCATTGAGGCATAGCCCGAAGGAAGCTGTGGGCTTTCCTCAAAGTGACGTAAGGCCTGAAAGCTGCGCGTTGGGTGCGCATGATGATCGCTGTGGCGCTGCAGCTGGTACAAAAACAAGTTGGTGACAATGTGGTTGCTATTCCATGAGTGCTCGGGCTTGCAACGCTCAAAGCGACCATCAGCTCCTTTTTGACGCAGTAGGCCGTAATGCTCGATGTAGTTAATCACTTCCAACAATGCGGCACCGTAGAAGGCTTGCAGCAGCAAGAAGGGCAGTGCATACCAGCCTAAAACAGCGGTAACGGCAGCAAAGAAGACAACGGTTAAGGCCCAGGCCTGCAGGTTATCGTTGCTCAAACTCCACACCGATTTATCCTGGCGATTCAGGCGTTCGCCTTCAATTTTCCATGCTGAGCGCACGCTACCAATCATTGTGCGTGGTAAAAATGCCCAAAATGTCTCGCCCATGCGTGAGCTGGCAGGATCATCTGGAGTCGCAACATTTTTGTGATGACCACGCACGTGCTCAGCGTAAAAATGGCCATAGGCAACAGGCGCTAACGTCAATTTAGCCATCCAGCGGCCAAACTCATCGCGTTTGTGTGAAAGCTCATGAGCAGTATTAATGGCGATACCATTAATCGCACCAACGGATAGCACAACACCAATATAACCAAACACCGACAGATCGCCAGTGACAGCAATGACTGCGCCCCAAACCGTGACAATAAATTGCGATGGAATATAGGCATACACAATGAAACGATAATAGCTGTCGGACTCTAGCTGGTTCACCATGGACTCTGGTGGATTATTCGTATCAGTACCAATTAAACGATCTAGCGCAGGAATGACGCCGTAAACCAGCAAAGGGCCGCCCCATAAAAAGGCTTGGATGCCAGTGAGCTCATAGGCCAGTAAAATCAATAAGCCCAATACGGGCAGCATAGGGCTGAGTAGCCAAAGATAGCGTTTGCCATCAGTCCATGCGGTATCAGCAGTAGTCGTGGTCATGAGTGTTCTCCTAGCGCTAGGCGCTGCTATCAGGCTCTGCCGGCCTTGTGAACATATCATTGTGCAATGTAACGGTTTATGGCAGGCTTAATTCACCGGATATCTATCTCAAAACGCCGACTAAGACGCTATGGAAGACTTTTTAAGTGTGGTTTTCGATGATTTGCACCTTAAGGGCGCTGGGTATGTCTTCGTTCATGGCCACGCTAATTGGTCGGCTCAGGTTGCATTGCCAGGGCGAGCTGTCTTTCATGCGGTGCTATTTGGTGAAGTGCATTTACATACTCACCAGCAAACCTATCAGCTGCGCGCCGGAGACCTATTCGTTTTGCCAAGTGGTTTAGCTCATACCTTGTCAGATGCCTCACTGTCGCCTCAAGCGCCTGAAAACATTAGCTATGCCCTCAGTGAACGTCGCCATCAACCTTATGCTTTGGGTGAGGGCAATATTTCGGCGATTGTGCTTATTGCCGGCAGTCATTACGACACTGATCTTGGTCAGCCGCTAATGTCGGCGCTGCCTTCAGCATTTCTAGTGGCCGGCCAAGGCCAGGAGCCGCCGGAATGGCTGCGCATCGGCATCTTGTTTCTTCAGCAAGAAATTAGCGAGTCGCGCCCAGGCCAGCAAAGCATCTTGAATCGTCTAGGCGATATTTGGTTTATGCAGTGCTTGCGAGTGTATATCGACAAAATTTCGACAGATGACAGTAGCTGGTTGCGCGCGTTGAAAGATCCTGCCTTGGCTACCGTGTTGAGCGCCGTGCATCGCAAGCCTGAGCAAGAATGGACCGTGCCGAAAATGGCCGAGTTAGCACATTTATCGCGCTCAGCTTTTGCCGATCGTTTTCAGCGCACCATGGGCAAGCCGCCACAACGCTATCTCAATGAACACCGCATGCGTTTGGCGGCTTGGCAGCTTCGCCATAGCGATCAGCCTGTTTGCCGGATAGCCGACATGATTGGCTACGCATCAGAGACTGCGTTTGGCCAAGCCTTTAAACGCGCACATGGCATGGCGCCTGGCCGCTATCGTCAGCATATTCGCGAGCAATGAGTAGGGAAATAGCCCATCGGCCTCGCCTTAAGCTGTAAATCTGGTATAAAAGACCACTGATGCAGCCCACATAACAATAGAAATCGTAAGAAGGATAATTTATGAGCCGCTACGCTTCTCGCTCAACACTAGTGCATTGCTTACTGCATTGGGCTGAGACTACTCCCAATGCCCCTTATCTGACTCAGCCTAATGCCGATGGCTCGTCATATGACATCACTTGGGGTCAAGCTGCCGATCAAGCTCGCCGCTTAGCATCACATATAAAATCATTGAATTTGGGTGAGGGCGCCTCTGTTGGCCTGCTCGGTCGTAACAGCGCTCACTGGATTGTTGCCGACGTTGCCATTTGGATGGCCGGCCATGTCACCGTGCCTTTATATCCGACATTAAATGGCGAATCTGCCGCTTATATCCTCGATCATTCTGATTGTAAGGCCATTATTTTAGGCAAAATGGATGGCATTGCCGATGGTTGGAAAGACATCGAGCCGCACCTGCCCAGCTTGCCTATGCTGAGCTTGCCGCTATCGCCACGCATGGATGTGCCGCAATATAACGACATTATCGCCAATACAGCGCCGATCAGCGATGAAGACATCACGCTACCGCATGTTGATGCCATGGCGACGATTGTCTACACATCAGGCTCTACTGGCCGTCCTAAAGGTGTCATGCATAGCTTTGGCACCATGTGCTCGGTGGCTAATGCCCTGCGTGATACTTATAAAGTCACGCGTGATGAGCGCATGTTGTCGTACTTACCATTGGCTCACGTGGCTGAGCGCGCCGTAGTTGAAACCGCCTCGCTATATTTTGGCTATCGTGTTTTCTTCGCCGACGGCCTAGAAACCTTCCAACGCGACTTACAGCGTGCGCAACCAACAATTTTCTTCTCAGTGCCGCGCCTCTGGACCAAGTTCTATCTCGCTATCAATGAGAAGTTGCCACCATCCAAGCAACGAATTTTGTTCAATATCCCATTCCTTAATCGCTTGGTGAAAGGCAAGATTCTTAAGCAGCTAGGCCTCGACAAAGTGCGTATTGCTATCACTGCTTCAGCGCCTCTGCCACCAAATATCATGAACTGGTATCACAACCTTGGCCTCGAACTACTTGACGTTTATGGTATGTCGGAAAACTTCGGTTACTCGCATGGCTCACGTCCTGGCGAAGTCCGTATTGGCTATGTTGGTCACGCCAACCCTGGTGTTGAACAGCGCATTGGCGACAATGGCGAAGTGCTTGTAAAAAGCCCTGGCCAGATGATGGGCTATTACAAAGCGCCGGATAAAACCGCTGAAGACATGACTGATGACGGCTTCCTTAAAACAGGTGACCGTGGTGAGTTAGATAAAGAAGGCCGCTTGAAAATTACTGGCCGTGTCAAAGAGCTGTTTAAAACATCTAAAGGCAAATACGTTGCGCCAGTGCCAATTGAGCAAAAGCTTAATGTGCATCAGAAGGTTGAGGTAATTTGCGTTACTGGTCCAACACAGCCACAGCCATTCGCACTATTTATGCTGTCCTTAGACGCCTTGAAAGAAATCGAGAACGGCGAACTTTCACGTGACACATTAACGAATGATTTCAAGGATTTATTGAAGTCTGTTAATGCGACGTTAGAAGATCATGAGCGACTAGATTATGTCGTGGTAGTGAAGGATCAGTGGACCATCGAGAATGGTTACTTAACGCCTACGATGAAAATCAAACGCAATATCATTGAAGATAGCTACTTGCCGCAAGCCGATGGTTGGGTTGCGCGCCGTGAGCAGGTGATTTGGGAGTAATCTCAAACACCTGAACATAAAAAAGGTCGGCATAAGCCGACCTTTTTTATGAGCGCTACTTTTTCAAAGACAGAAAATGTGGCGCTACTTTGCGGGTTTCTAACGAACGCGGTAGGTGATTCGGCCTTTACTTAAATCATAAGGCGTCATCTCAACCTTGACCTGATCGCCAGTCAAAATACGGATGTAATGCTTACGCATTTTGCCCGAGATATGGGCAGTAACAACGTGGCCATTCTCAAGTTCGACGCGGAACATGGTGTTTGGCAGGGTATCGATAACCACGCCATCAAATTCTAATTGCTCTTCTTTCGACATGCAGCAAAGGCCTCATGGGCTATGGAATGTAGGGCGCTGAGTAAAATTTCAGACGCTTCGAAAACGCGCGCATTGTGCCCGAAAAAACCTCATCGCGCTAGCAACCATTCGTTTTCAATTAGCAGTTCTAATGGACGGAACTGAGTTTTGTAGCGCATACGCTGGGCTTGTCGCACCCAATAGCCCAAATATAGCGAGCGTAGACCTTTGGCACGACAGGCTTCTATCTGCCATAAAATAGCAAAAGTGCCAAGGCTGCGGGTATTTATTTCTGGATCGTAAAAAGTGTAGACCGCCGATAAGCCATTTTCTAGGCTATCGGTCACGGCAACGATAAGCAGTTGGCCATTGAGACGAAACTCAACGAGCTCGGTATCTGACCAATCGCTGGTTAGAAATTCGCGGTATTGGCGCGGGCTAGGCGGATACATGTCGCCTTCGCGATGGCGTGCACTGATGTAGCGCGCATAGAGGGCGTAGTGCTCTTCTGACCACTGTACTGGCACAGGTGCCACCGTGATGTCTTGGTTGCGCTGCCAGCAGCGGCGTTGCTCGCGTCGTGGATGAAAGTCTGCCACCGGTATGCGCACCGAAATACAGGCGCTACAACCTTGGCATTGAGGTCTGTATACATAGTTGCCGCTGCGGCGAAAGCCAAGGTCGGAGAGCTGGCTGTAGATTGGCGCGGTCATATCGGCTTCAGGGTCAGCAAATAGCGTGACGGCTTGGCGATCGTCTAAGTAGCTACAGGCATGAGCGGCCGTAGTGAAGAAAGTGATATTGCCGCCGCTACTCATAAAGTCTCCGCCACAATGAAGCCGGCTGCCGCTAGCGCGCTATGCGCCTGTGACCACGGCAGCGTAGGTGTTTCAGGTTGTTGAGCTAACAATGCTAAGTAATCGTTTCGAGACATGATGGTCGCACCAAGACTAAGCAAATGGTCATTTTCTAGCTGACAGTCTACCCATTCCACCTGCCACGCCTGAGACAAGGTCATTAAGGCCCAAAATGCCAGCTTTGAGGCATCGCGACAGTGGCTAAACATCGACTCACCGCAAAATATGCCGCCAACAGTGACGCCATAGAGGCCGCCGACTAGCGCACCATCTCGCCAAACCTCAATGCTTTGTGCCCAACCTAACTTGTGCAGTGCGACATAGCCGGCCTGAATTTCAGCTGTGATCCAGGTGTCGTCGGCATAAGGGCGAGGAGCAGCACAGGCGACAATGACTTCAGCGAAGGCCTGATTGCAGCTAAAGCGCCAGCTTGCTTGGCGGCGGGTTTTTACTAAACTTTTGCTGGGGATAAATGTTGCTGGGTCGATAACGCAGCGCGGATCAGGAGACCACCACAGTAGAGGCTCACCGGCCGATGACCACGGGAAAATACCGGCTCGATAGGCAGCTTGCAGGCGAGTAGGGGAGACATCGCCTCCCGCCGCAAGCAGGCCATCGGGATAGTCCAGAGCAGTGCTTGGCGCTGGAAATGGGTCATCGCCGGCAAGCCACGGCAGTTGCGTGGTCATCGCTGGTTTTTAGTTGCCAAGAGCGTCGAGGTATTTCTCGGCATCGAGCGCAGCCATGCAGCCAGCGCCGGCCGAGGTAATGGCTTGGCGATAGACGTGATCGGCGATATCACCAGCAGCAAATACGCCCGGCACATTGGTCGCCGTGGCATTGCCTTCGATGCCGCTGCGAATACGGACATAGCCATTATTCATATCGACTTGGCCGGCAAAAATATCGGAATTGGGTATATGGCCAATGGCAATAAAGATGCCGGCGACAGCAACATCCTGCTGGATGCCATCGCGGCCATCAGCGGTATTGACCGATACCAAGCGAGCGCCATTAACGCCGCCATCATCGCCTAAGACTTCTTCTAAAGCATGATTCCAAATAATGGAGATTTTGCCGGCTTTGACCTTCTCGAACAGATGATCTTGCAGGATTTTTTCTGATTTCACTTTATCGCGGCGATGCACCAGCGTGACATGCTCAGCGATATTGGACAGATACAGTGCTTCTTCGACAGCGGTATTGCCGCCGCCGACGACCATGACGCGTTGGCCGCGATAGAAAAAGCCATCGCAAGTCGCGCAAGCACTGATGCCGCGGCCCATGAACGCCTCTTCAGAAGGCAAGCCTAGGTACTGAGCCGATGCGCCAGTGGCAATGATGAGGGCATCGCAGGTGTATTCACCGCTATCGCCAGTAAGCACAAAAGGGCGAGTTTTCAGGTCCACGGCATTGATATGGTCAAATAATACTTGGGTGCCGAAGCGCTCGGCGTGACGTTGCATACGCTCCATCAGCGCTGGGCCGGTTAAGCCTTCAACATCGCCCGGCCAGTTATCGACTTCGGTGGTGGTGGTGAGCTGACCGCCGGCTTGCATGCCAGTAATCACCACAGGGTTTAAATTAGCGCGAGCAGCATAAACAGCTGCCGAATAGCCGGCAGGGCCTGAACCAAGAATAATTAAGCGGTGATGTACGCGTGCCATGCTAGCTCCAAAATGCATTGAGGAAAAAATCGTCGCTCAGTATAGCAAGCATGGCATCTTGGTGTGGTGCGGTTACAATGGCCCATCACTTTTATAGCGAGCGCCAACACCAATGCGCTCAACGAGACCGAAGCCATTGCCTGATAACACGTCAAAAAACGCCCAACGCAACGATGCTCAACAAATGCCCATGGGTGAATTGGCCATCAACGCCCTACGTCGCCGAGATGTGCAAACTATATTTTGGTTAGTTTTAGCAGTATTTATTCTGTTGGCACTGATTACGCGTTCACCGGAAGACAGTGCTTGGACTCACGTTGGCAGCGCGCCTTTGCACAATGCCGCTGGTAGTGCTGGCGCTCATTTGGCCGACTATCTAGGTTTTCTGCTTGGCCCCTTGGCCTATGCCATTCCGGCGTTGATGCTCTGGCGTGTGGCTATTTTGTGGTGGCGGCCTTCGCGTGCATTGGTAGGCATGCCACAAGTGGTGGCATGGGTAGTGGCGTTATTGTCATTGGCGGCGCTTGGACATATTCATTTTATCGCACCCGATTACGGCCTCGAAAATGCTTCCGGTGGTGTTATCGGGCAGGTTCTAGGCTCGAGCATGTGGCATGCCACGGGCTTATTAGGCAGCACATTGATTTTAATTGTGCTGTTTCTGGTGACATTTACCGCAGCAACAGGCTTTGCATGGGGCAGGGCTAGCGAACTTCTTGGCCGCGGATTGTTTTGGCTAGGTCAAAGCTTTGTCGCTGCTATAGCCTCGCTGTGGCAGCGTTTGCGCAGTGAGCCGAAAAATCCAACTACAGCAATGGCTCCACGTCATGTGCCTCAAATGCGTGCCACACCTGAAACGCAGGCCGTAGCAAATGAAGTGCCGCGTGTGCGCAGTGAAATTACTATTTCTCCTGCGGCTCAGGTCAAGGTGGCGAAGAAAATACCAGTGCAGCGGCCATTATTTGCGCCACCACCTGGCGAAGGCACATTGCCTTCGATGGACTTGCTTGACCCGGCTGAAGTGCAGATTGGTAAGGGCTATAGCGCAGAAGCGCTAGAGGGCATGTCGCGCTTACTCGAAATTAAGCTGAAAGAATTTAATGTCGATGCCACTGTGGTCGCGGTACAGCCAGGCCCAGTTATTACGCGTTTTGAGATTCAACCGGCGGCAGGTGTGAAAGTTGCGCGAATAACCAATATTGCCAAAGATCTAGCGCGCGCCATGGCAATGATTTCGGTGCGTGTGGTTGAGGTGATTCCGGGCAAATCCGTTGTTGGCATTGAAGTACCAAACCAAGATCGTGAAATGGTGCGGCTCTCAGAGATTTTGACCTCTAGTGTTTATGAGGGTAAATCCAGCCCGCTAACCTTGGCGCTAGGCAAAGACATCGCTGGCAACCCCATCGTTGCTGATCTCGCGCGCATGCCGCACTTATTGGTCGCGGGTACTACCGGCTCGGGTAAATCAGTGGGCGTGAACGCGATGATTTTATCGATGCTGTTTAAAGCCACACCGGAAGATCTGCGCCTAATCATGATTGACCCGAAAATGTTGGAATTGTCGGTCTACGACAAAATTCCGCATTTGCTAACGCCTGTTGTCACCGATATGAAAGATGCCGCCAATGCTTTGCGCTGGTGTGTGGCCGAGATGGATCGCCGCTATAAGCTGATGTCTAAGCTTGGCGTGCGTAATCTCGACGGCTATAACAAGAAAGTTACTGATGCCATTGCTGCTGGCGAGCCGATTAAAGATCCGTTATGGAAAGCTGGCGAAAATGTGTTTGAAGAGGAAGCATCAGATCTCGGCAAGTTGCCCTATATTGTCGTGATTATCGACGAATTTGCCGACATGATCATGATTGTTGGCAAGAAGGTTGAAGAGCTGATTGCGCGTATTGCACAAAAAGCCCGCGCAGCCGGTATTCACTTAATTTTGGCCACGCAACGACCATCAGTAGACGTGATTACCGGCTTGATTAAAGCCAACGTGCCAACGCGAATTGCCTTCCAAGTGTCGTCACGTATCGACTCACGCACCATCCTTGATCAAGGCGGTGCAGAAATGCTGCTAGGCAATGGCGATATGCTGTTTTTACCGCCCGGCACGAGCTTAACTGAACGAGTTCACGGCGCCTTTGTCAGCGACGATGAGGTCCACCGCGTTTGTGGAGACTGGCGCGCTCGTGGAGAGCCCGACTATATCGATGCCATTTTAGACGGCGGCTCTGAGGGTGAGGGCGGCAGCAAAGGCGGTTTTGGCGGCTTCGATGATGTTGGCGGTGATCCCGAGCAAGATGCGCTTTACGATGAAGCATTGGCTTTTGTGTTGGAAACGCGCCGCCCATCGATTTCGTTTGTGCAGCGTAAGTTCAAAATTGGTTATAACCGCGCCGCGCGCTTGGTTGAAGCCATGGAGAACGCGGGCGTGGTGTCGCCAATGCAAAGCAATGGTCAACGCGAAATCATCGTTCCTCATCGCGATTAAAGGATTTGATATGACCGTTTTAAAATCACTGTTTGTCCTGAGTGTATTGGCCGCTGGCATTAGCACAGCTGCTGTCGCAGCCGATGCTAGCTTGGCAAAAGCGACTGCTCCTGCTCCTGCTGCTGCGGTAGCTGCTAAACCTGCACAAACTGCGGCGCAAGAGAAGGCAGCGAGTGCGGCACTATCGACTCGCTTAAAGGCATTAAAAACGCTAAGCACCGAGTTTACTCAAACCACGCAAAGTCGTGGCGCTGCAGATAAGATTCTTACCGGCACCTTGCAAGCACGCAAACCAGGCCAATTTCGCTGGGAAGTGAAGCAGCCGTTTAGCCAACTCATCGTGGCCGATGGCACGTCAGTGTTTATTTATGATCCCGACTTAGCCCAGTTGATGATTCGTCCCTTAGGCGAGGCTTGGGGTGAAACTCCTGCGTTATTGTTTACTGGCGATGCCGCTATGCTTGCCAAGCAGTTCAGCGTACGCCAAAGCCAAAATGGCGCCATTACCACTTTTCATCTCAGCCCGCGTGCTAAGGACAGCTTATTTACTGAGCTGAATTTGTCGTTCAAAGGTGATCTGCCACAGTCGATGACTTTGCTTGATGCTGGCAATCAGCGCACTGAAGTGGCGTTTTTCAAGGCCAAGCGTAATGTCACCTTGAGCGATGAGCGTTTTACCTTCACGCCGCCTGCTGGCACTGACATTATTCGTGAATAAACGTGATCGATGAGCCCTCGTTTGCGCCATTAGCGGCTCGGCTTAGGCCGCAGTCGCTGGCCGACTACATTGGCCAGACCCATGTCTTAGCGCGTGGGCGGCCATTGCGCGAGGCTATCGAGCACGGTCAACTGCATTCGATGATTCTCTGGGGGCCGCCTGGTGTTGGTAAAACCACACTAGCGCGTCTGCTCTGTAGTGCCTGTGATGCCCGTTTAATTGCGATCTCAGCCGTGCTCTCAGGCGTAAAAGAGATACGAGCTGCCATTGAAGAGGCGCAGTTTTACAAGCAGCAGGGGCAGCGCACGGTGCTCTTTGTCGACGAAGTGCATCGCTTCAATAAGTCGCAACAAGACGCATTTTTGCCGCATGTGGAAGATGGCACGCTGATTTTCATTGGCGCCACTACCGAAAACCCTTCGTTTGAGCTCAATAAAGCGCTGCTGTCTCGAGCTCGTGTTTACGTACTGAAGAGCCTGACGCACGATGACCTGCTCCAGCTTATCGAGCAGGCGCTTACACATCGTGATGGCCTCGCCAATCGCACGTTAAAGCTGAGTTCTGAGCAAAAGCATGCCATTGCTCATGCTGCAGATGGTGACGCGCGCCGCACGCTAAACCTGCTCGATATCGCAGCTGATTTGGCCGACAGCAACGGCCTACTTGATGACAGCGGCCTCAATGACATCTTGCAAGGTAGCGCACGCCGCTTCGATAAACATGGTGATGATTTCTACGATCAAATCTCAGCGCTGCATAAGTCCGTGCGCGGCTCCGACCCGCAAGGTGCACTGTATTGGTTAGCGCGAATGATTGATGGCGGCTGCGACCCGCTCTATATCGCCCGCCGTGTGGTGCGCATGGCCAGCGAAGACATCGGCCTGGCAGACCCGCGCGCGCAAACGCTCGCGCTTGAGGCTTGGCAGGCGCTTGAGCGCCTAGGCCAGCCCGAAGGCGAGTTGGCATTGGCGCAAGCGGTAACTTATTTGGCCATCGCAGCGAAAAGTAATGCTGTTTATGGTGCTTGGAAAGCCGCTAAAGCCGCTGTCATTAGCCATGGCTCATTGCCGGTGCCGAAACATTTACGTAACGCGCCAACTGCTTTAATGAAGCAGCAAGGCCACGGTCTCGATTATCATTATGCCCATGACTTTCCAGAAGCCTTTGTGGCTGGCGAACGCTATTTGCCCGAAAATCTAGCGGGGCAGGTGTTCTACCACCCTGTGGCGCGTGGCTTAGAGCTAAAAGTTCAGGCTAAACTCGCACGCTTAAACGACTTAAATGCCGCCAGTGGCTGGAAGCGCGGCGAAGACGACCCCATTGATTAATGTATTAACAGGATGCTGCCATGCTGGACCCGAAACTACTGCGTAATGATTTAGCCGCTGTTGCCGCAGCATTAGCCAAGCGCCATGTCGTGCTTGCGAGCGCTGAATTAGAGGCTATTGAGCAGCAGCGCCGGCAGTTACAGCTGGACGCTGAGCGTTTGCAAGCAGAGCGTAATGCTGGCTCTAAGCGCTTTGGTCAGGCTAAGCGCAATGGCGAAAGCACCGATGCACTGCAGCTTGAAATGGAAGCCATTAACACCGCCTTAGCTGAGGCTGAGCAGGCACTGTCGCAAGTCCAAGCAACTTGGCAGGCCTTAGCGCTGGGCTTACCAAATATGCCGCACGAGTCTGTGCCAGCAGGCAAAGGCGAAGATGACAATGCAGAAATTCGCCGCTGGGGCACACCGGGCACATTCGACTTTGAAGTGAAAGATCATGTCGCCTTAGGCTCAAGTCTCGGCATGGATTTCGAACGCGCGAGCAAACTCAGCGGCGCGCGTTTTACCGTGCTCACTGGCCCATTAGCTAGGCTGCACCGCGCGTTGACGCAGTTTATGCTCGACACTCACACTGATCAGCACGGCTATAACGAAGTTTATGTACCGTATTTAGTTAATGCCGAAAGCCTGCAAGGAACCGGTCAGTTGCCTAAATTTGCCGATGACCTATTCAAGCTACAGGGCGAGCGCGAATTGTTTTTGATTCCGACCGCCGAAGTGCCGGTGACCAATTTACATCGCGATGAAATCATCCCAGTCGATGAGTTGCCTAAGCGCTATGTTGCGCATACACCTTGCTTCCGCAGTGAAGCTGGCGCTTACGGTCGTGATACGCGCGGCATGATTCGTCAGCATCAATTCGAAAAGGTTGAGCTGGTACAGTTTGTCCGCCCCGAAGATAGCGATGCCACCTTAGAAACGTTGGTTGGTCATGCTGAGGCTATTTTGCAAGCGCTGGAGCTGCCGTATCGCACCATGCTGCTGTGCGGCGGCGATATGGGTTTTTCCGCCTGTAAAACCTATGATTTAGAAGTGTGGTTGCCCGGTCAGCAGACTTATCGTGAAATCTCCTCGTGCTCGAACTTCGCCAGCTTCCAAGCTCGCCGTCTGCAAGCCCGCTACCGCCATCCTGAAACCGGTAAGCCGGACTTACTGCACACACTTAATGGCTCTGGCCTTGCCGTTGGCCGCACCTTGGTTGCAGTGCTAGAAAACTATCAAGAGGCCGATGGCAGCATTCGTATTCCTACCGTATTGCAGCCGTATATGGGTGGATTAACACGCTTGAGTGCTAATGCTTGATGGATACTTTGCCGCTGGGCTTTCGCTTAAAAGATAAACCTTGCTTATTGGTTGGTGGCGGCGAAATTGCCCAGCGCAAAGCCTCGCTTTTGCTACGCGCTGGCGCCCGCATTCATCTGGTTGCATTAGAGGTCATACCGGCTTTGCGAGAGGCCGTGGAGGCGCATGGCGGGCGAGTGAGTCTGCGAGGCTATGATAGCGGCGACATCGAGAGCAATATTTTAGTGGTTGCTGCCACAGACAAGCTCGATCTCAACGCCCAAGTCTCCGCTGATGCTCAATCCCGCGGCATTCCGGTCAATGTCGTCGATGCGCCAGCACTGTGCACGGTAATTTTCCCCGCCATTGTCGATAGATCGCCCTTACTCATCGGCATCTCAAGCAATGGCGTATCGCCAGTCCTCGCACGCATATTGCGCGGCAAAATCGAATCGATGATTCCTGCTGCCTATGGCCGTTTGGCCGAGCTTCTAGGCGAGTTTCGCAATAAGGCAAAAGTGCGCTTTCCTGATGTTTCCGCGCGGCGCTTATTTTGGGAAACACAGCTCGATGGCAGCATGCCAGAGTTAGTGTTTTCAGGCCGCGTCGATGAAGCCCGAACAGTAATAGAGCAAGCAATTGCTAACCCAGATCAGCGCGGGGCAGGTGAGGTCTACTTGGTTGGTGCTGGCCCTGGTGACCCTGACCTACTTACTTTCAAGGCGCTAAGGCTGATGCAACAGGCCGACGTCGTGGTTTATGACCGATTGGTGTCGGCGCCCATCTTGGATTTATGTCGCCGCGATGCTGAACGCATATATGTCGGCAAGGCACGCGCCGACCATGCCTTACCGCAGGAAGGTATCAATGCCTTACTCGTGCGCTTGGCGCAAGAAGGTAAACGTGTCTGCCGCTTAAAGGGCGGCGACCCATTCATCTTTGGCCGTGGCGGCGAGGAAATCGAAGAGCTCAGCGAGGCTGGCGTTAGCTTTCAAGTTGTACCTGGTATTACCGCCGCTAGTGGCTGCTCAGCCTATGCTGGTATTCCGTTGACCCATCGCGATTACGCTCAATCAGTGCGCTTTGTTACCGGTCATTTAAAAAATGGCACGCCAGATTTGCCATGGGCCGAACTGGTGCATCCAAACCAAACTCTTGTGCTATATATGGGGTTAACTAGCTTAGGACCTATCCGTGAGCAATTGTTAGCTCACGGTTTAGCAGCAACGACACCAGTAGCGATGATTTCTAAAGGTACGACACCTGATCAACGCGTTGTTATCGGCACGCTGAAAACTATTGAGGATAAGTTGGCGAATGAGCCGTTACCCGCCCCAACCTTAATTATTGTTGGTGAGGTCGTAAAACTACGCAGCCGTTTAAACTGGTTTGTACCACTGTCGTAACCACATGTACTTATGTATACTCTGTGCATACTACAAGGAGTATGGTACGACATGCCTTTTACTGAGCAGGGCGCAGCAGCCGTTGCGGAAATGGAACTTCCAACTAACATCAAGCCTAAGGCCCGTCGCATGCCGCGTGCTAAGCGCGAGCAGCAGCTACAAAATGTCGCCTTGCAGCTATTTATTGAGCATGGCTACCAAGGCACCTCGATGGAGGATATAGCCTCTGCAGCTGGGGTAACTCGCCCGATCGTCTATAATCATTTTGGCTCGAAAGATGGCATCTATCTATCATGCCTTCGCCGCGCCCGTGAATCACTTGATCAGCACCTTGTAGATGCGGCAAAAGACCTATCAACACTTGAAGGGCGCCTTCAGGCATCAGTTGAAGGATACTTCACATTTGTAGAGGAAAATCGATCCTCTTGGCATTTGTTATTTGGTGGTGGCGCTGCTATTGCTGGCACCGCTTCTGATGAGGCGTCACGATTACGCTTTTTGACCGTTGAGAAAATCACACAATTACTTTTCGGTGTCGTTAAAGGCATTGATATTGAAAGCTGTGAAGCATTTGCCCACGGAGCTTCGGGAGCAGGTGAGCAAATTGCAAAATGGTGGCTACAGAACCCACATGTCCCCAAGCAGCAAGTCATTGAGCTAATGAATAAGTTCACTTGGAGTGGCCTAAAGGCTCTGCAACAACCTTAATCTTCGATTTGTAATTCACGTGCCTTTTGAAAAACATAGCGCAGTTTTTCATACTCAAATGGTGTGTTCAGTGAACCATACTCATAGGCTGTATTTGCGCGCTCATCGGTGATTTGCAAGCCGTAGAGCGCCAGATAGTCTTGTTTGATGTCTGCACTATTGATGAAGTTTATCTGCGTGCTGGCACCGACATCAAAAAGACGCCCACTGGCATCACGCAAATTTGATGGGCCGAGCAAGGGCAGCATGACGTATGGGCCTGCTCCGACGCCATAAAAGCCTAGCGTTTGCCCAAAATCCTCTTCTTGCCTCGCCAAGCCAATCGCTGTTGCGGGATCAAATATTCCTGCAATGCCTAGTGTTGTGTTCAGCAATAATCTGCCTGTTGTCGTTGCTGTTCGCTTCGGCTTTAGCTGCAAAATGCTGTTTAGCAGATTAGTGACATCGCCTAGATTATTGAAAACATTGTGAACGCCGCTGCGCACAAATGAGGGGAGGGCAAAGCGATAACCTCGCACTATAGGCAGCAAAACATACTCATCAGCGCGTTGGTTGAAGTGGTAGATACGGCGATTAACTGCTTCCCAAGGGTCTTTAACTGCTAGTGCAACCAAGCTAGAGCGCTCAAAGATTATTTGATGATCGCTAGGCACAAACCGTAAAGACTCTAGCGGGCTTTGCGGGTAGCTGCTAAGTGCTTCATCAGCCGAGGCGAGCTGGCTGCAAAGCAAGCTGGCTAAAAAGAGGCCGCGCGCAAGTGTTGTTGCGGTGTTTAGAATGAGCATATTAGTCATTGAAAGTACTCATCATTTGCTCAACATAAGGGATGTATTTGATGTTGCCTAAGTGGCCGCCATGATCAAATACAGTGAGTCTGTCGCCAAACGTTGTGTGTAGGAAAGCGAAGTCTACGGGCTGTAAAATTAGGTCATCGGCGTTAGTGATTACTTGCACATTTTTGGCACTGCGGAGGTAGTCGGCAATAGAAGCTAGGCCGCTGATATTGTCTAAATGGCGAATATCAAGATCTGGCTGACTTTTTTGCACATAGGGCAGTAATTGCAGCTTCACATAGCAGGCAAAGTCGCAAAACAGCGAGCGCCTGAAGTAGGGCGTTAGGCTGCTAGATTCACTCAAATCGGCATCGATGGGCACGATTTGTCCGCGCTTATTGACGACATCGCTAGTAAAAACGATGTCGGCGGCGGCAAAACGAAACACACTGCCAATTAACATGGCCATTTCTTCGTTATTAAGTGCTTCTGATGAGCGTTGAAAGTCGTAAAGCATCGCCTCAGATAGCTCAACACTGCCTTGTTCGTAGAAAAACCGAGATAGTTTGCTGAAAATTAACTCAAAAAAGCCATCTTTTCCTTTCGCTTTAGGTACATCGGCTTGCACCAGCTTATCGAGCTGTTGCGTTGAGCGCAGCACGCTAACGGGTGGGTTCAGCAGCGCTATATGTTGAAAGTAAAACTCTGGTTTTTTCGCATCGGCGGCGGCAATAAACGCTGCATGAAGGGCGCCTAAACTGTAGCCGGCAAGGTCTATCCGGGTGTAGTCCAGTGTTGGGTTATCTTTTAAAACAGCCGTCATCACGCGCATTAAGTCATCGGCGTCTTCGCTACTGATGCCTGGCGTGGCTGACCGTGATGCCGCTGCAATGAAGTCATAGCTTGTTGGCGAGGATAGCTGAACCACGTGATAGCCACGGCTATAAAAGACTTTCTTTAGAAACTCGATGGTGTCGTTTTTGTAGTTCGCACCGGTGCCTGCAATGATGAAAATTAGCGGTGCGGCCTTG
The DNA here is from genome assembly GCF_042677145.1 of Paraperlucidibaca wandonensis. Taxonomy (NCBI): domain Bacteria; kingdom Pseudomonadati; phylum Pseudomonadota; class Gammaproteobacteria; order Moraxellales; family Moraxellaceae; genus Paraperlucidibaca; species Paraperlucidibaca wandonensis. The sequence continues at coordinate 863,801 of NZ_JBHTIT010000001.1, read as the reverse complement.
GGCTGGCGAGCGATTCGATAATGCAGTTTTTTAACCGCCCAGAAGCTATCCGGCAATCCAAACTCGCGCTCAGGTCGGATGTTGAGCTTATAGTCATCTTGATCGATGTATTTGTCTTCGGGTAGCTGGTTTGGCTGTAATGATGCCGGCGTGCCAGCAATTGTCGACATAAATGGGTTAGTCAGTGGAAACTCAGTTGGCGTGATCGTGAGTGCAGAAGCCAGTGCAGATGTTGAGCCTAATAGCCCAAAACATAGGCAGATTGTTCTTATATTTAACATAATATAAATTATACGCATCGTTATATTGGCTCTTTGAGGGCGGTTTTTGTTGCAGTATCAGGGCAATACTGCAAACGATACTCGCGCGGCGTCATGCCCGCCCAACGCATGAAAGTACGACTAAAATTACTCGCATCTTGAAAACCTACTGCCATCGCTATCGTATTAATAGGTTGTGAATTGAGGCGCAGCTTCACACAGGTCTCATCAAATCTAACAGCATCGATAAGTTGCTGATAACGCGTAGACTCTTGCTGCAGCCTACGCGCCAATGAACGTGACGACATATTAAAAGCCTCTGCAGTGTTGGCCAAACTTGGCGCGTGCAGCAAATGCTGTGCTAAATAGGTTTTTACACGTTGTGACCATTGTCCGCCATGCTGCAAAGCCTGTGCTTGGCGATCACACTCTAGCACTGCGAGCTCATAGGTATGGGCATCGGCAGCTAAGCTTGGCAGCGTTATGACAGATGCAGGCAGCAATACCGTCAGTTTATCTGCCGAGAAGCTATTATCTGCAGCGATAGCTTTGAGCTGATCAGACCATATGGGGCGTGGAAACGGCCATTCGATTCGTAAAGCTGTCGCCATGCTCATGCCGGTGACGGTATCCACAAGGCGTAGCAAACCTGCAACTAATTGCAGGAGCAAATACTGGCGCAAAGGCTCAGGCATATAGTGTTCATTTACAATTAGCCCAGCAAACTGCCCCTGCGTAATTGTTTTCGTATACACAATGGATTGCCGGAGCACGGCGTAGCGCTCAATTAACATCAGTGCATCGGCTAATGTCGCGCATGATGCGACTGCACTACCGAGCGCGCCATGTGCCGTCACTTGAGTGTTTAAGCCGACAGTCATTCCGAGAGTTGCATTTTTGCTTAGCTCAACTGCCCTGCTCACCAAAGCCTGCATTTGATTGATGCTGAGCCAGTCAGATTGATCATGCAGTGAAGCCCAGCTAAGGCCTGTGTTTCCAACTATTTCAGCAGTGCTAAGACCTTGTCGCTGCAGTTCGGCGCATAGCAGTCGCGCATACACAGGATGCAAAGCCGGCATTTGTTGTTTTTCTATGCTCATGTCCGCATCTTGCCATGAACAGCGCTATTAAACAGATTAACTTGGCTATAAATGACGATTTATTGGCTATCTTTGCCATAGTTACAGCTATGAATCAAAGGCACGGTGATTGCACGACGGCCTACCCAAGCATCGTGAGCGCTTAATTCGTCAATATCAGCTCGCTTAAGCTAAATTCTGCAGCGATTTACCTCGGTCCAGTTAATTTTCACTGCGGGTGATAGCTAAGTTCGCGTATAATCCGCGCCATGAATAAGCCCACCACGTCCTCCGATACCTCGTTGACCTGCCCTGGGCTATTGCTATTGCACGTCGATTCCGACTGCGTCGTGGTACAAAAACCTGCTGGCTTGCACTCGGTTCCTGGCCTAGGCCAAGATAAAACCGACAGCGTGCTTACCCGCCTACAAACACAAGATCCCAATATTTTTGCCGTGCATAGACTCGACAGAGACACCTCTGGCGTAATGGTTTATGGCCGCCATAGTGCGGCTCGACGGGCCTTGGGCATTCAATTTCAAGAGCGCCGCATCCATAAGCGCTACGTTGCTTTAGTGGCCGGAGTTGTCGGCGAAGATGCTGGCACTATGTCTTGGCCCATGCGTTATGACCCTGATAACAAGCCGCGGCAAGTGGTTGATTATGAAGCAGGAAAGCCAGCTCAAACGCATTGGAAATGTCTGCAACGGCGAGATGACACTAGCCTGATTTCCCTAGAGCCGATAACCGGTCGCACCCACCAGTTACGCTTACATTTATGCACTCTTGGTCACGCCATTGTTGGCGACCAACTCTATGCCAGCAATCAATGGCAGGCACGTAGCCCACGGCTTTGCCTACACGCTTGTGAACTTGGCTTTGCCCATCCTAGTGATGGCCGCACCATGTTTTTCGAAATTCCCGAGCAATTTCTTTCTATTTAACACTTGATGAGTAAGCCCTAAACACATGAAACAAAATGATTTAGTTGTAGGTCAGCGTTGGATTTCAGACACCGAGCCAGAGTTAGGCTTAGGCATTGTTGTCGACTTAGATGCCCGTGCCATGACGGTATTTTTTCCCTGCGCCGATGACACTCGTGTCTATGCCAAGCTCAGTGCCCCGCTCACCCGCATCCAATTCATGGTTGGCGATAAAATCAACGACAGCGATGAGCAGCCGTGGTCAGTCGAGCACGTCGTTGCGCAAGATGGCTTGCTTAGCTACGACGTTATTAACGCTGAAGGCGTGCAAAAGCGCCTGATGGAAGCTCGTCTATCGGCACAGCTGCATCTATCTCGGCCTCGTGAGCGTTTACTGGCAGCGCAAGTCGATTCGCGCGCATGGTTTGCTCTGCGCCAAGCTGCGCTTCGTGAGCGTTTGCAACAAGCCCGCAGCCCCGTTCGTGGATTGGCTGGCGCGCGTGTTGGCCTTATTCCGCATCAATTATCGGTGGCTAATAGTGTCGCTAACCGTCTAAGCCCGCGCGTGCTTTTAGCTGATGAAGTCGGCTTGGGTAAAACCATTGAAGCCGGCTTAATCATTCATGCCCAACGCGTGCAAGGCCGCGCTGAACGTGTGCTGATTTTGCTGCCAGACAGCCTTGTGCACCAATGGCTGGTGGAAATGCGTCGCCGTTTCAATCTCGCCTTTAGCTTATTTGACCTTGAGCGTTGCGCGGCCATGGCTGAGGTGGGCGACAATCCATTTGCCAGTGAGCAGCTGATTATTGCGCCGCTATCTCTGCTTACCGACCACCCTTTGCTGCAAGCCGAGGCATTAAATGCGCCTTGGGACATGCTCGTGGTCGATGAAGCGCACCATCTGGCCTGGTCGCCTGAGGCTAGCAGCGTCGAATACGACACCGTTGCGGCTTTAGCAGCTGTTGTGCCGAGCCTATTATTGTTGACGGCCACGCCCGAGCAGCTCGGCGTCGAAAGCCATTTTGCGCGACTGCAGTTGCTCGATCCGGCACGTTATCCATCGCTAGATGAGTTTATGGATGCTCACGAGCAGTGGGATGAAACTCGCGCCTTGGCCGATGCCCTACTCGATAACCAGTTAAATGCTGAGCAATCGAAAGTATTATCTACGCAACTAGCTGATTTAACTCTAGATTTATCAACTGAAACTGGTCGCAAGCAAGCCTTAAATGCCTTGCTCGATCGCTATGGCTTAGGCCGTGTGCTATTTCGCAATACACGCGCCGCAGTTGGTGGCTTTCCTGCCCGCGCCAGCCATCCAGTGCTGCTAGATACACCCGAATGTTATGCGCCGTGGTTAGCGAAAGGCGCTATTTGGCCTGAGACGCGTGTCGATGAAGAAACCTTCCTTGAGCAAGACCCACGAGTGTCTTGGCTTACTGGCTGGCTAAAAAGCCATCGCCGCGATAAATGCCTATTGATTACTCGCACCGCCGCAATTGCTGAAGCTCTAGAGACGCATCTTCGTCTGCGTGAAGGCATTCGCACGGCCGTTTTCCACGAGGCCATGAACTTGCTCGAGCGCGACCGTGCCGCGGCCTATTTTGCCGAGCCGGAAATGGGCGCGCAGATCTTGCTGTGTTCGGAAATTGGTTCGGAAGGCCGTAACTTCCAGTTCGCGCATCATCTTGTGCTGTTTGATATGCCCGATAACCCAGATCAACTTGAACAGCGCATAGGCCGACTCGATCGTATTGGCCAGACCGAAACGATTAACTTGCATGTGCCGTTATTGGCAGGCTCAGCTCAGGCACGACTATTCCGCTGGTATGGAGAGGCATTGAATGTGTTTGCGCAATGCTCACCCACGGCGCAAAACGTGCATGAATCCTTTATCGCCGACCTAAAGCCACTGCTACGCCCTAGCGGTTCGGAAGAGCAACTCGATCAGCTAATTATTGAGGCACGCGCTGAGCGTGAGCTGCTTGAAGCTGAGCTAGCCGGTGGTCGTGATCGCTTATTGGAGCTGCAATCATGTCGGCAAGACATTGCTCAGCCGCTAGTCGAAGCACTTAAAACGCAAGACAATGACTCTCGCTTAGATGAGCTCATGCTTGCCGCTTGGGAAGCGTTTGGCGTCCATGTCGATGACCAAGGCCAACCTCGCACCTGGATCTTACAGCCTGGCGAACACCAGCTGATTGATGCCTTCCCTGGCTTAGATCCTGACGGCATGACAGTCTGCGCCGATCGTGATTTGGCCTTGGCGCATGAAGATTGGCACTTTTTGACCTGGGAACATCCCATGGTGCAAGGCGTTCTCGACTGGATGGCGACGCACACGCAGGGCATGGTGCAAGTAGCTGTCTTGCGTAATAAATCGGTGAAGCCCGGCACCATGCTGCTAGAAGCTTGGTATCAGCCTAGCGTGCTCGCCCGCCGCGACTTAGCGCTAGATCGCGTATTGGGCCATGAACCACTGCGTATCTTGGCGGATATCAATGGCCGTAACCTAGCCGCCCAAGTCAGTGCCGCTAACTTAGGTAAACAGCTCGATGTGCCCGATGCCAAACTAGCTCGAAGTGTGATTAAAGCGCATCGCACTGAAGCAGAAAAGCTCGTCAGCAGCGCCGATGCCGCTGCCGAAGCCGTGCTAGATAGCCTACGTGAACAAGCGCTAGTGGCTTGGCATACGCTTGAGTACAGCGAACTTCAGCGCTTGCAGGCACTCGCGAAAATCAACCCGTCGGTGCGTGAGGCGGAAGTTACTCAGCAGCGTGATCGCGTGGCGGCCGGTGAGCAGGCACTGCGTGATGTCAGCATGCAACTAATGGCAGTGCGTCTGATTATTGCCGCATAACGCGGCCGCCTCTTGTTAAAACTTGCCTAGGCTGAAGTCGACCCCAGCACTCGTTACGTTTAACGTGTGCTGGGCGGCATCACCGCTCTCAGCAACCTCATGCCCCAGCGCCACCAATTCGTAATACACCGGCCGGCTAATCATCGCCGTCAAACGGTCGCGCACATGCACATATGGCACAGGGCCATCGTCGCCATGCACTACGGTAATTGGATGCTCAGCGCTGGCAATCACGACATCATTAGTACTCGTCGTAAACTGCAAGGATTGACCACCTTCCTCGTTTAAAACCTCTAACGCCACGACAAACAGCGGCGCATCCTCAACGCGGATACGCACCTTCTCAACGGGCGTTACCAGATAATAAGCATCGTCATCTTCGCGCCGCATGACTGTGCTAAATAGCCGCACCAAGGCCGGGCGCTGGATACGCGAACCTTGGTAAAACCAATCGCCATTGCGGCGAATTTCCATGTCGATATCGCCGCAAAATGGCGGATTCCACAGGTGAATTGGCGGCAGCTTGCTCTTGCCACCACCAGTGCCAATTTGATCAGCGATGGCTAGAGGATTGCTTAAAATTTTGCTGTCGCTCGGTGGCTTTTCGTTATTGTGCATAAATACCTCTATTTTCAGCCTAGATTACACAGAAATCAGACAAAACCTGCTTATTTGTGTGGCAATTACTTGGCCTGATTTGCCTCGGCTTTTATACTAGATGGGTTTTGTTAGGTGAGTTAAGTCTACAGCTCGCGATTTATTTTTCCCGTTATGGGTTCATTGCAAGGAGAACATCGTGGAAAGAGAAGCGATGGAATTTGATGTCGTCATCGTAGGTGGCGGCCCAGCTGGCTTGTCCGCCGCTATCCGTTTGCGCCAACTCAGTATTGAGAGCGGCCACGAAATTTCTGTCTGCGTCGTGGAAAAAGGTTCCGAGTTCGGTGCTCATATCCTGTCCGGCGCCGTCATTGAACCACGTGCCATGAATGAACTCTTTCCAAACTGGAAAGAAGAAGGCGCACCGCTGAAAACCGAAGTCACCCGAGATGAAGTGCACTTCTTAATCAGCCCAGAGAAAGCTATTTTAACGCCGGGCTGGGCCATTCCTAAGCCCATGCATAACGAAGGCAACTACATCGTTAGCCTTGGCAATGTCGTGCGTTGGTTGGCCGAAAAAGCTGAAGAACTGGAAGTGAATTTATTCCCTGGCTTTGCTGCTGCCGAAGTGCTTTATGATGAAAAAGGCGCTGTCAAAGGTATCGCTACTGGCGATATGGGCGTTGGCAAGAACGGCGAGCACAAAGGTTCGTACACCCCAGGCTATGAGCTATTAGCTAAATACACACTGTTTGCCGAAGGCTGCCGTGGTCACTTGGGCAAAATGCTCATCAACCACTTCAAGCTTGACCAAGATGCCGACCCACAACACTACGGTTTAGGCATTAAAGAGCTGTGGGAAATTGATCCTGCCAAGCATGAAGCCGGCTTGGTCATGCACGGCGCTGGTTGGCCACTCAGCGAGTCTGGCTCAACGGGCGGCTGGTGGCTGTATCACGCCGAAGACAATCAAGTCTCGCTTGGCCTGATCACCGACCTGTCTTATAGCAACCCCTATGTCTCGCCATTTGATGAGATGCAGCGCCTGAAACACCACCCTGTGCTGAAAAAATACCTTGAAGGCGGCAAACGCATTTCTTACGGCGCGCGCGCTGTAGTTAAAGGCGGCTTGAACTCACTGCCTAAGCTGACTTTCCCAGGTGGTTTGCTCATTGGTGATGACGCGGGCTTCTTGAACTTCTCCAAGATCAAAGGGAGCCACACCGCAATGAAGTCGGGCATGCTTGCTGCTGAAGGCATCTTCGATGCACTGAAAGCCGGCCGTACTGGTGGCGATGAAGTCACCGAATATATCGACAAGTTCGAAGCCTCATGGCTCTACGAAGAGATGTACAAGTCACGCAACTTTGGCGCCGCCATGCATCGTATGGGCACGTTAATGGGTGCGGCGTACAACTTTGTCGAACAAAACCTGTTCGATGGCAAACTGCCATTCAACATCCATGACACCACACCAGATTACAAAACACTGGATTTGGCTTCTTTCCATCAACCGATTGCTTATCCGAAGCCTGATGGCAAAATCAGCTTCGATAAGCTCTCGTCGGTGTTTATCTCTAACACCAACCACGAAGAAGACCAGCCGGTGCATTTAACACTGGGCGATGCCAGCATCCCGCTGAAGCAAAACCTCAAGCTCTATGACGAACCTGCACAGCGCTACTGCCCTGCTGGCGTCTATGAGATTGTCGTTAAAGAGGGTGAAAAGCAGTTCCAAATCAATGCGCAAAACTGTGTGCATTGCAAAACCTGCGACATTAAAGATCCTGCACAAAACATCAACTGGGTCGTTCCAGAAGGTGGCGGTGGTCCAAACTACCCAAATATGTAAATTGTAGATGTAAAAAAGCGGCTTTTAAGCCGCTTTTTTATTGCCTGATTTTTACGAAACCTAAGCTTCTTTTAAGCCTTTTAAATCTTTTATTAACAGTAACTTACACGCTCAATCTAACGCGAACTTGGCTGGCGCCGTCAGCTCCTGGATTTATCACCACCTCTTTCACTGAAATGCCCTGTGCACGGCATTGCTGCAAAAACAAAGTGAGCTGAATAACGCTGGCATTATTCATGGCAACACGAACGCCCGAAGGGTCAGACTCCAAGCGAGCTAGGGTGATAGTTTGGCTTGCCGCCAAGGCTTGTACACGCTGCGCCAACTCATTGGCAGGAACACGCTCACTGGAACCGCCACGCAAGCGCGGACCTTCATTGCGAATAGCCGATGCTAGGGAGACGGCCTCTTGTCGCTCAAGCTGTGCCGAGTTTAACGCCTGTTTCGCCGGCATAATGCCGCCCCAGATCACGATCACTGGCAGTAAAATCGCGGCCAGCAGACTTAGGGCGCGGCGATCCTTCTCAGGCATGCCCTGCCAATAGTCTTGTGCTGGCGCTAAGGCATTATTGATGCGCTCTGAAATAACTGACATTAGCGCTTAGCTCCCATGCTAGCCACATGCAGCGTCGCTTGCGCAACGCCATTATCTAAACGTGCATTTTCGACCTTTACTGACACGCCTTGAGCTTCTAGGGCTTGCGACCAACCATTGATTTCATCAAGCACGCCACCGGCAACATCGATGCGAGCAGGCACATTGTCACGATAATCAAACTGCTTAATCTGCCAATCGGCTGATGGCGCTGTTTGAGCCATTAGTTGCAGTACCACCTCAGGTGCTAGCGTATTGCCAGCGGCTTGGCGTGCTGAAAATTGACGAGCCAAGTTTGTGATACGGCGCTCTTCTGGAAAGTATTGGCGATAGTTTTGCTCTGCTTCAGCGCGGGCTAGCGTCGCCTCGCTACTAAGCTTATAGGCCATAAAACGATCACCGGCGATCATTGCCAGCGAGGCCACAACCAACATAGCAATCGCCCATTTCCAGCGTGGCGACCAAGGGTATTTCGACTGCGGGGCTAAAGCGCCAGTGAGCCAGTTTTGCGGATGCGTAGCCCAGCGCGCTGTAGCTTGTTGCTTAATTAAATCTGCCCAATCCTGCCAAGGTGCAGGCGACGGACTGATACGCTCGGGCAATGGCGGCAAGCTCGTACCTTGCGGGTAACGCAGACGCACAGGCGCAGCACTGCCATTACGCTGGCTGAGTAATTGATCTAGCACCATGGCAGCATCGCTTTCGGCAACCAATGCTGCTTCACCGGGCTGGGCCTGCAAATAAACTTCCGCGCCCACTGGATACCAAAGCCAATGCTCGCTATCGCTTTGCAGCAGTGAGGCCTCTGGAATAGCAGCGACTGGGCGTATGCCAAGCGCGTCAAATGCCTGTAGCCAATGCTGCATATAGCTCAAGCTAATGCCGCGAGCGAGCACAGTACCTTCGTCGAGATCAGTCAACGACCACTGCAAGCGCTCGAAATCCTCGCCAAGCTGCTCTTCGGCCAATGCCACCAAACCAATGCCCGCCTCTTTGCGTTGGCGCGCACTAGCCTCAATGACCAGAGCGATATCAATGCCGACGGGGGTTACTAAAACCACGGGCACATCGGCGTTGGCTAAAAGCTCTTCGGCAATGGCATCAATACTTTGCCAAGTGCCCAAACGTTGCCACTGGCCTTCAGCATAAGATACTGCCGTGATGTCACCGCTATTTAGCGTAGGGAGTCGTAAAAACAGCCTTTCCATTAAGGAGCATCCTCTTCTTCTGTCAGCTCACCGCTGTTTTCTGGGGGTGGCTCAATATCTGGAATCCATGATGGGTTGCGTTCCACAGCAATAACATCAAGTAAGCGCGATGTGCGCCGTGCAATCAACGTCCATTGTAGCCGTTCTCGATCACCAAAGCGTACTCGCGTATAGAGCTCGAAATAGCGCGAGCGAACATCGAGCAACGCCGTTAGTGCAGCACGTACATCATTGCTGACGCCATTAAACACGGGATTGTCGAGAAACTCTGCTAAAGATTTCCAGCCCTCAGTGGGCCGTTGCTGCAATAGTTCAACCGCGGATGCTGGTGCCAAGCCAGGCACTAGGGCCTCCAGAATGCCCGGCGAAATAAAGTTCACATTCATTTTCGTCGCTGCAGTGGGCAGCACCGTGACATAGCTCGATAGCGTACGCAGCGATTCACGATTATAGCCACGCACCAAGCGTAGCTCATCAAAGGTGCTTAGTGCGCGATTGGCGGATCGATACGGCACATCTAAGCGAAGGTAGTAATCATCTTCTGCACCTGCTGCTGAGAATGGCTGGGAGTCGGTGTCTAGCCAATCCACAAGACTATCGGCCAGCTCTGGCGGCAGAAGTAACTGGCTCAATAAGCGGCGAAAAAAGAATAGCGCTGACTGATTAACACTGCCGGCGGTGACTAGGCTATTGAGGTTGAAGCGGGCTTGAGCATCGCTTAGTGCTGGCAAAATCACACCGCCAGGTACCGGAAATGGTGGAAAGGGTTGCGCCCAATCTTCACCAGGATGATCAACTAACATGCCCTTGCGGCCATCTTCGCGTAAGGCCGCCATAGCAAAAAGCGCCGCGCCATGATTGTACTGAGCCACTTGATCGAGCTGTAGCTCACCGGCTAATTCGCGTTGAACGCGGGCTTGGCGTTCAATAATTGTCGTAACCAGTACGGTGGCCAAGGCTGCAATGAGCAACATGGTCAGTAAGGCTACGCCACGCTGTTTTAGCACTGACTTAGCCGGTCGCATTATCGTTATCCGGTAATAAATAGATGCGACGGATATCGCCCCAAGGCGGCACATCGAGCTCGAGATTTAGTAATGCAGGAGCGCCTTTATCAAGCACAGCCCCACTGATGCCAGTAGCACCTGAGCTAGTTGGTGGCCATACCTCTTCAATGCGGCTGGTATTACTTGAGCGTACGCGCCAGCGCAGTTTCTCTAGCTGCGGGCCCAATGGCGACTCAATTGGCTTGAGTCCGGGCATACGATCCAAGGTTAGCCAAGTTAATCGCCATAGCTGCTTGCCGCGCACTTCATAGCGCACGCGCAGCATGTCACTGCGCGGCTTATCGAGCGGATTGCTTAGGCCACGGCGGGTGAACTCTAGTGCGCCATCGGCAGACAGTACAAATGGCGGCAGCGAGTCGCCGAGCTCATCACGAATCGGCCGATCAACCCATTGCGCTAAATCATTGGCAATAACCGATTGCATGCGCTCAAGTGATAACAGCTCTTTTTGCTTGTCATTGAGGCGCTCAGCAGTGCGGCTGGTGCCACTTAAAAAACCAAAAGCGCCGACACTGATCAAGGCCATGATAGTAATGGCGACTAGTAGCTCGATTAGAGTAAAACCGCGCTCGGCTCGGACTCTAACCATTATTAAAGCGCCCGATAAAGCCAACAACATTGACTAGTGGTGAGCCACTTTCACCGCTAATTGGGTCGTAACTGCTGACTTTGACTTCCATGCTGCGCACATCAGGGCTTGGGGTTTTGCCTGCCCTCATGCTGATTAGCCAATCACGACCAGCCATCACGGTGTTGGTCTCAGAGTTGCCGAGATCGGGTAGTTGTCCAACACTTTGTAAATCTGTGAGCGTGTTGGTAGCGACCCAGTGCGCAATTAAACGATCTTCAAGGCTGCCGGCTTGGCGAGTTTGCTCTCGGGTTTGCGTTAGTAGCGTGAGTGCGACAATGCCAAAAATAGCCATTGCCACTAAGACTTCGATCAGGGTAAAGCCGCGCGTGCGCAGTGATTTAGTTGTAAGTTGAGGCGCCACTGCCCTCTCCGAAACCGGCTGGCTTATCTTCGACGTAGCGTGTGTCGCCTAGGTCGTTAATCAATAGCTTTAGTGGCTCAACGCGTGCGTCATCGCGAGAACGAATGCTCAATTCACCTGGCGTGGCCTCGCCGCTAGATAGCAGCAGCATATCGGGCTCCACTGCACCTTCTTTGGGCTCAGTGCTAGCAATGCTTTGCGCCACACCAGCATCGCGCCACGAATAGGCAATGCCGAGTGTTTCTTGCGGTTTTAAGGCTGGGTCATTGTCGATGGCATACCATTGCTGGCGCATTTTATCGAAGCGCAAGAAGCGATAACCCTCAGGCAAGAGTTGCAAGCCAACTTCCATTTGATCAGTTTCCGCGAGCAGGCGCGCGTAACCAATTTTAGCCTGCAAGCGCTCACGCTCTTGTTGCACGCGGCGGGATGGATCTGAGGGATTTAAGCTCACCACGGCGACACCCATCAGCACGGCCATCAAGACGATGACCAGCAGCACCTCAATTAAGGTGAAGCCTGATTGCTTTGGGCGCGCCAATAATCTCATTCGAAATAAATGTCCGCGGCGTAGCCTTCGCCACCTTCGGCGTTATCGGCGCCTAAAGAGAGCAAGTCGTATGGCTTACCATCACTGCCAGGCGAAACATACTGCAGGGCGTTATCCCATGAGTCGACAGGCGAACGGCGAAGGTAGCCGCCATCGGGAAATATGCGCGCTTCTGGTGAGCGCGTGACCAAGGCCTCTAAACCGGCTTCGGTGCTTGGGTAGCGATAGTTGTCGAGCTTATAAAGCTCTAGCGCGTTGGCCACAGCACTTAAACTGGCCTTAGTCGATGTCACGCGTGCTTGGTCATCTTTACCAACAACATTGGGAACAATAATCAGTGCCAGAATGCCAATAATGGCAACCACCACCATGACTTCAATCAGGGTAAAGCCGGCTTGGGCGGAAAATCGACGAGCTCGCATATTCACTCCACTAGTTCACTAAATTATTCATCTGCACAATCGGCAGCATGATGGCTAAGACAATCACCAGCACAACGCCGGCCATCATCAACAACATCATGGGCTCAAATAAGCCCACAAGCGTACTAATGCTGCCGGTTAACGCACGTTCTTGCATTTGCCCAGTTCGCATCAACATTTCATCTAACTCGCCACTGGCCTCGCCGCTAGCAATCATATTGGTCATCATCGGCGGAAACAGTTTGGCCTGCTCAATGGCTGGTGCCAAGCGGCCACCTTCAGTGACGCGATCAGCTGCAGAGGACACCGCCTCGCGCATCGGCAAGTTATCAACGACTTCGGCCGCAATGCGCAAGGCATCGACCAATGGCACGCCGCTGCGGGTAAGGATGGCTAAGGTGCTGACAAATCGCGAGGCTTGCGAATCACGAATGAGTTTTCCCGCCACCGGTAGCCGCAACATGAAGGCATGCCAGCGATAACGCATGGCGGGCTTTTGCAGTAGACGATAGACAAAATAACTTAGAGCAATGCCGATTAAGACCAGAGTGCCCAAGGACTCCCGTAGAAAGTCACTGGTGGCAATAAGCAGCTGCGTAATCATCGGCAATGCTTGGCCTTGATTATCAAAGACTTTAACGATGTCTGGCACCACATAGGTCAATAGGCCAATGACGATCAGCAGCGATAAAACCGTAAGAATAGCGGGATAAATTAATGCGCCCTGCACTTTTCGCCGTGTCTCATAGCGCGACTCGGTGTAGTCGGCTAAGCGGTTAAGCACCAAGTCCAAATGACCCGCGCGCTCGCCGGCGGCAACTGTGGCGCGATAGAGCGAAGGAAAAGCTTGAGGAAATTCAGCTAGGCTTTGCGCCAAGGTATAGCCCTCAACGACTTTCGAGCGCACGGCGGTGAGTAGGCGTTTAACAGTGGCTTTTTCTGATTGCTGAGCAACTGAGCGCAAAGAATCATCGAGCGTTAAGCCTGCCTGCACGAGCGTGGCAATTTGCCGGGTGATTAAGGCTAGGTCTTGGGCGCTGAGTTTGGGCTTGAAGAATGAGAACGACATGCCCGCTTGTTGAGCTGCGGGCTTTTCACTGGCGTTATTAACTGAGATTGGCACCAATTGGCGCTCACGTAAAAGCGAGCGTGCATGACGCAAATTGTCGGCATCGATTACCCCTTTACGGCGTTTTCCCTGAGGATCAACACCAACGTAATCAAATGCCGCCATAGATTAATCTTCTCTAGTTACGCGCAGCACCTCATCCAATGATGTGATGCCAGCTAGCACTTTTACCATGCCATCTTGGCGAATGCTCGGGCCGTGAACGCGAGCCTCTGTTTCTAGTTCTTGCTCGAGGCCGCGCTCGTGAATCAACCGACGAAGCGTATCATTGATGGACACAACTTCGTATATCCCAGTACGACCTTTATAGCCGCGTTGGTTACATTGTGCGCAACCAGCTGAGCGATAAATTGTTGGTGGGTTCGCTGCTTCAACGCCAAGCAATGCGCACTCAGCTTTATCGGCAATATGCTCTTCGCGGCAAGCTAGGCATAGGACACGAACCAAACGCTGGGCTACAACACCAATCAATGATGACGACAGCAGAAATGGCTCAACACCCATGTCGACCAAGCGCGTGACAGCGCCGACAGCTGAGTTGGTGTGGAGCGTCGATAACACCAAGTGACCTGTCAGCGAGGCTTGCACAGCAATCTCAGCAGTTTCACGGTCACGAATCTCACCGACCATGACGACATCAGGGTCTTGGCGCAAAATCGCACGTAGGCCACGAGCGAAGGTCATTTCAACCTTAGTGTTGACCTGAGTTTGGCCAATGCCATCGAGCTGATATTCGATGGGGTCTTCGACCGTGAGAATATTGCGGCTGTGATCGTTAAGCTCAGTCAGCGAGGCGTATAGCGAGGTGGTTTTACCGGAGCCGGTTGGGCCGGTAACTAGCAAAATGCCGTGTGGCTTTGCGATCAATGCTTGTAGAGCAATATGATCTCTATCAGCTAAGCCCAGACTGGAGAGATTTAAGCGCCCTGCCTGCTTGTCGAGCAAACGCAGCACAACGCGCTCGCCGGCGCTTGAAGGCATAGTCGAGACACGAACATCGACCTCACGGCCAGCTAAGCGCACAGAAATGCGGCCATCTTGAGGCACGCGCTTTTCAGCGATGTCTAAACGAGCCATAACTTTAATACGCGAAACCAATAGCGGTGCTAGCTCGCGGCGTGGCTGCAAGACTTCACGTAGCACGCCATCGATGCGCAAACGCACAGTCAGGCGGCGTTCAAAGGTTTCAATGTGAATATCCGAGGCGTTTTCGCGCACGGCTTCCTGCAAAATTGCGTTAATCAGGCGGATGATCGGCGCGTCATCCTCCTGCTCCATCAAATCTTCAGTCTCTGGCACTAAGTCGGCCAAGCTTTCTAGGTCGATGTGGTCGCTGATGCCCTCGGCGGCTTGCATTGAGTCGCCGGCATCGCCTTGATAGCTGCGCGATAAGGCCTCATTGAATTGATTTTCTGAGACCGGGCGGCAATACACAGGCCGGCCCAATAGGCGTCGTGCTTCTGCCAGAGAACTTAACTTCCAGTCTGGGCGAGCCAGTAAGCACCAGCTTTCCTCCGACTCAATATGCAGCACGAGGCCATTACGTTTAGCAAAGCTATACGGTAGGCGCGTCATGGCAGCTGCTTGGGGCCAGGCAGTGGATGTTTCTGGTTGAGCTAAAGCAGTCATCATGCGATGAACACCTGTTGGAACATTGGACTGCAGTCTACTGCAAGGAAACGTTGCTCAACAGTCAGACTGTGTTGGTGTTTTATTAAAATCGTGGTTGCTGCGTGCTTTTGCTCGTAAATCGCACGAACGGCGCAAGATAGAGTGCGTTGTAGTTGACGCTCCTAAGAGCCATCGCTATTATGCCGCCTCCCGAGAGGGCGCTTGGTATTAGGCTGGGTGGCAGAGTGGTCATGCAGCGGACTGCAACTCCGTGTACGCCGGTTCGATTCCGACCTCAGCCTCCAATATCCTCGCTATTCTCGACCGCCCCGATGGTGAAATCGGTAGACACAAGAGACTTAAAATCTCTCGACCGCAAGGTCGTGCCGGTTCGATTCCGGCTCGGGGCACCATCTTTGTATCGTAACACCCGCTTCCAGCAAGCATCCCTGCTCTCTATTACAACTCGTTGAAATCAGCCGACGCCATCCTTGGCATCAACTTGTTCGTCTTAAGCGATTGCGCCTGAACGTTTGGCTTGCGCGATCTCATCTGCACTAAAACCAGCTGTTTTCATTACAGCATCTGTGTGCTCGCCTAATGCGGTGCCGGTATAGGCGTAATGCGCCTTGGTTTCCGAGAACTTAATTGGCGATGCTAGCTGACGCTGGGTCTGGCCATTGCTCATTGGTACGTCAACTAAAAGCTCGCGAGCCTGAATGTGCGGATGCTCAGTGGACTCAGCAAAGCTCAATACTGGCTCTGTGCACGAATCTAGCGCAGCAAAAATCGCTGACCATTCGTCGTAAGTCTTTTTCTTCATTTCGATCTGAATATCGATTTTTAGCTGCTTGACCACTTCTGGTTGCAACATATTTAAGCCCAATGGTGCCAACTCTGGGCGACCGAGCGCTGCGCAAAATTGCATGAAGAATTGTGGCTCTAAACCACCGACAGAGAAGTAACGGCCATCTGCGGTTTCATAGCAGTCATAAAAGCTACCGCCGTTGAGCTGAGTATTTTCCAAGCCGGGCTGATCACCACCGTTGAGCGCGCCTGGAGCGGTGAGCGCGTGCAAGCTGAAAGCGGCATCGGTCATGGAAATATCGACGTGTTGGCCAATACCGGTGGCTTGACGATGAATTACTGCGGCCAATAAGCCAATAACTGCATGGCATGAGCCACCAGCAATATCTGCTACTTGCACAGCCATTGGTGCAGGGCCCGAGGCTTTGCGGCCGTTATAACCAAGCACACCAGCAATGGCTAAATAGTTCATGTCATGGCCGGCGCGATTTTTGTACGGGCCGGTTTGGCCGTAGCCGGTGATCGAGACATAAATAATTTTTGGATTAATGGCTTTAAGTGCTTCGTAGCCAACGCCTAATCTATCCATAACGCCAGGGCGGAATTGTTCAACCACGATGTCGTACTCGGCGACCAAACGCTTAACGACCTCAAGGCCTGCAGGCGACTTCATATCGATGCCAATCGAGCGCTTCGAACGGTTCAAATAACCATGAGCGGCGGAATTACCATCGCTGGCCATGGGGGGCAGCATGCGCACCATGTCTGGGCGTGATGGCGACTCAACGCGCAGCACATCAGCGCCCATGTCGGCGAGCATTAAGGTGGCGAATGGGCCTGGTAGCAGCGCTGAGAAATCAAGCACTTTCAGGCCAGTAAGTGGACCGGACATAACTATACCTCTGTGAGTAACGACGAAAATGACTAAGCGGTCAGCATGCTATTACGACAAACAGCAGCTGCCAATGACCAGAACGCTCATCTGCTGACGAATTCAGCTAGTTGAAGTCATTGCGCCTTGGTCTGTGTGGGCGACATACTTTGGCCATAACTTTTCGAGCAAGAACCTATGCTGTCTTTTTTACCCGCCCCGCTGCTGGGCTTTATCGTTGCGTTTTTACTGGTGGTCTCAACACTCCTTGCTTCTACTATTATTTTGCTGATGAGCCCGCTAAAACTATTGTCACTTGTCTTTCCGGCCCTAAGCCCGCGTGTGCGCCGTGCTATTGCCGCCATTCAAGAGACATGGACTGGCACTAACTCGACTATTTTCAAGCTTCTGCCCGACTTAACATGGGATATTCGTGGCCTGTCCGAGCTTCGCCGTGACCGTTGGTATTTTGTCGTCTCTAACCATCAATGCTGGATGGATATTTTGACGGCCTTCCATGTCTTGAATCGCCGTATTCCGCCGCTGAAGATTTTCATCAAACAAGACTTGCTGTATGTGCCGGTGATTGGTCTGGCGGTATATACGCTCGATTACCCATTTATGAAGCGCTATAGCCGTGAATTGATTGCGAAAAAGCCGCATTTGCGTGGCAAAGATTTAGACACCACGCGTCGCGCTTGCGAGAAATACAAAGACTATCCGGTCAGTGTTATGAGCTATCTTGAGGGCACACGGGCAACGCCTGAGAAAATGGCCGCAAGCCAAACGCCTTTCCGGCATTTATTACCGCCAAAAAGTGCAGGCGCGGCCTTCGTGCTCAATGCCTTAGGCGAAAAAATGGATACCGTGTTGGACTTAACCATTGCCTATCCAAATGCAGTGCCTAGCTTCTGGGACTTCTGCTGTGGCCGAGTGCGTCGCATCGTGGTCGATGTCGCTTTACGTGAGATTCCAGCGCACTTTTGCCAGGGTAGTTTTGAAAGCGACCCCTCCTTCCGCGAAGAGTTTGCGCAGTGGACTCAGCAGATGTGGGTAGAAAAAGATGACTTACTTCTGACATTACAGCGTGTCAACGATTAGACTAGCGCAAATAAAGACTTATATCGGAGCCGTATATGGCCGTTTCACAACCCGCTAACTTCAACGAAACCTGGTCGGACAAGCGCATTGAAAGTTTTCTCGCTTTTCAGCCGCCCGCTGGTGAAAGCGCTGACTTTCACACGCTCTACAACGCCTATAAGCATATGCGTGATTCTGACTTCAGTATTTTTCTAGAGCACTTTAAAGCGGCAGGCCGCGATATTCATGCGCTTAATGGTTTGGGTTTATCATTGCTCGACATCGTTAAAACGCATGCACAATCACAGGCTTTTGCCGACCTGCTCAGCGCTTAAACGTGACGATGATCAATGGTGTAAAACGTAGCGAATCTGCCCTGCTTCACGCAGGCTCGCCGCTATTTGGCCAGTTCAAAGACAGCCTTCGTCATGTGCAGGGCCAGTTAGACACAAGCTTAGATGCTTTTGGGCACAGTCGAAGCGCCTTTGCACGCCGCTTAGGCTATAAGCAATTTCAGTTTTTTGGCGGTATGAGCGAAGAGCTGGTATTCGGTTGTGCCTTGGTCAGCTTAGGCCATTCCTGCAGCGCCTTTATTTATGCCGTTGATATGCGCACGGGCGAACGCTTTGAGCATAGCAGTATGCGGCCCGGCAGCATGGGTATGAACCTCAGTGATAACCCCCGCGAAGGTAGTAGCCATTGCCAAATGGGTCGCTTACAGGTCGAGCAGCGCTATTTCGATCAACCCCGACAAAAGCAGCTAAAAGTAAGCATTGGTGAGGAGTTTGTACTTGAGGCATTAAGCCATGAGACAGACTTCGAGCCCATGTCGCTGTGCACGCGCAGTGGTTATAACGGCTGGACATACGCCAATAAAACCGCTGGCGTAGCGTTGACTGGCAGCTTGCTCTGGCGCGGCAAAAAAATCGACTTAGAAACCATTAAGTGCATGGGCCATCACGACTTTTCCTGTGGCTTCATGCGACCTGAAACGTGGTGGAACTGGGCTTGCTTTTCAGGCCATGCTGAGCTTGAAGGTGGCGCTGAATCAGCGGCGATAGGCTTGAATATCTCCTGTGGTGTCAATGAAACTAGCTATAGCGAAAACTGCTTTTGGCTTAATGGCGAATGCATTAATACTGCTGCTGCAGTGTTTGATTTTGACCGCCAAGCGCCATTATCTGAATGGAAAATTCACACTCACGATGACAGCGTAAGCTTGCGTTTCACACCACTTGGCATCTACGAGGACAATACGCGACTTGGCCCTTTGGCGGCACGCTTTCGCCAAGTCTTTGGCCACTTTGATGGCTATCTTATCCACCAAGGTCAGCGCTACTTAATTAAGCGTTTAAGTGGATTTGTTGAAGACCAATTTGTGCGCTGGTAAATCGCGCCCACCTACTGAGCACAAACTCAATGTCAAAACATCATAAAAAACATGCACATATTGTCGAAAAACCAAGTAAGCGCGCACTATTTCGCGATTACTTGGTACTGCTTTGTGACCTGCGGTTTTCGCGCTATTTAACGGTGCAAATGCTACCAATTTTATACGTCCTACTCGTAATAGGTGGTGCTGGCGTCATTGGCCAGTTTGTGTGGGACGCCTTTGCGCAAAGCCTTTTGCGTGGCATAACTTTTCTTGTTGCGGCTCCTGTCGCTGTTTTGATTTGGGCATCTGCTTGCCGAGCTATTACTGAGTTTTTACTCGCTGTTTTTCGCATGTCTGAAGATGTAAATAAGCTAGCGGGCATTCGCCCAACGGTCGATAAGCTTGACCAATTCATTAGTGGCCCAAGCTGGATGAGCCGAATCATGGGCTCAGTCCAGGCTGCATCACAACAACAAAAATCTCCGCGTGCTACGCCCGCTATTCATCCAGAGAAACCCCAGTGAAATTACTATCGACTAACACCTGTTTTATTCCGAAAGATTTAAGTTCAGTCACTCAGTACGACCCTAGCAGCGAGGCTGACCTTGCTGCCATAGGCATGAGCGCTAAGCAAAAAGACACGATTTGGCGCGCGGTCGAAGGTTTTTATCGCACCGGCATCTCGCCTGCCGTGACCATTTGCATGCGGCGCCAGGGCCAGGTCGTGTTTAACCGCGCCTTAGGCCACGCACGGGGTAATGGCCCAGACGATAGCCGTGATACACCAAAAGTATTGGCGCAGCCGGACACGCCCATGTGCTTGTTTTCGGCCTCGAAAGTGGTTACCGCCATGCTTATTCATAAGCTCGCCGAGGATCATCTGATCGACTTGCTAGCACCGGTGGCGCATTACCTGCCTGCTTTCGGTGTCAATGGTAAGCAATACGTAACAGTCGCTCATATTTTGGCGCACCGAGCTGGCATTCCAACCATACAAGGCGATTTCGACACCGAAATCCTGTTCGACACACCGCAAGTTGTCGATATTTTATTTAACTCCAAACTCAATGCTCGTAGCGGTCATCGCGCCGCCTATCACGCCGTCACTGGTGGCTATATTTTGGGTGAGTTGATTCGAGCTGTTACTGGCAAAGACGCCCGAGAATATTTACGCGAAACAATCCAAGAGCCACTGGGCATGCGTCACTTAAATTATGGTCTAGCGCCTGAGCATCGTGGAACCGAGGCAATTGGCTACGCTACTGGCTTTAAGCCCGTATTAGCCATCGATTGGTTTTTGCAGCACGCACTAGGCGGCAATCTCGACACCGTGGTTAATGTCACTAATGACCCACGCTTTATGGACATCATCTGCCCGGCCGGTAATATTTTTGCTAACGCCGATGAGGCCTGTCGCTTCTTTGAGCTCATGCTTCGCGGCGGCACGCTCGATGGCAAACGCATATTTGATCCACTAACTATTCGTCGCGCTACCCTAGAAGCCGGCAAGCCACAGTTCGATGGCACCTTGTTAGCGCCGTTACGCTACAGCCACGGCATGATGCTCGGCGGCAACCCAGTCGGGCTTTATGGGCCAATGACTGGTCATGCCTTTGGTCATCTTGGTTTTTCCAACATTTTCTGTTGGGCCGACCCCGAGCGCGACATCTCCGTATCTCTGTTAACCTCAGGCAAGCCGATTGTTGGGCCGCACTTACCTGCTCTAGCAAAGCTGCTCGCGAGTATTTCGTTTAATGTGCCTAAACTATGAGTTTGAGCCCGAAATACCCTGTCATAATTTTGAATTGTTAGCAGTGCAATATCTGACTATAATACAATCTCTGTGAACACTCATACACTGAAACTATTGAGGCAAGACCCTATGTCCGATGACATCGCGTCAACACAACAAGCCCCGGCAGAGAAACCGCCGATTAACTGGCTAGGTGCAAGCGTATTACTTTCTACGCCTATTTTAGCGCTGTTGTTGATTCCAACTTATGCATGGTTTAATGACTACTCAACTGCTGCCTGGGTGAGTTTTGTCGTGCTCAGTGCCTTAAACGGCATGTCGATCACTGGCGGCTATCACCGTCTGTGGGCTCACCGTGCCTATGAAGCGCATTGGTCATTACGCATTTTCTATATGCTCTTTGGCGCCATGGCGACCCAAAATAGTATTTTAGTATGGGCCTCAGGCCACCGTACGCATCACCGCCACGTCGACCACGTTGATCACGACCCCTACTCCTCAAAGCGTGGATTTTGGTTCTCACATATCGGTTGGATGCTCCGTAAATACGAATCGGGCAAAGAGGATTTCCGCAATGCGCCGGACCTGCTCAACGATCCAATTGTCATGTTTCAGCACAAACACTACTTAGGCGTTGTGCTCGCAATGAACTTTGGCTTGCCTTTAGCTATCGGCCTAATAGTCGGTGATGTCTGGGGCGTATTGCTGCTTGGTGGTCTTTTCCGCTTAGTTTGGAGTCACCACACCACTTTCTTTATCAACTCGCTCGCTCATATGTGGGGCAGCCGGCCATACACTGATGAAAACACCGCGCGCGATAATGGCTTTTTAGCGCTATTCACCTACGGTGAGGGCTATCACAACTATCACCATATCTTCCAATACGACTACCGTAACGGCATTCGTTGGTATCAGTTTGATCCAACCAAATGGATGATTTTGGCGCTATCGTGGGTTGGTATTACTCGTAATCTCAAGCGTTGCCCTGAGTTTGCCATCGAGAAAGCTAAGCTCACCATGCAGTTCAAGCGTGCTGAAACTAAGCTGTCTTTGATTGCTGCTGGTCATGCCCAGCTAGAAGCTTGGCGTGCCAAATTGGCACAAGAATCCGAGCACTTCAGCCAAGTTATGGCCGATTGGAGCCAGCTGAAAGAAGCTTGGTATGGCGAGAAAAAACGTCAGTTATTGCAGAAATGGGAAGAGGCTAATTTCCACAATCGCTTTCAAGAAATTGAATATCGCCTGAAAATGCAACGCAAACGCTTACGCATGCTCACCGCGCAGGTTACTGCCTAAAGCATGTTGGCTTTCGACAACTCCTACGTCACCTTGCCGACGTCGCTCTGGCGTCGGCAACGCCCCACCCCCATCCAAAACGCTAAACTACTGACGCTAAATACAGCGCTAGCCACTGAGCTTGAGCTGGATATTGCGTGGTGGCATTCGCCTGAGGCGCTAGCTGGCCTCGCCGGCGACGGTGTATGGTCTGGCGCAGATCCGGTTGCGATGAAATACGCTGGCCATCAATTCGGTGGCTGGAATCCTGACTTGGGCGATGGCCGCGGTGTGTTGCTTGGCGAAATCATCTCGCCGCAGGGGCAGCGCTTAGATTTGCACTTAAAGGGTAGCGGCCCAACGCCATTCTCTCGCCAAGGCGACGGCCGAGCCGTGCTGCGCTCGAGCATTCGCGAATACTTGGCTGGGGAAGCCTTGCATGCGCTTGGTGTGCCGTCCACGCGCGCCTTAGCCATCGTAAGCTCTACGCATCCCGTGCGCCGCGAGCGCATGGAGTCCGCCGCCACGCTATTACGCGTAACGCCCTGCCATATTCGCTTTGGCCATTTCGAATGGTTGTTTCACAGCAACCAACACAATGACCTGCGCGATCTCGCCGACTATTGCATCGAGCGCTATTACCCAGAAGCTAAAGCTCAGTCCAAGCCTTATATGGGCTTGCTGGAAGGCATCATTAAGCGCACGGCTAAGCTGATGGCGGATTGGCAGTGCCAAGGCTTTGCTCACGGCGTGATGAACACCGATAACTTCTCCATTGCCGGCGAAACACTAGATTTCGGCCCTTATGGCTTTCTTGAGCAATACGACCCCTACTTAATTTGCAATCACTCCGACCATAACGGCCGCTACGCTTGGTATTTGCAGCCTTCTGTTGGCCTGTGGAACCTAAACGCTCTCGCCCAAGCTTTTACGGCACTGCTTAGCATTCCCGAGATAGAGCTCGCGCTGGCGCAGTATGAGCCGCAGTTGGTTAAGCATTATGATCAATGCATGAATGCCAAGTTAGGCTTAGGCGCAGTACAAGATGGCGACCGTGACTTAGTTGCTGGATGGTTGGCGTTATTGCAGCGTGCGAAGCAGGATTATCCGCAGCGCTTTCGCTGGCTTAGTGAGCATGATATAGCGGACTTAAGCACTGATGATTGGGGCGTACAGGCCGCCGAGGTACAGCAATGGCTTCAGCGCTATCAGCAACGCGTCGAAAAGCAAAAGGCCGTAGACTATAGCGAGCCAGAGCGGCAAGCGGCCATGCAAGCGGTAAACCCTTGCTATGTGCTACGCAATTACTTGGCGCAGCAGGTCATTGAGGCCGCCGAGCAAGGTGATGCAAAACCGCTAGAGTTACTAACTCAGGCCTTACAGTCACCCTTCACTCGCCGATCTGAGCTAGAGCACTTCGATGCCGCTGCACCGGAGTGGGCATCGTGCTTATCGATCAGCTGCTCGTCTTAAACGGCCATCAGCATATCGCCAAAATAGCGACCAAAAGCTTTTAGCTCCGTAGGCTTCAACGCAGGTATTAAGCGGCGAATAGCTGCTTGAGAGCCTTTGCGAATAGCAGCTTCGCCAACGGCAAAAACATTGCGCGCGATAAAGCCAAGCTTTACTGCTTGCGCAGACTCTTGGTAAAACGCCTGAATGGCCAGCTCCGAAAAGCGCAACATCGCCTGAGTCATGGCGGCTTGGTTTATGCCTTCAGCAGCGGCATCGGCCCAAGCCTGCTGCAGCAAATCATAATCTGCCTTAGCCAAGTCAAAACTGATGAAGTCGCGCAACGTGCCCTTGACCATATGCTGTGTACGGCGAGCAGCAATATAAGTCGTTAAAGGCTGTAGCTCCGCGTTAGACATTTTAGCTAGCACTTGGCGCACCAAGGTGTGCGAAGCGCCTTTAATCACACTAGCGACTGTTTCGAGTACTTTCGGCGCGCTACTTGATGGCGATGAGCCTTTCATCAGGTTCACTACCAATGCATCGACGATTTCATCGGCGTAGCGCTGCGCCAATGACACTACAGCGCCAGCTTGTGGCTGCGCAGGAATGCCATTGGCAAAAGCATTTAGCACCTCATTAAACTCTTCGGTAAGGCTTTTTGAGGCTTGAAAAGCAAACAAAAACGTCATGATTTAACCTTGCGTGAACATGCTGCCGTAGTGCGCAGCTACTGCTTGTAGCTCAGCATCACTCATCGACACGAAAAGCTTTGATGTTGCTGAGTTGCTGCCCTTAATAATTGTTGAACGGCCTATCGAGACCATTTTCTTTTTCACAAAGCCCACTTCTAATGAATTGGTGAAGTCATCGTAAAAAGCAGCTGTGGCGGCATCAACAAAATCGCTCATGGCAGCGGTTAAGTCTTCACGGGCACCGGTCATATTACCAGCAGCAATGCGCGCTAAAATCTCTTCAAAGCGTTTGCCTAAAGGCTGTGGCATAACAAAGCCAAACTTCGATGCACCATCGACCACTTGCCGGCGGCGACTTAAATAGCCAGCTAACTTGTCTTGCTCAGCATCGCTAACTTTGCCCATAATTTGTTTAATGAGCACGTGCATGGTGCTTTTAAGCAAGTTGGCGAGAACAGCTAAAACGCCACCGCCCTCTCCACTGGCCTTCAAGATATCAATAACATCTAGGGCTAATGCTTTCACCACACCATCAGTGGTACCAATTGCTAATTTAATAGCAGTAGCTGACTCTGCATACTGGCCTTTGGCGTGGTTAGTTAGTAAGTCATCAATCGTCTTTTGTAGCGAGGCGTCTAGCGGAAATCCAAATACGTACTGGCTCATGGTTATTCTCAACAGCTTTTAGAGGAAGAAGTGGCATTCACAGTGTTTGTGCCTGAAGTGATTTATACCTTATTGGCGCGCCATGCGCAGCGATTCTGTCAGGCTTTCGAAGTTGGAGCGGAATGGATTGATGTCCAAGCCACCGCGTCGCGTGTAGCGCGCATAAACGGTCAGTTGCTCAAGCTTCGCATGGCTCATTAGATCCATAAAAATACGCTCTACGCATTGCTCATGAAAGTCTGAATGACGGCGATAGGACACTAAGTAGGCAAGTAAACTCTCGGGCACTAAAGCAGGCCCGCGCGCATGAATCATCACGCTGCCCCAGTCTGGCTGGTCGGTAACCGGACAATTGCTGCGCAGTAAATGGCTATGCCAAATAGCGTCTTCATATACGCCTTCACGCACGTGAATCAGGCTTGGGTCTGGCCTGTAGACATCGGTGCTGAGCGCCAGATCATCTAAGCAAGTGCCAGGTAAAGCGACCAAGCTAGCAGCCGCGCCTACATCTAATAAGCTTAAGGTGACTTTCGCTCCAGCAACTGGGCTTAAGTCGGCTTCAACGTGTGCGACGAATGCCTCTGGACTTGCGAAGCGCGTAAAATTCAAGCCATTGAAATACAGCTTCAGCGATTTTGACTCGATGATATTGGCTGATTCGGCCGGCACGCGTATTTCACCAATGGCGACGCGTGGCTTGCCCTGGCCATCAAGCCAAGACAACTCGTAATGTGTCCATAAATCCACGCCCTGAAAAGGCAGCGCTGAGTGAGCGCCTAGCCCAAGGCCATCGCGTGAAAACTGGCGTGGTATGGCCTGCAGGCGCTCGGCGCAAGGCATATCAGGATAATCTGTGGCTTGGCCAAGCTGAGTCAGTAAGTGTAAGTCCATGGTAATTAATCACGCATGCCTGTGCCGCGATTGAGCAAATGCAGCGCAAAAGCAAACATTGCAGCGGTGATCAATGTGATAAGCAGTAAAGAGCTGAAAATCGGCACGTCACTATGGCCAAGCACGCCGTAACGGAAAGCATTAACAACATAGACGATGGGGTTAAGCATGGATACGCTTTGCCAAAATGGCGAGAGCAAGTCCATCGAGTAAAAAACCCCGCCTAAATACGTCAGTGGCGTCAGTACAAAAGTAGGTACGATAGAGACATCATCGAAGCTTTTGGCATAGACCGCATTGATAAAACCACCGAGCGAAAACAGCACTGCTGTGATGAACACGCTGTAAATCATGACAAAGCCGTTATGCAGGCTTAAATCGGTAAAGAATAGTGATAATAGCGTGACGATGGCGCCAACCATGAGGCCGCGGGTGACACCGCCTAAGACAAAACCGACCAAAATAACTGCATGCGGTACTGGCGATACCAGCAGCTCTTCAATGCTGCGTTGGAATTTCGCGCCATAAAAGCTAGACACCACATTGGCATAGGAGTTAGTGATGATCGCCATCATGATCAGCCCAGGCACAATGAACTGCATATAGCTAAAGCCCTGCATGCTGCTGATATTACGGCCAACTAAGTTGCCGAAAATAACGAAATACAGCGTCATCGTAATAGCCGGTGGCAGCAGTGTTTGTACCCAAATTCGAGTAAAACGACGTATCTCTTTTAAAACGATGGTCTGAAGCGCAACCCAGTTTTCAGGTGAAAGTACAACGCTCATGCTGCACTCCCATGGTCTGGACCTAGGTTTTTCTCGACTAAGCGCACAAATAGTTCCTCTAAGCGATTGCTTTTATTACGCATGCTGCTGACCTGTAAGCCTTGCGCACTGAGTGCAGCAAAGACCTGATTTAACGATTGGCCACGGCGAATATCGACCTCTATAGCCCGCTCTGAAGTCTTTCTCAATTGGTAGTCATCGAGCGTGGGCAACGCTAATACAGGCTCCACTGTGTCTAGGACAAATGTCTCTTGCTGCAACTTGGCTAGCAAAGAGCGCATGTCGGTATTTTCGACTACCGTGCCTTTGTCCAAAATCGCGATATTGCGGCACAGCGATTCAGCCTCTTCAAGATAATGTGTGGTCAAAATAATCGTCGTGCCTTGCTCGTTTAGGCGAGTGAGATACTCCCACATAGATCGCCGCAACTCGATATCCACACCAGCGGTTGGTTCGTCTAAAATCAATAGCTTAGGCTCATGAACTAAAGCCCTTGCAACCATTAATCGGCGCTTCATACCACCCGATAATGTGCGCGCTTGCTGGTTTCGCTTCTCCCAAAGTCCAAGCTGCTCGAGATATTTCTCGGCTTGGTCATACGCTTTTGTACGCGGCAAGCCGTAATAACCTGCCTGTGTCGCCAAAATATCGATGACTTGCTCGAACTGGCCAAAGTTAAACTCCTGTGGAACCACGCCCAGGTAGCGTTTGGCGGCATTTAGATCGGTATCAATGTTGTGTCCAAACACGGATACCTGACCGCTTGTTTTCTTTACTAAAGAGCTAATAATGCCAATACAGGTCGATTTTCCGGCACCATTGGGGCCCAGCATGGCAAAGAAGTCTCCTGGAGCTACGCTCAAGTCAATTCCTTTCAGTGCACAAGCACCTGATTTATAAGTCTTTACAACGGAGTTTAGTTGCAGCGCTGCGGTCATATTACCCTCTCCTCCGATTCAATAAAAAAACTTCATATTTTTCTGTAACGCACCGAATGCTCGCGAGTCTAATTGGCAAGTTGTATAAAACAGCGCGGGAAAAATGATGAAACTCACACAATCAGTACGACACTTTTGCGGGCATTACCCGCATGACTAATTCTAAAATCGCCGTCATTGGCTCCGGCATTGCCGGTCTAAGCTCAGCATGGCTGCTGTCCAAGCAGCACAGGGTCACCGTTTTTGAAGCGGCAGACTACGCTGGCGGTCATAGCAACACGATCGATGTCACGCTAAATGGTATTAGCTACCCCGTAGATACCGGATTCTTGGTTCATAACGATCGCACCTATCCTAACCTGATTGCCCTGTTTAAGCATATTGGACTAGACACTCCAGCTAGCGAAATGTCGTTTAGCGTGAAGTTACCGCACGTCAATTTAGAATGGGCTGGGGCCACCACAGCCAGTTTATTTGCGCAAAAGCGAAATCTATTCAGGCCCAGTTTTTGGCGCATGATTCGCGACATTCTAAATTTCAACAAGCGCGCTCACGACTTGCTCGCCAGTGTTGAGGACAGCAATATGACCTTAGGTCAGCTGCTCGATCGTGAAGGCTATAGCCGAGAATTCCGTGAATGGTATTTATTGCCCATGGGCGCGGCTATTTGGTCTAGCCCTATGGATGATATGGCCGACTTCCCAGCCAAAACCTTTATCCAGTTCTGCTTAAACCACGGACTGCTGCAAATTCATGATAGGCCGCAATGGAAAAGCATTCGCGGTGGCTCACGCGTTTATGTGCAACGCTTATGCCAAGACATCGAAGCGAATGGCGGCCGCGTACTACTCAGCACGCCGGCATTAAATGTGACGCGACATGCCGATGGTGTGCACATAGAAACTGCCGAAGGCGTTGAAGTCTTTGATCAAGTCATTATGGCCTGCCACACGGATCAATCATTAGCCTTATTGAGCGATGCCCATCCGCAAGAGCAAGTCGTGCTTGCCGCCGTGCGCTATCAGCCTAATACGGCTTATTTGCATACCGATGAAAGCCTGATGCCTGTGCGCAAAAATGCGTGGTCAGCTTGGAATTACTACGCCGGTGCTGTGCAAAACGGCCAATTTCCAGTGGCCGTCACGTACTGGCTCAATCGCTTACAGCCACTGCCTTTTGATCGTGCCGTGATGGTTACGCTGAACCCACCAGAGCCGCCACGTGCAAATGAAACCATTGCCGTTATCAATTATGCCCACCCACTATTAGATACCGCTGCATATCAAGCACAGCAAGCGCTGCCATCGGTACAAGGCTTAGATCGTGT
Source organism: Paraperlucidibaca wandonensis (assembly GCF_042677145.1). Taxonomy (NCBI): domain Bacteria; kingdom Pseudomonadati; phylum Pseudomonadota; class Gammaproteobacteria; order Moraxellales; family Moraxellaceae; genus Paraperlucidibaca; species Paraperlucidibaca wandonensis. The sequence continues at coordinate 834,738 of NZ_JBHTIT010000001.1, read as the reverse complement.
CTATTTTGCCGGCGCTTGGGCAGGTTTTGGCTTTCATGAAGATGGCCTGAAGTCTGGCTTAGCCGTAGCGAATTTGCTGGGTGTGTTTGCACCTTGGCAAAAAGCTGACGATTCAAAGCAGGAGCAATCTGCATGAATAAAAATTGGCTTTTTAAAGGTCGCGTTGGTCACGCCAGAATGGGTGAAAAGCGCAACGCATTCGTCTATGACAGCTTCTTCATCTGCTTTCCGCTATCTCAACGAGAGCAGTTGAAGTCGCGCTTCTTTGGCCTCAATCGCTGGAATCTATTTTCGTGGTTTGAGAAGGATCATGGCGATGGTGTTGATGCTGAGCATTGGATTCGCCAGCTCTTTAGTGATCATGGCGCTAATGCTGTTGATGGCGAAATACATTTGCAAGCCATGCCGCGCATCTTCGGCTATGTTTTTAATCCAATTAGCTTTTGGTATGGCCACGATAAGCAAGGTCAGCTCCGCGCCGTACTCTGCGAAGTACGCAACACCTTTGGCGAACAGCATCGCTACCTACTGCAAGCTCCAGAGCAAGCCGTGATCACGAACGACACTGCTCTGCACAGCGAGAAAGTCTTTCATGTTTCACCGTTTTATCCGGTTAGTGGCGAGTATCGCTTCCGTTTTAGCGGCAGCAATGGCAATCGCCGCGTCGCCATCGACTACTGGCAATCTGGCGAGCTAGCGCTGAAAACCTATGTCAGCGGTGAAGCCTGTGAGCTCAATGATCGCCACTTAATGGCTACGTTAGCGCAATTAGGCTGGACCACCGTGATGGTGGTGTGGCGCATTCATTGGCAAGCGCTGCGCCTATGGCTGAAAGGTGTGAGCTTTCACCGCAAACCTAACCCCCCTACGCTGGAAACTACACGATGAATATGTCCGTCTCAGCCTCTATAGATTTATCTCGTGCCCCTGCTATGGCGCGTTTACTTATTTCTTTGTTTGAGCGCCTGCAAGTCGGTGTGATGACGGTGCAATTTCCAGATGGCTCGCAGCGCCATTTTGGCGGCAAAGTCGAAGGCATCAATGCCACCTTGATCATCAATGATTGGACTGCCTGCAGCCAAATTTTGCGCGCAGGCGATATTGGTTTGGCAGAGGCGTATCGCGACAAAAAAATCGAGATGCCCGACATCACCGCCCTACTATTACTGGCGATGGCCAATGAAGATGCGCTGACTCAAGCCTTTTATGGCAGCTTTTTTGGCACTTTGTTTTATAAAATCAAACACTTCCTAGGAAATCGCAACACACGTAAAGGCAGCAAGAAAAATATCCATGCGCATTACGACCTTGGCAATGATTTCTACAAACTCTGGCTAGATCGTGGCATGACTTATTCTGCGGCCTTGTTTGATGGCACCGATATCAGCCTAGAAGATGCACAAACCGCAAAATATGAGCATTTGTTAGATCAGCTTAATGTGAAAGCCGGCGACCATATTTTGGAGATCGGCTGTGGCTGGGGCGGCTTCGCTGAGCATGCCGCACGCACACGTGGAGCACGTGTCACCGGCATTTCTTTGTCACAAGAACAGCTGAAATGGGCGCGTGAGCGCGTCAAAGGCACTGATATTGAAGACCTATGTGAGTTTCGTTTCCAAGATTATCGCGATGTTAAGGGTCAATTTGACGCCATTGCTTCGGTTGAAATGATTGAAGCCGTTGGCCAAGCATTTTGGCCATCGTACTTCGGGCAAATTGAGCGACTGCTGAAGCCCGGCGGCAAGGCTGGCATCCAGGCCATCACCATTGCTAATGAACGTTTTGATGATTACGCCAGTGGTACCGACTTTATTCAGCAATACATTTTCCCCGGCGGCATGTTGCTGTCGCCACAAGCTATCGATGAGCAAGCGGCGAAAGCCTCATTGCTGGTTGAGTCGCGCCGCTTCTTTGGCCTCGACTATGCCGAAACGCTACGGCGCTGGCGTGTTGAGTTCGAAGCCAATCTCGAGGAAATCGGCGCTCAAGGTTTTGATGAAGCATTTCAGCGCATTTGGCGATTTTATTACGCCTATTGCGAAGCGGGCTTCGACTCAGGCCGCACCGATGTTTGCCAAGTCGTTATGAGCAAATCCTAAATAACCGCCCCTTTGACTAGTTGGAGTTCGACATGATCGCAGAAGCCACTCGCGCTAAATCTGGCGCACAAGAAGAGCCCGTGCTGTTACCAATTAATGCTGTCGAGCGCGAAACTGGCGTATCTAAAGAGTTGTTGCGGATGTGGGAACGCCGCTATGGCTTTCCTGCCCCGCAGCGTGATGCCCAAGGTGACCGCATTTATCCCATGGAGCAGATCACAAAATTACGTCTGCTGCGGCGCTTAATCGATAATGGTTTTCGTCCCGGAAAAATCATGGCGCATGAAATCCCTGAGCTTGAGCGTTTAATGCGAGCCCAGAGTAAGGCTGGCCAAGAAGTCCCTAAAGATCTTGAGGTCGAGCTTTTGCAAGCTTTACGCTCACGCGACCATCAGCAGTTGCGCGACTACTTATCGCACCAGCTCATCAAAATGGGCCTGCAAAGCTTCATCCTCGACTTTTTGCAGCATGCCAATACCATCGTTGGCGATGCTTGGGTGCGTGGCCAGCTCGAAGTGCATGAGGAGCATCTATTTACAGAGCAAGTGCAGGGTTTGGTACGCCAAGCTATTGGTAACCTGCGTGAACCGACACAGGCTCCACGCATTTTATTGACGACGCCGCCAGAGGAAACGCATACCTTGGGTATTCTGATGGTCGAAGCCCTACTGCGCCTCGATAATGTCGATGCCGTTTGTTATGGCGCGCAAATGCCCGTGCGAGACATCGCGCAGGCCGTGACACGGCACAAAATGAATATCGTTGCGGTCTCTTTCAGCGCATCCTATCCGGCGAGTAATGCAGTTAATTTCCTTGAAGAATTACGCTTTAAGCTGCCATTAGCAGTGGATATTTGGGGCGGCGGCGCAGCACTGCGCTCGACACGACGCAGTATTGAGGCCGTCAGTTTTCTGCATGATTTATCGGCTATGCGCCAAGCCGTGTTGGGCTGGCGCCGCGTGCATGGAGTTGGCTAAACACAATGAGCGTTCCGCATCATCTTGTCTGCTTGCGTAATGATTTACGCGTAGCCGATCATCCAGCTCTTCACGCCGCCTGTGCCGATCCAACGGCACAGGTTACTGCGCTCTATGCCTATACGCCGGAGCAATGGCAGCAGCACGATGTCGCCGCAGTTCGTATCGACTTTGAATGGCGTCAGCTACAAAGTCTGGTGACTGACTTAGCTGAGCTAAACATCGCCTTAGTAGTTTTAGCAGCGGACGACTACACATCGCTCGTGCCCAAGCTGCTGGACTGGTGCCAAACCCACAAGGTGAGTAGTGTATTTGCGCATGAAGCTTATGAAATTAATGAGCGCGCCCGCGATAACGCTATTAGAGATGGCTTGAGCGAGCTTGGCATTGAGGCGCAATGGTTTCATGACAGCTGTATTATTGCGCCAGGCCGTGTGCTTACTGGCGATGGCCGCGTTTACACGGTATTTACACCATTCAAGCGTAATTGGTTGATGCAATTAGCTGAGCATCCAGTGCGTTTGCTGCCAGTGCCAGAAAAGCGCACAGCCTGTGCCGTGGCTTCTAGCCAACTCTCTGCGCGTGCACCGAGCATTACCGTGCCTATTGCCGATGGCTTAGTGCAAACGCTATGGCCGGTCGGCGAGGCTGAGGCGCATGCGCGTTTGGCGCAATTCATTGAAGAAGATGGCGGCCGCTATCACGAACGTCGCGACCTTCCTGCAATCAATGGCACCAGCACTTTATCGCCGTATTTTGCTGCTGGCGTTATCTCTGCTCGGCAATGCCTATATCGCGCCGAACAGCACAAACATCATCATGCTGGGCAGCAAGGTTTGGATACTTGGATTAGTGAACTGTGCTGGCGTGATTTTTATAAGCATATTTTGCTCGGCTTTCCTCACGTATGCCGCCACCAAGCCTTTAAGCGCGAAACGGATAAACTGCCGTGGTCGCATAACGAAGCGAATTTTCAGGCGTGGTGTGAAGGCCGCACAGGCTTTCCTATCGTCGATGCCGCCATGCGCCAACTCAACGAAACTGGCTGGATGCACAATCGCCTGCGCATGATCACAGCGATGTTTTTGACGAAGGATTTGTTTATCGACTGGCGCTTAGGCGAGCGCTACTTCATGCAGCACCTGATCGATGGTGATTTATCGGCTAATAATGGCGGTTGGCAATGGAGCGCCTCTACTGGCAATGATGCCGCGCCCTACTTCCGTATTTTTAACCCATTTCTGCAGAGCAAAAAATGCGACCCCGATGGTGAGTTTATTCGCCGTTTTGTGCCTGAACTGGCTCATCTCGACGCTAAACGCATACATGAGCCGCACGCTAAAGGTGTGGATGTGCGTTTGAAATATCCTAAGCCCATTGTCGATCATGCCCTTGCGCGACTCGATACCTTGGCCTATTTCAAAGCGTTAAACGCCGCTAGTGCTAACTAGCTGGCGTTAATCTGATCAAATAAGGCTTCGAACTCGCCCGTGAGCTTATGCTTAGGCGCGCAGCTGATCAGTGGCGAGCAGCGCTGATGGGATTCACGCATGATCACTGAGGCTGATAATGGCGGATCTAAAATCGGCAAGCCCTCTGCTTTTAATTCACTGACTAATTGTCTAGGCAAAGCGGCCCGTGGCTGAAATTGGTTAATGATGATGCCCTCAACCTTTAAGTCCGGGTTGTGGTCTTTGCAGGTTTCATCGACATTTTCCAGCAAGGTGTAGAGCGCGCGCCGCGAAAAGGCATCGCAGTCGAATGGGATCAAGCAGCGCTCAGCGGCTATCAAGGCCGATAAGGTGTAGAAGTTAAACGCTGGCGGTGTGTCGATATAAATAGCGTCGTAATTATCAGAAAGCTCTTTCAATGCGGCGGCAAGCTTATAAATCTTGTGCTTACTTTCTAGCAAATGCTCAATTTCACGCAGTTCAGGATTCGATGGAATCAAAAACAGCTTGCTGTAATTAGTGGCGTGAACGAATTCGGACAGCGGTTTTTCTTTGGCGCGAAACGCTAAGGATTGCGCGAAAAATTGACCAATATTTGGCGAGAGCTCTGGCTTGTCGCGGCTAAACTCTGCGGCCTCACCAAGCAGGTATTGGCTCGCGTTGCATTGTGGATCTAAATCAATAATCAGCGTCTTTAAGCCTCGCTGAGCGCTGATTGCCGCGAGGTTTACGGTGATGCTCGATTTGCCAACACCACCTTTTTGATTAAATACGACGCGACGCATAGTCATTCCCGCTTAAGCTAAAAACCGGCTCGATGGTAGCAGCGCGGCCTCGCTGACGCGAGACAGAAAACACTCAGTTCGGCGGGAAAAACAGATAACAGGCATAGATAGCCGTGACCACGCCAGCAAGGTCGGCGAGCAGGCCACAGGCTAAAGCCCCGCGATCACGCTTAATACCGACGACGCCGTAATACACCGCCACCACATAGAAGGTGGTTTCGCTTGAGCCTTGCACCGTAGCCGCGACTAGTGCGGGAAAGCTATCAACCCCGTAGGTCTGCATGGTCTCGAGCATCATGGCGCGAGCACCACTGCCCGATAATGGCTTGATCAGTGCGGTTGTTAGTGCTGGGATAAAATCAGTCGCCATGCCAAGCTGAACAGCCAACCATGCAAAGCCAGCCAAGGCCGCCTCTAAGGCTCCGCTCGCCCTTAGGCCAGCAATGGCCACCAGCATTGCTAACAAGTATGGAATTAGGCCGATAGCAGTTTGAAATCCCTCTTTCGCGCCATCGATAAACTGATCATAGACCGGTTGTTTACGCCAATAGCCCCAGCCTAAAAACATCACGATGAGTGCTATCAATAAGCCGTTACCTAAAGCACCTGAGTTTCGCCCCATATCGGCAGGAGCCCATTGCGACACCCAGGTAATTAGGCCAGCGAGTGCCAAGGCAAAGCCTGCGGCATAAGCTAATACCACGCGATTAAACAGGCCAATGCGCTGGCTTAAGCAATAGGCCGAGACACCAACCAGCGTCGACATGCTGGTGGCCATTAAAATTGGCAAAAATACGCTGGCTGGATCGGCGGCGCCCTGCTGTGCACGAAACAGAAAGACGGTTACTGGAATCAAGGTCACCGATGAGGCATTGATCACTAGAAACAAGGCCTGTGCCTTGGTTGCACGCTCGGGCTCAGGGTTTAGCGTTTGCAGCTCATGCATGGCTTTTAAGCCCAATGGCGTAGCGGCGTTATCAAGACCCAGCACATTGGCAGACAAGTTCATGGTCATCGCGCCTAAAGCTGGATGACCTTTTGGCACCTCCGGCATTAGGCGCGCAAACAGTGGGCTTAAGCCACGACCAAGCACAGCAATTAGGCCAGCATGTTCAGCAACTTTAAACAGCCCAAGCCATAGCGTCATTAAGCCAATAAGGCCAATGCTGATATCGACACTGACTCGTGCGGCGTCGAACCACGCCATGACCACACGCGTACTGATTTCTAAGTCATTAGCGAAAATTGACTGATAGGCAACACAGAGCACTGTGATGAGAAAAAAACTGAGCCACAAACGATTGAGCAAACGAGCGCTCCTGCTTAACGCATGTCTACTTAAGACATGAAAAATATGTCATCGCAGCATAGCCTCCACAGCGTAAAAATTCAGTAAATCTTCGGCCACTTTGTCGATAGCCGCACAGCACGCGGCATTGGTGACTTTTCCACAGAAACTGTGGATAAGTCTGTTGATATCCTCTCTATGCACGCAGAGGCTGCAGCAATTACCTAAACCTACACAGATTGATCATTTTTTGAGCAAAGTGTAATTTCACTTACTTATCAATGATTTATATTTGTCAACGTTGAAACATATAATATATAGGCCACTATCGCTGAAAATAAACAGGACTTTTTGAGCAAGTGCATTTCATCGGTCGATAAAATGCACTTGCCTGTCTTTTGTCTGACAAAAAATATTAGCGAATAGATAAAATTGCTTTATTTCGCTCGTACAGCGATGGGCCGATACCTTTCACTTCCATGAGCTGTGCTGGATTTTTAAAACCACCATTCGCCTTACGCCAAGCAACAATAGCTTCCGCTTTTTTCGGGCCAACGCCGACTAATTTATCCGTTAGCTCTGCGGCATTCGCGCTATTTAAATTCAATGAGCCAGCTTTCGACTTTGTCGCTGCTGGCGCTGTCGCTGCAGCATTGGTTTTCGACACAGCTGTGGCTGGTGCTGCGGCCACAAAAGGTGAAAAACTGCATGCCATGACGATGGCAGCCGCCGATAAAGCCTTTGTTAGTGTGGTGAGTGTCATGGGGCGTCCTCCTTGGACTGTTTGGGTACACTCCAAGGTATAGATGCGCTTGTGCTGAATTGCCAAAAAATAGATGAAAAATATGCCTAATTATTTTCACTAGACCAAAAAAAACCGCTGAAGCAAGGAGCCTCAACGGTTTAGAAACTTTTGAATGGTCGGGACGGCAGGATTTGAACCTGCGACCACTTCACCCCCAGCGAAGTGCGCTACCAGGCTGCGCTACGCCCCGACGAAGCACGCATCATACTGAAATTGTTTTCGATGTCTAGCCTGGCTTAAGCGTCTTGGCTCAACAATTGAGCAATTTGCTCTAAATCGTTCAGCATTTCATCAATCGCCTGTTGTAGGGACTGCGATCCGGCAGCGATGACTGGAGCTGCTAAAGCCTCACCTGCCACTTTTGCATGATTACTTGGAGCTACACCTTGCTTAAGCTCTTGCAGCTGAGCACGCGCACCTTGGATGGTGTAGCCCTGAAAATACAATAGCTCGCGAATACGGCGAATCAACTGCACATCTTCGCGCTGATAATAGCGGCGATTACCGCGTCGTTTCACTGGTTTAAGTGAAGGAAACTCTTGCTCCCAATAACGCAGGACGTGGCACTTCACATCACAGAGTTCGCTTACCTCACCAATGGTCAAGTAACGCTTATTAGGGATTTCCGGCAGCGCAGAATCAGTCGCTGTGATGGACATGCTCATCTACTCGCTGCTTGAGTTTCTGGCCCGGTCTAAAGGTCACCACACGACGAGCCGAAATAGGAATTTCCTCGCCAGTTTTTGGGTTACGACCAGGGCGTTGACGCTTATCGCGCAACTCAAAATTGCCAAACCCTGAGAGCTTCACAAACTGGCCATCGACCAGTGCTTGGCTGACCTCTTCAAAAAACTGTTCAACCAATTCTTTGGCTTCACGTTTATTCAGGCCGAGCTCGTCGAACAAGCGATCAACCATATCGGCTTTAGTTAAGGCACCCATCGACGTCTCTCCTGAACGATTTTATCGCTTAGCGTAAGCGCACGGCTAAATCAGCCAATGCCGTTAGCACATTATCCACACTACTCTGCACCTCGGCATCTAATAAGGTACGCTCAGCATGCTGCCAAATGACAGTAATCGCCAAGCTGTAATAGCCCTCAGGCAAACCAGACCCGCGATACACATCAAACAAATCTACTCGCTGCAGATCGGCACCTGCGTGCTGCCTAATGCTGCTAATAACAGCGTCTGCATTCACAGCCAATGGCACTAGCAAGGCCAGATCACGCTGCATCTGCGGAAAGCGCGATAGCGGCGTAAAGCCCGGCAGACTACCTAAAGCTAATAGTTGCTGTGACAACTCAAATGCAAACACAGGGCCATCAACATCGAAAGCCGCTAATGTGCTGGGATGGATTGCGCCAAGCACACCTAAACAGGTATCGCCTTCGTATATCTCAGCACATTGGCCGGGATGAAAACCGTCACGTTGCGCCGACACAAATCGCAGCGTAGCGACTCTAGCGACACTCAGCAAGTGCTCAATATTTCCTTTTAGATCATAGAAGTCGACATTAGTCTTCGTGTTACTCCAGAGCATCGGCAAAGCTGAACCCACCAGTACGCCAGCAAGCATCGGCTCTTGCACCAAGCCATCGGCCTTAGGCAGGAAACGCATGCCTGCTTCAAATAGGCGAATACGACTTTGCTGGCGGCTTTGGTTATGACGAACGGCCATTAGCAAGCCAGGCAGTAAACTGGTGCGCATGCTCGCAAGCTCTTGCGACAACGGATTAGCTAAGGTCAGCGGCGTCAAATTTGGGGTAAAGGCTTGCTGCACTGAAGCTTCGGTAAAGCTAAAAGTAATGGCTTCTTGATAGCCCATATCGACCAAGGCACGTTTTAGACGACGCAGGCTTTGCGCTGACTCTGTGCGCGGCGCTAACTTGATAGCGGCGAGCGCAGGCGTAACGGGAATATTGTTGTAACCAGTCAGGCGGGCCAACTCTTCAATCAGATCAACTTCAATGCTGATATCGAAGCGATGGCTCGGTGGAGTAACCAACCAACCATCGTTAGATGCCTCAATCTGCATACCTAAGCGCTTGAGCAAGGCGATCACACGCGCATCATCAATACTAAAGCCGAGAACGCGAGTGATGCGTTGGCGTCGTAAATTTATGGCTAGCCGTTGTGGCAAATGCTTAGCGTTAGTCATTTCCAACACAGGGCCAGCTTCGCCGCCCAGCACTTCGATAATCAGCGCCGTAGCCAACTCAATGGCATGACGTGGCAATTCTGCATCGACACCACGCTCGAAGCGGTGCGAAGCGTCAGTGTGCAGGCCATAACGGCGCGCCTCACCGGCTAAGGCGAGCGGATCGAAGTGTGCTGCTTCTAAAAATACGTCAACGGTTGTGTCAGACACTGCGCTGCCCTGCCCACCCATAACGCCAGCTAGCGCAATCGCGCCATGATCATCGGCAATAACTAAGCTGCTCTCGCGCAGGCTCAGCACTTGGCCATCGAGTAGAGTCAGCGCTTCAGCTGCGTTGGCACGGCGCACGCGCACGCTGCCATTAAGCTTTTGCTCATCGAAGGCGTGCATGGGCTGGCCGAGTTCAAGCATGACCCATTGCGTGATATCAACCAATGGGCTGACGCTGCGCACACCATAGCGGCGCAGGCCATCAACTAACCATGCTGGGCTTGATGCTTGGCGCAAGCCGCGAATTACACGGCCAACATAGCGCGGGCAAGCACTCGTATCTTCAACAACAATGTCACGTTGATGTTCAGTAGTTGCAGTCATCGCTGATGGCAATGACAACTGAATATCTAAATCAAAAACCGCTGCCGCCTCGCGTGCCAAGCCTCTTAAACTCAAGCAGTCACCGCGATTAGGCGTTAAACCTAAAGTGATGAGCTGATCATCTAGGGCTAAATACTCGCGAATATCGGCACCAATGGGCGCGTCGAGAGGCAGCTCCCAGAGGCCATCTGATTGCTCAGCTAGACCAAGCTCCTGTTCGGCGCAGAGCATGCCGCTAGAGGCAACACCACGCAGCTTGGCGGCCTTGATGCGAAAATCGCCAGGCAAAACCGCGCCAATCGTAGCCACCGGCACACGAATATCGGCACGCACATTGGCGGCACCGCAAACAATTTGCAGCAGCTCGGGCTGGGCAATATCGACCATGGCCACGCGCAGTTTGTCGGCATCGGGATGCGGCTCAGTGCTGACCACTCGGCCAACAACTACGCCAATAAAAGCAGGAGCCATCGACTCAATAGCATCGACTTCAAGACCGGCCATGGTGAGCTGATGCGCAAGATCGGCGGTGTTGACCGCTGGGCTGGCTAAACGACGCAGGCGTTGTTCACTAAATTGCATAGTTAACTCGCAAAGCGTGCTTCAAACACGCCTTATAAATAATTGATATTTAAGAGAATTGACGCAAGAAACGAACGTCATTATCGAAAAATAGGCGCAAGTCATTGACGCCATAGCGGAGCATAGCAAAACGCTCAACGCCCATGCCAAAGGCAAAGCCTTGGAATTTTTCAGGGTCAATGCCGCAATTGCTTAGCACTTGTGGATGCACCATGCCGCAACCCAAGACTTCCAACCAACCGGTCTGTTTACAAACACGGCAGCCCTTACCAGCACACATTACGCAGGCAATATCGACTTCAGCCGAAGGCTCGGTAAAGGGGAAATACGAGGGGCGAAAACGTACTTTCAGCTCTTGCTCGAAAAACACCTGCAAGAACTCAGAAATAATGCCTTTGAGATTAGCAAAGCTGACATTCTCATCGATCAACAAGCCTTCGACCTGATGGAACATCGGCGAATGCGTTAAGTCAGAATCACAACGATAAACACGGCCAGGGCAAACAATTCGAATTGGCGGTTGCTGTGACTCCATGACGCGCACTTGCACGGGTGAAGTGTGCGTGCGCAGCAGGCGATTGGCATCGAAATAGAAAGTGTCGTGCATGGCGCGCGCTGGGTGATGCGAAGGGATATTTAGCGCTTCGAAGTTATGGAAATCATCTTCCACTTCTGGGCCATCAGCAATTTGAAAGCCTGCCTGCGTAAAGAAGTCCTCAATGCGCTCCATTACGCGGGTCACGGGGTGCAAACCACCCGCTTGCTCACCACGGCCGGGCAAAGTGACATCGATTTGCTCGCGGCTCAGCTTATCGCTCAAAGCCTGAGCTTCTAGTGTGGCTTTACGCGAGCTGATGGCTTCAGTCACGGCTTCGCGCACGGCATTTAGCTCAGCGCCAAATGTCCGGCGAGCATCAGCATCCATTCCGCCTAAGCGGCGTGATTGCTCACTCAGCACACTTTTTTTACCTAGATACTCCACGCGTAACAGCTCAACGCTAGCTACATCATGGGCAGCGGCGACGGCAGCGCTAGCGGCGCTGACTAATGCCTGCAAATCACTCATAGGCTTTCATCTCATTTAAAAACCAGCCTTCAATAGCCAGCATTCAACCAATATTCAAGATGGGTGTCTGCGCAAGTTGCAGCAAGACAGGTCAATAAAAAAGGGGAAGAACCGCAGCGGCCCTTCCCCCTTTATACCGCGCTAGCACGCCAGCGCGGTTGGTTATCGGCACACTTAAAGCGTGCAAATAACCGATCGATCAGGCAGCGAGGCTGGCCTTGGCCTTTTCAGCAATCGCAGCGAAAGCGGCAGCATCATGCATAGCAATATCTGCCAATACACGACGGTCGATTTCGATGGACGCTTTTTTCAGACCGTTGATCAAACGGCTGTAGGAGAGACCGTTCAAACGCGAAGCCGCGTTGATACGAGCAATCCAAAGGGCACGGAACTGGCGCTTTTTCTGGCGACGGTCACGGTAAGCATACTGGCCGGCTTTGATAACCGCCTGGAATGCTACGCGATAGACGCGCGAACGAGCACCATAGTAACCCTTGGCACGATCGAGAATTTTTTTGTGACGACGATGGGCGACAACGCCGCGTTTTACACGAGCCATATTTTATCCTCCGTCAGATCAGCAGTTAGGCAGCATGCGCAGCACGCTTGGCACGTCACAGGCAGCAACCTGTGTCATGGGGCGTAGCTGACGAATACGCTTCGCCGATTTCTTGGTGAGAATGTGGCGCTTGTAAGCTTGCTTGCGCTTGAAGCCATTCGCCGTTTGTACGAAGCGCTTTGCAGCGGCTCGTTTGGTCTTGATCTTTCCAGACATTATGTCTACCTCGTTAGTGACCCTTTCAGCCTTTATCGAACGGTCCGCAGACTGAGCTCGACTGACTTGGGGGTAAGTAATAAATTAGCGTCCTGCCAACTTACTTCTTTTTCTTAGGACCGATGAGCATGCCCATCAGACGTCCCTCTATTTTCGGGTGTTGTTCCACAACCCCGATCTCGGCCAGATCGACCTCGATTCTTTGCAGCTGTTTTAAGCCCAGCTCTTGGTGCGCCATTTCGCGTCCGCGAAAACGCAATGTAATCTTGCACTTATCGCCATCTTCTAAAAAGCGAACGATGTTGCGCAGCTTGACTTGATAGTCGGCCTCTTCAGTACCAGGACGCAATTTGATCTCTTTGATCTGCATCTGGTGCTGCTTCTTCTTAGCTTCTTTGGCCTGCTGCCTTTTTTCGAAAACGAACTTGCCATAGTCCATGATGCGACAGACGGGCGGCTCAGCATCGGCCACGATTTCAACAAGATCCAGTGCAACTGCTTCAGCAGCGGCAATAGCCTCACGAATACCTACAATCCCGACTTGCTCACCATCTTGGTTAATCAGACGCACTTCACGGTGCGTGATGTCCCCGTTAATGGTCGCGCGCTTGCTGTCACGACCCGACTTATTATCTGGCTTAATGTTCATTCTCCGTTAATTGACCCTTCTGGGTGATATCCGTTTGCAAACGCTCAATGAACGCGCTCAACGGCATAGTGCCAAGATCTTCACCTTGACGAGTACGCACAGCCACCAAGCCTTGCTCGGCTTCCCGATCGCCAATCACTAGCATATACGGAACGCGCTGAAGCGTACGCTCGCGGATTTTATAGCCAACCTTCTCATTTCTCAAGTCGCTAATGGCGCGAAACCCCTGAGATTTCAACGATTTTTCAATATCAGCGACATATGGAGCTTGTTTATCGGTGATATTCATCACGCAGACTTGTACTGGCGACAACCACGTTGGCAAGATGCCGGCGTAGTTTTCCAGCAACATGCCGATAAAGCGCTCGAACGAACCCAAGATAGCACGGTGCAACATGATCGGGCGTTGGCGTGTGCTGTCTTCAGCAATAAAGCTGGCATCGAGACGTTCAGGCAAGTTTGGATCGTATTGCAAGGTACCGCATTGCCAGGCACGACCCAAGCAATCATGCAGCGTAAATTCGATTTTTGGACCATAAAATGCGCCCTCGCCTGGCAAGTACGACCAGCTTAAACCTGATTCATCGAGGGCATCGGCCAAGGCTTTTTCGGCGCTATCCCATTGCTCATCGCTGCCAATGCGTTTTGCAGGGCGCGTGGACAGCTTCAAGGTGACATCGTCAAAGCCAAAGTCAGCGTAGACCTTGAGCGTAAGGCGAATAAAGTCGGCGGCTTCTTGGCGCACTTGAGCCTCGGTACAGAAAATATGCGCGTCATCTTGTGTAAAGCCGCGCACACGCATGATGCCGTGCAGTGCGCCCGATGGCTCATTGCGATGGCAGGCACCGAACTCGGCCATACGTAGTGGTAAATCGCGATATGACTTCAGGCCTTGGTTAAACACTTGCACGTGGCATGGGCAGTTCATCGGCTTCACCGCGTAGTCACGACTTTCCGACTGCGTCGTAAACATGTTTTCGGCGTAGTTGCCCCAGTGTCCTGATTTTTCCCAGAGCACACGATCAACGACTTGCGGCGTACGCACTTCAACATAGCCGGCATCGCGCTGAATGCGGCGCATGTACTGCTCAACTTCCTGATAAATCGTCCATCCGTGCGGGTGCCAAAACACCATGCCTGGCGCTTCTTCCTGCAAGTGGAACAGATTTAGTGCGCGGCCGATTTTGCGATGGTCGCGCTTTTCTGCCTCTTCAATGCGTTGAATATAAGCGGCGAGCTGCTTTTTATCGGCCCATGCGGTGCCATAAACGCGTTGCAGCTGTTCGTTATTGGCATCACCACGCCAGTAAGCGCCGCTCAATTTGGTAAGTTTAAATACTTTCAAAAACCGTGTATTAGGCACGTGTGGGCCACGACACATATCGACGTATTCCTCGTGAAAATACAGGCCCATGGCCTGCTCATCGGGCATATCGTCGATCAGGCGTAGCTTGTATTCCTCGCCACGCGCCTTAAACAGCTCAATGACTTCCGCACGCGGCGTCATTTTTTTGATCACGTCATAGTCGGTAGCGATCAGCACTTTCATGCGCGCTTCAATCGCCGCCATATCATCGGGCGTGAAGGGACGCTCATAGGCGATGTCGTAGTAAAAGCCCTCAGCGATAACCGGGCCGATAACCATCTTCGCCGTTGGAAATAGCTGCTTAACGGCATGACCAACCAAGTGTGCGCAGGAGTGGCGGATAATTTCGACGCCAGCATCATCTTTCGGCGTGATGATTTGCAGCTGCGTATCGTCGCTAATGAGGTCGCAGGCATCAATTAGACGCGCCTCGCCCTCGGCGTTGAGTAGGCGGCCGGCGATAGTGACTTTCGCCAAGCCCGGGCCAATGCTTGCGGCCACATCCATGACACTAACGGGCTGCTCAAACTCGCGCTGCGAGCCATCGGGCAAAGTAATAACCGGCATGAAAACTCCTGATTGCACGACGTAAAACGACGCGGTGCAGACTCACAAAGGCTGAAAATTAGCGCGCTAGTGTAGCGCTAAAAGCGCCAGCTATAAAACAAGGTAATTGCCGATTCGAGCGCACTTAAGGCCTCAAGCGAGAGCCGACGATTGATTTGATAGCGCACGGTCACCGACTGTGACGGCTGAAACACGCCGCGGCCAATGCTCAGCCACACTTTTTCACTTAAGCGCCCAGATACCGCTACCTCGGTGGAGTCTGAGTCGCCTTGCGTACCAATGGTCAAATCACTAAGGCCTAAGCGTTCGCCGAGCATGCCGATAGCACCTGTTTTCCCGGTTAAATTTAGCGCTGCACTAAGGGCCAAAGCTTGTTTGTCAGCGGCACTAGTTTCTTGTTTATTGCCCAATGAACGCCCTAACACCAAGTAGGACAAAATCTCGTCTTGCGACATCGGGCTATCACTGGTGAGTGTTATCGCTGGTTTCGGGGCTTGACCAATAACATTAACGCCGACTTTTATGCCGTCGATTTCGCGCGAGGCCGTAAGCCGGATATCTGGTGTTGTTAACGGGCCGGCAAAGAGTAAGCGGCCTTGCTCTATGGTTAATCGCTGGCCATAAGCGGCAAATTTAGCATCGGGCTTTAAGCTGATTTCACCATTTGCTGCCAGCGAGGTATTTGGTGTTTGCGTGAGTAGTAGCTGGCCACGCAGACCTGCGTCAAGACCATAACCGGTGAGCGTGATGCCTTCGCCCAACATAACGCGAACACGCAAGTTAAGCGGCAGGCCATTGGGTGTGTCGCTTAGGGCAATTTCGCGACCACTGCGATTGCGCACAATAACCACATCACTCGACGGCTTTGGCGCGCCTGCAGCTAGCGATTTTAATGTGATATCGGCTTTATTAACGACGACCTCACCATTGATCGTCAGTTGCTCATCTAGCCAGGCAATATCAAGCGTTGGCGACACTTTGCCTTGCACCCATGGGGCATAGGCAAAGGCCATGGCTCCGCCGCTAATTTGTGTTTTTACGCGAATATCGGGCTGCCAAGTGGCCTCGCCTGTGATGGCTAGTTGGCCATTGCTGCTGTCTTTTACGTTGGCCGTCCAGGTCGCACGCTGCCCCGCTAGGCGGCCATCAACGACGAGTTCAGGCCATTCAAGCCCATAACGCGGCCATGATAAATTGGCGCCAAGCGACCATTGCCCTGTGAGTACGGGCTTATCGAGCGTGCCAGAAGCGCGGATCTCGCCATCGCTGCGGCCAGCAAAAGCCAAGCCCTCGGGCAGAGCCATCGGCAGCTCGGCGAGGTTTATATCCTGCCATTTTATGTCAGCGTCTAGTGGCGGCTCAGCAAGCGTAGGGTTACGCCGGAAACTCGCCGTTAAGCCACCACCTTTAGGTGCTTGCACAGCAAGATTTGCCAGCCATTGCTTAGGGTCTAGGTCGGCTTTAACGCAAACAAACCATGCGCTAAAAGCTGGATCTATCTGCTTCCAGCAAGCCTGTTCTAGATGGCTGTGCTTAGCAGAAAGCGATAACGCCACGGGCTTATTGAGCTGCCAACGGCTTTGTTTTGGCGCCAGCTTGGCCTGCTTGAGCTGACCTTCCCAAACTAACGTTTTTAATGCCAAACCGCCCGCTGCCTGCAATGACAAAGCGCCTTGGTCAGCGAGTATATCGAGACTTAAATTATGCTTCTCAACACGGCCATCGAGCTTAATCTTGGCCTGATTGAGCAAAGGCTGTGCGACTTTGTCGGCGCTGTACTGAGCCAAATGCTTCAGCAAGATGTTAGCTTTGCCCTGACCGTCTGGCCAAGCACCCCGCCACTGCGCATCTGCGGTTAATGCGCCGGCGATCTGAGTTTGAAAGCGCTGCAAGCGCGGCACATGGATGCTTGCCATTAGGCCGCTATCAGGCCAGCCTTTGGCGCTGATCAATGCATTTGCTAAGCGCATATTAACCAGTGTTTGCGCTGTTTTAGCCTGATCAAATTGAGCGACGATAGTCCACGGCTCTTTGCCCAGCTTGCCCCGCCAGTCGATGCTGGCCTTGAGGCTGCTTTCAGGGCTTTGCCAGCGCAATGGCCCCGCCAAATGCGCAGTTCTGGGGACATTTTTAGGCCATTCTAGGCTTGAGCTTTTTAGTAAGTTGGCGCGCAAATCTAAGGCTAGCTCGCCTTGCTCCGTGCTGCCGGCAAATGTCATCGCACCTGGTGCTAAGCGCCAATCGTCTTGCCCAGGTGGCTGCCATTGTGGCCACGAAATACGGCCCCGAAATGGCAAGGTCGGCAATAAGGCATTGACGGTCGCATCGAAGGCAACGGGGTATTTTGCAGGCCCACGCAGCTTCGCGCGCAAGGCCGACAAATCACCTGCTAAGCTGATGCGCTGGCTTGGCATCGTGCTAGAGGCAATTGTCACCGAGGCACTGAGCGGCCACTGCTGCTTCAACGCTAGCTCTGCCTGAAGCTGTAATTTCCATTCGCTATAGGCAAGAGACAGCTGATCAATAGTAATACTTCTGCCATGGCCTCTGGCAGATAGCTTAATGTCGTCAAGCGTCAACGGCTCAGCCTCAAAGGCGCTCCAATGCAGCTGCTTTATATGCGCATTAGACAGCCCCCAAAGCAGCGGCAAGCTGATGGTTGGCGGGACAAATACCTCTGGCTCACTGGCCTTTAAGGCCTGAGCTGAGACGCTATCGGCCTGCACATTGGCGATAACTAAACGCCCAGCAAGTAGCTGCGAATAGCTCAGTGCAAGCTCTAGCTTTTCGACCTGCACGGCAGTTGAGGCGTTATGCCATGCGAGTTTGTCTACACTCAGGCCTGTCGCCAATGAGCCGGAAAGGCCATCGAGCTCAAGGTCGGGAACCATAGACTGTGCCTGTTGCCAGATCCAGCGCGGTGCTGACTCGCTAAAAAATACGATGCCCGCTGTGATGACCAGCAATAACACGACATAAAACAAAATCGTGCTGCTTAGCCGCCAAAGCCAAGCCAGTATAAACGCTAGCACTCCGCGTGCTTTGCTGATTGGCGTGTTTGGCTTTAGCTCCTCGGTCAAAGCGCAGCCCCTAGCGTTAAGTGCAAACGCAGCGGCTTACCGGGCTCAGATATAGCCGAGGCAATATCGAAGCGCACAGGTCCAACAGGGGAAATCCAGCGTAAACCAACGCCGGCGCCTATTTTTAGCGGCTGCCAAGAGCCCGTATAGGCGTTGCCGGCATCGATAAATACGGCAGGTCGCCACGTTGGCAACCAACGCCAGGCGTATTCAAACGAGCCCGCCACCAAATTCTGACCGCCGACACTGTCACCAGCGGCATTCACCGGCGAAATACTGCGGTAATCATAGCCGCGCACGCTGCTGTCGCCGCCGGCATAAAAGCGAGTGCTAGGCGGCACATTGCTGAAATCTGGACTGATGATATGGCCTAACTCTAGGCGCGTAAGAAACATATGCTGTTTGGATAGCGTGGTGAGGTGGCGCCAATTAGCACGTAGCAACAGAAAGTCTGCATCGGAGAAAAAATCTCTGCTCGCGGCTTCAATTTGATATTGCTGATTAAAGCCACGAATGGGGTCAAGCCCGCCTCGACTTTCAAGTTTCGATAAGCTCACGCTTGGCACTAAAAGCGCCTGCGCACCAGACTCGCCGCTCACTCGCTGAAAACGCTCCTCGCTCAAACGCAAGCCATACGTACGTTGCCAGCCCCTAGTAGGTGCAATAACGCGCTGCACACCTAATACCGTTTGCGTAGTTTGGGTGTCGTCAATGTCGTCGCGCAAGACTCCCGCTAAAAACTGAATAGTGTCTTCAATTGGGTGCTTAAATGGGATGCGATAGCGCACTTCGGCTTGCTGGCGCACTACCGAAACTTCGCTGCTGGCCTCAATGCCATGGCCCTTTTCGTTGAAGCGCGGACGCTGCCAATTCACGCTAATACGCGGGCCAACATCGGTGGCATAACCTAAACCAACGGACATTTTATTGGGCTCACGAACATCGACCTGAACTATGACTGGGCGCTGACCAGCGCTGGTTTCTTCCTGCAAGTCAACGCGAACATCTTGGAAGTAGCGGGCATCGAGTAAGTTTTTTTGCAATGCCACCAGCTGCTTAGCGCTAATGGGATCGCCCGCTTGAAATGGCGTTAATGCCTGCAACCACTTTGGCTCTATGGCATCTAAGGGTTCGCCATCTTGATCGATAAAGCTCAATTCACCGAAATGCGAACGCGGGCCGCGCTCAAACGCCAAGCTGATGTCTGCTTTACGGCTGAATAAATCCAGCGCAATGCGTTGCGTGACCCAATGACCTGAATAGTAGCCACGAGATAAAGCCAAGTTCTCAACGGATTGTTTATAGTCGCTATAGGCGGCTTGGTTCAGCACATCGCCTTTTTTCAAAGGAAACTTAGGTGGCCGAAAGCCACGATCTGGCTCGTTTTCACCCAGCCATTGCAGCTCAATATTATCAACAAGCACAGGCTCACCTGCTGCCACGATCACAGCCATGCCCTCGCCTGCAGGCATAACACTGACTTCTGCGTCGTAATAACCAACAGCTTTTAAGGTGTCATTAATGGCATCTTGCACAGCCACGGCGCGCGCTAGTTTTGCCGCTGCGGTTAAAGGCTCAGGCTTCTTTTTGGTGAGGTCGATGACATCAAGCAATTCACCTTTTTCATACCAAGGCCCAGCTGCGAGCTCAACCACCGCGCGCAAGCTATCTGGCGTCACTTGAAAGCGCCAGTCATCTGCCCATGCCGCGCTCGTTATTAGCAGCGCGGTCAACAGCAGGATGATTTTTTGCCTAATTCGGCGCATGCCCACAGCCTATGGAAAAATTAATGCGCCATGATAGCGATTATCGCCTCAGTCTGGGCATACTCGACGCTAAATTCCGCTACGAGTTTCACTTATGGTCTCGCTACGTCACGTACTCGCTCAGCGCCAATTTTGGCCATTGTTTGGTACTCAGTTTTTCGGCGCTTTTAACGACAACGCGTTTAAGCAGGCGCTGATTTTATTACTGACCTTCCAAACTGCCACCTATAGCGAACTGCCCGTTGGCCTACTCACCAACCTCTGCGCTGGCCTATTCATTCTGCCGTTCTTTCTATTTTCCGGCATCGCTGGGCAATGGGCTGATCGCTTCGAGAAAGCCCAACTTACCCAGCAAGTTAAAGTGCTAGAAATTTGCCTGATGAGCTTGGCTTTTCTTGGATTTTATTTGCAGTCATTGCCGCTGCTACTGATCACACTATTTGGCATGGGCTCACAGTCAGCACTATTTGGCCCGATAAAATATGCATGGTTGCCCGAGCGCCTAGCCCCCAATGCTCTGATGCCAGCCAACGCCTTAGTTGAGACCGCCACATCTTTGGCGATTCTGCTTGGCAGCTTATTTGGCGGCGTATTAGTCACCGTGTTTGATGCTGATGTCGCTGTACTGGGTGGCAGCCTGATTTTCCTAGCTGTGGTTGGTTGGGCTTTTAGCCGTAATATGCCGATCGGTGTTGCCATCGAGCCAAAACAGCGCACTGACTATCATCTCGTACGTAACACCAAGGCCTGCTTAGGCGCGCTGCGGCGCAATGCCTTTCGCTGGCAACTAAGCTTAGGCATCTCTTGGTTTTGGTTATTTGGCGCACTATGGCTAACGCAGCTGCCCGAATTCACCGCACTTTATTTAGGTGGTGATGCTGGCGTGGCAACGGCTCTATTGGTGCTGTTTTCGGTTGGCATTGGCATTGGCTCATTGGCCTGTCACTCACTAGTGAAAGTGTTGCCACCAGGTCGAGTGGTGATGGTCGGCGGCCTAATGATGGCGGCGCTAAGCCTGCTCATCCCTAACCAGCACTACGTTGGTGAGCTCTTAAATCTGCGGCAATGGATGGGAACGTCTGGCGTCTGGCGTCATATATTTCAGCTCACAGCAGTCGGCTTCGGTGCGGGCCTCTATATCGTGCCTTTATATGTACTAATTCAGGCCGATGCGGCCAAGCATGAACGCGCGCAAGTAATAGCCGGCATCAACGTACTCAATGCGCTATTTATGGTCAGCAGCGCATTGATCGCGATGGTGGTGCTCGGCGTACTGGGCTTATCGCTGTATAGCCTGATGGCTGGCCTAGGTGTGTTGACCTTGCTAACTACTTGGCTGTGGCGCTTTAAACAAGCGTCACAGTAAAGCCCTTTCGAGTCTCTCAATAAGAATGACTCGAAAGGCTCAATAAGCGGGCTTATCGCCAGGATGACCCGCTGCTTCAATGGCCTCTTTTACCCGCGGCGACATATAGTTCTCATCGTGTTTGGCCAAGACTTCACTGGCGACAACCTCGCCATTGACCCACTCACCATTGGCGACAATGCCCTGCCCCTCGCGAAATAAATCGGGCAGGATGCCGGTAAATTGCACCGGGACAGTGGCTTTTAAATCACTGAGCATAAAGCGCACAGCAAGGCTGTCTGGCGAACGCTGCACCGAACCCTGCACAACCAAACCGCCAACCTGAATGTTTCGGCCTTCCGGCGCTTCATGGGCCGCAAGTTGGCTAGGTGTGTAAAACAAGTTGATGTTTTGCCGCAGCGCATAGCTAGCGAGCGCAACAACCGCACCTAAACCTAGCAGCAATAGCACGACCCAAATTAGGCGACGGCGACGTTGTGGATGCATGGTTTAGCGCTCCTGAGTGGTTGAAATAGTGGTTTTATTAGGTTTTCCCGCAGAGAAATGTTGTTGTGCAATCTGCCGGCGTCGGCGTTGCAATGCCAGCCAACGGCGCTGACTTAAGCGCGAGCCAATAATCAACGCCGCAAGGCTTAAAATCATAATGCCGTAGGAGGCCCAAACATAAGGCGCATGTCCGCCCATGGCGAAAAACTCAGACCAGCTTGCGAAATACATTAGCGGCCTCCTACTGAGTTCGAGGGTGTGACTAATTCGGCTATAGCTGCCTCACCATGAATCTCTGCCTGCACCCAGCGACTACGCACTTCTCGGCGCAAAATCTCATGACGGCTGCGCATTAAAATCACGCTAGCAAACAAGCAATACAGCCCTAAAAACATCACTAACAACGGTAGGTACATATCTGGCGGCATGGTTGGCCGTTCGGTGATGCGAAAGGTTGAGCCTTGATGCAGCGTATTCCACCATTCCACCGAGTATTTGATGATGGGTAGGTTGATGACGCCGACCAAAGCAAGCAGGGCCGAAGCTTTGCTGCCCTGGCTTTGGCTATCAAAAGCTTGCTGCAAAGCCATCACGCCGCAATACAAAAACAGCAAAATCAGCATTGAAGTCAGGCGTGCATCCCACACCCAATAAGTGCCCCACGTTGGTTTGCCCCAAAGCGAGCCGGTAATCAGTGCTAGCAAGCAAAATAGCGCGCCCACTGGAGCTGCCGCACGCGCCACGGCATCGGCTGTTTTCACTCGCCACACCAGTGAAATCACCGCGCAGATGGCCAAGAGTAGATAGCCGCCCATGGCCAAGCTTGCCGCCGGCACATGAATGAAAATAATGCGATAGCTATTACCTTGCTGGTAATCCTCGGGGGCAATCGCTAGGCCCCAGATCAGACCAACACTGAGCAATATCGCGGCAGGCCAAGCAAACCATGGCAGCCAAAGCCCACTTAAGCGGTAAAAATGCCGCGGGCTTACTGTGCTTTCAATGCTTGCCCACGCTCGTTTATATACATTCATCTCGGTCGTTGTACTCGCGTTAATCAATACTTTGGGTCAGGCCAATGGCGGCAGCGCTAGCGATTGGCGCGATCATCAGTGCCAGTAATAAAAATGCCGCTAATAAGGCCATAAAACCAGACACAGGCTGCCCAGCGACACTGGCTTGCACGGCAGCTGTGGCAAAAATCAATACTGGAATGTGCAGTGGCAAGGTAATTAATGGCACCAATAATCCGCCACGCCGCAAGCTAACCGTCAATGCTGCACCGATGGCGCTAATCAAGCTCAGCGTTAACGTGCCCATGAGCAAGCTCAAACACAGCACGCCAATGGCATGTGCCGGTAAGTTTAGTAACAGCGCCGCTAATGGTGCCAGCAACGTTAAACACAGGCCAGTAAGCAGCCAGTGCGCGATGATTTTTGCCAGCACCAGCCACGCCAATGGCGCCGAATGTAGCGATAATTGCTCTAGCGTGCCATCGTCAAAGTCGCTACGAAACAGCCCATCCATAGCCAGTAGCACGGCCAGCAAGGCCGCAATCCAGATGATGCCACCGGCGAGCTCACGCAATTTATCGGGCGCAGGGCTTACCGCGAGCGGGATTAGCGCAATCACCATCAGGAAAAAAACCAGCGGGTTTAGCCAGCCGCCTCCTTGGCGCAGACCGATGCGGAGATCGCGAACAAGCACCGCGGTAAAGGCCGACATCAGTGCCAGTCCTCAACAATCGGTTGAAGATCAAGGAATTGCAGCGGACAGTTTAGCGCTAACGGATGGTGCGTAGTGAGTAGTACCACGCCACCTTGCTCGCTGTGTGCTGCCAACCAGCCCTCTAGCTCGCGCACGCCAGCTTGGTCGATCGCGGTAAATGGCTCATCGAGCAGCCATAACGGCACAGGCTCAGTAAACAGTCGGGCTAGTGCAACGCGGCGCAATTGGCCGGCAGAGAGTTGGTGGCATGGCATATCGTCATAGCCGCCGAGGTGAACGGTATTGAGTGCTTGCGAAATAGTATGCGTCAACAAATTGATGCCGCGACACGCCGCGAGGGCTTGTAGGTTTTCAGCCACAGTTAAGGCCGATTTCACGCCAGGCAAATGGCCAAGATAAAGCATCTGTTGCGTGAAGGTATCGCGGTCATCATGACTGTCTGTAGATGCCCAGCTAACCTGCCCTGCTCGCCGCCCTGACAAACCTGCGATGTGCTTAAGCAAAGTGGTCTTGCCAGCGCCATTGGGGCCGCGAATTTGCATGACCGTGCCGGTCGGCAACGACAGATCGACATCGCAATATAAGCAACGGTCATCTCGCCACGCACTCAAGCCTTGCACTCGTAACACGGCCACCCCCGAAAAATCTGCGCGTAGTGTAGCCTAAGCGCTCGGCTTATGCGTCTCTCTAGCATCACCGACGGATTTGTCGGCATAGGCTTTGCAGCCTTCGCCCGTGCAGGCCATACTTGCGCGCCTTAACTGCCCTGAAATGTGCTTAATCTCATAGGTTTTGCCATGCCGAGTTTGAATACGCCATGAATTGCTCTCAGTCGCTAGCTTATCCTGCGCCGCGTGATCTACGCATGAAACGCGGCCTTTTCACCTTTGCGCTTTTTTGCTTGCTGTTTATTAGCACCAGCGTAAGTCATGCCTCTGGCCTTTTTGGCAATACGCCGCGCCAAGGCGAATTTTTACCCGTTGATCAAGCGTTTATTCCTAGTGTTTTAGCAGAAGATGGCGACCTAGTTCTGCATTTTGCCATCACGCCAGGGCACTATCTTTACGATAATCAATTTCAGCTGAAATGGGCCGATGGCAGCATTGCACCCATGTTGCCTGCGCATACCATCTCCAGCCTTGGCGAAAGCCATGACGACCCGACATTTGGCCGCGTCACGGTCTATCGCGAATATATTAATCTGACGATTCCGGCGCCGGCGCATGAGGCGACCGGTGTTGTCGAGCTTTTGGTGCGTTACCAAGGTTGCGCCGATGCGGGTTTGTGCTATCCGCCAGAAGTTTGGCGCGTGCCTGTGGACTTGGCGCGTTGGCAGCCCGATTTAAGCGGCTCAGCTACGATGGCGAGTGCGCCTGCTGTGATTCAACAAGAGCAAGCCTCTTTTGAAAATCTCCAACCTCAAGTTGCAGCCCCCTCAACTGCACCAGATGCCACCAACGCCAACGCCCTAGCACAATGGCTAGCAACAGCCTCATTTCCAGTTGTGCTAGGCATGTTCCTTTTGCTAGGTCTAGGCCTAGCATTCACGCCCTGCGTGTTGCCGATGCTGCCGATCTTATCGGCCATTATTGCAGGGCAAAAAACGCCAACCGCACGCCAAGGCTTTTTATTGGCGCTGAGCTATGTGCTCGGCATGAGTGTCATGTACACCATCGCCGGCCTGCTCATTGCCAGCCTCGGTGCGGCGGCAAACATCTCGGCCTTATTGCAAAAGCCGGCTGTGCTCATCAGCTTCGCGCTGATTTTTATTGCACTCGCCATCATGCTTTGGCAAGGCCGCGCCATCGCCCTGCCGCAAGCCTGGCAAGATAAACTCAACCAAGCGCAGCAGCAACAACGCGGTGGCGTCTACGGTTCAGTATTTGTCATGGGTGCAATCAGCAGCGTCATCGTCTCGCCTTGCGTATCAGCACCATTGGCTGGCGTCATGCTCTTCCTAAGCACGAGCCAAGATGCCGTCCTCGGTGGCAGCGCCTTATTTGCCCTAAGTATGGGCATGGGCCTGCCATTACTCGTGCTGGGTGCCGGCGGCGCGCGCTTGATTCCCAAAGCTGGCGGTTGGATGGATAACGTCAAACGCCTATTCGCCTGGGGCTTGCTCGCCGTTGCCGCATTGATGTTATTACGCTTAGTCAGCCCTGCTCAGGCACAAATTGGCTGGGGCGTATTTTTCGGCCTAAGCGCGCTTGGCCTCGTCAGCATCGGCTCGCAGCGTCGCCTCCTCGCCTTACTGCTCGCCACCATTATGATGATCTATGCCGGCAGCCTCGTTTGGTCTGGTGCGCAAGGTGGCCATCAATTGCTAAAACCATGGCAGCTGCCCGCTAAAGCTGTGCAAAACGGCAACGGTGAAGACGCTCTGGGCTTTGTCCGCGTTAGCGAGCGCGCAGATCTCAATAGTCTAATTGCCGAGGCTAAAGCCAAAGGCCAGCCAGTCATTGTCGATGTGTACGCAGACTGGTGCGTGAGCTGCATCGAAATGGAAAACGATGTGCTCGCCAAACCCAGCATTCAAGCGCTATTAAAACCGGCGAAACGCATCAAATTTGATATCACCGCCACCACCGCCGACCAATTAGCGTGGATGTCAGAAAACAACTTATTTGGCCCACCCGCGTATTTGTTTTGGGATGCCGCTGGCACGCCGCAAAACAACCTCGTTGGCGCCACCAGCCTTGATAACTTTGCCGCACATTTGGAGCGCGTATGGAACTGATCGACTTCATCTTGCATGTGGATGTTCACTTGCAAACCTTCGCCAATGAGCACGGTTCGACCATGATTTATGGTCTGCTATTTCTCATCGTGTTTGTCGAAACTGGCGTAGTCGTGATGCCGTTTTTACCCGGCGACAGCCTGCTCTTTGCCGCCGGCGCACTGGCCGCGACTGGCATCATGGACCCAGTGACATTGACGCTGCTGCTCTGGTTTGCTGCGGTGCTAGGTGACAACTGCAATTACTGGGTTGGCCGCACCATTGGTGAGCGTGTCTACACCTGGGATTCGCGCTGGATACGCCGCAAGGATCTTGATCGCACGCAGTCATTCTTTGCTAAACATGGCGGCAAAACCATCGTTATTGCCCGCTTCATGCCCATTGTCCGCACCTTAGCGCCGTTTGTTGCTGGCGTTGGCCACATGAACTATCGCCGCTTTTTCGCCATCGATGTCTTTGGTGGCATTCTCTGGGTCGGCACATTTGTCACGCTAGGCAATTTCTTTGGCAACCTGCCTGTCGTGAAAGAAAACTTTGTTTTCGTGATTTTCGGCATCATCGGCTTGAGTGTATTGCCAGGAATCATTGGCTTTATTAAAGCCCGTCGTACTGGGCCAATATTGCCGTAGTGCTTTTGATGAGGGCCGCTACTGACAGCGGCCCTTAATTAGCCACAGGGCGTTTACTTAAGCGCCGCTGCAATGTGCGCCGATGCATTCCTAAGCGACGCGCGGTCGACGACACATTGCCATCCTCTTCCAATAACACTCGCTGAATATGCTCCCAAGCCAGCCTATCCACGCTTAAAGCCGGCACATCGACGTGACGATCCGCCGCCGTTTCTTCGGGTGCATTGCCTACGCGCAAGGCGGACAAAATGTCTTCCACAGATGCAGGTTTAGCCAAATAGTTCACCGCCCCGCGCTTCACTGCATCCACTGCTGTCGCAATCGAGCTAAAGCCAGTAAGCATGAGCATGCGCAATGCCGGCCGAATAGCCAGAAGCTCAGGCAGCAACGCCAGCCCCGAAGCATCAGCCAAACGCAAATCCACTACCGCTGCATCCGGCTCAAACTCTAAAGCTAAGCCTAGAGCCGATGCACGATCAGCCGCCACGGCAACTGTGCAGCCACGGCGCTCACAGGCGCGCGCCAAGGCTGAACGAAAACCTTCATCATCATCAATAATAAGTAACTTCATCGGCGACTCATTAGTAAGCGCATCATTTTGACGCCAGCGGCAGCGGTAACGTAATGCTCACCACTGCACCGGCATCATTGCTGAGCGATAACGAGCCGCCAAGCTCATCTAAGGTAATCAGCGCCAAGCACAGACCAAGGCCTAAGCCATCAGGCTTTTGACTGGCATAAGGCTCCAAGCGCTGCTCATGTGCCGCGGTGAGCATGGCCTGCGTGAATCCCGGGCCATTGTCACGAATCTCACAGCTAAAATGCACAGCATTGGCACTCGCCTTAATGAAAACCTCCGTGGCTGGCGCCTCCAAAGCATTTTTCAAAGCATTACTAATAACTTGCTGAGCCTTCCACGGCATAGCAAGCGCAGTACTTGGTGAGCTAACAGTCAGCGTGATCTTTTTACTGGCGAAGCTTTCACGTAATGGCGCAACAATATGTTCCATGAGTTGCGCCAAAGGCTGCTCTGGCAACAGCTCAGGATGCTGCGCTTGCTCACGCAGCTCAGCCAAAATACTACGACAGCGCTGTAGCTGGGCTTGAACATCGGCACGTAAATCTGTCGACACGCCATCTAGCTCTTCCGCCAATAGCGTTAAGGTGGCAATCGGCGTCGCTAAATCATGCACGGCAGTGGCTGCTAAAGAGCCTAAAGCCAACGCCTGATCGCGTAATAACTGCTGGCGCTGCTGCTCAATGTGATGCTGCTCTTGTGCCCGTAAGCGCTGATGCATACGGCTGAGAAAAAATACCAGCAAGCCAGCACTAATGCCGAAGTTTGCCCACATGCCGAGCAAATGACCTTCATAGCTATGCCACGGCCAAGGATTTTGCGCGACGGGGATAGGCCACCAAAATAACGCGCCATAGGCACTAAGCATCAGCAGCGCTAAGCAGTACGTTTGTCGCCACGCCAATGTCGATGCAGCTACCGCCAGTGGCACAAGGTAATAGGTAATAAAGGGGTTACTACTGCCGCCGCTCTCGCGAAATAGCCAGGTCAAAACCACTAGATCAAACAGTAGCTGGAGAAATAACTCGTCATGATCAACAGCGAGCGTTGAGCGCAGCCGTAGCTGACTCAATACGTTAATTAGTATCAGTAAAGAAAAAGCCAAAAGCAGGCTTGTAAACCAATTTGGCGCAGGTTCAGCTAGCCATTCGCAAGCGAATGCCATCAGCACAAGCAGTAGCGCAAATGCCCAACGTAAGTTGATAAGCATGCGCACATGGCGTCGCAACATGGTCTCGGAATGCAAAAAAGCACCACGAGGGTGCTTTTTTGTAGACACGTTACGCGGCAACTTCGTGGTCAAAGTAGCCGCGTCACTAGGCACTTAGCCTGCCAAATTGGCGTTGGCAAAGTCCCAGTTAACCAGCTTGTCTAGGAATGTGCTGATGTAATCTGGGCGACGGTTTTGGAAGTCCAGATAGTAAGCGTGTTCCCAGACATCAATGGTTAACAGGGCTTTATGGCCATGAACCAATGGTGAGTCGGCGTTGCCGGTTTTGGTGACGGCTAATTTGCCATCGGTACCAACAACCAACCATGCCCAGCCTGAGCCGAACTGTGTAGCTGCTGCGGCTTTGAACAACTCAACGAACTTATCGTATGAGCCGAAGTCAGCATCGATTTTTGCAGCGATGGCGCCAGTTGGCTTGCCGCCGCCATTAGGCGTCATGCTGTTCCAGTAAAATGTGTGGTTCCACACCTGTGCGCTGTTGTTGAAGATGCCTGCTTTAGCGGCATCACCAGCACTAGCCTTCATAATGTCTTCTAAGCTTTTGTCAGCCAGATCAGTATCTTTGATCAGGTTATTCAAGTTAGTCACATAGGCATTGTGGTGTTTAGCGTGATGGAAACTTAAGGTATGCGCAGTGATGTGTGGTTCAAGTGCGGCGCTGTCATAAGGCAGTGCGGGCAATTCAAAAGCCATGATCAAATCCTTGTTTTATGTGAGTGAATCGAACCCCGCCATTATGCCCAGTCAGCGCCGACGTGCAAGTTCAAGGCGCTAACTGGCTTGAGCAATCGAACAATTAATCGTCTAAATCGAAATCGTAGTCGCGTAGTTCGCGACGTAGGCGGCGCTCGTCGAGCTTGTCATCTAAGGTTCGACGCTTATCGAGCACGTTTTTAACGGAATTGGTCTTTTCCGTCTCTTCGTTATCTTGATCACCCGCATCTTCTTCTAAAAATGCTTCTTCCATCACCAAGCCCTCCTACAGGCCACGCGTTATCGTGTTTAGCTGGCGATAGCTCATGCTCGAGCATGCAATTGCGCCGCTAAACGCGCTATTTACTCCAAGATTTTTCATCTGTAAAGCAATCTTTATAGCCTCATCCTTCGCAGGCACACGGCGACTTCGCTATACTTGCCCACCTGCTGAATTAGCAACAGCTATTCACCCCATTTTTGATCTGAGAAGTTGGCCTTATGCGTAGCCATTATTGCGGTAATTTGAATCAATCGTTTATCGACCAAACCGTGACTCTATGCGGCTGGGTGCACCGTCGTCGTGATCACGGCGGCGTGATTTTTCTCGATCTGCGCGATCGCGAAGGCTTGGTGCAAGTAGTCATTGATCCAGATACTCCAGAAGCATTTGCTACCGCCGATAAATCTCGCTCGGAATATGTGCTGAAAATCACTGGCCGTGTGCGCCAGCGTTATGCCGGCACTGAAAACAGCACCATGCCATCGGGTCAAATTGAAGTCTTGGGCAAAGAAATCGAAATTTTGGCGCAATCAGAAACGCCACCCTTCCCGCTCAACGATGACTTCAGCAACGTCGGCGAAGAAACCCGTCTTAAATTCCGTTTTCTCGATATGCGTCGACCAGAAATGCTCGAGCGCATGCGTTTTCGCTCAAAGGTCACTACGCTAATTCGCAATTATTTAGATCGCCACGGCTTCTTAGATGTGGAGACGCCCATCCTGACTCGTGCCACACCAGAAGGCGCGCGTGATTACTTGGTGCCGTCACGGACACAGCCCGGTAGTTTTTTTGCGCTGCCGCAGTCACCACAGCTGTTTAAGCAGTTATTGATGGTTTCCGGCTTCGATCGCTATTACCAAATCGCTAAATGCTTCCGTGACGAAGATTTGCGCGCCGATCGTCAGCCAGAATTCACACAGATCGACATCGAAACCTCGTTCATGAACGACGAGCAAATCATGCAGATCACTGAGGATATGGCCGTTGAGCTGTTTGATCAGCTGCTCGGTGTGAAATTTGACGCCTTCCCGCGCATGACTTATGCCGATGCCATGCGCCGCTTTGGTTCAGACAAGCCCGACCTACGTAACCCTTTAGAGTTGGTCGATGTCGCTGATTTGATGGACAAGGTTGAGTTCAAAGTTTTCGCCGGCCCAGCGAAAGATCCTAAAGGCCGTATCGCCGCCCTGCGCGTACCTGGCGGCGCTGCTATGCCACGCAGCCAGATCGACGAATACACCAAATTTGTCGGCATTTATGGCGCCAAAGGTTTGGCATACATCAAGGTCAACGATGTCAGCAATATCCATAATGGCGAAGGCAGTGGCTTGCAATCGCCCATCGTTAAGTTCCTGCCCGATGACGCGTTAAAAGCCATCATCGAGCGTACTGGCGCTGGCAATGGCGACTTGATCTTCTTCGGCGCCGATAAAGCCCGTGTGGTCAATGACGCTCTCGGTGCATTACGCGTGAAAGTTGGCAACGATCAAAAATTGCTAACTTGCGAATGGGCACCGCTATGGGTCGTCGACTTCCCGATGTTTGAAGAAATCAGCGATGGCCAGTGGACTTCAGTGCACCATCCTTTCACTTTGCCAAAATGCGACGTTGAGACACTGAGAACTAATCCAGGCGAAGCCATTTCGGTCGCCTATGACATGGTGCTCAACGGCACCGAACTCGGCGGCGGCTCACTGCGTATTTACAATCTCGACATGCAAAAGGCCGTGTTTAAAGCCCTGGGCATTAGCGATGAAGAAGCCAATGAGAAGTTCGAATTCCTGCTCGACGCACTGAAATACGGTGCACCGCCCCACGGCGGCTTGGCATTTGGCCTCGATCGCTTAGTCATGCTGATGACTGGCGCGACCTCCATTCGTGACGTGATTGCTTTCCCGAAAACGAAAACTGCCGAATGCTTAATGACGCATGCGCCAGCGCCGGTTGAAGCTAAGCAGTTACGTGAACTGGGTATTCGTCTGCGTGAAGAGGCGAAAGTGGCCGCGCCAGCAACCACACCGACAACTACGCCCGTAACTGGCGCCTAAGGAGTAAGCCATGGCTGGACATTCCAAATGGGCAAACATCAAGCATAAAAAAGCGCGTACCGATGCCTCGCGCGGCAAAGTTTTCACCAAGTTTATTCGTGAAATTACCGTTGCTGCGCGCTTAGGCGGCCCCAATGAAGCCGACAACCCGCGTTTGCGTGCCATTGTCTACAAGGCCTTGGGTGCGAATATGACGCGCGATGTCGTCAACCGTGCCATCTTGCGTGGTGCTGGTGGCGACGACGATAAGAAGCTCGATGAACTCACCTATGAAGGCTATGGCGTTGGCGGTGTTGCAGTGTTGGTCGAAACCATGACCGACAACATCAACCGCACAGTCTCGGAAGTGCGCCATGGCTTTAGCCGAAATGGTGGCAACTTGGGCACCAGCGGCTCAGTGGCTTACTTGTTTGCTAAGCGTGGCGAAATCGTTTTCAGCGCCGACACCAATGAAGACCGCCTGCTCGAAGTTGCTTTAGAGGCCGGTGCTGAAGATGTCGAAAGCGATGAAGATGGCTTCACTGTTGTTACCACGCCAGAAGCATTTGGTGCCGTCGCTGATGCCTTAGAGGCTGCTGGCCTTAAGTCTGAGCAAGCTGAAGTGACCATGAAAGCCAGCACCGAGGCCGACATCACTGAACTTGAGCAGGCCGAGAAAATCCTCAAGCTAATCGATATGTTAGAAGATCTTGATGATGTGCAAAACGTCTACACCAACGCCAATTTCAGCGAGGCAGTGATGGCCGCGCTGAACGCGTAAGCCACGCTTGAGCATCATCCTCGGCGTTGATCCCGGCTCGCGCATTACCGGCTACGGGATCATTGCCGCCGAGGGTCGTGGTTGGCGCTATGTCGACAGCGGCTGCATCCGTATGAAAACTGAAGAGACGCTGCCTGAGCGGGTGCTGACGATATTCCAAGGCTTAAGCCAAGTCATCGCGCAATGGCAGCCAACTCAGGCCAGTGTCGAGCAAGTATTTTTATCGAATAATGCCGACTCAGCACTCAAACTAGGCCAAGCTCGCGGAGCCGCGCTAGTTGCTATCGGCCATGCCGGCATAAGTGTTGCCGAGTACAGCGCCAGACAAATTAAGCAGTCTGTAGTTGGCACCGGTGCAGCCGATAAGGTACAAGTTCAGCACATGGTCATGCGCCTGTTACAGCTACAAACGTGCCCACAAGCCGATGCTGCCGATGCCTTAGCGGCTGCCTTGTGCCATGCTCATGCCAACGCAAATATGCTAAAAATGACGATTACTGGCTTGCGTCGAGGCCGTGGCCGTTAATGCCTCACGGCAGGCTCGTACACAATGTGCCAATTCGGTCCAGAGCAGCCTCATATAACAAGGATAACGTGGCATGATTTCGCGCTTAAGCGGCATTTTGATCGATAAAGAAAGCGCACATATTGTGCTCGATGTTCAGGGCGTGGGTTACGCCGTAGATGTGCCGTTGACCACGTATTATCAGCTACCAAGCACGAACGAGCCGCTGACCTTGTGGACGCATATGGCTGTGCGAGAGGATGCGCATCAACTTTTTGGCTTTCATGAGCGCGAGCAACGCAGCGTGTTTTTGCTACTGATAAAAGTCAGTGGCGTTGGGCCAAAACTGGCTTTAACTATACTCTCCGGCATGGAAGTCAGCGCCTTACGCAACTGCTTGCAGCGCGAAGATATCGCCACCCTCACCCGCATCCCTGGCATTGGTAAAAAAACCGCTGAACGCTTAGTGATAGAACTGCGCGATAAACTTGATAAGTTCTCCGTGTCATTGCCCGGCGAGCAAAAAGCCGCCAATGTTTCGCTGGTGCCAGAGGCAACCGCCAGTGAAGAGGCGATGAGCGCGCTTGTGGCCTTGGGCTATAAGCCAGTAGAGGCGCAGCGGGCGGTTAATGCCGCGCTAAAAGACAGTGCCTTAAACAGCGATGACACCGCCAGTGTCGTCCGCGCCGCGCTAAAAGGCCTATTGAAATCATGAGTGTCGAATCCGATCGCCTCATCACCGGTGAGCGCAAACCTTTAGAGCAAGCCATTGATCGCGCCATTCGCCCAACGCGCCTTGAAGACTATATCGGTCAGCCGCAAGTGCGTGAGCAAATGGCCATCTTCATTGAGGCCGCGCGCAGCCGTGAAGAAGCGCTAGACCACACCTTAATCTTCGGTCCACCAGGCTTAGGCAAGACCACTCTGGCTAATATCATTGCCCGAGAAATGGGCGGCGAATTGCGCTCAACCTCCGGCCCTGTGCTTGAGCGCGCTGGTGATTTAGCCGCACTCCTGACCAACCTAGAAGCCGGTGATGTCTTATTTATCGACGAAATTCACCGCTTATCGCCGGTAGTGGAAGAAATTCTTTATCCAGCAATGGAAGATTATCAGCTCGATATTGTCATTGGCGAAGGCCCTGCCGCGCGTTCGATTAAGCTCGACCTGCCGCCATTCACACTGATTGGCGCCACCACGCGCGCTGGCCTGCTCACTTCGCCATTGCGCGACAGATTCGGCATCGTGCAACGCTTACAGTTTTATAACGTCGCCGACTTAACGCATATCGTCACCCGCTCTGCAGATTTATTGAATTTGCGAATCGAGCCTGCAGGC
Source organism: Paraperlucidibaca wandonensis (assembly GCF_042677145.1). NCBI lineage: Bacteria > Pseudomonadati > Pseudomonadota > Gammaproteobacteria > Moraxellales > Moraxellaceae > Paraperlucidibaca > Paraperlucidibaca wandonensis. The sequence continues at coordinate 800,346 of NZ_JBHTIT010000001.1, read as the reverse complement.
GCGGTTGAGATCGCTCGCCGAGCTCGTGGCACACCGCGTATCGCCAATCGACTGCTACGACGCGTGCGTGACTTTGCTGAGGTCAAAGGCAATGGCGTCATTTCGCAAGCCATCGCTCAAGATGCATTGACTCTGCTCGATGTTGATCCACAAGGACTCGATGGCCTCGATCGGCGCTTCTTATTGCTATTAATAGAAAAATTTAGCGGCGGTCCAGTTGGCGTTGAGTCATTGGCGGCGGCACTTTCTGAAGATGCTGGCACGCTTGAAGATGTCATCGAGCCCTATTTGATTCAGCAAGGCTTACTAATACGTACGGCTCGCGGGCGCATGGCCAGCCAACAAGCGTGGTTGCAACTCGGCCTAAAGCCGCCGGAGCAGCGTAATGACTGAGTTTAGCTGGCCTGTGCGCGTCTATATTGAAGACACCGACGCCGGCGGCATTGTCTATTACGTCAACTACTTAAAGTTTTTCGAGCGCGCTCGCACCGAATGCTTGCGTAGCCTCGGCTTTGACCATTATTTAACGAGCCCAGACCCCGTGTTATTCGTTGTCCGTCACGCCAGCGTTGACTATAAACAACCCGCTCGCCTAGATGACCATCTCATGGTCAGCGCAGCCATAAGTAAAATTGGCCGTGCATCGCTACATTTTCGTCAACGCATTACGCGCGCCGGCGTCTTCATAGCCGATGCTCATATTGAAGTTGCCTGTGTTGACCAACAGCACTTGAAACCACGGCCGCTGCCCACTACCTTGTCCGACTTACTTGCACCCTTGCTAGGAAATACCCCATGACCGCTGCTCCCGAGATGACCATCACTTCCTTAATCCTCGGTGCCAGCCCAGTTGTTCAGGCTGTCATGCTTATTCTTGTCATCGCCTCTGTGATGTCTTGGGGCATTATCATGCAGCGCCGCGCTGTCTATAGCCGCGCAAAAACACTGGCATCAAAATTCGAAGAACGCTTTTGGTCCGGTGCTGATATGCGTCAACTCAGCGAACAAGTAGCGCAATCACCTAGCACCGATTCTGGCTGCGAGAATCTATTCCGTGCCGGCTTCCAAGAGTTTCTCCGTCTGCGTGAAAAAAATGCCGACCCAGATGCCACCATGCAAGGCGTGGCACGTGCTTTACGCATTGCGCTGAGCGTTGAGCAAACTCGCTTAGAAACACAACTACCCTTCTTGGCCAGCGTTGGCTCTACCAGCCCATACATCGGCCTATTTGGCACAGTCTGGGGCATCATGTCGTCGTTTATTGGCTTGGCAAAAGTGCAGCAAGCCACGCTCGCAGTGGTCGCCCCCGGCATTGCAGAAGCCTTGATTGCTACTGCCATCGGCCTGTTTGCTGCTATTCCAGCAGTGCTTGCTTACAACCGTTTTGCGGCAGAAAGTGATGGTTTATTGTCGCGCTACGAAATCTTCGCCGAAGAACTAAGCAGCATTTTGCATCGCGAAGCACACTCTGCTCGCTCGAGCACAGGCCACTAAGCATGAGCTTACAGTCTTCGTTTCGGCGCCCACGCAAAAAGCCCATGTCGGAAATGAACGTGGTGCCTTATATCGACGTCATGTTGGTGCTTCTAGTAATTTTCATGATCACAGCGCCAATGCTCACGCAGGGTATTGAGGTCGACTTGCCTGAAGCTGAGGCCGATGCATTATCAATTAATGACCAACAGCCGCTCATCGTCACCATTAAAGCCAATGGCAGCTTCTGGCTGCAATCTGACCCGACCACGCGAAATGAAGTGAGCATGCAAAACCTACCGAATGAGATTCGGGCGCTACGTCAATCACGCGGTGAAAAGCTGCCAGTCTTGGTTAATGGCGATCAGCGCGTCAGCTACGGCCGTGTCATTGAGCTGATGTCATCTCTGCAACAAGCTGGCGTCACGCAAGTAGGCCTGCTGACTGAGTTACCCAACACGCCATGAGAGCGCCCAGCCGTTTAGTCTGCTTACTAAATAGCTCACCCGCGATGTTGAGCGGTGCAAACTCGTCTTGCTGCAGGATTAACGCTCGATGAAGCTGAGCTGGCCTGCCACCACGCTATCGCTTATTGGTCACGCCGTATTGGTGTTGATCTTGGTGCTATTTGCTCGACCACATACATTGCCGGACGTTCCTAGAGCTATGCAAGCAATGTTGGTAGCACCTCCAACCACGGTAAAGGCGGCACCTAAGTCATCGGCACCAGCAGTTGAACCTGCGCCCGAACCATTGCCGGCTCCTGACCCAGAGCCGAAAATTGAGCCAAAGCCAGAGCCCAAAGTAGAGCCCAAAGTAGAGCCCAAAGTAGAGCCCAAAGTAGAGCCTAAAAAAGAGCCTAAAAAAGAGCCTGTGCCTGAGCCAAAGACTGAAACTAAACCTGCACAGAAGCCAGACGCAAAGCCAAAAGCTAAACCTGATCCAGAGCCTAAGCCCGCGCCTGATAAAAAGCTTGAGAAAAGTCCAGACCCCGCCGCTGAAACAAAACGCGTCATGGATGAGGCCAAACGAATTGCCGATGCCGCGCAAGCCAAGCAAGAGGCAGACATACGTCGTAAGCAGCAGGAAGTGCTTGCCCAGCAAATGCAGTCCGAAATTGATGACCTAGCCAACTCAGCGACCAATGCCGCCCTAGCTAAACAACAAGCGGCGCAGTTGCGAGAGTTCACACTAGCCATCAACCGTAAAATTAAAAGTCAGTGGCGCCGCCCACCGCAAGTAAGCGGACAGCTCAGCACACTGATGCGCATCACGCTAATTCCGGGCGGCGAAGTCACGTCGGTTATCGTCACCAAAAGCAGCGGCAATGAAGCCTTCGACGCCAGCGTTAAAGATGCTGTTTTACGCGCCAGCCCGCTACCGGTTCCTGCCGATGCAGCTGTGTTTCGTGATAACTTCCGTATATTCTCGCTGAACTATACTACTGAGGAGTAACTTATGGTGTTGCGTCACACTTGGCTCGGCCTATGCTTGCTGCTGGTCTCAAGCTTAGTCCAAGCGGCTCTGACCATTGAAATCACTCAGCGCTTAGATGACGCATTGCCCATCGCCGTCGTACCTTTTGGCGGCATATCCGCAGGCGATAACACCGGAAACATCATTCGAGCCGACTTAGATCGTAGCGGTCGTTTTCGCTCGCTCGACACAGCGGCCCTGCCCGGTCGGCCCAGTAGCAGCGCCGAAATGCTACCTGGCGTTTGGCAAAATGTGGCAGCCGACTTAGTTGTTATTGGTCAAGCCAGTAAAACCGCCGATGGCCGCTACTCATTCCGCTATGAGCTATTGAAAAAAGGTGGCCTTGAGCGCGTTTTAGGCGAAACCTTTACTGTTGATGCCAGCCGCTGGCGTGATGCCGCGCACTACATTAGCGATCGCATTTATAAGCAAGTTACCGGTGAGCCGGGCGTATTTTCGACAAAAATTCTTTATGTGAACCAATACAAGCGTGACGGCAAGCGCCGCTATCGTCTTGAGCTTTCTGATATCGACGGCGAGCGTCAAATCACCTTGCTCGACTCTGTTGAGCCGATTTTGTCGCCAACATGGTCGCCAAGCGCTCGCCAAGTTGCCTATGTCTCTTTCGAAAGCCGTAAGCCGGCCATTTTTGTGCAAAACCTAGCCACTCGTCAGCGCACTAAGCTCACCGACTTTGCTGGCCTTAATGGCGCCCCAGCATGGTCGCCCGATGGTAAATCGATGGCACTGACATTATCTCGTGATGGCAATCCAGAAATTTACCTAATGGATCTCACCACCAACGCACTGAAGCGCTTAACGAATAACCCCGCCATCGACACTGAGCCACGCTGGAGCAATGACGGAAAATCACTCATTTTCACTTCTGATCGCAGTGGCGGCCCACAAATTTATCGTCTCAATATCGCCAATGGTGAAACCAAACGCCTCACCTTTAGCGGCAACTTTAATGCCCGCGGTGATATCAGCCCTAATGGCCGCTACCTGTCCGTCGTCCACCAAACTGGCGGCAGCACTTACGCTATCGGCATTCAAGATCTTAATAACGGCGTATTCAGCATCCTCACCGATACACCTTTGGATGAGTCACCAAGTTTCTCACCCAATAGTCAGATGGTCGTTTATGCGACCCGAAAAGGCAGTTTAGGCGTGCTTGGCATTATGTCTTTGGATGGCCGTTTTAAGATGCGATTACCCGCGGTCGATGGCGAAGTTCGTGAACCTGTATGGTCTCCCTATTTACGCTAATGCCGATGTAAGTTAATGTTGCGCCATGTATACAGCAGCCTGAATATTTTTTGAGCTACTGCGACTCGTGGATGACAACGAATACGTTAAAACCATGAAAAAAAAATCGTTGTTCATTTTTGAAACTAAGGAGCACATCTTGAAACTTGCCAAGTCCGTTAAGCTGGCCACCGTTGGTGCAATCATCGTAAGTCTTTCGGCTTGCTCGATTTTCCAAGGCCCTCGCCCTATCGACCCCAATGACGATTCGCAGTTTGAGAATTTACCACCGGCGCCAGCCATTGAAGCAGTCACACCGATTGCCGAAAACATTGACTCAATGCCTGAGACTGGCTCTGCTAACCTCGGTAACCCCATCGAAGGCAATGTGATTGCCGATAGCTCGTCTCAAGTTATCTCTACCGATAGCTTGTCTAGCTCTACCGACCTGTTGCGCATTCGTGTGTACTACTTCGGCACCAACGTTAGCGATATCACCGCGATTGCTTATGGTGGTCTCAATGCTCACGCGCAATACTTAATCAACCATTCCAGCGCACGCCTGCAGCTCTCGGGTCATACCGATGAACGCGGCACACGTGAATACAACTTGGCTCTTGGCGAGCGCCGTGCCAACGCTGTGGCTCGTTACTTAGTCAGCGCCGGTGTCAACGCGAACCAACTGACCGTCGTCTCTTACGGCAAAGAAAAGCCTGTTGCTGATGGCAGCTATGAAGATGCATGGTCTAAAAACCGCCGTGTTGAGCTAGATTACGTGTCGGGTAGCCCCAACTAATCACACAATCGATACGCAATAATAAACGGGCTACGGCCCGTTTATTATTTACACTACCGCTGCTTGCTACACTTTACTGGTCACCTTGAGGAAACATCGCTATGTCACGGTTTGCTATCTGTCCGTCTGCAAGACTCGCCACTGTCGTTTTTGTTGTGAGCTCACTGTCATTAACAGGCTGTCAATCCGTGTCAGCTGAGCAGCGCAGTAACGGCTTACGCACCATGGCGCCAGTAGAGAATATTGATCAACGTAAAGCCCCTGCTGCCGCATCAGCCACTCCTAAAGCGAACCCTGCAGCGGCTGTAGCAGCGACACCCGCCGTCGCCAACCCTGCTTGGGATATGTTTCAGCAGCTTGAAGGTTTGCGCACAACAGTAGCTAGCTTACAAGGCCGTGTTGAAGAACAGCAGCAAGTTATTGATCGTTTAAAGGAAGATAGTCGTGCTCGCTACACCGACCTCGATCAGCGCATTGGGCTGCTAGAACAAAGCATGGGACCTGCGCCGATCAATCCTGGCGCAGCAGCAGCCACACCCGCTGCCGCAGCAACATTGGCCGATATTGAAACGCAGAAGCAAGCCTATTTAGCCGCGTACCAAAGCTTTCGTAGCGATGGTCCAGCAGCTGCTATTGGCTCAATGAATGCATTTATTTCGCAATATCCCGATAGCGTGTTTGTCGCTAACGCTTACTACTGGCTCGGTGAATTCCATTTAGCCGAAACACCCGCTAATTTAGATGCCGCGAGCGCGCAATTTAATCGCGTCATTAAAGAATACGAAGGCAGCCCAAAAGTGGCATCGTCTTACTACAAGCTAGGCACCATTGCTGACTTACGCAATCAGCGCAACGAGGCTCGCCAGCTCATGCAAACCGTGGTCAATCGCTTCTCAGATAGTGCCGAGGCCGGTCTTGCTAAAAGCTATCTCGATCAGAACCCGGCTGAAGTGACACGCTAAAGTGAGCCTTCGCATCACGGAAATTTTTTACTCGCTGCAAGGCGAAGCACGAACCGTTGGGAGACCAACGGTTTTTGTGCGTTTAACTGGCTGCCCGCTGCGCTGCACCTGGTGTGACAGCGCCTATGCCTTTCAAGGCGGCACTATTTGGTCTGAAGATAAGGTCTTAGCCGAAGTTGCAAGCTTTGGGCCTCAGTACGTCACTGTGACCGGTGGCGAGCCTTTGGCGCAGCCTGAGTGCATCAGCCTATTAGAAAAACTCTGCGATGCTGGCTATGAAGTGTCTTTAGAAACTAGCGGCGCTCTGGCAATAGATGCTGTCGATGCGCGCGTGGTCAAAGTTATGGACTTAAAAGCACCTGGCTCAGGCGAAGTGCATCGCAACCGTGTTGAGAATATCGCCTGCCTAAGCCCAAATGACCAAGTTAAATTCGTCCTAAGCACTCGTGAAGACTATGACTGGGCAAAAATGCAATGCGACCTACATGGCCTCTATGAGCGCGTTAGCGATGTGTTGTTTTCGCCCACACATGAGCTGCTTGAGCCACGCACATTAGCCGAATGGATACTCGCTGACCGCCTGCCGGTACGCCTGCAATTACAACTTCATAAATACCTTTGGAACAACGCCCCAGGACACTGAGTTATGCCGCATGCCGTGGTCTTACTTTCAGGCGGACTCGATTCGGTCACCTGCCTCGCCCTCGCCCAATCACAAGGTTTTAGCGTTACTGCGCTGAGCTTCGACTATGGCCAACGCCATAATGCCGAGCTCACTGCCGCCCGAAATATCGCTAAGCATTACGGTGTCACAGACCATCGCGTCGCGCATATCGACCTCGGTGCTATGGGTGGTTCAGCACTCACTGATGCTGCCTTAGCCGTGCCAGAAACTGAAAGTGAAGGCATCCCCATCACTTATGTACCTGCTCGCAACACGGTATTTCTCGCCTTCGCCTTGGGTGTCGCTGAAGTCACGCAAGCAGAGGCTATTTATATCGGCGTTAATGCCGTGGATTACTCGGGCTATCCTGATTGCCGGCCGGCGTTTATCGAGGCTTTTCAGACACTCGCAAACCTAGCCACGAAAGTCGGCGTTGAAGGTGCTAGTGTGCGCATTGAAACGCCGCTAATCGCCATGCCCAAGTCTGAGATTATTCACACTGGGCTTAAGCTTGGCGTAGATTACGGCTTAACCGTGTCATGCTACCAAGCTGATGCTCAAGGCCATGCCTGCGGGCGCTGCGATGCCTGTCGCCTACGCCGTGATGGCTTTTTGGCTGCAGGTGTAAGCGACCCCACGCGCTATCAAGCCTAAATTTTATTTTAACGAAGGAAACGTTATGCGCCCTGATGCCGAACATTATTTAGTTATTTCCGCCATGGGCACCGATCGCACTGGCATCGTTGAAGCACTAGCACGCGCCGCTAGCGAATGTCGCTGCAATATCGCCGACTCGCGTATGGCCGTCATGGGTCGCGAATTCACCATTATTTGGATGGTGTCTGGCACGTGGGATGCCATCGCCAAACTCGAAGCGCAGCTGCCAGCGGTCGCCAAACGTTTATCGCTAGAGATGATTTGCAAGCGCACCGAGCTTCGCATGCAAGCGGTGCCAGCCATGCCCTATACCGTGCATGTAATTTCGCTGGATAACCCCGGCATTGTCTCCGATATTGCTAATTTCTTTGCCAGCCAAGACATCAATATCGAGGCTATGGAAACCAATACCTACGCAGCGCCACACACCGGCTCGCCGATGTTTGCGCTGGCGATGACGGTGAACATTCCCGGCCAAATCCACATCGCTTTATTGCGTGAAAACTTCATGGTGTTTTGTGATGACCGCAACCTCGACGCGATTATCGAACCGTATAAGCCTTAACGGCATATTTCGCTGAAACGCACTTCTCGTCTCATCGTTCACATAGGAGCCACTCCATGACTGTCAGTATTGGTCAAGCCGTCGCCGAATTTTCGCTAGCCGCTACCGCCGACAAAACGATTAGCCTGTCATCGCTGCAAGGCAAACGCGTTGTACTGTATTTTTATCCGAAAGATGCCACACCGGGCTGCACACTAGAAAGTCAGCAGTTTCGTGATCTGCACGCTGAGTTCGTGGCTGCTAACACAGTCATCTTAGGTGTCTCTCGCGATAGCGTGAAGTCGCACGACAAATTTCAAGCCGCGCAAGAACTACCCTTTGATTTGCTCAGCGATGCCGATGAAGCCTTATGCACTAGCTTCGATGTCATCAAGCTAAAAAACATGTATGGCAAACAAGTGCGTGGCATCGAACGCAGCACTTTTTTAATCGATGAGACCGGCGTGCTGCGTCAGGAATGGCGCAAGCTGAAGGCAGATGGCCATGCCAGTGCTGTTTTAGAGGCTGTGAAAGCGCTGTAATTAGCCTTGAGCATCAATAACAAACTGCGCCGAACCATCAGGGCTTGTGTCTAATGACACCAGCTGATGGCTGGTGTGACGTAAAAATGCCGGAATGTCACGTTGCGCTCCGCTATCAGTCGTGAGCACAATCAAACGCCTGCCCGCCTCGGTCTTATGCAGAGCTTGTTTCAGCTTTAGTAATGGCATCGGGCAGCGTAGGCCACGTAAATCAAGTGTGGTTGCGTCGGTCATTGCAGTCATCGGCTAGCGTAGTATCGGCGTTCATTCTACCATGAGCCTCCGGCACTACTGCCGGCCCAGGAGTATGGTGTGTCCTCTTGTTATCGTCTGCAATCTTTCTCACGACATCTGCGTTGCGGCGTTTTGGCACTCATGCCTCTTGTGTCCTTAAGCACCTTCACCAGCAATGCCGCTCATGCTGGTATATTTGATGACCCCAATGCCCTGCCCACACTTGGCCAACCAGCCGATCTCATTGCCGATGGCCCAACTGAGCAGCGCCTAGGCCAAGCTTGGCTGCGGCAACTACGCGGCAGCGCGCCTTTATGGCCAGATCCATTAGTCCGCGACTATATTGAAAGCCTGCTCTATAAGCTGTCACTGCACACCCCGCTGCAACAACCTGACTTTTCGGTCGTCGTTGTCGATGACACTCAGGTCAACGCCTTCGCTGTGCCTGGTGGCGTAGTCGGGGTCAATACCGGACTGATTTTAAGCTCCGATAGCGAAGATGAATTGGCCAGCGTGCTTTCTCATGAGCTCGGCCATTTAAGCCAACGCCATTTCGCGCGCTCGCAAGAAGCCAATCAGTACAATCAATGGCTAGCCCTAGCAGGGCTATTAGCGAGCATTGCTGGCGCGGCAGCGGGTGCAGGTGGCGACTTAGGCGTGGCGGTAGGTGCTTCGGCACAGGCACTCGCGGTGCAAAACCAGCTTCGCTACAGCCGTGCTTACGAACAGGAAGCTGATCGCCTAGGCCTGCAAACCTTAACCGAGGCTGGTTATGACCCGCATGCCATGCCAGCGTTCTTTCTAAAGCTCGATCGTAATACTCGTAGACTGGGCTATATGCCGGAGTTTTTGCTGACTCACCCCTTATCGACCACGCGCTTATCGGATCTTGCTCGCCGCGTCGCTGATACCCCGCGTGTGCCATTAGCCAATCATCCTGAATTTCGCTTTGTGCAGATGCGCTTGCAAGTGGCCTACAGCACACAGCTCGACGACCTTATTGGCGCCCTCTCAAACTCGCTTAATGGCAGTAGCAATTCAGAGGCCAGCCGTTTTGGCCTGAGTTTGGCGCAGTTTCGCAAAGGTGATGTAGATGCCGCACGCGAAACGCTGGCACCGCTACTGAAGAGCGACCCAAATCGCTTGGACTTTCGCATCAGCGACATAGATTTGGATTTAGCGGCAAGAAACTACGCTAGCGCTTATGAAAAATCTCGACGCAGCCTAAGTCTTTTTCCAAATCAACCGAGCTTGCTGCTACGCCTAACTCAGGCTGCCCTGCCTTTGGGCAAAGCCGATAGTATTCGCGCGGACTTAGACAGAGCTGTGGCCATCCGCCCAAATGATAATGGCCTATGGCGCTTGATCGCTGACTGCGCCCTCAAGCAGCAAGACACCTTGGGCGTATTTCGTGCCAGAGCAGAGTATTTATTTCTAGAAGGCCGTTTGAAGGCCGCAGAAGATCAATTGAGCAATGCGCTGCGCGTGGCTGGTGAAAACTATTCATTGAGTGCGCAAATTCAGCGACGACTTGCGGTAATGCGTAAGCTTGATCAAGAGTTTCGCTAAGGCTTTTGGCTGACTGATCGCATAGATTACTAGGCGATCAGTCTTGCCTCATTCGGCGTCTTAGCCACCACGGCTAAGCTTAAGCTCGGCGGAAAAATCCAACATGCGCTGCAAAGGTTGCATTGCCAGCACACGCGTAGGCTCATCGACAAAAATCTCCTGATCACCATTACGCAGCACCTGCGCTAGGTTCTCTAATGCGTTCATTGCCATCCATGGGCAATGTGCGCAAGAGCGACAGGTCGCGCCAGTGCCAGCAGTTGGTGCTGCCATAAAGGTTTTATTGGGAGCTGCCTGCTGCATTTTGTAGAAAATGCCACGGTCGGTCGCAACAATAAATTGCTGATGCGGCAGATCTCTAGCTGCTGCAATGAGCTGCGATGTCGAGCCCACGGCATCAGCCACGGCCACCACAGACTCAGGTGACTCGGGATGCACCAATACGCCAGCATCAGGATATTGCAGCTTCAAGTCTAAGATGCCGCGCGCCTTAAACTCTTCATGCACGATGCAGGAGCCATCCCAGAGCAGCATGTCGGCGCCGGTGGTTTTTTGCACATAGGCGCCAAGGTATTTATCCGGCGCCCATAAAACTTTTTCACCAAGTCCGGCAAGATGATCAACTACATCAACGGCAATGCTAGAAGTCACCACCCAGTCGGCGCGGGCTTTGACCGCTGCCGAGGTATTGGCGTAAACCACAACGGTATGGTCTGGATGCGCATCGCAAAAAGCACTGAACTCATCGATTGGACAGCCAAGATCCAAGGAGCACGTTGCCTCGAGCGTAGGCATCAATACGCGCTTTTCAGGATTGAGAATCTTCGCCGTCTCGCCCATAAACTTAACGCCGGCGACGACCAGTGTTGTCGCAGAGTGGGCATTGCCAAATCTCGCCATTTCTAGTGAGTCGGAGACGCAACCACCGGTTTCTTCGGCTAGCGACTGGAGCTCGGGGTCGGTGTAGTAATGCGCAACGAGCACGGCATCCTTGGCCTTTAGCAGCGCTTTAATTTCTTCGCGCAAGACGAGGCGTTGATCAGGGCTGAGGTTGTCAGTATCGCTAGGTGGCAGATGTAAGCCATCAAGGTGATGTTGTACGAGGCGCTGAGCCGCCGTTTCAGAAGAGGTCATGGCAAAGTCAAAATCAAATAAAGAGGGATATTAGCGCAGCCAAGGCCACGCGGGTACAGGCTCAGGGCTCGATCGGCTGCTTTCTAGGCTCACGCTCCCATTCAGGAGGCGCCCAAATATGCTTTAAGCGCTGGGCTATTGGCCCAGGCTTGGCAATATCTCGCAGCATGTCGATGAACTCATGAAGGTTCAGCGTGAGAATATTATTGCTGTGGACTTGGCGCACAATGCCGTACTCCACTTTCTCCTCTTCCGCCTCAAACGTACCAAAGATGCGATCGAAAATAATCAACATACCACCGTAGTTTTTATCGATGTATTGCTCATTACGGCCGTGATGAACACGGTGATGTGATGGCGTCACGAAAATATATTCGTACCAAGCCGGCAGTTTCCGCACTGATTCGGTATGCACAAAATATTGATACGCCAGATCGACGGCATACATGGCTAAGGTGATTTCTGGTGAAACCCCAAGGAGCATTAAGGGCGTGAAAAATAGCCAATAACCCGTTAATGAATACAGCATGCTTTGGCGCATAGCTGTGCTCAGATTCATGTGCTCACCGCTGTGATGCACAACATGGGCACACCAAAACCAGCGAATGCGGTGACTGCTACGATGGAAAACGTAGTAGCAAAACTCAAGCAAAATAAACAGCGGCACGATGGTCCAAATATTCACCGGCACATTGAAAAAACGTTGGTCATAAACCCAATGCATTGCTGCCATGAAAAATAGAGCATGCACGATCAACTCAAACACTTGGTAAATGCCGCCCAAGTTTAAGTTGGTCAATATGTCTTTGCCGACAAACTGTGTGGCTTGACCACGGCGGCGCATCACCCACCATTCGATAAGAAATGTGCCGATAAATATCGGAGCCAAACCGATCAAAATAATCTGCTTCCAATCGACCGGCCCACCGAGCCAGCCCTCAAGTGTGGGTATGGCTTCTTGGAATATTGTTTGCGCAGTATCTAACATGATCGTGGTCTCAGAGCGGTTTCATTTCGGCATCAAAATTAGCCAACGATGGCATCACTAAAGTCTCTCGCTTCTCAATGTCGCGAAGCTGAGTGCGGAAATCATCGAGCACGGCCTCACGAGCTTCTTGGCTAATATACGGCACGTGATAGCCATAAAACGGCGCCAAAACGGTCATGCCGGCATAGCCCAATGTGCCTTGTAATACTGGCTTTAGCGTCTCGGTTAAGTCGCCATGAATACCACCGGCACTGAGCATATGATCGCGCCCGCCTGTGGTGGCAATGACCATTGCGCGCTTACCTGATAAGCCACCTTGATCGTAAATGCGACGGCCGCCATAGACGATGCCAGAGACGAAAACACGGTCTATCCAACCCTTTAAGATGGCTGGCATGGAAAACCAATAGAGTGGAAAGCTCAACAATACTAAGTCGGCAGCTTTAATTTTTGCCAATTCAGCCGCGATGTCTGGCGCAAGGCTATTGGCCTTAACGTTATGGCGCTGTTCTAGTGCGTAGTTCAGGTAATCCTCGCTACCGCGCGAGCCGAAATCGGCCGCACTGGCGACGGGATTAAAGTTCATTGCGTACAGATCAGATACCACTACCTCGTGGCCGGCAGCTGTTAATTCAGCAACAGCTGCGTCCTTTAATGCATTAGTAAACGACTGCGGCTCAGGATGGGCGTGGACGATCAATACATTCATAACAAACTCATGTTGGCTTTTTACAGATGCCGAAGCATAGCCGCTTGAACAGCTCGCGACTAGCGGCTAGCTCAGCAGCTAAAAGCTAACACTGCGTACATCAGGCATAGGCATCTAACTGGCTATTGCTCGAGCTTGTTGTTACCGCAGTCGGTTCAGCGGATGAGCCGGATACGCCTCCAACAACAACATCCAACACATTTGCTGAGCCGGCGCGTTGCTCGGATGATCCAGAGCCAGCTTGAGCTTGTTGCTGAGCAGCAGCCTCATGGCCACCTTGCTGATCATTGAAATCCATTTGCGCTGCCTGTGAAGCGCCGGATTGCACACGAACATCATCGAGTCGTATGCCCTGAGCTTCAAACGCCGCCGTAAGTTTTGGCAACATGCGCTCGATCAAACCTTGGGTATCGTGATGATCCGCGCTAAAAGAAACTTTAGCGCCGTCTTCACCCATTTGAATGCGAACATGAATCGGCCCAAGGTCATCTGGAGTGATGTGCAAAGAGGCGCTAGTCATGCCATTTTGGCCGAGCCAGGTGAGACGATCAGCCATTGCCGATGACCATGCGCTGTTATCCAACAAGGCGTGGCCTGGCACCGTCCATTGACTGGCAGTAGGTGCGGCAGTTGCTGTCGTACTTGCGGCCAATACATTCGCTGATGGCGCACTTTGACCTTGAGCCGACAAGTTAATTAATTGGTCAGCTTGATCGCCGCTAACTCCGGCTTGCTGCATGGCTTCTTTCATCACGCTAAGCGCGGGTGAAATAGGAGCGCTGTCTTTGGCGGCGGCGAGCGTGTCTGCTGTGCTATTGAGCGTGACTGCAAAGTTTGTGCTTGATGTTGGCTTGGCCAGCGACTCAGCGACATCATCAGGTGTAGTAGTTAAGGCGCTATCGCTTGCTGCGTTATTGCTACGGGCGGACATACCACCTGCCGCAACGAGCACGGCATCATCGGCAGTGCTTGCTGTGCTGCTAACACCAGCTATCACGCCAAGATCTTGACGCAAGACCATAGGAGCTTGCAGAGGCGTCAATAATTGGTCGCCAGCGACGGTGCCGGCCAGTAATGCATCATCAGCACTGAGTTCGCTATCTACGGTTTCACTGGTAGGCGCTTTAGTACCGGTTAGCGATGACTTTAGCTGACCTAAGGCCTGCGCAACATCCGCTAAGGCGGCGGCGATATCATCCGGTAGATCCGCCAAAGCATCGCCCGAAAGCAGATCAACACTAGAGGTTGTGACATAGCTAACCGAGCCATCTGCAGTTACAGGCAGCGCAACAGCAGCGTTAGCGCCTCCATTAGGCCCCATAAGACCACTGAGCAGAGCCACAAAGGGGTTCGATGAAGCATTGGCCGCGTTAGCGCTCGCGTTCGATGACGCGCTAGCAGTTGCCGCTGTAGCGGAGCTGGTATCACTAAAAATGCTGACTATACTCATAATCATTCTCTGCTTTAAGGCTTAGCCAACTTGAGCGCTCAAGCGCCATGCCATGCGCTGCCCAGCCATTTCATCCTGCTGCTTTTGCTCGCGCTTATCGCTCATTTGACGCTCTTGCGCCTGATAGCCCAGCACTAAGTCATTAATACTTTTTTGGTGGCGTTTCGCGCCTAGCCATAGGCCTCGAGCTTGATTCACCAGGCCATCGATACGACGAATTTCAGCCTCTTGCATGCCAATCGCCTCGCTCAAGCGCTGCAAAAACGCGCGGGCACCTTGCAGACGCGCTAAGTCGATTGGACGACCAGGCGCTTGCTCGGCCATGGCGGCGTAATCCAGACGGTAAAGCACCAACTGTTGCAGCTTCTCTTGCGCTAATTGATGCTGCCGCAATTGAGCGGTGTAAGCCTGCGCTAGCTGCGACTCTTCGCGCTCAGCTAAATCTATTACCGGTTTTAAACGCTTCGATCTGGTCATACGACCTCCTCGCCTGCCATTACTTGCCTTAAGCGCTGCCCTGCTTGCACATAGCTCACCGCCTCATGCGTATCCTGTTGCAAGAACTTTGCCATGCTTGGCTGCAGGCGGATGGCCTCATCAATTCGGGCATCTGAGCCACGCTGATACGCACCAATAGCGATCAAGTCTTTATTTTGCTGATAGGTCGACCACACCTGCCGAAAGCGGCGAATGTCTTGCTTATGCTCAGGAGTGATGATGTCGTTCATCGCGCGACTGACCGAATGCTCAATGTCGATAGCGGGAAAATGCCCAGCCTCGGCAAGTTGCCGAGACAACACAATGTGGCCATCGAGAATGGCCCGCGCGGAGTCAACAATCGGGTCTTGCTGATCATCGCCTTCAGCTAGCACGGTGTAGAACGCGGTAATCGAACCGCCGCCCTCATCACCATTACCAGCGCGCTCGACCAATGCTGGCAGACGCGCAAACACCGTGGGTGGATAACCTTTGGTGGCGGGCGGCTCGCCAACGGCGAGTGAGATTTCACGCTGTGCTTGAGCAAATCGCGTCAATGAGTCCATCAGCAATAAAACGTGTTTACCTTGGTCGCGAAAATACTCAGCTATTGCGGTTGCCTGCCACGCTGCACGCAGACGCATCAATGGCGAATGGTCGGCTGGTGTGGCAACGACTACGGCACGGCGCATATCTTCAGGGCCGAGAATATGATCAACGAACTCTTTGACCTCACGGCCACGCTCACCAATGAGCGCAACGACAATCACTTCGGCTTCGGTGTGGCGAGTCATCATGCCCAAGAGCACGGACTTGCCAACACCACTGCCAGCAAAAAGACCAATACGCTGGCCACGGCCGACGCTGAGTAAGCTATTGATCGCACCAATACCAACATCGAGTGGCTCGCGAATAGGTTTGCGTAGTAAGGGATTGATGGGTGCTGATTGCAGCGAGCGTGTGCTGCTACAGTTCAATGAGCCCTTGCCATCGAGTGGGTTGCCAGCGGCGTCAATAACGCGTCCAAGCAGGCCATTTCCAACTGGCACATTGGCGCTACGCGTTTGCGGAATCACTCGTGCATCGGGCATAACACCGCGCATATCGCCGGTAGGCATTAATAAAATACGATCGCCAGAGAAGCCGACGACTTCGGTTTCCAGCCAATCGTGATCAGCGGTTTGCACCATGCAATAACCGCCGATGGGCACTTGGCAGCCAACGGCTTCAAGCATTAAACCAACCACACGCTTGAGCTTGCCCTCAACGACTGGCGTCGCAGGCTCATCGCCTAGTTGGCGGCGGCGCTCACTCAGCCATTGCGCCCAGCGCTCGCTGGATGAGCTGCTCATGTCGCTGACTCACTGTGGTGATCTTCGTGAGCTTGGCCAATAAGGCGCTCAAACGTGCGCGCTAAGCGAGTTTCAAAACGCTCATCGATGTGAGTATTTTCAGTACTAACTTCAACGCCGCCACGGCGCATACTCGGGCTTTCTAGCAACTGCCACTGCGCCTCATCAGAAGTCAGCTGGCCTTGCACAAAGCGCAGATCATCAGGATGTAAATGCACACGAACACGACCGCTAGCGGAAGGTAATAAATCAATCGCCTCACGAACAACCGTTAAGACGTGGTCTGGGTGTAGCGAAATTTCATGCTGTGCAAGCTGGGCGGCGAGCGCCATGCTTAGATCGAGCAGCTGTGTTTGCACGCTGGTATCAACCGCTGCTAGCGGCTCAGCAAGCTGGTCAAGCAAACCCTGCCAGCGTTGCATTTGAGCATCTAGCTCTTGCTTAGCGGCGGCACGGCCTTCGTTTAAGCCCTGCTCCCAACCTTCGCGGCGGGCAACATCGTGCAGCTCGGCTAATTTGACCTCAGACATCATCGAGGGCTCTTCGGTAAGCTCCGCGCTAGCCGCCAAGTGATCCACCACAGGCATCTCCCAGCGAGCCCAAGCGGCGCTATCTTTACTGGACATAATCATCGCCGTTGCTGCCAAGCGAAATCGCGCCTTCTTCAGCCATACGACGCGCAATTATAAGAATCTCTTTCTGTGCAGTTTCAACTTCGCTGAGTTTTACCGGGCCGCGCGCCTCCATGTCCTCAAGCAGCATTTCACCGGCGCGTTTGGACATATTTTTGAAGATTTTATCGCGGACTTTTTCATCCGCGCCTTTCAAGGCAATCGTGAGTAAATCAGTCGAGACCTCACGCAGTAATAACTGCATGCCTTTGTCGGAGACCTGCACCAAATTTGCAAAAACAAACATCAGGTCTTTGAGTCGTTCTGTTAATTTTTCATCTGTTTTTTCTAGAGAGCTAATGATGCGCTTGCCGGCATCGCCACCAAGGCTATTGATGATGCCAGCAGCAGTGCTAGCGCCATCGATGGCTTTAGATTTGAAATTGCCTGAAAGCTGAAGCTTGTTTTGCAGAATATCTTGCAGCTCGCGCATAGCGGCTTGAGGCACTTTCTCTAGGGTGGCGATGCGCAGCACAACATCGTCTTGTAAGGCCGATGGAAGCTGCTTAATGATGTACGCGGCTTGATCTTGTGGCATATGCGCCAAAGTAATGGCTACTATTTGCGGATGTTCATCGCGAAGCATGTGCACGATGGTGTCGCGGTCCATCCAGCGCAGAGAGTCAATCTCCATGGCCTCGTCTTCGCCTAAAACACGGTCGGCCAAGGTTTTGCCGCGATCCTCTCCAAGTGAGGACACCAGCATTTGCCGAACATAGCCGGAAACCCCAACACCAAAAGACGTTTGCGCTTCCATGGTTTCTTGGAAGCGACTCACCACAGCATTGGCTTGCTCGTGATTAACCTCATTAATCGACGCCATCGCCATACCGATCTTTTCTACTGAATCGGGATCGATGTGGCGTAGCACTTCGGCGGCTTGCTCCTCGCCCATCATCAGCAGAAGCATGGCAGCTTGATGACTATTATTAGGACTCATGGCAGCTGGACTCGGCATTAGTTATTCACCCAATTTTTCACAACCTGTGCAACCCGCTTTGGATCTTCAGCGGTGACGGTGCGAACGAAACTAACTTTTTTATCGAAATCATGACCTAATTGCAGCGGCGCACTGGAGTGACTAAGAGACGCTACGCTGGATTGATGCTGGCCAATGTACTCACCATTAACGCCGCTTATACCTTCTTCATTATTGCCAGCCTGACCAGTAACGTTATTGCTCACTAGTAGATTTTTGATGGCGGGACGTAACACTAAGAGCACTAGCAGCAGCACTCCCAAACCGGTTAAACCTTGGCGCATAAGCTGAGCAAACCATGCTTCTTGCCAGAACCCTGGCGCATCGGCCTCATCTGCCACTAAATCGGGAATAAAGTCGGCGCTTAGCACGGTGACTTTGTCGCCACGCTCAGCCTCATAGCCCACTGCGTTTTGTACCAGCATAGTCAGGCGCTCAAGCTCAGCGGCATTAGGTGCGGCTTTAACGATTTTGCCTTCAGCATTTTTTTGCGGACGGCCATCTACAACTACGGCAACCGATAAGCGTTTAATGGTGCCAGCAGGCGTGTCGCTATGATTTAGCGTGCGCTCGATTTCATAGTTACGTGTAATCGACTTACTACCCTCAGTAGTGCCCGCTGCATCTGCGCCTTCTGCTTCGCCTGTGTTGTTAGATACCGGTTGGTTCGATAGCGCGCCTGGAATGCCTGCGGCTTTCGCATTTGCGTTGCCACCACGGCTATCACTATTAATCTGCTCGCTGCGCACAACTTGGCTTTCAGGATTCCAGCTTTCGCGGCTGACTTGCGAGCTAGCAAAATCAATATCTGCTGCAACCTGCACACGCACTTTACCCGAGGCCACGATGGGCGAAATCAGTTGCTCAATGCGCGACTCGTAGGTTTTCTCAACGCGCTGGCGATAATCAAACTGGCGTGAACCCTGTGCCAAAGCATCGTTTTCCTTGTCGGATAGTAGGTTGCCCTGCTGATCAACCACGGTGACTTGGTCGGCGGTGAGATCAGGAATGCTCGATGCCACTAAATTGACAATGGCTTTAACGTTTTGCTTCTCAAGCACACTGCCGGGAAACACATCGAGGAAGATTGATGCTGTGGCAGTTTTACGCTCACGGACAAATACGCTTTGCTTAGGAATCGCTAAATGCACGCGTGCTCGGCGAACTTGATGCAGGCTTTCAATGGTGCGAGATAGCTCGGTCTCAATAGCGTGCTGATATTTCTTGGTTTCCATGAATTCGCTAACGCCGAAGCCTTTTTCATCTTTCATCATTTCCAAGCCGCTGCCATCGCCAGTCGCCAAGCCACTGCCGGCAAGCTTTAGGCGCGCGTCATGAAGGCGATCATTAGGGACTAAAATAGAGCCAGTCGCATTTTCAATTTTGTAAGGAATATTGAGAGTATTAAGTGTGTCGACCACTGCCGATGCGCGATCTGGCGCTAAGCTACCGTAAAGCACTTTATAGTCTGGGCCTTGCGACCACATCACCGAGCCAATGCCTACTGCGACACTAGCCGCGATGCCAACCAAAATCAGTAGCTGGCGCAGCCATGGTGCCTGCGCAAGGGTTGATAAGTTTGCATTCATGGCATTGAACTGGCTCATACCGACATCCGCATAACTTCGTGATAGGCATCAATCATTTTATTGCGCACCTCAACGGCGGCCTTAAATGAAACATCTGATTTTTGCAGCGACACCATGACTTGAGTCAGGCTCATTTCGCTGTCGCCGCGCTCGTAGGATGCGGTATTGCTTGCAGAGGTTTGTTGAAGATTATTAACGCTCTCAATGCCCTGCTTGAGCATGTCGCCAAACCCGGCGGGCTGAACGCCGCCTTGGCTGGGATTAACACTGCCAACACCTGGTGCCGGCACTGAACCAATGCCGGGCGTATTTTGGCGCATGGCTCGAATTTGGCTGAGTATGTTGTCGACTCCGCTGACACTGGTCATGCCCATACCCCTTACTTATTAGCTATGTGAGTTAAAACAATTACTCACTTGCCTAGATACAAAGCAAACACTGTGCCAATTTTCAGCTAAACGCTTGCAGGCCTAGCTTTTTCATTTTCTCGACTAATGTTGTGCGTTGTAGGCAGAGCAAACGGGCAGCGCGCGAAACCACACCATCGACACGGGCCAAAGCCTCTGTGATGTAGTGAATCTCTAGGTCTTGCAAGGTTTGCTTTAGATCTAAGCCGGCCTCTGGAAGGTCAAGCACCGCAGTGCTCGCACTGTCATTTGGCTGCGATTGCATATCAAATAGCATCGCTTGCTCAGCTTCGCGCTGGGCTGGCGAATCAATACTGGCAGCCATAGGTGGCATTTTATTGACGCTTGGAGTGGCCTGTAGCTGAGTTGCTTGCTGCTCTGCCAGTAATTGACGAGCTGCTTTCCGAGCGGCCTCAAGCTCCATTTCTGTTTCTAATAAATCCAATGGGTAATAACGTGCGGGTAAATCTGTCGTGCGTAAGGTTTTACCCGCATGCGTAATCGACAAGCGCTCAACTAAGTTTTCAAGTTCACGAATATTGCCCGGCCAGCCATAAGTCGATAACGCTTCTATTATTTCTTGATTAAACACCGGTGGAGTTGTATCGCGCTCGATTTGGCGATTGCAGAAATGACGAAGCAACATCGGCAAGTCATCAAGGCGTTCGCGCAAAGCTGGCACCATGATTGGAAACACGTTTAGACGGAAATACAGATCTTGGCGAAAGCTGCCTAGGTCGACCATGGTTTCAAGGTCACGGTGCGTAGCAGCTATGATGCGAACATTGGACTTAATGGTTTGGTTACTGCCCACGCGCTCAAAACAACGCTCCTGCAGTACGCGCAATAGCTTCACTTGCATCGGCAGGCTCATATCGCCGATTTCATCTAAAAATAGCGTGCCGCCTTCAGCCATTTCGAAGCGGCCTTTACGCGTGCTGATTGCACCAGTAAAAGCGCCCTTTTCATGACCAAAAAGCTCACTCTCAAGCAAGTCCGCAGGTATGGCACCGCAGTTAACTGGCACAAACGGTTTATTTTGGCGCGAGGAGGCATCATGCAAGGCCCGTGCAACAACCTCTTTACCACTACCAGACTCCCCTTGAATCAACACCACCGTAGCGTGCGGTGCTACTTGCCTGATGAGTTCGCGCACAGTCTCAATAGCCGAAGATCGACCTAATGGGCTACGTGTGCGAATAGGAGTGCTTGTATCTAGTGCGATAGAGGTTGCCATGGCCGAATATCCGCGTCAGAACTTTGATGTCCTATTAGTCGGTTATTTGACGCTTGGCTTCAGTCCGCTTTTGTAGCGAGAAGTGTTGTAAGTCTGTGACTTGTGTAACTCAATTAGGCGTCGCTGCGAGCCTGGCGACTCACAGCAATAGCGCGCCGATGCTGGCGAAAGAGGAATTTGTCCAATGCATTTTGTGTTAACGATGACAACCCATAGAGCTCACCGCGTTCTGAATTTGTAACACGCAGTGGCAGCCTAAGTGGCATCGCTACTGCATTGTGTACATGTAACTCGACCACGAGGTAGTCACCAGCTGACGCTTTAATGGCACCACTCTGCCAATTTAACGCCATCGCGCTCAAGCTCACTGTGCTTGGCTGTGGTAGCTCATTTTGCTGGCTCAATAATTGGTTCATCAGGCTCAATAATAAGTCGACCTTTGCTTCAAGCCGCAATAGCTCAACTTGCACACCATCATCAGAGTCAGCATCTGAGATATAACGTTGAACCTCAGCTACCTCAATCGCGTTGAGCAGCATTAAATTGCGCTCATTGAGGTTGAGTAACTCAGCTTCGCTTAAGGCCTGAGAATACGTGCTGTAGCTCAACGGCAACTGGCCACTTAAGCTAATGGCTTCGTGCAGCGCTTCGTCATTCATGGTGTCGGTCATTATTGTCTCGCGAGTTAGCTTGAATAACTCAAGTAGGCACCGGCAGCATTATGCTGTTGGCGGACACTGCGAGCCTCACTCATCAGTGTTTGCCGGCTGTGCTGAAGATGACCTGTAAGCTCAGTATCAAACTGCAAAATGGCTCGGATCGTGGTGGCAATATCTAATTTTGACAACGTTGGTGGCAGGTCAGCAAAGAACAGCTCTAAGGCATCTCTGCGCTGCAATTGTAGATTTAACGCACCATCCCAATCACCAAGCTTAGCTAGCGCCAACATGTCATGCGTCATATCCAGCAAGGACTGCAACGTCGGGCGACGCTGAACAGGCACTGGAAATGGCAACACATTGGACATTGCCATGATTACGCTCCCATCAATTGCGCTTGTTGTGTGCCGTCGAGTACCTCTGGCGCACCACGATGAAAGTCGCTTGGAATGCTATCCCATGCAACTTTTAACTCACTCAGCAAATCACCAACCTCGTCTAATAGCGCAGTGTCATTGGTGCTGCTGGCTAGTAATAAGCGACGGCCCATATATTCGTATAGGTTTTCTAAATTATCCGCTAAAGGATGGCCGTGGCGCTTATCAAGGCTGGCTCGCAGGCTATCGATGATATCGATAGCACGGCTTAAGCACTGCCCTTTTTCGGCGTAATCTTTACGCTGCATATGGCCGCGTGCGCGCGAGATACGATCAATCGCACCGGCGTACAGCAGCTGAATTAAACGGTGCGGGCTGGCTGCCTCAACACTGGTTTGAGCACCAATATTGGCGTAAGCCTTTGATGCACGAGCCATGGCATAAGTCATTATCGTCTCCTAAAAACGGCGCGAGAGAACTGCGCTAGCTACGATTATTAACGACCAATTTGGCCAAATCTTTAGGCTTTAACACTCTAAAATTACAGCAAACTAGACAATTGAGCCGATAAAAATGAGCTCGTACCATTTAGTGATGTGAGCAAGGTGTCGAGCGCGTTAAATTGCTTGGAATAGCGCGCCTCAATGCCTTCCATACGGAAATCTAAGGCATCTCTCTGCACTGATAAGCCCTTCAATTGCGTCCGCAAACCCTCACTACGTGCTGCCAGCAAACCGTCTTTATCGGCAAATCCTTTTAACGCCGTATCAACACGTGCAGCAAAGCCATCATCACCGCTAAAAAATTTCGCCATTGCGTCAGGCTGGCTCACTAGCAAAGCATCTAAACGCTCGTTATCGATGCTTAATGCACCAGTTTTGGCATCAGTGGTAATACCTAATTCCGAGAGCGTATCGGCATTCTCACTCGCGCCGCCAACTGCTGTGTTGAGCTCATTCCTAATCACTGATGCCAAGCGTAATGTAGTGGCATCGCCCTGTAATTGGCCTGCTTGCTTACTGGTAGCGTTATAGCTGGTCAGTGAACGAAGTGAGTTTTGCAGCGTGTTGTAGGCGGCAACAAAGCTTTCAACCAGTTTTTTACCACTGCTCGAGTCTTCAGTCACACTGACCGTAAAAGGATTGCCAGCATCGGCTTTTATTGCTGTAAAACTGACGCCTTCAACGATATCAGTGAAGCTATTAGTGCTGGAGCTACGTGAAAAGCCATCGACAATAATTTGAGCGTCTTGAGCTGCCTGCTTTTCAGTCGCGCCATTAGTGCTGCTGCCAGCGCTAAAACTAAAAGATGCAAGTGTTGCAGGATCTCCAGGTAGTAACCCGCCAATAGGTAGCGCTGGTAAAGGATTGCCGCTAGCATCCGAAGCAGTAACACTCAATTCGCCCGCAACACCACTTTGCAAGCTTGTCATGACTAAGTGATCGCCATCGTCAGCACGAACAATTGATGCACGTACAGTGGTATTACCTGATGCTGAATTGATCGCATCGCGCAGGCCTGCCAGTGTGTTATTGCTACTATCGATGGTGACGGCAAAGCTCGCATTATCATTACTAAAGGTTAGCTTTCCCTCTCCGACAGCAGCGCCAGTACCAGCAAATCCAGCACTAGCAACCTGATGGGTTTGCGCCAAGCTTTCTACTGAAACACGATAGCTGCCTGCGGCTGCTTTTGTTGATGCTGTTACCGCGACTTGATCAGGCTTACCTACACTAGTGCTACGTGCATTAAGCGTTTCATTGTTATTCAACTTGTCCAATGCTTGGCGAAACGTGTCGACACTCGACTGTAGCGAACCAAAAGCAGAGAGCTTGGTCTGAGCCTTCGACTCATTACTTGAAATTCGAGCCGCCGGCGCAGCGCGCTCAGCTGCAACCAACTGTGATACCAAGCTATTTACATCTATTCCGTTGGCACCGCTACTGGTAATGGTTGGCATGGCTTACTCCTTCTCAAATTCGCTGCATCTAGTGTTGGCACTTAACCAAAGCTTAATAAAGAACAGTTACGCAAGCCTCTGTAAGGCAAAGCAAATGTCATGCCAGAAACTTAAGCTTCTTCGGCAAATAAGCCGCCTTTACCGCTCTTCGCTACACTAGATAGCTTCAAAACTTCCTCACTGGGAAACTGCCGAATCACATCGCCAGAGTCACTATCAATGACCTTTACAACATTGCGGCCACTATCTTCATCAATAGAGAACTCTAGTTTTCTCTGAGTCAGCAGCTGGTCTTGCCATTCTTTTAACTGCTCAGGCTGTATCAGCTCAGAGTTGGATCTCACTGCTGGCTCTACAACCACTGAGTTATTCACCGCATCAGCAACAATTTGACTTTCATCAGTTACGACTCGAGCAATAGTTGAATCAACGGCTCGGGTATACGCATTTGCTACACTAGAAATTGTCATGGCACGTCTCCATGTCGACGCTAGTTAAACGACAAAGAGGCAGCCGACCACATGGCCAGCTGCCTTATTGCTTGGTCAATCTGCCAAACCGTCAAGGCTCGGCAGTGACGCTCAACCTTAACGAAGCAGGCTGAGAACAGTTTGTGGCAGCTGGTTAGCTTGTGACAGCATGGCCACACCGGCTTGTTGCAGAATCTGACCTTTCGACAGATTGGCTGTTTCGGCAGCGAAGTCTGTGTCTTGGATGCGGCCGCGTGATGCCGACAGGTTTTCAGATGTGGTTTGCAAGTTGGCAATGGTTGAGCTGAAGCGGTTTTGCACAGCACCCAAGTCGCCACGTGATGTGTTCACAGATGCAATGGCTTGGTCTAAGTGAGCCAATGACTGTTGTGAGTTGGTGAAGCTCGACAGACTCAATGAAGCAATACCCGTTGTAGTTGTTGCTGCACCGACGGCGCCAGCTGCAAAACCAGCAATTGGTACTGTGCCACTTGCGCCAGCAATGGTGATTGCAGATGCGCTAGTCAAGGTTAAATCACCAGTGGTTTGATCGTACGATGCGCCAACTCCAGTTTGTGACGATACGCGGTTGATCGCTTCGGCCATTTGAGCGGCACGTTCTTGAGCATTGCCCGCAGCAGCAACAGCGCCAATATCGGTGCCATTAACAGTGAAGCCACCAGCAGGAATTGCTGTAGCAAAGCTTGTTAAAGAGGTTGCGTTAACATTTGCCGATGTGCGAGTTAACGAACCACCAAGTGCTGCAGTTTGAACGTTAGCAATGGAATTAATGCCGATTGTTTCACCCGCATTAGCGCCAACCTGGAACTGAACACCAGCGAATGAACCATCTAGCAATTTGGTGCCGTTGAAGCTAGTTTGCTCGCCTACACGCTGGATTTCATCTTTCAGCTGATTGAACTCAGCATTCAACGCATCACGGTCAACTTGTGAGTTAGTACCGTTAGATGACTGCACAGCCAATTCACGCATACGCTGTAAGTTGTTGCCAACTTCACTCAATGCGCCTTCAGCAGTTTGAGCTAGCGAAATGCCATCGTTGGCGTTACGCACAGCAACGTTCAAACCACGGATTTGCGAAGTCATACGCTCGGAGATGGCCAGGCCAGCTGAGTCATCTTTAGCGCTATTGATACGCATACCGGTGGATAATTTCTGCAGCGATTCAGACATTTTGGATTGTGAAGTGCTCAGGTTACGTTGAGCGTTCAGGGATGCCACGTTGGTGTTAATGGACAAGGCCATGATGATTCTCCGTTTTACCGTTGGTAACTAAGCGACCTCTGCCTAAATGGCTTTGTATCGCGGACACACTAGATATCGAACTGTTTGCTGGAGACTTGAGGGCTTTTTACACTTCCACCACAAATGCCAGCATAGACTTACAAATAGTTGAACAGCGAAAGCCCTTGAACTTGCACATAAGCTTTCTGTGCAGCCTGTAAGCCACTGAGTTGCAAAGATAATTTGCTATAGGCTTCGGCAATATCTATATCTTCGTTATCAGACTTCAGAGCTGTTAGCTGCAAGCTGCTACTGGCGTTAGTTTCAGTTTGCTGCTCGATTTGATTCAGTCGCACACCTATTCCAGTGCGGACATCACTCAAATGACCAAGGCCACGATCTAAGACCACTAAAGCTTTAGATAGCACGCCGTTCAAGCCATCCACTGTGGTGGTGCTATCGCTCAAGTCATATGGGGCTGTGGGGTCAGCAGGCACAACAGGTGGTAAAATCGGTTCTTGACCTCCAGTACGCGGAGTCTCCAAAGCGGCAGCAATCTGACTCAGCGCCTTGAATAAATCGATATTGCCGGCGGCAGGGTCTGTGGCACTAGCCGGTACCTGCTGAAAAACAGCCGCGCCGGTGTCACCATCGGCAACTTGGCGGCCTGGACCAATCGTTACTAAACGCTGGCCAGCATGAGTATTGGTTTGCACTTGCTGCGTGGCTGCATCAAAGCTATAAGGCACTTTATCGTCTTGATAACCACCGAATAGGTAGTGGCCATTACCATCTTGGCTATTGGCCAGTTGCATCAAAGACTTTACTTGCTCGCGAATTTCAGCGGCCGTGGCGGCACGACTTTCGTTGCTTTGCGTGCCGTTATTGGCAGCAACAACTAGCTCTCGTACACGTTGCAATATGTCTACGCTGCTAGTCACCGCGTTTTCTTCTTCACGCAAACGGCCATCGACCAATACCGCCTGTTTGTCGAATTGCGCTAAGCGATCGAGGCTACGCTGCATAGTCAGACTTTGCTGAGCAGCGATTGGGTCTTCCGACGCCGTTTGAAAACGTTTGCCCGTAGAAACCTGCTGCTGAGTTTTTGTAAGTTCTAGCTGCTGATTCATCATGCCGCTAATGGACTGACGGTAAATTTGCTGAGTTGAAATACGCATCTTAAGCCTCCACGCTCACGCCTTAGCGAAAGGCATTAATCATGGTTTGAAATAGTGAGTTAGCTACGCTGGCGACTTGTGCTGATGCTTGGTAGGCCTGTTGAAAACGCAGCAAGTTGGCGGCCTCCTCATCTAAGTTGACGCCGCTGACTTCATCACGCCTTGCCGTAGCTTGTGCTAGCAGTGTTCCTTGCGACGCAGCACCAACTTGAGCACTACGAGTAGTAGCAGCCACCTTACCCAGCATGGCCTGCACACCATCGCTGAGTGTTGCACTGCCATTAGTGAGTATTTTTCTACTTTCTAAACCAGCCATGGCAAGCATATTGCGGTTGTCACCTGGGCCTGCGCTGGCGTCATTGCCGGCAGCAGCAATTTTTGCCGGATCGGTAATGGCGACAGCAACAGATCTCGCTGACAGACCAGTTGGTGTAATAAGAAACTCATCATTCGTAGCAGCATTGCCACTCACCACCATAGAGAAGCCTTGCGCACTCAGTGGATTAGCGGCGCTACCATCACCCGTCAAACTAATGACTTGGTTATTGACGTCGTTGCGAAGTTGCCAGCCGGTGTCAGTTTGGCGCAAGACATAGGCATCGCCTGTTAAAGCAAAAGAGTCCGACACGGTGACTGCTAGCGTGGCATTACCCGTGTTGTTACGTGATACCTGCGGCTCAATAGCGGCAATACTGAAAAAGTCACCACCAACATCACCACGTAAGTCAGTGCCTTGGGCATGCTGCTCATTAAAAGCAGACGCCATTTGATTGGCGAGTAAGCCAAGCTGATTGCGTGCCGGCGTCAGAACATCGTCACGAAAGGCCATGGCACCACCGAGCGAACCACCCTCTATGGAGCCACTGATCTCACCTTGACCAGCGAAACTGATTTCTGCTCGTGTAGGGTCAAAGCGATTAGTAGTGACTTGCAGTGTATTTGGCTTTGAGCCGAGCACTAAGGGTTGGCCATTGCCAACAAAGACACTCATCGAGCCGTCTTTTTGCTCCAATGTGCTCACACGCACGATTTGATTAAGCTCTAGCAGTGCAGCGTCACGCTGATCGAGTAAGTCATTGGGTTGGCCACCCTGTCCTACCGTGCGGCTAATGGTCATGTTTAAGTCAGCGATGCGCTTGCTGAGACCATTCACTTCATTGACCGATGCCGAAATACGATTGTTGATTTCTTCATTGATGCCGGCAAATTCGTTATCTATGCCTTGGAACCTTGCGGCTAAGGTTGAACCATTCGCCAGTAGTTCACGGCGCGCCGCTAGTGATGATGGATCGGTACTAGCCGCTTGAATACTGTCATAAAACTTCGATAGCGCTGGCGACAAACCTTGCTCGCTATCGGAGAGTAAATTGTCCATACGGCTCGATAACGCATGCAGTGTTTGCTGCTGGTTATAGCTGGCCGTTGTAGAGCGCTGCTGCGTCACTGCATATTGATCATAGGCGCGCTGCACACTAGAGAGCTGTACGCCTGAGCCTAATGTGAGTGAGCCGAGCTGCTCTGGCGTGCGCGACGACAGCGACACCGTTTGCCGGCTATAGCCATCCGTATTCGCGTTAGCAATATTGTGGCTGGTGGTAGACAAGGCGCGTTGATAGGCTGTTAAGCCTGATAGCGCACTACCTAGCATGTCGGTCATGATTCATCCCTTGGAGCCTTTACGGCTGCCGCTGCTTGCGCGGACTGGCTATGGAGGCGGCCTTGTAAGGCGCTGCCCTCTGGTGCCAGCTGCTTCGCAATAGAATCTGCAAGACCTATGCCACCCTGTTGCGAAAGACTTAAGGCGAGCTGGTTATCGAACATGCCCTGATAGGTTTTCATGCTTTCGTTATCGAATAGGCCACCTTCGCCCACGGTTTCGCGCATGCTTTTCAACATCATTTGTAAAAACACAGATTCAAACTGGCGCGCCACCGGCATGATGGCGTCTTGTGGTGACTCGGCCGCTTCTTTTTTCAGAGCGGCAAGGTCGCTGTAACCGTGGTAGTTGCTAACTGGTCCCGTCATGACGTATCTCCGGCTCGTTGCCCGCCGTTAGATAACAATGAGCTCGGCGCGCAAGGCACCGGCTTGGCTCAAGGCTTCTAAAATGGCTACCAGATCGGCGGGCGATGCACCAACCGCATTGATCGACTTAACGATGTCATCGAGCGTGACACCAAGATCCAAAGCAAACATACGCGGTTTGTTTTGATCAACGGCAATGCCGGAGTTAGGCGTTACCACTGTCTGGCCTTGCGAGAATGGTGCTGGCTGGCTGACTTGCGGCTTCTCATTAATCGTCACCGTTAAAGAGCCATGAGTTACCGCTGCGGGCAAGGCACGAACATTGCCACCGATGACAATGGTGCCTGTGCGAGAGTTAATCACCACACGAGCCGATGGCGCGCCCGGTGTGACTTCAAGATTTTCCAGCAAGGAGATAAAGCTGACTTGTTGGTTACTTTCCATCGGGCCAACAATCTGCACACTCACCGAATCCAATGCGCGCGCGGTATCGGCGCCAAATTGGCCATTAATTGTTTCAGCAACATGCTTGGCTGTGGTGAAGTCTGGGCTACGTAAATTGAGCTGAATGATGCCGTTATTCGCAAAGCTACTAGGTGCAGCACGCTCCACTGTCGCGCCATTAGGGATACGGCCTACGCTAGGTACGTTAATGGTGACTTTTGAGCCATCGGCACCGGACACGCCTAAGCCACCGACCAGTAAGCTACCTTGTGCCATGGCATAGACTTGGTTGTCGGCACCGAGCAATGGCGTCATTAATAAGCTGCCACCGCGCAAGCTGCCGGCATTACCAATCGATGACACGGTGATGTCTAGAGTTTGGCCAGGCTTTGAAAATGCTGGCAAGCTGGCATGTACCGTTACCGCCGCCACGTTTTTCAGCTGCGGATTAACACTATCAGGCACCTGAATACCGAAGCGGCTGAGCATATTGCGAATGCTTTGCACGGTGAATGGTGTTTGACTGGTTTGATCACCAGTGCCATTTAAGCCAACGACTAAGCCATAACCCACGAGCTGGTTTTCACGCACACCGGCAACTGATGCCAAATCTTTGACACGATCAGCCTGAGCAACTAGCGGCAGTGTCAGTAATGTGGCGATAAAAGCGGCTTTTAGCAGGTTCATGGCAAATTCCTCACAGGGGTGACAGTACTGATTGGAATAATCGTGCCAACCAGCCCATCGAGTTAGCTTCATCAATCACGCCAGTGCCGCTATAGGTAATGCGAGCATCGGCAAGTTTGTAGGAAGGTACTGAGTTATCTGGTGCTAAATCGACTGGGCGAATGGTGCCGGAGACGCGAATAAATTCTTGGCCCTGGTTCAGCGTTAGCCATTTCTCGCCACGAACGCGTAAGTTGCCATTGGCCAACACTTCGTAGACGGTGACTGTGATATTGCCGCTGAGGCGGTTGCTTTGGCTGCTTTTGCCCTGCCCTGCGAAATCAGAACTGGCACTGATATCAGTAGAAAGAATTTGGCGTCCATTAATCGTGACTGGGCCACCGAGAATGCTCGGCGGCAACATCTCAATATTGGTACTGCGATCGGTATCTGTACTGGCTTGTTTACTCGCCTCAGTACGCTCAACGAGAGCAATAGTCAGCGTGTCGCCGACTTGGCGAGCACGATGATCAAGGAATAGATTTAAGTTGTGGTTGGCTTGGAAAATCGCACCGGCAGTTGCCGCAGCTGGCTGTGCCGGCGTTGGACTTGCTGGCGCCCACTCGGTTTCGCCGGGCTTAGCCAAAAAGTTTTGGCTACAGCCCGTGCTAACAACGGCCATTAGCAACGCGCTTACAGCGATTAAGATTTTCACAAGCACACTCCTACGCCAACTTAGACGTTGTTGTTCAGGTACTGCATCATCTGATCGCTGGCGGAAATGGCTTTTGAGTTCATTTCATAGCCGCGCTGGGTTTCGATCATATTCACCAGCTCTTCGACGACGTTGACGTTAGAGCCCTCGAGCGCACCCTGCTCTAGCGTGCCTAAGCCACTAAGGCCTGCCGTGCCGGTTTGTGGCGAACCACTGGCGGCAGATTCGACATAAAGGTTTTCACCACGAGGCTGCAGGCCAGATGGATTGATAAAGTCTGTCAGCTGCAAAGTGCCTAATTGCTGTGGCGTGGTTTCGCCGGCAACTAAAGCCGAAACGGTGCCATCGCTACCGATAGTCACGGATTGCGCACTGTTAGGCACAGTAATGCCAGGCGAAATGATGTTGCCTGACGATGTCACCAGCTGGCTTTGCTCGTTGAGCTTGAATGAGCCATCGCGGGTATAGCCAACCGAGCCATCGGGCAGTTGCACCTGGAAAAAGCCACGGCCACTAATGGCAACGTCTAGCTGATTGCTGGTTTGGTTAATGCCACCTTGCGAGTGCAGTTTTTCCGTAGCCACAACACGCACACCCGTACCAACATGCATGCCAGTTGGCGCTCGTGTTTGCTGGGAAGTCTGACCACCAACTTGGCGAATGTTTTGATAGAGCAAGTCTTCAAACACCGCACGGTCTTTTTTGAAGCCGGTGGTATTGGCGTTGGCCAAGTTGTTACTGACCACCTGCATGCGAGTTTGCTGTGCATCTAGGCCAGTTTTGGCCACCCATAATGAACCATTCATCATCGTCTCCTGAGGCGCTTAGGCCTTATTCCATGCGGATGAGGCGGGTACCGCTGTCAGACATGTCTTTGGCGGTTTGCATCATGCGCACTTGCATTTCGTATTGGCGCGATAGGTCAATCATCGCCACCAAGGATTCCACAGCACTTACGTTGGATGACTCCAAGTTGCCCGACTGCAAGCGTGAAGCTGTGGTCGGTTCACCTGGAGCGCCGTTTTTCTGACGCATCAAACCATCTTCACTTTTCACTACTTGCGACTCATCAAGCGTTACTAACTTGATGCGCCCCAGAGTGACCGTTGTTTCAGGCCCTGAGCCCAATGGCACAATAGAAATCGTGCCATCGTTGGCTAGGCTTAAGCTCTGGTATGGCGGCAGCGTAATCGGGCCACCATCACCCATAATTGGCTGCCCAGCGCCATTAGTCAGTAGACCTTCAGCACTGATTTGCAAGTCGCCGCGGCGGCTATAACCTTCTTCGCCGCTGGCGCCCTGCACTGCCAACCAGCCATCGCCATTAATCGCGACGTCTAGCTCTCTACCTGTAGCAACCATCGTGCCATGTGCCATGGAACTGGCTCTATCAGCGCCCATACTGTTGACGCGGGAGTTGAACTGGCCACCACCTTCAATTTCCTTGCTAAGCAGAGTCTGAAAGTCGCCACGAAAACCGGGCGTATTGGCGTTAGCCAAATTGTTGACAGTCACGGTCTGCGCCATTTGCGTGTGTTTCGCGCCGGTCATCCCGATATAAAGCATTCTGTCCATTTCAGACTCCTAGCATTTCAGCTACTTAGCGCATGTTTATGATGGTTTGCGTTACCTGATCAGAGGTCGAAATCATCTGTGCGTTGGCTTGGAAGTTACGTTGCGCGGTGATCATTTCCACTAACTGAGCGGTCAAATCAACATTGGAGCTCTCTAACGCACCGGCCTGTAGTAAACCGAAGTTTGATGTGCCGGCCTCACCCAAGCGCGGACCGCCTGAGGTGTAGGTTTCAGCCCATGAGGTATCGCCTAATTGCTGCAAACCATTGGGGTTGTTGAAGATAGCCACAGCAATTTTGCCGAGCTGTTGCAGCTGCCCGTTGGTGAAACGTGCTGACACAACGCCTTTGGCATCGACATCAATGCCGGTCATACGGCCGGTGGTGTAGCCATCGTTATATAAATTGTTCACACCGAACTCATTGCCGTATTGCGTACTGGCGATAAAGTTCAAATCGAGACTGATAGGCGTGCTACCAGTGCCAGCATCAAAATCATCGTAGGAAACATTCGCGGTTAGTGGATCTAAAATCCCGTTACCGTTGAATGAAAGTGTCGAAAACGCATCACCGCCATTTACCGTAACTGGCTGATTATCGACATAAAGTCGTTGCTCCCATTGATTGGGCGTTGCCGTGCGAGAAAAGTACATCGTTGCCTGATGTGGCGTGCCCAGTGAGTCATAGACCGTCATTGAGGTTGCATGGTTATAGCTATCAGGCTGATCTGAATTAAAAGGCGTTACCGCAGGTGGAGACACATTTGCTGGCAAGTTAACGCCAATATCGCCTTTTTCGCTGGCTTTTGGCGGGCTCTCAGTGGTTTGCAGCTTTAGATCAGATAGCGAACCAGTCGCGAAATTACCGCCAGCAGTAACCGGGAAGACTTGCAGCTTCTGCAAGTCACCATTGACCACGTTGCCTTCACGATCGACGCTGAATGCGCCAGCGCGTGAATACACCAAACCTTCGCGGCCTGACATGACGAAGAAGCCTTCGCCACTAACAGCCATATCTAGGTTGTTATTGGTGAAGTCGATATTGCCCTGCGAGAACTGCTGAGAAATGCTCGCAGTGCGAACACCAGCACCACTCGCCGTTGCAGAAAGATCATTACTTGAGGTCGCAAAAACATCACTGAACAGCGCACGCGATGACTTGAAGCCAGCGGTATTGACGTTGGCAATGTTATGCGCGGTGACATCTAAGTGGGTTGAGGCAGCGTTGAGGCCGCTAAGTGCAATTCGAAAGCTCATGAGATAACTCCAGGGTCTTTGGTGTCGGCTTAGCCGACGGCTTTAACATCGGAAAGTTTGACGCTGCCCATCGGGCCTAAATCGAGTTGCGTGCCACCATTAGCTGGCAGGCTCACGCTTTGCACAGTGGCTTGCACTGCTGGTGCCAATGCCTCACTGGTGCTGCCACGTGTGGCCGTGACTTGAATGGTGTAATTGCCGTTGGGAGCAGCGACGTTGTCGTTACTCTTGCCATCCCACTGAAAATTGACGCTACCGGCGGCTTGTGGACCGAGGTTTATCTGACGCACTAACGCGCCTTTATCCGTCAAAATATCGACGCGAACGTTCTGCGCTGAAGCCTCTAAGTCGACTTGTCCATTAATTGGCGTACCTTGGTTTAAACCCACGGTATCGCCTGGCACGAGCACGGTTTTACCGATCAAACCCGAGGCATTAAGCCACTGTGTTGAGGACATGGAGTTGGCTAGGTCACTAATCGACGTCTTCATATCGTTAATGCCAGCAACACTGGAGAGCTGCGCCATCTGCGCTAAAAACGCCGTATTATCGGTGGGCTTTAGCGGATCTTGGCTTTGCATCTGCGCCAACATCAGCTTCATAAAATCGGCTTGATCGAGATCGCTCAAGGTTTTACGGCTATCGCCAACGGCCGCAGTACCACTAGCAGCGCTACCTTTGTTGACCAAGCTATTAACTTGACTGAAGTCCATGACTTACTCCGTGCTTACTGTTGGCCGAGCTGCAAAGTGCGCAGCATCAGGGTTTTGGCGGTGGCAAAAATCTCGGCATTGCTTTGGTAAGCACGCGAGGCAGAAATCATATTGGCCATCTCTTCGACGGCATTAACGTTGCTGCCGAAGATGTAGCCGTCTTTATCGGCCATGGGGTGGCCGGGTAAATAGCGTTTGGGCACTTCAGCCTGACTGGTCTCAATGCCATCGACTTGAACGCCAACTTGAGTGGCGTTATTGATGCCGGTACCGGCACTGGCGTTGGCGTTGGCCATCATCGCGGCGAACACAGGTTGGCGGGCGCGATACGCACCTTCGGCCGTGGTACTAACGGTGTCGACGTTGGCCATATTGCTGGCGGTGGTGTTGAGCCGCAGCATTTGCGCATTCATGCCTGAACTGGCGATATCAAAAATGCTCATGATTAACGACCTCCGGTGATGGCGGTTTTCATTGATGAAAATTTGCCGCCGAGAAATTGCAGCGTGGCTTGATAGCGCACGGTGTTGTCGGCGAAGGCGGCTTGCTCACGCTCGGCTTCGACGGTGTTGCCGTCGATAGACGATTGCAGTGGGATGCGGTATTTCAGGCTCTCGGCCGATGAACTAGAGCTAGCGCTAACGTTAGCGCCAGCTTGATTGATGCTGGTGCCGGAGCTAGAGACGCTAAGGCCTAGGTTATTAGTGTTTTGGCTGACGTTGCCTACGCTCATGCGTGAGTTATTGGCGTTGGCTGCGCTTTCGCCCATGGCGCCAGCTAGCGCTGCTTTAAAATCAAAGTCGCGAGCTTGATAGCCTGGTGTGTCGGCATTCGCGATGTTGGAGGCGAGCACTTCGCTACGCATCGCGCGCAAATGCAGTGCCTTCTCATGCACGCCCAATACCGAATCAAAACTAATGCCCATCTTCCACCTCCGAACGCAATTCACGTCTGCTCAGAGATGAATTAGCAAACGCCGTGCCAATGTCTATTTAGATTTATTTTTCATGGACTTAGATACATTGGCTAATGGCCTTAGCACGATCAGCAAGCTACCATAGGCAACATAGTCAGCATCTTGGCACTCATCCATGAACGAATATTTACTGCTCAGCCTCGCGGCATTTTTCGCTGGCACATTGAATGCGGTCGCTGGCGGCGGCAGCTTTTTGACCTTGCCGGCGTTGATCTATTGCGGCGTGCCACCGGTCATCGCCAATGCAACCGGCACGGTGGCGCTACTGCCAGGCTATGCCGCCAGCACGTGGGGCTTTCGCCAAGAACTCAAGCAACTGCAAGGCCTACACCTGCCACGCCTGCTAATGCTGAGCTTGTTCGGCGGCAGTCTCGGTGCCGGACTCTTACTGATCACCGATAACAACACCTTTAATCAGCTCATTCCGTGGCTGCTATTAGTCGCCACCCTGCTCTTTGCTTTCGCACCCAACCTCATGGCTGGTCGCGCGCAAGCCTCACCTCTTGTCGCCCTGTCGGCACTTTTTCTGGTGGCGATATACGGTGGCTACTTCAACGGCGGCTTGGGCATTTTGCTGTTGGCAGCACTTAGCCTGCTTGGGCATAGCAATCTCAATGCCATGAATGGCGTCAAAAATTTGGTGTCGACCGTGCTCACGGCGATTGCTGTGATGATTTACGCCGCCGGAGATGTTGTCGCTTGGCCGCAAGCCTTAGTCATGATGCTCGCTGCAACCGCCGGCGGTTATTGGGGCGCCAAAATTGCCAAACGCTTGCCGGCGCTAGCCTTACGCCGCGGCATCATTGTTATTGGCGCAGTCATGACGGTGCTATTTTTCATTACGCTTTAAAGCCACTCGCCTCAACTGGCACGCATTTTGTAAGCCCATACAGTAGAAGGATGCTAATCAGGCATCTAAGTGGCTGCAGCTTCCCTGCACCACCTGCTGTATTGAGGCTAAAGCCAATGAAGCTACTTCCTATATTTTCGCTAAGCAGCCAGATACCCATTGCGCTAGCTTTGGTGATGCTACTGCTGCCCATCAACTCAGTGGCAGCACCCGCTCAGCGCCTAGAGGCTATTGGTGAGGCCGCAGTCGACTTTGTCCGCAGCAATCATCCTTGGCAGGGTTTAAACGTTAGCTTTGAACAACCAACGCTAGATGAGCGTTTGAGCTTGAGCCCCTGCGAGGCGCCATTACAAGCCAGCATGCCCATTGGTGGCCGCATCGCTAAGCGCACCAGTATTGCCGTGAAGTGCCCAACTGCCGCGGGTTGGACCATCCATGTATCCGTGATAGCCAACGCCGAAGCCTCAGTTTTAGTGGCACGTCGCGCCATTAGCCGACACGAACAGATTCATGCTAATGACGTCATGGAAGCCAGTCGCGACATTACCAGCCTGCCCTATGGCTACTTAAGCGAGCTACCGATTGGTGATGCTCTGCAGGCTAAAACCGGGATTGCCCAAGGCGCAGTTATCACGCCAGGCATGACTCAAGCCGCGGATGTCATCAAGCGCGGAGATATCGTTGCCATCGAACTAAGTGATACGCGCATGGCTATCAGTATGCGAGGTGTAGCACTGGCTGATGCCGCTGCTGGTGAATTAGTCGCGGTGAAAAACTCACAATCTGGGCGAACCGTTCAGGGTCAAGCCATGGCCAGCGGCAGAGTCAGAATCCAATAATCAGAAACAGATGAAATAGTTGTTAAAGTTTTACGGCGGGCAGTCGATATGAAGGCAGACCACCAATTTTGGAGGATCTGCCATCATGGTAGACAAAATTAATTCAGCACCGGCACACCGGCCTGATCTCGTCCGCAACGACGCGAACAAACGTACTGAAGCTGCGAGCGAAAGCCGTGCCACATCAGGCACTTCCGCCGCTCAAGCAAATGCTGAGGCAGCGCCAACAGTAAAGGCTACAGGGAGCCAAAGTACCTCTGTTACCTCACTGATTGAACGCGCCAAAGCAGCCGCTGAGCATGTGCCAGAGGTGGATCGTCAAAAGGTTGACGACATCAAACAGGCTATTGCACGCGGTGAGTTTCAAGTAAACCCGAAAGCGGTGGCACAAGCCTTCGTCTCGATGACGTTGAACGCCACACGCATGTGACTTAACTAACGCATGAGGAAATCGCCATGTCTATCCGAGAACCAGCACTGTGGCTCAATGAGCTAAGCGAACTATCGGGTCGCTTCAAAGAGCTTTTGGAGCGTGAACTGGCGCATTTATCAAGCTGGCCAGTGCTTAACTTGCCAGACTTTGCTCAGGCGAAAATACAGCTCAGCCGCAAGCTCGAACAGCTTGAAAGCGAACGCGTGCAATGGCTATCTAGCCAAGGCCAGCATGAGCGCGGGCGCTTAGCCATGCGCGAAGCGCTACACAAGCAGCCCAATGGCAGCCAGCTTCTCAAGCTTTGGGAACATGCCATGGGCATCTTGCAAGCCTGCCAACCGCTAAATCAGCAAGCCGGCCTAAGCATTAACTTGCTCGGTCAGCA
The DNA here is from genome assembly GCF_042677145.1 of Paraperlucidibaca wandonensis. NCBI lineage: Bacteria > Pseudomonadati > Pseudomonadota > Gammaproteobacteria > Moraxellales > Moraxellaceae > Paraperlucidibaca > Paraperlucidibaca wandonensis. The sequence continues at coordinate 762,423 of NZ_JBHTIT010000001.1, read as the reverse complement.
AACACGCCGCAGCCTCGACATCCTCACCGGCAATGCTGCCCTTCCTGCCACCTATGGCAAACAAGGTCAGCAATCGGGTGGTTATTTACGAGGCAGCCTCGGGCAGGCCTAAGCCCGCTTGAGGCCTAGCTCTGCGTGCGCATTGCGCCGAACCAAGCAGCTGTCGTTCTGCCTCCAGCCGCGCAGGCATCCGTTGTCACACCCGCTCAAGCCATTGGCGCGGTGCTTCGCGTTGAGGTTTTAGCGCAACTCGATTTGCTACGTTATAAATTAAGAACGCCAACCGGCGAGCGCATTGCGGAAAGCCGCACGCCATTGAATGTGGGCGACAAACTGGCTCTGCAAATTATCGGCGGCGATGATAAGCGCTTGCTCGTCGACAAAATGCCGACGCCCGCTCAGCAAGCTAATACACAATTAAAAACCTTTTTACCGAAACAGCTCGACGCCAGTCGATTGATGGCTTTGCTGCCAGCACTAGCCGCAAAATCTGAAGCGCCTGAGGGCGTGGCTAAGCTGCTTGAGCACTTGCCGAAACCCAGTCAGCTCATGCAGGCAGACACTCTGCAGCAGGCCATTAAAAATAGCGGTTTGTTTTATGAGCGCGGTTTAGCGCAAGGCATTTTGCCGCCGCCTGAAGACTTAAAACGCCAGATCCTTCAACTTCGCGATGAACTCAAACAAAAGCTTGGCCTCGATGCTAGCAACCAAACTACGACCGCTGGCGCTTCACATGCTGCCGGTAAAGTTGAGGCGCTTCAGCGCGCCACACTGCCCAATGCCCTACTAGAGATTTTGGCGCAGTCGTTGCCAAGCTCGATGCTTCTATTGCTCGGCCAAGAGCTCGATGGTGTCTTGGCGCGTATGGTCAGCCATCAATTACTCCATGCTAGCGATGAGAAAAAGCAGCATCAGCAATGGCTTATGGAACTTCCTGTACAGGATCGTGACGGCATCGATTTGCTACAGATTCATATCAGTAAAGATCAGCGTCAGGCTTCGCAACAACAGCCAGGCTTCGCTTTATGGAAAGTGTCCTTGAGTTTGTCATTACCAGATAAAGGCGCAGTGATTGCCACGCTATCTCAGCAAGATGAACGTGTGCATGTGCAGTTTCATGCCGAACAAGCCGACACGCATGCGTGGATAAATCAGCACTGCCCTGCGCTACGCCAACGCCTAATCGATTGCGGCCTTCAAGTCGGCCATGTGCAGGCACAACGTGGCCTGCCGCACGACGATACATTGCCCAAAGGTGCTAGCGGCTTATTGCAGGAGCGCGCATGAACAAGAAGCCAGCACAGGCCATCGCCCTGCATTACGATGGCCAGCGTGCGCCTCGCGTTACCGCTAAAGGTGAGGCTGAGGTTGCCGAGCGTATTGTCGCCCTGGCACGAGAACATGATGTGCCTATCCACGAGGACATCGAGCTTACCTCGCTACTTGCACGCGTGGATTTAGATGATGAAATACCGCTATCACTATTTGTCGCAATTGCCGAAGTTTTGGCGTTTACCTATCGCCTAAAAGGCAAAACGCCAGCCACTCAACGTAGTGTGAGTAGCCGGCGTATTTTCGAACAAAATAACGATGAATAATTGACGCCTATTTTGGTGTAGGCACGTCGTCTATAGTTGGTGTAGATAAAGAGGCATTCGCCGCATCATTTGCCGCTTTCGAATCTGTTCGCAAAGATGGAATCACGATGACTACGCGGCGATTACGATTTCGCCCCGCTTCGGTGGCGTTATCAGCCACAGGACGATACTCACCAACACCGATAACCGCTAAGCGAGTTGGCTCTATGCCCTTCTCCATCAACAAATGCACAACACTGGCTGAGCGCGCTGCTGACAGCTCCCAATTCGATGGAAACACCGTGGTGTGAATCGGCATATTGTCGGTATGGCCTTCTACACGCACAGGGTTAGGGAAATTTGTCAGCACAACCGCTAGGCGCTGCATGATGTGAATGGCCTGAGGCGAAAGCACTGCGGTACCGCTAGCAAAGAGAATATCGGTTTGAATTTCAACCTCAATGCCCTGCGGCGTAGTGCGCACCACAATGACATTTTTATCAATCAAATCGGCCATTGCGGCTTTCACGGCGGAGGCCATCTCTTCGACCTGCTTCGCTGTCGAGTTCAGTCCAGCACCTTGGCCACCATCGAGCAATGATCCACCAGGCCCCATGGCTTGCGGCTTACTAAGTGATGGCGCCGTGGTCAATAATTTGGCCATGGCCGCAACTTCACCCACTTGCACAGGCGCTAAAGATTTAGGTGGGCCATTAAAGGCCTCTGCCATTGAGGCAGCAGCAACTCGATACTTACCTTCATTGACCGATGAAATCGCGTACATAACCACAAAAAACGCGAGCAATAAGATGATCAAGTCACCAAATGGAATGGCCCAGGCTTCATGGTTTACGTGATCTTCGTGCTTATGTTTTCTTGCCATCGTCTTTGCCTTTGCCTTTGGGTGCGCCGTGAACGACATAGCCTTGCAGACGGCTTTCGATATGACGTGGGTTTTCGCCCTGAGCAATCGAAGATAGGCCTTCGATAAACATCATGCGCATCTTCGCCTGCTCTTTGACGTGGTATTTGAGCTTATTGCCGAAGGGTAAGAAAAATAAGTTGGCTGATGCGATACCGTAAATGGTCGCAGTGAATGCGGCGGCGATGCCTGTGCCAAGCTTGCTGGGATCGGCCAAGTTGCCCATCACTGCCATCAGACCCAAAACCGCACCAACGATGCCTAGGGTCGGGGCGTAAATGCCCATCGATTCCCAGACTTTAGCGGCGGCGGTATCGAATTCTTCGCTGGACTCGAGTTCAACTTCTAAAATGCCGCGAATGCTTTCTGGCTCACCGCCATCGACCAGCAACTGCAAACCTTTGCGGATGAACTCATCGGTTTCGCCATCGACTTGCGATTCCAACCCCATTAAACCGTCTTTGCGGGCAATGCGACTCCACTCGACAATTTTGACAATAAGAGCTTCTAAATCAGTCGCTGGTGGCTTAAACAACCAACCAAATATCTTCATGCCACGCTTAAATACTGGCGCTGGAGTTTGGATCATGACGGCGGCCATGGTGCCGACCAATACGATCATCGCCGCGGCGCCACCGAGCAAGCCTTTAAGTCCAGCGCCTTTCAAAATAGCGCCAACAAGCAAGGCAGTAAACGCCATGACAATGCCAACTAGGGTCATGATATCCATGAATGTGCTTCCTCTTCTGCTGCGCCCTTAGGCCGCGACTTCAGTCCATTCGCCTAAGCGACTGCGCAGACGCAACACCGCCTGGCTGTGAATTTGACTGACACGAGACTCGCTAACCTCGAGCACCTCGCCAATCTCTTTTAAGTTCAAACCACGCTCGTAATACAGCGCTAAAACCATTTTTTCACGCTCAGGAAGACTGTCTATTTGCGTTGCCAAGGCCTCTGTAAAGCCGGCTTCTAGCAAAGCGCCCAATGGCTTATCGGTGCTGTCATCGGACTCTGGTGCATCGAAGCCATCTTCGCTGAGCTGATCTAAGCTAAACACTTTCAAGCTGCCGGCATCGCGCAATAACTCGTGATACTCAACAAGGCCAATGCCCATCTCGCTCGCCACTTCAGCACCACTGGCCTCGCGGCCTTTGCGATGCTCAACACGGCGCATGGCCTGACTCATGTCGCGCACGCGTTTAGTGAGCGTGCGTGGTGCCCAACCTTCGCGGCGGACTTGATCGAGCATGGCACCGCGTATGCGAATGCTGGCAAAGGTCTCAAAACTCGCGCCTTTGTCATTCTCAAAATGGCTTGCGGCCTCAAGCAGGCCCATCATGCCGGCTTGAATTAAGTCATCTGCCTCAACGCTGGCTGGCATGCGCCCCGCCATGTGATAGGCGATTTTTTTGACCAGGCCAGCGTGACGCATCACTAGCTCATCACGACTGCCCATGGCCACCGATTGATAGGTGACATGCGCATTCATTAGGCAACTCCTGCTAGATTCGGTACCCCAAGCAAGCGCTCAACAAAAAACTCGATATGCCCACGAGCCGTGGTTGGTGGCGCCCATTGATCAACAACTGCTGCCAAGCGTTTGAACGCCGCTGTGGCATCGGTGGCAGGATAAAGTTCACTAACGGCTTTTTGACGACTAACGGCTTTCTTCAAGAATTCGTCGCGTGGCACTGCACCGGCATAACGTAGATTTACGTCGAGGAAGCGCTGAGCGACTTCATTGAGGCGGTTAAATACAGCGCGACCAGAGCGATCGCCGCTAACCATATTGCTCAAGACATTAAAATTGCTGATACCGGCATCGCGCTTTAAGACTTTGATCAAGCCGTAGGCATCGGCCAGTGAGGTAGGCTCTTCGGTTAGCACCACCAAAACATGCGTGCTGGCACGGGTAAAGGTAACCACAGAGTCTGAAACGCCGGCAGCAGTATCGACAATCATCACGTCAAAATCGTCGCCTAGGTCGGCAAATCCCTGCACGATGCGCGCATGTTCGCTAGGTTGCATCTCTGCCATGCGCTTAATGCCGGAGGCTGCTGGCACAATGCGAATGCCGCAAGGGCCTTCAATCAAGATGTCGCGCAAATGCACACGGCCGGCAATGACATCTGCCAAGGTTTTTGTTGGCCGCAGACCAAGCAAAATATCAATATTACCCAAGCCTAAGTCGGCATCCATGAGTAAAACGCGGCGACCGAGTTTGGCGAGCTGGCAGGCTAAATTAACGGACACATTTGATTTGCCCACTCCGCCTTTTCCGCTCGTAACTGCAATGACGTTTACCGGTTTCATAGCCTACTTCCTTTTGTCATGTTCTTTTGATGCTAGGCATCGTGTTCGTATAAATGCTGGCTTATTAGGCCGATTGCGCTTGCTTAGGCGCCGTGCCAGCGCTGTGATTAATAAGCTCATCGGCTTGCACCATGGCTGCAGCCAGCAGCACTTCTATATCTTTGTTTGCAGTTTCTATGCCATCTGTCATGCGAGGGCTCTGATTAATCGCCGATAGCGTTAAGCCATAATCACTGAGTAGTGACAGCACGGGCGCCAAGGCATAGCTCATGTCGACGCGGGTTAGCGCCACAGAAGCAAGCGGTAGGCCAGCGCAACGGCTCATCAGGGCACGCAAGCTGCGAGGATCAGCGTCACTTGGTAGCGCTAAAATCACCTCAGCATGTGGTGCGCAGGCGAGCTGCATCATTAGGGCTTTCAGCGAAGCATCGTTACGCGCTTGCAAGCCCGCGGTATCAATAATCACCAAGCGCTCTTGGCTTAAACGCGCCAAGGTATCGCGCAGGTCATCCGGTGTGAATGCGCTGTGCACAGGCACGTCAAGCACTCGGCCGGCGGCACGCAGCTGCTCTTGCGCGCCTAGGCGATTGCCATCGGTGGTGACTAGTGTCAAACCACCGTGACCATGGCGACGGATATCTGACATGACCAATTTATTGACCAATGTGGTTTTACCGGCGCCTGCAGGGCCGATGATGAACACCACGCCGCGCTCTGGTAGCGCACTGGCATGAACGCCCTGCGCCAATGATTTGGCGATTGCCTCAGGTGCTGGCATGCCAGCTTTGACGGCATCCAATAATGCTGGCTTGGCCAGTAACCATTGATTACCTAAACCTAGGGCATCGGCCCATTGCGTCAATTCGTCTGGCAAATCGGCGTGGCTGGAAACACTGGCTTGGCGTAAATGATTTTCTAGCCAATGACGAATCGAGCCCAACTCTTGCTTGAGCGCCAAAATATCGGCTTGGGCCTTGTCGGAGTCTTCCGCTGGCACGATAGGTTTTTTGACTAGCGTTGGTTTGGCTACAGCTGGCTTGGCGGCGGGCTTAGCAATGTTAGCGGTAGGTGTAGCCGCTGCTGGCGCTGGAGATACTGCTTTCACGCGATTGCCTGCCAAGGCATTGGCGGCCTTTTTACTGGCCTCAATGGCATGATTTGACGCTTCTTTGACAGAGGCGACAAATGAGGATGTGGTTGCTGATGCTGTTTGGCGGGTATTACGCATTAAAACATCGGCGCTGCTGCCTGCGCTGGAAATAGTAGCCGAGACGCCATCGCCAGCAATTCGCTGACCTGAGCCTGCGCCGCCGTCAACAGCCATGCCTAAATGACGAAGGTTTTCTTGGCGGCGGGCAATTTGATCAGCAGGCGTGATGGCCGAGGCAATTTCGGCGGCGCGATTAGCGCTGGCATCGATTGGCTGGCCTTTCGAGTTAACGATGGCACTTAGGTCATCGGCCGTGGCAATTAGCTCAACGCCACCGGCAACTTCGTAGCACGCCAAAATGCTGGCATCGTCGCCCAAAGCATCACGAATCATGCGCATACCAAGGTGGCTATTTGCGGCTTTGAATTTACGAATTTTCATCTCTTGCCCCTGTGCTAACTCGATGCGCTGTCAAAAACGTCGCGCTATATACCGGTTAATGCACAACTCATGCCAACCCAACGCGGCCGTTATGACCCATGGTCGACACTAGGCGTACTTCCTTGCTATCAGGCACTTCGTTATAGGACAAGACATTGAGGCCAGGCACGCTGCGACGAATAAATCGCGACAACCAAGAGCGAATCGCCGGTGACACAAGCAGCACCGCAGGACGCCCAGAAAGCTCTTGCGACTGGGTAAAATCGGCCAAGCCGTTTTGCAGTTTCTCCGCCAAGCTTGGCTCAATGCCAACACCGCCATTGCCACCCTTCAGTGTGTTTAGCAGCAGTTGCTCTAAGTCAGCATCTAGCGCCATTACTGGCAGTTCAGTCTCTAAGCCATTGATTTCTTGCACGATCATTCGACCCAAGGCCATGCGCACACCTTCGAGTAAGTCATCGGGGTTTTTCGTGCGCGGCGCTTGCTCGGCCAGCGACTCAGCGATCAAACGCAGGCTGCGAATAGACACACCCTCTTTCAATAAGTTCTGCAGTACACGCACCACCACGCTCAATGGCAGCTGCTTAGGCACCAAGCTTTCCACCAATTTCGAATCGCTTTTCGCCAAGCCATCGAGCAGTTGCTGAACCTCTTCGTGACCAAGTAATTCGTGTGCGTGTTGTTTAATAATTTGGCTTAAATGCGTGGCCATCACCGTGCCGTTATCGACCACGGTATAGCCCAAGGTCTGTGCTTGATCGCGTAAAAGTGGGTCGATCCATACCGCTTCCATGCCGAAAGCTGGGTCACGGGTGGCGGTGCCGCGAATCTGGCCATGAACTTGGCCGGAGTTAATCGCTAACTCACAACCCATGATGATTTCGCCTTGAGCCACGGTGTCGCCGAGCAAAGTAATGCGGTAAGCACCAGGTGCCAAATCAAGGTTGTCGCGGATGTGTACGGACTGCACCAAAAAGCCCAACTCCTTAGATAGCTTTTTACGCACGCCAGTAATGCGACCAATAAGCTCACCGCCCTGCGCACGATCGACCAATGGAATCAGGCGATAACCCACTTCTAGGCCAATGACATCGGTATTGGTGACATCTTCCCATTGCAGCTCAGTCGGCTCGATAGGCTTCACTGTGCCTGGAGCACCGGCATTGGCCATGCTGCCGCCTTCCACCACCTCAGGCTCTAGCGCTTTTTTCTGCATTAACCAGCCGCCGCCGGCACAGGTTGCTGCTAAGAGTAAAAACACCAAGTTTGGCATGCCGGGGATAATGCCAATCACACCCATAACCGTAGCGGCTAAATACAGCACGCGCGGGCTGGCCAGCACTTGTTTAACAACTTGCGTGCTCATGTCTTGGCTGCTGGAGATGCGCGTGACGATAACCGCCACGCCAATCGACAACAGCAGAGCTGGAATCTGTGCCACTAGACCATCGCCAATGGCGAGTAGAACGTAGTTATTAGCAGCCTGATCGAATGACAAACCGTGCTGCAACATGCCGATGGCCAGACCACCGATGATATTGATGAATAGAATCAAGATGCCGGCGATGGCATCGCCACGAACGAATTTACTGGCACCGTCCATCGAACCGTAAAAGTCGGCCTCGGTGCGTACATCTTCACGGCGTTGGCGAGCTTGGTCCTGTGTCAAAACTCCGGCGTTTAAATCGGCATCAATAGCCATCTGCTTACCGGGCAATGAATCCAAGGTGAAACGCGCGGTGACTTCCGAGACGCGGCCTGCACCTTTGGTCACAACCATAAAGTTGATGATCACCAGAATGGCAAAGACCACGATACCGACAGCAAAATCACCACCAATAACGAAAGCACCAAATGACTCAATAACGTGACCTGCAGCGCCAGGGCCGTTATGCCCATCCATCAGCACAACGCGTGTGGAAGCGACGTTGAGACCTAGGCGCATCAAGGTGGCGAGTAGCAAAATGGTGGGGAAAGAGTTGAAGTCCATCGGCCGTTTTACATAGATCACGGCAAAGATGATGATCAGCGACAGCGCGATATTGAAGGTGAAAAATAAGTCCAACAAGATCGGTGGAATGGGCACAACCAGCATCGCCAGCAGCGCCAGGATCAGCAATAAGATGCCAAGGCCGTTACGGGTTAGGGTCTGAAAAGTCTCGCTGAGGTTCATCGTTAAATCCTGTCAGATAGCTGTCGTCGACCACTGGAGCAGGGGCTTCTGGGTATTCGCCACCCAAATCTTCCCACTGCCTAAGCTGGTATACGTAAGTCAGTATCTGAGCTACTGCAAGATAGAGGCCAGATGGGATCTCTTTATCTAAATCAGTGCTAGCGAACAGGGCTCGAGCTAGTCGAGGTGATGCCACTAAAGGCACTTGATTGGCTTTTCCTAAGGCACGAATGCGCGCTGCGACTTCATCCGCGCCTTTTGCTACGACTATTGGGGCGCCGCCGCCAGACTCGCGATAGCTCAAGGCAACGGCAAAGTGCGTGGGGTTGGTGATGATGACATCGGCCTTAGGCACATGATCCATCATCCGTCGTCGCGCCGCTGCCTGCTGCATTTCGCGGATTTTCCCCTTCACTTCTGGGCGCCCGTTTGCCTCTTTATTCTCATCAGTAATTTCTTGATGAGACATCTTTAACTGCTTGTTAAAGCTGAATATTTGCCACGGCACATCGATCAGCGCAATAACTAATAATGGCAGGCTCACGATGAGAAAAAACCAGAGCAGCATGCCGCCACTTTGGCGCATAGCCTGCTCTGGCGAGTGTCGGCTAAGATCTAAAATAGAGGGTGTGAGATAGCTCAATAAGCCATACGCAGCAGCGCCGATAAACACGACCTTGAGCATGGATTTGCCCAGCTCCACTAGGCTTTTAGCGGAAAAAACCTTACCTAAGCCAGTAATGGGATTGAGCTGATCGAGCTTGAGACTGAGCTTAAAAGTCCAGCCTCCAAGAGCAACAGAGGATACTAAGGCGGCAGCAAAACATAGCGCCATCAGCGGCCACATCAGCAATAGCCCTTCCACAAGCAGGCCATAGAATAAACTGGGCATGAGTTCGGGGTCAGGGTTAGCTAAAACCGCCGGAGAAAGCGCTACCGTCAATAAATTGGCAAGGTCGCGACCGATTTGCGGCCCCCAAGCAAATAGACCAACTGCAGCGGCGATCGTGACCATGGCCGTTGATAGTTCTTTAGAACGCGGAACCTGACCTTTCTTTCGGGAGTCTTCGCGCTTTTTCGGGGTCGCCTCTTCGGTCTTTTCCTGGCCGTCATCACCGGACATTGGCGGCCTCCATTAATACGCCACCCTGTGCCAGAGCGGCGTTTAAAAGGCCTTCAAGCGCTGGCGCTATCGAAGGTAAAACCTGCCAAACGACAATAAAGCCGACCATCATGGTGAGCGGAAAACCGACGGCAAATAAGTTCATCGAAGGTGATGAGCGACTGATCACACCCATGGCGATTTGCACGACGAGCAGGGCCAACACGGCCGGCATGGCAATACGCATGGCCGCGCCGAACATGCTGCTAATGCCTTTTAACAATTGCTGAGCTGCATCTGGCGTGATTGATAATGTGCCCGGAGGCCAGCTAATAAAGCTTTTCATCAAGAGCTCAAGAAAGGCCAAATGGCCATCTAATGCCATAAACAGCAGCAGCGTAATCAGCATCAAAAACTGCCCCAACACCGGCACTGGCGTGCCTTGCTGCTGATCGATCAATGTTGCGAAACCTAGACCCATGCCGGTAGCAATTAAAGAGCCGGCGAGCATGACGGCCTCAAAGGTGAGCTGAACTAAAAAACCGAGGCAAATGCCAATTAGCAGCTCATTGGCAGCCATTAATATGCCGCTAGCAGAGAAGGGATTAAAGTCGTTTACGGGAGTGCCCGCCTGCGTCAACACCATGGGAGCGATCAGCGCGCTTAAAACAACGGCAATGAAGATGCGAAACTGTCCAGGCACGCCTTTTCCGCTGAATAGCGGTGCCGACAAAATAGCGCCACTGATGCGGCAAAAAGGCAGCCAAAAGGCTGCCAGCCAGCTCAGAAGTTGCGCTTCATTGACGGCGAAATTCATCACCCTAGCCCACTAAGTCAGGGATCATTTGAATCAATTCGCGCGTGTAATCAACCAGCGTTCGTAGCATCCAAGGCCCAGTAAGGCCAAGCACCACAATCAAGACAATGAGCTTGGGAATAAAGCTTAGCGTCATGTCCTGAATCTGCGTTGCGGCCTGAAACATACCGATAATCAAACCTGCTGCCAGCGCAGCCAACAGTAATGGAGCTGCCAACAACACCGTCACCATAATGGCTTGTCGGCCGATCTCAATGACGGTATCTGGCGTCATGGCGTGGCTCCCATATGGAAGCTTGCCGCCAGCGAGCCCATGATCAGACTCCAGCCATCGACCAGTACAAACAGCATAATTTTGAATGGCAGCGAAATCATCATCGGCGACAACATCATCATGCCCATAGACATCAAGACGCTGGCAACCACAAGGTCAATAACCACGAAGGGAATGAATAATAGAAAGCCAATTTGAAACGCCGTTTTCAACTCGCTGGTGAGAAACGAGGCCATGAGAATGGTAAATGGCACATCATCAGGACTTGCCATCGGGCCAACACCGGCGATTTCAGCGAACATCGCGATGTCATCTTCGCGAGTCTGCTTCAGCATAAAACTGCGAAATGGCACAAAGCCCTTTTCGACCGCTGGCACAAAGGTCAGCTCATCATTCATATAGGGCACAACCGCTTCGGTATACGCCTGATTCAGTACTGGGCTCATGATAAACAGCGTCAAAAACAAAGCTGCGCTAAGCAGCACTTGGTTTGATGGCGCCTGCCCCGTGCCCAAGGCTTGGCGCAAAATACCGAGAACAATGATGATGCGTGTGAACGCGGTCATGCCCAGCAAAATAGCCGGCAGCAACGTTAGCGCAGTCATGATCGCTAGTAGTTGTAGCGACACCGAATAATCGCCAGCGCTTGATGTGCTAACGCCTGGAATGCCAGTCGGCGCGGCCATCGCAAGCGAAGGCAGTAGCATCAATAGCGCTGTGAAAATTTGGTTTTTCTTAGTCAGCACCGAAGGCGACAAAAAGCGCCGCAAGCTCATGACGATGCTCCAGGACGGCGCAGGCCTTGAGTAGCCAAAACGCTGCGTAAATGCGTCATAAAGTCAGGAGATGTTGGCAGCGATGAGTCGCCCTCACTACCCTGCACTGGGCTCGGCCCCTGCCATGTGTGTAGCGGGCGGATGCTACCTGGCGTGCAACCAATCAGCACGTTTTCATCGCCGACTCTGAGTAAAATCACACGCTCTTTTAAGCCTAATGATAGTTGCGCCGTGACCTGCAAAGCACCTTCGCGCGGGGCTTGGATTTTTTGAAAACGACGGATCATCCATGCCGCGCCTAATAGCAGCGCCACCACAAAGGTTAGGCCCAGAAATACCGACAGCAGATTGCCCGTCGATAAAGGATCTTTCGGCAAATTAGCCGCTGGAGCCGCTTGCGCCACCAAGGGTAAGGCAAGCCATGCACCAATGAGCGAATAAAAAAGCGAGTGGCGCACTATCATAGAAAATCCTTATTAAACGCTTAGTGAAGGCGGCGTATGCGCTCTTCTGGGCTCACGACTTCAGTCAGCATGATGCCGAACTTGTCTTTTACAACGACAATTTCACCACGCGCAACTAGCGTGCCATTAACTAATACATCGAGCGGCTCGCCTGCCATGCGGTCAAGCTCAATAATCGCGCCTTGGCTGAGCTTGAGCAGATCACTAATGCTCATGCGAGCGCGACCGACCTCAATCGACACTGTCACACTGACATCTAAAATCATGTCTAAATTAACGTTGGGCGCACTGCTGGCAGCAGCTGCAGGCTGGCTTTGTAGCTCACCAAAGGCGGCGGCTTGAATATCGTCTGCTTGGAAATCGTTGTCACTCATGGCTATAGCTCCACTGGTTAAAGGCTTAATCGCGGCGGCGTATGGCCGGATAAATATGTTTAATTTTGGCCGACAGCTGGCCGTGATGCGTACCAAAGCTTGCCGTCATCAAAGGCTGTCCTTCGAGTTGAATCGTGACTTGCGAAGGATTATCGATAGGCAAAATATCGCCAACCTGTAAGTTACAAACGCGCTTCAAGCTCACTTTGCTATCACCGAGTTTGGCGACTAAAGACAGCTGGCTTTCAACTAAGCCAGACATCAAACGCGTGCGCCATTGCTCGTCATGCTCCTGCCTAGTGGTTCGAACAACACCGCCTAAACTATCGCGAATTGGGTCAATGGCGGCCCATGGCACCACCGACAATAACTCTGCTTCATGCGAGCCAATTTGCACGGTGAAGCGCGTCACCATTAATGTGTCGGACTGCTGTAGTTCATCGACAAAACGAAAATCGTGGTAGTGCTCATCAATGACTGGATTGATGTCGACAGCGGTATGCCAAGCAGCTGTTATCGCAGGAATCAAGCTTTCGGTTAGTCGCTCCATAAAGCGCGATTCTGATGGCGAAAAATCCTGGGCACGCACATGTTGCGAACGGCCGCGACCACCATAAAAATGATCAACTAGCGTGAACACCAGCTCAGCTTCAAAGGCTAGGTAAATCGGCGAGCCTAATGGCTCAGCACGCATGCTAACGATATAAGCTGGAGCGGCTGTGCTGCGCATAACCTCCGCAAACTTCATTACGGCAATACGATCGGCGCGGATATTGTCTACGCTTGGCACCCATTGGCGCATTTGCTGCTTAATGCCTTCAGCCAAGCTCGACTGCACTTGCGACAAAGCTGGAATAAGCCGCGACACCGCATATTCTTGGCTAGCAAAATCGTACTTCTCGCCGCCGCCACGAATATCGTCAGTGCTATCTGTGATCAGTCCTTCGGCACCCTCGCCGATTAGCGCATCAAGCTCTTCTTGTTCCAGAATATCACCCATGATGTGCTCCTTATTGCACCACAAGTTTGGTGAAATAGACGGCTTCAATGCCGCCAGAGCCTGTATCGGCAGTTAGCACTTCATTGATTTTATTTAGCAAGGCGGCTTGCAAAGCCAAACGGCCTTCGGGCGTACCGATCGACTCGCGATTTTGTGCACTCAGCAGCAGCAGCACGTCATTGCGAATATGTGGCATAGCTTTGGTGGCGCGATCGACTACCGATGAGTCGCGATACATCAGATTAATTTCAACTTGCAGAAAGCGTGTCGCGAAACCGTCTTCGATGTTGACGGTAAAGGCAGGATCCATCGGTAGGTAGGCAGCAGTGGCTTTCACAGGGGCGGGTGCAGCTTCCGTTGCGCTGGCTGCTGTGTGGCCACCAAAAGCACCGGTGACGAATAAAGTGCCGCCAATGGCAGCCGCCAGTAGTACTGCGACGCCTACACCTATCATGACCATTTTTTTCATTTGCCAATTCCTACTGAGTGCTCGCCTTGGGGGCGCGAATACTAGTGAATAAGCAAATGCTGTGCCATGTTACTTAAATCATTTATTTCAAGTACTTATGGATATATCTCAGCAGATAATAGCGACGTCAAATAATTGGCAAAGCAATAACGTCAGGCTTTTGACCCTTGCGCCTCAGCCAGCGCCACTAGGCGATCTAGCACGCGCACGGTCAAACGCTCTGGCGAGCCCTGCTCATCGACAACGCCTAGCTCAAATGCCGCTCGTGGCATGCCATAGACAACTGAGCTGCCCTCATCTTGGGCAAAACAATAAGCGCCCGCAGCCTTCATTGCGGCCATGCCTTGCGCGCCATCGCGGCCCATGCCGGTGAGCAACACTGAGGTCGCATTTTTCCCTAAAACTTTGGCAGCACTATCAAATAAAACATCTACCGAAGGCCGATGCCTATTTACCTCAGGGCCTTCGGAAAGCACGATTTTGTAGCTACCACCGGTCACACGCTCGAGCAAAATATGCGCATGCCCCGGTGCTATATAAACACAGCCGGGGCGTATCACATCGCCCGCTGCGGCCTCTTTGATATGCACTTCACATTCATTATTTAAGCGCGTGGCAAAACGCTGAGTAAAACCCTCAGGCATGTGCTGAACAATCAAAACTGGAGGCGTGTTGATGGGTAAGCCCATAACAAAGCGTTTGATCGCTTCGGTGCCACCTGTGGAAGCACCAAGGCAAATGATGTGGTTAAGCGGGTATTTTCGCTTTGGATCAACAGTTGGTCTCGCGCTTGAAAGCGTTGGTTCAATCCGCTTGAATTGATGCCCGGCTTCCGCTGCTTGGCGAATTTTCTGCGTAATTTCTGTCGCCATTTGGTTTAGATCGGCACGGCCTTTGAGCTGACGCTTGCTGATGAAATCCATCGCACCCAAATCTAGCGCATGCAAAGCCAGATCAGAGTCGACATCGCCAGCACTCGAAATCATCAACACCGGCAATGGATTTAAGCGCATGAGACGCTCTAGAAAACTAATGCCATCCATGCCCGGCATTTCCACATCGAGCGTCACGACATCGGGCTGTAACTCACGAATTAGCTGGCGCGCAGTGGCTGTTTCTGGCGCGGTCGCAATCACTCGCATATCGGGCTGACGATTAATGATTTCCGACAATAACAAACGCATCGCCGATGAATCATCAACGACCAAGACACGAATAGGCTGTAGCGAAGCAGATGTAGCCATATTAGCGGAAGCCATATGCGATACCTTAATGTCTTAAATTGGCCCGATACGCCTGCTCAATTCGAGCAACTTTTGGGTTGTAGTCGGTTTTCATTTTTCGCATCATCACGCGGCCGCTATCGGGGAAAAAATACAACTTCCGAGGGTAAACATCGCCGAGATTACATGCCCTGATAGGAATGCCACGCTCTTCTAAATACTGCAGCACAAAAGCGGCGTTATCATCACCAATATCGCTAGCATTAAAACCACGTAGCACTCGTCCACCGCCAAATACTTTTGCTTCTAATGACTGCTTCATCGCGCCATGAGCGAGCACACGCTCAATCAAAGTATCCATGGCAAATTGGCCATAGCGCATGCAATCAGCCTCTTCACCATTTTCATCAGCGCTTGCAGCCAACATAAAGTGATTCATGCCACCAATACGGCTAACCGGATCCCAAATAACTGCTGACACACAAGAGCCTAAAACGGTGGCGATGATCACCTCACCACTGGCGACAAAAAATTGCCCCGGCATGATCTTGATGATCTCGCGCTTAAACTGATGATCAAAAAATCTCGAGGTTGCTAGAAACTCCTCACCGACTGCAGCGTCATATCGCGGGCGGCGCCGCTGCGAGGCCATGGCAAATCACCCAGCCGACGAGCGCGATAGCTGGCGCTCGTATACTGTCTTGCCACGTAAGCGGAAAAGATCGTTTAAATGTAGCAAGGACTCAGAATGCCCAACAAATAACTGAGCGTTAGCATTCATATATGGAGTGAACTTCTCTAATACTTTGCGCTGCGTATCTTTATCGAAATAGATCAGTACATTACGGCAAAAAAGTGCGTCGAAAACACCCTGGATAGGCCATTGATTATCGAGCAAGTTGAGCTGCTTAAAAGTCACTAAATCGCGCACTTCGGGGCGCACACGCACCATGCCTTCATTACTGCCTTTGCCACGCATAAAGTAGCGCAAATATTTAGGATCTAGCTTCTCAATACGATCGGCGCGATACACGCCAGTGTCTGCTTTCACCAATACACTGGTGTCGATATCGGTTGAGATAATTTCCACTGGCGGATTTTTGCCGAAAACCTCTAAGGCCGTCATCGCCAAAGAGTAAGGCTCCTCGCCTGTAGACGCAGCGCTGCACCAAATGCGAAATGGCCGGCTTTTGTCTGTGTGCGAGCGCATCAAGGACTCAAGGATGGGAAAGTGATAATCCTCACGGAAAAACGCCGTTAAGTTGGTGGTTAGGCTGTTAACAAAGGCCTCCCACTCTTCCGGATTTTTTTCCACTAGTTGTAAATATTCACTAAAGGTTTGCGTGCCCGTTGCGCGCAAACGGCGAATGATTCGCGAATACACCATGTCTTGTTTGGTATCGGCTAAGTTGATGCCAGCATGGTCATAAATCAGTTTTTTAACTTGCCGAAAGTCACCTTGATTAAAGGCAAATCCAGCCTCTTTTCCATCAATGGTGACTACGCGCTCATTATTTGCTTTCACGACCCGCATCTCCTTGTTGCGCTGACCACCCAATATGGTGGCCAGCGTCGGAACTCACGACCCGTTTCGGGGTTATGCCCTACTACTTAGAACTCTTCCCACTCATCATCGAGGCGTGCAGCGGCTGAGCCACCCACTGCTTTAGGCTTTGGCGATGACTTGAAGGCTGGTGCTTTGCCAACCGTGCGGAATGGCAGACGCTCTACTTTGCGTGAACCGAAGCCTGAGCGTTCACGGCCATCGATGCGGAACACGCCCACTGCCTCAGTCAGGTTGGTGGATTGGTCTTCAAGCGATTGCGCAGCGGCAGCAGCTTCTTCCACCAGTGCGGCGTTTTGCTGCGTGGTTTCGTCCATCGTGGTGATGGCGCTATTAAGCTGCATGATGCCGGTGCGCTGCTCTTCCGATGCCGCCGAAATATCGTTCATGATCGATGCCACTTGCTGCGTCGAACTGACGATTTCCTGCATGGTTTGACCAGCAGTTTCCACTAGCTTGTAACCATTCGATACTTTCGCTACCGACTCAGAAATCAACTCTTTGATCTCTTTTGCGGCCGAGGCACTACGCTGCGCCAAGTTACGCACCTCACCTGCCACCACCGCAAAGCCACGGCCCTGCTCACCGGCACGCGCCGCTTCTACAGCGGCGTTTAGCGCCAAGATGTTGGTCTGGAAAGCGATGCCATCAATGACGTTAATGATTTCAGCAATTTTGCTAGAAGACTCAGCAATGGCGCCCATGGTTGTGACCACTTCGCTAACAACACGACCACCGCGATCGGCGACTTCCGAGGAAGTGCGTGCTAACTGGCTAGCTTGCGTGGCGTTATCGGCATTATTACGCACCGTGTTAGTCAGCTGCTCGGTGCTAGATGCTGTTTGCTCCAAGCTTGCGGCTTGCGACTCGGTGCGGCGTGACAAGTCGGCGTTACCGGCCGCAATTTCTTTGGCTGCACCGTTAATTGCATCGGTCGCTTCTGTGATTGTCGTGATGATGTCTTTCAGCTGTGTCACGGTAGTATTTGCATCAGATTTCATCTGAGCAAACGTGCCTTGATATTCGCGCTCTATCGTTTGCGTTAAGTCGCCTTTGGCTAGCGCATTCAAGACACGAACAACATCCTCCAAACTTTGGCCGGTAGCGTCGATTAGCTGATTTAGATTGTTTGCCAATGCTAAGAAAAAGCCATCTTTACCTTTTGTATCAATGCGCTGCGTAAAATCACCCATGGCAGCTGATTCAACCATATGCGAGATCTGCTGCTCTGAACGAACCTCTGAAGTACGATCATTCCACTGACATACGCGACCTAGATATGTGCCATCAGTATGAACTACCGGGCGTGTGCTTAAGCGGATATTGCGCCCAATGACCATGCCATCGGCTGCCTTTGGCACATCTAGTTTACCGGCTGTAATACACTTCAAATCTGGGTCATCGAGTGACTCAGTAATAGGTTTTCCCATCAGTTTATCGACAGCCTGACCGCTGCCCAGAACGTCCTCAAACAAACGGCGCGCCGAGTTATTCATGTAAATCAGATTGTTTTCTTCGTTCGACACAGTGACCGGTGCGTTCACACTAGCCAGCGCGAAGCCCATGCGCTGCGCTTCGTCTGCAGCACGACGCGTATCAGCCATGTCATAACGCAATTTGATAAACATCGATTTGAAGGCGTCGGTCATCGCGCCGACTTCATCATGACGATCGGTGTGTACCAGCAACGACATATTGCCGTTGGTGATCTCGACCATCTGCTTGCGTGCACGATCTAATGGCTTAGTCACCACAGAGAAAATGCGATAGAGCAATGCCGCATTAAGGACTGCACCAAATACTATTGTTGCAATGATTTCCCATTGAAGAGTGCTGCTTCCTGATACTCCCAGGGCCTTGTAGCCAAGCACGCCCCACAATGCCAATGCCGCTAAAAACACCAATGTCATGCGGCGTTTTAAGCTGATGTCACCTAAGCGTTGCACTAAGCCTGCAAAACCAGGCTGCATAAGGCGACCTTCAGATAAAGTGACCTTGGTCTCTTTATTGCGCATTTTGCGATAAAGCTCATCGGTCGCCTCTACCGTTTTACGGTCTGGGCGCGTACGCACCGACATATAGCCAGTAATTACGCCATTTTCCCAGATAGGTGCAGCGTTGGCCTGCACCCAATAATGATCGCCGTTTTTACAGCGATTTTTAATAATGCCGCTCCATGCCTTGCCCGACTTAAGCGTCATCCAAAAGTCACGAAAGGCCTCTGTTGGCATATCAGGGTGGCGCAAAATATTGTGCGGCTGATTAATCAGCTCCGCTTCCGTAAAACCGCTAATTTCAATAAACGTGCGGTTCATATAGACAATATTGCCCTGCTGATCGGCCTTAGAGAGGATGAACTCACCCTCGCCTAAAAATCGCTCTGTGCCTGTCACTGGTAGGTTATTACGCATGATGTGTCTCCTTGTTCCAATCAGGCGGCGTCGGCACTAGCCGGCGTCGGTGTATTTGTTAATGCCATGTCTCGGCTGCTCATCAACGCTTCAATGTCCATGAGAATCACCATGCGCTCATTTAGCGTGGCCAGACCGCGAATAAATTGAGCATCTAAATCGACGCTGCTTAGGCTGGGCGCTTCACGAATTTCATCAGTTTCGAGCTGAATCACATCCGATACGCTGTCGACCACCACGCCAACCACGCGCGAATTTAAATTAAGAATAATCACCACCGTAAATGCGGTGTAATCGGCACTGCCTAAGTTAAATTTCAGGCGTAAATCGATAATCGGCACAATAATGCCGCGCAAATTAATCACACCTTTAATAAACGCTGGCGCATTAACAATATGCGTTACGCGCTCATAGCAGCGTATCTCTTGCACTTTTAAAATATCGATGCCGTACTCTTCAGCGCCCAAAGCAAAAGTTAAAAACTCATGCCCTGTGTTCGGTTTTGAGTTATCACGCTGTAAAATATCCATACCAACTCCCTAGACAGCCTGCGCCATCGCTACTGCCGCTACACCATGCCGCCGCCCTAAGCGAACAGCCTCAGATACATCCAAAATCATCGACACACTGCCATCACCCATAATGGTTGCGGCTGAAATACCGGGCACTTTGCGATAGTTCGATTCCAAGCTTTTGATCACCACTTGGCGCTGACCTAAAAGCTCATCGACAAATAGCGCTGCACGGCCACTTTCCGTGTCGACAATGATCAGAATGCCTTTTTCAGGCTCTGCGCTTTTTGGCTCGATATTGAAGACTTCGTGCAATGCCACCAGCGGCAAATACTCGCCGCGAACTAGCACTAATCGGCCTTTGCTACCGTCATGACCAACTAATGATTTCAAGTCTTTCGGCAATGGCCGCATCGATTCGATAATCGCTGTTAGCGGCACAATGTAATTTTGCTCACCGATGCCCACCGACATGCCATCCATAATGGCCAGGGTCAGCGGCAAGCGAATGGTGATGGTGGTGCCAACGCCTGGCGCCGATTGCAGATCGACACGGCCGCCAAGGTTTTCGATATTTCGCCGCACCACATCCATGCCCACACCACGTCCAGAGACATCGGTTACGGTATCGGCGGTAGAGAAACCGGGTGCGAAAATCAGATTCCAAATTTCTTGATCTGTCGGCGTGTCACTCAAGGGAATTTTGCGCTCGCGGGCTTTCGCCAAGATGCGGTCGCGATCAAAGCCTTTGCCATCATCTTGAATCTTGATCACCACACTGCCGCCTTGGTGATACGCCGATAAGGTCAAAATGCCTTTCGCCGGTTTGCCGGCGGCAACGCGCTCATCGGACAATTCAATGCCGTGATCAACGCTATTACGAATGAGGTGTGTCAGCGGGTCGGTGATTTTTTCAATGACGCCGCGATCAAGCTCGGTGGACTCACCAAAAGTGCGCAGCTCAATTTGCTTATCGAGCTTGCCAGCAAGGTCACGTACCAAGCGCGGGAAGCGATTAAACACCGCACTCACCGGCAACATACGAATGCTCATCACGGTTTCTTGCAGTTCACGCGTGTTGCGCTCTAGCTGCTGCAAGCGCTCAAGTAAACGCTCAGCATCGGCGCTACCATCATTGAGTGGGCTTTGTTCGGTGAGTGCCAACATGGACTGCGTGATAACTAGTTCGCCAACTAGGTTGATGAGCTGATCGACTTTTTCAACACTGACACGAATAGACGAAGACTCAATGACTTTGACTGCGGCTTTGGGCTTCTCCACATCTACCACTTCAACTGCGGCAGCAGCCTCTGCAACTACCGACGTAGTGCCAGATGCCAAGGCGCGAACACGGGCACACAAGCTATCAACTACCGATTGCGCAACTGCTGCTGCGCCTTGGTGATGATCAAGCTGAGCCAGCAAAACATCGCGAGCTTCCAAGGTGATATCGACGATCTCTTCGGTCAACACCAATTCGCCCTTGCGAGCTTTATCTAAAAGAGTTTCCAAGTCATGGGTAACCGCTGCCATGTCAGGAAAACCGAAAGTACTGGCACTACCTTTAATGGAGTGCGCGGCACGAAAAATAGCATTCATTACCTCCGGATCGGGTTGCCCACGATCAAGCCCGACCAGCAGTGTTTCCAGACAGGCAAGGTGCTCCGAGGTTTCTTCGAAGAAGATGCCGTGGAACTCACTCATGTCCATGTCTAGACTCATACTGCCTCCAAAAGTCCTAAGCTAAGTAAGCCCTTGCCATAGCCATCGACGCTGACTTCAAAGCTGACAACACCGCCTGCTGGGCGCTGCGACATGCTTTCTGGTAGAGGTGATGGTGGGAAGGTCGTGCTAGAGAGCGTGATGCGCACGCCATCGGTATCGGCAAATAAGCGCGACAAGACGTTGAGCACTTCGCCGTAAATTTCTTGCAGGCTTTCATCTAACTGGTTAGCTTTTACCGACTCATGAGCCACAGCAGCAGGAATAAGCGCGAAGGCAGCTGCGGTAATTGCAGCGAAAGCCACATCACACTCACACGACGCCACATTATGATCTGCAGTCGAGCGATACAAACCCAAAATGGGTAAGCGATCTGGCGGAGTAGCAGTAACGACCTGAACCTTTCGTCGCAAAAAAGTCGTTAGCGTCAGCGCAACAGCATCCACGGTAGGTAACTTATGCATGAGCTACTCCTTAGCTCAAGTATTCGTCTAGTGCGCGTTCAAAATCATCAGGCGTAAACGGCTTGCCAATCAGAAAGGCCGCGCCCGCGCCCTCAGCTAAAGCACGCATCTCTTGGCTTACTTCCGTGGTGACAAATCCAAATGTGGTATCGATGCCTTCGGAGCGAATTTTTTCCAAGACTTCGATGCCGGTCATGCCAGGCATGTTCCAGTCAGAAATAATTAATTCAGGGTCTTCTTTATGAATGACGTCGTAAGCTTCAGTGCCGTCGGCGGCTTCAACGATGTCATGACCTTTAAAGCCGGCTTGACGAAGCATATGGCCGATAACCAGTCGCATGGCTTTGCTGTCGTCGGCAATCAATAGTTTCATAGCGCGATACCTGTAATTTCTCGATAGGTTGATCCTGCAACCTTTATCGGTAGGTATCTGTCGCGCTTTAGTGAGAAGGAAGCTTAGTTGTTAGTAGATTTGCTGCCGAGTGTTGCTGTCGTGTTGCATTGTCGGCAGCTTCGTAAATTTCGCTTATAAAACAATCAATACTTAACGTTGCACCATGGTTTGTGCGCCTTTGACGAAGTTAGCTTTAGCTTCCTCAGCACCATCATCATCTAGCGATGGCATGGGGTGAGGAATCGTTACACCCTTAAGGCAAGCTTCTCGCGTTTTAATGGCATCGAGCCAGCGTCGCAGGTTTGGCAGCTCTTCAACAGAAACTCCAGACCATTTATAGGTGCGCACCCAACACCAGTTGGCGATATCGGCAATGGAGAACTCACTACCCGCCAGCCATTCGCTCTCACCTAGGCGACGATCGAGTACTTCAAACAAGCGACGTGACTCATTTTGATAGCGTGCAATGGCAGTTGGAATTTTCTCCGGCATATAGCGAAAAAACACATTAGCCTGCCCCATCATCGGACCAATACCACCCATTTGAAACATCAGCCATTGCAAGCAGGAAAAACGTCCACGCGTGTCTTGCGGCATCAGGCGGCCCGCTTTTTCGGCGAGATAAACCATGATAGCGCCTGACTCAAACACAGTAATCGGCTCACCACCATCTGCAGGATCATGATCAATGATGGCTGGAATACGGCCATTAGGATTAATCGCTAAAAACTCAGGCTGCTTTTGCGCTTGGCTCATTAAGTCGATGGCATGCACATTATAAGGCAGGCCTAACTCCTCAAGAACAACAGAGACCTTCCAACCATTTGGTGTAGATGCGGTATATAAATCAATCATGTTGTGAACCAATGTCGTGTGTGATTTGCGAAAGCCACCAAACTAAGCATGACCGGAACTTCAACTAATACACCAACCACTGTCGCTAAAGCCGCTCCTGAATGCAAACCAAAGAGTGAAATTGCTACAGCTACTGCTAGTTCGAAAAAGTTGGACGTGGCAATCATACACGCCGGCGCTGCAATGCGATGCGGTAGTCGCATGAGCTTGGCTGCTCCATACGCTAGCGCAAAAATACCATAGGTTTGAATCAGCAAAGGAATGGCAATGAGCATGACCATTTCTGGTTTAGTGAGGAGTGTCTCTGCCTGAAAACCGAATAGCAAAATAACGGTCGCCAGTAAGCCGATAATCGACAACGGTTTCACTGTTTGCAGAAATGTATTCAGACGCTCTGTTGAGCCTGTTGAAAGCAGCCAACGACGTGTTAGTACGCCAGCTAATAATGGCGCCACCACATAGAGCAACACCGACAGCATCAACGTATCCCACGGCACGATAATATTGCTCACACCGAGCAGCCAAGCAGCTATCGGGGCAAATGCGACTATCATGATTAAGTCATTCAGTGAGACTTGAACTAGCGTGTAATTCGCATCGCCCTTTACTAACTGACTCCAAACAAAGACCATTGCTGTACACGGCGCAACACCCAATAAAATCATGCCGGCGATATATTCAGTAGCGGATTGCGGATCGACAAGGTCGGCAAAAATAACTCTGAAAAAAAGCCAACCTAACGCCGCCATGGTAATTGGCTTAATTAGCCAATTAATAACGATGGTCAGTAATAACCCCTGCGGCTGCTTCCTCACGGCCTTAATAGCGGCAAAATCAATTTGCACCATCATGGGGTAGATCATCAGCCAAATAAACGCAGCAATGGGCAGGTTCACATGCGCCATTTCTAGTGCAGCTACCGCCTGAAATACCTCAGGAACCCAGCTGCCTAGCAGCACACCAGCCAGCAAACACAAAGCTACCCATAATGATAAATAGCGTTCAAAAAAGCCCATGATTCACGCCTCCTGAGCAATCTTGTTTAATGCATTACTCAACTCATCTGCCGAAAGCACCGCTAAGTCGAGCGCTAACATGGCATTAATGCGTTGCTCAATGGTGTCCATCACCGCAAAAAACTCAGCCTTGATAGCTTCATCTGAGCCAGTCATTTTTGACGGATCTGGCAGCCCCCAATGCACCTTGACCGTGTCACCAAACCACAGCGGGCATGCTTCGTTGGCGGCATTATCACAGACCGTAATCACGACATCAGTCACAGCCTCAGTAAACACATCCCATGACTGGCTTTTTAAGCCATCAATCGCTATTCCCCGCTGCTCAAGGTACTTCAGCGTTAATGGGTGTACTTGACCCGCTGGCTGACTACCCGCGCTATAGGCCGTAATGCGTCCATCCGAAAGATGGTTTGCGATTGCTTCGCTCAAAATGCTGCGGCAACGATTGTGGGTACAAATAAAAAGTATATTCACCGGTCTCTCTCTACGTTATTTAGCAGCATGTTTCTTGGCGTAATGGGCGGTCACCCATGGCTTGTAATCGCTCTGCATCCATCTTGAGCATCTGTCGTTGCGCTTTTGCTGCGATGCTTACGATCTCACAAGCCCAGGCTGGCAAATTTGGATGAAGGCGGTAATACACCCACTGGCCGGCACGCCTATCTAGAAGCAGGCCGCAGGCTCGAAGCTGAGCTAAATGTCGAGATATCTTGGGCTGGCTTTCATCCAAGGCACAGGTCAGCTCACACACACAAAGCTCCTGCTCCGTCGTGATTAAGCTCATCATTCGAGCGCGCGTGTCATCGGCCAAACACTTAAATAAGGTGACTGGCGCCAACTGTGCTTGAGCGCCTTTGTTGTCTATATTTTGCAATGCCATCACTCCTGCCAAACCGATTGGCTTCGTCAACTCTCAGGATGATATCTGAAAAATCATATATATGAAATATCGCATATATTGACTTCATATCGGAGCTCAATTCTTTGCGTTATGCATTAATTCGTCGCAGTGATTTCACACTGGCATTGGCTACGAACAATAACGCACAGCACCGCCAGTAGGCATCTGCGTTTTCAACACAAAAAAGCCTTAAGGCAGATGAGTTGTGCTGATTTTAGCACCCGTCAACATGGTGCGAGTGACCGGTGTTTTACCGGCAATATTCAGCAGCTTTTCCCACTGCTCTACCGTCAACGCATTCTTGCAAGAGACAATACGCTCAATAAACGTATCGCCATGCTCATCCTTGCTCAGCTTCAGCTCAACGCGCAAATCGTCCAGCACCCAACCCTTGCGGTCGGCATACATCTGCAGCGTAATGCTGGTGCAAGAACCTAAGCCCGCCAAAATATAATCATAAGGTGCAGGCCCTACGCCTTGGCCGCCGGCAGTTACGGGCTCATCAGAAAGCATGGCAAAGCCACCCGCACTAATCTCTTGGCGATACGCTGGGCGGCAGTTTTTCACACTTGCGTGGGCAATTTCTTTCATGGGAGCACCTCAAGTTATGCACGGTTCAGAATGTAGCTGCCGGTCATCATAACAAGGGCGAAGTCTAAGGCGTAAGTGGCGTCCCCACGGGGATTCGAACCCCGGTTACCGCCGTGAAAGGGCGATGTCCTAGGCCTCTAGACGATGGGGACGTCGAGCGCGATGCTTGAATAAGCTCACGAGGCAACAGCAAACGCTGCGGCGCGGATGGTAGGGAGCCAGTCGTCGTTGTGTCAAGGCTCCCATCATGCAATATGCGTTTAAGCGCTGTCGGCCGCCGCTTTTAGCGAGAGTAATAGTGCGGAACCATCCCACTGCCGCAAACCGCCCTGTTCGGCATCTCGCACTAAGCGTACGAGCTGCTTGTTAACTGGGGCGACCTCCCCCAAACGCTCAGCTAAGCGCACCACCTCGCCATTAATCCAATCGATCTCGGTGCGTCTACCAGACTCAAAATCCTCCCACATGGATGAGCGCGCCACGGGGTCAATTTCGAGCAATTTATGCGCAAGGCGCGAAAAGAAGAAATCTGGCAATGACATAAGCCGCGGAATCCACTGCGGCGCTAATGGCGTTAATCGTGCAGGCTTAATCCCAGCTTTTCTCAACAGATCCAAGGCCTCACGCTGCGCCATCGCCAAACAGCGACGATAGGACCAAAGCGACAGCTCTTCTTTTAAAGGACGGCCCGATAAGGCATTGATTGGATTATTTAAGTTCAGTAGCAGCTTGGCCCAGAGCACTGCGCTCATATCGTCATGCCATTGCAAGGTAAGCTTTGCCTTGGTAAATGACTTGGCAATCAGCGCTTGCAAACCCACTTCGCGCGCAATTGCAGGATAGCCTTCGGTACCCTGATGAAATACGCCCGGTGCACGCCGCGCCACATTAAATGGCACCATGCCTGCCACCACACGGCAGCGCTGCAAGCCACGACTTAAAGTAGCAGCATTATCAATGCCATTTTGCATGCTCACCACCCAAGTGCCGTCGCGCAGGTGTGGCGCTAAATCAACCGCAGCTTGTGCGCTATCGGCAGACTTCACGGTGACTAACACCACATCGACTGCACTCAACGCAGAGGCATCAGTGGCCACTTTCACCGTATCGAATTTATGTTCACGGCCCATATAGTCGCTTACACGCAAGCCGTGCTCGCGCAGTTCATCGCGGCGAGAGGAGCGACCCACTAAGACCACTTCAGTACCCGCCGCCATCAAACATCCGCCTAAATAACAGCCGACACTGCCTGCACCAAAAATACCAATTACCACTATGAATCACTCCACCCGTAGATGCTCAATGGCCTGTTATATCGTAGTATCGTCGAACTTACAGCGCTGTATTGCAAATGCTCTCAGCGTTGTTACACATTTACGACTGGTGCAGGACGAAACATATGACAGAGGCATCGCGTCAAATTTTAGTTACCGGAGGCAATAGCGGTATTGGCCTCGAAATGGTTAAAGCCTTTGCCGCCGCTGGCCATGAAGTTGCCATTGCTGCACGCGACTTAGCAAAAACTGAGGCCGCAATAATCGATATTCGCCGCCAACACCCAGATGCCAAACTACATGCCATTGCACTTGATCTCGCCGATTTCACTCAAGTCGATGCCGCCGCGCTGACCGTGCTTAGCACTCTGCCCGAACTTGATACCGTCATGCTTAACGCCGGTAGTTTTACCCGCGGTCTGCGCCAGCTCGATAACGGCATTGAAAGTATGATGGGCACGATGCATTTCGGTCATTTCCGTCTCATGCAGCATCTTTTACCGCGCTTGGGTGAGACCAGCCTTGCACGCGTCGTAGTCACCAGCTCAGTTGCTCATTGGGCCGGCCACTTAAACGCTAAGCGCTATGAAAACCCAAGTCGTTATTGGAGTGATTTTGCCGCCTATGGCAGCGCGAAATTGGCCAACTTAGTTTATGCCCGCACGCTCGCTACTCAGCTGCAAGGCAGCTCCATTCGCGTCAATGCTTTCCATCCAGGCGGCGTCGCTACTGGCATTTGGCGTGAATTACCGGCACCGGCGCAATGGCTGGTCGATAAAGTGTTAATCAGCCCTAAACAAGGTGCCGATACCGCCATATGGCTAGCGCTAGCAACTGAGGCCGAGCATCATCACGGCCAATACTTTGTGCGCCGTAAAAAGGCCATGACGTCGAGTGAGTCCAAAAACGCCGCCGTAGCTGAACGTCTTTGGGCAGAAAGCGAGGCGATTGCTGGGCTATAAGCTCAGCTTGCCAAGGCTTTTTCGATATCTGCAACCAAGTCTTCGGGCTTGGTGGTGGGTGCATAACGATCAATCACCTTGCCATCTTTACCGACTAAAAACTTAGTGAAATTCCACTTCACTTTTTTGCTGCCGAGCAGGCCCGGTGCGGCTTGGGTTAGGTGCTGAAATAGTGGGTGCGCATCTGGGCCATTGACGTCGATCTTGGCAAACATCGGAAAGGTCACGCCGTAATCGAGGCTGCAAAATTGGGCAATATCGCTATCGCTGCCGGGGTCTTGGTTTAGAAACTGATTGCAGGGAAAGCCCAGTACAACAAAGCCTTTGTCATGAAAGCGCTGAAATACAGCCTCTAAGCCAGTGAACTGCGGCGTGAAACCACATTTGCTCGCTGTGTTTACGACCAAAACCACCCGGCCTTCGTAATCCTTTAATGACACGGTTTCGCCATCAATTCGTTTTGCTGAAAAATCGCCTAAAGTACTCATTTATTATCCTAATTAGTGAGAGTGTGCCGCGCTCAATCGCGTGGCTTAAGTGTTAACGATGCCGAGTTAATGCAATAGCGTAGGCCTGTTGGCGCTGGGCCATCAGGGAAAACATGGCCAAGATGAGCGTCACAAGCTTGGCAAGTGACTTCTACACGAGTCATACCATGGCTGCTGTCTTTGTGCTCCGCTACAGCGCTAGACATTTGCGGCTGATAGAAACTGGGCCAACCTGAGCCCGAATCATACTTTGTTGATGCGTCAAACAAAGCTTCACCGCAGCAACGGCAGGCGTAAATGCCATCGGCCTTGCAGCCGTTATATTCGCCCGTAAAAGCCCGCTCAGTGCCCTTTTCGCGGGTAATGCGAAACTCATCTTCGCTAAGTTCTGCGCGCCACTGCGCCTCAGTTTTTTTCATAATGAGCTAACTCCTATTAGTCGGGCCAAGGCAAAAAACTCAATATGCCTAAGCAGCATAATTTAGTGTTTTAACATGAAAGCCCATTTTCGATGATGAATTCTCTAGCCGCCAATATCAACAGCGCTACGGATTTGCACTAGAATGGGTGCTTAATTTGTAGGTGTGAGCGCTCATGGCCATTTCGAAATCGCTAAAACTCAAAGACGTCTGCTACGACATTCGTGGGCCGGTATTGAAAGCCGCCAACGTAATGGAAGAGCAAGGTCACCGCATCATTAAGCTAAACATTGGCAACCCTGCGCCGTTTGGCTTTGAAGCGCCTCAAGAAATTCTCTCCGATGTCATTAGCAATTTGCCTAATGCCGTTGGTTATTGCGACTCAAAAGGCTTATTTGCTGCGCGTAAAGCGGTCGTGCACTACTATCAAACCAAAGGTTTACGCGGCGTTGATGTCGGCGATATTTACATCGGCAACGGCGTATCTGAGCTTATCGTCATGGCCATGCAGGCCTTATTGAATAACGATGACGAAATGCTAGTGCCAGCGCCAGACTATCCGCTATGGACTGCTGCCGTCACCCTCGCTGGCGGCAATGCCGTGCATTATCTCTGCGATGAAGACAATGGCTGGTTCCCAGACTTAGCCGATATCGAGCGCAAAATCACGCCAAAAACCCGTGGCATTGTGGTGATCAACCCCAATAACCCGACTGGCGCAGTGTATTCGCTAGAGATTCTTGAGGGCATTGTGGCGTTGGCGCGTAAGCATCAGCTAATCATTTTTGCCGATGAAATTTACGACAAAATTCTATACGACGAGGCGCATCACATCTCCATTGCCACGCTTGCCAATGATTTGCTCTGCATCACCTTCAATGGCCTATCAAAAAGCTATCGCGTCGCAGGCTTCCGCTCTGGCTGGCTGATGGTCAGTGGTGCTAAGGCACAAGCCGCCGACTATATCGAAGGCTTAGATATGCTCGCCTCCATGCGTCTGTGCGCCAATGTGCAAGCACAATTTGCCATTCAAACGGCACTAGGCGGCTATCAAAGTATCAACGACTTGATCCGTCCTGGTGGACGCCTATACGAGCAGCGCGAGCTGGCGTGGAAAATGCTCACTGACATCCCCGGCGTAAGCTGCGTGAAGCCTCAAGGCGCGCTGTATTTATTCCCACGTTTAGACCCCGCGATTTATCCCATTAAGGATGATCAGGCGTTTATTCTGGAATTGCTAAATGCCGAACGTGTGCTGCTAGTGCAAGGCACAGGCTTTAATTGGCCTAACCCTGATCATTTCCGCGTGGTGTTTTTGCCACACCGCGAAGAGTTGATCGAAGCCGTCAATCGTTTAGCTCGTTTTTTAGCCGATTATCGCCGCCGTCATGGCACCGATGCGCTATTAGCAAACACCTGACACAAAATAAGCGCGGGATGACTTGAAAACATCATCTTGCGCCCCTAAGTTAACTACTGATTCCAACTATCTAGGAGCTTAAAAGCCCATGTTACGCATCTTCTTGTTCCTGCTCACCAACTTAGCCGTCTTGGTGGTTGCTGGTGTTGTACTCAGCCTACTAGGCGTGGGTTCAACACATGGCGCAGGCAATACCTTGCAATTGGGCAACCTGCTCATTATGTGCTTCGTTTTTGGCATGGTAGGTTCGGTAGTCTCGCTGCTGCTATCGAAATGGATGGCTAAACGCTCGATGGGCGTGCAACTGATCGAAACCCCGCGCTCCAACGAAGAAAAATGGCTGTTTGAAACCGTTACTGAGCTGTCACAGAAAGCCGGTATCAAAATGCCAGAAATCGGTATTTTCCCCAGCTATCAATCCAATGCCTTTGCGACTGGTTGGAACAAAAACGATGCCCTCGTTGCTGTCTCCTCTGGCCTACTGCAACGCATGAATCGCGATGAAGTGCGCGCCGTTTTAGGCCACGAAATTGGTCACGTTGCCAACGGCGACATGGTCACCCTCGCGCTGATCCAAGGCGTAGTTAACGCATTCGTGATGTTCTTCTCGCGCATCATCGGTAACTTTGTCGATCGCGTGGTGTTTAAAAATGAAGAAGGCCCAGGCATCGCCTATTTTGTCACCAGCATCGTGGCTGACATCGTGCTTGGCATTCTCGCCTCCACCATCGTGATGTACTTCTCACGCTACCGCGAGTTCCGTGCTGATGAGGCCGGTGCTCGCCTAGCTGGCCGCCAGTCGATGATTAACGCGCTGCGTGCTTTGCAACGTGAACATGAAGTGCCAGATCAAATGCCTGCAGAAATGACGGCAATGGCCATCACCGCTGGTAAGCGCGAAGGCTTTAGCATTGCGTCGCTGTTTATGTCGCACCCGCCATTAGAGAAGCGTATTGCTGCGTTGCAGAATATGCAGATTGCTTAATGGTTTGACGAAAGTTGTTGTGAAAAAGGCCCGATGATTCGGGCCTTTTTTTGGCTTCAAGATTGTTGCTAGATTAGCTAGACGGCCATTGGGCGCCTACTACGCTGCGCTATGTAGGCATATTGCTTCGGCCCAACGACCTTGGTGCTGATGTGGCGCAGCTGTTTCGCGGGGAGTAAGTGGGTCCCCCGCGAATAGCGAAGCGTAGCGGGCGACCCACTTACTCCCCGCCAAACAGCGTATTTAAAGCCCTACCCAGCTAAAGTCGGATAATCCGTATACCCCTCAGCCCCACCACCATAAAACAGCTCTGGCCGCTGCTCATTCAGCGAGGCATCCAAACGCAAACGCTCAGCCAAATCTGGATTGGCAATATACGGACGCCCAAACGCCGCCGCATCAATCAACGATTTGCCCAATAAGATAGACGCCTTCTCTTTCGTATAATTACCAGCACCGATAATCACGCCAGGGAAGCGCGCTCTCAGGGCAATACGAAAGCGATCGCTCAGCAATGGACCACCAGCCCAATCAGGCTCGGACAAATGCAAAAAAGCAATACCGCGTTTCGTAAATTCTTCGGCCAAATACAGGCCCATGGCCTCGCCTTCGGAATCATCAAGAGCATTAAAATTGCCCATCGGCGAAATACGAATACCAACGCGATCGGCATCCCACGTGGCAATCACCGCATCCAGTACTTCCAACGTTAAACGAGCGCGATTTTCCAAGCTGCCGCCATAAGCATCGCTGCGATGGTTGCTTTCTGTGGATTGAAACTGATGCAGCAAATAGCCATGCGCGGCGTGAATTTCAACATAGTCGAAGCCAGCCTCTTGAGATGCGCGTGTGGCATGCACATAGCTCGCAATTAGCTCAGGAATTTCCTCCAGTGCTAAGGCGCGTGGCGTGCTACAGGGCACACGCTCAGGCTTACCATCAGCACCAAGCACGGTAGTTTTTGTTCTTGCAGGCAAGTCAGAAGCCGACACTGGCGGCTGATTATCGATCTGCAAGCTGCTGTGCGAAATGCGCCCAACATGCCAAAGCTGCATAGCAATATGACCACCGACCTCATGCACGGCACTGGTCACGCGTTGCCATCCGGCAACTTGTTCAGGAGAATAAATACCTGGCGTTTGCATATAGCCTTTGCCCTGTGGCGAAATTTGCGAGGCCTCAGTGATGATTAAGCCAGCGCCAGCACGCTGCTGATAATAAGTCACCGAAATATCACTGGGCACATCGCCTGCACTGGCGCGCATACGCGTAAGCGGCGCCATAACAACGCGGTTAGGCAGCGTTAAAGCGCCTATCGTTAATGGCTCAAATAATTGACTCATGTCTAGCTCCTAAGAAAGCAATGATTCAGCCCGCAACAACGTAGAGTGCGGCCTGCTGATAACCCGTGATAATCGGCCAAAGCCCAGACCACGCACGATCTAAATTGGCATTATTCGTATCTAGCCTAAGTGGCCGACCCGATAGTGCAGCAAGCTTGGCGGGCGTAGCCAGCACACGCAATGCGTCACGACCAATTATTTCTAGCAACGCCGCACTTAACTGCTGATTACCACGACCAATAAGGCTGCCCTGCCCACCCGTTGGCGTGATGATGATGATCAGTGAGTCTTGCTCGGCAACGCGCAGTAAATCGGCGGCAGTAGCATCGGCGCAAACTAGCTCGCCATCGCAAATGATATCGAAGCCTAATAAGGTGTTTGGCAGCGCTAAGGCCTCGGCAACGGCAGCAACCGTCGTGCCCGGACCTAAGGCGTAATACTGACCAGGCAACATATCTTCGACTACGCTGGCTGCGATCTCTGCAACAACTAAAGCCTCGACCTCAAGGCCTGAGCATTTCACCTGCTGCAATTGATTCGCCGCCACGGGCACACGCATTTCGCCAAAGTGTTTAGCAATGACGCGGCCATTTCGCAAAGCTGCTTCATCAATATCTCGCACTTCGGCAGTATCGAGCGCCACCCATTCGCCACGTAATAAGGCTAGTAGTAACTCCGCTGCCGCTTTCGGGTTAATGGCAAACACACCCGAATGCATTTTCACGCCAGCCGGCAAGCCCAATACAGGCGTCGTTGTGCCAATAGCTGTGCAGACATCGCGCGCCGTGCCATCGCCGCCTGCGAAGAGTAAAAGATCAACACCTGCTGCTTTTATAGCTTGCGCAAGTACTTGAGTATCTTGCGCTGTGGATGGCTGATTAATAGCGATGGGCACAGGCTCATAGGCTAGGCCTAATTGGCTGAGTGTAGAGCCACCCATGGGGCCGTCGATACTGACCCAGTGCGGTTTTACTAGGTCTTCTTGCAACATCTCATCGAGTGCGGTGAAGAATGCAAGCATTCGACACTGCGCTGGGCTCTCGCCAGCAAGCGTTTGTATCACAAGTTGCGCACGCACATCGGAGGGGATTTCATCGCTGCCTTTTAGCGCTAAAGGCCCGCCAACACCGGCATAGGGGTTGATGAGCAGGCCAATACGCAAGGCGCGCGAAGTGGTGGTTTCTGAAACAGTCTGAAATGATTTCATAG
Organism: Paraperlucidibaca wandonensis; assembly: GCF_042677145.1. Classification (NCBI taxonomy): domain Bacteria; kingdom Pseudomonadati; phylum Pseudomonadota; class Gammaproteobacteria; order Moraxellales; family Moraxellaceae; genus Paraperlucidibaca; species Paraperlucidibaca wandonensis. The sequence goes on along the minus strand of NZ_JBHTIT010000001.1, from coordinate 728,815 downwards.
ATGGTTACATTTTACGCAGGAAAGTCCATGACGCACCCGAGGGCACTCACTATATTGAACTCAAGGAAACGCACGAGGTGCCCCATGAATACAGTCAACGCAAACCACATCGAAAATCGCCAATACAGCAACGCATTTCAATTTGCCGTGCTAGTCGATGAACAGGGCCATGAAATTGCGATCACTGAAGAGATGATCCAGCAAGCCTGTGCCGACCTAGCTAAACGCTGCCATTTTCCGCAAAGCCGCGCCGCTTAATTCAGCGCTAGCTTGCTAAACATAAGCCGCTTCAATAGCGGCTTTTTGTTGCCTACAACTTTTACAGAAAATACTGCTTATCAGCCTTTGCTAGGCCATACAGCGTAGCTTGCCTCTAGCGTCAATGCATCCTCGCCCGCACTTTGCACCACTACTTGCACGCTCACGCGGCCACGGCCATGACTGGCAATGCGTGCTTTCAAGCCGGCTAAATCCTCAGCACTAGGCAATATCGCGATGGCTTTGAAGTCACTCATCACCGGCTTTCTATAACGAATATGTGAATCTGCGGCAGCAACCAAGCACGGCACATACTGCGACTTCGCCCATAAGGTGAGCGTTGCCCAACCGGTAACGGTTGCTAGTGTGGCGAGTGAGCCGGCAAAGGCCGTGCTTTTGTCATTGGTGTTGGGCGCAAGCGGCGCGGCGATGCATAGCGACTGGCCATCCCAAGCTTCAAGCGAGGTTTGCATATAGCTGAGCATGGGAATTTCATCGCGCACGCTTGCCCAAAATGTTTGAGCCTCAGCCAAAGTACTGCTTGCTTGCGGGTTTGAAGCCATAGCGTCACTTATCCTTGTTATTTCGCTGGCCATTGCGCCCAAAGCTTTTCTGGCAATGCCGGTGCGGCTTTATCAGCCAGAGCGCTACCAACATAAACCAAGCCACCAATATGCTCATGTGGCGCTAAGCCGAGCTCGGCGCACACATGCTTCTCGGTTGCCATCTCGCCTGTGCGCCATATCGCAGCCATACCTTGCGCGTGCAGCGCTAGCAGCAAATTTTGTACCGAAGCGCCCAAGCTCAGCCACTGCTCCCATTCAGGCACGCCCGGATGATCTTGCAGGCTTAAAACTGCGACGATAATCATTGGTGCGCGAAGCGGTAATTGGCGAAAACGCTCAGCTTCGACCTCGGCACGAGCAGGGTCTGTCTTTGCTATAGCGGCGACAAAAACCTCACCAAGCTGCGCAAGGCCATCACCTTCGATCACCAAATAGCGCCACGGTCTTATGACGCGATGATCTGGCGCGCAGGCTGCAGCCTCAAATGCGATAGCTAGCTGCTCCGGCGTTGGCACTGGCAAGCCTAAGCGTGGCAATGAGCGGCGAGTTCGAATAGCGGTTAATGCATCCATAAAAGCCTCTAGTTAACTGGTGACTGGCTGCGGATGCGGCGAGTGTATTTCAGCGGCTTGTGTGGGGCTTTTAGCGATATGCCCAGATAAAGCGGCGACAGCGGTAAAGCTTGCATCGGCCTCGTGCATTAGCCGCTGCATCAACTCATCGCAGCTAGGCACATCGTCAATCAAACCTTGCGCTTGGCCAATAAGTTGTACGCCGCGATCAAGGTCGCCATCAAGAATAGCTAAGCGAATACGCTCAACCGCAGCAGCGAAGAAGCTCAGCTGCAATGTCGCTAATGGGCCGTGACGGCGCAGGTTAGCGATGACCTGGCTAATCGGTGTGCTCTGCTCGCGCATAAGCTTTAAAGAGGCCCAGAGCGCACGCAGCGGGCTCATGGGTTTGCGGGCAGCATCTCGCGCCGCTGGTGTATCCATGATGCGGCAAGGCATGCCATCGAAGTTTTTGGTGTAGAGCGTGTCGCTGACCGATTTTTTCGCAATCACAGCGCGCGTGTTGGCGTGTACTGGGCTTTCCTGAGTCATCGCCCAGCGCGTGCCCATCACCACCGCATCAGCACCTAAGGCTAGCGCTGCAACTAGGCCACTGCCATTGGCAATCCCGCCAGCGGCGATAATCGGAATTCGGCAAACACGGCGGATGGCCGGCACTAGCACCAGTGTTGTGACATCGCCACCATGCGCAGCGGCCTCATGGCCGGTGACCAGTAAAGCATCGGCGCCATCACGCTCGGCAGCGATGGCATGTCGCTCAGTCACAACGGTTGCGATGACTTTGCCGCCATAGGCATGGGCGCGCTTGCATAGCCAATCGCCCTTGCCTAGCGAGAAATTAATCACCGGCACTTGCTCTTCAAGCGCCACTTCGGCGTTTTCATGAGCACCCGGCATGATTAAGGCCAAGCCAACACCAAATGGTTGGCTGGTTAAGGTCCGTGCTTTTCTAATTTCGGCACGAGCTTGCTCAGGCGTGAGATGGCCAATTTGGATCAAGCCTAGCCCGCCAGCATTGCTTACAGCAGCTGCCAGCTCAGCATTGGAGACATAGGTCATGCCTGCGCAAATCTGTGGATAGCGGATGCCAAACAGCGTGGTGATGCGGGTTTGCCAGCTCATAAAGCCATTCCTAATAAAGTGTCACAATACTGGGCGGCGGCCACTTAGGGCGTGAGTCAGCGTATTGCCATCGACAAACTCAAGCTCACCGCCCATGGGCACACCGTGACCAATGCGACTCACAACTAATGGCAGTGCGCGCGTGGCTTCACGCAAATAATGCGCAGTCGCCTCGCCCTCCACCGTGGCATTGGTAGCGATGATCAGCTCCGTAATGCTGGGGTTTTCGCGCAAGCGGCTCAGTAGCGCAGGCAGGCCAAGCTCATTGGGGCCGATGCCATCGAGCGGAGATAAACGCCCTAGCAAAACAAAATAGCGGCCCCGAAAACTGCCGCTTTGCTCTAGCGCGATCACATCCATGGGGCTTTCGACCACGCATAAGGCGCTGTCATCGCGGCTGGCATCTTGGCATAGGCGGCAAGTCGTTTGCTCAGTGAGCATGCGACAGCTGCTGCAATGCTCCACTTGATGCAGGGCTTGCTCTAGCGCTTTCATCAGCCGTAAACCGCCGGGGCGCTGGCGCTCCAACAAGTTTAAGGCCATACGCTGCGCCGACTTAGGACCAACACCTGGCAAGATGCGTAGTGCGTCAATCAGCTCGCTGATGAGTGGGCTGAGCATGTCTTAGAATGGCATCTTAAAGCCAGGCGGCAAGCCTAAGCCGCTGGTGGCTGCGCCCATCGCTTCTTTGCTAGTGGCTTCGACTTTGCGCACCGTGTCATTTATCGCAGCGGCAATTAAGTCTTCCAAGATGTCTTTATCTTCGCTGAGTAAGCTGGCATCGATGCTGACGCGCTTTACGCCGTGCTGACCATTCATGGTGATTTTTACCAAACCAGCGCCGGCTTCGCCCTGAATTTCGGCGGCTGCTAGCTCGGCTTGAGCGGCTTCCATTTTCTTCTGCATTTGCTCTTGCATGCGCTGAGCTTGTTGCATCATTTGTTGCATATTCATAATCTTAAATCCATCTCTTAATGTAAATTAGTGCGTTAGTGTTAATGACTCAGGCAGTAGCCTAGCGCCAAAAGTAGACTCTAAGGCCTTCACCACCGGATCATTGCGCAAGGCCGTTTCAGCTGCCTCGCGGCGTGCGGCAGCTAAGCGTTGGCGGCGCTGAATTGGCGTTTCTACGTCGGGCTCTACCAACGATAAATGAATCGCCTGCGCTGGAAAGTCGCGTGCCAATGCCTGCTGCAATGGCGGAAACGCTTGGCCACCCGCCAGCATTTGATGTTGGGGCGATAAGCGTAATTCCCAAGCGGTATCGGCTTGTTGATGCAAATAAGTGTGGCGCGCCAAGTTCAACGGCGCGCCAGTAAGGCCGGAGCGGTCTACCCATTGCGCCCATGCCTCTGCTGACCAGTCGCCGGCCATTAGGCGTGATTGCGGGTGATCGGCAGGCTCTGCAGTTGCAGCTTGAGTCTGTGGACTCGCAGCCTCTTCATTCGATGATGGGGCTTCAGCGGCGATGTTTTGATTTACGGCTGGTGGCTCGTATCTTGGCGTTGGCTCTGGTGAGACCGGCGCAGCCGAAACTGCACTAGGCTGCGCTACCACCGGTCGTTCAAGCACTGCAGCAGGCACCACGGCTGTTGGCGTCTGCACTGAAATTTGCGGCGCTGAAGTAGCCATAGCCGTCGTAGAAGAAGCAGAAGCCACTGAAGGCGTTGCCGGCTGAGCCGTTGTAGGCGCCGCTCGCTGCGCTCGCGCCCCACCGCCACTTACTGGCGCAGTCGTATCAGGCCGAAAGCTCAACATCCGCAGCAGCGTCATCTCAAAGCCTGAACGAGCATCCACTGCCAATGGCAGGTCGCGACGACCATGCAGCGCCATTTGGTAATACAGCTGCAAGTCTTCCGCTGTCATCGCCGCCGCAATAGCCAGCAAGCGATCTCTATCACCCTCACTATTATCAATAGCATCTGGCACTGCCTGTGCTACAGCTAGGCGATGCAAGACACTAATCAACTCTGTAATAGCGCCTGCAAAATCAATGCTTTGCTCAGCCATTCCAGAAACTACTGAAAGTACTGAGGCAGCATCTTGAGACAGCAAGGCATCAAGCACACGAAACACCAAGTCACGGTCGATACTCCCGAGCAGCGTGCGCACATCGGCCTCAATCAGCGAACCATGGCCAAAGGCAATGGCTTGGTCAGTCAGCGATAGCGCATCGCGCATCGAGCCCTGAGCACCACGGGCAAGCAACCACAGTGCAGCGTCTTCAAAGCTAATGTTTTCGGCATGCAAAACATGCTGCAAATGCCCAACCACACGCTCTGGCGTCATCGGCTTTAAAGCAAATTGCAGGCAGCGCGACAAGATCGTCATCGGCAATTTTTGCGGATCGGTAGTGGCGAGCAAAAACTTCACATGGGGAGGCGGCTCTTCGAGGGTTTTCAGCAAGGCATTGAAAGAGTGCCCCGAGAGCATATGCACCTCATCGATCAAATACACCTTGTAGCGCCCGCGTGTTGGCGCGTACTGCACATTATCGAGCAACTCGCGGGTGTCTTCGACTTTGGTGCGCGAAGCCGCGTCGACCTCAATTAAATCAACAAAGCGGCCTTCGTCGATCTCACGACAAGTACTGCACACGCCACAAGGATTGGCGCTTATGCCCTCTTCGCAGTTCAAGCAGCGCGATAAAATACGTGCAATCGTGGTTTTCCCCACACCGCGCGTGCCCGTAAACAAATAAGCGTGATGCAGCCGATTTTGCTCCAGTGCATGGCTTAACGCACGCGCCACCACTTCTTGCCCAACAAGCTCCTGAAAGCAGCGTGGACGGTATTTACGGGCAAGTACGTGATAACTCATGAGCGGCGCTTCTACTTATTTAATCAAAGTCTATCCTAGCGGATGCGCGGGCCTACCCCAAGCCTTTCGGGCAATTTCACTTGCGCTCAATTAAAGGCAACGCTTGCTCAGTGACTGATCAGTCGCTACATTCTGCGCGGTATTTTTATTTTTATACGGAATAATCATGGCATCACCCGCCCAACGAGTCTCCCGTGTTGCTAATCAAGCCTATCGCCAGAGCAAACTCGCTATTACCGGCAGCCCATGGTGGCAGCATTTACCCGAAGACTTTCCCGAATGGCAGGATGAATTTGAGCTTAACGGCGTCGCAAAGCTCATGGTCGCCGGCACCAAGCAAATTGATAATGTTATCCGTACCAGCTTAGCGACGATGGCCGGCTTGCTAGCTATTCCAACCACATTAAGGCCCAAGCAAGTGGCGATCGATCGCGAGCAGCGCGCGTTCTACGAAGAGTTTGCTCGAAATGGCGATGCCGATGCCTTTTATCAGCGGCCGAAGCGCGGCGTAAGCATGCGCAGACAAAAATCGAACTACCTGCAATACCGCCCTAATATTGGTCACATCGACTTACTATCATTCGATAGCGCATTTGAAGCCGTCAACCCTGCCTTACGTGAGCATTACTCAAGCTACGAGCGCAACGCCACGGCGTGGGCCGAGCATTGGCAACATGACGACAAACCGCGCCCCACCATCATTGTCATTCACGGTTTCACCGCCGACCCGTATTGGCTCAATAGCCGGTTTTTAGCGATGCCATGGTTTTACGAACAAGGCTATGACGTCCTGATGGTCACGCTACCATTTCACGGCAAGCGCCAAGGCAAATTCTCGCCCTTCAGCGGCCATGGCTACTTCTCCCACGGCTTCTGCCATATGAACGAAACTGTGGCCCATGCCATCCACGATATTCGTGTCTTTATGGACTACCTGGAAGACCAAGGCGTGCCGCAAATGGGTGTCACCGGCATTAGCCTAGGCGGCTACACCTCGGCGCTACTGGCCTGCGTTGAGGATAGGCTAGCCTTTTGCATACCCAATGTGCCGGTGGTGAGCATTATCGACATCATGCTTGAATGGTTCCCCACTGGCCCGATTGTGCGCACTGGCTTAAAGCTTGCCGGCATGAGCATCACCGATGCTCGTGCTGCAGTCGCCGTGCAGTCGGCACTGAGTTATCCCACCAAACTGCCACGCGACCGCCTAATGCTCATCGCCGGAGCTGGCGATCGTTTAGCACCACCAAAGCATACGCACCTGCTCTGGGAGCATTGGCAGCGCTGCCGCCTGCATTGGTTCCCTGGTAATCACTTGATGCACTTAGATCAAGGCCGCTATCTAAAAGCTATGCGTAACTTCCTACAGCATATTGGCTTTGCTGTCGGAGCCAGTGCTAACGCCTCAGTTGAAACCACCTCTACTGCTCATAAGTAGTGCTTGCCTGATTAGCGAACATAAAAAAGCCGCCTCAGAAATGGGCGGCTTTTTTATTCAGCACAGGCTTATTTTTTTAAGCGCGAGCCAATCGATTTCAAGGTGCTGCCGATTTCGCCAACCATGCCATCAACCATGCTTTTAATCTCGTTGGCTTTATCTTCGCCAACGTTACGCATTGCTTCAAACTTGCTCTGCGCATCGGCTTGCAGGCCTTTTAGATTCTCGATTTGTTTGTTGAGTTCGAGCTGTAGGTCTGCGCCGGCGCCCTCTGCGCGTGCTTTCAAAAGGTCAGCTTGCGCTTTCCATTCGTTTAGTTGAGCCGTTAATTTTTTTTGGTAAGCATCAATATCAACCATGACACGCTCCATGCAATTTTAAAGTGGATGCTAGTTATACTCTCGAGTTCGTGACTTTCTCAAGTCATGCGTCAAAAAAGCGTGAGCCGATAGCCCAGCTTTGCGACCAGTGGCAAAGCAAGCGGTTAGCAAATAACCGCCAGTTGGCGCCTCCCAATCGATCATTTCGCCGGCGAAAAACAGCCCCGGAAAGCGCTCTGAGGCAAGTGTCATCGCTAATTCTGTCCAACACACGCCACCTGCTGTGCTGATGGCCTCATCGATTGGGCGCGCGGCAGTGAGCTTTAGCGTCAAGGCTTTGGCGGTATTAATCACGCGCTGGGCATCCGACCAATGGGCCTTTGGCAAGGCATCGCGCAGTAGCGCTGCTTTGATACCGCTAAGACCAATGCCCTGCCACTGACGGCTTAGGCTGTGCTTAGGATTGCTGCTTTGTAGCTGCTGAAGTAAGTGCTCGACCGAATGATCAGGCAGCAAATCCAAGACTACTTCAGCATTACCGTTGGTCTCGATACGATCACGGATCATCGCGCTGTGGGCGTAAATAACGCTACCTTCAATGCCCCATTGAGTCACAACCGCTTCGCCGCGAGCAGACTTAAGTGATACGTCTAGCCACGGCAGCTGCAGCGTAATATTTTTCAGCGGGCTGCCGGCCAAGGCTTGAACCATCGCACTATGAGTACTGTGAAATCCGCAGTTAGCGGGCTTTAACGGCTGAATAGCCAACGCTGGCAGCCAATGTTGCCACGCTGCATCTGAGCCTAAACGCGCCCAGCTGCCGCCACCCATGGCAAAAATCACGGCGCAAGTGCGAATACTGCGTTGGCCATCGGGCGAGACAAAATCAAGCTCGTATCCAGCCTCTGCAGGTGCTTCTGCTGTTATGCCTCTAACGCCGACACAACGATGCCGCGTATGCACTACCAGCCCTTGCGCCCGTAAGCGACTCAGCCAACGCCGTAGCAAAGGCGCAGCCTTCATCTCGAGCGGAAACACACGCCCCGAGCTACCGACAAAGGTTTCAATGCCTAGCTCATGCACCCAGGCCCGCAATGCGTCTGCGTCGAACTCGGCTAAGACAGGTTGTAATCGTGCTTGCGACTGGCCATAGCGGCGCAAAAACTGCGGAGCAGACTCACTGTGCGTGATGTTTAAACCACCAATGCCAGCCAACAAAAGTTTACGGCCTAATGAAGGCATGGAGTCGAAGAGCTCAACGGCAATACCAGCACGCGTTAGCTGTTCAGCGGCCATTAAACCAGCTGGACCACCGCCAATAATGGCAATAGGAATCATAGGGAGGGTCTTGCGAGAGATTGGGTGGCAACCCTACCAGCCCGGCCTCGGCACCGACTCGACAGTGACCGTTGCTTCCTTCCGGATCTGGCGGGGTTAACTGTTTTATCGTGCGAGGAGACCGGTAGGGTCACCATAGCGCAGCGGGCGCGATGCCTGCAGCGAGGGCGCAGTATAGTGAAATAGCCCTCGCCTGCAAAGGCAGTGCAGCGCTTAATTAGCTTTAGCGTCATGAAACTCGTCGAGAGTTTGCTTGAGCACGCGCATCACTTGCGCTGAGTTCACCATTTCCATATGGCCAACACCGGGCAGCGTGATGTTGCGGCCATAATGCTCCGCCACCATGGAGGTGTTTTGCGGTGCAACAATAGTGTCGTGCGGCGACCACACGCTAATAAATGGAATCGGGCATGGGGCAGCTTCGGCCTCACGCAAAAAATCCAAAGCCCAAGCATTGCTTCGCGTTAGCTGAGCAATGATCGGCCCCATTTTCTCTTTACCTTCAGCCAGCACGGTGCCAACTAGCGGTGAACCAACGGCTACCGCCAACGATGCTTTCGGCATGCCGCCAAAACGATGCAAATACAGACGAATCACTAAGCCGCCCATGGAGTGACCAAGTAAAATCACGCGTTTACTACCGGTTTCAACGAGCACTTCATCGACAAAGCGTGCCAAATGCTCGGCGTTTTTCTCAACGCTATGAAAAATCGGCTCGGGGCTGACGGCGTAGACTTTGCCATAGCCATTTTTTAATAAATACCGACGCCAGGCCCATAAATAGCCGCGGTTAGTGAAGAAGCCAGGCACTAGCACAATCGGGTCGCCGCGATGCGTAAGGCCAGCCGGCGGATTGGTCGGCACCAACCACGGCTCAAAAGCGAATAAAAACGGATAGGTTAGGATCGCTGCCCACCATTCTCGCAGCAGCATAGCCACCGTAGAAAAGCAGCCAACTTCATGTTCAGCGCGCTTAGGCGAGCGATTTTTATAGGTCGGGATGACGTTGCCCATGACCATCAGCAAACGTAGCAAAGCAAAGATAGCAACACAGCTCAGCACGACACATAACCAGCTGCTGCCTGTGGCAACAAAGGCGCCACCAATAAGCACATAAAGTGCGAGCTCAATAAAAAATGTCTTTAAAAAGCCACGGCCATGACTGGTAAATCCCTGTTCCTTAAGCATATTGCGTCCTTTGATATTTAATTTTTATTTATTAGGATCATCAGCTTGCTGAGCAATTGTCTCGCGCAGCGCTACTTGCAGCTGCGAATGCCAACGCACCACGCGCGGCCATAATGCCAGTGCCAGTAATAAAACTAATACCAGCACGGCAACAAACAAGTGCAAGGGCGGCAAAATAATCGAGCTTAAGGCTGAGATCAACAACAACATCGCCACTAAGGCCGCCGTTGGTAAGGCGCGCGCAAACAGGCGATACAATGTCACCCGCGCAGGTGTGGTGGCAACGCCCGCACCAAGCTCAGTCAAAATCATTGCCAGCGCTTCTAGCTTGCGATATGCCGCCACCATAAATGGCATAGCCAACACCAAAGTCGCTGCCCAAAACACCGTGCTACGCCACTCTTGCGGCAGTACCGCCAACCATTCGGTTAAGTCGGTATGGGCTACCAAAGCCGCGCCCGCGATAAACAAGGCGGCAATAACGCAAAAGTTCAGCACCACATGCAGCAAAATGCGACGAATAAAGGCCGACACATGATTTTCTTGAGCACTCGAGCCCATGCTGCCTAGCCAGTTTTCATAGGCGGTTAAACTGCCTTGTAGTGAGTTCGGCACTAAATGGCGAAAGGTCGAAGCCGCGAGATCAGAGTTTCTAATCAGATATGGCGTAAGTATGGTTGTCAGCACAGACACCGACACCACCACCGGGTAAAGGAAGCCGCTAGTGACACCAAGTGTTACGCCTAAGCTCGCGATAATAAAAGAGAACTCGCCAATTTGGGACAAGCCCATGCCGACTTTCAGCGAGGTGCGGGCATCGTGACCAGTGGCAATAGTCGCCAAGGTATTGGCCGTGGTTTTACCTATAACCACCACGGCCGTGATGATCAAAATCGGCACCCAGTATTCGACCAGCACGCTTGGGTCAACCATCATGCCGATGGCGACAAAGAAAATTGCCGTAAACATATCGCGCAAGGGTTCGACTAAGCGCTCAATGACATGGATCTGTTTAGACTCAGCAATGATCGCACCCATAACAAATGCGCCCAGCGCCATGCTATAGCCCAGCTCCACCACCAATAAGCAGAAGCCAAAACACAGGCCTAAAACAGTCACCAAAAGCATTTCTTTGCTTTGGTAACGCGCCACCACCGACAGCAAACGCGGTACTAGCAATAGCCCTAGTAACAGCGCCACCACCAAGAAAATGCCCAAGCGCCCAAGCGTGTTGGCAACGCTGCTCACGCTAACCTCGCCAGTAAGCGCTAGCCCTGAGAGCAGCACTATCATGGCGATGGCGAGAATATCCTCGACAATCAACACACCAAAAATAAACTGGGCAAAACGCTCTCGTTTCAGCTTTAGCTCATCAAGCGCTTTCACAATGATGGTGGTCGACGAAATCGATAGCATGGCGCCCAAGAAAATGGCATCCATCTCACTCCAACCAAAGGCGCGGCCTAGGCTGTAACCGGCCCAGAGCATCAGAGTGATTTCAGCAGTACCGGCAATTAACGCCGTACCGCCGACCTTTTTCAGCTTACTAACATTGAACTCAAGACCTAGCGAAAATAGCAAAAACACCACGCCCAAATCGGCCATAGTTTGGATAGTGTTGCGGTCGGAAATCAGCGGGAATGGCGGCGTGTGCGGGCCAATAATGATGCCTGCCAAAATATAGCCAAGCACCACGGGCTGTTTAAAGCGATGAAAGACCAGCGTGATAAAACCGGCGGCCATCATGATGATGGCAAGATCTTTTAAGAAGGCTTCGGTATGCGTCAAGCAACCACTCCATGATTGGCCAAGGCAGCCAGAAAAACAGGAGTGTAACCGATTGCGCTAAATCGCCGTAGCGCCCCAGGTAGTCATTAGCTGCTGAGTAGCACGCGCGGCACGGTGGTCGCGCTCAGTAATCGCCTCTACATCATGGCTAAACCACGTTACCGTGGCCTGAGCGTAGCCAAAGCTGACCTCGGGGTGATGGTCATTGCGCTGCGCCCACGCCATGAGTTCGGTGATAAAACCTTGAACGGCGTCGAAATGGCCAAAGCACAGCGCGATGTGCAAGCCATCTGCCCTCACCTGCCAATCTGGCCAAACGCCATCCATACTCATTTTTTCATCATGCGCTGAACAGCCATAGGCTTTACAGCACGATGAAATGCTTTTTGTTCAGGCATACGGTCATGCTCTTTCAAGCCAAAGAGCTTGGTATTGAGCGATGAGCCGCCGTCGACGCAGATGCAAGCACCTGTGGTGTAAGAAGCTGCAGGTGAAAGTAAAAAGGTGATGACGCTGCTGATTTCATCTTCGTCGCCCATGCGACTGGAGGGAATCGTGCCGCGCATTTGCGGAATAACGTGGTTGGCAAACTCATCGCCATAGCTATCCATGCCGCTGGAGGCGATAAAGCCTGGAGCCACGGCATTGACGCGCACGCCGTATGACGCCCATTCGACAGCCGCCGTTTCGGTGAAGCTGAGCATGCCGGCACGCGCGGCACCGGAATGACCCATGCTGGGCATACCACGCCACATATCGGCAATGATGTTGACGATAGATCCGCCTTTCTCGCGCATAGATTGGTTCATCACCTCTCGCGCCATCAAAAAGCCACCGGTTAAATTGCTGCTAACTACGGCATCCCAACCATTTTTCGAAATCTTCAGCAATGGTGCCGGAAACTGACCGCCGGCGTTGTTCACTAGGCCATGAATTTGACCGTGATCTGCAACAATTTTAGCGACGGTATCGCGCACATCAGCCTCTTGGCGGATGTCTACGCTGTAATAGCTAGCCTTGCCGCCATCGGCAATGATTTCGGCTTGTGTGGACTCTAGGCGCTCAATATTACGGCCAATGAGAATGACGTTGGCGCCGAGTGCGGCAAGTTCATGAGCACAGCAACGACCAATGCCTGAGCCACCACCAGTAACAATATGAGTTTGGCCGGCAAAAAGATCGGCGCGGAAAGCAGAACGATACGACATGAGAGATCCTTTATGACATCCGTCGACAGAAACGGTTGGCGAATGACACAATTTCATGACTGGAAAGTCAAGGAAAACTCAGAGGCAGTATGTAGAAGCTTCGCAGAAACTGTATTGCGGAAAACGCTTGCTGCAGAAACAGAAAAGCCCAGCTGTTTAGAGCTGGGCTTTCGCTGTGTGGTGACCCCACGGGGAATTGAACCCCGGTTACCGCCGTGAAAGGGCGATGTCCTAACCGCTAGACGATGGGGCCAAACTTGGTGGAGCTTAGCGGGATCGAACCGCTGACCTCTACAATGCCATTGTAGCGCTCTCCCAGCTGAGCTAAAGCCCCACACTTCGAACAGCTACTGGGTGCTTGCTGCTGTTCGAGGCGCGCAGTTTATTGAGCAGGCTAGATGCTGTCAACACACTAATCGCAATTTTCCGCACATCTGCACACGCTTTGCTCAGTTCTTGCGGTATTTGCTTAAAACACAGCCAAAATTTCATCGGTGTGAGCTAAGTAAGCTAAAAAATACCTGCCGATAGCCCCGCCGCCATGCCCATGCCTAATTCGCGCGCTTGCCCGACAAACTCAGTTTGCCACGCGCCACGGCAAATTAACGGCTCTTGCACCCATTGCCAGCGCAATCCTGTGACGATCGACTCAATGGCACGTCGCGTACCGGTGCCATCGGAACCAGCACGAATGAGCAGTGCACATGGCAAACCCTGCTTAAGCTCAAGCACGGGGTAGTAGCAGCGGTCGAAAAAATCTTTCATTCCCCCGCTCATATAAGCGAGGTTTTCTGAGGTAAACAAAATAATGCCATCGCAGGCTAACACTTGCTTCGGTGTAGTTTTCAGCGCCTCGGCAACGACAACTGTGACGTCATCGATCTCGCTGTCTTGCGCACCTTCAGTTAAAGCAGAGACAAGCGCCTGCATATTTTCTGATGGTGCGTGAGCAACGATTAATAGCTGCTTCATTGTGCCCTCCTCGTTTAAGTCGGTTTCAACGACCAACTATAGCGATCAACTACAAGTAGTGCAGCGGCAGCGCTGTGGTGTCGACCACGCGGCGCATGACAAAGCTCGAATGCACACCACTAACACCTTCTATACGAGTGAGCTTATTGAGCAAAAAATCCTGATAACGATCCATATCCGGCACCACCACTTTCAATAAATAATCTGCGCTTTGGCCAGTAATCAGATAGCACTGCTGCACTTCATCATAGCTAGATACAGCAGCCTCAAACTGCTCAAAGCGTTCTGGCGTGTGACGATCAACACTGATTTGAATCATCACCGTTAGTCCCAAGCCTAAAGCTTTAGGCGACAACAAGGCACGTCGACCCGTAATCACGCCCATGGCTTCGAGCTTTTGCACACGGCGCAAACACGGCGATGGCGACAGTCCAACGCGCTCGGCCAGCTCTAGGTTGCTTAACGAGGCGTCTTTCTGCAGTAGCGCGAGAATATGCTTATCGAACTTATCAAGAATGCTGTCGTAATGTGCCATAGCGCAATTTAAAACCACTTTAAATACATTAATAGCAATGTATCACCTATTAATCCTTAATCAAGTCAATTTAAGCTCAGCAATTGCGCACCCACCCTCCTACACTTAGCTCACTCCCTAAAGCACTACGTAGGACACCATCATGGCTTTTGATCATCGCAAATACCGCCCCACGCCCGTCGTCGCCAGACCACAGCGGCAATGGCCTAACCACGTCATCACCCAAGCACCGCGCTGGTGTGCCGTGGATTTGCGCGATGGCAATCAGGCGCTGGTGAAACCGATGACCGTGCCGCAAAAAATCCGTCTGTTTGAGTGCTTGGTACGTTGCGGCTTCCGTGAAATCGAAGTTGGCTTTCCGGCCGCCTCGCAGCCCGATTTTGACTTTGTCCGCGCATTGATTGAGCAAGATCGCATCCCCGACAACGTCACCATTCAAGTGTTAACACAGGCGAGGCCTGAATTAATTGCTCGCACCTATGAGTCATTAAAAGGCGTCAAGCGTGCCATCGTGCACGTTTATAACTCGACCTCTATTACCCAGCGCGAGCAAGTTTTTCAGACCGATGTCGCTGGCGTGAAAGCCATTGCTGTCGCCGGTGCGCGCTGTGTCGCCGAACACGCCGCACTGCATCCTGAGACCGAATGGACATTTCAGTATTCGCCAGAAAGCTTCACCGGCACCGAGCTGTCAGTGGCGGCGGAAATCGTCAATGCCGTGATTGAAATCTGGCAGCCCACCAAAGGCCAGCCAGTGATCATTAACTTGCCAGCCACGGTGGAAGTCAGCACGCCTAATGTTTATGCCGACTGCATCGAGTGGATGATCGAGCACATGGCGCAGCGCGAGCACGTTTGTGTGTCCTTGCACACGCACAATGATCGTGGCTGCGGTGTCGCGGCGGCAGAGCTTGGCGTCATGGCCGGCGCTGATCGCGTCGAAGGCACTTTATTGGGCAATGGTGAGCGCACCGGCAATATGGACTTGGTCACCATGGCGATGAATCTGTACAGCCAAGGTATAGATCCCGAGCTCGACTTGTCGGATATGCGCGACATCATCGACACCGTGGAAGCTGTCACCGAAATCACCACGCACCCGCGCCACGCCTATGCTGGCGAGTTAGTGTTCACGGCGTTTTCAGGCAGCCACCAAGATGCCATTCGCAAATGCTTAAATCGGCAAACAGTGCCGCCAAGCGCTGAGTCACCTTGGGATGTGGCCTACTTGCCGATTGACCCACGCGACTTGGGCCGTCGCTACGAAGAGGTTGTACGCATCAACTCGCAGTCGGGTAAAGGCGGTGTTTTGCATGTGCTAGAGCAACACGTTGGCATTACTTTGCCGCGCTGGATGCAAATTGCTTTCTCCAAGCGCGTGCAAGCAGCGGCCGAGGCCAGTGGTGGCGAAGTTGATGCCAACACCATTTCTAGCTTGTTTGATGCACATTGTTTGGATGTGCCCACCGGTTGGCAGGTCAGCGATTATCAAGCGCAACGCCGCGATGGCCAAGTACGCATCGAGGCCGACTTAGGTTCGCAACATATTGTCGGTGTTGGCGATGGCTTAATCTCAGCTGTCGTTAACGGCTTGAGTAATCACTACGACATCGAGGCCAGTGTTGAGCATTACGATGAGTTTAGCTTGAGCAATAACACCGCTGCCGAGGCTTTGGCCTGCGTGCAAATTCGTCATGGTGAGTGCACAATTATTGCCAGCGCCATGGCCAATGACACGACCCTGGCGAGCATTCAAGCCGTGGTATCGGCTTGGGGAAGACTCATTGCAGAACTCGAACGAGAACAAATCCATGAGCCAGAAGTCGCCGCAATCTAAAACTGACACCACCCTGCTCTATCATTGCTTCGATGGTGCAGCGGGCCGGCTGTTAATAGCCGTCGGCGACAACGGCTTAGCATCGGTGATTATTGGCGAGGATGATGAGGAGCTGGTTGCAGGCTTGATCTCTGAGCATCCAAAAGCGCAATGCGCACCCATGAATGCAGAGCAACAGCGCGAACATGCCGCCACTGCCGAAGCCATCGAGGCGATGAGCCATGGTCAGGCAGCTAATATTACTCTGCCCATGGCGCTGCCCGGCACTGAGTTTCAACAAGCGGTATGGCAGGCGCTCTGTCGCATCCCGCGCGGACAAACCATCAGCTATAAAGCCTTGGCCGATGCCGTTGGCCGACCACGCGCTATTCGCGCGGCGGCTAGCGCTTGCGGCGCCAATCCCTTAGCGCTAATCGTGCCCTGCCACCGCGTGATTGCTAGCGATGGCGGCATGGGCGGCTACAAATGGGGCGTGGCGCATAAGGTCGAGCTGCTCAGGCGCGAGCAGCTCGACTAGCGCTTAACGTCCTGCTTCGGCTGCGTTTTAACCTTCAGCAGGCGCTTCAATCAGCGACTCACCACGGCGAAATGCCGCAAGTTGAGCCTCGAGTACCTTAGTTTCTTTCTTCGACACGCCACCCAACACGGCAATGGCCTCGCGCAAGCGCGCCCGCGTCATATCGGGGCCGATAATCGCCATAGCCTCCATAATCGGCGGTGCCGATGGCGTGCCGGCGATGGTGACGAAAAACGGTGCCATGACATCGCGCATCTTCCAGCCCAACGCTTCGCTCAAGCGCTGCATGAGCGCGTTGATGTGCTCGTGATCCCATTGCGGCAACACTTCCAGCTCCCACAAACTCAGCTGCAATAACTGCTTTACCTGCTCTGGTGTGAGTTTTTTCTGCTGCAATTTCTCAGCAGTCAAACCCACCGAACCCGCAAAAAAGAAGCCTGCCCAATCCACAGCTTCAGACAAAGTTTGCACTCGTGTTTGAATCTGGCTGGCCACGCGCGCGAGATATTCTGGCGTGATCCATTGCTGAAATGCTGCAACAAAATCAGTCACAGGCAAGGCCTTGATCCACTGGCCATTGAGCCAAGCGAGTTTTTCCACATCGAAAATCGGCCCGCCCAGCGACACGCGCGTGACGTCGAAGTGCACAATCATCTCAGCTAGACTAAATTGCTCACGCTCATCGGGCATGGACCAACCCATGCGACCAAGGTAATTCACCACAGTCTGTGGCAAGTAACCCATGCGCTCATAATAGGTAATTGACGTCGGGTTTTTGCGCTTCGACAGCTTGGATTTGTCCGGATTTCGCAGTAATGGCATATGGCATAGTGTCGGCATATCCCAGCCAAAATAGCGATACAGCAGCTGATGTTTTGGCGCTGAGCTAATCCATTCCTCACCGCGCAGCACGTGGGTGATCTCCATCAAATGGTCATCGACGACGTTAGCTAAATGGTAGGTTGGCAGGCCGTCGGCTTTCATCAGTACCTGCATATCGACCTGCTCCCAAGCGATTTCAATGTCGCCACGCAGCATGTCGGTGAACGTGCATAGGCGCTCGCTAGCGGGAGCATCAGCGGCTGGTCTTGGCACATTCAAACGCACCACCGATGACTCGCCAGCGGCTAGGCGCTCCGCGACATTAGCTTTACTCAAGCTCAGGCAATGGCCATCGTAGCCAATACTGGCCTTTGCGGCGGTTTGCTCAGCGCGTAGAGCATCTAGGCGCTCATTGCTGCAGAAGCAATGGAAAGCATGGCCGTTATCGATGAGCTGCTGCGTGTGCGCCTTATAGATGTCGCTACGCTCACTTTGGCGGTATGGCGCGTGCGGGCCGCCAATGTCAGGGCCCTCATCCCAGTTCAGGCCTAGCCATTTTAGCGAGCTTAAAATTTGTTGCTCAGACTCAGGCGTGGAGCGCTGCTGATCAGTATCTTCAATGCGCAAAATGAATTGGCCGCCGTGCTGGCGCGCAAAACATAAGTTAAAAAGAGCAATGTAGGCGGTACCAACGTGCGGATCGCCAGTGGGCGATGGGGCTACACGGGTGCGAATAGGCTTTTGAGCGGCAGTCATAAAATAGCTTCAATGAACATAATCGAGGGCGGCAGTATAAGAAAAAACGCCGCCTCCTGCTTGGCTTTCAGGAGACGGCGTTTTTCTACAGCAGTGCAGCAAGAAACTAGCGGTTAGCCGCTGGCGTTCCTTTCATCGCGCGCTCACTCTTCTGAGTCGGCGATAACGCACCCGTTACACCTTTAGTGATGGACTCGAGCAAATCAGTAACTGCACTGATATTAACGAGGCCGCCGGAGGCTTCTTGGATTTGCGCAATTACGCTACTCAACTCTGCTGGCAGCAACTCAGTCAGCAGTAGCGGTAACTCACTGTCATTACAGCTGTTTTCGTTTTTCACTTCATCATTATTTTTGGCATTAATAGCCGGCAACTCAGTATTAATCCACTCGTTGATCAAGGCTGAAGCCTCACCATGGACAACACTACGCGCAATCGGCGGCATACGAACGCCAGCCTCAGCTGAGCCCACACGGAAGCTCATGATCGAAGCAGCGGCATTGCCAAGCACAATATCGTGCCCACGATTACCTGAACCACGACCAGCTGCCACAGGCTTTTTACACACGCCGTAGCGCACGTCTACTGGGCGGAAGCTATCTAAGAACAGGCCTGAGTTAGAGGCGCCGCCACTGCTGTTATGGCAGTAGGCACAGTTCACTTCTAGATAAGCCCGCACGCGCTCATGAACATCGCGGGGTGAATTTGGTAGCGCCTTACTAGGGCCACTGCCTGGAATCTCCATTGTTGCCATCGGAGCGTCGCGCTTAGATGGCTCTGCATTAAAACCGGTGAGCCAGCCTTTACGCGCCATAAATGCTAGCTGGTTTTCCCCAGTTTGGTCTTTGTTCATGCCGCGATCCATATTGCGTGCTTTTGGCCCAATAGGTGCAGCACCTAGGCGGTCATCGCCACCATGACAGGTGATGCAATTCAATGCTGCTGGTACCGCATAGGCAGCAGAAGCACCTTTATAGCGGGCGCGTTCGTTATTTTTCTTCACATTAGGATTCGGATCTAGATAATCCCACTGCACAGCAACATTATCGCCAGCTAAAGCTAGAACAGCCTTCGTTGGCTTGCCGTCGCTGCCTTGCTGCCACACATAGGGCAGACCAATCCAACGCTCGCCAACTGGAGTGTCACGCTTGATGATCAATCGCGTCTCGACAATGTGTTCGCGTAGCAGCTTGCCAGCACCATCTTCCGTGCGGAAAGTGAACGTTTTCGAGATCACGGTGCCAACGGGGAAGTCCAGTGACTCATTGATGCTATTGGTCGATTTTTTGTCTTGATACTTAGCTGGCTGCACACCACCTTGAGCATTTGGCGGCAAGAAAATCACGCGATACTTGCTGGCATAGTCAGAAAACAGCGTGCTATTGAGCTCGTAAGGCATCACGAACGCACCTTGGCCACCGCTCAATGGATCATTGGCTACTTTGAACAGGCCATACTGGCTCAGCTCAGGGCAGTCAAACTTTGCTAGTGCATTCCAGTTAACTTGGCCTGGCTTAACCGCGGAGCATGCAGCAGCGATAGCAGCATCAGGTGGTGCCGCTTCTTCTGCGACTATTTTATAAGGCAGGTTCAGCACGGGAATTGGGCGGTCTGGTAAGTCGCAAGCATAAGGTGCGGTATCACTGCTTCCGGGCACAATGATTTGCTGAATTAGCTCTGGGCCAATATCTGAGCGGCTCAAACCAGCATTCAAGAACGGTGTCACCAATGGGTTTGACTGGTGCGTGTTATTGCTCAAGCACAAACCATTCTCAGGCTTTTTCAGCTTTTTCTTGGCATCGAATTTCCATGCGTTGTATTTGCATGTCGGCTCTTTATCGGAGCGATAGTAGTTAGGACGGCCACGCTCATCCACTCGCGGCTCATAACGTGTTTCGGCATTGTTTGGCTTATTGAGCGCAATGCCATCTTCGTCGACAGGATAGTCTGTGCAATCGTTAGGCACATCTTCTCCGCCATCCCACACGATATCAGCGCCGCGGCCAAAGTTCTTCACGCGCATCAATAAAGGCAAGGCGGAGGCGACACCACGATCGGCTATTGGCAGCTGCGGACTCTGACCATTACCGGAGAAACGGTTGTTATGAATCTCAATACCTTCTGGATAAAAATCATAGCGCAGATCAGGATAGTTGCGATCGACTAAGCCATAGTTAACGACTGCAATACCGAAGCTGTCGTTGCCCGTAATATCGTTGTCGTAAATTTCTAGCTGATCTGATGCGAGAACCAACATACCGGTACCGCGTGGCACAAGACCTACAATATTGCCAGTTGGTGCAAAGTTATCCGTGTTGTTGTTATAGGATTTGTTGCGACGCACAACGTTTTTTTCGCCGTACTGGCGCAAGTCAGGCAAGTCAAAAATTAAGAACCCACCGGTATTTTTTGTCGCCACATTATCTTCAAATAATGCTCGGTAGGTATTTTCAAACTCGAAACCAGCGACGTTGTATGTCGCTAAGCAATTTCGCACGATGACGTCGTTAGACTGGCCTACATAAATGCCCGCATCGGAAGCGCCATGAGACTCACAATCCTCCATCAGGACATGTTGAGTCTCAACAGGATACAAGCCATAAGCGCCGACATCGGAGCGAGGCGTGTATTTATCGCTAGTTTCATCTCGGCCAGCGGCATCGTGCCAGCGCACACGAACGTCACGAATCGTCACTGACTCAGAGCGGAACACACGAACACCGTTGCCCGGTGTGTCTTCCACGGTAAAGCCTTGCAAAATCAAGCCGTCGGCGTAGCTGGCATTAATGCCCTCACCACTGTCGCTATTAAGAAAATTAAGAATAGTTTTATCTTTACCCGCACCTTTCAGGGTAATGCCGTTTTTGCTATTGACTAGCAAACCCGTGGACATCTCAAAATAGCCTTCGCAAAACGCCACTGTGTCGCCGGCTCGGGCAAGAGATAGTCGCGTTAAGACTTGCTCGCGAGCATTGGGGCCAGCCTCAATACAGGCAGCATCTATGCGTGGAGTAGGAGGAGTTGTCGTAGACGTTTTAGTTGAGTCGCTACAGGCAGCTAAAAGTGCTGTAGACGCAGCAAGAACAACAAACGTTGCCTTTCGAAATGAAATGAACATGGGGTACTGCCTTTTTTGTATTACTTATGTTTGGCAATATACATCATGAGTGAAACTTAGTAACAACACTTTTCATACAAATCACCTTTCATACCGGCCAATCTGCTGGCACAAAATGGCGACTAGGCAAACTCACGCATCAGTTTTTGCGCTAATACAATGTCTGCAGGCGCTAGATCTACCATTGCTAAATGCCCTATTGGCACCCAATCGATTTGGTCATGCACACTGAGCACACAGTCCATCTCGGGCAATTCAGTAAACAGGCCAATTAGCTCGATGCTGACATCGGCATAATGATGCTGCGTGCGCGCAAATTCCTCACCAATATGCGCAGCAATATTGAGCTCTTCGTGCAGCTCACGCGCCAATGCTTCTGCTTCGCTTTCGCCGGCCTCAATCTTACCGCCAGGAAACTCCCAAAGCCCTGCTTGGCGCTGACCGAGTGCACGCCTAGCTACCAACACTAAGCCATCACGCAAGGCAATCGCTGCAACAACCTTAATCATCCCAGCTCCTTATTACTGACGACTTTCTAGCCAACGCGCGGCTTGTGTTAGTGATGCAGTCAAAGACTCCGTTGTTGCATCGAACAATGGCTGCACTTGCGCGGTGTCATTGGCACTAATGGCCAACTCAAGCTGCAGTGCAATATGTGCAAAATGCTGTGCGCCCAATGAGCCTAGTGAGCCACGCAAACTATGCAGTATTCCAGCGGCACGATCACTATCGCCGGCGATCCAAGCAGCATTAGCATCGCTTAGTGGCGATACGCCTGCGGCAACCGCTTTAGCGATAATTTTAGCTAGAGCATCGACATAGCCTGAGTCGTTTTGCGCCAAGGCTAACAATGACGAGACATCGAAGTCTGCTAACATTTTTTGTGCTGGAATCGCTGGTCGTTTGCCAGCAACTAAGGCCGAAGTAGTAGCTTTAGGTTGGCTCTCTAAAATGGCCTTAATCGACGCCATCATTTGTTCATGGATAATTGGTTTGGCGATAAAGCCATTCATGCCTGCAGCCAAATACGACTCGCGCTCACTGTCGAGCACGCCAGCAGTCATTGCCAAAATAGGCCCTTTCCACTGATCGTTCTGGCGTAAATACTCGGTCGCCGTGATGCCATCCATTACTGGCATTTGGATGTCCATCAAGATTAAATCAATGGCGCTAGGGTCAGACTTTATCGCCTCAATGGCTTGCTCACCGTGCTCAGCCATACGCACCTCAGCACCAGCCTGAGTCAACATTTGGCCGGCGACAAAACGGTTTAGCGCATTATCCTCAACCAATAAAATGCGCACGCCTAGTAATGGCTGCTCAACTGTTTTTGGCAGAGCCACTAGGGTTTCGCCGCGCTGCTTAGCTATCGCTTCATGCAAAGTGTCGAATAGATTTGAGCTAGTCACTGGCTTGACTAGCACCGCATCTATGCTGCGCTTGCCTAAGGCCAGCTGCATCTCTGACTGCTCAAAGGCGCTGACCATAATCACCATCGGCCAGGATGCTTCAGGATGTTCAGCCTGCACTGCTGACATAGTCTCCAAACCATCAAGGCCAGGCATTTGCCAATCCAGCACCAAAACATCGAAAGCGTTGTGTGCTGCCTGTGCGCGATTAATCACGGCTAAAGCATCTTTGCCACTGGCAGCTGCACTGGCGTGCCAGCCCCAACTCTTAATGGCTTTGCACAGATACTCACAGCTGGTGGGATTGTCGTCGACAACTAGTACGCGTAAATCGCCAAGTTTATTCGCTGACCGTTGGATATCTAGGTCTAAATCAGAAAGCGCTAGCGGTATGCAAATACTAAACTCAGTGCCCATGCCAAATTCACTATTGAGGAGCAAGGAGCCGCCCATTAGTGCGACTAGGCGCTTTGAAATGGCCAAACCTAAGCCGGTGCCACCGAAGCGGCGCGTGATTGATGCGTCGGCTTGCGAAAACGGAGCGAATAATCCGGCCTGCTGGTCAGCGGTCATGCCAATGCCGGTATCGCGCACACGAAAGCGCACGCAAGGTCCTAGTTCTGAGTCGCGATAATTGTCGACGAGTAAAGCCACCTCGCCCTCTTCCGTAAACTTGATGGCATTGCCAACTAAATTCACTAGCACTTGCTGCAAGCGCTGCACGTCACCTACATAGCTTTCAGCAACATCGGGCTCAACACCGATGATCAGCTCGATGGATTTATGCGCTGCGTTAACCGACATGATGGTGGCTAAAACATTCAGTACATCATTAAGACGGAATGGCGACTCCACCAAAGCCATGTGGCCGGCTTCAATTTTCGAAAAGTCTAAAATGTCATTGAGTAGCGTTAGCAGTGACTCGCCTGCCCCGCGCAGCATGTTTAGGTATTTGGTTTGATCGGCGCTGAGTTTCGTTTTGCCAAGCAAATGCGTGATGCCCAAAACCGCATTCATTGGTGTGCGAATTTCATGGCTTATATTGGCAACAAAGGCAGACTTGGCCTGACTCGCCACTTCAGCGCGCTCCTTAGCAACCAGCAGCTCCGCTGTGCGCTCCTCGACTTGATACTCAAGGTTGGCATTGAGCGCTAAAACCTCAGCCTCAGCAGCTTTTTCTCGGCTGATGTCACGCAGGCTATGCGCCACGGCGGAGACTTGTCCTTGCGCATCCAGTACCGGCGAAACCGAGCACGACACATAAATTACGTTACCGTCGCGCTGCTCCCGGCTTGTGCTGAAATGCGGCACCGTTAAGCCTTG
Source organism: Paraperlucidibaca wandonensis (assembly GCF_042677145.1). NCBI lineage: Bacteria > Pseudomonadati > Pseudomonadota > Gammaproteobacteria > Moraxellales > Moraxellaceae > Paraperlucidibaca > Paraperlucidibaca wandonensis. Next base: position 704,908 of record NZ_JBHTIT010000001.1, on the reverse strand, counting down.
GCTAAGCGTTTTTTGCGTACTCGCGGTTTCAGATGTATCGCCGCCAATCAACGTGGCTATATCGCAGCCAATGGCCTCTTCCGCTGAGTAATCAAAGAGCCGCGTTGAGGCTTGGTTCCAGCTCAAAATCGTGCCGGTTAACGTGGTAACAATAATGGCATCGCTGGCACTGGCAACAATCGCCGCTTGCCTACTTTGCTGCATATCAATTTGCCGCTGACGTCGCCTAATAATTAAGTACAACTGCAAAAAGATCATGCTAATAAGCGAGACTAACAGCATGTTCAGTAAGACTGTTTTTCGCGCCGCAATGACATTGTCCATGATCATTCGATCATCGGTTGCGATGGCAATACTCAACGGGTATGCAGTACGACCATCGCCAATAGTTACAGACCTAAAAGCAGCATGAAGTACGCGATCATCCATAGTATTCCAGAGGGTAATACCATGCGGAATATCTGCCTCAGTGACATTAGCAGTAGCCATGTCTTGCCAACGATAACGCTTGCCTAAGTCGAAGCCGTACTCATGTGAAGGGTTTGGATGCAGAATAAAATCGCCATCTGGATTAGTGATGTAGGCCTGAGCATAACTAGGCAGTCTCGCCTCGATACTCTGCAATAAGCTTTTACTGTCGTAATTTAGTACCACCATGGCATAGAGCTGGCCATCTGGCGTGTAGACTGGCGTGGCTAAGCGGAGCACTGGTGTATGCGGGATCTCAACCTTGCCATACTCGCGATTAAGATTTAGTGGTGAGATATAAATCTCTTGTGGCTTAAGCTTTAAGACCTCACGGTAATACAGCGTATCAGCCTTATTTTGCAGCTGATCCATGGGTACAATTTTTGCCACTCCGCTACGCTTATTAACGCGAACAAGCTCTTTGCCATCATCTTTGACGCTGATTAAACGTATTTGTAGAAGCGCTGGATTGGTTTCAAGGTAGGCCAAATACACATTATTTAGTTGTTGCGCCCAAACATCGGAGCTTATCTGTAGCTGCGGATCTATACCGCCATGAAATGCCGCACGGGTCATGCCTTTTAACGGGGGTAAGCGCGAAAGAAAATGCACGTCATTGCGCAGCGCATCGATTCGACTTTTAAACTGCTCACTGCGCAGAGCGCTCATGCGTAGCAGCTCATTATTGAGCTTGATATTTGCAGCGTGTCGAGTTCGCGAATCGGACAAGGTCACGGCTATTACTGTGACAAGTAATAGCGAGGTTAGTAGGCCCAACCAAGCCAAAAAGCTCGTGGACGGTTTGTACCAGCGAAGCAACGCCATAAAAAACAGCCTTTTTAGCGCGTACGAAAATAAACTAACGCGTACATATAGTAGTAAGAGTACTTATTTCAATGCAAAGATGTGCAACTTCCGTTAGTTATCATGTGGCCAAATTGTTGTCTTAGCTACGCGTTTGCCTCGCTCTCATGATACAAACTGTATCGTGGCGCATTATTAAATCAATCGGAGATGTCTATGTTAAGCATGATTATAGTAGGTCTAATTGCCGGCTGGTTGGCTGGCGTCGTGATGAAAGGCGGCGGCTACGGCATCATTGGCGATATCGTCGTGGGCATTGTCGGCGCTGTCATCGGCGGTAAACTATTTGAGGCACTAGGCTTGGCTTCGAGCGGCGGTTTTATCGCCAGCATCATCGTTGCCACTGTTGGTGCAGTAGTATTAATTGCCATCATACGTTTCATCAAACGCGCGTAAAACCCACCAGAGTAATGCGATGCCAAGCGCCAAGGCACATGTCAGCAAGATGACAACGCCTAACCAACCTTGGCCAGCCCAGGCCACACCAGCCAAAGTGCCGAGCACGCTGGCGCCGAGGTAATAACTCAGTAAATACAGCGCGGCGGCCAATGCTTTATATTGGCCAGCGCGCTGCCCTACCCAGCTACTCGCAATGGCATGCGCTCCAAAAAAAGCAAACGTTAGCAACGCCACACCTGCGAGAAGACAAGCCAAGTTACTGGCCAATGACAGCCATAAACCCAGAAACATCAGCAACCACATCCAAGCCAATGCTGCAGGTCGCCCTAGCTGCCGTGTTAGGCGACCCGACCACGCCGAAGCCAATGAGCCGGGTAAATACAGTAGAAATACAGCGCCGATAGCCGCCGAACTGAGCGAAAATGGCGGCAACTCAAGACGAAAGCTTAAATAGTTATACAGCCCAACAAATATGCCTAAAAGCAAAAATCCCGTGATGTAGAGCGCCCAGAGCTGGGTATCGGAGGTAATGGCTTTTATCGCGCCGGCAAAGGCCTGCCGCCCCTGTCGAGACCATGGCAAAGCGCGGGCGTGAAAGTGCTGAGAAGGTGGTAAAAACCACCACATGACGATAGCAGCAAGTACGCCGACAACTCCAACTACTGCGACCGCATCTGCCCATGGCCAATGCTCAGCAACTACGGCTGTGACTAGACGACCACTCATGCCACCCAATGCGGTGCCGGCAACATAGATGCCAATCACGCCACCCACTGCTCGTGGCTCAACCTCTTCGCCGGCATAAGCCATCGCTGTCGCAGGTAGGCCGGCGAGCGCAATGCCGGCTAATGCACGTAGCATGAGAAGTTGCTCGAGGTTTTGCGCCCACGCAGTCATCACCGTGAATACAGCAGCAATGAACATCGCCCAGCACATAACCGGGCGGCGGCCAAAGCGGTCGGCGAGTAGGCTTGCAGGGATTAATGCCAAACCTAATGCGGCGGTGGCAATAGAGAGGATAAATGAGCTTTGCGCTGGAGATAACTGTAGGTCGCGGGCAAAGTGCGGCAGCAATGGCTGCGGCCAATACAGCAGCCAGAAAGTGGCAAAGCCACCGAGCAAAAGCGCATACGAAACCCGGCGGTAACCGGGCATCTGTTTACTCATGCAAGGGCAGCAAACCCGCGCGCGCAATCCGCTTTCAAGTCGTCGATATCTTCAAGGCCGACAGCAATGCGAATCAGCCCCTCACTAATTCGCGCCAACACTTTTGCCTCAGGACTTAAGCGCCCGTGAGTCGTTGAGCCCGGATGAGTAATTGTCGATTTCGTATCGCCCAAATTAGCGGTGATTGAGAGCAGCTGAGTCGCATTGATAAAGCGCCAAGCGGCTTCTCGCCCGCCCTCTACCTCAAACGACAATACGCCGCCAAAACCACTTTGCTGACGACAAGCCAGCTCATACTGCGGGTGCGACTTCAAGCCGGTGTAATGTACGGCTAGTACGTTCGGCTGCTGCTCCAGCCATTGCGCCAAGGCTAGGGCATTTTGCGCATGCGCAGTCATACGAATACGTAAGGTCTCTAGGCCTTTGAGAAAGACCCAGGCATTGAATGGGCTCATGGTTGGCCCACAAGTACGCACAACACCCAAAATTTCATTAATAAGCACCGCTGAACCAACCACAGCACCGCCTAGCGTACGGCCTTGACCATCGATGTATTTAGTTGCGGAATGAATCACCAAGTCAGCGCCTAGCGCCAAAGGCAATTGCTGAGCCGGTGTACAGAAACAGTTATCCACGGCAAGCAAAATGCCATGCTTATGCGCCAATGTGGCGAGTGCGGCAATGTCGACTAACTCACCCAATGGATTGCTCGGCGATTCTACAAAGAACAATTTTGTCGCCGGCGTAATGGCCGCTTCCCATGCAGATAGATCGGCTAATGGCACGAAGGTGGTGCTAACGCCGAAGTTATGAGCGTATTTGGTGAACAAGACATTGCTCGTGCCAAATAGGCTTTGCGATGTCACGATAGCATCACCCGATTTCAACAGGCCTAGCACGGTGGACAAAATCGCTGCCATGCCGGAGCTGGTGGCAACCGCTTTTTCACCGCCCTCGAGTGCGGCTAAGCGCTCCTCAAAGCATTGCACTGTGGGGTTGGTATAGCGCGAATAGACATTGCCAGGCTTGGAGCCATCGAAGCGTGCCGCAGCTTCCTCTGCAGAGGCAAAAACATACGACGAGGTCAGAAATAAAGCTTCTGAATGCTCGCCATGATCGCTACGAATATTGCCGGCACGCACGGCAAGCGTGTCAAACTTCGGGGTGGAATGCTCGTTAGACATGCTTGCCTCACACTAAGAAATTAGTCGCCGTTGGATAAATCGACGAGGTTTGGCCCTTGCTGAACTCGATGCTTAGCGCCATCGCTACGCGAGGCTTGTAAGGCATCGAGGTAGCACTCATCGATATCGCCAGTTACGTATTCGCCATCAAATACTGAGCAATCAAAGCGCTCGATATCGGGATTGCCTTCGCGTGCAGCAGCGACTAAATCTTCCAGCTTTTGGAAAATCAACGCATCAGCGCCAATAAGCTCACAAATTTCTTGCTCAGTACGGCCATGAGCGATCAGCTCCGTGCGCGCAGGCATATCGATGCCATACACATTTGGATATTTCACTGCCGGTGCTGCCGAAGCGAAATAGACATGCTTAGCGCCAGCATCGCGAGCCATCTGGATGATTTCACGGCAGGTGGTGCCACGGACAATGGAATCATCAACCAGCAGGACATTTTTGCCCATAAACTCGAGCTCAATCGGGTTGAGCTTTTGGCGTACGGATTTTTTCCGCTGACCCTGGCCCGGCATAATGAACGTGCGGCCGATATAACGGTTTTTCATGAAGCCCTCGCGGTACTTCACGTTCAAATGATTTGCCAACTCTAACGCCGCCGTGCGGCTAGTGTCAGGAATCGGAATCACCACATCGATTTCTAGGTCGGGATGCTCTTTCAAAATGGTATTGGCCAGCGTCTCACCCATACGCAGGCGAGCTTTATAGACCGAAATTTTATCGATAAACGAGTCAGGGCGAGCGAAATACACATGCTCAAAAATGCACGGTGAATACACCGGATTCTCCGCACACTGGCGCGTGTGCATATTGCCTTCGTTATCGATGAAAATCGCTTCGCCCGGCTTCAAGTCGCGCACAACACGGAAGCCCACTGAAGTAATCGCTACCGACTCCGATGCGATGATGTATTCCTTACCATTCGCGGTGTCGCGTTCGCCAAAAATAATCGGGCGAATGCCGAAGGGGTCGCGAAAACCGATAATGCCGTAGCCACTGATCATTGCGACGACTGCATAGGCACCCTTACAGCGAACATGCACACCGCCAACAGCAGCAAAAATATCGTCAATGCCGGGCACAATTTTGCCGCGAATTTGCAGCTCATGTGCAAACACATTGAGCAATACTTCGGAGTCAGAGTCGGTGTTGACGTGACGCAAATCGGAGCGATAAATATCTTTCGCCAAGGCTTCTGAGTTGGTCAGGTTGCCGTTGTGCGCGAGCGTGATGCCATACGGTGAGTTGACATAAAACGGCTGCGCTTCAGCTGAACTAGACGAGCCGGCTGTTGGGTAGCGAACATGGCCGATGCCATAGTTGCCGACCAAGCGCAGCATGTGGCGGGTATGAAATACATCGCGCACCATGCCGTTGTCTTTGCGCAGAAATAAGCGATGATTATCGCTGGTGACAATACCAGCAGCGTCTTGTCCGCGATGCTGTAACACCGTGAGCGCGTCATAAAGTGCCTGATTAACCGGGCCTTTGCCGGCGATGGCAACGATTCCGCACATGGTGACCTCTCGAGCTTAGTGGCTAGCTGACTCGCTAGTATTTGGGGAACGAATAATGGTAATCGCCTGATCTTTCAGGTGACGAGCAACGGATTCATATTTCAAGATGGCACGCGGTAGCTGGGCTTCGCGAAACCAAGCATCGTTAACGATAAACGGTGCCATCAGCATGAGCGCGACAAGACAGAGCACGAAGCCTCGGGCAACACCAAAGACGCCGCCAAAAAATCGATCGACAAGGCTTAAGCCGCCGGCGCGCAACATCATGCTAACGGCGTATCCGCCAAGGCTGCACACCACTAATGTGCCTAAAAATAAGCCGCCATAGGACATGACGAGGCGTATTGAGGGAGTGCCGACCCACTGTGCCAGCCATGCGGCCATAGGCTCGTTGTAAGTGCGGGCGAGATAAATTGCGAGAACCCAACCGGTGAGAGAGATCGCCTCGCGCACCAAACCACGCCAGAATCCGAAGATTAGCGATAGCGCGAGCACAACCAAGATGACGATATCTGCCGGATGCATAGAACTCAGAGTCAATGGCGGGAGGCTAAGGCCGGATGGCGCGCATCATACCAACTGCGACTTGCGCCGTCATGGACTTAAGGGCGATAGGGCACAATAAAACCGTTGAGTTTGAGCTCAGCATCGGCGCTTAAGCGCTGTTTTAAAGACTCGGCAATGCCGCGATCTAACTCAGGGCCAACACTCACTTTAAATACACCGCCCTGCTCTACAGCTGATGCACGGAAGCCATTTTTGCGCAATCGTGCAACTAAGTCATCGGCACTGGCTTTGCTACTAAGGCTGGCAACTTGCACAACCCAAGCGCTTGGTAAACCTGGGCCAGCCGGCTTGGCCTCAGCTTTAATGGCTGGTTTGGGATCTGACTTCGCTTCAGTTTTGACGACAGGCTTAGCTTCGGGCTTGCTGACCGGTGCAGCTTTGGTCTCGACAGCTGGCGCGGCTGCAACCTTGGCCTCCGCCGATTTAACCTCTACTGGCTTAGTTGTAGCCGCTACAGTCGGCGCAACTTTAACTGGCGCTGGAGCAGCTGGCTTCGCAGCAGCCGGAGCACTAGTTTTTTCATTTTCGCCCGCTAAGCGAAAGCGCTCAGGAACATCTTCGGTTGTTTCGGGTGCGGCCTGAGTAGTCGGCTGCACAGGATAAAATGTTGGTTCGCCATGACTATCGGCAATACTTGCCTCAAGCTCTGCTGCTTGGTCTTGCAGCGCTGGCGCAAGGTCATTGGCGGTAGGCACAGCGGGCTTCGCAGGGATCTCTGGCGGCTGCAACGCAGCAACACCGGCACCCTCCAATACCATGGGCAAAAATAAAATAGCGGCTGCTACTAACACCACACCGCCTAAAACACGCTGCCCAATCACTTTTTCCATAGCTTACTCGCTGAGTGCCAACACGGCGGCAACCGTGTAGAACGAACCAAAGACGACAATTCTATCGTGCTCAGTAGCCTGAAGACGAGCAGATGCTAACGCCTCAGCCACACTATCGTGCGCAGAACACGCAGTTAAATCGATACTTGCTGCTATATCTGCCAATGCCGCAGCGGACTGTCCGCGAGGGCACGACAAACTGGCCAAACACCAGCTGTCGACATAGGCCTTACTGCTCGCCATCACGCCGGCGCTATCTTTATCGGCAAGCATGGCCAAGACCGCGATGGTGCGCCCTGGTGCAGCCAACGGCGCTATGTGCTGCCATAAAAACTTAGCGCCATGAGGGTTGTGCGCGACATCTAGTATTAGCTCAGGCACAGATGCCTTGCCTGCAAGATTCTTAGGCCAAGGCAGGCGCTGCATCCGCCCTGCAACACTAGTTTGGCGCAGACCTTCAGCTATTTCTGCAGCGGCAATAGGTTTATCCGTGAGCTCTGCCAATGCTTGCAATGCAGCAATGGCCGTAGCGGCGTTGTCTAAGGCCACGCTCGGCAAAGGCAAAAGCCAATCACCATACTGCCATGCGCCCCGATCGGCCTTAACAGCAAAATCGTAATCTCGGCCTTTCACCCAAGTCGGTGCATCTAAGGCTTGAGCATGCTCAATCAGCACAGCTTGTGGCTCGCGCTCGCCTAAGATTACTGGGCGGCCGGCACGCATGATGCCAGCCTTTTCACGCGCAATGCTGGCTAAGTTATCGCCTAGCCAGTCGGTATGATCGAGGCCGATATTAGTGATAACAGCCACGCTGGGGTCTACTAAATTAACAGCGTCTAAGCGCCCACCCAATCCCACTTCAAGCACAAGCAGGTCTGGGTTTTGGCGCTGAAACCAGTAAAAAGCAGCAAGCGTGGTGTGTTCGAAATAGGTCAATGAGGTGTCGGCACGCACAGCCTCAATAGCATCAAGCGAATTGACTAAATCTGCATCGGAAATGAATGCGCCATCGCAATTAATACGCTCATGAAAATGCACTAAATGTGGGGATGTATAGCTGGCCACGCGCCATCCGGCAGCACGCGCAATGGCGACAATAGTCGCCACGGTCGAGCCTTTGCCATTGGTGCCTGCAACGGTGATTACAGGGCAGGGAAATTGGCGCAGATTGAGTCGGTCGGCTACCTCGCCAACACGCTCAAGACCAAGATCAATCGCGCTTGGATGACGCTGCTCAAGTATCGCAAGCCAATCGCTGACGCTTTTGGCATTTTCATCTAACGCAGACATCATGCGGGCATCTACCGGTTTGATCACACGGGAAAGTGCATAAATTTAGCGAGTAGGCGGAATAAGCTATCGCGCATTTCGTGGCGATGAATAATGACATCGACCGTGCCATGAGCGAGCAAAAACTCCGAGCGCTGAAAGCCCTCAGGCAATTTTTGACGGACGGTTTGCTCAATCACGCGCGGGCCGGCAAAGCCGATTAAGGCGTTTGGCTCTGCGGCATTAATGTCACCAAGCATGGCTAAACTCGCCGAGACGCCGCCATAAACAGGATCGGTGAGCACTGAAATATAAGGTACGCCAGCCTCTTTCATACGCTCCAAAGCAGCCGATGTACGCGCCATTTGCATCAGCGAAAATAGCGCCTCTTGCATACGGGCACCGCCAGAGGCCGCGAAGCAAATCAGAGGCACTCTGTGCTTCAAGCAATACTCAGCTGCCAAAACAAAGCGCGATCCCACAACTGAACCCATGGAGCCGCCCATAAAGTCAAATTCGAAAGCGACGACAACAACAGGCAGCTCATTGATTGTGCCTTTCATCACCACTAGCGCGTCTTTTTCGCCAGTATTTGCTTGAGCATCGGCTAGGCGATCGCTGTAACGCTTGGAATCTTTGAAGCGTAAAATATCGACAGGCGATAGTTCCTGCCCTAGCTCTTCACGACCTTCGGTATCGAGAGTGATGTCGATACGGTGACGTGCACCAATGCGTAAATGGTGCTGGCATTTAGGGCAGACATGTTGGTTACGCTCAACCTCTGCTTGATAGAGTACGGACTCACACTTGGGGCACTTACGCCACAGGCCCTCAGGCACCGCAACACGGCGATCGGCTGCAGACTGGGCACCAACATTCGGAAGAATGCGCTCTAACCAACTCGAACTCATCGATGACTCCTTATGAGCCAGCTCACGCTGACTCGGCCCTCAGGCCTGATCTATTGCAGCGCGTAGCGGCGCTAAAATATTCGCTACGGCAGCAGGAATTTGTTGTGGCGTAGCGGCAAGCTCGCCCATACGCTGCACTAATACTGAGCCCACCACGACACCATCAGCGACACGCGCCACAGCAGCGGCAGATTCGGCATCCTTGATACCAAAACCAACGCCAATGGGCAATTGCGTCAAAGTACGCAGTTGGGCAATACGTGCGCTTACCGCGCCAACATCGAGCGCGGCAGAGCCGGTTACGCCATTAAGCGAGACATAATACACATAGCCGCTGGCTGCTGCGGTAATGCGGGCGGCGCGGGCCATGGTAGTAGTTGGTGCGAGCAAGTAAATTGGATCGATGCCCACTCGCTTATATTCTGCCATTAGCTCATCAGCCTCTTCTGGCGGCATGTCTACAGTGAGCACACCATCAACGCCCGCTTCAGCGCAGGCATCGGCAAAAGTAGCGTAACCCATGGCCTCGACGGGGTTTAAATAGCCCATCAAGACAATCGGTGTTTGGCTATCTTTGCGGCGAAACTCGGTGACCATTTTTAGTACATCACGCAATGAGACGTGATGTGTCAATGCACGTTCATGGCCCAAGGTAATGGTCGGACCATCAGCCATTGGGTCAGAAAATGGCACGCCAATTTCGAGCACATTGGAGCCTGCGGTGACAAGCGCATGCAGAACATCAACGGTAATTTCTGGTGTTGGATCGCCAGCAACAATATAGGGAATTAAGGCTTTGGTGCCGCTAGCTTTTAGCGCGGCAAAACAGGCTGTTAAACGGCTCACGCATTAACCCTCTTGGTCAAGATTGGCGACAGTCATCAAGTCTTTGTCGCCACGGCCAGATAAATTCACAATGATGATTTGCTCTGGGCTCATGGTTGGTGCCAGCTTTTCGACATAGGCCAAAGCATGGCTGGACTCAAGCGCAGGAATGATGCCTTCAGTACGTGTTAAACGATGAAAGCCCGCAAGCGCTTCAGTGTCATTAATGGTGACGTAGTCGGCACGGCCAATGTCTTTTAACCAGCTATGCTCTGGGCCGACACCGGGATAATCCAAACCAGCAGAAATTGAATGTGTTTCGATGACTTGACCGTCTTTGTCGCTCATTAGGTAGGTGCGGTTGCCGTGCAATACGCCTGGGCGGCCGGCATTTAATGGTGCCGAATGTTGGCCATCGCCAGCATTAATGCCGTGCCCTGCTGCTTCCACGCCGAATATTTTCACTGACTCATCGGCTAAAAAAGGATGGAACAAGCCAATGGCATTAGAGCCACCGCCAACGCAAGCAACCAACGCGTCGGGCAGCTTGCCAGTCTGCTCTAAGCACTGACGCCGCGCTTCACGACCAATGACTGACTGGAAGTCGCGCACCATCATTGGGTATGGGTGTGGGCCGGCCACAGTACCAATGATGTAAAAAGTGTTTTCGACGTTGGTTACCCAGTCACGCATGGCCTCGTTCAAGGCATCTTTCAGTGTTTTCGAGCCAGAAGTCACCGGCACTACCGTCGCACCCAAGAGCTTCATACGATAGACATTTGGCGACTGGCGCTTAACATCTTCGGAGCCCATATAGACCACGCACTCCATGCCTAAACGCGCAGCAATGGTCGCCGTAGCAACACCATGTTGGCCTGCGCCCGTCTCAGCAATCACACGGGTTTTGCCCGAAATCTTGGCCAGCAAAGCCTGGCCAATGGTGTTGTTAATTTTGTGTGCGCCAGTGTGATTTAAATCTTCACGCTTAAGATAAATCTGTGCGCCACCGAGCTCACGACTCCAGCGCTCTGCGTGATACAGCGGCGATGGACGGCCAACGTAATGCGCTAAATCGTGATCAAACTCTGCAAGAAAATCAGGATCATTTTTTAGGCGCGCATAAAGCTGATCGAGTTCATCAAGTGCGGCCATTAGTGTTTCTGAGGCGAAACGACCACCGTGGATGCCAAAATGACCGCGAGCATCGGGAAATTTAGAAAAATCAATGGACTGCGGTGCACTCATGCTGCTTGAACTCCTGCCATAAAGGCGATTAATTTTTCGGCACTTTTAATGCCTTTAGCTGATTCAACGCCACCGCTAACATCTACGGCATAAGGCCTGACTGCGCGAATGGCATCGGCTACATTAGACGCGCTTAAGCCGCCTGCCAACACCACACGCGTAGACATCTCTTTAGGAACTTGCTGCCAGTCAAAACATAAGCCCGTGCCACCGGGCTGATTTGGGTGCCATGCATCGAGCAAAATCGCTGCCGCAGATGGATATTCACGCATACGAGCGGCAACATCATCGCCGGACTGCACACGTAACGCTTTGATATAAGGACGTTGAAATTGCTGGCAGTAGGCTTCGGTCTCATCGCCATGAAATTGCAGCAGGCTTAATGGTGCGGTCGCTAGCGTAGCGTGCACTTGCTGGGCAGGAGCATCGACAAAGAGCCCAACGGTGCTCACAAACGGCGGCAAGCTAGCAATGATGGCGGCGGCCTGAGCTGCACTCACGGCACGTGGGCTAGGCTCATAAAACACAAAGCCCAAAGCATCTGCACCAGCTGTAATAGCATGAAGTGCATCTTCCTTGCGGGTGATACCGCAGATTTTAACGCGCGTTCTTGCGTGAATAGGCAATGACACTGTGCTGACACCCTTGGCCAAATCAGCCTGCGAGTGTAGCAAAGGCCGTGCCTAGTGGCACGGCCTGAGCCGCGTAATTAGCGACGATTACGTATTTTATCGATAAGGAAGAAAACCAGTAAAATCAGCAAAACAAAGAGGACCATGATACGGGCAAACCACTGATACGGCTTCAGTGTAGAGGTCACCGGAGCTACCAGTGTCTCATCACTGACAACTGTAGCCGCTGCTACTGCCTGAGCATTTGCTGTTTCAGCATCAACCTCATTCTCAGTAGCTGCATCACTTTCAACGATGAACATGTCATCTGTAGAAGCTACCACTGCGCCATCTGTTGCTGCAGAGTCCACATCAGCAGTTACGTTTGCGGCAGCAGCTTCTTTAGTCGCCGCACCTTTGGCGGCAGCGCTATCGAATGCAGCAATTTGCGCCTCTAAATCGGCCACTTGCGCTTTCGCTGCCTTCAGCCCTTGCTCAAGAGTGGCACGGTCTTGCGAACTTGTCGGGGCACTTGATTGAGCTGTCTGGACTGGCTTGGCGGCAACAGCAGGAGCTGCGGCGACCTCAGCAGGCTTCTTGGCAACTGGTGTGACTGGCTTAGCAGCTGGCTTCTTGCTTGGTGCCGGCGCTTCTGCAGCAGGTTTACTGGCTTCCGCTTTAGCTACTGGAGCTACAGACTCAACCGTTGGATTATAGGGCTTAGCCTGCGACTGAATAGATACCGGCTTAACTGCATTAGAGGCAGCGGGCTTTGAATCAACTACCTCAACCGGCTTCTTCTCAGGCGTAATTTTAATTACTGGACGCTCAGGTGGCGGGTTTTTCGCAGCAATGGGTTGCAGGCCTAAAGCCGAGCCCACTTGCTGTAAGCGGCCTTCGCCAGCTGTACTAATGTTCACGACAAACGACACGCGCTCATCGGGGAAGGCATCGGCAGTAGTGGCTCGTGCTACGACATGAAAATTGGGCAGCGTAATCATTTGGAAGCGAACGTTATCGCCCCAGCTTGGGCGGGTCAGGCCAAGACGAGCGTGTTCGGCCTCACTGGCAACACGTACCTGAACTTCATTGGCATTGGTAATGGCCAAATCACCCAGCTCAATATCCATGCGTAATGGCTGCTTGGCAGCCGACCACGCCGACATATTTTCAACAGTGAATGCTTGCGCAGTTGCACTCAAGCCTAAAGTAGCTATCGCCAAACATGTGGCTTGAAATAATTTCTGCACAGACGTTCTCCAATGATCATATTATTTTTATATGTTGCGCAGTAAACTCGCAAATGAGCTTGCTGCCAAGTGCTACGCCAATTTTATGACACTTTTCAAGCAGCTTAACAGCCTAAGCAATCGGCCAAGCCGACAGCCAGCTTGGGCCCAAAGTCTCACGCGGCAATGCATCAGGATAGTGCGCATCGACAAAGTACAAGCCATCTGGTGCTGCCGTAATGCCACCAGCACTGCGATCGCCACTGGCAAGCACCTCAGCCGCCCAGACAGGCTCGGCATCCCCCTGCCCTATCGCGAGTAACACGCCCACGATATTGCGCACCATATGATGCAAAAAACCATCGGCCTGAATATCCAAACGAATCAATGGCCCGCGCCGCTCAATATTAATGAAATGAACATCGCGTACCGGCCGATTGGATTGGCAAGCGACTGCACGGTAAGCGCTGAAATCATGGACACCGACCAAGTGCTGAGCGGCCTCGTGCATGCGCTCTGCGTTGAGCGCATGGTAATGCCAAGTTGCTCGCCCGGTTAAATGGCTGGAGCGGCGCGGATGGTTATAAATAATGTAGTGATAGCGTCGCGCTGTGGCTTGAAAGCGCGCATGAAAATCATCACGAATCGGCGTTAGCCAGCGTAGAGTAATACTCTCGGGCAGGCAGGTATTGACGCCCATTAGCCAGTTACGCTCGGTACGAATCGATGGGCTATTGAAATGGGCGATCATGCCAGAAGCATGCACGCCGGCATCGGTGCGGCCGGCACCATGAACAATGACAGGATGATTGGCGACCTTGCTGAGCGCCGCCTCTAGCGTAGCTTGAACACTAGCAACGCCGACTTGCTGAGTTTGCCAGCCACGATAAAAACGGCCATCGAACTCGATGCCGATAGCATAGCGCTGAGTCATCAAATTCGCGCTTAGCCTAGCTCATCAATAAGTGCTTTAGCGCGCGCACGCTGCTCGCTAGTGCCACCTTCAACAACACGATCGAGCAATTGACGTGCAGCATCAACCTCGTTCATATCCAAATAGGCTTGAGCTAAATCGAGACGGGTTTGGAACGCTTCGGATTCACTGTCGTTGAGGAAGTCGTACTCACCCTCATCTTCGGCATCATCGTCGCCAGCGGGTTCATCATCATAGCTACCTAATGAGGATGAGCCCGCTGTCAAATTCGCGAAGGTATCGTCGAATGTGGGTTCGGTGCGATCTTCGGTAGCAGCTTCGACGGCATCCTCTTTCGAGCTTTCTGGAGCTGACTCTGCTGCGCTTGCAGCTTCTTTGTTTTGAGCACGTTGGCGCAGCAACACCACAAAAAGCAGCAGCCAAAAGATGCCAGCGGCTAGCCACCACAGCCAGTTATTGTCATGTTCCGATGATTCATCGCTGACAGCGTCGGCCGCATCATCTGCCACTGGCTCACCGCGCTCCATAGCAGCTAAGCGCTCATCCAATACCTGCAAACGCTTATCAGCATCGGCATTTTCTTCATTTAAAGCAGCTAGTCGATTGCTTAATTGCAGGCGTTTGTCGAGCAGACTCGTGCGCTCAGTCTCAGCATCGGCTAAAGCGCTAGCAGCGGCGTCACTACCTGAGTTTTCGGCCGCACCACTAGCGCCACCACTATCTTTTCCTGGTGAGACCAGTGTCAGATTAGCATCAGCGCTTGCGTCACCATTTTCAGCGCCTGCAGCAGCAACCACTGGCTTCTTCAGTGTCGGCTCAAGTAAGCCTTCGGCCTGCTTTAAAGCTTTTTGATACCAACGATTGGCAGCGCGCTCAGTTGGAATTTCGATAGTTTTAGTATCCGGTAAGCTAAGGCTAGCACCGGCACGGATAAGGTTTATATTGCCGCTGATAAAGGCCTGCGGGTTACGCTCACGAATGATTTTTTGGCGTTGATTCAGACTTAAATCCTGATCCCATTCACTGGCAATTTGACTCAATGTATCGCCGTGGCGGACTAAGAGCTGACCACTACGAGCTTGCACTGGGCTCTCGACCACCGGCACTGCGGTGGACTTTTCGACAGCTCTAGGCCGAACAGGGATAACGACAGTAGCTTCAGTTGTCGGTAATGCCGCTGGCCCTGCCGACTCTGCAACACTGTCGTTTGCTGGCAAGGCACTACCCGCAGCGGGCAAGCTAACGCTGACTTGCTGCAAGCGCACATGGCCAGGCCAACTGAGTTGCACTAAGAAGTTTTGCTCGCTATTGGGAGCCAATGCTGAAGCTTTACCACGCACCTGTAGCTGACCCTTGGCATCACGCACAGTGGTAAACACCATTTGGTCGAGCCAAATTGGGCGTTGCATGCCCAGAAGTGCGTGATCAGCTGCGGTTGCTGGCGTAACTAGAATGCTATCGTCAGTAAAACCTTCGCTATCGATGATGGCAATTTGCACTGCCAATGGTTCACCAACACGTGATTGTGGGCGTATTTCACCGACGGAGACAGCCAATGCAGGCGTCGTCAACATCAGGCCTAGGGCCACAAAGGCGGCGTATTGCAGGCCGTGGCGCATGGGGTGTCTCCTTGGCGAACGTATTCTTCTTGTCGCGATAATGCCGCTTTATCCTAAATTCATCAAGACGTTAAGCACGGGGCGTACCAGCCCAGCGCGAATTGGGTCGGCAATTATCCATAACGAACCGCGATTATCACTGACCTGCACACGGGCAATGCTAACGCCATCATGATCAGCACCATCGGACACTGGGCTTGGTAATTCGCTGGCCTGAGCCGCTGTCACTTGCGTATGCGGTAGCGTGCTCAGTAACTTATCTATATCTGCGGTAATGGCTGTTTCTGTATGCCAGCGCAGCTGCACCATAGCGCCGAAAAACAGCGGCATAACGACTTGCTCGACGCTAATCACTGGCGCGTAGGTGCTAAATGATTTTTCGATGCGGCGTTCGCGAGCAGTACGGCCTGAGCTATCGCGTTGGCCATCAGCTAAAAGTACGTTAAAGGCAATTTGTTGTGTCCAGACTGTAGGCTCAATGCCACGTCCGTTGAGTAGGTTGCCGGTTTGGGCTGCTAACTCTTTCACGCCAGCTTTACCGCGCAACGACACCGATGACAGTGCTGTAATGGCCAACTCTGTGAGCGGTGCTTGCTCAGCTAATGCATCGAGCACTGGCTGACACAGCGCGACTAATGGATCATCGCAGACGATCAACAGGTCAGCACCAGTAGCTTGTGACAAGGGCACGGCGCGTGGGTGAGCACGCAAATGCCCGGTGACATCCCAAACGCGAACGCCGGCCTGCAAAAGCTGCGCGGCTAACTCGTCGGCAACATCAGCAGGCACGGCCAAAATGGCTTCGCTCAAATCATCGAAGCGGTCGGCCGCTAACTCCTCGACCACCTCGATGGCGATGGGCCGATCACGATAGACACGGGTTTCCTCGCCGGAAGCGGCACTGGCGAACAAACGCAAGCGCCCAACAAACGCTGGTTGCGCCTCGAGACCATCAAAAAATGCGCGCCCAACCTCGCCTGTCACCCCAAACAAACCCACTGACTGCGTGATAGCGGCCATCTATTTTAAGCTCCTTGACGCGCGAGTAAGATGCGCAGCATGCGACGCAATGGTTCAGCAGCGCCCCACAATAATTGGTCACCAATGACAAAGGCCGAGACATACTCAGGGCCCATATTGAGCTTGCGAACACGGCCAACACCTATTTGCAACGTGCCGGTAATAGCCGCTGGCGTCAGTTCAGCAACAGTCTCGTCGCGGTCATTCGGCACCCATTTCACCCAGTCGTTACCGGCTCGGATGATTTGCTCGATTTCTTCCAATGGCAGATCTTTTTTCAGCTTCAGCGTGAGCGCTAAGCTATGGCAGCGCATGGCACCGATGCGCACGCAGAGGCCATCAACGGGCACTGTGGCGCTAGTACCAAGAATTTTGTTGACCTCAGCCTGGCCCTTCCACTCTTCTTTGGTTTGACCGTTGTCGAGTTGTTTATCGATCCACGGAATCAAACCACCGGCCAATGGCGCGCCGAAAAATTCGCGCGGCACATCGTTGCGAATGGTGTTGGAGACTTTGCGATCGATGGCCAAAATTGCCGACGATGGCGTGTCTAGCTCTTCGCTAACGGCATCGTGAATCACGCCCATACCGCGCAATAATTCGCGCATATGATTGGCACCACCACCCGAGGCTGCTTGGTAAGTCATCGACGTGACCCAATCAACCAAACCGGCTTTGAACAAACCGCCAACACCCATCAGCAAGATAGAGTTGGTGCAGTTGCCGCCGATAAAGTTTTTCACGCCTTTATCGAGTGCAGCGTCGATCAAATCGTCATTGACGGGATCGAGCACGATGACGGCATCGTCTTCCATGCGTAATGTGGAGGCGGCGTCGATCCAGTAACCATCCCAGCCAGCTTCGCGCAGTTTAGGGAAAATTTCGCTGGTGTAGTCACCGCCTTGGCAGCTAATGATGGTGTCCATGGCTTTAAGCGCGTCGATGCTGTGTGCGTCTTGCAATACACCGGCATCTTTATCGCCAAAATGCGGCGCGATGCTGCCTGGGCTTGATGTGGTGAAATACACGGGATCGATGTGATCGAAATCTTTTTCAGTGCTCATGCGTTGCATCAGTACTGAACCCACCATGCCACGCCAACCGACTAAACCTACTTTCATTTTCGTCTCCATCTCATCAAATTAAGTGGCGCCAAACTCATCGAGAATGACGCTTAAAATGTCTGTACTGGGTCTCGAGCCTTAGCCAGCAAGCGCGGCAACAACGGCATCGCCCATGGCTTTGGTGCCAACTCGCGTAGTGCCTTCGCTGAAAATGTCGGCAGTACGCAGACCTTGATCGAGCACGCGACCAACGGCGGCTTCGATAGCTTCAGCGGCCAGCGGTGCATTCAAGCTATAACGCAGCATCATTGCCACCGACAAAATAGTCGCTAAAGGATTGGCAATGCCTTGGCCGGCAATGTCTGGTGCCGAACCGTGGCAAGGCTCATACATGCCCTTCTTCTGCTGATCTAGCGAGGCCGATGGCAGCATGCCAATCGAACCGGTGAGCATGGCGGCTTGGTCAGAGAGAATATCGCCGAACAAGTTACCGGTGACGATGACATCGAACTGTTTTGGCGCGCGCACTAGCTGCATGGCGGCGTTATCGACATACATATGCGACAAGGCGACGTCAGGATACTCGGCCGAGACCTCAGTGACCACCTGCTTCCACAATTCAGTGACTTCCAAGACGTTGGCTTTGTCGACTGAGAGCACGCGTTTATTGCGCTTTTGCGCAAGCTGGAAAGCCACATGCGCAATGCGACGAATTTCTGACTCGCTGTAGATGTCGGTATTGAAGCCTTGGCGCTCACCATTTTCTAGGATGCGAATGCCTCGTGGCTGGCCGAAATAAATACCGCCAGTCAACTCACGCACGATCAGCAGATCTAGACCTGAGACGATTTCTGGCTTCAGCGATGAGGCAGCAGCTAACTGCGGATACAGCAATGCTGGGCGCAAATTAGCGAACAAATTCAGCTCAGCACGAATTTTCAGCAGGCCGCGCTCAGGGCGAATGGAGCGCTCAATCGCATCCCATTTTGGGCCGCCAACGGCACCGAGCAAGATCGCATCGGCTTTACGCGCGGCATCTAAGGTGACATCAGGCAGCGGTACGCCGTGAGCATCGATGGCGGCGCCACCTAATAGCTCATGGTTCCAGCTTAGGCCTAATGAAAACTGCTCATTGACCTGTGTTAATACTTTTTCGGCTTCAGCGACGATCTCAGGGCCGATGCCATCGCCGGCGAGTAAAACAATGTGTTGACTCATGCTTATTTTCCTAAAAACTGTTCTAAAAGTTGTGCTTAATATCAGCGCGCGAGCGCGTTGAAAACCCATGGGCGTGCGGCGCGTGCTTTGACTTCGAAGGCGCTAATAGCATCGGCATCTTGCAAGGTCAGGCCAATATCATCGAGGCCGTTGATCAAGCAGTGTTTACGGAAAGCATCGACCTCAAAACTAAAGGCCGCACCGCTGGGCGTGCGCACTTCTTGGGCGGCTAAATCGATAGTCAAGGCATAGCCTTCGCTGGCTTCGCATTCTGTAAATAGCTGGTCAAGTTCGGCTTCGCTTAACACCACGGGCAATAAGCCGTTTTTGAAGCAGTTATTGAAGAAGATATCGGCAAAGCTCGATGAAATTACGGTGCGAAAACCGTACTCATCTAAGGCCCAAGGCGCGTGTTCACGCGAGCTGCCGCAACCAAAGTTTTGCCGCGCCAACAGCACTTGCGCACCTTGGTAGCGTGCCTGATTCAACACAAACTCGGTGTTTAATGGCCGTACACTATTGTCTTGACCAGGATAGCCTTCGTCTAAATAACGCCACTCATCGAATAAGTTGACACCAAAGCCGGTGCGCTTAATCGACTTCAAAAATTGCTTTGGAATAATCTGGTCGGTATCGACATTGGCACGATCTAGCGGTGCAACCAAGCCAGTCATAGTCGTAAATTTTTGCATGCTGCTAACTCCTAAACTCGTGGTCGATTAGAACGAACGGACATCGACAAAATGGCCGGCAATCGCTGCCGCTGCCGCCATTGCGGGGCTGACCAAATGCGTGCGCCCGCCATTGCCTTGGCGACCTTCAAAGTTGCGGTTCGAGGTCGAAGCGCAATGCTCGCCCGAGCCGAGTTTGTCGGCATTCATCGCCAAGCACATTGAGCAGCCGGGCTCGCGCCACTCAAAACCAGCTTCAATGAAAATCGTGTGCAGACCTTCACTTTCGGCTTGCTGCTTAACCAAACCAGAACCCGGCACCACTAAGGCTTGCTTGATGCTGCTAGCGACTTTGCGGCCTTTTGCTACTACTGCGGCGGCGCGCAAATCTTCGATGCGCGAGTTAGTGCAAGAACCAATAAACACGCGATCTAAATAAATGTCGGTGATTGCCTGACCAGCCGTTAAGCCCATGTATTCGTAAGCGCGTTCAAACGAGCTGCGCTGCACGGCGTCACGGGCATCGGCGGGTGTTGGCACATTGGCGGTAATCGGCACGACCATTTCAGGGCTAGTGCCCCAGCTCACTTGTGGCGCAATGGTGCTGCCATCGATGATGACTGTGGTGTCAAAAACAGCATCATTGTCGGAGTGCAAAGTCTGCCAATAAGCCACCGCACCAGCCCATTGCTCACCAGTTGGTGCATACGGGCGACCTTCAAAATAGGCAATGGTTTTATCATCGGCGGCAACCATGCCTACGCGTGCACCGGCCTCAATCGCCATATTGCACACGGTCATGCGGCCTTCCATGCTCATGTCGCGGAAAACTTGGCCGCCAAATTCGATGGCATGGCCATTGCCGCCCGCCGTGCCAATTTTCGCGATAATGGCCAACACCACATCTTTCGGTGTCACGCCAGCGCCAAGCACGCCATCGACACGTACCAACATGTTTTTGCTTTTCTTCTGAATCAAGCATTGAGTCGCTAAGACATGCTCAACTTCTGAGGTACCAATGCCATGCGCCAAGCAGGCAAATGCGCCGTGAGTTGCCGTATGCGAATCGCCGCAGACCACGGTCATGCCCGGCAAAGTTAAGCCCTGCTCTGGCCCCACCACGTGCACAATGCCTTGGCGAATGTCATTAATGGTGAATTCGACAACGCCGAAATCATTGCAGTTGTCATTTAGCGTTTGCACTTGAATGCGCGAGGTAACATCGGCAATCGCCGCCACGCCGCCAGCACGCTCGACACTTTCAGTCGGCACATTATGGTCAGGCGTTGCCACGTTGGCATCCAAACGCCAAGGCTTGCGGCCAGCTAACTTCAAACCTTCAAACGCTTGCGGCGAAGTGACCTCATGCAAGAGATGACGATCGATATAAATTAAGCTCGAGCCGTCATCGCGGCGCGTCACTTCGTGGTCTTCCCACAATTTATCGTATAAAGTTTTGCCGGCCATGATTGCCTCCTTGTCTGCGCTGCATGAGCTTTTATAGCTTTGCTGGGCGCGTTTCAGTGTCTTTACTGCTTTTAGGCCTGCAAGAATAGGCTAGCGCATGTGATAAATCCAATTTATAGTTTTCATACAAGCCATTACCAAATGGAATGCGAATGGATAGCTCTTTATGGCGCGCTTTTGTCGAAGTCGCGCGCTATGCCTCATTTTCACAAGCTGCCGATGCTCTGCATATCACGCAGCCGGCAGTGAGCAAACGCATCAGCCAGCTCGAGGCGCATCTCGACGCGCCGCTGTTTGATCGGGTTGGCCGGCACATCAGCCTGACCGAAACTGGCCATGCCCTGCTGCCACGAGCACGCGACTGGCTGCACGAGCTAGACGATATGCATCGGCAAGCGCGCGATGTCGCCGCCACCGCACAAGAATCCTTGAGCGGCACTTTGCTGCTAGGCACCAGTCATCATATTGGCCTCCACCGCCTGCCGCCGACCTTGCGCGCATTTAGCCGCGCACACCCCAAAGTCCGGCTCGATATTCGCTTTATTGACTCTGAGCAGGCTTATGAAGCGGTGCGCAGCGGCGATCTTGAGTTGGGCATCGTCACTCTGCCGCCAACGCCAGATCCTCGTCTGCATAACGAAGTTATTTGGCCAGACCCTTTAAGTGTAGTCGCAGCACCGACGCATCCGCTTGCTATCAAAGCCGCTCGCAAGGGCAGCATTGCGGCAGCAGACTTGGCTTTATATGAGGCTATTTTACCCGCCAGCAACACCTTCACGCGGCAAATAACCGAAGCCATGTTGGCGCGTGAGGGGCTGCAATTGCAGGTCAGCTTAGAAACTAATTATCTTGAAACGCTAAAGATGATGACTTCAGTTGGGCTAGGCTGGAGCGTATTGCCGACTAATTTATGTGATGCCGACGTGGTGGCAATTCCTGTGAAAAAAGTCGCACTGGCTCGAGAGCTTGGCGTGGTTTATCACCCCAAACGCGCGCTCTCACGAGCGGCGCTGGCCATGCTCACACTATTACGTGAACACGCTTCTGGAGATGACTCGCAATGAAAAACACCCGCTTTATGCAACGCGGCAGCCTTTTGCTGCGCGCCGAACACTGGGGCTCACCAACAGCGCCCTTAGTTATGCTTGTGCATGGTTTTCCCGACACGCCGCACAGTTGGTATGGCGTTGCCGAGCAACTTGTTGACGCGGGATATCAGGTTCTGATGCCGTGGCTGCGTGGTTATACCGAAGACAGCGCAAAGCGCGATGCGGCCTATGATTTAATCTCTTGCGCTGAAGACTTAGCGGCATGGTGCAATGAGCTTGGCCAGCCGCAAGCGCATTTAGTTGGTCATGATTGGGGCGCGGTTTTAGCGCAAATCGCGGCACTACACGCCACACAAGCAGACCAGCCGTTATGGCAAAGCATCAGCTTGTTAGCCATTCCGGCCTTTTATCCGCTGCTTAGAAGCACTCACGCCCTACCCAGCCTGCCAAAACAGCTCAAGCTATCGTCCTATATGGCGCATCTGCAATCTGCACAATCGTGGCGATGGGTCAGTGCAGACCATGCCGCTTGGGTAGAAAAAACCTGGCAGCGTTGGTCACCAAGTTGGTTATTCACGCCAGATGACATCGCGGAAGCACGCGCGACACTGAGCCAGCCCGACATCGCCTGGGCCGCCACTCGCTATTATCGTTCGCTATTTACACCGTGGCGGGCCAGCACTCGCCAAGTCTACGCATTGATGAGTAAGCCCATCCGCCAGCCGCTGCTTTTGCTAGCCGGCCGCGATGATGGATGCATGCACAGTGGCTTTCATGAGCGGCTCGCGAAAGATCTAGTTGGAAACTCACAAAGCCATTTGCTGCCTGGCGTAGGGCATTTTCTGCAAGCTGAAAACCCACGAATGGTGGCAGATTATGTGTTGAGATTTATCACTACCCAGAAGCGATGATCAAACACCATCGGTAGCCGCCAATTTCGTCTTTTACGTATTAGAGTCCAGGCAGCTTTGCCGGTGCTTTATCGGGTTTGACGCGATAATCGATGCGCACATTGAAGGGCTTGCCGGTAGCACGATCAAGAATGTTTGAGATGCCTTCATAACGCAGCAAGGACTTACTCTCTAAACCGTAAATGACATTGAGAGGATCAACCACAAAGCGCAGCAGCGAGTCGGGCTGAATGCTTATACGAATGGCCTTCTCTCCAGCGAAATCTAACTGACCTTTGGGCACGGCCTTAAAGCGATAAAAGTCGCGGCGACCAATCACTATCAAGCTTAGGTCAATAGACTTTCCCGCCTTAAACTTGTCTAGATTATCGACGAGCAAGCCGTTGAAACCAGAGTCGGCCGCTAGGTTTTTTTGACGGGCAATCGTCTCGGTTTCTATGTCTTTATCACGCTTAGTTTTCACCGTGATCGACTTGTCGCTGATCGCGGTGATGGAGTCTTGGTAGCGGCCGCCTCCAAGCGTGAACGTTACTAGCGGGATATAGGCATCCTTGCTGAAATCTAGGGTTTTATCGCCCATGAAACGGCCATCGGGGGCGTAAAACTTCATCGTGCCAGACAGCCAACGATCGCCATCGTATTGGTGATTATGCACCTCGGTATAAAGGTAATCGCCTGTCTTCAAATCGGTGGCATAGCCATAATAAGACTTCGTTTCTACTGCCGATGCAGGAGTGCTCAATAAGGCACTAGCAGCAATAACTAGCGTGGCCACTACGTTAATCACACCCATCACATATCACTCCCGACGACATGCGCAGGTATCGAGGCAGGCGCCAAGTATGAGGCGAGAAAATTAGTTGCCGCAGCGCTGCTACCACCGGTGAAAAGTGCTGCAAAAAAGTGGCCATAAAACCAGCGTGTATAGAGTGTGACTGGCACATCAGCGCGCGCTAGCGCTGCCTGCATTTGTTTAGCCTGCTGATAGCTCACCATCGTATCTAGGCGGCCATGATAGAGAAAATACGGTGGAGTCTGCGCGCTCACTTGCGTCACTGGCGAAGCTACAGCCCAGAGCTCAGGTGCCTCATCACGCGACTTGCCGAGCAAGTCTTTCACCATATTTGAGTTCGGCCATTCGCGCAGGTCGGCTGGTATACCGCCAGCAATGACAGCTGCTATCGGCAATGCCTGTGGCTGCATAGCCAATAACGAAGCCAAGTGTGCGCCCGCCGAATATCCCCATACGGCAATACTCGACGTATCAAGACCATGCTCAGCACCCTGCGTGGCTAGCCAGCGCACCGCCTCACTCATGTCATCTAACTGCGCAGGAAAGCGCCATTCAGGTGCTAGTCGATACGACACTGAGACAGCGGCATAGCCCGCAGCCTGTAAGTGTTCGCAAATTTCTTTTACATAGCCATCGTCACGCGCACCACTACTCCAGCCACCGCCGTGAATCACCATGACCGTTGGCGCTAACGCTGAACTATTGGGGCGATAAATATCGGCCTGCAGATTAGCTGGCCATTGCGGCGAGCTATAACGCACAGTTTCTGGCGATGGTAACTCCTCGGCATGAAGCAATGGTGAGAGACCGCAAAGCAGCAGCGCGTGGAGCAGTACAGATCGAATCAGACACGGTAATCGCATAGTCATTACACTCATTAAATGGCCCATATACACACTTAGACTCCGTAAGTTGGCAAGCGTTACACAACAAGAACGACCAATGCGCTAGCGCCATCATAAAAATCGCCGTAGTCTGCGAGCGCTAAGCACGGGTGCGAGAGCCGCCTAGCGTGACTTTTAATTGGAGTGGTCATGGCCAAAAATAGCCAAGAAAAAAATAACAATAACATCAGCCCCACCGCGCATTACACCGGCTATGTCTGGGTTGCCAACGGCCTATCCCACCCCTCTTTTGCCACGCTTAAAGGCCAAGCCTTATACGCCGCATTACGTGGGCCACAATGGCTTTCGCAACGCCTAAGCGGCCCCAGCATGGATAATATTTTACTGGCGCGACACACACTCATCGACCTCCAGCTAGAGCGTGCCATTAGTAGCGGCGCAATCACTCAAGTGATCGAAATTGCTAGTGGCTTATCACCTCGCGGTTGGCGCTTTGCGGAGCGTCATGGCGATGCGATTGAGTATATCGAGGCAGATTTGCCGGCCATGGCTCAGCGCAAGCGTGAGCTACTAAAAAACGCTGGCCTCGATAGCAGTAATCATCGTGTCGTTGATATAGATGCTTTTAGCGATGATTGCCCGCTAAGCTTGAACGCACTGATCAGCACCTTAGACCGCCGCAAAGGCACAGCCATCATCACCGAGGGCTTGATCAATTACTTCGATACCAACAGCGTGATTGGCCTTTGGAGCCGTATAGCCGATGCACTAGGCCATATGCAACGTGGTATTTATCTATCCGACATTCATCTAAGTAACCTCAGTAACGATCTAGCAAGCAAAGCCTTTGTGAAAATGCTGTCACGCTTTGTTCGCAGCCAGGTGCATCTGCATTTTGATGGTGAAGCGAGTGCTGAACAGGCCTTATTACTCTCTGGCTTTGGCAGCGCACATTTGCTACGCCCACGCGATTTTGCTGAGCGACTGCCTTATTGCCGCGCAAAAGGTGCTAATCAAGTACGAGTGATTGCGGCTCGAACTGGCAACTGGGGTTAGGCACTGATTGTTGGCAGTGAACGCCGTGCGCCATAGTGCAGTGCTATAAATGCCAGCACGCACAGGCCAGCAGCAACTGTAAATATCCATGGTCCGGTATCTGGCGCCCACAACATGCCGACCCACCATGAACCCAACGCCACACCTGTGCCCCACAGCATGCTGTACACCGCCTGACCTTGGCCTTGGTTGCCATCGCCAAAGTAGCGATAAATTCGCGTCATAGCAGCGGCATGGAAGGTGGCAAAACTCGCGGCGTGCAGCAGCTGCGCCAACCAAATAACCTCTACAGTATCAACAAACTGCCCTATCAATACCCAGCGCAGAGCCGCCAGCAGTAAGCTAATCAGCATCAGCCGTTGCTCGCCAACCCACGGCAAAAACTTATGCATGACGATAAAAATTGCGACTTCGGCAAACACGCCAACACCCCATAACCAACCTATGTGCGTGCGCGAGTAGCCATGCTCTTCGAGAAAAATACTGTAGAAGGTGTAATACGGCGCATGCGAAAGCTGCAGCAAGAAATGCGCAAGAAAAAAGCTCCAGACCGGCGTCTGCTTTAGTAGCTGCCAAACATTTGAATCGGCTTCGTGCCGTGTGGGTGTGGCGATGTCTGGCACAAATAAACTCGCCAACCATGTGGCTACAGCACAGGCGAGCAATGCCAGTGGCAACATTGCAACGTCATAATGATCAAACGCCAACCCTAGCCCCGTGCCGGTGACAATAAAGCCCAGCGAGCCCCAGACGCGGACTTGGCTATAGCGTTCACGCTGGCGGCCCAAGTGCGCCATAGTCACTGCTTCAAACTGCGCCAAAATGGCATTTTGAAAGAAGCCATAGGCCAGTAATACCGCGGCTAATGGCCAAAACTCGCGAGCAACAAAGACGCCCAACCAGCCGATGCAAATCATGAAGGCGCCGATACGCACCAAGCGCAAACGCCGACCGGTGCTGTCGGCGATATAGCCCCAGAAATTCGGCGCAATGATGCGCGTGGCCATGACCACGGCCATTAGCTGGCCGATAGCCTCGGCGTTGAAGCCAAGGCTTTGCAGATACAAGCCCCAGTAGGGCATGAAGCCGCCGATGACGGCGAAGTAGAAGAAGTAAAACGCGCCCAGCCGAATAAACGGCGGGCGGGGACTCGAACTCACGAAGTCGTTGAGCCCAAGACTCGGCCTGGCACGACTGGCGTAGTGCATTGCACCAAAGCATTTTGCGCACGATGACGCAGCGCATGATCGAGTAAAACGATGGCCATCATGGCTTCGGCTATCGGTGTTGCACGCACACCGACACAGGGGTCGTGACGACCTTTAGTGACCACATCTATCGCCTCACCGGCCAAATTAATGCTGCGGCCTGGCGTGGTAATGCTCGAAGTAGGTTTCAAAGCAATACGCACCACCAGCTCTTGCCCAGTGGAAATACCACCCAACACACCACCGGCGTGATTACTCAAAAAGCCTTCTGGTGTGATCTCATCGCGATGCTGCTCGCCACGCTGATTGACCACAGCAAAACCATCACCGACTTCCACGCCTTTCACCGCGTTAATACTCATCATCGCGTGTGCCAAATCGGCATCGAGACGATCAAATACCGGCTCGCCCCAACCCACGGGCAGGCCTTCGGCAAACACCTCAATGGCCGCGCCAATGCTCGAACCTTCGGTGCGCATGCTCAGCACCAAGGCCTCCATCTGTGTCACGGCGTCGCGATCACCGCAGAAAAATGGATTTTCACGGACATAATTCCAGTCGCAGA
Source organism: Paraperlucidibaca wandonensis (assembly GCF_042677145.1). NCBI lineage: Bacteria > Pseudomonadati > Pseudomonadota > Gammaproteobacteria > Moraxellales > Moraxellaceae > Paraperlucidibaca > Paraperlucidibaca wandonensis. The sequence continues at coordinate 677,390 of NZ_JBHTIT010000001.1, read as the reverse complement.
CCTGCGCTTTAATGTCGCCAATTTGCGAGACACGACCACGAATACTGACGCCAAACTGCTCACTTAATACCTTGCGAGCAATTGCACCGGCAGCCACACGCATTGCGGTTTCACGCGCACTGGAGCGACCACCGCCACGGTAATCACGAAAACCATATTTATGCGTGTAAGTGTAGTCGGCGTGTGCGGGGCGAAAGGTGTCGGCAATATTGCCGTAGTCTTTCGAGCGCTGATCGGTGTTTTCAATCACCAGCGCAATCGGCGTGCCGGTGGTTTTCCCCTCAAATACGCCGGATAAAATACGCACCACATCGTCTTCGCGGCGCTGCGTAGAAAACGAAGATGTGCCAGGTTTACGGCGATCTAAATCGCCCTGCAAATCTGCTTCAGACAGCGTAATGCCCGGCGGCACGCCATCGACAATCGCTGTTAATGCCGGCCCATGCGACTCACCTGCGGTCATCACGCGAAACACTTGCCCAATGCTATTGCCGGCCATTAGATGCTGCTCTCAAAAGTGGCTTGATGCTCACGGCAATCGGCCGCGGTCAAGACAAACACGCCATGCCCGCCACGGACAAAGTCGACCCAAACAAAGGGCACGTCAGGGAAAGTTTGCTGCAAGGCCCATTGCGAATTGCCCACTTCCACCACCAATACGCCGTCTTCAGTTAAGTAGTCGGCAGCTTCGGCCAAAATGCGCTTAGTGATGTCTAAGCCATCAATGCCCGAGGCCAAGCCCAACTCCGGCTCGCGAGTAAACTCTAGGGGTAAATCGGCCATGTCTTCGGCATCAACATAAGGCGGGTTGCTGATAATCAGATCGTAGCGTTGGCCAGGCAACTTGTTAAACACATCAGACTCGAGCAAGCCAACGCGCTCTTGTAAGTCGTGATGCTCAACGTTGAGCGCAGCCACACTCAAGGCATCGATGGAAATATCCGTGCCATCGACCAAGGCATCGGGGAACTCCACAGCGCAAGCAATCGCGATGCAGCCGGAGCCTGTGCAGAGATCTAAAATACGCTGTGGCTCATGGTCTAGCCAAGGCAAAAAGCGACTTTCAATCAGCTCAGCAATCGGCGAGCGCGGTACAAGCACGCGCTCATCGACATAAAATGGCAGATTGGCGAAGTAAGACAGATTCAGTAAATAGGCCAAAGGCGTGCGGTCATTGACGCGGCGCTTGAGAATATCGGCAATCGCCGCTGCCTCGCTGGGCAGCACGCGTGCATCGATGATTTCGCCATCGGCGGACCACGACAAGTTCAGCGTTTGCATGACCAATGCTGTCGCCTCAGCAAAGGGATCGTCGCTGCCATGACCTAAATGCACATCGCAGCCCCGAAAGCAGCTAACGCAAAAACGAATCCAGTCACGAATATTGACTAAATGTTGCTGGGCTTCAGCCAAAACCTCATCGGATAAGGTTAGTTCAGCGCTCGATTCGCTCACATGCACTCCCAGGCCATCACGTAGATAGCAGAAAAAACGGCAACCTCGTGTAGGCTGCAAAGACTTTGGATTTTATACTAGCTAGCGCCCTTAAGGGGAGACTGTCGCCGACAGACGAGGAATTAGCGTCATGAAAGACCCGTTGTTGACCACATTGAAGCGTCAACTTAAAGCCGAAACGCCAGTGCCGAAGCTGGCCAAGCCTATTGTGGCCGCCCCGCCACCTGAGTTGAGCGAAGAAGAACTGTTCACTCGAGCCATGCAGGGTGCCACGCGCATGGAGGCTCCACCGCCACCGCCTCGACCCAAGCGCCGCCCCACACCTAGCGCACAAGCCTTAATGCGGCGCGCCCAAGCCGAAGGCGAGCTTGAACGTGCCAACCAACCATTATCAGACACTGTCGCCCTACTCGCTGGTGTCGCACCCGAAGCCATCTTAGAGTTTCGGCAAAATGGCGTGCAGCCTCGCCAATTCGAGCAACTCAAGCTCGGCAAACTACCATGGCAGGCAGCGGTTGATTTACACGGCTGCACACTAGATCAAGCTCGTGAGGCAGTACTTAGCCTGCTCGATAACTGCCAAAAAGAGCAGCTGCATGTCGCCAAAATCGTTCACGGCAAAGGCCTGATTAACGGCCAAGCCGTGCTAAAAAGCGCTGTTAATGGCTGGCTCAAACAGCTGCCGCAAATACTGGCTTTTAGCTCAGCACCAGCACGCGAAGGCGGCACTGGCGCGGTGCTATTGCTGCTAAAACGCGACCGGCAAGCGCGAATTGATCCAAGACTAGACAAGCCCGAAGTGCTGTAGGCTTTACTCCCTGAGCGTTAGTCGCTAGCGTGCAGGCCTTATCAATCAAGACACGAGAATAATCATGGAAAACGCCTACGCAGATATTATCCGCGCAGTGGGTGAAGACCTGGGCCGTCCTGGCCTGCTCGACACACCAAAACGCGCCGCCAAAGCCTTTAAGTATCTGTGCAAAGGCTATAACGAAGACCTAGACACCTTGGTCAATGGTGCAGTCTTTCCGTCGGACAATGACCAAATGGTGTTGGTTAAGGACATCGAGCTGTATTCGCTCTGTGAGCACCATTTACTGCCCTTCATTGGCAAGGTTCATGTTGCCTATATTCCATCAGGCCAAGTTTTGGGGCTTTCGAAAGTAGCTCGCATCGCCGATATGTATTCGCGCCGCCTGCAAATTCAAGAAAACCTCACCAAGCAAATTGCCGACGCAATTCAGCAGGTTACTAATGCTCATGGCGTGGCAGTAACGATTGAGGCCAAGCATATGTGCATGATGATGCGTGGAGTCGAAAAGCAAAATTCAGTGATGAAAACATCCATCATGCTAGGTATGTTCCGCGATAACCCACAAACACGTAATGAGTATTTGTCACTCATTACAGGATAAAAATCGCCACCAACCATGACAGTCGTCGCTGAAAGCCTGCGAAAGGTTTACAGCGGCGGCTATCTCCCCTAGGGTAAAAAGGCAGCACCTTATTGAAATCAATAAGATAGCTACTTCCCTTGGTTTGGAGAATTTCTCATGGAACATTTTTCCTTAGCCGAGCGCCTACAAGACACCCTCAGCGGTCAAGTGCCTGCCATTATTGGCGCGCTCTTGCTTCTGCTCGTTGGCTGGATTGTCGCGCTCATGGCTGCGGCCCTATCGCGTAAAGTCTTAAGCAGTGTTGGCCTCAATACTCGCGTGCAAAGCAGCACCGGCATCGAAGCCAACTTAGAGGCAATCGTGTCTCGCATTGCATTCTGGTTTATCTTCCTAATCGCGCTAATTGCTAGCTTCAATATACTCAGTCTGTTCAATGTCTCAGCGCCCCTGTCGAATATGCTCGGCGAGGTCATGACGTATTTGCCGCGCTTAGTGTCGGGCCTTGTGCTTTTAGTCGTGGGTTGGGTATTGGCATCGCTAGTACGCACCGGCATTACCAAGCTCCTAGACTCTACCTCTGTCGATGAGCGCTTAAGTGCCGAAGCAGGCATGCGTCCGATCAGCGAAAACATGGGCCAAGTGGCTTACTGGCTGATTTTATTGCTTTTTGTGCCACTTATCTTAGGTACATTAAACCTCGATGGTCTGATGCAGCCGGTGCAAAATCTCATTGATAGCTTGATGGCTTATCTGCCCAATATCATCGCCGCTGTTGTCATAAGCGTCGTTGGTTATGGCGTTGCCAAGATCGTTAGCGGTGTCGTCAGCAATCTATTAGGTGCCACACGCTTATCTTCTGCGGCCTCGCAAATGGGCTTAAGTGACAGCATTGACCTAGCAAAAGGCATTGGCAGCATCGTGTTTCTGGTGATCTTCGTGCCAGCATTGATCTCTGCCCTCGACGCACTCGCCATTGAAGCGATTGCAGGGCCTGCGAAAAACTTGCTAGATCAGTTGGTTTCAGCCGTACCAGGCATCATCGCAGCCGCGTTGATCATTGTGCTGACCTACTATGTCGCGCGCTTCGCCTCGGCCTTTGTTACTCGCCTAATGGCCAGTGCCGGCTTCGACACCTTGCCAGAAAAAATTGGCATGGCTAAAGCCCTAGGCTCACGTCCACTGTCAGCTGTTATCGGTCAGTTGGTGATGTTCTTCGCTATGCTCTTCGCCACTATCGAAGCCGCTAATCAGCTTGGCTTTAGCGCCGTCAGCCACTTAGTCAGCGCGTTTATCCTGTTCGGCGGCGACATTCTGCTGGGCGCGGTGATCTTGCTGGTGGGCTTCTGGTTAGCGAATGTGTTGGCGCAGGTCGTTGCCCAAAACAATCGTAGCGAAAGCACCTGGCTCTCCGGTCTCGTTCGCACCTTGGTTATGGGCTTAGTCATTGCCATGGGCCTACGCGCCATGGGCATTGCCGACTCCATCGTCAATCTCGCCTTTGGCCTAACGCTAGGCGCTGTGGCCGTGGCATTCGCCCTCGCCTTTGGCTTGGGTGGCCGTGAAGCCGCCGCTAAATTGCTTGATCGTTGGGTATCACGCAAGGAAGACTAAAGCCTTGCACATGGCGGCGCTGCTTGCAGTGACGCCATGAAGATGTTGTCAGTTGGCCCTGCCGTGGATATGCACTAAGGGCTAACTGGCAATATCACTCTTGCCCTAGCTAGCGCGCCAACTAGTGCACCTAAAAAGATAAGCATGAGACCGATAGCCGACGCCGGTGTTAACACCTCACCCAGTATGGCAATCGCCAATAACGTACCAGCTACTGGCACCGCAGACATCATCACCGCCACACGCACAGCACCGAGCAATTCGGTGGCCTTAGCAAAGGTCCACATCGCGCAACAGACAACAATTCCACCCTGATAAAAGCCCTGCAGCGCAATATCGCCCCAGCTTGCCTGTGATAAAGCTTTTGGCAGAAACACGGCATAAATCGGGATATACACCAGCAGCGAAAACGCCACCACGCCCAAGGTCACATCGAAGGCGCGGGTTTGCCAGTGCCGCAGCAACACCGCAAATAACGACCAACAAATGCTCGCGCCAAGAAACATCAGATCGCCAGGCAAGCTCTCCCAGCTGGCGCCGCGCATCATGGCGACAAATAGCGTGGTTACACCGGAGATGATTAATGCCAAGCCCAACATGCGCTGAAAGCTTGGCTTTTCGCGCAACAGCGCCAAGGCAAATAAGGTAGTAAAAAATGGCAATGTGCCAGCGATTAGCACCGCGCCGTGATTAGCCGGTGCGTATTGGAAGCCGCCATAGGCAAACAAGGGATAGCTCACGCCTGCCAATAAGGCAAAGGTAAGTGATTGATACCACGGCAATTTGCGCTTAGAAGAGTTCAGTACGCGAGGCAACCACCACGGCATCAGGATGGCAGCGGCAAACACCGTGCGCAGTGCGGCAACATCGAATGGTGTTAGCGGACTTTGCCCGCCAACACGCGATATGACGATGAAGCCTGACCAAATGCAGATAGTTAACAGCGCGAAAATATAGCCTTTTTCAACAGGTTGCAGCGCACGCATGGACAGACCTCAAGGGGGATGAGCTTACTTAGTGCGCAATGGAACGCCCCATTCCTCCAGAACGAACAATGGCCCGATCAACAAAAACACTAAATCATCAAGAAAGCTAGGTTTGGCACCTTCAATATTGTGGCCAATAAGCTGGACAAGCCACGCCGCTATCCAAGCGATAACTGCCGTCCAAATCAGCGGCAAGGGACTGCTTTCGACCGCCATAATAACCGCGATGGAGACGCCTAAGAATACGACCATGGCCGCAACGGCACGCCATCCTAAGCGTGAATAAAACGCCGCCAACATCAATATCGAAGCCACTGTCGCGACATTGACATAAGGCGCCCAAGCAGCCTCACTGCCTAGCATCGCCATGCTTAATGGCCAACCAAAGGCCAATGAGCTGATTAAAATAACCGGCACGCAAACAAAATGAATGAGCTGATTGCGTGGATTGCGATGGGTTTTGCCATATTCGTTTAAAAATTCGTCAATACTGCGCATAAAACTCTCCCTGATTAATCCGCTTAGTTATAGGTGTGAAACTACGCTAGAAACGCATTAATAGCATCTGCAACTTGCTCAGGGCAATCATCTAAATGTAAATGATGGCCTCCGGCCAAATTCACCTGCTCAAGCTGATTAAAGTGGGAAAGTCTTGCGGCGTAACGTGGTTTATTTTTGCCCAACTGCTTAGGCAGGCCAGCATCGCCGGTGACTAATAAGCACGGCGCAGTGATGGCGTTAATACAGGCCAATACCTGCTCTTCGCTGAAGCGCATCAGCGAGTTTAAGCGTAAGCGTTTATCGGTGCGCCAACGCAATTCGCCAGACTCAAACTCGATCAAGGCGCGTTCGCATAAATCCCGTGAGGCAGACTCGCTAAGCATGCCGGTGATACCTTGGCGGCGTGCGGTCACGGCCTGCTCTACCGTGGCGATAGGCCTTCGGCTTGGGCTATAACTCATTAAGCCTTCCAATGCCGCGCGAGTATCGGTTGCGTAGTTGCTAGGGTCGGCACTGATTGGGCCGAGACCATCGATCATGATTAAGGCTTGGATGCGCTCAGGGAAAATGCCGGCCAAGAGCATGAGTAAGCCGGCACCAAGCGAATGCCCGAGTAGTATCAGCGGGCCATCATTTGGCGCGATATGCTGCATGGCGGCGTAAATGTCGTCGAGAAAATCGGCGTTGTGATAGCGCATGCCATCGGGGCGCGGATCGCTAAGGCCGTGGCCAGCAAGGTCTAGGGCATGAATGCGATGGCCTTTGAGCATAGGCGCGAGTCGATTAAATGTGCCGGCGTTGTCCATCCAGCCGTGTACTGCGAGGATGGGCACGGCTTGAATCGATGCGTCGTGCCATGTTTTCACCGCCAAGTCGCCACGGTCTAACGGTAGCGCGATGCGATAGTCGCTCATTTTGCTTGCGAGCCAGTGTTGATCGAGCGTGGCATGCTGGTATGCGTACCAGCGTGCATCGCCAAAATATGCTCACGTACACGCGCAGCCGTATGCTCAGGCTGCTCTAGCGGGAACATATGATTACCAGCGGTTATCTCTAATGGTACGCGCTGGGCTTTCGCCAACTTCGTCATTTCGCCGCTGCTCAAAAACTCACTTTCAGCGCCGGTCATCACTACGCGCGGCATATTCAGTGGCCGCCAATAACGCCAGCTATCGCTCGGTGTATTGCGGAACATTTCCACTTCACGCTTGGGATCAAATGCCAAACGCACGCCATCGCCGTCGGCGACTAGACCATGCTCCACATAGAGCTTAAAGCTTTCATCGCTAAAGGCTTTAAACAGGCCTTTAGTGCGCAATGAGTCGTGCATAGCTTGCGCGTTGGGCCACTGCGCTCGACGATTTTTGCTGCGACCAGCGGGCGTGATGCGATCGACTTGCCTAATCGCCTTCATAAACGCAACAAATACCCCGGCCAGAGGGCTAACACAGGCTGGGTCCATCAGGATCATGCCTTGAAATAACGTGGGGTCGCGATGTGCAGCAATCAGTGAGCACATGCCGCCCAAGGAATGACCTACAGCAATAACCGGGCGGCCATTGGCTTGCGCGCGCACAGAGTCGGCAAGCTCATCGCCTAAACCATGCCAATTTGGCGCAATGGCATAGCGCGGATTGTGGCCAAGCTTAGGTATAGAAATAACGTCGATGTCATCGCCTAGCGCTTTAAAAAAAGCGCCGTAGCTGCCACTAGGAAAGCCATTAGCATGGCCAAAATGCACCAGCGGTCGTGTTGTGTTGCTCATGCTTGCGCTCCTGCGCGCTGCCCTGCCGCTGCTTTGAGCGACATGGGCATCATCAAAGTTAGAGTTTTTGTACGTTCAAGCCCAGCGCGGCAACTTGTTCAGCAGCAGCAACCGGCGCAATAACCGCTGTTTGTGCCAGTTCAGGCCGCAAATAGTCGCTGGCCACGCGCACAATGTCATCGCTAGTTAGTGCCAACAGTTTCTCGCGCAGCGATTGGCGATCGGCTAGCGTGCGGCCATAAAGTTGCTGATGGAAATCTTGACGCGCCTCGCCAGCAGGCGACATCGGCTTATCGAGATCAGCAAACACGCCAAGCAAGACTTCTTCCAAGGCCGATGCCGGCAGTGGCTGGCTATGCAGCCAATCTAAGCTGGCGTCGAAGTCGGCCAAGGTTTCGGTTAAGCGTGGGTCGCGATAGGAGAAGAAGCGGAAGGCACAGCTATTGCCATCGAAGCTCGCACCACCACCATAAGCACCGCCCTGCTCACGGATGGCGCGATGCAAAAAGCCATTTCGCAGAATGCCGCCCAATGCCATCAGGGCCGGAGCATCGGCGTGACCAGTCGGCACTGCCGGATAAGCCCTGGCGCAGAAATGCACCTGAGTCTGCGTGAGCCACGCCTCATTGACGCGCTCCGTTGGCACTACCCACGGCATGGTCTCGCCACCGGCAGCTGTGCGGCTTGTCCAGATGCTTTGCGCCTGCGCACTGGCCTGAGCCAGCGTTTCAGGCTCGGCAATCATCAAGAGTTGGCGCGGCATCGCCAGCACCAAGCTGTGCATGGCTGAGAGCTCAGCAGCCAGCGCCGTTAAATCATTTGCGCTATGTAATTCGCGCAAGAAACGAATGCCAAACAGGCCGCTATGGCTTTGCTGAAACGCCGCCAAAGCGCTCATGCCACGAGATGCCGCGCCCATTGCCAAAGCGTGGCCTTGACCAGTAACGCTACCTTCCCAGCGACCTTTGAGTTGAGCCAAGAGCTCGCCAATACGCGCGACTTCATCGAAGCGTTGGTTAAATAAAGTCTCGTCTAGCAACTGCTGAAATGCGCCTTGGTTATAGCTCAGAGCCTTACCGCTAACGATCAAATGCGCCTGCGCCACATTGGCCTGAGTGCGCGTGGTGCGCGCCGACAAGCTCATGCGCAAGCCGCCAGTCACGGCACTTTGGCGTTGCTGCAGCTGCTTATAGTCCTGCGTGCCAGCACCGAGCTCGGCAAATACCGAGGTATAAAGCGGCAATAATTGCGTTTGGCGCGCGCTGAAATGCGGCAGCTCGATGATCACTTGCTCGTAAAACAGACCATTAGTGCCCTGAGCGTAAGTCGTTAATGGCAGCTCGGCGTGCTTAACCGGCACTCGCTCGCCAGTCAGCGCTTTCGCCTTCGCCGGCACATCGGCCAGTGTGACTTTCGGCAAGATGTCGGTATTTGGCGTTTCTTCTTGGCGCTGCTTCAAGGCCTCGGTTTGTGCACGAATATCGGCACAATCGGCCTCACTCAAGCGGGCGCGCTCAGCGGCTAATTGGCTAGCTTCAAGCGCATCGCGGCGAGTTGACAGCTCGGCATCGGGGCGCAAGGTGAGACGCACGCGATGCGGGTTATCAAGCAATACGCGCTGCACCAGATCAGGCACAAAACGTGGGTCTTTAATGGCCTCACGCAAGCGCGCCAAGGCTGGCTCAACATCCCAGACAGCGATCGGGTCGGCATCTTGCAGCGCCGGACTTAGGCCATTGAGCAATAGTTGCAGGCCGTAGGGATAGCTATCGCCGCCAATTTCACGCTGGCTGAGCTCGAACTGATGCAGCACAGCCTCAACATCGGCCAGCGGGATGCCATCGCGCGCAACCTGCTCAAGCGTTGAAAGAATCAAAGCCTCAACTGCGCCAGCGCGCTCTGACTCGGAGCCCTCCATCCCGCACAAAAACGTCATCTCACGGCTATTGTCATCAACGCCACATAGGCCTGATGGCGCTTCGCCTAACTCGCTAGTTTCTAATGCCGCGCGCAATGGCGAGGCCGAGTTTTCCAACAACACGCCGCTTAATAAATGTGCCTCAAAGCGCGCATTGGTATCACTCGCCGAACCAAGCAACCAACCCATGACATGATGCGTTTGCGGGCCTTCATCGCTCTCAGGTGCATACGCAGCTTCAACGCTTAATGGCGCGACATAGCGCTTCTCATCGCGGCCCAAAACTGGCGTGGCAACATCATTAAAGCGCGCCAATGCTTGGTCCTGAAAGCGCGTTTGCAGGCTCAGCACCGACTCATCGCCAAAGGTCATGAACACGGCATTGGAGGGATGATAATGGCGGCGGTGAAACGCCAGCAGATCATCGTGAGTTAAATCAGGAATATGCGCTGGGTCGCCACCGGAATTATTGTGATAAGTCGTGTTGGGGAATAGATAATGATTGAGCGTTTCGTAGAGCACGCTATGCGCCGAGCTCATTGCGCCTTTCATTTCGTTAAACACCACACCTTTATAGACCAGTGGCGCATCAGCGGCGTCGCTAGCAAATTCGCGGCGTATACCCTCTTGAGCGAAATCTAATTCGTGCAAGTGCGGGAAAAACGCTGCGTCTAAATACACGCTGAGCAAGTTATCGAAATCTTGAGTATTGGTGCTGGCGAATGGATACGCTGTCCAATCACTGGCGGTGAAGGCATTCATAAAAGTGTTGAGTGAGCGCCGAATCATCAAAAAGAATGGGTCGCGCACGGGGTATTTTTCCGAGCCGCACAAGGCCGTGTGCTCAAGAATATGCGCCACGCCGCGCGAATCTTCGGGCATGGTTTTAAACGCCACCAAAAATACGTTCTCGGGATTATCTGCGGCTAAATGCAAATGGCGCGCGCCGGTAACGCGATGGCGGTACTCCGCAAACGTGGCCTGTAAATGCGGCAACTCCACCACGCGCAAGCACTCAAAAGCAGAATGGTTGACTAACTCAGGGGATAAAGAAGAATTCAACATAGCCTCCAAAGAAACACACTACAAAGTCGTAATAAATAACTAGACAAAAAACATACAGTGACACGCCGCTTTCCATACTCTAAACGGATGAACGAGGCCTGACCGCATGGTAGCATCGACGTTTTACAATTGTCGGTACTGTACTCGATTATGGCCATCAATCCGAAAATCGGTCGCTTAAAAGCTGCCCGCGAACAAGCTAGTAGCTACGGCGAATGGCGCAAAATCTCACTCGAACTAGATGCACTAACTGGCCTAGATTTATGGAAAATTGAGACTGCATCGAGTCAGTACCACCACGAACTATTGCGCGAGCGCATGCTCACTCTGCGCCAATGCCAAGCGACGCATAATCACAAGCTGCTGATTCGTGCCTTACGCGAAGGTCTGCACCACGACCTCGGCAATATGAGTAACCCCTTATTGTTTACGCGCACGCATGTCGGCACCAAACGCCTGATTGAAGATTTCGTCACTCAAGTTTGCGCCAGCATGGAGTATCTCTGCGACTCCGAGATCGAGCACCTCAGCAATGACGAGAAGCTCACACTGTTTGAAGACATCTTAAGCAGCTTCGGCCGCCCTGCCCTACAACTCTCTGGTGGCGCCACACTCGGCATGTTCCATATTGGTGTTTGCAAAGCGCTCGATGAACAAGGCCTATTGCCCAATGTCATCTCCGGCTCTAGTGCCGGCTCACTCGTCGCCTCCATGATCGGCACCCATACCCGCGAAGAAATGGAATCCTATTACGATGGCGATGCGCTTTATAAGCACGCCTGGAGCTGGAATAAAATTAGCGATGGCCTGCGCGGTAAAGGTTTTGCCAATCAGAAACAGCTAGAGACCTTTATTCGCCAAAATGTCGGCGAGCTGAGCTTCCAAGAAGCCTTCGAGAAAACTGGCCGTCACATCAACGTCAGCATCTCGCCAGTGGGTAGCAACCAAAAGTCACGCCTGATGAACGAGCTAACCTCGCCATACTTATTGGTTTGGAGCGCCGTGCTCGCATCCTGCGCCGTGCCAATTATGTTCCCGCCAGTGACACTGACTACGAAAACCGCTGAAGGCACACACTCGCCTTATATGCCGCTAGAACGTTGGGTCGATGGCTCAATGCGCAGTGATATGCCGCGCCGCCGCCTGATGCGCCTGTATAACGTCAACTATTTCATCGCCAGCCAAGTTAACCCGCACATCGTGCCGTTACTGGCTTCCGAGCAGCGCCACTCAGGTAAGGCGAAAATTCGCTCACTGCCACGCCGCATTTTAAAAACCCAAGCGCGCATGCTCGGCATGGGCACTTTGCAGACCATCCACGATAACTCGCGCAATGAAGCTCTACGGCAAATGCTCAGCCACGCCTACACCATGATCTCGCAGAGCTACCACGGCGACGCCACCATCGCGCCAAATGGCTACACGCGCCAGCACTACAAGCACATGCTGCAAAATCCCACAAAAGAATCCGTGGTTTGGTTCCGCCAGCAAGGCGAGCGCGCGACTTGGCCGAAGATCGATCAGATCCGCACACAGTCCGATATCAGCATCACACTCGAGCGCTGTATTGCTCATTTACGCAAACGAAAAGCCCATAATTGGCACGATGCAGAGGTTCGCGCCATCATTAGCCAAGAAAAATCACATAAATTGGTAAAATCTTGATCAGTTGAACCTAAACGGTATTGCCCTACTGCCAGTGTGCCCCTAAACTACGCCCCGCTAGCACAGGCCAAGCCTTGCAAGCATGTGGGCCGTTAGCTCAGTTGGTAGAGCAGTTGGCTTTTAACCAATTGGTCCCGCGTTCGAGTCGCGGACGGCCCACCACTACACTGTTGATTTATCAACGAAAAAAAGACGCTCTGATGAGCGTCTTTTTTTGCCTGCGATTTGTGCCCTTTTTGTGCCTCTTTTGTGCCCAATCTTGTTAGCACACTAAAAATGGTACTGACAAATTAACTTCTTAGCTCAGCAATAGTTGACCTTTGCGCTTTTAAGCAACCACTGCTCTCGACACTGCGAACGCAGCTGTCCTATTGCGTCGATAATGACTTGCTGTGGTTAGGTGTCTGCCAAGATTGAATAGATTAGATACTGCAGCATGGTTTGTTAGAAATAGTTGCGCCTGGTACGGAGACTTGAACCGTCGCATTCCCCGCTCCCTGAACCGCGATGTCTTTGCTTAAGCTTACGAGCATAGCTAGGTCCGAATTTGACACACCACAATCGGATCGCCCCATAACTGACAGAGATGCCCTTCTCTGCCAGCAAGTCCTCGATATCACGAAAGCTCAAGTTGAAGCGGCAGTAGACCCAGACTGCGTAGCTAATGATGCTGGGGGTGAAAGCGATGCCGTTTGTATGGGTTCATCGACAAATTATCTCAACCAGCAAGTTAACTTGTCAGTACCATCAGTACCGTATCGATAGTGGCGGCTAGCGCAGAGGCGTCATTCTGGATAGCCGGTTATTCTACGAATACTCTGATACAGCGGCTGCAGACGAGCATACATAGGCTGGTAGACCTCTAGATAGAGTTGTTGATACACCGCCTGAGAATCGGGATTTGGTTCGAACACTCGACCGACACGGGTCATCGCGGCAATTGCCGTTTTGAAGTCAGCATGTAAACCCAATCCAACCGCGCAATCGATCGCTGCGCCTAGCCCGGAGGTTTCGTAGACATGCGGCCGCTCTGCAGGTAGACCGAAGATATCCGCAGTTAGCTGCATAGCAGCGTCACTCTGCGAGCCGCCACCGGAAACACGCAGGCGAATGATTGGTGTCCTAGAGCGCTTCTCAATCTTCTCCTTGCCCTCACGCAGGGCATAAGCCAAGCCTTCAAGAATCGCCCGATACAAATGAGCACGAGTATGCACATCACCAAAGCCGATGATCGCGCCCTTGGCTTCTAGCCCTGGCTCACGAATGCCCGGCGACCAGTAAGGTTGCAGCATCAGCCCCATGGAGCCAGCGGGCACACTATCGACCAGTTCATCGAACAGACTTTCTGCGGCCACGCCCAGCTCCTGCCCACGTTGACGCTCGGCATAACCAAACTGCTCTTTGAACCAGCTAACCATCCAGAAGCCGCGGAAGATCATTACCTCAGTGTTGTAGTGATCAGGAATCGCCGCTGGGTACGGAGGGATCATGGGGATAGTTTCTAGATAGCGTCTGCGAGTAGTGTTAATGGTGGCCGTGGTGCCATAAGACAAACAGGCAATGTTTGGCTCGATGGCACCTGAGCCGATCACTTCACAAGCCTTATCCGAAGCGGCAGCAATAAGTGGTAGGCCTTGCGGAATACCAGTATGTCGACTGGCCTCAGCGCTTATCTCCCCGATCTGCTGGCCCGGCTTGACCAGTTCGGGCAGCATAGATGCTTTGATCGGCATCGCCTGCCATTTCCAGTCGCTAGGTTTGGCCCAATGCAGACGTTTATAATCGAAAGGCAGATAGCCCACACAACTACCCACTGAGTCGGCGAAGCGCCCGGTCAGGCGGTGGGTTAGAAAGCCAGATAGCAGCAAGAACTTGTGCGTCGCAGCCCAGACCTCCGGCTGATTTTGCGCAATCCAATTCGCTTCTGCCTGGGCACGAAAGTGGTCGATAATTGTACTAATACGCAGCAGCTTGAATAGCCATCCCCAAGGTCCTTTGATTTTGCCGTGAACTTCAGCGCGGCGCTGATCGAGCCAGAGCATCGCCGGACGCAGTGGCTTGCCGGTAGCGTCGACATTAATCAGGCTGCCACGTTGGGTAGTTAATGACACGCCACGAATCTGGTTACGATCGATCGCTGTCGAATCCCAGAGCTTTTGACAGGCCTCACCAAGGCTGTGCCAATAGTATTCAGGATCTTGCTCGGCCCAACCCGGATGTGTTGAGAAATATGGATCTAACTCGACTTTGCCTTTGGCGACCAGATTGCCCTCAAGATCAAATAGCAGTGCGCGTACGCTCTGGGTGCCGTTGTCGATGGCAAGTAGGTAGGGTTTATCGCTCAATTCAGGTGCTCCATTGACTGCTCAGCCTGCGTCGGCAAGCTATAACAGCTCTTCCAGAGTTGCCGATAAGCGCTTACTTCCTTATGCCAGCGATCATCACTCCAGCTAAGTCGTTGCTGACATAGGGCTCGAATCTTTGGCATCTCATCCTCTGCGCCATTGGCTAGTAACAGACCAATTCGCGTGCGGCGCAGCAACAAATCATCCAGATGCAATACCAGTTCGTTATCACAAGCTTGAGCCAGTTCGATCCACAATGTATCCAAGCTAGCAATCGGCTGTCCGCCAAGCTCATCCAGCAAGGCTGCTAGTTGCGGTAAGGCTTGCCCATGGCGACCGGACAAGCGCCGCTTTTGACCAACGGTAAGTCCTGGCAAAGGATAGTCAGTAAGCGGGCGAAATACTGCTTGACCAGAATTGCTCACCGGCTTACCGACAAATCTGGCACAGGCTTCTAGTACTTCTTGTGCCAGTAGGCGGAAAGTCGTCAGCTTGCCACCTGCTAGGGTGACGCAACCCGGCTCAACCCAGAGCATATGCTCACGCTTTTCGTCCGATGGCGCGGCGCGATCATCGCTGTCGCTAACTACTGGGCGTACACCTGCCCAGCTCGACAGCACATCGTCGCGCTTGATCTGCGCATCAGGAAACTTCTGAGCGCAGGCCGCTAGCAGATATTCGACTTCTTCGGTGCTGATGCGTGCATCCTGATTCAAAGATTCGTGATGATCTAGATCGGTGGTGCCAATCACGGTGGCACCCTCCCAAGGAAATACGAACACTGGCCGTCGATCAGACTCGTGCATAAAGCTGACGGCGTGAGCCATTGGCAGCCGCCAGTGCGGCAGCAGTAAATGGCTACCACGCAAGGGGCGGATGTGCTCACGCCCAGTTTTTTGGCGCAAGGCATCGGCCCAGGCCCCAGTAGCTTGAGCCACAGCCCGGCTGCGAAAGATAAAGCGCTTCCCAGACTCACTGTCTTCAGCCAGCACGCCACAGACTTGATCATTTTCACGTAGCAGTTCGATCACTTTTAGCCCGTTAAGTGCTTCGGCACCGTCGGCACGAGCTTCACCAAGCACACGCATGACCAGTCGCGCATCGTCTGTCACCGCATCATAAAAACGAGTGGCGCCAACTAATCCTTGTTCGCGAATGCCGGGCAGCAAAAAGCGTAACTGCTGTAATGGGTAATACAGATGGTTGCGCTTCCCGGCTAGAGCGTCATACACAGCGAGCAAGCCGCCGAATACTTTTGGCCCAGGAAACTGCCCCTGATAATGAGGAAACAGATAGCTCAAAGGCTCGATTAGTCCAGGGGCTTCATCTAGTAAGCGCTGACGTTCGCGTACCGAGTCGCGAGTCAGTGCGAACTGACCCTTGGCGATATAGCGTAGTCCACCATGTACCATTTTCGATGAGCGGCTAGAGGTACCCCAGGCAAAGTCACGCTGCTCCAATAACAGGCAGCTCCAACCGCACCGTGCCGCTTCACGAAGGATCCCGGCACCACAGATGCCACCACCAATCACGAGTAGATCCCACTCCTGCACCGCCAACTGCGGCAGTGCCTTCTCGCGCCAGATGGCATCCCATTTCGGCTGGCTCATTTAGTTAGCAGCACACCAGGCGCTAAGCGCTGATCTGGATCGAAATGAGTAGATAAGGCCTGCAGTGCGGCAATTCCAAGTTCACCTTTCTCGACCGGTAGATAGGGCGCATGGTCGCGACCCACGCCATGCTGATGACTGATAGTTCCACGATTATTAACGATCGCTTGACAGGCGGAGTGCTTAAGCTTCTTCCAGCGCGCTAACGCCATTGCATAGCTGCTACCAGGACGGAATACATAGCTGGTGTAGATGCTCGAGCCTTCACCGTAGACATGTGACAGGTGGGTGAATACATGCACTTGTTCACCCTCATCTGCTAGTGCAGTGCGTAAGCTAGTCTCAAGCTCATTAAGCAGGTGATCGACATTCGACCAGTCAGTTGCCGTTTCTAAGGTGTCTACCGCATAACCGGCTTCCCAGAGACCATGGCGCAAATATGGGAAACGGAAACGTCCTTCAGACCATTTTTTGCCGAGTAAAGTGCCGGTAAATACGCCGCCAAAGCCTTTCAATAGGTGCTTCGCTTGCTTGAGAGATAGAGCGTTTTGTTGACGGTTGCCAGTAACGCCGAATGTCATCATGCACTTCCCCTCGCGTGCCCCGCAAAGAGCCAAGTAGCGCTCCAGCCAGACAATTTGCTTAGGATGGCCGGCTAGCGCCAATTGAGTTTTAGTTTCTATGGCATTCGATAGGCGCAGCATTGATAACGGCACTCGCGCCTGTACCAAGGTGCGAATAGCCTCCAATGCACTTGGCCAATCGGGAAGGAACACTGCGTAAAAGTTTTCTTCAACGGCTAGCTTGCTGATCCGTACACGCACCTCGGAGATAACGCCGAATCGGCCTTCCGACCCCAGCAATATTTCCTTCAGATCAGGACCGGCTGCCGAGGCTGGAAACGTAGGAATAGACAACGTTCCAGCAAAGGTCTCAACACTGCCACCAGCAAACAGCTGCTCGATCCGACCGTAGCGGAGTGACTGCTGGCCGCTAGAGCGACTGGCGACCCAGCCACCAAGAGTAGATAGCTCCCAAGATTGCGGATAGTGCCCCAGCGTGTAGCCACGAGCGCGCAATTGGCTTTCTACTTGAGGGCCATTGGCACCGGGGCCAAAAGTGGCAATCAGGCTCTGCTCATCGATCTCGATCAGCTTGTTCATACGTTCTAGCGACAAAGTCACTACTGGCTGTTCGCTGGCTTGTGGGTTGATATGTCCAGCCACCGAAGTGCCGCCGCCATAAGGGATTAAGATCACATCCTGCTGCTGCGCCCAAGCTAGCAGCTCGCGAATTTGTGTGGCAGTTTCCGGCAGAGCAACCCCGTCGGGGAACACCTCGAAGCATCCTTCACGCATTGCCAGCCAATCCGGCAGACTCTGGCCACGAGCGTGGCGCAGACGGACTTCGGCATCCAAGCTGATTAAGTCATGGGGCGCTACCAATCGTGACGCTGGTACCGTAGCCAAAACTTGCTCCATTGTGGCATCTGGCAAGACTTGGCCTGCCCCGATTAGCTCCGCTAAAAACTGCCCACCATGAGCAGGCAAGGCCACTACGGTGCTTTCCTCTCCCCAACCATTCCAACGACGCATAAATTTCTCCCAGAAACGTTTCACTATTAAAGAGTAGATCGCTAATAGTATTGATCTAACCCGTATGAATGCGCATGCAGCAATATATATAGTTCGTTAAAAATAGCTGAGCCTAGCTCGGCGACTTAAATCGCCTTATTTCCGATTGAAAGGCATCCTAGCCTGCTATAACCCAGCTTAATTGTTGGATCACGAATAAAAATTACTATAAGGCGACAATACTTATCAGCAAGTCAGAGTCAGACTCTTCGTGAAACCACCCTCTAAACTTTGTGGTTGGCTCGGCGACTTGAACCGCCCCATGCCTCGCTCTCGAAGTCGCGTCAACTCGTGCGATTGCTCTGCCCTGTTGTTCGCGTATTTAGCTGTATTGTAATGAGCAGTCGGCATTAGCTCGCGTTGCGCAACTTTGTAGCTTCCCAACTTATCAGTGACTATCGTTCGCGATTCGCCGCCGTGGCGGCGTAATAAGCGCTTGAAGAATTGCCGAGCCGCTGCGCCATTACGGCGACTACATCGACCACTTCGCCGTCTTAATCGACGGCTCGCCACAAGTAGTGTTGTTTTTCGTTTATCTTGATGAATACCTCATCAAGATAAAGCGTATCGCCAAATCCGATATGCTTGCGCTTGAGCTTGCGAGCGTATGCTGGTCCAAACTTGATGCACCACAATCGGATCGCCCCATAACTGACAGAGATGCCCTTCTCTGCCAGCAAGTCCTCGATATCACGAAAGCTCAAGTTGAAGCGATAGTGGACCTATACCGCATAGCTGATGATGCTGGGATGTCAACGATGTCGTATGTAGGTACTCATGGGCAAATTATCCCAGCCGTCGAGTTAACTTGTCAGTACCTTTACGGCTACAAAAACATGATGGTTTGTGATGGCTCAATGTTGGGTGCTAACCTCGGCGCGAATCCGTCACTAACGATCACTGCACTCACAGAGCATGCTATGTCGTTTATCCCGGCCAAAAAACTGACAAGTTAGCTTCTAAGGCTAAAACGCAACTGTCTTAGTGAATCGATCATGATTTGCTAGGACCAAATACCACTTAGGTTAAATAAGTTCAATGCCGCACCATGGCTAAGGTGAATTGAATGAGTAGCGTCAGTAACGACCTCAGCAGCAATCGCCTACCCGCTATTTATGGCCATTTTTTAGTCGACTTAATGCGTGGCCGTGGATTGTGCGAGCAGGACGTATTAGCCAGCACTGGACTCACGCTCGCGCAACTAGCTGAGCACGACCGGTACATCTCTGGCGAGCAACATGCGCTGATATTAAGCAATGCATTACGCGTCAGCCAAGACCCCAGTATCGCTTACGAAATTGGTTTGGCCAGCCAGATCACTAAACACGGCTTTATAGGCTTTGGCTTGATGAGCTGCGCTACGGTTGGAGACGCACTAGCGTTAAGTCAACGCTACTTAAGTGCCCGCGTCCCTCTATTCCATACCAATATCCACCAAGAAGGCGGCCACATGGTGGTCGAGCTACAGGCAACCAGGCCTTTAGGCAGCTTATATGAAGCTATATTCAATATGGTTCTAGTCGAGCTATGTTGTCTATTTGGCCGGATCATTCACGGCGGTAGCACACCTTCAGGCTGGCAAAGCGAAATATGGGTACCCTATGCTGAACCAAGCTATTACGCGCGTTACAAAGAGCGGCTGCCACGTTTTCACTTTAATCAAAGCAGCCCACAAATTCGCTTTCCTATTAGTTTATTAGACACACCAATTGCATCGGCAAATCCTGCAACAGCTCAAATAGCGATTGCTCAATGCGAGCAAGAAATGGCGAAAATGGTAAGAAGCGAGTTAACACTCAGCGTGCAGGTAAGTGAGCTTTTCCAGCGTCATCGCTATCAATATCCAGACCTAAATACCCTCGCCCAAATTTTGCATATGTCAGAACGCACTCTCAAGCGCCGACTGCAAGCAGAGGGGCAAAGTTATCAGCGCTTACTAGATGCCGCCCGCTACCAACATGCGTGTGACTTATTACATAACATCAGCTTATCAATAGAGGCCATAGCACAGTCATTGGGCTACCAAGATCCTGCTAACTTCACTCGCGCTTTTCGTAAATGGAGTGGGCTATCTCCACGTGATTGGCGTCGAGACTTTAGCAATGGCCTTAATTGACAGATTTTTGGCGTAATACCCCCTCACTACAATCAATCGTAAGCCCTACTCTGCATACACATAATCAAAAGGAGGGGGCGTTATGAATGCCGCAGTCAAAGCTGAGCTACTAACGGATGAGCAAAAGTCTGTTTATATTCGCACCAAAGTGCTTGATGCCGGTGTCGCATTACGAGAGCGTCATCACTGGCTAAAACATCAAGACTTCATTGGGGCCAGCATTATGGCTCTGTCATTGCTGGGCATGATTGCCAGCGGCGTGCTCTACGTTCAAGGCGTTATCGCTTGGTGGGTCTGCGTGCCGCTCACTGCCCTCTTCGCCTCCTTCATTCATGAGCTTGAGCACGACCTGATTCACTTGATGTATTTCCGTAAAAAGCCTTGGGCCAACAATCTCATGCTAGCGCTAGGTTGGGTGGCTCGTGCCAGCACCGTCAATCCGTTTGTGCGCCGTAAGCTGCACTTGCACCATCATAAATTTTCCGGCACTGAGTCTGATCTAGAGGAGCGCGGCATCACTAATGGCGTGCCCTGGGGCATCAAGCGCCTAGTGATGTTGGGTGACAATATGATGGCCGTATACCTGCGGCCAACGGAAATGCTGCGTGCCACAAAGGCTTATATCAAATCGCAAAAGCCAGCGACTGCCGCTGAAGCACGCGCCATGGGTAAAGAGCAGCTGCATGCCTACTTTCCCTTGGGCACCGCATATTACGCACTATTCCATACTTGGGTCGTCACCCATGTCGTGCTACTCATCGCCAGTGCACTAAGTTTTAGTATCACGCTTCCTACTTGGTATGCCGGCTTTCTTAATGGTCTAAACGTGTTTGCTGTGGTCTATATGTTACCCAGCCTCTTGCGCACATTCTGTCTACATTTCATAAGCTCAAATATGCACTATTACGGTGATGTTGAAGCGCGTAATGTCATGCAGCAATGCCAAGTACTAAACCCTTGGTGGCTGATGCCAATGCAGTTATTTTGCTTCAACTTCGGCAGCACTCACGCAATTCATCATTTTGCCGTGAAAGAGCCGTTCTATATTCGCCAGTGGAATGCAAAAATTGCACATAACGTTATGCGTGAAATGGGTGTTCGATTTAATGATATTGGCACATTTAAACGCGCCAATAGCTTTAAGCAAGTTACTAACCCTGCAGTTCTAGTGAGTCGATAATGACTTGCAGGGATCAAGTGTCTTCCAAGGTTAAATAAGTTTGAGACTACCGCATAGCTGATGATACTGGGGTGAAAGCGATGCCGTTTGTATGTGCTCATCGACAAATTATCTGAACCAGCGAGTAAACTTGTCAGTACCCCCTCTGACAAGGCGTATGTATCACTCATGGCAAATACATTGAATCAAAACTGGCGCTTTTAGTTTGTAGAAGAAACATCAATCACTGCAAGTAAGCGGCAAATCACACTCAGTCGTTAAAGTGCACAGGTCTTCAATTTTGCCTATCGTGACATTGAGCACCACACACTATTAGGGGAATGTCATGAAATCTTGGAACAATCTTGCAGCAATCACCGTAGGGTTAAGCCTGCTAGTCAGCGGTCCTGCTTTTGCTAAAAAGCCCGACTTTGCTGAGCATGGTGGTGATCACTCGGCACATCATGATCAAGGAAAAAAGCAGGATAAAAACCAATACACCAGCTATTTCGATCAGAGTAAGTCGAAGAAGATCAACGACTATTACAGCACCAAAGCTAAAAAGTCCGGCCATTGCCCTCCCGGCTTAGCGAAGAAAAACAATGGCTGCCAGCCTCCAGGGCAAGCCAAGAAATGGGCGAAAGGTCAGCCACTGCCAGCCGACGTGGTTTATTACAACCTACCTCGCAACTTGCTCTCTGAGTTAGGCAATACACCAGCTGGTCAAAAGGTCGTACGCGTAGGTGAGGACATTCTGCTAATCAATGCTGTAACTGGTTTGGTTATCGATGCTATCGAGCAGGTCTTTCAATAAACCATTGACTCACTAGCTTTTCAAAAGAGAAAGTTGGTCATTACGCCGCTGATCCCTCAACTCTTTAGTGCAACGTTCCCAGTGAGTCGGTAATGACTCGCTGGGACTAATCGCATGCACTAGCCTAGCTTTAAAACCAAAGCCGAACACCCGCTACCACCACCGCACTGTTGGTCGACTCACCCTTTGCCCGCAGCATGTCAGCGGTTCGTCCATAGTGATACGTTGATTCGACCCCAATATACGGGGCGAATTGGCGTGTGACTTCGTAGCGCAAACGCAAGCCAGCTTGTAAGTCGCTAAGCCCTTTCCCAACATCACGTTCTGCATCGTCTTTGCTATAGAGATTGGTCTCAACCGTAGGTTGCAAAATCATGCGCTGAGTGACACGCCAGTCGTAAGTGGCCTCGAGGCGCAAAGCTGCTCGATTTTGATTCGCGAGATAGAGCGTACCGCCAAGATCTATCCAATACGGCGACATGCCATCGATGCCTAAGGCGAGCCATGTTCGTCGCTTTTCTTTTCCACTATCGTGGCGCACACCAAGCTCGGTATTCCAGAAAGTATCGACAGGTTTTCGCCAAAGCAACTCAGTCCGCGCTTCCTCAAGTTTGCTATCAGCAGCCTCTCCTTCAGCTTTCAATGCCAAGCGATTCCAGTCAGTGCCAACCCAGGCATCAACGTCATAGCCAGAGTTAATCTTTCCGTTGCTATTGGCAGCCTCGAGCTGATTAATCAGCACACTCGACATAATGCCGTTACCCATCATTTTCGGAGGAGCTATGGGGCCAAAATCTCGGCCCTGCGAGTAATCAGGGCTGCGAGCGTCAGGTGGCGCCTTACCACTCTTCCCCATAGATCCCATACTCATAGCACCATGGTTCATATGAGACATATCCATTGAGCCTTTGCCCATATCCATGCCTGAATGATCCATGGCGCCATTACTCATATCCATCCCCGACATATCCATAGAGCTATCGCCCATATGCATACTCGAATGATCCATTTCTGCTTCCGCCGAAAGCACGGGAAAGCTCAGTAACAATGCGCTTAGCGCGAATACTATTTTCATAATCAGTCCACCACCACTTCACGAAACATGCCGGACTCCATGTGGTACAGAAGATGGCAATGCCATGCCCAGCGCCCCTCCTCACCGGTCACATCGAAGGAAATTTTCTGCGCAGGTTGGACCATGATGGTGTGCTTGCGAACTTGGAAGTCTCCATTCGCGTCGCGAAGATCACTCCACATGCCATGCAAATGCATAGGGTGCGTCATCATGGTGTCGTTGACTAATGTGATCCGCACTCGCTCACCTTTGGCTATATAAACCGGCGTAGACTCTTGAAACGTTAGGCCATCGAAACCCCAGATATAGCGCTCCATATTGCCAGTTAGATGCAGCTCTAATTCGCGCGTAGGCTCAGACTGCTCGTCATTAGCTTCACCAATGGAGCGCAAGTCAGCATAGGTCAAAACTCGGCGGCCGTTATTACGCAGGTTAACGCCTGGGTCATCTAAGTTTGTTCGCGGCGAATCGACATGCATGTCGGTGCTAAAACCATATTCTGTGCTGGCATGCCTCGCTGTCGTTTTACCCGACATATTCCCCATCATGTCGCCCATGCTCAGCCATTGAATTTTATCCAGCGCCGGCACCGCTGCAGACAAGCCATCACGGATCGCTAAAGTGCCGCGAGCGAAACCTGAACGATCAATGTTTTGAGCAAATATCGTGTAGGCATTCTCGCTAGGCTCAACAAGCACATCGTAGGTTTCCGCCACGCCTATGCGAAACTCATCAACGGTAACTGGATCGACCAACTGTCCATCGGTACCGATAACAGTGAGCTTCAAACCGGGTATGCGCACATCAAATATCGTTTGAGCGCTGGCGTTGATGAAGCGCAATCTAACCTTGTCACCTTTGCTAAAAAGCCCCGTCCAGTTCGATGCCGGATTGGTGCCGTTCATTAGATAGGTATAGGTATGAGCCGAAAGATCCGTAAAGTCTGTCGGGTTCATCCGCATCTCAGCCCACATCTTTCGATTCTCTACCGTGTCCTTCCAGCCATTCTTACGCACATCTGAAATGAAGCGCACTGCTGTCGGCATCTGATAGTTGTCGAAGTCGGACTCAGATTTGAGCTTATTCAGCAGCACCATGGGGTTTTCATCGGTCCAATCTGAAAGCATAACCACATGATCACAGTCGGCTTGGATGGTCTCGCCATCACGAGGCTCAATAACGATTGCCCCCAACATTCCTGTCTGTTCTTGAAATCCTGAGTGAGAGTGATACCAGTAGGTGCCGCTTTGCAAAATGGGAAACTGGTAGGTAAAGGTCTCTCCGGGAGCGATGCCTTTAAAGCTAATACCCGGCACGCCATCCATAGCAAATGGCAGTAAAAGCCCATGCCAGTGAATCGATGACCACTCCTTCAAGTGGTTAGTCACGTTGATAGTGACCGTATCACCCTCTTTGAAGTGCAGAACAGGCGCAGGCAAGCTGCCATTTATCACCGTAGCGACTTTAGATTTTCCAGTGTAATTGACCACTGTTCTATCAATTGCCAGATCAAAACTCTTGCCTGTTAAATGCGGCATTAGAGCGCGACCCGTCTCCTGCATACCTGAATTTGCCCAAGCGCCAGAGCTCACTGCGAGACCCGTTACGGCAACGCCCTGAACAAACTGCCGTCTTGATAATTGATGCGCCATACAACACCTATATAGTTCTTTGAAAACACGCTAACGGTTGATTAGGAATGCTGATCTTGAAGCCCTCTCAATCATTACATTTCATCGTGTGCCACCGCAGACTCACCCTCAGCTGGTGCCGTCAGGATTTGATACTGCTCCGGCGTTAACGATGGCATTTTTTGAATAAACGCTACCATAGCCCAAATTCGCTCATCCGTATGTGAGCCACCCCACGCAGGCATGCCACTAGCCTTCACCCCATGCTTGATATACCAGAAGTGGCGTGCGGCGCGCTGCTTCGCATCAAGGTTCATCATGCGAGGAAGCGACAAGTTCGGTGGTTGCGGGTATAGGCCTGCATTCATATCAGAGGTCGTTACTCCAGGCTTCAAATGGCAGCTGGAGCACATCTCGTTATAGTCTTGGCCACCTGATAGCAGCATTTGTGGCTCCTCAAGCGACGGGGGACGTCGCCCTGACTAGTATGCTCGTAACTGCTATTGCTCATAATCGCTTGAAGGAAGCTTTCAAAATGCAAATGACGCTATCTGTTTTACTCACAATTGTTGCGATTATTCATCTTATGCCACTTGTTGGTGTCATTAGCCGTCAGCGCATTAATAGTGGCTACGGCATTGATACGACGGACTCAAATGTTGCTATTTTGATGCGCCATCGAGCCGTGCTATTTGGATTGCTTGGCACACTTCTATTGTGCGCAGCTTGGCTTCCCACCTATCAAGGACTCGGCTTATTGGTGGGGTTTATAAGCGTTATATCGTTTTTACTGATTGCTTGGGCTGAAGGGGGTGTAAACCCACAAGTGCAGCGTGTAGTCGCCGCGGACTACGTCGCCCTTGCTTGCCTAATACTGGGCTCAGTGAGCTATTACCTGAGCTCACCATTGTGAGACAGTTGTTATGGTGGCCTTTATTAGTTGCAGCTACAGCAAGCCTACATAAGGCTCATAAGTTGTA
Source organism: Paraperlucidibaca wandonensis (assembly GCF_042677145.1). Taxonomy (NCBI): domain Bacteria; kingdom Pseudomonadati; phylum Pseudomonadota; class Gammaproteobacteria; order Moraxellales; family Moraxellaceae; genus Paraperlucidibaca; species Paraperlucidibaca wandonensis. The sequence goes on along the minus strand of NZ_JBHTIT010000001.1, from coordinate 651,663 downwards.
GTGATCTTCGTGCTTATTACGAGAAGCTCAGAGATCACTAGTAATGTCATTTTTAGATGCTCATAACGGCATAATCACAAGCAGTGACTTAACTTGTCGGCACCAAACTAACGGAGTACGCCATGCCTGCCCATGAAAAGATCAATTACGTCGAGTTTCCCGCACGCGATCTAGCTGTGACCAAAAGTTTTTTTACAGCCGCGTTCGGATGGGTATTTGAGAGTTATGGCCCCGACTACATCGCATTCTCAGGTCAAGGTCTCGATGGTGGATTTTTCAAGTCTGACCTAGCTGCTAGCACCCGGAATGGTAGCGCTTTAATTGTTTTCTATAGCAACAATCTTGAGCAGACACTAGCCAAAATTGAAGCATCTGGTGGCGGAATAGTTGAGCCAATCTTCAGTTTTCCAGGCGGTCGCCGATTTCATTTCAGCGAACCTAGTGGTAATGAGTTTGCGGTTTGGTCTGAGCAATAGGTACTGACAAGTTAACCTTCAGGCTTAGCAAGAATTGACCTTACCGCCTTTACGCAACTACAGATCTCCACGTTGGCTTGCTGAAGTTAGATGCCTGCCTAGATTGAGTAGATTAGATACTGCTGCATGATTCGTTAGGAGTAGCTGAGCCTGGCTCGGCGACTTGAAACACCTCACCCCTCGCTCTCGAAATCACGTCAAATCATGCGATTGCTCTGCCCTGTTGTTCGCGTATTTAGCTGTCTTGTGGTGAACACTCGGCATTAGCTCGCGCAGAGCAACTTTGTAGCTGGCCAACTTATTAGTAACTATGACCAAGATGGCTCAATGGAAAAAAGAAGGCCGAGGGCTATTTTTGATATAACCAAAGTTATATTTATTGCGATAAATCGGTATTTCTAATTCTCATAAGCTATTTATATGATGGCGCATCTCGGCAACTTACGGCGCCCTCGGCCATGAAAATTCGTCACCCAGACCTCAACGATCAAGCCATTAACCCCGAGCATCAAGCGCTTGGTTTGCCACCGGTGGAGTACGCGGTCACGCACGCGCAAGAGCAGCCGCTGCTGACCATCGCGGGCTATATGATTGTTGCGATTTTAGTCAGCCTCGTTGGCTACTTCGTCTATCGTCTATTTTGGGGCAACGCCGTGATCTCCGGCAGCACACTCGTGCTCGACGCCCTGCACAACCCGCTGTTCTGGACAGCCGTGGCCGTTGGCCTAGTTGCACAAATGATCGATGGCGCCTTGGGTATGGCCTACGGCATTACTGCCACCACCTTTTTACTTGCCGCAGGCGCACCACCCGCAATGGCCAGCGGCGCCACGCATCTTGCCGAGGTGTTCACCACCGGCGTCTCCGGCATCTCTCATCTCAAATTGGGCAATGTGAACAAGCGCCTGGTGCTGAGTTTGCTGGTGCCCGGCCTCATTGGCGGCTTACTTGGCACCTATGTGTTAAGCAACGTAGATGGTCAGCTCTTAAAACCATTTATCAGTGCTTATTTACTGCTCATGGGTTTGTATGTATTCAGCAAAGCCTTCAAAACCATCCAGCAAGCGCGCGAAATTAATGCCGCTAAAGTCGCGCCGCTGGCGCTGTTTGGTGGCTTTATGGATACCACCGGGGGCGGTGGTTGGGGCCCGATTGTGACGACGTCATTGGTCGGTGCTGGTCACGACCCACGCACCACCATTGGCTCGGTAAACTTCGCGGAATTTTTTCTCACCGTGACTGTGGCCGCGGCTTTTTTCACCATCCTAGATAGCACGGTATGGATTTTTGTCGCCGGTCTCGCCCTGGGCGGTCTGTTCGCTGCGCCATTCGCCGCGCTCATCACGCGGCATTTGAAAACGCGCACACTGCTGATGCTAGTCGGCAGTTTAATTAGTCTGGTCAGCTTGGTGAATTTAGCCAAATGGATGTTTTAAGGGTACTGACGAGTTAACTGCTTAGCGCAGCAATAGTTGACCCTTACTCCTCTAAGCAACCACCGCTACCTGAACCGCGTAGACTCGTGCGATTGCTCAGCTCTGTTGTTAGCGTATCTAACTGTATTGTGATGAGCAATCGGCATTAGCTCGCGCTGAGCTACCTTATAGCTTGCCAACTTATCAGTGACTATCGTTGTGGCTCGCCGCTACTGCTGCGTAACAAGCGCTTGCAGAACTGCCACGTGCTGCACCATTACGACGACTCTGAACATAAACATCAATCACTTCACAGTCTTGAGCGACAGCTCGCCACAAATAGTGCTGCTTTCCGTTTATCCTGATGAACACCTCGTCGAGATAAAACGTATCGCCGAGGCCGATATGCCTGCGCTTAAGCTTGCGAGCGTATTCGGATCCAAACTTGATGAACCAAAGACGGATCGCCTCATAACTGACAGAGATACCCTTCTCTGCCAGCAAGTCTTAGATATCACGAAAGCTCAAGTTGAAACGGTAGTAGACCCATATCGCATAACTGATGATGCTGGGGTGAAAGGGATGTCGTTTGTATGTGTTCATCGGCAAATTACCTCAACCAGCGAGTTAACTTGTCAGTACCTTAGCCGTGGCATGATAAGCAGTGGGTATCAACGAATTTTCACAAGCAGCTACTTGGCTTGTCAGTACCCAGCAACCCACACAACATTGCTTAAAGCTATCAAAAATTAATAATCAATCAATTTTTGGACCGCTCAATAAGTTCATACACTACAACGAGTGGAAAGTAGCGAGCTCATCTTGAGATCGTTGTGCTCCCCAAGCCCTAGTGTATTCGGAGAATAAAAATGCGCACACCATTCACATGCTCAACCACCATGAAATCACTCGCCGCGGCCATTGCCTTAGTCGCCATGCCGCTACTGCCCGCTAGTGCTGTTGCTGCGCCTGAAATGCGTGGCCACCAATTCTATTGGCCCGAAGTCATTGACCTGTCAGCCTTACGCCAACATGCCGTAGAGTCAAACCCCTACGGCGCCAACTTCGACTACGCGAAAGCTTTCGCCAAACTAGACCTAAACGCCGTTAAAACCGATATCAAGAAAGTGCTGACTACCTCACAACCGTGGTGGCCAGCTGACTATGGCAATTACGGTCCGTTCTTTATTCGCATGGCCTGGCACAGCGCCGGCACCTATCGCGTCATTGATGGTCGCGGTGGTGCTGGCGGTGGCCAACAACGTTTCGAGCCGCTCAATAGCTGGCCCGATAACGCCAGCCTAGATAAAGCGCGTCGCCTGCTCTGGCCGATTAAGCAAAAATATGGCGCCAGCATTTCATGGGCTGATTTAATGGTCTTAACCGGCAACGTCTCGCTCGAGTCCATGGGCTTTAAAACTTTCGGCTTCGCCGGTGGCCGCACCGATGACTGGGAACCCGACCACGTCTATTGGGGCCCAGAAAATGAGTTCATGGCCGACAAACGCTACAGCGGCGACCGTAAGCTGGAAAAACCTTTGGCCGCCGTGCAAATGGGCTTAATTTACGTCAACCCCGAAGGCCCGAATGGCAATCCCGATCCATTAGCCGCCGCCAAAGACATTCGCGACACCTTCGGCCGCATGGCCATGAATGATGAAGAAACCGCAGCGCTGATTGCCGGCGGACACACCTTCGGCAAAGCCCATGGTGCTCACAAACCTGAAGAGTGCCTAGGTGCTGAACCCGCTGCTGCCGGCCTCGAAGAACAAGGCTTTGGCTGGAAAAACAAATGCGGTAAAGGTAATGCCGAAGACACCATCACCAGTGGTTTAGAAGGTGCGTGGTCGGTGAGCCCAACGCAGTGGACCATGCAGTACCTCGACAATCTCTACGGTTTTGACTGGGTCAAAACTAAGAGCCCCGCCGGTGCTATCCAGTGGATTCCCGCCAATGGTCAGGCCTCAAACTTAGTTCCCGATGCGCACGTAGCTGGCAAGCGCCATGCGCCCATCATGTTCACTACCGATTTATCGCTGAAAGAAGACCCGATTTATCGCGAAATCACCCAGCGCTTCCACAAAGACCCAAAAGCCTTCGAGCTGGCCTTTGCTAAGGCGTGGTTCAAACTGACTCATCGCGATATGGGCCCACAAGCGCGCTACATCGTCAGCAGCGACGCACCGCAAGGCACACTGCTTTGGCAAGATCCACTGCCAAAAGCCGACTACAAAATCATCGGCGATGCAGATGTGAAAGCACTGAAAGTGAAGATTTTGGCTTCTGGTGTGTCGAGCCCTGCGCTAGTGCGCACAGCTTGGGCATCAGCCGCCAGCTATCGCGGCACGGACATGCGCGGCGGTGCTAATGGTGCACGGATTAACTTAGCGCCGGCGAAAGACTGGGCCGCTAACAACCCAACCGAATTAAGCGATGTCTTAGCCAAGTTGATTAAGGTGCAAGAGCGGTTTAATAAATCGCTTACAGGTGGTAAAAAAGTCTCTTTGGCCGATGTCATTGTGCTCGGTGGTAACGCCGCTATTGAGCAAGCAGCTAAGAAGGCCGGTCTCACGGTGAGCGTACCCTTCACCGCGGGCCGCGTGGACGCCACACAAGCACAGACCGATGTCGAATCGTTTAGCATGCTCGAGCCTAAGGCCGATGGTTTCCGTAACTACTACAGCACCGAGAGCCTCTACAAACCTACCGACGCACTAGTCGATCGCGCCAATATGCTTTCCCTTACCGTGCCTGAAATGACAGTACTCGTGGGCGGTCTTCGCGCGCTCGATGCCAACGTAGGCGGCGCCCGCGAAGGTGTACTCACCAATCGCCCCGGCACATTGAGCAATGACTTCTTTATCAATCTGCTCGATATGTCGACGCAATGGGTGCCCTCGGCAAAATCCGACGGCCTGTACGAAGGACGTGACCGTGCCACGGGCAAGTACAAATGGTCGGCAACGCCGGTGGATTTAGCCTTTGGCTCTAGCTCTGAGCTACGCGCCGTGTCTGAGGTTTACGCCAGCAACGATGGCCAAAGCAAGTTTATCCAAGACTTCGTCAAAGCTTGGAATAAAGTCATGAACTTGGATCGTTTTGATCTGAAAAAGTAAGTGTATAGGCTCGTCACGCTCTCTTGTGGCGAGCCTAAACCCGCGTATCTGCTGATCGTTTGCCCGCCTAGTGCGGGCTTTTTTATCCTGATAGATTAGATACTGCTGCATGGTTCGTTAGAAATAGTAGTGCTGCTTGCCGTTTGTAGGTGCTCATCAGTGAACTATCCCAATAAGTGAATTAACTCGTCAGCATCAGATCGAAAGCCCCCGCATAACCTGAAAATACTCACTCATCAGCTTCGCCGACCACGAGCGCGCCAACCAGCCCTCGTAATGCGCGCAGTGGCTACCTTCGGCGGTCGTCACGAGAATGATATTCGGCATTTGGCGCATACCATCCAGCCAAGGTTCCAAATTGCCAATGCGGCAGACTGGGTCGTCCTCTGCATTCAGCACCATGAGCGGCTTGCGGATGTTTGCGAAGACATGCATAGGGTTGCTAGCGCGATCATAGGCCGCGTAGTCATCATGCCCAGCCAACTCGTAAAGCGCGCGATGCAGCATCGCCAAATCATCGGCCGCATTCAGGCGCTGAGCTGTGGGCATATGCGCGATGCGTTCGAGATTGGGTGTGATGAACTGGCGCACCAACTTCTTAGCCATTATCCGGCTATAGCGAGGATGCACATGATCAAAGCTAGTGTCAGTGTCATAACCAGGACAGTAAGCGAAGCTAGCGCAGAATGGTGCGGCATCTCCCTCCTCGCCCAAATAACGCACCAACAGACCGGAGCCGGCCGAGGAGCCGACTGCATACAACGAGGATTCAGGGAGACGTACACGGATAACCGCCAGCTGCTCGCGTAGATCATCGGTGCAGCCGAATAAGCTCATACGCGGCGTCAGCAGTGGCAGGTCGGCGTGGCCGCGCCTAAGACAGAGCACGACACGCCAACCAGTGAATTGGCTAAGGTCACGCACCAGTTCTGCCATGCTTTCCGGGCTGCCAGAGATGGTATGCAGCACCACAATGGTCGGTGTATCCGGCGGCAGGTCGTGGCCACACCAGTACAGCGCCGTCAGCCCACCATCACGCATGACTAACTGTTCACTATGATCATATAGGAGTGTGCCGCGCTGACTTCGCCGCCCACCCTTGCGTAGACTATGAAAGATCAGCTGTGCATGCTCATTGAATAGCCAAGGTGTGGGCGTGAAATCTTCGTGTAGCTGCTGCAGCTCACTGACAATATGACTGTTACTCAGATTGTCATGACATATCACCTGCGGCCGGCGATTCGGAGGTGAGCGGCGGGTGGCGACTTGGCGTGGCGCCGGTGCTGTAGTCATAATTGCATTCTCTATAAATGCCTAGGCTAAAAAGTAGCGCATTAGCGATTCACATCTACCACTACTCGCCCTCGAACCTTACCGTCGAGTAACTCGTGTGCAGTCTCAATGGCCTCGCTGAGACTGACTTCATTAGTGATTTCAGCTAGCAGATCTAAATTCATACTCGTGCCCAAACGATCCCAGGCTTCAACACGCTCAGTGTAGGGCCTAGTAACGCTATTAATACCTAGCAAGCTAATGCCGCGCAGAATGAATGGTGCAACAGTCCCAGCAAAATCCATACCTTGAGCTAAGCCGCAAGCAGCCACTGCCCCATTCTCACGAGTTCCAGCGCACACATTTACAAGCGTATGACTGCCTACCGAATCAATTGCCGCAGCCCAACGCTCCTTTCCTAGTACTCGCCCGGGATTACTAAGCTCAGCTCGGTCAATAATCGTTGTGGCTCCCAAGCGCTTTAGGTAGTCCGCCTCATCTGGGCGACCAGTAGAAGCAATCACGGAATAACCATGGTGAGCTAACAATGCAATTGCAAAGCTACCAACCCCTCCATTGGCTCCAGTTACTAACACGTCGCCATGCTCTGGCTTCAAGCCATTCCGCTCAAGTGCCATCAAGCAAAGCATTGCTGTGTAACCGGCAGTACCAATTGCCATTGCTTGGCGCTCATTTATTGCTTTGGGGAGTGGAATCAGCCAATCGCCATTGAGTTTAGCTTTTTGAGCCAAGCCGCCCCAATGCCCTTCGCCAACTCCCCAACCGTTAAGTAGTACTCGGTCACCTGCCTTGAAGTTAGGATGGCTACTAGTTTCAACAGTGCCTGCTAAATCGATACCAGGCACCATTGGAAAGCGTCGCACTACAGGGCTGCGACCGCTAATAGCCAGTCCATCTTTATAATTCAAAGTGCTGTACGCAACTTGCACCGTAACATCGCCATCAGGTAACTGATCGTCATTGAGCTCGGTCACACTAGCGCTATAAGTGTCAGTATTTTTATCAATCAAAATTGCCTTAAACATAATTCCTCTCATTTAGACTGATCGTCTATAAAATATCAAAATAAAACTACAGCTCCAATCCAGCCAAGAAGCCATTCATGAAGCTATCCATTGGCCTTACATCCTGTACTAGCTTTGCCCGTAACACGGCCCCCTCCCAACCTATCCAGAAAAATGCTGCTAATGCATCACAATCACTATCCAAACCAATTTGCTTTTGATCCTTGGCCAAAGACAAACACGCGGCCAACCGCCTCTCCCAGTCAAGCAAGACAGCCTCCAACTCATAACGAAAGCTTTGAGGCAGGACTACGATCTCTTGACCTAAGTTTCCGACTAAGCAGCCTCGGCGAAATTGGTACTTCTGCATACCCGCTTTGGCATCTTCAACAAAGTTGGCGATACGCTGCAAAGGCAGTGCAGAGTCATCTAATAACCAGCGATCAAGCTTGCGCGCAAAGTAAGCGGCATAGGTTTTAAGCACCTCTTGCCCAAAAGCCTCTTTATTATCGAAGTAGTGATAAAAAGACCCTTTGGGGACACTAATCCTCTTAAGAACAGTATCAATGCCCGTAGCCGCGAAACCTTGCTCAGTTAGCACCTCCATTCCACACTTAAGCAGTGCTGCACGAGTATCCGTAAAATCTCTATCAATTTTAGGTGGGCGTCCGCGGCGAATTGGGGGCTTGATATTTGTCATACGGGATATATTAGACCGATCGGCTATAATGTCAATGCTAGGCAAGACACTCTCTTTATAAGCTACTGATGCTGGGATTGAAGCAATGTCGTTTGTAGGTGCTCATACGTGAGTTATCACAAGCAGTGACTTAACTTGTCAGCACCGATAGTTGAAGCGGTAGTAGACCCATACCGCATAGCTGATGATGCTGGGATGAAAACGATGTCGTTTGTAAGTATTCATCGACAAGTTAACTCAACCGGCGAGTTAACTTGCCTGTACCGTTTTTAGGCCATCGCTTTAATCGATATCGATATCGACATCAGTAGGTTGACTGCGTTCCTTGCGATCGTGAATCCGCCCAAGCGTGTGGTCGAGCAAGCGTTTGAGCTTTTCCGATGCACCGTCAATGGCTTGATGGATGCTGGATGCAGTGTCCGTAACCGCGATCGGTTGGTGACCCACCATACGCGCCTCCATCAGGCAGCGTTTATCATCGTTTCCGCCCTTGGAACTGTTCACATCGCTGAGATGAACTTCCACACGGGTAATATGATCCGCGAGATGGCCTAGTACGCTCTGCACGGTGGCCTGAGTATGCTGTTCAAGTTTTTCGTTGCCCTGAATGCTCGCATCGGTGTTGACTAGTATCTTCATATTTCAGTCTCCTAGAATCCGCTGATGGCGACGGCGCCAATTTTTGCTGGCATCCACACCAGAAGGAATGATCGCTATGGTCAACTCTGGGTCCAGACGTGATAACTCTAACACTACCTACCCTAAATCTTCTCATCGGCAGCCACCCGATCTATGCGATAGCGAACTGTTAACTTGTCAGTACTGATCATGGTGCTCAGGGAGTCAGAACATGAGGAGGAAAGACTGGCCAAACTGGAGAGCCACCCGATCACCCCCGAGACGACGGAGATTGAAGGCGAAAATAATTAAATATTTAGCTCGCCTGCACCGGATATTTAACTAAATACTCCGTAGGTGGGATTCAATCAGAGTTTCCCTGCTTAACTTTTCCCAGGAGTCAAAAAACATGACGGACACAAACCTACAACTCACATCAACGATCACCGACGACAACAAACTGGAACTTGCTCTTCGCGAAATAGAGATCCCCCAGCCCGGCGAAAATCAGGTCGTGATCCAGATGCAGGCTTGCCCTCTCAACCCATCTGACTTGGGTGTGATGTTTGGTCTGGCCGACATGACAACTGCCATCCAATCCGGCAGCGCAGATCGCCCTGTCATCAGGGCCGAAGTACCCGCCAAATTTATGAGCGCTCTTAAGGCCCGGGTTGGCAAGTCTTTACCCGTAGGCAACGAAGGCGCTGGCAAGGTCATTGCTACCGGCTCATCAGCCGCCGCAAAAAGCCTGATGGGGAAAACTGTTGCGGTCATTGGTGGCGGAACCTACCGTAAATATTTATGTGCCGATGTTCGAAGTTGTTTGGAAATAGCGCCGGGCACTAGCGCCACTGAAGCAGCCTCCAGCTTCGTTAACCCACTGACTGCACTGGCCATGGTTGAGACCATGCGTGCCGAAGGCCATAAGGCCATCGTGCATGCAGCGGCGGCATCCAACCTTGGGCAGATGCTCAATCGCATCTGTATCGCCGACGGCATCGATTTGGTCAACATTGTGCGCAAACCAGAACAGGAAACCTTACTGCGTGACATGGGTGCCAAATACATCGTCAATTCCAGCAGTGACAGTTTCTACGCCGACCTGACCGCAGCGCTCATTGCCACCGGCGCCACTATCGCCTTCGACCCCATTGGTGGCGGCAAATTGGCTAGCGATATTCTTACCTGCATGGAAGCTGCTGCCTCGCGCAATATGACCGAGTACAGCGTATATGGCACTGATGTGTACAAGCAGGTTTATATCTATGGCGCACTGGATCGCGGCCCTATCAACCTGAACCGCAGTTTTGGCTTTGCATGGGGTGTTAACGGCTTCCTGCTTTTCAACGTACTGGGGAAATTGGGTGCGCAAACCAATATTGCCATGCGTAAGCGTATTGCTGCAGAAATTACCACTACCTTCGCCAGTCACTACACCCATGAGGTGTCATTGGCAGAAACCTTGCATCTGGACAATATTGCTAAGTACGCCAAGCAGGCAACGGGCGAGAAATTCCTGATTAAGCTATAGGAAATACAGAGGCACCTTACTCAGCGGGCAAAGGGTCCGGTCTTGTTTTTTGCCCGCATTAGCAATCGGAGCGGAAAATATCAAGGCCTGACCCCAACCTCTTCGCGGTACTCATGGGGAAATTATCTCAACCGGCGAGTTAACTTGTCAGTACCATATTTTTATAGATACGCTTCTACAATTTGATCAACTATGCCATCCATAGTATTTGATTGAATGTCTGGCTTTAAATAGAAAGGATGGTAAGGAGTATCGGTACGATTTATGTAGGCAGCATTTAGACCAACAGATAAAGCACCATGCGTATCCCAATCATGAGTCGCAACAAGACAAAGATTTTCTACAGACTCGCCTAAGACATTAGCCGCAAATTTGTACACATTTGGATCTGGTTTAAAACTTCCTGTTTCTTCGACAGATATAATTTCATCGAAAAAACTTGTTAGCCCAGCATTTTTTATTTGGGCAGAAATAAGGCTCAATGATGAGTTAGAAAAAGCTACTACTTTAAACCCATTTGAGCGTAGCTTACTTAGCGCATCCTTAATATCTGAATGTGGTTGTAAACTAGAAAATGCACTTAAAAGCTCATTACGCTTTAACTCAGATAGCTGTAAATCGAAATTTTCCGCAGTTGATTCAAGCATGGAATCTGCGAGTTTAGAAAAGTTTGTTTTAACATTTGTAATAACGCAAACCGCTGAAGTATGTAGTAATTTCGAAAACCATAGTGATAAAGCTTCTTCACTACCGAAAGCATCATTGAATTTTGGTTGCAAAGACTTAAGGTTTAGAACTGTCTCGTTTATATCAAAAAGAATTATTTTATTTCTCATATACTACTCTTTGCCTCACTTTACGCTAAAAAATATAGCTTAGTTTATGCTGCAGCACAGTACTGACAAGTTAAATTACAAACTCAGCAATAATCGATCTATTTGATACAGACCTCGCCGCGGCGCATGAAGTAGAAAGCCACCGGCACCACCAGCATCGATAATAATGGCGCTGTTAACATGCCGCCAATCATGGGCGCGGCAATCCGTTGCATGACCTCCGAGCCAGCAGCACTACCCCACATAATGGGCAGCAAACCGGCAATAATCACTGCAACTGTCATGGCTTTGGGGCGCACACGCAATAAGGCGCCCTCATGAATTGCATCCAATAAATCTGCTCGCGAACAAAGACCTTGCGAGACACGACGCTGCCACGCTTGCTTCAAATACAACAGCATGATGACGCCAAACTCTGCTGCGACACCCGCTAAAGCAATGAAGCCAACGCCACTAGCCACCGATAGATGATGTCCCAAAAGCCACAAAAGCCAAACACCACCAGCTAATGCACAGGGCATGGTGAGCATGATCAACAAGGCCTCATCGAAGCGCCGAAAGGTCATGTATAGCAAGATAAAAATAATCATCAGCGTGCCCGGCACAACCCACATCAGACGCGCAGTTGCTCGCTCTAAAAACTCAAACTGCCCCGACCACGAGATCGCGTAGGCCGGAGGCAGTTTAATAGAGGCGGCAACGGCTTTTTGCATATCATTAACAGCAGAGCGTAAATCACGGCCGCGCACATCGACATAGACCCAGCCAGATAGCCGTGCATTCTCACTGCGCAACATTGGAGGCCCGTCGACAATGCGTAACGACGCCACATCGGCTAGACGAATCTGAGCGCCGGTCGCCGTGACAATGGGCAGATTCTGTAAAGAGGCCAGCGAATCTCTATTTTCGCGCGGGTAGCGCACGTTAATGGGGAAGCGCTGCAGGCCCTCAACGGTTTCACCGATATTTGCACCGCCAATGGCTGAGCTCACGATGCTTTGAACATCGGCAATGGACATGCCATAGCGAGCAGCAGCGGCGCGCCGAATATCGACATCGATATATCGCGCCCCGGTTAAACGCTCTGCCAAAACCGAACTCACACCAGGCACTGGCTTTAGCACGCGCTCAATTTCGGCAGTCAAATGATCGATCTCAGTCATGCTAGCGCCAGATACTTTGACGCCAACCGGGCTCTTGATACCCGTCGCCAACATATCAATTCGGTTGCGAATGGGCGGCACCCAAATATTAGATAAACCCGACACTCGCACCACCCGATCTAGCTCCTCAACCAGCTTGTCTGGCGTCATGCCCACGCGCCATTGTTCTCTAGGCTTAAAGCGTATGGTGGTTTCAAACATCGTAATAGGCGCGGGATCCGTTGCGGTATCCGCTCGCCCTGCTTTGCCAAAAACACTCTCCACCTCTGGCACGGTTTTAATAAGTCGGTCCGTTTGCTGAAGTAACTGCGAAGCCTTGGCAACCGATAAGCCGGGCAATGCCGATGGCATATAGAGCAAGTCGCCCTCATCCAATGGCGGCATAAACTCACCACCTAACCGTGATAGCGGCCACAGGCTTAGCATGACCACTAAGGCGGTTATCCCAAGCGTTGCCATTGGGTGTTTAAGCACCGTATTCAAGACAGGCTCGTAGACTCGAATTAAGCCTCTATTGATTGGATTATCACGTTCGTTGGGAATACGCCCTCGCAATAAATAGCCCATCAGCACAGGAATTAAGGTAATCGCCAAGCCAGCTGAGGCTGCCATTGCGTAAGTTTTCGTGAATGCTAGCGGCGCAAACAACCGCCCCTCTTGAGCTTGCAAGGAAAACACCGGCACAAATGACAAGGTGATAATCAGCAATGAGAAAAATAAGGCTGGTCCCACCTCCACAGCAGACTCTGTGATCAGCTGCCATCGCGAAGCACTATCTGGCTCTGCCCCATCATGCTCATGTCGCCAAGCCTCGAGATGCTTATGCGCATTTTCCACCATGACAATGGCAGCATCGACCATTGCGCCAATGGCAATCGCGATACCGCCTAGCGACATGATATTGGCGTCGATACCCTGCATGCGCATGATAATAAATGCCGTTAAGATGCCTATCGGCAGCGAAATAATGGCAACCAAGGCCGATCTAAAATGAAAGAGAAATAGCGCGCAGACCAAGGCTACAACAAGAAACTCTTCAAGTAGTTTTGTCGTTAGATTACTCACCGCACTCTTGATCAGCTGAGAACGGTCATAAACCGGAACCACTTCAACACCCGCCGGCAAACTGGCCTGCAAGCTTTTCAGCTTCGCCTTCACTGCCGCAATGGTACTGAGTGCATTACTCCCCGAGCGCATGATAATCACGCCACCGGCGACCTCACCCTCACCATTTAACTCGGCAATGCCACGACGCATCTCCGGCCCTATCTGGATACGAGCCACATCGCCCAAATAGACAGGCACACCTGCGGAGGTCGTCACCAAGGGAATTAGCTTAAAATCGCTAATGCCGCGAAGATAACCATTGGTGCGCACCATGTATTCGGCTTCGGCAAGCTCAACCACCGAGCCACCAGCTTCTTGGTTAGCATTGCCAATGGCAGTGATCACTTGCGCATGGGTGATGTTGTAGGCGCGAAGCTTTTCAGGATCCAACACCACTTGATACTGCTTCACCATGCCGCCGATACTGGCCACTTCAGCGACGTTCTCTACCGTCTTCAGTTCATACTTTAAGAACCAGTCTTGCAGCGTTCTCAGCTGTGATAAATCGTGCTGCCCTGTTCGATCAACCAATGCATATTCATAGACCCAGCCCACACCCGTGGCATCTGGCCCAAGCACTGCTTTTGCTTGCGCAGGTAATCGCGCTTGTACCTGACTCAAATACTCCAGCACACGAGAGCGCGCCCAATATTGATCCGTGCCATCCTCAAAAATGATGTAGACGTAAGAGTCGCCAAAGAAAGAGTAACCACGAACAGTTTTCGCCCCCGGCACCGACAACATGGTCGTTGTCATCGGATAGGTAACTTGATTCTCAATCAGCTGTGGCGACTGCCCCGGCCATGTAGTTCGAACAATGACTTGCGTATCCGAGAGATCCGGCAATGCATCTAGCGGTGTTTTTACTGCCGACCATAAGCCTAAAACGGTGAGCATGATGCTCGCCAGTAACACCAATGGCCGATTGGCAATCGACCAGCGTATGCAGCGAGCAATCATGGCGCAGACTCCCGCATCCGGCTCATAACACCTTTTAGGCTAGCCTCTGAGTCCACCAAAAACTGACCAGAAGTCACCACTTTTTGGCCTGCGCTTAAGCCAGACAAGACCTCAGTTTCAGTGTCACTTTCAAGGCCTGCAGTAATCGTATGCGGATTAAATTTGCCATCATCATTGACGCTAAAAACAATCTTTCTACTTCCAGTAGTAATGATTGCCTCGGTCGGCACCAACAGTGCATCGGCTACTGAATTTTGCTTGATGACAAGTGAGGCAAACATACCTGGCAAAAGCTCGTCACGCGGGTTGGCCACCTCAATGCGAACACGCTGCGCTCTGGTGACTTGATCAATCTCGGGCGGCAACAAAGCCACTTTGCCGGAGTAGCGTTTATTGCCGCGCGCGACCGTCGTAACTTCGACGCTATCGCCTAAATGCAGCGATGACATCAGTGATTCCGGCACATTCGCGTCCAGCCATATCGGGTTTAAACCGCTAATTCGAAATAGCGGCATACCTAAGCTCACTGTCTCACCCGCGCGAACGTTCAACTCAGACAGCACGCCACTTCGAGGAGCTCGTATCGTCACGCGAGCATGAATCTTTCCATCACGTACGACTTCGGCAATTTGTGAGTCGGTCATGCCAGCCACACGCATGCGCTGCTTAGCGCCAGATTTAAGCTGCTGGCCTATCTCGCCGCCAAGCTCACGAGTTAGCAAATACTCTTCTTGAACTGCAATCCAGTCTGGAACGTAGATCTCAGCCAACGCCTGCCCTTGCTTCACCGTCTCCATGGCCGCGCGAACATATAGCCGCTCAATAAAGCCTGTGGCTCGTGCCGAAATGACATCAATCGCATGCTCATTCCACACCACATTGCCCTGCACAACAGCGTCTTTGCTGATCTCGCCCATTCGTACTACGGTGGTGCGAATACCGAGATTTTGTTGCGTTTGAGCAGAAATACTGACGCCCTCGCTGGCGTCGGAATCATCGGCATAAACAGGCACTAACTGCATATCCATAAACGGCGATGGGCCCGGCTTATCGAAGCGCTGGCCGGGCACCATGGGGTCATGCCAGTACAGCACGTTACGCTGCTCCGAGCTGCCCTGATCAGCCCCGCCGTGGTGCATATCGGCAGTCATAGACATGGTGTGTGAAGACGCAAAAAAGTACCAAGCACCACTGCCAATAAGCACAGCCAGTACTATGATCGTGATGACTTTATTCGTGCGGCTCATGACGCTTCTCCCGCATTTTCAGGCAATAAAAACTCTAAATCGACCCAGTCTAGATCGACTTGCATATTGATTAATAAGGCATCTAATTCAGTGCTGAGGAGTGCGCGTCGCGCGTCGAATACATCGGCTAATGAGGCACGACCTCCTCGCCATTGCGCGTTGACGGCCTTTGCTCGCGCCGCTTGCAGCGGAATGATTTGTTCTCGGTAGCGCCTGGCTCGAGATTGATTGGAGCGCCAACGGTCCAACTGGCCACTAATCTCGGCAACATGACGATCAAGCATGTCTTCTCGAGTCGCCTTAGCTTGCTCTACTTGAGCCAGTCGTGACGCGACTTCACGATCTTGTCGGCGCGACTGTCCCCATTGCAGCGGCACGGAAACCCCCACAGACATCATGTCTGAGAACGCCGAGCCGCGCTTGGCATATCTCAATGACACTGTCCAATCTGGCGACTTGGCAGACTCAGCTAAATCGGCCTCAGTTCTGGCCAAGTCAATGCGTTGACTGAGCAGCACTAAGTCTGGATGGCGAAGCAAGTGATCTCGAAGACTCATACCATCGAGGTGTGTTCTAGAGCTATTTGGCGTTCCAAGCAATATATCTGCATTAGACTCACCGCCCAACCATCGTGCCAAATCAAACAATGCTTGCTGTAGCGTGGATGTTAAAACTTGGTGCTGATCCTCTAATAATAGAACCTCGGCATGAGCCGCTAACGTGTCGGCCTGACTCAGTCTATTGCCGCTATAAGCTGCCTCGCTAGCCTGCTGCTTCAAGCGCGCTTGAGTCAGCTCGTCTGCCAATACACGGCACTGCTCTTGTAAAAAATACGCTCTCACCCATGCTCGGCCTGCGCCCTGCAGCACCTTACTCTGCATTAATCGCTTATCTGTTTTCGCCAGCGCCACAAGCTGCTGCTGCCGTGCTTGACGAAGATCTAAGGTGTTTTGGCGTGTGAATTCTTGCGAAATACCTACCATCCGCATGGTCATAAAATCGCGTGTGGTACTGAAACGATCACTGCCATTGGCGGGTAAGTTTTGTAGCTCAACCGAGAGTCTTGGATCGGGTCGCTCGCCTGCCGCAATGACCAATTCAGAGTCAGCACGAATTGCCGCGTCTTGGGCTTGTAGCTGGCGTGAATAGGCTAATGCCTGCTGCTGAGCATTGTTAAAGCTCAATGCATCGGCATGGGCGTAGCTCGACAACGAGCCATTAAGAGCAAACGCCAAACAAAGTAGGCGGGCT
The DNA here is from genome assembly GCF_042677145.1 of Paraperlucidibaca wandonensis. Classification (NCBI taxonomy): domain Bacteria; kingdom Pseudomonadati; phylum Pseudomonadota; class Gammaproteobacteria; order Moraxellales; family Moraxellaceae; genus Paraperlucidibaca; species Paraperlucidibaca wandonensis. Next base: position 634,946 of record NZ_JBHTIT010000001.1, on the reverse strand, counting down.
GCATTGAAGCGCATGAGGGATAGCCTCTGAAATCATATGAAAAAGACAGGTGCAACAAACGCTCATTCATAAAAATTGAATGGGCATGTCTTTTTCTTAATTCAGCAGGCGCTGGTATCGAATGGTTACCGGAGGATTGACTACAAAAGGGTCAGGTGGGCGATAGTTTGTGGATGCAGTCTGTGGGGCTAGCTTAAGCGAGTATGGCTCAGCAATCGCAAGGATCATTGGCGAGTGATCTAGGCTAGTCAGTTTAACGGTTACATCGGGGTGCTGACTCAGCTGCTCGCAGACACTACAACAGTCAGGCATTGCCACCTCAGCTGCGAGGCTAACTCGGTGGCAGTCGGGCATATCTATCACCACAGCTGCGGCATTTTCGGAGTGGCTTGTCGATATATTTCCCGCCCACGCCTGTACCTGACATAAAGAAAAAACTGTCAAGACAACGCTCATGATGAGCGAAATGGCTTTGCGCTGGTTGCGGTTCATTTAATCAGCATAGCTAACCTGTCATGCGACTGGCAAGTTAACTTTCCGGCTCAGCAGTAGTTGAGCCTGGCTAGGAGATCTGAATCGCTGTCTTGATCCACTGCACGCCCCAAGTAGTGATGTCTATTGCAGACTGCCGTTTGCGCCATCTGCGTAATCAACGATTGGATGTAGCGCAGCATCAATAGCAATAGGTCACCATGGCGATTGAATTCATCCTTAAGCAGCTGACTTTTAAGTCGATAGGCATGATCGGTATTCCGCACAATGGCACGACTTGGCGTACTTTCACCGCCAATAAACATTGTCTTAAAAAATGGCTACGAACCAATATAGGGGAAACCGCTCCCACAAATGGCAATATTAGGGGTATATGTCTAACACCTATGTGCGCTACCGAACATAGCGACAAAGTATTCATGTCGGTATCAAGTCGTGATCGATAGGTATAGGTTGATAGCTCCTAACATGCAATAAGGAGTCAACATGAGCGCGCTTTTACTAGTGATCGCCGCTGTCATATCACTCTATATTGGACTAAATCGCTGGCTTGCAGCCGCACTACTGCTGGCTGCCGCAGGGCTCGGCTGGGTACTCGATGCTGGGCATTGGCTAAATTTCGTCACCACCACTCTGGCACTGCTTGCAGCGCTAATACTTATCCCCTCACCGCTTCGCCGACATCTACTCAGCACTCCATTACTTGGCTGGGTGCGCGGGCGCTTACCGAAACTATCCGATACCGAAACTCAAGCCTTGGAGGCTGGTAGCGTCGATTGGGATGGCGAGCTCTTTTCTGGCCGGCCCGACTGGAATCACCTGCTTGAACTACCGCACCCCACGCTCACGACTGAGGAGCGCGCCTTTCTTGATGGTCCAACGCAGACTCTCTGCGCCATGCTCGATGACTGGGAAATCACCCAAGAGCTCTATGACTTGCCGCAAGAGGCATGGAGCTTCATTCGCAAAAATGGCTTTTTTGGCCTAGTCATCGACAAGGCTTATGGCGGCCTAGGCTTTTCCAATACCGCGCACTCTGAAATCGTCATGAAAATCGCTTCACGCGGCGTCTCTGCTGCCGTCACTGTCATGGTGCCCAACTCACTAGGCCCAGGCGAATTGATCACGCACTACGGCACCGAGACGCAGAAAAACTACTACCTGCCGCGCTTGGCCAGCGGCGAAGAAATCCCCTGCTTTGCACTGACATCGCCAGTGGCCGGCTCTGATGCCGGCGCCATTCCTGACTACGGCGTTATCTGTCGCGGACAATGGCAAGGCCAAGATGTGCTGGGCATGAAAGTCACCTTCAACAAGCGCTATATCACGCTTGCGCCAGTCGCCACGCTGATTGGTCTGGCCATCAAAGTCTATGACCCCGATAAACTACTCGCTGAAGATGCCGAGCTTGGCGTGACTTGCGTGATGATTCCTTGCGCTACCGAAGGCGTAAATCAAGGCGCTCGCCATTTGCCGATGAACACTGTGTTTATGAATGGCCCTGTTTGGGGAAGTGACATATTTATTCCGCTCGAACAAGTCATCGGCGGTCCCGACATGATCGGCATGGGTTGGAAAATGCTACTCGAATGTCTGTCGATTGGACGCTCCATCTCGCTTCCAGCATTGGGCACCAGCGCCAGCAAAATGGCCTGCCTGACCACCGGCTCCTATGCCGCTGTACGCGAACAATTCGGGCGCTCCATTAGCGAGTTTGAAGGTGTGCAAGAAGCCATAGAACCGATGGCCGGCTACACCTATATGATGGATGCCGCGCGCGTGTTTACCTCGGGCATGTTGGATCGTGGCGTGAAACCGTCGGTACCGTCGGCGATTTTGAAATACCGTAATACCGACCTCATGCGCGATGTAGTTAACCATGCCATGGACGTGATAGCTGGTCGTGGTGTCATCTCCGGCCCGCGCAACTTTATGTCACGTATTTACTCAGCAATTCCCATCGCCATCACAGTAGAAGGCGCCAATATTCTCACCCGCAGCCTGATGATATTTGGCCAAGGCGCTATTCGCTGCCACCCCTATATTCTGAGCGAAATCGAAGCCGCCAATAACGAAGACACACAGGCTGGGATTAGCCAGTTTGATAGCGTTTTTTATGCCCACCTAGGCCATACCGGGCGTAATGTTGTGCGCTCGCTCGTGCTCGGCCTCAGTGGCGCACGCTTACAAGCAGTGCCCAGTAACGGCCAACTTCAACCTTACTACCGTCAGCTTTCGCGCTTCTCCTCGGTTTTCTCGGTAATGACCGATGTCAGCCTGCTCACATTAGGCGGCGCACTAAAGGCGCGACAACGCTTCACCGGTCGTATGGCCGATGCTTTGGTGCATCAGTACTACGCCTCAGCGACCATTAAGCAATGGCATGAAGAAGGCTATCCTGAGCATATGCGCGACATCGTCGAGTGGGGCTTACAGCGCTCGCTGTTTGATTTGCAAAGCGCGCTCTATGAAGCCATCCGCAACTACCCTGTGAAAGCTCTGCGCTGGCCGCTAATGATTATGGCCTTCCCACTCGGTCAGCGTCTGCAAGCACCTAGCGATGATCTCGGCGCACGCGTCGCAATGAGTATTGTGACTTGCGGGCCAACCAAGGAGCGTTTGGTCAGCGGCGTCTATATCGATGAAGACACTACTGACGCAGTGGGCCGCGTGATTAATGCCTTGCGCTTGGCACAGGAGACACGCCCCGCTCGCGATCGAATCAACAAAGCGATTCGTAAGGCCGGTGCCGCAGAGTTGCAAGACATTGAACTGCTGCTTGGGCATCAGCAAGAAGAGTTGTTGGACTGGGCTATCGAACACGATCTCATCAGCACTGATGAGCGTGCATTGGTCTCTGAGGCCATGGTGGCGATGTACGATGTGATTCGCGTTGATGCTTTCGATGCCGATGGCATTAAGGCATTGGCCGAATGCTCGAAAGATAAGCTGGTGCCGGTGGTACGGCCCTCTGATGCGCCAATGACATAGGCCTAATCCGGTGGAAGGGTGCAATGTACGGCACATGGGTATAGCGTGGGAGGCCCAATAATGAAGGCATCACTATGCATCATGCACATCACCACATGAGCGAGCTATTCAAGCAACTCGGCCTGCCCAATACCGATGCGCAAATTCAAGAGTTTTTGAGTGCGCATCGACCATTACCGGCTAAACGCATAATCGCCGATGCGGAATTTTGGACAGATTCACAAGCCAGTTTTTTGCGTGAAGCCTTGGCTCAGGATTCAGATTGGTCTGTTATCGTTGATCAGCTTAGTCAAGCTTTACGCAGCGCTGGCACCTAACATTAAGGCGTGCAGGCATCCGAAGAGGCGCTAGTGTAGGTTACCTACCGATTATCATGAGGTGCGTGGTGCAAGCATAATAATGGCCATACCGGTCAGTGCCACAGCCGAGCCGATAACATCCCACGATGTCGGTTTAATACCTTCAACTAGCCATAGCCAACCGATTGCCACAGCGATATATACGCCGCCATAAGCAGCATAAACTCGCCCTGCTGCTGTTGGGTGCAGAGTCAGCAACCATGCAAAAAGTACCAAAGATAAAGCGGCGGGCAATATTAACCACGCCGACTTTTCTTCTCTGAGCACGAGGTAAAGCAAATAACACCCAAGGATTTCTGCAATCGCTGTGGCCACAAACAAGCCCAAAGTCATGAACAAATTAGCCTCCAAGACGCCTGTAGAAATAGCCAGACAAGCTAGCCTCTATGATAGCTATACTGAGATGCCTATCAGCACCTTAAGCCTGTCGTAACTCAAGTAATGCACTACGCGATATCTGAATTGCCCCAGAGATGGCTAGAGCCGCCATCGCAAAAGCAACGATAACATCAGGCCAGGCACTAGCAGTAAACCACACCGCGCCTGCGGCACCCATAACTGCGACATTGCCAATGGCATCGTTACGGCTACAAATCCATACCGACTGCATATTGCTATCGCCAGTACGATAGCGATACAACATCAGCGCAACACCAACATTGCTCAGCAGTGCCAGGAGTCCTACCTATCATTGCAGCAATCAGACATGTTGCCTCTCCTCGCCCCATCGCTCAATTAAAAGATACATTACCGCTAAGTCGAATCTTCACAAGCAGCGAGCTAACTTATCAGTATCCTTTTTACTGCGACTACTTCCTAAAATAACCGCCAAAACTCCGCCAAGAATTAAAACGGATGCTTCTATCAAGTGCATAGTAATTATCTCATTGGAAAATACTAAACCTCCAAAAGCTGCAATTATTGGAACAAATAATTGAACTGCTGCTGCTTTAGTAATCGAAAGCCCGCCAATGGCAATATACCATAATAGATACCCCATCCCAGAGGTTACTGCCCCAGATACAACTGCTAATAAAAATCCATTTGAAGATACATCGTAGCTCTCGAAGGTAAAATAAATAAACAATAAAATAAGTGGGGATGTTCTGAGAAAGTTATATGCCGTATCTCGCAATGGATCGACCGAGCCTTTGCCTATCAGTGTGTATCCACTCCAAGCAGCGCCAGAAAAGGCCATCAATGCAAAACCCATGATGGATGGGGTTGTTAATCCAGGGAGTACTAGATATGCCAGTCCAGAAAAAGCAACAATCATACCTAACCACTCATATAAACTTGGCCTACCACCAGAGATAATATTCATTATAGCCATGGTAATCTGGACAGATCCGAAAAGAATAAGCGCACCGGTTCCTGTATCTAAAGAAACATATCCGTACGAAAAGGTTACTGCATAAATAAACAACATGGCGGCACCGCGCCAGCTACCAACTGCCGAGCTTTCTGATTTTTTTCTTATGCAGAAAACAGCAACCATTAGCACAATAATCCCAGAAAACAGGCGAATAATGGTGAAGCTAGCAGGATCAATTGCACCCTCACCCAATGCCATTCGGCACAATATAGAGTTGCCAGCAAATGCAAGAAGCGCAAAAACAGTACACGCAATTATTTTGGCAGAATATATATTCATTGAAGATATACAAATATTTTATAAGCAACTTGAGTAGAAAATAGCAAAAATTTAGGCTGCATCAATTTCTACGCGATAGATATCAATCAAGCTGGCCATGTCGTCTGCTACAGCTGCAATCTGCTCTTTGCTTACGTTCCGCTCAGCAAATGCCCGTAATCCAATAATTTGCGTCTGCAACAATCGAGCTAACCGCGGGCAATTCACCTCAGCTCGTAACTCTCCAATAGCTTTAGCTTCCTCAAGTACTTTGCAAAGCCTCTTTTCAAAAGCTGCAAGCATTGCCTGCACCCTGTCTCTTAATACGACATCTTCTGCATTAACCTCGAGCAAGGTCTTAATTAACATACATGCCTGCGCAGACGTATGGCCACTGCAGGGCTCGGCGAATGAGCGGAGATAGCACTTTAATCCCTCAACAATGCTCGATGACTCAGCGATGGCTTGGCCAAAATCATCACTTGCACTGGAAGCATAAGCCTCCAGTGCCTCAGCAAACAAACCACCTTTGCTGCCGAAAGTGGCATAAATACTGCCTGGGCGCATATCAAGAGCCTCTTCGATATGCTTCATCGACGAGGCGTAATAACCCCTCGACCAAAACAGCTCAACGGCCTTATTGAGTGCTACTTGGCGATCAAAGCTAGCTTTTCTCGACATCCTAATCTCTCACATGAAGGGCTTCCATGCAGTTATCTACATGGATATTGAACGATCACTCAATAATAGCTTGACTGAGCCTGATGATGCAATTAAGGTTGAATTCTTAATTGAACGATCACTCAAAAAGGATACTCCCTATGAACGCTTTTACTTTACACGATCAAAACAGCGCACCCGAAGCAGCCAAGCCACTACTTGAGAAGTCACAAAAAGCCTTTGGCATGATTCCAGGCCTGCATGCGGTAATGGCTGAAGCCCCCAGCTTGCTCGATGGCTATCAAGTCCTACATAATTTGTTTGCTAACTGCAGCTTTAACGCCGATGAAAAAACAGTGGTTTGGCAAACGATTAATGTTGAGCATGCTTGCCATTATTGCGTTCCTGCGCATACAGGCATCGCCAAATCAATGAAAGTCTCCGATGAGATTAGCAACGCACTGCGTGATGAGACCCCCCTCCCTACTGCCAAGCTGGAAGCGTTACGCGACTTTACACTTGCAATGGTGCGTCAACGCGGTGAGATGGAGCCCAAGCAGCTTGAAGGCTTCTACTCAGCAGGGTTTAACCAACAAAACGTACTAGAAGTAATTCTTGGGCTTAGCCAAAAAGTCATGAGCAACTATACCAATCACATTGCTCAGACTCCTGTAGATGATGCATTCAAGCAATTCACCTGGAATAAAGCACTTAACGCCCCTAGCCAGTAATAAAATCAGCCCTATAAGCATCAGGAGTAAAAAATGTCCAACACCACAAACGTACTTAAGATAGACATTGTTTCTGATGTGGTTTGCCCTTGGTGCATCATCGGCTATCGGCAGCTGGAGCAAGCGTTAAAGGCAACGGGTACAGCATATGAAATTAATTGGCACCCGTTCGAGTTGAACCCCAATATGCCGGCGGAAGGTCAGAACTTACGCCAACATGTGGCAGAGAAATACGGGGTAAGCAAGGAGCAATCAGAACAAAGCCGAAACAGCATGGCCGCGGCTGGGGCCAGCGTTGGCTTCGAGTTTCGCTTTACCGACGACATGCGCATGCATAACACCTTCAACTTGCATCAACTCCTGCATTGGGCCAACCAACAAGGGGCCATGCACGACTTAAAACAGGCTCTTTTTGCCGCTCACTTTACATACTCTCGGGATATATCAGACCACAACACGCTGGCTGATATAGCCGCAGAAGTTGGTCTTGAGCGGAATGAAGCGCTAGCCATACTGGAAAGTCAGAGCTTTTCGGCAGCTGTACGAGATGCCGAAAATGGCTGGGTTGAAAAAGGCATTAGTGGCGTACCAGCAATCATATTTAATGACCGCCATCTCGTCACTGGAGCACAAGGCGTCGAAAACTATACACGTATCTTGCAACAACTGGCTGAAGCATAAACTCCAGAAGTTGAGCTTCAACTTAGGCTTGTAGTAAAAGCATAGCTAATGATATTTGGATAAAGGCAGCCGCTTGATGCACGCAATTAAACAGTTCTTTAATACGAGATCCGCCATTCTCAAAAGAGCTGTGATTGTCGCTCTTATCGTCGGGAGCATTCTAAACGTAGTCAATCAATGGGATTACTTTTGGGCAGCGGCTCCCCTTGACTGGCTACATTTTATCGCCAACTTTATGGTGCCGTTTTGCGTTTCTTACTACTCCGGAGCCAGCGCTCAAAAACGCTAGCTCCGCGCTTAACTTTCGCTTTCCCTGACAAGCTAACTCTCTGATTGCGTTAACTTGTTATCTATTAAGGACTAAGTGGATTTAGGCCCTGCCCGCGATAAACCACAGTCTCGTTATCAACTCTTACCTCACTATCCCAAAGGTATGACAAATGAGGATGTGCGCTGCGCAATACCTTAAGAGCCTCTTTATCACCGCGCAGATGCCAATCCATCCAAGCAAGTGAATAACGCCCAGCTATTTCAAAGCCCCAGCTTGGTGTTGGAAATAGCGGATAATTAGTGTGTTGGGCGTGCGTAGCAGCCTCGGTGATGATGAACGCGCGATCGCCACTTAGTTTCTCATATACCGGGCGAACTACTTCGGGGTTAAAAAAGGGTATCGGGGCGACCGGACCATCATGATCACCCGTTTGAATCATCACAGGGATTGGATTGGCATCAAAAGGAGCGGACTGCTCACTAATTGGCGCACCGGCTACAACAGCATGAATTCGTGGCTCAACCGCCTGCAAACCTAAAGCAGCTATCGCGCCCATGCTGTGGCCCACCACTCCCACGCGACTCTTATCAAGAACCGACTTCACTGGCGAGTTCTCAAACAACCAAGTTAGAGCATCCTGTGCCTCTTCGATATTATTTCCTGGCTCACCTTCAGCCTCGTTATCAGACAACCCTTGTCCGCTAAAATCAAAGGCAAATACTAAATAGCCTGCATCAGCAAATACCTGATGCCACCACCGATATACGGCCGTATTGGTCATTAATCCTTCGAGCGCAATAATGACAGGAAAAGGCCCCGCTGAAGGCGGTACCGTTCCGCGCTGTGGCAATACAATCTCACCATAAAGGCGTGTGCCATAGCGATTTGTGAACTCAACAGGTACCAGCTCGACTTTATCGTTATATGCTGGATGGCCAAAGCCATGGTAAATGCTATCGACCCGAGAGCCGCCTTGAAGCTGCGCCAAAAGCGCTCGAAGATGAAAGGATAAAAGCGCAGGATCAGTAATGTCGTTAACTGTCATACCAATAGCAATTGGGTCAACTATCCCCACCAATGCTTCACTGGGCAGAGCTGCAGCTAGCGCATCTATATTTGAAATAACCGACTCAAGCATCAGAGGTGCTTCAGGTGGGTCTTGACCCGGCCTATGTGCAGGCCACTCATTTTTCACTAAAGCAGCGGACTCAGACGACTCATTAATGCCTGAGTCATTAGTAGAGCCGCCGCAAGCGGTTAGAGCCAAAATCAATATCGTTGATAGCAGCGTGGCTATCGCTAAGCGAAAAGATTGCATGCGCGTTACTTCTTATATTTTTTATTGCTCACATAGTGTCCGACATCAAAGGATCTGACAAGTTAAGTTGTCAGTACTCTTTTGGCTGCACTCCGGTATTCGCGTGGCGTACAGCCCTGCCATTGCCGAAAAGCCAATGTAAAACTACGACGCTCAGTGAAGCCCAACTTTAGAGCAATAGTGTCTATATCTAAGTTAGGGTTGCGCAACATATTGACAGCATGCTCATGTCTAATGCGCCGCAGCAGCATCGAATAACTGCTACCAGCGAAGCTTAGTTGGCGCTGTAGAGCTCTAGGATGCATATTCATTGCCCGCGCAAGACCTGCTAAGCCAGCGCTGAATAAGCTCAAGTGTTGTCTAAATAAATAGTCTATCTGCATGGTCAATGGTGGAGCTAAACCATCACCCAGAAGATGTTGGCGGATGGTTTCCTCAGCACTTTTATGCGCATGCGGCAGACTGCCCGGAAGAATGCCATCTAATAATTGGTTATCGCCAAACATGGTATTGGCATCGCTATGAAAGCCAACTGGGCATCGAAAATATGTCTCGTAAAGCGCTGGGGCGGAGGTAGGAGCATGTTTGAACGTTACTCTCCTCGCACCCACCATATTTGGCGCGATCTGAGCACTGAGATGAGCAACGATTGCCATCATTAGCTCTACTAATAGCGGGTGATCTATAAGCCTAGGATCCTCAGAGTCAACACGGGGATGCAGACTGATTGCTGAGCCATGATCTTCAATATCAAAGCGTAATTCAGGATGCACCAGAACAGGCACCCATTCTAACAATGCGTTCAGCTGACGCAGGCTGTGGGCACTAACAAGAAAGGCAGAAACTGCCGGCATAGCATCAAAGTTAAAGGCCTCAGCCAGTGCAAAAATGAAACGACCGCGACTGGCTCGAGTCTCAAGCTGCTCAAGCAGGCTCGCAAGTAGCGGTAAGGGTAACGGCTCCGGCCGCCCTTCTTGAGCATGAATGCCCAACGCCAAACTGGCCAATACCGCATTAAGATTACTGCCAGAGCGCGCTGAGGCAGTCGTTAAAATACTTAAGAACTCAAGTCCAATATAGTGCTTCACTCTGTCGCCATTTAATCCTTATTTGTCACGATATTATCCCTTTTTCTTGCTGACGACACATATGATGACATTAGACACTGCTTAGCTTTACTTGGAGATCACCCATGGCTCGTCCTCAGTACAAAGAAAAAATTGTCGTGCGTAAAGGCTTAGACTTTGGCTTAGATTCCGAAGACATTCCTCGCTACTGGATGGCTGGCGACGCATTAAAAACTCGCGTATTCGATGCCGTCCAATCGACTTTCCCTGATGGCGAGCGTTATTTCATTTCAGCCGTACGCGCCTTTCGTGATCGCATCCAAGACCCTCAGCTCCTACAAGAGGTTAAGGACTTCACCATGCAAGAGGGCCAGCATGGAAAAGTGCACACTCTTTTCAATGAGCGCTTACGCCGCCAAGGCATCAACATCGATGCATTCACACGACACACACGTGAGATTACCGAACGACGCCTAAAGCAGCTGTCACCTGAATACAATGTGGCAATGACTGCCGCGCTCGAGCACTTCACAGCGATGATGGCGGACTTATTTTTTGCTGAAAAAGAGATGTTGGCTGGGGCTGATCCACACGTCCGTGCGATGTTTGCTTGGCATGCCATTGAAGAAATGGAGCACAAAGCAGTGGCCTTCGATGTCATGCAGCGCATAGCGAATGTCGGCTATGCCACACGCGTGACCGCCATGACGCATGCAACGATCATGTTTTCGCTATACACCGTGGTGGCACCGTGGTTCATGCTGGGCATGGATGGCTATAGTGTGACCGAGCGCATTAAGCTCTATCGCAAAGGTGCAGGTTGGCTGCTAGGCCCACGCAAAGGCATATTGGGGCGATTACTGCCGATGATAGCCAGCTATTACCGCCCAAACTTTCACCCTAATGATCTGCCCTCAGTACACAACTACTCGACATGGTTAAGTGCTTTTAACTCAAATCAAAATGCCATTGCTGCGGCAGAAGAAATGTATCTTGGGGCAACTGCTTGAATTAGTAGCGCTAGTAGCCTGGACGATATTTGTGGATATGGATGTACGCAACCATATCCCCGCCATGGTTGCCGCCAATATGAAACCAGACTCTACTGCTCCCGTTTCAGTACAAATGGCCAGCCCATGCTGCGAAGGCCTGGCACATCAAGCACCGTCATGCCCAGCCACTCATTTGGCGACATCTCGCGAAACTCATCGCGCACGAAGCGCCATGGCCATGGCGCTTCACTGCCATAAGTACAGACTAGCGCAGGTTGGCCATCGAGCAGCGAAGGCATTACGGTCACTTTCATGAGCAAGCGCTCATTGCCTGAGGCCAAGACATTAATCGCTGAGGTATTAGACAGGAAGCGTTTGCCTCGCCAACCGGGCAGTCCAGCTAGGTTTATGGCCGAAGGCGCCGAGGCCACCAGCCAGAAAGGCCCGACAAATGATGCCGCCCAAAAACCTGCAAATGAGGCCGTCGTTGGTAGCGCCAAAGTAGGAAAGCGTTGGCGCCATGCACGAAGAGATAATGAGCTTTTCATGTCATTGCGCCGGCAAAAAGCTACCAAAGGCCGATGACTTGCCCAACTCAGGCGTAATATCACCCTCGCTCACTGCAGCGCGGCCATTAATAAATACGTGACGAACCAAGCCTGGGTTGCGATTGACCAGGCGTTGTAGGCCAAAATTTTCCATCTCAGCCCAACTCACCTGCTCCAAATTTTGCGCCAACTCCGCTGGGTCTAGAATGACTAGGTCGGCACGATCGCCCTCACGAATATGCCCAGCATCGATACCTAACCAATCCCCTTGCTCGCCGGTTAAACGCCAAACGGCATGCTCCATCGACATCACAGATTGCCCCTTGTCAGCGGCTTTTTTAATTAGCTTGAGAAAGCGTAGTGGCAGGTTATAAAACGCCATATTGCGAATATGCGCACCGGCATCAGAGAACGTAATTAATGTTCGTGGGTCGTGCACCAGTTTCAGCAATTTGTCTTCGTGCGCATTACCAACGGTGGTGTACCAACGCAGTGATCGGCCAAATTCAACGACTAAGTCGAGAAATAAATCAACGACATGAACTGAACGCTCAGTGGCGATTTCGGCAAAATTGCGCCCAACCAAGCTAGCATCGGGGCATTCGAGCACGATGGCATCGCCAAAGTCGCGCTGCCATACGCGCGGGCTGAGCTTCTCGCCATAGAACTTGCGGAAATTACGGCGATACGCCTCGTCTTTTAGCAGCTCATTGCGCTCGACTTGGTCGCGCAAATCAAGCGCCATTTCACCGGCGCCAAACTCCTCAAAAAACACCACATCAATGCCGTCAGCATAGACTGTGAATGGCGTCGGCATTAGCTGCCAGCGGAAGTTTCCACCGAGCGCTTGAATCAAGCGCGATACCAGCTGCGCCATCGGGCGCACAGTAAAATTACCTTTAAGCTCAATGAGTGTAATCAACGTCATTTTCATCGGACGGCGTAACCAACCCAAGGCTGCGCCGATGTATTCAAAAATTTGTAGCGGGTTAGCGGCATTTGGTGCGCCCTGATGAATACGGCCGCGGCTGCGCAGAATGCGATTAAGTCGACGAATCTCGCCGGCGCGCGCATAGGTACTGGGCAGGCTTTTTGACCACTCGCGATCACCATCGATCTTGTCCCACTTCAGGCGCATGGTCGACAGCCCTAAAAAGCCAGCGTCTAATGCATTTTCTAGCGTTTTTTCCATCTGCTGCATCTCGGCCTCGCTAGGCTTAACGGCGCGATCGGTAGCGCGATGCAACCCAAGTGTGGCCACGCGCACATCGCTGTGGCCAAGCAGTGATACCAAGTTAGGTCCAAGCGGCAGTGTTTTAATAAACTCGACCCATTGCGCCGGTGTGCGCCAAGTTTTGTATTGCTGCAAAATCGGCAGCACTTTTTCGCGCGGCACCGTTTCCACGCGCGTAAAAATATCCGAGGCATCTTCTGCCTCACTACAAATCATGCTCAACGAGCAGCTGCCCACCAGCACAGTGGTCACGCCATGACGCACTGACTCTGACAAGCTCGGCGAGACCATCAACTCAGCGTCGTAATGAGTATGAGCATCGATAAAGCCAGGTGTTATCCACAGGCCATTGGCATCGATCACGCGTGCGGCAAGGCTGCTATCGAGTGGCTCAGCACTGACCTTGGCGACACGTCCGTCGTTGATGGCGACATCGGCTATCTGTGATGGTCCTCCGGTGCCATCATAGTAGCGACCGCGTTGAATCAGAACGTCGTAAATTGTTGCCATGATGAGTCCTCGATTTTTATTTTTTTTGTCAGAAGGCTGAGCTAGTCGCTTCAGTATTTAGGTCTCGACATTAACGCGCGTTAGGCCACATGATTTGATAAATCACGAGCTCTGACGGGTAAATTTCATGCGATATCTTGCGCGAAGCGGTGGATTACTGGGCTATGCCGAGCTCGTGCGCCGGCACGGTCATGATCCGAATGCGCTACTGAAAGCCGTTGGGCTACCACTCACAGCTTTAGAAAACCCCGATATTTATCTGTCCTACCCCAAGCTTGCCGCACTCTACGAGCACACCGCGCAGGTTTTAGACGAACCCCGTTTTGCGCTCCAGCTCGGCCTCCGCCAAGGGCTAGAAGTTGTTGGCGCGCTCGGTGCTTGGCTGTGCGAAAAAGCCACTATCGGCGAGGCTCTATACGGGCTACAGCGCCATCTTAGCTTTCACGCCCGCGGAATCGATGTGCATTTGCATAGCCACGGCGACCAAGTTGAACTAGAGCTGAGTTTAGCTTTTGCCCATACAAGCGACTGCCAGCAACTCATGCTGCTTAGCTTGGCACTCTTACAGCAAGGCATGCGCGAGCTTCAGCCTAATCAAGAAACCGCTACAGCCGTATGGATTGGCGCACAACGGCCTCTTCCCAGCGTACTGCGCGCCTGCGAGGAGTTTTTTCGCTGTTCGGTGAATACGACAACCCCACGTTATGCCATACGATTTCCACTAAGCTTGCTCAGCCGGTCAGTGGCCGTCTCACCCAAGTTACGCGCTCGCCTACAGCAGCATTGGCGTGATGATTGGCAACTCATGCCGATGTCGATTAGTAGTCAAGTGGCTCGCTGCATCGCCGCTCTGCTGCCCACTGGCGACTGCTCATTGTCGGCAGTCGCGCAGCTAATAGGCCTACATAGCCGCACCCTGCAAGCCAAACTTAAGGCCGAGCACACTAGCTTCGATGCTTGCTTGCGTCAGGTGCGCCTAAACTTGGCCTGTACGCATTTACGCGATAGTGATGTGGATATCACGCGGCTTGCGCTGGACATGGGCTATGGTGATATTGCGGTGTTTAGCCGCGCATTTAAACAATGGACAGGATTTGCGCCAAGCCAGTGGCGGCGCGATAAGGTGCTAACAAGTTGATCCTTCAAAAGAGCAAATGCTTACTACTGTATGGTTGATAATACTGGGATGACAGCGATGTCACTTTGACTTCCCACTCAGTATCGCGGCCACTGCACGCTCAGCCGATGCCAACGCGCCTTCGATACAAGCTCCTGCCAGATAGTCTCCAGCAAAAGCCAGGTCTGGGCGCTGCAAGCGCTGAAAACTGGCAATTTTCTTATACTGCCCAACACCAAACTCTGGGATTGCCTCTTCACGCAATGCCACATGCAGTGGCTCAGCATCGACAGGTAGGCTTGGATAAAACGCAATCGCACGAGCCCAGGTATCTTTAAAAATCCACTCATCAGACTGACCAATATAACGCCGTGAAGCCTTGGGAGAGAAATACAAACTGACAATCTCTTTACCCTCAGCACGCAACGCCGGATAGCGCTCGCCGCATAAACCAAGCGCCACAATATCTCGCTCGCCAACGCCGGCCGGCACAACCAAACTCACTGGATGGCCTTGCTCTCGATTAATCAAAAATGCGACATGTAGGTTTTCGCAATACGACTGCCCTTCAAGAAACTCACGCTGCTCAGCGTCATAGCGTTTAGCCGAAAGCGAACCGCATAACTTTGCTGCAACGCTCGCGGTAGTCGCACAAACAATGCTATCAAAAACCTCTTCGTGCTCACCGTCAGCATCTCGCCAGCACAACTTAGTACGCTCACCGTCCTCTAGTAGGGCGTGGACTTCAGCGCCAAAACTAGGCTCTAAGTCTCCTAGCAAACGACTGGGCAATTGATCAATCCCACCAGGGAAACTATAGAAACTAGCGCCAGCCGAATTCGACATCATGCTGACAAACATTGCCCGCGACACTTGCTCGGAGGGCATAAACCAAAAAGGCTCAATGGTTTGCCGAATAAACGCATGGTAAGCAGCTTCACCAACCTGCTCTATCGCATCATCTGCCACGCTACGGTCATCCAAGTGGCAGAGTGATTCTGGCGACACCCAATCCAGCTTTTTGCGCTGCGCGTTAATCTTGGCCAAATAAACGGTTAAACGCCATTTATCCGCCAAACCTAATGTAGGCAACCACAAAGTAGACCATGCCGACGCCCACACATTGCTGGCATTAAAACGATCAATGCCCGTTGGCGAGACAAAATCAAACTGGCGGCTTAGGCGGTGTACACCATCTTGCAGGCCTAGCTCTGGCAGCAATGCGATCAATCGCTCATAGAAGCTAGTGAAGAATGCTGCGCCGCTATCGAGCACAATGTCGCGATTGGGGTCGCGCCAACTCATGGCCCGCCCACCCGGCGTCATTTCTTTTTCGAAGACTCGCACCGTATAACCCGCCTGCTGCAACAGTCGCGCAGACATAGCGCCAGATACACCTGCGCCAATAACGGCAACATTGCGCTTCTTCATATTGATTCTCTCTTATTCACAATAAATGAAACGGATACTTAGCGACTTGGCGTGACACTTACGCGGTAGTCATCCTGCACTCGTAACGATAATAAAAAACCGCCAGCCATTTTCTTTAGCTCTGCTTGCTCACCACCAGAAATTTTTGGCGTTCCTATACGTTCGGGAAGCCACAACTCGAGAACACCTGGCTTAGCCGTGGTACCTGTCAACTCAATGGCTCCAGTGTCGATATCAGCGGAAAGTGTTAACAGCCGCCCTGGTGCTGCACGAGGGTATGCGCGAGAAAGCGTCAATGCATATTCAGGCACAAGGCCCATATCGATATCGCCAGGGCAACCATTTCGCCAAAGCGCGATCTGATCACCAGGAATTTCACCATTAGACTCATTGAGTGAATGCGGGTCGCCGCAGGCTTGGCGCCATACCCACCATGCGCCGCCAATGCGGTATTTGTCCTCAAACGAGGCGTACTCTCGAAGCTTCGCATCATTTTCTACAGGATCTCCGAACCATCCCCACTCACCAGACCATAAGGCTGTGCCCAGCGAGTCCGCCGCTAGTTTCGCGAGCTGAAAACCTTGCTCAATACTAAGCGGCGCTATCGTAATGGAGTCGGCGTACAGGTGAGGAGCAAAGACAATATTGGTATCGCTGGTAAAGCCTTTTAGTGGTGGGAGCGTTGCACCAAAGGCTGACCAATCCACTGTGGGCTCAAAAAATACAATGTGGGAAAAGCCATTGATGGCTTTCGCTTCTGCAGCGCGAATGGCTTTTATCGCGCGGCCGTAAAAGCTACCTGTGGATAGCAATTCCGACACGCCAAGCAAAAAGCCGGGATGGGGCTCATTGAGCAGATCATAGCCAGCGACTGCAGGCTCCGCCGCAAACTCAGCAGCAAGTTTTCCCCAAGTAGTCACTAGAGCGCTTTGAATGCCATTTCTATCTAACCAGAAGTTGGTAAAAGCAGCTGTAACGGCTGGCGATAGCTCACGAATACTGATTCGGCAGGTACTTAAGCCGTCGGTAATGGTTGCCCAATCAGGGGCGCCATCCCAGCCAATGGCAGGCTGTAATAACGGTGGCAAACAAAACTCACCAGCAGGTGTCGCAATATGCTTACCCCACGCGTCTTGATGCATGTCCAACACCACATACATGCCTTGAGCTTCAGCAGCGCGCACTTGCTCGCGAATCTCACGTATATACGCTTGGTTTAGCTCGCCTCGTATAGGCTCTAACTGTGACCAGTGGATTACCAAACGAATCACATTAAAGCCAAGGCTGGCCATATTTGGCAGGTCATTTGGTCGAGGCTTTACCGCAGGAGGAAGATCAGGATGGCCCTGGTAGTAATCACCTAAAGAGGTGTAGTTCACGCCACGCAGTAACACCTCTCGATCGAACTCATCGTAAATTCCTGCTCGGCTACCTGTCTCCGCATGTAATCGAGGCAATGGCGCCGCACGCGCAGCAGATTCAGAAGCCGCTGTGCTTTCTTCCTGGCGAGTGCCTTCATCGATACAACTGACCATCACGACTGATGCAATTAGACAGGCAAGAAGATTAGCTTTCATCGGGAATATACCTCTGGCGTAGAGGCGTCATGGTAAGGCTCAGGCGTTAAGAGTCATTACCGAATCGAGTCATGCTTATTGTCCTATTCGGACATATTGGCATTGCGATACTCGCCTGGAGTTACCCCCGTCCATAGCTTGAATCGACGATAAAAGGAGGCCACTTCCTCGTAGCCCAAAGCTTGAGCGATATCGATAAATGACTGCGTAGGATCAGATAAGAGTAACTCCGCCTGCTCTTGCCTCAGCTCATCAAGAACGAGTTGATAGTGCGTATTTTCAAGTCGAAGGTAGCGCTGCAAAGTTCGACCACTAACGCCCAGCTGAATGGCCACTTCAGATTTATTGATAGCGCCATTTTGTAGCTGACGAGAAAGCTCATGCCGCACCTTCAGTCGCCACGTCTGGCTATCGCTACTTAGCGCAGACAGCTGCTTTTGAGCATGAGTCTCTAAGGCCTGTAGTAAGCCTGCATCAGCTTGTCGCAAAGGTAGCATTAGCATGTCGTGGTCAATAACGATGCCGCTAAACAGCTGATCAAACAGTACAGGGCATCCAAAAAGCTCAAAATAATCCGCGCTCTTTGCACCCTCGGGCAAGCTATGCTCAAACCTGATTTCACATGGTGGGCGTTTGGTGTCAGCAATCCATTGGCCAAATGAAAGCCAAGACGCAAGTACATTTTCCACCATATGACGCTTCACCTGTGGGTCGGCGACTCGTGCATGCCAACTCATGCAAATACGCCCATCCAACGGCTCGACCTGACTCACACCAAGCTCACCTACTAGCCGCTCGTAGCTAGCCACTCGCGCCATAGCATCACCCAGTGAGGCGCAATTAATTAAAATATAGCCCAAGACGCTCCATGCATCTGGCTGCACTATCAGCCCTGCCCGTAGCCCAAACAAGACATCCTGCGACTGCTCAACCAGCGCCATCAACAAACGTTCGTGTATCGCAGCAGGCAAGCGGCGCTGCGCATTCTGAATATCTTGCTGATCCAAACCTAATAAGTTGAGTGCCTGTTCGCCATCAACGCCTAGCTTCTTTGCTGCGTGAACATACCGCAGCAAACCAGAGGCCGATGCTTCGCCAGCAACGTCTTTAAGATCGTGTGCTGCTGATGTCGAAAAATGAGTCATAGGGCCTGCTTAAACGCCGAAACAGCGCTCAATCTATACTGAAATTAAGCCCTTTGCCTATGTGATACATCGATATCAATGCCTTGTCCGAATCGGACAGTGAGGATGACTGTATTCGGCAATGACTTGCTTTAGGTAGTCCGTAAAATGCTTTGTAATCTATACAAGGTCGGCCTAATGATGAAGATCTCTATTTTTCTCGGTGTGTTGTTGTCTCTTATGGTCTCTGCCTGTGGCGGGAGCACTAGCAGCTCTAAGCTAACACCCTCCTCATCATCTGAAGCCGCTGCGGCGAAAGCATCGTTCAACCAAGCCAATGGCTGGGTAACCGATGCTGACGGCCATGTCATTATTTTCCACGGCTTCAATATGGTCGCCAAAGAGACGCCCTATACGCTTGAATCAGTCGGTTTTGATGATGATGACGGTGCCTTTCTCGCCGAGCATGGCTTTAACGCAATTCGTCTCGGGTTCATGTGGAAGGCTGCCGAGCCTGAGCCTGACCAATTCAACGAAGGTTATCTCAATAGCATTGAACGCACTGTTAACGCACTAGGCAAACACAAGGTGTTGACCTTATTAGACTTCCATCAAGATGCGTATAACGAAGCAGTTGAAGGCCAAGGCTTCCCAGACTGGACGGTGTATGACGATGGCATTCCATGGCTGCCTTTAATTCCAAAAGAAGCACAGCTGGTCTATCAGCGAGTATGGGATAACTTTTGGGCTAATAAACAAGGCGTTAACAACACACGGCTGTGGGACCACTTTGCTAACTTCTGGCAGCACATTGCGACACGCTTTCGCAACAATCCAAATATTCTTGGTTACGACCTTATGAATGAGCCATGGCCAGGACTGCAAACCCCGCTTTGCCTCAACCCATTGGTCTGCCCTCACAACGACACGCTCAGCAAGTTTTATGGCGATGTGATTCCCAAGATTCGGCAATATGACGCAAACACCCCCTTCTACTACGAAGGCAGCCTACTAGCAGGCGGCGGCATGGCACTAGATATTGACATTAAAGACCCAAACACAGTGCTGTCATTTCATAACTACTGTTTGCTAACCGTAGTCGGCGCAATCGCAGGCATACCAACACCAAAGTTTGTCGGTGACCTCACGTGCCCTGAGTTAGAGAAGCTCACTTTCGACAACTCCATCACGCAAGCTCAAACCCAAGGCCATCCTGCCGTGCTAACTGAGTTTGGATCAGTGCCAGACCTTGATGCGGTAGAACGAGTTGCAAAACAGGCTGATGATTACAAAGTAGGCTGGATGCACTGGACCTATTTCAATACAGGTACCACTAACTTTCCAGGCACGCCCAGCTTAGTGCTGGACCCTTCTAAAGCGCCAACAACCGATAATATCAACACAGAATTGCTCAAAGTTTTATCTCGACCTTACCCGCAAAAAACCGCTGGAACACCTGTTAAATGGGACTTTGATAGCGATAGCAAAGTCTTTGACATGTCCTACACAACATTACGTGCAGACGGCGCAGGCTCATTTGCAAAAGGCGGTGAGACCACGATCTTTGTACCTAAACTTCACTACCCGAACGGGTATAAAGTGAGTGTTACTGGGGGCAACTTAATATCCGAAGCTAATGCTCCATATGCTGTGATTACTGCTAACAATGGCGCAAGTCAGGTCGCTGTTAAAATCGAGCCTAGGCTGTAGGGCGCAGCTGCGTGTGTGATACTTAGGGCATTATGGATATTTTAACTTACCTGCTATCACACTTTAGCCTCAAGGCTGGTGTCTTTTACACCGGCCCAATTTGTGGTGTTCACGACTTCGAAGAAGATACGACTCAAGGCCACGTGCACTTGATACACCGAGGCTCAGTTAAAATTTCTGGCCCCAACATACCATCGGCAATTGTCATTAATGAGCCCACCGTCCTATTTATGCCAAGGCCCGATAAACATCGCCTTGAGATAAGCGAAGGTGAGGAAATTCAAGCGCTCTGTGGCACGATACATTTTGGCTACAGTCAAAAAAATCCTATCTCTGACTCACTTCCTGCTATTTTGGCAGCGCCATTAAGCGCACTTACAAATGGCGTTCAAGTCACCGACTTATTATTTTCAGAGGCTTTTGAACGGCTTGAGGGAAGGCAAGGTACTCTCGATCGGCTCTGCGAAATCCTCATCATGAAACTGCTACGACATGGCATGGCTGAAGGGCTCATTCATGGTGGCGTACTAGCGGGTTTGCTCGATACAAAGCTATCGAAAGCGCTCTTGGAAATTCATGAGCACCCTGCCCGCGCATGGACCGTTGCCAATATGGCAGATGCTGCTGGCATGTCACGCTCACGGTTTGCTGAGCACTTCAACCGTGTTCTCGGTGAAAGTCCCGCTGATTATTTAACGAGCTGGCGCATTATCACGGCACAACAACTCATTCGTCAGGGCATGCAGATTAAGCAGGTTTGCGGAGAGGTTGGCTACGGAAGTGCCAGCGCTTTTAATCGTGCATTCTCACGTAAAGTAGGCTGTTCACCCTCGCAATGGCTAAAGCAACACACTGACTTATAAGCAATGTCGCCTCATTGAGACGATCTGAGTCAATTCCAAGACGATCAGTCAATTTGCTTGACTATTTCTGCCAAGAAACACTTTAACATTCTTGAAAATGCTACGTAATGGCATCGAAAAGGATGGATTATGCTCAAAAAAAGCGACACCTCAGCTGCAGATAGTGTTTCTGAGGATGACTTAATTGCTGCACTGAAAGCTGGCGATAGCGCAGCCTACAAACTTGCTGCTCAGCGCTACGGTGGCGCTATGCTTTTCGCTGCGAAAGCCGTTAGCCTCCTTCATGCTGAAGATGCGGTGCAAGACGCTTGGATTGCCACAATCGACGGGATAAAAAAATTCGAGCACCGTTCATCATTGAAAACGTGGCTGATCAAAGTAACGGTAAATCAAGCTTACGGGCACCTTCGCAAAAACCATCGCTATGTATCTTTAGATGGCCTGCAGCCTGATGCAGATCCTTACAGCGAGTTATTTAGCCCTCAGGGGCGTTGGCTAGCACCTGTTTCACAATGGTCTGACGATACGCCAGAAAAGCTGTTAGAGGCTCGAGTGATGGGTGACTGCATTGATCATCACTTAGCCTCCCTGCCGCAAGGTCAGCGCATGGCTCTCGTCTTAACCGACTTCAATGCCATGACGGTAGAGGCCATATGCGAAGAACTTGATATCAACCCTGGTCATTATCGAGTACTGCTTCATCGAGCAAGAACTAGCTTATTCAGCATGCTCAGCCATTATGAATCAACCGGCGACTGCTGACTCTCAGCCAAGTACTCAGCCGTTTTACTATCTTCAATCGGCCAAACACTTGGGTCTGGTGGCGAAACCATTAAGCCTATTTGCAAAGCAGCACCAATGATAACTACAGATTATATTTTCATGAATTTCTGTAACTTTTAGGCTGCTCCAAGCAACTACTGCATGTGTAGATAAGCAGCTAGTGAGCAAGCAAGAGGATGAGCAATATGATGAGCTGCAAAGAAATATGTGCCCACCAAGCAGGTTCTCAACAAGCTGACCTTGGCTGGAGACTCAGGTTAGAGCTCAGCTTCCACTTAATGATGTGCGGCAACTGCAGAATGGCAGCTAAACAATTTCGCCTGATGCTCTCTACTACGCCGCGCCGCCAAGCTGAAGCACCAAGCGAGGCACAGATAAAACACTGGATGATCGGTGTGGAGCGTGCTCTAGAAAATAGCAAAGAGCACAAGTCTAACTAATCATATTGCACGACCAAATAATTGACCGAAAACGAAACCATATGAGGTAGTTCATGAGTACAACTTACGCATCAGATGCATTAGCGAAACCATTATCGCGCTCTTTATTAGCACTTCGCCTAGGGGTGTTTATTGTGATGCTTATGTGGACGCTTGATAAGTTTTTCAATCCAGCACATAGCAGCAAAGTCTTCGAAAGCTTTTACGGCATTGATTGGCTATCTCACAATTTCTCATACATTATTGGCTTCATTGAGCTAGCACTAGTCATTGGATTTGTCACTGGATTTAGCCGACGCTGGACCTATGGTGGCATTCTATTAATTCATGCTGTTTCCACATTTTCCTCCTATAAAATGTATATGGACCCTTTCAATAATCTATTATTTTTTGCTGCGTGGCCAATGCTAGCAGCATGCCTAACACTTTATTGGCTGAGAGATTGGGATACTTTATTTAGCCTTTCAAATAAAGGAGCGCGCTAATGTTACGCATCTTAGGTATTTTACTATTTTCAGCTACTCTAACAGTCGAGCCTGCGCTAGCTGACTCGTTGAATAGCGTAATCAAATCACCTCATCGCGAGGTTTCAGCACAAAGAGATGAGTACCGTCACCCACTAGAGACAATCACATTTTTTGATATACAGCCGAATATGACTGTCGTAGAAATTTGGCCAGGCTCTGGTGGTTGGTATACCGAAATATTAGCCCCCTACTTGAGAGATCAAGGCAAGCTCTATGCCGCACAATTCAATGCCGACTCAGAGTCGGCATTTTACCGAAACTCACGTGCAAAATTTGAAGCAAAGCTCCAGTCAGACCCAGAGTTATATAGCAAGGTTAGCGTTGTTAGCTTTAACCCTCCTACTCATGTTGATTTCGCCCCAGAAGGCAGCGCTGATCGCATTCTCACATTCCGCAGTATTCATAACTGGTATATGCGTGGCGGCGGCGATGAGCGGGTATTAGCGGCATTTTCAGCCTTTTATAAAGCACTGAAACCAGGTGGCATATTAGGAATTGTCGAACATCGCTTACCTGAAGCACGACCGTCATCAGATCAAGAAGGCAGTGGCTATATGCACGAAAGCTATGTCATCGACCTTGCACAAAGAGCTGGTTTCAAGCTGTTGGCGCAGAGCAATATCAACGCTAACTCTAAAGACTCTGCCTTGCACCCAGAGGGAGTTTGGACACTACCGCCAACTTTACGGTTAGGTGATAAGCAGCGCAGCCACTACGTATCTATCGGGGAAAGTGACCGCATGACTCTTAAACTCATTAAACCAGAATCTTCCATAGCTGATGCGAAAAACTCGATGACAACATCACAACCGACTGCAATGGATAAATAAATGACACATCAAGAATCAAGAAAGCCAAACGTAATAAAAGAAATATACTTTTCTTTTTCCGCACTCCCTTTATGGGTTCAAGCATGGGTTGCGCTAATACTAGTGCCAATCAACTTTGCCAGCCTGCTATTTATTTCAGAGCCACACGGAAAAATAATCGCTTTTTTATCACTTATAGCAATAGCACCAAATATTATTATAATCTTCTATGAAAAAGGCTTTTCTAAGCTTATGGCCCTGCCTCATATAATTCCATGGCTATTACTAGTCGGGCTAATACTGGCAACTCCATTGATTGATGGAGAATATAAATCATACCTATACGCACTAGCCACTATCAATACAATATCATTATTTTTTGACATTCCTGATGCCATTAAGTGGTTTAGAGGCGACAGAGACGTTGTACGGAAATCTACCCTTAATTAGAAGCTGCCTCCGGCTTAAATAAAGCATAAATACACCAAAATCAACTTAGCTAAATAGTTCGAAGAGATAAAGAGTATGTCGGCAAAAAAACTGATTCAACAATGGAAACAGCAAGGTCAGCCATTACAGGTTGCCGGAGCAAACTCATACATTTGGCGCCAAGGCACGGGTGAACCTGTTGTATGTATGCATGGCGTACCCGCCTCTGGCTTCTTATACCGCAAAGTTTTACCTGAACTGGCTAAACGTGGCTTTGAAGGGATAACTCTAGACTTGCCAGGCCTAGGGCTAGCCGACCGTCCGACTAACTTTGATTACAGCTGGAGCGGGCTATCCGCATGGTATGTAAAAGCGCTGGATGCTGCTGGCATAGACCGCTTCCATCTTGTGGTTCACGATATTGCAGGCCCCATTGGTTTCGATCTAATTCGTAGACTGCCAGAGCGAATATTGTCTCTAACGGTGCTCAATACCATGGTCGATGTGTCGACTTTCCACCGCCCTTGGACGATGGAACCATTTGCTTGGCCTGTCATTGGTCGACTTTGGTTACAGTCGGCGCGAACACCCTTGTTTTACTTTTTGATGAAGCTACAAGGCATGCATAACATTAGCCGTCATGAAGCGGCTGCTTATGGGCAGTTATTGTTAGGCCCAGATGGAGGCAGAGCTTTTCAGAAAATAATGTCCTCATTCAATCGAACAAAAGAGTTTGAGCACGCGATTAAAGCCAGTCTCGCAGTACGAGCCTTTCCGGCTCAAATCATTTGGGGCATGGAGGATCCAGCGCTGAAAAGCGCACAATATGCCCCTCCACTGATGAATGCACTTAATTTAACGTCATTCCAAAAGGTCTCTGGAAAGCACTTTCTGCAAGAAGATTCCTATTGCGAGATTGCCGAAGCGATTGCCATACAAGCCTCGCGTTGAGTCATGTTGCTTACGTTTTATCTTGATGAAAACGGTACCGCTTGTATGTGCTCATGAACGATGGTGCCCTTAGCTTTGTGTAATCGGCCCATCATTCAAAAAGCCTGTCATTCGCAACCAAACTCATACAACAAACGTGGATTTGACCACAGAGTAAACGCGTTCAGAGTCGCATAGTGGCTTGTATGAGCTACTTAGAGTGCGTTAAGCAGATACGCCTTACAAAGCATCGAGAACGTGGTGCAGTCATGCTCATGACAGCAGGCTTTATGCTTTTAGGCGTGACGTGCCTTGCTTTGGTTGTAGATACGGGGCGTCTCTATGTCATCAAACGCACCCTACAAAGGCAAGTTGATGTGGCTGCTCTTGAGGTGGCTGCCCGTGGAGGCCGATGTGATGACGGATCGGCACAGCAAATTGCTCAGGAAAACTTAGCGCGCAACGGATTTACTCTCGATGCAGAGCATCAGCTTGCATTGCCAGAATGTGGCGACATTATTATTAGTAATAATATGCGGCAACTCGATACCGCTAGCAGTAGTAACAAAGCAATTGCTATTTCACTTAGTCAAACCACGCCAGCGAGCATGATTGCCGGTGGCGCCTTTGGTGAAAGCATCACAATTTCTGCACGCGCCGTAGCAAGTGCAAATGGCAGCCCTTTAGCCATGCTTACGCTGCGCAGCACATTACTCAATGTAAATATCACTAAAAACAGTAAAGCAAAGTTACTTAGCGACGTTTTTGGCGGCCTACTAGGTGGCAACTTGAACATTTCAGTTGGCGCTTGGAATGGTCTTATTCATACCGATATCGATATTTTTGAGTTCATGGATCGCTTAGCCATCAATATCGGCGTTACTGCTGGTGAATATGACAGCCTACTCTCCACTAATGTGAGCACAGGAGAGCTAATCCAAGCGGCAATTGATGTGCTAGACCAGCAAAATGGCACTCCGCAAGTCACACTCAATGCTTTAGAGGCGATTGTCGCCTTAGATCAGATTTTATTGGCTAGCTCGATTAGCTCAGGCCAACTCAAGCTAGGTGAGATCGTTGGCCTTGCATCTGACGCGGACTACGATGGCGCTAAAGCACGGGTTCAGCTCTATCAGTTTATCCAAGGCATCATTCTGCTTGCCAACCAACATAATGCCGTCAGTGCTGTTATCCCTATTGATCTATTAGGCAATACAGTCGACCTCGCCATTAAGGTCATTGAGCCGCCACAGTTTGCCGCTATTGGTGACCCTGCAGCAGCGAAAGATGAGGCATATCTGGCCGTAAATAACAGCCCTAATAGAATTTATGTACGCTCTGCGCAACTTCGTATGGTTTTAAGTGTGTCGCTAAGTAATCAACTGACATCACTAGTCTCAGGCTTAGGCACTGCTGTAGGCAACTTAGCCAGCCCATTAGTTAGCGTGATAAATGGACTGCTTGGCCTGAACTTAGGCGCATTACTTGGTGGACAAGACCAATTAAGTATTTTATTGCTGCCCGCCCCGTTTCGATTTGATATAAACCTAGATCTTGCCGGCGGCGATGCTCGAGTGACAGACTTTAGCTGCCAAGGCGATGAGAAGTCCCTAACTGTACCGGTTAAAACCGCTGCAGCAACTCTTCGTATTGGCAAGATGGGTGTCTCCGCGAGCGATGCTCAAGAGCAGGTAATGTCTAGCCAAACAGAGCCTGTGGTACTACCAATACCACTTGTCGACTTCGGCATTAAGCATTGCTCATTACTCGGCTGCGGCGCACGAGTGCCATTTGCCGCCGGGGGACTTGGCTTAAAGGTCAAATCATCTGTCTTTGGCGCTGAAGGTACGCTTCTGTTTGAGTCTCCCGCTGAGGAAAACTTACCTGACTTAGTCAATATGGCGGAAACACGTGGAAGCCAGGTATATCAATCGATTAGCTCGGCAAGTCTTATAGGTAGCCTAAGGAGCACCTTGTCAGGGCCAGAAATTACCGCTTACGAAGCTAATGGCAATACATTGGGTTCAGCGCTGATGCTCGTAGGAAGTATCGCAAACACGGTAGTGGCGCTTCTGAAAACAGCCATAAGCACAGTCTTATCGCCACTGCTTGACCCATTGCTAACGTTTTTAATAGAAAATCTTGGCTTAGACTTGGCAAAAACAGAGGTTGCCGCAAACCTAAGCTGCCACGCAAACCAAGGCGTATCCATAGTTATGTAGGCGCAGGTAAGCGAACATCCTAGCTCAAAAAAAATGCTTCAAGTAGGCGGCAAATCGTAATCAGTCGTTAATGTGCGTAGGTCTTCAATGATGTCGATCAAGACATTGAGCACAACACACTATCTAGAGGTATGTCATGAAATCTTGGAACAATCTTGCAGCAGTCGCCGTGGGGCTAAGTCTGCTAGTTAGCGGCCCTGCTTTTGCTAAAAAGCCTGACTTTGCTGAACATGGTGGAAATCACTCAGCAGATCATGATCACGGCAAAAAGCACAATGAAAAACGTCACACTAACTACTTTAGCCAAGATAGATCGAAGCGAATCAACGACTACTACAGCACCAAAGCTAAGAAGTCAGGCCATTGCCCTCCTGGCTTAGCCAAGAAAAAAAATGCTTGCCAAGCTCCGGGACAAGCTAAAAAATGGGCCAAAGGTCAGCCACTGCCAGCCGACGTGATTTATTACAACCTGCCCCGCAACTTGCTATACGAGCTAGGAAATACTCCAGCTGGCCAGAAGGTGGTGCGTGTTGGAGAGGATATTCTGCTAATCAATGCCGTGACTGGTTTGGTTATCGATGCAATCGAGCATGTCTTCCAATAAGTCACTGACAATGCGCTGCAGCTAGATCCTACTTATTCTCTTTAGGAATCCAGCGTGGATGCATTTTTAGTCTCAACCGGTATCGTGGCGCTTGCTGAAATGGGTGATAAAACCCAGCTATTGGCTTTTATGCTGGCTGCGAAATTTCGTAAGCCAGCCCCCATCATCTTCGGCATTTTAGTAGCGACACTGCTTAACCATGGCATGGCCGGTGCGCTTGGCACGTGGATTCCTCATCTATTAGATGCCGAGGTTTTGCGCTGGGTGCTCGGCATTGGTTTCATTATCATGGCTATCTGGATTTTGATTCCCGACAAGCTCGACGAAGGTGATGCCAAGTTCGTGTCATTAGGCGTTTTTGGCACCACCGTCGTCGCATTTTTCCTTGCTGAAATGGGCGATAAAACCCAAATAGCCACGGTCGCGCTTGCCGCTCAGTACCAAAGTTTTATCGCAGTCGTTCTTGGCACCACTGTGGGTATGCTCTTGGCCAATGCTCCCGCCGTGCTTCTAGGTAACAAGTTCGCCAGCTCATTACCAACCACATGGATACATCGTGTGGTCGCCGCTATTTTTGCCATCATGGGCTTAGGTATTTTGCTCGGCCTTGGCTCTTATTTAGGCCTATAGAGCACTGACGAGTTGGCTTGTCAGTGCTCGTTAGCCGGTCCTCCCAGCTGTTTGTTGCACACTCTCCTGCTGCTCAATTTCTACCGCTGTTAAGCCTCTCTTCTTCCCTTGCACATACCTCAAGTACGCAGGTATGTGTGTTTTACCCATGTATTTATCAAGATACGGTAGAAACCCAGCGTAATTGCCTTTGAATTTAGCATGGTGGAAATCGTGATAAACAGGGCCTTCGTACACAGGTAGCAAGTGCACCGGGTTCCAGGGAATGTCATAGCCAATGTGGCCATCTGCACCTTCAATTTGCCGGATAATTACCCAAATCCATACGACATACAGATGCGCTCCCAAAAGAATGGGGCCTATCAGGGTCAGCGTTGCGGTTAACGAATACTCCAGCCAGTGCATATAGTTGCCGTTGATACCGCAGGTGTTACGAACCCTGTGATGCACGCTGTGCACATGCCTCAGCAACCACTTGTTCTCGTGCATGTAACGATGCATCCAGTAATACAGAAAATCATCTAGCAGCACGAAAAACAGCAATTGCGCCAAAATTACATACCAGATAGGCAGCTCGTTGTTGTGCACGGCAGTATGTTTTAGCAGCGGCCAGCTCAGCACCAGCAGCGAAGCCAAAATAGCGTTATTAACAAGAATACGCCCAAGAGACGGCAGCAAAAACTTTTTAACCTCAAACGGTTTCTGTTGAATTTTATATTTTCTCAGCGAGACGGGATCCAACCAAGCAACGATTGTCCAAGGCGTTGCGACAAGCAAAAAAGCCGCCATGCTGATGGCCAGTGTGGCCATGGGAAACTGCCAAAACCAAGGATCGTTATAAAAGCCCTCCCACAATCCAAATATATTCATAACGACTCCAAGCAAACCGAATCGGCTATCGCAACATTAGGCGACCTCTTTTTGTAAACAGTACCAAAGCTTAAATCGCCATAGGTGACGGTTGGCCGGTACCCGGGAAACCCCCAATAACTGGTTAGCTCGGAGGAGTTCGCCATATTTGGGAAATCTGTATACAGCGGATGGTTACCAGCAATGGTTTTCTCAACCACCATAGAAATGTATTGATCAAGCCCGCCCTCAAGGGTGTTGCCATTCAGAATCACTTCCATGCCGGTTTGCTGCGCGTATTTCTTCAGGCCAGGAATCCGTGAATGCAGAGGCGCGTAGCAATCTGGCCCAACGCCATTTTCACTGGTTACCTTCAAACCTTCCGGTGTATGCGCCACAAATGAATGATTTCCAACGGTATGGCCAGGCGTACGAATCAGTGCCAGCCCGTCACCAATCATCACATCTCCATCCAGTTGAATAATGCGACTTTCCGGAACACCCGCCAATCCATTGGGGCAGTACCAATCGAGCTGTGGTGGCATCAGGAAATTAGCCGCAGTCCACTCTTCTCTCATCACCAGAAGCTTGGCATTGGGGAACAAACCTGGATTCTTGCTATCTCCCAACCAGCGACGAATGTCCTGAGTGTGCAAATGGTCATAGCTTATGTAATCCACGTCTTCCGGCGTCAAACCAACCTGTTTTAAGCACGCTTCGACTGTGTTGATTTCAGGCGCGAGAAACTTCCTAACCAACGCTTTGAGCGGTCCAGCCTTGTCGATCACTTTCCTGAAGTACGGGGTTTCTGCGTTCGCTTCGGCATCTGACGGTGACAGCAATATTGTTTTCACACCTTCTTCACTATCAACTTGCACAATAAACACGCGATTCAGAATATGGATATAGGGGTTAGGGATAACATTGCAGTTCAGAAAAGCGTATTTGCTGGGGTACGGCACGCGGATTAACCCCATGCTTTGATAAAACCTAGCCTGAGGCTTTGCCAGCATGTCATCACGGAAGCTGACCGCCGCTTTACGCATGGCTTCCAGCCGATAGTGCGCAGTATTGCACTTTCGAGCCTCTTCGAAATGCTTGATCGGCTTGATGATGCTGCTTTCAATCGTGCTGGTTTTGAGAACGCTGCCCATATACCACCCCTTCTATAATTGTGTTGGGATCTATGACTCGCTGATTGAAAAGCATCCTAGCCTGCTATAACGTAGCTTAATTGTTTGATTACGAATAAAAATTACTAAAAGGCGATAAAAACCATCAGCAAACCAGAGTCAGACGCCTCTCGAAATCACCCGCTAAACTTTGTGGTTGGAGCGTATATTCAGCCCATTCTCGTGGCTTACCTTCAACAAGGCGGCCGCTTATCTGCCCTTGCTGATGCTATTTCAGTTAGCGATTTATGGATGATTAACCCTCCGGAAATTGTCGCAGTAGAGGATTACTTTCGACTTTGCCTTAGCGCAAGCGAGCTTCTTCATGATCCCTTGCTCGGTATAAAGGCGGGTCAAAATGCAGGCTTGGAAAACTTCGATGTGCTAGGTGAGGCCCTCGTCAATCTGCGCGCAAAATCTCTGACCTTAGGCCATGCATTGCATCAGGTGATGGCTCTTGAGCGACTGGTACATCGGCTGGGCACCTCTCGCATTGAATCTGACGGTGGAAATATTCGACTGATCTGGCGAGCCCATTTCCAGCAGCACAAGGCTGCGCGATTAGTGTGCGAAAGCGTACTTTCGGGAATTATTCATCTGGCAGAACAGCTGACGGGTCGGCTGATACCCGTAATGGAAGTGTGCTTTATTCATGCAAGGCCCGAAAACCATCAGGAAGCAAAGTACCAGCAAGGATTTCGAGCCCAGTGCCGATTCAGCCAAAGCCATAACAGCATGATGTTTGCAGCTGACGTATTGGCCTGGCCTTTAAAGAACATAGCTCGCCCTTCCGTTGCCGAATCTACTGCAGGGCAAATCGTTGATCAGGTGAAAAACCATATTGGAAAGAACCTACTAAACAGCCCAAAGCTCCCTCAAATAGCCGCTATTCTTGGGCAAAGCGAGCGCAGCTTGCAGCTGCAGCTAAAGCAACAGGGAACCAGTTATCAACAGCTACTGGCCGATGTTCGCTTGCATCATGCTCAGGATTATCTGCAGTATTCGAATTTAAGCATTCTGCAGATCAGTCAGTTACTAGGCTTCAAGGAGCAAAGCTCGTTTAACCACTTTTTTTTGCAAGGCAGTGGCTTATCGCCGAAAAAGTGGCAGAAGGTGAGCCGGGGGGCGCTGACAAGTTAACTTCCAAGCACAGCAATAATTGAACCTTTCGCCTCTCAGCAACCACCGCTCGCCACAAACCGAAAAGGCACTCGATGATACAAACAGTAGAGCAACTACAGTAACCGCTTTGCCAAATAGTCCACTAACAATCGTATTTTCGGTGATAAGTGTCGATTGTGAGGATACACAGCCCAGATCCCCTCTTCGGGCTCTCGGTAATTATCGAGCAATGTAATCAGCTCGCCCGACTCTAGATGCTTGTTAACGTAATAGTCCGGTAGCTGCACGACGCCTAGGCCTTTTAACGCGGCATCCACTAAGCTGTAGCCGCTGTTATAGCGAATTTTACCGACCACCCGAACATTCCTATCTTTACCCAACTCCTTGAAGTGCCAGTAGTCCAGAGTACCTAGCAGGCAGTTATGCTTACTAAGCTCCGTTAAGGAGTACGGCATGCCATACTGGTCAATATAAGATGGTGAAGCACAGACGAAATTTGTTCGATGGCTTAGCTTTTTCGCCATCATGGTAGAGTCGCTCAGCTTGCCGATTCGTATTGCTAAATCAAAACCGCCTTCAATTAGATCAATATTTTGATTGCTCAGAAAAGCCGACACCTCAATGTCGCCGTATTGCACCATGAAGTCATTTACTAAAGGCAGTAATTGCTGCTCTCCATAAGTAACAGGGGCCGTCAGCCGAATCATACCTTGTGGCTTCAAGCTTAAGTTGCTCACGGCCTGCTCAGCTGCATCTAAGCTGTCGAGAACACTACGACAGTGTTGATAATAAACACGCCCCTCCTCCGTTAGCGATACGTTGCGAGTTGTGCGGTAAAGCAGCTTTATGTTCAGTCTTTTCTCTAAAGCACTAACTTGCCGACTGACTTGAGCCGTCGAAATGGCCATTTCTTTTGCGGCTCGGGTAAAGCTCTCATACTCTGCAACGTATACAAATTCAGTAATGCCATCCCACTTCATGATTATTACTCATACGCAAAGGTATTTTACCAAAGACGCACATTATCACTTCTGCAGGAATAAATATAATGACCATCATAAGCTCAAAAATGCTCCTGCCTGTGGCGGCTGAGGTCAGCCAAAATAGAGGAGAAAAACTCATAAACTAAAGAGTACGAACTCCTATGTCAGATCAATTTATTAAATCACGAGCTGCAGTTGCTTGGGGCCCAAACCAGCCACTGTCTATAGAGGAAGTGGATGTCATGCTGCCGCGCAAAGGTGAGGTACTAGTAAAAGTTATTGCTAGTGGTGTATGCCATACCGATGCATTTACTTTATCGGGGGATGATCCCGAGGGGATTTTCCCTGTCATTTTGGGTCATGAAGGTGGCGGCATCGTCGCACAAATTGGCGAAGGCGTTACCAGCGTAGCGGTAGGTGACCATGTCATTCCGCTATACACGCCTGAGTGTGGTGAATGTAAGTTTTGCCTCTCTGGGAAAACCAACCTGTGTCAGAAAATTCGCGAGACACAGGGCAAGGGTCTTATGCCGGATGGAACCACACGCTTTTACAAAGATGGCCAGCCTATTTTTCACTATATGGGTTGCTCAACGTTTTCTGAATACACCGTATTGCCTGAAATTTCTTTGGCAAAAGTGAATAAGGAAGCGCCCCTAGAAGAGGTCTGCCTACTCGGCTGCGGCGTCACAACAGGCATGGGTGCGGTAATGAATACCGCGAAAGTTGAAGAAGGCGCTACTGTCGCTATCTTTGGTCTTGGCGGCATTGGGCTGTCAGCAGTCATCGGGGCAACGATGGCTAAAGCCAGCCGTATTATCGCTATCGATATCAACGAAAGTAAGTTTGAGTTAGCGAAGAAGCTGGGCGCAACTGACTTTATTAACCCGAAAAACCATGACAAGCCTATACACGATGTCATAGTAGAGATGACTGATGGCGGTGTTGACTACTCGTTCGAGTGCATAGGTAATGTAAATCTCATGCGCTCTGCGCTTGAGTGCTGCCACAAAGGCTGGGGCGAGTCGATTATTATTGGTGTTGCCGGTGCCGGGCAGGAAATCTCAACTCGCCCATTCCAGCTAGTCACCGGTCGAGTCTGGCGTGGCTCAGCATTTGGCGGCGTCAAAGGTCGCAGCGAACTGCCAGAATACGTCGAGCGTTATATGAAAGGTGAGTTTCCACTAAAAGACTTCATCACTCACACGATGAACCTGGATCAGATTAACGAGTCATTTGAGCTAATGCACAAAGGCGAAAGCATCCGCACTGTTATTCATTTCAACAAGTAGATAGATACAGTCGCTGCTCCTTTAGCCGGGGCAGCGCTCGAAGGATAGTGGAAAATTGGATTGGGTTTAAAGCCTCCTGTTTCCTCGACAGATATAATTTCATCGAAAAAACTTGTTAGCCCAGAGTTTTTTTATTTTTGAATAAATAAGGCTCAACGATTAGTTAAAAAAGCTACTGAGTTAAATACTGCCGCATGGTTCATTTGAAATTAGAAAGCCTGTCTCGGTGATTTAAATCTACGAGACAGGCTTTCTAAATCAAATAGACTGATTGCCACATCGAATCTACTGCTCAGCACATAACTCACTTCGGAGAGTATGCAAAATAACCTGCGCATCTAAGTCATTAGGATGAAAATCTAATCGATAGTAGTGAAGTAGCTCTGGAAGCAGTTCGGAAAAAAAGCCGTTAGAGCCCCAATAGCTTTTTAAGAAGCGGCTCCAAGAGGCTAAATTAGAAAGTTGCCTGTCTTGGCGCAAGCAAACGATCATGCCAAAAAGCACTGTTGGGGTAATGCCTATCGACACAACTGTCATGGCCAACGCACGTGTAAAATAGCCTCCTCCCGTGCTTTGATAGACATCAAAAGCTACTGCGCGATGCTCCGTCTCCTCCATGGCGTGCCAGAGAATTAATGCCTTAATTCTGTCGTCAACAATGCTTGCCCTAAAGTCATCTCTCTTGGCTATTTGGCTGCTAATCACACCAGTGAAATGCTCTGCCGCTGCGGTTAACGCCAAACGAAATCTCTTCGACAAGTGTTTATTTCCAAGCCTTCTAACTCTTGCTGTGGCTCTATCTAGCGCAGAGACATCAATACCTTGTCTTCTCGCCTCTTCGTTAGCCACATAGTGCTCTTTACCATGCATAGCTTCTTGACCAATAAAGGCGCTGACATTCTTTTGGAGTAGCTCGCCCTTAACTTGATCACGCATATCACGCACAGAATCTACAAAGAAGGCTTCGCCTTCAGGAAAGTAAGCTTGAAAAGCCAGCCAGAGCATGGAGGGCACTGGATCATTATTAATAAAGTACTTATTGATTCCTGTGAAATCAAAGTCCATGCGCCGCACGGGAAAGCTTGCCCCCTTCTGATGAATAGCTTTTGGATTGTATGCACTTGGCATGATGACCACCTCAATTTGATGTTATGCACTAAGAATACGTGTGTCTGAAAATAATGCCGCGCTCATGCTTTTCTTAGCAGACACCATTGTCATGGCATCTCAATAACTAAGAGCCAACTCAGCAGTCTGTCGAGCATGAAGCTACCGACAGGCTAGCGGATGAATTGCTTCACCAAGAGACATATAATTAGATTTCAAGTATCATTACAATGTATTTTTGAAAAATAAATTTACCGTAGCTTTGTTGCCAATCCGTGGAGCACTCGTATGAATAATTTGAAAACAATGACCTTTGAGGTTACTGGCCGTATCGCTCGAATCACACTCAATCGCCCCGCTCGCGGCAACGGCATCACGATGGATATGCCTCGCGAGTTGGCTGCCTGTGTTGAGCGCGCCAATCTTGACCCTAGCGTGCATGTGATTGCGCTCGCTGGAAATGGAACTGGCTTCTGTGGTGGCTATGATTTGGTCGACAGTGCCGAGTCACTGAGCTTCGAGCATCTGAGTCAGAGTGACTTGCCCCCAGGCTCTCCCGCAGACCCCATGGTGCAGATGCAAAACCATCTGCCCGGCCAAACCTGGGACCCGGTTATCGACTATCAGGGCATGAGTCGCAATGTGAAAGGCTTCATGAGCCTGTTTCACAGCGATAAGCCGGTGGTCTGCAAGGTGCATGGTTTTTGTGTGGCGGGTGGGACCGATATGGCACTGTGCTCGGATTTATTGGTAATAGCTGATGATGCCAAAATTGGCTATCCGCCAGCCCGTGTTTGGGGCTCACCAACGACCTCCATTTGGTTTTATCGATTGGGTTTAGAGAAAGCTAAGCGCCTGCTTTTTACCGGTGACTGTTTGTCTGGCAAAGAGGCTCAAGAGTGGGGGTTGGCGATAGAGTCTGCGCCGGCTGCGCAGCTTGATGAGCGCTTTGAGATCCTGCTGGAGCGCATTGCGCGTATGCCGATTAATCAGTTGGTGATGATGAAGTTGCTGCTGAATCAATCCGTTTCGCAGCAAGGCCTACACACCACTCAAATTCTTGGCACCGTATTTGATGGCATTACGCGTCACACGCAAGAAGGTTATGCCTTTCAGCAACGGGCCGCCGAGGCTGGCTTCAAGCAAGCCGTTCGAGAGCGCGATGAACCTTTTGGTGATTTTGGTATGTCTTCATTTAAGGGATGAAAGCAGGTTCCATCAAAGGAAAAAGCAGCGCATCTATGGGGCCACCTCTGTTAGTACGCACATTCAAATCCGTAGAGAAAAGTGCCCCAAAAGCTCACATCGGCAAATGCCTAATAGCGAGAGAAATGGCATTCAAACTTGTAGTAATGACCATCCCAAGTGCACTTTGCCTAAATAATACAGCTTCATATAAGGCACTATAAATATATAACATGTAGCGTTAAAGCATACGCCTCTAACAATAACGTTAAGTAGCTGATGCTTGGCTTTCCTCTCATGGAGTGCTGGATGCCACAACTATTGAGCCTACTCCTATGAAGAAAATGAACACAGCAAGCCCTAAAGATTTGATTTTAAACATATTACTAGCAGCAGAAGGCCGACCTCTCTTGACTCGCGAAGCAGTCGAGGCCTGTGCCTTGTTTGGCATTCCTCCTAGTAGTGTACGCGTGGCACTCGCTCGCTTAAGCGGAGCTGGTCAAATCGAGGCAATCGGTCGCGGCGCGTACCAACTGGGTCCAGCAGCAGCGGAGCTCGCCCGCGAGCTGGGGTCATGGAAGACCATAGAGCAGCGTCTAAAAGAGTGGACTGGGGCCTGGATCATGGTCTGCTCTGGAATGCTGGGTCGCACAAATCGCACCGCTCTGGCTAAACGCCAGCGTGCCTTAAATCTTCTGGGCTTCCAGGAGCTCGATCGAGACATTTATGTCAGACCAGACAATCTGGTCGATGGGCTTGAAGTCATTCGTCAGCGACTACGTCGGCTGGGACTCGAACAAGATGCAATAGTACTGAAAGCTTGTGAGCTAGATGAAGAGCGCGAAGCCCAGGCTCGCAAACTATGGAATAGCCAAAGCCTTACTATTGGCTACAAACAGATCAGAGAACGACTAGAGCATTCGCTCTCAAAAATTGAAGCACTGGAACTCGAAGAGGCCGCACGTGAATCGTTCTTGATTGGTGAGGCTGCGATTCGCCAAATGATTTATGACCCCTTATTGCCGCCTCCTCTAGTAGACGAAGCCGAACGCAGAGCCTGCCTGACAGTAGTGAAACACTACGACATGGTGGGCCATGAAATTTGGCGCCGTATTTCAGATAGCTACCTAACTGAATGAAAGCCTGCTTGACCTGTGAGCTTTCTCTATTAATACAAATAAAGTACATGGGGGTTGTTCTTGTTCACCAAACTCCCATTCACTAAACAGCCTTTGTCGTGATAAACATACTGATGCATATATATTAAATTTTAATTAATCTTGGAGAGATTTATGGCAACATATCATTGTCCTTTTTGCCATATCCGTGCCGAGCAAATTATTGATCAAGATGAGTGGGTATTTGTAATACGTGATGGCTTTCCAGTAACCAGAGGCCATACGCTGATAATTCCAAATCGTCATATTGAAAGTTACTTTGAAACGACTAAAGCCGAGCGTAGAAGCATGGATGAAATGCTCTTCAAGCACCGCGGCGAGCTTGCCCTACAGTACTCGACAGATAGCTTTAACATAGGAATCAATGACGGGCCAATGGCAGGACAAACGATGAAGCACATCCACTTGCATATAATTCCAAGACACTCTGACGACATGCCAGATCCACGAGGTGGGGTTCGTTTCGTTATCCCTGATAAAGCAAAATACTGGCCTTAATGAGATACTAAAAAACTAATTTTTAATTTAAACAGCCATTTAAATATACTAGCTGACCTGATTTTATAGACTTAGTAGCACTAGGCGTTTCAATCTAATCTCGCCCTCTATGCAGTGAACTACCACTGCCCCCTTACGCGCCTTGTGATCGATAAAATACTCTCTATCACCGCCATCGCCAACGAACTTGGCTTCAATGATGCCCGCGATTTTCGCCGAGCGTTCAAACGCTGGACAGGTATGGCGCCCAGTAGCGTTAGGAAGAAGATCTAGTACTTATGCGGCTTGGTCCGAGTAGTTATTGTATTAAGACGCTATAGCGCAAGCTCATTGCTGCTAATCTGAAAAACAATATGTGGCCTAGTCTTGAGGTGTAACTGCGCGTGAACTGGCAAATTATTACCATCTGCGTTGGCATAGTCGCCTGGGCACTGATCTCTCAGCGTTTATCAAAAACTCTGCTGACATTGCCCATGTTATTTGTGGGCTTTGGCTACTTATTGGGTGAGGCTGGCGCAGGGCTTCTCGATATTCGGGTTGATAGCAAGCTGCTTCATATATTTGCCGAGTTCACGCTGGTACTAGTGTTGTTTAGCGATGCCGCCAGCGTGCGACTATCGAGCTTGCGCCGGCATGCCGCCACACCGGCTCGCATGTTGCTGGTTGGCATGCCACTGACAATCGCGTTAGGCACCGCAGTAGTGCACTGGCTATTACCCGAAGTACCACTCGTGCTGGCATTGCTGGTAGCGGCGATCTTAACGCCCACCGACGCCGCGTTGGCGCAACCCATTTTAGCTAGCCTTAAAGTGCCAGAGCACGTGCGCGAAGGCATTAATGTAGAAAGCGGTCTGAATGATGGCCTAGCAGCACCCGTTATTATGATGTCGGCAATATTGGCAGCGCAGGCTACCGGCACCTACATCAACGATGCGCCTGAAAGCCTTTTTCAATTCGTTGCACTACAGCTCATTGTTGGCCCACTCATTGGTGGTGGCATTGGCTACATCCTCGCTCGTTTGCTAGATCGCTGCATTATCAATGGCTATGTGTCGCCCCCTAGCCGCGGCATTGCCGTGCTCGCCGGCGCGCTACTGTGCTTTACCGCCGCCGAGCAGCTAGGTGGCAATGGCTTTCTCGCCGCCTTTGTGGGTGGGCTAACGTTGGGCAACACACTCACTAGCGAGCGCGACTTCATCGTCGAATTTGTAGAGGGCGAAGGTCAAATTCTCACTATCCTGACCTTCATCATTTTCGGCGCCATTTTATTGCCCATTGGCCTTAGCCATATCAGCTGGCAAACCATCCTTCTAGCACTAAGCTTCTTGACGGCAGTGCGCATGCTACCGATATGGCTGTCATTAATAGGCACTGGCATGCCAACTGCACATAAGCTCGCACTCGGCTGGTTTGGGCCGCGCGGACTGGCATCAATTTTGTTTGTATTAGTGGTCGATGAGCAATTTAATTTACCCGGATTCGAGCAGCTAATATCCGTCGTCGTATTAACCGTGCTGATGAGCATCGTATTGCATGGCGCCAGCGCACAACCTATCGCCAACTGGCTGGGGCGGCGTTCTAATTCACGGTAATTTTAAAATCCGCTTGACCTTACCACTATGGAAAGCCTGATCTTAAGGATGCGGCCAGCTGAGGCCGCGCATTGCGACTCATCGGAGAGATACCATGCATACATTTAAAGTTTCAGGAATGGGCTGCGGTAGCTGCGTGGCGAAAATCACTACGGCCATTCATGCGATCGACTCCAAGGCATCTGTTAACGTTGACCTGTCACAAGCTCAGGTGAAAATTGAGTCATCTCTAGCGTATGAGCTACTAGCTAGCGTAATTAAAAACGTCGGCTTTGATGTGCAATAAACAGGTGTAGTAGCCAGATACGATAGCCGACTCAAGGAGCCTCATATGAACAAACTCTCAAGCGAGATAGGCAGTGATAAAACCATGAATGAGCTAGATCTTTTTGTCGATGGCATGACCTGCGCATCTTGTGCCGGCCGTGTTGAAAAGGCGCTCTCCGCTGTCGACGGGGTTGAGTCGGCAACGGTTAATTTAGCCACTGAAAAAGCCCATATCCGCATGAAAGGCAGCGCCTCGCCAACACGCTTCATTGAGGCGATCGTGAATATTGGCTACCAAGCTAGGCTCGTTGAGGACAATGCAGGCCCCGAGGTGAGTAATCGCCATGCACGTGAAAAGCAGCATCTGCTTATTGCAATCTTACTCACGCTGCCTTTAGTCGTTCCCATGCTGGTAGCGCCATTCGGATATGACTGGATGCTGCCGGTCACCCTGCAATGGCTATTAGCCACGCCGGTGCAGTTCATCTTAGGCGCTCGGTTTTATCGCGCTGCCTGGGGTGCGTTAAAGTCGCGGACAGGCAATATGGACCTGCTAGTAGCAATAGGCACGTCGGCAGCTTATGGCCTCAGCGTGTACCACCTAATGGTATCGAGTGCGGCGCACGATCAGGTCTACTTTGAAGCATCGGCAGTCGTGATCACGCTGGTCATGTTGGGCAAATGGCTGGAAAGCAGAGCGAAACAACAGACCACAGAAGCGATTCGCGCACTGCAGGCGCTACGCCCAGATACCGCGCGCATTCGCCAAGATGGCCAAGAGCGCGAAATTCCCTTATCTGAAATCAAGCTAGGCGACATCGTTGCCATTCGCCCCGGCGAGCGTATTCCAATCGACGGCGTCATCACAGAAGGCCAAAGCTTAGTCGATGAATCCATGCTTACTGGCGAAAGTCATCCCGTAGTAAAAGGCGTTGATGACCAAGTGGTGGGCGGCTCAATAAGCACCGATGGCTTGCTGCTAGTAAGCGTGCAGCTGCTTGGCTCTGAAACATTGCTGTCTCGCATTATCAGGATGGTTGAGGATGCGCAGGCTGCAAAAGCTCCCATTCAGCGCCAAGTCGATAAAGTCAGTGCGATCTTTGTCCCCGCCGTTTTAGCTATTGCCGCCTTCACCTTTTTTGCTTGGTGGTTATCGGGCAATAGCATCGAAATTGCCATCATCAATGCCGTCGCAGTCTTAGTTATCGCCTGCCCCTGCGCGCTGGGTCTTGCCACGCCTACTGCCGTGATGGTGGGCACTGGCGTTGCTGCCCGACGAGGGATTTTGATCAAGGATGCAGAAGCCTTAGAGATAACGCATAGCACGCAGATTATTGCCTTCGATAAAACAGGCACTTTGACACTCGGTAAACCTGAGCTCGTGGCTCAAGAAAGCGTGGCTGCTACAGATGACATGCTAACTATAGCCGCCAGCCTTCAAAGCGATAGCGACCATCCATTAGCTCATGCCGTGATGAAAGCGGCAGAGAAAGACCAACTACAGCTGCTGAGTGCTAGCAATAGCCGCGCCATAGCTGGCCGAGGTGTATCTGGCAGCGTGAATAGCATTGAGTATTTGCTGGGTAATAGGCAGCTCATGGAAGAGAGCCATGTCGACATGTCGCCGCTGAAAACCAAGGCCGAAGCATTAGAGGCGGAAGGTTGTACTATCTCTTGGCTAGCGCGCGTGACTGACTCAGCATTACTCGGCTTTATGGCCTTTCGTGATCAAATCAAGCCCGAGGCATTTTCCGCTATACGTCGTCTGCAGCAGCTCGGTATAGAGACCGTGATGATTACAGGGGACAATAAAGGCAGTGCCAATGCCGTGGCCAAGCAGCTTGGCATTGATCATGTGGTGGCTGAAGTATTACCACATGAGAAAGCGCAGGAGATCACTCGCCTTAAAGCACGAGGCGTGACGGCCATGGTGGGTGATGGCATTAACGACGCTCCTGCACTAGCGGCGGCAGATATCAGCATGGCGATGAGCGATGGTAGCGACGTTGCCATGCACACAGCTAAAGTGACCTTAATGCGCGGCGACCCGAGCTTGATCGCAGAAGCCATTGAGATTTCACAATTGACGTGGACGAAAATTCGCCAAAACTTATTTTGGGCATTCGCCTATAACACAGTCGGTATTCCGCTGGCTGCGCTAGGTTATTTAAGCCCTGTCATTGCCGGTGCTGCCATGGCTTTCTCAAGTGTTAGCGTTGTCGCCAACGCCTTATTGTTAAAGACATGGAAGCCATCGAAGGCAGAAAAATGAATATTGGTGAAGCGGCTCGTCAGGCAGGCGTAACAAGCAAGATGATTCGACATTATGAGTCAATCCACTTGATTGCTGCATCACCTCGCACGAACGCGGGCTATCGGATCTACTCGAGTGAAGCTGTGCACGAGCTACGCTTTATCAAGCGCGCACGGCATATGGGCTTCTCATTAGATCAGATTGCTGAGCTGCTATCGTTGTGGCGAGATAAAGGTCGAGCCAGTGCCGAAGTAAAGCAGCTAACCAGCCGTCATATAGATGAGCTCGATGCTCGCATCACGCAGCTGCAAGAAATGCGAGCGTCACTTGAGGCGCTTGCAACTGCCTGCCATGGCGATAATCGACCCGACTGCCCCATCCTAAACAGGCTGGGCAGCGAGTAGTTTCAAGAGATGCACACCACTGCTAATCATTCCTCCGCTACAGCCGGTGCTAATACGATCGTCAGCAGAACAACTGACCGCTTAACCCCAACCAGCGCATGCTCTGTGCCGCCATTTAAGTACACTAGTTCGCCGGGCTTGATGGCGCTGGTTGTACTCGTCGTTTTTAATATAACCTCACCCTCTATGCATTGAATCACTATCGGGCCATTCACACTACAATAGGTCGAATGATGCATATTGGTGCCAGCATCGATCACGAGCCGCGCAAGCTCGAGCCCCGATGTTTTCGTTATCACCTTTGATTTCTCGACAGCTAAGTCATTCGCCCAAGTCTTGAGGCATACAACCTCGCCTTCAGCTGCGTGATGTGTTGCCATATTTGCTCACCCATTTTTGACATGTGGATCGTTGAAGCTTACACCCAGAAAACTAGCATGACTCGGTGCTGGCAAGTTAACCATCAGGAATACGCCATGAAGAAAATACGAATCACGCTATTTACGTTTATGGCCTGTTTAAGCTTATTTGGCTGTAGCACAGCACCCACTAAAAGTGCTGGCTTTACAGCCTCTGGGCAAGCTTCTTTCTACGCCGATAAATTCCAAAACCGTAAAACGGCTAGCGGCGAGCTGTATCAACAAGACAAGCACACCGCTGCTCATAGAAGCCTGACTTTTGGCACTAAGGTAAAGGTTACAAATACTGAAAATGGCGACAGCGTCGTCGTAAGAATTAACGACCGAGGCCCCTTCATTAGAGGCCGAATTATCGACCTATCACAGTCTGCATTTAGCCAAATTTCCCACACACGTTCAGGCGTCATAAATGTCGTCATCAGTCTGGTTCCATAAAGCACTGATGAGCTGCTACCGTAGCAGCGAACTGCCAGAGTACGTCGAGCGCTATATGAAGAGTGAGTTTCCATTGAAAGACTTCATCACTCACACAATGAGTTTGGATCTAATTAGTATTTACACACTCAACATTAGGTAGTTCATGTCGCCCGATCGTCGTCGCACTATTCTTACCTTGGCGCTACCAATTATTGGCGGCATGACTTCGCAAAACATCATGAACTTGGTCGATACCGCCATGGTCGGGTCGTTGGGAGCGAATGCCTTGGCGGCGGTTGGTATTGCCGGCTTCGCAAACTTCATGTGCATCTCGATCATCCTAGGCTTATCGACCGCTGTGCAGGCAACTGCGGCTCGGCGTAAAGGTGAAGGCAACGAGGCCATCATGGCAGGCCCGCTCAATGGCGGCTTACTGCTGGCTGTCGCGATTGGGCTACCGTTATCGATTCTGTTTTATTTGCTCACGCCATGGCTTTTTCCCTATTTAGTGGATGACCCCGCCGTGCAGCCATTGGGCACTGAGTACCTGCAAGTGCGCCTTATCGGCATGATTTTCGTGGGCATGAACTTCGCGTTTCGGGGTTATTGGAACGGTGTCTCCATGCCGCAACTGTATTTCCGTACTTTATTGATCATGAATGTGCTCAACGTCTGCCTTAACTACGTGCTCATTTATGGTCACGCGGGCATTCCCGCTCTAGGCGTCTATGGTGCCGGTCTTGGCACGACGCTCTCGCTAGCCACTGGCACCGCCATCTACTTTTTTCTTGGCCATCGCCATGCATCTGCGCACAGCTTTTTACACGCCCTGCCGAGTAAAAACGTACTCATTAGCATGCTGCGCCTGTCGATACCCTCCTCCATTCAGCAGTTCTTTTTTGCTGCGGGACTTACCGCACTATTTTGGATTATTGGCAAAGTGGGCACCGCCGAATTAGCTGCCGGCAATGTGCTGGTAAATATCATGTTGGTGGCGCTACTGCCGGGCATAGCACTTGGGCTCACGGCGGCCACGCTAGCAGGCCAGGCCATGGGCAAAGGTAATATCGCCGATGCCAAACAATGGGGCTGGGATGTCAGCAAGATCGGCTTTTATTTGCTCGCGGTGCTGGGTATCCCCATGGTGGTCGTGCCCGAACTGCTGCTATCTGTGTTTATTCATGAGACGGAAACGATGCAGCTAGCGATCTGGCCACTGCGCATCATCGGCCTCTTCATTGCCTTCGATGGCGTTGGCATGATTTTGATGAATGCGTTATTTGGCGTTGGCGCTAGCAAAGCCGTCATGAAAGTTTCGCTGCTCATGCAATGGTGCGTATTTCTGCCATTAGCTTGGCTCATTGGGCCGGTATGGGGCGGCGGCCTGATGGC
The DNA here is from genome assembly GCF_042677145.1 of Paraperlucidibaca wandonensis. NCBI lineage: Bacteria > Pseudomonadati > Pseudomonadota > Gammaproteobacteria > Moraxellales > Moraxellaceae > Paraperlucidibaca > Paraperlucidibaca wandonensis. Next base: position 590,132 of record NZ_JBHTIT010000001.1, on the reverse strand, counting down.
CATTTGGCTATTACAAGTAGCGTACCGCGCAATACAAGTTAGTATTTTTAGCCATATTTGGCGCAAGGGTAACTGGCAAAGTATTAAGGTTTAATAGCCCTGCTTGATACCTACTTAAGATACGAGCGCAGCACCGCAACCACCTGCTCAACGTCCTTGCTACGCTCCTCCGGCGTGACATCAACTGGGCCTAAATGCTCGCGGATATGTCCTTCTAATATCTCTGTCATCAGACCATTCACTGCGCCGCGAATTGCCGCTACTTGCTGCAATATGGCGGCGCATTCGGCCCCACTCTCAATAGCGCGCTCCAAGCTTTCCGACTGGCCTTTGATGCGCCGAATTCTCATTAAGAGCTTTTTATTGTTCTGATGCATATGAGCCATAGCACGTCGTCCTTTATGTAAAATACAATACTGGGGTATAGTATATTGAAATAGCACTTCACGAGCAGATCTAATGTCCAACTTAGCAAGCGCCTCCCGATTCTCGCACGGCCACAGCTTCCACGAAGGTAACCCATCGGCCGAACGCAAAACGCTTATCGTCGTCATAATCACCGCAATAATGATGTGCGCAGAAATTGCTGGCGGCTGGATATACAACTCCATGGCCCTGCTCGCCGACGGCTGGCATATGAGCTCGCACACGCTCGCCTTAGGCTTATCTTTGCTGGCCTATGCCGCCGCAAGGCGCTACGCCAACGATCGCCGCTTCAACTTTGGCACCTGGAAAATAGAAATATTGGGTGGTTACACCAGCGCGATTTTATTGATACTCGTTGCCGGCCTAATGCTTTTCCAGTCATGTGAACGCCTGCTTTCACCAAGCCCAATTTTCTATAACGAGGCCATTGCCCTAGCCAGCCTTGGTCTTGTGGTAAACATTGTTTGCGCATGGCTATTGCGAGATGACCATACGCATGGCCACAGCCATGACGCGCATGAGCACGACGATCATGGCCACGAGCATCATGACCTAAACCTACGCTCAGCCTATATCCACGTCATTACCGACGCCGCCACCTCTGTGCTCGCCATCATCGCCCTTATAGGCGGCAAATTCTGGGGTGCCGACTGGCTTGATCCCACAATGGGAATCGTTGGTGCCGCACTGGTGAGCTTTTGGGCTTATGGCCTAATTCGCGACACTAGCCGCGTCTTGCTTGACGCTGAAATGGATGCGCCGATCGTCAAAGCCATTGAGAAGTCTATCGCCTCAATGAGCCCACGCGCCGAGCTCACTGACCTTCACGTTTGGCGCGTTGCGCAGAAGCAATATGCCTGCATTGTCAGCGTCGTCGCTGAACACCCTTTATCCGTCGATGAGGTGAAACAGGCTCTGATGCATCACCACGCAGTGGCTCATATTAGTGTCGAAATCAATGCCAATTTGCCGCAATCAACTAGTTTGAAGTGATGCTCGCTCGCCTGTCAGCAGGGGATATTCCTGTCCAGCCTTTATAGACTCGTGAAAATGCGCTGTGCTCGGAGTAGCCAAGCAGCATGGCAATATCAGCGATAGATAGCCCGCGATCACGCAGATAACTTTCGGCCAAGCACTGGCGCACCATAGCCAGTTCGGCGCGAAAGCTGCTGTCTGCACTATTCAAAAGCCGCTGTAAGCTCCTGGTCGAACTATGCAGCTTTACGGCCACTGCTGTTAAATCAGGCTCGCCATCGTGCAGCATTCTTGCAATAGCCTGACGCACCTGCGCGATAACCGGCTCAATAGTCGGCGTATTATCGAGCAGCTGAATGGCATGTCGTTCCATTACAGCCACCACGTTTGCATCAGCCGCCATCAACGGTATCTGCATTGCCTCTCTACTAACTCGGATCAGCGCCTCACTCGCACCAAACTGCACCTCACAACCGAACCATTTTAGATAAGGCTCAATGTTTTCAGGTGGTGGCCCTGGAATCGTGATCAGCGTTGCTACATCTCGCCTTCCAGTTAAGGTACGGCCAAGCTGTATGACTATTGCAAGACCCGTTTCGTTAACCAGTCTGCCGGGATCAAATATAGCGGTATCCCAAACCAAATCGACATGGCCTGGCGCCAAATGTGTAGTCATGGAAACCACGTCATAGACAAGCCGCTGATACCTATCTAAGCGCTTAAGTACCTCGGCCAATGTTGGGCAAGCGGTGGCTAAATAACCAAGCGTGCCTAAATGATGTGGCCTAATAGTCTCGGCGACATTTAAACCTAAATCGGGCTCATTAAAGTGACTTACCGCTAAGGCAAGCATGTCACTCCAGAGCTTTACCCGAATCCCGCGTGGGTCTGAACTATCCACGGCCCTGTAAAGCTGACCTAAGATGGCCTGAGGCTGCTCTCCCCTTGACTGTAAGTAGTCATATAGCAGGCTGGCAAAAACCCCTGGCACCCGCTCTGTCTTCTCAGTGTTTATCATTAATTTTTATAGCCACTTCAAGGCCTATTAAAATGGCGCAAATAGTCAAGCGGCGTCAAGCATTAAGCCGCAAACTGGTCTATGCATTATAAAAATAATGGCGAAGCTTTAAGGAACTATCGGACACCAAAATGACAACAAATAATAAAAATCAGCAGTATGACTACGACTATATTGTGGTTGGCTCAGGCTTTGGTGGCAGCGTATCTGCCCATCGCTTAACGGAGAAAAACTACTCCGTTGCCGTAATGGAAATGGGTCGCCGATGGACTCCAGAAAACCTACCAAAGAACAATTGGCAGCTCAGTTCGTGGATATGGCGCCCTATGCTTGGCCTTCGCGGGTTTTTCAATATGTCGTTTTTTCGGCATGTTGTTATTTTGCATGGCAACGCAGTTGGCGGCGGCTCAATAACGTATGCAAACACCCTATTAGTGCCGCCAGATCATGTCTGGGATGACGGCGCTTGGGCTGGCCTAAACGATTGGCATAAAGTCATGCCAACCCACTACGAAACAGCCAAGCGAATGCTAGGTGTTACCGAAAACCGAATCGTTGCACCAGCAGATCTCGCCCTGAAAAAGATGGCCGACGCTTATGGCTGTGGCGACACGTGGTACAAAACCGATGTCGGTGTTTTCTTCGGAGACAAAGACAGTGACGTGCCCGGCCAGTCGTATCCAGACCCCTTCTTTAACGGCGAAGGCCCAGACCGAAACAGCTGTATTGGCTGTGGCGGCTGCATGGTTGGCTGTCGCTATAACGCGAAAAACACGCTAGATAAAAACTATCTGTATCTCGCTGAAAAAAATGGTGCAGAAGTTCACGCAGAAACGAAAGTGGTTGGCGTTAAGCCGCTAAATAACTGCGCTGATGGCGCGAATGGCTATGAAATCACGACGGTGCCTTCTAATTTTCGCGGGCTCTATTTCGGCATTGGAAAGCGCGTTTGGCACTGCAAGTCACTCATATTTGCAGGCTCTTCGCTGGGCACACAAGAGCTACTGTTCAAGCTCAAAGACAACGGCTCGCTGCCGAAAATCTCCGACGAACTTGGTAAGCGCGTTAGAACAAATGCTGAGTCATTAATTGTGGTTCGCGTGCCCGGTAGCACCGAGGACATGTCTAAAGGCATCGCCATCGGCTCCGGCATTCATTTAAGCGATAACACCCATATTGAAGCAACCCGCTACCCTGCCGGTTCAGACTTCATGGGCCTAATGCTAACAGCGCTGACTAAGGGCAAGCCGGGCTGGACTCGTCCGTTTTTGTGGGCTTGGGTGGCCATGAAAATATTGCTGAAAAATCCAATTCGAGCGATTAAAGCGCAAGCTCCTTTTGGCTGGGCAAAAGAGACCATTATTTTTCTCTGCATGCAGACCATCGATGGCTTCATCAATATGCGACTGAGGCGACTATGGTACTGGCCATTTCGAAAAGCCTTAGTCACCGACGGCGAGCGCATACCAACGTTCATTCCTGCCGCCAATGATTTTGCTGAAAAAGGCGCGGAACTATTGGGCGGATTGGCAGGTAGTAGCTTTCCAGAAATCTTCTTCAACACACCGACTACCGCGCACTGCATGGGCGGCTGCTCTATGGGTAAGTCGGCTGAGCACGGCGTGATCGATGGCCAAAACCGAGTTTTCGGCTACCAAAATATGATGGTCTGCGACGGTTCAATGTTAGGTGCCAATCTAGGTGTCAATCCATCGTTAACGATCACCGCGCTCACAGAGCATGCGATGTCGTTGATCCCTGCCAAACCCCAATAATAATGAATAGATTTTGAGCTAAAAATGATCACTAAAGATGAATTAACAGCGCAGTTATCCAACACGCTGGCACGTCAGAAAAAAGCCTTTCGCCAACGCCCAACCCCTATTTCTTATCAAGAGCGAATCGATGCACTTGATCGATTTCAAGCCGCGCTCTATGAGCAACGGCATGACTTAGCGGCAACGATAAATCAGGACTACGGCGGGCGCTCAACAGCAGAAACATTGCTGATGGAAATCTTCGTCATCATCGATGAAATTCGCCACACCAAAAGGCATTTGCGGAAATGGATGGCGCCCAATCACGTCATGCCAAACTGGCAATTTCTGCCCGGCAGAGCACGCTACGTTTATCAGCCATTAGGCGTTATTGGGGTCATGGGAGCCTGGAACTACCAGCTCTTGCTCGCACTATCGCCAATGATTGGCGCCATCTCTGCCGGCAACCATGTCATGGTCAGGCCATCAGAGTTAGCGCCATTGACCGCCGAACTCATGCGGAAAATCATCGCCGATTGCTTTCCCGAAGAATACGTAACCGTCATTACCGGCGGGCTCGAAGTGTCGCAAGCGTTTTCCACACTGCCATTCGACCACCTTATTTTCACCGGCTCGACCAATGTCGGCAAAATTGTTATGCGCAATGCAGCCGAGCACCTTACGCCGGTAACGCTTGAGTTAGGCGGCAAATCGCCCGCGCTTATCGGTGAAAATTACGACCTTAAATCGGCTGCGCAAGCGGTACTTCACGGAAAGCTGTCTAATGCCGGCCAAACCTGCGTAGCGCCTGACTATGTACTAGTCCACGAAAAATCGCGTGACGAATTCGTACAGCACTGTGTTGATGCGGCGGCTACGTACTATCCGAGCCTGGTGAACAATCCAGACTACACGCATATTATTTCAGCTCGCCATTATCAGCGTCTGGAAAAAATCACTGCCGAGATCACTAGCAAGTCGGGCAAGGTTGTCACTGTTAACCCAGCTAACGAAGCCTGCACCATCGAAAATGGCGTATTTCCACCCACTATCGTTTATGACTGTGCTGATGATTGTGTGGCGCTGAACGAAGAGATCTTTGGCCCCATCTTGCCTATCGTCACCTACCGCACGCTAGACGAGGCCATCGAATACATTAATGACCGACCACGACCATTGGCGCTGTATTACTTCAACCGTAATAGAGCACTGAACAAAAAAGTCATCGATGGCACATTATCCGGCGGCGTAACCATCAACGGCTGCCTCTATCACCTCGTGCAAAACAACTTACCGTTTGGTGGCGTTGGCGACTCGGGAATGGGCGCGTATCACGGCCATGACGGCTTCCAAACATTCTCGAAGAAAAAAGCTATTTTCTATCAAAGCCGCTTCAGTTTGAGCAAGCTCCTTAGACCGCCTTATGGCCCATTGTTCAGCTTCTTTGTTGGCACGCTAATGCGAAACTGGCCAACAAAAGAAAATCTCGACAGCAAGAAGTAGTAATTGCTTTAGGGGTGGTGGACTAATGGTTTATCGGCCACCACCCCTTACCAGCTTGTCAGGGCCTTTGGGGCTCCGTGCAGTTTTCGATGATCTCGCCAGACGTACCAGGTGAGACTGCCGCGCTCTCCTGTGATGCGCTTGGGCATGCCATCAGGCTACTCAAGCGACAACCATCAGCCGCCATGAAAGCTCGCCTGCCTCACACAAATTATTGACGGCTTAGTGCTTGCAAGCAGATACTGTCCGCATGAACAGCATTATCGGCACCCCCGCACTTTCCGCTTCGCACCCACGCCTGCCATTGCTGCAAGGCTTCGTGCCGGCTGGCTTTCCATCGCCTGCCGCCGACTATGTGCAAAACACTATTGATCTCCACGAGCGCCTCATTCACAACCCAGAGGCCACGTTCTTCATTCGCGTTAGTGGCGACTCCATGATTGATGTCGGTATCGTCGATGGCTCTGTACTGATCGTAGACGCCTCACGCCCTCCAGTGTCTGGAGACGTTGTGGTGGCCAGTATCGATGGTCAACTCACGGTTAAGCGCTTCAAACGTGTTGCCGATCGCTATGAGCTGCATGCCGAAAATGCACAGCGCCCCTACCCCGTATTGCACCCGACTGAAGAGCTGCAAATCTTTGGTGTGGTGACGAGTCATATCGTTGAGCACGTCACGCTCACACGGCCGCGTCGCTGATATGCCGACCTACGCCTTAGTCGATGCCAATAATTTCTACGCGACTTGCGAGAAGATCTTTGATCCGTCATTAGCGAATGTGCCTCTGGTGGTGCTGTCGAACAATGACGGCTGCATTGTGGCGCGATCAGCGGAGGCCAAGATATTGGGCATTCCCATGGCTGCGCCGATGCATCAGTGGAAAGGCTTTTGCGCAAAACATGGCGTGGCTATTAAGAGCTCGAACTACACGCTCTATGGCGACATGAGTGCGCGTATGTTGGCGATTTTGCAAAAGCTTTGCCCTGAGGTCGAAAGCTATTCCATCGATGAGTCGTTTTTGAAACTGGATGGCTTTGGTGATGTCACTGCTATGGGGCACGAGATACGCCAGACCTTGCAGCAGCACATCAAAGTGACCTGCGGTGTCGGCATTGGGCCCAGTAAAACGTTGGCAAAATTCGCCAATCACATTGCCAAGAAACACCCTGAGTACGGCGGCGTGTTTTCAGTGCAAGGCGTCACTGAAGCTGTGTTCGAAAAGCTTATGGCGAGCTACTCAGCAGGCGAGGTGTGGGGCGTAGGACGCCAATTGAGTAAGCGATTAGCTGCCGATGGTATTGAGACGGTGTTGGACTTATCGCGCTGTGATGCCAAGGCCATTCATCAGCGCTATGGCGTGGTGCTGGCCAAAACCGTTCGTGAGCTTCGCGGCGAGGCGTGTATTAGTTTTGAGGATATTGCAGCACCCAAACAGCAGATCATTTCTTCTCGATCATTTGCTACCTGCCTTACCGAGTTTCAGGCGATACAGGCCGCGGTGTCTCACCACCTTAGTCGAGCGGCCGAGAAGCTAAGGGCGCAAAACTCCGTGTGCTCGCATGTGTATGTGATGATCAATACCAATCGATTTCGCGAGCAAGACCCGCAATATCGGCAAACGATTTTGACGCCACTGCCCCACCCTTCGGCCGACACATCGGTGCTGATGAAAGCCGCAATGGCAGGTCTTCGTAAAGGCTTTGTGACAGGGTTTCGTTACCACAAGTGTGGTGTCATATTGGGCGAGATTGGCCAGGCAGATGACCAGCAAACTGATCTTTTTGCCACAGTCGATGACCCCAAGCGGCTGCGGCTGATGAGCCTAATGGATAGCATTAATAAGCATCAGGGCGCAGGCACACTGCACGTCGCTAGCACGCAATTGAGTGATGCCTGGCATATGCGGGCCAATAATCGCTCGCCGCGCTACACCACGTGCTGGGATGAGTTTCCGGTGGCGTATGCTTAGGCGCATATAGATTAAGTGGCGGATCTCAACCATGGAGCCGAGCCATCAGCTTTAAGCTCATTCAGTTAAACTTACCAGAACTCCGATTTTCAACAGGAAACCAATCATGAAACATACGTTTATGGCGATAGCACTGGCGGCGTTGACTGCCAGCACACAGGCGTTTGCCGCCGCAGAGCCATTGAAAGCGCAAGCCCCCGGCTTCTACCGCATGATGCTTGGGCAAACTGAAGTCACGGTGCTAAATGATGGCACCGTCGACTTACCCGTCGATCAGCTATTGCAGCAAGATGCCGCGAAAACGATTGCCGCACTCCAGAAGGTGCATCAGACCGCGCCGCTAGAAACCTCGGTAAATGCTTACCTAATAAACACCGGCAAAAAGCTTGTGCTAATTGACGCCGGCGCCGGCAGCTTGTTTGGCCCAACACTAGGCAATGTCAGTAAAAATCTAGCGCTAGCCGGCTACACGCCCGAGCAAGTTGACGAAATTTATATCAGCCATATGCATGCCGACCATGTCGGCGGCCTAAGCAAAGACGGCAAAATGGTCTACCCTAATGCCACCGTGCGAGCCGATGCTACAGAGGCTGCGTATTGGCTTAGCGAGGCTGAAATGGCGAAAGCGCCAGACGATAAAAAAGGCTTTTTTAAGAATGCGATGGCATCACTAAAGCCCTACCAAACGGCGAATCGCTTAAAGACCTTTTCTGGCAAAACCGAGTTAGCAGCAGGCATTGCCGCACAGCCGAGCGCAGGCCATACGCCAGGTCATATCAGCTATATGGTGCAAAGCGGTGATCAGCGCTTATTGGTGCTCGGCGACATCATTCACGTTGCCGCCGTACAGTTTGATCGACCTGAAGTGACGATCGCTTTTGACTCAGATGCGACTGCGGCTAAAAAGCAGCGTTTGGCGTTATTTAAGCAAGCGACGGAAACTGGCTTACTCGTTGGCGCAACGCATTTGCAATTCCCATCGTTGGGCTACATAAACGCCAACGGTAAAGGCTACCGCTGGGTGCCATTGAACTATCAGCGCATCAAGTAACTCAGCGCATCTGCCCTAGCGGGCCGTTAATGGCTTGCTGGGAGGCAGCATGAATTATCGCGTTGCCGTGCGCTCATTGTGCGAATTTACGGCTAAGACCGGCGATCTAGACCTGCGCTTTACGCCCGCGCCTAGCCCTGAAGAAGGCATGCATGGTCATCGTGTTGTGCAGCATCGACGCCCCAATTATTACGAAGCTGAGATAGACCTTAAAGCGCATTATCCGGGCTTAGAAGTTATTGGCCGCGCCGATGGCTACGACCCAGAACTCAACCGCTTAGAAGAGATCAAAACCCACCGCAGTGATATTGAGCGCATCCCTGACAATCATCGTGCGCTTCATCGCGCACAAGCCTTGATTTACGGCCACATGCTCTGCAGCCAGCGCGGCCTTAAATCATTAGAAGTCGCCGTGGTTTACTACCACGTGATCACCGCGGAAGAGACTACGGAGCCGGAGACGTTTAGCGCGGCGGACTTAGCTTTGTTTTTCAATATGCATTGCGAGCGCTTTTTAGCGTGGGCAGAACAGGAAACCGCGCATCGTGAAGCGCGTAATCAGTCGCTCGATGTACTTGAGTTTCCACATGCCACTTACCGCGATGGCCAGCGCGACTTGGCCAAGGCCGTTTATCGTGCGGTGAAACATGAGCACGCTTTACTGGCACAGGCCACCACCGGCATCGGCAAAACGCTGGCTACTATTTTTCCTCAGCTGAAGGCGATGCCGGCATCGAACATCGATAGGCTATTTTTTCTCACCGCGAAAACACCCGGCCGGCAATTAGCCCTCGGCGCATTTCACACGCTGCGCGAACATCACCCATTGCTGCGCATTCGTGTTTTAGAGTTAGTTGCGCGCGAAAAAGCCTGCATTTATCCAGATCGCGCCTGTCATGGCGAGTCTTGCCCCTTGGCTGAAGGTTTTTATGATCGTTTGCCAGATGCGCGCGCCGAAGCCGTTAAGGCCGCGTGGCTAGACCAAAAACGAGTGAGTGAGATTGCTCAGACTCATTCGATTTGCCCCTACTACTTGAGCCAAGCCATCGCCCCCTGGGCCGATGTTTGCGTCGGTGACTACAATTATTATTTCGACATGAGTGCCATGCTCTACGCGCTCACGGTGCTCAACGAATGGCGCATTACGCTACTGGTCGATGAGGCGCATAACCTGATCGAACGCGGGCGCGGCATGTACACGGTATCGCTGAGCCAACACGCGCTGATTAGCGCCTTTGATGCCAGTCCATCTGCACTCAAACGCAGACTCACCGATCTTAATGCGGTTTGGCATCGGCGCTTTCGCGACTTCACTAATGGCTATACAGCACTTGCCGACGTGCCTGATGAGCTGATCAAAGCCCTACAAGTTGTGGTCAGCCACATCACCGATTGGCTTAGTGACAACCGCCAAATGGCGCCTGAGATTTTACGTTTCTACTTCGATGCGCTGCTGTTTCTTCGGCTCGCTGAGCAGTACGGCGATCACGCGCTATGTGACGTCATCATTGATGATCCAAAAGACCCGAGCACGCTCAGCACAGTGAGCATTCGCAATATTTTGCCAGCACATTATTTGCGCCCACGATTTGCTACTGCCATCAGCTCTACCTTGTTTTCGGCGACGCTGAACCCGACTGATTTTTATCGCGATATGTTGGGTATGCCTGACTCCACTAAAGCGATCGATGTCGACTCGCCGTTTTCGTCAGCGCAGCTGCGCGTTCGCATTGCGACGAATATATCCACACGCTATCAAAATCGAGCGCAAAGCTTACCGGCTGTCTGTGAGCTAATAGCCAAGCAATGCGCTGAGCAGCCTGGCAACTATTTGGCCTTTTTTAGCAGCTACGACTATCTGGCCGCCGCCGAGCAGCATCTCGCTAAATGCTACCCCGAGCTGTGTTTACGGCTACAACAGCGCGATATGAATGAGGCGAATCGGCAGGCTTTTGTTGACAGCTTTGGCAATGATAGTGAGCAGCTGGGGCTAGTCGTATTAGGCGGCGCTTTTGGTGAGGGCATCGACTTGCCGGGCAAGCGTTTAATTGGCGCGTTTGTCACCACGCTGGGCATGCCATCACCAACCGATATTAATAAGATTATCGAAACGCGAATGGAGGCGCAGTTTGGCAGCGGCTTCGATTACACCTACCGCTTCCCTGGCCTGCAAAAAGTGGTTCAGGCCGCTGGCCGCGTTATTCGCGACACCAGCGATACCGGCGTTGTCTATCTACTCGATGACCGTTACGCCAGACCTGAAAACCTCAATTTGCTACCTTCGTGGTGGCAAATTGAGGGGGTTTAGCTAAATCATCACAGCGCAGCGATTAAGATCTCGCGGCTTATCTCGGGCGTGATGGCCTTCTGCTCACCGAGTTTGACCATGCCATGCTGAGTAAGTTTAGCGATCAAACCATCAATCGCGGCCTCGCCTAAGTCCACATGCGATAGGCGTGTTGGTACTTGCATGGCAGTGAAAAATTGCTCAGTTAGCTCAATGGCGCGTTGAATGCGCGACTCTTCGTCGCCATCAGTCAGGCCCCATATCCGCTCTGCGTACTGCAGCAGTTTCTCGCGTTTCGCTTCCTTACGAACTTTCATCACGGCAGGCAATACGATCGATAGCGTGCGAGCATGATCAATGCCATAAGCACCGGTTAGCTCGTGCGCAATCATGTGCGTAGACCAGTCTTGCGGTACGCCTGAGCCAATTAAGCCATTTAAAGCCATGGTTGCCGCCCACATAATATTGCCGCGAATAGCCAAGTCGTTTTTAGTCTCGACAGCTAATGCTTTCGGGCCTTCTTCAATAAGCGTAAGCAGCAAGCCCTCGGCGAAACGGTCTTGCACTTTGCCGTTCACGCTATACGTGAGGTATTGCTCCATAGTGTGAATAAAGGCATCAACGACACCGTTGCTGATTTGACGATCAGACAAAGACAGCGTTACTGCAGGGTCTAGCACGGCAAATAACGGCCTCACCAATGGGCTGCTAAAAGGCAGCTTATTGCCGTCACGAGTGACCACCGCGCCAATATTCGACTCTGAGCCGGTGGCAGGCAGCGTTAAGACACAGGCAAGCGGTAATGCCTTTGTGATGGGCTGCCCTTTAGCGACAAAATCCCAAGGATCATCGCCCTCAAACACGGCTGCAGCGGCGATAAACTTAGTGCCGTCAACGACAGAGCCGCCGCCAACCGCTAGCAGGAAATCAATACCATGCTCGCGAATCGGGTCTAGCGCTTTCATTAAGGTTTCGTAGCTTGGGTTGGGCTCAATCCCGGAAAACTCAAACCAGGTGTGCTCGCTCAATGCGGCAGTAATTTGATCATAGACACCATTGGTTTTAATTGAGCCGCCACCGTAGGTAACTAAAACCTTAGCGTCTTTCGGAATAGCTTGGCTTATCGCCTGAATTTGACCTTCGCCAAACAGTATTTTCGTGGTGTTTTGAAAACTAAAATTCAACATGTTTATTTCCTTATCTATTCAATGAAGCTGGCTAGCTTAGGAGGCTAGTGCAGCAAGTAATTTTTCTGCCGCAAGTTCAGAGCTTGCAGGATTTTGGCCAGTAATCAGTAAGCCATCTTGAACAGCAAATGCTTGCCAATCGCCTACTTTTTGGTAGTCACCACCGCGCTTAATTAGCTCGCTCTCTAGTAGAAATGGCACTACATCTGTTAATTGCACAGCATCCTCTTCGCTGTTACTAAAGCCGGTTACCGCTTTACCTTTAACGACGTAGTCGCCAGCAGCATCTTTAATGTTCAAAAAGGCTGCGGTTGCATGGCATACCGCAGCAACGGGTTTATTGGCTAACAGGAAAGACTCAATTAAAGCGATGGAGTCGCTACTGTCGGTTAAATCCCACAATGGACCATGTCCGCCGGGATAAAACACTGCGTCATAATCTGCTGCATTAACATCGGCCAGCTTTGCCGTTTTTGCCAACAAGGCCTGCCCTTCTACATCATCATCAAAGCGGCGGGTTGCCGGCGTTTGAGCATCTACTGATTCACTTTTGGGATCGATAGGCGGCTGACCGCCTGCTGGTGACGCGAGTGTGATGTGAACGCCTGCATCAACAAATGTGTAGTAAGGGGCAGCAAACTCCTCAACCCAAAACCCAGTTTTCTCCCCGGTATTACCCAGATCGGCATGAGAGGTAAGGACCATCAATACCTTTTTAGCATTTGCGTTAGTCATGATTTATGTACTCCTATACATCGTGAATGAGTGGCTTACTGTTTCAGCCTCTAACCTTGGCATGCAGTGTATTGGCGCGCGTCTAATCGAACAATACGGATAGAATTGACTACATTAGATGAATAATTGATACAATCAGCCATGAATTTATCCTTTGAACAACTTAAAAGCATGGTGGTTTTTGCTCAAGTAATTGAGCAAGGCAACCTGAGTGCGGCGGCTAAACACATCGGTATATCTCGCGCATCAGTCAGTTATCACCTCAAAAAACTGGAGTCACAGCTAGGTGTAAAGCTACTCAATCGCTCAACGCGCGCTATTGCCTTAACGGAAACTGGCATGGCGTACTACCAGTCCTGCCGCATCATTGCGGAACAAGCCACTACGGCAAATCTGCAAATTGAAAACCTTAAAAATGAGCCCGAAGGTTCATTAAAAATCACCTGCCCCGTCAATGTCGGCTTACAAATAGTGGTGCCTGCGCTGAATGGCTTTCGCCGGCTTTATCCTAAAATTGACTTAGATGTCATGCTCACCGATGAAGTGGTGAATATCATGCAGGAAGGCATAGACCTTGCTATTCGTGGTGCGCCGTTGGCCGACTCCGGGCTGCAAGCCGCCAAGCTGTCGACATTGCCGACCTGCCTTTGTGGAGCACCGGACTACCTCGCAAAACGCGGTCGCCCCACCACACCCGCAGAGCTAGAGCAGCATGACTGGGTTATTTATAAACTGACTGCTGGCGCTATTAAGCTACGTAAAGGTAGCCGCTCGTATAGTGTGGCCGTGAAAGGCAGTATAAGCACCAATAACGCTGCTGCTCGTACAGCCTTTATTGAAGGCGGGCATGGCCTAGGAAGAGTTCCACTCTACGATGCCTGGCCTAAGATTCAGGCCGGATCGTTGGAGCGAGTGATGGACGATTATCAACTCAATGATATCGAGGTCTATGGCGTATTTCCGCCTGGCAGCGCTGGCTCAAAAAAGCTGAGGGTGCTAATCGATTTCCTCAAAGACTACTTCAGCAAGTTTGATCGCCAAGCACTGATAACCTCTGCTGTGGACGCCTAGCAATGCCTTCTATCTAGGCTCAAATGCTCGGCGCGATACGGTTTGCGCCCCAGCTCGACTCAATCAGCGATTTCACATTTTGATAGGACTCGGCCGGCACTTTTTCAGGCTCGCCGTAATCAAGCGTGTCGTAATGGAAAATATATAAGCGCGAGGTAAACAGCTCAAACGGTAGCGAGGCTTCGCCAAAACGCTCGCCATGCCCAGCCGTACTAACAATGACCTCGTTACCCCAATCTTGACCGCTGTCATTGTTGGGGTTGAAGAAGTAAACGCGCATTTCCGAGTCTTGATCCAGAGCCACTCGCATGATGGCGATGGCGTGCCATCCGATAAATCGCGCGGCACTATCGGTAATGGCGATTCCCGCTGGCTGAGGATGAATCAAGGGCTGGTTACCGTTGTAAAACGGATGATAATGCGCATGAAAATTACGGATAAATTCTTCTAAATCAATGAGATGACCAGTTGCAACATCGACATTGATGCAAAATCCGCGGCCAACCCACCAGCCGTGAAACACAGGATTAATCCAGCGATGCGGATCACCCTCACGCCCGAGGCACAAACGACCCATTTCTAAATAGCTGGCATCGAGATGGGGCACTAACAGCATCGACACCGGATCAAGATCGAATGGCAAAGGCGACGTGGAAGCATCCAGACATTTTCGCGATGAAATCTGCTGGCCTTCGAAGTGCATGGTCAGGTCATTGTCACGCGCAATGGAAGTGATCATTTGCAGCAAATACGTGGGATCGCTGGTTGCCCATATCGAGAGCGCCCTTGCCGATTGGCAGGTAGGGTTATTGCCCTGGCCAATGCCTAGCGGCGAGCCCAGCATGCACACCACGCCCTCTAAAAGCCGTGTACGCGGTGTGATGGTGCTATCGCACATAAATTGCAGTCTGGCCTCGGCCCAAGCCGATAACGGCAGGTTGATTTGCCGCCAAAGCGATTGCGCTACGCCCTGCTGATACAAAATGCCACGCTCAAGCAACATGGCTATGCCGAATACCGCTTGTGCGGTGGAAGGATAAACACACTCGCTAATGAGGGATTTAATTAGATCTCGATAACACACCAAACCATCGCGGCCAGTGCCGGAAAGGCCAAGCGCATCAATGAGTAAGTAGTCGTTTTCATTCAAGATATAGCGCAGAAAACTGGCGTGGTAAGGCGACACCAAGCCAGTGTCGTGCATGGCTCTGGAAAATCCCAAGGCTTCTGCTTGCAAGGCATTTTCGTCCAAGCTCGCCAAGCGCTGCTCGTAATAGACCACGCCCGGATCGCCTGTACTTTCATGGGTTGGGCCATAAAGGCTGCTCACCAGCCTTGCCGCGCCTAAGCCGCTAGAGCCCAGATCAATCCCCTCACTCGTATGGCAAATGGCTATTTGCGTGATCATGTTTTTGACGGGATTGATTTGGATTGGGCGTTGGCGCAGTAGTCGCCAAATCTCATCGATTAATTGGTCAATGATGTGCTGAAAACCAATGCGCTGAGCCAAGTGCTGCATAAGCGCTCGCGGCACCATGGCCAGCGCTCCTTGCTTAATCCGCGCGGCCTCTGAGCTAGCAGCAAAAAGCAGCTCAAGATTGAGTGCAATAGACTGCGTTAAAAAATGATGGGCCTGCGCCGCCGAAAATTCAGCATGCTTGTAGTCGCCCAGCGCAATAGCCAGCATGCGCAACTCGCTTAGGCACTCGATAGTGACTGTCGCGGCCACAGCACTCGATAGCGCATAGGGAGTTAGCGCGGGGATCAATGCCTGCGGCTTAGCCCAATCGGTGCCGTCATAGACTCCTGCCGCATCCAGAGTTTGCGAGCGACTCTCGAGTGCGGCCACGCCGCCATCCTCAACAATAATGAGTCTGGCGGCATCTAAGATGCTTTCAACTAGTGCATATTTATCAGCAACTTGGGCTTCCACCAATGAACGTAAGGCAGCGTCAAGGTTGTTAAGTAATTGCGGCAATGGATCATTTTCTAGTTTCATAAATACGTAATTTCAAAACGTTATAAAACCATACTACTACGGGCTTGGGCCTAGCCGGGCTTTTGAGCAAGCCCGTGCCGCCGTATGCACTACACGAAAAAGTCTAAATCTTCCTGAGCTTTTAGCAGGTCGCGCATGGTTTCAGGGTTGTCTCCAAAGAAGAAAATCAAGCCCCAATGGGTGCCGAAAGCTGATCGATCAGGCACGGACTCTTCGGCTGGCGCGACCAATTCATGAGACTCAAAATAAGGATGCTCAGTAGTCTCTTTTGGCATTTCTAACTTGCTGACCACGCGGCGTCTTGGGTATACGCCGAAACAGCCGGCATGGCCCTTCGCATCGATCACTTCACGCGGGAAGAAGGCATCGACCTCTTCTTGCGTGCTTTTCGGGTCAAACACCAACATTGACGCCTGATAAGCATTGAAGCCATAGGCTCTCTCAATAAGCTCAAAGGCTTTGAAGCCTGGTGGTCGATACGCGACCTCACCAAAATACATCACACCATCGGAGGTGACGAAGTATTCGGGGTGAATCAAACCGAACTTGATGTCGAAGGTTTTGATCAGTAGCTCGACCTGTTTAGTAATGGCCGGCCGCCAGCTTTCGAGCCTGTCTGTTGCCGGCACAAACACCGAATATCCGAGCGTGACGTATTCGGAAATATTGAGAAATTTGATTTTGCCATCGTGAATCCACGCCTCAACAGCGAACTCCCAGCCGTCTAAATGGCTTTCCATTAACAGCGGGTATTCTTCGGCTGGAATGGAGTCAATTTCGGCAATCGTGCGAATCATGCGGTGACCAAGGCAACCGGCTTTATCAAAGGCTTTAACGTGGATGGGATCGTCTGGATCGCCATCGAGCTTGAGCAATGTCTGATTGACGCGCTTCATAAAGCGAATAATGTCGTCTTTCTCGTTCGCCTCTTCAAAAATACCCACGCGAATGCCGCCAAGTTGAGCACGGCGTTTCATTAATGATTTATCGCGAAATAAAATAGATTGGCCAAACATACGTGGGCTATTAAGTAAAACCGAGTTAATAGCGCCAGACCACTCAACTGTTTCTTCAAATAGCGGAATGGCAACATCGACACCCTCAGCCTTTAATCTTTGCGCTATTTCTAAAGAGCTGTCATTTAATCGAAGAAAGTTCCAAGAGATATAAGGGATTTTATTTGCCGTGCAAAAATCTTTTGCCCAATCGGGTGCAACTACGATATAGCGACGGTCAAATTGCTGAGCAGCGCGAATGGCGTTAACGCTCCAGCCAAGCAGCGCAATATAGCCTTTATTAGGATCTTTCGGTGTTTCGGTGCCCTTCACGGAGTCCATGGTCGGATCGATCCAGGATGCTACTTCTGGGGATAGCTGAGCTTCTGCTGTTGTCGACATTCGTGGTTCTCCTTGCTGATAAATTCAGATAGCTGAAACACGCTTGACCTCGCATCACGCCTTAATAATTAGTTAGTATATTTCAATACTAACTTTAATAAATATTTAATAAAAACATGCACCACCATAACATTTTAAGGCGCTCCTGACCAGCAAGGACATAAATACAACAACATATATGGCCTAAATAGTTAATCGTATTGTTATTAAACAATGTAGAATTAAACCATCAATTTTCGGATTTCAGCACCAATGACCTGTACATCGCGCCAACGCCTATTGGCACTGTTCTTAGGCACATCTTGGCTATTAGGCGGCTGCTCAGTTTTGCAAGGATTCGCACCAGCGGTGACGATCAATGTGCTGGACGCAAGCGAGGCGATTGAGCTCAAGCGCGGCGACATTCTTACCCGTGGCGAGATCAGCGATGCAACGAAACAGACATTGCGCGTGGCGGCATTAGACGCCGAGCTCTGCGCTACACCCATAGCCACGATATGCCTTGATGCACTCGCTGGAGTGACTGACGTTTCTACCGATCAACGCCTAGCAGCACTCGCAGAATTATGGCTGGCTCGCGCTCAGGCCTCTGACCCTGGCGAGGCGCAATACGCCGCTTGGTTTGAGTCAATCCGCTTCAGCTATGCCTATTTATTTTTCGGCGACCGCACACCTGGCGAGCGCGCATTTGAAGACCGCCAAACGCAAATTCGTGATTGGTACAACTACTCGGTCGAGCAGGCAGTCACCGCTAGTTTTAAGTTGTTGCATAAGCGAGCCAACCCGCTACCTGCAAACGCTATCCGTGAAATCGCTGGCTGGCAGATTCGCACAGATTTGGGCGGAGCTCATCTGCCAGGCAAGGTGGTATTACCAGACGAACTGATGCCGGCTTCATCGTTATCGTTTCGCGGCCTGCGCAGTCTGTATCGGCGCGATGGCTTTGGTGCAGAGCTCATTGCCATCATGCCAAATCAATCGCTCAACACCGCGCCAACGCAAACGGGGCGGCCGAAAAAGCGCAACGGCGATCGCTTGCCGTGGAGCGAGATGCCCGCTGCCTCTTTGACCGCCCTATTGCATCCAGATGGCGATGACTTGAGCTCCGTGCTGAGTGCGCACAGCGCTCGCTTAACGATTGATGACCCCTACGCTAAATCAACCGTACAGATTCATGGCCAGCCCGTGCCATTGGCCGCTAACTTCACCGCAGGCTATGGCGTGTGGCTAGCTCGCGCCGGCTTTAATCAACAATCGCTGCTGAGCTTACTTGGCCGAGATGGCGGCATTGACCGTCCTCACGTGTACTTGATGCAGCCTTATAATCCCAATAAACGCATTATTGTTATGCTGCACGGTCTGGCCAGTAGCCCTGAGGCTTGGGTTGAGCTCGCCAACGAAATATTGGGCGATGATGCGCTGCGTCAGAATTATCAAATTTGGCAGGTTTACTACCCGACCAATTTACCGATCGTGTTAAATCACGCCATGATTCGCAAGGCGCTGACCGATACTTTGAGCCACTTCGACCCTTCCGGTGCGGCACCGGCATCATCTAACTTGGTGTTGGTAGGCCACAGCATGGGCGGCCTGATAGCACGGCTGATGATTTCCACATCCAATGAGTCGCTGGAAAACATCGCCCCAGAAGAGCGAAAGCTAACGGCACGGCAGATTAAGGGCATGGGGCCAATGCTGCGCTTTAAGCCCTTCCCTCACGTCAGCACGTCCATGTTTATCGCAACCCCACACAAGGGCACAGCGGCCGCCGGCAGTCGTTTAGGGCGTTGGATAGCGGGGTTTATTCGCCTGCCCATTACGGTGCTGGAGGAAGTTGCTGAAACCGTCGTGCCCAACGTGACCGCCAACATCCGCGAAAGCCTGCAACTGCTGCCCAATAGTATCGACAGCCTCGATGAAAAAGACCCGTTCATTCAAGCCGCGGCGAGCTTTGAGATTTCACCCAAGGTGCGCTATCACTCCATCGTGGCTAGGGCCAACCCGGCTCAGCCACTGGCTGAGTCCGACGACGGCATCGTGCCCTACACCAGCTCGCATCTACCTGACGCTGCATCCGAGAAAGTCATTACTTCCGGCCATAGCGTGCAGCAAAGCGCGAGCGCGATTTTAGAAATTCAGCGCATCTTGCGTGAGGGCATCACGCCGATGATTGAGCGTAAATCGATGCGCTAGCGCTTCTCCTATTTCAAGCGCTCAATCAGGCGGTATATCGCGGGCAACACCACGAGCGTGAGCAATGTGCTGGTGATTAAGCCGCCTATCACGACAATGGCCAGTGGCTTTTGCACCTCAGCGCCGGTGCCCGTGGCGAGCGCCATCGGCACAAAGCCCAGTGAGGCCACCATCGCGGTCATGAGTACCGGCCGCAGGCGAGACAATGAGCCTTGTTCCACAGCGAGTGTTAACTCCATGCCCTCAGCGCGGAGTTGATTGATGCGACTGACCATCACCAGACCATTGAGCACCGCCACGCCCGAAAGCGCGATAAAGCCAATGGCGGCAGTAATGGAAAATGCGATGCCGCAAATCCACAATGCCAACACGCCACCAGACAGCGCCAACGGCACAGCGGTAAACACCAGCAATGCCTGGCGTACGCTACCCAAGGCCATAAACAGCAAGATGAGAATGAGGCCGAAACAGGCTGGCACGACTACCAGCAAGCGTGATTTGGCGGCTTGAAGATTTTCAAATTGCCCGCCCCAGTCCAGCCAACTGCCAGCCGGTAAGCGCACTTGCTCATCGATGACTTGCTGAGCCTCTTCCACAAAGGATGACAAGTCGCGACCGCGGACATTGGCCGCGACAACAACACGGCGCTTGCTGTCTTCTCGGCTGACTTGGTTCAGGCCATCTCGTAACGTTAGCGAGGCAATGCTGCCGAGGGTGACGAAGCTTTTTTCAGCTGCAGCAGTGCTTACTGCCACCGGTAATGCGCGGAGCTGATCAAGGTCGGTGCGCACGGCTTCGGGCAGGCGCACGACAACGGCAAAACGCCGATCGCCTTCAAATATCTCGCCCGCCTGCTTGCCGCCAATAGCCGCGGCCACCATGTCTTGCACATCGCCCATGCGTAGGCCAAAACGCGCCAAGGCATCGCGATCGAAGTCGATATCGAGCAGGGCCTGGCCTTCGACTTGCTCAACTTTGACCTCACTTGCGCCTTCTATGCCGCGCAACGCTTGGGCAATTTGATTGGCCGAGGCGAGCATTTGCGGAAACTCATCGCCAAAAACTTTAACGGCAACATCGGCTCTGACGCCGGAAAGTAGCTCGTTAAAGCGCATCTGAATCGGTTGCGTGAACTCATAATTATTGCCCGGCAACTGGCTAACTTTATGCTCGATGCGCTCGATGAGCTCAGGTTTAGTCAGGCTTGAATCTGGCCATTGCTCACGCGGCTTCAAAATAATGAAGGTGTCGGATGCACTCGGCGGCATAGGGTCTGCTGCCATCTCGGCGGTGCCTGTTTTGGAGAATACAAAAGCGACCTCTTTGAATTGCTTAACGGTGTTTTCCACCTGCAATTGCATCTGGGTCGATTGCTTGATGCCGGTGCTTGGGATGCGCAATGCGTGCATGGCAATGTCTTTTTCATCTAGCGTAGGCACGAATTCTTGTCCTAACTGCGTAAAGACCACGATGCCCACAGCAAATGATGCCATCGCAATGGCAATGGCTTTACGCGGCCACTTCATAGTCCATGCCAACGCCGGCGTGTAGAGCGCGTGCGCCTTGTTCAATATTCGGCTTTCTTTTTCCTCAATTGTGCCGGTAAAGAAGATGGCTATTAGCGCCGGAATCAAGGTCAGCGACAGCATAAAAGCAGCCAGCAACGCCAAGATAACCGTCGCTGCCATCGGATGGAACATCTTCCCCTCAACGCCTTCCAGCGCCAGTATCGGCAAATACACCGTGATGATAATGGCCTGGCCAAACACCGTAGGCCGCACCATTTCGCGCGTGGCCGCCAGCACGCCAGACAGCCGCTCCTTCAGGCTCAACTGCCGCCCCAATCGACGTTGATTGGCCGACAAACGGCTTAAGCAGTTCTCTACAATAATGATGGCGCCATCGACAATCAGGCCGAAATCTAACGCGCCTAAGCTCATCAAATTACCGCTAATGCCGAGCCTCACCATACCTGTGCTCATCAGCAAAACTGTGAGCGGAATGACCAGCGCTGTAATCAGCGCTGCGCGGACATTTCCGAGCATAAGAAAGAGCACGACAATGACTAGCAGCGCGCCCTCGCCTAAGTTTTTCGCCACCGTAGATACCGTGGCGTCGACCAACTTACTACGGTTTAACACCGTTTGCGCTTCGATGCCCGGCGGCAAACTTCGACGTATTTCAATGAGCTTGTTATCGACCGCGATGGCCACCGTGCGCGAGTTTTCGCCAATGCGCATCAAGGCCGTGCCAATGACAACTTCTTGGCCATCCTCGCTCGCCGAACCGGTGCGAAGCTCCTCGCCAATTTCAACGTTAGCGATATCGCGCACATACACAGGCGTATTGCTGCGCGTCGTTACTACCGTGTTGGCAATGTCATTGATGGTTTTTAGACGGCCATCGACACGAACAAGGTAAGACTCGCCACGCTGCTCAATATAGCCACCACCACGGCTTTGATTGGCCGCCTCTAGCGCCACAACCACATCACTTAGCGACAAACCATACGCGCGTAGTTTTAGCGGGTCGGGTTGGATGTGGTACTGCTTATCGAAGCCGCCAATGCTGTCCACACCCGCTATGCCGGCCAAGCCTTTGAGCTGCGGGCGAATAATCCAGTCCTGAACCGTGCGCAAATAAGCGGCCTGCGCCACCGTGCTGCGTAAAGATTCACCTTCTGGCGTGAGGTAGCTGCCATCGGCCTGCCAACCTGGTTTGCCATCATTGACCTGAGCGCCTTGGCCTTGCGGATGGGCAAATTTCACCGCCCACATATAGATCTCGCCAAGGCCGGTGGAGATCGCGCCCATACGCGGCGATGCCTTCTCAGGTAGCGACTCTTTGGCCTCGTTCAGGCGTTCAGTGACCTGATTTCTAGCGAAGTAAATATCGACATCATCGTTAAAAACAGCGGTGACTTGCGAAAAGCCATTGCGCGATAACGACCGTGTCGACTGCAGGCCAGCAATGCCCGCCAGCGCGCTCTCAATCGGATACGTCACCTGCTTTTCGATATCCTCTGGCGATAAGCCCGCGAGCACTGTATTGATTTGCACTTGATTATTAGTGATGTCTGGCACGGCATCGATGGGTAATTTCTGCAGCGAATACACGCCAAAGCCTGCCATCAGCAGCACGACCATGACCACCAAATAGCGTTGCGCTAGCGAGAAGCCGATGACTTTATCGAGCATGGCGATGCCCCTGATCTGCGCTAGAGGTATTAATGCGCATGCTCAGCCTCCGATTTGCTCAGATCGGCTTTGAGAACAAAGACATTGCCCGTAACAAAGCGCTCGCCCGCGCTCAAACCGCTAATAATCTCTTGGCGATCGCCGCTACGATTACCGACCTTCACCACGCGCGGAGCTAAACCTTCACTGCCTTCAACAAATACCGATGGCTCATTTTCAATCATCACAATGGCCGAGACAGGCACGCTAATCGCCTGCTTAGGCTCGTCGGTTTGAATCATCGCATCGACAAACTCACCCGATCGCCAAGCGCCCTGCGCGTTATCGATCTGCACTCGCACCGAACCACTTCGGCTAGCCGAATCCAGCTCGGGCTGCACAAACACCACCTGACCTTTCGTTTTCTGCCCCGACTTATTGCTAACCCATACCGGTTGGCCTGCACGCACAAGACTTAAGTCATTCACCGAGATGGCTAGGTCTATCCACAACACGGAAAGATCGGCGACTCGAAACAAGGGTTTATCGCTGCCGACTGCTTCGCCCAGCGTTAAGTCTTTGCTCAGTAAAGTGCCCGAAATAGGCGTTCTTAAAGCAAAGCGGGCCAAATGACTGCCGGCCTTTAATGCCCGCGCATTTTTCTCACTAAGACCCAATGACATCAAACTCTGCAACGCGCTCTGCGCCTCGATACGAGCTTCCGCTAATGCACCGCGAGCAGCCAAATAATCCTGCTCTGCGCTGATCTTTTTCTGCCACAGTGCCTGCTCACGCGTAAACAGCGACTGCGCCAAACCTAAGCGTTCTTTAGCCGACAAATAGCGCGCTGAAGCATCTGAAAGTTGCGCGCTTTCAATCGTCGCCAAAACATCGCCAGCTTGCACTTTGCTACCAATTTGAATGGGTGCTGAGCGAACCGTGCCAGAGACTGGGGACGATATTCGCGCCTCACGATCTGTGCTTAAGACCAGCTGTCCAGGCAGTGCCAATGCTGTGACAAAGTCGGCCATTGCCGCCGTTTCAATCGCTAAGTCACTGGCCTGTAATTGAGCCTCGCTTAGCTTCACATGCCCAGAGTCAGCATGGCCATCTCCTTCCTCTGCCATCGACTGCTTCGTTGAACCAAGGTGCATTTCATGCTGATGCTTAAGCGGGCTGTACTCCAACACACACCACATGACCCCAGCACCAACAGTCACAGCGACACATAGCAGTGATAAATTTTGGCTAATTTTCATAATGTATTTCCGGCAGACATAGCGAGGCCAAGCAGCTCATTGAGCGCTGCATCGCTTTGATGAAATGAGAGTCGAGCCGCGAGATACAGGCTCTGAGATTCGATTAGGCTGCGCTGCGCATCGAGCAAATCGAGCAATGAAAACTTGCCGGCTTGATAGCCTTCCCGCGTAGCCTCAGCGATTTCGCGAGCCAAGCGCAGCACGTCATCGCGCAGATACGCCGCCTCCTGAAAACTCGCCGCACGCTGCGTCTCAAGCTGATCACGCTGAGTGCGCCACTCTTGATTCAGCAGTGCTTGATCAGCCTCTGCCGCAGCAATATTGGCTTTGGCGCTGAGCACCGCGCCCTGGTTTCGATTAAAGAGCGGGATAGGAATCGACACCCCAACAAGCAGGCTTTCTTCACGGCTACCAGCCTCACGCTTCATACCGGCCATAAGGGTGAAATCTGACACTCGCTCGGCCTGCGCTAAACGCAATGCCGCCTGCTCTTTTTGCACACGACTGTCGGCCAGCTGAAGGATCGGCGTTTTGCTATTAGTTGTTTCAAGTTCGCTTAGCGTCGGTGGTAGCACAAGCTCATCGAGCAATGACTCAGTGAGCTTAGCCTCGCCCCATAACGCCGCTAGACGACGCTGTGCAAGCTGCCGCCATTGCTGCTGCAAAGCCAGCTCGCGTTGCGCCGACTTCAAGGCAACCGTCGCCCGCGATTGCTCAATGGGCGAGACTTTGCCGGCACTTACTCGTGCCGAAACAACATCCAGCGTTTGTCTGGCCAGCTGCAAGTTTTGCTGAGATGCAGCGAGCTTTTCCTGCGCAGCAATAGCATCGATATAGCGCTCACGCGTTAAGCGAATTAACCTCAATCGCTGGGCTTGGCTGTCGAGAGTCGCAAGCGCTTGCTCGCCTTCCGCTAGCGTCTGGCGAGCACTACGCTTACCAGGTAAGGAAAATTGCTGGCTTAAGCTAAATGTTGTGGTGGCATCACTCGCAGAACGATTTGTGTCGCCAGAGAAGTCTTCGAGCACATAGCTCAACTCCGGATTAGGCAGTGCACCGGCCTGCACAACACGGCCGCTAGCCGCCGCCTCTAGCGCATTGCTAAGAGCGGTTTGTGGGTTCTTTGCCAGTACACGTTGAGTTGCATCAAAAAGACTTAAGCCTGCGGCAGTTGATGTTGCAGAGCACAGTGGCGCGGCGAGCAAGATAAATAGTGAGAAATAGCGAAACATAATGATTTCCTGAAGACGAAAAGATGACAGGCAAAAGCCTGTCTCCAGCAGTCAGCAGGAAGCATCAAATATGTAGGTAGGCAGTATCGCGAATGATGACCGAAAAGGCTTTAACCGGCGGGCCAGTAGAATCTGGCTTTAACACATGCGAAAAAGCGATGGTAGGATTGAGCCAGCTCAGCATCAGCGGCTGAGTGGCAAGCGGGGGGTCAGTCAACTGTAGTTTTGAATAGACCGATGCATGATCGTCATGGCCATCTTGAGCTTGAAAGTCTACGCACGGTGTATCGCTGGCATGCTCTACGAGAGCTGAATGACAAGGATCTCCAGACTGCTCCCACACCACCACACCATCTGGCTCAACACACAGAGTGTCGGCCAATGCTGCGCACGAGCTAAACGACCAATGCAACAGCAGCATCACCATCATGGATAGTGATAAGCGACGCCTTTTAGCTGCTTGCTGGAATGCTGCCATGCTCAAGAAAGTTCTTGCAGGTGGGTAATTAGTGTTGGCAACGATACACGCACAGTTAAAAAATACAAATGCCCTGGGCCATTAACTCAGCTGGTTTTAGATGAGCTTATCTGGCGCTAATAACCCCGCCAGATAAGCCGGATCCAACTCCGTCATCTCAATAGCTACCTCTAACACTGGCCGCTTCTCAGCATAGGCCCGCTTAGCAATTTCAGCGGCTTTGCTGTAGCCAATTTCGCTATTCAACGCCGTGACCAAAATAGGATTGCGCGCCAAATTTTGCTCTAGCACATCGGCGTTAACCGTAAATTCACCAATCGCAGCGGCTAATGCGTGGCAGCTACCGCCGAGTAATTCGATGCTTTGCAGCAAGTTGTAGGCAATCACTGGCAGCATCACATTGAGCTGAAAATTGCCCGATGCGCCGGCCATCGTAATCGTCGTGTCATTACCCATGACCTGCACCGCAGCCATCGCCACTGCCTCAGGCAATACTGGATTTACCTTGCCCGGCATGATGCTGCTGCCTGGCTGCAAAGCCTTCAGGCTGATCTCACCTAAGCCCGCGAGTGGGCCGCTATTCATCCAGCGCAAATCATTGGCAATTTTTAGTAGCGCTACCGCTAATGCCTTGAGTTGGCCCGACATTTCGACCGCAGTATCTTGGCTGCTGAGTGCGGCAAATAAGTTATCGGCAGTGCGAAATGAGCTGCCGCTAAGGCTCGATAAATGCTGAGCAAACAGTCGCGGAAACTGCTCGGGTGCGTTCACCCCAGTACCTACCGCCGTGCCACCTTGAGCGATCTGGCACAGCCGCTTTTGACTATCGCTAATGCGAGCAAGCGCTAGCTCCAATTGTGCTCGCCAAGCAGACAGCTCCTGCCCAAGGCTAATCGGCATGGCATCCATCAAATGCGTGCGGCCAGTTTTTAGCTGACCGGCCAAGGCCTGCTCTTTTGCCAGCGTGACTGCTATTAAGCTTTTTAGCGCCGGCAGTAACTGCTGCTCAAGCGCTAACTGTGCGCTGAGATGAATTGCGGTGGGAATGACATCGTTGCTGCTCTGGCTGCAATTCACCATGTCATTCGGATGCACAGGCTTCTGTAGCTGCCGGCTGGCCAAGGTTGCAATGACTTCATTGGCATTCATATTGGTGCTGGTGCCGGAGCCAGTTTGAAAAACATCGACTGGAAATTGCTCGCTATGATGGCCTTTGGCCAGCTCCATAGCCGCGTGATAAATGGCCTTGCCAATATCCTCATCAAGCAAGCCAAGCTCTGTATTGGCGCTTGCCGCAGCAGCTTTAATTAGGCCAAGGCTTGCAATAAAGCGCTTGGGCATCACCAGATTGCTAATGGCGAAATTGCTCACCGCTCTTTGTGTTTGAGCGCCGAACAAAGCCTCTAGCGGAACTTCAACGTCACCGAGGCTATCGGTTTCTATTCGATACTGAGAGTGCGTCACTGAGTTGGCTCCAATCATGGTGCTCGGTCAAATGAGCTTACACCGCAGCAATGCGGCGCAATAGTTGTGGTTCATTGTATAAGGCAGTTAAGGTGAGTCGAGCATCTACATTTTTTACTTTCGGATTTAGTGTCACTATGAAAAAAAGCTTAAACGACAACGATAAAGCCCTTCGTGCCCGCGTAAGACTGTTTGGCAACCTGCTAGGCGAAGTCCTCAAAGAACAAACAGGCGATCACGTCTTCGATACCGTGGAGACTCTGCGCCGAGGCTTTATTAAATTGCGCACGCAACATAGCCCGAAGCTATACGCCAAGCTCATGACTTTAGTGCGCTCGCTCGACCCAGCCACGTTGAACTTTGTCGTGCGCGCTTACAACCTCTACTTCAGCCTAGTCAATATTGCTGAAGAAAATCACATGCATCAGCAGCGCCGTAAGCAAGTACGGCGAGATTCGCACTTATGGCAAGGGTCGTTCAATGACACCATGCATGAGTTTGCTAACCAAAACATGAGCCCTGATGATTTACAGACTCTGCTCAATCGACTGATTTATATGCCGGTATTTACGGCTCACCCGACTGAAGCTAAGCGCCGTACGGTGATGGATTTGCAGCGCAAAATTTTTCTAATTTGCGTGGAGATGGACCGTCCTAACGCATCGGGCGTTGATCGTGACCATCTACTTAGGCAGGCTAAATCGGTCATTTTATCTCTGCTTAAAACCAATGGAGTCCGCACTACTCGCCCCGAAGTTCATGACGAAATTCGCTTAGGTCTTTATTACTTTAGCGCGTCTATTTTCGATGCCGTGCCGCAGGCTTACCGCCATCTTGAACGCGCGGTGGATACGGTTTTCAACGAAAAAAATCCACAATCACCGGTAACCGTGCCTAGCCTTTTTCGTTTTGGCACATGGATCGGCGGTGATCGTGACGGCAACCCCCATGTCACTCATGAGATCACTCGCTTTGCGGTTTGTTCGGCAACACAAACTATTTTGCAGGAATACCTTGATCGCTTAGCGAGCTTGGACCGCGTACTTACCCACTCTAGCCAGCTCTGCCCAGAAATTAATTACGACGCGCTAGGCTTGCATCAGGATGCGGCCGATTTTGACCTGTCTTCAGTAGACAGGTCAGTCAACGAGGCTTTTGCCGAAGAGCCATACCGATTCAAGTTACACATTATTCGCCAGCGCCTGCAGCATTATCTGGACTACATAAGCGCTATTCAGGACAAGAAAGTCATCACTTTATCGGCGCTTGCCTATGCCAATAAAGATAGCTTTCTCGATGACCTTTATCGCATCCGCGATGTGCTGATAGCCACTGGTGACCGGCTACTTGCCGATGGTGAGGTCAAAGATCTCATTCGTTTAGCTGAAACCTTTGGCTGGCACTTATGCAAGCTCGATGTGCGCCAAGAGTCGACACGCCATAGCAATACCGTGGCGGATATTCTCAAGCAATTACAGCCCGGCACCGACTATTTGGCGCTGGATGAAACAGGCCGGATGGCACTGCTGACTAAGCTTATCGGTAGCAGTCATAAAGCTATCGATATGGCTGCCTTGCCCGCTGAATCTGCCGAAACCCTTATGGTATTTAAGGTGAAGCGCGAGCTCATCGACATCATTAGCCGCGACTGTTTTGGCACCTACGTAATCTCCATGACGCATGAAGCTAGCCACGTGATGGAGGTAATGTTCCTCGCCGTCTTGGCTGGCTTAGCCGGCAAGCGCGACGCCAAATGGTTTTGTGATATTCAGATTTCACCCTTATTTGAAACCATTGAAGATCTTCAGCAGATCGAAGAAGTACTCAGTGTCCTCTTCGAAAACCCTGTTTATCGTGAGCTGCTACGCGTTTCAGGCGACCTACAAGAAGCGATGTTGGGCTACTCCGACTCCTGCAAAGATGGCGGCTCGCTGGCATCGGTGTGGAGTTTGTATAACGCGCAGAAACGCGTGCTATCAATCACTCAGAAGAATGGTATCGAATGCCGTCTGTTTCATGGCCGTGGCGGCACCGTTGCACGAGGCGGCGGACCCACGCACGAGTCCATCCTGTCGCTGCCTGCTGGCACAGTAGAAGGCCAAATCAAATTTACCGAGCAAGGTGAGGTGCTGTCGTCAAAATACAGCAATACCGAAACCGCCATTTATGAGATCACCATGGGTGCGACTGGCTTGATGAAAGCTTCCGCGCATTTGGTCATGGGCCATAAATCGGCTCCCGCTGAGCATGAGCAAGTTGTGGCCGAGCTCGCCGCCTTTGGTGAAAAGGCTTACCGCGAACTCACCGACGACACGCCGTTTTTCTTCAACTACTTTTTCGAAGCAACACCTGTGCGAGAGCTTGGCCTGCTGAATATCGGCTCACGCCCCGCCTCGCGTAAAGTCGGCGACCTATCGAAATCGTCTGTGCGTGCGATTCCCTGGGTATTCGGCTGGTCGCAATCGCGGCACACATTACCCGCGTGGTTTGGCATCGGCTCGGCGCTAAAAGCGTGGCGAGAAAATCACAAAGATCAGCCAGAATTGCTGCACACACTATTTAAGGACTGGCCGTTTTTTCACAGCATGTTGCGCAACACGCAACTGTCGCTAACCAAGGGCGAGATGACTATTGCGCATGGCTATGCCAGCTTGGTTGCCGATCAAGCGCAAGCTCAGCCAATTTATGAGGCTATTCGCGCCGAATATTTCCTGGCCTTCGATGAGTTATTGCAGGTGGCAAAAGCCGAGTCTTTAGTCGAGATCGACGAATACATTGGCATGTCGATGGTGCGGCGAAACCCATACCTCGACGTGCTCAACCATATTCAGATCGTCTTGCTGCGGCGCTACCGCGATGAATCGACATCAGAGGATGAGCGGCAAAGATGGCTGCCGCCGCTGCTACGAACGGTGAACGCCATTGCCGCGGGGATGCGCAACACGGGTTAGCACTGCGTTTTGTCGCAGCTTACGGCGGCACTCATCTGATCAAGGTGATGTCGCTCATAAACTACTTTTGCAGTTGATAAAGCCGGCGCCGAGCATTGGTAAATAGCGAAGGACTCAAGCCTGCTTTAATCAGCTGCATAAACACCGCGTCTGGCAACACTCGGCGCGCGGCCATAAGGACTTTTGCATCAAGACCTACCGAATAGCGAATGCGACTGCTTTGATCGATAGCCGATTTGAAAATAACCTCAGCCGTAGCCTCTTTGCTTGTGCCATTCGCGCCAATTTCATCCATGACGGCTAACTGAGCTTGGCTAAACTCAGCATAGGCACACTCGCCAGTGCTGTTCTCACGATCACTTGAGCCTTGAAAAAAGGCGGTTTTCACCGAGCCTGGCTCAATTAATTTAACGCGAATATTGAATGGCTCAAGTTCATAAATTAAGCCTTCAGAGAAGCCTTCGACGGCAAATTTACTGGCGTTATAGATGCTGTAAAACGGCAGTGGGATACGGCCAACCATGCTGGATACGTTGATCAAGGTACCGCTGTTTTGTGCACGAAAATAAGGTAATACGGCTCGACAGACATCCATTAAGCCATGCACATTGGTATCGAACTGGCGCCGAATTTGCTCATCGCTCAAAGTCTCAAACGCGCCGATAAGACCGTAACCTGCATTGTTCACCACGGCATCTATACGACCAAACCGCTTCAGTGTTTCTGCAACCGCTAGCGCGATGCTGGCTTTATCTGTCACGTCCAATTTTGGACAGATAACTCGCGGTAACGCAGCCAGCGTAGTTTCACTTTCTGGGTTAAGCATGGTCGCTGACACACTCCAGCCCTGTTGCTGAAAATAATGCGCCGTGGCATTGCCGATACCCGTGTCACAGCCTGTGATCAATACGGTGCTGGTCATAATCGTTGTACTCATTCAGGAATCATTAGCGCAGGCTCATCAGCATCTAAGGTACGAGCTGAGGTAGTTGTTATGCCTGAACATTAATGCGAACCTGCATTCGCATTCAACTCGCGTTATGAGTATTTAGTATGAAAAAGTCGGTATGAGAAAGACACCTAAGCAAGAACGCTCGCGGCAAATGATCGATACGCTGATCGATGCCACAGCGCGTTGCATCATCGAAAAAGGCTTAGATTTCACCACCACATCGCGTATTGCAGAGCTTGCCAATGTGAGTGTGGGCTCGCTGTATCAATACTTCAGCAGCAAAGAAGCCTTGATTGAAGCCCTGATGAACAATATGGCGAGTGATATTGGTAAAGGCCTGCAGCGTCTACCGATTAGCGAAACCAGCACCTTGCGTGACCTAGTCACAGGCGCCATTCATTACGGCTTTACCATGCTGAATTCGCGCAATGGGCTGTATCTTGAGCTCGCTAGAAACTGGCACCGCCTGCCCACCGACAAAGTCGCCAACGCGCTGCAGCAGCACTTTCTCGAATTATCGCGCATCTATTTTTTGAAGTATTACCGCGAGTACCCGATAGAAAACCTCGAGGTGCGGATATTCATTATCGTCAATAGCACCATCTTCACCATGGTGCGTTTGATTAGCCAAGAGAACTCTATGTGGCGGGAAGAAGATGTAGAAAACGGCCTTATTGAGATGATTTTGGCCTATCTGCAAACGAAAACTACTGCGGCTTAAACGAGGCGCGGCTACTTTGTAGCGGACTCGGGCAGACCGAATACGCGGTCAAAAAGCCACGTGAAGGCAATGGCGTAAACAAAGAAGAACACTAAAAGGCCCAGATTTGCCATAAACGCACTCAGCAATGAGGTGTTTAGCCAGAAGGAAACCACTGGAACCAATATAGCCACAAGGCCGCCCTCGAAACCAATGCCATGCATTAACCGCCGAGCTAGTGAGCGGCCTCGCACCGACTGGCGCGCTTCCCAGCGCTCAAATATCGTGTTGAATACATAGTTCCAGCCAAGCGCAATACTCGACATAAGCACGGCAAGGCCTATTGTTGAAGAAGCCGGCTCATCAAACATAAAGCTCAAGGCCGGCGTCACGAAGGCAATAGCAAACGCCTCATAAAGCACAGCCTGTAATACCAAGCGTTGTTTCGGGCTCATGACACACGCTCGGTGCTGGTTAGGTGCTTTTTGTGATGAATAAGCAGCCCAATAAAGCACAACACAGCAACCGCTATGCCTATGGGTTTGCCGTAGGCCTCCGACAAGCTCAAGCCAACTCCGGCAGTGGCGATATAAGACACCGTAATCGCCGTACCGATCACCGCTGGCACGCTCGCAACCCAATGAAACGTGCCTCTATCCATCAGGTACTTACTGGCTAACCACAAGACACTGGTCGACAGCAGCATGTTGGAGAAGGCGAAGTAACGCCAAATCAATGAGAAGTCTAGCAATGTCATTAGGTAGGCAATGCCCAATAGCGGCGCTGCTAGCGCTAATCTGTGCGCGGCAGATTGCTTGATATTAAAGGCATCGGTAATGGTCAGGCGTAATGAGCGAAATGCCGTGTCGCCGGATGTAACCGGGAAAATTGCCACGGCTAGAATGGCCATGATCCCACCAAAAGCGCCGAGATAACCGGTAGCGATATGGCTCACCACCAAACCAGGGCCGCCTAAATCGAGTATGCCCTTGAGCTCGGCATAGCCGCCGGGAAACGCAGCAATGCCAGCCAGCGCCCACACGCAGGCAACAATGCCTTCGCACATCATCGCGCCGTAAAACACCGGGCGCGCGTATTTTTCATTGGTCAGGCAGCGAGCCATCATCGGTGATTGTGTGGAATGAAATCCACTGATGGCACCACAGGTAATCGTCAAAAATAGTAATGGCCAAACTGGCAGACCATCAGGATTTGGCGTTAGTAAATCGTGTACATGATGGCCATCGAAATAGGCGAAAACATCATTTGCTTGCGGCAGGTGTGGCGCTTCCAGCAATAGCGCAATGGCGATTAAGCTGGTCATCACAATCATGAGCAAGCCAAACAGCGGATATAGCTTGGTGATGACTTTATCGATGGGCAGCAGCGTGGCCAGAAAGTAGTAGCCCAATATCGCTAGCACCCAGAAGGTGTTGCCCGCGAGTATTGTGCCTTCAAAATACGGCAAATTACTCAGCAGCCCCGCCGGGCTCATGATGAACACCACACCGACAAAGAACAGCAACATGCAGGTAAAAACCAACATCACGCCTTTGAACACCACATTGTAATAATGGCCAGCGATTTCGGGCAGGCTTTTGCCATCTTCTTTTAGGCTCATGACCCCAGAGAAGTAGTCATGCACTGCCCCGCCAAGCACATTGCCAATCACGATCCAGACTAGCGCTATCGGGCCGTACAACGCACCAAGGATGGGGCCGAAAATAGGGCCAATGCCGGCGATATTCAAAAACTGAATGAGAAAGGCTTTGGCTGGACTGATGGCCACATAGTCAACACCATCATGCAGACGCTGCTGCGGCGTTATCGCCTCATGGTCGATGCCAGCTTGCTTCTCAACAAAGGGGCTGTAGAACTTATAACCAAGAATCAGTATGGCTAGGCAGATAAAGAAAATTAGCATGGATTAACCTGATGGCGTATTGGCTTGCACAAGCTCATGAGGAAAGTTCGGCAAGCTCATTGAGCAGTCTGTCGAGAAACAAAGTTTTCACCTCTGGTAGCACTCGCTCTGTCGGATAACAGCGAGCAATGCTGAGGTGATCAACACCCGCCGCTTCGGAGTAAGCAATGTTCTCCAGTCGCGTATTGTCAGACGTTGCGTGCGCTAGATTATCAGCCTTGCGGCGATCTGTGCCCAGCTTATCGTTGGCAGCAAAATAGTTAAGGTAACGGCTCACATTTGCAGGCACTCGACGGCCATTAAAGCCCCATTGAGCGGGATGCCAACGCCCAATACCACCCGCTGCCAACGAAATCACCAGATCACATTTGACCTGCTGCGCCTCCAGTAACTTGGCGACTTTCATCACCTGTATGCCGCCTTGGCTGTAACCAAGCAGCACAATGGGACGCCCTGCCTGCGCTGCTGGCGCTAGATCCTTGGCGATTGAGGCAGGCCTTAAATGGTTGCTATATAAGGTGGTGTCGGCAAAACCATGCTCGCGCAGGAAGCGAAGCAAATGCCATTGCATGTGCACGCCGGCCATAAAGCCATGAATGAGCGCGATGCGAGGGCCGCGGTAATCGCCTGGTACGTTAGGGCGCCACGGCATCGAAGATGTCATCGGAATTACTCAGCTAAATGTTGAAAAATGAGTGGCCAGGCCTGCTCCAAGAGCTTGGGCTGAGCCTTAGCATTGGGGTGAAGGCCATCTTTTTGCATTAACTCTGGCACTCCGCCAACGCCATCGAGAAAAAATGGCAGTAAGGCAATACTTCCTGCTTTTGCCACCTTCGGAAACACGGCAAAAAATGCATTGGTATAAGCCTTGCCGTAGTTCGGCGGAATCTGCATGCCGAGCAGCACCACACGTGCACCGGCCTGTTGCGACAAGCGGATCATTGCCGCCAGATTGCGCTCCATCAGCTTTGGTGGTTGTCCGCGCAGGCCATCATTGGCGCCGAGCTCCAGCACCACGACATCGGGCGTGTGCTGCTTGAGCAAAGCCGGCAAGCGGCGCAAACCGCCAGCCGTAGTTTCACCACTAACACTGGCGTTTATTACCTGATGCTTTCCAGGCGCGCGTTTCGCTAAACGCTTGTCGAGTAACGAGACCCAGCCCTGTTCAATGTCCATTCCGTATGACGCACTGATACTATCGCCGTAAATGAGTACAGTCGCGGCCGAAGCCGGCATGATGGCCAAGCAAAGTACGACACCACACAGATTTCGTATCCAGGTAGACATGACTTTAGACATAAAAACGGCAACTCCAAGCTTGATTGAAACGCGCCAGCTCCAGCAATCGGTGCCCATGCACGACGGTCAGCTGGTCATACTGCATGACATCAACTTGAGCATCAACGCCGGCGAGAGTGTAGCGATTACTGGCAGCTCGGGCTCAGGCAAATCTACACTACTGGGCTTGTTGGCGGGATTGGACACTGCCAGTCAGGGCCAAGTGCTGCTGGCCGGCCATGAGCTTGGCGCTCTAGATGAGGATGCGCGCGCGGCATTACGCCAGCAATTGATCGGCTTTGTTTTCCAAAGCTTCCAGCTCTTACCGCATTTAAGTGCGCTAGAAAACGTCATGTTGCCGCTGGAGTTAGCGGGCTTACCTGCTCGTGATAAAGCCCGACATTGGCTAGCACGCGTGGGCCTAAGTGCGCGCGAGGCGCATACGCCACGACAGCTTTCTGGCGGCGAACAGCAGCGCGTGGCGATTGCCCGTGCTTTTGCCATGGAGCCGAAACTACTACTGGCCGATGAGCCTACCGGCAACCTCGATAGCCAAACTGGCGCACGCATCATCGAACTTTTATTCGAAGCGCATGCCGATGCTGGCACCACGCTGATTTTAGTCACTCACGATGAAGCGCTCGCCTCGCGCTGTCAGCGCCAAATCCATCTCGATGGCGGCCGCATAGTGGCGGGTAGCCACGCATGAAACTGGCATGGCGACTGCTATCGCGTGATATTCGTGCCGGTGAAATCTGGTTGCTATTGGCAGCCTTAATCCTCGCCGTGGCCGCTACCACTAGCCTGCGATTTTTCAGCGCTAGCTTAGAGCAAGGCCTAACGCGCCAAGCTGCCAGCCTGCTTGGTGCCGATCTCGTGCTCGATAGCAGTCGGCCATTGCGCCCAGAAGTGCTTAAAGAAGCCAGCAAGCACGGCTTACAACAGGCCACCGTGACTGAATTCTCCAGCATGATTCAGTACAAGGATGAGTTTCAGTTAGCGGCAGTAAAAGCCGTCAGCGCTGGCTACCCTTTGCGCGGCGAATTACAGGCGCGTCGTGACAAGACACAACTCCCCGCCGGCAGCCTGCCCGCCTCCGGCACACTCTGGCTAGATGAGCGCCTGTTTGGCCTGCTCGCCATCGGCTTCGATGATGAGGTGCAGCTCGGCGATATCCGCCTGCGCGTCACTGCTGTGCTCACCAGCGAACCCGATCGTGCTGGTAACTTCTCGGCATTTGCCCCACGCGCGCTAATCAACGCCGCCGATGTCGAAGCTGCCGGCCTCATCCAGCCCGGATCGCGTGTGCAATACCGCTTATTGCTCGCTGGGCCGGCTAAAGCTGTGGCTGATTTCAACGATGAGCTAAAGCCAAAGCTCGCCATTGGCGAACGCCTGCAAGATGTCGCCAGCGGGCGCTCAGAAGTTGGCACACCACTCGCGCGTGCCAGCGACTATCTGAGCATCGCTGCCATTGCCGCCGTGATTTTATCGGGCTTGGCAGTCGCCCTAGCCGCACGCCGCCATGCCGAGCGTCATTACGACACCATGGCATTGATGCGCTGTTTGGGCGCTAGTCGCCGCCGCGTGCAGGGCATTTATCTACGCCAACTCGGGCTTATTTGGGCGGTGGCCATTGTGCTTGGTGCTGGGTTTGGTGCCTTAGCCTCGCAGCTGCTGTTTCAATTGCTCGATAGCATGCTGCCCACGGCAGAGCTGGATTTTGCCTGGCAACGCCCTCTGCTTACCGGCATTGCCACCGCCACGTTAACCTTGCTGGGTTTTGCACTGCCAGCCCTAATCGGCTTGTTTCGCGTTTCCCCATTGCGGGTTATTCGCCGAGAATTAGCGCCAAACTCGCCCGGGTTAATCGCCGTTACTGCACTGGCCTTATCGGCATTGGCCGCGTTACTGATGCTAGAAACAGGTCGCTGGCAATTAACGCTTTTGCTCGTTGTCGGTGGTAGCGCGCTGGCGTTTTTGCTCACCATCATCTTGCGCAGCGTCTTTGTGCTGCTGCGCAAGACATTCGCTGAGCGTTCACTGCCTAACGCCCTGCTTGGGCTGCGCGAGCTCTGGCGACAACCGCAGGCCAGCACACTGCAAATCCTTGCGCTGAGCATCGGTATGACCGCCATGCTCTTGGTCACCAGTGTTCGTGGTGAGCTCATCACGGCGTGGCAAAGCAAGCTCCCCGCGAATGCGCCCAACCAGTTTGCGCTCGGTATCGACGCACATGACACCGCCGAGTTTCGCCAAACGTTGGCCGATGCCGGCATCAATATCGACGCCTTATATCCGGTGATTCGTGGTCGCCTTACCGCCATCAATGGCGAGTCCGTGGTCACCGCGGTGACGAAAGACAAAGAGCCAAACCTTGAGGCCCTCAATCGCGAGCTAAACCTCACCATCTCCGACACTTTGCCATTGGGCAATGAGCTACTTGAAGGCGAATGGGCAAACCCGTCGAGCGCACCATGGCCGGTCTCGATCGAGTCTAAGTTGGCGGAAAAACTGGGCGTCGGCCTTGGCGATCGCTTGATGTTTACTCTGGCGGAAGGCGATGTTGAAGCTACCGTGAGCAGTTTGCGCAAAGTAGATTGGGACAGCTTTCAGCCCAACTTTTACATGGTGTTTCCGCCGGCAGCGCTAGCCGACTTTCCGGCGACTTACCTTACTGCTTTCCATGTGCCCAGCGGCAATCGTGACGTGCTCAATACATTGCTGCAGCGCTTTCCCACGGTGGTGCTAATCGACGTCGATGCCATCATGACGCAGGTGCGTAAGCTGCTCGATGATGTCTCGCGCGCGATTGAATTTGTGCTGTTGTTTGTGCTCGCAGCCGGCGTGCTAGTGCTGCTGGCTTGCATCGCGGCTGGGCAAGATCAGCGCCGACAAGAAGCGGCCCTGCTGCGCGCGCTCGGCGCTAGTCGTCGCCAGCTTATGCAGCGTGGCTTATCGGAAATGATATTGCTGGGCGGGATGGCAGGGCTATTGGCGGTGGTTTTAACTGAGCTTCTAGCCGCTGCGTTATACATCACGCTGCTGGACTTACCACCCACATGGCATGGTGAGCTTTGGCTTATTACTCCGCTGCTGGGCGCTGCGCTCACAGGCCTTGCCGGCATGGCCGCGACACGGAAAGTCTGGCGCACTGCCCCGGCCATCGTGCTCAGAGACGCTTAGCTTTACTAAGCGCTTGGGTTCAGCCAAGGCTTTATGCCTTAGCGCTGAAGTGCTCGAACTGGCGCAAGGTAATGCCGCACCTCTGGCGCTTTAGCGGCAGAGTGATAAGCACGCACGGCATCATGAATATCTTGGTCATGTTGAGTGACGCGCTCATGCTGGCGTAAATGCTCCGCCCAGCTCGACAGAAAGAACCATTCAAACCAAATGCTTGGATCGGCGGCATCTTGATAAACGCCCCAGCTATGAGCGCCATTACGGTAGCGCTCAGCCGACAAGGCGTGGATGGCCTGCAGAAAATCGTCGGCATTATTCGCTTCGATTACATACGAAATCGTCACCATTACCGGCCCGCGATCGGGGCTATCATCGAAACTATCGGCAATGATCGGCGCGCCCCAACTCATCGCCGGTGTTAAGTCGCGGTGCTCGCCTTGGCCCAGCTGCGCTCGCCACGTTAGCGGTATGGCGACTACTGCACCCACCGCGGCAATGAGCAATGTCGTCGATAGCGACGTGACTGAGGCCACTTGGCCCCAGACGATAGAGCCTGCCGCCATGCAGCCGAAAAATACCATGATGAAGATAGACAGGCCGCGGGCGCGCACCCAGTTTGGCAATGCGGTTTGTGCCGACACATTGAGGCTGGTGAGCACGGCAATCCAGCCTAAACCACCCAATAATGCAGCCGGAACAGCGAACCAAGCACTGGTCGCAAAGCCAAAGCCCAGCATTGCAGCAGCTGTCATGATGGTGCCAAGTACCTGCAGCTGATTGGCATCGAGCTTGGTTCGGATATGAGGCAATGCCAGCGCGCCTACAACAGCGCCAGCACCGATTGCGCCCAATAAAATGCCATAAAATCCAGCGCCACCGCCGGGAATCGCGCGTGCAATCAAAGGCAATAGTGCCCAGTAAGCGCTAGCGAACGTGAAGTAGCCTAGTGCACGCAAAAGCGTCGCCTTCAGCGGTGCATTATGGCTAGCATGCCGTAAGCCGGTGAGCATGCCGCCGAGTAAAGGCTCCGGCGGCAGTGTGCGCGCCGGTGCTGGAGGTCTCTTCCACGCTAGCAGCGCGCCGATGATCACCAAATAGCTCATGGCATTAACAACGAAAGGCGCTGCCAGACCAATATAAATGATCAGTGCGCCCGCCAATGCTGGCCCAATCGCACGGCTAATATTAATGCCCAAGCTATTGAGGGCGATGGCTGGCGGCAAACTCTCGCGCGTCACTAGTTCTGGCACCACCGCCTGCCATGCGGGCGCGATAAATGCCGCACCGGTGCCGATCATAAAGGTGAATACGAGCAACAAAAGTGGCGTCATCCAGCCAAGTGCGACCAGCACTGCGAGGGCAAATGTCACCGCTGCGATGACGATATTTACGATGATCAAAAAGCGCTGTTTATCGACACGATCGGCCAGCGTGCCGGCCAATAGCGCAAAGCAGAAAATAGGCAGCGCGCTAACCGCTTGCACTAGCGCCACGATGGCTGGCGAAGGGTCGAGCGTGGTCATCAGCCAAGCGGCGCCGGCATTGTGAACCCATGCGCCAATATTGGAAATCAGCGTTGCCGTCCATAACAAGGCAAAAGCGCTGTGCGCAAAAGGCGCCCATGTGGACGCCGGCGTTACAATATGTGTTGCGCGCTTGCTCATGCCATCAGCTCGTGAAGCTATTGCGGCAATGGAATGAATTCGTCTTCATCGCCAATCACTTTTGGAAAACGTTGAGCGCTCCAATCTGCCTTAGCTTGCTCGATACGCTCGCGGCGGCTAGACACGAAGTTCCATTCGACATAGCGCTTGCTCATCGTCTCACCACCAACAATGGCGATACGCGAATCGCGCGTTGCCGTCAGCTCAATAGTGGGCGCATTCGACAAGACCGCCATCGAGCGCTCAGAAATCAAGGTATCGCCCGAGCTCAATTCGCCTTCAGCCACATAGACGGCACGCTCTTGCGCATTCGGTACCGTAATTTTCTGTCCTGCGCGCAAATGCGCCTCGACATAAAGCGTGTTCGCATACATTTTGACTGGCGATGTTGCACCATAGGCGCTGCCAATAATCACTCGAATAGCCACTCCATCGACCTCAGCGCTAGGAATATCGGCACTGGGGTAATGGTAAAACGCAGGATCAATTTCCTCGTCGGCCTCTGGCAAAGCCAGCCAAAGCTGCAGGCCATGTAGACGATGTGCCACTTGCGTGACTTCTGGTCGCTCGCGCTCGGAATGGCTGATGCCTTTGCCCGCCACCATCAGGTTAACGTCGCCCGGACGAATAGCCTGAAAGCTGCCGAGAGAATCTCGATGCAGTATTTCACCTTCAAATAGATAGGTGACCGTGGCTAAATTGACGTGCGGATGCGGGCGCACATTAATGCCCTCTCCCGCAGCGAAGTTAGCCGGCCCCATATGGTCAAAGAAGATCCACGGGCCCACCATGCGGCGCTGCCTAGTTGGCAGCACGCGGCGCACCGTGAAGCCACCTAAGTCTTTTTCGCTAGTCTCAATCAACAGGTCGATGGTTTTGCATCCATCGGGATTAGCGCACTTTTGATCAAACTCTTCGTCGGACTTCATTGTCTGCGTGCTCATGGCATGTCTCCTATCTAAAGTTCTGCGGCTATTGCAGCCTAAAAGGCCATATCGAAGATGAGCAGCCATTAAGGCTGCCCATCTCGATGTGATTAACTCGCTTTCTTATTATCGAAATAGGCTAGCAGCGCGTTATCCAGCGCGAATCGGCCTGCACCTTGAACAGTCAATGCCAGCGTCACCACAAGCAAAGTCAGCGCATATTCATAGCCATTATTCGACATGAACAGGCCATTGCTGAAGTGCACGCTGAAGATGGCGATGAGCATGGTAAAGGCGGTAACCAGCGCCGCAGGGCGAGTTAGCAGTCCTAAGGCTAGCGCTAGGCCGCCAAAAAACTCGGCACTACCAGACATCAGTGCCATCAAATAACCTGGCTCTAGACCGATGCTTGCCATCCACTGGCCAGTGCCTTCTAGGCCATAGCCGCCAAACCAGCCGAAGAGTTTTTGCGAACCGTGAGCAGCCAAAATCAGGCCCACAGGTACTCGTAAAATGAACGCAGCGTAGCCGCCAGTAGATTTGAGCAAAGTCTGTATAAATGTGGAGTTCATAATTGTCACCTCAGATGTTGTGTTTTGAGAGTCTCCCGAAGCAACGCCTCAGGTTATGTACACACCTTACTATCATTGATTTAAAATACTAAGCCAGTAATCATTGTTATATTATCAACAAATTGTTGATAATTGCCTCTTTCGGAGTAAACAGTGGATCGTATTGATGCTATGCGCGCTTTCATCACCGTCGTGACCGAAGGCAGCTTTACTCTAGCCGCCGAGCGCCTAGCGCTGTCACCACAGCTTGTTAGCAAGCATATTGCTCAGCTCGAAAAGCATTTGGGCGCACGCCTGCTCAATCGCACCACGCGCAAGCTGCATCTGACTGAGGCCGGCACGCGCTATTTCCAACGCGCGCAGCAAGTGCTCAGCGACATCAGCGACATGGAAAACGAACTAGGCGATATGCAAGCGCACGCTAGCGGCCTACTGCGCATTAGCGCGCCCGCCTCTTTCGCTATTCGCCATATGGCCAAGCTCATGATCGACTTTCAGCAAGCTCATCCAGCCGTGGATATAGATCTGCAAATCAACGATCGCAAAGTCGATATTGTCGAAGAGGGTTTTGATATTGCGCTGCGTATTGGGCATCTAAAAAGCTCGTCATTAATTGCCAAGCGCATCGCGCCAGTACGCCTGGTGATGTGCGCCTCACCTGAGTATTTGCAGCAGCACGGCATGCCTAAAAGCCTGCAAGACCTTAAGGCACATCGTTATTTGCGCTATAGCTATTTAGAGGATGACGCCAATCAGCTAGCGCATCGCTGGCTGCGAAGCAGTGACCGAGCACGTAGCAATGAGCTGGTTTGTAATAACGGTGATGTCTTAGTCGAGTCGGCTATCGCCGGTGCAGGAATCGCCTTACAGCCCACGTTTATCTCAGGCGCGGCAATCAAAGAAGGCAAGCTGACGATTGTTTTGCCAGAGTATGAGCCCGAGCCGCTAACGCTGTATGCGGTGTACGCTAGTCGTCAATTATTAGCGAATAAAGTGAAGTGCTTTGTCGAGTTCTTAGATGGCTATTATGGCGATCGCCCTTACTGGGATCAGTTTGACTAAGCAAAAACTCATATATAAATCATGGGGATAAATAATACTGACACGCCACTGCTATTGAGAACCAAGGCTCAGTCACGCGTTTTTAATCAGGCAATAATACTTGTACATGCGGTGCGCCTAGACTCCATTCCCAATTCAGTAAGAACGACCCCGATATGCTTTGATAAGTGGCGGTTTGCTCTCTGGAATAGCCTGCTTTGATCGGCAGAATGTCATGCGTTGGAAAGCAAAATGACGCAATGCCAGCACGATGCCCAGCCATGCCTAGCGCCTCGACACAGTTGTACTGCTTCATTTTCTCAGCAAGCCACCACTCTGGATTATGCTCACAGACCATCCCAACAATGCTTGGGTCATCGTCTTCACTACGCGGGCAGCTACAGCCGCCAGGGTAGTAACTTAGCTTGACCTGCACCATTTCACCTTCATGGTTTTCGGCAAAATCGAACAAGCGTGCCAGCTCAGACTCTTCCTCTGGTGGCGGCACACCGCAGCTCAATGAAATATCAAAGCTAGGTGTTTTTTTGCTCATGAGCTGCTCGACATATACGCCAGCAGCTGCGAGCAGCGCCAACACGACTATTAGCCCGATAATCTTTAAGCGCTTGCTCATGTCTCAGTCTTCCATTTTGGAAATGATGATGGGGCTAGTTAATTTCTATCGACGTGCCAATCTCAGGCAGCGTGGCTGCAACAAAACGCTCAGCCTGCCAACGCATCACTTTATAGCCCGACAATGCCCCAGGCTTGAAAGAAAATCGAATTTGCAGCGGCTGGCCATCGGCATTTACCTGCTCAACGGTGATGCGCACGTCATCTAGCACCACTTCATGGCCAGCGCTAAAACCATAGGGCTTGGTCGCCATGCTGGCAAAGCCCTGCTCCGACTTCACCACCAAAGTGTCTTCTGATACGCGTCGCAGCCTGAAGGCATGCTCAGTGTCGACCAGACCGCGAATATGCGTCAGCGTTGGCAGGTTTCGACTTGGCGCGGCTCCATACGATAAGGCCTGATCTTTCAACATGGGGAATGTCACGCTACCGATATAGGTCGGGCTCGCCAGCAGCAATAGCCGTGGGTCTGAGTCGGTGGTTGGCAGCGCCACTGTTTCGCTGTCCATGGCTATGTCAAAAGCAGTGGCCATCTGCGGTAGAGCTAAAAATAGTAATGGGCTGAGTAGCAAATGCAGCGCGAGCAAGGTCTTGGCAAAAATGCCGGCACGCCGCAGCGAGGCCTCATTGCCACCAAAAGTCGCTACGGCTTCACGATAATGCGCGACATAAAGCGCTATCAGGCCAAACGCGCCAAAGCTGACATACCAAAGCGAGC
Source organism: Paraperlucidibaca wandonensis (assembly GCF_042677145.1). Classification (NCBI taxonomy): domain Bacteria; kingdom Pseudomonadati; phylum Pseudomonadota; class Gammaproteobacteria; order Moraxellales; family Moraxellaceae; genus Paraperlucidibaca; species Paraperlucidibaca wandonensis. The sequence goes on along the minus strand of NZ_JBHTIT010000001.1, from coordinate 546,412 downwards.
GGCTAACTGGTGATGAAGCCACAAGCGGCAAAGCAGCAATGACTAGGCCGAGTGCAAAAAACCGTGCCATCGCTAGTTGCTTAAGCAATGGTCGGAAAAACCAAAACAGCAGACCCAATAGCGCAAAAATATAGCCGCCAGCTAACCATTGCATGGCTCTTGGCAAGGTCTGCAACTCCAGCGCGCCGAAAACTTCTACCGGAGGAAAAGCTATTTGGCTGACTACATACGCTGGCGCTCGATACACCAGCTTTTCAAAAAATAGCAGCGGTTGTTGAGCAATATCGATGTAGAAACCTGGGCCTGAAACGCCATAGCCTTGGGTCGCCCAAAAGCCTATCCAGCACAGGCCAATCACGGCATAGGGCAATAGTCGCAGGGCTTTTGTAGTGTTGGAGCGCCGGGTTAAGTACAGCTCATGCGCGAGTAAGTATCCCGACAAGGCCAATGCAGACTCACTTGCGGCCAAGCTACAGGCAAATAAGGCGACTGCGACAATGCTCATACGCACGCTATCGCGGCGATGACAAAGCAGGCACAACATGCTCAAGGTCATCGCCACTAAGACGTTACGGTTGCATAGCCAAGCAACGCCCGCGGAATGGCCGTGATCGAGCGCGAACATTAAGGTGGCTAAGGCGGCGGCCCAACGCAAAGGCAGCAAGCGCTTATACACCGAGGCGACGGCAGTGAGCAGCACCCCGTACCACGCGATGGAATGCAGATGCATGAGGGCAAAATTATCTGGCCATAGGGCGTAGTCGAGGTGAATGAGCAGCTCGCCGATGGGGCGAAAAAACCGCACTTTCGCCTCTTCCGACATCCACCACGGCAAAATGCCCGATTGCAGCTGCGCCTCGGTGAGCGGGTTGCCGCGACTAAAGAAGTCAAAGAGGTTGCTCGTGGGCGCGGTATACATCGCGATGCGCTGCGGGTAGTCATCCAAGAGCAGGCCGTTAGCTAACATCGGCAGACAAAACAGCATCGCCAAGAAAATGATGGCGATGAATATTTTGGGATGATTTAGCGTAGTTGAAAATTTCATGGCGAGTTACTTACGTCGACTTTTGTTTTTTCTGCGGCATTAATGGCGCTTTTCTCAGCTGCTTTTTGCCGCCATTCATAAGCCGCCGCGACAATGATGGAAAAGCTATTGGCGGCTAAATAGGAAAACCACGGCATGCAGTATGCAATCACCCAAAAGCTTTTCGTTAAGGTGTAGACGAAGTCATCCTGCGCCTCATAAAGCAAAACCAGCAATGGCAATTGCACGATAAAAAACACCGCGCCAATCAAGGGGTAGCGATGCACGGTGTTGGCGTGCATGCCATCGTTTACTGCATGACAGCGCGCGCGATTCAGCTTCATCAATATGATGGCGATATAGAGTAGCGCCACCGGCAAGCTAGCATCGATAAGAAAACGACCCGCACCGGCACTGCCACCGGCCGTGGCTAAGGCGCTATAACCCGGCCACTGCGCGAAATAATCGGGCGCGAGCAATACGAGAATGACTAGGGCGAAGCTCGACAAGAAAAAGTAGGGATAGATGTCGTAGGGCCGTAGCGCTTGGTAGGCACCTAGGTCTTTGAGAAACCGCCAAATAGCGCTTAGCTTTTGCATGCGTTGCTCTCGTTGCATCCGCCGCTGCTGCTTTCGTCACCATTTGCTTCGCCAAAGCGCTGCTGCAACCACGCCACCAAGGCCTGCTTGCGGCCATTGCTAGAGAGTATGCGCGGCAGGCTAATCATCATGCTGATTTCATCACCAATGGAGTACAGCACGACAAAGGCATTACCCGGCATAGGTGAAACGGTGTAGTCGTCGGCCTTAAATATCGACGACTGAAATGCCGTTAAGTAGACTTTGCCCATATTGGAAATGAGCACCGTTTCAACCGGCTTGCGGGTGGTGAAATTGGCTAAGCGCCGCCCCAATAAATAGTCAAACCAGCGCAGCGGCAACCATCGCAACCAATCGTAAATGGCCGGATACGCGCCCTCTCGCCGCGCAGCTAGCTGCTCACGAAGTTGACCATCGAAATCAGTGGCCTGCGCACCTTTATTGAGTCGGACAAACAGCATATTGGCGAAGTTGGCGCTCGCCAGCATGCCCGGCACGTGCTTGCGCAAATCGACAGGAATTGCGATGCGCACCGGCGCATCACTGAACTGATGCGCAAATTCGGTCAAAGCTAGCGCCACTTTCGAGAGCAGGCGCGGCTGCACTGGGCCAAAGCGAACTCGCCACCAGTCATCACCTACGTCATCGCCAGCAGGTGCGCCGGTCAGTGTGCAGGTGTCATAGGGCTCGTGTTTGGTCGACGTGATCGCCATTGCGCGCATCAGATCGGCATCGCTAAACGCCGCGTTACTGCCCAATAAAGGCTCGCCGCGTAGTGCCCGAAACAGCTCACTGAGCAGATGCATGCCGCCCAAACCATCCATCACGGCATGATGCGAACGCAAGATAAGTAAGCCGCGGCCTTGGCCTTGTGAGGCCCAAATAAACTCAGCACAAGGCCCATCGCGCAATGACAAACCAGGTGCATCGAGGATATCGGCACCGGCACTAGACTGCCCATCCCACTGGCACTCAGAGACAACCCTCAAACGCGGCAATGGCCCATCGCTAAGCCAACGTGAGTGGCCAAGACTGCCATGCCAGCGCATACGTAAAATAGGATTGCAGGCAGAAACTTGTGCGATGGCTTGCGTTAGTTTTTGAGTTAATTCCTGCTCATCTGGTGCATCAACGCAGCTTCCGTGCAGCACAAAAAACACATAGCGCGGCGACTCCAAAGTGTATCGACTGGTACCAACACTAGCGTGGTAATACTCAGAGGCCGTGACTGGTCGATCAACGCTAGTTTGCGGCGCTAAGCCTGGCAATTTGCCCAGATAATCAGCCGAATCGGAGGGCATTTACAATCTCCAAACGCGCGGCGCGAATAGCCGGTAAAACACCACCTAACACGCCCATAAATATAGAAAAAACCATGACCTGAACCGCGATGGTTGGAGTCAAAATCAGTCGGAAAACCACTTCAGAAAAGGTTTGAATATTGGTGGTGGAGATCTCAACCAATTGCATAAAACTCGCTAGGCCTAATCCGATGGCACCAGCCAAGGCGCCGAGCAACATCGCCTCTTGGATAAACGCGCTAATGATGTTCATGCGCTGAAATCCTAAGGCGCGTAAGGTGCCGATTTCCTGCGTGCGATTGGCCACACTGGCATACATAGTGATCATTGCGCCGATCACCGCACCGATGGAAAAAATCAGCGTAATCGACTTACCTAAAATCTCAATAAAGCCGGACATCTTCTTCGACTGGTCGGCATAAAACAGCGACTCACGACGAATATCGACTTTGATATTGGGCTTCTGCTCCAAGGCCTCGGCAAACGTGTCGAAGCTATTAGTGTCGCGTAAACCCACCACTAGCGAAGAGTATGACTGCCGGCGAAAGGCCTGCATCATTTGCTCACTATCGGCCCACACTTCGGAATCAAAACCGCTGGATCCCGCATCAAACACACCAACAATGCGCCATTCGCGCTGGCCGAAATTGAGCACACCGCCCAAGCGCAAACCAAGTTTGCCGCGCGTTAAACCTTTACCAATAATGACTTCCGATGAGCCTGGACGAAAGCTACGCCCTTCCAACACGCGTATTTGCTCGCGCATGCCAATGCCGACAGGCGTGGTGCCATGAACCACGATATTGGCCAAGCCCTCGCCATCCTGACGCGGCACATTGACCAGCACGATGACTTCGCGCGAGACCATCGGCCCTTGTGTGGAATGGCTGGCCAAGCCCGGCAGCGAGGCAATGAGATTGGCCTGCTCACGCGTTACTGTGCTCTGCACTTCGGTTTGCGAGCCTTGGCGAATGATAATTATGTTGTTGTAGGAGCCTGTGCCGGCCAAGGTATGGCGCAAGCCTTCGGTCATCATCAGCACGGTGGCGAAAACAAAAACCACCAGCGCCATGCCCGTTGCCGTGAGTAGTGTGGTGAGCTTGCGCGCCATGAGATTGCGCGCGACATAGGAAAACGACAGGCCTCTACGCATGATCGGCCTCAGGTCACAGCGCGCAAACCATCGACAATGCTAATACGCGCACTGTTGATGGCTGGAGCTAAGGCGGCGGCTAGACCGATGACAATGGCGGCTGAAAATTGCAGCACCACGGTCTCGGGCAAAATCGTAAAGACCACGAAAAGATCGCGGGTGGCGGCAAAAAAAGCATCCGCCAAGGGGTAACTCAACGCCACGCCCAAGGCTCCGCCAATCAAGCCCATGGTGAGCGACTCCACCAAGATTAAACTGGTCACAAACGACTGCGAAAAGCCCAGCGACTTCAGCGTGGCGTACTCGCGGGTGCGCTCGCGTGCCGACATCGCCATGGTATTGGCCATCACCGCCATGATGATGAGAATGACAGCATAGGCCACAGTTTGAATCGCCAGCAAAATGGTATCGACCATGGCAATAAAGCCGAGCTGAAAGGCTTTTTGCGTTTCCGTTCGCGTCTCGGTTAACGAGTTTTTGAATTGGCTATCGATAGCCGCCGACATCGTCGCGGCATTGGCCGGGTTTTTAATATCGACAATGATGATGCCGACCTGATCGGCGAGCGATGGCAGCAGCGATTTAATGCGTTCGTTTACATAGGCCCAATGCATGAGAAATTGGCCGGTATCGACGGTGTCATCGCGACCTTGATAAATGCCGCGAATGGTAAAGCTCCACACGCCAGGATAAATCGTGCCCAGCAACGGCACTTGATCGCCAACTTTCCAGCCTTCTTTCGCCGCCAACTTGCTGCCAATAATGACGCCACGACGATCACGGCGGAACTCGGCCAGCTGATTTTCATCCACGATAAATTCTGGATATACCGTGAAATAGCTATCGGGATCGATGGCAAATTGCGGGAAGAAATGTTTGTCGTCGATATAAATACCTCCGAACCAGTTCACCGATGTCACCGCTTTCACGCCATTGATACGACGGATTTGACTGACATGGCTAACCGGCAAGGGAAACGCCAATGACGCCGAATTTCGCGTAATGAGACGGCCTGAATCACTCAACTCCGCGCCGGCATACCAAGAGTCAACGACTGTGCGCAGCAAGCCAAAGGAGATGATCGCCACAGCAATGCCGGCGATAGTCATACTGGCACGCAGGCGCTGTCGCCAAATATTGCGGCTGGCAAGCTTGAGCACATAGAGCGCGTGCATTTAGTGCGACTGCCCGGCGGGCTCGCTGAGCAACAGGCCTTTCTCCAAATGCACTTGCTGCTTCGCGCGCGCCGCACATTTAGGGTCGTGCGTAACCATAACAATGGTCTTGCCTAACTCGACATTAAGCCTATCCAATAAGCTCAAAATATCATCGGCCGATTGACGATCTAAGTCGCCAGTGGGCTCATCGGCCACGATCAACTGTGGGTCGCTAATCAAAGCGCGGGCAATCGCCACACGCTGCTGCTGACCACCGGAAAGCTCATTGGGGTAATGATCCATACGATCGGCAAGGCCAACCATGGCCAGCGCCGTTTCAACATGTTCGCGGCGCTCAGACTTACTGAGATTAGTCAGTAATAAGGGCAACTCAACATTCTCAAAGGCATTGAGCACCGGCATTAAATTATAAAACTGGAAGATAAAACCGACGTTGGCGGCACGCCAATTTGCCAACTCACTTTCCGGTAAAGCAGCAATATCAATATCGTCGATGAGCAGCGCACCGGCTGTTGGTTTATCGATGCCCGCGATCAAGTTCAGCAAGGTACTTTTACCGGAACCAGAAGGCCCCATGAGCGAGACATAATCGCCGGCATGGATTTCTAGATTGATGCCCATCAGCACAGGCACGGGTTGGTTGCCGCGCTGATAGGTCTTGTAAAGCTCGCGTATGCTGATTAATGCCGACATTATTTAGGCTCGTTAATCTGAACTTCGCTGCCATTCTCCAAGGAATCATCTGGCGATAACACCAGCGTGTCGCCGGCCTTCAAAGCGCCGCTCACGGCCACGACATCGCCAAGTGAATTGCCGAGTTTGACCGCTTGCACTTGCACGAGTTTATCGCTGCCAATGACCAGTACTTCATGGCCATCCTTGGTTTTGCGCAGCGCTTTAGGGTCAACTGCTAGCAGAGCTTTCGATGCTCCCTTGGCGATGGCTTGCGAGAGAAAACTCACGCGCGCGCTCATGTCCGGCAAGATGCCATCAGGCTGTTCTAAGAGGCGAATTTTCGTGGTCACGGTAGCGCTGGCTTTATTGATCGTGGGCACAATGGCACTGACCTCACCGCGGAAGCGGCGCTGAGAAAATGCATCCAAGGTGATCTCGCAGGGCTGACCAACACGGATGCTCGACAGCGACGACTCCGAGACTTCGGCATTGATCTCCAGTGTCGACATATCGGCCATCACCATGACCGCACCGCGAGCATCGGCGGCGGATGATAGCGGCGTCACGATGTCACCGATATTTGCCGAGCGTGCGATCACGACGCCATCAAACGGTGCGCGAATTTCCGTGTTATCGATAGAAGTACGCGCATTGTCTTGGTTGGCACGAGCCGCAGCCAAGCTTGCTCTTGCCGAAGTCACTGCCGATTTCGCGCGATTAAAGCGCGACATGGCTTCACGAAGCGAGACTTGCGGTATCAGGCCTTTATTGAACACGGTGGATGTGCGCTGCAAATTAATATCGGCATCGTTGAGCTCAGCTAAAGCAGAATCGACAGCAGCGACAGCGACATTTGAGTTTGCGGCAGCGGCTTGATAGACCGCCGACACATCACTGCTTTCTAAGCGCGCCACGACTGTGCCGGCCTTCACAAAATCTCCCTCATTTGGCCCCAACCACTCCACGCGGCCAGTACCTTTCGAGGCCACAGCCGCGCGGCGCCTAGCCACCACATAGCCGGTGGCATCGAGCACAAGGTATTGCTGCGATGGCCAAGCCGTGACCACTTGCGTGGTTTGCACGGCAACAGGCGCTGGAAATAAGACGCGCCAGAGCAACACCAAGACGGCAATAAGCACAGCCGCATGCCACCAGCGCAAACTGCGGCGCTGCTTTAATTTCGGTGCTGCCGAGGCGGTACGTTCCACCTTGAGTTTGCTTAGATCAATGTCATTCACGAGGTAATTCCAGACGCTTGAAAGTGGTTTACATAAGCTGCCGTGAGGGCATCAAGCTGCCCATCATGGTTATAGCTTGCAGGTACTGAAAACGAGATCACGGTGAAGTCAGGGTAGTTTAAAAACACCACATTGAGCTTACCAACGGCACCGGGAATACCATAGAGCATGCCCGCCTTAAAGCCTGGGAAGCTATAGGTGTCGGCGTTGACTTGCCCCATGGAGACAATGCCGCCGGTGGGTAGCGCCGGCGATACCTCATGCAGCACGTCATCTACTTTTTTCTTGAGCTGGCGCAGCATGTACCACACCGGCAGCCAAAATAGCATTTTTATGCCTGGGAACTGGCGACAATCGGCCTTGGCTTTTAGGCGCTGGCCGAGCTGCACCATGAGCTGGCGCGTGGTTGCACCCTCGGGCACGGTCAGGCGTACATAACCGGTCAAATTGCCGATGCCCATTTCATCGGTGCGCAGACCGCGATAATCCACAGGAATGGTGAAGCCAACAGGGCCGGCTTGCTGCTTGCGTGCCCATTCGGCGAGAAAAATCGCCGAGCGCGGCAGTAGCTGAGCAACGGAGTGATCGATCATCACCCGCCGCCAAATAAAGTCGAGCTCGCCGCGCTGACCTTTCGCCGCAGGCTGCAACACCGGAATGCAGGCAGTTGGCTCAGCGGCTGGCTCTTCGGGTATTTCATCGGCATAACGCGCTTGAATATCTAAGTCGGTCAGGCAGGAATCAGAGCCTTGCAGCGACTCATCACGCATGGCGCGGCACACCTCGCTCACCCAGTGCAAGAAGCCACGGCCATCGATGGCGGCGTGCAAAGTGCGAAAGACAATGCGAGTTTTGCCATCGCGACATGGCACCACGAGCACGTCGGCAATCGGGCCGCCGCCACGCTCATCGAGGCGTTGACGAAGAAAGTCGGCACCGTTTTCGTTGCTGCCATCCCAATCGCTTAATGGCATAAGACGAACTTGCGGTGCTATACCGCTATCGACCCAGCGCGACCACACCAATAGGCCTCGAAAGCGCACCCGAATGGCTGGGTTAGCGGCGGCGGCGCGAGTCACGGCCTGCTGTAGCTGCTTGGCATCAACCTCGCCCTCGCCTTCAAGAATACCGTCGACGTGATAGCGATAGAGGCGATTTAGCACTAAGGAGTAGCGCTCTAAGGCGGAGACGCGGCGCACATAAGGCGTGCTCATGAGGACTGCTCCGATTTTTTAGAGGCGGTTGTGGTAGCTGGTACGGACACCGTAGAGTTTTTCATTCGGCAGACATAAATTAAGGTACGCGTGGCGACTTCAGCTGCTGGCAAATTCCACGCCTGCGCAACCTCACCAGTGGCATAGCAACGCACATCGTCAAAGCCGCATAGCTGCAGATCTCTTGCCACTGCCTCGCGGTCGCGCTCGTCATAGGCAAAGTCACCAGCAATGCCGAACCAATGCACGCGCAGATTGTGCAATACGCGACCCAGAAAACTACGCGCAGGCTCTTCGGTCAGCGGAATATAGTCGAAGATATAAACGCCATCGCTTTTTGCTAAACGCATGGCAATAGCGCGCCATAACGGCAGCTGCTGCGAGCGCGAAAAATACATCATCAGGCCTTCGGTCAATATCGTCATGGGCTTACTGACGGCATCAGCAGAGAAGTCGTATGTAGTGATGTCGCCGGCTTGCAGCGTGAAGTTAGGCCTCGCCAGTACTGCTTTGCCCGCGGCTGTGCGCTGAAATTGCAGGCGCTTGTGCGCAACCATGCCGGGCAAGTCCATTTCCGTGTAATGGCAATCTGGATTGGCACTCAGCGTTGCGCCACGCGGCGAAAAACCAGACGCAACTTCTAGCACGCGTGGGCAGTGCGCCTGTTTCACCAGATGGTCGATGGCGCTATGGCGATGCAAAAGCTGATGGCGCAGGCAGTAGCTTTGCGGGTTCAGCCAGCGATAAAAACGCATATAAGCATTGACCCAGCGAAACACGCCAGTAGCCGACTCAGGGGTGGTGAGCTCAGCATTGCTAAGGCCGGCCCACTGCCAAACGCCTGCGGTGTAAAGCGCCGAAACCGCCACGCCATCTTTATTCATATCCACGATTACCGCGCTCCCGATTGCGCCAAACTGGCAGTGTGCTGAGCGGCGTAAAATGTTTGGATGGTTTGCAACAAGGCCGCGTGCGCCTCGATAGGCACGTCATGGCCGGCATCGAGCAGCACAAGCTGTGCATTCGGCAGAGCCTGTAATAACTCATCACCAACAATTAAACATGGCGACAAACGGCCGTAGGACAATAGTGTCGGCACGTTCAGCGCCGCTAAGGCAGCAGCCGGAGGCCGGCCCATCGCCAATACATCGGCGACTAGGCTGGTATCAAACACTAGCGTCTCAATGCGTTGGCGCAGGCGCTCACGGCGTCGCCCCGTCACCCCTTTTGCCAAGTGCGGCTGCTCATCTATCCATGTCGCCACGCCATCACGCGAATTAGCAGCGAGCAGACTCGGGCCAACCCAATGGTTAGCCGGCATTGGTGCATCCACCAAAACTAAAGAGTGCACACGCTGCGGATGGCGCAGAGCGAACTGCAACGCGATTAAGGCGCCTAAGCTATGGCCAACTAGATCAACTTTGGCATCTTCTGGCAGCAACTCAGCTAAAACTGAACAAAGATCATCGACATGGCTGTCGAGATCAAAACCTTGCCTGGGCATGCTGCTGCTGCCATGCCCGCGTAAGTCATACAAAATTACTTGCCGAGAGGCTGCTAAAGGCAGCGCCACGGTCGAATACCACGTCGCCATATTGCCGGCGACTAGGCCGTGCAAAAACACCGTGGTCGTTTCCGATGGCCGCCCTAAGGTCAGTGTCGACAACTCAACATCACCGGCAGAAATAGTGCGCATCGCTTACGCCCTCGCCGCATTAGCGATGCGAACAATATGTTCAGCCGCACCCACAGCGCCGGAACTTTTGCGCAACACCGCACCTAATCGCGCGGCCTGATGATTCAGCTCAGGCGTATTCAGCAATGCATGAATAGTGGTCTTAGCGGTGGCAACGCTGACTTTGCCATGGCGCATAAACAGTGCTGCGCCGGCGTCTATTGCTTGCCTTGCGATGACCGGCTGATCATCACGAATAGGCGCGACGATCATCGGCAAATTATGCATTAAGGTTTCGCAGACGGTGTTGTGACCGGCATGGCAAATCACGCCGTGCATCTTTTTCAAAAGCTCAACTTGCGGCACAAAGTCGCGCACCAGCACATTAGCTGGAGCCTTTACGCTCAGGCTTTCTGGGCCGACAAGCACCGCCTGCACATTGGGCATATCGGCGATGGCAGCCATGATGACTTCAAAAAAGCGTGTGTCGCGATCACGGCTAATAGTGCCTAGAGTGACCAAAATATGGCGGCAGTCATCGCGCAGCCATTGCCATGGGAAGTCGATTTCACGACGCCCCTGACCGATAGCTGGACCTAGAAAAGCGTAAGGCGCTTCGACTCGCGCGTGCTCAGTGCCGAGCAACTCTTCGATGGAAAACACCAAATTTAGCCATGGCGAAAAATCTGGTCGAGCAACGCGTGCTGACTCTGCCTCACTCGGCATATAGCGCTGCTGCAAGCCGGCATATTGCCCCGCTACCCAGTCATCGAGCATAGGCGACATGCGCAAAATAGAGGCGCTGGTGGTGATGCTAGCGAGCCAAGCAATGCCTAATTTACGCGCCACCAAAGAGCCGGCAATCATCTGGTGGTCGACCACCATGACATCGGGCTTAAAGCTCAGCGCGGCTTGCTCAATTAACGGTAGCGACTGCTCCGCCATCGGCAAAGCATAGTCTTCGAAAAACAAACGCACGCTTTCCAAACCACGCACTTTCGGCAACACCACTGTGGTGACTTGGTCGCCCGCATCTAAGCTAAACACGCGGGCGGCATCGGGCAGGCTCGCACCGAGTTGGTGAGTATGAATAGCCCACGCCAATTCGTGGCCAGCGGCGCTAAGCTGTGCGGCCACTGCCAACATCGGGTTTAAGTGGCCGATGAGCGGTGGCAAGGCGAAAAGAATGCGTGCCACAGCGCTTAAGCTTCGTGCGTCAAAGCAGCGGTGACATAGGCGCTTAAATCGCCCACGCTCAAGCTGATGAGCTCATGAATGCTTTTGCCCGAAAGCCAACCAGAAACATCTAAGCGCTGGCCGAAATGCTGCTGAATGGCGGCGGCAATTTTGATGAATTCGATGCTTTCGATTTCAAGATCGTCATTGAAGCGTGTGTCGCGCTCGATCATGGTGTCGAAAATCCAGTCTTCGTTAATGGTGACTCGAATCTTCTCAATCACGACGGCTAAAATCGCATCTGGCGTCATAGCGTTACCATCAATTTCCATCACAACATCTCACTTTGATTATCGGCTAATGCCATGAGCAAGGGCTCAGCCAGCGCGCTTGGCAGGCTCCAACCCATGACATGGCCTTCTAAAACAATGCTGTAGACCCAGCAGTTATTAATGCGCAATGCACCGCCCTGATACGCCGACACTGGCCAGTTTTTCGGTGCGCCAGCGAGGCCATGACCCGACTGTTTAGCGGCCACTTCTTTTGCCACCCAGCCACGCGTGAACACCAACTCTTCAGGCTCATCGACAGCATTTAATAAGCGCTGCTCATCGCTACCGAAAGCGGCTTGCACGAACTCCTGTGAACGCTCTTTTATCGACTCAAGGTCAATGCCCACGGGCTCATCGGAGACAATCGCCACGGCCAAATTACCTTTATGAGCGATCGATAATGACAAGCCGTCGGGCAGTCTATTGGTGACGTTGGCGTGTATATGCGGCGCGCCCAAGGCATCATTTTCGATGATGATTTCTTGCGGATAAACACCGCTAATGCCGCGTGATTGCAGAAATACGCGGGTGGCATCTTTTGCCGCAACACGGCCATTCAACCAGGAGCGTTTGCGGCGCGGCGAAAGCGCGTCATATACCGTGCGTTCAGTAGCGGTTAAATAGCGGCGGCTTAGGTAGTCACGCAAAATAGCGGTGTCGTAGCGATCATCAAAGAGCACAACATTGGGCGCAATTTCGCGGCTCACTTTATATTCTGAGAGCAGTCGTGATGCCTCCCAGAAGGCTTTGTCCATTTGGTAGCGTCGAGTTTGCCAGTCATCAATGCTGATGATTAAGCGATCGTCGGCAGTGCGTAATTGATGGCTGCTATTACAGCTCAAATCATCAAGATGGTTGATACGAACTTGCGCCTGCAACGACTCCCCGGGCACGGGGTCGGGCCCATAAAAACGGATGCTGCCAACGCCGATGGGCATGGCTAGGCAGTTTTCTGGCTGCTCCATGACCCAATAACCGGCGAGCTGGCCCATATTGTCGAGCAAGGCGCCCTGTCCGCTTGGCACGCGTAATTCGCCATCGATGCCGTTGCTGCCGATGCCTTTAAAGCGTGTCACACCCTGATACGCGGGACCGTGGAACATCCATTGCTGCTGGTATAAATCGTTCGCGGCAACACGGGTGTCGCAAGCTTGAATTAGCGCAGGCAATGGCGCTTTATCGGCCGATGGCCAGTGCGCGGCAATGCGCAGAGTGGCACTGAAATAACCAACAATTTCGCCGCGTACACAGCTATCGCTAATGCTATTTAAGCGCAGCTCAACGTTCAATGGCGTGCTCACTACCAGCCAATTAAAGGCCTTGATATCGAAGACTTCCACCACATGCCAGCCTGGGTGCTGCTGGGCTAATTGCTCGCGTAGCGCATCGCGCAGCAGCAGCACCTCCATGGTCATTGGCACGACTGGGTGGCGGTCGGCGACGATAGGCCAACCTTGGCGTTGCGGATATAGCTCGTGATCACGAACGCAGGCAATGCTCTGCTCTAGGCAGAGGTATTTTTGCTGCACATGGTGGATGGCCTTGGCCTGCTGAGCCTTGGCAAGTGCTGATGTTTGTGTGTGCTCATGCGTCTGCCCAGCGGCTTGCGGCAACACGGCGTTAGGCAACTGCTGATGCTGATGCTGATGCCAGAGGCTAACTATGTCTTGACGAACGCGATCAATGTCGCCCAAAGCATCGGCCACTAAGCCGCCCATTGCGCCATCGAACAACACGGACTCTGTGCGTTGTTGTGGTGGCAAATAAGGCATTTTTACTGTTGCTGGACGCAGGCGAATAAGCGGCACGCCTAAAGCTAGCCTCCGAGTTTGGCCACTCATGGCAGCCAGCATTTTCGCGGGCGGAAGCGCATTAGCCTCAGCTTTAGCAATTAGCAGGCGCATATCGAAATGCGCACCTTCGACCCAAAGCGCCGCACATACTTGCTGCAACTGCACCAGACCCGAGCGTGCATCGTGGTTGGAGTGCAAGGCCAAGTGCGGCCGGCCAGCTAAGGTGTCGCTGATAAAGCCCGGCAGCGAACCGGTGCCGACTTGCACAAAAACGCGCACGCCATCGTCATATAAGCGCTCGGTTAATTCACGAAAACGCACCGGCTCTAGCAAATGCGCAATCGCCGTGTCGCGCTTGGCTTGCTCAAGCACAGGAAACTTATCGACCAAGGTTGCCGACCACACTGGCGTGGTGGGCTCTTGTAACGCTGCCGCATTAAAAAATTCGCGATACCACGGCAGATGATCGATAAATAATGGCGAGTGAAAGCCCGAGACTATCGGCAGTACTTGATGAAAAATTCCGGCCTCGCGCAGCCTTTCCGCCACTTGCGCCACCACAGCTTCGCGACCACAGGCAATGACTTGATGCGGGCAGTTATCATGCGATAGCGCGATCTCATCGAGGCCAGCCATCGCATTTTGCAGCGTGGCAACGTCACAGGCTGCGGCGAGAAAACGCACATCGGGAAATTGCTGAGCGGCGACATCTAACGTGGCATTGGTGCGATCAGACAGCGCCTGATCCATCATGCCGGACGCCAACATCGCGCTCCATTCGCCAATGCTATGGCCAGCGTACGCGTGCGGCGCGATGCCCAACTCGCCGAGCACATCATGCATAAATCGGTTAAAGCCCATCAGGCCGCGCACTACGCGCGGTAGATCTTGCGCAGGATCTAGGCTCTCGCAATGCGCTGGCAATGGCCGCTTAAAGTAAGTAGCGAGATCATCTGCCTGCGGCTTAAACACACTATCGACGCCGGGAAACACAAAGGCGAATTTGCCGCCCTGACTGAGCAGGCCCTGTGCGCTAAACCAGATTTGTTGGCGACCAGACCACGATTTTCCAGCGGCGACAATTTTGCGCGCGGCGAGCAAGCGTTTGTTATCAGGCGCTAACACGACTAATCGGCAGAGTGCTTCGTTCGCTGGCGATGAGCCATTAATCGAGCTTGCCGGCACTGGCATCAGGCTTATAGGCGGTGGCGTCTCGCCGGCAATCACTGCATCGAGTGCTAATAGCAACTCTTCCGGCGTATCGGCCTGCAGTAGTAACGCGCTCGCTAAAGTCGGTACTGGTTTTGGCTCCGCTAGCGCCGGCAATTTTTCCGCCGCAGCCACACCGCTCATCACCACATGAGCATTGATGCCGCCAAAGCCAAAGGCGTTAACTGCGGCAATACGTTCCTGCGCGGCGACAGTCCAAGGCTGTACCGCCGCCAAGGTGCGAAAACGCGTCTTGGCCATCAGCGGGTGTGCTTGCTGGCAATGCAAAGTCGGCGGCAATACGCCGTGATGTATCGCCATTGCTGTTTTAATTAGCGATGCCATGCCGGATGCTGGCATCGCGTGGCCAATCATCGACTTAACCGAACCAATGATCGCTCGCGGCGCATCATCGGCTGGGCCAAAAAACTGCGCCAAGGTTTCCAGCTCAACGCCATCGCCGGTGGGTGTGCCAGTGCCGTGCGCTTCCACCAAGCCGATGGCAGATTTTGCTATTGGCAAGCCGGCCCATGCCCGCTCTAAAGCCAGCAATTGCCCGCTCACCGAAGGCGCAACCAAGCTACTGCTACGGCCATCGCTAGCGGAGCCAATGGCATCGATAACGGCATAAATTCGGTCGCCATCGCGGGTGGCATCTTCTAGCCGTTTTAGTACGACCATGCCGACGCCTTCGCCGGCGAGAATGCCATCGGCATCGGCTGATAATGGTGCGATTACGCCGCGCCGCGAAAGTGCGCCAAGTTGGCAAAATGTCGCCCAAAATGTTGGGTCATGACTTAAATGCACGCCACCGACCATCATCATTTCGGCATCGCCGCTGCTTAATAAGCGCGAAGCTTGCTCAAGCGCCAATAGCGAGCTGGCACAGGCGGCATCAACGGTATACGCCGCGCCACCAAGATCAAGCCGATTGGCTAGTCGCGACGCGGTGAAATTGGGAATCAGGCTGGATGCAACATCGGGCCCATACGTCGTGAGCTCGCCCTGCAAACGCTGCTTAACGTCGGCTAGCGCCGCCTCAGTCATCTCAGGAAATAGATCCTGCAAGGTCTGTAATACTTGCGGCACCAAGCGCACATGCTGCTCAAGGCGCAGCACGCCAGGTGTGACGTAATTACCACGGCCAATGATGACGCCAGTGCGCGCACGATCAAACGCTCGCGTGTCATAGCCGGCATCGCGCAAGGCCTGATAACCCACTCTTAAGGTGAGTAATTGGTCCGGCTCAGCAGCTTCTGCGAGCTTGGGCATGATGCCAAATGGCAAGGGATCGAAGTCTGCTAGGTCATCGACAAAGCCACCGCGACGGCAGTAAAACTGATCAACTGCGCTGGAGTTTGGGTCGTAATAGCGAGCATCCCAACGCGCCTCGGGCACATCGGAAATAGCGTCAACACCGGCACAGATATTGTCCCAGTACTGACCTAAGTTTGCTGCACCTGGAAACAGGCAAGACATCCCGATAATCGCGATACGACTCACAAACTATGCTCCAACCGGTGTCGAAGCATCATTCATAAAGCGCTCAACTTCGCCCGAGACCATGACGACTTGCGTCTCACGAGATGGGTCTACCAAAGCACTAAACAGTGCAGCAACACCCACTTTCTGCGGGATGAGGCCGATGCCTTTGCGGGCATATTCGCGCTGCAAGGCTAGCGACACCATGCCGGTATCGGCCCATGGCCCCCAGTTCACCGACAACACACGACCGCTAATGCGCGACTGCCAATGGTGCGCAATTTTGTCGAGCATATCGTTGGCGGCGGCGTAATCGACTTGGCCCCGATTACCGAAGGCGCTAGCAACGCTGGAGAAAAACACCACGCACTTCACGTCGTTGCGAATGCACGCTAGCAAGCTCAGAGCACTCGCCACTTTGGTGTCATAAACACGGGTGAAACTGTCTTGCTGTTTGTCGCGAATCAGCTTGTCTTCAACAATACCGGCACCATGAAAGACGCCGTCGATGCGCCCTGCTCGCGCGTAAATATCGGCAACCAACGTAGTCAGTGCAGATTCATCGCGCACATCTAAGGAGTGATAATTCACTCGCCCGCCAGCCGCTTTGATGGCTGCAAAGGTGGCAGAAATATCGCGCTCGGCCAGCACACGGCGCACTAAAGACTCAACTTCAGCAGGCTTGCGCGCTGGATTTTCGCTGAGCAATGCTTGGCGCAATTGACGCTGATCCGTCACCCCTTTTGTCGCGACAGACTCTTTATTTATCGGCAATGCGGAGCGGCCCACCAGCTCAAGCTGGCATTGAAAACGCTGGGCTAGCTCGATGGCCATCAACGCCGTAATGCCTCTCGCGCCGCCAGTTAGCAGTACAACGCTGTCTTTGCTCAATGGCAACTCAGTAAGCTCGCCAGCGCTTGGCGCTAAGGCTGTAACCTGGCGCTGCCAACGCTGGCCTTTAGCCCACGCCACTTCGACTAAGCGATCCTTGGCCGTTAATTCTCGCGCAATATAATTCGCTAGCTGCTCCTCACCTTCGCTGGCATCTACGTCGAGGCAACGCACATTGGCTTGCTCGTACTCACGTGCCATGGTTTTGACCATGCCGGCTATGCCACCACCGCGAGGTAGTTGCGGCGCAGTCAGACCGAAGTCGCCGCCCAAGGCCGTTGCCACCAACAAGCGGCCAACACCGGCCAACAGCGCGCGCTGTAAAACAGCAAACTGCTGCACGAGCAAATGCGCATCGGCAGTGAAATCTAAGCCGCTTAAATCTAGCAAGGCATTGGTTTGAGCAAAGTCATAAGTGTCTGCCTCGGCCAAGCTCAGCAAGGTGACTTTTACCTGATGCGCGCTGAGCTGCTCGCTCAACATCGCTCCGAGCTTGCCATTTGGCGCGATAATCACGACGTGCTGACCCGCTAGTGCCGCCCAATTAGCCGTGATGTTTTGCGCATTTTGATTGCGAAAAACTACGCGCTGAAAAGGAAACTCAGCGGCAATATCTTCAGTTTCTTGAAGTGCTAAAGTCTCGGTCGGCGCGGGCTGAGAAGACGCTAAAGCCGTATCTAAAATGGCCGACAGCGTTTTACACGACGACAACTCTTCTACCGACAAAGCCACCGCCTGAGCTGCGTTCGCTTCAGACAAAGCACGCTTTAATTGACCAATCACTTCTAATCGTTTGATTGAATCTATCGATAAGTCGGCCTCAAGATCCAAGTCCAAATCTAGCGCTTCTTCGGGATAGCCAGTGGCTTCGCTCACTACCATGAGCAAGGTGCGCTGCAAAAATGGACGATCCCATTGGGTGCTTGCTAATGATGTAATCGCTGCAGGTTGCAAAGCTGGTGCAACGACCACAGTCACCGGCACATGCTCGCGCAACCAATCAATCACCGCACGCAATGTTTTTTGCCGCGTTAAGGCCTCAATACGCGCCTCAGCATCGACACCCAATTTAGCGCGCAAATCCAACACACGCGCCAGCTCGCCAACCACTTCTAGGCGCTTAATCGAATCGATGGATAAATCCGCTTCGAGGTCTAGGTCCAAGTCGAGCATATCGCTGGGATAGCCCGTGCGCTCACTGACCAAATTCAACAGCACGCTGGTATGGTCTAGCTCAATTGCCAACGCTGAAGCTTCTTGTGGCGCTTCGACCTGCTTTTCAAAAACAGGCGACACAATTTGCGCCGCAGGCGATGCGCGCACAAAAGCAGGAGCAGCCGGTGCCCCCATATAACCCAACAAAACATCGCGCTGTGCCGAAACCAGCTCGCGCATATTGTTTAAATAGCCCGCCAAAGCCTGATCACGCTCAGCAACATGCGGCAGAGTGCTGGAACTTGTAAAATTTGTCGCGGCCCCCAAATGCACCACTGGTGCTTTCACAACCTGCCCAGCATGCGCCGGCAATTTGCCTTTTACAGGCCATGCGCGACCACCATTGATCATCCAAGTTGTTGCCGACCAATACTTCGGTTGGCTCAAATCAACCAACTTAGCGCGACCAGCAAACAGCTTATCCGCATTGAACTCGGGCAATGCCACAGCCATTTTTGCCAATGAACCAAGCAGCCCAGCCAGACCCTTGCCTTCTTGATCTAGCGCAATGGCCATATGCGCTTTTTCAGTCAAAATACGACCAACCAAACCAGTCAATACACGGCGCGGGCCGACTTCAATGAAGGTGCGCGCGCCGTCGGCATACATCTGCTCAATTTCATCAACAAAGCGCACTGGCGAAACAATATGCTGCGACAAGCTCGAGCGAATAGCATCACTTTCAGCCGCATGCACAGCGGCCGTCACATTGGCGTAAATCGGCCATGCCGGCGAGCTCATATCGCACTCGCCCAGCGCCGCAGCGAAGCGCTCACTGGCCGCGGCCATTAACGGCGAATGGAAGGCGCAGGCGGTGTCGATGGCTTTGCCGGCCACACCGCGATCACGCAGAGCAACTAGCGCCGCTTCCACGTCGAGAGTTAGGCCAGAAATCACGGTTTGCTGCGGGCTATTTTGATTAGCCATCACTACTGATGGGAAGTCGCTGAGCATAGGCGCAAGCTCACGCGCCGACAGGCTGATGGCGGCCATGCAACCAGCATCATCGCCAGCGACAGACATCATCGCCTCGGCTCTAGCACGCGATAAATTAATCAGCGCGGCAGCATCATAAACACCCGCGGCAGAGAGCGCAGCGAGCTCGCCATAGCTATGCCCAGCGGCCATATCGGGCTTAATGCCCAATGCCTGCAGACACTCAAACGCCGCCATATCGACCATGCCCAATGCCGGCTGCGCTTGGCGGGTATCGGTGAGATGGCGCTGCTGCTCTGCGGCTGTCTCGGCGCTATAGGCAGATGGCGGATAAATCGCTGCCGCCACCGCCACATCATTCAGCAGTAAGTGTTGTAGCTCGGGGAAATAGATGAATAAGTCGCGCAACATGCCGACGTACTGGCTGCCCTGACCGGGGAATATAAAGGCGACTTTGCCCACCGCCTGATCTGCATTACGAATCGCCACACCGGCTTTACCAGCTAAAGCATCTGAGATCTGCTGCTTTAAACTTGTGATATCGGTCGCGACAAAGCCCATTTGGATCGGGCCTGAACCTGCCTGCCACAGCGTAAAGGCTAGGTCTCGCAGCGATGGCATCACATCCGAGGCAGAAAGAAATTGCTGCAAATTAGTCAGCTCAGCTTTAGCGCTGCTGAGGTCTTTGCCACGTAGCAAAAACAACTCGGCCGGCCACGTCATCGCGCCAACTGCACTTTGATGCTCAGGCCATGCCGACAAAACTGCGTGAAAATTCGCGCCGCCAAAACCAAAGGCGCTAACGGCACCGCGGGCAGCTTGCTCGGCTGGCATCAGCCAAGGCCGAGGCTGCGCGCTAAAAGTAAATGGGCTTGTGGCAGCATTATGCCAAGCATTAGGCTGGCTAATATTCTGCGTGCCGGGCAAGACGCGGTGATGCAGCGCCTTGGCAACTTTGATTAAACCAGCCACACCCGCAGCGCATTTTGTATGGCCAATTTGGCTTTTCACCGAGCCTAGCGCCGCTTGCGCCGGCATCGCGCCACCTTGCGAAAACACATCGGTCAGCGCCTGCAACTCCGTGCGATCACCGACCACAGTGCCAGTGCCATGCGCCTCAATTAGCTCAATGGCGCCAGGCAAAATTCCTGCTTGCGCATAGGTGCGCTCCAGCGCCAATTTCTGGCCATCTTTGCGTGGCGCGGTCAGGCCAAGGCCTTTGCCATCGCTAGAGCCAGCAACGCCGTCGATGAGCGCATAAATGCGGTCGCCATCGCGCTGGGCATCCGACAAGCGCTTTAGCACCACGATGCCAATGCCCTCGCCCAAAGCAATGCCATCGGCCTGATGATCAAATGAGCGGCAACGGCCACTCGCCGAGAGCGCGCCGACCGAGGAAAACATTAAGTAGTCGCTGATGCCATTGTGGAAATCGGCACCGCCGGCCAGCACCATATCGCTGCTGCCGCCACGCAGTTCTTTCACAGCCAAATCGACGGCGGTCAATGAGCTAGCGCAGGCCGAAGTGACCGCGTAATTGACACCGCCTAGGCCTAAACGGTTAGCTATTCGACCAGAAATCAGATTGACCAACATGCCGGGAAAAGAGTCTTCGGTCAGCGTTGGCAATACCTGCGCTAAGGCCGGCGGTAGCTCACCGGCGTATTGCTGCCAAAGATTGCGGAAGGTGTATTGATTGCCTAAGTCCATGCCCGCTTCGGCACCAAAAATTACCGAGGTGCGCTCGCGATCAAACCAGCGCTGGCTATAGTTGGCATCGACCAAAGCCTGCTGCGCAATTGACAGTGACAGCAGCTGCACAGGCTCAATGGCCGCCAGCGATGCTGGTGGAATGCCAAACGTTAGCGGGTCAAATGGCGTGTCTGGAATAAACGCACCCCAGCGGCTGATCGACTTATCTTGGCGCGCCTCATCAGCATGAAAATATTGCTCAACCGACCAACGATCACTCGGTACTTCGGTGACTAAATCACGGCCGGAAAGGATGTTTTCCCAATACGCCTCAAGGTCTGGCGAGCCGGCAAAAAGGCAGGACATGCCAACAATGGCGATAGGCTCTTGCGACTTCTCATTGCTAAATGACGGTAGCGGGCAGTTCGTCACGATGGTCTGCGAATCAATACACACGCGGCGATGCAGCTCGGCCATGGTGATGACTTCATCAGCCATGACAGCGACTTGCCCGAGCATATACATGCCCTCGTCGGCCTGAGTCTGCTCATCGATAGCCTGCAAAACGCCATCGACGCGATCAACACCTTTGCTCGCCACACGCAAGCGCCCAATCGTTAGGGCTTCTAAGTCTTTCCAAATTTGTTTCGGCTCAATGGCCAGCGCCTGCAGCCGCGCTTTTTCGCGCTCAAATAGCTGCGTAAAGCCCGATGGCACACAGCGAATGGCATGCCCCGGCGCGGTCTCCACCAGTTCCGTAGATTGGCTAGCAATAGCTTGTTGCTGGAAGCGCGGCAACACCGCGCCGGCGCTTACCGCTTCATGGGTGGCGATATAGGCGGTGCCCATCAAGACGCCAACTTTTGCCCCTCGCGCCGCCAATGGTGCCAGCAAAGCCGAGGCCATCGCCGCCGATAAAGCATCGTGAATGCCGCCAGCTAGCAGCACGTGAAAACGCTCAGGATGCTCATCGGCTAGCAGCCGCGTTAAGGCCTGCTCCCACAACACAAAGCTATAACGCGGGCCAACATGGCCACCGCATTCGCGGCCTTCAAAGACAAAGTGCGTAGCGCCTTCCGCGATGAATAAATCCAGCAAACCCGGCGATGGCACATGCAAATACGTGGCAATGCCCATGTCCGTAAACGGCTTCGCTTGCGATGGACGACCGCCAGCAATCAGCAGCACCGGCGGCATAAATTCACGCACTAACTCAAGCTGCGGCGCCAGCACATCGGCCTCGGCAAAACCTAAAACGCCAACGCCCCATGGCTTATCGCCCAGTGCGGCTTTTGTGTCTTCAAGCAAGGTACGAGACGACTGCGCATTCATCAGCGACAAAGCAATAAATGGTAGCGCGCCAGCCTCGGCAACAGCAGCAGCAAATGGTGCCGTGTCGCTAACGCGCGTCATCGGGCCTTGAGCGATGCCATAACGCGTGCCATGCGCTCGCGCCCAGGCATTGCCATCGGCTAAAGGTTGTAATGATTGCGCCTGAATAAGCGCCGCCTGCATGCGCGTGCGTAATGCCCGAATCAAGCTCGCAACCGATGTGCACTGATTCAGTGCTAAGCGCGCTAAAGCCGCATCTTGACCAACTGCCAACAAACGCTGATCGCCTAATTGCTCGAGCACTTCTGATCGATTTAGCTCAATAGCTGCACTGCCTTTCGGCGCTAAAACGTGGAGTCCAGCAAGCGCGCGCACTTCGCTGCCATCGAGGGCTAATACGCGCTGCTTCAGCTCTGCCGAAAAATTTGACTCAGGAAATACCGATAAAATCGCATCAATCACGACGCCCGCTGCACCGGCAACCATCGCCGCCACTGCGGTATTCAGCGACATACCGCCCTGACACCACACGGGGACCTGCTTGGCATTGGCCAGTAGCAAAACGCGTTGAAGCAGCACAAATGCACTCTCAGCGCCGCATACCCCACCGCTTTCCTGACCTTTAGCGATTAAGCCCTCTGCGCCCATGGCCAGTGCTTGCTCAGCCTCTTCACAGCTAATGACTTGCGCAATAACAGGTAGCTCACGCCACGCTTGCGGAATAACCGCTGAGTTCGGCAACACTAAGAAGCGCACAGACTCAGGCAGGGTTAAAGCGCCCACATCGACAAAGTCCGGCACACGTAAACCCAGCCACTCGCTACGATGCGTAGCGAGTGTATTTAGCGTAGCCGCCCATGTTTTCGAGTCACGGCCAAGGTCGACAACCACCGGTACTTGCTGGCGAATAATAGCCGCTACGAGGCTCGCATTTGGCTGCTCAAACGGTGTCAATGCCAATAATGGAGCAAAGTTTTTAGGGTGCGTACTCAGAGTGTTCTTGTTAGCGTGCGATTGATTCATGAGAGTTTTGTTTCTAATAATTTGATGCAGTGCTACTGACCAAGTCACTACCAATGCCAATCAGCTCACACGTCCAGTGTTAAGCAAATCCGTAAGTAGTTACAACCTGTGTAATCTGTGCGCATATGATGCAGGCATCTTATGTTACATTTTGTAGCTTATTACCCTACTTATGTATCATTTGCCCAAAAATTAAACGCATGTAGTCGATATAGCCCTAAAAAGCCTCGATACTCCCATGCGTTGGCGCACACACACGCCAAAATGACTTAACTACACTCTTATCGATGACGATTTCGCTCATGACTATCCGTAAATGTGTCACCTTGGC
Organism: Paraperlucidibaca wandonensis; assembly: GCF_042677145.1. NCBI lineage: Bacteria > Pseudomonadati > Pseudomonadota > Gammaproteobacteria > Moraxellales > Moraxellaceae > Paraperlucidibaca > Paraperlucidibaca wandonensis. The sequence goes on along the minus strand of NZ_JBHTIT010000001.1, from coordinate 522,943 downwards.
CTCAATGCTTTTCATCAGCCCAGCCACCTTTGCGACCAACTTGCTCGATATTGTGCATACGGCAGAAGTGAAAAACTCACGCTTTGCCGCACTCCGTGTCGAACGCGCTATTGCCAATCAAGCACCAGATATTGCGCGCGCCTCGCTACTGCCGCAGATAGTGCTGACGGCTTCGACTAGCACTGCCAACCTACAGCAAGACCCAATTAAGTTTGCCCCTGGCGTTCCAGCAGTAGGTGGCGATACAGCCTATGACAGCACCGAATGGGGTGGTCGTGTTGTTCAGCCTTTATTCAACTGGGGCGCTTTCCAGCAGTACCAAGTAGCTAAAATTCAGCGCTCCTATGAACAGGCCTTAGCCGATGCCAAGGCGCAAGATTTGTACTTCAATATCGCCGATGCCTACTTCAATGTTTTGCGCGCACAAGACAGCTTGAGCATTGCCAAAAGCCGCCTTGCATCTTTAGCCAAGCGCCTAGAAGAAGCGCAGGCGAAATACGCCTCGGGCTTCGTTTCACAGGTAGATATTTTGGAGCAAGAATCGCAGCGCGACGCCGCTGCCAGCCAAGTGTTAACAGCAGAAGATCAGCTCAATAGCCAGCGCGAAACACTAAGCGCACTGGTTGGCGAACCCACCACTGAGCTTGCCACCTTGCGCACCGACATCCCCGTATTGTTGCCAACACCTAACAGTGTTGATGCATGGGGCAAGCTCGCTATTGAGCAAAACCCCAACTTGCTGGCGTCACTACTGGGCATCGAACAAAGCAAAGCCAGCAAGTCGGCATTGAAGGCTGAATATCTGCCGCAAATTAACTTTTTTGCCAGCTATAGCGACCGTAATTTAAAAGGTAGTGACAGTGCAGCAGTTGCGCTCAACTCTGGCACGACTGATGTTGTAGGCGTTGAGGCGCGTTGGGAGATTTTTTCCGGCGGTGCAACCCATGCGCGCGTTAAACGCGCAGGCCTGCAAACCAACTTAGCGCTACAAAATCACGAATCCGATGCCAAAATCATCGAAAATCAGGCTCGGGCATTATTCCAAACTGCCAAGACTGACGCTTATCGCATTAAGGCAAAGCAACGCAGCCTGAGCTCAAGTGAGCTTGCTTATCGTGCCATTGAAGCAGGATATTCGGCTGGCACTCACAGCATCGTCGATGTCATGAGCTCTGAAACCAAGGTCAACACTGCCCGCGTTGAACTTGCAACCGCGCGTTACGACTATGTGATGAACTGCTTCCGCCTCTACCAAATCATCGGCCTATTAAACGAGAGCGCAATCACCCGCATCAATGGTTGGCTCGTGGCTAACTAAAGGCAACATAAGGGCTTCTGCGCGTTGATGAGCCAAAACTTGAGCCAAACAGCCCTGCCACTGCCACGTATTTGGCGTATTTGTTTGCCTGCTTCTTCCGTGCGAATGGCTAATGAAAACGCAACGGCTAAGTCTAATCCGCAGCCACTATTAACACTTATGTAACAAATTTGTTATATAAGGGGTGTTCCGTCAAAGAGGCTTGTCCAGCTTCCATACATTTTGCCGAGCACTACCTATGCGAATTACACCATGCTTAAGCCTTACCTTGCTTTCAATCTCACTCATTGCCTGTGGTGGTAATGGCTCCGGCAACACAGAACGGGCTGATAGCGGGGCACCAAGCATAGGTAATGAGTCAAGGCCTACTGCCGTTGCTGGCCCTAGCCAAACGGTTCAAGAAAACGATCTAATAATGCTTAGTGGCCAAGCTACTCCAGGGACAGGTCAATCGATACGCCGTGTCTTATGGCAGCAACTGGCTAGCGACAGCACTAAAGCCACATTGCCCAGTGACAACGGGCAAAAAAATATTCAATTTCAAGCACCTCAAGTTGAAAGCGATACGGTGCTGACCTTTATTTTTCTTGTCGAAGACAACCTAGGCCAAACAACAGAGGACAAAACAACTGTTTTAGTCCGCAACGTTCTGCCCAATAGACTTCCAATAGCGCATGCAGGCCAAGACCAAACGGTCGCCCACGGCACCTCTGATGTGACCCTGAATGGGTGTGAATCGATTGACCCCGACGGAGAAATTACCCATTACCGTTGGATTTTGGCCACCTCGCCAGCAGCAGTAGTCGGCACTGACTGTCAAATAACAACAGCGCTCAGCAATACCACCTCAACCGAAGAAGTGTATGTGTATGAGCTCAGCGTTACTGACAATGAGGGAGCTGAAGCTCGTGCCCAAACACGAGTAACTAAACGCGCATCAACCAATAACTCAGCCCCCATCATTGAACGAACTCAAGCCACCCCTACCCCTGCTCGCCCTAATGAACAAGTAGCACTATTAGTAAGCGCTAAAGACATGGATAACGATGGTTTACGTTATACCTGGACTCAAACAGAAGGAGAGGCTGTATATATAGCCAACTCAGAATCTGCAACGGCCTCATTCACTGCGCCGTCTAAAGCAGGTACATTAGTTTTTGCAGTGGCAGTTTCTGATGGCTCGGTAAGCGCCAATGACACCGTCAGTGTATCGGTAGCACCTCAAGAGCAATACGCTCAACCCACTATTGCTGAATGCTTGGCGGCGCCAACACAACCTAGCTGCTTCAGTGCGCTCAAGCAGCTGCTAACGAATAACCCCATTGCGTCCGCAGCCGGACTATCTGGAAGTCAGGACTCAGCGGGCACATGCAACCCTGCCGGCCAAACTAATTGGCCGCACTTCACTGGTGTTTTGCATGATCACACAGCCTATTCCGATGGCTACCAACTCACCAAGCCGGCGGATGTATTTGCCAGTGCCAAAGATAAAGGTTGGTCGTTTGCTTTCACCACGGATCACTCAGACAACTTAGGACTACCTATCCCACTAGTGCTTGCAAAAAACCCAGAATTTTGCGCAACCAACCCACTAGGGTGCCTGTTATCCGACCCAGACAACATCGCAAGTAATTTCACGAAGTGGGATGCAACGCACACTCAGGCACTTCAAGCGAGCACACCAAGCTTTACTGCTATGCGTGGTTTTGAGTGGACATCCGATCGATTTGGCCATGCCAATGTGCTGATGTCGCAGCACTTCATCAATCCAAAATTAGGGCCAGGATACTTGCTCACAATGGAAGGCTTCTGGGCATGGTTTGTCATGCCAACTAGCCTTGGTGGCGGCTCAGATGGCTTAATGATTTTTAACCACCCTGGTCGTGAGGATGCTATCCATGGCCCATTATCGGATTTAAAAAAGGCGCTCTCGCCCTTAGGCTTAGGAAAGCTTGCCGAAGAAAGCCCACTGCCTAGCAATCCACTTCAAGACTTACTGTCAGCCCCTGGCGATCCCGCTTATACCTTCAATGACTTGAAGTACGTGCCAGCCGCCGACTACCGTGTCGTAGGTCTTGAGGTCTTTGGCAAAGGTGATGAATACGACAGCGATGGTAAAAAACAAAGCTGGTTAGGCTACGCTCTAGATAAAGGCTGGTATCTCGCGCCTATAGGCTCAGAGGATCATCATGACAGTCGCTGGGGAGATGGAAATCTGCCAAAGACGGTGATTATTGCTCGCACACAAAGTCAAAGTGACCTTCGAGAGGCCTTATTAGCGCGCCGCGTATATGCCGTCGCGCAAAACTATAACCACTTACAGCTTAGTTTTACCGTAACGGAGTCGCCGCAAGGCAAGGCATACCCAATGGGCTCTCGCTTAGCAGCACCCACCGATCAACTAAAATTTCAGGTCAGCGTGGCCGATCGCTTGGGCAAGAAAACGCCACTACTTGCTCATAACACCATTATTGAAGTGATTAGCTCGCTTGCAGATAACTCCGTGAGTTACTCCCCGCTCATATCGCACAATGCAGCAACTACCACTTTCACCTTAAGCAATAGCGCAAAGCAAAACTGGGCTTTCGTAAGAGTGAGAGATAAGGCTACAGGTGCTCCTGTGGCTGTCTCAGCACCTATTTGGTTTAAGCAAGGAGGCACTGCTCTGCCAACTTGCAATAATGGCAGGTAACAATCTAGAGCTTAATAACAAGACTTTCTAAACGCTATGAAAGCCAGAGGTCAGTAGTGGGCGAAAAGGAGCTACCATAGGCGCTATTCGGCATGGCCTATTTCTCTTTGGGCAGCCAACTGACCTACGAGAAATTGAATGGCGCTGAAAGCCACCATCTGTAAAGTTGAACTCAATATCGCCGACATGGATCGTGGCTACTACGCCGATCATGTGCTCACACTGGCCCAACACCCTTCGGAAAATGACGAACGCCTCATGCTTAGGCTGCTGGCGTTTGTACTTTACGCGCACGAAGACCTCGCCTTCTCCAAAGGCTTAAGCGATCCCGATGAGCCAGACATCTGGCAAAAAGATCTCACCGGCACAATTGATCTCTGGGTCGATCTAGGCCAGCCTGATGAGAGGCGCGTGATGAAATCTTGCGGGCGCTCACGCCAAGTCGCCGTCGTTGCTTACGGTAATGCGGTGCCGATTTGGTGGGCCGCCATCGCGCCAAAATTAGAACGCGCTAACAACCTAGAGGTGCGCCGATTAGTGGTGCAAGGTGATACGCCACTCGCTGTCTTTGTGCAAAAAAACATGAAGTTGCAATGCACCGTACAGGATGGCCAGCTCTGGCTCAGCGACAACGAGCGCAGCATTGAGATCGATGCAATACCGCTGCGCTAAGGTTTACTCAATGGAATATTCAGGGGCAAAAATATGAGCGTAAACACAGAGACCGCTATTTTGGCTGGTGGATGCTTTTGGGGCATGCAAGACCTGATTCGCCAACAGCCGGGAGTGTTAAGCACGCGTGTTGGCTACTCGGGCGGCGATGTGCCAAATGCCACCTACCCCAACCACGGCTCGCACGCCGAGGCCATTGAGGTAGTGTTTGATCCAGCTCAGCTTAGCTTTCGCCTGCTGCTGGAATTTTTCTTTCAAATCCATGACCCCAGCACACCTGATCGACAAGGTAACGACAGAGGCAGCAGCTATCGCTCCGCGATCTTCACCACCTCAGATCAGCAACAACACGTTGCCAATGAAGTAATCGCTGCCGTCAATGTCAGTGGCCGTTGGCCAGGAAAGGTGGTGACAAGCGTTGAGCCCGCTGGCGATTTCTGGCAAGCAGAGCCTGAGCATCAAGACTATTTGCTACACAATCCAAGGGGCTATACCTGCCACTATATTCGCCCCGACTGGACGTTAGGTATAGGCTAAGTATTCGTAGTACAAACTGAAGAGGTGACCGAAATGAACCAAGCTCATCACCGCATGACCGAGCTATTTCAACAGCTTGGACTGCCTTCTGAAGATGCTGAAATACATGAATTTTTGTCTAAGCACCGGCCATTGCCAGCAGAAAAAACACTGGCTGAGGCCGAGTTCTGGACAGCCTCGCAAGCGAGCTTTATTCGCGAGGCACTAATGCTAGACTCTGACTGGACTGGCATCGTGGACCAGCTAAACGAAGCCTTACGGGCTAGCCAATAGCTGTAATCAAACGCGATTACTGAATGCTATTGATCTCGGCTTCGGTCAAGGCGCGATACTCACCCACCGCCAGCGCATCATCCAGCACGATATCGCCGATGCGCTCGCGGTGTAGCTCTAGCACGCGATTGTCGAGCGCGGCAAACATCCTTTTCACCTGATGGTATTTGCCCTCGCAAATCGTCAGGCGCACCTCATTGCTAAACACACGCTCTAGCGTGGCGGGCTTGGTCAGATGCTTTTCGTGATGCAGCTGCAAGCCGGCCTGCAGGCGCTCCTCAGCATCATCAGCAAGATCCGTTAGCAAGGTGGCGTAATAAGTCTTTTCGCACTCACTACGCGGCGATGTGACGCGATGATTCCACGGGCCATCGTCGGTAACTAACACTAAACCGGTGGTGTCGATGTCGAGACGGCCGGCAATGTGTAGCACTTGCCGATTAGGCTCATCGAGCAGCTCAAGCACCGTAGGGTGAACATTATCGCTAGTGGCACAGACATATCCTGCGGGCTTATTCAGCATGAAATAGCGGGGCCCAGCTGAGCTGAGCGTATCGCCATCGAGCTGCACCGTATCATTGGGGCCAATGACTAAGCTGGCACTTTTCGTGAGCTCTCCATTGACCATAACGCGCTTATTTCTTAAAGCTATCTTCACTAAGGCGCGCGATAGATCCGTGGTTTGAGCAATGTATTTATCGAGGCGCATGGATTAAACAATCTCAGAATGGTTGGTGGTTCGGCGCATGAAAGGCTGAACCATGCCCTAGTTTACTAGATACACCAAGGCATCTAAGCGATGGCATTTCGACTCTACAGTCACAAATAGCAATGACTGAGGATACTCGCTCTCATACAATGCGCGCCGCTTCTGGCGTTACGCGGCCAGATAAAATATTGATTTTGGAGACAAAATGGTCACTCCACGCATTGTTATCGTTGGCGGTGGTGCCGGCGGACTTGAGCTAGCAACACGCCTTGGGCGCAATTTAGGCCAGCAAGGTAAGGCCCGCATTATTTTAGTCGACGCCTGCTTAACGCATATTTGGAAACCACTGCTGCACGAAGTCGCGGCTGGCACCATCAACTCCTATGAAGACGAGTTGAACTATTTTGCCCATGCCTCGCAAAACCATTTTGAGTTCCAATTAGGACGTTTTGAAGGCGTCGATCGCGACGAGAAAACCATCACTTTGGCGCCATTATGCGACAGCCACGGCAAACCGTTAGCCAGCGCACGCCATTTGAACTACGACTGGTTAGTGATGGCAATTGGCTCTACATCAAATGACTTTGGTACCGAGGGTGCGCGCGAGCATTGCATATTCCTCGACTCACGCGCTCAGGCCGACCGTTTTCAATCCGAATTTTTGAATATGTATCTGCGCGCTCATGCCTACACTGACCGCCATGACAATCCACCTGAACTCAATATTGCCATTGTTGGCGCTGGCGCCACCGGTGTTGAACTTGCCGCCGAGCTGCATCATGCCGCGCATCAATTTGCCGAGTATGGCCTCGATGGCATTTCGCCTAGCCATGTCAATATCAGCTTGATCGAAGCCGCCGATCGCATTTTGCCCATCCTGCCAGAAGGCACATCGACGGCCGCGCGACAAAAACTAGAAAGCCTAGGCATCAAAGTCTTTACTCGCCAAAAAATCACGCAAATCAGCCAAGATGGCCTACAAGCAAGTAGCGGACTATTTGTACCCGCCTCACTTAAGGTGTGGTCAGCTGGCATCAAAGCACCTGATTTCATGAAAGACCTAAGCGGCCTTGAAACCAATCACATCAACCAATTGATCACTCAGCCAACACTGCAAACCACGCGTGATCCGCACATCTTTGCGATGGGCGATTGTGGCTCCTGCACCCTGCCTGGCAGTAGCCGCCCCGTGCCACCCCGCGCGCAGACTGCACATCAGCAGGCGAGCTACTTGCTCAAGGCCCTGCCCCGCCATATCGCTGGCAAGCCAGTGGCAGACTTCCGCTTCCAAGATAAAGGTTCATTGGTCTCTCTCAATAGCAGCGCTGTTGGCGTGCTCATGGGTTCGATTGCTGTGCAGGGTAAGCTAGCGCGAATTATGTATATTTCGCTGTATCGTCTGCACCAAGTCGCAATACACGGCTTCTTTAAAACCGCTGTGTTGTTTTGTAAAGACATTCTCAGCAGCAAGTCACGGCCTGAAATTAAGCTGCACTGATTGACGCCGCAATGCCGAGTTAGCGCTCGGCATAAAAGCGCTTTAACCATATTGTCTGACAATTTTTGCTTGCCGAAAGCGCACTGGCATTGTAGCGTGACCCCCTAGTCAACTCACTAAGGGATCCGCTGCGCCATGTCCGCCACTACCAATCGCCTGAAATCACTGCCAAAACTCAGCGCCCTCTGGGCAATTATCAAAGTCTTATCCATGCCAAGGCCATTGGTTATGCTTGGCGAAGGCTCAGCGCAACGCCTATGTCGCAGCATGGCCGATCAAGGCATCACACGCGTATTGGTGATTACAGATGATGTTTTGGCCAAACTAGGCACTGTCGATCCATTGATTGCCGAGCTAAAGAGCCATGGCGTGGAAACAACGCTATTCACTGGCGTACGCCCTGACCCCACATTTGAAGTCGTCGAAGCCGGTCTAGCGGCGTGCAAAGCCGCACGTGCGAATGCCATTTTGGTTGTTGGCGGTGGCTCAGCTATCGATGCCGGCAAGGTCATCGCGCTTGCTGCCTCCACAGGCAAAACCCCGCAACAACTAGTCGGCGTGCTAAAAGGCCGCAAACCATCACTGCCATTTTTTGTGGTGACGTCGACTTCGGGTACTGGTTCAGAAGCGAGTGTTGCTGCGGTTATTTCTGATAGCACCACGCACATCAAGTCGCTGCTAGTAGATCCGGCCATGGTGCCGAGAGCCGCCGCGCTAGATCCACTCATCACGCAAGGCATGCCGGCGTCGGTCACCGCAGAAACTGGCGTCGATGCACTCACACACGCGCTGGAAGGCTGGGTCAGTGGTTTCTCCAACGCCGAAACCGACGGCTACAACAGCACTGCCGTTCGCATGATCTTTAAGCATTTAGAAACCGCCTGCAATGAGCCAAAAAACCTCGCTGCGCGTGAAGCCATGGCCTTGGCATCGCACTATGCCGGCATCTGCTTAAACATCACGGCAGTGGGCTATGTTCACGCTATTGCGCATCAACTCGGGGCTAACTATGGTGTGCCACATGGCCGCGCCAACGCCATGGTGCTGCCGCATGTGCTGACCTTTAATAAACCCAACTGCCTGAAAAAATACGCGTTATTAGCACGCGACTTAGGCTTTGCCAGCGCGCAGCAAAACGATAGCGCTGCTGCAGATGCGTTGATCAGCAATGTGCATGAGCTGCTATCGCGACTGCCGCTGAAAAACCAAGGCGACTTGATCAAGCGCAGCGATTACGAACGCATCGCCCACGACGCACTGACTGAAGCTCACGGCATGTATAGCGTGCCGCGCTATATGGTCGAAGCCGACGTTTATCGCATGCTCGACGGCGTGGTTGCAGCTGCTCGCTAACACTAGTGTGAGAGGGTAGCTTTAACGAGCTACCCTCTCACGAATGTTGGTTGCGCGTTTAGGCTTCTGGGTGATGCACGCTGCGTGTTTGCTTGCTCAGGCGATCAAACCGCTGCAGACCACGCACCACTAAAATCGCCGCCACCGGCCCTGCAAACGGATACACAATGCCGGTGAGCACAGGCGATAGCAAAATCAAATTGCGCAGGCCTCGGCCATAAAGTACGCCCGCTCTACGCACATACAAGCCGCCAGTTGCTGTCCAGCGTAGGCGCGACTCTGAGCCAACCGGCATCGCACCGATAAAACCAGCATGAGTGTAATAGCGCACTGCCATTGCCGATGAAATTAGCGATGACAGCAGCAGCACCAAAAGCACCAGCTCCAGCGCTAAACGCGGCGTGAACATGGGCATGCCACCAAGAATAAAACTCTCGCGCAATAGCGGCGCCGACAACGTCACTGCACCCACCAAGCCAAGCACTGCCGTTGAGGCGGTAACGCTAGCCGACATCAATGAGTTGCGCAGAGTTTGCACCGCCAGCACTTCCGTGCCCGGCGTGGTGCTAATGGCAGCAAACCACTCTTCGCGTAAAGTCTCGTGCGCCTGCCGGGCCACGCGCTCAGTTGGACGGCGAGCTCGAATAGCAAAACGAAATTCATATAGCGCCAAAATCGCCATGGTGGCTGCTACCGACAACCAACTAATGGCCTCAATCATTGCTTCTGACATCCCCGCCTCCGCTGCGCTATTTACGCTAGAGTGTAGCGTGACTTCGCTAGCTTATGGAGACGATGACTATGCTACTTAGCGCCAAAACCAGTGTGATTGTCGCGGTCGATTTACAAGGTCGGCTATTGCCCGCCATCGATAATGGCTCGAATGTTTTAGCTCAGGCGCAGCGTTTATTGCGTATGGCTGCATTGCTCGATGTGCCGCGAATATCCACTGTGCACCGGCCCGAAAAGCTCGGGCCAACTGAGGCTATGGTGCGCAGTTTAGTCACGCACGAAGTTGAGAAAACAACGTTCAATGCCTGCCATGCTGAACTGCTCGATGCTCTGCCGAGCGCAGCTGATGATGTCGTGATATTTGGCTGCGAGGCGCATGTTTGCTTGCTGCAAACGGCCATGGGTGTGCTGATGAGCGGACGTCGTGTTTGGGTTGTAGAAGAGGCTTGCGGCTCGCGTCATGCTAGCGATAAAGCCACGGCGATGGCGAGATTACGTCAAGCTGGCGCGCAGATTATTAGCGTGGAAATGGCAGGCTTTGAATGGATGCACGATAGCCTAGACCCACGTTTTCGTGAGTTCCAGGCTTTGGTGAAGGCTGTCTAAAAGCGGCTTAGTAATGGCTTAGGGTTCAGCAGAGTGAATCAGTGCTCGCTACTCATGCGCTGGTTAATCCAACGGCTCATCCACGCCGGTGACAACTTAATCGCCAAGTTCAGCATCTTAGTTTGCAAGCCCACGGGGTAATGAATCGGGCTAGTCTCGCCACGATCATTGGCGGCATACCAAACCGCACGCGCAACGTCATCGGCATTGAGCTTGATGCCCAATGACTTCACGCTCGGCAGCTTATCCAAGCCAACAACCATATTGGTTTGCACAAATAGCGGCCAAATACTTTTCACACGAATGCCCTGCTCCGCCCATTCGCAATCGAGCGCTTCGGTGAGTCCACGCACGGCAAACTTGCTCGATGAATAACTCGCCAAGCCCGGCTGGCCAAACATGGCTGAAGCCGAAGCCATATTGATCACCGTCGATTTCGGCGTTTTGCATAGATAGGGATACGCCGTGTGGCAGCCGGCCATGACGCCGCTTACATTGATATCGATAATGGCCTGATGACGCATCAGCGGAATCTCGTGAAATGCACCCGCGGATAAAATACCGGCGTTATTGACCAACACATCGAGGCGCTCGCCCGAGGCTTTCCAAAAGCTCGCTAAGGCTTTGTCCCACTGTTTGGCATCGGCAACATTGAGCGCCGTCGTGAAGCAACGCTCAGCGCCAATTTCTGACTTCAATGAAGCGAGACCAACTTCGTCAAGATCGGCAGCACCGACAAACCAGCCTTGATGCGCAAACTCAAGCGCCACAGCGCGGCCAATGCCAGCAGCAGCGCCAGTAATAAAGACAGCTTGTTTCATATTCGTATCCAGCTAAAGATTGCGCAAACTTTAGCCTAAGCGCCGCCTTCTCGCTAGCAAAAGACCGAGGCAAGCCATGACAAATACGCCTAAAGCTTGCAGCCCAAGAATGCCATCACGCGCACCTTTGCCAAGACCATCGAGCCACATGGCTTTGTGAATATAGGCAAAGCTATAGCCCTCGACGCGTGCTAAATCGGTGACTACCGAGCTCACAACGGCGTCAATAGGGTCGATATAAATCGCGATGTGATCGGGCGTGTCGAGCTGTAATTGATAGACCGGCAGGCGCTTTTGCACGAAGCCATATTCTGCCGTAAAGCCAGTGACTGCCTGCTGGCTCTCAATACTTGCGCCGAGATGCTGTGCCAATACGCCAGCAGCTAGTTCCTGCACATAGCGCTCGATGGCTACTGGTTGGGCATTTTCGGCGCGCTGTAGGCTTATCGCTAGGTTGGGCGTGGCAGCATGGTGTTGATGTTCGGCATGCTCTTTATCGTGGCCACTATGTTGACTCTTGGCTCCGTGGCCGCGATCAACGGCATAGCTCATCCACAATGGGCCGTTGGCACTAGCCACCGCCAAACTGCGCTCGCCCATCACGCCTAAAACCGGAGGCAATGTGCGCAACTGGCCAGCGCTAAATGCTACGCGCTCGGGCTTAGCGTTGAAGCTAGGCTGGCTTTTATTAATAGCCAAGACGTGAAACATACCGCTGCTCATCGACGCGATGGCGCCAAGCGCGACAAACCAACCAAGGCGGCGATGCCAGCGTCGTGCTGCATGCGGCGCAGATAATTCAGTTGGATTGCTAGAGTTAAGTGCCTTAGACCCAACGACAGTCTTACGCCGAAATAAACGAAAAATCCCAGTGACCACCACAGCTAAACCAAGGCTCAACACAATGGCCATGGCGATATCACGCGAAGGCTCATGCGACCAAAAGCTCCAGCTATGCAGCCGCGAAAAGGTCGCGCTAAACCATGTTTTCCATGGGTCGCTCAGCGCCGATAAACGCAGGCCACGCGGCTCAATAAATGTCACAGTGTCGTGACCGCTAAACTGCACACGCCACACCGGCAAATAGCGATTTATAAAGGGATATTCGGCACTAAACGAAGTGATGAGCTGTAACTCGGCCTCGCCACTGGATATGCCAGTGAAATGCCGCGCCAAAGCTGTCATTAACGCTGGCTCAATGTCGCTTAGCTGGCCATCATGAGCGCGAAAATACTGCCGTGTGCCATCTGCGCCGCCAGCCATCCAGTAAGCCGTGCCCTGCCACGTCAGCGGGCGCAACTCAGTCATCACAAGATCTTTCGACAACACCGAGGCTGGCGCGGGCAAAGCCTGCCAGCTCGTGCCCGATGGCGCGTTGATGATTTCAGGAGGTGGCACCATGGCCGCCGCCGAAGGCTGCCAGCGCGTCATTAGTGGATGCAATAAGCCGGTTAGCGACCACGCCAGCAGCGGCAAAACCACTATCAGCGCCAATGTGCGATGCCAGCGTGCGAGCCGGCTCAAACGAGAAGTTATCATCAAAATGCCTGACTCACACCGGCGTAAACTGCACGGCCATCGCCAGGGCTAAACTGTGCTTGGTCCGCACCGCCAGCATCAAAAATCACCCCTGTGGTGCTGGCATAACGCTTATCGCCCAAGTTACGGCCTTCGACAAACCAAGCAAAACCATTGCTCATTGACTGATTAAGCTTGACGCCATAAACGCTATAGCCCGGTGCGTTTAACGTGTTTTTATGATCAACCCAAGCGCGTGAAGCCGACTGCAACGTTGGACCAAACCAAACATTGCCAGGTAGTTTTACAGCAACCTCAGCATTGAGCACTTGGCTAGGCAAGCCGGCAATGTCGTTGTTGCCAGCGCTAGCATCGCGAACAAAACGGAAGTCATTGTAGAGATAACTAGCTTGAGCACGCCATGCATTAGCTCGTGCCGACAGGCCAAGTTCGACGCCTTGATGTAGGGTTTTATCGGCATTGATGGTGGCAGAGCTAGTACCCACCGCCAAGGTCAACAACTCATTGCGAATGCGTGCGCGATACAGCGATGCATCCCAGCCTAAACGTGCGTCGGCGAGATGGATATGGCCGCGTGCACCGACTTCCGCAGTTATTGCTCGTTGCGCTTTTAAGGGCTGATTATTGAGCGCCTCGGAGAAACTCGGCGGCTCAAAACTGCCACTCACGTTGGCATACGCTTCGGTATCTTTCGCTAGGCGGTAAATCAGGCCTATTTTCGGTGAAGTGCGCTGATAGCTTTCGCTGTAGCTGCCCGTGGGGAGTAGCGTTGCGCCTGTGGCTGGATCTAGGCCGTTGTTGTCGATCTCAACCGTCTGTTTGCGAGTCGCAAAGCTACTTTGCACGCCAGCGACTGTCGTCAATTTTGGCGACCAATCCCAGCTACTTTGGCCATACAGGTCGATATTATCGGCGCTGAGCTGTTGCCGGTGATCTAACGCGCCGCGAGCCTGACCAACGGCAAAGCCCTGCCCTGGTACAAAGGCATTATTGGCATAGCCGTAGCGCTCATCATCGGTCAAACCATGGCGCCATTGCACACCAACAATATGTTGCTGGGTTTTACTATCCCATGTGGTATTGGCGGTGTGGCGCAAACCCACGCCCCAATCTTGTGAGTCCTGCTCAAGCACACCGGGGCCTGTGGGGAAAAACTCTATCGGATGGTACAAACGCTTTTTCGCCACAAATACTGAAGCCTCGGTGCTGTCACCGTTGGCGTGGGTGTATTGCGTGCGATTAGCCAAACGATAAAGCATAAAATCACGATGCTGGTCGCGCGCTACCGCACGTGTATTGGCTTGGCGCGGATCAGCTTTCAGTTGGGCATAGGTCAAATTGCCCGGCAACTCCGAGTCGGTCTCAACCACTGTCACATAAGTACGATTTTCTAGTTGCGGGCTAAGCTGCACACCAACATTGCCAACAAAGCGCGTGTTGCGCTGGCGAGCATGATCGCGAAATCCATCTTGCTCTTGAAAGTTGGCTGAGGCGAAGGCATCGAGCGCACCTTTCTGGCCGCCAGCGCTTAAGTTATAGCGCTGATAATAAAATGAGCCGGCTTCAGCACGTAGCGATAGTACCGGTGAGGTACGGCCAGTTTCGCTGACATAGTTGATCGCACCACCCAAAGTGCCGCCGCCGTAGCGCAAAGCATTAGCGCCGCGCTCAACTTCGATGTAGCGCGTGGCTTGTGGCTCGATTGCCTGCATATCAAAGCCGCCATCAGCGAGATTTATCGGCACACCATCCTGCAATAGCAATAGGCCACGGCCGTGAAAAGTACGCTGCAGGCCGGAGCCACGAATGCTAATGCGCGCTTCATCGGAGCCAAAACGCGAGGCGATAAATACCCCCGGCGCCAGTTTTAAAGTGTCTTCCATGGTGCCGGCGCGACCGGTCAGATAGTCTTGTGCATCGACCACACTGACGCCGCCTGGCGCTTTTTGTAGCTCGTTTAAGGCCTTGGCTGGACTCACGGAAAATGCGGAATTTTGTGCATCAGCATTTATAGTCACAGCCGGTAGCACATGCTCAGCAAATGCCGGCACGCTAAAGCCCGCGCTTATCGCAGCAATGGCCAGCGCTAATGGCCGTAGAGGTCTCGTCTCTTCTTGTTTTATCGGACGCATCTAAAAACTCCAGTAAGATAGACCGAGTTTATGTGACTCATCCGAGCTTTACCTGCGACATAATGTCGCACCTTGCGCATGTTTTCTCACCGCTGAGCCTCTGTGCCGCTGAGCTAAACCCCTGTTTTGGAATGTGTTTGTTATGACCACTGCGTTATCGTCAACAGTACTCACTTTGCCCGCCCTACCCACTCGTGCCGATGACAAACGTCATTGGGGCAGCATCAGCGGCGGCGCACAGGCGCTAAGCATCGCGGAGATCGTGCAAACACACACCGGCCTAGTCGTGGTCATCACCCACAACAGCCAAACTGCCGCGCGCTTAGAAGACGAACTACGATTTTTTCTACCAGATGCCACGAGCTGGCCCATCGCGCATTTCCCTGACTGGGAAACCCTGCCCTACGACCAGTTTTCGCCACACCAAGACATCATCTCGCAACGCTTGCAGGTGCTCTCCACGCTGGCGCAAACACCACGTGGCGTGCTGGTCATTTCTGCTAGCACCAGCGCACATCGCTTAGCACCGAAAGATTGGCTGCTAGGTCAGGCCGTGAGCCTGCGCATCGGTCAAAAACTCACACTCGATGACACTCGCACTCAGCTCGATGCCGCCGGCTATCGCTTAGTCGATACGGTCTATGAGCATGGCGAGTTTGCCGTGCGCGGTAGCCTCATTGATCTGTTTCCAATGGGTGCTGAACACCCCGTGCGCATCGAACTATTTGACGATGAAATCGAAACGCTGCGCCTATTCGACGGCGAAACTCAGCGCACCGTCGAGGCCATCGAAAAGCTCACTCTGATGCCTGCGCATGAGTTCCCACTCGACAAAGCCGGCATACGCCGCTTTCGCGACCAATGGGCCGATAACTTTACTGGCGACCCCAAGCGCAGCAGCCTCTACACCGACGTCATCAACCGCATTGCCGGCAATGGCATTGAGTATTATCTGCCGCTATTTTTTGAGCGCTGCGATAGTATTTTCGACTACTTGCCACGCAATAGCCTGATGGTCATGGAGGCCAATGCCGCCGATCAGTTAGGCCAATTTCGCGTCGAAGTGAGCAATCGCTACGAGCAATATCGTGGCGATTTAAGCCGCCCACTGCTCGCACCCGAAAAGCTGTTTTTAGCCGATAACGAATGGTTTAGCGCCCTAGCTAATTTTCCGCGCATCACGCTACAAGCCGCTGCTTTAAATGACGATCAAGCTTCACGAGCAGGTTTTCATCAGCTCGCCTTTAGCGAAGCGCCGGCGCTGCCCATCGACAGTAAAGCAGAGCAACCACTCGCGGCCTTGCAGCAATTTTTAAACGCTAAAACCACGCCGCGCGTGCTGCTCTGCGCCGAAACCGCTGGCCGCCGAGAAAGCCTAAGCGAGCTGCTAGCACGCCATGATTTACAGCCAGAACCCGTCGCCAGTTGGGCCGATTTCCTACTCAGCGATGCACCATTTTGCCTAACTGTTGCCTCGCTAGAACAAGGCTTAGTAAACGACGCCTTCGCACTGATTTCCGAGTCGCAGCTGTTTGGTGGCCAACGCGTCGCGCAACGTCGCCGCCGTAAAGCCACCTCTGCCGATGGCCAAGCGGAAATGGCCATCCGCTCACTCAGCGAACTACAACCCGGCGCACCCGTGGTGCACAACGACCACGGCGTTGGTCGCTATCAAGGCCTAGTCACGCTCGACATGGACGGCACGGTGCAGGAGTTTTTGCTGCTCGAATACGCCGATTCCGCCAAGCTCTACGTGCCGGTGTCGCAGCTGCAAGTGATCTCGCGCTATGCCGGCGCCGACGACGCCTCGGCACCGCTACACCGCCTCGGCACCGAGCAATGGACCAAAGCCCGACGCAAAGCTGCCGAGCAAGTGCGCGACACCGCCGCCGAACTACTCAACCTTTACGCTCGCCGCGCTGCCCGCCAAGGCTTCAGCTGCGCCTTCGACGAAGTTGAATATCGCCGCTTCTCCGATGGCTTTTTGTTTGAAGAAACTGCCGATCAAGCCGCCGCCATTCTCAGCACCTTGGCAGATATGCGCTCGCAACGGCCAATGGATCGCCTGGTTTGCGGCGATGTCGGCTTTGGTAAAACTGAAGTTGCTATGCGCGCGGCCTTTGTCGCTGTGCAAGCAGGTAAGCAAGTCGCAGTCTTGGTACCAACCACTCTGCTCGCTCAGCAGCATGTCGAAAACTTCCGCGACCGTTTCGCCGACTGGCCCATTCGCATCGATGGCCTCTCGCGTTTTCAATCGGCGAAAGAGCAAAAAGCCACATTGGAAGCCTGCGCCAATGGCCAAGTCGATATCCTTATTGGCACCCACAAACTCTTACAGCCCGATGTACATTTTAAACAACTCGGCCTAATCATCGTCGATGAAGAGCACCGCTTTGGCGTGCGTCACAAAGAAGCATTAAAGCAACGGCGTGCCGAGGTAGACCTACTCACACTAACCGCCACGCCCATCCCGCGCACGCTGAATATGGCCTTCTCCGGCCTGCGCGATTTGTCGATTATCGCCACGCCACCGGCACGCCGACTAGCCGTGAAAACCTTTGTGCGCGAGACCAATGAAGCGGTGATTAAAGAGGCCATCCTGCGCGAACTGCTGCGCGGTGGTCAGTGCTACTACCTGCACAACGAAGTCGATAGCATCGAGAAAACCGCTGAGGAACTTGGCCGCTTAGTGCCCGAGGCACGTATTGGTGTTGCCCATGGTCAAATGCGCGAACGTGAGCTCGAGCAGGTCATGAGCCAGTTTTATCATAAGCAATTCAATATCTTGGTGTGCTCAACGATTATTGAGACCGGCATCGATGTGCCCAGCGCCAACACCATCATCATGGATAGAGCCGACAAGCTCGGCCTTGCTCAGCTGCATCAGCTCCGTGGCCGCGTTGGGCGCTCGCACCATCAGGCCTATGCCTACTTGCTCACACCGCCACACAAATCGATCACTGGCGATGCTGAAAAACGCTTAGAGGCTATTGCTGCAGCTGGCGACTTAGGTGCGGGCTTTGCGCTGGCATCGCAAGATTTGGAAATCAGGGGCGCCGGCGAACTCTTGGGCGAAGGCCAAAGTGGCGACATCCACAGTGTCGGCTTCACGCTCTATATGGAAATGCTCGATCGCGCCGTAAAGGCCATTCGCAGCGGCCATACACCCAACCTCGACCAACCCTTTGAGCTCGCCGCCGACATCAACTTGCGCGTTTCGGCACTCATTCCCGACGACTATCTACCCGATGTCCACAACCGCCTGCTCATGTACAAACGCATCAGCAGCGCCGACACCGCCGACGCGCTCGACGAGCTGCAGGTGGAGATGATCGATCGCTTTGGCCTACTGCCCGAGCCGGTGAAAAACCTATTTGCCGTGAGCCTATTGCGCCTGCGAGCCAATGCCTTGGGCATTCGCAAAATCGACGCAGGACCAAGCAGCGGACGTATAGACTTTGCGCAAGACACCAGCATCGATCCACGCCGACTAATATCGCTGATTCAGCAGCAGCCGAAGAAATACAAGCTAGAAGGTGGCGATAAACTGCGCTTCTCAGAGGTAATGAGCGATGCTGCCGGTCGCTTAAGGGCGGTAAATGGCTTGCTCGATGCGCTAGCGAATTGAGGCAATCAGACTCAGTAGGCTTTATTTAGACAAGCCTTCCTCAGTCATCTTATCCCGCCAAATAATACGGTAGCGCAAAAGTAGCCACTAAGTAGCCAATAAATAGCCCCGGAACAAATGGCCACTCTCTCTTGGCAAGCTCTTCCTCAGGGCTTAAAGGCTCTGCTTTTGGGCTAATAGGTGTAGCGGCTTGGCGCATAGTATCGGCGCGCTGCACCATCAAGCGCTGGCTTAGCGCCACAATCACCAATACCAGAGTACCCACCACAAACGTCATCACTACCGTCAATGGGTCTGTCGCCAAGCCCAGCCCAGCCAGCAGCTTAACATCGCCACCGCCCAAGCGATTAAGCACAAATCCCGGCAAAGTAATCAGCCCCGCAAAAGCAAAGCCCAGTAAACCACTCTGCCAAGATGTGCCGCTCAAAGCCTGTCCTTGCAGCAGCAAACTCGCGGCTGCGGCAAAGAGAAACCCAAAGCTATAGGCATTTGGCACCCGCCGCGAACGCCAGTCACTCAAGGCACAGGCTAGCAACCACATAGAAATGAGTAACTCAGTAAGCGCCATAAGAAAATTCCATTCAGAAAATCACGATGCGACATGCTCAGAGATGCGGCGCGTGCTGTCCATAGGCCTCATAAGTAACACAATACAGTCAATAACAAGTTAGCTATACAGCCGCAACACAGGTCGCGTTATAGTAGAAGCATTGTCATAAAGAGATGCTGCCATGAGGCGCACCATGAAAACAATATTGCGCAAAGATCAAAGCGGAGTCGCGGCTATTGAGTTTTCGCTAGTATTCGCGCTGCTTTTCGCTACTTTTTGGGCGATCATCAGCTACGCGCTGCCGTTTTTTTTATACCAAACAATGAATCATGCTGTCGCAGAAGCAACTCGTGAATTGGTAAAATATGAGTCCCCCACTCCTACAAATGCTACAGACGAACTAAAAAAACAATTAAATAAGTTTTTACCTAGCGCCTTCTTCGACAAGCTGGAGTTTCCAGCACCTATAATCAAGCCAGTAGATTTAACTGGAAATGATGAGGATGGTAATCCTGTCACTTATTCGTATAAAACACTGTCAATCAAAGTGGTATATCCAGGCTGCAATAGCAGTAGCTTACGCACCCACTGCATTACTCCAGCGCTAAATTTATTAGGTGCAAGCATACCTAACTTAGGTCCATATACCGCCGAAACAGAAATTCGCTTGTCGAGGAGCTAAGCCATGCGCACAAAGACGCGCCAAATTTCAAAAAAAGATGCTCAGCGTGGCGTTGCCGTTATCGAGTTTGCTCTTGTATTTACGATCGTATGGGCGGTGTTTTGGTCGCTCATTTGCTATGTTGCCCCATTGATCGTGTTGCAAACAATGCATAGAGCAAGTGCCGAGGGCGCTCGAGTTGGAGCGATGATAGATTCGGCGTCATTACGAAAAGTACAAGCGGAAGCCGCAGCAAGCAAAGAACTAAAATCGCTCCCCGCTAGTTGGCGCGTAGGCATCAAGGCCATCGCTACTGTTTGTGCTGCTCCCAAAGATGATGAGCCTTGTCTACTTACTATTACTATCACTCAGCCATATGCAGCCAATGCACCGCTGAAGCCAATCATTAATCTACCCGGTATTGGTACGATTCCGGCCCTACCTGTGGAGCTGCGCTCAGAAGCTTCATTACTCCTAAATTAGCAAGTAAGCGAGCATCAATTAACTAGCTCTACTGTGTTACCGGCTGAGCAACTTAGATTACCACCAACTTCAGCTGTAGCTAGATTTACACCGAGTAAGCTTAACAAGCTATTGAGTAGAGGATCTAGCAGCCCAGCCACTCCACTTAGGAGCGAGCTCAAAGCGGGAATTAAGCCGTTAACAGCGCTCAATGTTGTGCCCAAAACAACGCCCAAAATCCCACCACCGGAGCTCTTATATGACTTAAGCTCTAAACCGCTTAACGATGTAGCCAACCCGCCTATAGCACTCTCCATCACAATAGACTTAAAGGCAGGCTCCAGATTAATATTTGGTGGACTGAGATAGTTCAATAGAGAGGGGGTCGCAAGCAAAGCTGTTCCTGAACTTCCAGTTTTCACTCCAATGCCAACTAAAACTGTCTTTTTCGCTGTTGATTCAGACCCAGAATTTCCTGATGGCTGCTCCCAAACAACATTACTATAAGAGCAAATAAGTAAAATCGTACACCAAGAGTATTTCTTCTTCTTATAGCCAACCTCTAAAAGAGGTGCAGGCGATAGGTTTACTGTTGAACTACTGTTAAAAAATCCCCCGCTATTTGAATCAGCTTGAATTTTTCCTACATAAACACGCCCAAGCTCAGAGGATGCTAATGCGTTTAAGTTTTTTGACGCGCCACAGCTATGATCAGACACAAATGCATTAGCACCACCTACATCTAGTCCAACATCTATGCTGCCAGCATCAATATATACCGCGTTCGAATATGGGCATGAAAAAAATCCATCACCACCACAACCAAGAAGCGCCTGTAGTGTTCCTCCCAAAAGATCGACAACCCCTCCCAAAACTCCTTTCTCAGACTGTAAAAGATTAATTACTGGGCTTATTAGAGGTCCGACAGGGCCAAGTAAGTTACTAAGCGCTACCGGCAAACCATTTAATTTCAATGAAACAAGTAAACGTATTTGCGCCGTGCGCACAAAAATATCACCACGCGCTAGGTCTGGCTCATAATTAGGATCCGTAATATTTCCGAATCCATTATTTATATCTCGTGGATCTCCCACAGCAGAAAGTTGTGGCTTCTCAATTACACGTGCCTGTATTGATGCAGTGCCTAAACCTGGAAGACTTAATGGCACAGCCGCATTCACTGCGCTGCCCTCTGAAGCCAACTGAACACTTCCCTGAACCAAATCTAAAATATTCAAGTTGATGTCAGCCCCAGATTTTGGAAGCCCCGTTTGCAAGCCTAAAAGCTCACCAAGATTGACCGCTAGTGCACCTACTTTCGGTCTAATAATATCTAGCACGCTCGCGTTAAGCGTATCTCCATTTTTACGTAAGACATCTGCAGAGGCCAGCATTAAGTCAGCCAAAGTCACATCTGTACTTAATAAGCTCTCATAACCGCCAAGATTCAAACCATCAACACCAATCAGATCTAGCAGCTTAATATTCGCACCAGCTAAGCCCTGCCAGCCTACTGCACTTATATTTAATGTCGTGCCTAGTAGGTTACCTAACACAGCATTCAGCAGCGGACTCTGGCTACTATTTACGGTGGCCACATTGCTACGAATGGTTAAACGTGCCAGTGGATTACCCGAGTGAATGGCTACTGCCCTTGCAGTTAATTGTGTTTGGCCGCGAAAAAAACCGCCGGCAACAAGACTAGTGGTTACAGCTCGAGCAACCACTACCTCAACTGCACCTGTAAGAGCAGGATCAAAAACTCGTGGATTACCGCTGACACCGCCACAGGTTACTTTAGAAATAGTTACCGGCTGCGAACCTTGAGCAGCATTGCCCTCAGCCTTCAAGCGAGCCAACGCCACGTTAGCCTTGGCTGCGGCCGTAATTGCACCATCGGCATCGAGCTCGCAACCTCGGAGCGATTCAACCTCTAAAGCAATAACATCCGCAATTCGCTGAAGACTGCGCTTCTCCATATACAGTCGGCCAGTGTCCACAACTAGCGCCAAGCACAACACACCTAGCAGCATGAAGCCGGCGGTCATAATCATGACTGCTCCACGCTGGCGCTGAGTTAGCGCACTGTTGCTAGAAAAGGCTGGCTTGGACATTAGTATTATTTTCCTGGCTTAAAGTTATCGCCGTAATAACTTTCCTTAATGGCATAGTCGTAAGTTTTCATAAAGCGCTCAGCGGCTTTATCGCGCTGTATGCCTTTCGCGGCCTGAATATTTTCAGAGGCCATGGTGCCTTTGCTTTGCGCATTCAGCCATGCGTCTGTTTGCTGGCCCGGAGCGATGATTGGGTCACTGCTTGTGGCTTCATCGGCTAGGGCAAAAGAGCCTACGCTTGCGGCCAGAGCAAATGCCAGTATGTGAATGTGTTTCATTGGGTCACCTCATCAAGACGAACTATCATTAGCCTTACGCCTTATGACAATGGATTAATAGGACAGTTTTGTTGCTGGCCGACAATTGCAGGAGTCGCAGCTTGGCGTTGGCGCATCATTTCGCGGCAGCTTTTAAGCAAATCTAAACGCTCATTTTCGGTAGGCGCTAAACGCTCTCGCCAAAACCACCAATTGGCACGATCACCCTTTAACAACGATAGCACCATCAGGTTGTAGCCAGGCTTACGGTCTGCAGGCGCTAGCTCGAAGGCTGTGCGAAGTTCGAACTCAGCTTGCTGATCATTGCTAGTGAGCATGGCAACGAAGCCTAGGTCATTGCGAAAATTAGCGCTGCTGGGGCGCGCTTTGGCAGCCTGCTGCAGGTAACGATGAGCCAAGGCAAGCTCGCCAGCATCGGCGGCGATGAGGCCAAGGCCGTGATCGGCATCGGCTGATACACAGCGGTCGCGCATAGCCAAGTACCATTGACGTGCTTCCGGAGATTTTAAACGGCGCAGGATGTCGGCGCGCAACACTGCCACAGCAGGCACGGACGCAGGCAAACTTTGCACTTCAGCTAATGCTGCATAGTAGCTGCCTTCGCGCACGCGCTCGGAGACGACATTACGCGTAAGCTCATCGGCAGGGCTTAAGGTCGCACCACAGTCAACTCGCGGGATACTGATGCCTGAAGCTGTCGGCGCAGCTAGGCGTGAAGCACTTTGCTTGGGAGATGCTTTATATGGTGCAGGGCTATTGATGTCGCGCACAGCTGTAGGGGTCTGACAAGCAGAGAGCATCAGCATGCAGCCTGCTACAACGAAAGCGCGCATCACATATCCCCCATGGCATCGCCAATGGAAATAAAGCCTGGGCCAGCCAGCAAAATAAGCAGCGCCGGGAAGAAAAATACCACCATGACAACTGTCATTTTCGCCGTGAGCTTACTCACCTTTTCTTGCAGATCGGTGAGTCGACGGCTCTCCATCACCTCAATTAGCTTTGTTAACGAGGCGCGAGCACTACCACCCTGCTTAATCATTTGTCGCACGATGACCATGACGTCGGTATAGCCAATATGGTCTAGCGCTTCAGCTGAGCTTCCAAGCTCACTTTCTAAATCCAAGCCCTGCTCGGCGCGGCGTAATATCGGTGTTAGCTCAAATACCATTTCAGGCAGAATGGCACTCGACTCTTTCGCCATTACACGCAGCGCCTGCTCTACGGCTAAGCCCGCATCGAACAAAATTCGCAGCATTTGTATAAATAGCGAAAGCTCATCATCGATCAGCTTTAAGCGATCCTCAGCTTTTGAATTAATGACGCGCTTTGGCGCAAGCACACTCAAAATGACAATTGAAATGCCAATAAGCAGTGAGTTTTGCGAGTAGCCATGAATCAGCACCCACAGGCCAGTCAAGGCAATGGCTACAAGCGGCAAAACCACTTGCACACCGTAGAGCATGGCGCGTTGAGTTGCAGAGCGATAGCCAGCGCGGTGCATCGCTAAAGCTAATTCGCTGTCTTTATTGATGTGTTTACGGATGCGCTCTTGATCGTCAAATAGCTCAGAGAAACGAAGACTTAGTAAGCGTGCGTCTTCTTTTGCGTTACCTCGCGTTGTTAGCCGTCGCTCTACCAAACGCCGCTCTGCTGCTATGCGCAAAGCCAACCAAATCGTCACGGCTGCAGCCACCACAATCAATAAAAATATAACGCCGCCATAGTAAGCATTCATTGCTAAACGCTCCTCAGCATTTTCCAAAGGACCAACATGCCTGCAGCCTGCATACCTGCCGCACCCATCAGTACTAGCTTGCCGGTAGGATCATCAATCATTTGATAGATATAGTCTGGGTTGCTAATGAGCATGAAGGCACCAATTAGTAGTGGTAGCGCCGACAAAATCACAGCGCTGGCGCGCGTCTCACCGGTAAAGGCCCTTAGCTGGCGCTGCAACTGCTCGCGCTGCTGAATCAAAGTAATGATGTTGTTCAGCAGATCAATCAAGCTACCACCGAAGCGTGAGTTCACACTCACACCTAGGGCTAATACCTGCAACTCTTTCAAGGCATAGGTGTCGGCCAAGTCAGTAAAGGCCTCAGGAATGGACATGCCTAGGCTGATATTGCGCTGCAGCTTAAGCATCACGGTTTTCAGCGGCTCATCAGCCTCTTTGGTAGCAATGATAAAGCTGTCAGCTAAAGTCTTCCCGGTACGCATCATGCGCACGACTTGATCAAGTAGGCGTGGTAACTGCGTGACAATTTGGCTCATGCGGCGTTGATAAATCGTGCTAATTGCTGCCCATGTAAAGAGCAATAACGTTACAGCTAAAAGCACAGATGCCAAGATACCAAACTGTAGCGCCACCAATAGCAACAACACGCCAAAGCCCAAGCCAATCATGCGCCGATGCGTCGCCTGCAAGCTTATGCCAGCGCGCTCAAGTTGGATTGTTAACCAGTCTTTACCTGTGAGCTCCAAGGTCTTCACACCAGCTATGGCCAAACGCTTAGATACCGCTTCTTCCTGCGCTTGTTTTTGCCCGAGCCATATCAAATATAAAGCGCCAAGGCACATAAATAAGCCAACGGCGACATAGGCAAAAATAATCATTAGCGCAAAGCCTCGGCTTGACGCATAAGCTCAATAACACGCGGCTTTGCCGGCCCACTGCTCGTTCGATGGTGTTCACCGGTTACTCGATCCAGCTTAAACAGAGGGTTAGTCACGTATTGCTCATCGCGAAGATCAACCACTTCTGTGATCTCTGATACACATCGGCGGCCATTCGGTAAGCGCGTAAGCTGAACGACAATATCAACCGCAGACACAACAATGGCACGCAGTGTCGCTTCGGAAATCTTCTGCCCCGACAGACCAACTAAGGTTTCCATCCGCAGCAATGAATCCGCCGCCGAGTTGGCGTGCAAGGTCGACATCGATCCTTCGTGGCCGGTGTTCATCGCCTGCAACATGTCCATGACCTCAGAGCCACGTACTTCACCAACAATGATGCGATCTGGGCGCATACGTAGCGCGTTACGAATGAGATCGCGAGCACTCACTTCGCCAAAGCCTTCGGCATTCGGTGGGCGTGTCTCAAGGCGCACCACGTGATCATTACTAAGCTGAAGCTCAGCAGTATCCTCAATGGTAACAATACGCTCGTGATGACTAATGAAGCTCGACAGCACGTTGAGAAAAGTGGTTTTACCCGTACCAGTACCACCGCTAACTAAGATATTGGCGCGCTGAGCAACCGCTTTCTTAATAAACTGCAGCATATCCTCACTAACCGAGCGATAGGTCACCAAGTCATTTGCCTGCAACAAGTCACGGCGAAATTTACGAATTGAAATGCTTGGGCCATCGAGCGCAATTGGCGGGATGATGGCATTGACACGACTGCCATCGGGCATGCGCGCATCAACCATAGGGCTGGACTCATCGAGTCGTCGACCAATAGGCGCCAAAATGCGCTGAATCACACGCGCCACATGATTATCGTCGACAAAGCAAAGCTGACTGCGCTGAATCACACCGTCGCGCTCATAGAAGATTTTATTCGCGCCGTTGACCATGATTTCCGTTACTGAACTATCACGCAGCAAGGGCTCAATAGGGCCAAAGCCAACAAGCTCATCGACTAGCTCTTCAGCTAAGCGGTCGGCCTCATAACGCGACAATGGCAATGAGTTATCGTTAACGTAAGCACTCAGTTTGATTTGCACGTAGTCAAAAATAGCTTGCCGTGTGCTTTCCAAAATATTGAAGTGGTCATCGTCAACGCGCGCGATTAAGAAGCGATGAAAGCGAAATTTAATATTCGCAATATCTTCATCGACCTTCTTCGGAGAAAGGCGGCCGCCAGGAATATAGCCTGCCATATCAGGCCCCTGTCAGCGTCTGTTTAAGCTTAGAAAGGAAACCTTGATCAGCAGAGCTTTTGCCCGCTTTTTTGGCAATGGCTGGCAGCTGAATCATAGCTGCCAGCTCACGATAACGCTTGGCCAGCACCTCTTGCGGAGCTAGCTCAAATAATAATTGACCAATATTCATCGCGCGCAGGCGAACTTCAGCAGCTGCTGGTAGCTCTATGTACTTGCTACTACCAAATGATTTAGCAATAGCAGAAGAATCTGGCGAAACCTTAGGTTGGTACTGATCCACTACCACGATGGTATCCGCCATAGGCACACCAATTTGACGCAAGCGAGCTTGAAGATCCAAGCCCGCGCGGCAGCTCGTAATCGACTGATCAACAACAAAAACCACGTGGTTAGCATTACCAATCAATAGCTCAGTCATGTCTACCGTTGGCAAGCCACAGGTGTTGAACACCACATGCGTAAATAAACTGCGCAGCGTGCCAACTAGTAGAAACATTTCTGACGTAGTGATTTCAGGAATATTAAGGCCTTCAGCGGGGGCGGATAGCACGCGTACGCCTGATTTATGACGCGAAAATGCGGACTCCACCAAAGTTTGATCTAGTCGACGCAAGTTGCGTAACGTGTCAATAAAACTGAACTGGCCTTCTAGGCCAAACAATAGCTGCGCTTCGGCAAATGGTACGCCAATATCGACTACTAACACCTTCGCCTCGGGTGTCGCTTTTTGGATAGCGGCCGCTATATGTAACGCGTGAAACGATGATTGCAGAACCGGCCTTTCACTCGCCAATACCACTAAGCTACCTTGGCGCATCGGGTTTTCAATGGCATCGGGCACGCGCTCGCCTAAGCGGCGAACCAGTCCAGCGACTTCGCTTGGGCGCGAATCAAAAGTAATAAAATCTTTCGCACCAGCGCGCATGGCACCGAGTAAGCGCTCCTGATCAATCGATTGCCCAACGGCAACACATGCCAATGATGGGCTAGCAGCCATCAGGCCCTCAATAAACTGAACATCGGCCACCCAGTCGTCTCGCCGAATAGGCACAAAAACGATGGAGGCAGTCGCCATGGTGATGAGCTGCAATACATCATTCAGCTCACTCTGCTGCGACATAACGACTTCGGCAGTACCCTCAAGCGCGCTAGACAACCAGTCAAACTGCTCACGATGCTTTGTGATAATTACTACGGATAGATCTTTAGCAGCCATGACTAATTACCTTGAAAAACCAATTGGTGTGTCGCCATAGGGGGATCTAGCACGATCAAAAAACAAGGGTAACGTTTCTGGTTCATAGCGACGCCAAGCATCGCCAGGAAGTTTTGGCGTCGCTGCGCCAGCGGCAATGGGACTAACCAAGTGAGGCGTTACTATCATCAGTAGTTCGCTGTCTTCACTGTTAAAGCTGGTTGAACGGAAAAATGCACCCAACACGGGGATATCACCTAAACCTGGGAACTTGCTGACATTGTCTCGCATCGTGCGCGACACCAAGCCACTAATAACGAAGCTCTCGCCATCACCTAGAGAAACGGTGGTGTCGGTACGGCGCACGCGTAAGGCGGGAACCGATGAGCCATTAACCGTGACAGCATTAGCAAAATCTAGCTCACTAACTTCGGGGGCTACTTTCAGGCTAACCTGTGAGCGACTCAGCACTGTAGGCGTTACCGACAAGCGCACGCCAAACTCTTTGTATTCAATGGTCACAGTGCCATCTGTACCACTCGGCACGGGAATTGGCACTTCGCCACCAGCTAAGAACGTCGCTGACTGGCCGCTCATGGCCGTTAGCGAGGGCTGACTTAGTGTATAGGCATAGCCTGACTGCTCTAGCATATCGATGGCACCAGACAGCTTGCCATTGGATTTTTGCAGAAAAAGACTAAACGGATTATTTAAAGCCGCTGCTGTGGTCACGCCAAAATTGCTCGTTAAACGATTAAGCTCAACACCTAACTCACGCAAACGGCTGCGGCTCAGCTCTACAAAGCGAATGTCTACCTGCACTTGGGAAGGCAAAGCCTCTAGCTCTTCAGGCGTTTGCGGTGCCAACGTTTGCGCCACGCTAGGCGGCGACAGCACGGCTACTTGTGTACGTAGCGGCTCAGCCTGGCATTTGGTCCAAACAAACAAGCTCGTGCTACCAACTTTACGGCCCTGCAAAAGCACGGTTTTGCTATCGATTAGCGCGACATCGGCTGTTGTTGGCTCGCCAATTGAAATACGAGTGATTTGCCCCGGCATGGTAATGGTCTCTTGCGAGCCCTCCACTAAGCTGTAAACACTAGGCAACTCCGTGCCTGGCGCAAAACAGCCCGCCTCCGCAGCCTGAGTTGACGCACTAAAGCCGACCAGCATGAGAGACAGAGCAAAAGATGACCAACGCTTGGACATCATAGTCATAGAATTTCCTTGCGCCATAGAACGGCGAAGCATTGGGTAGGCGGAAATCATCATTGCGTGGCCTGCTGGGCGTTTAAGCCACGATAAATCAATACAGGCGGATCTTTTGGTGCCGAAGGAGCGCTACGTGCGCGCGCCGGCGCTCGTGGTTTAGCCGAGGTCGGCTGGAATTCAGACTCTAAAGCAAACTCGCGCTGCTGCTTGCTAGGCACTGAAGTTTGCTTCGCTACAGAATCGCCGATCTGGTGCTCCGCTGCTTTTTTCGGATCTGCATTAGCCTCAGCTATCGCCGCCTGCGAGTCAGCGAGTGTTTCAGCTGTTGGGCGAATGGCTAAGCGCAAAGTACCCAAGGTACTGATAAGCAATAAGCGCGGAGCGTCTTTTTCGGTAACGGCCAATACTGCCGTGCTCGCCCTACCCCTTGCTTCTTTTCGCGCTGCCTTCGCATCAGTTTGCTCTACACCGCCACCGGAGCTAATGATTTCCGAGCCAAAACTAACTACTCGCAGCGACTGCATGGCAATTTGAGCAGAATCTTTACCACCCTGCTCACCACGCAAAAACAGTAGGACATCGACCAAGTCGCCGGGTTGCACAAACCCACCACTACCAATTACTTCACTAACAGGAATAGCAACTGCGCGCTCACCTACTCTTAATAGACGTGCAACATCGCTGCCAGGCTGCAAATGACCAAGCTCTAAAATAGTGCCTGCCAGCAGTTCCGTATGTACCGGCTGGTCGAGTGCTTCTTCAATTTTTCGGAAACTACGCGGCGGAACTACTTTCAAGTAGTCTATGGTGAGGTCTTCGGCCGTTAGCACATGATAAAGACCGACATCCTGCTTAAGCACGACGACTGACTCTTTACCAGGCACAGTAATTTCGGCTTTCTTTTTAGCCTCAACCACCTGCTGCTCAGCGGCAAGCGCCACTTGCTTGGCATCCTCTGTGGTTTTGTACCCCAGATAGCCAGCCACCCCGGCGCCAATGATTAACAATAACGCCAACAACATCATCACTCGGCTATTCATAGACATCCCTGACACAGACAGGCAAAATTTACGTAATTCGGATCCTATCAACTTACCGCAAGCTGTGGATATAGTTGGCAATAGTTAAGACAAAATATTACATGTTTACGACAAAATGCTGTCTCTAACACTGGAAAGTTGGACGTTAATAGTTACACTGTTGTCTATCCGGCAACGATACCGGAGAATTCCTCCAGGAGCTTCGCATGAAAAAATTACAAGAGTTGATGGCTAAACTGCGCCGTGATGAGAAGGGTGCAACTGTTATTGAGTATGCTTTGATTGCTGCTTTGGTTTCGATCGCTGCGATTGTTGCGTTTCAAACACTCGGAACCAAGGTTAGTAGCACGATGAATAACGTTTCTGGGCAGTTACCTGCGTCATAACAATAGTAAGCTGTATCAAGCAAGCGTAGCTACGCTTGCTTGATACATAGTTACTATAATTAGCCAACTTCATACCTGCGCCATCTGAATCCCCACACTCGCATTATCAAATATGCTATTATCTCAAATTCGCCGCACCAGCCTTATAATGCTGCCCGCAATTTTGCTATTTTTATTACTTGACCAATGGCAATACATATTTGAAACCTTTAATCGCGACCAAGATTTTGCGTGATGCATATAATCTTTGGTCGGCTGGCCTAATATTGCTAGAGGAAGGTAGCGCTGATAATATATATAACAATTCCGCTCTCACTGCATTTCAAATTGATCCTGCCAGCTAAGGCATCGGTTGGAACTCTTATTTTTACCCACCTCAGCATTTTTAACAGCGGCGCTTGTAGGTTTAGCGCCTTATTCCATTGCATTAACCCTTTATAGGCTTTCTGGCCTAATCGCTTTTATATTGGCCGTTAGCGCTCCTCACTACAAACGTAGCGTCATACTGCTGTTGATTATTGCCCCTATGACCAGCTTCAATATCATAATAGGTCAGAATGGCCTAATAAGTGCAGCATTATTAATCGGAGGCTTGCGACTACTCTCCTATCACCCCTCATTAGCTGGAGTTTTATTTGGTTTATTAGCATTCAAACCAATTATCGGCTTACTAATTCCTCTACTATTGCTTATCCGCAAAGACTGGAGTGCATTTATTAGTGCATCACTGACTGTCGTAGCTTCTGCTCTTTTGCCAATCCTACTCTGGGGCCCAGAAGTTTGGACATTATTTTTCTCACAAGCAATAGAGGTACAACAAAACACTCTGCACTACGCTACTGGCATTGGAATGCACTTAGCGCTCAAGATATTTTAATATTTACTCTTGCCACGACGATGATATCACCCTATATATACAACTATGGCCTTAGCATGATTGAGGGAGCTATACTGATATATTGCATCAGCCTTAAAAATAAAACCATAACTCCAACGCTTTATTTTTTAATAGCCTCTTGTTGGTGCACCGGCCTTATATCGCTTTTTGGCAATATGGCGTATATCCCTTTTGCTCCACTGGCTCTAATGATAGCTCTTTATATTATCAGCCGCAGAGCGCCAATAAATGCGCCAATCAACTAACGTCATATACTCTGGCAACCAATCAATAGCCTCACCTTCCGCCATTCGTTGCGCCAATGTGCGCTCATTTTTTCCTCGCTTAAAATTACTATCAATAACTGAACAAGTTAGTATTAAATTAATATTGCGAGTCGCGACTATAGATTGCGCATTAACGTTTGGCACAACGCTGCGATATACATCAAAATAATCTATTAAACCCTGCACATTGTGGTGATAATTACCTGCAATAATTCTGTGCCTAGTTTTAAATAAAATCTCTGGACCATTATTAGAGTTTGCTAATAATGTGCTAGCTGGAAAGCTATTGAGCAATGGCAACACGGAGTCTAATAGACAAACCTTAGCACCATCTCTATTATTATTTTTTCCACCTGCCGAAGGTTCAAAATACTCTAAGCCAATCGTGCCAAAAGTTTGCAATGGAATAATCAATATCAGTGCAGCGCCCATAATCTGCTCAGAAATTGGTAGCGTCTTATTTTTTAAGTCTTTAAAGACCCTAAGCTGGCTTATGCCAATACTAAAGGCCAGTGCTGACATCAACGCAGCAGCAGCTCCCATGCGAATATGGCCTGCACCTAACGCACCATAAATCAGAGTAGATAATGCCAACGCCAGCATCCACAGACTACGTTCTCTCCACGCCACGTAGCCAAATATCCCCGCGCTTATTAACGGGAGTAATAAATATGCCACCCATTGCGATGGATTGCTTACTGCCTGAAGCTCCTCAATCCGATCATACCAAAGTAATCTTAATTCGTTTGGAATCAGCCCATTTGGCCCCGCTAATGCCGCAGGAACTATCACTAACCAAGCGATAGCTAACACTACAAGAGCGAAAACTAATTGGAAAATAGAGGTTGGCAGTGGTGCTCCCCGAGCTATACAAAAGTCCGTTAGCAGCAATAAGCTTGCTAATAGCGCAGAAAATAGTAGCCACGCAAAACTAATATGATCCAGAGCCCAAGCCGAAAAAGTAGGCGGTGGCGGATCAATCGCCCATCCAGTCAATACCATTACCATCAATCCAGCTGCCACGGGCCAAACAGGGCCAGATGATGCATGCTGAAGACAAATAGCAGCCCGAAGTGCAGCAAAAGCAAACACTAACGGCATTGTTTCTGGAGAAATCCATAATGCGACCCCAAGCAATGCACCACCGATGAAATCTAGTAATCGCCCTGCTTGTAAACTTGGGCGCAAAAAGCACGCAGCTGCCGCTGCCACAGGAACTAGCATGAAAATATGATGAGTAATTTGCACCAGTTGCCCATAACCAAATAACGGTGGACTGGAGGCGACCACTAAACCAGACACAACAGCAGCCAGTGGACTCCCTACATTCGCGACTGCAAGTGCAACGAACAAAGCCAATAGCAACATGCTAAACAGCGTCAATCCGCCACCAGCCCAGAGCAAAGCAACATCTTTCTCAATACCAAAAGCCATTAAGCCACGATGAAGCTGCCATATTGACCATGTGTGCGGCAGAGACCAATGGATCCAACTACCGTAAGGAGCGTTATCTCGAGCGATAAATTGGAATCCAGTCTCTGGGGTATAGTCTTTTAAAATGACTAGCTTGTAGTAACTATCAGGATTAGGCAGGTTTGCTTTGCTGAGGTCTCCAGCTTGGGAAATGATATTGCACCCAAGCACTGCCAACATGATTAGCAAAACTGCTAGCAATGCTCTATTTCGAGTCCACGTGATTGACATATAAGCAGGCCCAAACAAGAAAATTACGGGTCATTTAGTGGTCAAGTCAATTAACGCTGACTCTCCAAAATCTCAGCCAGAAATCCAATGAAAACCAACTGAACACTCACAACCACAGCAGTACCAGAAATAATCATAGGCCTTAGCATACTGGCATAAGACAGATCACCAAAAGAGTGAGCGGCCCATTGCCACAAGCAAAAAGCCAAACCACTTAAGCCTGCTAATAAAACGAGCGCTGAACTCACTAGCACACGCTCAAGGCTAAACCATGCTAAATAACGACTAGTACTGTCAGATACTGGCAGCAGGCCTGATTTAGCCCCTTGTCGCCTAGCGATTAGCGCAAAGCCGCTGCTCAGACTCCCGACCATAAGTAATACACAGCCCATGACTAAGCTGTGAATATCTAAATGGATATTCTTTGAAATTGTAATAGGACCAGCGGCAAGACAGAGTACTAAAATAAAACCTAGCAACAAACAGCTAATGCCTGGGTATAAAAACAGCCAACGCGGACTATGAAGCAATAAAAATTTCAAATGCCGCCAACCATCTGCCCAAGTATTCAGGTGTGGTGGACGAGAGCGACCATCTGGAGAAAGCGTGGTTGGAACCTCAAATATGCTGAAGCTATGTAAATGTGCCTTAACAACCATTTCGCTGGCAAACTCCATACCCGTTGAGCTTAAACCAAGCTCAAGCATACGCTCACGATGAAAACCGCGAAGGCCACAATGAAAATCTCTGATGGGCACATTGAAAAATAGGCGCCCTAAAAAGCTCAACACAGGATTTCCTAAATAACGATGTAAAAATGGCATTGCGCCTTGTGCAATGCCGCCACGGAAGCGGTTGCCCATGACTAAATCATGATCGGCGCGAAGCGCTTGTACAAATGGCATAAGGTTTGAAAAGTCATAGCTATCATCTGCATCACCCATGATGACAAACTTACTTTTCGATGCCCGTATGCCGGTGATTAGCGCCGCGCCATAACCACGCTGCGGTACATCAACAACAAGAGCGCCCGCACTTATCGCGATAACTTGAGAGCCATCTGTGCTTCCGTTATCAGCGATTAATACGTCGCCATCGATACCATTGGCAATCAAAAAGCTCTGTGCTTTAGCAATACAGCTTGCAAGCGTTTCAGCTTCATTAAGGCATGGCATGAGTATTGTTAGTTCACTCATGATTAGACCCTGAAGCTTTGCATTCTATCCACCAAAAATTATGCAAGCGCCTGCCAAAAGCCCATAAAAGCGGAGCAGGATATAAGGGCAAGTTATCAACTCTAGATTTTATTTCAGCCCCACTATCACGCAACGCCTCTTGCCATTGCTGGCTAGACCAGTAGTTATTAGGTAACGCAATATGGTGCGCTCTATTGCCGACCCAATCCATAAACGCCAGCACCAAATGCTGCAAGCGATTATTTGCAACGTGATCTTTAATTAAGACTCCTTCGCGCGCGACACGAAGGCACTCTTGCAAAACCTGTAATGGATCGTCGCAATGATGAAGTACATCGATCAACATCACGGCATCTATGCTTTTGCTTGCTAAAGGCAAGTGATAACCGTCGTATGCTTGCACTGGAATCAATGTATTTGGGCGAACAAGAACATCTACACCACTTAGCGCGAGGCTTGAGCGATATTGCTGAAGAGCAATGGCCATTTCGCCGGTTCCAGCACCTACATCAAGCACGCTTTTTACGCGCAGAGGAAGCAGTCTAGCCGCAGAGCTAGCAAGCACGCTGACTCGCCGAGTCATTACAAGTCGCCGATGAAGTCGAACCGCTGCAGAGTCTTTCATTTGCTCAAAACTCGCCTTTTAAAATATAGCTAGAGAAAGCATAACGCTGAAGAGTCACTTTGTTTCTGCAGTAGCTAGATTGTTTGTTGGGGAATTGTTGGTTTACCCGTTGCACTTCATCACAAAAGTACCAAGGAACTACTGCCAAGTGTGCATTAAAGTGCCTACACTCCTTTGAGCAGAAACACTCGACGCGGACTTCGGGCTAATCATGGCCACGTGAGCCAAGGGATCTTAGGCCAAGAGCATGCAGCTGGAAGAAATCAAGCAACTCGACATAAACCGACAATGGGCAGTCTACTGGTATTTGCACGGTAAGCGCTCACCTGTATTTTTGTTTGGCCTGCCCGTGCTAGCTGCTATTTGCGCGCTATTAGCCACTATGGTGTGGCAGCAAACGCCCGCATTAGTTACTTGGTTTCAGTCGTTGCTAAGCCTACAAATGCCCGCACTATCAAGCACGCTCAGATTGCCATTAGCAGCGCTAATTATGTTGGCCGCTCTAGCTTTTTATCTTGCCCACTCGGCTGAGTTGGCCTGGCGCAAAGAGCGTGATGCACGAAACACACTTAAAGAGCGCACAGGCCTAAACCCTAGCAATCTAAATATCAGCACGCTAAAAGGCTTTCAGCCCGACCTACTCGACGGCCTGGAAACACGGGCTGCCCCCTCACCACCACCGACTCTACCTAAGCGGGAGCGGATTGCTGGCCATCACTAAGTAAAGTCGCTAGTTCAAAACCCGCAAAACCTCATCCCGCCGATTACAAATCAGCGCTACATCGCACCCAGCGGCCAGCGCCACATCCACACGATCCTGAATTGATCCAACGCCCACGGCGCCTTCCATGCACAAGTCATCAGAAAATACTAAGCCGCGAAAGCTCAGTTGCTCGCGCAACACGGTCTTCAGCCAAAATGGCGAAAAGCCTGCGGGCAATGGGTCGACCTGCGGGTAAACCACGTGCGCCGGCATGATGCCGTCTAGCTCAGTCGCGAGTGCAGCGAAAGGTTTCAGGTCGTAGGCTTCGATCTCGGCCCATGAGCGATCATCCACAGGCAAGGCCAAATGCGAGTCGGCGGCCACTGAACCGTGGCCAGGAAAATGTTTGCCAATGGTCATCATGCCGGCAGATTTCATGCCGCGCATAAAGCCGCGTAAGAGCGCGATGGCAGGCTCGGGCTGCGAGTGAAAGGCACGGTCGCCGATGACGCCACTAACGCCAGCATCCAAATCTAAGATGGGCGCAAAGCTGAAGTCGACACCGACTTCGCGTACTTCTCTGGCCATTAAGGCGCCGCACTCAAATGCCGCTGCAATCGCAGCTTGTGGGTCTATGTCGTATTGTTCGCCAAAACGGCGCATGGCTGGCAGGCGCGTAAAGCCTTCGCGGAAGCGTTGCACGCGGCCGCCCTCTTGGTCTACGGCGATTTGCAGCTCGGGCTTTACGGCGCGCATGGCATCGGTAAGTGCGCGAATTTGCTCCGGCGTGTCCACGTTGCGGCTAAATAAAATAACGCTGCCGACATTCGGATGCGCAAGAACTTCGCGGTCTTCCGCCGTTAGAGTCAAACCACCCACGTCCACCATTAGTGGGCCGCACATTGCCGCCATTGTTACTCTCCTAAACTGCGCACGTGCCTGAATTACTGCGGCGTGCCGCATATGCAATAAGCCGCTGACAATACCGCAGTGCTAGCCATTCATCTACGCTTTGATGAGACGCTGAAGAAATTCATTAGCGGTGCTATTATCGCGACACTGCGTCGCCAAAATCGTCGCCCACACACCAATCAGTGCCAGAAGCTTATGCCCACGCTGCCCGTCTCGCCCCTTTCCCGTGCTGTGAATTTATCTTTCTTATCGCGCCTTGGCGTGGGAGTAAGCGGCGCTCTGCTGTGCTTGAGCGTGACTACCGTGTGTTACGCCGCCGATGTAAATACGCAGCCGGCTAAAGCAACAGCAAAGGCCGCAGCAAAAGCGCCAGCAAAGGCAGTAGCGGCAAGTAAAAAGCTATCGCCAACCGCCGATCAAGCCAAGGCTTCACGCTTAGTCGCACGCCAACTCAGCGTTTTGCATTACAACAAAACACCACTCAATGACGCGCTTTCTGCGGATATTTGGGCGCGCTATTTAAACGATTTAGACGGCCAACATGTCTACTTTTTGGCCAGCGATATTGAGCAATTTAAAGCACAACGCCTACGCTTAGATGACCAGCTAAAAGCCGGCGATCTTGACCCTGCATTTGCCATTTTTAACCGCTACCAACAACGCGCCAATGAGCGTTTTCAGTTTGTGCTCACCAACTTAGAAAAGAATCGCAAAGGCGTACTCAATTTCACCGGCAATGAGCGCCTGCTCAACGACCGCAAAGATGCGCCATGGATCGGCAGCCTTGCCGAGATGAACACGCTCTGGCTCAACCGCCTGCGTTCGGGCGCTCTGTCGTTAAAGCTCGATGGTAAAGCCGACGATGAAATCATCCAGACCTTAACGCGGCGCTATCGCTCACAGCTAAAAGCCCTGAGCCAAAACCGCAGCGAAGATGCTTTCTCGCTATTTATGAATTCGCTGACCGGTGCATACGACCCGCACACCAGCTATTTTTCGCCGCGCAATTCGGAAAATTTCAATATTAATATGAGCTTGCAGCTCGAAGGTATTGGTGCCGTTCTGCAAACTGACGACGAATACACCAAAGTTGTGCGCCTAGTACCAGCCGGCCCTGCTGATAAAGCGCGCCAACTTAAGCCCAACGACAAAATCGTTGCCGTTGGCGAAGGTGATAAGGATTTGGTCGATGTCATTGGCTGGCGCATCGATGAAGTTGTTGAACTGATTCGTGGCCCGAAAGGCACGACCGTGCGTTTGCAGATCATTCCTAATGGCAATGATGATGGTGCCCGAAAAATCATCAGCATCGTGCGCAATACCGTGGCGCTGGAAGATCAGGCCGCCAGCAAAAAGATTATTGAAGTCACTCGTAATGGCGAAACCAAGCAGATTGGCGTGATCAAACTGCCGGCGTTTTATGCCGACTTCCAAGGTCAGCAAAATGGCGATCCAGACTATCGCAGCACCACTCGCGATGTGCGCAAGCTTATCGACGAACTGAAAACTGCACGCGTTCAAGGCTTGATTTTAGACCTGCGCAATAACGGCGGTGGCTCGCTGTCTGAAGTGAATGACCTGATCGGCGAATTCATTACCACAGGCCCCACCGTGCAAGTGCGCGATGCTCGAGGCCGCCTAGAAACCTTGGGCGACGGTAACCCAGACGTAGGCTATAACGGCCCCTTGGTGGTCATGACCAATCGCTTATCGGCCTCGGCGGCAGAGATTTTTGCCGGTGCCATCCAAGATTATGGCCGCGGTTTAGTCGTTGGCGGCACCAGCTTTGGTAAAGGCACAGTGCAATCGATTCGTGATTTAGGTCATGGTCAGCTGAAAATTACCGAAGCTAAGTTCTATCGCATCTCTGGGGCTAGCACGCAAAATAAAGGCGTTGAGCCCGATATTTACTTCCCTGAAGTCTTTGATCCTAAAGAAATTGGTGAGTCAGCTTTGCCACACGCGATGCCTTGGGACACGATCCGGCCATCGCGCTATCAGCAAGTTGATGATTGGAAATCTAAACTCGGCGCATTAGAACAGGCGTCGAAGCTGCGGCAGGCGAAAAACCCGGACATTCGCTATCTCAATGAGCAAATCAAGCTGCTAGCCGATGTTAAAGCGCAGAACACTAGCTCCTTAAACGAGAAGGTGCGTTTGAGCGAGAAGCAGGCCTTAGAAGAACGCCGTTTAGCCATTGAGAACCGCCGTCGCGTGGCGAAAAAGCAAGCGCAGCTCAAAGCTTGGGATGAAGTTGAGAAGCAGCTCGAGGCACAAAACCCCGATCACGACCCCAATTTTGAGCGCCCAGAAGAGCAGGCATTGTTGAATGAGGCCGCCGAAGTTTTGGTGGATGCTCAGCAGCTCAATACCGCTGCGAGTAACCTGCCCAGTTACTTAAAACGCAACGCCGACTCACCCTTGGTGAATCGCTAATAGGAGATGGCATGAGCGAGTCCAGCGACTCCCCTGCACTCACCGATCCGCGCTTATCGGCGCTGTTTCAACGCACCACCGGTGCCGCTCAGCAAGGCGGCCACCGCCTGCAATTATTGCGCGACAGCAGCGAGCATGAAGCCGCCACATTGGCGATGATTGCTCGCGCAGAGCGCCACATCATTGTTGAAAACTACCGTATTTGTGACGACGACTGGGGCCGCAGCCTACTCACTGCGCTCTGCCAACGCGCGCGTGACGGCCTACAAGTAATGGTTCTCGCCGACTGGTTAGGCAGCTTTAATCAGCTCAGCCGGCGTTGGGTTCGGCAGCTAAATGACGCTGGTGGCGAATTTCGGCGTTTCAACACGCCCGGCCTTGGCGAGCCATTGGCATGGATGGTGCGCAATCATCGCAAGCTGATGAGCATCGATGGCTGCGAGGCCATCATCACTGGTTGGTGTCAGAGTGCGCAATGGCGTGGGCATGCAGACCAAGCCCCATGGCGCGACACCGGCGTGCGCGTTGCCGGTGAAGTTGTCATCAATATGGAAGCCGCTTTCGCTCACACTTGGCAGCTCACCGGCAGCGATTGGCAGCCGCGCTCACAGCCACACTGCATTAATACACCACTTCCTTTCACCGTAAAAAACGCGAACGTTCGCCTAATCACTGGTCGCCCCCAAAACAGCCCGCTATTTCGCTTAGACCAGCTAATCATCAACCTCGCGCAAACTCGCATGTGGATTACCGATGCCTACCCAGTCGGCACGCCGGCGTATTTAGATAGCCTACGCCAAGCCGCAAAAAATGGGGTCGATGTGCGCCTACTCGTGCCTGGCAGCTCCGATTTGCCGTTGATAGGCTTGCTTGCTCGCTCTAGCTACCGCCCGCTGCTATTAGCCGGTGTACGCGTGTTTGAGTGGAATGGTGCCATGTTGCACGCCAAAACCGCCGTGGCCGATGGCTGCTGGGCACGCATCGGCTCCACCAACCTGAATCCCGCATCTTGGCTGGGCAATTACGAGCTCGACTTGGCCATCGAAAATGCCGACTTTGCCGCGGTGATGGAGTCGCAGTTTTTAGACGACTTAGAAAATGCTACCGAGATCGTGCTCAGCGATGCCGAACGCGTCAAACTCGTTGCCCCACGCCGCCCAACAAAGCGCTCACTACGGCATCACCAAAGCTCAACAACAACTCTCCGTGTTTCACGCGCAATGGCTCTTGCCGTACGTGAGTCGCGGCAGCTCGGGCCTACTGATGCCAGCCTTTTAGGCGGCTTGGGCTTGATTGGCTTAGTAGTCGCGGGAGTCGCATTGTGGCAACCCGAGGCCATTGCTTGGCCTGTCGCCGTTATCGCCGCCCTACTCAGCGTGAATTTATTGCGAATAGCACGCCGTCGTTTTGCAGATTACCGCAAAAATCAACAGCCTAAGGCTTGAGGCAGCAGCTCCAAACGGGTAGTATCCCACCCCGTTCAGCACCACAATGGAAGCGTGGCAGAGTGGTTGAATGCACCGGTCTTGAAAACCGGCGACCCGAAAGGGTTCGTGAGTTCGAATCTCACCGCTTCCGCCAAATTCGTAATACTTAAACGCCCTTCGGGGCGTTTTTTGTTTCTGGCTGATGATGCAGGAAACTCTTCACGCATTAGCTAGCTGGCGACCTGAACCAAGGTCACCGCTATACTGGCTAGTCCAGCTCTAGCTAATGGTTACTGTATGCGTCTTACCCAGCACGCCGACTTCGCACTGCGTACGCTCATTTTTCTTGGCCTGAAGTCGCCGGAACAGCTCTCGACTATTCAAGAAATTGCTGAGGCCTACCAAGTTTCACGCAACCATTTGATGAAAGTGGTGAGCCGCTTAGTAGCGCATAACTACGTGGTGTCAGTGCGCGGTGCCGGTGGCGGTATTCGCCTAGCGAAAGCGCCCAATGAAATACTTATTGGCGACGTCGTGCAGCATATGGAGCCTGAGGATGGTTTGGTGGAGTGTTTGCGCGAAAACAATCAGTGCGTGATTACACCGGCCTGCTTATTGCCCGGCATGTTGATGCGCGCGCGTGATGCCTTTACAGCCGAGCTAAACAAGCAAACCCTGCAAGACATTCTGCCGTTTAGCCGGCGCCATGAGCTTAGTGGCTTATTGAATATCTCGCAGGCAGTTAAGTTTGCGACCTAGTCGTCAAATACTCCCGCATATAAAAGCACTTTGTCATCGATAATCACTGCCCAAACACTCCGCCTTTTGCTTTACTCTTAAGCCCCTCGTTTACTGCTTAGGAGTCACACATGGCCACGGTCACCTTGCATGGCAACCCTGTCAGCGTCAGCGGCAATCTACCTACCAACGGCCAAACAGCGCCCGATTTCTCGCTAGTCAAAGGCGACTTATCTGATGTCGGCCTTGCTGGCTTTGCCGGCAAACGTAAAGTGCTAAACATATTCCCCAGTGTCGACACACCAACGTGCGCAACTTCAGTGCGCCAGTTCAATAGCAAAGTCGCCGCCCTCAGCAATACCGTGGTGCTCTGCATTTCTGCCGACCTGCCATTTGCTCAAGCTCGCTTCTGCGGCGCTGAAGGCCTAGATGCCGTGGTGAACTTATCAACACTGCGTGGTGCTAACTTTCTCGCCGACTATGGCGTGGCTATTGCCGATGGCCCACTGAAAGGTTTGGCTTCGCGCGCCGTGGTAGTTCTGGATGAGAACAACCGCGTGTTGCACAGCGAATTGGTGCCTGAAATTGGCGATGAACCTAACTATGACGCGGCCTTAGCTGCTCTTGCCTAAGCTGAGTTCATAGCGCATGGCATCGATCCCGTTTGTTTTGCGCGCCGGCGCTTTAGCTCGCGCGCATATCGAGGCGAATGGCTTCGATGCCAACCAAGTCGCGGCACTTGGCGCACCGGCTGGTGGGCCTAAGTTTCTCATCTTAAAACACCTGGATGACTACTTGTTTGGTCCTTGGCTAGCTCAACGCCGCGAGCGTTTACCAGTGTTCGGCTCGTCGATTGGTGCCTTTCGCTTAGTCGCTGCGGCGCATCAGGACCCTGCTGCTGCGCTTGATCGTTTAGTCGCGGCCTATAGCGCACAGCATTATGCGAGCAAGCCAGATGCCGCTGAAGTGTCACGGCAGGTTCGGCAAATCTTAGATAGCGTGTTGCAGACGGATGAGTTGGATCAGCTCATTGCACATCCCAAGTTGCATTTGCATTTGATCACCGCGCGCTGCAAAGGCTTAAGCGCACATCCGAAAGCTTGGTTGCAGGCGATTGGTTTAGGGCAGGCATTTCTGGCGAATTATCGCGGCCGCGACAAGCTTGCTCGGCATATGGAGCGCTGCGTGTTTCATAGTGGCGATGCTCCCTCGCCACTGCTAGACCGCGATGCCTTCACCACGCATTCGGTCGCGCTTACTGCGGAAAACCTTGCAGAAGCCACACTGGCTAGCGGCACGATTCCTCTACTTATGCGCTCGGTACGAGATATTGCTGGCGCACCCAAAGGCGCTCATATCGATGGTGGCATCGTCGATTACCATATGGATATGCCTTTAACTCCGGCAGAGCCTGGTCAGGCACCGATTTTATTTGTTCCGCATTATGAGTCGCGCTTGGTGCCGGGTTGGTTCGATAAAGGCATAGCTTCACGTCTGCCAACACAGGCAGACCGCCTTTTACTACTATCACCTTCGCCAGAGTTGATTGCCAAATTACCAGGCCAGGCCATTCCCAGCCGTAATGACTTCAAAACCTACCATGGCCGTGATGCTGATCGCCTAGTAGCTTGGCGCGCTGCCGTTGAGGCCAGCCGCGAAATAGCCGAAGCTTTTGCCGAGTTAAGTGACCGTGGTCGTTTGCTCGATGCCGTGCGGTAAAAACCGACTGCGAACGCAAGCTACGATGCCGCAGACTGCAATCACCATGCCCAATACCGCGGCATTATGACCCTGTAAGGCACTGACCACACTAGCTGCAACTGCACCGGAAACACTGCCGATAGTGCCGTAAAGTGCCGATGCTGTGCCCGCCTGCAACTTAAATGGCTCTAGCGCCAAGATCGTGGCATTTGGCAAAACAAAGCCCAAGCAGGCGGTGTAGATGGCTAACGGCGCGATCAGAGCCCAGAAGCCACCCCAGCCCGTATAGGCCAGCAACCCAAAGCAAGCCCCAGCAAACATTTGCAGCAATAGGCTGCGCTGCAACACAGTGCGCGGTGACCAAATGTCGAGAATGCGGCTATTGACCTGAGTCGCCATGATTAAGCAGAAAGCATTGGCGCCAAATAGCAGGCCAAACTGCTGAGCATCGAGACCGAAATAGACCATGAAAACGAATGGCGAGGCGGCAATAAAGGCATAAAGGCCGGCCATGCTAACGCTGCTGGTGAGCGCGAAACCACGGAATTGATGTGAGGCTAATAGTGAACCATAAGCTCTTAGGCTAAGACCAAGATGAAGAGGTTGGCGATCAGCTACCGCCAGGGTTTCGGGCAGCTTTTTATGTAGCAGCCACAGCACTAAGCTGCCATAGAGCGCGAGCATGCCAAAGATGCTATGCCAGCCAAACCAGACTAAAAGCTGCCCGCCGAGCATCGGTGCGACCATTGGCGCCACACCCATCACCAGCATCATCGCGGCATACATTCGCGAGGCTTCAGCGCCTTCGAAGCTGTCACGTACCACGGCACGAGCAATCACTACGCCGGCACAAGCCCCTAACGCCTGCACAAAACGTAGGGCAATTAAGGTTTCAACCGTCGTCACCCACATGCAAGCCAGTGAAGTAATCGCAAATAGACCGATACCGAAATACAGCGGTGGTTTACGACCAAAACGATCGGCCAATGGGCCATAAAATAACTGGCCAATAGCAAAGGCGGCAAAAAATGACGCCAGCGTGAGCTGCAAATGCGCCGGATCGGTCATCAAAGACTTCTGTAAATCGGGCAGCGCCGGCAAATACATATCGATGGACATGGGCGCGAACGCCGTCAAGCTGCCGAGCATAAATACTAGTAATGGTGTGCGCGCTAATGCGGTCATTCAGTGGGCTCGTTAGTGGTGTCGCCATTCGTTATATCGCGGTCAGCATC
Organism: Paraperlucidibaca wandonensis; assembly: GCF_042677145.1. Classification (NCBI taxonomy): domain Bacteria; kingdom Pseudomonadati; phylum Pseudomonadota; class Gammaproteobacteria; order Moraxellales; family Moraxellaceae; genus Paraperlucidibaca; species Paraperlucidibaca wandonensis. Next base: position 478,798 of record NZ_JBHTIT010000001.1, on the reverse strand, counting down.
GTCGATATCAGACTCATCAAGCAAGGTTTGGCTGAGCTTTTTCTTCGGCGTGGTAATGCCTAATTTACGCAGCTTTTCGGCCTGACCTACTAGGTTGCCGCTGCCGGTTTTTAGCTGCTTAAAAGCGCTATCGTATGCCACTTGTGCCTGCGTAATACGCTCGCCAACCTTAGCTAAGTTTTCGCTAAAGCCAACGAATTTCTCATACAGATCCTTACCGCGATTAGCGATTTCCTGGGCGTTACGGGTTTGGTTTTCCTGCTGCCAAACATGCGCAACCATACGCATAACAAAGAGCAGCGTATTTGGGCTGACCAGTAAAATATTGCGCTTCCAAGCATCCTGCCAGAGTGCGGCATCACTGGTTGTTGCCAACAAAAACGCAGGCTCAATGGGCACAAACATCAGCACAAAATCTGGTGAGTTGGTCGGGAAAATATCCTGATAATTACGCTCAGATAAGCCTTTAATATGCGCGCGGATAGAGTCTAAATGCCGCTTCAGGGCTGCCTCGCGAGTGGCGTCATCGCTCGCATTGGCATAGTCCATATAGGCGTTTAGTGACATCTTCGCATCGATGATTAGGTGCTTATTATCTGGCAGATTAATGATGACATCGGGCTGAGCGCGCGTGCCGTCTTCGCGGGTATGGCTGATTTGCACTTCGTATTGCTGGCCTTTAATTAGGCCTGAGCTTTGCAGCACTTGCTCCAAGACCATTTCGCCCCAATCACCTTGGGTTTTATTTTGGCTGGTTAAGGCATTGGTCAGTTGGTTGGCGCGTTGGCTGAGCTCTTGGTTTAAGTTCATCAGCGTGCGCAAGCTTTCCGTTAGCGCCGAACGCTGCTTGGTATCGTCGCTGTGTACCGCATCGACGCGAGTTTGAAACTCATTTAAGCGCGTCTTTAATGGCTCCAGCATCTGCCCCAAAGCCTGCTGATTTTGCTCGCTAAAGCGTTTCGATTTTTCTTCCAAAATGCTTTGCGCCAGTATTTCAAATTGCTGGCGTAAAGAGTTTTTCGCCTCATCTAGCAAGGCGAGCTTTTCTTGACTGATTTGACGCTCAGTCGCCAATCGCTCTTCGCCTTGGCGACGCTCGGCGGCGAGTTGCTGATCTTTAGATTCACGCTCGAAGGCAACTTGCTCGGCTTTGGTTTCGCGCTCAGCCGCCAGCTGCTGAGCATGCGCTTGGCGCTCAGAGGCCAGTGTTTGCGTGAGCGCAGCAACTTGCTCACGCAGCGTAATGTGTTGCGCCTGACTATCTTTAGCAACGGCTTCAGATGTAGCTAGTGCCTGCTCGCTAGCACTCAGGCGAGCCTGCAAGTCTTGCTCACGCTGCACGGCGTGAGCTTGTTGCAATGCCCATTCGCGGCGATGACCACGGCCAAGCAACCACCACAAGATGCTTGCCAACACCAAACCAATAGCACTTCCTAACGCCAACGACACAATATCCATAAGCCTCTCTTAGTTAACTTTTTTGCGTTCTAAAGCGTGAGTTTGAGCGCCGCTAAAAACCGCTATCAAACAGCCCTAGCGGGACTTCGTAAATGAGCCCAATAATCCACGCAATAACTCATTGCCAACCTTACGGCCAATGGTAGAGCTAGCCGCACGCGCGGCGCTTTTGGCTGCGCTTTCCCAGAAGCTATCGGGCTCGCGTGCGGGACGCTTGTTAGCGGCTTTTTCAGCAGCTGCTTGCGCCTTGGCATTCGCAGTATCTGCCTTTGCTTGTGCCGCAGCTTCAGCATCTGCACGTGCCGACACCTCGGCATCTTGAGCCTTTTTCGTCAGTATTTCATAAGCCGATTCGCGATCTAAAGCCTGCTCATAGCGTCCAGCAAATGGCGAGCGCTGCATACTCAGCGCACGTTCTTCTGGCGTGATAGTGCCCATGCGCGAGCGTGGTGGGCGCACTTTAGCGCGCTCCACTGGCATGGGAATGCCGCCCTCGCCTAGGCATGACACGAGTGCTTCGCCAACACCTAAAGCAACAATAGCCTCAGCAACGTCGACACCCGCATTGGCACGGAAAGTTTCAGCCGCGGCGCGCACCGCCTTTTGATCTCGTGGCGTGAATGCGCGCAGCGCATGTTGCACACGATTACCCAGCTGGCCCAAGACGGCATCTGGTAAATCCAAAGGATTTTGCGTGATGAAATAAATGCCAATGCCTTTCGAGCGAATCAAGCGCACCACTTGCTCAATTTTATCGAGTAAGGCTTTCGGCGCGTCCTTAAAGAGCAAATGTGCTTCATCAAAAAAGAACACCAACAACGGCAATTCGGCATCGCCACGCTCAGGTAATGCCTCAAACAGCTCTGACAGCAGCCATAGCAAAAATGTCGAATACAAGCGCGGCTGCATAAACAACTTATTCGCCGCCAGCACATTAATGTGGCCACGGCCATCGAACGTGGTGCGCATGAAGTCGCTAAGCGTGAGCGCTGGCTCACCAAAAAATGCATCGGCGCCTTGCTGCTCTAGGTTAAGCAATGCTCGCTGAATCACACCCACACTGGCTTTACTGATGCTGCCGTAGGTCGAACCGATAGCATCTGGTGAATCACTGGCTAGCTGCAATAAGGAGCGTAAATCTTTGAGGTCGAGAAGGAGTAGCTGATTATCATCGGCATAGCGAAACAGCACGCTGAGCACACCTTCTTGAGTGTCATTGAGCTCTAACATGCGCGCCAATAATAGCGGGCCCAAATCTGACACCGTGGCACGCACTGGATGGCCTTGCTCGCCAAAGACATCCCAAAACACAACCGGATACGCCTGGGTTTGGAAGCCATTCATGCCGGTTTTTGCGGCACGCTCTGCCAATTTTGCATTGCTGGCATCGCCTGCCTGCGAAAGACCTGCGACATCGCCTTTGATATCAGCGAGAAACACCGGCACGCCAAGGTCAGAAAAGCCTTCCGCTAAAATCTGCAAAGTGACGGTTTTACCTGTGCCTGTTGCGCCAGCCACCAAGCCATGACGGTTGGCGTATTTTGTTAGCACGCTGCAGCGCTGCTCACCTTGGCCAATCAATACTTCTGCGCTCATGCCTCGCTCCTATTGCTCAAGCTTAAAACGGTTATTTTTATAACGCGCCAAAAAGCATCTTTGCCGGCGTATGTGTAAAAGTTAGTTCGGCATTCTAAAGCAACACGCCTCAGCCGCACGCGCAATCGGGTATGCTATGGGCCTGCTTGATGATGCGATGTGATCGTTATGCGCTTGAGTTTACTCATTACTGCCGCTCCCGACAGCGAAACTGCCCACCATGCGTGGCAATTTGTTGAAGCCGCTCTAGCAGCCGGCCATCACATCGTGCGCGTGTTTTTTGCCGATGCCGGCGTGCTTCATGGCCAAGCCCTGAGCACACCGCCGCGTGACTTCCCTAGCCTTTGCCAACGCTGGCAAACACTTCAGCAACGCGCCGACCTCGACCTTGTGCTCTGCGTTTCGGCAGCGCTGCATTACGGCGTGCTCGATGATGCCAACGCCAGCAGCTGGGAACAGCCGCACAGCAGCATTGCCGATGGCTTTGTTATCAGTGGCTTAGGCCAACTCGCTGAGGCGCAGCTGCAAAGCCAACACCTCGTAACTTTCCCTGGTCCGGCTTAATCATGCGTATTTTATATATCGCCGCCAGCGACCCTTACGCCAGCCAACGCGCACAAACCTTACTCGATGCATTGCTGGTCGCCGCCAGTTTTGGCGCGCAAGTGAGTTTGTTATTTCAAGGCCATGGGCTGCTGCAATTACTTCCTGATCAAGAGGCGGCATTGATTGATCGCCGCAGCCTAAGCGCTCAGCTCGATGCTTTGCCTTTGTTTGATGTGGAGGCGATTTATGCCGACCGCGCAGATGCTCAACGCCTGCATATCGATGCCAGCTCTAGCCGTGTTGATGTGCAATGGTTGGAGCCAGAAGCCATTGCTAGCTTAATTGCCGCGCATGATCAGGTGATTCGTTTATGAACGGCCTTTTATGGAGGTTTGCTCATGAGTACATTTTTATGAGTGCCTTTTCATGAGCACATTGCATATTGTCTTTGCCAATGAGCTACCGGAAGCGCTCACGCGCTGCTGGTCAGAGGGCGATGCACTGCTGCTAGCCGGGCCCTGTGTTGTGGCCGCACTTACAGCAGATACAAGCCTGCCTTCGCCCTGCTACGCGCTCGATGACGCCGTGCGCAGTCGAGGCCTAAACGCCCAATGGCCGTCGCACATCCCGCGCCTCAGTCACAGCGACTGGCTAAATTTACTGGCGCAACACCAACGCAGCCTGAGTTGGTCATGAGTCTGTTCTGGGATGTCACCGCGCTCGATAGCCGCCTAGGCCATCCAGAGCAATTCGACCCTGAAGGCTTTTTGCGCCAACCTAGCGAATGGACGCCGGAAATGGCAGAGGCCATCGCGGCATGCATTCCAAGCATCGGTGTCACTCACAAAAGCACAAATGAGCCAAATAAAAGCGCAAGCTTGAGCGCCGACCATCTCACCGTACTCAACGCCGCTCGCGACTTTTACCAACGCTTCCAGCGCATGCCAACCACACGCGTCTTTGTGAAGTTTTTAAGCCAAGAAGCACCACACGTGGGCAATAGCATTTCACTTATGCAGCTATTTCCCGACACGCCCATGCGCTGGGTTGCCATATGCGCGGGCCTACCAAAACCACCGAACTGTTTTTAATTATGCGCAATCAATACCTAAACGCCGAACACCCATTTGCCCAATACGTACGCATCTTGGGTAAAGGTAAAAGCTCCAGCCGCTCACTCTCGCTAGATGAGGCGCGTGATGCCATGGCGATGATTGTTGCCGGGGAAGTTGAGCCAGTGCAGCTAGGCGCATTTTTGATGCTGCTGCGGGTGAAAGAAGAAAGCCCTGAAGAACTGGCTGGCTTTGTCATGGCGGCGAAAATAGCCATTGAAAAGCGCCGCGATGAAGCCCTGAAAAACGCAGGCTTACCAGCCATAGCAGTGGATTTGGATTGGTCATCCTATGCTGGCAAACGCAAACATTACCCGTGGTTTTTGCTCGCGGTAAAACTACTCTGCCAGCATGGCGTACGTATTTTTATGCACGGTGCCAGCGGCCATACCAGTAATCGCCTTTACACTGAGGCCGTGTTGCCAAGCTTAGATTTAGCGGCTTGCCAAAGCTGGGCTGAGGCTAGTGCAGCCATTGCCAACAATAACTTTGCTTATCTGCCCGTGCGTGAGCTTGAGCCCATGCTCGATGACATGATTCAGCTGCGCAGCCTGCTCGGCCTTCGCTCACCAGTGCACACACTGACTCGCTTGCTCAATCCCACGCAAGCGCCAGCGGTGATGCAGGCCATCTTTCATCCTGCTTACCGAGAATCGCATCAACGTGCGGCACTGCTCTTGGGCTATGCCAATAGCTGCGTGATTAAAGGCGAAGGCGGCGAAATCGAGCGCAATCCTGACGGCACTTGCTTAGCCAAACGCGTGGTTAGTGGCGAGCCTGTAGACGAAGACTGGCCGATGATTTTTGATCAGCGCCATAGCCCTGAAGAACTGCTAAGCGATGACGTGATGCTGCGCGTTTGGCACGGCGAACAAGCGCACGAATACGGCGAAATGGCGATTATCGGCACGGTGGCGCTAACCTTGCGCACTTTGGCACTCAGCGACACGCCAGAAAACGCGATGATCATGGCGACAAGCTTATGGCAACAGCGCCATGACACGCCCGCCAAAGCATTAATAGCGCGCTTATGAGCGACTTCTGGCAAGCCTTTACGCAACCCGCTGTGCGCGATTTAGCATGGCTGATTGGCACGCCGCCGCTGCTAACACCATTAGGCGACACAGCTGGATTTTCCAACGTATATTGGCCAGATAACGCATTTTTCAGCGAACTTTTAACTGAAACCATGCCGCTACTGCAGAAGCTAGATCGCGAACCCGCAGCACTCATTGCGCATAGCGAAAATAGTCGCGACTACCGTCTTGGTTGCTACCTCGAGCGTCTGCTGAGCTTTTGGCTGGCGCACCCCGATAACCCGCGCTATGCGCTAGTCGCCGCCAATTTACCGATACGTGAAGATGGCATTACGCTGGGCGAGCTCGACTATCTCGTGCGCAACAAACGCGATGGCACACTGACGCATTGGGAGCTCGCGGTAAAATTCTATTTAGGCCGCCCTGAAACCGATCTTGATCAGCAATGGCTAGGCCCAGGTCTGCATGATCGCCTCGATATCAAGCGTGACCATTTATGCCAGCATCAGCTGCAGATAAGCCAAAAGGCAATCGCTCGCGAGATCATTAACGCGCATTTAGTAGCAACCGCAGAGCAGCCCTTAGGCAATGATGAGATAGCCCGCATGTGCTGGCTCAAAGGCCGACTATTTGCCGCCAGCGATAAGCAATGGGCTGTGGCCGACCCTACGCAGGGCAACCCAGAGGCGTTACGCGGCCACTGGTGCATAGACCACGAGCTGCCAAAAATGGCCGATAGCCGCCAAAAGCACGGCACCGTTAGTGCAAATTTCGACCAACCGCGCTTACGAGGCACGCGTTTATATCAGACTCAATGGTCAGTGCCGTCAGATTGGTTAAACACGGCGTATAGTCCTCGCCAACGCTAATTTTTCTGCGCCAAGTCACAATACTTTGTGATTTTATAGTTTAAAGTATGCTTAATTGATAACGAGGGTACGCTAGTGACCGATCCTGCCTTACTCGACGCCTTGATGCTTTCGCGCATCCAATTCGCCGCCAACATCAGCTTCCACATCCTATTCCCAACCATCAGCATGGGCTTAGCCTGGCTCATGGTGTTCTTCAAGATCCGCCACCATGTCACTGGCGACGATGGCTGGCTCCTCGTTTATCGCTTCTGGCTGAAAATTTTCGCGCTTACCTTCGCCATCGGCGTGGTCACCGGCATCACCATGTCATTCCAGTTCGGCACCAACTGGCCGGGCTATATGAATACGGTTGGCAATATCGCCGGACCATTACTCGCCTACGAAGTATTAACCGCGTTTTTTCTTGAAGCCGGCTTCCTCGGCATCATGTTGTTTGGTCGCGGCCGCGTGTCTGAAACCATACACACCATGGCCTGCTTACTAGTCGCCATCGGCACTAGCATCTCGGCGTTTTGGATTTTAGCCCTGAACTCGTGGATGCAAACACCCACGGGTTTCGAGATGATCGACGGCCGCGCGCATGTCATTAGCTGGATGGAAGTCATCTTTAATCCATCTATGCCCTACCGCCTCACACATATGCTAATCGCAAGCGGTCTAACTACCTCCTTTTTGATTGCTGGTGTCTCAGCTTATCGCTGGCTACGCGGCGACCATGGCTCCGATGTGCGCATGGCTTTGCGCACCGGCGTAGTCTTAGCCGCCATGCTCATCCCAGTGCAAATAATGGTCGGCGATGCCCACGGCATCAATACACTGGAACATCAGCCCGCGAAAATTGCGGCTATTGAAGCGGTTTGGAAACGCGAATCTGCGGTACCACTATTGCTATTTGCCATGCCCAATGAGGCTGAAAAACGTAACGATTACGCGATTGGCGTGCCCTACGGCGCCAGCTTAATTTTGACGCACTCGCTAGATGGCGAGCTGCCCGGCCTTGATGAGTTCCCCGCTGGCCACGCGCCGGTTGCCGCTGTGTTTTGGTCATTCCGCGTCATGGTCGGCATGGGTATGCTCATGCTCGCCATGGCATGGGGCTGGGCATTTTTGCTCTGGCGTCGTAAAGATAACTACCCGCGCCTAGCCTTACAGGGCCTAGTCGCCATGACTTTCTCCGGCTGGGTTGCAACCCTCGCTGGCTGGTATGTCACTGAAATGGGCCGCCAGCCCTGGCTCGTCACCAACGTCTTGCTCACCAAAGACGCCGTTGGTGCCGTCCCTGCCGCCACGATTTTCGGTTCATTAATCATGTACTTACTGATGTATGCCTTCCTCATGGCGGCCTATGTCTCGGTAGTGTTTTACCTAGCGCAGAAAGCGCAGCACAGCGATGATCATGTCGACAACAACATCGCTACTGGAGGTCACTAATATGTTGCCTTGGATTCCCGATGACATGCTGCCGCTGATTTTTGCCGGCTTAATGGGCTTTACGCTGTTGCTTTACGGCCTGCTCGATGGCCTCGATCTCGGTGTTGGCGTGCTCTTGCGGCGCGCCAATATTGACGACAAACACATGATGATTGCCAGCATTGGTCCCTTCTGGGATGCCAATGAAACCTGGCTGGTGTTGGGCATCGGCCTATTACTGGTGGCCTTCCCCTCGGCGCACGGCATCATCCTCGGCGAGCTTTATATCCCTGTTTTAGTGCTGCTCTTAGGTCTGATTTTGCGTGGCGTTGCTTTCGATTTCCGCGTTAAAGCCCGTGCCAATCATCAACCCTTATGGAATGCCGCCTTTTATCTCGGCTCGCTGATGGCCTGCTTGGCACAGGGCTTTATGCTCGGTCATTTCCTCACCAATTTCGCCCATTCGTGGATGGCCTACGGCTTCTCCGCCTTTATTGGCCTCTGCTTTGTCGCTGGCTATGCCCTGCTCGGCGCCTGCTGGCTGATTTTGAAAACCGAAGGCCTGCTGCGCCAACGTGCCGTGCATTGGGCTCGCGGAGCTTTGTGGCTAACGGCTGCCGGCATCGCCGCAATCTCCTTAGCCACACCCTTGGTTAGCGCACGTATGGCTGAGCGCTGGTTCAGTCTGCCCAACCTGTACTACTTGCTGCCAATACCCGTAGTTACTACAGCCTTAGTGCTGATGCTTGATCGCGTCTTAGCTAGCCTCATTGGTAACGATAATGAGCGCTATAGTTGGGTGCCATTTACTGGCGTAGTGACCTTGTTTTGCATCGCTTCAGGGGGCCTCGCCTATAGCTTGTTCCCCTATATTATTATCGACCAGATGACCATTTGGGACGCCGCATCAGACCCAGAGGCATTGCGCGTCGTCTTACTTGGCGTGATGTTTGTATTGCCGGTTATTTTGGCTTACACGGCATTTTCATATCGCGTGTTTTGGGGCAAGGCCGAGCCTTTACTCTATCGTTGATAGCGTCACTGGGCGCTAGTTAGCTAGCTTATAGCGCCTTTTAACTGCCATCGGCCTGCTCAAGGATATGACGCACGGCCGAGCGCAACTGCGTTAGCAAAGCCTCAGGATTTACTTTCGGGTTGCGAATGGCGCGAATGCGAATGCCATCAACCATCGCACCCAACATCTCCGCCTTCGCCACCACCACCGCATCACTCAAAACCTGCCCTGGATGCTTAGCTTGCCAAGATCGCCGCACCAAGCACTGCACAGCTTCACTGACTAAGACATCGGCGGCTTGCACCTGCTCAGCCACGCGCGCATTGCGCCCTGCCTCAGACAAAATTTCCATAATGAGTGCATTGCTGCTCGGATCTAGGCTGCGCATTAACGCGCCTTCAGCCTCCTCAACTAAGGTTGCCAAAACATCGTCGCTGCGAGCAAAACCCTGCATACGCGCAACAGTAATTCCGGCCTCATGCGCGACACTGGCGCCGATAATCGCCTCTTTATTTTCAAAATAATGATAAATATGGCCTGAGCTCATGCCCGCTTTTTTGGCAATGCTCGCGATACTGGCACCATGAAATCCACAAGCACGAAAACAATGCTCAGCGGCCTCAAGTACTTGCTGTCGGCGTAATTTAGCGCGGCTATCTGCGCTAGAACAGATGCCAGATTTTTCGGCAGACGCCGCCTTATCCATACTATATGCAGGTGTATGTTCAGACACTTTTTGCCTCATAGGCTATTGCTTATAGGTCAAGACTGACATATTTTAGAATGAACATTCAATCTATATTTATGACAGAGCTATTTCAGTCATAAACTCGAGGTCATGATGCAGCGTCTTCCTTACTTAGCCAGCGCCCTGGTGTTATCAAGCTTACTCAGTGCCTGCGGCAGCCAAGAAGCGCCTGCCAGTGCGCCGCCACCCGCCGAAGTGGGGATTATTACGCTAAAGGCGCAAGCGATTGACTTGACTACGACACTGCCAGGCCGCGTCACAGCCTTTCAAACTGCTGAAGTGCGGCCGCAAGTCGGTGGCATCGTTAAACGCCGTGTCTACGCCGAAGGCACTGAAGTTAAAGCCGGCAGCGTGCTCTATGAATTAGACCCAGCGACTTATCAGGCCGCATATGCCAGCGCCAGCGCATCCCTAGCCAAGGCCAATGCCCTAGCCAAACAGGCCAAATTGATCGCCAAACGCTATGAAGGCTTAGTGGCTATTAAGGCCGTTAGCCAACAAGAAAATGACGATGCCCAGGCCTCAGCCGCCCAAACGCAGGCCGATGTAGCACTCGCTAAAGCCGCCCTCGATAAAGCCCGCATCGAGTTGAATTACACACGCATCACTTCGCCTATCAGCGGCCGTAGTGGCAAATCCAGCGTTACCGCTGGTGCACTACTCACCGCCAATCAAGTGCAAGCACTTACTACCGTGGTTCAGCTAGACCCCATTTATGTTGATATGACGCAGTCGAGCAGCGACTTTCTCGCACTCAAACGCGCAATCGAGCAAGGCGGTGTAAGCCAAAGAAAGCGCATACCGGTGACATTAACGCTGAGTGATGGGCGCAGCTATGAGCATATCGGCAGCGTCGCATTTTCTGAAAGCACGGTAGACCCAAGCACCAATAGCATCACCCTGCGCGCACAATTTCCTAACCCTAGCGGCCAATTGCTACCCGGCTTATTTGTTCAAGCTAAAGTCGTCCAAGGACAACAACAAGGTGTACTAGCACCGCAACGTGCATTGAGCCGAAACCCACAAGGCGATGCCACTGCGATGGTGCTCGACCAAGACAATAAGGTGCAGCCACGCGTGGTGAAAACTTCGCGTGCCATTGGCGATAAATGGCAGGTCGTTGAAGGTCTGCAAGCGGGTGATCGCCTTGTAGTTGATGGCTTGCAAAAAGCTCGGCCAGGTAGCGTAGTAAAGCCCGTGCCATTTACGGGAGATCAGCTGGTAGAAAAAACTCCAGCTAAATCTGATGAAGCTGACACCGCAGCAGAAAAAACCGCCGCACCATCAGCAGCCAAAAAGGCGGAGTAAGTCATGTCACGTTTCTTTATTGACCGGCCTATTTTCGCCTGGGTCATCGCCATTCTCATCATGTTCGCCGGCATATTATCGATAGAAAATTTGCCGGTTTCGCAATACCCAAGCATCGCTCCACCATCCATTAGCATCAGCGGTAGCTACCCCGGCGCTTCGGCAAAAACCGTCGAAGACTCGGTGACTCAGGTTATCGAGCAAAAAATGCAGGGCATCGATGGCCTGAGCTATATGTCATCGAGCAGCGATGCCAATGGCAGCGTCAACATCACGCTCTCATTTGTCAGCGGCACCGACCCCGATATTGCTCAAGTGCAGGTGCAAAATAAGCTGCAGCTGGCCTTGCCACTTTTGCCCGATGAAGTGCAACGCAGCGGCCTGCGCGTGGCAAAAGCTACCCGCAACTTCCTGCTCGTGGTTGGCTTCGTTTCTGAAGATGGCTCGATGAGCCAATACGATTTAGGCGACTACGTTTCCGCCAACCTTATTGACCCCTTGAGTCGGGTGAAAGGCGTTGGTGATACTCAGCTATTCGGCGCTCAATACGCCATGCGCATTTGGTTAGACCCTGCGAAGCTGGTGAGCTACAAGCTAGTACCGGCCGATATTATCGCGGCCATTCAGGCACAAAATACGCAAGTCTCCGCTGGCCAACTAGGTGCTACGCCTAGCGTGCCCGGCCAACAACTCAATGCCACCATCACCGCACAAAGCCGCCTGAAAAATGCCGAGCAGTTTCGCAATATCCTGCTAAAAACTCAGGCCAATGGCGCCACAGTATATTTGCGCGATGTCGCTCGCGTTGAGCTTGGCAGCGAAAGCTACAACACCATTGCTCGCTTTATGGGCAAGCCTGCTACCGGCATGGCGATCAAAATGGCCACTGGCGCCAATGCGCTAGAAACTGCGCGCTTGGTGAAAGAGCGTGTGGCCGAACTATCGCCATTTTTCCCCGCTGGCATGAAGGCAGTATTCCCCTACGACACCACACCATTCGTGAAACTGTCGATTGAGGAAGTGGTGAAAACGCTGATCGAGGCCATAATTTTGGTGTTCTTGGTCATGTTTTTATTCTTGCAAAACTTTCGTGCAACTCTGATTCCCACACTCGCCGTGCCAGTGGTATTGCTCGGTACTTTTGGCGTGCTTGCGGCCTTTGGCTATTCGATCAACACCCTCACCATGTTCGCTATGGTGCTGGCCATCGGGCTCTTGGTCGATGATGCTATTGTCGTGGTCGAAAACGTTGAGCGCGTGATGCGTGAAGATGGCCTTAGCCCTGTTGAAGCCACGCGAAAATCCATGTCGCAAATAACTGGCGCATTGATCGGCATCGCTCTCGTGCTATCGGCCGTATTTGTCCCGATGGCATTTTTCGGCGGCTCCGCAGGCGTCATTTATCGCCAGTTCTCCATCACCATCGTCTCTGCCATGGTGCTCTCTGTCATCGTTGCACTAGTACTCACACCGGCACTTTGCGCAACCTTGCTGAAGCCTATCCACGGTCATGAGCACGAAGCGAAGACTGGCTTTTTTGGCTGGTTCAACCGCCACTTCGAGCGTGGCAGCGATGGCTATAAAGGCATCGTTGCAGGCTTGCTAAAAAAGCCTAAGCGCTGGTTGGTATTTTATGTGCTGATCATCATCGGTTTGGTGGCGCTATTCGTGAAACTGCCCACTTCATTTTTACCCGAAGAAGATCAGGGCTTTATGTACACGCTGATTCAGTTACCGGCAGGCGCGACGCAAGAGCGCACGCTGGCAGTGTTGAAGCAAGTTGAGCATCACTTTTTAGAGACTGAAAAAGACAATATCGAGTCGATGTTTGGTGTCGTTGGTTTTAGCTTTGCCGGCAGCGGCCAAAACGCCGGTCTAACCTTCGTGCGCTTTAAAGACTGGTCTGAGCGCACAGGCGAAGGGCAAAGCGTCAACGCTGTGGCTGATCGTGCGCGCGCTGCATTTAGCAAAATTCGTGATGGCATGGTCTTCCCTATCGTGCCACCAGCGGTGCGTGAACTCGGCAATGCCGGCGGCTTCGATTTGCAGCTGAAAGATCAAGGCGGACTAGGTCATGAAGCCTTGATTGCTGCGCGTAATCAGCTCTTAGGCATGGCGGCGCAAAGCCCAGTCATTGCTGGCGCTCGCCCCAATGGACAAGAAGACACACCGGAATATCAGCTCGATATTGATGCGCAAAAAGCCGCCGCACTCGGCATTAGCTTAGGCGACATTAACAGCGTACTGAGCACTGCTTGGGGTGGCCGCTACGTCAACGACTTCATCGATCGTGGCCGCGTTAAACGAGTCTATGTGCAAGGCGATGCGCCCTCACGCATGCTGCCATCGGACCTTGAGCGCTGGTTTGCTCGCACCAAAACTGGTGAGATGGTGCCGTTCTCGGCCTTCGCCACCGCGCATTGGGGCTTTGCCTCGCCGCGACTCGAGCGCTACAACGGCCAGCCATCGGTAAACATTCAAGGTAGTCCTGCGCCGGGCTATAGCTCAGGCGAGGCCATGGATGCGATTGAAGAAATAATCGGCAAGCTACCCGCCGGCATTGGCTTCGAATGGACCGGTGTATCTGAGCAAGAGCGCAGCACTAGCGGCCAAGCTCCTATCCTCTACGCTATCTCTCTGCTGGTGGTGTTTCTCTGCTTAGCGGCGCTGTATGAGAGCTGGTCGATTCCATTTGCCGTCATGCTTGTGGTGCCGCTTGGCGTGGTTGGCGCGTTGTTGGCGACACAGCTGCGTGGCTTGAGTAACGATGTCTACTTCCAGGTCGGCCTACTCACCACCATTGGTTTGGCAGCGAAAAACGCCATCTTGATTGTGGAGTTTGCGAAAGAGCTGCAAGAGGCTGGGCATGAGTTAATGGATGCCACACTGACTGCCGCACGCCAGCGTTTACGGCCTATTCTGATGACATCTCTGGCCTTCGGCTTGGGCGTGATGCCATTGGCCACCAGCCAAGGCGCAGGCTCAGGCTCGCAACATGCCATTGGCACAGGCGTACTTGGCGGCATGGTCAGCGCCACGGTATTGGGCATGTTTTTTGTGCCGCTATTCTTCGTCTTGGTCCGTGCACGTTTTAGTAAGCAAACACTCGTTACCGCTAAAGATTCTTCGGCAAAACCTGTTGCTAGTGACTCGGAGACGCCGTCATGAACCCTCGTTTAAGTATTCTTTTAGCCGCATCCATGATGGCCTCTGGCTGTAGCTTATTGGCGCCAAACTACGAGCGCCCGCTGCTACCAATCGCCGAGCAATGGCCAGCCGACATAAACAGCAGCGCCGATGGTCGCGAGATCAGCCAATGGCCATGGCAGCAAGTCATCCTTGAGCCGCGCTTGCAGGCAGCGATTAGCCTTGCGCTAGAAAATAACCGTGACGCACGCATCGCTGCCTTGCAGGTGACTCGTGCTCGTGCGGTCTATGGCGTGGGTCGCAGTCAGCTATTTCCTAGCATCGATGTCTCTGGCACCAGCACTAACTCGCGGATCAGCTCATCAAGTAGTGGCTTTAGCGGCATTTATCGCCAGCAGCAAGTTGGCGTAGGCATCAGCAATTTTGAGCTGGATGTCTTTGGCCGTTTAAGCAACTTAAGCGACAGCGCGCGCGAGCAGTATCTCTCCACTAGCGATGCTCAACGCAGCATCGCCTTGAGTCTGATTTCTGAAGTCGCCAATGCTTGGCTAACACTGGCCGCCGATGCCGAGCAGCTCACCCTCGCCGAGCGCACGCAGCAGGCACGCCAAGAGGCCTTCGACATCATCACTGAGCGCGATAAAGCCGGTGTTGGCTCACGCTTAGACATCACCGCCGCCGAAAGCAGCCTGCAAGTGGCTATCGCCAGCGCGGCTGAACTACGTGCATTGGTCGCGCAAGATCAAAATGCGCTGAGCTTATTGCTCGGTACACAGCTGCCCACAGAACTTGCGCCCACGCAGCTGCCCAGCCAAGCCACCATCGATGCCCTGCCCGCAGGCATCCCTGCCGAAGTCTTGGTTGCACGGCCAGATGTGATGTCGGCCGAGCACGTGCTGAAAGCGCGTTATGCCGATATTGGCGCAGCCCGCGCAGCATTCTTCCCGAGCATCTCACTCACGGCCAGCACCGGTAGCGCGAGTACAGAGCTTTCAGGCTTATTTGATGGCGGCACGCGAGTGTGGAGTTTTGCACCGCAAATTCGCATCCCGCTGTTCACCGCTGGGCGCAATTTAGCGAATTTACGCATCAGCCAAGCCGATCGCGACATTGCTGTGGCGCAATATGAGAAAACCGTGCAAACGGCCTTTCGTGAAGTTGCCGACGCTTTAGCGACGCTGAGCACACGCGATGAACAGCGCGAAGCTCGCCGTGCCATTGCCAAAGCCAATGACGAGCGCCTGAGCCTGACACAAGCACGCTACGACGCCGGTCTCGATAACTATCTATCCTTGCTCGATGCCCAGCGCGAAGCCTTTAGCAGTGCGCAAGATCGCATTCGTGCCGAGCTCGCGCATCAGGCCGCAATTATTACCCTGTATAAAGCCCTAGGTGGTGGAACGGCTGTGCCGCCTCCAACTCAAACGCCAGCGCCAATAGACGACGCTCCTCGCCCCTAGCGCCAGAAAGCTGCACGGCAATCGGCAAACCTTCTGCCGTGCGGCCCATGGGCATCGACAGCGCCGGCGTGCCGGCGGCATTGTTTAATGGCGTAAAGCTGACGTAGTTGCGCAGGCGCTCAAACAGCGACTCAAATGACTGCACTGGCGACAAATGCCCGAGCTTCGGAGTGGTGTGCGACAGCACCGGCGAAAGCAGCACATCACAGTTGCGAAAGATTTCCGCATAATCATTGGCTACACGCTTCATGCCCCAAAGCATCATCGGCGTACGCCACATATTTTTCCGATAATACTGCGCCAAACCTTGAGTGAGATTATCCGTCTGCGCTTTATCGAAATCGGCACCTAATAGCTTGTGGCCAAAAGTGCTGAGCAAATACGACAACATGCCCCAATACTGGCTGAAGTCATCAGCAAAGCTTTCGCGGATGGGTAGCTTGATGAGCTCCACGCTATGGCCTAGACCTTCAAGCACGCGCGCAGTCGCCTCAACTGTCTCACGCGTAGCAGCATCGGTGGCCTGGCCGGTGATCGAGTCAAGCACTAGACCAATGCGCATGCGCTTGTTTTCCGGCCCCGTGACATGCCCCACCGGCGACATTTTCTTGCCACGATAATGCTGCTCCATGGCATGCATAAATTCGGCGGTATCACGCACACTGCGCGTCACCACACCTTCACTGACAATATTAACGGGCAATATGGCCGCTGCCTCACCATCAATAAAACGTCCACGCGTAGGCTTTAAGCCAATCAAGCCACAGGCTGCAGCTGGGATACGAATTGAGCCGCCACCATCGTTTGCATGCGCTATTGGCACCACGCCAGCAGCAACCAATGCCGCCGAACCGCCTGAAGATGCACCAGCTGAATAATCCAAGTGCCAAGGGTTCGGTGTTGCAGGGCGGCTTTTGAACTCGGTTGAGGCGTTAAAACCAAACTCTGGCAAATTGCTTTTGCCGAGCACATTCATGCCCGTGCTTAAAAAGTGCGTAGTGAAGGCGCTATCTTTTTTTGCTGGATGCGAACCAACAGCAAGCGAGCCTTGGCGCGTCGGCAAGCCCTGCATATCGGTATTGTCTTTGATGAACGTTGGAATGCCAGCGAAGGCGCCTGAGTGCGACTGCTCAGCATTGCGGCGAGCAGCATCATACGTTGGCAACACGATGGCATTGAGCGTGGCATTGACCTGCTCAGCGCGAGCAATGGCCGCCTCAGTAAGCTCTAGCGCAGAAACCTCGCCACGCTGCAAACGCACGCGTAACGCAACGGCGTCGTCCAGGCCGAGCGCATCGTCGGTGGTGAAGGCGTGACATTGTTTGGATGAAGGCATGGATGTGGCGCTCCTTATTTTTATAGGCCGACTAATGTTTGAATCTAGCAGATATTATTGGCCTCAATTAACTAATAGTTTTTCCAGCACAAACAAAAACGCCCCAGCATAAGCTGAGGCGTTTTCGTGTCATATGGCGCAGCGGACGGGACTCGAACCCGCGACCCCCGGCGTGACAGGCCGGTATTCTAACCAACTGAACTACCGCTGCGCGTTGGTTACACTATGCGATTGGTGGGTGTTGACGGGATCGAACCGCCGACCCGCTCCTTGTAAGGGAGCTGCTCTCCCAGCTGAGCTAAACACCCGCTGCACATCGTGTGGGCCGCATTATAGGGATAATCCTAGCCCTGTCAAAAGGAAAATGCGCCTTAGGCGCTTGATTGGCCGTTTTCTGAACATGCCAGCCCTTTTGCCGCCTCCACAGCCGCATTTAGCGTTGAAAACAGATTGCCAACCGAATCGCCAGCACGATTACTAATCTGATAGCCCTGCACCTGCAGAGAAAAGCTTGCGCGATCGAGCTCACCGACCTCTAGCACGCTCCAGCCGGTATCTTCCACCGGATACACATTGCCTATCATTAGGCTGTCTCGCTGATGAAGACCGGTGTGCCTGCTCGCGTGCGTTCAAATAGCGCCATCATGTCGGCGTTGCGCAGGCGAATGCAGCCATGCGAGCGTGGCTCGCCCATGGGCTCGGAGTCAGGTGTGCCATGAAAATAGATATAACGGCGCTGGCTGTCGACATTGCCACCGCGATTGAACCCAGGCTCGTTGCCGCAAAGCCAAAGAATGCGGCTTAGAATCCAATCACGGTTGGGATGCTGTGCGTGTAGCTCGGGCGTCCAGGTCTCGCCCGTGAAGCGGCGGCCGCGCAGTACGGCGGCCTGAGGTAGGCCATCGCCAATGCGCGCGCGGATACGATGCCAGCCGCGCGGCGTACATTCGCTGCCGTTAAGCTCGCCTACGCCATTGCTAGCGGTGGAAATGTCGTAATGTGATTGAACTTGGTCGCCACGCAGCTGCCAGAGCTGCTGTGTGGCAATGCCTACTAGCAGCCAATTGCCCGCTGGCGTGACTGTGGGCATAAATAACGGCTTAGTGCAGCGTGGTGTGGTCGTCATCGCTGCCATCAGGATTGGCCATTTGATGGCTAGCAAGCTGTACGCCAGCGCCGATCATTGCGCGAGCAATATCTTGCGCACGGTCACCAAGCAATAGACGCGCTTCGCTAGAGAACTTTACGCTCACCAATGGCTCCGATTTGGCGCCGTCGCCACTGCGGCGCAATTGCATCTCGCCGTCTTCACTTTCCGATAACTCTAAGTAAGCAAATTCGCTCATGTTGCCCTCAACACACCGCCGCAAATGGTTTTCGCGGAGGGTTAATGTATTAAAACTCGACCAGCTCCGCGCGGAAAAAGCGAATCATATTGGTCAGTTCGCGATGGATTTCGTGCAGGCCTTCAAGATCACTAGCCGATAGCGGCTGATCTTCCTCGGTCATCACCAATGGAATAGCGATGCGCGCGGGTGACTCGTCGTCGAACTGCATTTCTGGCAGCTCGATAGGTTCGTAGCAGGTCGCACTTAAGGCGCTTAGGCGGCTGACCCAGCTCGATGAGTCTTCGCCCAGACCAAGGATGATCTCGGCCTCAGGAGAACGCGCGCCGCGAACGGCCATTGCTTCACGTAGAGCCTGAGCTGAGCATGCTGCGGGCTGCACTTTGTAAAATTTCGACAGCTCTTGAAACAGTGCGGCTAAACCCGTGTGCAAATGCCAAATTGCCGCCTCACGCGCACTCAGTGCACGCGGCTCACTATTGAACGCTTCACTGTCGGCCAAGGCCTCGGCCAGCATGTCTAGCTGCAAGCGCGCGAAGTACAACTTTTGGTTGGTGCGCGAAGGGTAAGGGTTGCGGTGCTTGCTCATGATTTTTTCACTACCGCCTTTTTCGCTGGTGCTTTCTTAACAGTAGCTTTCTTGGCTGGTGCCTTTTTAGCGGCCGCTGCTTTCGGCTCAGCTTTTTTCGGCTCAGTTACGCGCCATACGCCATCGACAAAGAAAGCCTGCCAACCAGTGGCCTTACCCTCTTCCTCAGTCATCACATACTGCTCTTTGGTTTTGCGGCTATAGCGCAAAATCGCCGGACGACCTTCGCCATCTTCTGCCGGAGCATCGAGCAAATAGACATGTTTCGGGTCGAGCTTTTCAGCCACCAGTTGAATCTCAGCTACCGTTGGCGCGCGAGTCTCACGGTTTTTCGGAAACTTGCTGGCCGCTAGAAATAAGCCGCTGGCACCATCGCGCAATAAGAAGTGATCATCGACTTTGCTACAGGCGAGCATCGGCATGCTGATTGGGTCGGCCTTGGGTGGCGCAGCTTCGCCATTGCGCAAAAGTTTGCGTGTGTTGCCACAGGCGCTATCGGTACAGGCAAAGTATTTACCAAAACGACCGGTCTTGAGCTGCATATCGCTGGTGCATTTATCGCACTGGATGATCGGGCCGTCATAGCCTTTGATGCGGAACTGGCCTTGCTCAACTTCAAAACCGGCGCAATCGGGATTGTTACCGCAGACATGGAGCTTGCGAGTGGCATCGATGAGGTAGCTTTCCATCGCCGTGCTACAAATCGGACAGCGATGCTTTGCACGTAGCTGCTGAGTTTCGGCATCTTCTGCGGTATCGAGATCTACAGCTTCATCGCCGCGCGTCAGGTTAACCGTGTGTTTGCAGCGCTCTTTAGGCGGCAAGGCATAGCCCGAGCAGCCCAAAAATACACCGGTCGAGGCCGTGCGAATTTGCATAGGCCGCGCACAGTCAGTGCAGGGAATATCGGTCGCTACCGGCTGATTCGGGCGCATGCCATCTTCTGCTTGAGCAGCAGCGAGCTTGGCCTTGAAGTCGGCGTAGAAACGATCGAGCACGCGCTTCCAGTCTTCGCTGCCCTCGGCGACTTGGTCGAGCTGCGCCTCAAGGTCGGCGGTGAAGGCGTAATCCATCAGTGCGCTGAAGTTCTCAGTCAGACGGTCGGTAACGATGTCGCCCATTTTTTCCGCGTACAAACGACGGCTTTCCAAGCGCACATAGCCGCGATCTTGAATGGTCGAGATGATCGCCGCATAAGTCGATGGTCGGCCGATGCCGCGCTTCTCTAGCTCTCGCACCAAGCTGGCTTCAGTGAAGCGCGCCACGGGCTTGGTGAAGTGTTGTGTGGGATCAAGCGCGCTCAGGCTCAAGGTTTCGCCAACGGCAACATCAGGCAAGACCACGTCTTCTTTGTCCTTACTCAAGGCACTCATCACGCGTGTAAAGCCATCAAAGCGCAAGATACGACCACGTGTGCGCAACTCGAAGTCGGCGGCGGCCACGGCCAAGCTGGTGCTGGTGTACTCGGCTTCGGTCATTTGGCAGGCCAAGAATTGCCGCCAGATTAAGTCGTAAAGGCGCTCAGCATCTTTCTCTAAGCCTGCGAGTGTGCCGGGTTTAGCGTTTGCGTCCGATGGCCGAATGGCTTCGTGAGCCTCTTGCGCGCCATCTTTGCTGCTGTAGCGAATTGGATTTTCTGGCACATAGCGCTCACCATAATTCGACACGATAAACGCACGCGCGCTGGCGACGGCATCTTGGCTCAAGTTGGTAGAGTCGGTACGCATATAGGTGATATGACCGGCTTCGTATAAACGCTGCGCCAAGGTCATGGTTTTCTTCACCGAGAAACCTAGGCGCGTGCTCGCGGCCTGCTGCAAGGTGGAGGTAATGAACGGTGCCGATGGCTTGGTGCGCGTGGGTTTATCATCGCGCTTCGCCACTTTATAAGCGGCCTTTTGCAGTACCGCTAAAGCGGCATCAGCCTGAGCTTTGTTGACTGGCTTGAAGGCTTCACCAGCTTGGCGAGTAACCTCTAAACGCAGCGCCACATCGCTTGGCGTTAAGGTGTCAGCGTGAATCTCCCAAAACTCTTCAGGCACAAAGGCACGGATTTCACGCTCACGCTCAACCACCAAACGCAGCGCAACCGATTGCACACGGCCAGCGGATAAGCCGCGAGCGATTTTTTCCCAGAGCAGCGGCGACACCATAAAGCCAACAACGCGATCGAGAAAACGTCGCGCCTGCTGTGCATTTACACGGGCAATATTGAGCTCACCGGGCGCTTTAAAAGCCTCGGTAATCGCGGTCTTAGTAATTTCATTAAACACCACGCGCTTATAGCGGCTGTCATCACCACCAATGACTTCGCGCAGGTGCCAAGCAATGGCCTCCCCTTCGCGATCCAAATCGGTTGCGAGATAGATGATGTCGGCATCTTTCGCTAGAGCTTGCAGCTCGCTGACCACCTTTTCTTTGCCGGGCAAAATCTCGTACTTAGCGATCCACTGCTTTTCCGGGTCAACGCCCATTCGACCCACTAACGCAGCTTGCTGCTTAGCACCTTTCTGGGCGGCTTTTTGCTCAGGCGTGAGTTTGCGCGTCTCGGCTGCGGCTTTCGCACGCTCAGCCGGCGTACTGCCACCACCACTAACTGGCAAGTCGCGCACATGGCCTACACTCGACTTCACGATAAAGTCTTTGCCTAGGTACTTGTTGATAGTCTTAGCTTTTGCAGGGGACTCAACGATGACCAGCGATCTGCCCATAGTGGGAGGTTTCCTCAAAAAGTGATGGGGTCGCGCGCTACCAACCCAATAAGCCGCCTATCTTCAAGGCCTTGCGCGAATGGGTCAAGCGCTGGCAGCGGCTAATACTGACCGCATAGTGTCAACCGAGGTGCTTTTTGCATCTTCACGCCAATAGACAATGGTGGCATTGGTCAAAACTTCAATACCCAACCAAGTCTCTGGCGCCGGTGTTGGCCAAGGCATGGCATTGAGCCAAGCTTCGGCGTTATCTACTGGCTGCCAATTGCCTAAACCTGCGTGCCAGCGCCATTTGCCAATGAGCGCTTTCGGTAATGCGTGTGGCCATTGATAGTGCGCAATCATGCGACGACCTTCAGGCAGCTCTAGCCATTCTGGCGCTGGCCGTAGGTGCACGCTGAAACCAGCATCTTTCGCTTGCTTGCGCTGCGCCATGAGTGCGCGATCACGCGGACTAGGTTTCAACCACATGATATTGCCGACAATAAAGGCAATGACTAAGAACAGGATAATGATGAAGGTCATCATGAATGAATTCACTTTTGAATTACTGGAAAGGCGGCAGTCTAGCCTGATTCGCCACTTGTCACACAACTACTGTACATAATGACAGGCTCGGTGTAAGGTTTGTCAACTGCTAATTGAGAACGCCGCCATGATCGCACTAACCACACGCCAAGCTGAAGTTTTAGATTTCGTCCGCGACTGCCTAGAGCGCAATGGCATGGCGCCAACGCGCGCTGAAGTGGCGATCAAATTTGGCTTTCGCTCGAAAACAGCAGCAGCCGATCACCTTCGTGCGCTTGAAAACAAAGGCTATATTCGCCTGCATCCAGAACTGTCGCGCGGTATTCAATTGCTTATTGATCCCGATGAAGATGCCGATCTGATACCAGTCATCGGCTCGGTGGCTGCCGGCTTGCCCTTAGAGGCAGTGGAAAATCATGACCATAGCTTGCCAGTGCCACGCGGCTTGTTTAGTAAGCGACCGACCTATTTGCTGCGCGTGCGCGGCGAGTCGATGAAAGATGCCGGCATTCTCGATGGCGACTTAATTGCCGTCTACAAAACTCATATCGCGCGTGCAGGCCAGATTGTCATTGCCCGTATCGATAATGAAGTCACGGTGAAGTATCTCGATTTCGAGAAGAAGATGATCAAGCTGGTACCAGCTAACACTACGTTTCAGCCACAAATCATCACTCCCGATAAAGTCATCATCGAAGGTGTGTTTGTTGGGCTTATTCGCGATAGCTTTTTGACTTAATAAGCTGGCAGCTCGGGCAGGCTACGCTCTGTGAATGCAAAGCCTAGCCTGCCTACTAACCGCTTCGAGGCTTAGTGCTTGTCCTGAATCAGCTCGATTTTGTAGCCATCGGGGTCTTCGACAAAAGCAATCACGGTGGTGCCATGCATCATCGGGCCAGCTGGACGCGACACCTTGCCACCCTTTGCGATCACTGCATCACAGGCGGCGTAGGCATCGGGCACTGCCAGCGCAACATGACCATAACCCGTGCCTAGCTCGTAGCTGCTGGTATCCCAGTTATGCGTAAGCTCTAGCTCTGCGCCGCCATCACCAAAACCTAGAAATGCCAGCGTAAAGCGGCCGCCCTCGTAGTCTTGGCGGCGAATCAGCTGCATGCCCAACACCTCGGTGTAAAAAGCGATGGACTTATCTAAATTGCCAACGCGCAACATGGTATGCAAGATT
Source organism: Paraperlucidibaca wandonensis (assembly GCF_042677145.1). Classification (NCBI taxonomy): domain Bacteria; kingdom Pseudomonadati; phylum Pseudomonadota; class Gammaproteobacteria; order Moraxellales; family Moraxellaceae; genus Paraperlucidibaca; species Paraperlucidibaca wandonensis. The sequence continues at coordinate 455,393 of NZ_JBHTIT010000001.1, read as the reverse complement.
TTCATCTGTATCTCCCTCTTCAGTTAGCAAAAAGCCGCGATAGTCGCGGCTTTTTGCAGATACTACTTAAGCTATCAAGATCGCTTAAACGCGCTCGATGATCGTGGCAATGCCTTGGCCCAAGCCAATGCACATGGTCGCCAGACCGATTTGCGTGTCTTTCTGTTCCATCACGTTGAGCAAGGTCGTGGTAATACGCGAACCCGAGCAACCCAGTGGGTGACCCAAAGCAATCGCACCACCGTTGTGGTTAACCTTAGCTTCGGCCTGCTCAAGAATGTTCAGACCTTTCAGTACCGACAAACCTTGTGCAGCAAAGGCTTCGTTAAGTTCAATGGTTTGGATGTCATTGATGCTCAGGCCAGCGCGCTTCAAGGCTTTTTCAGTAGCAGGCACTGGGCCCCAGCCCATGATCGCAGCATCGCAACCAGCAACGGCCATCGAACGAATTTTCGCACGTGGTGTTAAGCCAAGAGCTTTAGCGCGTTCAGCACTCATGATCAGCATGGCAGATGCGCCATCGGACAAAGCCGATGAGGTACCGGCTGTGACTGTACCGCCTTTCGGGTTAAAGGCTGGGCGCAAAGCTGCGAACTGCTCTAACGAAGCATTTTGACGAATCACTTCGTCGATTTCGCAGAACTGCTTGAAGCCATTAGCGTCGTGGCCTTCAATGCCAACGATTTCATTTTTGAAACGACCGTCGAGGGTGGCAGCCCAGGCTTTTTGGTGTGACATAAGACCAAATTGGTCCTGCATCTCACGGGTAATGCCATTCATAGTGCCGAGCATTTCAGCAGTCAAGCCCATCATGTTCGAGGCTTTTGCGTAATGCTTAGACGCCGCTGGGTTCAGGTCGATGCCATGCATCATGCCAACGTGGCCCATGTGCTCAACACCGCCGATGACAAATACATCGCCTTGGCCAGTCATGATTTGTGCCGCTGCGGTGTGCAGTGCTTGCATCGATGAGCCGCAAAGACGGTTCACGGTTTGGCCAGGAACTGAACGTGGCAGCTCGGCGAGCATGGCGATATTACGCGCCACGTTCATGCCCTGCTCTAGCGTTTGGTTAACACAGCCCCAAATCACATCTTCCACTTCTTCGGGGTTGGCATTTGGGTTACGGGCAAATAGCGCCTTCACCAGCTCGGCCGAAATAGTATCGGCACGAACATTACGGAACATGCCATTTTTGGTGCGGCCCATGGCGCTACGCACGCCATCGACAATCACCACATCACGCGGGTTCAAAGTAGTCATGTCAGGCTCCTAGATCAGCCGAAAAATTTCTGGTTATTGGCGGCCATGGTTTTAATCAAGGCTGGGGCTTCATAGGCTTTGCCTAAATGCGCGAACTTCTCGCACAGCGCCAAGTAGTTAGCGATGCCCATCTGGTCGACATAACGGCAAGCGCCGCCACGGAACGGTGGGAAACCAATGCCCATGATCAACGCCATATCGGCTTCAGCTGCGGTATCAACGATCTTCTCTTCCAAGCAACGAGCGATTTCGTTAACCAGTGGCAGCATTAAGCGCGCGATGATTTCGTCTGCTTCAAACTCTTTGCGCTCGCCAACAACAGGCGCGATCAGCTCATAAGTAGTTGGGTCGACAACTTTCTTCGTTTTGCCCTTCTTGTCTTGTTCGTAGACATAGAAGCCTTTGCCATTTTTCTGGCCATAACGGCTATTGTCGAACATGATTTCAGTAGCCGACTTGTAGTCTGGCTTCATGCGATCAGGGAAACCTTCGGCCATCACGGCTGCTGCGTGCACGCCAGTGTCGATACCGACCACGTCGAGCAAATAAGCAGGGCCCATAGGCCAGCCAAATTTTTCCATGACTTTATCGATGGCTTGGAAATCAGCGCCATCACGCACCAACATGTCGAAACCACCGAAGTATGGGAACAGCACGCGGTTGACCAAGAAACCTGGGCAGTCATTGACCACGATAGGTGTTTTGCCCATTTGCTGCGCCAATTTCACAGTGGCGGCAACCGCTTCATCCGAGGTTTTTTCGCCACGGATCACTTCTACCAAAGGCATCATGTGCACTGGGTTGAAGAAGTGCATGCCGACAAAGTTTTCTGGACGCTTCAGCGATTTCGCCAAATGCGTGATCGAAATTGTCGATGTGTTCGATGCCAAGATGGTGTCATCAGTCACTAAACCTTCGACCTCAGACAAGACAGCGGCCTTCACCTTGGCGTTTTCCACCACGGCTTCAATAACAATATCAACGCTGCCGAAATCACCGTAGTTCAGTGTTGGGCGAATGCTCGACAGTACTTGGCCCATTTTCGGTACGGTTAAGCGGCCTTTGGCAACTTGGTTGGAAAGCAATTTAGTTGCCTCGCCCATGCCAAGATCTAGTGCCTCACTACGAATATCTTTCATGATGATCGGCGTGCCTTTGCTCGCCGATTGGTAGGCGATGCCGCCACCCATGATGCCCGCGCCCAATACGGCCGCTTGCTTAATGACTTTCCCTGATTTCGCTGAATGCTTTTTGGTAATTTTCTTCACAGCTTGATCAGCCATGAACAGACCAATTAATGCATTCGCTTGTGGCGTAACTGCTGCTTTAGCAAAACCAGCGGCTTCCGCTTTCATCGCGTCATCGCGAGTCATGCTGGCGTGCTTCTGCATGGTTTTCACTGCCAACACTGGCGCTGGGTAGTTGCTACCGGCTTTACCAGCGACAACGGCCATCGACGTGTTGAACGCCATCATCTGCTCCATCATATTGAGCTTGACGGGGGCGAGCTTCTCGGCTTTTTTGGCTTTCCAGTCGAGCTTGCCGGCAATGGCCAAGCCCAATAGGTCAATAGCGGCATCGCGCAGCATTTCAGGTGCAACAACAGCATCAACTGCGCCATCTTTCAGGGCGGCGTCGGGGCGTTTTTCGCTGCCACCGGCAATCCACTCAACGGCGTTATCGATACCAATGACACGGCTCAAACGCACGGTGCCGCCGAAGCCTGGGAATAAGCCCAATTTCACTTCTGGCAGACCAACTTTGGCGCTTGATGACATCACGCGGTAGTCGCATGACAGGCACATTTCGAAACCGCCACCGAGAGCGATGCCGTTGATGGCAACCACGGTGGGCACATTAATATCTTCAAATGCGCTGAAAACAGATGCCGCTTTAGCGGTCCATTCGATAACGCCGGCTTCGCCATTAGCAAATAGCGAACCGAATTCTGTGATGTCTGCGCCAACAATGAACACGCCTTTAGCGGAACTGACCAAGACGCCTTTGATGCTGCTATCGGCCTTAATGGCGTCGGTGGCAGCGGCTAACTCATTGACCGTTAAAGCGTTAAATTTGTTCACCGACTCGTTGGCGAGATCGAAGGTGAGCTCAGCGAGGCCATTGTCCAGCGCTTCCACGCGGATGGCCGATCCCGAATAAATCATGCAGTGATCTCCAAATCAGGGGATGACACACGCCACAGTCGCAACAAGCGGCTATTACAGCGCGTGACTCGAGTTTACTTATCTTGAAAGGTTTTGGCAGGTTCTAGCCCCGCCAATGCCCGTCTATTTGTGACCCGAGGGTCAGTTTACTACCGATTTGGTCGGCTTAACCGCTGCCGCCGCCTCGTCTTTCTCTTCTACTTTATCGTCATCTTTGTCATCGTCTTTTTCAGCATCGTGCCAGACTGCGAAGCGCTCACTAACGGCGGCAAAGACACTACCATCAGGATATTCACCTTCAGCATCGACAACACCAGCAGGTAACCCTAGCAGCAGTTCAATGGCTTCTTCTACGCGACTAACGGCATAGATGCGAAATTGTCCAGCGGCCACGGCAGCGCGAACATCATCGCGCAACATCAAGTGCCGCACATTTTGCACAGGGATGATAACCGCTTGCTCGCCGGTTAAGCCCTTAATCTGACATGCAGCAAAATAGCCTTCGATTTTCTCATTCACGCCGCCAATCGGCTGCACATCGCCAAATTGGTTCACCGAGCCGGTGATGCCAAACGACTGTTTCACTGGCAAGCGGGCGACGGCCGAGAGCAAGCCGCAGAGCTCGCCCAGCGAGGCACTATCACCATCGACACCAGAATACGATTGCTCGAAGGCAATATTGGCGGCAAAACGTAGCGGATGCTCAGCACCGAATCGTGCCTTTAAATAGCTGGTGAGAATCATCACGCCTTTGGAGTGAATGGCACCACCCAGCTCAACATCACGCTCAATGTCGGTGATCTCGCCATTGCCATAATGCGCGGTAACCGAGATGCGCGATGGCAGGCCAAAGCTAGCATCGCCATAGCTGACCACCGTGAGGCCGTTGACCTGACCAATGACCGATCCGGAGCAGCTAAAGAGCTGGCTGCCCATCTCAATTTCTTCTAAATACAGGCGGCGAATACGATCGTGGCGGCGCTCGCGGCCTTGCAGAGCATGAGTGATGTGCTCGCTGGCGATGATCTCGGCCTTAGCCTGCATCGCCCAATAGTTTGACTCGCGCAATAAATCAGCTACGCCGCGTGCATGCAGCGAAAGCAGGTTTTGATCATCAGCAGTACGAGCGCTCTCCTCGATCAAACGCGCCACGCCAGAACGATCTAGCGGCAGCAGACTTTCTCGATTAGCGATATCGGCAAGGAAATGTGCGTAAGCCAGTTCACTTTCCGGTGTACGCGGCATTTCCGACTCAAAGTCGGCGCGCATTTTGAACACAGTTTCTAGCTCAGGATCGAACTCTTGCAGCAGATAAAATGTCTCACGATCGCCCAAAAGCACCAGCTTTAAATTCAGTGAAATTGGATCCGGCTCCAGCGATACCGTACCGGTGAGCGTGAGCATCTGCTCTAGCGACGACAGCTTAAGATTTTTCGCACGCAATGAGCGTTTCAAGCTCTGCCAAGCGTATGGATGTTCCAGCACTTGCTCGGCTTCTATTAATAGAAAGCCGCCATTGGCCATGTGCAATGCGCCCGGGCGAATCAGCGTGAAATCGGTGGCGACCGTGCCCATATAAGTGACTTGCTCAACATGACCGAGCAAGTTGTAGTGCGTTGGCAAGTCTTCGTAAATCACCGGCGCACCGGCTTTTGGGTCGTTACTAACCACGGCATTGACTTGGTAGCGCACCGGCGGCAGCTGCTCACCAGCCTGCCCCACCGACACCGTCGCGTCTTGGTTTTCTTCGGCGTTTAACACCAGCTCAAGATGGCTGAGCAGGTCGGCCTTATAGGTTTTCAAATAATCCAACAGGCGCGGATGCTCAGCGTAGCGCTGCTGCAATTTCGCCAGTAAAGGCTCCAGCACCGCACGCGCGACTTCATCGTTGAGCTTGTCGATTTGCTCGCGATGACGCTCTTCGGCCTGATCCAGCTTGCGTGCAACTTTACCTAAGCGTTTTTCCATCTCGGTGATAGACACTTTAATTCGCGCACGCTGCTCGCTAGATAACTTGCTATGCGCATCTTCAGTCATCGCCTCGCCAGCGGCATCCATCGGCGAAAAACCATAGCCGCCGGGCGTGCGCAAAATCAGCTTAACGCCCTGCTTCTCGCCGATGCGCGTGAGCTGCGCGAGTGCATCTTGCTGAGCGCGGGTGATCTGCAGTTTCAGGCTATCGCGGCGCTCCTGATAACGATCGCCTTCGAAGGCATTAAGGATCCGATCGGCGAGCTGGCGCCAAAGCTTATGCATATCGGCGCGAAAGCTTTTGCCCATGCCCGCTGGCAGCTCAATGGCCTCGGGGTAGCGTGGATCGAGGAAGTTATTGACGTAAATCCAGTCGCTAGGCGCTGGCATCGACTTCGCCAGACCATCTAAATAGCGGCGAATCATAGTGCGTTTGCCAAGGCCATTGCTGCCGATAGCAAATAAGTTATAGCCGTCGTGTGGCATGGCCACGGCCATCTCGACCGATTCGCGCGCACGTTCTTGACCGAGGAAATCGGTCATCGGCTTTAGGCGTTTTGTATTGCGAAATGGCAGATTTTTCAGCCGCGTGGGGCTGTAGAGCTGACTTAGTAATAATGGCTTCATCATATGCCTTCTCCTGTTGCTGCGGCGCTGGAGGCATCGGTAATACTGGCCTCTGCTGTGCGCGAAAAAGGGATGGCGTAGGTGCCGGTGGCCTGAGCCACCAGGCTGTTATCTAGGCTGGAGCGAATGTGTACATCAATGACCGCCGAGCGACGGCCTAAGCGTAAAAGCCGCGCTTCGGCGAGTAAGTCGGCAGGCTGTGGTTTTTGCAGGAAATTGATATTGAGATTTTGCGTCACCGCCAAGCCTATTGGGCCCAGCGTGGCCAAAATAATCGCATACATGGCGGTATCGGCCAGAGCCATCATGGTCGGGCCAGACAAACTACCACCGGGGCGCAGCTGATCATCGCGGTAAGCGAGGCGCACTGTGGTGCTCTCGGCAGTGACCGTTTCCACTAGGCAACCCGACTCGGCGTAGGCCGGCAAACCGGCGCAAATAAACTGATCGACCTCGGCCGCAGTCATCTTCATAGCATGCATCTCAAAAAAACCTCCCGCAGTTTGCCATAAGCTGGGCTCATTCTCGTAGATAGTTGCGCCCGCAATTCGTAAACTACGCGGCTATATACATCTGCTTATTGAGAACTCAGCCATGCGCGCCAGTCAAACCTTGCTTGCCACCCTCCGCGAAACCCCTGCCGATGCCGAGGTGATCTCGCATCAGCTCATGCTCCGCGCCGGCATGATTCGCAAGCTCGCCAGCGGCTTGTACAACTGGCTGCCGCTGGGCAACCGCGTGCTGAAAAAAGTTGAGCGCATCATCCGCGAAGAAATGGACCGTGCCGGTGCGCTGGAAGTACTTATGCCAGTGACACAACCCATTGAACTATGGGAAGAAACTGGCCGCGCCGTACAATATGGCCCTGAGCTTTTACGCTTTAGCGATCGCCACGGCCGCCCTTTCGTGCTCGGCCCTACGCACGAGGAAGTAATCACCGATCTCGCGCGCAATGAGCTGCAAAGCTACAAACAATTGCCGGTGAATTTCTACCAAGTGCAAACCAAATTTCGCGATGAGATTCGCCCACGCTTTGGCGTTATGCGCTCACGCGAATTCATCATGAAAGACGCCTACTCCTTCCATATCGACCATGCCTCGTTAGAGCAAACCTATCAGGTCATGTTTGATACTTATTGCCGCATCTTCACGCGATTGGGCTTAAATTTCCGCCCTGTGCAGGCCGACACTGGCTCTATTGGCGGCACCGGCTCGCATGAATTCCATGTGCTCGCCGACAGCGGCGAAGATGACATCGCTTTTTCCGACACTTCCGATTACGCCGCCAACGTGGAAATGGCCGAAGCGCTGGCGCCATCGCAAGCGCGTGCAGCGGCTTCTCAGGCAAGGCAGTCGGTCGCAACGCCAACACAAACGCTATGCGAAGAAGTGGCTGAGCTGCTAGGCGTAACTCTCACTCAAGTCGTTAAATCGGTGGCAGTTGTTGCACCCGTGCCGGTTGATGCCGACACGCTGAAAGCCAACCCGAAAGCTCTGCCCGGCCAACGCTTTTTCTTACTTTTGCTGCGCGCTGATCATGAATTAAACGAGATCAAAGCCAGCAAGCTCGATGGCTTAAAAGATATGCGCTTGGCCACTAGCGAAGAGATTCAAGCGGCGCTCAGCTGCGTGCCCGGATTCATCGGACCTGTTGGTGTAAGCGCAGATGTGACGGTGATTGCTGACCGCACGGCGGCGGCAATGAGCGATTTTATCTGCGGCGCTAACCGCGTGGGCGAGCATTTGAGCGGCGTGAATTTTGGCCGTGATCTGCCAGAGCCCATCGTGGCTGATATTCGCAATGTGGTGGCTGGCGACCCATCGCCCTGTGGCAAGGGCACGCTGGCGATCAAACGCGGCATCGAAGTTGGGCATATTTTCCAGCTCGGTCAGAAGTACTCAGCGGCATTGGGCGCAAGCGTGCTCGGCGAAGGCGGCAAGCCACAAGTGATGACCATGGGCTGCTACGGCATTGGCGTCACCCGCGCCGTGGCCTCGGCCATTGAGCAGAACTACGACGACAAAGGCATCATTTGGCCAGATGCTATTGCGCCGTATCAGATCGCTTTGGTACCGATGAACTGGCAGAAATCGCAGCGCATCCAGACAGAAGCTACTGCACTTTACGAGCAGCTAAAGGCCGCTGGTTACGATGTCTTGCTGGATGATCGCAATGAGCGCCCTGGCGTGAAGTTTTCCGACATGGAGCTGATCGGCATCCCACACCGATTGGTGATGGGCGAGAAAGGTTTGGATGCGGGCACGATTGAATACAAAGGCCGCCGAGACACTGAGTCTCGCGATATTGCTTTGGATGAGCTGATGGCGTTTTTGGGCGAATCAGTAAAAGCCTAAAGTTAGAGAAACGCTTGCCTCTGTTGCTTCGGAGGCAAGCGCTTTAGAAGCCAAGCGCATCTAACCCTTCAGCGTCAAAAACAACCTCAAATCTAACTCTAGCTGATGATAGTCCGGCTCCATATGCTGGCAGAGCTGATAAAACGCCTTGTTGTGCTCCTTCTCGCGTAAATGCGCGAGCTCATGCACCACCACCATGCGCAGCAACGGCTCCGGCAGCGTTTTCAGCAACGCCGACACCTTGATCTCATTCTTGCGTTTGAGCTTGCTGCCCTGCACCCGACTCACGAAGCGATGCTGCCCCAACGCGTTATCGATGACATGCAGCCGCGCATCGTAAAACACCTTAGTCACCGCCACACTGCTGCGCATATGCTGCTGCTTTAGCCGCTGCGTGTAGTCATACAATGCTCCATCGTTTTGGATGGCATGCGCCGGCGCATCCGGATAGCGCTTCGCCAGCCACGCGCCGAGCTGACCATCATCGATAAGCTGCTGCACCTGCTGGCGCAGCGCTGGGCTATAGCCCCCGAGGTATTTAAGACTGCTCGTCACACACTAATCTCAATTTCAGTACACCCATAAATACACCTAAAAATCCTCATACTCAGTCAAAATACTGCTTTAAAAAACTTCATCGCCAAGCAATAGTTATCTAGCACTAGAGTGCCCCCGCATATAATGACTCATAGCTCTACCAAATCCATAGTTAACTAACATTATGTAGATAAAGCTTGAATTTTATTTAAAATGAAACTATAAAGCACGTGTCTCAACTAACCTTAGGTTTAACAAATGATTGATGTCTCCCATTTAACAGTAAATCAACTGGATGATTTAATTGCTCAAGCGCAAAAGGAAATTACGCGCAAAAAGGCTTTGGCTCGTAAGTCATTAATGGCAGATATGGAAAAGCTAGCACGCGATGCTGGTGTTTCCTTGAATGAGCTCTTCCCAGAAGCTGGCGCCGCTAAGCCAAGCAAAGTGAAGACGCCGGTTGCTCCTAAATACCGCAACCCCAATGATGCTTCGCAAACATGGACAGGCCGTGGTCGTCAGCCGCTATGGATTGCTGCACTGTTAGCTGAAGGTAAGCGCCTAGAAGATTTGCTAATTAAATAGCAATAACCCTCGTTCGGCGTCTTGCATCTAGACTATTTTGTACTAGAATGCGCGCACGCCGTACGCGGCGGGCGATTAGCTCAGGGGGAGAGCACTACCTTCACACGGTAGGGGTCACTGGTTCGATCCCAGTATCGCCCACCAAACATTAAAACCTGCAAAGCCTTGCGCGATGCGGGTTTCGTTGTTTTTGGGGCTTGGTTTTTCTTTTTATGGGCAATGGCAACTTTGTCCGTTGCCCATGCGTTGCCCAAATATTGCCCAAAGAAAATTCTAAAAAGTAGGGGGTCATTCGATTTATGACCCCTACTCTAAAAACTTATTGTATCGTTGCCCAAAATTAAGCTAAGTAACTGATTATAAATTATTTATTGTAAATAAAAATATCTTCAATCTTGCAATCGAAAAAATGGCACAGCTCTGCCAATGACCCAATATCGATCCGCTGTAAGTCATCTCGGTACATCAAATATAGCAACGTCCGAGATACACCTGTGATTTTATGCAACTCAGCAACTGTCATGCGTTTTTCAGCCAGCAGAATATTGAGGCGGCATGTAATAGAGCCCTTACCCATATAAAATGTCTCCTAAAGATATCCAATGCTTGACAAAGGCACATATTCGCTCTTACAGTGCCTCTTAGAGATCTTTGGTGGCCCTTAAAGGTAACCAGGATCTGTAACCGATACTTTAACTAGCGAGGAAATATCAATGAATCTTACATTGATTACAACAGAAGAGCTTGCCAAACGAATCAAGTACTCACCGCACTACATTCGTCGGCATTTAGTAGACAACAAACTTCTTGAAGGAGTGCACTACAAGCGCCCGTTTGACGGTCGAAAAATCCTCTTCATTTGGGAGCGCATTGAAAGCGAAATCTTCGGCAGCCAAGACAGCATTGTTATCCCAATGGCATCGGGAGGTGCTTATCATGGCTAGCATCCGTGTGCTGAAAAGCAACAAGCTATACATCGACTTTCGCTACCTTGATGAGCGCTTTCGTGAAGTCACCCTACTTGAAAATTCGGTAGCTAATAAAAAGACGCTGGCTCAAATGGCCAAGCGACTAGATGCTGAAATCACCCTTGGCACGTTCGACTACAAAAAGTACTTTCCTGAAAGCAAAAGCCTAAAAAAGGTTGCGCTATTAGAGCGACGAAAAAGCCAAGGTCGTCTAGGTGACGATATCCCAACGCTCAACCAACAAATAGACCGGTGGCTTAAAGAAAAAGAAGTTGAGTGGCGTATCAACTATCGCAACACGATGGCTAACCTCATAAATAAGCATATAAGGCCTGATCTAGGTGGCATATTGCTAGATGCATTCTTGCGAGACGGGGCAATAACCTTCCGGTCAGGGCTCGCAGAATATAGAACACCAAGTGGCAAGCCATTGTCTAATGCAACCATCAATCGAATTATGACGATTTTAAAAGCGATAGTTGAAGATGGATGTATCCAACACAAACTCATCACGCCATTTGACCGTATCAAAAAGCTGAAGGAGGTTAAAACTCACGTTGAGCCATTTAACCTCAATGAAGTGACGGCAATGATTGAAGATGTTCGTTCCGATTTCAGAAGCTATCTAATTACGCGCTTCTTTACTGGGATGCGCTCTGCTGAAATTAATGGACTGCGCTGGAAATGTGTTGACTTTGAACGTCGTGAAATTTTAGTCCGTGAAACCTTCACACAGGGCATTTTTGAGTACACCAAAAACGATCCCTCTCAGCGCGAAATCGCTATGTCTACTCCCGTATTGGAGGCACTAAAGCGTCAATTCGAAAGTACTGGGCATAGAGGACGAGATGGGTTGGTATTTTGCTCTCGACAAGGAACTCCTATCGACGCAAAAAACTTCACCAATCGCATATGGAAGCCCATGTTAGTAGATCTCGATATTGCTTATCGACGTCCCTATAACACTAGGCACACCTGCGCCACACTTTGGCTCGCCTCGGGCGAGGCACCTGAGTGGACAGCTCGTCAACTCGGCCATGCCAATACACAGATGCTTTTTAGTGTTTATAGCCGTTACGTGCCCAACCTCACTCGTAATGATGGCTCTGCGTTTGAGCGCATGTTAGCAAGTACAGGTACAACAGGAGTAGTCGCATGAGCGTTCACTACTTGCACGAAGAGCGCCTGCGTCGCCAGGTTGCTAAAGCGCAAACCCTAGTCACTCGCATGGCTAAGGCTTTGCATGACGGGTACTGCATTCACCCCGACTTATCACTCTCTGAGACATTGGGTTATGACATGGCTCTATCCAATATTGAAGCTATGGAGTGCTTTGTTAAAGACCAGCTTCAACTACCAGACGAGCAAATGGCGCAGTCTATATTTCAAGTCCTTTGCGATCGGCTACAGAACAGATTGACGCGCCTGCCTAGTCATATGCAAGGAGGTTTCCTATGATCTTGGCCAACACAATGTCACTCAACAAACACATTGGCCAAGACATATGCTTGCAGTGTCGCTTGAGCCAGCAAGAAAGCCTTGTTTCACAATATGGTAAGCCTTACTTTCGCCTTAAGCTCGAGGATAGCTATGGCAAAAGCTACGGCCTGATTTGGCCAAATAATGAGCTATATCAACACATACACAGCCTAGACCCACAGCAACTACCGCCAATCGAAGTGTCAGGTCGTGTAGCCCAGCTCAATCACTACATCTATATCAAAGTAGCTGACCTATCACTAATGACTGACCAGCACATAGTGAATGGTGCGCAAGTATTACCAAAAATGCTTGTGCCATTTCTTGCACATGAAGCCCATGCATGGCTAGTCAATTTTATCAGTGCGCTTTCATCTGATGCGCTACGTACTTTTATGACAAGAATGCTGTTAGACCCGAAAATTGGACTTAACTACTTTCGAGCCAGAGCCAGCGTCAGTAACCATCACAACTACCAAGGGGGATTGCTAACTCATAGCGTTGAAGTGGCACGCCTTGTAGCTAGTATGGGAAGGGAAATTGGTCTAAACCAACTCGATCTTGAGCTTTCACAAGTAGGAGCGCTTCTTCATGATCTCGGTAAAATATTAGTCGTTGGCGAGCGCAACCCTCGACCACTGCCATGGAAGTTGTTTCGTCATGAAGCGCAATCATTACTCTTGATTGCGCCACATCTCAGCAAACTAAATATTGAGTACCCAATGCTTGGTTGGGCACTGACTCATATGCTGGACCGCTTAGCTTCTGCTAAGTCATCGATAGATAGCCACTTCATTGGCGAGGATTTGATTCGACATGCTGACTATCTGTCGGCAGCAAATAGCGTTGGCAAGTCATTAGAAGACTTAGTTCAAAATGGTAGGTTTGATCAAGCGTCCAATGATCCTAGCGTCATTGATTCGAAAACTCATGCTCAACCATCGTAGTAATTGGTGTGATCATCAACCGAACCTTAACGATGGTATCGCTTACTCAAACTAGCGCCTAGGAAACTAGGTCCGTATCAATCATCAGGCCTCTACACTCGCCAACACTCCAGCCATTGCGAATCTTTTCAATAGCATGCCATTACGCTCAACTACCTGCTCTTCAACAACATTAAATCCTTTTGACTCAAAGAATGGCCGCGCCTCGATGCTAGCTTCAGTTGATAAGCTACACACCCCATTCGCAAGAAGAACTCTCGAAGTAATTTCATATAACTGTGATGCCACACCTTTGCGCGAGAATGTCGGAGACGTGTAAAGGAATACTATGTGGCCGTTGTCGGTATAAGTGATAAAGCCAACCATCGTCCCATCAAACTCTGCCACCAATGTCTCCAAGGTTGATAGTTTAGTACTCCATTGCTCTAAATCAGGTGATTTTGGTGCCCAAGCCGTCAACTGTTCAGGCGTATAGTTTCGTGCAGCCAAGAGGTGTACTGATGCAGTGAACAAAGCAACAATTGATTCTACGTCGCGACTAGTTGAAGTTCTTATATTCATGATCTAAGCGTCATCAATGCCGAATTTAGTTAGCTTCTGCAGTAGCCTTCACCGACAACAACTGTCAGACAGTTAGTTTTTCCACTCAACCATTTCATGCCAGTTCCATCACCGTCTGTTGCATGGATAGACACCGCCTCTTCATTGCGCTCAAACACGATTTCTTTACCAACAGCCTTGCCTTGGAAAGTCGAAAGGCCATCTAAGTTTTGAATTGTGATTTCATAAATCCCTTTACCACCAGCCAGCGATTAGTGAAACCAAAATAGCGCATACAGTTGGTTGTAGTGGTCAACTAATCTCGGACATAGTTTTAAGTTTTTCTTCCGCCATTGCCACCTCAACCTTAGACAGCAAAAAACACTGCAGCGCTACCTAAGCAGTATCAGCTCAGCTGCATCATTGGTGATGTGCACCACGGCATTCTGCGAAAAAATGCTGCCAATTTGCCTAGCCCCATCGCGACTTAGTGGGCTGATAAGCAGGCTCCGCTCGGCTGGCCATTTTGGATTCCCGCTGGCTAAGCGCGCCAAACCAACACCTTCCCCTAACCGGGTTTGTAGGCCTTCACCCATGACTAACTCAAGCAAATCGTTGTGGAGAGACTCATTAATAGCATCTGCAAGCTGATCGCCTAATGGGTTAACAGCGGTTATGTAGCCTGCTTCTGTGATGCCTTGTTTAGACAACCACTCCTTAACAGCTGGCGAATGCTGGCCTATGCGAAGTGTGATGACCTCGCCATCAGCCTGGATGGTGTAATGAGTCGCTTGGTAGGCTGCGATAAGCTCATTTGAAAGTACTGTCATGTATCGGCCTCCAAAACTCGCCTTCGATAGACAATCAGCAGCATCAACATAAGGCATGCCGCCGTAATGGCTGCTGGGAAAAGAACTGTAGCCACCGAATACCTTTCCAACGCCATCACCACAATACTGTTTCTCACAGCAAATAAGCCAAAAAATGCTAGCGACTCCGAGTTAGGTGCTGCGTAGGCTTTTCTAATGGTTGGCCCGAACCCCAAAAGATCTACAGCCGTCAGCACAATGACTGCCCACATGGGATCTGAGGTGAAGTACCACAGTGGTATAGACGACATAGCCGCTGTAAAAAAGCACCAGTCTGTTTTGGTAATGGCAATGTCTGCTCGCTTTATATAGGCCAGCACCGCAATCAGTATGGTGATTGTTCCGGAAACGCCAATGGCCCATGCTCCAGCACCGCCGCCGGATTGAAGCTGAGCCCCAAACACTACACAGGTTGTACTGCCCCATATAACCCATGAGAACACATGCGGCTGAATTTTCTCCTGAACGATGTCTCGTATATAGGGCAAGAATGCTGCCAATGTGAGCGCTATCGCTATAGCGCTGAGAACTTCTTTAATAGTCATGACGAGGCAGTATTGATCTACTTGTGGTGAGTTCCTCTGTTTTAATCCGCCAAGGCAACACCTGCAAAGCGTTTATTGTCCATGGCAGCACTACGTCTGCAGTGCATTATCCATTGACGATCGCAGACCTTCCAACAGATACTGCCCTTATGAACAGCATCATTGGCACACCCATACTTTCCTCATCACACCCACGCCTGCCATTACTGCAAGGCTCAGTGCCGGCTGGCTTTCCTTCGCCTGCCGCTGACTATGTGCAGAACACCATCGATCTGCATGAGCGTCTCATCCACAACCCTGAAGCCACATTCTTTATTCAAGTCAGTGGCGACTCCATGATTGATACCGGCATTGTTGATGGCTCGGTGCTGATTGTCGATGCATCACGTTCTCCGGCATCAGGCGATATCGTCGTGGCTAGCATTGATGGGCAGTTCACGGTTAAACGCCTTAAACGTGTCGCAGGTCGTTATGAACTTCATGCAGAGAATGAGCGCCATCCCTATCCTGTGCTGCATCCGACTGAAGAACTGCAAATCTTTGGTGTGGTCACGAGTCATATCGTTGAACACGCGACGCTAAAGCGTCCACGGCGCTGATATGACCATCTATGCCTTAGTTGATGCCAATAACTTCTACGCCACCTGTGAGAAGGTCTTTGATCCCTCTTTGGCAGATGTGCCGTTAGTGGTGCTGTCGAATAACGATGGCTGCATTGTGGCTAGATCAGCAGAAGCCAAAGAACTCGGCATTCCCATGGGTGCGCCGATGCATCAGTGGAAGGGATTTTGCGCCAATCATGGCGTGGTGATTAAGAGTTCGAACTACGCACTCTATGGCGACATGAGTTCGCGCATGTTGGCGATCTTGCAGAAGCTCTGTCCTGACGTAGAAAGCTACTCCATCGATGAGTCGTTTTTAAAGCTCGATGGCTTTAGTGATGCCACAGTGCTGGGATATGAGATACGCCAGACCTTACAGCAGCACATCAAAGTCACCTGCGGTGTTGGTATTGGGCCGAGCAAGACACTGGCAAAGTTTGCCAACCACATTGCTAAGAAGCACCCCGAGTATGGCGGTGTGTTTTCCGTAAGCGATGCACCAAAGATTGAGTTTGAGCAGCTAATGGCGTACTACCCGGTCAATGAAATCTGGGGCGTCGGACGCCAGCTTAGTAAGCGCTTAACAGCTGACGGTATTGAGACCGTGTTGGATCTTTCACGCTGTGATGCCAAGGCTATTCATGCACGCTATGGCGTGGTGTTAGCAAAGACCGTGCGTGAGCTGCGCGGAGAGGCGTGCATTAGCTTTGATGATATTGCTGCGCCTAAGCAGCAAATCATTGCATCACGCTCCTTTGCTGGCGTCACCACAGACTATCAAACGGTCAAAGCCGCACTCTCACATCACATTAGTCGTGCGGCTGAAAAGCTAAGACTGCAAGAGTCTGTGTGTGCTCATGTCTATGTGATGATTCGAACCAACCCCTTTCGAGAACAAGATCCTCAATATCGCAAGACCATCCTCATGCCGCTGCCTCATCCAACAGCTGATACCGCCGTATTGATGAAGGCGGCAATGGCTGCTTTGCGCAAAGGCTTTATTCCTGGCTTTCGGTATCACAAATGCGGCGTCATGCTCGGCGAAATACATCCGATGAACGCCTTACAGACCGATCTCTTTGCCTCTGTAGATGATCCAAAGCGACTTCGTCTGATGGGGCTACTGGATAGCATCAATAAGCGCCAAGGATCAGGTACATTGCACATGGCGAGCACACAGCTCAGTGCAGCCTGGCATATGCGGGCTGAAAATAGATCGCCCCGCTACACCACGTGCTGGGAGGAACTTCCAGTTGCCTATGCCTGAGAAAATGAAACTACTTATACTGATCAACCGAGCCCATACGGAGTGTGGCAAATGATGGACTCTCGACTACAGGCCCGTGTTAAAGATCACCTAGACATGCTGATGGCTGACATTCGCCCGCAACCCAGTGCGCGTAAAAACCATGACTTCAGCTATCGCCTGGGTGAAGAGCTATTCATCATTGAGCAGCAAGAGCCGCACGAGAATAGCGATGTCGTGACCTCAACGCCCTTAGTCAAAGTCGTGCATCTGGAAGAGCCCGAAGCCTGGGCTTTGTATGTACTAAGCGATGAGAGCAACTGGCAGGCATATGAGACCGTCAGTACCGCACCAAATTTAGCGCAAGCGCTCGTAGCAGTACGCTCGATCATTGCCAGTAAAGCCTCAAAGCAACTGATCGGCGACAATGTGTAGCGGAATTGAATACCAAGGTGAAATGCATCTGTGGTCTGACCCAGAAGTGCGGCTGCCAGTTCAGTTAAAGAACGGGGACTTGTCGTGGCTTCGCTGGGGTGCTCGGCATGGCATTGAAAGCCCGTTCTATCAAGGTCCTTGCGCTCGGCTTGAGTCCATCAAAATGGGCAAGTGGGATCGCTACCAACCTAAGGCTGTGAAAATCCCCATGGATCGTTACATGGAGCGAGATGCTAAGAACAAACCCTACTGGGTAAAGACTGAGCCTGAGCTAGTACTGCAAGGCCTAGTAGCAACATGGCAAGGCGAACAACGCATTTATGTTGTTACGGTCGAGACACCTGCCGAGTTTCAACATGTACAACCTAGATGGCCACGAGTCATTGGACCTAACTAATTATCACAAGCAGCGACTTAACTTGTCAGCACAATTAAACACAGGAGTCCTTTCGTGCTTAACCGTCTAAACGACACCGAGCTACAAGTCACTAAAGACTTCGGAGAGCTATCAATCCCAAGCAAAGATAGTCGTCTGCGACTGACTGCAATGATTCTTCAGCTATTTCGGCTTTGGAGCATTGATACCAATACGCAATCGGCACTTTTGGGTTTATCGCCAAAAAGCAAAACTATAGATACGTATTTGCTCGGCACAAAAGCAGTACCGAACTCGCCCGACTTACTCGATCGAATTGGTCATCTCCTAGCGATCCACAAATGCCTACGCACTCTGTATCCACATGATCACGACCTTGCCTACACCTGGGTGAGCTGTCCTAATCGTGCGTTTGATGGCCAGAGCCCATTATCGGTGATGCTGGCATACCGTTTTGCAGGCTTGCTGAGAGTCAAGTCATATCTTGAACACGCATGCAAGCATTAAGGGACTGACAAACTAACTTCCATAACTATCTCTATTACTCACGAATTGTGAGGTAAGAAGATGTCTAATGGAATAGGTCCGTATCAACTTCTAGCCTCGCTATTCGCTACAAATGCCGTAGACCCAGCGTGAAAGAATCTAAGCTTCATACTATCAAGTGACCCTGAATGTTTGTCACTTTGAGCGCTCTCGAAATGCACTCACTACAAGCAGCAAAGTAAGTGCCCCCACCACAAGAACTGCCACGTTGATACCAAATATGGCCATTTGCGTGCCATCCGAATGCAGCATCGAACCACCGTAGCTATTGGATGCTGCCCATGCAACTAGAAATGAAACCCCGGTTATTAGACAAAGAGTAATGGCAACCCAAGAGTCTCTGCGGCGTAATGCAAGAGTCAGTGCAAGAATCGCTATCCCTGCGTTGGTTAATAGCTGCCACGCTTCGTGAAGCCTCGCGTGTGATGGCCATAGCGGATTAGTAAGGTGGCTGCTGTTTAGCTCAAGTACGGGTATCAAAAGTGCGAATACAATGGCATGCATCGTGACCGCTACGATGGTTAGTCTGTTCATTTTGAGCCTTTTCAGTCAATATTGACACTGACAATATCAAACAATTAATTGACGGTGTCAACATTGGCCATATCCAAAGACAAACCTTTTCATCATCGCAACCTGAAAGAGGCGCTTCACGACACCGCCCTTTCGCTTCTCGACGCGAATGGAATCTCAGCTGTCACCATTCGAGCCGTTGCTCGCGAGGTAGGCGTGTCCCATGCAGCACCAGTGAATCACTACAAGGATCGGCAATCACTCTTAACCACGATCGCGATTCAACAGTTTCAAAGCATTCTTGTGGATATTGAAAAACAATTAGGCAACTCAGGTCTGAGCAACGCGGAGAGAGTTGAAGTCATTCCCAATGCCATGCTGAGTTATGGATTGAAGCACCCCAACCGCTACCAACTACTCTGGCGCAGAGATCTGATTGACTACGATGACCCGAGCATCATTAAAGTAACAGACCGAATCTACGATTGGTTGTGCGAAGAAATTCAACAAGCTATCCCCGAGTCAGCGTTTGACCGCGATACGGTTGCCATTGCTCTATGGTCAGTGGTGCATGGATATTTAGATATGCGTCAGAACGGGATGTTTCTGGAGAAGTCGGACACCGTTAATGGGCTACCAAGGCAAAGGGCGGTGCTTGATCTATTCCGAGCAATGTTAAGCGGCAGCTAAGGTACTGTGACCGTACTATCTAGGCGGCCGGCCATCATTACTGCGACTATGAACATCGGTATCAACTACTTCACTATCTTGATCAATGACAAGCAAAACTACTGACAGAGATACCCTTCCCTACCAGCAAGTCTTCAGTTTCATGAAGGCTCACATTGAATACGTAGTAGACCAAAACTGCATAGCTAATGATGCTGTGATGAAAGCAATGTCGTATGTCGGTACTCATCAACAAATTTCTCAACTGGCAAATTAACTTGCCAGTACCCTGTTGTTAGCGTATTTAGCTGTATTGTGATGAGCAGTCGGCATTAACTCGCGCTGAGCCACCCTATAACTTGCCAATTTATCAGTGACTATCGTTCGTGGCTCACCGCCATGATTGCGCAACAAGCGCTTAAAGAACTGCTTTGCCGCCGTATCATTGCGCCTACTCTGAACAAAGACATCGACCACTTCGCCATCTTGATCGACAGCCCGCCACAAGTAGTGCTGCTTTCCATTTATCTTGATGAATACCTCATCAAGATAAAACGTATCGCCAAATCCGCAATGCCTTTGCTTAAGCTTACGAGCATAGCTAGGCCCAAACTTGATACACCACAATCGGATCGACTCATAACTGACAGAGATGCCCTTCTCTGCCAGCAAATCTTCGATGTCACGAAAGCTCATGTTGAATCGATAGTAGATCCAGACTGCATAGCTAATGATGCTGGGATGAAAACGGTGTCGTCTGTAGGTACTCATGACCAAATTATCTCAACCCACGAGTTAACTTGTCAGTACCAGCGGGTACTGACAAGTTAACTTTTAAGCTTAGCAAGATTTGACCCTACCGCCTTTTACGCAACCACCGATCTCCACGTTGCAAACGCAGCTGTCCTGCTCCGGCGATAATGGCCTGCTGAAGTTAGGTGCCTGCCTAGATTAAATAAGTTAGATACTGCAGCATGATTCGTTAGAAATAGTTGGGCCTGGTTCGGAGACTTGAACCGTCGCATTCCTCGCTCTCTTAATCGCGTCGACTCATGCGATTGTTCAGCCCTATTGTTGGCGTACTTACTAGTGTCATGATGAGCGAAAGGCATTAGTTCGCGTTGAGCAACCCTATAACTTGCCAATTTATCAGTGACTATCGTTCGTGGCGGACCGCCATTGCTGCGTAACAAGCGCTTAAAGAATTGCCTAGCCGCTGCACCATTACGGCGACTCTGAACATAGACATCGACCACTTCGCCATCTTGATCAACGGCTCGCCACAAGTAGTGTTGTTTTCCGTTTATCTTGATAAATACCTCATCAAGATAAAACGTATCGCCGAATCCGCCGTGCTTATGCTTGAGCTTGCGAGCATAGGCAGGACCGAATTTGATACACCACAATCGGATCGCCTCATAACTGACAGAGATGCCCTTCTCTGCCAGTAAATCCTCGATGTCACGGAAGCTCAGGTTGAATCGGTAGTAGATCCAGACTGCGTAGCTGATGATACTGGGGTCAAATCGATGCCGTTTGTATGTACTCATGGGCAAATTATCTCAAGCAGCGAGTTAACTTGTCAGTGCCCGCTTACCCCTCCATTGGAGGGTATCGATCGAATTCAGGAAGCTCGTGAGCACTCGCCATCCATTGAACTCTTTCCGCAATCTGAATATGTACACGCGCTGGAATCTCGTCCGGCGAATCATATGTCCCACTCTGAATGTCTATAAGATCGGGAAGAGTTTTAGCATTCGAGTAAAAGAGCCCTGTTCCGCAATCTGAGCAAAATTGTCGGCGCGCATTCTCAGAAGATTTGTAAATTTTTGGAACGCCCTTGATGACCTTCAGGGCTTCTTGGGGGTACATGGTCCATCCAACCATCGGCGCGCCAGCATGACGCCGACAATCCGAGCAATGGCATAGCGCATGCGTGTAAGGCTCTCCTTCAACTTCGTAACGCACCGCACCACAATGACAACCACCTGCTAGCTTCATAATTTATTCCTCCAAAATTTCACTGCTTGCTTTCCGACGGTTGCGTCCCTTCTGCCCAAAACACAGATACGTCGCGCCACAAATGGCCGAACCGAAAATCAAACTGTTTGAAAGGACTCCGTCGAAGGAGTATGCGGACTGACTACCGAACGCAAGATGTAGCACTACATGCACCACGAGAAATACAGAAACCCAAAATTGTGCCGCAATTGCGCGTCTGGGAACTCGACTCGATAACCATCCAAGAACAATCGCGAAGATTGGAACGTGCATTGATACAAATATAACTCGACCGATTTCTGGCTCGAGCCAACTCGTCAGCGGCAACACCCGCCACTCCGAATGTGTCATCGCATCCATCTCGTGCGTAAACAGCAAGCTAACGCCAATAAGAAATGTCGCTCGAAGCCAAAACGGTTGTTTATATGAGCTCATAATTGTCCTAGCTGTACCAGCTCGCAAAGCCGACGGACCAAATCTCTCGCAAATATCTCAAGAGTACTGACGAGTTAACTTGTCAGTACCCAATCACTCACCAATCAAGAAGCACTGACTCGATACATCAAAGAGCAAATGCGCATGGTTGATGAGCCATTAGCCTCAGCTGTTTTCAACATCATGTGCGATCGCTTCCAGTACATGCTCAGCCGGCTTCCCTCGCATCAGCATGGAGGGCTTTGATCATGCTAATTAATACCTCCCAGCTTCACGATCACGTCGGTGACTCGATCTCCATTCAGGGACGATTAGTCGGTCTTGAGCAATGCTTGGCGAAGAATGGGCATAGCTACTTTAGGCTCAAGCTTGTCGATAGCGCAGGAGCCATTAAAGCCTATGTATGGCCTGAAGCATCGCTCTATGATTTCATTGAAACCATCAATGTAAGCGAACAGCATTTAGTTGAGCTAAATGGCCGAGTAACCCACTTGAATGGGTGTCATTTTTTGAAGCTCAGCGAGCTGTATGTCGTTTCAGCTAGCCATGTGCGCAATGGTGCTGCCCTGCTCCCTTTGCCATTGGTTCCTGTACGCGCTAGAGAGGCCTTGGACTGGCTCATTAACTTCATTGACGAGCTAAGCAATGAGTCGCTTCGTGCCTTTCTGACCGGCATATTGATGGATCCAACCATTGGCCATCGATTCATTCGCTGCCGAGCCAGTGCTAGCTATCACAGTGCGTACCCTGGCGGATTACTTGTGCACTCCGTGCAGGTAGCTCAACTAGCAGGAAGTTGGGCGGTAATGCTCGGTGAATCGGAGCTCTTTATTGCACTCACTCAAGTCGCTGCGTTGCTACATGACTTAGGCAAAATCGATACGGTCGGCGAGAAGAATCCACGCCCGATGAACCCCTCGTTGTACCAGCACGAAATACAGACCGTTCACCTCTTGGCACCACACATAAGTCGGCTAATAGCGGATGCGCGTATTGAGGGTATGGTGATATCACATTTGATAGGCCGCCTTGCCTCTACCAAGCACTATAGAGAGCAGTCGATGATCGAAGAGCTTGTTCGGTTTGCCGATCAGGCATCCGCTGGGCACCAGCAAAAGCAGTCGCTAGAGCAACTGATTAAGCTGCTCCCGCAACAATCTAGCAATGATGATAGCTTCTATAACCGCTTCTGTGTCTAGTCAGACAACATTGTGTGACTAGCGCCTTCGCCTAAATTAGTGTCTATAGAAATAGGTCCGTATCACAACGGCTCGCCACAAGTAGTGCTGCTTTCCGTTTATCCTGATAAATACCTCATCAAGATATAATGTATCACCGAACCCGCCATGCTTTTGTTTATGTCTGCAAGCATAGGCAGGCCCGAATTTGACACACCACAATCGGATCGCCTCATAACTGACAGAGATACCCTTCTCTGCCAGCAAGCCTTCGATATCACGAAAGCTCAGGTTAAAGCAGTAATAGATCCAGACTGCGTAGCTGATGATGCTGGGGTGAAATCGATGACGCTTGTAGGTACTCATGGCAAATTATCTCAGCAGTCGAGTTAACTTGTCAGTACCGTGCTACTCCTGACTTAATGTTTATCCGGAATAAAGGACATGGCACGCTCAGCCAGAGCAGTGATGGTGAGGCTTGGGTTTACCCCTAAATTTGCCGCAATTACTGACCCATCAATCACATACAAATTTCGGTAGTTAAACACCCTGTGCTTCGCATCTATAACACCGTCTTCTGCGCTACTCGCCATGTTGCAACCACCCATGCAGTGAGCCGTCATTGGGACATTAAAAAATATTTCGCTAAGAGAGCTCATGCCTACTCCACCCGTGGCAGCGGCAGCTTTTCGTGTAAATTCATTTGCCGCAGGGATAAAGGTAGGAATGGGCGCGCCATGAGTGCTTAATGTCTTCTTAAAAGGCCAATACCACGGCCGAGTCCACCGCATATCGAGATGACCTTCCAGAGCCTGCATCACTAGGAAAATTACCGTTTCACGCGAGAAGCGATAAGGAAGTACAGAGCGAATTGCGGTAATTGGGCGAGTTAAAAGCAGGCGAATAAACGCCAAGAGCCAGTACAACGGTCGGCTGGCTCCCTGTCTCCCTGCCGTCAGAGTTGTTAGCAAGCTGCTCAATAGATTGGAGCCATCCGCGTAACGAACAGCTTCAACATGTGTATGTTGATCTATATAAATTCCAGAGCCGATTGCCACACCTTTGGACATATCTTCTTGGCTGCCGGGATAGCGGACACCCAAAATAGATTCAGCATTTGTACGAACACGTTTGCCAAGGCTGACAGAGATATTTGGTAATGACCCAGAGTCACGCAATGAAAATAATAGTGCCTGACTACCCAGTGATGATGCTGAGAAAATCACCTTGCCTGCTGTGATATGTCGAACTTTAGGCTTCCAACGAGAGAATGTTGGAACAGTAGAAACGACATAACCATCAGCACCATCCGCGCAGTCATTCAAAGGCCTCACATCAATAACTTTTGTTTCAGCGCAAACAGTTACGCCTCGCTTCTCTGCCAAATAAAGGTAATTTTTATCCAATGTGTTTTTAGCATTGTAACGACAGCCCACCATGCAACCACCGCAACCTATACATGAGTTACGCGCAGGGCCATCACCTTTAAAGTATGGGTCGGGGTACTCCGTCCCAGGATCATCACCTTCTTTGCCAAAGAAGACGCCTACATCGGTATAGTAGAAGCTACCCCCAACTCCCATGGCATCTGCCATTTCTTTGAGTTTCGCATCAGCTGCAGCGGGGCGCTTATTGACCGTAACACCGAGCATCTCCTTCGCACGCTCATAATGCGCCGGCATCTCCGCATGCCAATCTGAAATCCCTGCCCAACTACCTTCTGCCCACACACTCGTTGGCGGGACCAACAGAGTCTGAGCATAAGTAATAGATCCGCCGCCAACAGCATTGCCATGCAAAATCATGACATGTCGAAAAAGACGTAAGCTAAGAAAGCCTCGAAAGCTAAGCACGGGCTGCCAGAGATAGTCCCAAAACTTCCAATTCGTCGACGGAAGGTTTTCTGGTGTCCAGCGCCGACCTTGCTCCAAAACACATACGCGATAGCCTTTCTCGGCTAAACGTAGGGCTGAAACACTGCCACCAAATCCGGAGCCAATAATTAGGTAGTCGTAATCAAGATGGTCTGTTTTACTCATAGCTTGCTCTTTGAGTTTTATTATTGATGTGAGTGTTCTTCAAAAATTAACGTCTCTCGATTCCTAGCGCAGCATCATTTAAACCTGATGCTCACCCACCAAGAATCCTAAAACCGCGCCGCTAGCGATCAGCTTCCATTCATCCTGCTCAAAAACGGGCCGTAGCACGCCTTCAAACTCCTCTGTCGTCATTTCCTGCATCTTACTGACCAATGTATTACGAACATCCATTGCATCATCTGCATATTTTTCGACATGCGTTAATGTTGCTGGTAATCGCTCAATTAACTTCCCAGCGATATCTTTCTTCATTTGTTGATAGCTTTCGCTTTCAACCGCTAAAACCACCAATGGCTGCGCTAAACCAGCCTGATCGTACACTAAGTCCTGAACATGCTTTTGAATTACATTAAATAACTTGTCAGAAAGTGGCCCTCTGAGCACTACCTAGAATATATTGTGATCTGCTATAGCTTCATCAGCGAGCATTGCGCCATACTCTGTAGAAACTTCTTTACGGCGCTTTAGAAATAACCCTTGCTAACTAATGAGTCAAAAAATATTTCTGCTTTTCTCTGGGTCGGAAAATCATTTTAAGAGCCATCCAGTCAGAGAACCTCCCAACGAAACCACCAAATAGTGGCATTATCCAAGCTGAGTGAGTAAGCGCCCATGCAACTTCCTGAACACAACCAACAGCAAAACCGAAATAAATGCCTGATCACCGAATAAGTTGAAACTACCCACGGCCGGCTTTTTGAAATTTTCTATTAATAAGCTCTTTATCTCTAGATAAATAAACCACCGCCGTGTCTTTTAGATCAATTATATTACCAATATTTCCTTGAATCTCTCTCATCATATCTTCTACTGTGCCCGTGGCTTCAGCCTGTACACGCTAAATCAATCGTTTGCGAATCACTAATGGCATAGAGTCTCAGAGCCCGGGTCGATAATGAGACATAACCTCATGAGTAATATCTTCGACAGCATCTAGAAGCGGAGTTTAAATTTTATGAGCAACACGTTTAGGATCAAGCTCCCTTGAACATCCGCTGCAATTTCAGCCCATGTCATAATGATGCTCCTTATAAGCACTTAATATAATTAGCTAGCGCATTTATTTTTATATATGCCAAGCCAGTTTATTAACTTTCGGCTGATGTCACACTAATTTATTCCACCAACAATGTGCAGAGCAGAAGTTGACAAAGATGGTTCATTTATTGACAATCAAAGAAAAGGCTACAATCATGATCGATGATGAGCTCTATCTAGCCTCTCAATACATTCATCAAATTGCTGAACAAGTCACGCGCATGGGCTCCCCCCTACCTGATTGGTTTAGTCAATTACAGCAGATGGGGCCAACAGGCGAACTTGAAATTCAGCAATTATCATTGCCTGACTTCAAGCGGTTAATTTTGGAAGCAGTCAATGTAACCAATGACACTGCATTTGGTTTATTGGTTGGTGAGCGACTACTCATCAGTAGTCATGGGTTACTGAGCTATGTGTCCTCAAAAAGTGTCTCTCCGAAAGAAGCACTTGAGTTGATCGCTCGCTACCTCCCACTAAGAACATCTTTAATGACTGCCAAGCTAGAGCATACAAAAACTCATACTCGCTTCGTACTCATCGAGAACTGTGATCTAGAAGAGGCATCACAGCCCGTAATAGAGGCCATCACACTAACCATTAAGAACTTGTTTGAGTACGTCACCATGGGGCTTTGCAAAGTGGATGGTGTATCCATTGCCTCTAATACCCCATCTCATCTTTCACTCTCCGAGCAACTTTTTCGCTGTAATGTTACCTATCAAGCAAGCTGGAATGGTTTTGAAGTTCCACACGAACTGCTCAATATTCCAGTACGTGCCTCTAGCAGCAAGGCACTTTTTGAAGCCGTTCATCGTTGCCAAGATGAACTAACTCGGCTCGCAAAGTCTCAAAAGCTCTCGGCGCAAGTCAGAAGCATAATGCTTGAAAGACAAAACAACCTTCCCTCTCTTGCAGTAATTGCACGGATGTTAAACCTGACGCCTCGAACGCTTCATCGGCGGCTTATTGATGAAGGATCCTCCTACCGAGACATCATCGAATATGTGCGCCATCAGTTAGCCATGGATTACTTACTAGATCAGCAGATAACCATAAAAGAAATAGCATTCATGCTCGGCTACTCTGATTTAGCAAGCTTTCGTCGAGCATTTAAACGCTGGACAGGAAAAACTCCTAGTGAGTATAGGACCAACTCCGTAAAGCTCACTTAATCTTGCTTTGGACCACAACAAGATAAAACACCTATCTTGCCTGTGCCCTCACAGCAACTCCTTAACCGCAACGCCGTCATCGACCAGGTGCGAGACATCCAGCGTAAGACCCTCGGCAATCACTCGCTTACTGAGCATGAACTCTTGTGGCCTATTCACGCAGTCGGCGGCAATGAGCTTGCCTGCCTGAAAGTAAAATGCGGCAAAGCTTCGGCCAGTCTCTTTATCACCACGAATAACTAGTTGATCGTAGCCTTGACTAAGACCGGCAATTTGCAGCTTCAGATCATATTGATCGGACCAAAACCACGGCAGGCTTTTGTATTCCTTGCTCAGTCCACACATCGATGCGGCGGCGGCCTTGCCTTGCTCACCGGCATTAGGCACAGACTCGAGGCGAATGCGGCGCTGATAAACCTTGCTGAAATGATTGGCGCAGTCGCCAGCAGCAACTATCGATGGATCATTGGTGCGGCAAAACTCATCGACAATAATGCCGTTTTCCACGGCAATGTCAGCCGCTTCCGCAAGCTCAACATTGGCGATAACGCCAACACCAACGACTACGATATCGGCAGGGAAAATGGCGCCGTTGCCACATAGCACAGCCTCCACTCGCCCATCGCCAAGTAAGCTCGTAATCGACACGCCGGTTTGAATTTGCACACCTTCTTCGCCGTGTACTCGGGCGTAAAATGCCGACAATTCGGGCGCGGTAACACGCTGCAAAATGCGCTCAGCCATCTCTAGAACAACCACCTGCAGGCCTTGTTTACGAAGCGATGCCGCGGTCTCTAAACCAATATAGCCACCGCCAATAATCACGGCAGTTTTGGCCTGAGCAAGCTCAGCTTGAATGCCCTCGACATCGGCAATATTGCGCAGATAATGCACACCTTTGAGCTCACTACCGGGCAGCTCAACACGTCTCACGCGAGCGCCCATGCACAGAGCCAACTTGTCATAGGCCAACTCTGCGCCATCACTCAGCGTGATGGCTTGGTGCTGCCTATCGATCGCAGTTACACGGCCTTGGCGAAACTGAATGTCATTTTTTTCATAAAAAGCTGAAGGGCGAATCGCCAACTCGGCAGTGGTTTTATCGCCTGCCAAAAACGTCTTCGACAGCGGCGGCCGATGATAGGGAAGATGCGGTTCCTCCCCTATCACCACGATATCGCCATCCCAGCCCTCTTGGCGCAGACTAGTGACTACTTGCGCACCAGCATGACTGGCACCAATAACAAGGGCCGTTTTTTTCATGATGGCCTGCCTTATTTTTTCGCGGTCAGCGTGACCATCATCTTCGAGTAGCCACGGACAAAGTTTGACTGCACTAACTCAGGCTCCGACACCACTTTGATGTCATCGAAACGCGCTAACAGCTCTTCCCAAAGGATGCGAATCTGCATTTCGGCTAATCGATTGCCCATGCAGCGATGCACACCAAAGCCAAACGACAGATGGTTACGAGCATTTTTTCTATCAATGATGAACTCATCAGGCTGATCGATCATGCGCTCATCGCGGTTGCCAGAGGCATACCACATCACTACCTTGTCGCCTTTTTTAATGACCTTTCCATTGAGCTCTACGTCCTGCTTAGCAATTCGACGCATATAGGCCAGCGGGGTTTGCCAGCGAATAATCTCCGAGACCATGTTCGGAATCAGGCTTGGATTCGCTTTAAGTTTAATAAACTCATCTGGAAAACGATTGAGTGCCAACACGCCACCGGTCATCGAGTTCCTCGTAGTGTCATTTCCGCCAACAATTAGCAGTGCAAGATTGCCCAAAAACTCCATCGGGCGACGGATCATGTCTTTAGTATCCTCGTTCGACAGCAGCAAGCTCATCAAATCAAAACCAGGCTTCTCTCCGGCAGCCTTTCTCGCCGCCTTTGAATGCCAAAGGTCTGAAAATTGCTTGGCCATATCGGCAACGCCAATGAAAGTATCATTTATATCAACATCACCACCTGTCGTTTCAGGGCTTGCTGCAACGATATCCGACCAGTAAACGAGCTTATGGCGTCTCTCGTATGGAAAGTCCAAGAGCGTTGCGAGCATGCGTGCGGTAAGCTCAATAGAGACCTCATGAACCCAATCAAAAGGCACACCTATCGGCAGGTCATCTAAAACCTCTTGGGCTCTGGTACGAATTAAACCTTCCATTTCTTTCAGATTTTGCGGGGCAACAACGCCCTGAACTGCCTGCCGCTGCAAGTCATGCTTAGGCGGATCCATGGAGATGAAATTAGCCAGCTCCAGTCCATCTGGTGTGTTGCCAATGACGATAATAGGCTCCGCAGAGAACAAATCGTGATGCTTATCAACAAACACAATGTCCTCATAGCGCGTTACAGACCAGAATGGACCGAATGGACTTTGCCTCTGAAAGTGTACTGGCGCTTCATCACGCAGGCGTTTGAAATATGACAGCCAGCGACCTTGTCGATACAAAAATGGATTACTGACATCGATATCTTCAATGGCTAGGGTCGAGACGTCCGGAATGGATGCTTCGACAAACCCAGGAAATGCCGCCCCTTTGACAAAGCGCCGCTTCACACGCTGAAACAAGTGCGCGCCCTTTACTTGTAAATGAATAGGAACGGCAGCGACTGCACCCTCAATTACTGAAGTTAAATTTGTCATATAAATCTCCTAATACGCAGATACGAAGCAGGCATAAAATCTACTTACTCGACGACTTACATTTGGAACTCAGGAAGATGCAGCACCATGCCAGCCATAGCGTCTGACATCTTAATCTGACAAGAAAGCCGCGATGTGTCGGCTTTTTCTGGTGTCATATCTAGCATCTGCAGTTCTTCAGCAGACGCACTCCCAGTTCCATCCATCCAACTTTTCTCAACAATGACATGGCATGTGCCACAAGCGCAGGCACCTCCACAATCGGCATCAATACCCGGTACGCCATTGTCCATAGCGATCTGCATTAATGATTTTCCTTCCTCAATCTCCACCACATGCTCTGTGCCATCATGTTCAATAAATGTAATGTTGCTCATAGCTCTATCTCCGATCTATCAACTACCAGTTTTCAGTATTTGCGCTGCACTCTGAGTCAGCCGAGCTGATGCTGCAGCGAACACGTTTGATAATCTTCAAACCAGGCTTGTCATAGACGCCCTGTTCGGCAATAGCTATGCGTGAATCACGCAGCATGATGGTGTACTTGACCATATTCTCGGGGGTTAAATCACCCCAAGTTGATGCCGGAATATCTTTCTCCGCCTTATTCACGAGTGTCATCGCACGATTAAATTGACCAAGCCAGTACTGGCGCGACTTCAAACCAAAGCCCTCAGGAAACTTCGTCTCGTTGATAATGATTTGATAAGTCAAAATAAGAATTGGGAAGCGTTGAATAGCACCTTTAGTACCAATACCGCGATATAGCTCTAGTGGACGATAAGCCATGGCCGGAGCAGCAATGAAGTCCACAGAGCCATTATTAAACTTGCCGGCAAAGTTAGTAATATCAGCTGAAACCGGTTGCGCGCCAATTTTCTGAATCATAATGGCCTGCGCTTTATCGTAATCAAACGAGGCAATTCGCTTACCTGCTAATGCTTCAACTGTATTAATTTTGCGATCATTAACCACAGGATACGCAGTACCAAACGGAATAATGCCAGCGACCTCATATCGACCATTGACCATCAACTTACTAGCAGCAGGTGATGAAAATGTTTGAATGGTTTTCCGCACTGTTTCATAGCTCGCCGGCATATCGACTTTGCCATTACGAATAATGGTCGACACACCTAACGAGTCTAATGCAGCGGCTGTTGGGTTAAATTGGCGAGTACGAAATCCGGTTGCCATCACCGCATCACACTCTCCAGCCTTCAAATCTTCGGTGGCTACACGCTCATCGGTGTATGCCTTGATTGATATTTTAGCGCCCATGGATTGCGCTGCTAATGAGTAGTCTTTAGCGATATTGACCATATCGCCAGCACTACCCAGTAAGTCATAGACACAAAGTGTTTGGTTTGCCTGCGCGAATGGCGCCACCGAGGCTGCGACTAAAAATGCAGGAAGAATCAGTTTGTTCATGTGCTTTTTCCTTTTTATTATTGAAGCCTTACATTTAATACAAGCAATTAAATTGATGGCATCGGCTTCGATATCCAACAGATACCTATCCTAGCCAGTCAATCCGACGATAGAGGGATCATCTATTGACATATGTGGGATATTTATTGACAAACATCATAGAAATCCTGCTTCACAGAGGTGCTGACTAGCATCTGCATCAGCTGCAAGCGCTCTGATAGGTACTGAAGCGGTTACTGCTTCGCAAGCGTGAGAATGAGCTGTTCATACAGAGCCGAAGCTCAGCAGGTAGCCGCAGCGTCTGTGACATGATGTGGCAGCAACATGGCATTGCCATAGGTCGTTTTAAAGTGGCTAGACTAATGGAAGAGTCAGGTCTAATCAGCATACAACCTGGCAAGCATGCCTATATACAGGCGACTGTTGAACGATCAGATATACCGAACATGCTGAATTGCGAGTTTGCTGTCTCGGCGCCTAATCAGGTCCGGTGTGGCGATATCACGTATCTGTGGGAGCAAGGGGCATTGGTGCTACTTAGCGGCGGTGTTGGCTGGACGCTCCCCGAGCATCTCGATGCTGACCTAGTGACTAAGGCGCTGGACATGGCCGTTGAGCAGTGAGGGTGTGATGCTTCACTCGGACCAAGGTAGCCAATATGACAGTCGCCGGTTCCGTCAGCGCCTATGGCGCTATCGAATTCAGCAAAGCATGGGTCGCCGTGGAGATTGCAGGGACAATGCGCCAATGGAGTGGTTGTTTAGAAGCTTGAAAACTGAATGAGTGCCGAGTGTTGGCTAAATGACTCGGCGAGAAGCGATGCAAGATGTGAGTTACTTGGTGGAGCGTTACACCTGGGTCAGGCCGCACCAGTTTAATGCTGGTTTGGCACCGACAGTAGCGGAAAAAAAACTTAAAACTGTGTCCGAGATTAGTTGACCACTACACTTGCCAACAGCTCGCAACAAAAATTATCTATTGACTGCTTGACCGTGACCAACCAGTCATGACACATTAAATGGAACATTACAAAATGTCACATGAGGTATACTATGGAATCATCCACCAACATCAAGTCATCAGGTTTAGCTGGTGCCAGCGTAGGCATCCCACCTCGCAATATTAAATTTTCCCATGATTACTACAACTCACATCGCTACCCCATAGCCAATAATGCCTTTGCATCCAGTTTTATTGCCGTGCTTTCGGGATCATTCCCACCCGGTGAACGTTTTTTTGTCGAATCTGTACGTCACTTTCGAGAGCAAATCACTGACTCCGAGCTCAAAGCCCAAGTTTCAGGCTTCATTGGTCAAGAAGCCTTACATGGTCGTGAGCATGACCGTCTGAATGCGATTTTTAGCGAGAAAGGTATTCGCGTCGACTTCGTCGATAAAGGCGTAAAAATGGGTCTTTACTTACTAGAACGATTCTCGCCAGAACAACAACTAGCTTGCACCATCTTCATGGAACACTTTACCGCTATTTTTGCCGAGTCATTTTTACAGGATAGTAAGTTCCGTGAGGCCTGTGAGCCTGAATCATTAAAGCTTTGGACTTGGCATGCGCTTGAAGAACTAGAGCATAAATCCGTGGCTTACGATGTATATACGCGAGTTAGCAATAGCTGGCGCTTA
Organism: Paraperlucidibaca wandonensis; assembly: GCF_042677145.1. Taxonomy (NCBI): domain Bacteria; kingdom Pseudomonadati; phylum Pseudomonadota; class Gammaproteobacteria; order Moraxellales; family Moraxellaceae; genus Paraperlucidibaca; species Paraperlucidibaca wandonensis. The sequence goes on along the minus strand of NZ_JBHTIT010000001.1, from coordinate 422,504 downwards.
AAGTTACAAGCTGGACCACTAGTTGCTGCGGCATTAGTACCCGTCCTGATAGGGAGCTTGGTGGCCATTTTGGCCCATGACAATCAGTTACAAAAGCGACATATCAAATCGCACTTGAAAGGGGCTGCGATGTTGCTTGGTAGGCATGGTCTTTTAAAGCATGTACCTCGACGACTACCAGACTTCTTCAAAAGAAACTTCCATCCCACTCAAGATGACACACGATCATTAGAGCAGCAGTGGCGGGAGAACCTTTTTGGCTCGCAAGGGCTCCTAAGCGACATCTATGCATCTCCCACTTTGCAATAACTAAGATTTGCAAGTTACGAGTTATCGCATCTCAGCCTGCTAGGGTGATGGCTTATCACTAGGCCATCGCTTTGGCTTAGGTGGAGCCGCAACTACTTCAGGCTTAACTGCGACCTTTCCCTGCAATAAGCCTGACCACAGCCTTAAATAATGATCAGGCGCAGCAGAACTGCTCAGCAGGTGTTGATCGATTGTCATGCCACGGATCAGCCAGTGCGTCAAAACAAAGTAATCACTCACTGGATCTTCACTACTTCTACTCACAAAGTAATGTTTGGCTGCATTGTCCAGCATGTCAAAGCCTGCGAGCCCAAGCTTTCGCATCACCTCGGCCAACTCAGTATCGCGGCGACTAGCAAGCGTCAGCTCCAACAACGCAATGGTTTCCTGCTGATTAAATAATGTGCTCCAGCCAATTTGAATCATTTCAGTCAAACGGTTATCTGATGATGCAAGGCCGCTAAATGCTTTACCCAATTCGATATATAGCCGTTGAATGAGACGCGTAGCAGCTGCTTCCATGAGTGCAGCCTTGGTGGCGAAATGATGCAATGGCGCACCCAATGACACATCTGCTTCAGTCACAATGGATTTGAAGGTGGTGCCTGCGTAGCCATCACGATCTAAACAACAGATGGTGGCACTGATTAAGCGCTCACGCATGGCATGGCTGCGCTCAACTTGCGTGCGACGACTGGGCTTCTCAGGTGCCTTTGACGCCATGCGGCCTCTCCAATTCAGTTTTCTTCGAAAGCTAATCATACATCTGACTGATCAGTCATAATTTTATTGACAGATTGGCGCGTCGTGACCTATAAATAATACATGTTGAACGAACATATTGTAAATATTATCAGCGAGGCCCACTTCATGGCATTACGATTTGATCAACGCGTGGCGATTGTCACCGGTGCAGGCAATGGCTTAGGCCGATCACACGCACTTCTTCTTGGCTCACTAGGGGCCAAAGTAGTTGTTAACGATCTAGGTGGCGGCGCACACGGCGATGGCAAGTCTTCCACTGCTGCCGATGCGGTAGTCGCTGAAATTATCGCCGCTGGTGGCGAGGCAGTGGCTAACTACGACTCCGTAGAACATGGAGAGCGTATTGTGCAAACCGCACTAGACGCCTTTGGTACAGTAGATATTGTTATCAACAACGCCGGCATTTTGCGAGATGTTAGCTTTCATAAAATGACTCAGGCCGACTGGGACCTGATCCTCAAAGTGCACTTAACTGGCTCAATGAGTGTGTCACACGCCGCGTGGCCGATCATGCGCGATAAAGGTTATGGCCGTATCATCATGACTACTTCAGCCGCTGGCCTTTATGGCAACTTCGGCCAAGCCAACTATTGTGCGGCGAAGCTCGGCCTTGCTGGACTGGCGAACTGCCTAGCTGAAGAAGGGCGTAGCAAAGGAATTCAAGTCAATACCATTGCGCCAATCGCCGCCTCACGTCTCACCGAAACGATCATGCCGCCGGAACTGCTAGCTAATCTCAAGCCCGAGCATGTCAGTCCATTAGTAGCATGGCTATGCCATGAAGATTGCGAGCAAACCAAGGGAATATTTGAAGTTGGCGCTGGCTATATTTCGCAACTTCGCTGGGAGCGTACACAGGGGCAATCATTCCCACTGGGGAAAAACTTTAGCGTCGATGATGTGGCGAATAAATGGAACACCATTGGCGACTTTACCAACGCTGGCCACCCCGCTACCGTCAACGACTCTTTCGCGCCCATCCTGCATAACATCAATAACCCACGCTTAGGTGGCAACGAATTTATTGATCTAGATGAAGCAGTAAAATGCGAGTTGGTGTTGGAAAATAGCTATGACGAGCGCGATGTAGCTCTGTATGCCCTCGGTATTGGCGCTGCGCGTGACCCACTAGACAAAGCTGAACTAAATTATGTCTATGAGATGGGTAGCGACTTTGCTGTACTTCCAACTTACGGCGTGATGCCACAATCCAACGCCATGCTACAGGCAGCTAAAGCAGGTGGCTTGAAGTTACCCGGCCAAAATTATGGTTTTGATCGCATCCTGCATGGTGAGCAATACACTGAAATCAAACGTCCATTACCGACGAATGCAAAGCTCAAGCACATCTTTAAATTTAAAGAGGCCTGGGATAAAGATCCACACGCTGTGGTCACTTTTGCTGTGCACACCCTCGATGAAAGCGGTGAGGAAATTGCTTATAACGAAATGACCTCATTTGTGCGTGGTGCTGGTGGCTGGGGTGGTGATCGTGGGCCAAGCGCAGACGTCAACACACCTCCAAACCGAGAGCCCGATGCTGTTATTGAAGAGAAAACCGACGCCAATCAAACGCTGCTGTATCGCCTCTCCGGCGACTGGAATCCGCTACACGCCGACCCAGCATTTGCCAAAGCGTTTGGCTTCGATAAGCCCATCCTTCACGGCATGTGTACCTATGGCTATTGTGGTCGGCACGTTATTAAAGCCTTTAGCAATAATGACCCACGCTATTTCAAAAGCATTAAGGTTCGCTTCGCTAAAAGTGTCTACCCAGGCGAAACATTAATTACCAAAATGTGGCGAGAGTCAGACACTCGTATCGTGTTTGAAACCTCGGTTAAAGAACGCAATGAAGTTGTTATTAAAAACGCTGTCATAGAGCTATATACCGAAATTCCAGCACCTAAAAAAGCAGCACACACATCAGATGCAGCATCTGTAGAAGCAGTAAATTCTGTGATTGTGGATGATTACTTCGCCGCTATTGCAGACTTTGTTGCCAGCAAACCCGAGCTTGTAGCTGAAGTGAAAACTACGTTCCAATTTACCTTCCATAATCCTGAATCGAGTTGGTTTATCGATCTGAAAAATGGCCAGGGTGAAGTCGGAGCGGGTGAAATCGCTAAACCCGATGTCACCATTGAGCTGGATAATGAACACGTCAACACGCTGTTTGGCGGCGACCAAGGAGAGGTACAAAAACTCTACTTCGGTGGCAAGATGAAAGTGCATGGCAATGTTATGGCATCAAATAAACTATCGGCGCTAGCTGGCATGGACCCGGCCGCTATAGATGCCGCAAAAACAGCGCGAGTTAGCGCAGAAGTCACAACGCCTGCTGCTGCCGTCGTCGAAGCAGAAAATGCTTTTGTCTTAGCCGATGTATTTGCAGGCATTAAAGCTTTTGTTTCCTCGAAACCACAACTCTCAGAGCAAGTGAAAACTAGCTTCCAATTTAGCTTTCATGCCCCTGAATCAAATTGGTTCTTGGACTTGAAAAGTGCCAAGCCAATTGCTGGTGAAGGGGTGCTACCTAAGCCAGATGTCACTATTGAGATGGATGCAGAATATGCGCCAGTCTTATTTTCTGGCGATCAAGCAGAAGTTCAAAAGTTATTCTTCGGTGGCAAAATGAAAGTTCATGGCAATGTCATGGCGTCAAATAAGTTGTCTGTACTATCGGAGATGGATCCTGCTCTGATCACACAAGCCAAAGCTGATCGTTTAGCTAAAAATACAACAGGCGCTAATCCAGCAGCATCCGCACCAGCAACTAAATCATCAGAAGCTCCCGCTATTTTTGAGCAAATCGCCGCGCACTTAAGTGCCAAGCCTGCGACTGCAGCAAAAGGAGTTGTCCAGTTTTCGCTCAGTGATATAGACAGCACATGGTGCATCGATTTCAGTGCCAGTCCTGCACAAGTAACAGTTGGCTCTGCTGCGCATCCTGATGCTGAAATCACATTATCCGATGCGACGCTACAAGCGCTCTGCTCTGGCGAGCAAGGCTTACAAGACGCGTATCAGCGCGGGGACGTTCGCGTCGATGGCGATGCACTCTTGGCTCGCGAAATGAAATTCTTAAACGCTTTAGGAGCATAAGTTATGAAACAACGAGTCAATGTCATCGGAGTTGGTATGACCCAATTTACCAAGCCCGGCTCTAGCCCTGAATATTATGAAATGGCCGCCGAAGCAGGCAGAAAAGCCCTAGCCGACGCCGGCATTCCCTATGAGTCTGTAGAACAAGCCTTCGTTGGCTATGTCTATGGCGACTCTACTTGCGGTCAGCGCTCGGTGTATGAGCTAGGCCTCACCGGCATTCCTGTGGTGAACGTGAATAACAACTGCTCTACCGGCTCAAGCGCACTGTATTTAGCACGCCAAGCTATCGAGGGTGGTTTAGCCGAATGCGTGTTGGCTCTAGGTTTTGAGAAAATGAGCAAAGGCGCTTTAGGCACCATGTTTAACGATCGCGAAAACCCTATGGGATTGCATGTTCCAGTCATGCTTGACCTGCAAGGGTTTAGCTCGGCACCACCCGCCGCGCAGATGTTTGGCGGTGCCGGTCGTGAATATCGCTGGCAGCACGGCACGAAAAAAGAGACTTTCGGCAAGATCGCTGAAAAGGCACGTAAACACGCAAGCAACAACCCTTATGCACTATTTGGACAAGTACTCTCTCTAGAAGAGATTATGGCTTCACCTGAAGTCTTCGATCCGTTAACCCGCTTTCAATGTTGCCCACCCACATGTGGTGCTGGTGCCGCAATTCTTTGCAGTGAGGCTTTTGCCAAAAAGCATGGCATCAAAAATCCGGTCTACATTGCCGCACAGTCGATGACAACTGACTATGCCTCCAGCTTTGAGCCGCGTTCGATGATCAAAATGGTCGGATACGACATGACTCAAGCTGCTGCTAAACAGGTCTATGAGGAGTCAGGCATTGGCCCAGATGATATCGACGTTGTGGAGCTACATGACTGCTTCACGGCGAATGAACTACTAACTTATGAGGCGCTTGGGCTCTGCCCAGAAGGTGGTGCAGAAAAGTTTATTTGGGACGAAGACAACACCTATGGCGGCAAAGTAGTGACGAATCCATCAGGCGGCTTACTTTCAAAAGGTCATCCACTCGGTGCAACCGGCTTAGCGCAATGTACAGAGCTAGTTTGGCAGTTGCGTGGCACGGCAGAAAAGCGTCAGGTCAGTGGCGCGCAAGTTGCCCTGCAACACAACCTTGGCTTGGGTGGTGCCTGTGTCGTCACCATGTATCGACGTGATTAAAAATTAATTTTTATGATGAATGCTTATGACGATACTAACAAGTAACTTGTCAGCTCTGAGCTCGTGCCACTTTCAGTCAATTAGTCAAACTAAGCGGTACTGATATGTTAACTTCTAGACTCAGCAATAGTTAAACCTTTCACCTCTACGCACCTAACGCCCTCCAAGTTTAGAGCGCGGCTGTCCTAGTAAGTCAATAATGACTTGCTGGGACAAGGTGTCTTCCAAGGTTGAGAAAGTTTGAGACTGCCGCATCGTTCGTTAGGAATAGTTGTACCTGACTCGGGAACTTAAACCGCCCATTCCCCGCTCCCTGAATCGCGTCGACTCATGCAACTGCTCGGCTCTATTGTTCACGTGCTTGGCTGTATTGTGATGAACTTTTGGCATTAGCTCGCGTTGAGCAACCCTATAACTTGCCAACTTATCAGTGACTATCGTTCTTGGTTGGTCGTCGTGGTTACGTAACAAGCGCTTAAAGAACTGCCTAGCCGCAGCACTCTTACGGCGACTCTCAACATAGACATCGACCACTTCGCCGTCCTGATCAACTGCTCGCCACAAGTAGAGTTGTTTTACGTTTTATCTTGATAAATACCCCATCAAGATAAAACATATCGCCTAATCTGCCATGATTTTGCTTCAGCTTGGGAGAATAGGCAGGTCCGAATTTGATACGCCATAAGCGGATCGATTCTTAACTGACAGAGATGCCACTCTCTGCCAGCAAGTCTTCGGTATCACGAGAGCTCAAATTGAAGCGATAGTAGATCCATACTGCATAGCTAATGATACTGGGGTGAAAACGATGTCGTGAGTGGGTACACATCAGCGAGTTAACTTGTCAGTGCTAGGATTCGAACCAACCTTACTAAACTTATAGTTATTCATGGACAAATGCTTGGCCCGCCAAAGCATCTCGACTGATGTGGAAGGCCTTAGCATTGGCGCATCCCCATGTTTATCAAAGTAATAGCTATTGGACAAAGAACAGTTGTGATTTAGGAACACCGTGCTTTGTTGGCGTCGCTGAATATCTGCAAAGTAGCGGTCATGCACATCCTGACGCACTTCCACACAGGTTGCTTGTCTCTTGAGCCCTTCTTTGATGCAGCGTACTGCATGTATTGCATTGCCTTCCGCCATCTTAAAATAAGAAGTACCGATCAGCGCATAGGGACCAAGCATGACATAAAAATTGGGGAACCCAGGCACAGTCAGCCCTTCATAAGCTTGATAGCGATTACTCTCCCAAAAGGCTCCAATCTCTTGGCTCTTGCGACCGACAACATCATACGAGGGAAGGTTTCCTTTTTCGAATACGCGGTAGCCGGTTGCCAGAATCAGCACATCAATTTTCCGCTCGACCCCGTCGCGGGTTTTTATGCCTTTCTCGGTAATTCGCTCAATAGACGTTGTGATGAGGTCAGTATTATCGCGTGCAAAAATACGAAAATACTCATTCGAGAAAGATGGGCGCTTGCAGCCGAAACCATATTTCGGCGTCAGCTTCTCCCAAAGGTCCGGCCTGCTCGGCAACTGCTCTTTCATGTTGCGAATGCCAGCCTCTTCGCATTTGCGTACCAGCCAAGGGGCCTGCCGATAATAAATCGTAGAAATAACCATCAACGACTCGCTTATAACATCAGTACCTACACGCACGAGGCGTTGCGCGGCCGGCAACAGCCGGAACGAGCTTTTCAGCCAGCCAGGAAGCGCGTGGTCTGGTTTTTTCAACAGCCATATCGGTGTGCGTTGATAGACATCAAGCCGCTTCACCAGCGGAGCAATTTCAGGCAACAACTGTACGGCCGTAGCCCCCGTGCCAATCACCGCAACACGTTTGCCCTTGAGGTCTATACTGTCATCCCAGTGCCCTGTATGGATGATCTTGCCCTTGAAGTCATTGATACCTTCGATATCCGGCATCTTCGGCGAAATCAGGCCACCGGTTGCAGACACCAGATGACGGGCTGTGATGGTATCACCACCATCTACTTCAATGCGCCAGTAGTGACGCTCTTCATCGAACTCGGCACGGCTAACACTGGTCTTGAACTGGATGTGTGGATAGAGGAAGTACTTGGCAGCTACCCGTTCGGTGTAATGCTGCAACTCTTTACCCGGTGCGAACACTCTCGACCAGTTCGGGTTCTGCTCAAAAGAGTACGAATAGGTGAACGAAGTAATGTCGACAGCGATACCCGGATAGCGATTGTCTCTCCAAGTGCCGCCGACACGGTCGGCACGCTCAAGAATGATGAAAGACTCAATGCCCTGCTCTTTCAGGCGAATGGCAATGCCAAGACCAGAAATACCCGCGCCAACAATGACAACTTCGTGATCGGGACTTATTGCTCGCGTTCGTTGCACACTTACCTGTTCAGGTTTTGTGATGGCAATATTCATTGCTAATTTCTCCAAATTTATACTGTACGTGTATTTTTACAGTCAATTTAATGCACTAACCTGCTAAGGCCTTGCTTGCACTTTCGTGCTCAGAAGACAACTGAAATTCCGCGCTGCTCCGAACCAGACTTTCTCCCACATGCTTTTCAATAAACCGGATCAATACATGCATGTCTTGCCTGGCTTCAGGAAGCAAAAAATGAAAAATAGGCCACACATGCGGCATATCCAGACGCGACAGCAGCTCCACCGTCACCCCGGCCTGACGCGCGTTATGGACAACACGGTAAGCATCATCACGCAGGCACTCCTCTTCGCTCACCGTCACCAGCAAAGGCGGCAAACCAGAGAAGTTCCCCCGACAGGGAGAGGCATCGGGATGCGTGGAGTCCGCCCCGGCCAGATAAATATCGATCGCCCTATCTATCATTGACTTTGACAGCATGGAATCACTGGCACTGTTGGCCGTCAGCGCTGGCAGTGTGCCTGTTGCATCCGTACCAGGCGACAGGGTCAGCGCACACACTGGCATGGGCAGATTTTCAAGCTTGGCGCGCAATAGCGTGACCAGGGTCAGGTTACCGCCCGCAGAATCACCCGCAATCACCAGGGGCTCAGTTCCCTGCAACTCCGCCGACAATTGCCGATAGACCTGAAATGCATCGTCCGTTGCCGCCGGATAGGGATGCTCCGGAGCGAGGCGGTAATCTGCCATGAAAACCTTGGCATTCAAACGTCTGGCAACCTCGCCGCAAAACGTGTGATAGGTCGCCAGCTTGCCGCCAATAAAGGCACCACCGTGCAAATACAGGATGGTCATGCACGGCTTAGCCACCTCCAGCCACTCACCAAGAACCCCGGCAACGCTTGCCTGCCGGACCGTAATTCCAGAGGGCACAGGGCTGGGGAAGAGCTTGGTGTCCATGGCACTGCGCAAATGACGAACAAGTGCGGCATTTGATGTCAGCTCACGCTTTACCCGCATGCGCAGGAAGAGTTTCAGTAGCTTGGCCTGGCTAGATGCCATATCGATAATTCCGTCAGTGAAGTGTGGGGGTATATGCTGTGCTTGAAGATGGCTGCTACCACATCATCAAGACGGCGCAACAAGCCGGTAGGCCTCACCCAGGCTACGCGCATACAAACGTGGGGCGGCGCGCTTAAACATCCACGCAATGCGTCCGTCAATTTGCGGTAGCATGTACATCTGCCCTTTGTCGAGCGCGTCCAGCGCCTTGCGTACCACCGCGTCGCTGTCGGTCAGGGCAAACTTTGTCATCGCCGTTTTGGCAAACTCGGAGCGATAAGCAGGCAGATGACCATCGTTGACAATATTGGTTGGTACCACCGTCGGACACAGCACTGTCACTTTCACCCCCGTTCCCGTCAGCTCAGCCGACAAGGTCTCTGACAAGGCCATCACGCCCGCCTTGGTCACGTTGTAAGCACTCATTTCTGGTGCTGCGGCAAACCCTGCAGCCGACGCCACATTGATGATCCCGCCATAGCCCAGCGCCTTCAGTTTTGGCGCAAAAAAATGACAGCCGTGAATCACGCCCCAGAGGTTGACGTTGACGCACCAATGCCATTTTTCCAGCGATACTTCACCAATCTGGCCACCGAGGCCAACCCCCGCATTATTCACAACCAGAGTTACAGGGCGACCAAGCAAGCCCTCCGCCTCGTCTGCCAGCACTGCCATCTGTTCAGCATTGCCCACGTCACATGCATAGGCTACCGCGTGCGTATTCAGGCTGCGCAGCATGGCCGCTGTTTCTTCGGCACGTTCAATACGAATGTCTACACACACAACGGCACCACCTCGACGCCCAATTTCATAGGCAAAGCTGCGACCAATACCACTGCCAGCTCCAGTCACAATCGCCGCCGCACACTGTGACAACTTTTGGGCTTTCTTACTCATGAGACATTCCTTTAAAAAGAGCCGGGTGGCTCGAAAAATTACCGCTCTTTATTTACCACCCGCTAAAACCTCGGCACCCGCATAGTCCCCCACGGCGTCAGCTAATGATCAACTCGTCCTGATCGATTAACGAAACGGCATTGTCGCAACAAATGACAACAATGCCGTGATGACCGGGAAACGTCACACTTAGACCGAAGGCATCAGCGGAAATCAGTGCGCTTTACTGGCTGCTCAGGCCGCCTGTACAACAGCCTTCAGCTTCAGCTTGCCTGGCGCATTCTTTTTCAGCTTCCAATCGAGTAAAGCTTGATAGGCCTTATGCGGGTCGCCGGTTTTTTCGTAACTGCGCTTCCAGACATGGATGACTTCACGATTGTCATCATCCCAGGGATGAAAATCAGGCATGAAGTAAGGCAGATAATGGGATTGGAAAATGCGCGCAAGAATGCCGGGATTGCCGAACAGGATATTGCTCATCCTCATGGCTGAGCGCCAGTTGGTCAGCTGCTTGTCCTTGTGCAGCAGATAGGCCTGGTTGCCGACCATGAGCGGCAGACCAAGTACCGTCCCCATCGCCATTCCCCCGACGCGCCTCAGGTAGCCCTTGATGCCGCCACCACTGGCAGCGACATACACATCAAAGCTGACACCCTTGTGCTCCGTTTCTTCAACAAAATGCCAGTACAGCATTGCCCTGAGCTCAGGATCAGACTCGTTGAAAAGCTCAGGGTTCTCCAGCATGACCGAAGAGATGACAGCGGTAAAATGCTCGAATGCTGCTGCCATGGAGCTCTGCATATCAAGACTCAGCCGCTCCTGCATGGTGACCCTGATTTTGGTAAAAACCGCCTCCACTTTGTCAATCGGCACGCCTTGAGCAACGCATGCCTTGTTCATTTCATCATGCTCACGTGCATGAATGCGCTCCTGGCGACAAAAATCGATCGCAGCCTTACGCACTTCAGGGTCGATCAATTTGTCGAGTTGTGCTCTGGCTGAATTCATTACCCAGCGTTCGCCATCAGGAACCGCCGCCAGAATGGAGTTCATCCAGTGCGTGGTCCATGGATCACCGTTGAACCAGTGGCGCGCCACCGTATCCGTATTCATCTTGAAGTGAATGTCACGGGGAACAACTTCTTCATATCCAATTTCTTTGCTGATTACGCTCATGTCATTACTCCCAGCATCCTCGTAAGGGCACACTATCTAAGCCACATAACTTATTCATGATTTTGGTTGTCCAACCAACCAATAATGTATAAATTGATATATCAGCCGTGTCAACAAGTTTTGTATAACAGGTGGCAGTCTCAAGCTCCAAGTGCAAACACATTACAAGCACCTAGGCCCTGAAGAGCGGGCCGTCTTGATGCTGATGCACCTAGATGGGCATTCATTAAATGCCCATCTAGGTGCGATTACAGCGAACAGCGAGCAAGCCCAGTTGCTAGCTCAAGCGCTATTCGTCCTCACCCTGTGCGCCTTACGATGCCGCTAACGCAGGTGACGCAGCGCGACTAAAGCAGCGCCAAGTCCGTTAAATAAAGAAGCTTGCCGCTGAGCGCCATTAATTCCAGATCGTGCTGAGATGCAGGTGTCACATATAACCATTTGCACCGCGCTTTATGCCATGCCTCGTGGTTAGTTACGCAAAGGACTGATTCGCTGCCTTCGACGCGGACATGTCACGCGCCGCCATCGTGGCCAAGGCGAAGACCGGCGCGGCCAACTACCGAAGATGCTCAGTATCAATGAGCGCCCAGCCGAAATAGAAGATCGCTTGGTTCCTGGCCATTAGGAAACCGGCTTGATTGAAAACGCCGGTAATAAGTCAGCTATGGCTACTTAGATCGAAAGTACAACGCGCTTCGTCATCTTGGCCAAAATGCCCAACGTGACTGCCGAGGCGCCACTGAAGGCACTGACGTTGGCGATGAGCCGAATCGATGCACCGTTTCGACTAACGTTCACCTACGATCAGGGCTTGTGAAATGAGCCGTCATGCTAAGAGAACTGAAAAAACTGGCACTACTGCCTACTTCGTTGACCCACACAGCCCATGGCAACGCGGCAGTAATGAGAATATGAATGGATTAATTCGGCAGTACTTGCCCAAGAGCACTGACTTATCGCAGTACTCACAGGAATACCTTGATGTGATTGCACACAGCTAAAATACTCGGCCGCGCGCTGTGCTAAAATATAAGATGCCGATTGAGGTCTATGCTGCGATAACAGAGGCACTAGCTCAATCAAGCGCAGAAACTAAACACTATTGTCTTCGTTGCACTTGGGATTCGAGACTGCCGGTGATAAAAAATTAGCGCGCGCGCTTCGTAAACAAAGGACGTCATACGCTAAACTAAGTATTGTGACGCCATGCCGAGATAGCTGCCAATCTAAATCACATTAAAGTACCATTCGATAAAACCGAACTGCAATTGTGAATACCAATCTCAGTAAGATTAGGTCGATACTAGACTTATAAAGTCTCCGCCTCGTAACAATGCTTCGCAACCAAATACAATCGAATTTCGCTCAAAAATCAACCACACTGCACCTCCACTCAAGCTCTAAAAATAGCATAATTATAGTTCGGGATTTAGTATTTTATTTTGACTTACATGTGGCCAACGTAGGTTAAAGGAAAAACTCACCAGCACCCAAAGGCTAGTATAAATAGCAGCCCCATTGAAAGTGTTAAAGTTTTCCCCATTGCACTTGGTTATAAGTACCGACGTGAAAAATAGTCAATACTTAGAATTTATTTGCAAGCTTAAAATATTAGCATAGGTATCATAGAACTTTCCCCGAAAGGTGCCGCCAATACCAGTGCATGGCCCGGCATCCCCCTCTGGCCGATCATACCTACAGTTATTTCTATACTCAGACTCAGAGTCCGCAAAGGCAAGCAAGCTATATGCACCATCAACAGAGATATTATCGTTAATCTTATGGTTAAAACCAAATGATATCATATACCTATCACTCTCTGGTAGCGCAGGATGCCTAGACTCTTTTGATGGAATTGGCGTCTTATCAAACTGAATACCAGTTTTAAAAGTTGTCATGCTATCGTAATGATAATTTAAACCCAATGAGGTCTTATAAGAGTCGCGCCACTTCAGGGGTATCTTAGCATCACTGAGCACAACACTGTCACCATTTGAATCCTTCTGAACAGCAAACCCAACAGACAATTCACGCATAACAGAAGACTTTATAAACGTATAATCGAACATAATATCAAATTTATCACTTATTTCATTAAAATATGAAAGAGAGACTCTAGCAGGAATATTAAAAATAGCCTTTGTCGTAGTGTCCGGCAACAAATAGTCACTCAAGAAATTCCCTAAGTCAGGATCGCCTCCATTATTCAACAAACTAACAATTGTTGTACCTATAACTGGCCTAGCCTTTAGCCTCTCTGTACTCCATTCAGATTGACCTCTTAGATTAACTTCAACGGCTGAGCGAAAAGACAATCCAAGTCTAGACCGATCATTAAACCCATACATATAGCCAGCATTATAGCCAAATCCATACCCATACATCTCAATCAAACCAGATGCAGTACTTGAAGGGTCAACAACAACGTCAGCCAGTGGCGATGATAAAGCATCTATGGCCGACCCAGGCAATACGTCACCAACATTAATTCCACATACTGAATTTATGACCAATTTAATATTACACACAGAATTTATTATACTTTGAACCTCAGGCGTCACAGTCAATGTGTTTGCATTTAAATTATTCAATGCCTTTGATAAGAGGTATGGCTGTAGCCCTTTCGCATCCAGCTGTGTACTATATCTTAAGTGGCCACCCACTAGAGACACCCCGAAGCCGATGCTGTGCTTATCATCAAACCTCATCGAAATAGATGGATTAATATTCACAAGCTCCAGTGCAATAGCATCAACTTGATAAGCGCCGGACCAATCACTTTTATAATTAATATTTCCGCCGCCTGGAGAGAATATACCAATACCAAGAGTGATATTATCATTATATTGAGTCGTGTAGAATATTGAACCTAAGGCAAGTATTTTTGGCCAAAAACTCCCTGCGGCTCCAGCTGCATAAGGATCAACCCCGTCAGGCCCCAATTGTCTCCCCTCATCACTACTACTATCAAATGGCTCCGGTGTCCCCGTAGACCCCCTATCTTCGACTTTCCCTCTGAATGCTAAAAGTGTCCCACTAATGGAAAGCTGTCGGCCCCGAAGATAACTCATGCCTGCCGGATTATAGTATAGCACTGCAGCATCAGCTGCCTCCGCTCCGTTCGAGTTTGAGGTGCCCTGCTGTGATGCAGAAATCGCAGGCAAGTCGATACCACCAGCCCTAGCAAAACTCGAAAATATTACGACTATATAACAACTACATATCAACAGGAGTCTCATGTTAACTCTCTTTTTAATATTTTGGTTGGTCAATCAACCAAAATATTAGCCTGCACTCTGTATGTCAATAGACAAATGCATTCTTACAAGAAAAACCTCCTATCTAGCAGAAACTCATTTACTTCTTGCCAACAACTTAGACTGATTGGCTGTCAAAGTTCTGCAAAACTGTACTGCGCAACCATCTCAAACCTGTCGACTCTACAAATCATCGATGTTTAATTGGGACTTCGCCCAAGCCAAGCGTATTGATTAATCACAAGTCCGGTGACTACTTGTGCTCCGCACAAATGCTGCATGTAAAGCCACACAAACACATAAGCAAAGAAGCGTGCCATCAGCCATTAGGTCGCCAGCTGTAGCAAATCATATGTGGCTCATGAATGGCTTTTTTATCTCATAACCGAGGTCGGGGTCATAAAAGCCTCACCTCGTTGATAATGCAACAAATGCAGCCTTACCATACAGGAGAGGTAGGTCGGTGCTCAGCTACTCACTTGAGTCCTTGATCTCATATCGCCACAACGCGGCCATCGCTGAGATATCGGCAAGTCGCTGATCTAAGAGCTTGAACGAGGCGTCAAGTTGCTTCTTGTCGTGCTAAAGAACCCTAATCAGAATGCCTATATTAAGCAATTAAATGGGCGCTTCCGGAATGAGCATTGATTAACGACCGTGACCCACGTCCAAGGTCCAAGGTCCAAGGTCCAAGGTCCAAGGTCCAAGGTCCAAGGTCCAAGGTCCAAGGTCCAAGGTCCAAGGTCGCTATCGAAGCTTGGCAGCGGGAACACAACGCTAAGCAACCTAAGAAAACACTAGCGGCATATCGCCTTAGCATATGCCTCGGACCTGAAGAAAGCTTGCCTATTCAATTCGGACTATGAAGCAGGGGTTACTGTGCACGAAGAGAAGTCGGCGTAGCGATAATATTATAACAACAGCCCGACTACATCGAACACTATACTGACTATTTTCAGGCAGCTATGAGTTTATTTTTTAGTTATTGCGCCTGAGAAAGGACTTTTAAAAAATCACTGCACTTTAACTACCAGTAAGCATCAGGCACAATAACTTACTCAAAATATTATTAATGCAAATACCACCCAAGGTGGCGTATGATTAAATCAGCAAGATGGAGATATGACGCTTATTGCCAGAAAGTACTTTGATTTCAGTCGACTAGTGGGGAAGCACAGCCCAGTCAATATGCCGCATGACAGACATCGTAAAGTATAAACATGTGGCATCGTGCTCGAGAAACGAGGCCAACCCACAAACGGAATGGATGCCAACGTAACGTACATGATAATAATAAAAGCCATGACATTTTCTGACCTAATGCTTTTACGAGCCTTAGTTCCGCTAACGCTAGTATAGAATCATCGCAAAGACACCGCCTCTAGGTACGCTAGCGCATTACACTCCCAGCCTGCTCCGTTGCGAATGGCGACGAAAACAAGCTATCCTGAAAAAATCACTACTTATCTACTTTAACAGCGTGATAGAAGCTTATTGGTCAAAGTTACTATATCAAGAAGAAGGGGCAAACGCTAAGCTAGCACAGCGGCGAATTGAGCAACCCCTTAATTGATAGGTAAAGTTAAACAATGGAACGCCTGCAACAGTGCAGAGCCTCTTTGCTCATACGAACGAGTTAATTATATTATATAGATTTAGAGCACTCATTTTATACTAGTTTCGCTTGGCACCACGAACGCACTATTAATAACCAGCCAGACAAAGTCACCGATATCCTCTAACGAATAACGTCCATTTTCATTAAACCAAGTGGCAACCCAATTTAATGCACCAAGGCCAATGAGACGCAATAAGTTCAAGTCTACATCTTTGCGAATAGCGCCGTGCTGTGCTAGTAACGATAACATTGCAGCCCAAAGGGCCTCGTAACGATCGCGCAACTCAATCATTTCTTTACGTGCATCTCCTCGAAGCGCGCGCCATTCAAAAAGCAGCACATAAACCATATCGGAACCAGTGACCAACATTTTCAGATGAGCATTGATACCTCTGCGCAATTGCTCTACAGGATCACTAACGTTTACACAAGCCTCTGTTACTGCCAGGGCAGCACGCTCTAAACCCAAGCGCATAAGGTCGACTAAAATAGCTTCTTTTGTATGATAGCGGTAATGCAAACTACCTGGAAGCATATTACAAGCCTTCGCAACCTCTTTAACAGTCGTTCGCTCATATCCTTGATCTCTGAAAAGACGAGCAGCAGAGGTTAGCACTGCCTCTCGGCCTAACTGATCAATAATTTTAGTAGGTCGCCTTTTATTCACGTAATCCCCTTATTTTAGCTTTTTGAACTTTATCAGATATCTATCAAGCAAGGATAGTCACTCACCATAACCCTTGCCTCAACTGACATCTTTTTCCTCAGTCGGCGCACATTATGACAGAGGCTTTCACGAATAAACTAAGCCGAAATCACTGCAAGCCCTCAGTGGGCAGTCATACAGTGACCAAAATGTCGATAGCTGCAACTGCCTATATAACCTTATATAAATATTTCACGGAAAAGTCTCCGCCTTTACAGGCGCCGGACCGAGTATCGATCTGTAGTGGTCAACTAATCTCGGACACAGTTTTAAGTTTTCTTCCGCCACTGCCGGTGCCAAACCAGCATTAAACTGGTGCGGCCTGACCCAGTTGTAACGCTCCATCAAGCAACTCACATCTTGCATCGCTTCTCGCCGAGTCATGTAGCCAACACTCGGCACTCATTCAGTTTTCAAACTTCTAAACAGCCGCTCCATTGGCGCATTATCCCAGCAATTTCCACGACGACCCATGCTTTGCTGAATTTGATAGCGCCATAGGCGCTGACGGAACCGGCGACTGCAATATTGGCTGCCTTGATCCGAGTGAAGCATCACACCCTCACTGCTCAACGGCCATGTCCAGCGCCTTAATCAATAAGTCAGCATCGGGGTGCTCAGAGAGCGCACAGCCAACAACGCGGCGAGTATATAAGTCCAATACAACAGCCAAATAGCACCTGCGACCCTGAGCCCACAAGTAAGTGATGTCGCCGCACCAGACTTAGTTCGGCGACAAGACGGCGAACTCACGATTCAGCATATTCGGTATATCTGATCGCTTAATCGTTGCCTGTATCTTAATCGTTGCCTGTATATAGGCATGCTTGCCAGGCTGTTTACTAATTATGTAATTCCCCCAGAAATTAATCAGATTCAGAAGTAGAATTTCTCCCAATGCTTTGAGGAAGTTCTACATGCGCACATCTCGATACTCCGATAGCCAAATCATGGCGATTTTGAAGCAAGCTGAGGCCGGCACGCCGGTTCCGGACTTATGCCGTGAACATGGCATGAGCTCTGCGTCGTTTTATAAGTGGCGCGCTAAGTTTGGCGGCATGGATGCGTCGCTGATGTCTCGACTCAATGAGCTTGAGGATGAAAATAGACGACTCAAAAAGATGTATGCCGATGTGCAGCTGCAAGCGGATGTTCTTAAGGAAGCCATCACAAAAAATAGTGAGGCCGTCTCGCAGACGCGAGATGGCCCAACGTGCGGCGGCGACCAAAGGCTTGAGTATCCGGCAGGCCTGCGCTGCCTTTGCCATCAGCCAGGCCTGCTACCGCTACCAACCGCTGTGCCGACCAGTCTCAACGACATGTGGTCTATGGATTTCATGCATGATCAGCTGAGCGATAAGCGAACCGCAAGGCATGAATGGCTGGGCCAATACATGCTTACTGATTTAGCAGAAATGCAGGATCACGCAACGCGCTAGCTCTGGACATATAACCATGATCACCAGAATATGGGCCTGGGTGGCATCACCCCGAAAGTTGGTCCAAATGGCCTAGCCTCTGCTTCTGAGTCCCGTTAAAAATGGGGGGATTACCTCATCACAGGATACTGCCATCAAACGCAAGCGACAATTCATTTTCTTAGGAGTTTCGATTCAAGAGCAAAGCTTGTGAAAACTGGTCGCCAATACTCTTTATTCGACCGAATTACCTAAGCTAGCATAGCACCCCAAACGTAGCAGCAATGCTGAAGCAGTACGTCCGGCCCGCAATAGCAATCCTTACATCAACATGGATAGCTACCTAAAGAAACTCCAAATATACCACCTTAGGCAATAGTGCAAATCGAGATGATCTGGAGTCAATTTGGTTGAATGACCAAATATTGGTATAGTATGGTCGAACCCTTAGTGCTGTATGCGGAGGAGGACTCGCTCTGTCCCCTCACAATCTGATCACGTGGCACAAATCATGACTACATACGACTTCATAATTGTTGGCGTAGGTTCGGCAGGTTGCGTACTCGCCAATCGACGTAACAAAAGTGCCGCGTACAAGGTACGCCTTATTGGGGCAGGGTCGCCCGATAAGAGCATGCTCATCCTCTTTTACCATTCAGAAGCCAATCATGAATTTATTTACCCCATCAGATAGCGACTCCTATCAAATCCTGCCCTCTGCTATCAAAGCAGCGAAACAATTCTCAGATAACGTACCCCACAACCGTGATCTCGGCATGTTGGTAGAGTCACTGGGAGACTCATCTGCCATCATGCGACTTCCCTACCGTGACTTGCTGATTGGGGATTCTGAAAGAGGTTGGGTTTACAGTAGCGTTCTCTACAGCCTGGCAGATGCCACATCCGGCATGGCTGTGTTTTGCGCACTGAATGAACTCACATCAATTGCGACACTGGATTTGCGCATCGACTATCTGCGCCCAACACTGGCTGGGCACGACCTAATTGCCCATGCCATTTGCTATCGCTTAGCTCGCCAGGTCGCCTTCACCCGTTGCACATTACGACTAGAAGGTAGCAATGAGGTCTGCGCCATTGCTACCGGCACTTTTTATTGCGGTAAACGCACCGGCACCCACACTATCAGCACAATCGAGGATTAATCATGCAGGAAAAGCATATCACAGCGATGATTGAGGCCGTTATTGCCGGTCAGTATCAGTCCTTGCTGGACTCTATTCCCTATATCAACCATCTTGGCATCCGCGTGGAAAGTCCCACAGATAATACATCCGCGCCCCTGCACTTTCACCTGCCCTTTCGCGCGGAAATCATCGGCAACCCCATGCTGCCTGCTCTGCATGGCGGTGTTGTAGGCGCCCTTATGGAAACAGCTGGACTCATTCAAGTTATTGTATCCGAGCGTCAGCCACGCCTCCCTAAGGTTATTGACTTTTCAGTGGACTACTTGCGCTCAGCACGGACAAAGGATTGCTGGGCTACTTGTGATGTAGCTCGCATGGGCAGCCGCGTCGCCGCCATCAGTGTGCGTTGCTGGCAGGAGAGTGAATCCCGCCCGATTGCAACCGCACGCGCGCACTTACTACTGGTTGATGATAAGACGGCATGAGCGCGCAGTTAAGTGGCCGCTCAGTGCTGCCATGGACCGTGCGCGAATCAACAAAGAAGACCTGCACGCCCGCGTACCTAGTGAGCGCGACATGAAACTCATCTCTTTACCTCCAGTCACAAGTCAGTGTAATGCGGGCTCCCTTATACGATTAACCACTTTCATCAATGCCGCTGGCAGAAGACATGTAAGTCAATATAAGGTAGTGCATGTTGCGCTCCAGCAGCACCACAGATGATTTGTTGCCTGCACCTTTAATCAGACAGCATCCTAATGAACCGGCACTAAACGACTCTATACTCTCGATGGGCGCTCGTGAATCATCAGCATGTTGAGGATTTGTCACGCCAATCTTCGCCTGCTAAGCGCAGCTTATAGCCCATTATCTCACGCAGTAATTCGCCCTTGGGCATGGTGTAGCCGCAGAATAAATGACGTCGTGGATACTGTCTGATCAGGATACAACGCCCTAAGCTTGCTATTGATTTGCTATGACGATCAGCGAAGTAGCAACATCTTCTCACCTATGCCACAGAATTAGGAGTAGAGAGCGAGCTTACGCTCTCGTCGTCATTCGTACTTGCTTACCCGCCTGAATCACCTCGTAGCAAAACTAAGCATTGCGGGCAATCTCACAAATAATCGTACTGAGCAAGTGGCTTAGAAATAATACAACGTGTGTCAGGTATGGTGCCGAGCATGATGAAGGCATGTCCTTCAGATAAACATCATTAACAAGCTACTGCGTCGCCACCATCAAATATTCATTTGCTGCAAATGTCGTGATCAAGCTCCATGAGCTCCTAGAACGGGACTTATCACACTCGCTAATTTCTCAATTCGGCAAAACCTTTAACAAGATGCGCTCGATCGCCGTGTGTCAGAGACCCGTGTGTAATTAGCCGGAAGTAGTGGCCGACATCAAGCTCCTCGGTAACACCAATGCCGCCGTGAATCTGAATCGCCTGTTGCGCGATACGTACTGCCTTATCTGCATAATAGGCCTTAGCCGCAAGGCTAGCGCGTTGACGCTGAAAATCATCAGTAGACTCTGCCTTAATAGCCACCATCAGCAGCATCGACTCGAGCTGCTGAAGATCGATGAACATATCCACCAGATAGTGTTGAATAACTTGAAAGCTACCTATCGTTACGCCAAACTGCTTACGTATTTTGGCATACTCCAATGTGCGCTGATACAGAGCGCTGGCAGCGCCATACATGCGAGCGCAATCCAGCGCTCTCAAATAGGCCAGCAAACGGCCGAGTGCCTCTTCAACCACTTCACCACGGGCAATTATCATCTCATCCGTGATGACGACGTCTTCGAACAATACGTTGACCATGCGACTACCATCCAGCGCCCGATACCGCTGCGTCTCGCAAAGTTTGAGCGGCACAGCACATAATACCAGTTCACTTCCATTTAGTGCCGTCACCAGCAAGATGTCGGCATGTCCTCCATCAGGAACAAAGTGCTTCTGCCCTGACAGCCGCACGCCGTTGAAGTTCAGCGAAGGCGTCAGCACTTGATAACCGGCTTGGAAATCATATAGCGCGCAGGCAAGCCTCGCCTGCCCGTTAATCAGCTGTGTCAGCATGGTTGATGCAGCATCGGAGCCGATGAATTCAAGCAATTTACCGGGCGCGACTACCACATCGACATAGGGGTCGAGGCAGAGTGCTGCACCCAACTCCCTCACAATCATTGCCACATCCAACAAATCACCACCGTAGCCACCGGAAGACTCAGCAAAAGGCAAACCGAACCAGCCAAGCTCTTGCATCAGCGACCAGCGTGGGCTCTGAAGGTGGTCAGCCTGTTCGAGTTGTTGTCTGTAGGCATCAAAACTGTAGTTATTCTTAAGATACCGACGGGCAGTATCCGCGATAAGGGTCGTATTTTCCGGAAGAGTAAATTCCATCGTCGTGCCTCAAAGACCAAGTAACATTTTTGCCAGCACATTCTTCTGAATCTCGTTAGATCCTCCGTAAATTGTACAGGCTCGCAGAAAGTTGTAACGACGCGTGGCGCGATTGAAAATATCGCTGCCCACTGTTTTCTGGTTATCCCAAGTAAGTGACATCATGCCACCCAGCTCGACCATCGCCTGCGACACCTTCTGTTGAAACTCGGTGCCTTTGATTTTCAAGCCCGAAGACTCTGGGCCAAAGGGTTGACCTTCGTCGGTCGCTGCAACGGTACGAAAATTGGTGTACTCCAGTGCCATCAATTCGATTTCCAACTCGGCGATACGTTGCCATGCTTGACTTTTATCATAGCTGCATGGCGATTCGGCAACAGCCCTCTTCAATCGTGCAATTTCGTGACGGCTGTCCGCTACACCGGCGATGGTTGTACGCTCGTGGGTAAGCAAGTACTTGGCGATGGTCCAACCCATCCCTTCCTGCCCTACTAGATTATTAAGCGGCACCCGAACGTCTGTGAAATAGACTTCGTTAAGGTGGTGATGGCCATCGATCGAGTAGATCGGTCTTACTTCGATGCCGGGAGTTTTCATATCAATCAGCAGAAATGAAATTCCTTGCTGCTGTTTGACTGCCGGATCGGTTCTGACCAAACAGAACATCATGTCCGCCCAGTGCGCCTGAGTAGTCCAAACTTTCTGGCCATTGACCAAATAATGATCGTCTTTGCGTTCGGCGCGAGTCTTCAGGGAGGCCAGATCCGAGCCGGCATTGGGCTCGGAGTAGCCCTGGCACCATAGGAGCTCCCCACTGACAATACCGGGCAACCAGCGATCCTTCTGTTCCTGAGAGCCGAAGGTATACAACACAGGCCCCACCATCGCTACGCCAAACGGACTGGTTGGAGGAGCGCCAACCATGGCTCGCTCTAGATCAAAAATATACCTTTGTGTCGCCGTCCAACCTGGCCCGCCATACTGTTTTGGCCAAGTCAGTGCCAGCCAGCCTTGTTTGCCGAGCAGCTGCTCCCACTTTTGCTGCTGCTCCTTGGCAGGCATTTCACCAAGCGCGGAACATCGTCTGATGTCTTCCGTGACATGGGCACCCATCCAGTCACGAATGGATTGCTGAAACTCCAACTCTTCCCGAGTAAATTCAAGATTCACGGTATACCCCCCACCGATTATTCATTTTCACGGTGTACAATCGCTCAGTTGACTGCACGATCCCTACCTTCCCAGTAGGGCTGCCGCAGTTCGTTTTTGAGAATTTTGCCCGCGCCGCTCACCGGCAAAGGTTCTGCGCGAAACTCGATGCTGCGCGGCAGTTTGTATCCGGCAATCCGAGCTCGGCAATGAGCGACTAGTTCTTCCTCATTGAGCGAATACCCTTGCTTCAAAAGGATAATCGCATGAACCAGCTCACCCCATTCATGATGAGGAATGCCGACTACAGCGCACTCCTGAACCGCTGGGTGGCTGTAGATAGCACCTTCGACTTCCACCGAAAAAATATTCTCTCCTCCACTAATGATCATGTCTTTGGCACGGTCGACAATGAAGACAAAACCATCGTCATCCATGTAGCCGAGATCACCTGTATGCAACCAGCCATTACGAAGCGTTTCCTCGGTCTCCCGTATCATGCCCCAATAACCCAGCATGACATTTTGCCCCCTAGCACAGACCTCTCCGACTTCACCACGTAGCAACTCCACATCATCCTTGTCCATCACCGCAACCTCGACGCCTAAAGCCGCCCTGCCAGCACTACGCAGTTTATCCCCACCCAGCACGTGGTATTCGGGCGGTAAGGCGGTGATAATCGGCGACGCCTCGGTCTGCCCGTAACCCTGAGCAAAAGAGGCACCGGGCATCTGCGCCATGGCAGCGTCAAGTACAGCACCGGGCATCGGCGACGCACCGTAGAGCATGCGCCTGAGGCTGCTGACATCGAAAGCCTTTATGCGACCGGACGATACCAAAAGATTGATCATTGTCGGCACCAGCAGGGTATGAGTAACTTTCTCCTGCTGGATGAAACCCAGAACCTGCTCGACATCGAAGCGAGGAACAATCCCATGGGTACCCGCGGCCAGCGTCACGGCAAAGGTACTAGCCATATCGGCGAGGTGAAACATGGGGGCTGCATGCATATAGATGGAGTCTTGCGTATAGCCCAACTCCGGCACTACGTTCAGTGCATTGAATACAAGGTTATCATGACTAAGCATCACGCCTTTTGACCGTCCGGTCGTACCGCCGGTATAGAAAAGGCCTGCCAGTTGCGCGCCGCCCTTGCTCACATCCGCTATGGGCTGATGCCGCTCCATCAGAGTTTCATAGGCGATGCAACCTTGCGGCAACTGCCCTTCCCCCATGAACACCACATGCCTCACGCTTTCAAGCAACGTGCGAAGACTAGGTAGCATTGTGCTGAACACATCATCGATGAACAGAACTGACGACCCTGAGTCATTTAGGGTATAGGCAATCTCCGGCAACGCGAGGCGGTGATTGACCGGGTTCAGCACTGCCCCCGCCCAGGGGACTGCGTAAAAATACTCCAGATAGCGGTCAGAATTGAGCGAAAGGATAGCGACACGATCGCCCTCAACAACACCTAATGAACAAACGCCTGCTGCCAAACGCGCCACCCTATTCTCAAATTCGCGCCAAGTCTGCCTCCTGCACGCGTAAATCGTGGCCACACCGTTCGGATTCAGCTGAACCGCCCGACGTAATGTCTGGGTAATAAACATAAAGACGTCCTTATTAATCTACAAATAGTTAATATTTAGCGCGTACAGTAAACAATCCAGTCGAGACATATATTTCATATAGGAAAACACCAACAGAGGCCGCAATAAGGAGCTACACACTAATTAAGCTAGGCACAATTCGCCGCAATGGATTACCTTTTCCTGGTGACTTCTACAGTAAAATCCGAACTAAAATCTGCTTATTACCTGATGCACATACTGCGTTTCATGCAACTTGACGCGAATAATTGCAGCCTCAATTTCTCGAATTGGAAATACATCCGACTCCGACGCCATTTTCAGCAACGCTGCAAGCTCAGACCACGCCGTTGCAGAGCACTGCATCAGCCCCACAAGATTCGCAGTATGCACTGCCGGCAGCATCACGCCGGCCTCTAGTAGAAAATCAACATACATAGCCCTGAAGCCAGCGCCGCCGGTGCCACGCTTCTCAATAACCTGATAGGCAAAGCGCAATAGCCAGCGCCAATTTTCCTCCGCTCGCCAGCGAGGCAACAACTCAATCCAAGTATCTAGTGCCGAAAGACCACTATTGCGGTTACCCTCAGCGAGCGCGCGAGCATTGGCGATAATAGCTGCCCTCACCTGCTCAGCACTGACTGTCACCTTCAACGAACGCGGAGCAAACAGGTTGCCATAATGAACGAATGGTGGAGACGTTGAAAAACGAGCATCGGCAAGACTGGCTGCTGGAACAGATATTAACTCGGGGCGCTCGGTATCACTGACCAGCACTTCATCGCGCGCCTCATTCAGCTGCCAAGCAACTATGGCATGGCCTGGGAAATGAGTGCTGCTCCCGAAGTAAGGCAAGTGGTAAATGTCAGTGAGCAGCAGCGCCGGCACCCCATCACGCAGAGCCTCATGCAGGTCTGCGGTGGCCGCCTGCTTGTCCGTATAGCTCGACCAAGCAAATGGCACTCCCAGAGTGCTAAAGACACTTTCCTCAAAACCCATTGAGCGCACATGGACAATGAAGGGCGTGGCCGAGTCCGGAATCTCCACATAGGTAATGCCCAAGCCGGCACCCAGCCCGAAGCAGAAGGCCTCTGTGAGATCAAGACCATGAAACTCCAGCAGGTCACGAATTGCCGAGCTGCCACAGTGCCAACCCGGTCTGTGGCAGTGTTGTATCTGGCGGGTAGAACCGGTAGCGCCCAACATTTCCCCCGCTCCGACAAACTGCATCAGGCCACCCGCTCCAAGTACGCAGTCTCGTAAACTGCAGCCGATGCCTGCATGGGATCACCATGACGAGCATACTCCCCCAGCCAAGCAGCAACTTTCTCGGGCATACCGGAGTCCCAAGGATGAAAACCGGGTCGGAACCAGGCCATAAACTCCGGCAACATGCGGGTAAGAATACCTTGGCGACCGTACAGGCGATTCAGTCCACGCAAAATCACCATAGGCTGACGGGTTACACCATCCAGCTTGAGCATATTCCAGAATACTGGAGCCACCACAAGATGAACCATCAGGGTCGCGACCACCAAAGCCGATGCTCGGGTTACATAACCACCGCCTGCCGCAACCTGATAAAGATCGTAAGCTACAGCTTTGTGCTCAACTTCCTCAACACCATGCCAGAGAAACAGGGCTCGCATTACTGGATCCGCCTCCCGAAACATATCGGTCTCCTCCTTGAGCATGGCTTCACCTAAGGTCGCAGTGAAATGCTCAAACGCGGCTGTCATGGCCAGCTGGTATTTCTTTGGCAGATACTTTTGCGTGACTTTAATAAAGCGTCGCAAATTAACCGTGACCTCCTGTACATCTACTCCTTGCCCAGCCATGACCTGATTGAAACGATCATGGACGATACCATGCTGGCCCTCCTGCCGGATAAAATGGCGAATATCCTCGCGCAAGCGCTCACTGCCAGCCTGATCCTGAAAGTGGCGAACTGACTCAATAAAAAATCGCTCCCCCTCAGGAAAGTGCACGGATAGCGCATCAAAAAAACGTGTCAGAACTGGGTCTCCGCCATTCCAGTGTCGGGGCACGTTAGTTACATCAAAGACAACTTTCCGCGGCTGAATAGTTATCGCACTCATGTGACTCTCCATAACAAGCTTGAGAAGGCGGCAGAACCTCAAGTCGCCCGTATTCTCATATAGTATTGGTCGACCAACCAAATGTCAATTTTTTAGATCACGCTTATATCGCAATCTTTATAACAGGGTATTTTCGTACCTAACTTCATATAGATCCTATCTGCTAGGTACTAACAAGTTAACTTTTAGACTCAGCAATAGTTTTCCTTCAAACCTCTGCGCGACTACAGCTCTACAAGTTGCGCTGTAGTCCTAGTCGATAATAATCTACTGGGATCAGATGCCTTCCAAGCTTCAATAAGCTCGATACTGCAGCATGAGTTTATATAAATTGCTGAGCCTGACTCAGCGACTTGAATCGCTGCATGCCTCACATCCGAAATCGAGTCGATTCATGTGATCGCTCAGCTCTATTGTTCACATACTTAGTCGTGCCGTGATGAAAAATGGGCATTAACTTTTGTGGGGCAACCTTATAGCCGGCCAACTTATCAGTAACTATAATTAGTGGTGAGCAAGCATAACTACTTAACAGACGCTTGAAGAATTGCTTAGCAGCTGCACCATTGCGCCTACCCTGAACATAGACACTATCTACTACTCCGTCCTAATCAACGGCTCGCCACAATTAGTACTGCTCGCCTTTTGTCTTGATAAATACCTCATCAAGACAAAAGGCATCGCCGAACCCACAGCGCCTTCGCTCGGGTTACGGGTGAAGGCGGGTTTGAATTTTATGCACCACAAACGATAGCCTCGTAACTGGCAGAGGCTCCCTTCTTTGCCAGCAAGTCGTCAATATCACGAAAGCTCAAATTAAAGCGGTAGTAGACTCAGACTACATAGTTGATGAATAGACGAAAGCGATGCCGCTTTTAGGTGCTCACCCACAAGCTATCTCAACCGGTGAGTAAGCTTGTCACTAGCAGTAGCTTAACAGCGGTCAATGACCCGCACATGCCACTCAGCCGCCAGTATTTTTGGCATCTTCGAGAATCATGACCGCTCCCTTCTCACCGATCATCGTGGCAGGTTGATTGGTGTTGCCCCCAACCAAGGTTGGCATGATGGAAGCGTCGACCACTCGCAAGCCCTGTAGTCCATGGACTCGCAAACGCGGGTCTACCACCGCCATTGCATCCACCCCCATCTTGCAAGTACCCACAGGGTGATAGGCCGACTCACCGCTAGTCCTCACCCATTCAGCCAGATCATCATCACTCCTCAACGCAGACCCAGGCGAAATCTCGACATCATGGTGCGACTCGAGCGCTTGCTGAGCTAAGATCTTGCGCACCAGATGAACGCCACGAACCAACTGCTCAACGTCGGCAGTCTCAGCCATATAGTTAGGGTCGATCAGCGGTGCCTGGAGCGGGTCTGCGCTGTGTAAACCAACGCGACCACGCGATAATGGCCTAAGCCCGTAAATCATGACGATATAGCCATAACCACTCATCGCCGTCTTAAAGTCCCGGCCATGATCAGCGTACAACATAGGGCCGAAGTGCAATTGCAGGTCGGGTATGGACTCCTCAGGGCGAGAGCGGATAAACCCGCCGGCCTCGGCACCGTTGCTTGTCAGTACACCGCGCCGCCCGGTCAAATATTGCAGTAGCGCCCGCATTCCCTTGAGCCAGTAGCTGGGATGCATGGAGATACCAAGGCGGCTGAGGGCTCTAACACGCATGAATACATCAATATGATCTTGCAGGTTCTGTCCAACACCCTCTAGCGCATGCCGTATTTCGATGCCGTGCCGAGACAACTCGTCGCGCGGGCCGATTCCAGATAGCATAAGTAGTTGCGGAGAGTTAAAGGCACCTCCGCAAAGAATCACCTCGCGGCCGGCACGAACCTGTACCATCCCTGTCGAACACTGATACTCAACACCGGCTGCTCGGGAACACTCAAGCAACACACGCGTAACATGCGCCTCACTACGAATAGTTAAATTACTACGAGCTGCGGCAGGCTCGAGATAAGCTCGCGCATTACTGCATCGCTCGCCATCCTTCTGATAGGTATAGTAAAAGCCTACGCCCTCCTGCTCTCTGCCGTTGAAATCCTCATTATGCCGATACCCCGCCTGCTTCGCAGCCTCAACAAACACCCTACTAAGCGGGTTTGTATAGCGACGCTCTGCAACATTAAGCGGACCAGCTCTACCATGATATGCAACATTGCTCGAGTTCGACTTCGGCTCGAAATGCTCAGATCTGCGAAAATATGGCAGTACATCAGCATACGACCATCCATCGCATCCTAGCCTAGCCCACTCATCATAGTCCCATGCATGTCCGCGAATATAAACCTGAGCATTGATAGCACTGGAACCTCCGAGCATCTTACCTCGAGGTTGAAACAACGCTCGGCCATACATGTGTCTCTGCGGCTCAGTGTTAAACTGCCAATTGAAACGACGACTGAACATTAGCTGCAGAAAGCCCAGCGGCATGCTTACAAAAGGATTTTTTCTGCTCTCGGGTCCAGCCTCCAGTAATAACACTGAATAACGACCACACTCAGAGAGTCGATTAGCAAGGACGCACCCAGCTGAGCCAGCGCCTACAACCACATAGTCGAATTGTTCAGGCGTCATCTTGATCTGACTGATCATTAACTTTTTGCCGTCAGTTTAACCATCAACGTGGAGTAGCCGCGCACAAAGTTAGACTGCACACGCTCCGGCTCACCGACAACCTCAATATTATCAAAACGCTTGAGCAGCTCCTCCCACAGAATACGCAGCTGCAATTCGGCTAGACGGTTACCCATGCAACGATGAATACCGTAACCAAAAGAAATATGATTGCGCGCGTCCTTTCGATCAATAATAAGTTGTTCAGGATTTTCAAATTTACGTTCGTCCCGATTCCCTGATGCATACCACATCACCACGCGATCGCCCTTCTTGATAGTTTGACCACGCAGCTCCACATCCTTCGTAGCAACCCGGCGCATATTTGCAAGTGGAGTTTGCCAGCGAATGATTTCAGAGACCATATTTGGTATCAGCTCTGGATTCGCCTTTAATTTAGCGAACTCTTCAGGGAACTGATTTAAGGCCAGCACACCGCCACTCATGGAATTACGAGTAGTGTCATTACCACCAACAATAAGTAAGGCTAAATTCCCAATAAACTCCATTGGACGATTAATTAAATCCTTTGTTTCTTCGTTACTCTGCAGCATGCTAATTAAATCAAAGCTGGGTTTTTCGCCGGCAGCACGGCGCACTTCTTTGTCGCGCCAAAGCCTAGAAAAAGACCACGCCATTTCAGCAGCAGCATCAAACATGTTATCTTCATCGGTATATTCACCACCGGTCGCCGATGATGCGCCAGACAATCGATCCGACCAGTCTACTAACTTGTGACGCTCCTCATAAGGGAAGTCAAGCAGCGTAGCAAGCATACGCCCCGTCAGCTCTTTCGATACGGTAGGAACCCAATTGAAAGGCTCGCCTAGAGGCAAACTGTCGAGCACCTCGCAGGCGCGACTGCGGATCAACCCTTCCATTTCCTTCAAGTTCTGCGGCGCTACCACACCTTGAACTACCCGACGTTGCACATCATGCTTGGGCGGATCCATGGCGATAAACATTTCTACCGATAGCCCTTCTGGGGGATCACCCAAAACAATTTGTGGCTCGGAAGAAAAAAGCTCGTAATTTTTGTCTACGAACAAAATATCTTCATAGCGCGTCACCGACCAAAATGGACCGAACTGACTATTTTTCTGATAGTGCACTGGAGCTTCATCACGAAGTCGCTTGAAATAAGCATCCGACTGACCTTGTCGATACAAGAAAGGGTTGCTGGTGTCGATGTCCTCGATCGCCAAGCTGTCAACGTCAGGCAAAGTCGCTTCGACAAAATTTACTTGAGGGCGCGACGAACCTAGGGCCTTCTTCTTAACCTTCATTAATATCTTCAGAGCCTTAATCTGCAGATGCATAGGCACTAATTTGGATGTGACATTTATCACTTTTGTTTGAATTGCATCTTGTGTACTTGAGTTCGATGACATGGTGACCTCCGCGCTCACATTTGAAATTCTGGCAACTTAATAATTAAACCGTCCATATCCTCAGAGGTTTTGACCTGGCAACCCAGCCGCGATGTCCTAGCTCGCTCTGGAGTCATCGAAAGCATCTGCTCCTCAGCATCGTTGACAGCCCCTGTCTTTCCGAACCACTCATCTGCAATAACCATGTGACAGGTACCGCAAGCGCACTCCCCACCACAATCTCCATCAATACCGGGAACAGCATTATCTAAGGCAATTTGCATCAGCGTTGTTCCAGCCTCAAACTCTGCGACATGTCTGGTGTTGTCACGCTCAATAAAGATTATTTTGCTCACTGCTACTCTCTTAACCATATGTTGTTTGAGGCTTAGCTTGTCGGTAACCCGATGTGCAAGCGAGGACATTTCTTGACATAACAGGGACATTTCAAGACAATTTAGGGAATTTTCTGAGAAGAGCTTATGGCTATAAAGCCACCGCAGAGAGGAAATCAAACCTCCGAAGCCGACATTCAATCAAGTTACTCGCGACTGATCGCTCGTGAACTTGGCTTATCAGCACGGCAATTGCCAAAGCTGCTATGCGGAACAGGTCTCAACGTTAAACAGTTTCTAATTGAGGACAGCCTCCTCTCCGTACATCAGCAGATCCTAATTCTACGAAATGCACTAACGCTATCTGAAAGATCTGGATTTGGACTCCGACTTGGTTCGCGACTAACCCCTGCAACGCACGGTGTAGTCGGCGTGGTCGCTTACAGCAGCCCAGACCTTCTCTCCGCACTACAAGCGTTTCAAGCATTCCTTCCCACGCGAGCAAGCTTTATTGAATTACACTTACATCAGATTGACGATCGTCTTGAGTGCATAGCTAGCTTTCAGGTACAGCTTGATGAAGATATTGAAAGGTGCCTAGCGGAGGCAGTCATCAAATCATTTTTCGAAATTGGCGAGTTCATCGTAGGTAGCCCTTTATATGAGACAGATGTCTATTTTCGCCATCCCCCACCCCCGTATCAGGATTTCTACTCGGACTATTTGCCGGGATCGATTCATTTTGGTTGCGCTCAATTAAAGCTTACTTTCCCAATGGCATTGTGCAGAGTAGCAAACGCCTCAGCCAATAATGAAAACTATCGCCTAGCATTTAAGCAGTGCGAGCTCATGCTTGCGCGACTTCAAAACCATAAACCGAACTATCAGACACTAGTCAAAAAATTAATGCTTTCACACCCTGCTGGAGCTCTATGCGAAGAAGAAGCCGCTGCAGCCTTATTCATGGGAAAACGCACTCTTTCGCGTAAACTTAAAGAGGAAAATAGTAGTTTTCGGCAAGTACGAGACGAAATTTTATCCCGACGGGCAGCTACCTATTTACGTGATACTCAACTGTCCGTAGAGGCTATCGCTTTGCTGCTTGGCTATCACGATACTGCAAGTTTCAGACGAGCCTTCAAACGCTGGTTTGTTATGCCTCCCGTCCAATACAGAAAATGCAACGGTACTGACAAGTTAACTTCTTAGCTCAGCAATAGTTGACCTTTACGCCTTTAAGCAACCACTGCTCTCCACACTGCGAACGTAGCTGTCCTACTGCGTCGATAATGACTAGCTGAAGTTAGGTGTCTTCCAAGATTGAATAGGTTAGATACTGCAGCATGATTCGTTAGAAATAGTTGTGCCTGGGTAATCCCCCCATTTTTAACGGGGCTCAGAAGTAGAGGCTAGGCCATTTGGGCCAACTTCTGTTTCGGAGTGATGCCACCCAGGCCCATATTCGGGCGATCATTATTATATGTCCAGAGCCAGCGCGTTGCGTGATCCTGCATTTCTGCTAAATCAGTAAACAGGTATTGGCCCAGCCATTCATGTCTTACGGTTCGGTTATAGCGCTCAACATAAGCATTCTGTTGCGGTTTTCCAGGCTGGATATGCGCAATCAATATGCCGCGTTGAGCGGCCCAAGCCATTAGCTTGGCGCTGATAAGCTCAGGACCGTTGTCGCATCGAATCGCTCGTGGCTGGCCGCGCCACTCGATGATCTGATTTAACGATCGAATGACACGCTCAGCAGGCAGCGAGAAGTCCACATCGATGCCTAGGCCTTCACGATTAAAATCATCAAGCACATTAAACAAGCGAACTGAACGGCCATCGCTAAGCTGATCATGCATAAAATCCATACACCACATGTCGTTTGGACTGGTCGGCACAACTAATGGCTCGGGTGTTTCGCGAACTAGGCGCTTGTGCGGTTTGATGCGAAGGTTCAGCTCTAGGTTCCGGTAAATGCGATAGACCCGTTTGTGGTTCCAGCCGTAGTTTTTGACATTGCGCAAATACATGAAGCACAAGCCAAACCCCCAGGCACGCTGATTGTGCGTTAGGCGAATGAGCCAGTCGGCAATCTCGGCGTTCTCAGACGATAGCAACGGCTGATAGCGGTAGCAGGTCTGGCTAATGGCAAAGGCCGCGCAGGCCTGACGGATACTCAACCCTTTGGTCGCCACCGCACGTTGGGCCATCTCGCGTCTGCGAGACGGCCTCACCATTTTTTTGTGATGGCTTCCTTGAGCACGTCCGCTTGCAGCTGCACATCGGCATACATCTTTTTGAGCCGCCGATTTTCATCCTCAAGCTCTTTGAGCCGAGACATCAGCGACGCATCCATGCCGCCAAACTTAGCGCGCCACTTATAAAACGACGCAGAGCTCATGCCATGTTCACGGCATAAATCCGGAACCGGCGTGCCGGCCTCAGCTTGCTTCAAAATCGCCATGATTTGGCTGTCAGAATATCGAGATGTGCGCATGTAGAACTTCCTCAAAGCATTAGGAGAAATTCTACTTCTGAATCCGATTAATTTCCGGGAGGATTACCATAGCTAGGTCCGAATTTGATACACCACAATCGGATCGACTCATAACTGACAGAGATACCCTTCTCTGCCAGCAAGTCTTCGATATCACGGAAGCTCAGATTGAATCGGTAATAGATCCAGACTGCGTAGCTGATGATGCTGGGGTGAAAGCGATGTCGTTTGTAGGTACTCATACGCGAATTATCACAAGCGGCGAGTTAACTTATCAGTACCAGGCTAATGCCATAATGCACCACTGTTTCGACGCTAAACATAGCCAAGTTAATCACCAGCGCAACGATCAATACTGAAACGTGCGCTGGCCTCCGATGCCTTGCTAGCATATTGACTATTGTAGAAATTAGGCCTTCTGGCGCCCTTCTTTCCAATGCTCGATTAATCGATACATTGCCGGCAAGGCTACTAGAGTTAACAATGTGCTAGTAATTAAGCCGCCAATCACAACAATCGCTAACGGTTTTTGCACCTCAGCGCCTGTTCCTGTGGCGAGTGCCATAGGAACAAAGCCGAGCGAGGCAACCATCGCAGTCATCAGTACTGGCCGTAAACGAGACAACGAGCCCTGCTCCACAGCAGTGTTCAATGACACGCCCTCCTCACGGAGTTGATTAATTCGGCTGACCATCACCAAACCATTGAGCACAGCCACGCCCGAAAGCGCAATAAAACCAATTGCTGCAGTAATAGAAAAGGCAATACCAAAAGCCCAGAGCGCAAGGACGCCACCTGATAGGGCAAGTGGCACAGCTGTAAACACTAACAATGCTTGGCGAACGCTACCAAGCGCCATAAATAGCAAGATTAAAATGAGACCAAAGCAAGCTGGGACAACAATCATAAGCCGTGACTTGGCTGCCTGAAGATTCTCAAATTGACCACCCCACACTAACCAACTGCCTGCTGGCAACTGTACTTGCTTTTCAATGAGCTGCTGAGCCTCCTCCACAAATGATGACAAATCACGGCCACGGACATTTGCGGCAACAACTATTCGGCGCTTACTGTCCTCTCGGCTGACCTGATTGAGACCATCTTGCAACGAAAGCGTGGCAACACTGCCTAAAGTAATAAAGCGCTGCTCAGCAAACGTGCTTGCTACAGCCACTGGTAAAGCGCGCAACTGATCAAGATCGGTACGTACAGCCTCAGGCAGCCTAACCATCACTGCAAAGCGACGATCACCCTCAAAAATATCACCAGCTTGCTGGCCACCTATGGCTGCCGTCACCATATCTTGCACATCTCCCATACGAAGGCCCAAGCGTGCCAAAGCATCACGATCGAAATCGATATCGAGTAAAGTTTGGCCCTCAACTTGCTCAACTTTGACTTCACTTGATCCTTCAATACTGCGTAGCGCTTGAGCAACCTGATTAGCGGTAGCGAGCATTTTTGCAAAGTCATCGCCAAAGACTTTGACAGCAACATCGCCGCGTACACCAGATAACAGCTCGTTAAAACGCATTTGAATTGGCTGACTAAACTCGTAGTTATTACCAGGCAACTCAGTCACTTTATGCTCAATGCGTTCGATCAACTCAGACTTAGTCAAATTTGGATTCGGCCATTGCTCTCGTGGTTTTAAAATAATAAAGGTATCCGATGCGCTAGGTGGCATAGGGTCAGCCGCCATCTCAGCAGTACCGGTTTTGGAGAAAACAAAAGCAACTTCCTTAAATTGCTTCACTGTATTTTCAACCTGCAATTGCATTTGGCTCGACTGTTTAATACCTGTACTAGGAATACGCAGCGCTTGCATGGCGATATCTTTCTCATCAAGCGTTGGAACAAACTCTTGTCCGAGCTGAGTAAAAACCAGTAATCCAATTGCAAATGAGCCTAAAGCAATAGCAATGACTTTCCTTGGCCAACGCAACGACCAAGACAAAGCTGGCTTATACAATGCGTTTGCCCTGCCTAATATTCGCCCTTCTTTTTCCTCTATAGTTCCAGTAAAAAATATGCCAATTAGTGCTGGAATCAAGGTGAGTGACAACATAAAAGCTGCCAATAAAGCCAAAATTACGGTCGCTGCCATCGGGTGAAACATCTTACCTTCAACACCTTCCAGCGCTAGAATCGGTAAGTAAACTGTAATAATAATGGCCTGTCCAAACACCGAAGGCCGAACCATTTCACGCGTTGCAGCCAATACAGCCGATAGTCGCTCCTCAAGGCTCAGAGGCCTCCCCATTCGATGTTGACTAGCCGACAGGCGGCTCAAACAGTTCTCAACAATAATGATAGCGCCATCAACAATTAGACCGAAATCCAATGCGCCAAGGCTCATCAAATTTCCACTAATACCAAGCTTCACCATGCCAGTGCTCATTAGTAAAACCGTCAACGGAATAACCAATGCTGCTATTAGTGCAGCCCGCACATTTCCAAGCATCAAAAAGAGCACAGCAATGACCAACAGTGCACCTTCGCTAAGATTCTTAGCTATGGTCGAGACTGTGGCATTCACCAACTTACTACGATTTAGTACCGTCTGAGCCTCTATACCTGGCGGCAGGCTACGGCGTATCTCAATGAGTTTCTTATCAACCGCTATGGCTACGGTGCGCGAGTTTTCGCCAATACGCATCAAAGCCGTGCCAATAACAGCCTCTTGGCCATTTTCGCTTGCCGAGCCTGTACGCAACTCCTCCCCAATCTCCACTCGGGCAATGTCGCGCATGTAAATTGGCGTATTGCTTCGCGTGGCGACTACGGTATTGGCAATATCATTTAGAGTTTTAAGTCGGCCATCAACACGAACCAGATATGACTCGCCTCGCGACTCTATATATCCTCCGCCGCGACTTTGGTTGGCTACCTCCAATGCCTCAACCACATTGTTCAACGATAAACCATACGCTCTTAATTTCAGTGGATCGGGTTGAACGTGATACTGCTTGGCGAACCCGCCAATACTGTCTACACCTGCAATACCGGGCAACCCCTTTAACTGCGGGCGAATGATCCAGTCCTGCACTGTGCGCAAATAGGCGGCTTGCGCCACTGTACTGCGCAAATATTCACCTTCTGGTGTCAGATAACTACCATCCGTCTGCCATCCCGGTTGACCATCGGTAATCTCCGCACCTTCACCTTGTGGGTGCGTAAATTTCACGGCCCACATATATACTTCGCCTAGGCCGGTAGAGATTGCACCCATGCGAGGTGATGCTTTATCAGGTAGCGCCTCTTTAGCTTCATTCAGCCGCTCAGTGACCTGATTTCTTGCGAAGTAAATATCAACATCATCGTTAAAAACTGCCGTGACTTGCGAAAAGCCATTCCGAGATAACGACCGTGTTGATTGAAGGCCAGCAATACCTGCCAAGGCACTTTCAATTGGATATGTCACCTGCTTCTCAATGTCCTCTGGTGATAAACCTGAAAGCACGGTGTTTATTTGCACTTGATTATTGGTGATGTCCGGCACGGCATCGATAGGCAGTTTTTGAAGCGAATACACGCCAAAGCCCGCCATCAATAGCACTAGAACGACAACCAAATAGCGATGCGCTAAAGAAAAACTAATGACTTTATCGAGCATGATGATGCTCCTGCTGAGTCTTGAATAAATTAATCATCATGTGCCGCCTCCGATTTACCTAAATCGGCTTTGAGCACAAAGACATTACCCGTAGCAAAACGTTCACCTTCACTTAGGCCATTCAAAATCTCTTGGCGATCGCCGCTACGACTGCCAAGCACAACAGCACGTGGCGTCAACCCTGCAGCCCCCTCAACAAAAACTGATGGCTCATTTTCAATCATCAAAATAGCTGATTGAGGCACACTAACCACCAGCTTAGGCTCGCCCATTTGTATGGACGCGTCGACAAACTCTCCTGATCGCCAATCGCCCTGCGAATTATTAATCTGCACCCGCACAGAGCCACTTCGGCTGGCAGGGTCTAGCTCAGGCTGTACAAAAATCACGCTGCCTTGCGTCTTTTGGCCAGACTTATTACGAACCCAAACTGATTGACCTACACGCACACTGGCCAGCTCACTTACTGGAATAGCTAAGTCAATCCACAACACAGACAGGTCAGCAATTCTAAATAAGGGTTTTTCACTGTCGACAGCCTCACCTATCGTTAGATCCTTACTAAGCAATGTGCCTGAAATTGGGGCTCTTAAACTAAATTTCGCCAAGTGACTACCAGCCTTCAATTCGCGAGCACTTTTCTCGCTGAGCCCTAATGACATTAAACTTTGCTGTGCGCTCTGAACCTCAATACGGGCTTCCGCCAATGCGCCACGAGCAGCTAGATAGTCTTGCTCAGCACTGATTTTTTTCTCCCACAACGATTTCTCACGAGTAAATACCGATTGCGACAAAGCGAAGCGCTCTCGCGCGGACAAAAACCGAGCAGAGGCATCTGAAAGCTGTGCGCTTTCAATCGTTGCCAAAAGATCACCAGCTCGAACCTTACTTCCGATTTGAATGGGGGCGGAGCGAACCGTGCCTAATACTGGAGACGAAATACGTGCCTCGCGATCAGTACTCAATACAAGCTGGCCAGGCAAGGCCAATGCCGTGACAAAATTAGCCTTAGCAGCAGTTTCTATTGCCAAACTATTGGCTTTTAACTGAGCCTCATTGAGCTTCACGTATTGAGGGTCAGCATGCTCATCTTCAGCTTGCTCAGTCTGTAAGGCTGAGGTGTGTTGCTCATGCTCCTGAGCTAGCGGGCCGTACTCCATGATGTACCAGACAGCTCCGGCGCCAATCATCACGAAAAAGAATATAAGCAATAAATTTTTGATAATTTTCATAGTGTACTTCCGGCAAATGTAGCAAAGCCAAGCAGCTCATTGAGTGCCGCATCGCTTTGATGAAATGTGAGTCTCGCCGCCAAATATTGGCTCTGTGAGTCGATTAGACTGCGCTGTGCATCAAGCAAATCGAGTAGTGAGAATTTTCCAGCGCTATAGCCTTCTTGAGTCGCCTCGGCAGCCTCACGAGCCACGCGCAATACATTGTCGCGCAACTGCTCAGCCTCCTGATAACTTGCCGTACGTTGTGTCTCAAGTTGATCTCGCTGAGTTCTCCACTGCTGATTAATTAGCGTCCGATCAGCCTCTGCAGCAACAACGTTTGCCTTAGCAGTAAGCACAGCCCCTTGGTTTCGATTGAAGAGTGGAATCGGGACGGACACACCAACGAGGAGACTTTCATCACGAGTGCCAGCATCGCGCTTCATACCCGCAGAGAGTGTGAAGTCAGGCACGCGCTCTGCTTGCGCTAAACGCATTGCCGCCTGCTCCTTTTGCACGCGAATATCCGCCTGCTTGAGTATGGGAGTTTTATCACTTGGCTCATTTGGCTCAATTAAGAGCTGAGGAAGCACTAACGCATCATTTAGTGATTCAGTAAGCTCAGCCTCGCCCCATAGCGCTGCTAAGCGCCTTTGCGCTAGTAGTCGAGACTGACTCTGTAACCTCAAAGCACGTTCCGCGCCCCTCATGGCAACGGTTGCTCTAGACAGCTCTATTGGAGAGACCTTCCCGGCACTAACTCGCGCCGACACAGAGTCATGCGTTTGTTTGGCCAAGCCCAGTCTTTGGTCAGCTATATCGAGCTGCTCCTCAGCAGCCACGGCATCGATATATCGTTCACGCGTTAGTCGAATCAGCCGTAAACGCTGAGACTGGGAATCAAGAGCAGTAAGGGTTTGCTCATCTTCAGCAACTGCCTGGCGAGCACTGCGCTTGCCAGGCAACGAAAATCGCTGACTAAGAGTGAAAGTTGTAGTGGCATCGCCAGTAGAGCGTCGAGTATCGCCAGAGAAATCCTCGAGCACATAGCTCAGCTCTGGATTGGGCAATACTCCGGCCTGCACAGTGCGGCCGGCCGCAGCCTCCTCCAGCGCATTACTGAGGGCTGTTTGTGGATTCTTCGCCAGTACGCGTTGAGTAGCGTCAACTAGACTTAAGCTCGCTGCTGCTGTCGTTGAGCACAGCAAAACAGAAAGCAAAGTGAAAACTGAAAAATAGCGGTACATGATAATTCCTTGAGGACAAAAAGTTGACAGGCACGTGCCTGACTCCAGACGTCAACAGGGAAAATCAAATATGTAGGTAAGCGGTTTCGCGGATAATGATGGAAAACGGCTTTACCGGAGGGCCAGTGCCATCAGGAACTTTCAGCTGAGAAAACTCACCTGAGATATACGCGGGATTGGTATAGAAAGGCTGAATAAGCGCTGGAGGATCTGATAATTGCAACGTCGAATAGAGCGATGCGTGATCGTTGTGGCCATCTTGAGCCTGAAAGTCCACACAGGGTGTCTCAGAGCTTTTCTCATCAACTGCCGAAGGGCATGGCTCACCAGTGTGCTCCCAAACGACCACACCATCAGGCTCAAGGCATAAAGTGTCAGCTAGCGCCGTACAAGAGCTAAACGTCCAATGCAGCAACAGCATCACCATCAAGGATAGTGTTAGCCGGCGCCTCTTGGTTAACTGTTGTGATGCTGACATCATGCTTACACTAGGGCTCTTATAAATTAGTAAATACCAATAGAACTATACACAAATTACATCAAATATTCCGACTTTATCCCCGCATAAAGCCCAAAGACAGCTATCAGTAGGGGGGAGCCTCGCAAACTGGCTCGCAGCTTCTTGGATGGCCAACACTTTTATGCGAGCTTTTCACCGTTTACTAGCAGCCTACGAGCAGTTTTGCCCCAAAAAACCAACACTACTGGAATCAAAATCAGTGAATCAGCTAACCAAACACCATACTGCAAGACTCAGCTGGAGCAAATGACACTTCACACTGCTGCCAAAACCCTATCAGGGATTGCTACCTACACTATTTTCTTAGCAGCCTCATCCCATTACCTACAACTAAAAGGCTAGCCCCCACATCAGCGAACACCGCCATCCACATGGTACCCACGCCCATTAGGGTGAGCACAAGGAACACAGACTTGATACCTAATGCCAAGGTAATATTTTGGATCAATATTGAATGCGTAGCCTGCGACAATTTAACGAAAGCAGGTATTTTACGTAGGTCATCATCCATCAAGGCAACGTCAGCTGTTTCAATTGCGCTATCGGCGCCCAAAGCTCCCATCGCAAACCCAATATTGGCACGGGCAAGTGCCGGAGCATCGTTAATGCCATCACCAACCATACCCACTGTACCTTTAGCGCTGAAATCTTCAATTGCTCTCAATTTGTCTTCGGGCAGTTGATTACCGCGAGCCTGATCGACCCCTACTTCGTCAGCAATTGCTTTAGCAGTATGCGAGTTATCTCCGGTAAGCATCACAGTCTTAATTCCTAAGCGATGCAGCTCAGCGATAGCCATACGGCTGCTATTCTTGACCGTATCGGCTACAGCAAACAGGCATAGTACCTGCTTTTCGTCGACAAGCATCACGACCGTTTTCCCTTGGAGCTCCAACTCACTCAAACGTGCCTCTAGCTCAGGGGAACAAAGGCCAAGATCATGCACTAAGCGATGGTTTCCCAACGAGTACAACTGACCATCAATCAGGCCACGCACTCCGCGACCAAGCAGTGCCTCGAAAGAAGCGACATCTTTCCGCTCAATCTCATGTTGATTCACAGCATTTGCTACTGCTCGTGACACTGGATGGTCGGAGCGACCAGCTAAGCTGACTGCCAATTGACGACAGTGAATTGCATCCATATCAGCAAGCACTTTGAAGTCAGTCTGCACAGGCTTACCATGTGTGATAGTGCCGGTCTTATCAAGTGCTAGCCAAACGAGCTTGCGGCCTTCCTCCAAATACACCCCACCCTTTATTAAGATACCCTGGCGAGCGGCGGAGGCTAGCCCACTGACAATAGTCACTGGGGTCGAAATCACTAGCGCGCATGGACACGCGATGACGAGCAAAACTAATGCTTTGTAGATCCAGTCAAACAGATCTCCATTCATCAACAGCGGTGGAAGTACAGCTACCATTATCGCAACGGCGAATACTATCGGTGTATAAACACGGGCGAACTGATCAACGAAACGCTGAGTCGGCGCCTTAGCGCCCTGTGCTTCCTCAACGGCATGAATGATGCGAGCTAGGGTCGTATTACTTGATGCCGCTGTGACTCGATACTCAAAGGAGCCGGACTCATTGATTGTCCCCGCATAAACCGGGTCACCTTCAGCCTTATCCACCGGCAAGCTTTCCCCGGTGATTGGTGCTTGATTCACCGACGAATGACCATTCAGAATTTCACCGTCAAGTCCGATACGTTCGCCGGGCTTTACTCGCACTACGCTGCCTACAGCCACTGTACCGGGATTTTCCTCTTGCCAAGAGCCATCTGCCTGCTGCACAGATGCTGTTTCTGGAGCAAGCTCCATGAGCCCCTTAATTGCATTTCGCGCGCGATCAAGTGACTTAGCTTCGATCAGCTCAGCAATAGTGAACAACACCATCACCATGGCAGCCTCCGGCCACTGCCCCAACGCAAGAGCACCGGTCACGGCGATACTCATTAATGCATTGATATTGAGGTTGCCATTACGAATCGCGACCCACCCTTTTTTATAGGTGGTCAAGCCGCATGCAGCAACGGCCACGATTGCAAAAATAGCAGATAGTGCACTCGGCAACCCGATCCAGCTCACAGTTTCCGACAATACTGCCGCTACCCCAGCCAAAGCTAACGGCCACCAAGAAGTCTTTGCCTCCTTACGATCGACTGGTTTGGCGCTATCAACACTCAACTCAGGTCGAAAACCTAATGAGCGCAGGGC
Source organism: Paraperlucidibaca wandonensis (assembly GCF_042677145.1). Lineage (NCBI taxonomy): Bacteria > Pseudomonadati > Pseudomonadota > Gammaproteobacteria > Moraxellales > Moraxellaceae > Paraperlucidibaca > Paraperlucidibaca wandonensis. Next base: position 380,573 of record NZ_JBHTIT010000001.1, on the reverse strand, counting down.
CTCCAACACTTGGGCCAGTGTGTTCGAGGCATGTACTACAGTCAGCTCTCGTCTCATCAAATTAAACGTTAGGCTCTTGACCTGCACCATACCAGCTAGCCTCTTGCGGATAAGCGCCTCTTCGGTAGGGCAGTCCATCTGCAAAATACGTATGGACGTGCTGGTGGTGTCCGTCGTCATTTCCGTTTCTGCTAAGTCGCTAAGTGCAATTGGAGTACTAGAGCAACACTGACCATCTGAGCCATCAAGCAAAACAGAAGGTATTAGGTCGCTACTCTCAATTGCTGAATCTTTAGTGTTTTCAATCTCATGATTTGAGCTTCGGTTTTGCTCAAGCTCACCACCCTCAATGTGATCATGATCTAAATGGTTAGTCATGGTAAATCTCCATTTCTCATCGTATGATTCTCATTCAAAACCCTAAAGTAACTTTAGAGTCAAGCGTATTGGAGTCCAATCAATGAAGATAGGAGAGCTTTCTCACGAGGCACAATGCACCGTAGAAACGGTGCGCTATTACGAAAAAGTTGGACTTCTGCCAGCACCCGCGCGAACAGCAAGCAACTATCGTCACTATGGAAGCGTGCACGTCGATCAACTACGCTTCATTCGCAATTGTCGTGCACTAGATATGACACTGGAGGAGATCCGTGCACTACAGAGTTTTGTCACTCAGCCTGCAGGTGATTGCAGTGCTGTGAATCAACTTCTTGATGAGCACATCGACCATGTCGACTTGCGCATAGCTGAACTGTCCCAGCTCAAAGAAAAACTCAGCGAGCTTAGTCGGCGATGTCAAAACAAACAGTCAATTATAACTTGCGGCATTCTTCAAGGACTGACCTCAATGGAATCAGAACCACAGCATGATAGACATACTCATCTGTAGTAAGCCAAAACCATCTCATAACGGTACTGACAAGTTAACTTCCAGGCACAGCAAAAATTGACCTTTGCGCCTCTATGCAACCACCGCTCTCCATGTTGCGAACACAGCTGTCCTACTTCGGCGATAATGGCTTGCTGAGGCTAGGTGTCTTCCAAGACTGAATAAGCTTGATACTGCTGCATGGTTCGCTAGAAATAGCTGCGTCTGGCTCAGAGATTTAAACCGTCGCATTCCTCGCTCCCGAAACCACGGCGACTCATGCGATTGCTCAGCCCCGTTGTTCGCGTACTTACCTGTATTGTGGTGCGACGTAGGCATTAGCTCGCGTTGAACAACTTTATAGCTTGCCAACCATCAGTAACTATCGCTCTTGACTCGCCACCATTGCTGCGCAACAAGCGCTTGAAGAGCTGCCGGGCTTCAGCACCGGTACGGCGACTCTGAACATAAACACCTATCACTTCACAGTCTTGATCGACTGCTCACCACAAGTAGTGCTGCTTGCCGTTTATCTTGAGGAATACTTCATCAAGATAAAACGTATCGCCGAATCCACCATGTCTTTACTTGAGCTTGCGAGCGCATGCTTGTCCAAACTTGATGCCCCACAAACGGGTTGCCTCATAATTGGCAGAGATACCCTTCTCTGCCAGCAAGTCGCCGATATCACGAAAGCTCAGATTGAAGCGGTAATAGGTCCAGGCTGATAAACTGATAATGATGGAATCAAGGCGATGTCGCTTGTAGATTCTCATCAACCAGTTAGCTAATTTTCGGCACAACCCATCGCCAAAGTAGCCAAGCACAACTTAGCCAAATAGCAATAATCACTACTAAAGCGGCCGCACTGTGTACTTTAGCGGGCTTACTAGATAGCCATATCTCAGCCTTTTTTCTGTTATCCGCAATTAAAGGCGAAGGTATCAGTCGTAAACAAATCCAAACTCCAATAGGCACGATAATAAGGTCATCGAGATAACCTATGACTGGGACAAAATCAGGGATAATGTCAATGGGACTTAACGCATACGCCACGATTACCATCGCAAGCAGCTTTGGCAAGAGTGGTGTCTCTGGATCACGACTCGCAAACATGAGTGTGACAACATCGTTTTTAAGGCGTGTAGCCCAAGCTTTGAGTGAATCTAGCATACCGCTTCTATTCTCTATCCAGATTAGATGAAAGCTGGAGCCAAAACCCTCAGTTTTCATCGAAAAACCCAATCAACCAGCGAGCCAATTTGTCAGAAAAAACAAGGCTAGCTACGCGAGGTAAGTATCCAACTACATCAACTCAATGCCATATCGCCCTCAACATACACCAGACAACTGGCAGGAAGTGCGCTTAAATTAAGCGCAGATTCTTAAGCCGAGTGCTAATGAAGATGGAGGGACGTCGCCTGAGGAGTTTGAGTGGCAGCTTTTGCATATTCGAAGCGAGGATGTGTACGCCTCGCAGAAGGTAGTTTAGCGGTGAGTTTAAGTGGCATCTGCTTGCCAAAATGAAGAGCTATTTGGTACAAGTTATTTGTAGCTTTCTCAGGGAATGCGGTCGCACACCACTTTCGCCAGCGTACCGGCTTGGATGTGCCAATCACCCACTTTGCACTGTCTCCAAGGATAGACTGATCTCATTGCACTACGTCAACTGAGTGGCGGTAGCGTACCTAGCCAGTAATTCACAATTTGTCGCTAGCCTTTTTGTTGTGCAGCGAAATTGTCGCCGCAAAAAAAGCATGGCGTGCTTTACGAAATAGGAAGTGCGGTATTTGATGGCAAAGAGTGCTGCGTTCAAGTTTCCAAGGCTTTGATGTCTTTGAACTCTCTTCACGCTACACTGCCTTATGCAGCTGGTCAAAATTATTAAGCCGCAACCCTGCGGTTTAAACTAAGTTATGAATACAGAAAATTAGAGAAAGAGTACTGAAATGAGTGAAAAAATTAGTCAGTCTTCTCTAAATGCATTGAAAATTGCGTTTACCTACATGCCAAAATCAATTGAAGTAACTAAATTTGAGTATGGGGATAGTTACCAAAAGGTATTGGATCATATTGAAGTAGTTAGAGAGATGTTGTTGATTAATGATGTTGATCCTGATGAGGTTTATGGCGAAATTAACCCCGAGAATACTCCTAACTCAACATATTAATTTTGTAAAAGCAGTGAAATTATATAATGATATTTGTCTTTATTCTGTACATGCGAATTCATAACAAGTTTGTCAACGAACGCCACTTTATGGCAGGAGAGCTAAACCTTCGGTTTGTCTGCCCGTTACAAAGGTGTTAGGACTCATGTACGGCCTTCTGCGATCTTGACTAAATACAGGGGGCACTTCATGAGAGTGTTTCACCTCCAACCAAGGAGTCTCGCTATGAAAAAAATTGCACACGTAGTGGTTCACCTCGACGATGACATGCCAGAGGACATGCTCGTCGTACTTCGCTGCGGCTCGGTCATCTCAGACGATGAAGATGGGAATGAACTTAAAGACCACCAACAGTTGATAGACAACATGGAATTTCATTCCGAAGAGGCATTGATTGCGCATGTTGCAAAGCAGTTCGGCGTCAGCTCAGACTCGGTAACGGTTGAGTCCTAACAATTCATTCAAGCCGAAGCCGCTTCGCGGCTCGGCTTAATTCAGGCCTTAGGCATCCGGTTAAGCCTTGAATAGAAAGAGCAAATGCTATGAAAGATTTACTTGAAAAGCTTTCTACATACAATATTTTCAACTATCTCCTGCCAGGGATGGTTTTTGTCGCGATAGCAAAATCATTAACTAAATATAACTTCGTTCAAGAGGAGATTTTTACTGGTGTTTTCCTATATTATTTCATTGGTTTAGTGATTAGCAGGATTGGTTCTATTATTATTGAACCGCTCCTTAAATGGATAAAGTTTGTTAAATTTTCGGAATATAGAGATTATGTTGAAGCATCCAGTAAAGACAAGCTTATAGAAGTTCTTTCAGAAGCAAATAATATGTATAGAACCTTTCTATCATTGTTTATATTTCTCGCTTTTTTAAGGATATATGAATCATTGTCTGAGCACTTTCAATTTTTGAATGATTTTTCACCAGAGCTAGCAATTATAGGATTGCTAGCTCTATTTGCTTTCTCATATAGCAAGCAAACCGCTTACATAACTAGGCGCGTAGCTAGTGCAAAAGACAGGGAATAAATTATGACTGACTTTTTCGAAATAGATTTTTTAAACGTTGAATCAAAAAAAAGCGGTGATGCAATACCTCTCCGGTATTCAATCGGTGGTGCCACCAGAATTCATGTGACTGACGGAGGGTTCCAAGCCACAGGAGATTTATTAGTAGAGCATATAAATAAATATTATGGGGGGCCGAAATATATTGACGCTATAATCGTTACTCATCCCGACGGTGATCATGCAGGTGGGCTTAGAAAGCTGTTTGATGAGTTCGTAATAGGTGCATTATGGATGCTGCGACCCTGGCTATATGCAGATGAGCTAATTGATCGATTTAGCCGCTTTACCTCTTCAGATAACCTGGCGAAGAGGCTTAAAGAAATATATCCAAACCTAGCGGCTTTAGAAGAGCTCGCAATAGAAAATGGGGTAAGAATATCAGAGCCATTTCAAGGTGCAAAAATAGGAGAATTTAATGTGTTGGCTCCATCTAAAACGAGATATTTAGATCTTGTTGTGGAATCAGAAAAAACCCCTGAAGCCACAAAGGAAGAGGAACAAACTTTGGCCGAGGCAGCCGGCCTGATTATTAGAAAAGCTATAAATTTTATCAGGTCAGCTTGGGGTGATGAGTATTTTCCAGCGGACGATACAAGCCCTGAAAACAACATGAGCGTAATTCAATATGCTTGCTTATGTGATATGAAAATACTACTCACTGGTGACGCAGGAAGAGCAGCTCTTGATGAGGCCGCAGATTTTGCTCCTTATGTCGGGCTGGTACTTCCAGGAGTAGATCGAATACAAATTCCCCACCATGGTTCAAGGCACAATGTGTCAACAGAAGTATTAGATAGGTGGCTTGGAACTAAACATGATACGCAGCCTGATTCGCAGAGTTTTACGGCAATCGTTAGCGCAGCAAAAGAAGATAAAGACCACCCGCGTAAGTCTGTTGTTCGAGCCTTCATTCACAGGGGCGCGAAAGTAATATCGACCGAAGGCGGTCACAAACAAACTGGTCACAATGCACCTGATCGTGAAGGATGGGTGGCTGTAACTCCTCTACCTTATCCTGAGGATCAAGAAGATTAATTTGCGCCCATGCCTATCAAAGAACTGCTACCGGACAAATTTTACGCTGCGCTCCAAATTTGTCGCAGAGCGTGGCGTTGAGTGACAAGGAGCGAGATAAAACCATGAGCACAGTCGAAATACCCGCGATGTGCCCTGAATGCGGGGCAATCTTCGCGTCAAGAATGATCCATATCTCAGGAAATACACGAATACAGGAGCTAGCGCTCGGTAATCCCCCCTTTTTTAACAGGGCTCAGAAGTAGGGGCTAGGCCATTTGGGCCGACTTCTGATTTGTGGGGATTACCAAGCCATCTCAGTCATTTGGCGCTAGATGGAAGCGTATGATCATCTGAGCCACTCGAGGGGCGCCAAATGATATTAAGGTTATTGCATCACTTAGCGATCTAGCTTTGCAAACTCCAAGCGCTCCAGACATATTTGTGGCAATCACGCTGTAAATGCTGAGCACTGTTAGAAGAGGCGCTATGAACAAAATTAATCCCCGAAAACTTCTGCACAGCAAGTGGACAGCACAGAAGCCACAAGCAAAAGAGAAGCATTTCATGATCACTGATGTCGAGTTCGACGAAGAAGGTATTGTTACCTCTTGCCTAATAGAAGCCGTTATGACAAAGGGCTCAATGCCTATTGAATGGCAAGATCTAAAAAATATTGATATCTGGCAGCATGGTTGGACATAGAAATATGTTGACTACCCACTGTCGTGGAAAACTCCAAGCCAACCTTCAACTAACAAAGTTATGAACACTTTGACTTAAGAATCTAAGTTACTGTGATTTAGCAAATACGAATGACCGTATGCGAGATACATCGCTGTCATGACCCACGCCAGTACCGCTGGCTTATAGTTCTCATGCTGATTGACTGCTTCAATTCGCACCATGAGTCGGCCTTTTTTGATCTTCGGTAAGTCAATCAAGCGCTGCACATAGATCTTTTGACCATTTACGTCACGTGGCCCTTTGCCAGGCATACGCTTCTTCTCTCTCTGCCAATAGCACAACTGAACCTGTGAGCGATTTAAGATACCCATCACTGGTGTCAGCACGCGGGAGACATCATCCTTAGGTCCAAAACTAAAGGTCTCAAGATCCCGTGGGCTGTAAAAGTGCATCGCATCGACTAGACGCTCAGCTAACTCACGTCGCTGATCACGTGTCGCTTTGGGCTGATCTGGCACTGTATAAATACGCTCAATTTCGGCCAAGATGGCCCCAATCGCACTTTGTGTTGCTGCATTCACTGGCATGCGAAAAAGCTCAAATCCGTGATCTCTTTTTTTGCCTGTTCCTCGGCCTTCAACCTTCATCAATCCCACTTTTTGGTGGAGATCCACTAAATAATGAGCACGTCGATGTAGCAATGATAAAAATGGTGTGCGGTGACTTTGGTTTGGTAACAGCTCTTGAGTTGCTGTTTGTTTGGCCGCCACCGTTCTAAGCAACAAGATATCCGACACACGTATCAACAGCTTCTTGATCTCCTCACCGTCAGTTGCCAGTACCAAATTAGTCGGCTGCTGAGATGGCGTAGTAATCGAGATCACAGGAACACTCATTTCCTTTATACAAAAATCAAGCTGAACTGTGATGTGCTCATCATTTGGCAAATCGAATGGCACTTCCGTTACCGCCACCAAATAATGTGACTCATCTTTTAATAAGCTAGCCATATTAGTGAGCATCAGGTAGCTAGAGCGCAGGAGGCAGTAAAAATGAAAATAATGTGCTGCCGTGGTGCGATAGCTCAAATGACCTAGAAACGCGCTGACTGTTTTGTGCTCCAAAAAGTTCTGCGTATTTTTTCTTAACAAAGCTTTCTCGATTGCAAGAGACTCTTTTTCGATTTGATCGAAATATCGACTTCCTTCAATTTCAAGAAAGCTCACAAATTCCCAGTGTAAAGACAGCATAAATCGACAAGCAGCGCTGTGGCGCAGGCTATGAAAACTGACATCGGCTAAGCCGGCCACCTCTTTCAAGCTCGCTGAGATCACAGAAAACATCTTGCTCTCAGCACTTTTAATATCGAACCCTCTCGCCTCGAGGATATTGGTATTTTTGTCCTCAGCTGGCTGGCAAGTTGAAAACTGCTGCCAATCTTTAAAAAAAGGCTCGTCCAATAGATGCTGAAGAGTTAGCTGCCGAGTAGAGGCATCTGTTTTTAGAGCTCTGCTTAAGTTTTTCACAAACCTAATCATTGCCTCCAGTGGGCCCAAGACGTCAGAAAAATGAAGTCCTAGCAGCTCCCATCGGCGCGCACCCAAACCAAATGCCAACTCAACCAAGTAACAAGCGACATCTGCCATTAATGGATCGGAAGACTGCAACTTTAATCTGATGCGAGAGACCACCAGATCCTTCTGCTCCATCGTGATGATGTTAGCGTTGACGAGAGCTGCTGCTGAAAAACCAGCAGATGCGAACTGCTCCCCTTCGGTGCGCGTCAAAAAATCCGAAAACTTCGATACCGCGTCGATGGCCTTGGAATAGCGCGTCTCATCACCGAGCATATTTTCAACCATGGACTCCCAAGTGTCAGGGTTATCGATACGGTGGCTTAAGCTCGATACCATCGGAAACAACACCTGAGATAAGTTCTCCAAGTGCATCTTGGTTGTGCTGCTCTCAAGACCAACTACCCGTAACATCCAATCAACAAACTCCGCCAATTGGACCAACAACTCAGGCTGGGTGGTGTCACGATTAATGATGGGGGCCAACATGAAAAGCGTATGTTTCTTTGCTTTTTCCTGAGGTTTTTCAGCCAGTGAACGGCATATCTCTTGCACAAATCCCGGGCGCACAATTTTGGGCTTTTCGATCTCCCGCCGACGCAGTTCTCTGGCCTCCTCTTCGTGAACCAACATACGAAGGTCGGGTTGAAAATCAAACAATCTAGTCCAGCAGCTCTCTGATAGAGAGGTACTGGAGATCTCACCGGTCATGAAATCAACAACGTGTTGAGGCGTATTATCTTGAAGCCTCAAATATCTGATCGCCGCATTCTGAAGCCCTTTAAACTTTCTCCACGTGATATCTGCGTGCTGAGACAGTCTGGAGGCAAGCGCGTCAATGCCAACATTGATCGTAGTGACTGAGAACTCTTGGGCTGGTTGCAAGGTTAGCCACCGAAATATAAAGGCAAGTGTTAAGGGACTTAAAAATAGTCGCCGGAATTGCTGGCCGCCTTTTCCAATCGGTCCGCACACATAAAAAAGCTTTCCAAGTCGAGCCAAACGACCTGACTGCAGCTCAACAAGTACTTGTCTTAATTCAGGAAGCGATAACACCCCGTCTCGGGTCATCAGGCAAAAAATGACACCACCAAATACCTCGTCTTCGGTAAATGGCTTCGCTTTAGCGAGATAGATGCTATTTAACTCCTCGACAAGCGCATGCTGACTCAGGGCAATTTGGTGATAACTAAAGGGTGACAACTCAGGCTCATCCAACACCGCAGTCTCAGCGCCAGCATTGCTCACAAGCAGCTCATTCGCTCGTGCAAAGCCACAGGTCGACAAGTAGCGTCTTACGACTGTTTGCAACTCTATGCGATGTTTAAAAAGTTCATCGCTACTGCCCATGACCTTAAGAATTTCGCGCAGCGCAATCACAGCGCCATTTTTATTCGCTGTTGCCAAATACAATGGTTGGATTGCACCTGTTGTTTCCGCTTTCGCATGCGCTTCTAAGACACACTGCAGCAACCATTGTTGAGTCTCAGTTGATTCATTAAGGAATGAACTCAACCTGTTAGGCCACTGTGAAAAACGTGAAGCTAAAAGTTGCTCAAGAGACTGGGGCATTGGAACAGCCTCGGACGATTGGCCAATTGAGCTCAAAATTCAATAAATCATCGATTTTTTTCGCTATTCGAGACAGCTCGCTCATGCGAGCTCCAGACTGTTGAACCCAGGGCCTTAGCCCCTCTGTTGCATGACCAATAAAGATATCCAAGTAGGGTCCAAAGTCGCGCATCTCATATAGTCGGGTAAAAATCAGCCTACGTAAGCCGTTAAGCGGCATGTCAAAGTCGACACCAAACGCTTCAACATATCTTGAAAATGACTTCGGATGAAACGTTGCCGGATGACCTTCATCATCAAACAGGAAAAAGAGATCGGGATGAATCTCATCACTGGAGTGCGTTAGCCGCCAAATTTTGTTCAAAACAGCGTGGTGTTCGTCATAGGCGAGTAGTTGATCAATGACTAACTTCGGTAAGTACACGACACGCATTTCACTCTTTTCAACATAATGGCAAACGCCAAAACCATTGAAAATCTCAAAGGCATTTGGGTTAAGTGACAGTGCATCTCTGACGCCCACGGAGGCGGCGAGCAACATAATCGTCGCAAGTACTATCTGATTGTGTGCTTTCTGCCACTCACCAGTATCAATCGGAACAGAAGCCAATGTGTGAATCGCATCATGAACACTCGCCTCGGATGGGCACATGTGCAAACCAACAAAGTCATCGGAGCGGTTCCCTTTTTTTGTAAAATGCTCATTAGGTAATCCGAGCATTTCAACCATGGCATCTCTATACGCATCGATCACGCAATCTCGACGAGGAGATAAATAGTGGAGATTTATGAGACGACTCTTAGTACTTACTTCTGTGAGTAACATGGCGGTACAACCATGACCCTCATTTGCAATCAGGGTTTCAGCCAACATATTTTGGATTTGACCTGTAGAGATGCCAAATTGCTTTTGTATGCAAACTAAGTGCCTAGCTAGCGCTCCTCCTAGCTCAACTTCATTGATGACATTTTGATCAAGAGCTTTGACATATTTTAATACATCCATGAAGTCGGGAACGTTTATCCAGCGTTTAGTTTGCCGAGCATTTACTGAGTTAACTGGATAGACATCAGGTTGATTAAGCCGAATCCAGAGACGTCGATCATTCAAATTTAAGGCAACCGTATAATAATCTGGCAGAGTTTCAACCTCTTCATCCGCCCCAATATTGATTAAGTGGCTGCTTAGTTTTTCTACATCACGGCCCGTTACCCATGCCAGAGCGATCAAGATTGATGCTGCTGAATCATTACCTTGACCCATCATATTCGCCTGAAGATAAACCGCTAAACCGTAGCGTGCATCTAGACCGACGTATGACACCCTCGTTGGCTGTCTTTCCGCCATGCGCCGTCGAAAGTCGGCCGCGTTAATTGTCACAACCTTGAGCGTGTGCTCATCCTGCTCCTGGTCTTCGAAATCTAGTTTGTCGACCTCATAGGGCAAAAGCTCGACTACCTCCTCGATCGCTAAATCATTATCCTGCGCAAAGGTTAGATCAACATCAGTGGGCTCACTGAAAATCGGCCCTTCAAGGACTTCCTCCTCGTTACGAAACTCGATTCGAGTGGTTGGTAAAAATGTTGGGTAACTATCGGCATCGATGAGACTTCTGTAGCCACTCACACCAAGGTGATTATCTTTCTCCGGAGGAAAGCGTTGATGCTCTTCTTCTAGTAGTTTTTGCTCCTTAAGATTGGTGTCGGTGTCGGTGTCGGTGTCGGTGTCGGTGTCGGTGTCGGTGTCGGTGTCGGTGTCGGTGTCGGTGTCGGTGTCGTCGGCAGTCTTCCGCTTTGGTGCAGACTTTTCACCCAGCAGCCGAATAATTTTTTGAAGGTGATCTATGGTTATCCTGTGCTCATTTTCATCTTTACCAAAGCCATCTTTACCACGACCATTTGTTTCAGTTAATAAGCTAACTATGTCCGATAAGACATTTGATAATCCAAGTGCATTTTTATTTTTGTCGGCTAGCCTTTTAAAATGCTTAAGTGGTCCATGCATCTGTTGCAGTCGAACAAGACCTTGTGCAGCGGCCGCTGCTCGAGACTGAAATTGGCCTTTGTTGTGCTGCATATACTCCTGAAGGTTTTTGTGACTTACCTTCCTCAAGTAGTCAATCCAATCAACTTTCAAGTTGTACTTTATGGTAATTGCCAGCACCCAAGCTGAAACATGGTCAAACCCTTGCACTAGCGCAGGCAAAGAATCCTTTGTAGGCTTGGTCACAATCAAGGCTGCATAAGTCCCGTGAGACCACATGCCATACCCCTTGAGCGGATGTTGCGCCTCACCGACGGCTTTTTGGCTGGCCTCAATACCGCTCTTGTTGATGTGCAGAGCTAGTTCTCTATACTCATTTGGCCAAGTACTCATCTCCTCTCTAGCGGCTTTTGTCCATGCTCGCATTTCTTCACTGGGAGGAATTCCAAGGCCCGTAAAGGCAGCTGGATATGTATCAACCAAATACGCGAGACGATCAATAGCCGGAATAAAGCAGACGAGATATGCCGAGGCGTCTGTTAGATGAAGAAGCCTGTCGGTTAGCTGGAGCCCACCTAACAGCGATCTGAGGTCATGGAGATTATTTTTTTTCATTTGCCAATCTCCTCAACCGCTCACGACTTTTTCGTTTACGCAATGCGGCTGGAGAGATACCAAGGGACTCAGCCTCTCTTCTAGAAATATCACCCTTTGATAGGGCTTTTTTAGGGATTGGTAATTGTGATGCTTTAGTTGGCTTTGATGCTTTTTGACTCTTCGCCGTACTTTCCACAGTGATGTTACTCACAAGCCGATTCACCCAAACGACAGGATACAAACGCTCAGGATTTAGCTTTCTAATAAGCAAAGTCGAATGGCGAATATCGCCAGTAATGACAGGGTTTGGTTGCTTGACTAGAAGAATTGGTCGCAACAGAACAATGTCGGAAAGATTACCTGCAGGTTCTAACTCGCAATCAGCCTCATCTATGTCTTCAACCAACAGGGATTTAAGATAATTTCCCGATACAAACTCGACACCCTGGAGGTCTTGAATTGGAGGATTATCAGGAGGCTGAATAAATGCCTCTTCAGCCGAATAAGTTATTAAACAATCATCGCTTTTGCTGAAGCCAAGCCATGACTCAGCCAATCGGTCAGTCGGCATTGACCGGGATTGAATAGCTATTTTTTGAAAGGCTGCTTGGGCATCCACCTTGCGCCACCTACATAGCAATGCTTAGTAGTGTTTTTATCGCACGTAGTCACAAAAAAACCAAGTAGGGGTCACAAAATAGTGTCACGATGTCACATTTTTTGTGACATCGTAGTGACAAAAACCACAACCATAAAAACACCTAAAAGCACATTGTGTGCGCGATTAAAAATACCTAAAGCCCGTAAGAGCTAACAAATACAGGGCTTTTGAGTGCTTTAATGTAGAATCAGGTTATTTGTGACGGTAGTGTGTTTTTCTTTCACACGGGGGGTCACTGGTTCGATCCCAGTATCGCCCACCAAACATTAAAACCTGCAAAGCCTTGTGCGATGCGGGTTTTTTGCTTCTGGGATTTGAGAAACTTCATTTATATAAAAAACACCACTGCATTGCATTGCAATAGGACAAGAACAATACTAATACAAGTCACAACAGAAATAACAAATCACATCATCGCCAAGCCTCATCTACACCAAGGCAACGAGCTCGCATATGCGCGTGTTATAAAATCGTGCCGATTTAATTAGCGCTGGCGACGCTTTAATAGAAGTCATTCCATCTAGCGGTAGCTAGCCTCACAACACTCAGCCTTATATGGCCAAATGTTAAATCCAAACCCGGTACAACTACGCGAAAATAAAAAAAGCTCAATAAAGGTTTTGCCGACATTGCCCATGATGCTTTCCATTCATAGGCAATGCGTGATCGCCTAATCCACCGAAGGCTTACTGGCCATGGGTCGTTGGTTAAACCACGCTGAGGCCGATACCCGCACCCTACCGTTGACGCAGAAAATCGCCAGCCTTTTCCGGCGATGGTTGGACGTCACCTGCATACAGTGAAAGTCTTTTGGATCACAAGCAATAGGCAAAAAAGCCGACATTAGGCATTTTTATGACTATTGCTGCCTTCAGAGTCAAAATTGTTACACTATCTATACATAATGTCAGCTAAATTTGATTTAGCGTTACATACAAGAACTTGACTTATCTTGGCTGACAACGTCATCTCATAATGATAAGTTCCTCTGGTGAAACAATAACTACAAAACAGGGCACCTCATGAACATAAAAAAAATCTCGCTCATCGCGCTATGCGCGGCAAGCTTAGCGCTGACAGCCTGTGGCACCGAAGAAAGCTTCGGCACCCTAAGTAATGAAGAATCTGGTGGTGGCACTGGTGGTGGCACTGGTGGTGGCACTGGTGGTGGCACTGGTGGTGGCACTGGTGGTGGCACTGGTGGTGGCACTGGTGGTGAAAGCCCATTAGCAGCACTATGTGCCATCCCAACCCTAGGCCCAGCCATTGTTGAAGGTTCTGGCGGCACTTGTGGCGAAGGCACTGGTGGCACAGACGGTGGACTCCCTGGTGTAGAACAACTAGCAGCTTTATGCGCTATTCCAGCTATTGGCCCAGCATTAGTAGAAGGTGCCGGTGGCACGTGTGAAGCAGGCGCTGGCGGCGACTCCCCAATTTCACTTGAACAGCTCTGTGCCATCCCCGGTGTTGGCCCAGCACTAGTTGGCGGCGCAGGTGGTGCATGTACTGGTGGCGGCTCCATTCCTGGCGTTGAGCAGTTAGCAGCACTTTGCGCTATCCCAACACTTGGCCCAACCCTCGTAGAAGGTGCAGGCGGAACATGCACTGGCTCTGGTGGTGGCACAGCAATTCCTGCAATCCCCGGAGCTGAGCAGCTTGCAGCACTGTGTGCTATCCCAGTCATAGGCCCAGCACTAGTTGAAGGCGCTGGCCAATCGTGTGACAGCGGTAGCGGTAGCGACTCACCCATCTCACCTGAACAGCTCTGCATAATTCCTGGTGTTGGCCCAGCATTGGTTGGTGCAGCAGGCGGTAGTTGCAGCGATGCGCCTGCAGATGGCTCAGGCTTACCTGACGCTACAGCGCTTTGTGCCATTCCAGTAATTGGACCACAGCTAGTTGCAGCAACAGGCGGCAGCTGCGGTGATGGCGGAACAGGTGGTAGCCCACTGGATAGCCTACCCTTAGACATGTTGCCACTGGATCAGGCAGCACCTCTATGCGCACTACCAGTACTCGGCCCACTCGTGCTTGGTCTACTTGGTGTGAACTGTGGTTAGTAAGCAATAGCGTCACAAAAACGAAGAAGCCCCTAACTTAGGGGCTTCTTTTTGCCTGTAAATTTACTTCGACAAATACACATCCAGCGCAACACGGAAGCGACGCTTAATCAGCGTATACGTGGCGCGATCTTTCTTCGCCATTTCAGTCGCCCATGCCATTGCTGTTGGCAACAAAGCCTCCGCGCTCAGAGCATGCTCAATCACGCCTTTAGCCACGGCCTCTTCACCACCCCAGGCCACACCAGTGCTCATCATTTCCCAGGCGCCTGCGCTATTTGGTAATAGGCGCACGACTTCGGTCATCAATGGAGTGAAAGGCACTTTGATATTGACTTCAGGGAAGCAGAAACGGCCACGATCAGCGCGCATAAAGCGAATATCACCCGCAGAAGCCATAATGGCGCCGCCCGCATAGGTGTGGCCATTGAGCGCGAATGCTACTGGCATGGGAAAGCGTGCAACACGCAAGAACAGTGCCTCTAAGCGCGGGGCAAAATCATTGAGAAAGTAGGGAAAGCCATGAGTCGCTAAAATTGGCTCAATATCGATGCCATTGCTAAAAAACTTAGGATCATCGGCAGTAATTACCAAGGCGGCATTGCCTTCAGTGGCTTCGATGGTGTCTAGCGCTTCATTCCACGCTGCCATCGACTCGTTATTAAAGCGGTTATCGCCATGACACAAGGTCATCAGCCAGACATCGCCTTCACGGCTTAAATTCATCCACGACATAATACGGCTCACCATCGGAAAAAACACAGCATACCCAGAGAGCTACCCGCTTGTCACAAGCTAAACGCTTCGCCATCATTGGCGCCTTAGTGCCCAGCGCCCGCCAAGACCCGAAATTATTACTATGAAACTCAATGCCCGCCATTTAATTCTCGATGTCATGCTTGCTAGCGACGCCCATGTGCTTAGTGCACGCGAAGCTATTTTAGCCTGTCGCACCTTCGATATTTCCGAAAACTCCGTGCGTGTGGCTTTGGTACGCTTATCTGCAGAAGGTCTAATTGAAGGCGCAGGCCGAGGTAGCTACCGCCTAGCCACCGCTGCGCGCGACCTTGCTGGCGACATCGCGACTTGGCGACAGGCTGAACAACGCCTACGACCATGGCAAAAAGATTGGCTGGTGGTGTTTTCCGCCGGCCTTGGCCGTAGCGATCGCACCGCCTTGAATCGTCGCGAACGTGCCCTACAAATGCTCGGCTTCCGCGAACTCGACAAAGGCCTGCACGTACGCCCCAATAATATCGAGAAGGATGTTGATGCCGTACGCAAACGTCTGCACAGCCTAGGCCTTGAAAGCGATGCCAGCGTTTTTAGCGCAAATGATTGGGCGCCCGCGCGTGAGAAAGAAATGCTGAAACTCTGGGATATTGAGGCGCTGACTCGGCAATATGAAAGCGTGCAAATTCAACTTCGTGCATGGATGGCGCGCGCTAGTGACTTGGACCCAGAGGTGGCCGCACGCGAATGCTTTTTGCTTGGCGGCCAAGCGATTCGCCATGTGATTTTCGATCCCTTGCTGCCTGAGCCGCTGGTGAATGCCAAAGATCGCCAAGCCTTTGTGCAAACCGTGCGTGAATTTGATCAGCTCGGCCATAGCATTTGGCGCAAGCTTTACGACATTAATGAATAAGTACTACCGCTCATCGCACGATAAAAACAACTTTTGTCGGACTGTCTATGCGCTATAGTCCAAGCGTCGCTGTGCATCAAGCCAGCACTCAATAATCGAGGTCTTTATGACGCCCCTATCCCCGGCCATTTGCGCCCTTCTGTGTTTTACCGCACTCACCGTTGTTTTAGCGCTTGGCTATGTTGGCTATCGCGTGGCATTGGTACTGAGCTTTAAAGCCGCTGCCAATTCATGGACTCGCGGTGCAGCAAGCCATGTCGACCCCGCCATAGTGACTCGTGTTCAGCACGCGCACATGAACTGTATAGAGAACCTACCGGTATTTGCCACGGTAGTGTTTATTGCCTACGCAATGGGTCAGCTAGCACTGATTGATGAGTTAGCCATGGTCTTTATCGGCCTGCGTGTGGCACAAAGTGCGGTGCATGTGATCAACACCAATGCCACCATGGTCTTTATCCGTGGCAATCTCTGGCTCGCACAAATGAGCATCATCGTGTTCTGGCTGTACCAGCTCTACGCCGCTCACTGATCATGATAAGCGCTGCTGAGAGATTAGTAGCGCTGCTTTTATTAAGGCGTAAAAAAGCCCGGCTAGCCGGGCTTCTTATTTTTGGCAGCTGAAGCTTACGCTGTCAGTTCCAAAATTTGCTTGAACAGATTTTTCTGCTCTTCGCTTGGACGTGCAGATTGCAGAGTCATGAGCTTGCTCATGTCGCCCTCTACTTTGATCTGACCAGTCATGAAGCCTTGCATGCCAGCAGCAGCATCACCTTCTAAGAAGATTTTGCGCAGCAAGTCAGCAGGCAGGATCAATTTGGTGCCAGCGCTGGCATTGTGGCCACGCTCAAACTTTCCGCCATTCAGTGCTAGGTCTACGGAGCCATCTGGCGCGCCGTTTACCGTTACGTTCATCACCATGCCTGCAACAGCGGCAGGAATATTCAAATCGCCAGCAGCAGCGGTCAATGCGTCTACTTTGTCGAACCATTCTTGTGACAGGAAAGCGGCCATCGTTGCAATCTCCTAAAGCGACTCAGCGCTATAAATTCAGGGTTAATATCGGAAAACAAAACCGAATGCCGAAACTACACGATGGCTTCGCAGCGCGCAACAGCGCACTGCGAAGCCATCACTTGATAGGCAAAACCTAGAGGTCGTAACCACGCTCATCATGCAGCGCCAAATCCAAACCTGTCCGCTCTTGCTCACTGCTGACGCGTAAGCCACGAGTGATTAGTCCTGTCAGCTTGAGTAAGCCCCAAGTAACCACAGCGGTATAAATAATCGTAACCCCAACACCAAGTGCCTGTACTCCGAACTGGCTCGCAATACTGTCATTGGCGCCCGAAAAACCTTGGCCTGAAAAAATGCCCAAGTTCGGACTGGCAAGCACGCCGACCAACAGCGTACCCAAAATACCGCCAATGCCGTGCACAGGGAAAACATCAAGCGAATCATCAATTTCCCAGCGGCGTTTAACAATTTGAGTCATGTTAAAACAGACCAAACCAGCCAATAGACCAATAAGCAACGCCCCCATCGGCCCAACATTTCCAGACGCTGGAGTGATAGTCCCAAGGCCTGCCACCATACCGGTGACAATTCCCAGCATTGAAGGTTTGCCGAAGCGCTTCCACTCACAGGCCATCCACATCAGTGCGCCGGCCGAGGCCGAAATATGTGTCACCAATAAGGCCATGCCTGCCGAACCATTGGCAGCGAGTGCAGAACCGGCGTTAAAACCAAACCAGCCGACCCAGAGCATACCTGCACCTGTTACGGACATAGTCAGGTTATGCGGTGGCATAGCATGCTTTGGAAAGCCGTTACGCGGCCCAATCACCAGAGCAGCAACTAAAGCCGCAACACCGGCCGTGATGTGCACGGTGATACCACCGGCGAAATCGATCACACCGAGCTGACTTAAAAAGCCGCCACCCCAGACCCAATGCGCCACCGGTACATAGACAGCAGCAGTCCATAGCATCGAAAAGATCAGCATCGCCGAGAACTTCATACGCTCGGCAAACGCACCGATGATGAGTGCTGGAGTGATGATGGCGAAGGTCATCTGGAAGGCGACAAACAGTATTTCGGGGATGTCACCTTGCATGGAGTCGGTGCTAATGCCCTGAAAAAAGGCTTTCGATAGATCACCAATGACTGGCTGAAGGCTGCCACCATCGCCAAAAGTCAGGGAATACAAGCCAAACAACCATAAAATGCTCACACCACCGGCAATAGCAAAGCACGCCATAAGGACTGAAAGCACATTCTTGGTACGAACCAAGCCGCCATAGAATAAGGCCAGGCCCGGGAGAGTCATGAATAGCACTAAGGCCGTGGCTGTTAAAATCCAGGCTGTATTACCTGAACTAAGCGCGGCATCGGCCGCGAACACTGGGCTGGCGCAAGCGACAGCAGATAGGCCTACGGCCAGTTTGCGAAAATACACAATGCTCTCCTCAAAACACTGAGCCTTAAATGGCGTCGTCGTTGGTTTCACCTGTGCGAATGCGCACAACATGCTCTAAATTGCTAACAAAGATTTTGCCATCACCAATTTTTCCGGTTCCAGCAGCTTGCGTAATAACTTCAATCACGCTGTCGACCTGCTCATCACTGACGGCTAAATCAAGACGAACCTTAGGAACAAAATCGACCACATACTCGGCACCACGATACAATTCGGTATGGCCTTTCTGACGACCAAAGCCTTTAACTTCGGTGACGGTAAGACCAGTAATGCCAATGCCAGACAATGCTTCGCGTACATCATCGAGTTTGAACGGCTTAATCACGGCAGAGATCATTTTCATAAGTGAGTCCTTGAGGTTGCAATGAGGTTAGGTAGGAAGAGCATCATTAAACTCGTGAGATAGCATACCCAGAGTTAGTGATTTCTCCCATAACCTATTTTCAATGAGGTCTCTTAGGCCATCGTCAAAAACCCACCAAAACATGCAAATTAAACGCACATTCGTGTTGATGAGTTGTAAATAAAAGCAAAAAAAGGCCAATTAGCTGCATTTTGTCGGTGCACCAAAACGCTATTGGCACTAAAATGCGCCCGTCTAAATATACCCACTGATGTTGAAAGGTTATTTAGCAGCATGTCCGACACTTGCCGAGTTGCCCAGAAGCCCCTGCGATTGCATGCTTAGTGCGCAACCTCTGACGTGTTCGTCTGACGTTCTAATCTGTTAAACAGGAAGCAGCTATGTCCCACGCACAGACAGTCGCCCATCCGCAATACCATATGAAGGTAGTTAGGCAGCTCGCCATCATGACTATTTTCTGGGGCATTATTGGTATGAGTGTTGGGGTGATCATCGCCTCACAACTCGCTTGGCCGGCTTTAAACTTCGATACCGCTTGGTTCTCATTCGGTCGCCTACGCCCATTGCACACCAACTTGGTGATCTTTGCTTTTGGTGGCACGGCATTGATGGCAACGTCATTGTACGTAGTACAGCGCACCTGTATGGCGCCGCTATATTTGCCGCGACTCGCAAGCTTTGTCATGTGGGGCTGGCAGCTCGTCATCATTTTGATATTCATCACGCTACCCATGGGCCTGACCTCAACGAAGGAGTATGCCGAGGCTGAATGGCCTATCGACATTCTCATTACGGTGGTCTGGATTGCCTATGCCGTGGTGTTCTTCGGCACCATCGTGAAGCGCCAAACCTCGCACATCTATGTGGCTAACTGGTTCTATGGTGCTTTTATTATCACCATCGCATTACTACACGTCGTTAACTCGATGGCAATCCCTATCTCAGCCTTCAAGTCATACTCCATGTATGGCGGTGCGATGGATGCGATGATTCAGTGGTGGTACGGCCATAACGCCGTAGGCTTCCTGCTCACCGCAGGCTTCCTGGGCATGATGTACTACTTCGTACCCGTGCAAGCTGGCCGTCCGGTGTACTCCTATCGCCTATCGATCGTTCACTTCTGGGCTTTGATTTCAGTCTATATGTGGGTCGGCGCGCACCATTTGCACTACTCAGCATTGCCTGACTGGACGCAATCACTGGGTATGGCGTTCTCGATCATCCTTATCGCACCAAGCTGGGGCGGCATGCTCAACGGCGTGCTCACGCTCTCTGGTGCATGGGATAAATTACGCTCCGACCCCATCATTCGCTTCCTAGTTGTTGCCTTGTCGTTCTACGCCATGGCCACCTTCGAAGGCCCAATGATGTCGATCAAAACCGTGAACTCGCTGTCACATAACACCGACTGGACCATTGGCCACGTGCACTCTGGCGCTTTGGGTTGGGTGGCGATGATCACCATCGGCTCACTCTATGTGCTGATTCCACGCCTGTTTGATCGCAAAGCGATGTACTCCATCCCGCTGATCAACTTGCACTTCTGGCTCGCAACCATTGGTACTGTGTTCTACATCGTTTCCATGTGGATCTCCGGCATCACACAAGGTCTGATGTGGCGTGCAGTTAACGCTGACGGCACGCTGACCTACAGCTTTATCGAAAGCGTAGTGGCCAGCCACCCGATGTATGTTGGCCGTTTAATCGGTGGCCTGCTCTTCCTCACCGGCATGCTGATCATGGCCTACAACGTTGCCATGACCATCTATAACGATTCGCCAAAAGATCAACCGGCCGCGGCGTAAGGAGTACGATCATGGCATCTTCAAAACATGAGTTAGTTGAAACAAACGTAGGCTTGCTGATTTTCTTTATTGTTATTGCCATTAGCTTCGCCACCTTGGTGGAGCTAGTTCCGCAGTTCTTTCAAAAAGAAACCACGCAGCCGGTTAGCAGCCAAGTGCCACTAAGCCCATTGGCGATGGAAGGCCGCGATGTTTATATCCGCGAAGGCTGCCACGTTTGCCATACCCAGATGGTGCGCCCTTTACGTGCAGAAACAGCACGTTATGGCCACTACTCGGTCGCTGGTGAGTCGGTTTGGGAACATCCCTTCCTGTGGGGTTCCAAGCGCACCGGTCCAGACTTGGCTCGCGTTGGCGGCCGTTATTCTGACGAATGGCACCGTGCTCACTTAAACAATCCACGCGATGTAGTGCCTGAGTCCATCATGCCCTCGTACCCATGGCTTGAAACCACTCAGCTCGATGGCAAGATGACCGCGAAAAAACTGGAAACATTCCGTGGTTTTGGCGTGCCTTACACCGATGAAGACATTGCTGGCGCCGCTGATGCTGTTCAAGGCCATAGCGAGCTAGATGCTGTTGTGGTGTATTTGCAGCAGCTCGGTCACGCCTTCAAAGATCGGGGGATTCGCTAATCATGGATAAAGGCACTCTGCATGGCATTGCCACTATATTGGCGATGATCGCGTTCCTCTCTATTTGCTGGTGGGCATTTAAACCGTCCAACCGCAAACGCTTTGAGGCTGATGGACAACTGGCTATCGATACCGATCCGATTCACGGTATCGATGCCAAGCAGACCCCGAAAGGAGATAAAAAATGAGTGACTTTTGGAGTGGTTACATCATCGTTCTGTCGCTAGCAAACATCATTGGTGTGAGCTGGTTGCTCCTATGGACCCGCAAAATGGATCTGTCGGACTTGGCAGAAGATGGCACAACAGGTCATGAGTACGACGGCATTAAGGAATACAACAACCCGCTACCACGCTGGTGGTTGATTTCATTTTGGCTGTCGATTGCCTTCTCCTTGGGCTATCTCGCGCTTTACCCCGGCCTTGGCAAGTTTCCAGGCCTCTTGGGCTGGACATCGCATGGTGAACACAGCCAAGACCAAGCCAACTACGACACCGAGTTTGGCCCACTGTACAAATCATTTGCCGCCACTCCGATTCCTGAGTTGGCCAAAGATGATCGTGCCATGCGCATTGCCGGCCGTATTTTCGCCAACAACTGCGCGCTCTGCCATGGCTCTAACGCCCGCGGCGGCCAAGGCTATCCCAACCTGACCGACAACGATTGGTTGTACGGCGGCGAGCCCGAGAAGTTAGTTGAGACATTGACACACGGCCGCCAAGGCGTGATGCCAGCATGGAAAGACGCCATGGGCGAACAAGGCGTGAAAGAAGTGGTTGCCTATGCCTTGTCACTGTCTGGACGTAATGTTGACAACGAACTAGCCAAAGCCGGCGAACCGCGCTTTGCTGTCTGTGCCGGTTGTCACGGTGCTGACGGTCGCGGCAACCAAGCCATTGGCGCACCTAACCTAACCGATACTATTTGGTTATACGGTGGTGCTGAGCGTCATGTGCTCGATACAGTGTATTACGGTCGCAAAAACCGTATGCCTAACTTCGATAAAACACTAGGTCCAGACCGTGTGCACTTGATGGCTGCCTACGTTTATTCACTAAGCCACAAATAGACTAGTTGTTGTGAGATCGGTGAGCTGCGGCAATATGTCGCAGCTCATCAGCAGCACCCCCGCGTATAATCTACGCCCCGCTGACCTTAGGACACCGGTGCCATGAGTAATCAGATTCCCACTCGCGACTTATCTCCAGACCCCGTGCGTGTGGTGCAACCGAAATCAGCAGACCTCTACGCCAAGCGTGAAAAAATTCATGCCCGCGCCATCACTGGTTTATTTCAAAATATTCGTCTCGTTACTCTCTATCTCACCATGGCTGTTTTCTTTCTGCTGCCATGGATTGACTGGGAAGGCCGCCAAGCGGTGCTATTCGATCTCTCCAATCGACATTTTTATATTTTCTGGTGGACCTTTTTGCCGGAGGATTTCTTCTTCCTATCTTGGCTATTCATCATTGCCGCCTTCGCACTTTTTGCTGTAACCGTGCTCGCTGGGCGCGTCTGGTGTGGCTATGCCTGCCCGCAAACGGTATGGACAAAGGTGTTTATGTGGATCGAGGAAGTCGCTGAGGGCAACCGTAACGCCCGCTTGCGCCTCGATAAAGCGCCGATGAGCTTGCGTAAATTCATCAAACGGATAATCAAACACTCAGGTTGGGCTGTCGTCTCTATCGGCACCGGCATTGCCTTTATTGGCTATTTCACGCCCATGCGCGATCTCTGGGAGCAATTCACCACGCTCAGCATGGATCCATGGATGTTGTTTTGGATGCTGTTTTTTGCCGGCGCAACCTATCTAAACGCTGGCTGGATGCGCGAGCAAGTCTGCCTGCACATCTGCCCTTACGGCCGTTTCCAAAGCGTCATGTTTGATCGTGACACCCTGATTATTTCCTATGATAACTATCGCGGCGACCCGCGCGGCTCACGTGGCCGCCATCAAAGCAGTGAAGAGGTTAGCTTAGGCGACTGCATCGATTGCAAACTCTGCGTACAGGTCTGCCCTACTGGCATCGATATTCGCGACGGCCTGCAATTCGAATGCATCCAATGCGCAGCCTGTATTGATGCCTGCGACAGTGTCATGGATCAGATGGGTTATGCCCGTGGCTTGGTGAAATACACCACAGAGAATCTGTTAGAAAATACCGGCGATGGTAAATACCATTTCCTACGCCCGAGCTTAATCATCTACAGCTTGGCGCTGACCGTGATGATCTCGGCACTGCTCTTTGCCCTCTTCATGCGCACCCCGCTATCCATCGAGGCCATGCGTGATCGTGGCGCACTCTTTACTGAAAGCTACGATGGCGTAATCGAAAACAGCTACACGCTAAAAGTGCAGAACAAGTCGCAAAAAGACTATCAGTACCGTATTGAAGTTCGCTGTGACTCCATCCCCGTCACCATGGAAGGCGGCACAAAGTACATGACCTTGCAGGCCGGCGAACTCGCCACGGTGCCATTAACCGTAACGCTGCAAGATACCGACATGAAGGGTCGCAGTGCCGATATTGAGTTTGTGGTTACTCGTATCGATGATGAGTCCATACAGGATTCGACCGAAAGCACCTTTATGATGCCACGCCGCTAAACAGAGGATAAGTTGCATGAGTACGACCGCACAACGCCCGTGGTACCGCCAATTTTGGGTCTGGTTCATCATTGTTTTGCCATTTATCTCTATCATGGGCTCGCTGTACTTTGTCTACACAGCGGTAGTGAATCGAGACGATGTGGTGTCTGGCGACTGGTATCAAGACGGCAAGTCCATCAATGAGGACTTCGCGCGTGTAGACGTCGCGCGCGAGCTCAATATGCATGCAAATATCATCCTCGATGATATTTCTGGCGAGGTCTTGGTCAGCATGCAGGGCAACAAGGATGTGCAGTGGCCTGCTAGCCTGAAGCTGAATTTGTATCATGTGACGCAAAAAGTGCGTGATCAAACACTGAATCTGACGGCGGTATCGCCAGGCGAATATCGTGGCCAACTTGCTAAGGCACCAGTCGGGTTTTACACGCTTGATCTCAGCACCAGCGATTGGCATATGAGCAAAGACATCAATCTGCCCGCTGACGGCAATATTGATCTATCAGCGCAATAGATCGTTGATTACTCACTCATTGTGACCCTCTCCTGTTATCACTGCGGCCTGCCTAATCCCGAGCGCATTGGCCCATTTCAGGCGATTGTGCTTGGCGAAACGCGAGCATTTTGCTGCCCCGGCTGTTTGGCTGTGGCGGAGAGCATCGAAAGTAGCGGCCTCAGTGATTATTATCTCAGTCGTGATAGCCAGCCCGGCGCGGCCTTTGCTGCCGCACCGGCAGAACTCTTGGCGCGTTTCGATCATGCCGCCGTGCAGCGCGAATTTGTTAGCCACCAAGGTGAGCTTACGATTGCCGAGCTGAGCATCGAAAACTTGAGTTGCGCGGCCTGCGCATGGCTTATCGAGCGGCGCTTATTGCAGTCCGCTGGCATTGTTGAGGCCAGCGTTAACTTCAGCAATCATCGACTGCGCGTGCGTTGGCACGACGACACCATTCAGCTAAGTCAGGTATTGGCTGAGCTTGAGCATATTGGCTATAAGGCCCGCCCATTCCAACGCGACACGCATGCCGCCGCACTGAAACAGCAGGCGCGCACTCAACTCTTTCGCGTCGCCCTCGCCGGCCTCGGCACCATGCAGGCGATGATGCTTGGCATTGGCCTGTACTTGGGCGCATTTCAGGGCATCGACACCGAATATCGCGACTACATGCGCTATATCTCAGGCCTAGTCACCATTCCTGTGTTTGCTTGGGCTGGTTGGCCGTTTTATCGCTCAGCATGGTTGGCATTGAAAGCGCGGCATTTGACCATGGATGTGCCGGTGTCGATCGCGCTCATTGGTGCATTTTTCGCGAGCTGGTACGCCACAGTCATCGGTCAAGGTGAGACTTATTTTGACTCGGTTTGTATGTTTATTTTCTTCTTACAAACTAGCCGATTTGTCGAGCTAAAAGCCCGCCAGCGCGCCGGCGAACGCGCGGCTGACTTGCTCACCATCAACCCGCGCTTGGTCAAGCGTTGGCACAGCGGACAATGGCACTCGACGCCCAGTGATGAGCTTGTAGCCGGCGAGCGCATTCTCATCGATGCCGGTGATACGGTGCCGGTGGATGCGCAGCTTGAGCAAGACATGGGCTATGTCAGCGAGGCCATGCTCACGGGCGAGCCGATGGCATTGCGCAAGCGTCAAGGCGAGATAATTTTAGCCGGCAGCATTGCTGGCGAGCAGGCTTTGATCGCAACCGTGGTGCGCAGCGGTAATGACTCTGTGTTGGCGACTTTGCATCAGCTGATGTCGCGCGCGCTTGCAGAAAAACCGGCAATTGCCCAACGCGCCGATAGCCTTGCCCATTGGTTCGTCGCTCGCGTACTGGTTTTAGCCGTCTTTGTTTATATTGGCTGGCAGTTTGTTGACCCATCACAAGCCTTCTGGGCAACGCTCGCGGTGCTGGTGGCAACCTGCCCCTGCGCACTCTCATTGGCAACGCCAACGGCCTTAACCGTCGCCACGCAGCGTTTAGCCGAGCTTGGCTTTTTGGTTACGCGTGGTCATGTGCTAAGCACGTTGCCTGAAGCCACGCACATCGTATTTGATAAAACTGGCACGCTAACCGTTGGCGCACTGCAAGTTAGCGCCTGTGATTTAGTCGAGCCCAGTCTGCCACTTGAGCAAGCCTTGAGCTTTGTTGCGGCAATGGAGACTGGCGCAAGCCATCCAATAGCTCGTGCTTTATGCCGCTATGTTGCCGGGCAAGACATTGCGCTAATGACACTGAGCGGCAAAGCCGAAGCGCATGCTGGCCTCGGCATGTCAGTACTGCATGATGGCGCTTGTTATCGCATAGGCCACGCAGCTTTTGCCTTGGCTAAAGCACCACAACAAGCCGACGACACACTGGTGGTTTGGCTGAGCAAAGATCATCAGCCGCTGCTGCGCATTGCCTTAAGCGACCAGCTGCGCCCGGAAGCGGCTGAAGTCATTGCCAATTGCCGCGCTCAGGGTTTAATCACGGTTTTATTATCGGGCGATGCCTCGGCGCTGCCGGCAAGCATCGGCGAAGAACTGGGCATAGACATTGTTCATGGCCAGCAAAGCCCTGAGCAAAAACAAGCGCGCATTGCCGCTTGGCAGGCCGAAGGTGCAATCGTCGTAATGGTTGGCGACGGCATTAATGATGCCGCTAGTCTCGCGCAAGCGCATTGTGGCGTGGCCATGGGCTCAGGCACAGACTGGGCACAAACCAGTGCCGATGCCGTGCTCTTGGGCGACCGACTGGCGGCATTAACGCCCGCTTTCGCTCTCGCCCAGCGCACAGCGCTTACCGTGAAACAAAATATGCGCTGGGCTGTGACCTATAACTTGGCCATCTTGCCGCCTGCCGCCTTAGGTTTTGTGCCGCCGTGGGCTGCCGCCTTAGGCATGTCGCTAAGCTCATTGGTTGTGGTGTTTAATGCGCTGCGCTTACGCCGCGCCAAGCTTCACTAAAGGGTTTTTATGGAAGTTATTTATCTGTTGGTGCCACTGAGTTTGGCCTTTATCAGCATCGGTATTTATGTGTTTTTCTGGGCCATAAAAAGCGAGCAATTCGATGATATGGAAGGCCCAGCGCATCGCATTTTGATGGATGACCAAAGTCAGCGCCGCCGCGACTTAGCCGCGCAAGAGCAACGCCATGCGGAGCGTGCAGCTCAGGCTGCGAAAGCCAAGGACACTGGCAATGACTGACTTTGCTTGGCTGTTTACAGCGGCCACCATGGGTCTGCTCGGCGGCACGCATTGCGTCGGCATGTGTGGCGGCTTAAGTGGCGCCTTCACCTTTGCCCTACCTGCCGATCAGCGCCAAGGCTGGCGTCTTCTGCTCTGGCAACTGGTGTTCAATAGCGGCCGCTTACTGACTTACACCTTGCTCGGTTTAACTGCCGGCTATTTGCTCGCCGATCTGCAAAACCTTGGCCCTGCCAAGCAAATCATCCGCATCATTGCTGGCGTTTTTATGATTTTGATGGGCGCCTATATGGCCGGCTGGTTTTTGGCCTTGGCGCAAATCGAACGTTTAGGCGGGCCGCTGTGGAAAGCTTTAGCACCAATACGCCAACGCATGTTTCCAGTGCGCCATCCTGGCCACGCCATCGCTGCCGGTATGATTTGGGGCCTACTACCCTGCGGCCTCGTCTATAGCGCGATGACATTGGCCATTACCCGTGCCGATCCGGGCCAGTCAGCGCTAGTGATGTTGGCCTTTGGTCTGGGCACGCTGCCCACACTGCTGCTGACTGGCACTGCCGCCGGCCAAATCAAACGCGTATTGCAGCGACCTGGCACACGTAAAACCGCTGGCCTGTTGATTATTCTCTTCGGTCTGTGGACACTGCTCGGCACGCAGATGCACAGCAGCCATCAGCACGGTGGTCATGCGGCGGGAGCTGTGGATCACGAGATGCCAGCAATGGATCATGATATGTCGGGCATGGATCACGACATGCCTCATCACTAACAAGAAATCAGCAACGAGAAATCAGCCATGATTCTAAAATCGCTACGCCTAAGCTCACTACTATTTGGCCTAATGGCCTTCGCTAACCCCGCCCAAGCCGCCATCGGCGATTGGGTACAAGAAACCGCGCTCGGCCTAGAGCAGCATATGGCAAGCCTCGAACGCAGCAGTTATCGCGTCGATAACCATGACATCGTTGTCTTTAGCCGTCACATCGACAGCCCAGCACCGTGCATCGTGATGATTCACGGCTTCACAGCACGCGCCGCACATTGGTTCCGCATGGCAAAATCGCTGCCTAAAGATCGCTGCATCATTGCCATGGACCTGCCCGGCTTTGGCCAATCCAGCTTTCTGCCCACGGCGGCTTATGACCCTGCCACACAGGCCGATCGCGTTAGCGATTTGATCAAGGCCATGGCGCCGAAAAACCCGCAAGTCGACCTTATCGGCAACTCCATGGGCGGCGAAATTTCGGCGCAATTTGCGCTGCGCCATCCTGAGCAAACACATAGCCTTGCGCTGATGAATGCTGCTGGTGTTAGCAGCCCAACCTTAAGCACGCTGCGCAAGCAAATTGCGGCCGGTAAAAATGGCTTTTTCGCCACCACGGTTGATGGCTGGAAGCGCTTCTACGACATCACCATGATTGAGCCGCCCTTTGTGCCAGGTTTTGTCCTCGATGCTGTGGCCGCAGAAGCTATCGCTCGTGTGCCGCGCCATGAGTATATTTTTAAACAGCTAGGCGGCGTGATGGACACTGAATTGGGCAATATTCACACGCCAACGCTGATCATCTGGGGTGATCAAGACCAGCTGCTAGACGTGAGCATGGTCAGTGTTTGGCAGCGCATTGCCGGCTCCAAAGCCTATGTTTATAAAGATATTGGTCATATGCCGCAGCTCGAACGCCCCAAGCAAAGCGCAGCGCTATATCAGCGCTTTTTAGCCGGCGAGCTGAACTAAGCACTGCGAGAATGTCCGATGCCGCGCATTGCATAGGCTTTGCCCCTATCGTCAATGCCGATACCCGGCTGCTGATTTTAGGCAGCATGCCGGGGGTCGCATCGCTAGCCGCTAGCGCGTACTACGCACACCCTCGCAATGGCTTTTGGCCTATCGCGGCAGAATATCTCGCCACAGAGCACGACCTAGCCGCACTTCCTGATGATTTCGATGAGCGTTACGCGCTACTTTTGCAAGCCAACTGCGGCCTTTGGGATGTGCTTGCAAAGGCGCAACGCAAAGGCAGCCTAGATGCAAGCATCCGCAACGATAGCTTACAGATAAACGATTTTAGCCACTTATTCGACGAATTTAGCCGCATATCGCATATAGCTCTTAATGGCCAAGCCGCCAGCAAATGGTTTCATCGCTTGGTGTGGCCAACACTCTCAGCAGCGCAACAGCAACGCCTGCATTGCCACACATTGCCATCGACCAGCCCGACTCATGCCGCCCTGTCATTGCCGCAAAAGTCCCAGCAATGGCAGGCTGTATTTCAGCTAGCTCTGCGGCAGGCTTGAGTCTATCGGCATTAACGCTTAGCTTTAGCCAGTCCAAAATAGCTAAAGCAATACTCACTAACGACTATAAGAGAGAAGACTTATGACGCTTACTCGCACCCTGATGGCCAGCGCGCTGATACTCACCTCAACAGCCACTTTCGCCGGCAAACCTGCAGATATCGTCGTTGAAATGCACCAAGTGACCGATGCCGGCATTGCCGATAGCGTCGGAAGCATCACGCTCAGCCACAACCGCTACGGCACGGTCATCACGCCAAACTTAAAAAACCTGACGCCCGGCCAACATGGCTTCCATATGCACACCAACCCAAGCTGCGAGGCCGCTGAAAAAGACAGCAAAATGGTGCCGGGTTTGGCAGCGGGCGGTCACTTCGACCCAAAGAACAGTGGCAAACACGGCTCGCCCTGGGGTGATGGCCATTTAGGCGACCTACCCGTGCTATTTGTTGACGCCGATGGCAGCTCGACAAATCCTGTGCTGGCGCCGCGACTCAAGCTAAATGACATGCGCGACCATTCCTTGATGATGCATGTCGGCGGAGATAATCATCACGACCATCCCACAGCGCTTGGTGGTGGCGGCGCGCGCATGGCCTGTGGTGTGGTTGGTGCAGCCGCGAAATAATCAAAAATGACCATCCCTTTCTCAGCTGCCGAAGCTCAAACCTCGGCAGTGCTGGTTATTAATGCTGGCAGTTCTTCGATTAAATTTGCCCTGATCTCTTGCGACTCACCACAACCCATTGTGCGTGGTGAGATTGAGCGTTTGGGCAGCGCCGAGGCCACGCTTAATTGGCGCATTGCTGAGGATAAGCAAGCCGAACAAATCTTGGCACAAGCCTCACATGAGCAAGGCTTTGCCGCCATTGTGGCCTGCCTAGCACCTTATCAATCCATGCTGAAAGCCATCGGCCATCGTGTGGTACATGGTGGTGAAGACTTGCAAAATGCCGCGCTTATCGATGCCGAATGCCTAGGCATACTCGAGGCTAATAGTGCCTTAGCGCCACTGCACAACCCCGCCAATATTGCCGGCATTGCAGCTGCCATGGCGGCTTGGCCAACATTGCCGCATGTCGCCGTCTGCGACACCGCATTTCACCAAACACTGCCGGAAATGGCCTATCGCTATGCCATCCCAGATGCGCTGTATCGTGACCATGGCGTGCGCCGCTATGGCTTTCATGGCACCAGCCATCGCTACGTGAGTGAGCGCGCTGCCGAAGCCGCTGGCCTGAGCTATCAAAACAGTAGCTGGTTGGTTGCGCACTTAGGCAATGGTGTCTCCACCTGCGCTGTGCACAATGGCGAAAGCGTCGACACCAGCATGGGACTTACGCCGCTAGAAGGCACCGTCATGGGCACGCGCAGCGGCGATGTTGACCCCAATTTGCATGGCCATTTGCAGCGTAGTTTGGGCTGGAGCTTGGAGCGTATCGACACCATGCTCAACCGCGAAAGTGGCTTGCTGGGCTTGTCTGGCCTGTCCAACGATATGCGCACCTTGCTAGAAGCACGAGCCAATGGCCACGATGGCGCGCGCTTAGCCATCGCCGTATTTTGCTATCGTTTGGCGAAATCGTTGGCCGCCATGCGCTGCGCCTTACCCGCGCTCGATGGCCTGATTTTCACCGGCGGCATCGGTGAACACGCGCCAGATATTCGCCGCGAAACCATGGCGCACTTAAGCTGGCTTGGCGCCACGCTAGATGACGAGCTTAACCAGCAAACTGTTGGCGGAAAATCAGGCCGCATAAGCTCTAGCACGAGCACGGCCATCTGGGTTATCCCCACTAATGAAGAGCGACAAATTGTGCTCGAAACCCTCGCCGTCTTGGCCGCTATCCACTAAATCAAAAGGACCGCCATGCACGCGTTTTTATTAGCTCCGACCAGCACCCGCGTTGGCCTCACGTCCACTAGCTTAGGCATGGTGCGTGCGCTTTCTCGCGCCGGTCTCAGCGTTGGCTTTTTCAAGGCCGTCGCACAGCACCACTACAACGATGTTGGCCCTGAGCGCTCCACTGGTTTGGTGAAGCTCACGCACAATATCGACTCGCCAGAACCTCTAGCTCTGAGTGATACCGAGCGCTACATCGCAGAGCACAATCTCGACGACCTGCTCGAAGCCTTATTAACGCGCTTTCATGTCGCGGCTGAAGGCCACGATGTGGTCATTATTGAAGGCATGGTGCCCACGCAGCAGTCGAGCTATGCCACGCAAGTAAATGTTGCGCTTGCCAATAGCCTCAACGCGGAAGCCATTATTGTTAGCGCGCCGCATGAAGAAAATGCTGAAGCCTTTGCCGACCGTATTGCGCTCAATGTTCAGCAATTTGGCGGCCCTGACCAAGCCTGCATTATTGGTGCCGTAGTCAACAAACTACCCAGTGCAGAGTATGCCAAAGCCTTACGTGCATCCTCGCCATTATTCGCTCGCGATGACTTCCATCTCATCGGCTGCATTCCTTGGGATGAGTCATTAAATACACCGCGCGTGGCCGATGTCATGGCGCTGATGCAGGCCAGCCCCATTTCCGTTGGCGATGCCGCTCGCCGTCGCGTGAAAAAAACCGTGCTCTGCGCACGCGCCATGCCCAATACCGTGCAGCTGCTGCAGCCCGGCGTGCTCATCGTCACTCCCGGCGATCGAGATGACATCATCGTGGCTAGCTGCTTGGCAGCAATGAATGGCGTACCGCTCGCCGGCCTCTTGCTCTGCACCGATTTTCAGCCCGATGAACGCGTATTCACACTCTGCCGCCCAGCCATCGATGCCGGCTTGCCAGTATTTACCGTGGCCTCCGGCTCCTACGATACCGCGCGCGCCTTAGCAAAGATAAACCCGGAAATCCCACTCGACGACGCCGAGCGTGCCGAGGCCATCACCGAATTTATGGCCGGCCATTTGGATCAAGATTGGCTGCAATCACGCTGCGGGCAAGCCCCGATTGTACGCATGACGCCGGCGGCATTTCGTTATCAATTAGTTAGTCGCGCCAAAGCCGCTAAAAAGCGCATTGTTTTGCCCGAAGGCGCTGAGCCGCGCACCGTGCAGGCCGCTGCCATATGCCAAGCTCGAGGCATTGCTGATTGTGTGTTACTAGCCAAACCTAGCGAAGTGCATGAGGTAGCCCGCAGCAACGGCATCACCTTGCCAGCTGAACTAACCATTATCGACCCCGATAACGTGCGCGAAAACTATGTTCAAGCCATGGTAAAGCTGCGTGCGCATAAAGGCCTAAATGCCCCGATGGCACTAGCACAACTCGAAGACACCGTTGTCCTCGGCACCATGATGCTCGCCGAAAACGAAGTCGATGGCCTAGTTTCTGGCGCAGTACACACCACTGCCAACACCATTCGCCCAGCGCTGCAGCTGATTAAAACTGCACCCGGCTATAAGCTCGTGTCATCGGTATTTTTCATGTTGCTGCCGCAGCAAGTCTTGGTCTATGGCGACTGCGCGGTGAACCCAGACCCTAATGCGCAAGAGCTAGCTGATATTGCGCTGCAAAGTGCGGCCTCGGCGGAAGCCTTTGGCATCCCCGCCCGCGTGGCGTTAATAAGCTACTCCACGGGCGACTCAGGCACTGGCGATGAAGTCGAAAAAGTCCGCGAAGCCACGCGCTTAGCCAAGCTCGCGCGTCCCGATCTCGCGCTCGATGGCCCGCTGCAATACGACGCAGCCGCCATCGCTAGTGTCGGCAAGCAAAAAGCCCCGAATAGCGCAGTTGCCGGCCATGCCACCGTGTTTGTTTTCCCTGACTTAAACACCGGCAACACCACCTATAAAGCCGTGCAGCGTAGCGCCAACTGCGTCAGTGTTGGCCCCATGCTGCAGGGCTTAAATAAACCGGTGAATGATTTGTCACGCGGCGCATTGGTCGATGACATTGTCTTTACCATCGCGCTAACGGCGATTCAGGCGGCGACAAAGGCTTAAAACTCAAGCTTAGCCAATGCCAAGATTGCACTGACTAAGCATAAAAAGCCGCACTCGGTTTGCGACGCTAGCCGCATTTGGGTAAGGTCGGGGCTAACAAAAATACAGCCCCGACCCATGCCCTCATCATTTTTAAATCGCACACTCGACCGTTTTGAGCGCCTCGGCAACCGACTACCGCACCCAACCTGGCTATTTGTTTGGCTGTGTTTTGGCGTCGCCGTGCTCTCTGCTATTGCCAGCGGTTTAGGCTGGCAAGCACCTTGGCCCGATGGCAGCCGCGTGGTCACCGCCGCCAACTTAATATCGCTCGATGGTCTGCGTTATGTGCTAGCCAGCAGCGTTACTAACTTCACTCAATTCGCGCCCGTCGGCAGCGTTATGATCGCCATGCTGGGCCTTGGCCTAGCCGAGCGCTCGGGACTGCTCGGCGGCATGCTCTCAGGTCTGGTGCGCCTCAGTGGCGGCCGCGGCTTGGCCTTTATCGTGGCCCTCGCCGGCGTCTTGTCTAGCCTTGCTGTCGATGCCGGCTATGTCGTGATCATTCCGCTCGCCGGCCTGCTGTTTGCGCGCGCTGGCTTGCCGCCATTAGCCGGTATTGCCTGCGCGTTTGCCGGTGTTTCAGCGGGCTTTTCCGCCAATATCGCGATCGGCCCAGTGGATGCCATTTTGGCCGGCATCACCACGGAGGCCGCACGCACCGTCTCGCCCGATGCCACCGTGGCGATTACCGCCAACTACTATTTTATTGCCGCCTCAACGCTGTTGGTGACGCTGGTGATTACCGCGATTAATGCCTGGATTGTTCAGCCGCGACTGCAAGCGGCAGAAGCGATGATGGCGCATGACGCGGTGAAGCATGCACCGGGCATGGCGCTAGATATTGCCGAGTCAGATAAAACCGCCGCCGAGCTTTCAAGCGCCGCCGCCCAGCTGCAAACACACACCGCCGATGAACATGACGACAGCACCTTGCATCGCGCCGGCAGCCTCGCCGCCCTGCTCTGGACGCTGCTCATCATTGCCGCCTGCGTATGTGCCGTGTGGCCCGCCGATGGCGCTTTACGCGGCCCCGATGGCAGCATTTCACGCTCACCGCTAGTACAAGGCATCGTCGTCGTCATTGCCTTTACCGCCGGTGTCGCCGGCATCCTCTACGCACGTTTTAGCGGCCGATGGTCGCGCGCCAGCGACTCTGTCGCCGCCATGGAAGACACCTTTAAAAGTCTCGCCAGCTATCTCGTGCTGATGTTTTTTGCCGCACAATTTGTCGCTTGGTTTAACTGGAGCCAGCTCGGCCAGCTACTCGCCATTGAAGGCGCGGCCACACTGCAACAAGCCGCCCTAGCACCCACTGCGCTTTTGCTACTGTTTGTCTTAGCCACCTTCACCATCAACCTATTCATTGGTTCCGCCTCAGCAAAGTGGGCCCTAATGGCACCTGTCTTTGTGCCCATGCTGCTGCTCGCCGGCATCCCCGCCGAATCCACGCTCGCGGCTTACCGCGTGGGCGATAGCGTCGGCAATATCATCACGCCATTGATGCCCTACTTCGCCATGGTCGTCGCCTTCGCGCAGCGCTATCAGCCTGCCGCCGGCGTTGGCACCTTGGTCGCTCTCATGCTGCCCTACTCACTGATTTTACTCGTGCTGTGGGGTGGATTTCTCGGACTATGGCTCAGCCTCGGCTGGCCACTGGGTCCTGTTTCATAACCACAACTGTGGTGTCTGAGCTTCGCTTGGGCGCTGTTATGGCCTACGAGGTGTTTCGTGATTTGGAGTTTCCTGCTGTTTCTTACCGGCTTTGCGCTGGTCGGCGTTAGTGCCGCGCGCAAAAGTCGTGGTACTGCCGACGATTACTACTTAGCCAGTCGTGATATATCGCCGGCACTCGCCGGTCTCTCGGCAGTCGCCACCAATAACAGCGGTTATATGTTCATTGGTGTCATCGGCTACACCTACGCCACCGGCTTTGCCGCCATCTGGCTGATGATAGGCTGGATCAGCGGCGACTACGTGGCCTCACGCTATGTCCACGCCCGCCTGCGCCGCCTCACCGAAGCCACAGGCGCCGTCAGCTTTGCCGACATCCTCAGCCATTGGAACGGCCAGCGCGATGTCTTGCTACAGCGCCTGCTCGCACTCATCTCACTGGTATTTTTATTGGCCTATGCCAGTGCGCAACTCGTTGCCGGCAGTAAGGCACTGCATGTTCTGTTTGATTGGCCAATGGCCACTGGTGCTTTCCTCGGTGCCGGCCTTGTGCTGCTTTACTGCTTGGCCGGCGGAATTCGCGCCTCCATGTGGACTGACGCCGCACAATCATTCGTGATGATCGGTGCCATGAGCCTGATGCTGATTGTTGCCACGCTTAACCTTGGCGGCCTAGAGGCTGTCTGGCAACAACTCCACAGCATCCCCGGCTATATGAATGCCTACCCGAAAGACCTCGCACTACCAGGTTTAGCCGGCGGCGTACTGTTTGCCGTGAGCTGGTTTTTTGCCGGCCTCTCGGTGATCGGCCAGCCGCATGTCATGGTGCGCTTTATGGCGCTAAATAACGGCGCGCATATGAATCGCGCACGACTGTGGTACTACCTCTGGTTTATCGCCTTCTACGCGATGGCTACCGGCGTTGGCTTGCTCTCGCGACTGTATCTGCCCGATACGGCCAACTTCGATGCCGAATTAGCCCTACCCACTATGGCGCTGGAGTTGCTGCATCCGGTCTTGGTCGGCCTAGTATTAGCAGGCGTTTTCGCCGCCACGCTCTCCACCGCCGACTCACTTATTTTAAGCTGCTCGGCCGCACTCACGCATGACCTTGTACCGGGCTCAAACAAGTTATCGCGGCTGAAGTGGGGCACCGTGATCATCACCGCCTTGGCGCTAATCTGGGCGCTGAGCAACACCCAAAGCGTGTTTAATTTGGTCATCATGGCGTGGTCTGGCTTGGCCAGCGCCTTAGCACCGCTGCTGATTTGCCGCGTGATGGGCGCGCAGCCGCCGCGCTGGGCACGCTTCGCCGCCGTCATTGTTGGCTTAAGTGTCGCCATTGCCTGGCGCTATTTGGGCTGGCAATCGGCGTTATACGAAGGCATGGCGGGCATGACTGCTGGTGGTGCATTATTGGCCTTCTCGCTAATCGTCACACGTCACAAGCGAGTAACGCCTAGCGAGCAGTGACATTGCCCTAGGCATTTTTCCACTCATTTAGTGAGTAATAACCGCTTATGTCTTCAAAAGCCGCGCCCTCACCAGTACTACCAGCTTCTATGCGCTTCGTTGATTGCACCGCCGTCGGCGACCCCGAGATCATGATCATCCGCCATGGCGCACTACCAACACTCGCTGCCGGCGAAGTCCTGATTAATGTGCATGCAGCCGGCGTTAATCGGCCCGATATTTTGCAGCGCCGCGGACTCTACCCTATGCCCGCTGGCGTCAATCCGGTGCTTGGCTTGGAAGTCGCTGGCGAGATTGTCGCCATCGCTCCCGATGTCAGCGGCTGGCAGCTCGGCGATCGCGTTTGTGCGCTGACTAATGGCGGCGGCTATGCCGACTACTGCGCCGTGCCATCGGGCCAATGCTTGCCGGTGCCCACCGGCTTATCCATGCAGCAGGCAGCAGCCATTCCAGAGACATTTTTCACGGTCTGGGCCAACCTTGTACAGCTCGGCCACGCCCGCGCCGGTGAGCGCGTGCTGATCCATGGCGGCAGCAGCGGTATTGGCACTACGGCGCTGCTACTCGGGCGCGAGCTAGGGCTGCGCTGCTTTGCCACCGCTGGCAGCAAGGAAAAATGTCAGCTAATTGAAGACTTAGGCGGAGTTGCAGTGAACTATCGCGAGCACGATTTTGCTGAAGCCATTGTACAGCTCAGCGATGGCGAAGGCGTCGATGTCATCCTCGATATTGTTGGCGCCAACTACCTAGAACAAAACCTGCGTCTGCTTGCCAACGACGGCCGCTTAGTGATTATCGGCATGATGGGCGGCATCAGCGCCACGCTAAATTTAATGCCGATTATGCTCAAGCGCTTGCAGATTACTGGCTCGACCTTGCGCGCCCGCAGCAGTGCGCAGAAAGCGGCCATTGCCGAACAACTACACGCGCGAGTCTGGCCGGCATTAGCCGCAGGGCGCTGCTTACCGGTGATCGATCAAGTCTTTGCCCTAGAGCACGTAGCCGCCGCCCATCGTCATTTAGAATCAGGCGATGGCATGGGCAAAGTTGTTCTAAGCTTAGTTTGATCGCGGCGCGTTACTTAAACATGAGCAAAACTTAATATAGCCGCAAGCTTGGGTTCAGGCGCTGCTGGCTATTGTGTGGGCTGGCACTGCTTTAGTGCTGAAAAAGGCACATAGCTCATGCAAGAAAATATGTCCGATACCTTGGTCAAGGTTCCGCAAGTCACACTGCTGTTTTGGATAATCAAAATCGCAGCCACAACGCTTGGCGAAACAGCTGGCGATGCCGCCTCGATGTCGCTAAATCTTGGTTATCTGCTCAGCACCGTGCTCTTCACTGGCTTGTTTTTGCTTGCGCTTAGGGCACAAATCAAAGCCATCGCTTTTCGCCCAATGCTGTACTGGACGACGATTATTGCCACCACGATTGTTGGCACCACACTTGCCGACTTTGCCGATAGATCATTAGGCATTGGCTATGCTGGTGGCACCTTGCTACTGCTAAGCCTTTTATTCGGCACCTTATTCAGCTGGCATCGCAGCCTAGGCTCAATATCCATCCATTCACTAAGCACGCCACGCGCTGAGTACTTTTACTGGGTCACGATATTATTTTCGCAAACCCTGGGCACGGCATTGGGCGATTGGACGGCAGACTCAGCGGGGCTTGGCTATCGCGGCGCGGCAGTGATATTTGGTCTTATGTTGCTGGTGGTTTTGGCCGCGTATTTATGGACTCATATTTCGCGCACCGCCCTGTTTTGGGCAGCATTTATTTTGACTCGGCCCTTAGGCGCAGTGGTTGGCGACTTTTTGGATAAACCATTGGCCGCCGGTGGCTTGGATCTGAGCCGATTCACCGCCTCGGCAGTGCTTATGGCTTTTATCGTGATGTGCTTGCTGCTCTTTCGGCAAAGGCCGGCAGAGCGAGCAAGTCATTAAACCTAAGCCTAGCAACCGCTTAGGCTTAGGTAAAAAATCAACGAGCAATTAAGCGCTGCGCTTCACCTTAAACCACGCCGCATAGAGCGCTGGCACAAACAGTAGCGTAAGGCCGGTGGCGACGACCAAGCCGCCCATGATAGAGATCGACATCGGCCCCCAAAACACACTACCCGACAGCGGCACCATGGCTAAAATAGCCGCTGCCGCCGTCAACACCACCGGCCGCGAACGGCGCACCGTAGCATCAACAATAGCTTGCCAAGGCTCATGACCTTGCTTGATATCCTGCTCAATTTGGTCGACCAGAATCACCGAGTTGCGCATGATCATACCTGCCAATGCGATGACGCCAAGCAGCGCAACAAAGCCAAATGGCACATTGAATATCAGCAGCGCGGGCACCACACCAATCAGCCCTAATGGCGCGGTCATAAACACCATAAACATCAGTGAAAAGCTCTGCAGCTGGAACATTAAAAACGCCAGCATGGCGATTAGCATGATCGGAAATACTGCCGATAACGCCTTGTTCGCCTTCAAACTTTCCTCAATCGCACCACCTTGCTGAATTTCATAACCCGGTGGCAAGCGATCAATGATCGGCTGCAAGGTCGGCATGATTTGCTGCGTGGCATATGGCGCTTGCACACCATCGGCTAAGTCACTGCGCACGGTGAGCTGCAAATGGCGATTTCGCCGCCACAGTACTGGCTCCTCAAACACCGGCTCAAGGCTGGCCACTTGGCTCAATGGCACTACGCCACCAGTGCGCGAAAACAGCGACAAATCACCGATGCTATCAATACGCGAGCGCTCCTCTGGCGTGCCACGAACCACAATATCGATAAGCTCTTCGCCACGACGAATTTGGCTCACCGGCGCACCGGATAGCGCGGTTTGCACGAGATCGGCAATATCGGCACTACTGACACCCAAAAGGCGTGCTTTATCTTGATCAATACGCAGCTTCATCGAGCGGACTTGATCGTTCCAATCTAGCTGTGTGTCGCGCACTAACTTACTTTCGCGCACGGCATCACGCACATCATAAGCAATCCGGCGCACTTCCATGGGGTCAGGCCCAACGATGCGAAATTGCACAGGGAAGCCCACTGGCGGACCAAACTCTAGACGCAGCACACGGCCGCGCAAATTTGGGAATACTTGGTCTTTATCAAACAAGGTCATTAAGCGAGTACGCACTGCTTCGCGCGCCTCCAAGCCATCGGTTTGAATAACAAACTGGGCATAGCCTGGGTTGGGTAGTTCTGGCGCCAGAGAGATATAGAAGCGCGGTGAGCCTTGACCAACATAGGCAGTGAAATACTCGATGTCTTTGTCTTTCGCCAAGATTTTTTCCAAACGCTCAACTTCATGCTGCGTGGCCTTAATTGAGGAGCCCTCTTTTAGGCGAAGCTCTACCAAAAGCTCTGGACGCGATGCGGTTGGGAAAAATTGCTGCTGTACTAGTTTCATGCCAAAAATAGACAACACAAAGAGGCTGGCTGTGGCGATCAGTACCACTTTCCGATGCTGCACACAGTAATCAACCCAGCGCCTTAGGTGCTTATAAACCGGTTTGTCATAGGGGTCGTGATGGGCTTTTTCGGCTAAATCTTTGGGCAGCATTAGTACGCCCAAATACGGCGTAAAAATCACTGCGACAAACCATGAAACGATCAGCGCTATGCCGACAATCCAGAAAATACCACCAGCGTATTCGCCCGATGTCGAGCGCGCAAAACCTACTGGCATAAAGCCTGCAATGGTCACCAAGGTACCGGTGAGCATGGGAAATGCTGTCGACGTATAAGCAAACGTGGCCGCGCGAACACGGTCCCAGCCCTGCTCCATTTTCACCACCATCATTTCCACTGCGATGATGGCGTCATCGACCAATAGACCGAGCGCAATAATTAGTGCGCCTAAGGTGATGCGATCTAAATGCCAACCAAAGGCATACATGATGACGGCGACAATGCCCAGAACTAGTGGCACCGAGGCGGCCACGACAATGCCAGTGCGCCAGCCGAGGAATAGAAACGACACTGCTAGCACGATGACCAGTGCTTCTAAAAAGGCCTTCTCAAATTCCCATACCGATTGCTCAGCGACTTGTGATTGGTCGGCGTACTGCTCGATCTCGATGCCCACGGGCAGATCGGCGCGAACTTTCTCCATCTCGGCAGCTAAGTCGCGGCCCAAGGTGAGGATATTGCCATCGGCCACCATGGTGACACCGATCGCTAAAACGGGATGGCCATTGTGGCGAATACGAAAATCTGAAGGATCCTCATAGCCGCTGTAGACCTTGGCAATATCGCCTAAGCGCAGCAAGTTACCACCGGCCTCAACACTGACGCCGGCCACATCGGCAGCTGAGTGCAAGCTGCCATCGATGCGAGCAAAAACACGGTCACTTTTGGTGTCGATAGAGCCTGCGGGGCGCACTTGGTTTTGCTGTGCAATGGCGGCAAAAACGGCCTGCGGCGCTAGCCCAAGTGAGGCTAAA
This sequence comes from Paraperlucidibaca wandonensis, assembly GCF_042677145.1. Classification (NCBI taxonomy): domain Bacteria; kingdom Pseudomonadati; phylum Pseudomonadota; class Gammaproteobacteria; order Moraxellales; family Moraxellaceae; genus Paraperlucidibaca; species Paraperlucidibaca wandonensis. Next base: position 339,695 of record NZ_JBHTIT010000001.1, on the reverse strand, counting down.
CGGCGCGTGGAAAGCTCAACATAGACTTTTTCATCTTGCTTGCCGAGGATATTAACTTTGTTGGTATTTGGCACCGTTTGCAGGCGGCGTTTGACCAGCTCAGCGAACTCCTGCAGCTCGGCCTGAGTAATGCCATCGCCGCGTAGTGCATACAGTGATGTGTAGACATCGGTGTATTCGTCGTTATAAAACGGCCCACGTACGCCGGCAGGAAACTCAGCGCTTATATCGCCAATTTTTTTGCGCGCCTGATACCACAGCTCTTTCAGCTCATCGCCTGAGTGTCGGCCATTGATGCTCAAGGTCATGCCGCCATAGCCTTGGCGCGAAAAGCTATGCACGAAGTTCAAATGAGGCAGCTCTTGCACGGCACGTTCCATGCGATTGAGCACTTCGTTTTGCAATTCTTCAGCACTGGCACCGGGCCAGGCAACCACGGCTGTCATCGCCGGTACGTTGAAGTTTGGATCTTCCAAACGACCTAGCTTAGTAAATGAAAAAATGCCCGCCAGCAGCGAGGAGATCATTAAAAATAAGACGATGGTGCGATGATTTACCGCCCATTCGGAAAGGTTGAAACCTTTCATGGACGCGCCCCAGCGGCTGCTGGCTGATTCAAGCCGGCGCCACTGCGCTCAACAGCACGAACCTGCATCTTGGCATCGAGCTTTTGCACGCCCGCAATGACCACTTTCGCACCATTCGGCACGCCTTTCACCGACACGGTGTCGTTGTTAAAACTCAACACATGCACCGCCTGCTTTTGCAAAGTCGGCGCTTTATCGCTAACTAGCCAAACTGAGACTTTATCGCGCGCTTTCACTAAAGCCGTCGCGGGCAAGATAACCGCCGTAGATGGCGCCTCAGCAGACTTCATCACGACCTGTGCGGTCATGCCCAAATGCAATGCTGCAAGCTGCTCTGGCGTGGCATTGTGTAACGAGAAACGCGCACGATAAGTGCGTAATGGTTGCGAGGCAGCTGGCGAAATTTCACGTAAACGCAGAGTGATACGCGGCGCATCCGAGCCCCAAATATCGGCCTCAGCTTCTTGCTTGGAGACAGTGGCCATCAAGCCTTCAGGGATGTCAGCGGCAATTTCCATTTCGCCCGGTTTAGCTATTGAGACCACCGGCGCGCCCTCGCCAATAACCTGCCCTGCCTCGGCACGAACGGCCGTCACCACGCCATCGTATGGAGCGACTAGACTGGAATAACGCAGGCGATTTCGCGATAAATCGGCTTGGCGTTGAGCTTGCTGATACTGCGCTTTAGCTGCTTCAGCGCGGGCAGTTTGACGCTCACTCTCTGCCACGCTAATAGCACCGGCCTTGACCAAGGTCACCATGCGTTTGGCATCGGCATTGGCTTGGTCATACTGTGTTTTAGCCACAAGTACCTGATCTTGCGCAGCAGCAGATGCGAGCTGATAGTCACTGCCATCGAGCTGCATCAGCACTTGGCCCTTGCGCACTGTTTGCCCAAGCTCAACTGAGCGTTTAGCAATACGTCCCGCGACTTGAAAGCCGAGATCGCTGGCATAACGCGCACTCACTACACCTGGCACACTACGTTCAGTGCTCATGGCATTGCCACTAGCCCCAACTGTCATCACCAATACTGGCCGTAGCTCAGCATCGACCTCTGCATCACTTGACGAGCAAGCACTCAACGTAAGCAGCGCGGATGCAAAAAAAATGGCGCTAGCGACATAGCATTGGCTAGAGGAATAACGTAGAAAACGTGCGTTCATGATGACAAGCTCAACAAAAGTGGCGGATGTTCTTTTAGTATTTATGCTGCAAACAGGACAGACTTTGACCATTAACTAGACCATGCCGTATAGTAATAAAACCTATTAAATAGACTGTCAAGTAAACTCATGAGCAAAGATCAGCCAGCGATTGCTAAGCGCGGTCGCCCACGCGACCCAAAACGCTTGCAAAAAATCTTCGAGGCTGCCTCACAGCAGTTCCTCGAGCATGGTTATGATCGCGTCAGTATGGATGCGGTGGCGAGCGCTGCCGGCGTCTCGAAAATGACGCTGTATAACAACTTTGCTAGTAAAGATGCGCTGTTTGAGGCCTGCGTGGCCTATCGCACTACAGGTATATTTGCCGGCTTTAGCGATGACATGCTCGATCCGAAGCGTCCAACCGAAGCACTTACCCTCATTGCCCAGCAGTTCATCTCACTCATGCGCGCCGATGATGTCATCCGCATCCACCGTGTCATGTTTGGTCTAGCGACAACGCATCCCGATATTTGCGCGCGCTTCTACAGCGCCGGCCCCGAACATGTGAACCTGTATGTACAGGACTATTTGAAGGCCGCCGTGGCTGCCGGAAGTTTGGCCATTAGCCATATATCGCAAGCAGCCGATCAGTTTTTAGCGCTGAATTTGGGCCGCTCGCACCTAAAGGCCACCATGGGCTTAGGCAAGCCTAGCGCCGAGGCCGATGCGCTATTAGTTCACGAAAATGTAGCGATGTTTATCGCGCGCTATGGCAAGCAAAATCTTTCGTAGGTGTTGGCTAAACAGCTACCCTTTTTGACTCACGATATTCGCTTGGCGAGCAGCTCAGCCAACGACGAAAAGCACGCACGAACCCACCCGAGTCCATAAAGCCCAAATGCGCTGCCAACTCATCCATTTTCATCGATGAGTTCTCCAGCAGCTGCATGGCAATCTGCTTACGCTCTTCATCAACAATATCTCGAAAGCTTGCGCCCTCTTGCTCTAGCTTGCGCCTTAGTGTTCGTGGCGACATGGCGAGCGCTACCGCCATGTCATCCAGCGAGCTACTCAAACCTAAGTCACCTAATAATTTTTGTCGCACTCGCCCCGACACGCCAGAAACGCTTATTCGCTGCATACGCAAACGGCATTGCTCTTCTAGCAATAGCACTAAGCCGGCATCGTAATTAGCAAATGGCAAATCTGCCTCTGCTCGACTCACCGTAATGCTATTTTTCTGTGCAAAAAAAACAGGCTTGATGCCACAGAGCTTCTCGATGAGCGTGGCATCAATGCTGGGCTGCCCAGCAAATTGCAGCTTTTTTATGCCAAAGCCCGATAGCGACAGTTCTTTAATTAAGTTGATGGCGGTAGCCATGTCGCGCTCTAGCAAAAACTGCCGAAGGTGTGGCGATATAACACTCGGATCAAGGCTGACACCACATTCATCGTCGTCATCGATCAAGGCGATTTTGCAATAGACCGTGCTTAACGGCAGATATCGCATGCCGATTAGCACCGCATCGCGCAAGGTTTTGCTCGTGCGCAAGGCAAAGCCCCAAGCCCCAAAAGTAGCCAAGCTATATTGCAAACCAAGCTCAAAACCCATGGCAAGACCATCGGGCATAGCTAGCATCATATTTTCAATAAGCCGCATTTCTTGCGCGCGGCTAACCATGCCTTCAGCGCTAGATAGCGCCTCTTCGGATATACCGGTGCCGAGTAAACAGCTAGCCCTATCCATGCCCCGATGCAGGGCAAAGTTGATCATGACCTGGCTCACAGCAGCGGGGTGCAGCTGTTCTTCATGCGTGGACATAGATGGTGGAGCCCTTTTTCCGTTACTGAATGTGGCCGCAGATTCACTACAGATGGCCACACCGGCCGTAGTGATGCTTGCTATGAAGCCCTATGGTTCTAAGTTAGCACTAAGAGGAATACTAACGATGGAAATTGACCGCGCCGTATTGAACAAGCAAGCCATTGCCAGCGCCAAGCACTATATGGGCAAAATGGCCTGGCCGACAATCGCGCTCACCGTCAGTGTCGTGACTGCTTTTATTTTATGTTTGGCATTATTTGCTAGCGGCGCGCTTTCGCCATGGCTGGCGTTTATCGCCTGTGCGGCACTGACATATATGTCATATACCCCGCTGCATGAGGCGGCTCACGGCAATATCCATGGTCAAAACGATAAGTACAAATGGGTTAATGATCTCTGCGGCTACTTAGTCGCGCCCATCATTGCCATTCCTTATGCCTCTCACCGTATTGAGCACTTTACTCATCACCGCTATACCAACCAAGCCGACAAAGACCCCGACTTCATTGTCAGCGGCATGGGTAAGGGCGCCGTGTCTTTCATCACCACGATTTTTAAGTTTCTGTGGACGCAAAATAGCTTTTTCGTCAAACACGGCTGGGCTGCTGCATCGCTAAAAGAGCGGAGCATTTACTGCCTAGAAGTCGCTGCATCATTAGGCTGGCGAATTGCTTTTCTCACCTTTGTCGATCAGCCAGGCACCTTCGCTGTAATACTTTTAGGCTATATTTCTGGTGGAATTTTTACTGCGTATTGGTTCGCCTATCGGCCACATTTTCCCTACGACCAAACACAGCGTTATCGCACCACGAGCAGCTTAATCATGCCGGCATGGATGAAGCCTGTTGAGTGGTTTTGGTTTGGGCAAAACCTACACTCCATCCATCACCTTTTCCCACGCGTGCCGTTTTACCAATATCACGCCTTGCATCGTGATATTGAGCCGATATTGCGGGCTCACGACACACCAATTATTGGCATTTTTAGCCGCTTACCGGTGTCGCCAAGCACGCCGCAATAAGCTGCTTGGCAACAGGCACATGGCTTAGCCGTATTTTTGCTCATGGCGCAGCAATACTTTCTCTACTTTCGCCAAGGCAGTTTGAATTCTCGAAGGGATGGATCGCCCTTGCAGAGCGTCGGGTAGTAGTACGGCCGAATGCGCGGCGCACAGCTGCTCGGCATCCTGCCATTGCGCCGCCAGTTGCACAGCCCACGCCCTAAACTCCTGCGCCGCTAAAGGCCGCTTTTGCAAAGCACTTGCCAAGGTCAAATGGAAAGTCACTTCAGGCTTTTTAAGCTTTCCTAACAAGCCCGGCAGCTGCAAATACATTAGCGTGTCATCGGCATGAATAATGCGCGATGGCTTGTGATAGGCCAACACAGATGAAAAGTGAATGTGCTCATTGTGCGAAATAAAGTCGACACCAGCGGGCACGGAAAACTCAAACTCATCGGCAAATAAGCCTGCAAATGCGTCGGAATCAGTCAGTTCAGGCTGCCATGGCAACTCAGGAAATTTTTCTAAATGACGCTGAGTGCCATAGAGCTTTGCCTTTGGATATTGTTGGTGAGCATTGCGCACGTGAACGGTATGAAAAGGATGCAGGTTGATGATGGCCTCAATATCTTGGCCGTCACGGGTCAACGCATCGACTGTAGATTTCAGCTCACCTTGCAAAGTGTAAGCATCGAGCAAGATGAACTTGCCAGTCTTTTGCTTAACCAAGGATGCATGGGTGCCGATATTTAAAATGCCCGCGACTTTAAATACGCCACGAATACTCCAAAAGTGCTCTGACAGCGCGATGATTTCTTCTTTCATGGTTTAAATGCTCGTGAAAAATAGAGGGCAATTAAAGCACTTTATTCTTTAGGCTTGATAGCGATCGAATGCGGTGTCACCGACCAAGTGCGTATTGGCGTATGGCCTTCGCGCTCCCAATCTGGCGGCATAATTAAATGCTTCACGCGCTGCGCCACTGGTCCCGGCGCCATGACATCACGCATCATGTCGACAGCTTCGTGCAGGTTAAGCACCACGGGGTTATACGAATTGATTTGCTGCGTAATACCGAACTCAGCCTTCGCTACCTCGGGCTCAAAAGTGCCAAATAAGCGATCGAAAATAATCAGTGTGCCGCCGTAGTTTTTATCGATGTACTCAGGGTTGCGGCCATGGTGAACGCGGTGATGCGATGGCGTATTGAAGATGGCCTCAAACCATGCCGGCAACTTGCCAATAGTCTCGGTGTGAATGAAGTATTGGTAGGCCAAGTTCACCGCCAAGCAGAACATGACAACGACTGGTGGCACACCTAACAGGCAGAGCGGAATGTAGAAAATCCAAATGCCGACAAAGGCATTAAGCAGGCTTTGGCGCATGGCCGTGGTGAAGTTCATCACCTGCCCGCTGTGATGCGGCACATGTGCAGTCCAGAACCAACGCACGCGATGCGAACTGCGGTGATAGATATAAAAGCACAGTTCCACGGCGACATAGATTGGCACAACAGTCCAAGCATTCACTGGAATATCCATCAAGCGATAACCATAGGCCCAGGAAAACACAGCGGCGGTAAACAACACCCACACAAGGGCTTCAAACAGCTGATACGACGCCCCTAAAGACAGGTTGGCGAAGATCTCTTTGAGCTTAAAGCTAGCAGTGTTTTTACGGCGCTTTTGCACGGCAAACTCAATAACAAAGGCCAGTAGAAACAATGGCGTCATGCCAATCAAAAACACTTGCTTCCAATCAATGTTGTCGCCAAAAAACGTTTGCAGCCAAGGCATAAAAAATGATGTTACGGCGTCCATGGTCTTTCCTCTTTTTAGTTTTTCTACACGACACATGGTAGAGATGAGCTGACCAGCGCTCTTGACCAATATCACCAATTTTATGCATTATCTGCCAGATGAAAAACTCATCGTCAGCGGCATCAATAGACCCTAGCGCCTTAGATTTGCTCAGCAGCTTTCTTGATCAGGAAGACCTGCAAGCGGTTGATCTGCGCACACAGTTACGCGAATTACGTACTAGTTCGCGAGTGGCTATTGAGACCTGGTGGCAGCTGCTGGAGGCGATACATGCACTCTGCCCTCGCGATGATTTAGGCTTGAAAATTGGCCAATGTCTGCAGCCACATCACGCCGGCGTGCTCGGGTACTTGGGCATTTACAGCACCACGCTAGGCCAAGCTCTGATGCGCTTCCATCGGTTTCAGCCTCTACTACACAACCTCGTACCCACAGTATTTCGCGCCGAAGCTGGCGTTGTGATCGTAGGTTGGAGCATAGAACGGCGCTCCACACAGCTCTCGGATGATGTTTTTTTCTCTGGCTTAATGCGCTTTATTTCGCTGCTCACTGGCCGCAATGACATCAAACCTATCTTGATGAAATCGCCAAATAGCCCGCCAGCTCATCGCGCCTTATACGAGCGATTTTATGGCTGCCCGGTAGAGTTTCTCGCCAGCGTCAGTGAGCTGCATTTCCCCGCGCACTTCATGACATTGGCGGTGAACACACAGGATCCTTACCTTTCAGGCCTGCTAGAACGGCAAGCCGAAGCCATGCTGCAAGCATTACCTAAGCTCGACCCTCTGCTGTCTGATGTGCAGCAAGCGATATTGGGCATTATGCAAGATGGCGCGCCAACGATGGCGCAAGTCGCGATGCGCATTGGCCTCGCTGAGCGCAGCCTCTACCGTGCCTTGGAAACACGAGGTATGGGCTTTAAAACGCTGGTTAATTCACTACGCTTTGAGCTAGCAAAAGACTATTTATGCGATAGCGATTTGTCGCTGCCGGAAATTAGCCTGCTCTTGGGCTTTGCCGATCAAAGTGTGTTTACGCGAGCCTTTCGCCAGTGGAGCGGCACAACACCGCTGAAATGGCGAAAAGCTAACTAGGCAGGACAGCTTCAGCTGTTTCTCGCCGCACGAGCAGCATGCAGCTTCTTATAGCTTTCGATCAGGCGCAGATGCTTATCCAAACCCTCGAGCTGCATATTGGTAGGCGTCAAACCATAGAAGCGCGTCGTGCCTTCCACTGAGCCGACCACAGCCTCCATAACTTGCTCGCCAAACATGCGTTTGAAATTAAACAAGTAGTCGTCTAGCTCGTAAGTATCATCAAGAAGGACTTCGAGCACCGCTCTCACGGCCTGATAAAACAGCCCGCGCTCAACGGTGTTGTCATTGAACTGTAGAAAGGATTCGACCCGCTCTAGGGCTTGCTCATGCTCTTGTAAGGCTAGGTTTATCAGTAGTTTAAGCTCAAGCATGGTGAGCTGACCCCACACCGTATTTTCATCAAACTCAATGCCAATTAGGGTGATGATGTCGGTCTGCTCATCGACCTGGCTATCTTCCAAGCGCTCGCCCAAACTCGCTAATTGCTCATCGTTTAGCGTATGCAAATTGAGAATATCTTCGCGGAAATCTAAGGCCTTATTGGTGTTATCCCAAATCAAATCTTCGACTGGATACACCTCGGAATAACCCGGCACCAAAATGCGGCAAGCCGGCGCGCCCAAGTCATTGCGCACGGCAACGTAAACTTCTTTGCCCATAGCGCTAAGGATGCCAAACAGACGCGCGGCCTCCTCCTCGGTGGTGCCGGAGAAGTCCCATTCGCAGAAATCGTAATCGGCACTGCTACTAAAGAAGCGCCACGACACCACGCCAGTCGAGTCAACAAAGTGCTCAACTGAATTGTTCGGCTCAGTCACGGCCATGCTGTTAAACGTCGGCAGCGGCACATCGTTTAGGCCTTCAAAGCTGCGGCCCTGCAATAGCTCGGTGAGGCTGCGCTCCAGTGCTACTTCGAAACTAGGGTGAGCGCCAAAAGAAGCAAAGACACCGCCAGTTCTGGGGTTCATCAGCGTCACGCACATCACTGGAAATTCACCGCCCATCGAGGCATCTTTGACCAACACAGGGAAGCCCTGCGCCTCAAGCGCATCAATGCCTTGGAGAATATTCGGATACTTTTCTAGCACCTGCCGTGGTACATCTGGCAGCGTGATTTCGCTATTGATAATCTCTTTCTTGACCGCTCGCTCGAAGATTTCCGATAGGCACTGCACTTGCGCCTCGACCAGGGTGTTGCCCGCGCTCATGCCATTGCTGAGAAAAAGGTTTTCGATCAAATTGGACGGGAAATACACGACCTCCGCATCGGACTGACGCACAAATGGCAGCGCCACAATGCCGCGCTCGCGATTGCCCGAATTGGTGTCGATAAGATGAGAACCGCGAAGCTCATCATCGGGGTTATACAGCGCTAAGCAATGCGCATCGAGAATGCCCTCAGGCAACTTATCGCTGGGGCCTGGCTTAAACCACTTCTCATTCGGGTAATGCACAAATTCGCTATTGGCGATGTCTTCGCCAAAAAACTGGTCGTTGTAGAAGAAATTGCTATTGAGGCGCTCGATAAACTCGCCTAACGCTGAGCACAATGCACTCTCTTTGGTGGAGCCTTTGCCATTGGTGAAACACAAGGGTGAAGCCGCATCGCGCAGATGCAAAGACCACACATGCGGCACGATATTTCGCCATGAGGCGATCTCGATTTTCATGCCTAAGTCTTGCAAGATAGCCGTCATATTGGCGATGGTCTGCTCCAATGGCAGATCTTTACCTTCGATGAATGTTTGGCTACCGTCCGCCGGCAGCGTCATCAAAAGCGCCTGAGCATCTGCACCAAGGCTCTCTACCGCCTCAATCTCAAAAGTTGGCCCAGTCTGCACAACTTTCTTCACTGTGCAGCGATCTATCGAGCGTAAAATGCCCTCTCGATCTTTGTCAGAAATGCTTTCTGGTAGCTCAACCTGAATTTTGAAGATCTGCTTATAGCGGTTTTCAGGATCAACAATATTGTTCTGGGATAAACGAATATTTTCAGTGGGGATGTCGCGCGCCAAGCAATAGACCCGAACAAAATACGCCGCGCACAGTGCCGATGACGCTAGGAAATAATCGAATGGGCCGGGGGCCGAGCCATCGCCTTTGTAGCGAATGGGTTGGTCAGCAATGACCGAGAAATCGTCAAACTTAGCTTCAACTCTAAGATTGTCGAGAAAATTGACATTAATTTCCATTACAAAGGCACCTGCATTACGGGGTCTGGCGCGCGACGGCCACTAGTCGCGGCCATTATCCCGATTTTGCAGGCGCCCGTCCTGATTGCGGGCTCGCGTTATAAGCGAAAGAGCACCGATCCCCAGGTCATGCCGCCGCCGACGCCTTCGATGAGCACCAATTGGCCAGGCTTAATACGCTGATCGCGCACCGCAGCATCGAGCGCTAGCGGCACAGACGCCGCCGAGGTATTGCCATGATTCGCCACCGTGGTGATGACGCGCTCGCGTGGCAAGCCAAGTTTGTCGGTCGTGCTATTGATGATGCGCATATTGGCCTGATGCGGGACTAGCCAATCAAGATCATCCACGCCAAAGCCGTTGTGCTCTAAGGCCTCCATCGCGCACTCATGCAGCACACGCGTGGCTAGGCGAAACACCGCGGCACCATCCATTTGCAAATACGGGTTGTCGGCTATTTTGCCAGCTGACACACCACCATCGACTTGCAGGATATGCCCCATGCTGCCATCGGAATGCAGATGGCTAGACAAAATGCCCGGCGTTTCTGATGCCTTTAACACCACTGCACCCGCGCCATCGCCAAATAGCACGCAGGTGCGGCGATCGCTCCAGTCTAATAGCCGTGAAAAAATCTCAGCGCCCACAACTAATGCGCAGCGATGCTGCCCAGAGGCGATGAATTTATCAGCAACGGCTAGCGCATAAACAAAGCCGGTGCACACCGCCTGCACATCAAATGCAGCGCCCTGCTTCACGCCTAAACGCGCTTGTAGCAGACACGCCGTGCTAGGAAAGACTTTATCTGGCGTGGTGGTGGCAACAATGATGAGGTCAATGTCTTCAATTGAAACACCGGCGGAATCCATAGCGGCTCGAGCCGCATGTTCAGCAAGATCAGTGGTTTGCTCGCCTTCAGCGGCAATATGACGCGCCTCAATGCCCGTGCGCGAAACTATCCATTCATCACTAGTTTCAATGCGTGTTTGCAACTCACTATTGGTGACAATACGTTCAGGCAAGTAACTACCAGTTCCGACAATTTTGGAATAAACCATGGTCAATGCTCAGCAACAAAAAATCGTTGGCGGCAGTATACGTGACCAATCAGTCACATGCGCTATTTAGGTCGAAAGTCTATGCTAGACAGGCTAGAGAAATTGCAAAAATACCTGCTTCCAGAAACGCCGAGTTAAGTTGTCAGCATCGGGTAGAACAGCTCACCCTTACCCATCTTAATGACATTACCACCAATGCGGCAGCGCACTTCCCTGCCTGAGCGCTTGTCAAACTCAGCATGCAAAATGCTTTTGCGCGTCGTCATGCTGCCACGATCAATCGAAAATATATGGGTGCCCGGCGCAGTCGCAGTTTGCTCAGCGAGGTAGGCAATAAACTCGGGCATGATGCTACCAATCGGGGGCAAATCATCTCGAGGCTGATCCATATTCAGTAGGCGGCCATGAAATTGAGTTTGGCCTGTAATGCTACCAGGCGAAAATAAGAAGATTTGCGGGGTATAAACTTGGCCTGCTAATTCAGACCAGCGCTCAATATTAGGGCTGGCTGCAATAACATGCTCAGGGCGCGTGAATGGAACGACAAATACTGGTCGATCTACACTTACTACCATCGGCGAATATTTGCTAAATGAAATATGGCGCTCTTCAGTGTTGAGTAAAGCCGCAAGCTGTGCAATTTCAGGCGTATAGCGGTCAATGGTCGGCGCCAGAGTACGTGAGTACTGAATGGCGCCAGGGCCATTTTCTTGTTTATCAATAAAGCTTTCAACAACCTGCTTCTGCTGCGTAAAAGTCAGTGTGCTGTACTTGCCCTTGTCAATTACTAAGCCTTGCTCATAAGCGACGTATGATGCGGCAAGAATCGTGTGTGCACCAAATAAACAGCGGCCTTTGCTATTAAATACACTGACTGGCTCAGCCTCAGAACTAGCGTCAATAAACACCGTTTCGCTCTGTAAAAACTCACTCGCTAAGGCTTGCTTATGCTCATCAGAAAGCGCCTGACCATTGAGCGAAACTACAGGAACCTGCACCCCTTGAAACGGCGAGTCAGCAAATACATCAAGCAGGGAATAAGTAAGAGTCATGACCAACATCCTTTATTATTTTCTAAATTGACACGTTAACTTTCCGCCTCAGCAATAGTTTATACCTAACTATTGCTGCCCTCTAAAACGCCGCCTCTGCCATTAGCCAGATTTTTTGCGTATCTCTCGCGAGTGTATCGGCGCGATAATTTGCGTACTTTGCGGTCAGTGTGTAGCGCTTTAACAAAGTTTTACTGGCCTGCAAGTTCCACTCTTGTCCGTAATTTGCTGAGCCCGTATCGGCTGTGTAGTCATGCCATACCGCCTTCAAAGCCACACCAGAGACCTTGGTGCCAAGATCGATATACCGATCTTTCACACCCGTGGCTGGGGTGTTGAGAAACTTGTCGGTCCAACCTTGAAATGCATGCATTGTGGCAAGCGGTGTTTGTAGCGCAACACCAGCGCCGGCATCGGCACCGAGCAGTTCTTCGCCGACACCAACACGCACACCAGCGGCTCGTAAGCCCAGCACAAGGTGGTGATAATCGGCGCTAAAGGCTACTGGATTATTGTCATAGTCCTGCTGGCGCGCGGCCTCGACACGATAGTCTAGTGCTAAATCACTGTGCTTAAGCTCGCCAGTCAGCGCTACGCCAAGCGTACGCGAAGACAGGGCAGCGGCATCGGCAAAGCTCAGCCAATAGCCATAGGTCGATGCGGTCAGCTCAGGCCGTAGTGCCCAGGTCACCATCGCGACATAATGATCACTGTCTAGCTTGGCCGCTGGCTTACCTTTTTCTGGGCCAAAAATACGCTGGGTATTGTCGATGTAGCTGTAGTCGACCAGCACATTTTTAGAGGGCGTGAATTGGCCACGAATAGCATCAAAGGTTTGCTCATTTTGCCGCCAACCGACGCCACCCACAAAACGCTGGTTGCCCATATTGATGCGCTGGCGCCCCACTGTGACGCTATTGCCACTTTGCTCATAGCGCAAAAAGGCTTGGTTTAAATCAGCGCCATCAGGGTCTGCCACCACGGGAAATGCGGCGTTGCCATTGCGCGTGTCATTGAAGCGATCTGAGCCCAAAGCGGCAACATAGTCGAACTCTAGACCAGCACTCAGCTTATGCCACGCCGCGCTGGTGTAGCTCAAACACGTGCGCAACGTGGTGGCATTAGCATCTTGTGACTGCGCCTGATCATCGACTAGCTCATGACGCAGACGTAGATTTACAGTGGTCTTACCATTGGTAATAGCCTGTACAAAGGCATCGGAATCAGCAGCATAGGTCGGTGCAGCCAATACGCTAGCGCACGCTAAAATGGCATGACATGGGATGTTTTTCATAGCATTACCTCTGGGTTGGGAGACACAACAAACATCTGCTCGGCGAGCAGTTTTTTTAATTCAGGAATACAGGAGCCGCAGTTGGTGCCAGCACGCGTACAAGCGCCCAAAGCCTCAACACTACGATGGCCATCGGTAATTGCATCGAGCAAGCGCTGGCTTCTGACTTGATGGCAGCTACACACCAGCGCACTGGTATCGCTGCCAGTGCTAGGCACGCCGCGCGATAGTTCACGGGCACTGAGTTGGTTCTGGCTGAGGGCATCGAGCAGCCATACTTCATCGATGCGCGGGCGTTCGGGTTGCGCGAGAAACCAAAGCACCGGCTGCTCATTGTCATAGCCAATGATGTGGTGACGCAGGCCGAGCGCATCGTCGAGGCTGGCCCATTTTCTACTGGCAGGATGAGCTTCGGTGCCTTGCCATAACGCCATCAGCTCAGCGGATACAGGCAAGCGAGCGCCCATCAGCGTGTATATCTGCCAAACGCCAATGTCGTGTCGACACCAGTACTGATTTTCAGGCAGTTGCAATGCCACGCGGCTAATCAAAATGCCCTGCCATTGGCTGCGCAGCGGCGTAATCGCTACCGGTGATTGTTTAAAGGCTGGCTGACCCGAGACAGGATCACACAGCGGTGCAACCAAGCTGCCGACACGTGCTTGCGAGGCATTGCTCGCGCTCCAATGAATCGGCATGAATGCATGACCACGGGCTATGCCGGAGTCCGCCATGGCAGGCACGACACACTCGCCAAAACTGTTATGCACGCTGAGTAACTGCTCATGCTCAGCGCCAATTTGCGCGAGATCATCTGGGTGTAGAGCGATAAATGGTTCGGCAATATGGCTGAGCAGGCGCGCACTGCGACCGGTGCGCGTCATGGTGTGCCATTGGTCACGAATACGGCCGCTATTGAGCAGAAATGGCAAATTTGGCGAGCTAGTTTTTGCCGCTTGCGGGTGCGCATCAATAAACTGAGCTCGCCCCGATGCTGTAAAGAAATGGCCATCGCTAAATAAGCGCGCAGTGCCTTCGGGCTTTGCTATCGGCATAGGCCATTGCACGGGCATCAGGGCGTCGTAATCGGCATCTGAGCAGGTCGCCAACGCACCAATATTGAAGTCACGACTGCCGTTATTTTCAAAAGCCGACAGCGCCGCATGCTCACGAAAAATTGCCGCTGAATTGCTGTAGTCAAACGCCTGAGCATGGCCCAAATGCTTCGCCACCTGACTCAACGCCCACCAGTCAGGCTTGGCCTCGCCAGGCAAAGGCAAGAATGCACGCTGACGCGAAATACAACGCTCAGAATTAGTTACCGTGCCATCTTTTTCACCCCAGCCAGCGGCAGGCAAGCGAATATCAGCTAGCCGTAAGGTATCGGTGTCATCCACGCAATCCGATACCACGACGCAATCGCAGGCGATCAAGGCGTCACGCACGCGATTGGCATCTGGCAATGACACCAAGGGATTAGTCGCAATGATCCAGACAAAACGAATTTTGCCGGAGGCCATCGCCTCAAACATATCCACGGCTTTTAAACCCGGGCGCGGTGCGAGGTCGGCGGTCTGCCAAAAGCGTGACACCAGATCTCGGTGCTCAGGCTTTAAAATATCCATATGCGCGGCGAGCTGATTCGCCAAACCGCCAACCTCACGACCGCCCATGGCATTGGGCTGGCCGGTCATGGAAAACGCTCCTGCACCGCTTTTTCCAATCTGCCCAAGCGCTAAGTGGCACTGCAAAATGGCGCTGGCGTTATCGACTCCGGCAGCGGCTTGATTAATGCCTTGTGAAAACACCGTGACGGTTTTCGGCGTGGCACAGACCTGCGCATAAAACGCGTCTAAAGCGACCTCAGATAGACCTGTTGCTGTAGCAGTGACCGCCAGCGATGCGTTGCGCGCTGAACATGCGGCGGCCATCGCGGCGAACCCATCGGTATGAGCAGCAATAAACTCATGGTCAAGATGATCATTGGCAATGGCATAGGCGAGCAGGCCATCGAACAGATAACCATCACTGCCGGGAGTCAGCTGCAAATGACTATCGGCGCTGTCTGCCGTGGCCGTTCGGCGCGGATCAATCACGACAATTTGTAGGCTGGGGCGGGCTTTTTTTGCCGCGATAATGCGCTGATAGACGACCGGATGCGTCCACGCCATATTGGAGCCGACCAAGATGACTAAATCGGCCAGCTCCAAATCTTCATAACAACCAGGCACGCTATCGCTGCCGAAAATTTGCTTATGTGCCGCCACCGCAGTGGACATACAGAGGCGGCTATTGGTGTCGATATTAGCGCTGCCAATAAAGCCTTTCATGAGCTTATTGGCGACGTAATAATCTTCTGTGAGGAGCTGGCCGGAGACATAAAACGCGACCGCATCGGGGCCATAACGCTTTATGGTGTCTTGCATACGGCGAGCAATCTGCTGCGCTGCATGATCCCAGCTGGCACGCAGGCCATCTACTTGCGGATAAAGCAGGCGGCGCTCAAGCCCTACAGTGTCACCTAGCGCACTACCCTTTACACAGAGTCGGCCATTATTGGCGGGATGCGACTCATCGCCGCGCACTGAAACGCCGGCTTCAGAAGTCGTCGCGGTGACACCGCAGCCAACGCCGCAGTAAGGGCAAGTGGTCTTGATATCGGCCATCAGGCGGCACTGCCCGTGAGCATTAGCGCCACTGGATCGGCTACTGGCAGGCCTTGCTCGATGACATCAAAGAAGGCCCCGCCATCATCGACATCGCCAAAAAGTACGGCGGCGATAAGCTGATGGTGTCGAAACCATAGCCGCCGATAATGGCCGCGCTGAGTATCTCGCCACGCAATGCTTTTGCAGTCGGCAAGATCGTGCAGCTCACCAGCCGAAAATAAATCGATACCAGTAACCTTCAGGCGCGTTGGCGAGGCGATACGGCGATAACCGAGGTTACACACGCCGATTAAGGTATCGGCCAAAATTTTCGCTTGCTGATAAATCGGCGCCACCAAGCCAAAGGATTCGCCATCGATCTCGCAGCACTCACCCAAGGCAAAAACATTTTCTGCCGAACTACGCAGCCAAGCATCAACGCAAATAGCACGCGCACAGCGCAGGCCGGCACTAATCGCTAGGCTCATCTCGGGCGTGATGCCCAAAGACATAATCGCCAGCTCACAGGGCAGAATCTGCTCCTGCCCTGCACTCAGCCTCAAACGTAAGCCAGCTAGCTCGCCATCGCCGACAAAAGCCTCGCTGCGCGCGCCAAAATGCAAGGCTATGCCACGCGCATTCAAAGCTTGCGCCAGCAACGCGCCTGCCTCGGCATCGAGCTGGCGATTCATCAGCCACTCGCCGTTATGCACCACGCTCACCTCAAGGCCGCGCTGACGCAATCCCCACGCAGCCTCCAGACCAAGCAAGCCGCCGCCAATAACGACTGCGCGCTGCCCTGCCACCGCCGTCGCAGCAATCGCTTCGGCATCGGCCAAGCTGCGAAAGACATTCACGCCAGCAAGGTCATGGCCTGGAATGCTCAGGCGTGTGGCGCGCGAGCCAGTGGCAAACACCAGCTGCTGCCAAGCTAATACCCGACCTGATGCCAAGCAAACTTCACGCTTCGCGATAGCCACACTCACCACTGGATCGGCAAGATAGAGGGCAATATCGTGTGCGGCGTACCATTCGGCATCATGGGTAATGAGCTGCTCTAAGCTTTTTTCACCAGCTAGCCAAGGCGATAGCGCAATGCGGTTGTAACCGTGCGCATCTTCCTCACCGACAACGGCAATATCTGAACCTGACATGCCGCGCGCCAGCAGCTCATCGAGCAGGCGCGTAGCAGCCATGCCATTACCAATGATGAGTAGCCGGCGCGCAGTCATGATTAGCGCTCGCCTTCGCTGACGAAAACTCGGCCATCACGCACGTTCACGCGCCACACGGGCACGGTTACGCTCATGTCTTCCAAGCAAATGCCGGTGCGTAAACAGAAGTGTTGTTTGTACACCGGCGAAGCCACCACTAGCTTGCCGCCAATGTCGCCAATGATGCCGCGCGCTAGCACATTAGCGCCGCTAAATGGATCGCAGTTACCGAGGGCAAAGTAGCCTTCATCGGTGCTGAAAATGGCGAGCTGTCGACCGAGCACACGCGCCGGCATACCCGTGCCTGTGATGATTTCATCGCTGCCGCAGATTTCGTGCCAATCATCAAAGATGGCGTGGGTTGGCGTTGCCAAGCTCATGACTGTGTCTCCAAAACAGGGATTCTCGCTGCCATCGCATCAGTGGCTTTTTCGCTAAGGCGCGCTGGGCGCTTTTGACCACGCTCACGCACATAGACCAAGGCTTCGTCAGCGCTGTCATCATTTAGGAATGGACGGAAGCGACCCATGGCCACTGGATCTTCAATGGTGCGTTTCCACTCGCAGGCATAGGTGTCGACCACGGCTTGCATATGTGACTCCAGCTCATCAGCCAGACCTAAGGAGTCGTCGATGACCACGGCTTGCAGATAGCTCAGGCCGCCTTCGAGGTTGTCGCGCCAGACCGAGGTACGTTGCAGACGGTCGGCGGTGCGGATGTAGAACATCAAGAAGCGATCGATATAGCGCACCAAGGTGGCGTCATCGAGATCGCTGGCAAACAACTCCGCATGACGAGGACGCATGCCACCATTGCCGCAAAGGTATAAGTTCCAGCCTTTTTCAGTGGCAATGACACCAACGTCTTTGCTTTGCGCTTCGGCGCACTCACGTGTGCAGCCCGACACCGCCATTTTCAATTTGTGCGGTGAACGCAGGCCGCGATAGCGCTCTTCGAGGAAGATCGCCATGGCCACTGAATCCTGCACGCCATAGCGACACCAAGTAGAGCCGACACAGGATTTCACCGTGCGCAGCGACTTACCGTAGGCATGGCCAGATTCGAATCCCTCGTCAACGAGGTCACGCCAAATCAGCGGCAGCTGCTCCACGCGAGCACCAAATAAATCGATGCGTTGGCCGCCAGTAATCTTGGTGTAGAGGTCGTATTTTTTCGCCACCTCACCGATAACAATGAGTTTCTCTGGCGTAATTTCACCACCGGGGATGCGCGGCACCACCGAGTAGCTGCCGTCTTTTTGCAAGTTGGCGAGGAAGTTATCGTTGGTGTCTTGCAAGCCCACATGCGGCTTGTCGAGCACAAAGTCATTCCAGCACGAGGCGAAAATCGAGGCCGCCGCTGGCTTGCAAATCTCACAGCCATGACCACGGCCGTGATCTTTAATCAGGGCATCAAACTGGCGAATGCCATTGATGCGTACCAGGTGATAAAGCTCCTGGCGGCTATAGGCAAAATGCTCGCAAAGATGGTTGTTAACGGCCACGCCTTGGCGTTTCAGTTCGGCATCCAAAACTTGTTTGACCAGTGCTGTGCAGCCACCGCAGGTCGCCGAGGCGCGCGTCTCTGACTTGAGACCCGCCATGGTGCAGCAGCCTTGGCTAATAGCAGAGCAGAGGTCACCTTTACTGACGTTATTGCAGGAGCAGATTTGTGCACTATCCGGCAAGGCATCAACGCCGAGCGCCGGCTTACCATCGCCTGCCGGCAAAATCATCGACAGTGGCGAGCTAGGCAAGGCCATGTCATTGAGATGATATTGCAGCAGTGTGCCGTAATCGCTGGTGTCGCCAACCAATACGGCCCCCAAAAGGCGGTCACCTGCGGCATTCAATACCAGCTTTTTATAGGTGCCAGCGACGCTATCGTCGATTTGACAGATACGCGCGCCGACGGTGCGCGCTTGCGCATCGCCAATAGAGCCAACTTCAACGCCAAGCAATTTAAGCTTGGTGCTCATGTCTGCACCTTGAAACTTGGCCTTCTCATCCTTGGCCAAATGCGCTGCGAGTTGACGCGCCATGTCATAGCCAGGAGCAACTAAGCCGTAAATGCGGCCTGACCAAAGTGCCACTTCACCAATGGCAAAAATCGCAGGATCAGATGTCGCGCAATAATCATCAATAATGACTCCACCACGCTCACCAACCAGTATCCCAGCGTCACGTGCGAGCTGATCGCGAGGACGAATGCCGGCCGAAAATAGCACCAAGTCGGTTTCTAGCTCGCCATCAGCAAACACCAAGCGGTGGCGCTGCGAATCTCCTGCTTCAATGCGCTGAGTCGCTTTACCGGTATGCACACTGACATCTAGAGCGGCAATTTTTTCACGCAGCAATGTGCCACCTTGAACATCGAGCTGAACCGCCATCAGCTGTGGGGCAAACTCCACCACATGCGTCTCTAAGCCTAAATCCTTAAGCGCTTTGGCGGCTTCTAGGCCAAGCAAGCCACCGCCGATGACAACACCGCTACGACTGCTTTTAGCGGTTGCTGCAATAGCATCGAGATCGTCGATGGTGCGATAGACATGGCAGCCTTCCCGATCATTACCTTCGATCGGTGGCACAAAAGGATATGAGCCAGTTGCCAGCACCAGCGTGTCATAAGGCACTTCGCTACCGGCAGAGCCAACCACAACACAACGCTCGCGATCGATACGCTGCACCGACTCGCCGAGCATGAGACGAATGCCGTGCTCAGCGAAGAAGCCTGGAGTCACTAAACTTAAGTCTTCTGCGCTGGCGCCAGAGAAATAACTGCTGAGCTGGACACGGTCATAGGCCACTCGCGCTTCTTCCGAAAACACCGTGATCTCTAGCGCTAGCTCACGCGCCATGATCTCTTCTAAGAAGCGCTGTCCAACCATGCCATTACCAATGACGACTAAACGTGTGGGTTTCATGTCTTAATCTCCTGCCACAACGTGTGATTGTTTTTCATATAAAAATTGCAGCACGCTATGACGCAAATGCGTGTAGTGCGGGTCGTCAGCAAGTGCCAAACGATGACGTGGGCGCGGCAAGTCGATCTCTAAGATTTCGCCAACAGTGGCCGACGGGCCATTGGTCATCATGACGATACGGTCGGAGAGCAAAACCGCCTCATCGACATCGTGAGTAATCATGATCACGGTGTTGTTTAGGTCGCGCTGAATCTCCATCAAGGTGTCTTGCAAATGTGCACGCGTCAGGGCATCCAAGGCACCGAAAGGCTCGTCCATGAGCAATACACGAGGCTGCATAGCCAAGGCTCGGGCAATGCCGACACGCTGCTTCATGCCACCGGAAATCTCCGAGGGGCGTTTATGCAAAGCGTGACTCATGTGCACCAAGTTCAGGTTATGCGCTATCCACTCATTCATTTCAGCGCGCGTTTTTTGCCCACGAAACACTGTACGCACCGCTAATTCGACGTTTTCCCAAACCGTCAGCCATGGCAGCAAGGAGTGATTTTGAAAGACAATGGCGCGCTCTGGACCTGGCTCGCAAACCTCTTTGCCATCCAAAATAATGCCGCCACTAGTCGCTTGCAGCAGGCCGCCAACAAGATTGAGCACGGTTGATTTGCCGCAGCCGGAGTGGCCAATGAGCGAGACAAACTCACCTTCAGCAATTTTTAAATTGACCTCTTTCAAGGCGTTATAGCTACCGCTGGCCGTGTTAAACGACATGCCCACATTGGAAATTTCTAATAATGTCTTCATGTCATTCTCCGGACTGCCAATCGACTTTTCGTTGCAGCAACAGCATCACTCGATCAAGCGCAAAACCAATCAGACCAATAACAATGACCGCGGTCATGATGCGACTGAGCGACTGCGAACTACCATTTTGAAACTCATCCCAAACGAACTTACCGAGACCGGGGTTCTGCGCCAGCATTTCGGCAGCAATCAACACCATCCATGCAATGCCCAAGGACACGCGCAGACCGGCGAACATCATAGGAACTGCTGATGGCAGGACGATTTTGATGACATGAGTGAACCAGTTCAGGCGCAAAACACGACTGACGTTATTGAGGTCACTGCTCACCGCCTGTACACCAACAGCTGTGTTAAGCAGCGTCGGCCATATGCAGCAGAGCGTGACGGTGATCATCGACACCACAAACGAGCGCGACATCATGGAGTCTGCGCTGGTGTAGACCGAAGCCACCACCAGAGTCACCAAAGGCAACCAAGCCAATGGCGACACCGGTCGAAACAGCTGCACGATAGGGTTTATGGCCTGATGCGCAAAATGACTCAGGCCCATCACGATGCCGAGCGGAATCGCCAACACAGAAGCCACCACGAAACCTGCCAGCACGGTCACCAAGCTGGTGATGATCTGATCAAAGAACGTCGGCGCGCCGGTGTACTGGCGACGCACTGGCTGCCAATCAGGCTCAACAGCCAAACGTTCGGCAATGCGAAGCTCTTGGCGCTCAGAAAACGCATCACCCTTTGCGCGCTGAGCACGATGCTCCGCTACTAGGTTTTGCGCCTGCTCCACAACCTGCATAGGGCCTGGAAACTTACCCAACATGGTATCGATACGGCTCGATGCCACTTGCCAGATCATGAGGAACACCAGCAGCCCTAATAACGGAGCTATGGCTTGGCGCAAACAAGAGCGCGTGACGTTCATTAATGAATTCATATGAGCAATCTCTTACACAACTTAAGGAACTTGCTTGCCTTTCAGGCCAATGCGGAAGCTATCGATATAGGCATTTGGCTTGCGGCCATCGAAACGAATGCCGTCGATAAACGTCGTTGCGCTGACTGGACGAAACCCACTTTCAGTGGCGAAGTCTGGAAAATCACTGGCCTTCAACTTGCCTTCGCTAATCAGCTCCTGAGCCGCTTCACGGTAGATGTCAGGGCGAAACACGCGCTTGGCCATTTCCAGATACCAGCCATCAGGCTTGGCCTCAGGGATTTGCCCCCAGCGACGCATTTGCGTGAGATACCAGACCGCATCGGAATAGAACGGGTAGGTAGCGTGGTAACGGAAGAACACATTGAAGTCTGGCAGTGAGCGTTGATCACCTTTCTCGAACTCAAACTTGCCGGTCATGCTGTTAGCAATGATGGGATAGTCGGCGCCGACATAGATGGACTTACTAATAAGCTTGGCTGCTGCCGGACGATTGGCGTTGTTGTTTGCATCTAGCCATTGGCCTGCGCGAATCAGCGCTTTCACGAGGCGAATATGCGTGTTCGGATGCGCCTCGGCCCATTGCCGGCTAACCCCGAAAACCTTCTCCGCGACATTGTTACGAATGGCCTGATCAGCGATCACCGGCACGCCAATGCCACGAAAGACTGCCTGCTGATTCCACGGCTCACCGACGCAATAACCATTGATGGTGCCAGCCTCTAGTGTCGAAGGCATTTGTGGCGGCGGAGTCACAGAAATCTGCACGTCTGCCTTCAAATTACCGGCGGTATTGCCGCGCTGCGGCGCGTAGAATCCGGGGTTAATGCCACCAGCGGCCAACCAATAACGTAGTTCATAGTTGTGGGTCGACACTGGGAACACCATGCCAAACTTCAGTGGCTTGCCTTGCTTTAAGGCTTGATCCACCACCGGCTTCAACGTGCTAGCAGAGAT
Source organism: Paraperlucidibaca wandonensis (assembly GCF_042677145.1). Classification (NCBI taxonomy): domain Bacteria; kingdom Pseudomonadati; phylum Pseudomonadota; class Gammaproteobacteria; order Moraxellales; family Moraxellaceae; genus Paraperlucidibaca; species Paraperlucidibaca wandonensis. The sequence continues at coordinate 317,139 of NZ_JBHTIT010000001.1, read as the reverse complement.
CGGATGAACTGGCTTGCCGCCCTTCATCGGCACCTGCTTCTTCATTTTCGCCCACAAGTCATTAGACATAGTGCAGGCGTTGCCGTTGAGGTCCATGGTGAATGCCGTGATGATCTCGGCCTTCGTGCCATAGCCCAAGGTGGCTCCCAACGGTTGCCCTGCCAACATATGGGCACCATCGAGCTCACCGGAAATCACACGATCTAGCAGCACTTTCCAGTTCGCCTGCGCTTCTAACGAGACAAACAAGCCTTCATCTTCGAAATAGCCACGATCATAAGCAACCGCTAACGGCGCCATATCAGTCAGCTTAATAAAGCCCAGCTTAAGTTCATCTTTTTCCGGAAAGCCTACTTTGGCCTGTGCCATAACCGGCAGTGCGGCGGCTAAGCCGGCCACTACAAGCCAAGATTTCAGTCTGCGATATGCCATCGATGCATCTCCTTGGACAAAAAAAACGCCCACTGCCTGACCCCAGACATCTAGGGTTTTGCAGTGAGCGCCATTGCTCAACGTAAATTGTGTGCTGTGAAGACCGTCATTGGTCTTGCATATAAGAGTTATTGCAACCGCCGTGCCAACCAAGCTAAAACGCTACTTTCAATCACTTAGGCACATTTTGTAGGACAATATGTGGATATTTACGCGTAGCGCTGCACCACGAATGCACTAGCTATGGGTCTAATGCACCATCATGGGCTGAGCACGCTGGGGTAGCAGGCAGCATCAATAAAAGCATCGGGCAGAATGGCTAGGCGGTCACGCACACCAGCCATAGAGGCCGACTGATCATGTTCGCCTTCAACCTTTGCGTCGGCACATGGAGCATCGGTTAAGTCGTGCAAAAACTCTCGATAACAGTCTGGCCGCCAGCAACTAGCAATAAGTTCAGATGGCAAACGCTCAGGCAGTTGCTGCCAACAATGCATTTGTAGCAATAACCAACGCGCCTGCGACTGCCATGGAAAGTTGGCGTCGGCTCCACCAAATTGATGAAAGTGGCTCGCGGCCACCGGCTGCTGCGCCAAGCCTATCGGCAGCCGCCCCTGGAACGGCAAAGCTAAACAGTCTTGCGGCACAGCCATTGTGTACTGCTCTGCAAGTATGCCTAAGGCCGCCTCAGGCTCTCGCGCAACTCGCTCGCCGGCGCGAAATAATGCACGCACTAGCGCAGCATGCTGCTGCGGATGCTGCTCCGCCCAGCGCACACTGACGCCGAGCACCTTTTCTGGCGCGTTTTGCCAAATCTGATGTCCAGTGAGCAAGACCTGGCCAGCACCACTCATCAGCGCCCAGCTATTCCACGGCTCGCCCGAGCAAAAACCATCGATGTGACCCAAGCGCAAATGGTCAGCCATCTGCGACGGCGGCAACACCACCATCTTGATGTCTTGATCAGGATCAATACCCGCCGAGGCCAGCCAATAGCGCAGCAAATAGGCGTGGCTAGAAAAAGGGAAAACCACAGCCCAGACCAGTTGCTTTTGATGGCGCTGGCGCCGCTGGCGTATGCAGTCGGCTAGCGCATGGGCGCACGCTAGCGGCGAGTCAGCGACAGCAACATCGCTGAGTTCACTAAACAGCGCCTTTGATACCGTGATGGCATTGCCGTTGCGGCCAAGGCCGTAGGCAGTCATTAAAGGCACTTGCAGACCCGCCAGCCCCAGCGTTGTCGATAACACCATGGGGGCTAATAAAGGTGCTGCATCAATTTGTCCGACCGTTAAGCGGTCGCGCAAAGTTGCCCAGGAGGTTTCGCACTGTAGCGCCACCTGCACACCTTCATCGGCAAAATAGCCCCACGCTTCGGCTGCCAGTAGCGGCAGACTGTCGGTCAACGGCATATATCCGATACGCACCACTGCAGACTTAGACACCCTATTTCCCCTCTAATAGCTGCAATACCGCCAGCACATTGGTCGCTACTTCACCGAGTCGCTGACCACGATCCATGGCCAATTTGCGCAGTGCTTTGTAGGCCTCTTCCTCGCTTAAACCACGGCTTTTCATCAGCATAAGTTTGGCTTGATCAATGCGTTTGCGATCGGCTAATTGATGGCGCGTGGCCTCTAACTCCGAGCGCAACGCGTGATACTCACGAAAGCGCGCAATAGCGACATCCACAATTGGGCGCACGCGATCGGCCTTCACACCACCAGCGACATAAGCACTCACGCCAGCCTGCACCGCTCGCTCAATGGTGCTGCTGTCACCATCGGCAGTAAACATAACCACCGGACGCGGCGCATCGCGATGCAAGCTCGCCATGGCGTCTAAGGTGTCGCGGTCGGGCGAATCGATATCAATGATAATGACGTCGGGCTCATGGGCACGCACAGCGGCAATCAGGCCAGCGGCACTAATCAATTTGGCGACCACGTGAAAGCCCTGATCGCTGAGCGCTTGCTCGAGCAAGGCCATGCGCGGCGCTTGGTCATCAACCAACATGACACTGAGCGCAGGAGAAGGTGGGGTCACGGCGGTAAATACTCAAAAATCGATAATTAGTTGCTGCAAGGCATATGCCAAAAATTGAGTTGGGCACGGTCATTGCATAAATTCAGCATGAATACTGACTTGACCCTACTGCCACCTTGCTCCGTTCTGCTGCTTTGCGGCGGACGCGGCTTGCGCATGGGTGGGCGTGATAAAGGCCTACTGCCTTGGCATGGCCGCCCTTTAATAGCGTGGCTAGCCGACATGGCACATGAAGTCAGCAATGACGTGCTGATTTCATGTAATCGCCACGAGGATGAGTACGCCCGTTATAGCCGGCACTGTCTAAGCGATGACAATGATGATTTCTCTGGACCACTAGCAGGCATTCGCACCGGCCTAGCGCACTGCCGGCATACGCAGTTACTGGTATTGCCTTGTGATGCACCAAAAGTGACCACTGAAATCTTAAATGCGCTACGAGTGCACAGTTCAGCACACCAAAATCAAGCAGTCATGCTGCAACAAGCACAGCAATGGCAACCACTCTTTAGCCTCTGGCCTAGCCACTTAGGCCCTGCCTTAGATCAGGCATGGCTGGCTGGTGAGCGAAGCCCGTTGCGGTTTCTGCTGGCACAACAGGCACAAGCCTTGCAGTACCCCGTAGGCGATAGCCGCTTGGTCAATATTAATAATCCGGAGCAACTTCATGCCATCTGTCCCTAAGTTCACCCACCTCGATGCACAAGGCCATGCGCAGATGGTGGATGTTAGCGACAAGGCTGTGACTGTGCGTGAAGCTCGGGCGGAGGCCATTGTGCGCATGCTGCCAAGTACGCTTGAGCGGCTCATTGCCGGCGATATGCCTAAAGGCGATGTCTTTGCCGTCGCACGCATAGCTGGTATCTGCGCAGCAAAACGCACACACGATCTCATTCCGCTCTGCCACGCCCTCGCGCTCAGCGCCGTTGAAGTCGAACTAGCAGCCTGCGCAAATGATGCTGTGCGCATCCGCACCCGCTGCAAACTTAACGGCCGCACCGGCGTGGAAATGGAGGCGTTGACCGCTGCTAGCGTGGCTGCACTCACGCTCTATGACATGTGCAAGGCAGTAGATCGCGGCATGTGCATTGAGCACATTCGCTTAATAGAAAAGTCTGGTGGTGCCAGTGGTCACTTTTTGGCAGATGACACAGACGTAGCGGCCACTTTGAGACCGACAACATGATCATCGAGCTCTGTTTATTTGCTCGCTATCGAGAAGCTCTGGGCATTGAGCGAGAACGCATCGAAGTCGATGTGACAAGCATTGCCGATCTCCGCGATGCGCTGCTGGGTCGCGGCGATAACTGGGCTGTATTGGCCGACCCAAAGCTCTGCTGCGCGCGTAATCAAACATTGTGTAGCCTTAAAAGCGCTATCGCCGATGGCGATGAAATCGCATTTTTCCCGCAGATGACGGGGGGCTAAACATGGCCACATCAATCACAACAGATGTCATCCGGCCAGGTCACCGACTCGACGCCTTCGAGCCCAGCCATAGCGCTGGTGCAGTCGTCAGCTTTACCGGCCTGGTGCGCGATGCCAGCCATGGCCAAGCCGTCAGCTCACTGTATTTAGAGCACTACCCCGGCATGACCGAGCGCATGCTCGACGAGCTAGAGATCAGCGCCTGTGCGCAATGGCCTCTGCACGCCGTCGACATCGTGCATCGCGTCGGTGACTTGGCTTGCGGTGAAGTTATCGTCTTTGTTGCCGTCGCCAGCGCGCATCGGCAAGCCGCCTTTGAAGCGGCAAGCTACCTCATGGATCAACTGAAAAGCCAAGTGCCGCTATGGAAGCGCGAAACCCAGCTGGACAGCGCGCAGCGCGTTTGGCTAATCCCCACGTAACGGCCTAACCCCTTAATTGTATTGGAAAACATCATGTCATCGCCTATTGCCGCACACAGCACAGAAGCAAGCAGCGCGCCCGAGTCGCTACAAATCGCTGTGCTCACCATCAGCGATACACGCACACATGCCACCGATAGTTCAGGGCAAACGCTCGTGGACTTGCTCGAAGCCGATGGCCATCACCTCGCCGCGCGCGCCATCGTGCACGATGATATCTGGCAAATTCGCGAGCGCCTCTGCACCTGGATTAACGATCCCAGCATCCAAGTCGTGTTGATGACCGGTGGCACAGGCTTCACGCCGCGCGACATCACACCGCAAGCGGTGGCGCCTCTGCTAGAGCGCGTCGTGGATGGGTTTGGTGAACGCTTTCGCCAAGTCTCACTTGCCGATATAGGCAATAGCACCATGCAGTCGCGCGCCCTAGCTGGCATCAGTAATGGCACCTTGATTTGCTGCTTGCCGGGCTCGACCAATGCCTGCCGCACGGCATGGCAGGAGTTGCTCAGTGGGCAGCTTGATAGCCGCACGCGCCCCTGTAATTTCGTCCCGCATTTGCGAGATACCCGCACCGCCGCTTGCGAGTCACGAGGATGACTACTTCTGCCTGCGACAGCCCCGGACTGCTCACCGTCGATGCCGTCATTGCGCAATTATTAGCCCAAGCGATCGCGCCCACTGCCCGTATCCGATTGCCGCTGAGTGCAGCATCTGGCCGAGTTTTAGCTGAAGATATTGTCGCTCCACACGATGTACCAGCGTGGGCCAATAGCGCCATGGATGGCTACGCCGTGGCCGCTGCCGACCTGCAAACCCCAATGACATCACTAGCTATCGATGGCCGCCTAGCCGCTGGCGATGGCAGTGGATCTGCACTAACACCTAGCCATGCGCGCCGAATATTCACCGGCGCGCCACTACCCGCTGGTGCCGACACCGTAGTAGCGCAAGAGCATTGCCTACGCGAAGGCGACCGCATCAGCATCCCCATCACCACACTCGCCGCCAATGTCCGTGCCCAAGGCGAAGAGCTCGCTCGCGGCAGTCTCGTACTCAGCGCCGGCAAGCGTTTAAGCGCCAATGAAATCGCTCTGCTCGCCAGCCTAGGCCAAGCCAAAGTCAGCGTCTTTCAGCCCTTGCGCATAGGCCTTTTATCCACTGGCAATGAGCTGCGCGAAGCAGGATCAGCACTGGCTGCCGGACAAATAGCCAATGCCAACGGCCCTGGCTTGGCCGCGCTTTTTCGCGGCTGGGGCTTCGATGTTATCAATAGCGGCATCGTGCCCGACCAACCCGCCGCACTACGCTCCGCCTTCCGTGCTTTAAGCAGCCAATGCGACGTGTTAATCAGCTCCGGCGGCGTCTCGGTTGGCGAGGAAGACCATCTGAAAGCGGTGGTCAGCGAACTTGGTGAACTCGCACTATGGCGCGTCGCCATTCAGCCCGGCAAACCGCTGGCCTTTGGTCGCGTCGGTCAGCGCCCGTGGCTTGGGCTGCCGGGCAACCCCACATCGGCATTGATCACGGCGATGATTATTGCCAAGCCGTATCTGCGTCGACTTCAGGGCCAGCAGCATGTGCAAGAAGCCGCCTACACACTGAGTGCCGAGTTTTCATGGCCGAAGGCAAAACCGCGGCGGCAATATCTTCGCGCTTCGCTCACCAACAGTGGCGGCGTGACGCTACATGCACAGCAAGGTTCAGCCATGCTCAGCCCCGCCTGCGCCAGCGATGGCCTGGCGATGATTGAAGCTGGACGCAGCTTAGTCGCTGGCGAGCCGGTGCCATTTTTACCTTATGCCAGCCTGCTGTCATGACTAGCGCTGCGCACGGCCTCACTAGCAGCGGCGCCGCTCCGCGTACCGGCCTTATCGATGGCCTTGGCCGGCAAATCAACTACCTGCGCCTGTCTGTCACCGATCGTTGTGATCTTCGCTGCCGCTATTGCATGGCCGATGACATGCAGTTTTTGCCGCGCGAACAGACGCTCACGCGCGCTGAAATCCATCGCCTCGCCAGTCTGTTTGTCGCCGAGGGCGTGCGCAAAATTCGCCTCACCGGTGGCGAGCCTCTGACTCGCCCCGACATCATTGCCATTTGCGAAGACCTAGCCGCACTACCCGGCCTCGACGAGCTAGTACTCAGCACCAATGGCCGCCAGCTCGCCAACCATGCCATCGCACTCAAACAAGCTGGCGTCAGTCGCCTCAATATCAGTCTAGATAGCCTAGAAGCCGAGCGCTTCCGCTACATCACACGCCATGGCGTACTCGCCGATGTGATTGCTGGCATAGACGCCGCTGTCGCACAGGGCTTTAAACGCATACGCCTTAACAGCGTGATTTTGCGCGGCAGCAATGACGATGAAATTCTCAATTTAGTCGCCTTTGCATTAGCACGTGAGATAGATATTTGTTTCATCGAAGAAATGCCCTTGGGCGATGTTGGGCGCAATCGCGCTGCATCCTTTATCAGCAGCGCCGACATTGCCGAGCGCCTAGCCGAGCACTACGCGTTAACGCCGCTTATCAACACCGATGCTCACGCTGGGCCTGCGCGCTATATGCAAGCGCAAGGCTATCCGAACAGCCGCATTGGTTTTATTTCGCCACACTCCAACACCTTTTGCGCTAGCTGTAATCGCCTACGCCTTACCGCCGAGGGCAGGCTTTTGCTGTGCTTAGGACAAGAAGAGTCTTTGTCCTTGCGCGATCTCATTCGCCAATATCCCGCTGATGATCATGAAGTACGGCGCGCGCTGCACAATGCGCTGACTCATAAGCCCGCTAGCCATGATTTTCAGCACGATGGCGAGCAATTGGTGCGCTTTATGAGCGCGAGTGGTGGCTAAGGTGAACTCTCGTCTCGCCTTCCTTTGCGTCAGTCTATTGCTCTGGGCACAGCCCGCACTCACGCGAGCCGAAACCATTACTGTGGCTGTGGCGGCAAACTTTGCGCCAACCTTGCGCCTGCTCGCCGAACGCTTTCAACACGAGCAAGCGCATCAAATACGCGTAGTAACAGGCTCCTCAGGACTGCTCGCCGCGCAAATTCTTCATGGCGCGCCTTACGATTTATTTTATTCCGCCGATACGAGTAAGCCGCAAGCACTCATCGAGGCCGGCCTTGCGCCAGTGCAAAATCGCTACACCTATGCCATTGGCCGCTTGGTGCTGTGGTCGTCGCAAGCAAAACTCATCGATGCTCAAGGCCGGGTTCTACACACAGACTTTCAGCGCTTAGCTCTGGCCAATCCAAAGCTCGCACCTTATGGACTAGCGGCGCTCGACGTACTCACTGCACTCAAGCTCAGCGATGCCATGCGCACGCGCTGGGTCATGGGCGAAAACATCGCGCAGACCTATCAGTTTGTCGCCACCGGCAATGCCGACCTAGGCTTCATTGCGCTCGCGCAATGGCAGGCTGAGCCAAACACGGGCAGCCATTGGCTGGTGCCCAGCACCTTGCACCGAGCCATCAGGCAAGATGCGCTACTGCTGCACGACACGCCCGCCAATCGTGCTTTTTGGCAATTCATGCGCAGCGCAGCGGCACAAGAGCAGATTCGCCGTGCTGGCTACGATACCCCCGAGATCAGGCCATGAGCTTCTCTGCCGATGACCTCGTCGCCCTGTGGCTCACAGTGAAACTCGCCACCACCGTCACCGTTGTACTGCTAGTTATTTGTACGCCATTAGCATGGTGGTTAGCGACTACGGCCTCGCGCTGGCGTGGGCCCATCAGTGCCATAGTCGCACTGCCTTTGGTGCTACCACCGACCGTTCTGGGCTTTTACTTTTTACTGGGCATGGGCCCGAACGGTGCCATTGGCCAACTCACGCACGCGCTGGGCTTGGGCTATTTGCCGTTTCATTTTTCCGGCCTCGTGCTGGCCTCGGTGTGCTACTCGCTGCCTTTTGTCGTGCAGCCCATCCAAAATGCCATGGAGGCGATACCCAAAAGCCAACTTGAAGCCGCAGCCACCTTAGGCGCCGGCCCGATCGATCGTTTTTTTAGCGTGATATTGCCGCTGGCCAAACCCGGATTCATCAGCGCCGCCCTGCTTGGCTTTGCTCATACCGTGGGCGAATTTGGCGTGGTGTTAATGATAGGCGGCAACATTCCCGATGAGACGCGCGTGGTCTCGGTGGCACTTTATGATCATGTTGAAGCGATGAATTATGGCCAAGCCCATGGACTGGCAGCGGTACTACTAACGTTCTCGTTCATCACCTTGCTCGTGCTCTATAGCCGATCTCCGCGCGCGCTTATGCTAGTGAGATCGCGGCCATGAATACGCCACCCCAAAAGAGCATGCACGGCCTCAGCGTAGGCACCATAAGCTCGTCTAGCGTAGAAAATAGCAACAACGACATTAGCGATACACTCGCGCTGGAAATCGACCTTAGCCATGGCCCACAAGCCTTTCATTTACAGATAAGCACCCACTTTTCACTGACTGGTGTCACCGCAATTTATGGCCCATCAGGTGCTGGGAAAACGACGCTTTTGCGCTGTATTGCCGGCTTGCAGGCCATGACCTGCGGCAGCATTCGTTTTCGCCAAACGCTCTGGCAAGATGCATCAATGCAGGTCCCGACGCATCAGCGCGGCCTAGCCTATGTCTGCCAAAGCGCAGACCTATTTGCGCACCTAAACGTGCAGGGCAATCTCAACTATGCTCAACGCCGTGCGCAAAAACGCACTTTGCGCGTCTCCGCCGAAGAAGTCATTGAGCTATTAGCCCTAGCCCCCTTGCTACAGCACCGCATAGAGAAGCTCTCTGGTGGCGAGCGCCAACGCGTCGCCCTCGCACGCGCCCTGCTAAGCCAGCCGTCATTACTGCTTTTAGATGAGCCTCTGGCCAGTGTCGACCAACACCAGCGCGCAACTGTACTACCCTATATTCAGCGCCTCTGCGCCGCACAACTACTGCCCATCATCTATGTTAGCCACGATCTCGATGAGGTCGCCGCATTGGCGCATGACATTATTCATTTGGTCGATGGCAAGGTTTTACAACAAGGCCCTGCACCTGAGCTATTGGTTAGCTTGCGCGAAATCTATGATGCAGCGCGTACAGAAATGGCCATATTGAAAGCAGAAAACCAGCACCTTAAAGCCCGCTGTGAAGCGTTAGAAAAAGCGCTGGCACGTTAACTTTCAGACTCAGCAAGAGATGATGCGGGGATGAAATAGATGTCGTTTATATGTACTCATCGACGAATTATCACGAGCAGTGAGTTAATTTGATAACACCTATATTACATACTAGATACTATCAAGCCACTTGATCGGCTTTTTATTATCGCGCTAATTGGACACTCAACTGAGTGTGAGCGAAGCTCTAACTACTTAAGCGCTTATTTAGACCATGGTTTGCCTGCGCTTCTACTCAATATCACAATAATTAAGCTAGTAGTCGAGGCAATAGCCCTATGGCAGATGAGCGCTTCCTTTATGAGAACATCAGTCAGCGGTTACGCAACCAAATACTGGGTGGCAGCTACCATGTAGGAGAAAAGCTCCCGTCCATGCGTCGACTCAGTCAAGTTTTCGGAGTCAGCATCAACACCATCATGCTGTGCTTTCGTCAGCTTGAGTCCGATGAGCTTATCGACATTCGTCCGCGTTCAGGCGTGTTTGTCACAAATCATAGCTTGCCTAAAATCTGTCCAAGTAACGTAGCTCACTTCCCGCTACTACCGGTAGAGGTATCTTTAAGTGAAGATATTTTTCACTATATGGAGCCTCATATTGAGGAGCATCTAGTCCGCTTAGGCATCGCCTTACCTGCTCGCGAAATCATGCCAATCGAACATGTATTACGTACTATGCGTGGAGTAACTCGCCGGCAGCCTCTAGACGCTTGGGATTACATGCACCCGCATGGCTACACTAAGTTCACCAGTCAGTTAGCTAAGCGCAGCCTGAATTATCCAGTACCAATTGCTCAAGAAGATTTGATAGTCACCAATGGCTGCATGGAGGCTATTGAACTAGCACTCAGAACAGTTACTCAACGTGGTGACACCGTCGCAGTAGAAACTCCAAGCTACTATGGCACCCTCCTAGCACTGGAAGTTATGCAGCGCAAAGCGCTTGAAATCCCTACTGATTATCGTAATGGAATATGCCTCGATGCCTTAGAGCAAGTATTCAAACGTCAGCAAGTAAGTGCCTGTCTAGTCTCATGTAATGCACAAAATCCGCTAGGATTTACCATGTCAGAAGATCGCAAGCAGAAGCTAGTGAAACTAGCCACTCGCTACAACATACCGCTGATTGAAAACGATATATGGGGCGATACTGTTTATGCTGGAGACTGCCTACCAGCCAAGGCATACGATGAGGCTGGGATGGTTATTTACTGCAACTCATTCTCTAAATCATTAATGCCAGGCATCAGACTCGGCTGGGTTGCTCCCGGACGCTTTCACCATCGCTTGCGAGAACTCAAACAGATCAGCAGCATTACCACGGCATCAACTCCACAGCTACTGATGGCGAGGCTCATGGAAAGTGGCTTCTATGCGCAGCATGTACAGCAGTTGCGACAAAAGCTTGCTGTGCAAACACAAGAGACTGTCGCTACCGTACTTAAGGCTTTCCCAGAAGGAACTCGTATTGAGCCTCCTACCGGCGGCTGCGTACTCTGGGTCGGCCTGCCTGACCAAATAGACTCCAGATTGCTATTTGACCAAGCTCTGGCAAAAGGTATTCATATCTTTCCCGGCTCAGTATTTTCCGCAGGCCCGAGACACTTCGACTACCTACGCTTAAACGCAGGCGCACCACTGGATGACAAACTGCGATCGGCTATTACCCAACTGGGCGACATGGCGAAACGCATCTAGTGCTCCACTCCATCTGTATCACTGCTTTAAACGAATCTGTACCTGTTATATCCCCTTCCCATCCTCGTAGCATGACCAAGCTCAATAACTACAACAACAAGGTCATACGAGGAATACACTATGTCCAGCTTACCGCGGTACGCAGCACCCTTCGCAATTAGCTTGCTCTCTCTCGCACTATTTGGCTGTCTAGGTGGTAATGACAATAAGTCAAATGCGCTACCTGATATCAAACTCAAATCATTATCCAGCGCCCCTGAACAAGTCAGTGGTGGTGACGTATTACTCTCATTCGAGGGAGATATGGCGCTTATTAATAATGAAAAGGATCAACTAGAAATTTTGCTGAATGATGAGAAGGTTGAGGCATCACGCTCAACTCTCCGCAACGGGCGCTATGAAGTTCTAATTACAGGCCTTAAGGAAGGTGAGAACAAACTGCAGCTACGCCATGCCAAACATGGAAAACTGCAAGAGATGCTATTAACTAACCACCCAATTACTGGACCTATATTCTCTGGGCCACAGCAGTACCCCTTTGTCTGCACCGTCACCGAACTAGGCAAGCAGCCCTTAGTTGATACCGACGCTAGCATGGGCTTTCCTGTAAAGGATGCTAGTGGCAATCAGATAGGTCTGAGTAAAGACTGCTCAATTGAGACGTATGTTGAGTTCTATTACCGTACAACCGGCAACCAATATAAGCTTTTACCCGCCAACCGCGTAAGACCAGCAGATATGGCCACCACAACGCTGACCGACGGCCGAGTTGTCGACTTTATCGTTCGGCGCGAAGTCGGCACTATTAACCGCTTCATTTACAGCTTCGCCACATTAGCTAGCCTAGACGATACCGCTGATACGGCCTCCACCGAATATTGGAATGGCCGTGCACTATTCCAATTCCTAGGTGGTGTTGCCATTGGGCATACCCAAGGACGCATGGACAATCGCACGAATCAATCCATGGTGCCGGAAGTACTTGGCAAAGGTTACGCCGTTATGTTTTCCACCGGCACGGTCACCGACTCGCATTACAACCTACAGGTCGGTGGCGAAACTGCATTAATGGTCAAAGAGCACTTCATCAAACGCTTCGGCACACCTGAATATACTGTTGCTATCGGCGGCTCTGGTGGCGGCATTCAGCAATATGTTTACTCTCAAAATCACCCAGGCCTTCTGGACGGCGGCGTGCCACAGTACTCCTATCCCGACATGGTGACTCAAACTATTCATATTGGCGATTGTGAGTTGCTAGAGCATTACATGGACGCCACTGACAAAGACAACTCCAAGTGGATCATGACAAAAAACCGTAGCTGGCTAGTTGGTTTGAACGCTACGGATGCTTACCCAGATCCTCTAGCACCCTATAAACCTATGCTTGGCTACAGCACGGCACCAGGCATGACCGAGTGTGTACCTGCTTGGCGCGGCTTAACACCGCTAGTGATGAATCCACACTTCGGTGGAGTACGTAATCAGGAGCAAATGCAAGGTGGCGCCATGGATAATGTGGACTGGACCCACTATGACGATTTACGCAATATTTATGGCACCGATGAGGATGGCAACCCTAGAACACTATTCGACAACGTTGGTGTTCAATACGGTTTACAAGCGCTTAATGATCATAAAATCACCCCTGCAGAATTCCTCAAACTCAACTCACAAATTGGCGGCTGGAAGCGGCCTAAAGATATGGCTCAAGAAGGCTTCCCGTTCCTAGGCAGTGAAGCAGATGTTATGAGTGGCAAAGTCGCATTCGACCCATGGAGCAAAAACAATATGCTTTTAAGTGCCGATGGAATTGCGCCTGCTCCACGCACAAAGGGAGACTTGAAAGCAATGAATGCTGCCTACAGCTCCGGCATGGTATTTGATGGTGAGCTCAACATACCCGTGATCGATTGGCGGCACTATCTCGAAGATGTTCTGGATATGCACAATAGCCACCAATCCTTTTCTGGGCGTCAGCGGATTCGCAACAAAATGGGACACTCCGATAACCAGCTGATCTGGTTTACAGATGCTCGCCCTCATAGCTATAGACCCAATGACACTCGCCCACGCCCAAATAAAGACTTTGATCAAACTTGGCAGGCCCTAGAAGTACTCCATGACTGGATAACCAATATCCGTAAAAACCCTAAAAAGAGCATTGCTGAAAACAAACCAGCGACTGCTGTAGACAGCTGTTTTACAACCGAAGGCGACAAAATTGCTTCCGGTGACGACGTTTGGGATGGCATTCTGAACGACAAAGCAGCCGGAGCTTGCGCTCAAGAGTTTCCCACTCATACAACCTCAAGAATGGTCGCAGGTGGACCTATCGAAGGCGGTGTATTCAAGTGCGCACTGAAACCTGTTGCTAAGGCGCTCACTGATGGAACTTATGGAACTTGGGCTCCTAACTTAGAGCAAACTCAAAAGCTAGAGGCTATTTTCCCAGAAGGCGTATGTGACTACAGTAAAGCAGATCAAGGTAGACCCAAAGGCTAATTTATTAAGCCTGCAATAGGCAATTGAAATGGTACAAAAATAAAACGCTCAAAATGAGCGTTTTATTTTGCCAGCGATTTGTGCACCAGCAGTCAGCTGCAAGCTCCTATTGTGGCTATATTGATCTGTATTTATACGGGCTTCAGGGCATCAAATTAGCATTAGTGTGCACTACAACTCATCTGTTTCATCACCTGGGCTTGGTAACCTTGCCAAGAAATGTCCCCACAAAAAAGCCGCGCCCGAGGTATTCAAGGCGCGGCTTTTAGATGATGAACAACCAACCAATTAGGGCAATGGCAAACCTTTAAGCGTACGCTCAAGAAGCTGCGTTGCTGACGATGCAGCATCCGTCACACCGCCCGTGATTACAGCCAATAAGTCGGTTAGATCTTTCAGCGAGACCAAACCACCTGTAGCCGCCTGGAGATCGCTCAGTCCATCGGTTACTTCCACTGGCAGAATTTCAGTAAGCAATAGTGGTATCTCGCTATCACTACAGTTATTTTCGTTTTGAATCTCATTTTCGTTTTCTGCATCAACTTGAGCTAGGCCAGTCTGAATCCATTGATTAATCAATGCTGAGCCTTCGCCATGCACTACCGAGCGTGCGATTGGAGGCATCCGCACACCTGCTTCTGCGGAGCCAACGCGGTGAGCCATAATCGATGTGCCCGGACTACCCATCACAATATCGAACTTATGACCGCCTGAGCCACGACCAGCAGCAACAGGCTTCTTACAGATGCCATAGCGCACGTTCACTGGACGGAAGCTATCCAAAAACAGACCAGAGTTCGAGGCGTTACCGCTACCGTTATGGCAGTACGCACAGTTCACTTCTAAGTACGCACGAACACGTTCATGAAGGTCACGTCCTGAATCTGCTACCGGCTTAGTAGGCCCACTGCTTGGAATGTTATAGATCGCCATCGCTTTGTCGCGCTTTGACACATCGGCATTAAAGCCTGTCAACCAACCTTTGCTCACCATCAGCGCCAGTTGATTCTGGCCAGTGAAGTCTGGGTTCACCCCACGATCCATATTCCGAGCTTTAGGACCAATAGGTGCTGCGCCTACACGGTCATCGCCACCATGGCAGCCGATACAGTTTAGGGCTGCAGGGATCGCATACGCTGGAGCTTTGCCCGTGTAGCGAGCACGCGTACCATTCTTCTTAACATTAGGATTAGGGTCAAAATAATCCCACTCTGAAGGAACGGTATCGCCAGCCAACTTCAACACAGCCTTTGTTGGCTTACCATCCGTACCTTGCACCCACGCGTATGGCAGGCCTACCCAAGTATCGCCAACTGAGGTTGAGCGGAGAATCAACAGACGTGTTTCAACAATATGCTCCTTAACGAGTGCACCAAGCGCATCCTCAGTACGGAATGTGAAAGTTTTCGAAATAACCGTGCCCGGGGGGAAGTCTAGAGACTCGTTAAAGCTTTTAGACGACTTATAGTCCGCATATTTCGCTGGCTGAGTACCACCCGAACCATTAGGTGGCAAGAAAATCACACGGTACTTGCTCGCATAGTCGGAGAATAGCGTGCTGTTAAGCTCATAGGGGAATGCCGCGCCATGACCACCAGATAATGGGTCATTCGCTGTTTTGAATAGTCCATATTGCGATAACTCTGGGCAGTCAAACTTAGCGAGCGCAGTCCAGTTAATCTCACCTGGCTTAACTGCTTCACAGGCCGCCTTAACTTCAGCAGCTGTAGGGGCCTTGTCTTCTGCAACTGGCACATATGGCAGATTTAAAACCGGCTCTGGGTAAGGCGTAGCACTATGGCTACAGTCATGTGGAGACGCATCATTGGATCCAGGAGTGACCAACTGCTGCAATGTTTCTGGGCCTAAATCAGAGCGGTCCAAGCCAGCATTCAAGAATGGTTTAACTAACGGGCTGCGGCCACTCAACTTATGCGTGTTGTTTTGAATACACAAGCGGTTAGGCTCTTTTGCCTTCTCTTCAAATTTCCACGCATTGTATTTGCACTTAGGCTCTTGGTCAGCGCGATCGTAGTTTGGACGGCCACGCTCATCAATTCGCGACTCATAACGCCCTACTTCATTAGCGTTTGGCTTATTCAATGCAATGCCTTGGAAATCCTTCGGATAGTCAGTGCAATCATTGGCCGAATCCACGCCACCATCCCACACAATGTCAGCACCAAAACCAAAGTTTTTCACTCGAAGCAGCAGAGGCAACGCAGAGGCCACACCACGATCAGCCATCGGAATTTGTGGGTTACCGCCATTACCATGGAACGTGTTGTTATGAATCCATGCGCCTTCTGGATAAAAGTCATAACGCAGGTCAGGGTAGTTACGATCCACCAGACCAAAGTTAATCATTGCGATGCCCAAACTTTCGTTGTTATAGATCTCGTTGTCGTGCACTTGCAATTGATCAGAAGCCAAGATCAACATGCCGGTACCGCGTGGCACTAAGCCGACAATGTTGCCGACAGGCGCAAAGTTAGGGGTGTTATTTTCATACGACTTATTGAAACGAACGATGTTCTTTTCACCGTACTGCCTTAAGTCGGGCAAGTCGAAAACCAAGAAACCACCGGTATTCTTGGTGGCAATATTGTGCTCAAACACCGCACGATATGTGTTTTCGAACTCAAAGCCGGCAACGTTGTAGGTAGCTAGGCAGTTGCGCACCAATACATCACTTGATTGGCCAACATAAATGCCCGCATCGGATGCACCATGTGACTCGCAGTCTTCCATAAGCACCTGACGAGTCTCAACGGGATAGAGTCCATAGGCGCCCACATCTGACCGTGGCGTATAGCCAGCATCGGTTTCATCACGACCTGCAGCATCGTGCCAGCGCACACGCACATCTTTCACATGGACTTGGCTTGAGCGGAAAATACGAATGCCGTTACCTGGTGTGTCTTCAATTGTGAAGCCTTGCAGAACAACACCATCGGCGTTACTAGCGTTGATCCCTTCTCCGCTATCACTTTTGGCAAAGTTGAGGAAGGTTTTATCCTTGCCCGCGCCTTTCAGAGTCACTCCTTTCTTGCTGTTAATCAGCAAGCCAGTAGACATCTCGAAGTCGCCTGCACAGAAAGATACAACAGTGCCTGGAGAGGCTGTCGAAAGTTGCGTTAGTACTTGTTCGCGGGCACCTGCACCGGGAGCAATACAGGCGGCTTGGACATTTGGCTGTGTTGGATCAGGATTATCTGGGTCTGTGGGCGATCCAGAAGTTAAACTTGATGAGTCACTGCATGCGGTAAGAAAAATCACAGTGGACGCTAGCAGCACCCGCACCAATTTTTGATTTAGTAGAAGCATAAAAACCTCGTTTTCATTTAGGTTGCTAACCATTAGTACGCTAGCGTTTTTGACTTTGCGTTAGCCGATTCAATCTCGACTTTCCAACTTATCGCAGCAAGTTGATAACTAACATCGCCGCGGGAACCACTATTGTGGCACCCATAACAAGGACACTTTAGCAGCTTGTTGTGGGGGCCGCAACAAGCTATTATCACATTCATGAAAACATTAGAAAGTAAGCGACTCTCCCCAGAACTACGGAAAGCTGCGATCCTGCGCGCCGCAAAAAATCTTTTATTTCGAGATGGCCTAGAAGGATTCTCGCTAGAAGGTGTAGCGCGCGAAGCCAAAGTGGCCGCTAGCCTGCCTCGACACTACTTTGGTAGCCATGCAGATCTGCTGTTAGCGGCAACCTCTGATACGTTGCTTGAAGCACAAATGGCACTCACAAATCCCGACCTCAGTATTTCGTTACCAGAGCGACTAAATAAATTCTTAGATGTTGTGACCATGTATCCATTGGCATTTGCTATTTATATGCGAGCGAATGAAATACACCCAAGCCTGGGCGCAGCCGCCCGTAAAGCCAGAGAAAAAATTGCTGAAATAAGTTTATTGCGCTCGTGGGACACCATGACAGTGCAAGAGCAACTTCATGCGCGTGGCTGGATAGGATATGTAGAAGGAGTTATTGGTGATTGGCTTGAGCGAGGCATGACAGATCGTGATGTGCTGCTAAAAACCATGATCGAGGCAGCAAAAGGCTTAAAAATTAAAGGGCTTACTCTAGTTTTTTAGTTAAACCGTAGGGTACTGACAGGTTAACTTGTCAGTACCCAATCAAAAGCCCGCATAAAGCGGGCTTTTTACGAACAACATCGACTAAAGCGATGTGCTTAGCGAGGCCATTAAGCGCTGCGCTAGCTGCGCACCAATTTGCTTAACATACTCAGGGTCAGCAGCAGCAGCCGTTGGCCGTTCATAGCCATTAGGGCCCGCCACAAAACGACCTTTGGCCGGCTCAATATCATTAGCATTGATCATCGCCAGCACTTGCGCAGACTTCACTGACGTTGCTTGCGCTTTGAAGTTATAACCTGTTGGCGAGTTGGCATTACGCTGAATCAATAACTCCACGAGCACATCAGCGTACTGCGTTAAACCATCCATCTCAATATGCTTTACAGCAGCAATCGCTTTGGCGTTTTCAGGGCGCTGCGCCGCCGCCAGCCTGAGCATCACGCGGCGATCTACTAGGCGCACTTTCTTCGCGAGAAATGTGCTGTAGAAGCCATCCTCAAATGCCCAGACTAAGCTTTTGGGCTGATGCGTTTCATTGGCTGAGTTCTTGCTGCGAAAGTGCACAGCTGTCTCCGCCTGCATGACATCGCCCTTACGATTAACAACAGCTGTCTCAACGCGTACCGGCGTTTTCCATTCCTCAACGTCATCGCTCAGCGAACGATTAAAGAAAATCGCCATGCGTGGTTTGCCTGCACGCACATAAGCACGACCAAATTCTGCTGCTTGGCTTTTCATTGCTTGTTCTTGCGCCTGTAGCAGTGCGCCTGGCTCCACCATCATTGGCGCCGCATCGTGCGGCGCTTCTGCCGCATACACGGCTACAGGTAGCAGACATCCTGCTACAAGCGTCAAAAGCTTACTCATTTATTGCGCCTCTTTTAGTTCAATATAAAAGAAACCGGCTTTATTAGATAAAGACATTTCGCGATAGGTGCCGCTGCCACGCGCTGGCAGCGTAATACGTTGCCAAGCAGAGAAGTCTTCAATTGGCGAGCGATTTTCGTCATAGAAACGCGTACGACCTTGCAAGGTTTGCGTGTGGTCGGTCATGTTCTCGATGGTCGTGTGCACAGACAATGTGCCTGTTGCTGTGCGCGATGCGCCCGTTGCGCCAATACTGATCTTGCCATAATCATATTGAGTACCCAGGATAGTTTTGCGCTGCTCAAGCATCTTGCGATCAATGACATTGACACTATTCATGGCGAGCTCAGTGATACTAGTGCCCACTTTGTTTGATACTGGCTTTGGTGGAGTAACACAGGCCGTAACACTGAGTGCAACTGCCGTAACTAAACTGATTTTTGTGAATCGATTCATAATATTCTCACTATAGTGTTATTTGTGCCGCGGCATTGTTCCAGAGGGTCTTGAGCGCACCCACACCAACCCGCCGTTATCCGGCATGGTGACGGTTTGCGTCAACTCGGGTAGTACAGTGCCGGCTTTATCGAAGAGTTTCACGGTTGCTGTTTGTCCTGGGCTGGACTTCAAGCTCATTACATGAACCGCATCAGGTAGAGAGGACCAATAACGCACATCAGCCTTGGCGTTCACTTTACTAGCCACAAACATTTGCATGGCGCCAATAGCACCTAAGGTGCCAGCAACCGCACCTAAGCTGCCGCTAATAGGCTGCAATATCTGTAAAGTGCTAGCAGTATCAGCTAAAACCCCGCCAACACCCGCATTAGTACTTCTAAAGCTGGCCTTGCCTTTGACAATACGATCGACCGCGCGACCACCACGAGATGTGGCTTGCCAAAAGACATCCTCCATGGGATACACCTGCGTCTCTTTGCCGCCAAGCACAACGGCAACGCGCTCTTCGTCGAATTTACGGCCACGGCGATACACCAACTCGTAATGGCCAATGCCATCACCTAACTTGCGTGGTGATGTACCTGTTTCAACAACTAATAAGGTGTTATGACCTTTACCGAAAGTCGGAGCGCCTTTACGCAGCACAGCTAATTCTTTTAGAGCGCGGTCTTGCATTACATCATTGCCTTCGCGGAAAGAAGCCCACGCGCTTAAATAAGCCATTAGAGCGAAGTCGAATCGATTTTGATCCTCCTCAGCAAAGGCATCTTGCAGCATGCCGCCCTCAAAGCTAGCACGCGCATTACCCCAGTCTTGCTCCTGCAGATACAGCAAGCCACGGTAGTAATACGCCATGACTCGCTCGTAAGGCTCACCCTTAAAGTCTTTCCTGCCCTCTTCGTACCACAGACTACGAGCTTGCTCTGCACCCTCTTTATTGCTGTAGAAGGACTCAATTTGATTAAGCGCGAAATCAAAAGCACGTGTAGCGGTTTCGTAGTCTTTTAGCTCATACGCACGCGCACCCAGCTCCATCTGATTGAGGACGGCATTGCGCTCACCCTCACTCTCTAGGCGCTCGTAAACCGGCGCTAAGCGTGCTTGCGTATCTACAGCCACGGCAGTGTTAGTTGTTAATGCGAGTATCGCCGCCGCTAAGCCATGCTTAACGATAGAGGACATCGTCTTGCGCGCTCTTTTTGAATTCGTAGATGCCGCTCCAGACAATAGTGCCAAGCTCAAGATCAATCATTTCAAACGTCATTTGCGTGTAACGCGATGCCATGCCGGATGTTTTTGATATTGAGTCCATCGAGGTAATACGCCCAGCTAAGCGGTAGTCGGCGCCTGCGGTGGCTTTCGTTTTACGAATCGTGCCGCCATCAACGACACCTGAGCGTTTGAGCTCACGCTCCCTCTCAATCATCGCAACATTTTGGCGCCCTACGAAAATCATACGGCCATTGGCGGCACGGTTTAAGTTAATGCGTAAGCGATCGGTAATGCTATTGACGTTGATGCGCGTGGTGCTTTCGTTAACAAAATAAGCAGAGTCGACGATCACTCGTGGTGGAGTTGATTGGCCAGCTAGAGTGACATTAGAAAGCATGTCTCTAAGCATCATATCGGTGGCAGCAACAACATCCTGAGACTCAATACCAACGCCGGATACACCAGGAGCCACAGCCTGAGAGTCAACATAATTGGAGCTACTGCCCCTCGAGTTATTAACTGTCGACACACAACCAGCCAAGCTGATCGATGCGATAGTAATGGCTACGACAAAGCGACATTTCATACACAAGACTCCAGTTATTAAGCTAAGGATTTTATCGACGAAACACCTTAAATCAACCCAATAGGTCAAAAATTAGACAAACAATCCAAATATTCTTTAATAAAATATAATTGTTCACTACCATTGCCGAAACTTTAAGAATAGAGAAAGCCACTTATGAATAAAGCAATTTTGCTTCCCTTAATGCTGGTCGGCACACTTACTATTACAGGCTGCGCCACCACGCAGCCTGTTTCACCGCAGGAAGCAGCCGTAAAGCTGCAAGCTCGCCAATTTGTAGTGCAAGAAGATAATGCTGGGGCCTACTTGAGCCCTTACACAAGTGATGGCGTTACTGCGGAATGGGTTGAAAAATCAATTAACGCTAAGCTCGGCTCATCTTTAGGTGGCGCTGCAGGCGCTTATGCAGGTCAAAAACTCTTAGAGCAAGTGCCATTCGTTGGCGGCATTTTAGGGCAACGCATGGGTAATGAAGCTGGTCGCCGCATTGCCATTCAGTCCGTTGGAGGCGAAACCTATATTCGCGAAACGTCCGACTTGTCTTTTAATGACTACAATGAAATGGCTGGTTGGCTGCTAGTTAATCATGCCAAACACCCACAGTTTCAAGCCGTGATGGATGCGACATATCAAATCTACCCTGAGCTGCAAACTGCTTATGCCAATGTAGTATCTGGCCGCTATTAATTTTAGCGCAATAGTCCAGCGTCATTAATCTGTGGCGCTGGGCTGATGGTACAGACAAGTTAACTTTCAGATTCAGCAAGATTATACTCATTCGTCCTATGCAACCGCCGCTCTCCAAGTTGTAAACGCAGCTGTCCTGCTACATCGATAATGACTTGCTGTGGTCAGACGTCTTTCAAGATTAGATAAGTTGGAAATTGCTGCATGGTTTGTTAGAAAAAGTTGAGCCTGGCCCGGCGACTTAAACCGTGGCATATCCCGCTCTCTGAACCGCGTAGACTCGTACGGTTGCTCAGCTCTATTATTCGCATACTTGCCTGTATTGTGATGAACAGTCGGCATTAGCTCACGCTTAGCCACCCTATAACTTGCCAATTTATCAGTGACTATCGTTCGCGGCACGCCACAAGTAGTTCTACTTTCCGTTTATCTTGATAAATACCTCATCAAGATAAAACGTATCGCCGAATCCACCGTGCTTTTGTTTGAGCTTACGAGCATAAGTAACGCCAAACTTGATGCACCACAATCGGATCGATTCATAACTGACAGAGATGCCCTTCTCTGCCAGTAAATCTTCAATATCACGAAAGCTCAAATTGCAGCGGTAGTAGATCCAAACTGCGTAGCTGATGATGCTGGGGTGAAAGCGATGTCGTTTGTAAGTATTCATCGACAAATTATCTCAACCGGCAAGTTAACTTGTCAGTACCTGACAAACCATTTCAATCAGAGACTCAACTCATAAGTACCAAAAAATAAGCTATGGCTTTGTATAAGTCATGCTATGGCGCGTCTGTTTTTTCTGATTTTTCGTCTGACTACAAATTCCATCATTTTGGGCTTTCAGTGATCCTGTAAATTGAAACATATAGCTCCCACTTGCTTTTGATGTTGCCCAGGTATTACTACTACTGTCATTAAGACCAAACAATCCGCAATCTTCGTTACCACTTTGATATTCGTTACAGGCCTTTACCAACACTCTGTCAGCACAATGGTTTGTATAGCGAACAAGCAACTTACCTTCGTTATGATTGCTCCATTTTGCCTCTGCCTTAAGGCACGAATTCATTGGCTCCCAACAACCATGCTTGTCCGCAGCCAAGGTAATGAAGGGAAAAAATGAAACCATCAGAAGCAGAAGTTTTAGAGGCAGTCTAAACATGTCTATATCCTTAAAAGCTTTACCAGCTTAATTACAGCTAATCCGCTTTAACTCTAACATGCTTTACTAGCATCAAACTTGCGCACCTTTTTCAACCTATGTACCTTGAGAATCCTCTGAATAAAAAAAACTGGTGATCTTTAATGAAAAAGCAGCTTCATATCGGTGTAGTACCAATTGTACTTTTAGTCATGTTCTCGTTTTCCGCGCCTTCTTTTGCAGGAAGCTGCGAGCGATACGAAAGGAAATATGAACAAGCTAAGCGCAACGTTATCGAAAAGAATAAGTGGTACAAAGGAGCTAAGTGGCAATATCAACAGCAAGGCACTTCTGAATGGAAGAGGCGCATGAATCAACGCTGGGAAGAGCTTGACGAGGCTAAAGAAAGAATGTGGTCCTATGAGGATCTTATAGATGACAATTGTTGATCTATATTCCTCAGGCACAGTCAAATTAACTGGGGCTCTGGCAAGTTAACTTCTAGACTTAGCAATAATTGACCCGATCATCGCTACGCAACCACCGATCTCCACGTCACGAACGCAGCTGTCCTGCTACATAGATAATGGCTTGCTGAGGTTAGATGCCTGCCAAGATTGAATAAGTTAGAAACCGCTGCATGGTTCGTTAAAAATAGCTGAGCCTGGCTTGATGACTTGAACCTCCTCATGCCTCGTTCCCTGAACCGCGTAGACTCGTGCGATTGCTCAGCTCTGTTGTTCGCATACTTGGCTGTATTGTGATGAGCAGTCGGCATTAGCTCACGCTTAGCCACCCTATAACTTGCCAATTTATCAATGACTATCGTTCGTGGTGGGCCACAAGTAGTGCTGCTTGCCGTTTATCTTGATGAACACCTCATTGAGATAAAACGTATCGCCAAATCCACCATGTCTTTGCTTAAGCTTGCGAGCGTATGCAGGTCCGAACTTGATACACCACAATCGGATCGATTCATAACTGACAGAGATGCCCTTCTCTGCCAGCAAGTCTTCGATATCACGGAAGCTCAGGTTGAAACGGTAGTAGACCCATACCGCGTAGCTAATGATGCTGGGATGAAAACGGTGTCGTTTGTAGGTACTCATGACCAAACTATCCCAACCAACGAGTTAACTTGTCAGTACCCTACTATTTGCCTACTAGAACCCCAGAAAGCAAAAAGCCCCAGCGTGAGCTGAGGCTAAGTGCTTGTTAAATATGGCTCCCCGAACTGGACTCGAACCAGTGACCCAAGATTAACAGATCCTTTCCCACGTCTGCATTTGGCTGCATTAGCCTGTATTTATGCGGGTTTCAGAGCATCAAGTTAGCACCAGTACGCACCAAAAACCATCTGTTTTGTCACATGAGTTTGGCAACTTTGCCAAGAAATGACCCAATGATGCAAAGCGTATAAAGACCAGTAGAGGACGCATTATCTCAATCTGCGAGTTAACTTGTCAGTATCGGATTAAGCGTTCTGGTGATCGGCTGGTAGATTTATCTAAGGGGCAGTATCAGGCTTAGTCGATGCAATGTCTGGACGCAGTTCGGTCGTGTTCACAAACGATCCCAGCCCTGAAATGGCGAAGCCTGTGACAGCAGTTGATCCAAATAACTCATGCAAAACGGTATCTTTCTTAACCGTGACCGAGCCCATTCCGACCATCACTTTAGTAGTGACGAAGACGCCGTTGTGGGTATGCACGGTGCCTTTGCTGCCGGCATGCCATAGGTCATTTATGAGTGGTGGGATTTCTGGACTTTCAGGCGTTAACGTTGCCGTAAACTCATAAGGAGAAAGCTTGTATGGAATCTTGGCAGTCCCGAACTTAGTTATACTGGGAAGGCCTGGTAAAAGCTGATTTTCACTAATATTAAGCTCAATCCCGCTGACTACTTCGCCAAAAAATCCGGCATTGCGTTTTAGTCGGGCTAACTCTGCATTGGTATCAAGTTGCCATAACAAATAGATAGCTTGATTACCGATAACTGGTGGAACAGCGCTGCCATCAGGCGGCGTAATAAACACAGCAGCTTCGCCGATGGCGAAGGGGCCAGAATCTACACCATTAATACTGCCCCCTTCGCACTCAGCCATCTCAACAAAAGCGAGCGGCGGCTGTACGAGCGTAAATTCTTTAGGTACAAATTTGCGCGCATTTTCTTCTAAGACTGGCGCAATAACCATAAAGTTCCGGCAGTTGTCGCCGGTATTCTCAAACGCAGTTTCGCCATCACTTTCAAAGGCAGCGGGGAGCAACGCTTGTTCAGAGGCAGAGGTGATCGGCGTCTTTTCCTTCTCCTCAGAACTACAAGCAGCGAGCGTTAACAATATCGGCAGTAGGGCTGTACGTGTGAACGGCTTCATTCTTAAAATCCGGTTATTTTATAATTTTTAGTCATTGCTGATTAACATCCTACGATGTGGATCCGCGACAATTCACGCCAATTACGCTGTCAAAAACAGCGGTTACTGCGGCGTGCTTTCGGGGCGTGTACTGATGTCGAGAAAGCTATAATCGCCACTAACACCGTCAGCATCGACTAAACCGACACAGCCTTGGCGTAAGTCTTCGCAGATCCAACGGGCCCCGTTTTTCAAGCGCAAATCTAAGCGTGAACGCGTACTGGAGCTAAACATATTGCCTTTACCGGCTGGATCAAGCGTTGCATCTGTCGCATCTTGGCGCCAGCGCGAGGTCAGCAACCGTGATTCAGCACTCGGATCACTCTTTAAGAATTTATCAAACCACGCCGTGGTGTACCAAGCAGCTAGGTCGATACCGCGATGCGTCGCTGAAAAGGCGCTCAGAGGTAAATAGGAATACTCAAAGTGAGTGCCACCACGAATCACGATCATGCCAGTCTCCACTCCTGCCTTTGACAACTCAAAAGAGGCTTGTGATTTAGCGTTGGGCTGAGGGATAGGGCCACCAGCATAGTCATTACTGATACCCAAAGCTGGTACATGCAGCACCGGGGTCGGTGCTTGAAAACCAGCCTGACATGGGCTGGGCGCGCCTAATGGGTTACATAAGTTATCCCATGCGACGATGGCTTTAACACGGGCATCTTGTTGGCCAACATAACTGACGCCAGCAGCTCCATAACTATGACCCGCCAATCCAATGCGTTGCGTATCCACCAATTGCCAGTAAGGGTTAAAAGCGGTATTTAAGCCTGCTTTTGCCCGCCGTGACTGCTTCTCACAATGACTGTTACCGGAGCGTGCCAGCACAGGGCAAAATGGCTTCTCTGGAGTAGACAGCATGAAGTCGAGCGCATCGACTGTGCCGTCATAGAACGTATTTCCACTAAATTGCGGAGGCACGCCCTCACCCGCATCAGCACCCTCACCAAAAGTATCTGAACGACCTTGGTTTTGCGGATCGGTAGTAAGTACGACATATCCGGCTTTAGCCAGCGTTTGAGCCGCCCACCAATACATTTGCTCAGTGGCTTGAATCGATCCACCGGTAATAACAATCAATGGCCGCTTGGCTGGACCTTGCTTAGTGGCCCAGACATGGCCGCTAATAATGGCACCTGTTCGATTGGCGAACAGCACTGGCTCAACAATGCCGTAACCTGATTTTTGCCAGTCATATAAGCGCACATCACCGGCACAAGGCAGGCCATTACTCCAGCATAAATCGGTGAGAAATTGCCGCTCAGGATCACCTCCCAAAATGGCAAGGCTTTCGAGCAGCTGCCCCATGCTTTCTTGATACAGGCGCAACTGATAGTCCGGCGTAAGGTATTCATCCTGTCGCTGCAATTGGCGCATGCCATTAGAAAGTTCAACGGCAGGGTCGAAAGCCTGGGCCTTTTCAGGCTCTGGCATGACGAATATTGTTTTTGCCGCTGAGACCGAGGAATTATTGGACGGCTCACTCGAGCCACCGCAACCCGATAGCAATACGGCAGCAGTGAATAACAGCGAAAAACTTAATTTATTTATCATATGGATACCTGATCAAGATGAAACGGTAGTAGACCCAAACCGCATAACTGAAGATGCTGGGGTGAAAGCGATGTCGTTTGTAGGTGCCCATCGACAAATTAACTCAACTGGCGAGCTAAGCTTTCAGTCCCGTTTTCAAGCCGAATAATGCCCACTTCACTGGTATTAACTCTTAGTGTTAGTTGCGTTAAATAATTTAAGATCAATACATTCCGCCATCGCCATATAGCCGGCAGGATTGGGATGAAGATTGTCCCCGCCGTTGTACTCAGCAGCGAGATATCTAGGATTTTGGGGGTCTGCCAGACAGGAATCAAAGTCCACTAAACCGTCGCTGAGTGTCTGTTGACGTAGCCAAGCATTGACAGCATCACGTGACTGCCGTGCTTGGGATGTCCCGTGCATCACGCCCGACTTGATGGGCAAATCCCCAATAACAGGTAAGCCATCTACGACTGCGCCCTCGGCAGGAGGGATAGTGCCGAGAATAATCTTCAAGCCTGCCGCGTGCGCTCGATCAATGATTCTACGAAAACCCTCTATGACGTCATCTGGAGTTGGCGGCGGCCCAATTTTTGGGTTGCCGAAATCATTTGTGCCAATCATCACGAGGACATGACTGGCGCCGGCTACAGCAAGTACATCGTAGTCAAATCGTTTAAGCAGACTTTGACCAAACTGTGGCAGCCAGCCTTCACTAAGCAATTCGTTACCCCCTATACCTGCATTGGCAACGGTGAAGGGCATACCTGCTGCGTTGATCCTTCGTTGCAAATGATTAGGGTAGCGTTGGTCAGTGGATGTCATTCGTGATGGAGAGCCTGTCAGCAGGTGTGTTGTTGACTCTGAACCATCAGTAATGGAGTCGCCCACGGTGACAATTGTGCTTACCTGATTTGGTGCCAGTACTTCTAACGCCTCAATGGCTATGAAGTTACTGGTATAACTGTCTGGAACAGCCAGAAACGAAGCTCCGCTTGATTCTGAGCTGTGATCGCCAGGAGTGCTTAAATACAAAATTTCATTGGCAGTCAGATGGCGAGTGACTTGCGGGGTGAGTGTTGGCGCATAAAAACTAATGCCTACGCGTTCAAAGCTGCGAACTGGATAAGCAATGACGTCAGTAACTACCGTCTCACCAGCAGGGATGGTGATGCGTGACTGACCTGAAACTGTCAATCGGCACTCAGTACTTGGCTGTAGATCGGCTTGACCCGCAGTGACTTCGCGCGCGATATGAATATTCTCAAATGTGACGGGTAAACTCGAGTAGCGGTTTGATAGACGTAAGCGGATGAACTCGCCCTGACGATGGGGTGCGAAGAACTGACGAACGGTCAATGCGGTAATGGGATGTGTAATCAGTGCATCGGTGGGGGCTGTACGCCAGCTGGTCACCATGTGTTGATTGATAGGTATTTCACTGAGCGGCGAGCAGCGTGTGATTTGTTCGATCGAAGCATTATTTTTGGCAAAGGCGATAGCGTTCTCAGTGGACTCGCTGCCACAGCCCAGCATTAAAAGACACATGCTGAGGCACAGTATTTTGCAGGCTGAGTTGCCATATCTCACAGGTTTTAAACAGCGCTTGGAAAATATAGGCACAGCACCCTCCGACTAATTGCTCAGCGCGTGGACTGCTCAGCGCATGATTTATTGTTATTTATGGTGCTGACAACTTAGCTTCCAAACTAAACATTAATTGGCTTTCTCACCTCTACGCGACCATCAATCTCCACGTTGCGAACGCAACTGTCTTGCTGCGGCGATAATGGCTTGCTGAGGTTAGATGTCTTCCAAGATTGAATAATTTTAAGACTTCTACATAGCCCGATAGGAGGTACTGACGGGTTAACTTGTCAGCACCTCCATGAAGGTCGCGTCGCTGGTTTAAAGCGCTACCGGCGACACGCGAAACACGAAAGCACTTTGACTCTTAGTAGCCGCCATTTGAGCACCACCGGACGGCAGGGTGATCACAAGCTGCGAACCGTTCTGCTTATATTGCAGAGGCGTGCCATCCGAACCCAGCAACACAATTTTTGAGCTTGCCGTCAGAGGTACTGACGCATTAACTGTAAGAGTTTGTGCTGACGGCCACTCTGTCGCGATGATATAGAGCGCGCCATCCTTACCGACAGTGAAGTAGTTGCTGCCGCCGTCACTGGACTGCGTCCACTGAGTGCTGCCGTAGATCGACTTGCCGTTAATTCCTAGCCAAGCACCTATGGCCTGTAAACGCGTGGTCATTGAGTCAGGTATTGAGCCGTCAGCTTTCGGACCGATATCCAGCAACAAGTTGCCGCCTTGAGCGACCGTCGACACTAATGTGTGAATTAATTCTGAAGCGCTCAGATAGTGGTTTGACTTTTCTTCCTCCATATTAAAGCCGAAGGACTCGCCTATGCCGCGTGTCGCCTCAAACGGCGGAATGGGAGAGCCGGCGCCAAACTCAACTGTATTGAAGTCTAAATGAGTCTTACTTTTTTCGCCGCAGCGATCGTTCACAACTACCCCCTCGGGATGAGTGGTTTTGGCGTTGTTATAGAAGTTGGCTATCGACTGATTGGACTTGAAATAACTTTCCCTGCCGCCGATATCGCACCAGATAATGGAGGGTTTATAGTCATTAATCAGTTCTTCAAACTGTGGCCTGACAATGTCAGAGGCATAATCGCGCACGGTGCCCTGCCCAGTATATGGCACTGGCAGCTGCGTATAAGCATTGCGTGGGCCATATATGCTGAGCGGCCCGAAGATTGTCCCAAATGTTGCCAGAGCCGAATCTACCGATAGATCAGTCGGCAAATACGCATCGAGAGGTTTTGGCGCCGGATTGTACCATTCGGGAATCGAGAAATAGAGCCCCGGTTTTACACGATCATCGGCACGATGTGCTGCGGCAAACAACTCGCCGACTAGGTCACGCTTTGGACCCATGTCCATCGCATTTCGCTGTGTCGTGCGAGTCGGCCACAGTGCAAAGCCATCGTGATGCTTAGTAGTCAGCACGAAGTACTTCGCACCAGCTTGCTCGAATAATTTTATCCAAGCATCCGGATCAAAACTATCAGCCTTCCACTGCGGAATGAAATCGTCATAGACGAAGCCTGCGCCTTGGTTTTGTAAATGCTTAGACCAAGTCAAACAGATAGGTGCTTGTTGAACAAACCAGTACCACTCGGCATAAGGCGAACAGCCCGGAGGAGCTGCGATACCTGGCGGAATTCCTGGATAGCCCGTCGGTGCATACGCCGGCACTGAGTACAGGCCCCAGTGAATAAAGATGCCGAATTTTGCATCCGCCCACCATTGTGGCAGCTGGTGCTGATCGAGCGATTCTTTGGTTGCCTCGTAGTGTATAGCCGTTGAAGGCACGCCTTCACTACCACCAGACACGGATTCACTATCGCTGCTTACGCCTGAGTTGTCGCAGCCAGACAACATCGCTGTTGCCAATAATAGTGGCGTAAAATAGTTTTTGCTCATCGTTTGTTATTCTTTTTGAAATTAATATCGACAGATTACCTAATTAGGTCGCTCCTGCATTGACCCTGAGCGACAGCCGGATTGACTTTAGGCGCCAGCAGTTACCGCACCTCGCTGTGAGCGTAGCTACCGTTGTGTTTAGGCAATGGTTTACTGAGATATAAACGAAGTAATTTGTATGTGCTTATCAACACACTTTCTCAACCGGCGAGTTAACTGTTCAGTTACCTCAAAAAAAGACGCTCAAATCGAGCGTCTTTTGTTACCTATGACTTGCGCTCCATTAAGCGCTGACTAGTCTGCTTCTTTCTTGCTTAGTCGATACTCACCCGGAGTAACTTCAAACCACCGTTTGAAGGCACGCTGGAAACTACTTTGCTCAGAAAAACCCAACATCAGCGCAACATCAGCCAAACTCAGGTCATAATTCAAGATATAGTGCCCACAGAGCTCTCTGCGGACACCATCGACCAGAGTCTTGTAAGTCATAGACTCGATTTCTAGTTGTCGCTGTAAGCTCCGTACAGAAATACTTAAGTGCCTGGCCATCGTCTCAATACTCGGCAATCCATGAGGCAGCGCATCACGAACAAAGCGGGTTACATGCGGCAAGAGCAAATCAGAGTCGTTTGAAAAGCTTCCCTGCAGCTCTTTCAAGCGCTGCTTAGCTAGCGTTTCCAGTGCTTCGCGCACACTACTGTCACTTCCCATCAAGGCATGTTCCAGATAGTGACGAGGGAAGTGAATGCGCATTTCGTTGCCGGAAACATATTTCAGCTCACATGCAAAGAAAGCTAACTGCTCATGCATGTCTTTCGGCGGCTCGCAGGGGAACTCAATAAGCTCAGGCCTCATGGGCTTGCCAGCAACCAGTGATATCAGACTTATC
Organism: Paraperlucidibaca wandonensis; assembly: GCF_042677145.1. Lineage (NCBI taxonomy): Bacteria > Pseudomonadati > Pseudomonadota > Gammaproteobacteria > Moraxellales > Moraxellaceae > Paraperlucidibaca > Paraperlucidibaca wandonensis. Next base: position 286,030 of record NZ_JBHTIT010000001.1, on the reverse strand, counting down.
CAACCCGCCAAACAGAACTCACTATAATGGCGCTGAAAAGGTTGTGCACCCTCTACACGTCGAAAGTGCAGGCAAACCTTATCTAGGTCGATGACGTATTCTGAGAAAGCGCCGTTACCCTGAAGGGTCTGGTAACGCGTATGTAGGCTCATGATCTGGCTGGCCTTAGTACAGGTCATGATCAAGTGCCCGATAATGCCGATATTGCTCAGCCCCATACACTGACCGGCATGCATACCGATGTTTGGGTCATGACACAGTTGCTCAGCACCTAAATATAGCTCATCGATAACCGAATCAGGCAACCTGAGATCGCTGCAATTTAAGTCGCTCTCCTCTAGCCCCAGTAGATTTAGTAGTGGCTCAATGGGCTTGCCCTGCAAGCGCACAAACTGCAGCAACGGCGAGATATAGCCTAATGAGACGAAGAGCTGTTCTTCTGTGTGTTTTGTTTCAAGCATAGGCCTCAGCTTCGTTGTCATTTTAGTATTGAGCAAAGAGATACTAACAAATTAACTTACTGATACGGACCTGTGTCTCTAGGGTACTGACAAGTTAACTTTTAGGCTTAGCAAAATTGGCCCTACCGCCTTTACGTAACTACCGATCTCCAAGTTGAAACGATAGCTGACCCATACCGCATGGCTGATGATACCGGGATGAAAACGATGTCGTTTTTGTAGGTACTCATGGGCAAATTATCCCAACCAATGAGTTAACTTGTAAGTCCTCTACCGCACCATCGCAACTAGCCCACTAAAAAGCAGCATATTGCCCTCAACTAATGTCTCTCTAGACTGGCTATAGTCTGAGTGCAGCCAGTCTTTCGCCGTCTCACTTACCGCACCAATAAGTCCCATGAAGGCTGTTCTAACAACAGCCTCTGAAACCGGTAAAGTGGGAATCATAACTTGCGACAGAGTGAACAATAGATTCGAAAAACGTCGAAGTGTTTGATTATAAATGGCGTCAATGCCAGGGCTAATACCTAAGATTTCAATCCAAATCACACGCGACAACAACGGGTCCTCGGCGACTTGGTAAAAGGCATCTAAACCTATCTTAATGCGCTGCTCCATAGTCTCGCCGGAAGTTGTTGCCAGCGCGACAAGTATTGTGTGCTCTAAGTGGTCGATCATTTCTTGATAGACCGCGACCAACAATGCCTCAGTAGAAGGAAATGACTCATAGAAGTAGCGATCAGTCAGTCCAGCCTCGGCACATAACAGGCGTACGGTGACCTTTCGATAGCCCATCGTGCCAAATAGTTGTCGGCCTGCATCCATAAACTGCTGACGGCGGCGTGCAATACGCTCCTCTGGTGGCATGCCCGCATAGCTGCGTTTGGTTTTATGGCGCGGATGCTGTGTGGATGATTCTTGCATTCGTGATTGACCTCTTTGAACTACATCAAAGCAATGATCCGACAAAGTGACATCATTTGTCATCAAATACTAGTTGACGACATCTGTAGTCAGATATAAATTGACGACACTAAACATCAGATTAGTCAAAATTTACTGGAGCTAGATCATGCAACACGACATTCTCATTATCGGCAGCGGTTTCGGTGGCCAGTGTGCTGCTATTAATCTGCTCAAGCGCGGCATCACCAACTTCCAGCTGCTCGAGCGTCGTGATTTCATGGGTGGCACATGGTGCCAAAACAGCTACCCCGGCGCGGCCGTAGATGTGCAATCACCGCTCTACTCGATCTCCTTCGAGCCCTACAAATGGTCGCAGATGTTCGTCGAGCAGGCTGAGCTGGAGGAGTACACCAATTTTGTCATCGATAAGTACAAGCTGCGCGAGCGGACCCTCACCAGCTGCAATGTTGAGCAGGTGCGCTGGGATGAGAACGATTGCCGCTGGGTGCTAAGCACCAGCCAAGGCGAACTACGCGCCCGCATCGTCATCAATGCTTCTGGCCCGTTGAGCACCCCAGTAATACCGAACTTTCCGGGGCGCGACAGCTTCCAGGGCGAAACGTTTCATACCAACAGCTGGAACCACGGCGTCAGCCTAAAGGGCAAGCGCGTCGCCATCATCGGAAGCGGTGCTTCGGCAGCACAGGCTATTCCAGCCATTGCCCCGGAGTGCGGTCATCTGCACGTATTCCAGCGCACGCCGCACTGGGTCATGCCACGTCCGGATCGCAAATTCTCAAGCTGGCAGCGCTCACTGCTAGGCGTCAAATTACTGCACAAGGCCCTACGCTCGCTGATCTATTGGGAGCTCGAAACACGAGTAATCGGCTTCAAGTATTCATCATGGGCGCTGCAGCAGTTCGCTCAAAAATCCGCGCTCAAGCACATCGAAAAACAGATTGCCGATCCTGCCCTACGTGCGGCAGTCACCCCTGACTACACCATTGGCTGCAAGCGCATCATCTTGTCGAACACACTGTACCCAGCGCTGTGCCGAGATAATGTCAGTCTGCATACCAAAGGCTCAGGCATCGCCGAGATCACGCCAACGGGTATTCGTACCGCGGATGGTCAGGACATCGAACTCGACGTGATCATCTATTCGACCGGTTACGACGCGACCGATGGCGTCATCAGCTATCCAGTACTAGGTAAGGATGGTCGTGCTCTTAAAGATTTCTGGGCCGAGTATCCGCGCGCCTACTTGGGTACCACCATACCCGGCTTCCCGAATTTCTTTGTGGTCACCGGACCAAATACCGGGATTGGCCACACCTCAGCCATATTCGTCATTGAGGCGCAGATGAACTACATCATGAAGAGCTTGGACGCTATGAAGCAACGCGCCAAGGAAGTGATGGAAGTCACTTCAGCCGCCGAATCAGACTACACCGACATGATCCACAGCGAGATGAAACAAACCGTATGGAAGTCCGGCGGCTGCAATAGCTGGTACCAATCTAAGAGTGGCCATGTGGTCGCCATGTTTCCCGGCTTCAGCTTTACCTATCGGCAAATGGCCAAACGTTTCAAAGCAAAACACCATCTGTTTTCGTGAGAGCTTGCCCCATGAATCTAAACAATAAAGTCGTTGTTATCACTGGAGCTGGCTCTGGCATGGGCCGCGCCTATGCCAAGGTTTACGCTGAAGCTGGTGCCCGTCTCGCCCTGAATGATTTCGACGCTGCCAGTTTGGCTGAGACCGTGGATTTACATGGTAGCTCTGACACCGTCAGCGAGGCTTTTGATGTTGGCGATCGCAGCGCCATGTTCGGCTTCGCCGACCGTGTGCTACAGAGTTTCGGCAACGTAGATATCGTTATCAACAATGCCGGAATCTTGGGCGGTTTTAAGCCGATTTGGGAGCTCACCGAAGAGGATATGGCGCGTACCCTGCGAATCAACCTTGGTGGCGTGGTTAACGGCACCCAAGCCTTCATAACGCACATGCTCAAGGCCCAGTCGGGACAAATCGTCAACGTATCGAGCATCTTTGGCCTAGTCGGCGCGCCTAACCATGGCGACTACTCGGCCAGCAAGTTCGCCGTGCGTGGCTATACCGAGGCCTTGATGGCAGAACTACAAGAAACAGGTGTCACCGCACACCTCGTGCACCCAGGCGGTATCGCCACCAATATAGGCATGATCGATGGCCAGGAACTGGAGTTCAGCAAACGCTACCTGAGTACCAGCGCAGATGACATCGCTTACCACGTGCGCGACCGCCTGCAAAAAGGCAGTGCCCGCATTGTTTATGGCAAAGACGCGCTGAAGACTTGGGCTGGTGCCAACTTGGTGCCGCTAAAGTGGCTGTCACGACTGGTATGGCAGGACATCAAGCCAGCCCTCGACCCCGCCCCCTATCGTGCTGTGAGTAAACGCCCATGAAGAAGATCCTGACCTTGGCAGCACTCACTGCCCTTATCGGCGGCGCAAGCATAGCCACCTGGCCTGCAGCTGGCGGCCTTATCTACCGTGCCTCGATGGCCCTTGAGTCGACACTCTACGGCCTGCACACGGCCGATGCAGACGGTGGCGACATCCGTCTTGAAACGTATCAAGGTGGCCCGGAAAGCGCCGAGGCCGTAGTCATGATCCATGGTTACAGCGCGGACAAAGATGTCTGGCTACGTTTTGCCCGTCACTTTACGTCAGACTATCGCGTCATCATTGTCGATCTCGCCGGCCATGGTGAAACGCCCTATGACCCAGCCCTGCGCTACGACGCCAGCAGTCAAGGTGCTCGCGTAATGGCCATGATGGACAGCCTCGGTATTCGTCGGGCGCACTTGATCGGCAATTCCATGGGCGGCTTCATTGTCGCTCGATTAGCGCATGATCATCCCGAACGCGTACGCAGCGCCACGCTTATAGATGCCGCCGGTGTCACTCCGCCCGAGCCCAGCGTTATGGGTCGGATGATGGCCCAGGGTGACAATCCCTTTCTGTTCAATGATCGCGAGGGCTTCCAGCGCTTCTACCCAATGACCATGGCCAAGGCGCCATGGGTTCCAGGCATCACCCTTGACTGGATCGCCACTCAGTACATCGCCAAGCGGGCTCAGCTTGCGCATATCTTCGCAGACTTTCACGCTACCGGTCTGCTTGATGGCCAGCTCACTGAAATCCGCGTACCAACGCTCGTCATGTGGGGTGCGCAGGATCAACTGGTGTCGCCGACTGCGGCTAGCATCTGGTGTCCGGGCATTCCCAACTGCCAGCGCGTGACCTATGACGACCTAGGCCATATGCCAATGATTGAAGACCCGACTCGCAGCGCAGCTGACGTGCGCCGCTTCTTAGCCAATCTACCGGCCGGCACCCCTTAACGCACAGAGTATTACGAGCATGAAAACATTCAGCAATAAAGTCGCTATTGTCACTGGCGCCGGTGGTAACGGCATCGGCCATCACTTAGTCATGGCGCTGGCCAACGCCGGCGCGCGCATCGCCTTCTGCGATATCGCCCGTTTAGAAACGACCAGCAGCGCACTCGACGCACTCGGTACTGATTACTTCGCCGCCACCGTTGACATGGGTGAAAAGCAGGCCATCAATGGCTTTATCGACGAGGTACTAGCTCGCTTTGGTGCCATCGATCTGCTCATCAACAACGCGGGCATTGCATTAGGCGACTTAACCTTCGGTGAGGCTAGCGAAGCCGATTTTGAGAAAATCACACGCATCAATTACTGGGGCGTCATTCATACCACGCAGCGCTGCTATCAGCACATGCTGACGCGGCCAGAAGCCGCTATCGTCAATCTGTCCAGTTCACAAGGCATCCTCGCATTGCCCTACCTTGTACCCTACTGCACCACCAAATTCGCAGTGCGTGGGTTTACGGACAGCCTTCGAGCTGAGCATCGTATTCGCGGCATCCGTAACCTCACTGTACATACCGTACATCCGGGCGCAGTCGCCACCAACATCACGATCAATGCCGACTATCACAACAGCAGCACAGAGCACTTTCATGCTCAACTCCAGCGTGGTACTCCAACGACCAAAGCTGCTCAGATCATTCTGCGCGGAATCAAGCGTAACCAGGGGCGTATTTTCATTAGCGATGGCCGCGCCCAAGACATTCTTGCTCGCCTCATGCCCAACGCGTACATAGGTGTTGTGCAATTAATTATGCGCTTACGCGGCGTCCCAACACGCTAACCCGGAGCCTTATAAATGAAATTTTACGAAACCATCAGCTACCCTGTCTCAGCTGAGCACGTGCTCTCGAAGTTTACTACTGCCGAGTTCCTGCAGGCCAAATATGAAGGCCAAGGCGCAACGAATATTCGCTTACTGGATCAGTCGCGCGAAGACGACACCACACGCTACACGTTCACTCGCGATGTGCCGGTTCAAGTCAAAGTGCCTGCGTTTGCGCGCTCAATGGTGCCAAACACGATCACGCTTATCCAAACTGACGCCTGGAACACTGTTACGCGCAGCGGTCGTCTCGATATTGAATTTAAAGGTATGCCAGTGAAACTGAGCTGCGACATGCAGCTCGAGGATGAGCTCAGTGGCACACACCATACGTTAGATTTTGATATACACGTTAACGTGCCATTAATAGGCGGAAAATTAGAGAAGCTGCTTGCTGAAGACCTGCAATTGAAGTTTCAACATGACACGAAAATATCATTAGCGTTGGTCACAGCAGCTTGAAAGGATTAAGCCCAGCGTTGTAATGGTACTGGCAAGCTCCCTCACTCAGTGAGTTAACTTGTCAGTACAAAATAGACAATTAAAAAAAATATTATTTATGAAAAAAATCATACATTTAGCAATATTAACCCAAGCGCTTTTACTTACCGCATGTGGCAACGATGGTAGCGATAGTGCGGTCCCACAAATTGTCGCAGCTACACAATCACCCTGCGGTAGTATTGATGAGCGTCCTTGGTGCGATACAAGCTTAACTCCTGATGCCCGCACATCACTCCTACTAAACCGCATGACGATAAGCCAAAAAATTAAACTGCTTAGTGGTGGGGACATAGCGGCAGTGGCAACTGCTGACCCATACACTGGTGTGGTTTTTGGAATTCCAGAGCTGGGCATACCTGACTTAAGAATGGCTGACGGTCCAGTGGGCGCAAGAGGAAGCACGACGACATCAATGCCAACACCTATTTCATTGGGCGCGACCTTCAATCCAATGATTGCCTATGCCGTTGGCCAAACAATTGCTAATGAAGTTAAAAACAAAGGCAATGATCTGCTGCATGGCCCAGTCGCAGATTTGGCTCGAAATCCACTTGCTGGCCGAGGGTTCGAGACAACAGGCGAAGACCCTTATCTCACCTCTAGACTTACCGTTGAGTGGATTCGTGGTGCCCAATCAGAAGGCGTCATGACAAATGTTAAACACTTCATTGCAAATCACCAGGAGGGGCAAGTTGGCTTACCGCCACTAATGGCGTTGGTCGGTGGCAGGCACTTAGTAAATGCCGTTATTGATGAGCGCACCTTGCGCGAAATATACCTTCCACCCTTCGAGGCTGCCGTAAAAGAGGCTGATGCCGCATCGATAATGTGCGCCTATAACTATTTAAATGGCGATCCAACCTGCTCCAGCAAACCATTACTACAAGATATTTTACGACAGGAATGGGGCTTCAAAGGCTTCATCGTTTCTGACTATATTTTATCAGTCAAAGACACGAATAAAACGCTCACTCATGGAGCTGAGATAGAAATGCCAATTGGATTTTTCTTATCTGCTCCATTGGTACAAACAGCGCTACTAGCCGGAGAAGTTACTGAGACTGACCTCGACAATCGCGTCGGAGCAACACTGAGAACATTATTCAAATACGGCTTTTTTGATCGTCAGCGTTACATCAAGAATGATAATGCAATAAACCAAGCTAAGCATGCCCAGGTTGCCCGCGACGCTGCGGAGCAAGGTATTGTTCTTTTGCGCAACAATAATGACGTACTTCCATTGAAAGAAAGTAGTCGCACGATTCTCGTCATCGGATCTTATGCAATTGAGCGCCCAAGTGGCGGTGGCTCGTCCTCAACAATTCCGTTTCAGTTTCAAACCCCGCTTGACGCTATCAAGGCTCGTGTAGGCACATCATCCAATGTTATTTATGACGATGGTTCGGACTCAGCTAAAGCGGCTACTCTTGCAGCAACAGCCGATGTTGTACTAGTTTTTGCGACTGATCGGGCCAGCGAAGGTACGGATAAGCTCTGCCTCCGCTTAGACTGCTCACTGGCGGACCTTCCCGACCCTATTTTGCTAAATGCATTCGGTTCGAATGCCAGCAATGCTCTCAATTTACTTCTAGACCCAATCCTTCAAGCTCCAGGCATCCGAGATATTCTTGGGCAGATAAGTGCCCCTATTGTAGCTGGCTCATCACCCATCCCTGGCTCCTCCAAAAATCAGGATGCGCTTATTGCCAGCGTAGCTAAAGCCCAACCCAACACCGTAGTGATTTTGCAGACTTCAGCTGCTGTGCTAACACCTTGGCGCGAACAAGTAGCTGCAATTCTTGAGGCATGGTACCCGGGCCAAGAGGGAGGCCAAGCCATTACACGTGTTTTATTTGGAGATACCGACCCTGGTGGGCGACTCCCAGTCAGCTTTCCTGACTCAGAGATGGATACTCCTGTTGCTGGGAAACTTGATCGTTACCCAGGCCTACTCAATCAGGCATATCACACAGAGGGAGTATTTATCGGATATCGTTGGTTCGATGCCGAGAGCATTAATCCGGCCTATCCCTTTGGCTTTGGTTTGTCTTACAGCAGCTTCAATCTATCAAACATGGCAGTACATCAGCGTGCGGATGGAAATTATGAAATCACTGGCCAAGTCACAAATATAGGAAGTCGAGACGGATGGGCAGTTCCTCAGCTCTATGTCAGTCTACCCGCCCCCGATGCTGCTACAAAGCAACCTCCAGTGGTGCTAAAGGGCTTTTCAAAGCACTGGCTCCAATCGGGTCAAACTGCAGCGCTAAACTATATTGTGACGCCAAAAGATCTAAGCTACTGGAGCTTGAGTGAAAAGACTTGGAAAATGGCACCGGGCTGTTACATATTCAGCCTAGGGGAGTCCTCGCGCAATCTTAAACTAAGGAAAGGCCGGACGGTTACTGGTTCGAGTTGTGAAGCAAATTAACTTCTTAGCTCAGCAATAGTTGACCACTACACATGGCACATGGGGTACTGACAAGTTAACTTTCAGACTTAGCAAAAGTTGCCCCTTACGCCCCTAAGCAACCACTGCTCTCCACGTTGCGAACGCAGCTGTCCTGCTACGGCGATAATGACTTGCCGTGGTTAGGTGTCTTCCAAGATTGAATAAGTTAGATACTGCGGCATGGTTCGTTAGAAATAGTTGCGCCTGGTTCGGTGACTTAAACCGCTTCATTCCTCGCTCTCGAAATCGCGTCAACTCGTGCGATTGCTCAGCCTTGTTGTTCGCGTACTTCGCAGTATTGTGATGAACCGTCGGCATTAGCTCGCGTTGAGCAACTTTGTAGCTTGCCAACTTATCAGTGACTATTGTTCGTGGCTCACCGCCATGATTGCGCAACAAGCGCTTAAAGAATTGCTTTGCTGCCGCACCATTGCGCCTACTCTGAACAAAGACATCGACCACTTCTCCATCCTGATCAACGGCTCGCCACAAGTAGTGTTGTTTTCCGTTTATCTTGATAAATACCTCATCAAGATAAAACGTATCACCGAATCCACCGTGCTTATGTTTGAGCTTGCGAGCATAGGCAGGCCCGAATTTGATACACCACAATCGGATCGCCTCATAACTGACAGAGATGCCCTTCTCTGCCAGTAAATCTTCGATGTCACGAAAGCTCATGTTGAATCGATAATAGATCCAGACTGCATAGCTAATGATGCTGGGATGAAAACGATGTCGCTTGTAGGTACTCATGACCAAACTATCCCAACCAGCGAGATAACTTGTCAGTACCATGTAGTGGCGTTGACTGAGTTTGCCTACTATACGCTTACTAGAACCCCAGAAAGCAAAAAGCCCCAGCGTGAGCTGAGGCTAAGTGCTTGTTAAATATGGCTCCCCGAACTGGACTCGAACCAGTGACCCAAGGATTAACAGTCCTTTGCTCTACCAACTGAGCTATCGGGGATCGTCGTAACGAGCGCGAATGATAGTGATGCCGCGAAGACTGGTCAAGCCATCGCGGGCTTATTTGCCGATAAAGTAGGCAGTCAGTTCATCACTCGTCAAACTTACTGCATTCTGACGCTTTTGGTTGATGGGCGCAGCGCGCGCGCTTCATCAAACTCAGCATCACGGGGTCATAAACGCCCTGCTTCATTAAGTAAACTCGCGCCTCGGCCAACATTTGGTCGTAGCGGGCGCGTTCGTTGGCTGGCAGCTCCACCCAACGTGAGGCAGGAATGTCTTTTTCAGCATCGGTTAGCAGCTCAAAAAGTTTATCAAGGTACTGCAGGCCAAATTTACGCAACTCGGTTAGGCGGGCATCTAAGTCTGGAATGCGCGGCAACACCAAATCTCTGCGCACCAAAATCGCGGCAGTGGCTTGCAGCAAGGGATAGTGAATCACACCTCCCTTTTCGCCCATGCCTTTCGCTAGTTCCATCGGCTGATAGGCCAGTGCTGGTGCGGCAATGATGTCGGCCTGACCATTATTGAACTTCCCGGCGTAGGTGGTGAAGTCGGCGAGCACTGGCTGAGCGCCAAGGCCAGACACCATCTTCGCCATATTGGGCTCCCAGTCGAGCACCACAATGCGTTTGCCGGCGGCTTTGCTGAGCGAATTGATGCTGCGGTCATTAACATAAATATAGACAGCGCCAATGGGCACAACTGCAGCTACTTGGTAACGACCATTAATCGCTAATGAAGCCACGACAGGTTTAGAAAGCTGCGTCAGCAGCGTTTTCATCTCAGCATAATTACGCAGGTTGCCTGGCGCATCGATGCTGCCTAAGACATTGTTGAACTGCTTCGCGCGCAAAGTAGAAATAGCCACAACATCGCAACGGCCAGCTTTGAAATCCTCCGATGCCACGCGCTCATCGGTGTATGGGCGTATGTCGGCATATAGATTGAAAGCCTCGGCATAGACAGCGAGCTCACGGGCAATGGCCACGACTTTGCCGCCAGTGCCAAATGGATCAAATAGGCAGAAGCTGAGCTTGATTGGTTTCGGTAGCGGTGTTGGCAAGCCGAGCAAGCTTTTTGCCGGCAGCTTGGCTTTCACATCGCTAGCCTCTATGGCATGAGCAACTGGCAGCCAGGCCATCAACCCTAATAGCGCCAATGCGGGCGCAATTCGCTTCAAGGAATTATTCATCAAACAGGCTACATTCTTCATTTGCTGGCTCGTGTTTGCAGCGCACTTTGCGCAGGAGGTGCATCATGCTGGTGTCGTAAACACCATCGGCGGTCATTTTAATGCGAGCCTCACGCAACATCCGTGAATAGCGTGCTTTCTCATCGGCAGACAAGTTAATCCAGAGCTCTTCCGGCAAGTCAGCGTCAGCTTTTTTCAAGCGCTCAATAAAGGTGTCTATGAAGCGCAGGCCATAGTCGCGCAACTGCAACATACGCTCGTCGAGGTCGGGGATTTTGGGTAGCACCAAGTCGCGACGCATGAGAATGGTGCCAGTCGCTTGCAGCAACGGAAAACGGATGATGCCGCCCTCTTTGCCGATGCCGCGATACAGCTCTAGCGGATAAAACGCCATGGCCGGCGCAGCGATAATATCGACCTGACCATTGTTGAACTTGCCAGCAAACGTAGTGATATCCGAAGGTACTGGTTGTGCGCCAATGGCCGAGATCATTTTTGCCTGTGATGGGTCCCAGTCGAGCACAGCCACGCGCTTGCCAGCGGCTTTTTCGATGGAGTTAATACGTTTGTCGCGCGTCATCACGTAAAGCGCACCGATGGGCAGCACGCCAATTACTTGATAGCGACCAGTAACCGACATCGGCATAAAGTCGGGATGCGCTAGTGCTCGGATTAGCGTCTTCATTTGCGCATAGCTGCGGACATTACCAGGTGAGTCGATGCTGCCGACGATGCGATTGTATTGGCGCGCCCGCAGCGTGCTCATGCCAACGACATCGCAGCGCCCAGCTTTAAAGTCATCGCTGGCAACGCGCTCATCTTGATAGGTTTGAATATTGAGCTTAAGACCGAAAGCCAAGGCATCGACCGCCAAATCTTTTCCAGTTTGCGCCAATGGCCCGTTGGCGCCACTGGGATCAAATAAACATACCTTCAGCTCCACTGCGGGCTTTAAGGGTGCGAGCTTTGCTGGGGCGGCGCTGACGTTCCACGCCACGCTACTGAGAGCGATGCCTGGTGCGAGTATTAGCGCCGCTCGAAGAAATCGATGCATTGTGTTGCCTCATTTTTTATTATTAATTTTGACTATTACGCCAAACGCATCAGCACTTTAATCTGACGGCGGTACCGCTGCATCTATACCGCTATATTTCGCCAAAACCGCCGCAGCAAGCGCGCGGTAACACGTGGCGCCTCTACCATTGGCAAATGCCCAATACCTGCCAAGCGTCGCTGCCGCGCATGTGGAATAAGCTGCTGAAAGGTGTCGGCACAAGATACATGCAGTACCGCATCATCAACGCCCCATAAAATAAAAGCCGGCCCAGTAATATCGATAAACGTAGGCAAGGCTGAGTCAGGCACATTTGCCATCAGTTGGCGAAATAAGTGCTCATTAACATGACGTCGAGAGATCAAGTCCCAAGCGGCAGCAGGTGCGATAGCTGCGGCAAGAAGATGATTAGACATGACCGTAGCTAGCAGGCGGTAAGCACCCAACATATTATGAGCGATCAGGCCATTTCGACCTTCCGATAAGCCTTGCTCAAATGGCGTGTGCTCACTACCGGCAACACCTGCGGCATTCATCAGTACAACCGAACGCACTAAATGTGGATAGCGTGCACTGAGCAAGCCGGCAATGCCTCCGCCCATTGAGCTACCAACCACATGCGCTGGCGCTAATTTACGACTTGCTAGCCAGTCGGCCAATCGCCGAACTTGATCATCCATGCCATAGGATTTATCAGCACAAAACTCGCTCTCGCCCCAACCTGGCAAATCCACTACGAATAGATGAAAGCGCTTAGAAATAAACGGCAGCAGAGGCAGCCAATTTTCTTTGCTAGCGCCAAAACCATGCACTAGCACCACAGGCTCCGCACCGCGGCGCCCACCCTCGACCCAGACCATGCGCTGGCCTTCGACTTTGGCATGACGTCTAAGCAGGCCTGTAACTGGCGCGTGCAAACGATTCAGCCAAGGCATAACGCTGCGTGACCGCCAAGCTCTTACTTTTGCAGCATTTGGCGGCGCCGCTAAAGCTAAGTATTGCGGGCCAATTTGTTCAATGAACTCTAGCTCAAGAGCGGTAGCTGGCTTACTCATCTTTTAATGCACACTCCGCTGCCTGACCTTGGCCACAACGCACGCGCTTGAGTAGCTTCATCATGCGCGGGTCATAGTCACCTTCCTGGGTCATTTGAATGCGAGCCTGACGCATCAACTCGACATATTTTGTCTTTTCATTTGCCGGTAAATCCAGCCAATACTTCTCTGGAATACCCTTTTCCTCACGCTCAACATAGTCGAAGGCTTTATCGATTTGTGTATAGACAAACTCACGCAATTTTTGCCCAACATTTGGAGGAAAACGATCGTGGCGAATAATTATTGCAGCGCTCAACATGACGAGTGGGAAGCGATAGATCGCACCTTTTTCACCAAGGCCGCGATAAATCTCTAAGGGCATGTATGCCACTGCTGGCGCAGCGATAATATCGACCTGACCGTTATTAAATTTGCCAACAAAGTTGATGATGTCCGATGCCACAGGTTGAGCACCCATGCGCTGCACCATTTTCGCTTGCGACTTATCCCACTCCATCACTGCTACACGCTTACCTGCAGCCTTTTCAATGGAGTTGATAGCGCGATCACGCACCATGACATAGGCAGCACCCAAGGGAATCACGCCTACGACTTCAAACTGACCTTCGCGCATTAGCGGTGCCAAGCTCGGCGATGTTAGCGTTGCCAAAGCTTTACGCATTGCGGCATCGTTTGGAATAGCGCCAACAGCATCGAGGCTGCCGACAAATTTATTGAATTGCTTTGCGCGCAAAGTAGTCACGGCAGCCGCATCGCACTGCCCTGCCTTCAAGTCTTCGGCAGCCACACGCTCATCGGTATAGGCTTTGATATCAGCATTAATGCCCCACTTTTTCGCTTCCAGCATATAGTCTTTGGCGTAACTAACAGCTGGGCCATTGGCGCCCACAGGGTCAAAAATACAGATAGTAACCACGCGATCTTTCATCGCTTTCAGTGCTAACGCCTGCTCGTCGGTGGGCGGTGGTAGCGCATAAGCTGAAGTCGCGACAGCGAGAGCTAATGCAGCAGTTATTTTTCTTATCATTGTCATAATCTCAGGACTATTGCACGGGGTGTAAATCGAAAAAATGATGCTCTAGGTGATCTAAAAACACCGAGACATGCTCAGGTGGAATCATCTCGCCGAGCGTGCGAAGTTGGCGAAATGCCAACCCTTTTATCATATAAATGGCACCGTCTAGACCTTTATTCACCACCAAGTTGAAGCGCATCAGGTGCTTTGGCTCATAGACAAAGTCGACCAAGACAGCGTCGATGATGTCTATCAGAACCTCAATGCCGGCGGCGACATCCGTGGACTCACCCGAGCGAAGAGCATTGATAGTTTTACGGCCGCGCGCCGCCAACTCTGGTGCTAGGCCGACCGCCAAATAGGCTTGCTCGGGGCGGCTGGCGCTCAAGTGCCGCATCATCTCTAGATAATTTTTTACCACCACGGCCATGCGCTCATTAGAGAGAAAACGCGTGAGCCATTGCAGGTAGTGCAAAACTTTTTCTTGAATATCATCAATGATATTCAGCGCCGTCTTATAGTTTTTATGCGTTGGATACGCCGCGTATAAATCGCGCAATAGCTGCGAGAGGAATTGATCCACCAGCGCATTAATGGCTAAGGCCATGGTTTCCGCGGCAGGCTTGGCTTGTGACTCACGTACGCCTGCACTCAGCGCGGCATCAATGCGTCGCGTGCGTTCGGGGATTTCTGCCGACAATGGCAAACAAACATAAGGCAAGCTCAATTCAGCCATTGTAGATTCCTATTTGAAGATTTTTCCGGGCTAAGCGACCGAGGCAGACATCAAGGTAGCAAGCAGCAAGCCCGTATTATCCTGAGCTTCTGATTTTGTCTCGCTACTTAATGAGACACTGCAGACTGTGACTTGAGTTCGCACTTAACAACAGGGTATGTTCAGACAACTTTTTGTCATTAGCAGACGTCTTATGCTTGCCACACCGCCGCACAACGCTATCGCTGTCGTCGGCCAGTACCTAGTATTTTTGATCGATTTTATGGCGCCGCGTGACCTCAGCGCCGAGGTACTGCTCGCACACACCGGGCTTAATGAGGCGAGTCTGCGCGAGCATCCTGAACAGCCGATAGCGCTCTCTACGCTACTCGAGCTCATGCGCAATTTACATACACTAGACCCGTCGCCGACTCTGTCGCTGGAGTTTGGCCTGAGCATGCAGCTGAGCAATCACGGCTTTTTAGGTTATGCCTTACAGGCCAGCCCAACTTTGGGCGACGCACTACGGCTCGCGCATGACTTTGCGGAGGTGCGCTCACAAATTATTTCGTTTAATTTCCATGAAAGCGGTAGCAGTGCCAGCATTCGCATCGATGATAATGGCGCGATGGGTGACTGCTATCGGTATATTGTCGAGGTCATGATGGCCTGCTTTTTTAGCATTGGCACCAAGCTCTTAGGCCGATTGCAGCTCGACCAGGTTCAGCTCAACTTGGCCATAGAGGAGCAGTCACAGCACCGTATTCTCAAACAGATGTTTGCCGCAAATCTGCACTTTCAATGCTCAACGACCAAGGTCACCTTCCCCTCAAGCTGGCTCTCTGCACGCTTGCCGCAGTCAGACCCACAACTGGCCGCCTTGGCCGCCTCCCGCTGCCGCGATGAACTGCAACAGGCACAACGATATGCCGACCAAAGCACGCTGCCACAAACTGATTTCATAGCTAAAGTATTGAATTTACTTGAGCGCGAGATGGCATCGAGTAATGCCCAAGAAGTTATTGCCGCGGCACTGCACATCACGCCGCGCACGCTGCACCGCCGCCTCGCGCAACACGGCCTGCAATTTAAAGCACTGCTCGATGAGCTTCGCCATAAAGCTGCGCTAGAACAATTGCGTCTTCAGCGCGACTCGCTTGCTAATATTGCTTTGGCACTGGGTTATAGCGATCAGGCCAATTTTGTGCGTGCCTTTAAGCGCTGGACAGGGCAAACGCCGAGTCAATTTTTGCGCGGCATAAGCTAGCGAGCTACGACACGATAATGACGAAAACTCACCCCGCAAGTACTAGCGCAGCAACTTGCGCACTGGCGCTTCAAGGCTTGTCATCCCAGCCTCTTGGCCAATGATAATAGCCTCCTCGGCGCTGGCGCCATGCAGCCAGTTTGCCCGTAGCGCCAGCAATGCACCGACACGATTGCCACTAGCGCAATGCACCAGCACTTTTTCATCGGCATGCTCGGCTAAGGCTCTGTCTAGCGCCAACACATTGGCTTCAGTTAAATCCGCAGCGCTCGCCACCGGAATCGATACATAACTCAGGCCGGCCTTTTCCACCGCCGCACGCTCATCGAGCACGGTCTGCTCACCATCGGGCAATAAGCTGATAACCACCTGCACGCCGTCGGCCTTGAGCGCATCGATCTGTGCCTGCGAATGCACATAACCCGACACCGCCAATGTCTCACTAACAGCGTGATAACCCGCCGGCAATGAACTGGCTACGGCAATGGCTGAGGCCATGCCAAAACTCACCATCCAACCCACGGTGTGTAACGCTTTGCGATAACTCATAGCGGCTCCGGTATGTGCTTACAGGCCAGTCGATAAAAGCTGGCGTTATAAATGGCGTTAACTTTTATCCACGCATTGCAGTCCGGCTCGTTGACACGCGACCTCGCTCTATTAGCGTCTACCATAGCGGCGCGTTAACCTTGCGCCAACGCGTAAGCTTTACCAACTAGCATTAAATATCAAAATAGGAAGGTAATAATGGACGCTGAATTTTGGCATGAGCGCTGGCGTAAACAGGAAATCGGCTTTCACCGCGAGCAAGTGCATCCACAGCTCGCCGCGCATTTTCATCAGCTCAACGACACTGCCCGCCAGCGCGTGTTTGTGCCACTTTGCGGAAAATCGGTGGATATGATTTGGCTATGCCAACAAGGTGCAGAAGTCGTTGGCAGTGAGTTGTCTGCGCTGGCCATTGAAGCATTTGCGCAAGAAAATGCGTTGGAGTTGTCGCCGACTAAAGCCGAAAAGCACACGCTCTACGCACAACCCGGCTTGAGCTTATGGCAAGGTGATTTTTTTACCCTCACACCAGAGCAAATTCAGTGCACTGGCTTTTATGACCGCGCCGCATTGGTGGCCTTGCCGCCCAGCATGCGCGAGGCCTATGTGGCGCAGTTGGAGCGCGTCTTAGCGCCCAATGCCAGTGGCCTAATCATCACCTTTGAATACGATAGCGCGGAGATGTCGGGGCCGCCGTTCCCTATTTCTGCTGATGAGATTCAGAGCTTGTTCGCTGCGAACTGGCATATCGAGCGCTTATCTTTTCAAGATATTTTGGCTGAGCACCCCGGCATGCAGGCGCGTGGCCTCACGTCATTGCAAGAGTCGGTGTGGCGGTTAACTCGACGCTAGGTGCCAAGCGAACAATGCCTCAGCTTGGCGGCACTAGGCGGTGATGACTGGCATCACAATACGGTGGTGTCCGCGTTTGCTTGCAAGTGCAGAGCCAATAGTGCTGCGCGCGCTTCGGGCTAAAGAGCAATGGCCCCTCGCCCGATCCATGACTGCCATCACACCACACGCCATTGGCCGATAGCCCGCAGCGACACCATGCGTAACGCTGGCTTGGCGACAGCGCTATGACATCTGGCCAAATGCAGGCCACGAGTGGGCCTTTGGCGATGACTAGCTCAGCTTTGGTGAGCTGCACGACTGCCGATTTTAAGCGCGCCTCAAGTGCTTGCTGGCGACTATTGCGCCAACGCTGCCATGGCCAAAGCATGAGCTAGCGCAACTGCTCAGCTAAAAAGGCCAAAGTGCGATCCAGTGCCGCTCGTGTCGGCTCGCCAACCTCATCGATTAAATGTGTGGTGAGCACGCTGTGGGCTGGTGTGCCGGCATTAGGGTTGGCATGGCAGGCATCGATTTCGCGGCACTCAAACGCTGGCCCAAATTCATCACGTAGACGCTCAAAACGCTCGCCTCTACAAAGAAAATCTTGCTTGAAGCGTAAGCCCAAAATGCGCGCGCCGTGGTTGTTAATTTTGTCATGTGCAGCAGCAATCTCATCCCGCGATGCATGCAAACCACTGCGCTGCGCTTTAGTCGCACCCACGGGCAAAGATGGTTGCGACAACACCGGCGCAATCACCGGCGCATCGAGCATCATGGCCAAGCCAAAGTTGCCGGTTAGGCACATGCCAACCACGCCGACACCAGGACCGCCACACTGCTCATGGGCATGACGCGCTAAAGCACGCAACCAGTCCACAACAGGGCTAGATTTATTCGCCGAGAGCACACGAAATTCGCGGCTGATACAAATTTTCGCTAGAGACTCAGCGGCATAAGGATAGGTCAGCGGCTTCATCGGTTCGCCAAACAGTTGCGGCATAAACACGCTAAAACCTGCGTCGGCGACACGCTCAGCGAAAGTCGCTACTTGCGGCGTAATGCCCGGGATTTCACTTAACACCACCACTGCAGGGCCTGTACCGCGACAAAAAACCTCACGCGATACGCCGTGAAAATGTAGGCGCTCGGTGCGGAAGCCATCGATATGTGTGCTCATGATCAGCCGCCGATTAAGGCGCTAACGCCGCCATCGACTGGTAAAATCTGGCCCGTAATATGACGCCCAGCGGCACTGGCAAACAGCAGCGTGGCGCCCTTCAAATCATCATCGCCACCAACGCGCTGTAGCGGCGTGGTTTTCGCGATGCTATCGACGCCAACCGTGTCCATTAGCACTTGCGACATCTTGCTCGGGAAAAATCCAGGCGCGATGGCGTTCACCGTGATGCCGTAATGACCCCACTCGCAGGCCAGTGCGCGCGTGAAGTTAACCACAGCTCCTTTGCTAGTGTTATAGGCAATGGTTTGCATCCATGCCGGATTACCACCGAGACCAGCAATTGATGCCAAGTTAATAATACGGCCGCGTTTGCGAGGAATCATCGAGGCATTGGCCACAGCCTGCGCGAGTAAAAAGTAGCCACGCACATTGAGGTTCATGACTTTATCCCACGCCTCCAATGGATGCGTTTCCGCTGGCGCACCCCAGCTCGCGCCGGCGTTATTGACCAAAATATCAACGCCACCCATCAAGCGCTGAGCCTCAGCAGCTAGGTGGGCAATATGCTCAGGGTTACTCGCGTCGGCGGCGACCGTATGCACACTAATACCCAGCGCGGTCAGATGCGCTTTAGCATTGGCAAGCTCATCGGCCTTACGTGCCGTAATCAGCACAGTCGCACCCGCCTCACCCAAGGCTTCAGCCATTTGTAAGCCAAGGCCACGCGAGCCGCCAGTAACTAAAGCCGTTTGGCCGCTCAAAGAAAACAATTCGGCTGGTTTCACTGCACACCTCGCATGGGTTTTAGGTTTGGGCTATCTTACGCACAACTGGGAAGCGCGCGCCATGCCCGCAGGAATCGCTATGAGTTGGTTGACTAAACTATTTGCTCCACCGCTAGCACTTGCCGCTGTAACGGCATTTTTTATGGCCGCGCAAACACCTCATCCAGCGAAAGAAGTAACTGCTACTGCAGATGCAGCGCCTGAGATCATTGTCCAAAAACCAACAAAAGCAGCTAAACCTGCAACGCCGCCAGCCAAAGGTTTAATCAGCGATTGGCGTCCCGATGTTGATCAGGCGATAGATCAGCTCGAGACTTGGCTGAGTGAAGAGCATCCTCAGCAAGAGCTGAATTACAGCATGGCAAACTTGGCTGCATTGTATGACACCAAGCTATATCTAGTATTTATCGACTACTTGGCCAGCCTTGACCCATCACTTGGCCAACAGGCGCTGCAAGAGCAGCAAGCGTGGCTACAACTGCGCACAGAACGCACCGCGACCGCGCGCTTAACCAATGGCGAAGGCTCATTAGCCAGCTACAACGCCAGCGAAACCTATATCTCCATCACCCATGGGCGCATTGATACGCTAACTGCGCAGATGCAAAAGCCGGCGCAGTAAATGACGTGGTCAGTCTATGTTTTGCAGTGTGCGGGCGATCGCTTGTACACCGGCATTAGCACCGATGTGGTGAGAAGATTTAAACAGCATATGCAAAAGTCTGGCGCGAAGTTTACGCAAGCGTACCCACCTATAGCCATATTAGGCGAGCTTGAATGTGCCTCACGTAGTGATGCGTTGAAGTTGGAATATCAGATTAAGCAGCTCACGCCTGAGGCTAAGCGTGCTTTAGCGCTTAGCTGGCCGCCAACTCATCAGGCAGAGTCTGAAGCAAATAACCCACACATGCATGGATAGCCTGCTCCATGATTGCTTCGCTGATTTCACCGTCTCGATAATAGCCAAACTTCATGATTGCAAAGGCAATTTCGACCAACATGGTGGCGCTATCGGGCTCTTCGGGAATATTGATCGCAGGCTCTAGTGTTTTGAAAATTGCTCGCATTTCCGAGCCAATACTTTCAATAGTCACCTCTTGCGCAAGATACGATTCGCGGCTCGTTGGGCCGCCTAAAATTAAAATGCCTGCCACTGGGTTTTGATTGTAATACACGGATGTTGCACGAATTAAAATAGGCGCCGCTTCTCGCCAGTGCATACCAGCAAAACTAGGTGCTGCACTCTGCACAAGCTCCAAAACTTGGCATAAATGCTGCTCAGCGATAGCATTGAAAAGCTGATATTTATTGGCAAAAAACTGATACAGGCTCGCGCGAGGAACACCAGAAGCCTCTGCAACATCGGGAATAGAGACCTCTTCCGGTCCACGCTCTATCAGCAGTACTTCTGCAGCAGCAATGGCTCTTGCCACGCGCTCTTGCGTGCGCAACTGCGCAGGTCGACGGTGCCGCAGGGCGCTAACTTCCATGCTTTTCTCCAGCAAAAATCAGTGACGGTCTAGCGCAGGAGCACCAGCGCCGGTACGTACAAATGCTAACAAACCGCCGGCCATGGCCAAGTTTTTCATCAACAAAATTTGATTCGCCTGCTCACCATTGCCGTGAAAAAGCAGGCCTGAAATGACACAAAATCCTGCCAAACCGGCAGCGGTCAGTCGTGTTTGCCAGCCAAATAGCAGTGCTAAACCACCACCCAGCTCTAAGGCAATAACCGCTGGCAAAAAGCTCGGATTAACACCCATAGCTGCCATATATGCTTCAGTGCCAGAAAATCCTTCAATCTTGCTATAGCCAGCACTAATGAAAATAAAGGCCATTAGCGCTCTAGCCATAACAGCTAAAACGCTATTGAACATGGGCTTTTCAGTTAAGTACGCTACACGATCGGCGATAGTGTGTGACCACGAAAACATAGCTAACTCCAAATGTGACGCAGGCGCTAAGTCTAGCGCTTAAAGCCAATACTGTGCGCGGAGATGATATTAACTAAAAATCGCGGCGCCAAACGCACAGAGAACGCGAGAATTTTGGTTAATAGTCGATGTACTGAGACACCACGCTTAGCTTTCAAGGAGGCATAGGCATAATCTGCCAAGCTCTCAAGCGACGACAGCATAGGCCAACGAAAGGCGGCCGAACCAACTGCATTGGCTGCGGTAGCAAAACCAGTATCGGTTGGGCCTGGGCAGAGCGTAGTCACCTGCACATTATGACCTTTCAGCTCATAATTAAGCGCATCTGAAAAACTTAAAACATAAGCCTTTGAAGCGTAGTACACGGCAGCGCCAGGGCCAGGCATAAAGCCAGCAACAGAAGCGACGTTAAGAATTTGGCCGCCGCCCTGCGCCACCATGCGACGCCCCATGGCGTGTGCCAAGGAGGTCAATGCCGCGACATTGAGCTGCACCATTTGGTTTATGCGCTTTATATCAGCATCAATAAAAGTGCCAAACTCACCAAAACCGGCGTTGTTAATCAGCATGTCGACACGCTGATCACCGAGCTTTTGCATCAGCTCATCTGCTGCACCTTCATAGCCAAGATCTTGGCCAATCACGCCGGCTTTGATGCCATGGCGATCACTCAGTTCGGTAGCAATGGCCTGCAGTTTATCGACGCTACGAGCAACCAAAATTAAATCTGTGCCATCAGCTGCCAAACGACGCGCTAGTTCTAAGCCGATGCCATTGGACGCGCCGGTAATTAATGCTGTTGCCATTTTCACTCTCCCTGAATGGATATAACGCAATACCTTGAAGTTACCTTAGTTTTGTTTCACTCATGACGACTAACCGCTAAAGCAACGAGAATAGCGACTAAACGCATCAGCACTACGCAACTGGTACAATTGTACCTATAAAATCACGCGCCATGATTACCGCTTATCGGGTTTTTAGAGCCTCTGACGCCCATTTATCTTGACGAAGCCTCGTTCACGCCGAAGAAATTCAAAACAACACTGGCTTTAATGCATAAAGCTGCGTATCATTTGCGCCGCCGCAGTAGCGGTTGCTCGTACCTGCCTCTTTTCGTGCTGTTTCGGGGTCACTTCCCTGGCTCGCAGCCGTCCCGGTCTGGTTGGTAACGACATATAGCCAGCCTCCGCCGATTCTCGCCGGACCGCTGCCGTCCACATAATACCGCGGGCTACCCGCGAGGATAAATTGAAGTGTCCCTAACTTTTGCTGCTTTAAAGCTGCATGATGCGCTATTGGCCGCGCTGAATGAAGCCGGTTATACCGAACCCACTCCTGTGCAAGCACAGGCTATTCCCATCGCCCTAGAAGGCAAAGATCTGATGGCCTCTGCCCAAACCGGCACAGGCAAGACTGCGGCATTTATTCTGCCCGCTCTGCATCGCATCACTAAAACTCCAGGCGGCCCAGGTAAAGGCCCACGTATTTTGGTGTTAACACCAACACGTGAATTGGCTCGCCAAGTCGAAAGCGCTGCCCGTGTATACGGTGCTCGTCTGCGTATTCGTACTGCCAGCATCTTGGGCGGCATGAACTACCAACAACAAGCGCGCCAATTACAGCGCCCTGTTGATGTCATGGTTGCTACACCAGGTCGCCTACTTGATCTGATGAATCGCGGCACCATCACGCTTGATCGCGTTGAAGTCTTAGTGTTAGACGAAGCCGATCGCATGCTCGACTTAGGCTTTATCGATGATGTCGAACTGATCGCTGAACAAGCGCCAGCTGAACGTCAAACCTTGCTGTTTTCCGCAACACTGGAAAATCGCATTGCCACGCTAGCCGCTCGCGTTATGCGCGACCCAGAACGTCTACAAATCAGCTCGCAAACTGCTAAGCACGAAAACATCGAGCAATCGCTGTATTTCTGCGATGACATGGCGCACAAAAAAGCCATTCTGTTGAAGCTGCTAGCCGACCCATCCGTAAACCAATCAGTCGTGTTTACGGCGACTCGTCGCGATGCGGAAGAGCTTTCGATTGAACTCGCCAACTTTGGCATTCAGTCTGCTGCTCTGCATGGCGACATGAAACAGCCTGCACGTAACCGCACGCTGCGCGCGCTTAAAGATGGCGGCGTACGCTGCTTGGTCGCCACCGATGTCGCCGCTCGCGGTATCGACGTTGTTGGCATCACCCACGTGTTCAACTTTGACCTACCCATGGTCTTAGAAGATTATGTGCACCGTATCGGCCGTACTGGCCGCGCCGGTCGCTCAGGTACAGCCATTAGCTTGGTTAACCGTCGTGACCGCGGCAAGCTTCAGCGTTTGGCCGCCTACACAGGCAACGCCATTCCTGAAATGACTATTCCTGGCATGGAACCACGTCCAGCTCCGAAATATCGTGACAACGGTGGCAGTGGCGCTGGTCGTCCAGCCGGTCGCGGCGCACCTCGTCGTGATGGCGGCGGTGGCGGTCGTGATTTTAATCGTGGCTCTAGCAATGACCGTCCTGCTTATAGCAACGATCGTCCAGCTCGCAGCGGTGAAGGTTTCGCGCCTCGCTCTAACGACCGTCCACGTGGCGATCGTCCGGCCTATAGCAACGACCGTCCTGCTCGTAGCAATGACCGTCCTAGCTTCAGCAATGATCGCCCAGCCTATGGCCAAGGCCGTCCTGCTTATAGCAATGACCGTCCTGCTCGTAGCGGTGAAGGTTTTGCGCCTCGCGCTAACGACCGTCCACGTGGCGATCGTCCGGCCTACAACAATGACCGTCCTGCTTACAGCAACGATCGTCCAGCTCGCAGCGGCGAAGGTTTTGCGCCACGTGCTGACCGTCCAGCCTATAGCAATGATCGTCCGCGCACTGACCGTGGTGGTTACCGCGACCGTGCTGCTGCTCCAGCAGGTGGCGCTCCGCGCCGCGAAGGTGGTGATGCCGAGTCAATCGGCAACCGCGCCGGTGTAGCCACGCACGAACGCTCAGCATTTGATCGCAAAGCACTGCGTACTGACCGTCCGGCATTCAGCCGCGGTGGTGAGCGTCGTCCAGCCGGTGGTGATTTCCGCGCCCGCTCGGCCTCAGATGCACCACGCCGCAGCTACAACGACAGCCCAGCCGATGGCGCTAACGCAAGCCGCCCGCAACCTCAAGTTCGTGTAATCCGTTCTCGAGATAGTCGAGTAGGCGCTGCATCGACGGCAGGGTTCGACGACAAGCAGTAAGACCGAACTCTAACGAGTCTACATAGCTCGTTAGAGTGATGTTTAGTGCCACCTGATCGACCGGTATAGATACTGGATACTGGCCGGTCAGGCGCGCACCATTCCAATACAGTGGCTGTTTCGGCCCCGGCACATTGGAAATAATCACGTTAAACGCGCGCAGGCCAGAGGCCAGCCCGGTGGCTAAATTGATGCCCGCCGGCGCCATCATCAGCGCGGTATAGTTCAGAATCTCTGCTGGACTCATCTGTTTATAACGATTCTTCGACTCTTTCACTGATGCCATCACGCGCTCTAAACGCAGCGTCGGATCGGCAACTTCTGTACCTAAATTCGCTAGAATCATCGCGATTTGGTTACCCTCAGTACTATCATCACGACGCAAAGACACCGGCACCATAGCAACCAAAGGCTTATTGGGTAAGGCTTGCTGGCTGATCAAATAATTGCGCAGCGCACTGCCGCAGACCGCCAACACCACATCATTGAGCGTGCAACCAAAAGTGCTGGCCACGGCCTTGAAGCGTGCCATAGGCCAACTTTGTGCGGCGAAACGACGGCTGCCAGTAATTTTGCTATTGATGATGCTCGGTGGTGCTTGGAAAAATGACACGAAATTGGGATCGCGCGTGGACTTGCGTGAGACTTTCGCTATTTCACCTAATACTGCCGGCATTGTGGCTAGCTGCTTGCTCATGGTCGCTGTAAAGCGTGCCATACCTGTGGCCATTTCCACTGGGTTGCGTAATAAACCAGGCGCTTTTTTGCGTGGTTCCATGGCCCAAATAGGTGGCAAATCACGCATATCGCAATCTTCGCTTAAGGCTCGTGAGCCCATACGCATGGCGGCGATGCCGTCGAATAAAGAGTGATGCACCTTGGTGTAAAGTGCGAAACGTCGACCTTGGACGCCCTCAATTAAGTGCACTTCCCAAAGTGGCCGCTCACGGTCCATCAAGTTGCTATGTGCAGCTGACACATATGACAACAGTTCACGAATGCGCCCAGGTTTGGGTAGCGCGCGATGACGAAAATGATGTTCTAGGTCGAACTGTTTATCGGTTTCCCAGAAGTACTGACCAAATCGCGTCACTAAGCGCTTATTAAACGGCGATGCTGGCTCGGTAAAGCTGCGCAAATGCTCGACTAAGTCCCGAATGTAGCGCGGACCAGCATCTTCTGGAAAATCAAACAGTTGCAATCCAGCAACATGCATAGGTTGCTGGCGTTTTTCCATCCACAAAAATAACTGATCTGCTGGTGATAAAGCTTTCATGTGCGCCATCCATCAAAAAATTAAAACTAATTAAGTAATTCACCTAGGCCGGAAGTAATGAGCTGGCCCGCGCTACCTAAGAGCTGCCATGAAATAGCAGGTAAGACTCCAATCGCGCTGGCCGGCAACTCAACATAATACGGACCGTTGGCGCTGACTAGTGGCATATCAGCTATGAGTGGTCGCTGCAGAGCAAGCTCATGCTGGCCATCGGCAGCGCTCATACGCAGCTGCATAGCTGTTGCCTCCATGCTAGAAGGCGCGGTGTATACAGCTCGCACTGCCCACTGCCCATCGAAACCGGTTATTTTTAGCCAACGCTTGCTAGCGGTTTCGCGTGCACCCACTTGGCGACTTGATGCGCCAGCCGAACGATAAACTGCACCAGCGCGATAGCCCAAGTCAGACGGCCACTCTTTTTGGCAGTACGACATTAAATCGCCAAACTGAAGTGCTCCTGCAGAGTTACGCTGGCTAGCGCTAAAGTAGAAGTCACGGGCACTATCGTAGCCAGCACCATTGCTGCCAATACGGCCATCACCATAACTTTTGCCATCCCTGCTGCCACTAGTACCGCAGGCGGCGTGATTAAGGTTTAGTAAATGGCCATATTCATGCGCGACAGTAACGGCTCTAAAGTTCAGCCAATGTAATGCTGCATAAGGAGAGCTAATGCTTGGATCATCGCTGGCACTAACCGACTGCGCCATCATACTTTTGCCACCCACATAGGCAACACCGACAATTTCACCGGAGCCACCTAAGCTGCTACTGGAAAATCTTACATTGTCAGGAAATACGCCCAGACATTTTGGCGATGAACGAGCGCTGGTTTGAGGACCATTCAGCCGATCACATTCGGCATCAACCTCATCAAGTGCACGACCTAACTGCGTGGAGTTAAATTCACCTGGCGTGCCTGAAAAGATTAAAAAGCCATTATTGTCTGTGAATGCCTCTGGCGAGATCTCATTTTCCGTAATCACTCGCACGGAAGAAATGCCCGCCGTACGCTCGATAATCGATTTAATCGCACTCGGCGTGGCATAACCCACTTGTTCTTTATATCTCAGCGGGATGATGCGAATTGTTTCATCTACACCAATAGCTACATCTGGCCTCATCACGCGAATGGTTCGAGCAGCCTCAGCGCTACTTCGGCCTTGGTTGTCATCTACAGCAACAGTGATTGTCAGGCCGGACTGCACGAGCGATGCCGGTAAATCTACGATAAAGGCTTTATCTAAGCGCGTGTTATCGACTTGACTTGGCAGCTCGTTAGGGCCGTTAAGCAGGAAAGTTTGGCAGGTACGAGTGCTAGGGCTATATACGTGAGCAGTGCGGCTAGTTGGCGCCAGCGTGCCCGCATTGGCTAATATATCGACTCGTAGTCTCAGCGGTTTATTACTAACCAATAATGCATTGCTGTTCGTTGCATCTTGCTCAACTACCTGCAAATAGCGCACGGAGTCGATGCGCAAATTATCATTGCGCGCCTCAGCAATAGTTTGACTAACTCGACACTCACCTGAACGAATTTGCGTTGGATTTGACGGGGATTGATTCGTAGATGAGGGGTTGCCGGGAGAGGACGATATTAACTCGGTATCAGCTACTCTATCGCTACTGCCACCACCGCCGCATGCTGCTAACGATAGGAGGCAAAGGCAAATTAGGCTGAGTTGATGGCTGCGCATGAGGTATCTCGCTTGAATTATTATTCTTCAAACAGGATACCTCATAAGCTAATTTATCGTTTAACTATTGCTCACAACACGTCTGCTGACCAGCTCGCTAACTGCACATTGCTAGACTCTAGGCTCAATGCCGACACATCTCGATCGCCTAAGTTGATGAAGAATGGGCCATAGTTTCCAGTTTCATGATGCTCAGAGACTACTGCTGAGCTTAGTGCCAACGCCTCCTGACCTTTTTCACTACTGACACGCAAGGTCAGCGTGCTAGGCACTAAGGTGTTAGGAGCAAAGCTGCTACGACGCACTTTCCAACCCGATGCCCCTAAGGAGATTTTTAACCATTGGCTGGGTTCATTGATGCTACGAGCGGCAATATTTGCACTGCCCGCACGATAAGCCATGGCCGCCAAATAGCCACGATCCGACATCCACTCCTTACCGCAATATGACATTACATCAGCGAACTCAGTCGTGCCGATACTGGAAAAATATGAGCCACGAACAGCGTCATAACCGGCGCCGCCCGCTAAGCCGCCATCATCATATAGACGTGGATCTAAGCCTGTTGCTCCGCCACATGCGGCATGATCAAGATCCATTACATGGCCAAATTCATGTGCCAATGTCATGGCATTAAAATTGATCCAATGACTAGACTGATAAGGACTGCTCACTGAGAAATTGTCTACTGCCGTGACAGATCTAGCCAACATTGTCGTACCACCAACATAGGCAAGGCCAACCACTTGGCCAGCACCGCTGTCAGCAGAAAAAATCAAATTACTAGGAAGTACACCAATGCATTTTGGCGCTGTCCGCGCACTCCATTGACTGCCATTTAACTCCGCACAACGATCATCAAGCGTGTCGAGTAAGTTTTGCATTTGACCAATAGTGCCATACAGCAAGCTACCAACGAGATTGAGGACGCTTGACAGCAAGCCACCTACATCTAAGACAG
Source organism: Paraperlucidibaca wandonensis (assembly GCF_042677145.1). Classification (NCBI taxonomy): domain Bacteria; kingdom Pseudomonadati; phylum Pseudomonadota; class Gammaproteobacteria; order Moraxellales; family Moraxellaceae; genus Paraperlucidibaca; species Paraperlucidibaca wandonensis. Next base: position 257,713 of record NZ_JBHTIT010000001.1, on the reverse strand, counting down.
GCGCATACACAACATTGACTTGGCTTACTGGATACATACGCTCAATTAAACTGGCGATATCTTCCGCACTACTAACTCCACCGGTTATTCCGGACAGTCGTATAGGGATGATGCGGATGGTCTCCGTAATAGCAGGGGCAACTCGGGGCTGCAAAACACGATACGTTGCGTCTGCCTCACTTTCGCTACGCCCAACATTGTCATCAAGCCAAAGCGACACGCTCATGCCTGGCTGTACTAACTCTGCGGGAATGTCGGCCGTAAAAGCCGTTGTTAGACTATGCTCATTAACACTACTGGGCACTCGACTTGGCGCGTTCACTGGTATCGATACACAGCCTGATGTGGCTGCGTTATAAACTTTCACACTACGTATCACTGGTGCCAATGGCGAGTTGTTGGCTAGCACATCAATGCGCATTTTTACCGCTTTAGCGCCCGCTAAACGGCTCTCAACATCACTGCTATCTTGCTGAACTGACTGCAACCAACTGACTCTGCTGATCCGAAGATTATCGTTACGTGCGGCACCAATTTTTTGCGTGAAACTGCAGTCGGCCGACACTTGGCGCTGACCGGAACTTGTGGGTGCAACGACAACAGGCGTTGTTGGACTCGAGTCAGAGGTAGTTGTGCTCGCACCGCCACCGCCACCGCCACCGCCACCGCCACCGCAAGCAGCTAATGCAGCAGATAACGCTAGGACAGTAAACATACCTTTATTTGACTTATTCATAGTCTGGCTCGCACCTTAATCAGTGATAACACTGTAGGCTGCGATAACTAACTAGACAGTCGACTACTTGTTAAAACTGTAGCGTTTCCAATACTTATTGTTACCTCTGTGTAATTTACAAATTCAGCAGTAAGCGCTGCTGCAGCCCAGAGAAGCGCTGCGCTTTCGCTGCTACCGCCAAACGCCAAACCTGCGCATTAGGGATACATAACTCCACTGCATTACGTGCACGCGTTAACGCGGTATAAATAAGTTCGCGACTCAGCACTGGACTAAATGTTGTGGGCAGCACCACGGCGACTTTAGTAAATTCAGAGCCCTGTGACTTGTGCACTGTCATGGCAAAAACGGTCTCTGAGCTAGGCAAGCGCGACGGCAGCAACCAGCGTATTTTTTGCTCACTGCCATCCCAAAAGGCCACGCGTAATTCGCCGGTTTCAGGCGACTGTAGGCAAATTCCGATATCGCCGTTCATCAGGCGTAGGCCGTAGTCATTACGCGTAATCATCACGGGGCGACCGACATACCATGGGCTGGGCTTGTCGAACGGCGTAATTTTTTCAGCTTTGCGCAGATAGCGCTCACAGGCTTGATTGACCGCGATTACGCCATGGCTGCCTTCTCTGAGCGCGCACAGTAGGCGAAAGCTATCGAACTTTTTCAGGATAATCTCAGCCGACTCACCGGTCTGCACGCTGGACCAATAATCGTCGTAGCCGGCGAATAAGGTGTTGAGCGTATCGATGCGACGAACCTCTGGCGCGTAGTCATCGTTATTTGGTGCAATGGTTGCAGCGCCAGTACGTACGGCGTGAGCTAGCTTGCCAATGCCGCGCTGGGCATCGAATCGAAAGCTTTGCTTGAGCTGCGCGACATGCGCTGGAGATGGTTCTGCGGTCGTGCTGTTTGTAGCTGTGACATCGCAGACATTGGCATGATCAGCAGCGCAGCATAGGTCGGCCAATACAGCGCCTGCTTCAACGGAAGCCAGCTGATCTTTATCGCCGAGCAGGATGATGCGCGCCTGCGCTGGCAGGGCCTCCATCAGCGCCGCCATTAAGCTCAGGTCTAGCATCGAGGCTTCGTCGACCACTAAGACATCTAGCGCGAGCGGGTTAGTGGCGTGATGGCGATAGCGCTGGCCATTGTCTTGCGACATGACGCCGAGCAGCCTATGCAAGGTGCTGACCTCGGTGGGAATGTGCTTGATGACCGATTCGCTAAGCGGCAACTGCGCAACTTGACTGGCAATGGATTCGCTCAAGCGCGCCGCTGCCTTGCCAGTGGGCGCGGCCAACGCAATGCGCAGCGGCGGCTCGCTAGCTCGCTCAGCAAGGCTCTGCAAAATAGCCAACACGCGCACCACCGTCGTGGTTTTGCCGGTGCCCGGGCCGCCAGTAATCACGCTTAGTGCACGCTGTGCGGCTAGGCGGCAGGCAGCGCGTTGATCTTGGCTACTGGCATCGGCGGTAAACAGGCTATCGATGAGTTGCTCAAGCGCCACTTGGTCGGTCGATATTTGTGTGGCGAGGCGCTCATTGAGCCGTGCAGCGACATCGCATTCTTCGCGCCACGCACGCTGCCAATACAGCGCGCCAGCATCGAGCACTAGCGGTTGAGGGCTTTTGACAGCCCGTGCCACGGCGTTGGACAGGCTTAATAGCCGTTGTAGGGCATCGCTCGAATAGGCAGACAGGCAATGCTTCGCTTGCGCGGCGACAGGCGCATCAAGGCCGTAGCGTGCTGGATTATTTTGCAAATCGGCTAATTCAAGGCGGACATGGCCTTGGCCACTTTGCCGCGTTAACAAGGCGGTGAGCCAAACCAAGACTTCAGGAGCATTGGATGTGTGGCGGACTAGCCATTGCGCCATGGCGACATCGAGCTCGCTGAGCCAATGTTCGTCGACACAAGCCTGCCATTGCTCGGAGGTGATGGCGTTTGGGTTTTCTGCTTGAGATGAGTTTGGCTCGCTCTCAATTTCTGGGGGCTCTGAGCTTGCAGCGCTGAAGTCTAAAGTCTGCTGAGTCATGGCGCTGTTCCTTGTGCCTGCTGCGCGGCCGTTTTTGGTTTTGCGGCGGCCTGCGTAGCGTGGTCGGCAGCTGTTCCAGTGCCGGCAAAAAGCCTATCTAAAGCCTCAATTAGCGCAAAATCTGGACGCTCAATATGCACGCCGCGACCTTCGCCATCCCATCCTCGCAAATACAAATACACTGCGCCGCCCAAATGTTGCTCAGGATCGTAGTTGGCTAAGCGCGCACGTAAATGCCGATGCAGCGCCAGCAAATACAAGCTGTATTGCATGTCGTAGCGATGCTTGGCGATATCGGCGGCAATACGCTCGGGCAGGTAACTATCGGGCTCATCGCCAAGATAGTTCGACTTATAGTCGGCGACAAAATAGCGGCCCTCATGAACAAAAACCAAGTCGATAAAGCCTTTGAACAAGCCATGAATCTGATTGCTTTCGGCGCGTGGGCGCGGCCGTGCCGACAAGGTGTGGGCACACACGAGCGCATCTAGACGATCGGTAGAAACGTTGTGGCTGGTGAACCAAAACTCCATCTCCACGACAAACGCTTCGAGCTGCGCTAGGCCGATATTTACTAATGGCGCCGCGGCGGCTTGCGAGCGTGCATCGAGCACGGCAAGCGATGTGCGCATGGGCACTTGTAGCCAACGCCGCAATTCTTGCTGCCAATGCACTTCGGCGTGTTGCCAGCCATGCGCCTGGCATTGCCGCTGCAAAAAGCCATCGAGTTCGAGGAGGTTGGTCTCTGTGCTGGCAAAGTGCTGCTCTGCGGCTAGCTCTAGCAGACTGTGCCAGAAGGTGCCGACGTCGGGGCCGCGCGGCATCTTGTCAGTTTTAGGTGGCGTGTCTGTATTAGGAGCAATTTTAGCGGCTATATTTTCGCCGGACACTGCTGTATCAACAGGCGACAACTCAGCGAGTGGCTGCTCATTATTTTGATCGCTCTTTTGTGAATGCTCACCTGTTTGACTCTCTTCTTGCGGCGGCGAGTCTAAGTAATTCGCTTCTGCCGGGGTCTGCGCGGCCTCTTGAAAACGCAGACGGCTATAGCTCGAAATTTGCCAAAATGGTTGGCGCAGAGCGGCAAAATCGCGCGCCGGCAATAAGCTGATCGATTCTTTCGGCGGCTGCCAAATAGACTCTGTGGCACCCTCGCCGCTCAGGCTAATACCATCGAGCGCTGCTAAATCGCAAATACCTTGCGCCAAGACATCGGGCGCTAAGGCTTCATTGCCTGCGAACAACCACTGCCATGCCGTGTTGTTGGCAACGCCATTGGCATGACCATGTTTGATTGGCGCCAACGCCATCCAGAGCAAGTGCTTAGGCCGTGTCACCGCGACATAAAATAAACGCAACTCCTCTTCGAGCTGCTCATGCGCGGCCATCTCTTGGCTGGCGTCATTAGGCGCGAAATCAAAGATAAGCTCACGACCGCTGTGGTAACGCGTAGCAGCAGCTTTCGGCGGAAAGCTCGGCATCGCCGTGAACGGCAAGCACACCAGCGGATATTCCAAGCCTTTCGATTGATGCACCGTGCTAATGCGCACGCGACGCTCATCGCTCTCCAGTCGCACCAAGGCTTCGTCGCCAGCGGAACCACCTTGTGCACTGCGATGCTCAGCCAAATAGCGGATCACCGCCTGCTCGCCGTGCAAGGCATCGGCGGCCTGCTGCAAGAGCTCGGTGAGATGCAAAATATTGGTTAGCGCGCGCTCACCATTAACGCAGTCTGGATGCAGTAATCGCGCCGGCACCTGATATTCAAATAGCCAATGCCGCAGCGCCGCCAACACGCCATGACTGCGCCATAAGGCCGCAATGCGATGCACACGATCGATATCCTGCTCCCACAAGGCTTCGTCGTTGCGGCGCGCCAATAGCTCAGCCCAACTCAGGCCCAGCGGAGCAGTAGCCAATGCCAAACGCAGACGGCGCTCATCGCTAGGGTTCGCCAACGCCTCAAGCCAGTTCTGCACGACACCGGCCTCATCGCTATCAAAAACACTATCGCGATCAGAGCCATAAACGCATGGCACGCCAACTGCTGCTAAAGCTTGGCGCATGGCTTTGGCTTCCATGCCTTTGCGCACCAACACGGCAATATCGCCTGGGCTTAGCGCACGCTCGCCAGCGTTGGTGACAATGGCCATCAGCCCAGCATCACTGGCGCTCAACCATTGCGCGATACGCTCTGCCGCCGCCTTTGCCAAGACCTCGCGCGCTTCGCCTGAGCTATAAGCTTCCTTCTCTGGCGTAAGGTAATCGAGCTGCACACCATCGATATCTTGCCAAGCATCTGACGTACTCGCCCGCACCTTTAAGCGCGCCTGTTGCTGATGGGCAATGGCCTCTATATATGCAAGCTCACTGCTACCGCTTTGCGCGAATGCCCCGCCCTCGCGAGCCGAGGCCAGCGCATACAGCGTGTTTACGCCAGCAATGACATTGGCATCGGTGCGGTAGTTGGTGGTGAGTGTGTGGATGGGCAAGCTGGCTTGCGCACGTGCATCGAAATAGGTGGGCAGATCGGCGCCACGGAAACTGTAAATGGCTTGTTTGGGATCGCCGATTAGAATGAGTGCAAGCTCTTCTGATGAGGTGCTTGGTTCTGCTTCCGCAGCTGCAGCCTGTGCAGCCTGTGCAGCCTGTGCAGCCTGTGCAGCCTGTGCAGCCTTAAAAGCATCGCCATAAATGCGCTGAAAAATACCAAATTGCACAGGGTCGGTATCTTGAAACTCATCGATCAATGCCACGGGAAAACGCTGGCGCAATGTCGCCACTAAAGCCGCGCCATGCGGTAGCGCAAGCGCATCATGCAGGCGCGTGAGTACGTCGTTAAAGCTGAGTTCGGCTTGCTGGCGCATGCGCTGGTCGAGCTGCTGGCTGACCTCATCGCGCATGGCCGCGAGTAAATTTATTTTTAACGAATCGTGGATTTTTTCATGCGCTGCCTGATCGCTTAAAAAAGCCTTGAGCTGATCAATTAGCGGGTGTGTTGGCGTGACTTTTCCTTTAGCAGTTTTTTCTTCTAGCTTGTTACGACCATCACAATCCGCCACCGGGATGAAGTAGTCACAGGCCTTAGCTTTTCGATCAAGCTCGCCCTGCCCTCGCCAATTGCGCATCTCATCAGCAAGCTTCGCAATGGACTTCTCCTTAAACGTACCGCCGCTAATGTCTTTGTTCGCCCAAGCATCCTGCAGCAATGCAATCACATTAGCGCCATCAGCCTGCCATGCCTGCCACAGTGCTTGTGCCGCCTGAGCGCGCTGCTCAAGCATCGGCAAATAGCGATCACGCAGCTGCTGCCACGACTCGCCACTAGCCATCACGCTGCCAAAACGTAGCTGCGCTTGTGGAGTTTCAAGCAAGCTTCTGAGCTGCTGATCAAGCGCATCAGGCGTCGACCACGAGCGGCTGATACAAGCCAGCAATAGCGGCGGCTGACCATAAAACCACTGCCGCCACACATCGCGCACAACCTGCACGCGCAAGCTATCCATGTCGGTGCGCAGGCGCTGCTGAAACAGACTGCCGCTATCGAAAGCGTGCTGCTGTAAAACGCGCAAACACCAGGCGTGGATGGTGCCAATCTCGGCCTCATCCAGCGTTTGTTCGGCATCTCGCAAGCGCTGTGCGACAATGGCGTGGTCGCAATCATCATAGTCGGCGATGAGATTTTGCAGCGCCGGATCATGGCTATGACCCAGACTAAACGCCAATGCCGCCTCGCTTAAACGCGCACGAATACGATCGCGCAACTCGCCAGCGGCGGCATCGGTAAACGTTAAAACCAACAGTTCAGCGGGGCTATAACTGCGGCCACGGCGATCGCCTTTACTCGGGTCATGGCCCAATACCAAGCGCAAATACAGCATGGCGATGGTGAAAGTTTTGCCAGTGCCGGCGCTAGCTTCAATCAGCTGCATGCCGCGTAATGGCAGTGCTAAAGAATCTAGCGTTTGGTATTGCGCCGCCACCGGTGAGTTTGATGTGCTCATAGTGATGACTCCACCCATTCGCGGCGCTCAGGCTCGATGTGATAGATCATCGCTGACACCAGGCTGTCGCGATAAAGCGCAAGCTCATTGGATGCCGATAGCGCGGCGTAATCTGGCCACAACATGGCCATGGGCGGCTTGGTGATTGGCGCAAAATTACTGTCGCCAAACTCGCTGCCTTGATAAGCCTCGCGCGCGGCCAGTTCACACGCCAGCGTTTGGTCTTTATCTTTATTTCTCGCTGTTGGCTTTGTCAGATACGCCGTCGCCACGCCAACATCAAATGCCAGCGCATGATCCTGACCATCACGCCATGCCTGCACGATTTCGCGCCAATAAATCTGCGCGTCGGCCAGCTCCACCGGCGCCCAATGAATCACACCCAATGGGCATAGCACTGATACCGCAACCGGATGCCCAGATAGCGTGAGCAATAGTTGCTGCAGCCATATTGGCCAGAGCTTTTCCCAGCGCTTTACGCCACCGCTGTCATTCAATAATTTGCTTGCCGAAGGCACCCACAATATCTGTTGGCCAGCACTATTTTCGCGTACGCCATGCATATCGGCATAGATCTCAAATTCACTGCCATCAGCTAAGTGCTGCGTATAAGCCGCCGCTATCGGTGCCAACGCGCGCTGGCTTAGCCAGTCCCCACTTAGCAGTTCAATATCTTCTGCCGTCGCATTTAACTGCGCTTGCGCCGGCTCAGAAAAACCTGCCAATGGCCATTCGCCACGCCCGACCCGCTCGGCAACGGCAGTCGCCAAGGCCTGCTCAGGCTGATCCTGCTGCACCGATCGCAACAAAGCTTCGACCGATTGATGCCGCACTAAATGATCGACCTCAAAAGGCTCATGGTCGGGACTGATGACGTCATCTTCGGCAAACACCACGCCTAAGCGTTGGCGGTAAAAATAGCGCGCCGGTGAGCGGTAAAAATACATCAACTCGCTCAATGGCAAACGCGCGCCAAGCTCATCGGCAGCGATGGCAATGGGCTGCTGTTCGCTAGGCGCTAAATAGTCGTTGGCGGCACGCCACATCGCGGCAAAGCTCGCTGCCTGCTGACCTTGAAAGTAGCGCGGGCTAAATGGCTGCAAAGCATGCTCGGTGGTAATAGCCGACAGCGATGCATCGCTAAATTGCCAGCCACGATAGAGGTAATCACGCAGTTGCGCGACTAAAAGTGATGAGGGTTTATCGGCATTTGAGCGTGCATTACGACCGACCCAGCTAATCAAAACATGGCTGCGTGCCGACAATATGGCCTCGAGAAATAGATAGCGATCATCGGCACTGCGGGAGCGATCGCCAGGCCGTGACAGCTTCGGCGCATGCAGTAAATCGAAATCATTCGGCGCATGGCGGCGTGGAAACTCATTGTCATTTAAGCCAAGTAAACAGACCACGCGAAATGGGATCGCGCGCATCGGCATCAAGGTGGCGACATGGACATTGCCGGTGAGGAAGCGTTGGCTCATGCTGGCCTCATCGAGGCGAGCCAACCAAGCTTCGCGCACGACGGCTAGCGGTAGCGCCAAAGGCAGCTCAAAGCCATCGACCGAGCTGATTTGCATCTCCTGCTGCCATGCCTCTAGCGCATTTTGCACACGTTGCATCAGCAGCTTTTCACCATCGTCTTGGCAGTCAAAAAAATCGGCCAATAACTGCTGGCAAAGTACGACCCAGTTGCTGCCGTGACGTGCTACCAAGAGCGCTTCAGACCATGAGCTGAGCTGGGTGAGCAATCGCGCCATCGGGCCTAAACGCTGAGCTTCAGTGGCACCACGACGGCCACTAGGCATGAGTGAATCGAAGGCTTGTGGCTGACCGGTCTGCTCGCCACTGGCAAAGCCTAGGAGCAAGCGATCGAGGGCAAACTGCCACGTATTTTGCGCTAAGTTTGCCGGTACGCCCCAGGTTTCGCGATGACGGCTATCGAGGCCCCAACGAGCGCCAGCGCGATCAAAATCATCACGCAATTCAGCAATGTCATTGGCCTTTAAAGCAAAGCGGCGACGCACCGCAGGCACATCGAGCAAGTCCCAAATTTCAGTCGCCGTGCAACGCGATTCCGGCAAGCGCATCAACCACGCTAAAGCGGTGAGCATGGGTTCGGTACTACTGCTTGGGCGATCGAGCAAGGCGTAAGGCAAGTTTGGCGATTGCCGCTCAGATGACGGTGCAGTAGTTGAGCTCGCCGACGTGCTAAACGTGGCCTCAATCAGCGCCGCATAATCGCGAATATCGGGCACCATCACGGCAATGTCTTGTGGCCGTAATGGCACAGGGTCATGGCGATGCGTGTCGAGCAAATCTAACAAGTAGTCTTTCAACGCCTCGACTTCGCGCAGGCGGCTATGCGCAGTTTGAAAGCACAGTGATGCGTCATTCGGCACTAATGCTAAGCGCTGCTCCGGTGCCTCAGGCAGCGGTGTTAAATTCAACACCTGCTGTTGAATTTGCGTGAGCAACGTGTCCGCCGGCGTCTCATCAAAAATATCGATGCGCTGGCCAATCGCTGCCACTAGAGGTCGGTAGTTTTCGGGCTGATCAAACTGCTCAAGCAGGCCAACATAGTCGCGGCCCTGTTGCCCCCACGCCAGTAGCAAGGGGTTGGCGTGCTGCGCGACTTCATGCGTTGCTAGCTCAAGCGGCAAGCTGGCTTTGCGCGCATGACGCCCGCGTGTCGACGGTTTAAGCAAGTCGGCCCAATAATACTGGCAAGGATTGAGCACGGTGAGCACCACTTGGCAATGCCGCGCTAAAGCCGCGAGGGCATCCAAGTAGTGCGTTGGCAGCGTTGAGAAACCCCACACAATAATGCGCTCGGGCAGACCGACTGGGCGCGCATCGCCGGCGAGCGCCTGAATAAATCGCTCATGCACGGCGGCGCGATGGCCATCATCAGCCAAGCTCATTTCATCATTGAGTAAGCGCCAGAGTTCGGCTTGCCAGCGCTGATGCTCGGCGAGTTCACGGGCATCGTGTGGCGACTCGGCGCGTAGACGAAGTTGATCGTGGCCAGCACGCCAATCCATCAGCCAGTCGCCGCGATAGACTTGATACTGATCGTATAAATCGGCCAATTGGCAGGCGAGCTGCCAGCGCTTTTGGCCATCACTATCATCGTGCAAATAGCGTTTTAGCGGCTCGAAATATTCGCGCTCAACGAGCTCAGGCAGCAGGCGCAACAGCCGCCAACGCAGCGATGATTTATCGAATGGCGAATGTTTGGGCACAGCATCAGCACCTAGCACCACACGATACATTTGCCAGAAAAATCGCGCGGCAAAGTCGGCTTGCACACCAGCACAAATACCTAGGCCTGGCACATCAGCATCGGGCTCGGCGGCCATCGCCGCCTTCAGCCATTGCGCCATGCCATTGCTTTGCACCAGCACGCGCTCTTGCGCCATCGGGCCAATAGGATAGGCACGAACCCAAGCCAACACGACATCGCGCAGGTTTTCGAGGCGATGACTGTGCAGCACCATAAAACCGGGCGCGATAGCTGAACTCATGGATCACTTCCTATGTGACGAGCGGCTGCTATAAGGCAGCTTCAAGCAGAACTATTTTGCGCTAGAAATTGACGCCGGTTTAACTAAGGTGGCACCACCCTCTTGAGCAATCATGGTTGCTGGCGCGTCGACATCGACAGTTGCCAAGCAGCTAAATTGCTTATCGCCTTTGTCGCAAAGGCAGCTGCTATTTGTCACTGGCGCATCGGCGCGAGCAGACGCTAACGCAGTGGCCTGATCACAAGCTGCTTTGCGGGTTGGCGCCCAATCACCAGAGGCTACGTATTGTGCGGCCAAAGCGGGAGCGGCAAACGCCGACAGGGCCAGAGCGAAAAGTACTGCTTTCATTTTATTCTCCTCATCACGCCTTAAAAAGCGCACTAAACGGTGCTTATACGATGCTAGCTGCACACGCTAAACGTTGCGCCAAGACTTCGCAAATAAATGCGATGCTATTGTGCAAACTATGATCATCTTCTACTTCTGCCAAGTCAGCGCCCCATGCTTGAGCCGCACGCTGCGAATGACTCAGTGGCACTACCGTATCGGCGCGGCCATGAATAAGTTGAATCAGCTCGCCGGGCAATGCTTGCTCGGGTCTATCCAAGGGATAACCAGGCAAATCAAATGCTGGGCAGAGCAATAGCATGCCATTCACACTAGCGGGCTTTTGGCTCACAGACTGAGCTTGATTCGTAGGCTTAGTGTAAATTTCTTTAGCCAAGCGTGCAGCGACCCATGCCGCAACATATCCACCCAAGCTCGAGCCCACCAAATATACACGATTGGCCTGCCACGGCCATTGCGCCAAAACCGCTTCGCCACGCTGCACTGGATCGCGGCTAAAGCGGCCATCTGGCGCCATCGTTTGCCAGCCCATAGCCTCTGCCGTGGCGCGCATTTTCTGGATTTTTAAGCCGTCAGGGCCAGACTCTAAACCATGCAAAAATATGACGGTACCTGCACTACTCATCAAGAAATCTCCACTAAATGCTTTTACCGCGGCTCTCGCGTTTGTTCTCGTGATTGCTCTCGATAGAGACGCGGCGACACCCCAGTCCAACGCCGAAAGGCACGGCCAAAATTTGATGGATCACCATAACCTAGCGCCTGCGCAATCGCATCCACCGTGCTATCGCTATGCAGCAATAATTCCACTGCACGGCCACGGCGCATTTGCTCCATCATCAGCTGATAGCTAGTGCCAAGATCACTCAAACGCCGGCGCAAAGTGCGCGCTGACATCGCTTGCGCTGCCGCCGCTTGATCTAAGCTAGGATTGCTCGGCAAATGCTCACGCAGCCACATTTTCACGCTCGGCAGCAAACCGCCATGATCACGTAAGCGATGCAACTCTTGCTCACATTGCGCGGTAGCCATGGCCAGTAATTGCGGATCGGCCTGCGCTAGCGGCATCTGCAAGCCTTTGCGCGGAAAACGAATTTGGTTAAAGGCATTGTCATAGCTGATGCGCGAGCCCTGCACTTCGCGCCACTGTGAATGATGCTTAGCCGCTGACACACTCAACCTCAACTCACCCATAAAGGTGCGGCCAGTAACTTGCTCACCACACACCAGCATTAACGTCATCAAGGCTTCGATGAAAAATGGCTGCAATTCGCCCAGAGGCACAGCTTCGTCGAGCTGCACCACGGCATCATCGCCCTCGCGAAATAAGCGCAGGGAAAACAAGCTGGTGCGCGTTCGAAAATAGCGTATCGATAAATCAATAGCGCCACCAATGGTGCGCGACGACAGCACGGCATAGCCCAAAAAACCATGGTTGCGCAGATTCAGTAAGCGTCCCAGATCGATCGCCAGCATAGGGCTTGGCGCCAGTGATTGAGCATTGCGCATAAGCTGCAAACACTGAGACCACGGCAGATGCTGATCGGCATTCAAACTTTCTAACTGAATCGGCGTGCCCGCCAGTACAGCATCGCTAGACAAGCCCAAGGCTTGCAACGCCACCAGCAGCTGCATCAGGTATTGCCCAGAAAGCGTGGCCTCTGCGGTATGGCGCGCTATCGTCATCAATGGCCTCAAATGACCGATTAAAGGCTTACCTTACCCTTCTTCCTAAAAGTGCAGCAAGGCATTGTTGCTGAACGGGCATCTTTCAGGCCTTTGAATTTTAACGCTGCGAGGAATACCGCCATGATTAGCAAAACGCCGATTCCCATTCGTGTCCGCCGCATGGATTACGCCATTCCGGAAATGCCGCGCTATTGGTACCGAAATAATCCGTGGATCACGCATTATATGAATGCGCTGTCGACTACATTCCCCGATGGCGAGCGCTTTTTTATCGACTCTGTACGTAATTTCCAAGGTCAGATTAAAGACCCTCAACTGCAAAAAGATATCCGCGCTTTTATTGGCCAAGAGGCAAATCATGGCAAAGAACATGAGGCCTTTAATCAAGCCTTGATCGATCAGCACCAACTGCCATTAGCGAAGAAAATTGAGTTTGTGAAAAACGCGCTGAAGTTCGCCAAGAAGCGCTATAGCGATCGCGAGCGACTCGCCATGACAGTGGGCTTTGAGCATTTCACCGCTATCTTAGCCAACCTCATGCTCGAGCAAGCCGACGTCATTGAGAATATCGATGGCATGGTGGGCGATATGTTTATGTGGCATGCCGTCGAGGAAACCGAGCATAAGTCGGTGGCCTATGATGTGCTCCAAGCGGTTGATGGCGACTATTGGCTGAGGATTCGTGGCATGGCGCAAGCCACGTTCTTTTTCATGCTAGTCACACTGCGCATGCAACACAGCTTACTGAAGCACGACGGCAAACTCAGCGACTGGCGTAGTGCCTTAGGTTTTGCCAAATTCATGCTGTTTAAACCGGGCATGCTAACGCGCATTATTCCCGAGTATTTAGACTTTTACCGACCCAGCTTTCATCCATGGCAACACGATAATCGTCACTTGATTGAGCAGCGTATTGGGCAATTAAAAGCTAATGAAGTGCTAGCTCAGGTGGCCTAAGGCAGCACCATATTCACTGCGATCACCACGGCCAACACCATCGCTACCGCAAAGATAACGCCAGCAATGATAAAGCTACTGGCGTTATTGCTATTGAAGTCACGCTGACGATTGGCGTCAGTTTGCACGCCAAACCATGCGCGAAACACACTGACTAAAGCCTGTAATGGGCTAACTCGCGTTGGTTGCTGCTGATCGCTCATGCTGCCTCTCCAGATTAACGTGCACTCTTCACTCTATCGACTGCTCGCCACAAATACCATGCCGCTGCACTGCGATGTGGCCGCCAAGCCTCAGCCTCCAGTAAGAGCGCCTTCGGTGTCGGCTGGCGTTCCAATCCTTTCAGTAATCGCCAGCCCTCACGCACGCCAAAATCAGCCACTGGCATCACATCGGGTCGGCGTAGTGTGTGCATCAAAAACATTTGCACTGTCCATGGGCCGATACCCGGCAAGGCCGTAAGTAATTCGGTGAGCGCCTCATCACTAAGCGTTCTTGCCTGCGCTAAGGTCGGCACTTCGCCACTTACGGCCCCATATGCCAAAGCAATAATTGCTTTCGTTTTCGCCGCCGACAGCCCGCAACCTCTTAGTACATCGGGCTCAGTGGCCAGCACTAGCTCGGGTGATGGGTAAGCTGGGCCGTCGGCTTGGTCTTCATAAAGCCGCAAAAAGCGCCCGAAAATAGCTTCCGCGGCTTTGCCATGCACTTGCTGGCCCGCCACGGCACGCGCCAACGCCTGCCAAGGCTCACGCTCATCACTAGCCTTAGTTGTTGCAGGCTTAGCTGACAGCGGACACGGCCCCATATCATCGACGAGGTCGCGCCAATCGCTATCGACTTCGCGCAAAAACTTACATGCTGTCGTTAATGTGGGCATAGGCCATCCGAAAAGTTAGGTTAATCCGACGAGTACCAAGCAATGGGTGATAACCAGTCTTTAGTGGCAATACGCCATGAAAGTTAAGGCGTGATTCCCCACCCCAAACCACTACATCGCCGTGAGAAAGCAGTAAACGATGAGGTGTATCTTGGCGTGCCTTTCCACCAAATTGGAAGCTTATTGGCAGGCCAAGCGATATCGAAACTATGGGTGCCTGGAAGTCGGCCTCATCGCGATCTTGATGCAAACCCATTCCGGCGCCAACAACGTAATCATTAATCACGCAGGAGTCGGGCTGAAAATTCGAATAACCCGCCTCTGCCGCAAAGCGCTGTGCAAGCTGAAAAAATAGCTCTGGCATCGCTGGCCATGGTAGGCCTGTCTCAGGGTTGAAGGCTTCGTAGCGATATCCCTTGTGGTCACTGACCCAGCCCCAGCTACCAATAGCAGTTAGCGCTGAGGCCATATAAAAACCACGCTTTGTCATTGAGTGCCGCGTTGGAGTAAGTGCTAATAGACGCTGCGTTTCCTGCCAAAGCTCAGCTGCATTTGCTAACGCCGCTCTTGGCAAATAGATCGCGCCGGGGGCAAATACTTGCGCTAAGCCACTTCCTATAGAAGCAGAGTCATCAATTAAATCTAAAAAGCTCAACTGCGCGGGCGCAACATCACGAACCACATCGTCGGCTTTCGATAACTGCCCAACCTTCACGCCCAATAAGCGAATGCGCTGATCCAAAGCCACGCGCTTTAAGCATTGCCGTGCCCAATGCTTGATCGTTTCTGCATCATCGCAGCTGTCCGTAATCGTTTGATCTCGAGTCACTGAACGAAAATCTGCATAACGAATCTTGATACTGATACAGCGCCCGACTCGGCCTTTGCGCTGCAAGTCAGCGGCGACACGCTGGCAGAGTTCTGCCAATGCTTGGCTTAACTCCGCACGATCTTCTCTCACGGATAAGTCACGAGAGAATGTGGTTTCGCGGCTCATCGATAACGGCTCACTGCGCGTTTGTACTGGCCGCTCGTCATGACCTTGCGCCACGTCAAAAAGCCATCGCCCACTGCGTTCACCAAAGGCTAACTGCAGTGTCTCCACCGGCGCTTGCCGTAATTGCTCAATTCGCTCATAGCCCATCGCGGCGAGCTTGGCAGCCATTTTTGGGCCAATGCCGTTGATACGCTTACAGGGCAATGCCCCAATACGCTCAGCTACCTCTTCAGCTCTCAACAGGCAAATGCCATTGGGCTTATTAAACTCACTGGCCATTTTAGCGATGAGCTTATTCGGCGCCACACCGATGGAGCAGGTCAAACCGGTAGCGTCAAAGATCGACTGTTTTAACTCAGCGGCGATGGCCTCACCCGCATCTCCGGCCACCAATGCCTGCTCGCTGATATCGACAAAGACCTCATCAATGCCGCGATCCTCCATGATCGGTGCCAATTCGCGAACGGCGGCCTTAAAGCGGTTGGAATAGTCTTTCACCACGGCAAAATCGACCGGCAATAAAATCGCCTGCGGGCATAGGCTAGCGGCGCGCTGCAGGCCCATGGCCGAGCCCACACCAAACTGGCGAGCCTCATAGGTGGCAGTGGTAATAACACCTCGACCGCGATAGTCACGCAGGCGCGCAAAGGCGTCGAGCGGGATGGTCTCAGGGCCGGCTAAGTGCGCATGGGTACTTATACTTTCAGCGTCAACTTGGCTACCAAAAACACTAGCCTTAGAGCCGCCAATAACCACAGGTAAGCCCTTCAGCTGCGGATAGCGCAGCAACGTCACGGAGGCAAAAAAAGCATCCATGTCGATATGCGCTATACGCCGCAGAATGGGGGTTTGAAGGCTCAGAGTGCTGACTCAAACGAAAAATGGGAATGACTATGCTACGGCATAAGCATTCCCATCGCATCACGCAAAAATGACGCTATTTTACTTTCCAACCACCTCATACACGCTGGTGGTACCACTGACCTCATGGCCGGTAATAAGCAAAGGCTTACCCGTTGGAGACAAGGCACTTGGAACAAATGCCAAGCCTTCAGCACCTAAGTCACCAGACGCTGCAGCTGGCTTCGCTACCGAAAAATCACGCGTATTTAAGTAGTCCTGAAATACAGGATTTCTTGGATCGCTAATGTCGAAAGCCATGACACCACCCACACGCTCAAGACCTAAAAAGGCAAAGGTTTTAATACCAATCTGCCCGAGCACTATGCCTTCTGGCTCTGGACCTTTGTTATCGCTACGGTCATTAAGCGCAACCTTGTCATGCCCACTATTAAAGAAGCTCTTACACAGTGTGTCGCGCAAAACACCCGCTTTGCATAAGTCGCCGCCGGTGTACTGCTCAATGAAATCGCCTGAGTCCCAGACCAAAGCACCGGTATTGCCAGAAAATACGCTCATGCTGCGAGCGCCAAACGAATACACATTGTCATACATCAGGCGCGCATCGGCTTTTGCTGTATTCGCATCAGCTAGTTCGCCCAGCTGGGTATAAAGCTTTGGCGAGCCATCACTATTGCGCTGGTAGCCCTGCGTCCACGTCACATTAAGGCGGCCCAACACATCATTCGCAAGGCAGTTTCCCGCAGAGGTCAAGCTAGCGCCACAATAACTAAATGTTGCGGGATTAAGAATTGCACCACCCGCTAGGCTGGCGAGGTCGATGGATGGGCCTTTGAAGCCCTTGCTGGCAAACAAATCGCCGACACGCATCTCCTCAACAAAGTCGCCCCACTCACGCGCATCGCCCTCATTTGCCGTGACGACGTAATCAACACCATTGAACTGATGCACTGCAATGGCATCGGGCTGATACATGCCCAACACACCTGGATGCAGCGCAATGCTAACGCCCGTGTCTTTATCATTGGCGGCAAAGCCATTGCCCATCACGCCATGATCTTTATAGCCGAATGGCAAAACCTTGCTGACGCGAGCTGTGGCGAGATCTATCACTGCCATGGCGTTGTTTTCTTGCAGGCTAACATAAGCGGTTTTACTGTCTGGGCTCACCGCAATGTATTCAGGCTCAAGGTCTTGCGCCACGGTGGCGTTACGACCAAAGATACGCACACCTTGCTGGCGCAGTAGCTGAACTTGATCATTAAAGGCACGGAAGCTAGCCGTACGTAAGCTCAACTTTGATGGCAGGCTGACATCAATAACCGAGACACTGCCTTCAGGATCTGTCGCATAGTCATCTGCTGGCTCACCTTCGTTGGCCACCAGTAATTGCGAGCCATTAGGCGTGAAAACCAGCATGTCTGGCTGCGCCCCTACCTCGATAAAATCCAATAACGCTAAGTCACTAGCGCGATATAGTGCGACGAAACCAGGGTCTGTTTTCGGGTTTGATTCAATTGCTATGGCCACTAGGCCATTTTTTGACGCTACGCTGTTCACTACAGCATTCGCTGGAATGCCGTTAATGTCGCTAACACGCAAAGTTGACAATAGCTTAGGACTGGCGGGTACGCTTAAGTCCAACACATCCAACGCACCTTTTTCAGAATTGACCACAAAGCCACGCTTACTAACGATATCAACTGCTGGGATCTCGGCAGCACTTTCGCCAAAAACTCCGCTCTCATAACGCCCTAAAAAATTCATCTGAATGCGACTGGGAGTTTGCTCTGCGACAGCATCCACAGGCTCATTAGTAGAGCCTCCACCGCAAGCACTAAGCAAAATGGCAGCTGCAATTGAGGTAGGTGCAAGGAGATTTCTAAGCATGGTGCTGTCACCTTTAATTAAGATGACAGCACCATGCCGTACAAAAATGACAACTGAATGAATCAGTCATCAATTAACGATGTAGATCACCATCGCGCTCAGGCTGATACAGCACTTCTTCAATACGCACCTTCAATACGCCAGCACCAGGCTTTGGCCACTCAATTTCATCTCCTTGCGACAGGCCTAATAGCGCGCTGCCAACCGGTGCAAAAATTGAGATCGTATGGCCACTGCTATCGGCGTTTTTTGGATACACCAAGGTCAAAGTGAACTCCTCATTTGAGCCATCGACCTTAAATCGCACGGTTGAGTTCATTGTCACCACGGTGGGTGGCATATCTTCAGGGTCAACAATATCAGCGCGACCTAGCTCAGACTCCAGCGCATTACGACCAGGAAAGCTCTTGGCATCAGGCGAAGCCAATAAGGTATCTAAGCGATCGGCATCGAGTGAAGACACAATCAAACTTGGTTTAGTAGTCACAGCACACACTCCTGTATGAACACATAACAATCAAAAAAAAAGGCCTGCATCTGCAGGCCTTTTTTAACTGCGGATTTCGTTTATTGAGTAACTGGAATTTTACCAATTTTGGCTTGCCAGATTTTCGGTGCCGTCTCATGCACTGAATTACCGTGCACGTCCACCGCGACACTCACCGGCATATCTTCGACTACAAATTCGTAAATCGCCTCCATGCCAAGATCCTCAAAAGCCACTACTCGCGAATGACGAATAGCTTTAGATACTAAATACGCTGCACCACCGACGGCCATCAAATACGCTGCCTTATGCTTTTTAATGGCAGCGATACCAGAAGCACCGCGCTCTGCCTTACCGATCATGCCGTAGAGGCCAGTTTCAGCCAGCACAGTGTCGGTAAATTTGTCCATACGGGTGGAAGTTGTTGGGCCGGCTGGTCCAACAACTTCGTCACGCACAGGATCAACAGGACCAACGTAGTAAATAAACTTACCTTTCAAATCGATAGGTAATTTCTCACCCTTGGCAAACATTTCCACCATGCGCTTATGCGCTGCATCTCGACCAGTGTACATGGTGCCAGTGAGCAATAAAGTATCGCCGGGCTGCCACTCAGCAATTTCTGCTGGCGTCACGGTATCAAGATTCACGCGCTTAGATTTTGACGCATCAAAGGTAAGCTTAGGCCAGTCTTCCAACTTCGGCACAGGCATCTCAGCAGCGCCGCTACCATCGAGGACAAAATGCACATGGCGTGTGGCCGCGCAGTTTGGAATCATCGCCACCGGCAGTGAAGCTGCATGCGTTGGATAGTCCAAGATTTTCACATCAAGCACCGTGGTCAAGCCGCCCAAGCCTTGCGCACCAATACCTAGCGCATTGACCTTTTCAAACAGCTCTAAGCGCAGCTCTTCAACGCGATTTTGCGGGCCACGCGCAATCAGCTCATGAATATCAATCGGGTCCATCAACGACTCTTTCGCCAACAGTGCAGCCTTCTCGGCTGTGCCACCAATGCCGATGCCGAGCATGCCTGGTGGGCACCAGCCAGCGCCCATCGTAGGCACCGTTTTTAGCACCCAATCAACAATCGAATCCGATGGATTGAGCATGACCATTTTCGATTTATTTTCTGATCCACCGCCTTTAGCTGCCACGGTGATATCGAGCTTGTCGCCAGGCACGATGCTGTAATGAATCACTGCAGGCGTGTTGTCTTTTGTGTTTTGACGCTTGCCTGCTGGGTCGCGCAAAATCGAGGCGCGCAAGATGTTATCCGGGTTTAAATAGGCACGACGAACGCCTTCATTGATGGCGTCATCGAGGCTTAAGCCACCGAGATCCCAGCGCACTTCCATGCCAACTTTAACAAAAATGGTAACGATACCGGTGTCTTGGCAAATAGGCCGATGGCCCTCGGCGCACAGACGCGAGTTAATCAAAATTTGCGCCATCGCGTCTTTTGCCGCTTGGCTCTCTTCACGCTCATACGCCGCGTTCACCGCCTGAATAAAATCCAGCGGGTGGTAATACGAGATGAATTGCAGAGCATCGGCGACGCTTTGAATCAGGTCGTCGTGTTTGATCACGGTCATGCGCAAACTCCAATCGAGTATGAGGGCAGTAAAAAGGCTAAGGCGCACTTAACCTGTAAAAATGTGTGGCTATGATACCTCAACCGCAAGCAGCTGGCCGAGAGGCTGCACTAGCGATTCGTCCATTGTTTTTTCCACTGGGGCAATGATCGCTTGCACGCCCGCCAGCCATGGCTCCGATGGATAACTGGCGAAGTCAGCGGCTAATGGCATTTGCCATGGTAGCTGCTTCAGTAAGTCTAAAAGGTTGATGTCGGACAAATCGCGTGCCAACACCAAATCGCCCTCACGCGTAGTTCGTGCCAATTTATGCTGATCTAACAGCTTAGCAAAACTAGACCAGTCGGCCTGATGCTGTCTGCCAACCACTCGCATCACTTCAACTTCTTTCACGCCTTCGCCATTACGATGACGGCCGTGCAATAAGGCCAAGACACTAAGCATGGTCAACACAGGATGGCGCTGGCCCTCACTGAAGGTTTCTTGCAGCGCCACACCGCGCGACAACTCCACGCCATAAAGGATGATCATCCACGAGATATAAATCCACAATAGGAAGACCGGGAGAGCCGCGAATGCGCCATACACCAACTGGTATGAGCTGAAGCTGGTGATAAATAAACCAAAGCCTTTTTTCGCCAACTCAAACAATACCGCTGCGGCAAAACCGCTAATAATGCCGGCACGCCACGGTACTCGGCAGTTCGGCACCGTGGTGTAGAGCAGTGTGAATCCGAGCGTGGTGAAAAATACCGGAATCAGGCCAATGCCCGGCAGAACCGTGCCAACCACGCCAGCCGTGTCGCTAAACACTTTCAGCGACATTAAGTACGACGACAGTAAAAAGCCGGCACCCAATAGAAATGGCCCAAGACTCAACACTGCCCAGTAGCGCAAAAATGCCACTAAGCCATTGCGCGCTGATTGCACCTGCCAAATTTCATTAAAAGCCTTCTCAATAGTCACTAACATCATCACCGCAGTGACAAACAACATGATGATGCCGACGATGGTGAGCTGGCCTGCCTGCTGCGAAAAACTCGTGAGCTGATCGCGCACGACGGCACCTGAGGTTGGTGCCAAATTATCGAAAATAAAGCCTTGAATATCGCCGCTGACATGCTGCAAAGACGGAATGGCGGCGAGCGCGGTGAACACCACGGTCATCATTGGCACCACGGCAAACAATGTGGTGAAGGTCAACGCCGCCGCGTGACGACGACAGTCATCCTGCAGAAAGTGCTCAAATGTTGAGCGTAAAATAGACGCCATTTGCTTTAGTCGCTGTGTCATTAGTCTTGTTATGTCCTATCTCGGGCGGCATCGGCTAGTATTCCCTGACCCGCTCTTGCTGTCGAGGCACGCATGTCCAATCCCTATATCTTAGTTTTGTATTACAGCCGGCATGGTGCCACTCGTGAACTGGCCAAACTCATTGCGCGTGGTGTTGAAAGTGCCGGCATAGAAGCTCGTCTCCGCACCGTGCCCAGCGTGTCAACCGACTGCGAAGCAGTAGCACCAGACATTCCAGAAAGCGGCGACTTATATGCCGATCTCGATGACTTGGCGGGATGCGCCGGACTCATTGTTGGCAGCCCAACCCGCTTTGGCAATATGGCCTCCGCGATGAAATATTTCTTTGATGGCACCACAGCGCTCTGGCTCAATGGCGCGCTCATCGATAAGCCGGCGGCCGTGTTTACCTCCACCGGCTCACTGCATGGCGGCCAAGAAAGCACACTGCTATCGATGATGTTACCGCTGATGCATCACGGTATGGTTATAGTTGGCCTACCCTATGCAGAACCAGCGCTACTGGCGACCGAAAGCGGCGGCACGCCCTATGGCGCCTCGCATTGGGCGGGTGGCGATAGCAAGCGCGCCATCACTACACATGAAGCTAGCTTGGCTCAGGCCCTAGGCAAACGCGTGGCGCGCTGGGCTCATGCCGGCCTGGCCTTGCGCTAGATAGCTGTGCATTTTGCACATAAGTAGCGCCGTATAACCCCACACCTAATTTCGCAATACTGACTTGGACACGATTATGGCTAAACCCAACCCCGACCTACTGCTCAGCGCCAGCGAACGCGCCGCCATGGCCGATGTCGCCACGCGCCGCTTGAATTGGTGTCGTGGACTTTATGTCTTGCTACTGATTTGGATACCACTAAGCGGTGCCCTCAATGCACCAAGCAATGTCTCGGCCTTAACTGTAGCGCTGGTCTACACCGCCATCACTATCCCACTGCTATTTTTCATTGGCACCATGCGCAGTGGCGATGCTCGAAAAATGGTTTGGCTAGGCTTTGTGCTGCTGTTTTACGCCATCTTTGCTTCAGTCGATACGTTTCGCCCAGGCCTTGATGGTCAAATGGCAATGGCCAAACTGGCTATCGAAATGAGTTTATTTGCTATGAGCCTGCGCTATGTGAAAGCTAAGCGCGCCAGCCAAGGTGGTGAGTTTTAAGCGGCGTTCATGCACTCGCGTATCAGTGGGATGGTCAGTGGCCTTTTTTGCTGCAGCGTAAATTTATCGAGCTGCTCAATAAGCGCCCAAAACTGACCTAGGCGGCGCGGGCCGCGACTGAGCAAATAAGCAACGGTGTCGTCGCCCAAGTTCCACGAGCGGCGCGCACCGGCAACTGCTAGTAACTCACTGCGCACCTCATCACTACAGGCCGGCAAAGCGTAAACGCTGGATGCTGCCATGCGCGAACGCAAATCGGCCAGCCCTAAAGGTAGGTCAGCCGGCGGTTGCGCACCGGTGACTAGCAAGCGCCCGCCAACGGCTTTCATACGATTGTAAAAATGAAATACCGCCTCCTGCCACTCAGGCCATTGCCGCAAGGCATCGATGTCATCGAGCACGACCAAGGGGCATTGCTCCAGACCATCGAGCATTTCCACCGGCATAAACACTACTTGCTTGAGCGGCAGCATCACTGCGTGCGACGCGTTAGATTGGCTGGCCATTAGCGCCGACAGTAGCAGTGAGCGCCCTGAGCCGGGCTCGCCCCAGATATAGACTTGCGACAGCTGACCTTGCATCAGCTGCGTCAATGCCGACAGCACTGAGGCAAAAGCCTGCGGTGGAATATCCGCCAAACTTAAATCGTGACGAGCCTGCAGTGGCAACAATAGCTGCTCCTGCGGCATGAATAAATCATCAGTCACGCGGCTGCTCTTCCAAGGTGCGCGTGCCCTGCCAGTACAGCTCACTGTTCATGTATTTGGTGTGCGCATGCCGCATCAGTACGACAATAATGGCGGCAATTGGCAGCGCTAATAACATGCCGACAAAGCCAAATAGTTGGCCGCCAGCCATGATGGCGAAAATTACGCCTACGGGTGGCAGGCCGATTCTGTCGCCAACCAACCAAGGTTGTAAGACCCAGCTCTCAATCAACTGACCAACACCGAAGACCAACCAAACCATCAGTACCGGCTCCCACTCATAGCCAAACTGAAACAGAGCCACGATGGTGGCAGTGACAATACCAACGCCAAAACCAACATAGGGAATGATGCTCGCTAGGCCAGCAACGAGGCCAATCACCATGGCTAATTTAATGCCCGCAAGCTGCAGGCCAACGCCATAGATTAGGCCCAGAGCTACCATCACCATCAGCTGCCCGCGTAAGAATGCGGCGAGCACGGTGTCGCACTCCTGCACGACATTCACCAGCCATGGTTCGTAGCGACGCGGCAATAGGTTGCGCGATTTATTAACAATCGCTGACCAGTCTAAGAGCAGATAAAACGTCACTACTGGAATCAGTGCGACCAAACCAATAAATGCGGCGACATGCAGGCCGGAGCTGGCAATTTGCGAGATAACATCGGTCGTGGTGCCATCGCTAGATTGCCAAAGTTTGGCCATCCAGGTGGAAATCAGGTCCATATCTAAGCGGTTGATATTGATATTGAGCTTATCTTCCAACCACGGAATGCCGTGGCGATTCATCCAGCGCAAGACCGAAGGAATGCGTGATTGCAGATAAGTCAGCTGCACCCAGAGCTTGGGTAAGAGCAGCACCATGGCTAAAGTGCCGGCCAAACATAGTGATAAAAAAGCTGCCGATACGGCAGTGACGCGACGCCAGCCAAAACGCATCAGGCGCTCAACAATGGGGTTGCCTAAGTAGGCAAATAAAGCCCCCACTAAAAATGGCATGAGGATAGGCTGCAAGGCATAAATCAGCCCCGCCAAGGCCAAAACACCCGCTACTACCATCCAGCGCACACGATTTTCCATGCCACACCCCAGCTGTGCTGAGCACCAATTTGCCAGCGCCAATTATCGACGGCATAGGCTAACACTAAATGCCTGCTGCCAATCACTGCTCGCTGCTCAGTCGGCGATGACTAGCCCTCGCCTTGCTGATAGAATGCGCGCCTATTAAATCCTTACCGTCGAGCCTTGCCATGACCGATTCCAAGCCTTCCCTCAGCTACAAAGACGCTGGCGTTGATATTGAAGCGGGTGATCTTTTAGTTGAGCGCATTAAAGGCGTGGCAAAACGCAGCCGCCGCCCCGAGGTATTGGGCGGCCTTGGCGGCTTTGGCGCACTCTGCGAAATTCCTGCCGGCTACAAACAGCCGATCTTGGTCTCTGGCACCGATGGTGTTGGCACCAAGCTGCGCTTAGCTTTGCAGCTCAATCGTCATGAACATATCGGCATCGACTTAGTCGCTATGTGCGTGAATGACCTCGTGGTTTGCGGTGCAGAGTCACTATTTTTCTTAGATTATTACGCCACTGGCCATCTCAATATCGACACAGCTGCCACTGTTGTTACTGGCATTGGCGAAGGCTGTATCCAAGCTGGCTGCGCTTTAGTCGGCGGCGAAACTGCTGAAATGCCCGGCATGTATGAAGGTGACGATTATGACCTCGCCGGCTTTGCCGTTGGTGTGGTAGAAAAAGCCGATATCATCGATGGTAAAAAAGTCGGTGCTGGCGATGTGCTGATCGGCGTTGCCTCTAGCGGCGCGCACTCCAATGGTTATTCCTTGCTGCGGAAAATCTTGGAAGTCTCTAAGGCCGACTTAAATAGCGAGCTTGATGGTCGCAGCCTCGCCGATGTGGTGATGACACCAACACGTATCTATGTGAAATCAATGCTGGCACTGGTAAAAGCCCTGCCCGTACATGCCATGGCGCACATCACTGGCGGCGGTTTGCCTGGCAACCTGCCACGCGTGCTGCCTAAAGGCTGCGATGCCATTGTTGATGAGTCGTCGTGGAACTGGCCGCCATTATTCCAATGGCTGCAAGCCGAAGGCAATGTTGAGCGCTTCGAGATGTATCGCACCTTTAACTGCGGTGTTGGCATGGTTGTGGTTGTTCCCGCCGAGCACGCCGATGCGGCGATTGCGCAACTTGAAAGCACTGGCGAGAAAGCGTGGAAAATGGGCAAAATCGCCACCTCTACGCACAGCGAATCTACTGTGGTGTTTGCCTAAACTGTGAGCTATCGCGTCGTTGTTTTAGTCTCGGGAAGTGGCTCCAACTTGCAAGCATTGCTTGATGTTTGTGGCCAAGGAGCCAATGCCTCAGCGACGCCTATCGACGCTAAAATTGTCGGCGTACTGAGCAATCGTGAAGAAGCTTTGGCGCTGCCACGCGCCACTCGTGCCGGTGTCGCAACCGCTGTGGTCAAGCATCGTGACTATGCTGAGCGGATAGATTTCGATGCGGAAATGATCAAGCATATCGATGCATGGGCACCAGACATGGTCATATTGGCCGGCTTTATGCGCATACTCACGCCCGACTTTGTCAGTCATTACAGTGGCCGTCTGATCAATATTCACCCGTCATTGCTACCGAAATACAAAGGCTTGCACACGCACCAACGCGCGCTCGACGCTGGTGATACAAAGCATGGCTGCTCGGTGCATTTCGTTACGCCCGAGCTCGACGGTGGCCCGGTCATCGCTCAACATCGTGTCAGCGTGCATCAGCACGACAACGTTGATTCACTGGCACAACGCGTGCATCAAGCCGAACACCAGCTCTATCCGCGTGTACTAGGCTGGCTCGCGAGTGGTCGCTTACGTTGGCAAGATGGCCAAATAGCACTCGATAACAAACCGCTATTAGAGCCACTACAAGCGCACAAATAGTCGCCGACACCCCTTCATTAGCTAAGAGCAATTTATGCGTACAAATCCACGTCTTAGACTGGCAATAAATGTCATCGTTGGCATTTTATTAGGTATTGTCATTAGCCAAATGCTGAGTGGTTGCAGCGATGAGTTGCCGCTCGCTCCAGCTCCGAGCGCAGGTATTGCCGGCGAAGCTAGCGCTGAGGTCGAGAGCATTAACGGCAGTAAAACTGCAGCACGTATTAGCCCAACGCAAGCCAATGTAGTTACTACTATCTCGCCTGCTGCCGTTGCTACTACTTCGTCGGCCACTAGTCCTACTGCCGTTGCCCCTGCGGCTGTTTCTGTTACTGCGCCTGTTGTCTCCAACACCATGCCATTGCCGCAAACAAAGGAGCGCTACCACTTAAGCTGGGATGGCAAGCTTGAAGGAGATGCGACGCGCAGCCTAAGTTGCAAGGCGACACAATGCCGTTACGAAACCCACGCCAGCGTTGTCGGCTTGGCATCATTCAGTGAGATTAGTGACTTCCAGTGGGCGCATGGCCAAGTCGAATTTCAGCGCTACGAGCGCACATTACAGCTGCTTTTTAAGCAGGTCGCACGCATTGAAAAACAAGCCGACGGCAGCATTCGCTCAGAACGACGCGGCAAGGTCTATCAATACGCGGGTAAGGCCGGCTTGGTGGATATTCTCAATATTGAAGTCCAGCTGCGCGCCGATCGCCTAGCTAATCGGGCGCCGAAAGCGAGCTATCCACTCGCCGACAGCAAAGGCATTAGCGCCATTAGCCTACATCGAGAAGCCGATGAAACCCTGACTGTCGCCGGCAAAGCTCGTCACAGCGAAGTTTATGTACGCCAAGATGGCAAGCGCAAAACCACACTATGGCTAGATCCGGCGCAGGCATTTTTACCACTGCAAATCATCCATCAAGATGGTGCCGAGACCTATCGCATGATTTGGCTTGGCGACGCGGCTAAATAGCCAACCACGATACCTGTTGCTAAAACATCGCCGCGCTGGCCTGTGCACAGGTCATGTCGCGGCGCGCTGCAACACCTAGCCATGCGCCAATTTTTGGCAGCTCATAATTGAAAAAATAGTCGCAGGCAGCACGTTTACCAGCTCGAAAGTCTGCCGGTAAGTGCTCACTGCGCTCTGCGGACATCGCCAACTCCAGCCACATCCACGCCAATACACCATGACCAAAACCTTGCATATAGGCGGTGGCATTGGCGAGCGCCTCCTCGGGCTTAGCCGTCGACCATGCGGCTTGCGCTGCTGCAGCAATTTCTTGCCACGCACTTTGCAAAGCTTCTGCATGCTCACTTAATGTGCTTTTCGACTTATCCTGATTTGCATCCTGAGCAAACGCCTGCTGTGCTGTGGCATGTACTCGAGCCATCAGTAGCTTCAATGCAGCACCTTGATTCATAAGAACTTTACGACCCAATAAATCTAAGCCCTGAATACCATGCGTGCCTTCATGAATCATGTTCAAACGGTTATCGCGCCAATATTGCTCCACCGGAAAATCTCGTGTGTAGCCATAGCCGCCAAACACTTGAATTGCCAAGCTATTAGCCTCCTGAGCCCACTCACTAGGCCAGCTTTTCGCAATCGGCGTGAGCAGCTCTAAGAGTTGACGAGCTTCATGTGCTTGCGCCTCAGTCCCTGTGCTTTCCTCATCTACTAAACGCGCGCAATACAAACCCAACGCCAACCCGCCTTCGGCGATGGCTTTCTGCGCCATCAGCATGCGCTTCACATCGGTGTGCTCAATGATCGGCACTTGTGGGCTGCTCGGATCTTTACCAGCAGGGCTGGCATGACGACCTTGTGGTCGCTGCTTGGCGTAGTCTAGAGAGGCCTCAAAGCCAGCATAAGCAAGCATGGTCGCGCCTAAGCCCACCGCAATGCGCGCTTCATTCATCAGCGTAAACATGCAGCTTAAGCCTTTGCCCTCGCCTCCAATCAGGTAGCCAACAGCGCCGGACTGGCCATCGACGAGGTATTTACCCTCGCCGAAATTCAGCAGCGTATTCACCGTGCCGCGATAGCCGCACTTGTGATTTAAACCCGCCAGCGCAACGTCGTTGCGAATATCGCTAATTTCACCCTCAGCGCTGACTAATTTGCGTGGCACGATAAACAAAGAAATGCCGCGCACGCCGGATACTAGCTGGCCAGTCGCATCGGGAATTTTTGCCAACACCAAATGCACGATGTTATCGCCCATCTCATGCTCGCCACCGGAGATCCACATCTTATTACCGCTCAAGCGATAGCGTGGGCCCAGCGGGTCATTGGCCCAATCGCCACAACCAGTGTCGGGTACAGCTTTAGTACGGATATCGGACAAACTTGAGCCAGCTTGCGGCTCACTCAAACACATGGTGCCGAAGCTCGTGCCAGCAAAGCCTGGCTTAGCAAACACGTCAATTTGAGTGGGTGTGCCATGCGCAAAAATGGTGTTGGCATTGCCGCGAGTGAGCATGGGATAGGCCGCTAGCGCGACACTGGCCTTGTAGAAAAAACTCATCGAGGCCATTTCAACGACTGTCGGCAGCTGCATGCCGCCAACCGCTTCGGGTTTGCTAGCAGCCATCAGGCCGGCCTCACTAAAGCAGTTCAGTGCGGCCTCTGTCTGTTTTGGTAGCAGCACACGCTCGCCATCAAACTCAGGCTCTTCGATATCCACGAGACGATTAATTGGTGCGAATTGCTCAGTGGCTACTTGCTCACTTAAGTCGAGTACGGCAGCAAAGGTATCGGCACTGTGATCAGCATGAAAAGGTCGCTGGCATAGCGCTGGCGCATCAAGCCAATCGTTTAAGAGAAAATCTAACGTGGCGCGATGAGTCATGGCGTTGTGCTCTAGTAAGTGAGTGCTCTTTAAGGAAAGGCGCCTTATGAGGCGCTCTTTTAAATACTATCTTGCATATTTAAGTGCGCGGCAAAGTCACTCCGCGCTGACCTTGGTATTTACCGCCACGATCTTTATACGACGTGCCACAAATCTCATCGGACTCGAAAAATAGCATCTGTGCCACGCCTTCATTGGCATAGATTTTTGCCGGCAGGTTAGTGGTGTTGGAAAACTCCAAAGTCACATGACCTTCCCATTCTGGCTCTAGCGGTGTCACGTTCACGATGATGCCGCAACGGGCATAGGTCGACTTACCCAAACACACCACTAAAGTGCTGCGCGGGATGCGGAAATACTCAACGGTGCGCGCCAAGGCAAAGCTATTCGGCGGAATGATGCAGACATCGGAAACGACATCGACAAAGTTTTTTTCGTCGAAGTTTTTCGGATCCACAATAGTCGAGTTGATATTGGTGAAAATCTTGAATTCATTGGCGCAACGAACATCGTAGCCGTAGCTTGAAGTGCCGTAAGAAATAATGCGCTGCTCACCTTGATGACGAACTTGACCAGGCTCGAAAGGCTCAATCATGCCTTGTTGCTCGGCCATACGGCGGATCCAATGATCTGATTTGATGCTCATGCCTAACTCACTACTTCGATGATGGGTTTAAAGGAATTCGAGTGTCGGCCACACGTTGACCAAGGGCCAAGCGCGCGGAGACGCGACGCGCTAGCTCAGTGTATTGCTGCGCTAAACTGCCGTCTGGATCAGCCGCAACGGTTGGGCAACCGGCATCAGTCTGCTCACGAATACGTTTATCTAAGGGCAGCTGCGCGAGCAGCGCAACGTCGTATTGCTCGGCCATTTGCACACCACCGCCAGAGCCGAAAATTGCCTCGGTATGGCCGCAGTTAGTGCAAATATGTTGTGACATATTCTCAACAATGCCGAGCACATTGATATCGACTTTACGGAACATTTCGATGCCTTTTTTCGCATCTAATGTCGCGATATCTTGCGGCGTTGTCACTACTACTGCGCCAGCGACTGGCACTCGTTGCGCGAGTGTTAGCTGGATATCGCCCGTGCCCGGCGGCATATCGACAATCAAATAATCTAAGCTCGACCAACGTGTTTGTGAGACTAGCTGAATCAATGCGCCAGTAGCTTTCGGGCCACGCCAAACCACGGGGCTATCGCCTTGCAATAAGAAGCCGATGGACATGACATCTACGCCATGGGCGTGATGCGGGACAAACCAAGCATCATCGACGGTATCGGGATATTTACCGATGCCAATGCCGAGCATGGTGGGCAAGCTAGGGCCGTAAATATCGGCATCGAGCAGGCCGACCTTTGCACCTTCGCGTGCCAAAGCTAAGGCCAAATTCACCGCAGTGGTGGACTTACCAACGCCGCCTTTGCCAGAAGCCACGGCAATCACATTACGCGCCAAAGTCAGTGGCGCAACCTCGCCCTGTGGCTTGATACGTGGAATCTCGTGTGACCAACGAATATGAACATCACGCGCGCCGGCAACGTGCAACGCGGCTTCCAGCGGCGCCGCAAAAGCACCAGCAGGATCACGATGTGGGTACGGCAAAACGATGTGTACAAATACACGACCATCGTCGGTGACTTGCGTATCTGAAGCGCGCGCCAATAAAGCGTAGCTCGCGGCGCCCCCTAAATAGGGATCGCTGTGAGCAGCAAGTACGGCATCAACTGCCGCTAGGATAATGGGCATGGGTATTGCCCCTCAATGGCAAAAAACAAGGGGCTTATGCTAGCTCACCAAGCTACTCCTTGCACGGCCAATCACCGCCGCCGCTGCGCGCTCGCCCGAACGCACCGCCCCTTCCATATAGCCAGTCCAGTACCCCGGCAACTCAGTGCCGGCCCAAATAATGGAATGATGTGGCGCCGATAACGCATCGCGATAGCGCATCAATGCACCAGGGGCTAAATAGCCAGTCGGCGCGCCGCCACTCCACGGCTCATCAACCCAATTTTGCGAAATGAGCTCGCGCGGCGTACGTGCCTGCTCACCGAAAGCACGGACTAATGTTGAGAGCACTTGTTCGCGTTGCTCGGCCTCGCTGAGCTGCGAAAACACATCTAAATGCTCACCGCCAATAAACGCTAAAATACCTGCGCCGTGCGGCGTCGAGACATCAAATAACAAATTAATCGGGCCGTCAGCCAAGATGGTATTGCCCGACAAGCCCGCCTGCTGCCAAAACGCTCGCTCATAACGCACCACCACTTTCATTAAGCGCCCCATGCGATACACCTCGCAAAGCTGGCGTTGCTCAAGTGGCAATGGCGGCTCGATAGCAAAATTTAGGCGCTGCGGCGGCGGCACTGCGACGATGACATCGGCTGCACGCCATACGCCCTGCTTTGTCGTTATTTCGGCATAGGCCCCGTGCATATCAATTTTTTCTACTGCGGCATCAAAATACACACGCTCGCCAAGTGCGGCGGCCAGCGCATTCGACACCGACTGACTGCCTTCGGCAAAACGACAGTCTTGCGCGCCATCGATGCTCGCTGTTAAGCGCTCAAAGTTACCCGGCGTATACTCGTCGCCAGCGCAGGCGATGTAATGCAGCACGAATAAAAACGACAGCTCCTGCGCATTCGCTCCCCATAAGGTTTCAAATGATGCCTCGGCGATGGCGCGAATCGTTGGCGATAAAAACAGCTGCTTATCGAGCCAATCGCCCAAGCTCATAGCATCCCACTTAGCCGCTTTTGCAGCCTGCCAAGGTGCGCCAACAGGCACCGTAGCGGCGAGCCGATTGAGCTGCCAGCTAATGCGCAACAATGCGGGAATCAAGCGCCAATCATGCGGCGCACCGCTACTAGTGATCAGCCCAAAGACCTTATCGCCATGAATTTTGTGCGAGCCACCGGAGCAATACACCTGCTTCAAGGTGCGACTGGTGGGCAATAACTGCAGATTAAATTCTTTTGCCAAAGCCAGCATGCGTAACTGCGTTGGCCCGACCCATGCTCCACCACGATCTATCGGCATACCCTCATGCCATTCGCTCCAACTGCGGCCACCGACACGCTCACGGGCCTCCAGCACGGCCACTGTTAAACCAGTACCGACTAATTGCCGAGCCGCCGTTAGTCCTGCTAAACCGGCACCTACAATCACCACATCGACTTGATTCATCTGCTGCTGACTCCGTGTTGGCGCTCACACAGTGCTATCATGCGCGACCTATTTATTTTGTGAATTAGTGTGCCATGACTCGTCGCTTACTGGTAACCAGTGCCCTGCCTTATGCCAACGGCCCTATCCATTTAGGCCATTTGGTGGAATACATTCAGACCGATATTTGGGTGCGTTTCCAGCGCTCGCGCGGTCACGACTGCCGCTATGTCTGCGCCGATGATGCCCATGGTACGGCCATCATGCTGAAAGCCGAGCAAAATGGCCTGTCTCCTGAAGCACAGATCGCCAACGTCAAAGCTGATCATGAGCGCGACTTTGCTGGCTTTAATATCGAGTTCGATAATTACCACTCCACGCACTCGCCCGAAAACGAAGCATTTTCTCGCACCATCTACACCAATCTCCGCGATGGCGTCGCCGGCAGCTCAGCCCCGCTGCAACAAGGCCAACACATTGCCAGTCGCTCGATCAGCCAGCTCTTTGATCCTGAGAAAAAGCTATTTTTAGCCGACCGCTTCATTAAAGGCGACTGCCCAAAATGTGGCGCGCTAGACCAGTACGGCGATGCCTGCGAAGTCTGCAGCGCGACTTACTCGCCAACTGAGCTAATAAACCCACGCTCAACAATTTCTGGCGCCACGCCGATTGAAAAAGAATCACTGCACTACTTTTTCGAGCTCCCGCATTTCGAAGCCATGTTGCGTGAGTGGACACGCAGCGGCAGCTTGCAAAATGAAGTCGCCAACAAGCTCGCCGAATGGTTCGAGTCCGGCCTTGCCGACTGGGATATTTCGCGCGATGCACCCTACTTCGGCTTTGAAATCCCCGATGCGCCAGGCAAGTATTTCTATGTTTGGCTCGATGCGCCGATTGGCTATATGGCCAGCTTCAAGAACCTATGCGCGCGCACGCCAGAGCTAAATTTCGATGATTATTGGCGCGAAGGCAGTGACACCGAGCTCTACCATTTCATTGGCAAAGACATCGTGTATTTCCACGCGTTGTTTTGGCCAGCGATGCTCGAAGGCGCCGGTTTCCGCAAGCCTACAGGCGTTTTCGCACATGGCTTTTTGACCGTTAATGGTCAAAAAATGTCGAAGTCACGCGGCACCTTTATTCAAGCGCAAACCTATTTGCAGCACTTAAATCCTGAATATTTGCGCTACTACTTCGCTGCCAAGCTTTCTGGCCGCGTCGAAGACATCGACTTAAATCTCGAAGACTTCACGCAACGCGTGAACTCAGACTTGGTCGGCAAAGTGGTCAATATCGCCAGCCGTTGCGCGGGCTTTATCGCCAAGCGCTTCGACAATCAACTCAGTGCCGAGTGCGCCGAGCCTGAACTTTTAGCGGAAGCGATTGCCGCTGGCGATAGCATTACCGCACACTTCGAAGCTCGCGAATTTGGCCGTGCTGTGCGCGAGATCATGGCGCTAGCCGATCGTGCCAACCAATACATCGATGAGAAAAAGCCGTGGGCATTGGCGAAAATTGAAGGCAAAGAAGCGGAGGTGCACGCGGTGTGCTCGGTAGGCATCAACCTATTCCGCCAGCTAATTACTTACTTAGCGCCGATTTTGCCGGCAATGTCTGCCCAAAGCGCGGCCTTCTTAAATGTTGCTGACTTAGGTTGGGAGCGCCGTCGCGAACTACTCCTGGGCCATCGCATTGGCGAATTTAGCCCCTTGATGACGCGCGTTGATCCCATCAACGTTGCTGCCTTGGTCAGCGCTTCGCAAGACTCATTATCAGCAGCCGATGCCGCCTCTGCGACGGCAGGCCAATCCGCCGCGAACTCGGCGGCCACGGCTGCCGCAGATAAAAAATCAGTGGCCAAAGCCACAAGTAGTGCTGCCGATGCTGGTCATATCAGCATCGATGACTTTGCCAAAATTGATCTACGCGTGGCGAAAATCATTAGCGCTGAGCACGTAGATGGTGCCGATAAGTTGCTGCGCATCCAAGTCGATGTCGGTGGCGAGACGCGGCAAGTGTTTGCCGGCATTAAAGCTGCGTATCCCGAGCCTAGCGTGTTGGTTGGGCGTCATGCCGTTTTGGTGGCCAATCTTGCCCCACGCAAAATGAAATTCGGCATGAGCGAAGGCATGTTGCTTGCGGCAGGCCCAGGTGGCGCGGATATTTATCTGCTCTCGCCTGACGATGGCGCAAGCGCTGGCATGCAGATTAAATAAGCCTCGAAGATGAAAAGAGGGGCTGCTGGCATTTAGTCAGCAGCCCCTTTTTTGCATTACTAGTCGCCTGCGCAGGCCAATGAACTGCCGCCTTATGGCCGGTTGCGCCCCAGCGCATCATGGCTAGACACCCACTGGTCTGAGACGATAGCTGAAGACAGCGATAGCTCGCCGCACAGCACCGTTGCGGCGATGATCTCGGCCAACTTATTGACTTTGCCAGCGCCATAACAGCCCATCACTTCCAAGCATTCGCGCTGCGTTGGCAGACCGGTGCCGCCGCCATAAGTGGCGACAATCAAAGCCGGAATGGTAACGGAAAAATAATAGTCGCCATTGGGCTTTAATTCGGCGTGAACGAAACCCGCCGATGACTCCGCCACATTGGCAACATCCTGCCCACAAGCCATGAATACTGCGGTGATGCCGTTGGCAAAGTGCGCACCGTTATTGACTGAGCCCGCCATCATCGCACCCATATTTGATAGCTGGCGCTGCTTAAACAGCGCCTCGCCACTGGTGTGCATAACCTCTTTTAATAGCTTCGCCGGCAGCGTGATTTCTGCCACCACACGTTTACCGCGCGTGTGCAGACTATTCACCACCGAATGCTTTTTGTCGGTATCGAAATTCGCCGCCAAGGAAAAATGCGCAAGGCCAGAAAGTTGCTGCGCCAGCATCCATTGGCAGGCCGCGTGCGTGGCCTTACTCACCATGTTTTGCCCAGCGGCATCGCCAGTGGTGAAGTTAAAGCGCAGCCAACGCATTTTACCTTGGGCAAATTGCTGAATATCACGCAGCTTGCCCGAGCGCGTGGTGGCTTCGGCAGCGGCTTTAATCTCGGCAAAATGCGCGGTGACCCATAGGCCAAAATCACGGGCATAACGCGCATCATCGAAGACAAAAATTGGCGCGCGCTGCATGGCATCATCGATGACGGTAGTGCGCACACCGCCAGCCTCGCGGGTTAGGCGCATGCCACGACTATAACTCGCCAGCAGCGTGCCTTCGGTGGTCGCCATTGGCACATAAAACTCGCCTTGCGCGTGTTCGCCATCGAGCAATATTGGGCCAGCGAAGCCCATTGGCACTTGCACAATGCCGGAGAAGCCTTCGATATTTCCCGGCAAAAGTGCAGGATCGATAGAGAATTGGCCAGTGTGTGTAAGCGCGGCGCCTGTGTTTTCTGTCACGGTATCGCGACGCGCCTGCGCCATGGCGTGGCTGTAATCGTTGGTTTTATCGCGCGGCAGTTTTGGCAGCACCACTGTCGTGGTAACGCTTGTAGAGTGGCGATCGGTCATTTTCGAACTCTTCTTATTAGTATTTACGCGAAAATAATATTGCTCAGCGCCAGCGCATCATCGGCAACGGGTTCAAAGGGTGCTTTAGCGCATGCACTCCGCCCTTGTGTATCAAGAGCTGGTGAAATCCAGCATTGGGGAAGCGCTTAGCGATTTGCCGCCAGCGCGCTTTTTCAATCGTGCCTCGCATCAGGCCAAAGCTAACATCGCACCAATCGGCTTGACGCACAGCCTCGCTTAGCGAGTCATCATTAATGCGGGTGAACTGATGATGTCGGGCAATGATCGAGAGCACCTGCTGTTTGCGTAGCTCTGGCCACACCATATCGGCCATTGCCAGCTCAGCTCGCCGCGCCGAAGGCTCAAGATAATCAAAATTCACATCTGACCAAATGCCGAGATCGTGAAAGCCTAGCGCAAAACCTATGGTTTCAAGATGCTCATCACTGGCTAAATTCCCTGCCTCAAGCACAGCATAGGCGCCATTGAGTACACGGTAGCAATGATTTTTATAGGCCTGAAAGTCACTCCCTATGGCTTCTCGCCACTTATCAAGGACACCTTCAAGCGCATCACAGCGGGTAATTAATTGCATAGGGTCTATCCACTATTTATTATTGTTACAGTTGACAATGTCACATAGAGTGATAGTTTGGTTGCATGTGACCAATGAGTCGTCACGATACTAGAGGATAAACACCATGACGCATATCACCACGCCGGACGTCATCCAAATCACGCCTACTCGCATGGATTTTCAGTTCAACAATGTGCCACGTCACTGGGTCTTTGACGATGCATTTTCAACGCATTTCTTAGGCACGCTTTCGACTCTATTTCCAGTCGGCGAGCGTTTCTTTGTCGACTCTGTGCGCCAATTGCGCGAGCACGCGCCAGACAAGGCCGCGCAAAAAGATATCTCCGGCTTTATTGGTCAGGAAGCTATGCATTCGCTGGAGCATGTGTCACTCAATAATATGCTCGAGGCCAAAGGCTTGCCGGCCCTGCGTGCCGAGAAGTTCACCTTAGGTCTGCTCAACTTGGGCCGCCGCATGTTAAGCAAACGCCAGCAACTCGCCATCACCGTAGCACTTGAGCACTTCACCGCCATCATCGCCAACCGTCTGCTCAGCGACACCACCATCATGAATGGCCTAGCTGAAGAGATGCGTCCGGTGTGGATGTGGCATGCCATTGAAGAAACCGAGCACAAGGCCGTGGCCTTTGATTTATACAAAAGCGTGCCGGGCAATAGCTACGCCGAGCGCATTGTCTTTCAGGTTTTCGCGACCGTAATTTTGGCCGCTGTCGTTAGCGCTTTTCAGTTGCAGTTTTTGTATCGCGATAAGTCGTTATTTAGTCCCAAAACGTGGGCTTTTGGCCTAAATAAGCTGTTTGGCTTTAATGGTGTTATTTCAGGCTTGATCCCTGAGTATCTGGACTACTTCAAGCGCGACTTCCACCCTTGGGAGCACGAAAATAGTGCTTTGGTGGCCTACTGGCGCGACAAGCTCAACGCCATTGCTACGCCAGTACCAATGAATGGCCGGGCAAGGACTCAGGCGGCATAACAATGGCACCTTGTTATGCCAACCGTGCACCATTGGGCAGCTCCATATCGACGGTTGATAGCACCACAGAACCATCAGGGCGGTGCAACCCAGTGACTAAACACTCAGACATAATGGGGCCAATTTGTTTTGGCGGGAAATTGACTACTGCCAGCACCTGCTTACCGAGAAGCTCTTCTTTCGTATATAGAGCAGTGATCTGTGCACTAGACTTTTTAATACCAAGCTCTTGCCCGAAATCCACCTTTAGTTTGTAAGCAGGCCGACGAGCCTCTGGAAAGTCTTCGACATCGACAATGGTTCCAACGCGGATATCGACTTTCTGGAAGTCGCCCCAATCAATATATTCCATATCTTACCTTGAGTATTTTCGTCCAGCGCCTTAGTTAAGCCGTGCCGCGAAACGGTATCGGCTTAAATGAATTGTTAGGTCACTGAGCCATAACGCCTTACCGTCGATACCCACTTCTCGATTTTATCGAGTTTGGCGTATCGCACAGGGCCAAATGAGTGAATTTTTACTGGCTTGATACCACAAAACTCCAATATTGTTCGCTTCATTTGATTATGCCCAGGCATTCGATACGCCATCCGGTAGTACCACGGCGGAGTGTCCATGGTAGTGAATAGATGGGCACTCCTGCCTTCAAGCAAACGATCCCAGAATTGTGAGCTTTCTCGATACTTAAAAGCCTTTCCAGGCAGTAGCACTCTATCTAATGCCCCCTTGAGCAGAGCAGGCATTGCGCCCCACCAGATGGGATAGAAGAAAGCGATATGGTCTGCCCAAACGATACTTTCCCAGAAATGAGCCAAGCCTGGCTCATGTTCTTGGCGTTGCTTATAGCCATGTTTAAGCACAGGATTAAACTCGATTTCACCAAGCTTAATATACCGAACCTCTTTCCCAGCAGATCTTGCGGAGCTTACATATTCTTCAGCGAAGAGCCCCGATAAACTGTTTGTGTCTGGATGGCCAAGTACCACTAATATTTTTTTATTTGTCTTTCTCATAATATATTTCTGCGGCCTAACGCCTTGCTAAGCAGTTTTCTGTAACTCGAATTTAGTAAAATATTAGGATTTAATTTTATGACTTGATGATATAAAAACCCACGCGAAAAATAGCATAAAAAATAGATCATTTAGGCCATAGATACTATAAAAAATCCCGGCAAAAATATCTGTGGAATAAACTGCTTCTAGACTATTTCCTAGAAGCCAATTGATCCAGACAACAACATAAATTAATTTCTCTAAAGCAAAAGCGCCAGCGACCCATTTTATATTTGATATTACGGTTGCAGCTGAGAGATAGGCAATACCCCACATGACGATCATAAGAAGCCCAAAATTAGACATTACAATAGGGTCAGCGTCATTTATGGCAACATTAGTAAATCCACGTGAAAATATAAGCACACTAAAATTCATGATCGCAGCTAAAATAAATCCATTTTTTATTAATTTTTGATTCATATTTACCTCTGATAGCTTTATTGCCTAACCTAGTTTATATCGCAGCACTGCAGTGTAATAACTTTTATTTGCTGCATATGACAAAGGAGCGCGGGAAAAATCCAAGGACATCAAAGCCTTGAACACAGCTCTCCTTGCCATCAAATACCGCGCATCCTGCGCCGCAAAGCATGCCATGCCTTATTTCGGGCGCCAAGTTCACTGCATAACCTATTTAGCTAGCGAAACTCGGCACTCGCGACTTGCCCTAGCTTCGCATCATATTCGTGATTAGCGCCTGTGTGATTACTGGCCATACGCCGGGCGGCAAATCGTGACCCATGCCCTTCACCAACAGCCATTGCGAGCGCGGAACAGCCCGCGCCACCGCACGACCGCACGCTGGGCGCACCAGCGGGTCAGCATCGCCGTGAATAACCACGGTGGGCTTGGTGATGCGTTTGGCATAGGACCGCAAGCTACCCGTGCCTAAGATGGCATTGTATTGGCGCAAGACACCAGCCGGATAGAAACTACGCGCGTGCGACGCTCGCGCCATCTCCAGCAGTTCGGCATCGCTAAACGGATAGTTGGGACTATGAATCGCACGCATAAACTTTGCCGAATGAGCAATGTATTGCTCAGATGTCGCGCCTTTGCCCGGCCCACTGGTGAGCAGCTTTAGCGCAGATGGCTTGGGTGGTGGCAATAAAGCTTGGTTGGTGCTGGAGAAAATTATCCCCACCGAGCGCACACGGTCTGGATATTTCGCCGCAAAAATTTGCGTAATCATGCCACCCATGGAGGCACCAACAATATGCGCACGGCGAATTTGCAGGAAGTCGAGTAGGCCTAATACATCATCGGCCATATCCATTAAGGTATAGGGCACAGGGCTCGACAGGCCCAATTGTGCGCGCACC
Organism: Paraperlucidibaca wandonensis; assembly: GCF_042677145.1. Lineage (NCBI taxonomy): Bacteria > Pseudomonadati > Pseudomonadota > Gammaproteobacteria > Moraxellales > Moraxellaceae > Paraperlucidibaca > Paraperlucidibaca wandonensis. The sequence goes on along the minus strand of NZ_JBHTIT010000001.1, from coordinate 218,084 downwards.
ATGCGTTTCCAAACCGGACCTTTCACTTTCAAATCACTGAGCTTGCTGGATAAGCCAATGTCGCGATTATCAAAACGGATAACACGATGGCCTTCGGCCACCAAGCCTTCGCAAAAGCCTAAAGGCCATAGTGTGAGCTGCGCACTCAAGCCCATCACTAAAATAATGGGTGGGTGCAAAACATCACCCATGTCTTCATAAGCCAACTCAAGGCCATTGGCCTCTGCAACGCCGCGGCGAATATTCATGCCTTACTTACTCACTTTCACAATAGGGTAGACCCAGCCACCGAGAGATTTTTCTAAGGCCATGGCACACGCCAAACCAAGATGATCATTGCCTTCTTTGGCAATGATTTGCACGCCTGTTGGTAGACCAGCGCTATTAAGACCGGTGGGAACTGATGTGCCGGGCAGCGACAAGGCATTAAACACGGCGCAGTTGACGAAATTAAACGGCGGCAGCATCGCATGATAATGCTTGGGCGCAACCGTCGGATATGGCGGCGTAATCAATACGCCATCATCGCCTAAAGCATCTTCCAGCTGGCGCTTCAGCACTAAGGCCTGAGCACGCAATTTAGCCGTGCGCTTCGGTGTCCATTCTGGCAAACGCTCAAATAGCGCGAGGGCAATCAGCGGGAAGGTGTGGTCGGAGCGACCGATGGCGAAACGACCAAACTCGGCTAGTGCGGCGCGTGGTGAGCGCGTACCAAAGAGATGATCGGCAAAGGTCAGATCGCTGCCAGCGGTGGCGAGCATAGCCGACCACAGGTCTAGCGCCTTCGCCATCAAGGGCAAATGAATCGCTTCGACGCGAGCTCCCTGCGCCATCAAGGCCTCAATGGCACGGTCGCGTGCGCCCAGTTGGTCGGCATCCGGCGAAATGGCCAATTCACGAGCAAACTGCAGCACTCGCAACTTACTAATATCGACATCACTCACGGGCTGTAAATGCACAGCACGGTCGCCAGCGAGTACCCGCACCAGCGGCTCTAAATCTTCTGCGCGACGGCACAAGGGCCCGCTCGATAAATGCCGATCAATACCGCCAGATGGCCCAGGAAACTGGCCTTCATTATCGATCAAACCCGGCGAGCACTTATGGCCAAACACGCCGTTGAAAAATGCCGGCATCCGAATCGAGCCGCCAACGTCGCCGCCCAAACCAAAAGGTGAGGCGCCACTGCCAACGATTGCGCCCTCACCGCCCGATGAACCGCCGACTGTATGTGCTGGGTTGTAGGGGTTATTGGTGCGGCCATAGACCTTATTGAAAGTTTCCATCCACATGCAGAGCTCGGAAGTGTTAGTTACCCCGAGCGGGATGGCGCCAGCGGCGCGTAAATTCGCTACGATAGGCGCATCATCTGCGACCTTGCGGCCAATGCGGCTGACCAAGCCGGCGGTATTTGGCATGCCGGCGAAGTGAAAGTTCTCTTTGATTGTGCATGGCACGCCAAGAAACGGTGGCAGTGACGCTAATTTGTGCGCCTTTTTTGCTTTGGCCACAGCTTCATCGGCTTTTGCAGCCTCAACACGGGCATCGGCAACACGCTCGCACACCACGGCATTGAGCGTGGGATTAACTTGCCGCAAACGGGCAATATGCGCCTCAACTACAGCCACCGAAGTGGTTTTACCGCTACGTATATGTGCAGCCAACTCGGAAGCCGAGAGTAATAGCAGATCAGACATAACTAATTGCCAGATATGGACGTGTTGCGACTTTGCCCCAGCCGCCTGCTCGATGCAATAATCACTCACGTTTTTGAGTATCACTTATGGCCAACGCAACACTGATTCCACTGATCGATGCCCTGCTGCCGCAAACCCAGTGCGGGCAATGCGGCCATCCCGGTTGCGCACCTTATGCGCAGGCCATCGCCGATGGCGAGGCAATTAATCATTGCGTGCCCGGCGGCCAAAGCACCATTGATGCCCTGGCACGCTTACTCGACAAGCCCAGCCTGCCACTAGATCCAGCCTATGGCGTAACGCCAGAGCATCGTCTAGTCGCCTTTATTCGCGAAGATGAATGCATCGGCTGCACCAAATGCATCCAAGCCTGCCCCGTCGATGCCATTGTTGGCGCGGCGAAACAAATGCACACCATATTAGTCGATGAATGCACCGGCTGTGATCTCTGCGTTGCTCCCTGCCCCGTCGATTGCATCGATATGGTCGAAGGCCCAGACATTCCTATGACCTGGCATAAAGCTTCCGACGAACCACTCAATGCCGATGAGCAGGCAGCGAAAGATCGCGCCGATAAAGCCCGCGAACGCTTCGAAACCCTCAAAGCTCGCCAAGCCAAATTGGCTGAGGCTAAAGCTGCGCGCCGCCCAACCGCCGTCGTGGCGCAAACGTCTGGCTCCGGTGCTCCCGATACTAGCGCGCTGATGATTGCCGCCGCACTCGCTCGCAGCCAGCTGAAAAAAACTGAAAAACAACTCGCCGCGCTGAATGCTCGTGGCGAAGATGCCAGCCATCTGCAAGCACGCCTGCCCGAGTTGAGCGAGGCTGTGAGTACTGCCGAAGCGGCTTTGGCAAAAGCGAAGGCGCCCGGCAGTAAGCGTGTGCGCACCACAGGAGCGCTGTAATGAATGCCGCCAAGCGCGAGGCTATTTTTTCGCGCCTACAAGCTGAGAATCCCGAGCCGCGCACTGAGCTGCACTATCGCAACCCGTTTGAATTGCTTATCGCGGTCTTACTGTCGGCGCAATCAACCGATGTTGGTGTCAACAAGGCCACCGTGAAATTATTTGCCCAAGGCCCAACGCCTGCCGCTATGTTGGCGATGGGCGTCGATGGTGTAAAAGCCTGCATCCGCACTTTAGGCCTGTTTAATAGCAAAGCTGAAAATGTCATTAAGACCTGCCGAATCTTGGTTGAGCAACACAATAGCGAGATTCCGCGCCAACGCGAGGCTCTAGAAGCATTGCCCGGTGTTGGCCGTAAAACCGCTAATGTCGTGCTGAATACAGCATTTGGCGAACCGACGATCGCCGTCGACACACACATCTTTCGAGTCTCGAATCGCACACGTTTAGCGCCGGGAAAAGATGTTGTCGCGGTCGAAGAAAAGCTGATGAAAGTCGTGCCAAAAGCGTATCGTGTCGATGCTCATCATTGGCTGATTTTGCACGGCCGTTACACCTGCATTGCGCGCAAACCTCGCTGCGGCAGCTGTTTGATTGAAGACCTCTGCGAATACAAGGAGAAGGTGCTTGACTAAGCCCTCAGCAACACCGGTTAGTGCTACCAAAACAACTAGCAAACGCAGCCGCTGGCTTCTGGGCGGCTTGGCACTGCTTATTGTGGTTTGGCTGGGCATTGTCACCGCCATCGAATTTTTAGCGCCAAACTGGGTGGAGAACACGCTAGCAAAAGAAATCAGCCAGCGCCTAGGCATCGCCATTCGCATTGAACGAGTCGACACCGATGCTTTCGAAGGCAAGCTTCATATTTTTGGCGTTGCGGTTGACGACAAAGAAGGACAACCAATAATTGGTTTTCGTGAGCTACATTTGGACTATTCATGGCTGAGCTTATTGAGCCCAGTATGGGTGCTGGAGTCGGCGACTCTGGTGCAACCAACTATTCATTTACGACTACCCGCTGAAGGCCCGCTAACACTTATGCAGCTCGTGCCAAGCAGCGATGGTCCAGCGGTGGAAACACCGCGCTGGCAGCTCAAGAGTTTGGCCATTAGCGAGGGCGAATTATCTTATCGCGATGAGCGCGTAAAACCTGCACGCGAATTCGCGCTGAGTAATTGGGGCTTAAACCTCGATGACATTGGCACAGAAAGCGCCAATGGCTTAGCCGAGCTGCATGGCGACCTACCTGCCGGTGCGAGCATCGACTGGATCGGCGATGTTGGCTTGCAACCATTAAGGTCAAAAGGCCGTTTGCAAATCAACAAGCTATCACTGCCGGATACACTCGGCTGGTTACCGGAAAAGCTGCCATTGGCGGTCAATAATGGGCGCATTTCATTAGACCTTAACTACGATGCCAAATTACAGCCCGACGTTTCTGTCGCCATTAATAACAGCTCAGCCACTCTAGAAGATCTGTCATTAGCACTGCTAAAAGCATCACAAAAAGATGAGCTCGCAAGCATAAAAACGTTAAGCGCTAAAGGCGTGGTATTTGCCTATCCTAGCGGTGAATGGGCAAGCGATAAATTAACCTTAGTGGGTGCAAACGTTTCAGTCGAGCGCGATGCCAATGGTGAGTTTAGCGTCATAAAAGCACTCGCCGGACCACCACGAAAAGCCGTTACTAAGGCTGAGCCTAGTGCGCCTATCGACTGGGCCGGCAGCTTAAAACAAGCTGAAATCAGCGATGTCATGGTGACTTATCGCGACCTCAGCACACGCCCAAACACTGCGCTAACACTTGGGCCACTCTCATTATCAGCAACGCCAAAAGCCGACAGCGCACAAGATAGCGTCGCCATCACGCTCAATACCGCGATCAATACCAGCGCTAAGCTAAGCCTGCGCGGCGAGTTGGGCATGCCATCGGCACGAGCCAATCAAGCGCCAGCAACACCGTATTTTTCCGGCAGACTAAGCCTCGATGACTTAGCCCTGAAGCCTTTCGAAGGCTTTATTAGCGAAGTGCTGGCCATCCGCCTGCCATCGGGCGAGCTCAGTACCGATGGCCAGCTGCAATGGCAAACACCAAGTGCGCCTAGCTGGGCATGGTCTGGCGATACCTCCGTGAAAAACCTGCGTGTTTTAGAGGCTCGCGGCCAGCCATTACTGTCGCTAAACACACTGCAAGTCACTGGATTAAAAGCGCAAGGTACGCCGCTGCAAGTGGGCATTAATCGCCTCTTGATCGACAGTCCAAAATTACGCGTGAGTCGCCAAAGCGATGGCTCGCTCAACGTAGCGAATTTGACTAAGACAAGCTCTTCAAATAGCTCGGCGAATAGCGAAAGCAACGCCAGATCTGATGTCTTTATAAACACTCTCGCCGTGCGCGGCGGCACCGTAGCATTTGCCGACAATAGCTTGGCTCCAAGCGTGGCGACGGCGCTATCGCAGCTCTCTGGCAGCATCAGCAAAATCGATCTCACAGGCCGTCAAAATGCACAGATCAAGTTACGTGGTTACCTGCCCAACGCCGCACCCATTGCCATAGAAGGTGCAGTAAATATTGTGCAGCCAACCAAAGCCTTCGATATGACTCTGCGCGCTGAACGCCTAGCGCTAGCGCCCTACAGCGCTTACGCCAGTCGTTATGCGGGCTACGCACTAGCAGACGGCCTGCTCTGGGCAGACTTGAAATACAGCATCGATAAAGGCTCGCTCAGCGCTAAAAACACCCTGCGCATAAATGACTTTACCTGGGGCGAGGCCAGCGGCTCGAAAGAAGCCACGGGACTGCCAGTGCGACTTGGCACCGCATTACTAAAAGATGTGAAAGGTGAAATTCATTTAGATGTGCCATTAAGCGGGAACTTAAGCGACCCAGAGTTCCGTGTATGGCCCATCGTTTGGCAGACATTGGGCAATCTCATCACGCGCGCAGCAGCAGCACCGTTTAAGTTACTCGGCGGTTTAGCCGGTGGCGGCGATGACCTTAACCAAGTCAGCTTTACTGCTAATAGCGCCGCCCTGTCAGAGTCGGCAAAGGCACAAGTCACGACCTTAGCGGCATCGTTAAAAGATAAGCCTGAATTGCAGATGAGCCTTGCAGGCCATAGTGATGCGACAAAAGATATGATGCCCGGCTTAAGCCCAGAGGCTGCCAGCAAGCACGCCTACGACCTTGCCAAAGCGCGAGCCGTTGCCGTGCAGCAAGCGTTAATCGCCGCTGGAGTGCCAGCGCAGCAATTAGTGCTTGAGCAGCCAAAGGCAACAACAGATGCATCACTCGCGGTGAGCCTAACGATCAGCCTGCCCTAAAGGGTCAGGCTGATGCTCACAGATTAGAAAGGCTTACTGCCACTCCACCAGCACTTCGCGGCGGCGCGCTACTTGCGTGACTGCCGCGGCATAGCGGGCTTCGATCTCGTTGCGTCGGACTTTTAAAGTGGGGGTTAATAAGCCGCTTTCACTGCTCCAGCGCTCGCTGACTAGCAACATTTTAGCGATCTTTTCATGGTCCTCTAAGGGTGCATTTGCGCGCTCCATATCGGCTAATAAACCTGCCTCAACTTCCTCGCGCGGCTTAGTTAATGCGGTCAAGCTCAGATTCACCACCATCACCGGCTGAGTGAGCTGGGCACCAACTAAACAACATTGATCGATGTCGTTATTGCTGCCCATGAATGCAGCCTCTATTGGGCCCGGCGCGACGTATTTGCCCTTGGCCGTTTTAAAAATCTCTTTTACGCGGCCAGTGATATAGAGAAAGCCATCATGATCGAAGCGGCCTTTATCACCTGTTTTCAACCAGCCGTCGCTAGTAAAGGCGGCTTTGGTTTGCTTAGCATCATTGAAGTAGCCAAGCATTACGCCAGGATGGCGCACTTGAATTTCGCCCTCTTCCGATAGGCGCAAATTGGCATCCGAAAATGGCTTGCCGACACTGCCTAAGCGCTGTGCACCGGGGCGATTCATGCTGCAATACAGCGCTTCGCTTTGGCCATAGCACTCGTAAACATCGAGGCCTAAGACATCGCGGAAAAATAGTAATGTGGCTTGTGGCACCGGCGCTGCACCACAAAATAATGCACGGCTATGTTGCAGACCTAAGCGCGTCACCATGCGCTTTCGCAGCAACGGCCCGAGCCAACGCCGCTTCACTAAAGCACGCAATTGGCGCTCAGGAATACGCGCGGTAAAACTTGCTTGCAGGCGTGATAGCACTAATGGCACGGCGACAAAGCGTGTCGGCTTAGTCTCCATCAGTTGCTCGCTCATTTTCTCTACGCGCTCGAGGAAATACACCTCGGCACCCCAATAGAGGCTGGCCATTTCGACCGCCACGCGCTCCAAAATATGCGCAAGCGGTAAGTACGAAAATAAGCGCTCGCCCGGTTTAGAAGGGATTACTTCGCGAAACACTGCTGAGGTAAAGGCTAAGTTGCCATAACTCAGCATCACACCTTTCGAATTACCCGTAGTGCCTGAGGTATAGACCAGGGTCGCCAGAGTATCGGCGCTAGGCTTTTCATAGCGACGTAACGGCAGATGTGAGCGCGCAAAGCCTGCCCAAGTGTGCTCAGACACAGGCGATGCATCGTAAGGCATGGCAATGGTGACGATATCTTTGGGTAGACCTTGCTGCAACATATCAGCGGCTACAGCGGATGGCATGGGGCCAATAAAAATCGCCTTGGCCTCGCAATGCTTCAAAATCCATCCTGTGGTTTTCGATGCTTGTCGAGCGTAAATTCCAACTGGCACTAGGCCGGCCATTTGGATGGCGAGGTCGGCTAAAAACCAATGCGCGCAGTTCATGCCAGCAATAGCGATTCGCGAGCCCGCAGGCCAGTCCTGAGCCTTCAGCGCTGATGCCATGCGGCCAACTTCATCGGCGGCCTCACGCCACGTCATGGTGCGAATAGCGCCGGCTTCATGCTGAATCATCCAAGTAACATCGGGCGCTTGCTCTGCCCAGTACAACAGTTGATCTACCGGATACGAAGTACTGCTCGCTACTGTCATTTCACATTTCCCGAAAGCAAAAGCCGCAAAATCATTGGCCATAAAATCATAGCGTTGGGTCTTCAGCGCGATGGCGTGATTGCATGCGTCTTACCGTACGCGCAGCAGCGCTAGGCTTCTCTTGCTTATTCTCAACGCCGGCAATATCGCTGCGGCTATCGAGCCATTGCGCGCAAGGCTCCCAAACCTCATGCGCCGCTTTCGAGCCCAAAATCACGCCCATATGGCCACCAGGCGCGACACGAAATTCGCTAGACTCACTACCAACTAGCTCAGCGGATTTGCTCGCGACATCGATCGGCACAATGTGATCGGTGCTGCCGGCATAAGCTAAATAGTCTGCCTTGATGGTGCTGAGATCGGCGTCAATATCGCCCAAAGACATGATGCCATCGGCAAATTGATTGTCGATGAGGGCATGCACAAACATGTCTTGCAGCACGCCAACGGGATACACCAGCATGTGATCAAGATAGTCGGCTGTGGTGCTATGGCTTTCGACAAACTCACGATCGGCCAAGCGCTTGGCTAAGTTCCAATAGGTGGTGACGCTGCCTATTGGATCGGTGAGTTTGAAGCCCAAAGTAGTGACCCAGCCCGGCATTTGCATGCTTATCGGATTCAAGTCCTGCACGCGCAGTGGCGTGTAGCGACGAACCAATTCAGCAGGCTTTTGGATGATGCGGCCAAGCATTGCCGGAATACCACTACTGCGAAAATCAATCGGGCTAGCAATAGTGATGAGGTTGCGAATTTTTGTATCGCCGGAACCGCCGGCATACATCAGCGACAGCAAGCCGCCCATGCACCAGCCCATCAATGAGACCTCTTCAACACCGGAATGCTTACGCACTTCCGCGATGGCCTCGGAAAACATATCGATGGAATAGTCTTTTAAGCGCAAGGTGGCGTGGCGACGCTCTGGAATGCCCCAGTCAATCATATAAACATGGTAGCCACGCGCTGCGAAAAATCGCGCCAGACTGCGATGTGGCATGAGGTCGAAACTTTCCGTGGTAACGCCGAGCGGTGGCACCAACACGAGCGGCACGGCATGGCGTTTGCGCTGGACCGGCATCGTTTCGCCATTGGACAATGGGATTCTGTCTTCGTAGGGTGGCGGATAATAGCGCAGCGACATCGGGTCGCCGGAAAGCAGTGTTTCGTAGGGTGTTAGGCCCGATTGCACGAGACTGCCGCGCAAAAATGCCCAATCTAGCGCATTGCCTGTGGCCACTTCTGCACGAGCGCGAAACGCACTTATTTGTTTACTAATTGATCTTAATCGACTTGCCATCATGAGCTCCTGCCTATGCCTGACCGCCAACGAAATCGCGGGGGCTGACCTGTGAAATCAGTGTACCCCGCTTTAACGATTTTCGTGTTGCCAGTTGTCGGCCGCCCTATTATTTGAGCAGTGTGCGACCGTTGTTGGCGGCGATGCGCAAGCGCAGCGCGTTCAGCTTAATGAAGCCTTCAGCATCTTTCTGATCGTAAGCGCCGCCATCATCTTCAAAGGTCGAGATGCGCGTATCGAACAAGGATTGCGCCGACTGGCGACCGACAACAATCACGTTACCTTTGTAGAGTTTCAAGCGCACATCACCATTAACGCAGGCTTGCGAATTATCAATCAAGCCTTGCAGTAACTGGCGCTCAGGGCTCCACCAGTAACCGTTGTAAATCAGCGTGGCGTAACGCGGCATCAGCTCATCCTTCATGTGAGCGACTTCGCGATCTAGCGTAATCGATTCAATGGCACGGTGGCCCTTCAGCAAAATCGTGCCGCCTGGAGTTTCGTAGCAGCCGCGCGACTTCATGCCGACATAGCGGTTTTCCACCAAATCCAAACGACCAATGCCGTTGGCACCACCAATTTTGTTCAAATAAGTCAGCACAGTCGCTGGGCTCATGCGCTCGCCATCGATGGCAACAACGTCGCCGCCTTCGTAGGTGAGATCAATGTATGTAGCCGTGTTAGGTGCATTTTCTGGCGAGACTGACCAACGCCACATTGACTCTTCGCACTCAGTCCATGGATCTTCGAGCACGCCGCCTTCATAGGAAATGTGCAGCAGGTTGGCATCCATGGAATACGGTGATTTTTTACCAGCAGAAGCAAAATCGATGGGGATATCACGGGTTTTGGCGTAGGCCATCAGCGTTTCACGCGAGGTCAAATCCCATTCACGCCACGGGGCAATGACTTTGATGCCGGGCTTCAAGGCATAGGCGCCGAGCTCGAAACGGACTTGGTCATTACCTTTGCCGGTTGCGCCGTGCGAAATGGCATCGGCGCCTTCGCGGTTAGCAATTTCAACTAGGCGCTTAGCAATTAATGGGCGCGCAATCGATGTGCCGAGCAAATATTCGCCTTCATAGACGGTGTTGGCACGGAACATTGGGAAGACGAAATCGCGGACAAACTCTTCACGCAAATCTTCGATGTAAATGTCTTTAATGCCCATGGCGTGGGCTTTTGCGCGCGCTGGCTCAACTTCTTCGCCTTGGCCAAGATCAGCGGTGAAAGTGACGATTTCACAGCCATAGGTGTCTTGCAACCAACGCACAATAACGGAGGTATCTAGGCCGCCAGAATAGGCGAGTACGACTTTTTTGATGTCGGTCATGGGTTCAAAACTCACAGGCATGCGAATGGAAAAATCAGACGCGCATTGTACGCGTTAGCAGGCCGTGCTGACCACCACCCGATGCCTTCCCTCATGCTTGGCGGCGTAAAGCGCCTCATCTGCAAGGTCGATAAGTTTAGCGGGAGCGATATGCACATCCGGCACCATCGAGGCAACGCCAGCGCTAATCGTCACATGCTTGGCAACCTTGGAGCCGCGATGCGCAATTGCCTTGGCATCGATGCCGGCAATCAACTCGCGCGCCACTTCCATCGCACCATCGCAGGTGGTGTTTGGCAGCAGCAGAACAAACTCCTCACCGCCGTAGCGCGCGGCTAAATCGCCGGGGCGAGTCGCTACCGATTTCAGCACATCGGCAACTGCTATCAAGGCACGATCACCCTCTAAGTGGCCGTGTTTATCGTTAAACGCTTTGAAATGATCTACGTCAGAAAATACTAATGCCAAGGGTTTGCCATCGCGGCGCGCACGCTCCCACTCCATCAGAAAGCGATCGTTAAAGTGGCGGCGATTTGCCAAACCAGTGAGGCCATCTTCGCGTGCTAATTGCACCAGTCGCTCAGATAATTTATTGAGTTGGCGCTTTTCTAGGTCGAGTAGTCGCGACTGTAAAAATAACCGGCGCTCTCGCACTTCTACCACGTAGTTATTACCGACACCGACTAAGTTGGTGAGGAAGAAAAACTGCATGAACATGCCCCAGTCGAAGCGCTGCATGCCCAATACATTGACCGCTAATACAACAGCGCCCATGCCCGTAAAGCCTATAAATGCAGATTGATGTAGGCGTAAGTTGGCCACGCCATAGACGATCATGAGCAGGTAGATAACGAGATAGGTACTGCGTTGACGAAGTACTTCATCACGAAAATAAGCCGGAAATATGGTCATGAAAAGCAGCATGAGCAGACAACACGCCACCGTATAGCTAAAAAAATGTCGATCCATCGAGGGCGATTTGGCGAGTGCGGTGAAAATCACTAATACCGAAATAATGCACAAGCCCATCAGGACAGCTAAGCGCAAGTCCTCAACCGCACCAATCCACACGCCACCCACGGTGTATTGAAAATAAATAATTAACACAGCGCTCAGCGCCAACAAAAACAGCATCCAATAGTTTTCGCGCACGGTCTCCAAAGCCCGGGTATTCATGTTTTGCCGGAACTCTTTTTCAAACGACGCAGGAAAGCGCAAACGCATGAAAGACTGGCCAAGCAAGTCGCGTACGGTGTCGTATTCAGCCTCCCAGGCGGGGGGTTTTTCTGCACTCATCTCATGCTCCGTCTTTGCCGATGCCTCAGCATCCGTTAGCCTATGCGTCTTTGCTGCCGTTGACGAGCCTTCTCATGCCCCAAAATACACTCACTATCACCCGTCCCGACGACTGGCATGTGCATTTACGCGATGGCGATGCTCTCGTTGACACCGTGCCCGCCATGTCACGTTATTTTGGCCGAGCCATTGTCATGCCGAATTTGCTGCCGCCGGCAGTGACGCCCGAACAAGCCGGCGCTTATCGCGAGCGCATTTTAGCTGCCCGCCCAACTGGCAGCCGCTTTGAGCCACTAATGGTGCTCTACCTCACCGAAGGCACTACGGTTGATGATATTCGCCGCGCCAAGGCTAGTGGCTTTGTTCATGCTGTGAAGCTCTACCCTGCCGGTGCGACCACTAACTCGCAGTCGGGCGTTACCGATTTAAGCAAAGTCGATGCGGTGCTCAATGAGATGGCCGACTGCGGCATGCCCCTGCTAATTCACGGCGAAGTCACTCATAGCGAGATCGATATTTTTGCCCGCGAAAAAGTATTTATCGATACCGTGCTCACGCCGCTAGTGGCCAAACATCCAACGCTGCGCATTGTACTCGAGCACATCACCACCGCCGACGCCGTCGAATTTGTCCGCAATGCGCCAGAGCATATCGGCGCCACCATCACTGCACATCACTTATTATTTAACCGCAATCACATGCTCGCCGGCGGCATTCGCCCGCACTATTACTGCTTACCGATACTCAAACACAGCCGCCACCAAGCTGCGCTTATTCAGGCTGCAACCAGTGGCAATCCGAAATTCTTTTTAGGCACCGATAGCGCGCCACACGCCATCGGTGCGAAAGAATCGGCCTGCGGCTGCGCCGGTGCCTACACCGCTCACGCCGCCATCGAGCTTTATGCTGAGGTTTTTGAGGCAGCTAATGCCTTAGAGATGCTCGAAGGTTTCGCCAGTCATTTTGGTGCCGATTTCTACGACCTGCCACGCCATAGCGACACCATCACGCTAGTGCGTAAGCCATGGTCAGTGCCTGCGAGCTACCCCTTTGGTGGCCAGCAAGTAGTGCCTGTGCGAGCGAATGAGCAACTGGATTGGCAGGTACAGGCATGATCGCCGCCAAGGATAGATTCCGTGGTTTCTTGCCTATCGTGGTCGATGTTGAAACCGCTGGCTTCGATGCCGGCACGCACGCCTTATTGGAAGTCGCGGCCGTCATCGTGTTGCCCGATGAGCATGGCAACTGGCAACCCGTTGCGCGCCATCATGCGCATTTAAAACCTGAGCCTGGCCTCGAGCTAGACCCTGCTGCGCTCAAGTTCAATGGCATTAACCCGCATCACCCGCTGCGCTTAGCGGTGACTGAGGCCGATGGTTTGCGCGATATTTTCGCGGCGGTGAAAGCTGCGCAAAAAGATGCCGGCTGCAAACGCTGCATTTTAGTTGGTCACAATGCCGGATTTGATCTCGCTCACATCAACGCGGCTAGCGAGCGCCACAACCTAAAAAATCAGAATCCGTTCCATCCGTTTTCGGTGTTCGACACGGTCTCATTGGCAGGCTTAGCTTATGGCCAGACCGTGCTCGCACGCGCCTGCGTCGCTGCCGGCATCGACTTTGATCAGAATGAAGCGCACTCCGCACTCTACGATGCGCAAGTCACTGCCGAGTTATTTTGCGGCATCGTCAATCGCTGGCAATCGGCATTTGCTTTACCGGAAATGTCCGAGGCTTGAGCCTTTAAAGCAGATGAGGTCATCTCGCCTCATCTGCTAATGCTTAGCGCGCATTAGCCGGCGATGGCAGCAGACGCGACAAAAATGTCGCGCCAAACCACATGCCAATAATGCTCGCCAACAAGCCCGCCAACTGCGGTGGCCAAATGCCTTCAGCCGCCCATAATTCAAAGCTCAACCACACCACAACACCAAACGCCATTGAGGTGAGCGCGCCGGCACGATTGGCTTTAGACCAATAAATACCCGCCGTGAGCGGAACAAACACAGCCACCAAAGTGACTTTGTATGCGTTCTCAACCATTTCAAAAATAGTCGCGTCTGACTGCATGGCATACCAGCCAATAAAAGTGCCAAAGCCTAAAACCACTGCGCGCAACATGAACAAAAACTGCTTATCGGTTTGTGCTGGCAACAAAGGTTTCAGTAAGTTTTCAGTAAATACCGTCGATGGTGCAAGTAAAGTTCCTGAGGCTGTAGACATAATCGCCGACAGCAATGCGCCAAAAAACAACACCTGCATAAGCAGCGGTAAGTCACTCTGAATGAACGTCGGCAATACCTGTTGCGGATCCTCGCCCATCACGCGTTCGACCATGGCTGGGTCAATCACAACGGCGGCATAGGTCAAAAACAACGGCACCATGCAAAATAGTAAATAACCAACACCACCCAAAATTGAGCCGGCAACCGCGATATTTTCATTTTTTGCCGTATTCATGCGCTGAAACACGTCTTGCTGCGGAATAGAGCCCAGCGCTAACGTCACGAAAGCACCAATCCACGCGAGCATGGAGGCCGCTGACATTTCCGGCCAAAAATCCTCGAACTTACCGGCAGCTTGCGCATGATCGACGACAACCATCACGCCTCCGGCATTGCCAGCCACCACATAAGTAATAACTAACAGCGCGACAATAATGATGATCATTTGTACAAAGCTCGTCACTGCCACCGACCACATGCCACCAAACATGGTGTAAAAAATCACAATAGCCGAGCCAATCAAAATACCTTCGTCATGACTAATGCTACCGCCACTTAAGCTGCTAAAAATCACGCCAAGTGCAATCATCTGCGCTGATACCCAGCCCAAGTAAGACAACATAATGGCAACCGACGTAATGACCTCAGCCTCGCGACCATAGCGATCGCGGAAAAAGTCACCAATGGTTAGTAGGTTGCGGCGATACAGCGCACGCGCAAAAAACATACCGGCAAAAATCAAACAAAATGCGGCACCAAAGGGGTCGGCAACAATGCCACCCAACCCTTCATCGAGAAAGGTAGATGGCGCGCCGAGAATCGATTCAGAACCAAACCAAGTAGCAAACATGGTGGCGGTGACCACACTGAGTGGCAAGCTACGGCCTGCTGAAATAAAATCGCGCGAGTTTTTTACCCGCAAAGTGGCCAATAAGCCGATGGCGATGGACACCACTAAGTAGGCAATTACAAAGGTATTTAACATGCTGTTTGGTCTCCAACAGCGCATCCATGGCACCGACGATAGGTGCTTAGGGAGTGGGCAGTCACGCGTCTACTGACGCCATTTTTTGCGCATGCTAACAGCAGAAACCAAGATCAGTAAGTAGTTGCTGCGCGGATGAGGCTTTTGCCACGCCAAAGATGCGATGAGCGGCGATTTCGCGGCGCGTGGCATAGTGTTTGCGCAAGTCATCAAAAGCGCTAGCTTGGCCGGGGTGAGCCGCAACAGCAGCGCGTAAACGCTGGTCATCGCCTTCGCAATCAACCACCTGCGCCATTATGGCGGCATAAGGCGCAACCAGATGCTCGGCGCTAGCGGCAGACCATTGCAGCACTGGCGGCGCTTGCGCAGGGATAATATCCGCCAGCTCACCAACCTGCTCATAGCCGAGTAAGGCCGCAGCTTTGGCGGTAATCTGCCAAGTGCCACGCCACTTCCCCTCTAAGCTATGGCCGGCGATATGCGGGCTAACTTGCTGGCAAGCTTCAATAACCTCTAGAGCCGGCACAGGCTCATTAGGCAGTACATCGAGTAAGGCGATGCCTTTTTGCAGATACGCCGCCAATGCATCGGCTTCAATGACATCGCCACGGCCTGCGTTAATCAGCCAAGCCCCCGGTTTTAATAATGCCAATCGCTCAGCTTTAAACAGATGGTGAGTCGGCGCTGAGCCAGCGCGCGTGAGCGGTGTGTGCAGGCATACGATATCGACTGTTGGTAGTAATGAAGCTAAGTTTTGCCAGTCCGACACAGCTAAGTCAGCTTTATCACTCCGGCTTAATAGTGGATCGCAGCCCACGACCTGAAGCCCAAGTGCCGACAACAATGCCGCAACACGGCGACCCACTTGCCCCATGCCAACCACGCCAACGCGCTTGCCGCGCAGCTCAGCCAAGGTCATCTCTGGCTCACGCGCCGCCTGCCTTAGCACCGTTGCTAAAACCCATTCAGCCACCGCCTGCGCATTGCAGCCAGGCGCTGTAGACCATGCCACGCCTGCCGCCTTAAGCGCATCAAGGTCTAAATGGTCTTGGCCAATGGTCGCGCTGCCGACAAAGCGCAATGCATTGGCCTCAGCCAACAGCTCGGCATCGACACGAGTAATCGAGCGCACAAGCAAGAGCTGGACATCTCTCAAGGCAGATGCCTGCATGCTGCGCCCTGCCATGCGAGCGATAGCAAACTCAAGTGCGCGGCCTTGAGCATCACGCCATTGCGACAAACACGCCTCAACTCCGGGCATCATGTCATCTGCTAATACTGTGACTTTTGCTTGCATGGCCATACTCATTGACAGAAAACTGCTCGAGTATGCCATTGCCTATCGGCACAGCGCCGATGCATTCGCTACACTAGGCAAAATTTTTCGAGACTTGCTTACATGTCGCATCCGCTCATCGCCGACATCCTCAATTTTCTCCAGAAAATGCCGCGCTTTACACCGCTCGATGAACTGCGCCTGCATATTGACGATGCTGCCGTGGGATGGGTAAAGCCTGCCATCGCCGATGCTCTTGTGGCGATAGCCGGCGCACATGCCATGCGCAAAACCGAATCGCTACATTTGCGCGCCGCTAGCGATGGCGTCGGCCGTAGCATCGTCGTGCAAGGCTGGGCGCATGCGCTGCATGAGCAAGGCTTGCTGCAGAACTGGCGCGATGAGCCAATGACACTGATGCATCAAGGCCACAGCTTTCTCACCACCGAGCGCGCGGCATTTCGCAGCTTAGGCATGGCCACACAGTCGGTGCATTTAAATGGCTGGCTGACCAGCCCAGATGGTATGCAAATTTGGGTTGCCGAACGCAGCCATCACAAGTTTGTTGACCCCGGCAAGCTCGACAACTTGGTTGGTGGCGGCTTGGCTTCTGGTGAATCTTTAGCTGTTGGCTTGGCGCGCGAGGCATGGGAAGAAGCAGGCTTACTGTTTCGCCACATCCCATCGCCAGTCACTCAGCTGCATATTTGCCGGCGTATCGGCGAGGGCCTGCAAGACGAATGCATTCATGTCTTCGATGCCTATTTACCTGCTCACTTCATCGCTCTAAACCAAGATGGTGAAGTCGCCCATGCCGGCCTAATGCCAGTTGAAGATGCACTTATGCTCGTGCTTGGCGGACGCTACACGTGGGATGCCGCACTGGTATTTATCTACGGCTTGCTACGCCAACGCTATTTTGGCCGCGATGGTAATGCCATCATTCACCAAACTTTAATTGAACTTGGCCACTTAAAACCCAAGCATCTCGCCCGCGGCCTTTCGCAATGAGCGCGCCCGATGCTCAGGTGCCTAGCGCACCGCTAACCACGCGCGCGGAATTAAAAGCACTCAGCCTACTCACTGCACCAATTTTAGTCAGTCAGCTCGCTCAAGCCGCCTACGGTTTTATCGACACGCTAATGGCCAGCCAAGTTTCGCCCATGGATCTCGCCGCCGTCGCTGTCGGCTCCGGCATTTGGCTGCCTTTGTTTCTATTAACCACAGGCATCTTGCTCGCCACCACGCCTTTGGTTGCCGAAGCTCACGGCGGCAATCAGCGCCAACGCATTGCCGGCATTACGCATCAGGCGCTTTGGTTGGCGCTGGGCGTCGGCGTCATCGGCTTCTTTGCAATGCGCCATGCCTACCCAATATTTGAATGGCTAGGCGTACCGCAAGAACTGCGCGAGCTGACTCAGCAATACTTGCTTGGCGTATCGTGGGGCATGCCCGCAGTGGGCTTATTTTTTGCCTTACGCTGCTACTGCGAAGCACAAGGCCAACCGACTCCGGTAATGGTCATTAGCGTGAGTGGACTCACGCTCAATGTCGCCTTCAATATGCTGTTTATTCACGGCAGCGAGGCGGTGAGCTGGCTATCGTGGATGCCCGTGCACATCCCGGCCATGGGCGGCCCCGGCTGTGGTTGGGCGACATCAATCGTACTGTGGCTGATGTCAGGCATCATGCTCAGCTATTTGCTGCTTAGCCGCCGCTTCAAGCATTCACGCTTGATGCAGGCTTGGGAGCCGCCAAGATGGTCGGAAATTAAAATCATTGCGGCGCTAGGCCTGCCGATTGGTTTGGCGATTTTCTTTGAGGTCAGCTCATTTGCATTAGTTGCGGTGCTAGTCAGCCCGCAAGGTGCACTCGCTGTGGCCGGCCACCAAGTCGCGCTATCGGTGACCTCATTATTATTTATGGTGCCGCTGAGTGTGGCAATTGCGCTGACTATTCGTGTAGGCCAGTTTTATGGCGCGCGCGACTTTGCCGCGATATTGCATGTTCGACGCATTGGTCTTATCGCCACAACCTGTATTGCTGCCTGTATGGCATTGATTTTACTCTTTGGCCGCAACGCCATTACCGCTGTTTATACCGACGATATGGCGGTGCGCGAATTAGCCACGCAGCTCATGTTATTTGCTGTTGCCTATCAAATTTTTGATGCGCTACAAGTGGCCGCGGCTGGCTGCTTACGCGGCCTACAAGATACGCAAAGCCCGATGCGACTGACGCTCTTTGCCTATTGGGTTATCGCAATTCCAGTGGGGTATTTGGCCGGCAGCACAGACTTTTTTGGCGGCCACTCGTGGGGCCCACACGGCTATTGGTTCGGCTTGGTGCTGGGCCTAACTGTGGCGAGTATTTTGCTCACATGGCAGCTCGGCAGCACGCTAAAAATCATCAAGGCACGATGGCAAATCGCTTAACGCGCGGCATAGGCTTTTTAAGAGCTTAGCCTTTGCGTAGCTCGTAGCGGTATTGGCCGGGCTCAGGCTCGTCTGCCTGCAACAGCTCATGACCAAGAAATTGGCAGAACTTCGGAATATCTCGCGTAGTCGATGGGTCGGTAGCGAGCACTAACAAGTGCTCGCCCGACTGCATTTCACGCACGCGTTTGTGCAGCATCATCACCGGCTCAGGGCAGCGTAGGCCGCGCGCATCCAGTGTGCTTAGTGCATCGCTCACTGGTTTTTCATTCTCATGCATCAAGACAACCTCATGTTCATCTGCCAGCTATTTAGCCTCAACAAACTCATCTGGCTCACGCGTAAAACGCCATGCCGGATACAACATAAATACGCCAACCGCAGCGGCAATCAAGAAATGATCAGCATAACCAACGGTCTCGGCAAGTAAGCCTGCGGGCAAATAAAACGAGCCACCAAATAGCGCAAGCAAACTTACCTGTAGCGTGAAATCAACGCCGGCATGAGCTTGGCGCGCTCGATCCATTACTGCCGATAGCAACGCTGCCATCGCCATGCCGCCGGCGAAATGTTCAAGCGCATTGACCGCGACAGCAGTACTAGTAGCGCTCAAGCCGGCAACGCCATAACCCATCGCAGGAATAGCGTAACAAGCAATAGCGACGCATTGAAAAACACCAAACCACACCAAGCCTTGGCGGCGACCGATTGTTTGCAGCCAATAACCACCGAGCATAGCGCCAGCTATCGTGGTCACGGCGCTGATCATACTGACCTGCAAACCGATCTGCGACAGTGTCATGCCCATATCGACCATCATCGGCTTCACCATTGCTGATGATAGCGAGTCAGCCACCTTATAAGTCACTAAAACCCAAATCCAACCCGCCAACTCAGGGCGCTTAAAGAAACTGACCCACGCGCTCGTGTACGACTCACCAGCAACCGGCAAGGCTTCGGCAGAAATGGCCGGCTCACGATAAAAAATGGCAGGCAATAACAGCAACAAAGACATGATGGTGAGGCCAATAAATGCTTGTGCCCAACCTAAAGTATCGAGCACTAACAACAGCAAACCGCCGCCAATAATAATGCCAACACGATAGGCCGAAACTTGGATGCCATTGCCCAAGCCACGCTCTTCGCTGGATAAAATACGTACCGCCAAACCGTCAGTGGCGATGTCTTGCGTGGCAGCAAATAAGTTCACCAGAAACAGCAGGCCAAACAGCCAATACACGCCAGATGCTTCGCGTAAGTTTTCTGGGTTAAACCAACACAGACTGGCCATGACCATAGCCAAACCTGCGTTCATCGGCAAAATCCAACTGCGGCGATGCCCTATGCTGGGCCAATAATAGCGATCCACCAAGGGCGACCAAAACACTTTTAACGCCCAAGGAATTGCCAATAAACCACTCAGGCTAATAAGTGATAAAGGTGCGTCATAGCTGCGTAAAATGGCTGGTAATGCTTGCGAGTACACGCCAAACGGCACGCCTTGTGCGAGATATAAGGCCAACAATAACCCTAGGCGCTTCGACAACGATGACATGATGTTTCTCTACGTTATATCAGCATGCTTTAGGAAAACACGATGGTTTTAGTGCCATGCACCAGCACACGGTCTTCCAAATGCCAACGCACAGCACGCGCCAGTACTTGACGCTCAACGTCTTGTCCCATTTCACGCAGAGAACCGACTTCATCACGATGTGACACACGCTCTACATCTTGCTCAATGATAGGGCCTTGATCTAAGTCGGCAGTGACGTAATGCGCGGTGGCACCGATCAGTTTCACGCCCTTGTCATAGGCCTGCTGATAGGGATTTGCGCCGACAAATGCTGGCAGAAATGAGTGATGAATATTGATGATGCGATGTGGCCAGCGCGCAGTAAAATCGGCGCTGAGAATTTGCATATAACGCGCCAGCACGATGAGGTCGACACCGACCAACTTTTCCTCCAGCGTCGCCTCGGCCAAAGCCTTAGTTTCCGCCGTCACCGGCACTAAGTGGAATGGCACCCCAAAGCCCTCCACCGCCTCGCGTAAATCACTGTGATTGCTGATCACCGCGACAATGTCACAAGGCAAACTACCGCGCGACCAACGCCACAATAGCTCCATCATGGCGTGATCATGCTTAGACACCAAGATCGCCACGCGCTTGCGATCAGCTGCGTAAGTCAGCTGCCAATTCATCTGAAAACGAATGGCCACTTCCTGCTCAAACGCCGCCTCTAAAGCTTCACGGCTAATATCCATTGCTACTGTTTGCAGCTCTAGGCGCATAAAGTATGTGCCGCCAATTGGCGCCGTGGCGTGCTGATCAAGGTCGGTGATATTGGCGCCATGAGAAAATAGAAAGCTCGATACCGCACTCACGATGCCGGGTGCATCGGGGCAGTTAATCAGTAAGCGAGCGGTGGTGTCGGTCATTCGGCTAATCCTAATAAGTGTCGGCGGCAGCTCGCTGGCGTCTGCCCAGTCCATTTTTTAAAGGCTCGATGAAAGGCGCTAGCTTCGGAAAAGCCCATCATCAGCGCGACCTCATCAATACTCAATGCAGGTTTGGCTAAATAAAACCGAGCCGCCTCTTCGCGCAATTGATCTTTAATTTGTTGATAGCTCGTGCCTTCCTCTTTCAGATGGCGACGCAGTGTTTGTGGTGTTAATGATAGCTGTTGGCTGAGTGCCGTTAAATCGGGGAACTGATGACCATAGTCATTACTCAGGCGATTTCTGACTTGCTCAGCTAGGCCCATTGGCCGTGAACGGCCAGCAATAATCAGCGCCAGTGAATCTTTCAAAAAGCGTGACAACGATAGCGGTGTTTGTGCCAAGGGCAAACTCAACCAGCTCGCAGGAAAGCGAATCATATTGCGGTCGGCACCATAGATTACTGGGCAGCGAAACATGGCGGCGAAATCAGTGGCACTTGGCGGCGCATCAAAACTAAATTCGATGACTAATGGACTCAAGCGCTGCCCGACCAGCCAACTCCAAAAGCGTACCGAGACGAAGACCATGAGCTCGAAAATCGTATCGCCGATAGCATCATGCTGACGCATGGTCAGTGTTAGCTGACCTTCATTGGAAGTGACGGTTAAGTCGGCAGCGGTAGGCGTTTCAAACAAGCCATAAAAAGCACTTGAGCGGCGTATGGCCTGCTCCAAGTTAGCGCAGTTAATCACTGCATGCGCCATCATCGAAAAAGTGCCTGGCTTAGAGCGTGCATCGGCAGCGAGACCAATAAATTCGTCACCGGTACGCCGCATCACTTCTTGCATCAGGCGGATAAGCTCGGTGCTGCTAATGCGCGCATCTGGCTCTTCCACGCGTGCCGGATCGAGGCCACTGTGCGCAAACAAAGCCGACATGCTCAAGCCCTGACGCGCTGCGCCCGAGAGCAAGCGCTCGACGTATTGAAGGCTAACGGTGTGGGCCTGGGAAACGGACATGAAAGCTCGCTAAAAATAGTACACGCGATAGTCTTAAGCTAAGCGCTGATTATCTCTCAAGACTAGCACAGCCACAGCTCGCGCATGTAGCTCAGGGGAGCTAAGCAGCCTACACTCCAGCCACTGCCACCGACTTAGGACCAGCCATGACTGCACTGCCAATATTTGACCTTGACCTACGATTAGCCAGTGACACGATCGTGCTCGGTGACTTTCCGCTAAGTCGCTGCCTGCTAATGAATGACGCGCATTATCCATGGTTAATTTTGGTGCCACGCCGCAATAATCTCACCGAAGTTTATCAGCTCAGTAGCGAAGATCAGGCACAGCTTTTACGTGAGTCATCTTGGCTAAGTCAGGCACTAAAACGCGCATTCAATGCTGACAAAATGAATGTGGCCAATCTCGGCAATGTCGTCTCGCAACTGCACTGGCATATTGTTGCGCGCCACAGCACAGATGCCGCTTGGCCCGGCCCGATCTGGGGCAAAAACCCAGTTCAACATTACAGTGTGCAAGCCTTAAAAGAGCGCTTGGAACAGCTCCACGCCCTACTAGCTCAAGCCGACTCCAGCCTAGCGTTCACACCCGCCTAACATGAGCTGGCTGCCCGATAGCATTAGCTTATTTACCGCTTATGGACTGATCGCGACCTCATTACTAACCTCACTAATCACCGCAGGCTTAGGCATTGGTGGCGGCTTATTATTGCTTGGCGTGATGGCAGTGCTCGTGCCTTCTGCCGCACTCATCCCGCTCCATGGCGTGGTGCAGCTGGGCTCAAATATTGGCCGAACGGCATTGCTCTGGCGCTTTATTCAATGGCAAACCGTGCTGCCTTTTACAGTTGGTGCTGTACTCGGCAGCGCTCTCGGTGGCAGCGTAGTGCGCGAGCTGCCGGAGTCTTGGCTATATGCCAGTCTGAGCGGATTTATTTTGTATGCCGTTTGGGGCAAATGGCCAACGCTATCGGCCAGCACTCAGCGCGCAGGCCTTTGGCTTGGCGGGCTAACACTGAGCTTTCTGAGCATGTTCATTGGCGCTACGGGACCTTTGGTTACCGCCCTGCTGAAAACTCAACAAATGCCGCGGCAACCACATATGGCGACATTCTCAGCGAGTATGAGCTTGCAGCATGGTGTGAAAATCGCCGCCTTTGGTTTTTTGGGCTTTCAGTTTCTACCCTGGCTAGGCTTACTCGCCGCCATGATAGCCAGTGGATTCATTGGCACTTGGCTAGGCCAACGCTGGCTCTCTGGCCGTGCCGATGTCAGCTTTCATCGCGGCTTAAACTGGTTGCTTAGCGCATTGGCGTTGCAGCTACTTTGGCGCGCAATTAGCACGGAGTTTTAGGGCTCATAAAAAAATGGCCCCGGCGCTTTGACGCCGAGGCCATCACAAACTCACCAATAAACTTAGTGAATATTTGCACCTTTCAGCAAGCCATTCATTGCGCCATTGGCACCGAATAGCTTCTCGCGCCACTCAGTCACGAGCGCATTAGTATCGTGATCGTTCGGGTGGAAGCTAGGACGGAAAAAGTCCAAATACTTCGGCAATAAGCGAGTCATACGACCGCGGCGACCAAACAGCGCGCGCATACCTGCTACGTTATCGCGCACATTGAGCAGCTTGCCATCGGCATGCATGAGACGGGCCGTCGAATACGCCATTACTGCACCTAAGATCGCGGTGGTCAGCGCCATAGTGGCCGTACGCACAATATAGCCACCGCCAGTTTGCTGATAAACATCCCAAGCCACGGCTTTATGCTCAGTTTCTTCAAGCGCATGCCACATCCATAATGGGCGAATATCTTCCGCCACTGAACCATGATGATCAGCCTCAGCCAAGAGCTGCTCGCCCATTAAAGCGGTGAAATGCTCCAAGCAAATCGTTGCGGCCAAGTTCAAGCGTGGATGAATCTTGCCGACATTATCGAGCAGTATTTTAAGTTGGCTTTCAAGCTCAGCGGCAGGCAACTGTTTAGCGTTAATAAAATCATTAAGCACTTGGTGTCCCTGTGTGTGCAGAGCCTCTTGGCCAATAAAGCCAGAGATCGCTGCTTTCAGGTCATCATCAGTGATTTGGTCACGATAATGGCGCACGGCTTCCACGAAAAACTGTTCTCCTTCAGGAAGCAGTACAGAGAATGCCGACCAGAAATAGGTCAGGAATGGGCTATCGGCATACCAGTAGCCGGCGTCAGAATTATCAAAATTCATCATTACACGACGTGGTGGAATGCCAACGCGCGCACCAGCTGGTTGGCGATTTGCCGAAGCTTTGGTGGAAATAGCGGTTTGGGCAGCAGTCATGGTGAAACCTCAGTAAGTCGTTGTTGACGAGCTAACTGTGCCCTTGTCCCTGCGCTAGTGGCAGGTTATTTTGGGACATCTTCTTGTCATTATGTGCCATTACGCAATGTCATCATTTTCTGAGTCCCATCCCGGCCTACCTGCTGCCTATGTTTTGCTCCTACTCGACGTAGTCAAGCGCTGGCATGTCGATGAAAAGGAGCTGTTGGCGCCCTCTGGCCTAGATCGTGAGCAGCTCACCGCGCCCACACTGCGCCTGCCGCTCGACACCGTGAACACCATCTACACGCGTGCCCTTGAGCTCACTGAAGAGCCCGGCCTACCGTTTTATATCGGCATGCAAATGAAGCTCTCTAGCCACGGCTTTATTGGTTTTGCCGCGATGACTGCCGATACCGTGGCGCAAGCCATTGAGCTCGCTGAGCGCTTTATAAGTCTACGCTTGATGGGTTTTGCCCTACGCTTGGAAATCCACGGTGACGAGGCCTGCCTATACCTCAGCTGCGATCTAAACCTGCAACCTTTGCGCGATACCGCTGTAGCGGCGCTAATGGTAGGTCTAGGACAAATGGCGCAAGTGCTCACCGGCGAGACGCTTTACGGCGTCGCCGATATAGACATCCCTGAAAACAAGCGCTTTGCCGAATTCAGCCACATCTTGCCGGCAAAAATACATTTTGCGCAGCCCGAAAATGTCATTCGCTTTGCCAAGGCCTATTTAGATTTGCCGCTAGTCATGGCCGATACCAGCTCCAGCCAATTAGCCATTGAGCAATGCGAGCGCGAGCTGGTCGCAATTGGTCACACCAATCGTTTTGTCCGGCAAGTGCGCGATTTAATTCATGATGAACACGATGGTTTTCGCAGTGTTGAGGCTGTGGCGACTATTTTGTGCATGTCGGAGCGCACGTTAAAGCGCCAGCTCGCCCAAGACGGCACTAGCTTTAGCGATATTTTGGAGGATTTGCGCCGTCAGCGTGCGGTCTTGCTACTGCGCCAAGATGTGCAGAGCATCGAACGTATCGCTGAGCTGCTAGGCTACTCAGATGTAGCAAATTTCACCCGCGCCTTTAAGCGCTGGACAGGCACGACGCCGAGCCAGTATCGACGCAACGCCTAAGAGCAACAAACTTAACCACAAGCACTGAGGAAAACTCAAACGTATGAAATATAAAAACAAAAAATCACTTCGCATCTACCTAAAAGTTTTTCTTTCGCTCATCAGTAGCCTCTACCTCACTGGCTGCCTGTCGATGGTACAAAGGATGTCGGCACCTGAACCCGATGCTGCCCTCAGTCAAGCATACGCAGCATCAATGCTAGATAAATTTGAAGCCGACCTCACAAAAAGCATGGCCGATAAGACTCCAGAAGTGTTCAATGACTGGAGTTACTCCAAATCCATCGATATCGACAAGATGAGTAATAGTACTTGTATCTCGTTGAACGAGAATTGGATTAATAACAGTGTAAATTTCACTGATGACAACAGCGCACTTATTCAAGAAATTGACCGCCGCTACGGTATTCACTACTCAGGCAAGTCGCAAGATGGCTTTATGTATTTTCGCTTTGACCATGTCGCGCGCCGCACCTATCAGCAATACTTTTTAGTTGGTGACGGTAGCCAAGTTCTGCGAGTTTACCTCACGACCAAGAGACCATGGGGAAGCCAGCAGTGTAAGTCACTCATCCCGTTGAGCTCTGGGCCTGTCATCAGTTATGAACGCAGGATATCGCTGAATTCTTTCAATGGCACGCCACCGAGCATCGAAAAACTGCACGAAGAACTAAACCCAAAGATTGAAAAACCCTTCAAGCACGCCATCAAATATATAGATAGAGCCGTTAAACGAGCCCAGGAACGTTTGGAAGAAAGCATTGCGAAACATAATAATGGCGTCCAGCGACGCAATGCTTATATAGCAAAGAAAAACGCTGAAAGTGCCGCGCGCTCCAATGCTCACTATCGTGAAACCATATCTAGAATAAATAATGACCTTGCTAAATATGGCAATAATACGAACTACATCGAACAGCAAAATAGGATCAATCGCCAGAAGCGTGGTGGCGTGATAAGCCAACCTAGCAGCTATACGCCGCGCCCCCTCACTAAGTCAGAGTGGAGCTGGCAACAACGCCGACGCGATAGCGAAGTGCAAGATATAAACCACAGTAGTATTTATACCAAGGCTGTTGATCGCAGCGTCGCCAAAGCGCAGAGCAAGCAAGCGCCTAAGCAACAGGCCAAGGAAACAAAGACTGCGGGTGTCAGCTACAACATCCTAAGCCTCGAGGCGCATGGCACCACATCAATGTACTTCGGCTACGATCAAGCACTGAACCTTGCAGAAACAAACGCCTATAACGAAGCAGCGCAGAGTTGTGCTGGCCACAAAGGCCGCCTCGAAAAAGACAGCGGCACTATGGCTAAGAAAAACTGCGCAGCAAACGCCAATGGCGAATATAAGTGCAAGGTCACTATGCTCTTTAGCTGCAAAACCAAATAGCTAGCGAGCACCACTCTCTAACGAGAATAGTCAGCGCCTAGTCGGTCAAGTTTGCGCAGTAGCGCAGGCCATACAAACGCACCGCCTAGGCCGCTGGTTTGCACGCGCATCGACTCAGCAACACCCGCCACAATCTGCGGATTAACCTCTGTCAGCGGCCCACCGGCCTGAGCTGATAGCTGAATCTGGCAAGTACTTTCAAACACATACATGCTCAAAAAGGCATCAGCAATAGTTGGCCCAACGGTCAGTAAGCCATGGTTACGTAGCATTAGAAAGTTTGCCGAACCAAGGTCTGCCTGCAAGCGCGGCTTCTCATCGGGGCGAAATGCCACGCCTTCATATTCGTGATACGCCAAGCCCGCCAAGACAAATGTCGATTGCTGTGAAATCGGCAATACTCCACCCTGCTGGGCGCTCACCGCGACACCCGCACGCGTGTGCGTATGCAGCACGCAGCCGGCATCTTCGCGGGCCTCATGCACGGCCGAATGAATAATAAAGCCAGCAGGATTCACCGGAAATGGCGAATCGATGACTTTATTGCACTCAGCATCGACCTTAACCAATGACGACGCCGTAATCTCGTCAAACATCAGTCCATAAGGATTAATGAGGAAGTGATGCTCAGGCCCCGGCACACGTGCCGTGATGTGCGTGAACACCAAATCGCTCCAGCCGTAATGCGCCACTAAGCGATAGCAAGCTGCTAAATCGCAGCGCAACTGCCACTCTTCAGCGCTGACACGTGTCTTTAGGCTAGGCATATCCATGCTGATTACTCGCTAGCCGCGCGATGCAATGCGCAGACTTTATTGCCACTGGGATCGCGCAAATAGGCCAAATACAACTTACCTAATGGACCTTCGCGATAGCCGGGAGGATCTTCAAGCGTTGTACCGCCGTTCGCGAGGCCAGCCGCGTGCCAGGCATCGGCTGTAGCTGGATCTTTAGCAGCAAAGCCAATCGTGCTGCCATTGCCGCAGCTTGCAGGTTCACCATTGATGGGAGGTGTGAGGGCAAAAATGCCGGTATCGGTGAAGTAGAAACAGCGGCCCTTAGGATCCATGACGCCGGGCTTATGGCCCATGGCACCGAGCACAGCATCGTAGAATACTTTTGAAGCTTGAATATCGTTGGCACCGATCATGATATGGCTAAACACGTGACACTCCTTAGATCTACAAAATGACGAAAGAATGTAATAGCCGCTTCAGGCGGCACATGCAATAGCGCAAAAAAAGGCCGCATCCCTGCGGCCTAAATACTGCTAAATCACTCGGTCATCTTTAAGCTTTAGTAAAGCCACCAAATAATCCGCTAAGCAGGCCGCCTAGAATTTGATTCAGCAAAGGACCTAACACTGGGATTTGACCAATCACATCACCAATTACGGGGATGCTTGGTGCAGCTGCTGTACTAGTGCCTCCAGTCGAATCAGTTGAAGTGCCACTGCCAGCCGGAGTCGAACCAGCTGGCGCTTGCGAGCCAGCAGGTGTCATTTGCGGTGCTGCAACTGGTGCTACTTTCGCTAACTCTTCACCAAAGAATGGCACCATGGCTACGATTACTTTCGTAAACAACTGGCCATTGGCAAGTGCTAATAAGCCTTGAGCAATCTCTTCAGGTGTTTGGCCATTTTCGCTGCCGCCAAGAATGCCGTTCAGCAATGCGATCAATGGGTTTAACGCCTCATCTTTAGTGTTAACCAGCTGATCAACCAAGCTGGTTAACGCACCTAAAGCACCAGACTCTTTGTCTGTCAGTTGATCAACTACACCAGTCAATGGCGCCAAGACGCCTAATTTAGGGTTTAGCAGGAAGTTCAACAGGTCATTGACTGGGCTTAAAATTGTGCCACCTAATAAACCGCCTGTTAGATTGGTCACTGCGGAAATCAGACCTTGTGTGCCAGGATTGCTAGGCTCACTTAATGCCAATATCGATTCCAAGCCACTCGCTACTTGCTCAGGAGTCAGACCTTGATTCAAGCCGACAAGCACAGTATTTAGCGTCAGCACTAGCGGCGATAACTTACCTAAGTCATCAGCTGCCGTCAGATGGCTGACAAATAATGCCAGTTCGCATTGTTGGCTAGTGCCTTTTTCTTTCAGCACTTTGATAGGTGCCAGCAAATCTGCCTGCGACTGTTTGCTTGGATCTAAAATTGCTTTGATCAGCTGCGGTACTGTCGTTGCAAATGGTTCGGCTAACAAAACACTTTTCGCGCCTGTGGCATCGCTAAGCAATACGTCGGCGCAAACCACCGAGTTGGCCACTGGTGGTTTAGTTTGAGGAGTGCCGTCCTCATTAAATTGACCGCTATCAGAGCCGCAAGCGGCAAGTGCTGCGGCAAATCCAGCTACCATCGAAAATCGAGCAATTGGTTTAAGTAAGTGCATAACAACCCCCTCTGTTTGGAATGGCGCCACTTTACGAGGAGGTTTACATCTATACAGTCGACATCATGTAAGGTAAAAACCGTACTACTACAAGATATTACAAAGTGAAATCCTAGCGACCAGCAATAAGCGGTTGATTTTCACGCGACGAACTGAAATAAATTACCAATACTCAGCGCTTACTTACATTAAGTATCGATTAGATACATGAATTAACAATTAAGCAGAAACAATTAGTCGTATAGCTTACAAAAAAACACTTAAGTCAAGTTTAGCCAACGCGATACACTGCGCTTCGTTGTGAAATGGATGTCGGCGTGTAACGCCACTGTAATAAATACAGTTGATCAGAGCGCCAAGGTTAATACTATGAAAGATGATAGCGCACCGCATAAATGCACGCCTGATGCCAACTTGTTGCGTGAAATTGAGTTACTTAATCAGCAAATAGCCTTACTGCGCTCAGAAATCAATGTGCTAAAGGCAGCTGCCGAGTTTTTCTATAATGAACATTTAAAACAAAGCAACGGCTGAGGCTGTGTTGCCTTATTGCTCTTTAACCCTAGCACTTAACCCATTTAGCACGACGGACAAGTATCCGCCGACTCCTCACTAACACACTTTACACAAGCCAAGACACGCCCAAGTGCCTGTTCTCGACCATTCACGGTAATAACCCAAGGACGACTCTGCCAAGGAGGATCATGGCGAACATGCTGATTATGACCGCACTTGAGCTGAGCAACCCAATGCTGCTCATCATCGAGATGAAATCCGACTATTTCGCGCTCAACGACTTTCATTTGTTAGCTGCTAGCAACAAAGCTGACGTATAGACGCTTCGTAATTATTGGCACTCACACTCTCTTGGCAGAAAAGCTAAGCCTCTGCTTTAATCACATATGTTTTAGCAATCATGTCATGCAGGCTGCGCTTACGTTTGGTCCAGCCCGCCATCATATAGCCGATGCAAAAAGTAAGTGCAGACAGATATTGCGCAAAAAAGCGACCTGAGGCTCTGGCAAAACTAATTCGATGGCCATCTAGATCGACAACTTTTAGGCGCAGAGCGCGCTTCCCCAGTGTGGCCTGCCAGCTTGATGAATGGAAAAGTGAGTAATAAAGCCACCACATGCATATAGTTACTATCGACTCGATAAAGTTAAGTACATCTAAGTCGATGTCCGTAACAAAAAAAATGCTCGCCCTAAGCAATGTCGACACTAATAGGATCGGCATTAGCATGGCGAAGAAATCAATAATAACCGCTGCAAATCGACGCCAAAATCCGCCAAACTGAGTATCGTCAGTTATTAAACCTTTTTTGATGGAGTCATTCCCCATAATACTTACATCAGATTGCATTATTAATACCATTGAATTAATTCAAAATTGGCCATGTCGCCGATTAAACTCTTCATCACTCATTATTAATAATAAAACAAACTCAATAAAAGCAATGATTGACGGAATAACTGTCCAAAAGAAGATCAAATACAAAATGCCGAGGCCAACTTGGCCAAGATAAAACTTATGGACGCCGAAGCCGCCTAAGAAAAACGCCAGCAAAGCCGCTGCGATTCGACTCTTACCATTGGGCGCTAAAGCACCAAGGTTAACCGTGACCGAGGGATGCATTTGGCGTACGCCACATTTAGGGCATATTTCTGCTTTTGCGTTAATGATGGCAGCACATTCGCTACAGTATTTTTCGTCAGAACTCTTTAGCGAATTCTCGCTCATGCTGTCTTCCTGCCTATCACTAAGCTATTAAGAAGGCGAAAGCATGCCATGCAGTGCAGTTACGAACAAGAACTGCACTGCATGGCGCTTAGCAACTAGTTAGGCTTTCTGTAACATGCGCAAAATGCTGGAGAAATCCAAACCACCATTGCCGCCAGCGCTGTGCAGGGCATAGAGCTGACGCGCTAATCCGCCCAGAGGAATGGGCGTCTGCGCACCAAGAGCTGCCTCTTCGGCGAGGCCTAAGTCTTTCAGCATCAAATCAGTGCCAAAACCACCACTGTAATCGCGACTCGCGGGCACACCTTCCATCACGCCAGGCATGGGGTTGTACTTTTGCAATGACCAGTTGTCGCCCGAGCTTTGCTTCATGATGTCGGAGAGCACACTGGCATCGAGACCTAAACTCACACCTAAGTTCAGCGCCTCAGCACTGCCGATCATATGGATGGCAAGCAGCATGTTATTGCAGACTTTCGCGACCTGACCAGCACCATTGCCGCCAGCGTGAAAAATGTTTTTGCCCATGGCTTCGAGCAAGGGCTTGGCAGCTGCGACGGCTGCATCTTCACCGCCAACCATAAAAGTTAATGTGGCATTAGTAGCGCCGGCAGTACCGCCAGAAACAGGCGCGTCGATGAGGCTAATGCCTTTTTCGGCGGCCGCTTTCGCGACTTTCCGCGCAGTTTCGGGGGCGATGGTGCTGCAGTCGATAACACGCACCGAAGCCGCCAGCGTGGCTAACAAACCGCCCTCGCCCAAGTACAAACCTTCAACGTGACGACTAGCCGGCAGCATTGAAATCACTACATCGGCATCGCTCACGGCACCTGCGGCGCTATCGCTTACGCTCACGCCTTCTGCGGCCACGCGAGCGCGGGCATCGGCGGATAAATCTGTGGCAGTAACCTTAAAGCCGGCCTTGTGCAGGTTGACTGCCATGGGGCCGCCCATATTGCCGAGGCCGATAAATGCGATGCTGATGGTCATTTTTTATTCTCTCTTTATTGAGCAAGTTTAGGTGCCGCAACGATCAAACTCAGGCGCGCTAGCGTATCGACTCAGGCGCATCGGCCTCGAGCATTCGGCGCGCAATAATCACGCGCATGATCTCGTTCGTACCTTCCAGTATCTGATGCACACGAGCATCGCGAAGCAGACGTTCAAGCGGGTAATCACGCAGATAACCGTAGCCGCCATGTAGCTGTAGCGCCTCATTGCACACGTTAAAACCGGCGTCAGTGGCGAAGCGTTTGGCCATTGCGCAATAGGTGCTAGCGTCACGATGGCCAGCGTCGAGTTTGCTTGCCGCTAAGCGAATCATTTGCCGAGCCGCAACCAACTCCGTGGCCATATCGGCGAGGCGAAATTGCAGCGCCTGAAACTCGGCCAGTGCTTTGCCGAACTGCTTACGCTCACCAAGATAGGCTTGTGCGGCATTGAGCGCACCCTGCGCCGCACCCACCGAGCAGGTGGCGATATTGATACGTCCGCCATCCAAACCTTTCATGGCAATACGAAAGCCTTCGCCCTCTTCGCCTAAACGATTAGCAACTGGTACACGCACGTCATCGAAGAAAATGGCGCGCGTGGGCTGACTATTCCAGCCCATTTTTTCTTCTTTTTTGCCATAGCGAATGCCGGGTAAATTTGCCGGCACAGCAATCGCCGAAATGCCTTTAGCGCCGGCTGCGCCCGTACGCACCATAACCACCAACATGTCGGTACTACCCGCGCCAGAGATGAACATCTTGCTGCCGTTTAGCACGTAGTCATCGCCATCACGGCGTGCCGAGGTTTTTAAATTGGCGGCATCAGAACCCGCATCTGGCTCGGTTAGGCAGTATGACGCGAGCTGCTCACCCGAAGTCAGGCGCTCGCCCCACTCAGCTTGCAGCGCTGGCTTACCCCAGGTGCAGAGCATCCATGTCGCCATATTATGAATGGTGAAAAATGCCGCCGTAGATGGGTCTGCTGCCGCCAACTCCTCAAATACCAAGGCTGAATCTAGGCGTGAAAGCCCTAAACCGCCTTGCGCTTCTGGCGAATACAGACCGCAAAAGCCTAGTTGCCCGCCTTTGCGAAACGCATCGACAGGAAAAATAGACTCGGCATCCCATTGCGCCGCGAAGGGCGCAAGGTCTTGCCGAGCAAAATCACGCGCTAGCTGCGCAAAAGCCAGCTGTTCATCGCTCAGTTCAAAGTTCACGCCAGCACCCTTAACGCATGCTAATGGTGGTGTTGACAGTGCTCACCGCATCTTCGTCAAACCAACGCGAAGTGATGGTTTTGGTTTGCGTATAGAACATCACGACCTGTTTGCCATAAGGACCTAAATCACCGAGCTTCGAACCACGTGAACCTGTGAACGAGAACAACGGAACCGGCACAGGAATCGGCACATTGATTCCAACTTGGCCGACATCAATCTCTTCTTGGAAATGCCGTGCGGCACCGCCAGAGCGAGTAAAAATACCCGTGCCATTACCGTTGGGATTGGCATTCACTAGCGCAATCGCCTCATCCAGCGTGTCGACTTCAACCACACACAGCACTGGGCCAAAAATCTCTTCGTCATAAATGCGCATGCCCGGCTTCACGCCAGCAAACAGTGTGGGCGCGACAAAGTTGCCTTGCTCATAGCCTTTCACTACTGGATTACGGCCATCGAGCACTAAGCGCGCACCTTCGGCGATGCCAGCCTCAATCAGGCTTTCAATGCGTGCTTTAGCGGCACAGGAAATCACCGGGCCAATCTCAGTACCGGCAATATGTCCGGCATTTACACTCAAGGTTTTCGCACGCTCAGCAATTTCATCCACCCAGTGCTTCGCTTCGCCCACTAGCACCACCACCGATGACGCCATGCAACGCTGACCGGCGGCACCGAAACCAGCGCCAGCGAGCGCATTCAAAGTTTGCTCTTTCGGTGCATCGGGTAGCACCACCACGTGGTTTTTCGCACCCATCATGCACTGAGCGCGTTTACCGGTAGCCGTTGCGCGATGATAAACATGGGTGCCAACGCGTGTTGAACCAACGAAGGAAATTGCTTTGATATCAGGGTGATCGCATAGGCCATTAACAATATCGACAGCGCCGTGCACCACGTTCAACACACCAGCAGGAATGCCCGCTTCGACCGCCAGCTCAACCAAACGCATGGTGCTCATGGGGTCTTGCTCAGATGGCTTGAGTACGAAAGTGTTGCCACAAGCGATTGCCATCGGAAACATCCACAGTGGAATCATGGCGGGGAAGTTAAATGGTGTGATACCAGCGCAAACGCCAATAGGCTGCTGCAATGTATAAGTATCGACGCCATTGGCGACGTTATTGGCGATCTCACCCATTTGCAGCGAGCCAATATTGGCAGCGTGCTCGACCACTTCTAAACCACGGAAAATATCGCCTTCGGCATCTGGCAGAGTTTTGCCCTGCTCAGCCGTCAGTAACGCAGCAACTTCGCTCATATTTTCGCGTATCAGCTGCTGATACTTTAAGAAGATGCGTGCACGGGCACCAATTGGGGTTTTGCGCCAGGTTTTGAATGCTGCTTTGCCAGCAGCCACAGCAGCAGCTAGCTCATCAGCGGTGGCAAGAGGTACGCGAGCCAGCACTTCCTGAGTAGCAGGGTTAACTACATCGCGCCACTCGGTGGTTTTCGACTCGATAAACTCACCATTGATGAGCAATTTGACGGTAGGAATAGTGCTGGTCATAGCGATCTGCCTTAAATAATTCTGGAATTACTGTTGCAACAGCATATACAGGTTAAAATGCAATATGAACTCAGAATAAGTCCTAATCGATATGCAAAAATCTGCCAACAAAAATTTAAACTGGGATGACCTAAGATTTTTCCTCGAAGTCGCCCGAGCCGGTACCGCCAGCGCTGCTTCTCGCCGACTAAGCGTGGACTACACCACGGTAGCGCGGCGCATTCGCTCATTAGAAGAAAGTCTCGGCGCACTACTATTTGATAAATCACGCAGTAATGGCTTCACGCTCACCGTCGATGGTCAGCATTTAGTGCGCCATGCCGACACCATGGAAGCGGCTATGGAGGCAGCTATGGCCGAAGTCTCTGGAACTGGCAGCGCACTCTCAGGCCATGTTCGTATTGGTTGCACCGAGGCCTTTGGCACTTACTTTGTTGCTCCGCACATGGTCGAATTCCAAGACCGCTACCCCAATATTTCTATCGATATTTTACCGGTGCCGCACTTCGTCAATCTTTCGCGCCGCGAGGCCGATATAGCCATCACGCTAGAGCGCCCAGCGCGCGGGCCTTACATCTCTAGCAAGTTATGCGACTACCGGCTCAAGCTCTACGCCACACCCGAATACCTCGCGCAGCACCCGACCATCACTTGCATCGAAGACTTAACTCAACATCGTTTCATTAACTACGTTAATGAGCTCGCCTTCAGCGCCCAACTTTTATATCTCGATGAACTCGTGCCCGGGGCCCAGAGCACACTGCGCAGCACCAGCGCGTTGGCGCAATACCATGCTGTTTTGCAAGGCCGAGCCTTGGCTATTTTGCCCTGCTTTATTGCTGACACTGATCCGCGCTTAGTACCGGTCTTGAATGAAGAGCTCAGCATCACACGACAATTTTGGCTGTCATATAGCGAAGATTTGCGCCGACTAAAGCGTGTAACCGAAGTCGCGCAGCATTTAGTTCTAGCAGCACAGGCCAATAACTCACTACTTATGGGCTCTAGCTAAAAGCTCCACGGCACAGCTAGATAAATTCGGCAGCCATTCATCTACCGACGAAAATCGTTACATTGGGGCAACAATTAACCGACAAAAGTAGCCTTTAAAACTTTACATGAGTTAAGTTTCAGTGCGCCTAGAAGGGCACTTAACCCAGTCGACAAGGATGCCGCTCAGACCATCGCTGAGACCTTTATCATGAAAAAGAAAAATTTAGTGGTTGCCCTCGCTCTGACAGCAAGTGCCTCATGGGCTGCGTTTAGTTTGTCATCGCTACCTATTCCTCTACCGTCACAGCTCACGAACCCGCTCGATAGCGCTCTAGGCTCATTGCAAAATGTTTTCGCTCAATCACCGTTCGGCGCATTCGCGAACGCTGCACCAACACCGAATAATCCCAGCCTGCCCGGTGCCGATGCATTCGCTAACCTTGGTGACAATAACCCGCTCGCAGGCCCATCACTACTAGACCCAACACAAGCTGCTGCCGCCCTAACTGCGCTCACCATGGGCCGCGACTTACCCGCACCCTTGTCACTAGAGCTGTCCAAGTTTCTTGGCAACTTTGGCAACCTGAGTCCATCAGGCGAGCAAACACCAGAAATGGCCGCGATGGCACAAGACTTAATCAGCTTCTTAGTCGGCTCGCTGACCAGCGCTGGCGCAGCACCGAGCTTGCCAAACGGCCTACCTAATGGAATTCCTGGCTTAGATGCACTGCCTGGACTCGATAGCTTACCCGGTGCAAGCAACCTGCCCATCCCTCTTGCTAGCGGCAGTCAACCATCGCTCAACGACCTATTTAATGCCTATGGCCTTGGCACCACAGTGGCTTATTTAGTTGCGACTTATGCTGTACCCGACCTTGGTCCATGGATTTTGCCGCACAATGTGCGCAGCCTGACTAACTATGTAAAAACCACCAACAACACAGCGACTGAAGGCACCGTCATCGTCCCTTTCGTGACTAGTGGTGTATCGAAAGGCCAGTCATTTACTATCACAAATACCACCAATGTAGATGCTGTGATTGCGACTGCGCTAGACCAACATACAGTCAATGACACTATCGTCATTCAAGCGCCGCTATCGATCGAAGTGAAACTGACCGGCGTCTGTAATGCGGTGCTTTTTGGTCGCTGCCGCGATCTAAAAATCACAACTACCACTGAAAACGTGCAAGACAAAGTGTTGGCCACCAACGCTAGCTACACTTTTGCCTATCCACTCAATGCCGGACAGTTCCCTACACGCGCCACGGCGATGGATATTTTCCAAGTCGCTTATGATGCCCTCGGCACCCTCAATGACCAAAAACCACGAGAAGCCACTGCAGCAAGCCCCTTGGCTAGCATTCCAGGTTTATCAGGCCTGACCAGCAAACTACCATTGCCATTACCACTAGATGTGGGCTTAGCTGACTTGTCGACGCAGGCGCCAAAAGTTAACTCCTACGGCGTGCAAGTGACCCGTGGTGGTGCGGTTGACTCCGCTGCGAGTCAACTATTAGCACCTGTGCTTAATGTGCTGCCGATTGGCCCGCTGAATATCCGTCGTGTTGAACCTGTCATTGGCAACAACAGCAATCCGCTGCCATTGCCACTCCCATTCCAAACTAATGGTTCACTAAACGGCCAAGACTTCACTAACTTACTGCAACTAGACTCGCGTCTGGGCATGACCGCAGGCTATGCAGTTAATACCGTGAAAACTGGCAAAATCAACATCATGGCCGTTCGTTGGCATAACCTCGGCACAGAAACGTTGGGCCGCGCTATCGATAATGTGGGCTCGCAATTGCAAACGGCCCAGCTATCAAGTCTAACCTCGCAAATCCCCGGACTTGACCGCGTACCTGGCTTAGATCAACTACCAAGCGCTCCAAGCTTGCCGGCAGGCATTCCGAGTGCCGCAACGGCACTAAAGTCAGCACCAGCCACTTTCTATTACGACGTGCCAGTTGGCGAGTACTTGCTCGGTGCTGAGCGTGTTAATGGTAATAGCCTAATCGCACTCGACTACCCGATTGCTGGCACACCACCTAGCCTAAGCCTGCCACCAAAACTGCCAAGCGCAGCCGATTTACAAACTTTGGCAAGCAATATCCAAGCGTTACTTTCTGGCAATGGCGCCGGCTTACCCACCGGCTTGCCAGACTTAGGACTGCCTACTGGCGTACCCGCCCTGCCATAAGCCGCTATGAACCGTTGAGCATATTGACGATGCCCAGCGTGAGGTAATTTAGCGAGAGTCGCCATAGAGGGGCTCTCGCTTTTTTTGTATCACTTTTTCACCTCAATCGTAGTCTGCATGAGTGACGCTCAGACCGACACTTGTTATGGTCTAGGCCATCTTTTGCAATGAGCACAGCCTTATGAAAACTCGCGCCGCTGTCGCCTGGAAAGCAGGCCAACCGCTGACTATCGAAACCGTGGATTTGGCTGGGCCGAAAGCTGGTGAAGTGCTAGTCGAAATCAAAGCCACAGGTATCTGCCATACCGACTACTACACGCTCAGTGGTGCTGATCCCGAAGGTATTTTCCCCTCCATCTTGGGTCACGAAGGCGCAGGTATCGTGGTTGATGTTGGCCCTGGCGTGAAGTCATTGCGCAAAGGTGACCACGTAATTCCTCTGTACACACCCGAATGCCGAGAATGCAAATTCTGCCTGTCGCAAAAAACCAATCTCTGCCAAGCCATTCGCAGTACACAAGGCCGTGGCTTAATGCCTGATGCCACCTCGCGTTTCTCGCTCAATGGCCAAGATTTATTCCACTACATGGGCACGTCGACGTTCTCTAACTACATCGTGGTGCCGGAAATTGCGCTGGCAAAAATCCGCGAAGACGCGCCGTTCGACAAAGTTTGCTACATCGGCTGTGGCGTCACTACCGGCATAGGCGCTGTATTGTTTACCGCTAAAGTGGAAGCTGGCGCCAATGTCGTGGTGTTCGGCTTAGGCGGTATCGGCCTCAATGTCATTCAAGGCGCGAAGATGGTCGGGGCCGGCAAAATCATTGGTGTCGACTTAAATCCTGAGCGCGAAAAGATGGCCCGCGAGTTCGGCATGACGCATTTCATCAACCCGAAAGAAATTGAAAACGTCGTCGATACCATTGTGCAAATGACCGATGGCGGCGCTGACTACAGCTTCGAATGCATCGGCAATACCAAGGTCATGCGTGATGCCCTCGAATGCACGCACAAAGGCTGGGGCCGCAGCATCATCATCGGCGTGGCGGAAGCTGGTGCGGAAATCAGCACGCGGCCATTCCAGCTAGTGACTGGGCGCAAATGGGAAGGCTCGGCTTTCGGTGGCGCGCGTGGGCGCACCGATGTGCCGAAAATCGTCGACTGGTATATGGAAGGCAAAATCAATATCGACTCGCTGATCACCCATAAGCTCAAACTCGAAGACATCAACGAAGGTTTTGAGCTGATGAAGCGTGGCGAATCGATTCGTTCGGTGGTGATTTTCTAGAACAGATTACGTAAGCGGCCATACGATCAATAAAGGGGAAAGTCATGTTTGCATTCAGAGCCTTTGTCGCGGGTTATTTCGCCACGCTGCTGTTTCATCAGGGCTTATTCAGCCTGTTTTTTAGCCTCGGCATGGTGCCAGTGCCAGCGTTTAATCTCACACCAAGCCAGCCTTTAGGTGTGCCTGCGGTCATCTCGCTGGCATTTTGGGGCGGCTTATGGGGCGTACCCGTGGCCTACTGGATTCGCCAAAACCATGGCGCAATCTATTGGCTCAAAGCGATGCTGATCGGCGCCATTGGCCCAACCGCAGTCGCGATGCTAATTGTGTTTCCGCTCAAAGACCTGCCAGTGGAGATGAAAACTGTCATCGGTGGCTTATTACTTAACGGTGCCTGGGGCTTGGGCGTGGCACTTTTTATGCGCTGGCCATCGGCCGCTAAACCCTCGGCGCTTAGCAAATGAGCATGATTACTCGCAGCAAACACGCTTGTTTCGGCGGCATACAGGGCTTTTACACTCATGACTCCAGCAGCATCGGCCTGCCGATGCGCTTTTCCGTGTATCAGCCACCACAAGCAGCCAATGGTCCGGTGCCGGTGGTATTTTTTCTCGCCGGCCTGACCTGCACAGAAGAGACTTTCATGGTCAAAGCTGGCGCTCAGCGCGTTGCCGCAGAGCTGGGCTTGATGCTGGTGACTTGCGATACCAGTCCGCGTGATATTGAGCTGCCCGGTGATCGTGAAAATTGGGATTTTGGTGTCGGCGCAGGCTTCTATCTCGACGC
This sequence comes from Paraperlucidibaca wandonensis, assembly GCF_042677145.1. NCBI lineage: Bacteria > Pseudomonadati > Pseudomonadota > Gammaproteobacteria > Moraxellales > Moraxellaceae > Paraperlucidibaca > Paraperlucidibaca wandonensis. The sequence goes on along the minus strand of NZ_JBHTIT010000001.1, from coordinate 178,176 downwards.
CACCACTCAGCCATGGGCTACGCATTACCGTATGGGTAGTTATGTACTGGAGTTGCGTGACTTTATCCTAGCTAACTTCTCCGCGAGCGCCGATCGTGTCGGCATCATGGGTCATTCTATGGGCGGCCACGGCGCGCTCACCATCGGCTTGAAACACCCTGAACGGTTCCAGTCGGTCTCCGCCTTTGCGCCAATAGCCGCGCCCAGCGAATGCCCATGGGGTGAGAAAGCCTTTAGCCGCTATCTGGGTGATGACCGCAGCAGCTGGCGCGCATTCGATGCCACGGCCTTAGTCGAGGATGGTCAACGCACCTCTGCCCTACTCGTTGATCAAGGTTTGGAGGATCAATTCCTACCCAATCAACTAAGTCCCGATCGCTTTGAGTCAGCCTGTCGCGGCGCCGGCCAAGCGCTAACACTGCGTAGGCAGAGCGGTTATGATCATGGGTACTACTTTATTAGCAGCTTTATTGCTGACCACTTACATCATCACGCGCAATTACTGCGCTAAGTTTAGGACGCCTTATGTCGATTCGATTCTCTATCAAACCCATTGCCTATGCGGTTGCTCTCATCACCACTGGTGGACTACTTGGCGCCTGCGGTGGCGGCTCATCTGATGGCCCGCGCATTGAGGTGAGCTCGGCGACAGCGTACTTGCTTACCAGTAATAACCGAATTATTGGCGTCGATTTAGAGGACACGGAGTTTGCCCGCTCAGTTGTTGGTATCTTAACCAACACTATTGTAGATGACCCAGCTGATGATAATGATGGCTACAGCGTCAATGCTTTGGATATCGATGAACAAGTTCTCGCCATCGACTATCGCAACGCTGAAGGCACGCTCTATGCTCTAACGCGCCTAGGCTCCGAAGGTCGCATTGTAACTATTACGCCAACCACAGGCGTAATAACACGTGTCAGCACACTCACCGCAGACTCTGCTGACACAACAGACGCCTTTAGCTCGCTCAATGCAAACGTCAGCTACACCATAGACTTCAACCCAACCGTTGATCGTTTACGTATCATCGGCAGTGACGACAGCAACTATCGTGTCGATGTACTGACTGGCCAGACTTTCACAGACGGTCCGGTTAGCATTTCTAGCGCCACTATTGCTGGCGTCGCTTACACCGATAACTTTTCTGCTGGCGCCGGTCGCACAACGACACTATTTGGCATCGATACATCAACCGACGCCCTATATAGCTTCTCTTCAGCAAATGCCGGTACGCTCGCCACACCAAGCAAAACCCTAGATATTGGTGATGTAACAGCAGTTAATGGCTTCGATATTGACCCTTCCAGCAATGCACTTACCGCCGTCTTATCGGTCGCTGGCAGCCCTGCAGTTTATTCTTTAGACGCGACAGGGGCATCGAATGTAGCCAGCCGCCGTACCAGTCTACCTAAGCTGCCAACAGGCGAAACCTATGCAAGCCTCTCACTGATTACGGCAGCTAACCCTACCGTTGTAGTATTAGATAATGCCAATAAGCTCAGTGTGCTACGCGCTAATGACCCAGCCGTAATATTCACTCCGGGAACAGTGACACTAGGGGGTATGGAAACCTTAATCGGCATCGACTTCCGCCAATCCAGTCGAACACTCAATGGTTTAGGTAGTTTAGGTAATCATTACGCGTTAACAGTACCCGTGAACGGTAGCACCTCGCCGACTGCCACTAAACTCAATACGTCAGCCACATCATTAACCGCCAACGTTGGCTATACCACCGACTTCAACCCCACTAGCGGAAATGGCGTTAATCGTCTTCGGTTAATTGGCGACAATGACAGCAATGCGGTTGTTGAAATTGAAACAGGCATAAGCACACCTAACACTGCTATTTCAGGCTCACCGGACCCTACCGTGGTGGCTGCGGCTTACTCAAATAACTACCGCAATGCCACGTCAACGCAACTTTTTGTTGTCGATAGCGCCAATAGCGCCATTGCTACTCAAACGGTTAGCGACCCCACTGCACCAGACACTACACCCGTAGTCGGCCAGCTCGTCAATTCACAGCCTTTAGGTATAACGCTTGCAGGGCCAGTCGGGTTTGATATCAGTGGCCGCAACAATGAAAACGTATTGCTCTTGGCACGAAGCGCTGCAGGCCCACATACGCTATATCGTGTGAACCTCGGTCTCAGTACCCCTTTACTCTCTTTAGGCACAGTAGGTGGCACCAGTGGCTCAAGCAACCTCATTGATATGGCCATTACCTTCTAACTAATGTGATCCATAAAAAAACGGGCCATCTGGCCCGTTTTTTTATGCACGCTAAATAATCAAGCCAGCGCTGGCTCAAGACATCAGCTTAAGCCGCACCACCACTCGCGGCAGCCATTTTCACATGTAATGGCTCTTTGCTTTGCGGCTGCACAAACAAGGTTTGTGTTGGGTACGCAAACTCAATGCCTTCCTCTTCAAAACGCTTGAAGATCGCCAAGTTGATGCTTTGTTGAACATCAAGCCCCAAGGCATAGTCAGGCTCAGTCATCCAATACACCACCTCAAAGTCTAGCGATGAAGCGCCAAAGCCACGGAAATGCGCACGATTGAAGCGTGCATTCGGCACGGCATCGATCATCTCCTGCACCATCGATGGGATTTTCTCAAGTTGAGCGGATGGTGTTTGATAGGTCACGCCAAAGGCAAACAGCATTCGACGTTCTTCCATACGCCTAAAGTTGCGAATGCGTGTTTGTAACAAGTCACTATTGGAGCAAATAATTTGCTCACCCGTCACACTGCGCAGGCGCGTAGTTTTCAAACCAACGTGCTCAACCGTACCGAAGTAGGTATCGACTAAAATAGTGTCGCCAATCACGAACGGCTTATCGATAACAATAGATAAGCTGGCAAATAAATCACCCAAGATGTTTTGAGCCGCCAAAGCAATCGCTATGCCGCCAACACCTAGGCCGGCAACTAGCGCCGTCACATCTACGCCCAAATTACCGAGCATGAGCATGAGCACAATGGCCCATAAAACCATCCTGCCCATAAAGTAAATTGCGCTTAGGCTTGTAGCTGCTGCGCCTTCGCTATTTTTCTTGCGGTAAGCCTCAACCCAAAAGCTCATTGCGCCACTTAGCCAGAGGCCAAATTGCATGAAGCCAGCCACTGTGGCAATTGCCATTAGCGTCTTATCAATCTGATCGGATAGCTCTAAATAGCGAGTACCAATCATTAGCGTGACACCAAAAATTAGAATTTGTTTAGTGCGCGAGGCTATCGACACCAAGGCATCATCGAAATTGCTGGTGGTGCGCGCGGCGAGTTTTGCCCCACGAGTCACAATGACCCACTTAATCAAGCCCATCACCACATTGATGCTGACAGCCAACGCTAAGGCGTAAGCCCAAGCCTCTAGCGAGTTCCCCAACCATTTTTGCGATAAATCAAACATATAAATCTCATAGCAATAAAAGTAGTCATTATACGGACGCCTGAGGATGCCTCAAGTTGACGTAATGCCAGATGCTAACGCTTTGGCCAGTTTTCACCCATTTAGTGTACTTTTAGGCTTTCCAATCAGGCCGTGCCTATGTATCATCGCCCACCTTGACGGAGAGTTGACCGAGAGGCCGAAGGTGCTCCCCTGCTAAGGGAGTAGGGGTCATAAGCCCCTCAAGGGTTCGAATCCCTTACTCTCCGCCATTTTCACCGTCTTTGTGCGAACGTTGTTTTTTCAACCAAAACACACTTGACGATGAATAGGCCGATACGCATAATGCGCGGCCTCTGCAATGCGCCCATAGCTCAGCTGGATAGAGCACCAGGCTACGAACTTGGGGGTCGGGAGTTCGAATCTCTCTGGGCGCACCATATATACAAAAGCCGTTAAGTATTAACTACTTAGCGGCTTTTTTATTTCTCAATGTTAGAATTGCAACTCTATCATTCGGCACAAATTTCTGACAAAACCAGACTAATGTGTCTCGAACTTAGCTTATTTGCTTCTCTCTGCTTGCCGCTCACCGCGCTCGTTGCTTGGCCACTAGCCTGGCAAAAGCTTTACGCTGCTCAAACGTCAATATCGTATTCAATTTTAGGCGAAAGCTAACCTGATGCTCATGACGAATTTCATGAATTTGTTTTTTCTGTAAGTTAGTTAATCTCAGCTCGCGAAGAGCTCGCCTCTCTCCGTACGTACCCTTCTTTTGATGCTCATGCTTATGCTCGGCTTTATTGCCACTGGAATTCCACCACGCGGCTTGTGCTGTCGCTGGCATAGCCATCGATAAAGCTGAAGCAGTAATCAATGCAGTCAATGTTTTCTTCATCATCGTTAAATCCTCGCTGTGAAATGCTCAGATCATCTAAGTGTTGATCCGCGACTACAGTGTGTCTATAACATGCGTTAACTTGAGTTAAGCGCACTGTAAAGCCAGGTAAAGATGGTGCATACACAGTGAATGAGCCGTATTTCCCACGTTTTTATCCCAAGATTGTAACTAGCTTTTAACGATGCCCTACCAACCGAGCTAGGTTGCGACATGTCTAATATTTAACCTTTCGGTTAGCTTTGATTCATCATCACAAAGCGATACTAGTGAATCGAAGTCTTGCTAGTGAACACCCTCATGTCTAATCAAGCATCAAGTAACTTACTGGCTAAAACCACTCATGGCTTAGTCGCAATCGCAATTATCCACCAGTTACTGTCATCAGAATGGATGGCTAAACCGTGGCGACTTACCGAGGCGACTGACCTAGCAAAGACTCTGCTAACTACGCACACATGGTCTGGATTATTGATAGCAGGCTTACTCGTATTCATGCTCGCTGGACTACTTCAGCGCTACCGCTTAAATGGTATTGGTGCTTTTTTCCCATGGACACAGAGTTTTCGACGACAAGCACTCACCCAGAGCCTCTTAGAGTCCATAACAGTGCTTCGCCAAAGGCATATGCCTAGTGCTGATCAAACACATGCACTCGCCAAAGCAGTGCAAGGCTTAGGGTTGCTTACTGTTGCTTTTATGGCGACAACAGGAATAGCTATTTGGTTAAGCGGCGATAACATCGAGATTACGCATCAAATAGGCAGCATTCATGAGCTAGGAGCTGTACCGCTTCAGCTATATCTTGGTGGTCATGTTGTCATGGCTTTACTACATCGCTGCTTTGGCCAAAAGTAGCGCCGCCACCAAGCCTTTTGAAGGCGCCCTCACTAGATAGACCATATATAAAAAAGCCGGATAACTTTAAAGGTTATCCGGCTTTGTATTGCTCTACTTATTACTTTTTGTCATCACGATGCTCGCGACGATCATCTCGCTTTTCTTGACGCTCGGCTTCATGCTTAGCTGCAATGGCACGCTGATCTGGTGTCAGGATTGCGTCCATTTTTTTGTGAAAAGTATCGCGCTGTTCGCGGTGAATCTCACGCACTTGCTCCTTTTGCTTATCTGTAAGCTTCAACTCACGCATACCACGCATTTCATCACGCGGGCCTTTTTTGTCGCCTTTCTCATGCTTACAGCCTTGCTCAGCCTTTTCAGAGCCAGAACTAAACCATCCAGCTTGTGCTGTAGCCGGTATGGCCATTGATAATGCCGACGCAGCAACTAGGGCGGTTAATGTTTTCTTCAACATGGTTAAATCCTCTTGGTTGGCAGATCAGCCGTTGATCCGTGACTGCAGTGTGCCCATGGCATGCGTTAACTTGCGTTAAGCGCACTGTAAAGCTAGGTAAAGATGGCACGTACAAAGTGTGCAAGCCGTATCATGTCAACACGATCACTAGCTGAGTGTAGCTATGCAACCTATTTTACTGGTCGATGATGATCGCGAGCTCACCGAGCTTCTCGCCACTTACCTAAGTGCGGAAGGCATTGCTAGTGAAGCCGCGCATGATGGCCAAACTGGTGCCGCACTGGCGCTGAGTGGGCGCTTCCAAATGGTCATTCTCGACGTCATGATGCCAGGCCAAAACGGCATCGAAACCTTGCGACAGATACGTCAGAGCAGCCACATTCCCGTGCTCATGCTCACCGCTAAAGGCGATGACATCGATCGCATTATTGGCTTAGAGCTTGGTGCCGATGACTATGTGCCCAAGCCCTGCTCGCCACGCGAGATTCTTGCACGCATTCGAGCTATTTTGCGGCGCACAGAAGCCATGAGCGCCGATCCAAGCAAGCTCGCCTCTAGACCCGACGCACCCCTCAGCTATAGCGGCATTATGCTCTGGCCAAGCCAACGCCGCGTGCAGTGGCATAGCGAAGAGCTCGAGCTCACCAGTACAGAGTTCAGCCTTCTAGAGGCTCTGATGGCTCAAGCAGGAAGTATTGTCAGCAAGGCTCAGCTCTCTGAGCTAGCACTTGGGCGCAAGCTCATGCGTTTTGATCGCAGCATTGATGTGCACATCAGTAGCATTCGACAAAAGCTCGTGGCGCTCGGTGAGCAGCAAACATTAATTTTGACTGTGCGTGGCCAAGGCTACCAACTGCGAGTGAGTTAATGGGACGACTATTTTGGAAGTTACTTTTCGGGTTTTGGCTAGCTTTAATAAGTGCCAGCCTAATCGTTGGCGTAATTGTTAATAACGAACGTGATCGAGCGCGAGCAGAAGCTACGCAAGCCATTTTAGCGGCAAACCCAGAACTGTTTATTGATGGTGCGACAAACCCTGAGCAACATAGACAACTTCGTAAATTGCGCCGTGAGCTACGTATGCAGGCCGGCCTTGAGCCACCGCCTCGACCTGGACCTGGACGCCAACCCTACTGGCTCTGGCTCACCGGCCTACTTGCCAGCCTTGCCTTTAGCGCTGCTATTGCTTGGTATTTGGCCAAGCCAATACGGCATTTGCACCATGCCTTAAATCAAGTCGCGCGTGGTGATCTAGACACTCGAGTGGCATTTGCCATGAATGGTCGCCGCGATGAGCTAGCCGATCTAGGCGTTGCTTTTGACCAAATGGCTCAGCAATTACAGCAACATATTGAGGCGCAAAAACGCCTGCTACACGATGTCTCACACGAGCTACGCTCTCCTCTCGCACGCCTGCAAATAGCCATTGGCATAGCGCATCAAACACCTAGCGCTATTCAAGACAGTCTCGCGCGCATTGAGACCGAATCGGAGCGGCTTGATGCGCTGATTGGCGAATTGCTCACACTTTCGCGACTCGAAAGCACGCAGGCGACACTAAATCTGCGCAGCATAGATATCAGCGAGCTAGTGGCAAGTATTGTTGATGACGCCAGCTATGAGCTCGCCGAGTCGACAAAATCCATCGACTTCTCGCCTTCCGCGCCGGTCATGACAACTATCGATGAGACTGTGCTAGGCCGCGCCATAGAGAATATCGTGCGTAATGCCATCAAGTTCACCGCCGAAGGCAGCAGGGTCCATGTCACGCTACATCAGCAGCTTGACCATATTCGCTTACAGGTGGTCGATGCTGGACCTGGCATGGCAAACGCCGATTTGGCGCATATGTTTGAGCCGTTTTATCGTAGCGAGACCAGCACGCTCAAAGAGCATGCGCGTAATGGCTATGGCCTAGGTTTAGCGATCGCTCAACAAGCCACCAAAATGCATGGTGGCACGCTAACGGCCGAAAACATTCAGCCCCATGGCTTGTCTATGACGTTAACGCTGCCACAACTTAAAGGCGCCGCCTAAGTAGGCAAAAGCACACCAAAAAAATGTATATACATTGACTATCATAATGATAGCCACTATGGTGGTTGTGCGTGAATACACAACGACACCTGAGCGGGAACTAACGCGATGACCGATAAGCCGTCGAAGAAGAAGAACGCTCAACTCATCATCCGTATTAATGAGGATGAGCGGGCGCAATTTATTGCCCTGTGCGAGCAACACGACACGAGTGCCGCTCGTGAGATACGTCGTTTTATTCGCGGCTACTTAGATCAACACCAGACGAATGATCGTCAACGTTGATTCAATGCGCTAAAGCGCTCATCACTTGGAGAAATACCTCATGGCGAACGTGAAAAAAACCCTGAAAAAAGCAGTTAAAGCCACACAAGCAAAAATTGCTAAGCAAGAGAAGAAACTGAAGAAACTGGCGAAGAAGCTGAAAAAAGCCTAAGCCTGCTTGCTAACAAAAAAGCCCCGACTATCGGGGCTTTTTTGTGCAAGACATGACAGTAACTTTAGCGCTTAAAACGAATACACCGCCGTTACGCGAGCATTGGTTGGCGAACCAGGGCTAATGTTATTGTCGTTATGCGCGTTTAAGGTGTAGTCCGTGTTGAACAGGTTTTCAACATTGAGTTGTAGGCGCAGGTCTTTGGTGGCTTGCATATACAGTGCTGCGTCGACACGGGCATAGCCGGGAAGCACTACGGCATTACCACTGCTAGCAAACATTTCACTACGGCTCACTACGCCGAGAGCAGCGCCATAGGTGTCATTCAAATCGACACGATTCCATAAGGAAAAGGTATGGCGTGGTGTCATCGCAGTATCTTTGCCACCGTCATCAACCTCACTATCGGCATAGGCATAGCCACCAACAACTTGCCATTTTTGCGTGATGCGACCGTTAAAGCCTAGCTCAACGCCTTTGACTAGCTGACCATCGATAAGGCGGTAGATTCCTGTGTTTATACCAACTTCTTCAGCAACATTCTTTCGCTCTAGGCGATAAGCAGCTGCCGTCAGCGATAAGTCAGGACGAACATCCCACTTCACACCGACTTCTTTGTTTAAAGACTCTTCTGGGTCGAGGTTAGTTTGCTTTGGATCTAAAGAAGTCAGCTGATCACCTGCACGAGGCTGAAAGGTTTGGCTATAGCTGGCATATAACGACAGATCTTTGCGAGGCTTATAAATTAATGCGGCGCGTGGCGATAGCTCAGTATCGGTGGCAACGGCATTATTAGCTGCACTCAGGTTATCGGTGTAATCAGTCTTAAAGCGGTCACGTCGAACGCCAACGATGACATCCCATTGCTCATTTAATGCAATTTGGTCTTGAGCATAAATAGAGAGCGTGTCGGTGACTGTGTTGCGGTCGCGTGAACGAGCGCCGGAGAAGTCAGCAAAGGCCAAAGGTGACGTCGCCGAGACTTGAATCTCTTTTTGGCCGGCATTATTTGGAAATGTTGCATCAATGCGGAAGTCATCCGAATCCTGACGCGCCAGCTCAACACCCGTCACCAGCTCATGCTTAATGCTACCTGTGACAAAGTTAAACTGCGCATCGGTTTGGTTAAACAAGTTCGTGCGCTGCGTGTCGTTGTGATAGCCCTTAATTTTAACCATGCCTGCTGCTTGTGCATCTACAGCATCGGCAGCATAAACATTCTGATAGTACTTGTCGTAATCAGCAAAGCGCGTCTTGTTGGTTAGCAGCACGCCATTAGCAAAGCGGTGCTCTACCGAAGCATTCAACGCCTTCACGGTAGTCTCCGTTGGGCTTTGCGCGGCATTACCAAAAAATGTGGATTCGTCAGTTTTAAATGGCTTTCCGTTTTGCGAAGGAATACCACGGTCAGCAACACGCAAATCATTAAAGTATTCAGCACCGAGGACAATCTTTGTCGCGTCTGTGGCCTGAATAGTCAGTGTCGGACTGATGCCATTGCGGCGTAATTCGACGCCATCACGGAAGCTGTCGGATTGTTCGCTAACCACGTTAACGCGACCAGCAACGCGCTCACTCAAACCACCGCCGATGTCTAAAGCACCGCGCATATGGCCATAGCTTCCGCCAGAAACGGTTAGCTCGCGCACGGGCGACCAGCTCGCTTCTTTTTGCACACGGTTAATCACACCACCGTTGCCGCCACGGCCAAACGCTAAGCCATTAGCACCACGCAGCACTTCTACACGATCAATATTGTAGAGGTCACGATAGTACTGGACGTCATCGCGCAGGCCATCGACATAAAAATCGCCAGTTGAGACATTGCCGCGAATAACTACTTGGTCGCGGTTGCCCTCGCCCTGAGTAAAGCTCACACCAGGAGTGTATTTCACCGCATCGGCTAGGCTTTGTGCCGACTGATCATCGAGCTGAGCGCGGCTAATCACGCTAATGGACTGCGGCGTGTCTTTCAGCGCTGTGTTGGTTTTCATTGCTGAGCGGCTACCAACACCTTGATAACCATCAGTGGCCAGCTCTGCAGCCGCCGTAACCGATACTGTCGGTAATGTTTTTGGGGCTTCAGCAGCGCTCACCAAGGCGGGGGATACACACAACACAAGGCTTACTGCCTGCGCCAACGGGGACTTCACAAACATGCACACTCTCCTTAAGACTGAGTCAATTATTATACTAAATCTGAACGATAACAATTCCTATTTACTGAAAACACTCAGTTATATGTCTGAAACACGATAATCCGTTATCCTATGCGCCCGCTTTGCTCCGATGGTTTTTGCCTCGGCCTGTGTTTTTAGGATGCTTTCTCGCATGACCCAGACTCTCAAGCAGCAATGGCTGTCTAATCCGCGTGCTGATTTTCTTGCCGGCTTAGTCGTCGCCCTCGCCCTAATTCCTGAGGCAATCGCTTTCTCACTGATAGCCGGCGTGGATCCAAAAGTCGGTTTGTATGCAGCATTTTGCATCGCGGTAACCATCTCATTTGTCGGCGGCCGCCCCGGCATGATCAGTGCCGCCACTGGTGCCATGGCACTGCTTATGGTGGTGTTAGTGAAAACCCACGGCCTGCAGTATTTGCTTGCCGCCACGCTGCTCTGCGGAGTTTTACAGATCATTGCGGGCTATTTACGCCTTGGCAGCCTCATGCGCTTTGTCTCGCGCTCAGTGGTTACCGGCTTTGTTAACGCACTCGCCATCCTGATTTTTATGGCGCAGTTGCCAGAGCTTACCGATGTGCGCTGGCCGGTCTACGCCATGACAGCTGCCGGCCTAGGCATCATCTATCTATTTCCTTATATCCCGAAAATCGGCCGCGTCATTCCCTCACCGCTAGTCTGCATTCTGTCGCTAACCGCTGTTGCGCTAGCATTTGGTGTCGATATTCGTACCGTCGGCGATATGGGTGATCTGCCCGATACACTGCCCATTTTCCTCTGGCCAGAAGTACCGCTGAACTTCGAAACACTGATGATCATCTTCCCCTACTCCGCCGCTTTAGCCGTGGTTGGCTTACTGGAGTCGATGATGACCGCAACTATCGTTGACGATATGACCGACACACCCAGCGACAAAAATCGTGAGTGCAAAGGCCAAGGCATAGCAAACATCACCTCCGGCATGTTTGGTGGCATGGCCGGCTGCGCGATGATTGGGCAGTCTGTCATCAATATAAAATCGGGTGGTCGCACGCGCTTATCGACCTTCACCGCCGGCGCTGTATTGCTATTGATGGTGGTATTTTTGAGCGACTGGGTGTCGCGTATCCCGATGGCCGCCTTGGTCGCGGTGATGATTATGGTGTCGATCGGAACCTTTAACTGGGGCTCCATTCTGAGCATGAAAAAGAACCCGCTATCGACCAATATCGTCATGGTCACGACTGTTGCTGTCGTGGTGGCTACGCATAACCTTGCTTATGGCGTATTGGCCGGCGTGCTCTTGGCCTCGCTATTCTTTGCTCATAAAATCTCACAATTCCTCACCATCGACTCTGCCCTCAGCGAAGATAAGCAAACACGCACCTATCGCATTGTTGGCCAGGTTTTCTTCCCTTCAGCCAATCGCTTCATCGATGCCTTCGACTTAAAAGAAGACATTCGCCATGTGGTGATCGATCTCACCCGCGCGCACTTCTGGGATGTCACCTCGGTGGCGGCACTCGATAAAGTGGTGATGAAATTGCGCCGTGAAGGTGCGACCGTTGTGGTCTTAGGCCTGAATGAAGCCAGTGCGACCATCGTTGACCGCTTCGCGATACACGATAAGCCCGATGCTGCGGATAAAATCCTCGAGCACTAAGGCTCTGTAGAGCCTGCGAGACACTAAACTCATGCCTCGCAGGCTAGTCTTCTTTTCGATACGGCAAATGCTGCTCAGCATCGAGCGCATAGGCTCGAACACTCACCGCCTCATCGCGCACAAAGCTTGCCACCGCCTCGCGAAGGCCAGGGTGTTTGAGTTGATGCCATGAGTGCGTAATCACCGGTCTAAACCCGCGCAATAGCTTGTGCTCGCCCTGAGCGCCGGCGTCGAAGTGCGATAAGCCTTCGCGCATCGCTAACTGCATGCCCTGATAAAAACAGGCGTCGAAATGCAGCGAATCAATTGGCTCCAGCGCGCCCCAATAACGGCCAAACAAGCTGTCGCGGCCAACTAAGTAAAACGCCATTGCTACCGGCTTATCACCACGCTTAGCAATCAAAACACGAATAGCTTGCGGCAAACGTTCTGCTAGTAGACTGAAAAATGCCCGCGTCAAATACTGCTGCTGGCCACGCTCGTGATAGGTATTGCTATAACAAGCGTAGACAAAATCCCACTGCGCCTCGCTCAGCTCATGGCCCTGCAGGCAGTCATAACTAATGCCTGCTCGGCTGACAGCGTTTATTTCATGGCGAAACTTCTTTCGCTTCGATGATCGCAATGCATCTAGATAGTCTTGCAGGTCACGCCAGCCAGGATTTTGCCAATGAAACTGCACGCCTTCGCGGGCCAGTAAATTCGGCGACTCATCAAGCAAAAGCGTCTGCTCAGTTGATGTGAAGTTGATGTGCCAGCTCGATAAAGCCTCACTCTCCACACGCTGCTGAATAGCAGAGATCAGCGCTTGCTGATGCACGAGTGAGCCGCCAAAACGCGCGCCCGTCACTGGGGAAAATGGAATGCCGGTGAGTAGCTTGGGGTAATACGCGATGCCGGCACGATGGCAGGCATCGGCCCAACCCGAATCAAACACATATTCGCCACGCGAATGACTTTTTATATAGCTCGGCGCAGCAGCCAGCGGCACACCGTCATCGCCAATGAGTAGCTGATGCGCCGGCTGCCAACCAACAGCGGCTGAGACCGAGCCGCTATCTTCTAGGCTGCTAAGAAAACCATGCTTCAGAAATGGCTGAGAGCCATCAAATAAAGCATCCCAATCACTGGCGGTAACCTCGCGCAAGCTCGCCAGTGTGCGTAGTTGCCCTTCTGAAACCTTCTCCGATGCTTTATCCGACACGTCTTCAGGAGTTGCCAGTGAACAAGATCATCGCGATCAAACCAACGCTGCTCATGACGATGGTGTATGGCAGCGCCATGATCACCATGCGACCATAGGACAGACGCACCAAAGGCGCAATCGCCGAAGTCAGCAAGAACAAAAACGCGGCCTGACCGTTGGGCGTAGCCACACTGGGAATATTAGTGCCAGCATTGATGGCAATCGCCAAGTGCTCAAAATGGGCTTGCGTAATGCTGCCCTGATCTAGCGCCGATTTCACTTCGCCGATATACACCGTGGCAACAAAGACGTTATCGCTAATTGCCGACAATAATCCATTCGCTAAGAAGAACATCGCTGGCTGAATATCTTTCGGCATCGACAACACAGCATTGATGATTGGTGTGAATAAATGCTGATCGTGAATAACGCCAACGATGACAAAGAACACCACCAGCAATGACGTAAATGGCAGCGCTTCAGCGAATGCTTTACCGATTTGATGCTCGTCTGTTACGCCATTAAATGCTGTGATTAGAATAATGATCAGCAGGCCAATCAAACCTACTTCTGCGACATGAAAAGCTAAGCCTAAGACCAAAATCACAGCGGCAATGGCTTGGATGATAAGCGCCGCCTGCTGCTGCCTGCCACGGCGTGACTGCTCGCGCTTGGCAAAGTCTGAGAGCACATCACGCACAGCATCAGGCAGTGTTTCGCCATAGCCAAACCAGCGAGTTTTCTCCAGCACTACACAAGTTAATAGACCGGCAACCAATACCGGCATAGTCACTGGCGCCATAACTAGGAAGAAGGTAATAAAGTCCCAGCCCACAACCTTGGCAATCAATAAGTTTTGCGGCTCGCCAACCATGGTGCAAACACCGCCCAGCGCAGTACCCACTGCCGCATGCATCAGCAAGCTGCGCAGAAAGCCGCGAAAACGCTTGAGGTCACTCCGGTGTAGCTCCACTTCAGCGTCGTCACTGGAGTCGTGGAGCTCATGCTCTTGTTGCGATGTTTTGCCAGAAGCCACGCGGTGATAGACGCCATAAAAACCGACCGCCACGCTGATAATCACAGCGGTCACGGTGAGTGCATCCAAAAATGCCGACAGCAAAGCTGCGACCAAACTAAACATCAGCGACAAAAGCACCTTCGAGCGCACTTCAACCAAGAGCTTAGTAAACATCACAAGCAATAAGTCGCGCATGAAGTAAATGCCCGCCACCATGAACATCAGCAGCAAGATGACCGGCAGGTTATGCGACACCTCTGCATACACGGTGTCGGAGGTCGTCATCCCAATCAGCACCGACTCAATAGCCAGTAGCCCACCAGGCTGCAATGGATAACATTTCAGCGCCATCGCTAGCGTAAAAATAAACTCAGCGACAATTATCCAACCCGTTATATAGGTGCCAAGCGCCCACATGAGTACCGGGTTAATCGCTAAAAAAGTGAGAATGGTCCATTTATACCAAAGTGGCGAGTGACCTAAAAAGTTACGCATTAAGGCGTGAGTAAATGGCTTGGACATGATGGTTCTCTTATTGTTTGAGCGCTAACGATTACGCAAGCTTTCGCGCCACCGCAAAGTGACCCTAAGCGAGGGCTCCGTTGGCGGCATGGAAAACTAGCACGACTTGGGTGCTAACGGCAGGGCAAAAAACCTATCCACAAGAACTGTGCTCAAAATACTTGCTATGCACACCTGTAATGGCACACTTTAGCAACTGCCTTTTCAGAGCCCAACTATGATTTCTTTTCTACCACGCCCGCTTCATGGCCTTATTATGGCCATTCTATTGCTCACCAATACTGTGTTCTGGGTGTCGCAGCTCTATATTTTGGTGATACTGAAGCTCATTCTGCCCATCAAATCCGTGCGTCTGGTGATATCGGATGTCATGTCTTTACTCGCACAAACATGGGCCGCCTGTAATAGCCAGATCGCCAACCACCTCATGCGCATCGACTGGGACATTCGCCTACCCGCCAATCTCAATCGCCGCGGCCAGTATCTGGCCTGCGCCAACCATCAATCCTGGAATGACATTTTTGTCTTGATGCGCGCCTTTGGCTATAAAGCCCCATTCTTTAAGTTTTTTTTAAAGCAGGAGCTGATATGGGTACCACTCTTGGGCCTAGCTTGGTGGGGCTTGGACTATCCATTTATGAAGCGCCACACGCGCGATCAGCTCGCTAAAAATCCAGCCCTTAAAGGTAAGGACATGGAAACTACGCGACGAGCTTGCGAGAAGTTCAAAGACTTACCCGTGATGGTGTTGAATTTTTTAGAAGGCACGCGCTTCACCGAGAAAAAGCATGCCGCCCAGAACTCACCATACCAACACTTATTGAAACCTAAGTCAGGTGGCTTTGCCTTTGCTACATCGGCTTTTGGCGAACGCCTTAACGCCCTACTAGACATCACGATTGTTTATCCTGATGGCTCTGTGGGTTTTTGGGAGTTTCTCTGCGGTGATGTGCGACGCGTAATCGTTGATGTTCGTGAAATCACTATCCCTAGCGAATTTTACGACGGTGACTACGAGTCTGATGCCCAGTTTCGTGGTCGCTATCATCGTTGGATAGCATCACTCTGGGCAGAGAAAGACGCGAGGATCAGCGCGCTTTTAGAAAGTTCCACACGCTAAACACTCGCTTTTTGCCTTATTGCTCGTCGGCGACAGAGTCGTCGATGGGCTTCTCTTGCTGAATACGTTGATAGATCTCTTCGCGATGCACAGCGACATCCTTCGGTGCATTTACGCCAATACGGACTTGGTTGCCCTTAACGCCGAGCACGGTCACGGTGACCTCGTCACCGACCATGAGGGTCTCACCCACTCGTCTTGTTAAAATTAACATGTTCACCACTCCAAAGTTTTGGCCTAGCGCACAGGCATAGGCCATGAATATTTGGCTGCGAGGGGTAACGCCTCAATTGTAATATCTTGGGGACACTCCCTCGCCCAGTGACACAACTCGCAAAGCCATTTACAGACGCGTAGCTTAAGGCGCTGGCGCGTCTAAATCAAAGGCCGAATGCAAAGAGCGTACGGCCAGTTCCAAATATTTTTCGTCAATTACCACGGCAATTTTAATTTCCGAGGTCGAAATCATTTGGATATTGATATTTTCTTTCGCTAGCACTGAAAACATTTTGCTAGCCACGCCAGCGTGCGAGCGCATGCCAACACCCACTAATGACACTTTAGCGATATTGCCATTTGCCACGATCTCACGTGCTGAAACGTCTTTCGCGACTTTTTCGAGCACAGCCATGGCTTTTTTCAAGTCGCCATGCGCCACGGTAAAGGTGAAATCGGTGCTGCCATCAGCTGATACGTTCTGCAAAATCATGTCGATTTCGATATTTGCATCGCCAATTGGGCTCAAAATGCGTGAAGCAATCCCTGGGGTATCGGGCACACCGCGCACGGTAAGTTTGGCTTCATCGCGGTTAAAGGCAATCCCGGAAATGACGGGCTTTTCCATATCGTCCTCTGCATGATCAACTGTAATTAAAGTTCCTTCGCCTTCGCCAAAGCTCGACAAAACGCGCAAGGGAACATTGTATTTGCCGGCAAACTCAACGGCACGGATTTGTAACACTTTCGAGCCCTGCGAGGCCATCTCCAACATTTCCTCAAAGGTCACGGTGGTGAGGCGGCGCGCTTGTGGCACCACGCGAGGGTCGGTGGTGTAAACACCATCAACATCGGTATAAATCTGACATTCATCGGCGCCTAAAGCAGCCGCTAATGCCACACCAGTTGTGTCTGAACCGCCACGCCCTAAGGTGGTGATATTGCCATCGGCATCAACACCTTGGAAACCGGCGACAACAACAACACGACCGGCATCAAGATCAGCGCGGATGCGCGCGTCGTCAATCGCTTCAATGCGCGCTTTGGTATGGGCGCTATCAGTTCGGATTGCCACTTGCGTGCCAGTATATGATCTAGCGTCGATACCACGCTTGATCAGCGCCATCGCCAATAAAGCGATAGTGACTTGCTCGCCAGTGGAGAGCATGACATCCATTTCGCGCGGTGTTGGCTCGTCGGTAATGGCTTTCGCTAAAGCGATCAGGCGATTAGTTTCGCCACTCATTGCCGACAATACGACTACTACCTGATGGCCTTGGTCATGCCAACGCTTCACACGATCGGCAACTGCCTCAATGCGCTCAGGGTTGGCTACCGATGTACCACCATACTTTTGTACCATTATTCCCATAGTATTTCTCTCATCGTCTCAACTGACCGCTTATGCAAACGGCCAGGTATTGCTAAATTAAGTGCTCGCTTAGGCCTTAATGCTAGAGCTCAATTGTGCCTCTACAAACGCTGCTAATGAGCTTAAAGCACTGTCTAGATGCTCGGGTTGTGTGCCACCGGCCATTGCCATATCGGGGCGCCCACCACCCTTGCCGCCAACTTGCTGCGCGACATAGCTGACCACATCGCCGGCTTTAATTCGCGCGGTTAATGGCTTGCTCACCATGGCTACTAAGCTAACTTTGTCATCGACAACGCTGGCCAGCAATACTACGGCATCACCTAGCTGATTACGCAGGCGTTCGGCATTTTCACGTAAAGCCTTAGCATCAACGCCATCGAGTCGAGCGGCCAATAAAGGCACACCGGCTATCGTTGTCGCTTGCTTGGCTAAATCGGCACCAGCAGCTGCAGCCATTTTTGACTTTAATTGATCAATGCCTTTTTCCAATTCACGCTGACGATCAAGTAGCTGCTGCACTTTTGCTGTAACTGAGTCGCGATTGGCTTTAACTAAGCTTGAAAGCTCCGACAGCGTTTGCTCGCCTTGATTTAGCCATGCTAAAGCACCTAAGCCAGTACGCGCTTCAATCCGACGTACACCGGCCGCCACACCCGACTCACTGGTAATGCGTAAAACGCCGATATCGCCAGTACGCTTAACGTGCGTGCCACCACAAAGCTCAACCGAAAAATTGGCCTCACCCATGCTCAATACACGCACGACATCGCCATATTTTTCGCCAAATAAGGCCATTGCGCCGCGAGTGCGCGCGGTATCGATATCGGTCAACTCGGTTTGCACCGCGGTATTACCTAAGACTTGACCATTAACCCTAGACTCCAACGCACGCAGCTGCTCTGGACTTACGGCCTCGGAGTGCGAGAAATCAAAGCGTAAATAGTCAGCGGTTACCAAAGAACCCTTTTGCTGCACATGATCGCCGAGTAGCTCGCGAAGAGCGGCATGCAGCAAATGTGTAGCTGAGTGGTTACGTGCGGTTGAGCGCCGGATATCGCTGTTTACTTCTGCTTCGGCTGGCTGGCCTTCTTTCAATACACCTTCGCTAACAATGGCTTGATGCACATGATGTGAACCACTTTTTTGTGTATCGCTGATGTCTACACGTAAGCCATGGGCCTGAAGTGTTCCGGAATCACCGATTTGACCGCCAGACTCTGCGTAAAATGGCGTTTTATCTAGAATGATAGCTACTTTATCGCCGACGTTAGCTTCATTTATGCGCTGGCCATCGCGATATATGGCTCGAACAAGCACTGTGCTTGCAGCGTGTTCATAGCCAATAAATTGCGTGGCGCCATCGAGCGTAATGACAGCGTTATAGTCGACATCGAAGCGTGAGCTAGCGCGGGCGCGCTCGCGCTGGGCCTGCATTTCTTGCTCAAAGCCATCCATGTCGAGGCTTAGGTCGCGCTCGCGAGCGATGTCTGCTGTTAAGTCGACCGGAAAGCCGTAGGTATCATAGAGGCGAAACACTGTGGCACCTGGGATTTCCGTGCCTACTAAGTCAGCCAAATCAGCATCTAAAATGCGTAAGCCCTGCGTTAATGTGCGGGCAAATTGCTCTTCTTCTGCTAGCAACACACGGGCTATTTCGTCTTGTTGCGCTTTCAACTGAGGGTAAGCAGCACCCATCTCCCCCACTAAAGCAGACACAATGCGTGAGAAAAACGGGCCTTCGGCGCCTAATTTATTGCCATGGCGGCAGGCGCGACGAATGATGCGGCGCAAGACATAGCCGCGACCTTCGTTTGATGGCAACACACCATCGGCCACTAAAAATGCGCATGAGCGAATATGGTCCGCAACCACTTTTAATGATGATTGATTAGTGTTTTCGCAGCCAATCGCGTTGGCCGAAGCACTTAATAGTGATTGAAACAGGTCAATCTCGTAGTTTGCATGCACATGCTGCATAACCGCTGAAATACGCTCCAAGCCCATGCCGGTGTCGACGCTGGGCGCCGGCAAAGGATGCATGACACCATCGGCGGTGCGGTTAAATTGCATAAAGACGTTATTCCAGATCTCAATGAAACGATCGCCATCTTCATCGGGCGAGCCTGGTGGGCCACCTGGAATATCAGCGCCGTGATCATAGAAAATCTCACTGCAGGGGCCGCATGGACCCGTGTCACCCATGGCCCAGAAGTTATCTGAGGCATAAGGCGCGCCCTTGTTATCACCAATGCGAATGATGCGCTCAGCTGGAACGCCAATCTCATTCTGCCAAATAGCATAGGCTTCATCGTCGCTGGCGTAGACCGTAACGGTGAGCTTATCTTTTGAAATATTCAGCCAGTCAGCAGAGGTGAGAAATTCCCATGCGTAGTGGATGGCGTCGCGCTTGAAATAGTCACCGAAGCTGAAGTTACCGAGCATTTCGAAAAATGTGTGGTGGCGCGCGGTGTAGCCGACATTTTCTAAATCATTATGTTTGCCGCCAGCTCGCACGCACTTTTGCGAGGAAACTGCACGTGTATAGCTGCGCTTATCAATGCCTAAAAAGCACTCTTTAAACTGGTTCATACCGGCATTGGTAAATAGCAAAGTCGGGTCATCTGCTGGCACCAAAGAGCTTGATGCCACACGGGTATGCCCTTTTTGCTCAAAAAATCGCAAGAATGCTTCGCGAATATCAGCGCTTTTCATCTACCGCTCCGAACCAGTCAATGACAACAATACCTATCTCTACTTACGAAAATAGGCAAATACGTTATCGCAAATAACCCGCAATTATAGCGCGAGTTCGCAACTGTTCGCAGCTAATCCGACGTTTGAGGCCTACTTAGAGCTAAATTAATTTGATTTGAGAGACTTCATAGCTTCAATTGCCTGCGTCAAACTGAAGCCACGATATTGCAGAAAACGTACGCGTTTGGCTTGAGCCTTGAGGTCGTCGATTGGTGTATCGCCAAAACGACGCTGCAGCAGTGTGGCTGCCTCTTTTACCCAATCGAGATTCTCTGTTTGCTCATCCAAGGCTGGATGCTCAGCAGCCAAGCCCTTTTGCTGCAAACGCTGAGCAATGGCTCGACGACCACGGCCGCGCTGCAACTGACCGCGCACGATGCCCTCTGCACAACGGTCATCATCTTGTAAGCCGTAATCTACAAGTTTAGCCAGCGATTGCTCAGCCAACTCACTCGTTACGCCTAGCTGCGACAGCTTTGCTTTGAGCTCATGCTGCGTGTGCTCGCGGCGTGTTTGCCAAGCAAGTAGGCGACTCCAGACTTGCTCAGCGCTAAGCGGCTCATCAATTGCTGACTTGCCACCGCGCCGAAATCCGAAGCCTGCCACCACTAATCGCCTTAAAGGTCGGCTAGCTCTAGCGCATCCGGCTCATCTACATCATCGGGCAATGCCCCAACTGGACCAATGAGCTGATCACGAATCTGATCTTCAATCTCTTTGGTGATTTTGGGATTTTCATTTAAGAAATTGCAGGCATTGCTTTTGCCTTGACCAATTTTATTGCCCTGATAGGCATACCAAGCGCCAGCTTTATCGATCAGCCCGAGCTTCACGCCTAGGTCAACAATTTCGCCTTGGCGGTTAATACCCTGGCCATAGAGAATCTGGAATTCAGCCTGCTTAAAGGGTGGTGCCACTTTGTTTTTGACCACCTTCACACGAGTTTCAGAACCAACAATCTCTTCACCTTCTTTCACTGCGCCAATACGGCGAATATCCAAGCGTACCGAAGCATAGAACTTCAACGCATTGCCGCCGGTAGTGGTTTCTGGGCTGCCAAACATAACGCCAATTTTCATACGAATTTGGTTAATGAAGATAACTAAACAGTTAGAGCGCTTGATGTTGCCGGTGATTTTACGCAGCGCCTGCGACATCAAACGAGCTTGCAGACCGACGTGTGTATCGCCCATTTCACCTTCAATTTCAGCGCGAGGTGTTAATGCAGCCACTGAGTCAATGACGATGATGTCGACTGAGTTAGAGCGCACCAACATATCGGCAATTTCCAATGCCTGCTCACCGGTATCTGGTTGTGATACCAGTAAATTCTCAATATCTACACCTAACTTGCCAGCGTATTGCGGGTCGAGAGCATGCTCGGCATCGATAAATGCAGCGGTACCACCAGCACGCTGACAGGCCGCAATGACTTGCAATGTGAGCGTAGTTTTACCCGATGACTCTGGGCCATAAATTTCAACAATACGGCCTTTCGGTAAACCACCAATGCCTAGGGCAATATCTAAGCCCAGCGAACCGGTAGAAATGGCAGGGATGGCACCACTCGCCGGTTGATCGCCCAAGCGCATCACTGAACCTTTGCCAAATTGCTTTTCAATCTGAGCTAGTGCTGCACCCAACGCTTTTTGTTTATTGTCATTCATAAGGCTCAACCCTCGCACTTAACGCGCATTGAAAAATGTGTGAAGCAGCGACCATACGTCACTGCTGTCCTTTCGTACAGTATTATGGCACAGGGGCATGCCCTGCGCTAGCCAACAGCAATGTATTTAATTGACTCAATGCCCGATAGACGGTTTGACAGCGCACCACTGCACGCGAAGCTGGCCAGTAACTATGCTCAGCCACTGTGCCCTGCGGCCCTGCCCAAGCCATCCAAACCAAACCAACTGGCTTTTCGGGCAGGCCACCACTAGGGCCTGCGACGCCGCTAACCGCGACCGCCCACGATGCGCCAGATGCCTGTCGAGCGCCTTCAGCCATTGCACGAACGACCGCCTCACTAACAGCGCCATGCTGAGCAATAAGCTCTGCTGGCACGCCGACGAGCTGAGTCTTCGCGGCATTGCTGTATGTCACCCAGCCCATATCGAACCACGCCGAGCTGCCTGCAACCTCAGTAATGGCCTGCGCAATACCGCCGCCAGTACAAGATTCGACGGTGCTCACACGCAAGCCATGCGTCAGTAATGTTGCACCTAGCACATGAGCAGCAGCAATGATGAGTGTGTTATCTCCTTCATCGATAGCGGCATAAGGGCTGATCAAATAAGACATTTAAGCTCCAAAACAGTATGCTCGAAGACATGCTTTTTCTGCTGTCTCTGCCTCAGTGTAGACGTCATTTTGCACTGTCGCGATGTCCAACCGAGGTTTTTTATATGCTTAATTTCAGCTACCGCAACCCCGTTAAAGTTCTTTTTGGCGCTGGCATGATTGCCCAAATGAGCAAGGAAGTGCCCGCCAATGCTCGCGTGCTAGTGACTTACGGCGGCGGTAGCGTGAAAACTACCGGCACGCTAGATGAAGTCAAAGCAGCGCTGGGCGATCGCCATATTATCGAGTTCGGCGGAATCGAACCCAATCCCAGTTTTGAGACCTTAATGCAGGCCGTTGAGCTTGGCCGCAGCGAACAAGCAGACTATATCGTCGCTGTCGGCGGCGGCTCGGTCATGGATGGCAGCAAATTCATCGCCGCCGCCATTCATCACGATGGCGAAACCATGGACATCTTAACCAGTCGTGGCCGCTCGGTTAAGCAAGCGCTCCCACTTGGTGTGGTCGTCACACTAGCTGCCACTGGCTCCGAGACCAATAACGGCGCGGTGGTCACCATTCGCGCCACGCATAGCAAAATGGCCTTTAGCAGCCCGCTACTGTTTCCACAATTCGCTGTCATGGATCCAAGCAAAACCCTAACGCTGCCGAAGCGCCAAGTTGGCAACGGCGTAGTCGATGCTTTCGTTCATGTTGTTGAGCAATATCTGACTTATCCCGTCGATGGCAAAATTCAAGACCGTTTCGCCGAGGGCATTTTACTTACGCTCATCGAGGATGGCCCACGTGCATTTAGCGAGCCCGACAATGTCGATGTACGCGCCAACCTGATGTGGGCCGCCAGCCAAGCCTTGAACGGTCTAATTGGTGCTGGTGTGCCGCAGGACTGGTCGACGCATATGATCGGCCACGAACTCACCGCACTGCACGGCCTCGATCACGCGCAAACTCTGGCGGTAGTGCTGCCGGCCATGCTCGACATCCAGCGCGAAGCCAAGCAAGACAAATTGGTGCAGTACGCCGAACGCATTTGGGGCATCAACTTTGGTACGCCAAATGAGCGCATCAGTGCCGCCATTGAGCGCACCCGAGAGTTTTTCGAACGCCTAGGCGTGGGCACCACACTTAGTGCTTATGGCCTTGGCGAGCAGCACATCGACACCATTATTGAGCAGCTAAAAGCGCACGGCATGGTCAAGCTCGGTGAGCGTCAAACCATCACGCCTGAGGTTAGCCGCAAGGTCTTAGAGGCCGCGCTGTAATGGCCAGTTTTAATTTCGAAACCAGCCCTCGCATTGTTTGCGAGCAAGGCAGTGCAGCACGAATTGGTGAGCTAGCGAAGGGCTTAGGCGCCAGCCATGTGTTTATCGTCACCGATGCGTTTTTGCACAATAGCGGACTAACAAAGTCGCTACTCGCAGGCCTAGGGGCTCAAAAGTTAAAGCACACTTTATATACCGATGTGTTGGCCGACCCACCCGAGGCTAGCGTGCAAGCAGCGGTAGCTCAAGCTATCGCCAGTGGGGCCGATGCAGTGATTGGCTTTGGCGGTGGCAGTGCCATGGATACGGCGAAATTAGTGGCGCTGTTAGTGCGCACACCGCAAGACATCCCAAGCATTTATGGCGTCGATATCGCACGTGGCCCGCGTCTGCCATTAATTCAAGTACCGACCACCGCTGGCACAGGCTCAGAAGTCACGCCAATTAGCATTTTGACCACGCCTAATGATGAGAAAAAAGGCGTTGTTTCAAGCGCTCTCTACCCCGATATTGCTGTGCTCGACAGCACGCTAACGCTAGGCCTGCCGCCAGCCATCACCGCAGCAACCGGCATTGACGCCATGGTGCACGCGATCGAGGCCTACACCAGTCGTCACAAGAAAAACCCCCTATCGGATGCGCTCGCGCTGCAGGCCTTAAAAGCCCTGCACGACAATATCCGTACCGTGCTCGCTGAGCCGAAAAATGCCGATGCGCGTGAAGCCATGCTCATGGGTTCGCTTTTCGCCGGCATGGCCTTCGCCAACGCGCCGGTAGCTGCCGTGCATGCACTGGCCTATCCACTCGGCGGGCGCTATCACTTGCCGCACGGCCTAACCAACGCACTAGTGCTCAGCCCCGTGCTGCGCTTTAACCAACCTGCTGCCGCCATGCTGTATGCAGAGCTAGAGCGCGCGCTAAATATTCAAGCCAGCAGCGACGACCAAGTAGCCTCACTAGCCTTTATTGAGCGCATGACTGCATTAGTCGCCGAGATGCCATTTGCCCAAACGCTTAGCGGCAATGGCGTGCACGAGGCCGACCTGCCGCTATTGGCGCAAGATGCCATGGCTGTACAGCGCTTGCTCATCAATAACCCGCGCGAGGTCACATTAGCTGACGCCCTCGCGATTTATCAGTCGGTGTATTAAGCCCTAATGAAAGACCTAAAACTCAACAACCGCGACACGTTCAAGCATTTTCTGAGCATGCCCACACGATGGATGGACAACGATATTTACGGCCATGTGAACAACGTTAATTACTACAGCTTTTTCGACACCGCGGTGAATCGCTACCTGATTGATGCTGGCGTGCTCGACATACATCACGGCAGCGAAATCGCTTTTGTGGTGGAAACTCACTGCAACTATTTAGCGCCCATTGCCTTTCCCGACACCATCACCGCCGGTGTGCGAGTCGCACATTTGGGCACACGCAGTGTGCGCTATGAGATCGGCCTATTTCGTAATGACGACGACACGCCAGCCGCTGTTGGCCACTTTGTCCATGTTTATGTTGATCGCGCCAGCAGCCAATCGGTTGCCATTCCACAGGCCACGCGTGCCGCACTCATACCATTGCTGATAGGCCACTGAGCTGGCAAACCTCGTGCAAGCGCTATTTTACGGAGAGCATCATGACATTTAGTAATTCACTGCTGCGCCAACTCGCTTTTATCAATGGCAAATGGCAGGCGGCCAACTCAGGTGCGACCTATGCCATCAACAACCCAGCCACTGGCGAACACATTGCCGATGTGCCCGATATGGGCGCTACGGAAACACAATTAGCTATCGAGGCCGCCGAGCGCGCATTACCAGCATGGCGAGCACTGGCAGCGAAAACGCGCAGCCAAATTCTCAAGCGTTGGTTCGACCTCATTATGGCCAACCAAGAAGATCTCGCGCAGTTGATGACCGCCGAGCAAGGCAAGCCTTTGGCTGAGTCACGTGGTGAAGTCGCCTATGGTGCTTCGTTTATTGAGTGGTTTGCCGAAGAGGGCAAACGCGCCTATGGCGATGTCATTCCTGGCCCTACACCTGATCGCCGATTAATCGCACTGAAGCAGCCGATCGGCGTTACTGTCGCGATTACGCCGTGGAACTTTCCCATCGCCATGATCACACGCAAGGTCGCACCGGCGCTTGCAGTCGGCTGCACTTCAGTGGTCAAACCCGCCGGAGTTACTCCACTTTGTGCGCTGGCTTTAGCTGAGCTCGGCAAGCAAGCCGGCCTGCCTGATGGCGTGTTAAATATCATCACTTCAGCTCACGCATCTGTCGTTGGCGAAGTGCTCACGCAAAGCCCCATCGTGCGCAAATTGTCCTTCACTGGCTCGACGCCGGTGGGTAAAAAACTCATGGCCGCCTGCGCCGACACGGTTAAACGCGTGTCGCTAGAGCTTGGCGGTAATGCCCCGTTTATCGTGCTCGAAGACGCTGACTTAGATGCAGCCGTTGTCGGGGCGCTAGCCTCTAAATATCGTAACGCCGGGCAAACCTGTGTCTGCGCCAACCGCTTTTTGGTGCATGAAAAAATCTACGATGCCTTTGCCGAGAAACTACAAGCGGCCGTGGCAAAGCTTGTAGTTGGTAATGGCGCCGACGAGGGCACAACCATCGGCCCGCTAATCAATGCCGCCGCCGTCGATAAAGTCGAACGCCTGGTCAATGAAAGCATCGCCGCTGGCGCGCATGTCGCCATGGGCGGCGCACGCCATGCACTCGGTGGCAGCTTCTATCAACCCACCGTGCTGCTAAACGTCAGCAACGACATGCCCATCGCGCAGCAAGAAAGCTTTGGCCCAGTTGCGCCGCTCATTCGCATCCGCGACGCCGACCACGCCGTAGCCCTAGCCAACGACACTAGCGCGGGGTTGGCCGCTTACCTTTATGGCCGCAATTTGCAGCAACTATGGTCGGTGGCCGAGCGTTTGGAGTACGGCATGGTAGGTATCAATGAAGGCATTATTTCCAACGAAATGGCGCCATTCGGGGGGGTAAAAGAGTCCGGCCTTGGCCGTGAAGGCTCGAAATATGGCATCGACGAATACTTAGAAACACAGTATTTATGTTTAGGCGGTATGAGCGATCGCTGATGGTCAATATCAAACGTGTTTACGAAGAGCCTAGCCCTGAGGATGGCCGTCGTATTTTTGTTGATCGCCTCTGGCCGCGCGGTGTGCGCAAGCAAGACCTACCTTTCGATGACTGGTGCAAAGACGCCGCGCCCAGCACCGCACTGCGCACTTGGTATGGCCATCGCACAGAGCGCTTCGAGGAGTTTAGTCAGCGCTATGTGCAAGAGCTTAACGCTGAACCATCGCATTGGATGAATTTACTCGGCATGGCGCAAGATGGCCCAATAACTCTGCTATTTGCTGCGCGCGACCCCGACACCAGCCATGCGCGCGTGCTTGCTGACTTCCTCGAGGATGCGCTGGATAAGCAGCAGGATCCAAGTTCATCGGTGTGCTATGCCGCGCAATTTCCGCACTAATTAGCACGTAGTTTAGCGCGACCTATAAATCATCCCATCTTTCCATCAGGGCGAGGCGCCAGCAAAATACCGCTATAACGCAGCAAAAATAGGCCGAAAGCCAAGCTCCATAATGCCGCTGCCAACCACCATCCCAGCGGCAGCGCAATCCAATTCAGTGCCGCCGCTAAGCGTACCAACACAGCAGCTGTCACCAAGATATAAATCCATACGCCGCCACTCGGCAACTTAAGCGGACGACCGGTATGCCCCATGCACACTCGCGTCATCACGCCTAAAATCATCGTTCCCATCGCGCCGGCACCAAGCGTATGCAGCCACACATTCGCTGGCAACCAGCCCAGTGCCGTGCAAGCAAACAACAAGTAACCGATAGCAACCCAGAGTTGGCCAAGCTGTAGCACCCAAAGCAATGGCTCCTGCCTCACCCAATACAATCGCCATTGCCACAACCTAGCTAACGTCACCACGCCAGCGCCTAGCGCCATCACGGCACCAAGCGGTGATAGTTGGGCAAACATGGCCTGCGTCAATACCAGCGACACGGCCATGATCAAGCCAATGCGATCTAAGCGCTCATGACTAGCGATCTGCGGCGCTTGTGGAACATTTTGGCGCAACCAATTATTGGTAAATGCTGGCGTAATACGACCGCCCACCACCAAAATTAATGCGCCCGCCAATAAGATTTGTGCGTGAAAAAAACGTACTTGATCGGTGATATGAAAGCCAAGATCCAAGAGCCAAAAAAGGCAGATGCCACAGACTAAAATCAGCTGGCGCTTTTGCTTGGCGCGCCACACTTTAAGGCCAAAAAAGCAGGCCACCATCGGCATAAATGCCAAATCAACGATGGCTGCCACTACTTCAAAACCTTGGCCAAAGCCCATTGCTAGGCGACCGGCAAGCCAGACCAACCAGAGCATGAGCAAATGACTACGAGCCGGTGGCGGCGTACCCGTCCAATTACAGACTGCGGTGAGCAAGAAGCCGGCAATGGCTGGATATAAAAACGCCGCCAGCATTTCGTGCTGATGCCAGAGCAGCGGTGGCAATGCCAAGTGCGCGCTCACCCCGCTGGTGAGCAGATACACCCAGAGCGGAATCAGCACGGCGGCCATAATCGCCGAGCTTAAAAAGAAGATGCGAAATGGATGCGCAAGCACGGTAAAACGATCATTCATCAGCGACATCGCATAACTCTCCAAAAATAAACAGGTAAATAATATGCTTCTTTGGAGAAGAATGCAGCTATGGTGGCACTCGGAGTCGCCATGCCCGTGAAGAGCATTGTATTGACTTGCTAGGCCAGCTATTTCGGACCTAAAGTCGGCTCCACCGAGCCGATGAATACCTCGGTAACCTCCTCGCTCGAAAGCGACTTACTCAGCAACCTATCGGCGACTATTTGCACCCTATAGTACGCCTCTCAGACAATGGAATAAGGCATGCCAAACCACAGCCTAAATGCTCTGACTCAGCGAAGCGCCCCGCTGCTGAAAATTTTAGGCTGTGAGTATCCGATCATGCTCGCCGGTATGGGCGGTGTCGCGCGCCATAAGCTTGCCGCTGCCGTTAGCAATGCCGGAGGTTTTGGGGTGCTCGGCATGGTGCGCGAGCCAGCCGCATTAATCCGCAGTGAGATCTTGGCATTGCGCGAACTCAGCCAAGCGCCATTTGCCGTGAACTTAATTCCGGCCTGCACCAACGCAGCGCTATTGAAAGAACAAGTCGACACCTGCTTGGATCTAGATGTGTCTACGTTTGTGCTGTTTTGGGAAGTCGACACGGCCTTGATTCGCTACTTAAAAAGCCTCGGCAAAACCGTGATTCATCAAGTGGGCTATCAGTGCGATGCCGATGCCGCGCAAGCTGCCGGCGCTGATGTATTGATCGTGCAAGGCCAAGAAGCCGGCGGTCATGTTCGTGGCCAAACCTCAACACTCTCTTTATTGCCGCAAATTATTCAGCACTGTGATGTGCCGGTGGTAGCCTCTGGCGGCATCGCAAGCGGTCAAGCTGTGGCGGCGGCAATGATGCTTGGCGCTCAAGGCGTGAGCTTAGGCACAGCCTTCCTAGCTACTCACGAGGCCAATGCTCACCTGCATCATAAGCAGCGCGTGTTGGCGGCCGAAGCCGATAAAACCATATACACCACGCTTTTTGCGCGCAACTGGCATGAGGCCGCGCCCGTGCGCGTACTGGCCAATGCCGCCACTCGTGGCGAATACGACAGTGCCGATCGCGACCTGATAATTGGCCATCAAGATGGTCAGCCGGTGTATATCTTTTCCACCGACTCGCCACTCGTTGGCGCCACCGGTAAGCTCGACGACATGGCGCTGTATTGCGGCCAATCGTGCAGCCAAATCTCTACGCTGTGCAGCGCCGCCGAGCGCTTTCAACAAATCGCTGAAGACGCGGCCCAACGCTTGAATCAACTGCCATAGCATTAGTGCCTGATGGCTGGGTTTGCTATCCTCCCAGCCCTCACTCATCGGCCACGCACCTTTAGCTTGTGGCCAGCAAACACTAGGCTTGTTTCATCTATGAGCAGCGATAACGCCCAACACACGCCAATGATGCAACAATATTTGCGCATCAAAGCCGAACACCTCAATGAGCTGGTGTTCTATCGCATGGGCGATTTTTACGAGCTGTTTTTCGATGACGCCAAAAAAGCCGCACGCCTGCTCGACATCACGCTAACGGCGCGAGGCAAATCGGCTGGCGCACCTATCGCGATGGCCGGCATTCCGTACCATGCCGCGGAAAACTATATCGCCCGCCTCATTCGCCACGGCGAATCAGTGGTGGTTTGCGAGCAAGTCGGCGAAGCCGGCGCACAAAAAGGCCCAATGGAGCGCCAAGTCGCGCGCGTGGTCACGCCTGGCACCGTGAGCGATGACGCTTTTTTAGATGAGCGCCGCGATACGCTACTCGCCGCGTTAGTCTGCCTAAATGAACGCTGGGGCTTGGCGTATTTAGACATGTCTAGCGGCCGCTTTAATGTGCAAGAGCTCAGCGACATTGACCACGTGCTCGGCGAGCTCGCACGCATCCAAGCAGCTGAAGTGCTCTACCCCGAAGATGTTTCTTGGCGCGCCCAGCTCGAAGGCCAGCGCGGTCTACGTGGACGCTTACCGTGGCATTTCGATCGTGACAGCGGCCATCGTCAGCTCTGCCAACAATTCGGGGTGCATGACCTACAGGGCTTTGGCTGCGAAGCGATGCCCAGTGCCATTGCCGCCGCTGGCGCTTTGCTAGTCTATGCCCGCGAAACCCAGCGCAATGCTCTGCCGCATTTACGTGGTATCCAAGTCGATAATGCCAAAAACACACTGCAACTCGATGCCGCAACACGGCGTAATCTCGAAATTACCCATACCCTCGCAGGCGATACACGTAGCACTTTGGCCGGCATTCTCGACCAAACTCGCTCGGCTATGGGCAGCCGCTTATTGCGACGCTGGCTGCATCAGCCTATTCGTGTACGTGAAATTCTGCTCTGGCGCCAACAAGCCATCGATGAACTCATCGCTGACCATGCCTGGGATGAACTCAGCCAGCCACTAGCTGATATGGGCGATGGCGAGCGCGTACTTTCGCGCGTGGCATTGCGCAGCGCCCGCCCGCGCGACCTGGCACGTCTGCGTGATTTACTCGCACTCATCCCAGATTTTGCGCAATGGCTTAGCATCCGCCAATCCACACGCCTACAAGCGCTAGCCGGCAACATCGCACCACAACCCGCGCTGGCAGATCTCTTACAACGCGCCGTGGTTGAAGCGCCTCCAGCAGTTTTACGCGATGGCGGCGTCATTGCCGATGGCTTCGATGCTGACCTCGATGAGCTCCGTGGCTTAAGCACAAACGCCGGCGATTACCTGCTCGCGCTAGAAGCAAAAGAGCGTGAAGCCTCTGGCATTGCCGCACTAAAAATTGGCTATAACCGCGTCAGTGGCTATTACTTCGAGCTCTCGCGGCTACACGCAGAGCAAGCGCCAGCACATTTCATTCGCCGCCAAACGCTGAAAAATGTTGAGCGCTACATCACGCCCGAACTCAAAGCCTTCGAAGATAAAGCGCTGTCGGCCTCGGCCCGAGCCTTGGCACGCGAAAAACAGCTGTTTGAAGACTTGCTCGATGCCATCATCTTTGAACTCACACCGCTGCAAGCACTCTGCGAATCGCTAGCCGAGTTAGATGCGCTAGTCTGTCTCGCCGAGCGCGCTGATACGCTGAATTGGGCCAAACCAACACTGCTCGACGAACCCGGCATTACCATCGAGGCCGGCCGCCACCCTGTGGTCGAGCGCTTACTCAGCGAGCCTTTCACCGCCAATGATCTTCGCCTCGACAACGAGCAGCGTATGTTGGTGGTCACTGGCCCGAATATGGGCGGTAAATCCACCTATATGCGGCAAACCGCGCTCATTGTGCTGCTCGCGCATATCGGCAGCCATGTGCCCGCCAGCGCTGCCAGCATTGGCCCAGTCGATCGCATCTTCACGCGTATTGGCTCATCAGATGACCTCGCCTCTGGCCGATCCACTTTCATGGTCGAGATGACCGAAGCCGCCACTATTTTGCATAATGCGACACCACACAGCCTAGTCATCATGGATGAAATCGGCCGTGGCACTAGCACCTTCGACGGCCTCTCACTGGCGTGGGCGGCGGCAGAATACCTCGCTATGCAATGCCGCTCCTTAAGCTTGTTTGCCACGCACTATTTTGAACTCACGGCACTTCCTGATTTGCTCGAAGGTGTCGCCAACGTGCATCTAGCCGCTGCCGAACATGATGGCCATGTGGTGTTTTTACACTCAGTAAAACCTGGTCCCGCCAGCCAAAGCTACGGCCTGCAAGTCGCACAGCTCGCGGGTGTGCCAGCAGAAGTTATTAGCCGAGCGCGTGAACGCTTAGCTCTGCTCGAATCGCAAAGCGTGAGCCTGCGCTATAGCGAACCGCTTACCGCCCTCGCCACGCCAACTGCCTCACCGGCAGATACACCACCAACTGCCGTAGCTGCCGACACACCTCAGCGCAACACATCACGCAAACTCAGCCTGCGCAACGACAACCCGCAAGCAGACCTATTCGCCACCCGCCAACCTAGCGATGTGGAGCTGTCGTTACGCCAGATCGATCCAGATAGCCTGAGCCCACGTGAAGCGCTTGAGCTGATTTATGCGCTGAAAAAACAACTGTAGTCATCATCACTATCAGTGCTGCTGATAGAATTACTCAGCATGAGTCAATTGCCACACTGATGCTGCGACAGTAAACTAGCCGCCATTAGTCATTAGTCACCGGGATTGCTTAACCATGACATTCGTCGTTACCGAAAACTGCATCAAGTGCAAATATCAAGACTGCGTGGAAGTGTGCCCAGTAGACTGCTTCTATGAAGGCCCAAATTTTTTAGTGATTCACCCAGATGAGTGCATCGATTGCGCACTTTGCGAGCCAGAATGCCCAGCCAACGCCATTTTCTCTGAAGATGAGCTACCAGAAAACCAAAAGGCATTTATCAAAATCAACGCCGATCTGGCGCAGATTTGGCCAAATATCACCGAGATTGGTGAGCGTCCAGCAGACGGTAAAGAGTGGGATGGCAAGCCGAACAAGCTGCCTTTGCTAGAACGCTAAAGCCTAGCGCTGTGGTCTACTCTTATAGCGTCAGATAAACAGTGAAGTTTAAATACAAAAAAGGAGCTAAATAGCTCCTTTTTTGTGGCCGACTCATTCCCTCGCTCGACCACATCCTTGTCCCCTACCCTGGGAGTTCACATCATGCGTACTTCCTACACACCATCCTTGTGCTCGCATAATCCTTTAAGCGGCGTCCTGATAAGGCTAATGGTAGTAGGTTTACAGGGCCGCACAATATGCTGAGCGATCCAACCTATGATGGGTTTGATTTTACCCTTTTATATTCAAATAGATAAAAAAAGACCCAACAATAGTTTGAAAGTAATTACCGCAATATGGCGTAAAATACAGGGTTTCTTGTAAGGTATTTCTTACATAAAAAAAGGGCCCACATCATGTGAGCCCTGAAAAACAATCATCGTTGTTGCACACCGTCGTCTTCATCCTGTGAGATTAAACGTGTGGTTCGCGTTGCGGTTGACGTAATAATCTGGCAAATGTCAGACAAAAACGATATGAGGTTTGTGGCATTTTGTTGCGTTACGTTAATGCGCTCTGCTTCCCAGTTGGAGAGACTGGCCAGCGCATAATAAATCTGGCGCCACCTAGCTGGTGACTCTGGTCTACATAAATCGTACCTTCAAACCAATGCACGATGCGACTGACAATAGACAGGCCTAAGCCATAACCGCCGGTACTGCGCGTACGGCTATCATCGAGGCGAGTAAACGGCTCAAAAATACGCTCACGATGCGCCTCTGGAATGCCCGGACCGTCATCCTCAACCCACAATACGACATAGTCACCATCACGGCGCAGTGTTGCGCGCACATCATGGTTGGCATAGCGCAGGGCATTACCTACTAGATTTTGGATGACACGATGGGCGTAACGCTCAACGCTTTGAATCACCAAGTCATCATCTACAATCACCGTCAACTTGGCAGGCTTTCTCAGCGCATCAGTCTCACGCTGAATACGCCCCATCAAAGCAGTCATATCCAGCGGCTCAAAGCTCAGCTGCGGGCGGCTCTGCTGTAGCGTGGCGTAAGTCAAAATCTCATCAATCAATTGGTTTAGCTGATTGATATCTTCATCGAGTAGTTCGAGCTGCTGAAAGCGATCCTCCTCATCGGGAGAGCCCGCCATCATTTCCATACCAAACCGTAGGCGCGCTAAAGGCGTGCGCAACTCATGCGATACCGCTTGGGTTAATTCGCGCTGCGAGTCTAGCAAACGCTTTATATGCGCCGTCATCTGGTTGAGCGTCTCAGCTAAACGACCAATCTCATCGCTACCACTGACATCAGCCCGCGCGGTTAAGTCACCCTCTCGCAGACGTTGCACAGTCGCGCCCAACGAGACAACCTTGATCTCGAAGTTATGAATAACCCAATACGCACCCAAGGTAATAAAGAACAGCGCAATCACACAGGCAATAACCAGATGCTGAAATGGTAAAGGGTCAAATAATTCGAAGGGGCCAAGCATTAGCACTTGGCCGGAGCGATTTTGGCTAGGCGCATAGACCGTCATGGCCGAGCGCGTGGCACTGGATGAAAGCTCGCCAAAACTCACGACAATCTCATCTTGCTCAAGACGAATACGCTGATCGCGGTCTAGCCTGACCTTACTCAATGGAATCATCGCCATCGGAAAGCCAACAAATGGCGATAGCGTCTTCAGGCGAATTTCTTCTTGGCCGGGATAGTTGGCGAGATCTTCTAAATAAAAGTTTGCCGCCGCCCTAGCCTGCTGCTCACCAATACCTGCTATGCGCGTGGTTAAGTACGACAGCTTTCCTGGCAACGGCACACGAATATAAATATCGCTGGCATCACCCATCGTACGAACCACGGTGTAGCCCTGAGCTAAACGCTCTTCTTCATGGCCAGTGGGCGAGATGGGTAAGGCACTAATCAGCTGCAAGGGCGCATCAATAAGTAACGAAGCATCTTGCAACCATAAAGCGCGTTGCTCGGCCTTTTGTCGCGCTACAGCAATTGCCGTGATGTGAAACACCGCTGTCGACATACGCTCGGTATATTCTTGCGCACGCTGATTATTCATCCAGTGCATCGTGATATAGGTGAGGAAGCTAACTGCCACCACCGTCAACAAGATGCCGCCGTAAATCCCGACAAAGATGCTCTTAGTGCGAAAGGCTCGCAGCATTAGGCGTTGCCACCATCCTTCACAAAGAGATAACCCTTGCTGCGCACAGTTTTAATAATGCGCGGGCTATCGGGGTCATCGCCAATTTTTGGACGAATACGCGAGATACGGACGTCGATTGAACGATCTTGGCCGTCATACTCAATGCCGCGTAATTTCGAGAAGATATCTTCGCGCGACAATGTTTTGCCAGCACTAGAAGCTAGCAGCCAGAGCAGGTCATATTCGGCGCTAGTGAAGTCAACTAATTCGCCAGCCAATGTTACCGAACGTGCACCATTGTCGATGATCAGCTCACCAAAGCTAATGCGCTGCGCTGTCGATTCAGTGCTCTCACCACGGCGTAGTTGCGCACGAATACGCGCCAGCAATACACGAGGCTGCACAGGCTTAGGCACGTAATCATCCGCGCCCATTTCCAAGCCCAAGACTTGATCCATATCGTCAGTACGTGCCGTTAGCATAATGATCGGCTTATTAAACTGGCCGCGCACTTCGCGACAAACAGTCAGGCCATCGGCGCCAGGCAACATAACATCGAGCACAACGAGGTCGGGCTGCTCATCAATGATGCGGCGAATAGCACGCTGGCCATCACCTTCAATACTCACTTCCAAGCCATTACGGATCAAGTATTCCTGAGTCAGCTCTGCTAAGCGCTGGTCGTCTTCTACAATCAAAATCTTCGGCGGCGCTTCGTGAGATGCCATGCCATGCTCCCTATTCTTCTTATGTGTTAACTAAAACACGCGTGTTACTGCCACTGCGCGACAAAGCAAGTGGCTCATGTTGCAGTTTATACGGTTTTGTAAACATTCATATACTGCAACGCAACGAACACTGCGGCTAGTGATAGAACAATTTATCGAGTTGCGAAACAGCTCAAAACACAATATCTAGTGTTTTGAGCTAAGTCACTAATATTTCGACCAAAGTTAAGTTATCCCAAGGGATACCCGCAAGCTATGCACAACTTATCCACAGATTTGACGCTCAGAGAACTCAGCC
Source organism: Paraperlucidibaca wandonensis (assembly GCF_042677145.1). Taxonomy (NCBI): domain Bacteria; kingdom Pseudomonadati; phylum Pseudomonadota; class Gammaproteobacteria; order Moraxellales; family Moraxellaceae; genus Paraperlucidibaca; species Paraperlucidibaca wandonensis. Next base: position 142,172 of record NZ_JBHTIT010000001.1, on the reverse strand, counting down.
AAACACACTATCTAGTGTGTCACCTGCATACATAAACACTATATATAGCGATATTTTCTTAAAAAACGCTGGACATGATATGCCCATACGCGGTTTTATACACACCAGCTGCAAGAGGCTGCACACTCGCCAACTTGCACATCAGCCACCTAAATGCTGAACTCAACAACCACAATATCTAGTGTTCGACAGTCGCCACCACTGTCTTTATTCAGGCCACACACTGTGTCCTGTTGCCGAGGAATCTATGCAAGCAGACATTTTCGCCGAAGCCACCACGCAAACGCCAACCACTCCGACAACGCCCACTGCCGGCACTGCGCCAGGCCAGCTGCGTGTTATTAAACGCAATGGCACTGTGGTCAGCTATGACGACAACAAAATCGCGCTAGCCATCAGCAAGGCCTTTTTAGCCATTGAAGGTTCGGCAGCAGCCAACTCCAGCCGTATTCATGAAACCGTGGCTCAGCTCACCACATTGGTGTCGGCCACGTTTAAGCGCCGCATGCCCAGCGGCGGCATGGTTCATATCGAAGAAATCCAAGACCAAGTTGAACTGTCTTTGATGCGCTCCGGTGAGCAAAAAATTGCTCGAGCCTATGTGCTCTACCGCGATGAGCGCGCCCGCGCCCGCGATATCGAAACACCTGCGTCGACACGTCATCACCCGACACTGCACGTGCTAAAGGCCGATGGCAGCCGTCATCTGCTCGATCTTGGTCGCCTCGAAGCCTTAGTGGTCAACGCCTGCGAAGGCCTGAGCGGTGTCGAATCGAAAGCCATTGTTGAAGACACTCTGCGCAACCTCTACGACGGTGCCGCAGAAACTGACATCAACAACGTTTTAGTCATGTGCGCCCGCGTGATGATCGAGCAAGAGCCCAACTACACCTACGTTACCGCCCGTCTACTGCTCGATCATCTGCGCAGCGAAGGCTTGTCGTTTATGGGCATTGCTGAGCTGGCATCACAAGGCGAGATGACTCAGTACTACCCGCACGCACTGCCGATCTACATCAATCGCGGCATTGAGTTAGAACTGCTCGACCCTAAACTGGCCGACTACGACATGGCGCGCTTAGGCGCAGCCCTGAAGCCAGATCGTGACTTCCAGTTCACTTATCTTGGCCTGCAAACGCTATACGACCGCTATTTCTTACATAGCAATGACGTCCGTTTCGAGCTGCCGCAAATTTTCTTTATGCGCGTCGCCATGGGCCTAGCCATGCAAGAGCCGGGTGATCGTGAAGCCCGCGTCATCGAGTTTTATGACTTGATGTCCAGCTTCGACTACATGGCATCAACACCAACTCTATTCAACGCCGGCACCCTGCGTCCGCAGCTTTCCAGCTGCTACCTGACCACGATTCCCGATGACCTGCACGGCATCTATGGCGCCATCCAAGATAACGCCATGCTGTCGAAATGGGCCGGTGGTCTAGGCAACGACTGGACGCCCGTGCGCGCACTCGGCGCCTACATCAAAGGCACCAATGGCAAGTCACAAGGCGTCGTGCCATTCCTGAAAGTCGCCAACGACACCGCTGTGGCAGTGAACCAAGGCGGCAAACGCAAAGGTGCGGTCTGTGCTTATTTAGAAACCTGGCACTTAGACATCGAAGAGTTTGTCGAGCTGCGTAAAAATACCGGCGATGATCGTCGTCGTACACACGACATGAATACCGCCAACTGGGTGCCCGACCTGTTCATGAAGCGCGTCTTCGATGGCGGCCAATGGACTCTGTTCTCGCCATCTGATGTGCCCGATCTGCATGATCTGTACGGCAAGCCCTTCGAACAGCGCTACACCGAATATGAGCGCATGTGCGACAACGGCCAAATGCGCCTGTACAAACGCATTCAAGCGCAAGATTTATGGCGCAAAATGCTCTCGATGCTGTTTGAAACAGGCCATCCTTGGATCACTTTCAAAGATGTCTGCAATCTGCGCTCGCCGCAGCAACACGTCGGTGTCGTGCACTCGTCAAACCTGTGCACCGAGATCACGCTAAACACTAGCAAAGATGAAATCGCGGTCTGTAACCTAGGCTCGGTAAACTTGGTAAACCACGTATCCGAAACCGGTCTAGACCAAGACAAGCTGCGCCGCACTGTGCGTACTGCTGTGCGTATGCTCGATAATGTCATCGACATCAACTACTACGCCGTTGAAGCTGCACGCACCTCAAACATGCGCCATCGCCCCGTCGGCATGGGCATCATGGGCTTCCAAGATGCGCTGTATAAGCAGAAACTGGCCTATGCTAGCGATGACGCCGTAACTTTTGCCGACCGTTCAATGGAAGCCATCAGCTACTACGCCATCGAAGCTTCTTGCGAGCTAGCCGGCGAACGTGGCCGCTACTCGACATTCGAAGGCTCACTATGGAGCCGTGGTGTATTGCCTATCGACTCGCTATGGGCACTCGCTGAGCATCGCGGCGCACAATATGTTGAAGTCGATTTCAGCCAAACGCTGGACTGGGCAACATTGCGCGATCAAGTAAAAACCGTCGGTATGCGCAACTCCAACGTCATGGCGATTGCGCCAACGGCAACGATTTCGAATATTTGCGGCGTCTCGCAATCGATCGAGCCGACCTACCAAAACCTTTATGTGAAATCGAACCTGTCGGGCGAGTTCACCGTAGTTAACCCCTACTTGGTGCATGAGCTGAAAGCACGTGGCCTATGGGATACAGTGATGGTCAACGACCTGAAGTATTACGAAGGTTCGGTGCAGAAGCTCGAGCGCGTGCCTGCCGACATGAAAGCGATTTATGCCACCGCGTTTGAGATCGAACCGCGCTGGTTAGTCGATGCCGGTTCGCGCCGCCAGAAATGGATTGACCAAGCGCAATCACTGAACTTGTACTTGGCTGAAGCATCGGGCAAAAAACTCGACATCACCTACCGTATGGCGTGGTATCGCGGCCTAAAAACCACGTATTACCTCCGTGCCATTGGCGCCACAGCGACAGAGAAATCGACGGTTTCCGACGGCGCGCTGAACGCGGTAAAAGCACAAATTGAAGACATGGTCGTCGCAGCACCAGTACCACTGGCCTGCTCGATCGACAATCCAGACTGCGAAGCCTGTCAATAAGGCGTAGGCTCTAGGAGATAGAATATGATTAGTTGGGATGATTTTAATGCGGACGAGAAGCCCAATGCGCCAGCACCGATTCCGTCGAAAAGAACTGAGACGCCAGCTGCGAACCCAGCAAGTGCGCCGACAGAGGCAGTGGTTTCTGCTGCGCCATCTGCAGCCGGATCTACCCCTCGTGGACTTGAGGCACCTGCTGCCATCATCACAGAGGCCATCACTCGCGTCAGCAATGACGCCCGAGACGCCGTAGAGGGCTCTGCTCACGAGCGCGCTGCGGCGGCCTTGGCTGCACTCGACCCCGCTCCCGGCCTAGAAGACCTGGAAATGGGTGCCGAGCGCATTCGCGTCGATGACAAACGCATGATCAACTGCCGTGCTGACCTTAACCAGCTCGTACCATTCAAATACGAATGGGCATGGCAAAAATATCTCGATGGCTGCGCCAACCACTGGATGCCACAAGAAGTGAACATGTCGAAAGACGTGTCCATGTGGAAATCTGGCGATGGCCAACTAACCGATGACGAGCGCCTAATCGTCATGCGCTCATTGGGCTTTTTCTCCACCGCCGACTCACTGGTGGCGAATAACTTGGTGCTGGCACTCTATCGCCACATCACCAACCCAGAATGCCGCCAATACTTGCTACGCCAAGCTTTTGAAGAGGCCATCCACACCCATGCTTACCAGTACTGCATTCAGTCGCTGGGCATCGATGAGGGCGAGGTCTTCAATATGTATCGCGAAGTACCGAGTGTGGCGCGTAAAGCGGCATGGGGCTTGAAGTACACGCAAAATCTCAGTGACCCAAGCTTCAAAACTGGCACTATTGAGAATGATCAACGCTTATTGCGCAATCTGATTGCGTTCTACTGCGTGCTCGAAGGCACCTTCTTCTACTGTGGCTTTACCCAGATTCTCTCCATGGGTCGCCGCAATAAAATGACCGGTGTCGCTGAGCAGTTCCAATACATCCTGCGCGATGAATCCATGCACGTGAACTTCGGCATCGATGTCATCAACCAAATCAAAAACGAAAACCCACAGTTGTGGACCAAGGCTTTCCAACAGGAAGCCACGCAAATGATCTTGGAAGGCACTCAGCTCGAAGTCGAATATGCCCGCGACACCATGCCGCGTGGCGTGCTCGGCATGAACGCTGCGATGATGGAAGAGTATCTGCAATACATTGCCAACCGTCGCTTAATGCAGTTAGGGTTAGCTGAACAGTTCCCGGGCGTTAAAAACCCTTTCCCGTGGATGTCCGAAATCATGGACTTGCGCAAGGAAAAGAACTTCTTTGAAACCCGTGTCACCGAGTATCAAACCGGTGGCGCACTAGCCTGGTAGGTCCTATGAAACGGCTGATTATTCTAGCGTTAACGATCATTGTGGTGTTTTCTGGCTGGCGCTGGTGGCAAGCCAGTCAGCCAGCGGCAAACGATGCTGAAGTAAACGCTGAATCAGCGCTCACGACTGGCAAGCAAGAGCCATTGGCCATGCCGGAAAATGCCACTTCTGCTGAGGCCTTAGTGCTAACGCAGGAGTCGGTAGACGCCCTAAAGGCCGAAAATGATGAGCTGGAGTCGCGCATTGCTGACCTAGAGCAGCAGAGCAAAGATGCGCAACAGCTGATTGAGTTAAAAGCCGCTCGTCTGCAAGAGCTAGCAGAAAAGCCCGACGCTCAGTAAATTATGGCGTATTGAGCCATCTGCTTGCTTGATTAAGGCCCTGCCGATGACACCTACCCTGCGCCATCTGACCCAGCACTTGCTCTGGGTCAGCTTAATGCTAGCGCCAATGAGTCACGCCACGACGAGTGCTGCCGTGGAGCTGAACATTGCGCAATGCCAGCTGATTGGCACAGGCCCGGGGCCCGACAAGGTCATCTCGCAGGCTTTAGATACGCCGCGACTCTTAATTTCTAGTCACGATCGTCGACATTTTGCACGCACTGGCGAGATCTACGCTTATACGCCAAGCACGAATGCCATGGTGGTCTTGCCACGCGTCGGCGAGCCCGAAAAATTTCGATTTCGCCCTCAAGGCATGGCGCTTCGACACGTTGACAGTCGTTGGTGGCTGTATGTCATCAGCCACGATCGTGACTTAATCAGCGATCAGCACAGCATCGCAGTCTATGAAGTGCTTGACGATCAGCTACGCTTTCACGAGCTGCTCACCTCTCCGCTACTGAGTGCGCCCAACGATATCGCCATCGCGCCCGATGGCACACTTTATGTCACCAACGAGCGCGCCAATGGTGCCAGCATCGTCGAGTGGCTATTTTTACAGCGCAAAGCTACCGTGGTGATGTATCGCCCGGGCGAAGGCTGGCGCGTCGCCGCTGGTCAATTTGCCATCGCCAATGGCGTGGCTATTCGCGGCGATAATCTTTGGGTCACGCAAACATTGGGCGAGGGTTTAGTGCGCTTCAAGCGTGGCAAAGATGGCCAGCTTAGCGAGCGCACCAGCGTGACAGCACTATCGTTACTCGACGGCCTCAGCGTTGCGAGCAATGGCGACCTGCTCAGCAGTGCCTACCCATCACTCATAGGTCTTGGCTTGCATTGGCAGCGCCCTGCGTCGCAATCGCCAACCAAAATTTATGCTATCAATCCCACCACAGGTGCCAGTCGCGTTATTTTTACAGATAGCGGCGAACGAATTAGCGCCATTAGCAGCGTACAATCCTTCGATGGCCGGCTCTATGCAGGCCAGCTATTTGACCCTTACTTGCTCAGCTGCCCATTGCCTGCGAGCCTACAATAATCCGCTTGCGCACCCCGATTTATGACCGAGCCTACCCCTACGCTAGACCCCATTATTGATGACGATCACCAGCGCCGCTTTGCTGGCGTTGCGCGAGTCTATGGCGACGTTGCACTTGAGCGCTTCCAAAGTAGCCATGCCGTAGTAGTCGGCCTTGGCGGCGTTGGCTCCTGGGCATTAGAAGCACTTGCTCGCAATGGCATCGGCCAGCTCACGCTAGTTGATCTTGATGTGTTGGTTGCATCCAATGTGAATCGCCAGCTTCCAGCCATGACATCAACCTTTGGCCGTGGCAAAGCCGAAGTTTTGGCTGAGCGCGTACGAGATATTAATCCGCGCTGCCAAGTGCGAGTGGTTGATGATTTTCTGACGCGGGAAAATGCGCTGGATATTCTCACGCCACAGCCCGACATCATTTTAGATTGCTGCGATGATGCAAAAGCCAAACTCACACTAGCGCTACATGCACGCCGTCATCGCAATGTATTGGTGGTTTGCGGTGCCGCTGGCGGCAAAATGGATCCTACGCGTTTGCATATGGCCGACCTAGCGCTCACTGAGCAAGATCCACTGCTCGCGCGTTTACGCAAACGCCTGCGCAAGCATCATGGCTACCCTCTCGAGGCTGGCAAAGTATTTGGCATTAGCTGTATTTATTCAGATGAGCCGATAAGCACGCCGCCAGATATGTGCGGCAGCGCATCGCTAAATTGTAGCGGCTATGGCTCTTTGGTAACGGTGACCGCGAGCATGGGTTTGCTCGCGGTGAGTACCGCCCTTGCGCAGCTGCTGCGGCGCAAGGTGCGGACTTAACACTTATTGCTTAACGTTTACTGGGGTACGCAGTCGGCCATTGCTCCGGCGCTTTCAGCCACCGATGCAGCAGTTGCCGCTGCTTCAGCCGACATGCCTGGCACTAGGCCCGACTTCAACATGCCGCCGGCCATTTTGCCGAACATGCCACCTAAGCCACCGGTTTTTGATGTAGCTGACGCCTGACAAGGGCCAGCTGCTACTTGTTGTGCTTGAATTTGCTGTTGTGCTTGAGCCAAAGCCTGCGCCTGGGCTGCTTGATACTGTTTGCGTTGCGCAGGTGTCATGGCGTTGACCTGTGCTTGCGCGAGCGCTTGCAGCTGCTCTGGCGTCACACCTTGTAGCTGAGCATAGGCCTGCACCTGTGCTGGAGTCATGCCCTGCTTAATCAACTGCTGCTGCTGAAGTGCCGTCAATGCCGCTGCTTGGCCTTGAGCATTAGCAGCGGCTTGCGCATAGGCAGCTACTAGCGCTTTTTGCTGAGCTGGTGTCAGCGTCTGACCATTGGCCTGAGCTTGGTTTGCTAGGGCTTGGGCAAGACCTTGCTGGATGGTTGCTGGGTTAGCGGCCACAGTGCCATAGGCGTTTAAGTTGGCTGCAGCGGCAGCAATAGCAGCGGCTGCTTGCTCATTACCAGCGTTATTGCCAGCGCTTTGATTGGCGATATTCGCAGCGGCGCTGAGCAAATCACCCCAGCCAGCCATTGCCATTGGTGCGTAGCAGCTAGCCGCTACAGTAGCGGCTATGAGTAGTTTTTTCATGGAGGCTCAGCCTTTATATTTAATTCAAGGCAAATATAATTTTAGCGCTAGTGAGCCGACAATCCCCCGTTTAGGGGGTATGAAAAATACTGAATATTTTTGTAACTCCAGTTGTCTAGGCAAATCGAGAGCAAAAAAAACCACGGCATGGGCCGTGGTTTTTTTCAACATCCCGCGGGGACTAACTCAAATGAATTAGTGACCGCCGCCGGTAACGCCTTTAACCATTTCTTCCAAGACTTTTTTGGCATCGCCAAACACCATCATGGTTTTGTCTAGATAGAACAGGTCGTTATCAAGGCCAGCATAGCCTGTTGCCATCGAACGCTTAATCACCATCACGGTGCGCGCACGGCTAGCTTCCAAAATTGGCATGCCGTAGATCGGTGATGCTGGATCATCTTTCGCTGCGGGGTTAACCACATCGTTAGCGCCAATGACCAGAACTACGTCGGTAGAGGCGAAATCGCTATTGATTTCGTCCATCTCGCACACGTCTTCGTATGGCACATCGGCTTCTGCCAACAACACGTTCATGTGGCCAGGCATACGGCCTGCAACCGGGTGAATGGCATAGCGCACTTTCACGCCCTGCTCTTTCAGTACCGTTGCTAGCTCTTTCACGGCGTTTTGCGCACGCGCTTGAGCCAAGCCATAACCAGGCACAATGACCACAGAATCAGCATTAGCCATCATGAATGCCGCATCTTCAGCCGAACCAGACTTGTGTGTCTTCTCTGTGCCATCGCCGCTAGCAGCAGCAACTGCTGTAGTACCGAAGCCGCCGAAGAGCACGTTCAGTAGCGAACGGTTCATGGCATTACACATGACGTAGGAGAGAATGGCACCTGACGAACCCACTAGCGAACCAGCGATGATCAACATCGGGTTGTTCAATGTGAAACCGATACCGGCAGCAGCCCAACCCGAAAACGAGTTCAGCAGCGACACCACCACAGGCATATCGCCGCCGCCGATGGGGGCAATCCAGATAAGGCCAAATGCCAATGCCAACGCTGTCATGGCGTAGAAGGCGTTGAGGTCTTCAGTACGGAAATAGACCATACCAAAGCCGACCATACCCAAGAACAAGATGGCTTGCAGTGGTTTCACCCAAACGCCGCTAACCGATTTCGCCCACTTTTTCGCGGCCAATTTGCCATAAGCAAAGACCGAGGCCGTGAAGGTGATAGCACCAACAAAGCAGCCAACAAAGAGTTCAAAACGGTGCAATGCGTCGTGATGAACACCTTCGTGCAATACCGCTGCAATAGCGATACAGACAGCCGAGAGACCCACCAAGGAGTGCATCATCGCCACAGTTTCAGGCATTTGCGTCATCGGCACAGTGCGCGCACGCGCCAAGCCAACCACAGCACCAGCAATCATCGCGCCGATGATCATGCCGAGCACGGGGTTAGGCGCAACAAAGAACGTGGTCAGAATGGCCAGCGTCATGCCGATCATGCCGTAACGGTTACCCATGATGGCTGTTTTTGGACCCGACAAACCGCGCAGGGTCAGGATGAACAGAACAGAGCCGACCAAATAGAACCAGTCGGCGTATTGTGCAAAATCACTCATTTGAGTCGCTCCTTACTTCTTCTTTTTCTTGAACATATCAAGCATGCGTTCGGTAACAGCAAAGCCGCCGAAGATGTTGATACTGGCCAAGAAAACAGCGAAAGCGCCCAAAAGGCTGGTAGGGGTAATGGTTTGCAGCGCAGCAGGGTCTGTGCCCGTAGCCACGGTTTGCAGCATGGCACCGACAATAATAATGCCGGACAATGCGTTGGTTACCGCCATTAATGGTGTGTGCAGCGCAGGTGTTACGCCCCAAACCACGTAGTAGCCGACATAAATAGCCAGCACGAAAATGGTAAAGGTAGTGACAAATGGCACGCTGGTAGCGTGCTCTGCCAACTGACTTACCTGAGACATATCAATCATTTGGAAAGCTCCCGATCAATTCGGTTTTTGGTAGTTGACCGTGCCGGCATCAACAATCAGCGTGGGCTTAACCATGTCATCTTCACGGTTCAAGACGATCTCGCTGGTTTCTTTGTTGTGCATTGGCGCTAAGAAATTCAGCATGTTGCGGGCATATAAAGCAGAAGCTTCAGTTGCCACTAATGCCGGAATGTTGCCAATACCAACAATGCGCACGCCGTTTTCAGTCACCACGATTTGATCGAGCTGCGAACCTTCGACGTTACCGCCTGAGCTCACGGCCATATCGATAATGATCGAACCTGGCTTCATCTTCGCAACAGTCTCGGCTTTCACCAATGTCGGCGCTTTACGACCAGGAATCTGTGCTGTGGTAATCACCACGTTGGCATTCGACACCGCTTTATCGACCACAGCCGCTTGATCACGGATGTATTCTGGCGATGGCTGCCAAGCGTAACCGCCCGTGCTCAAGGCTTTGGCGGCCTCTTCTTCGCTCATTGGCACGTCTAACCAACGACCACCGAGCGATTCAACTTGCTCGCGTGCAGCAGGACGCAAATCTGACGCTTCCACCACAGCACCTAAGCGCTTAGCGGTCGCGATGGCTTGTAGGCCAGCCACGCCAACACCCAAGATCACGGCGCGTGCAGGCTTAATAGTGCCAGCAGCGGTCATCATCATGGGAAATAGGCCTGCGTATTCGTTCGCAGCCATGAGCACGGCTTTGTAGCCGGCCACGTTAGCTTGCGACGACAGAATATCGGAGCTTTGCGCGCGCGTGATGCGCGGAATCAATTCCATCGCAACGCAGGTCAGACCTTTAGCGGCATAAGCATCGAAATGAGTGTTTTGATGAGGTGCAAAAGCAGCCAGTACAGTTGCACCTTGCTTCATCAAGGCCACTTCATCAGCGGTTGGTGCAGCAACTTTCAGCACAATATCTGATGCACTTAATGTATCAGCAGCACTAGCAGCGATGCTGGCACCAGCGGCTTCATAGGCGCTGTCGATACAGCTAGCGGCAACACCAGCACCAGCTTGCACAACAACTTTGCAGCCCATAGCCACAAACTTCTTTACGGTCTCTGGAGTTGCAGCGACACGCGTCTCGCCAGCCAGAGTTTCCGCGGGGATACCAATCTGCATGGTTCGTCCTCATCTTGCGTTTAAGCCGCCCATCATACGTGAATAGAGGAGCGACTCGGTAAAAGCGGCAGATTACCGCAGGAAGTAACCGGCGGATTGTAAGCTATCTGCTACGACTTTTGTCGAGGCTATGCAGAGAAAATGCCAGAAATTCGTTTACACAAAATTACCAAAAACCTGATGTAATGCTCAACAAGTTTACACTTGCGTGGTAAATTCACTCACACACAACAATAACACTTGAGTGAACCTGTCATGCCTATTTCACGCCTAGCCGCAGCGGCCCTACTAGCCTCTACATGCAGCGCTGCACTCGCTGATGTTCCTGAGCAAACCAACGGCGTATACAACTTTTATATAGGCGCCATGTTCAATGCCACCGATGATAGCCGTCAAAATGTTGACCACGGCTATGGTGTAACGGGTGCGTTAGATATTCCCATTATGAGCTGGGGTGAGCGTTGGGCGTTTGAGATTGCCGCCAATGCCAGCACGCTAAAAACCAATAAAACCCAAGATACCAACTACTTTCGCCAAGCATTAACCGGCTCGCTGATGTATTCATTTGGCGATCGCGATGAATTCACACCTTATGTCCTCGCTGGCGCGGGCTATGTGCACAACGACACTAACTTTCTCGATGAAGATGGCCTAACCGCTCATGTCGGTCTCGGCCTAACCAAACTCATCGGTAAAACAGTTCGTGGCCGTATAGAGGTTCAAGGCGTGTATGACGACTTTAATAGCAAAGATATTTTCGATACCACTCTAAGTGCTGGTGTCGAAGTGCCATTAGGCAAAGTCGAGCGCGTAGAGGTGATTCGCGAAATAGAAGTGATTCGTGAAGTGCCAGCACCTGCCGTAGCTCCTATCATTAAAGAGGTTGCTCCAACTGACACCGACAATGATGGCATCGCCGATGATCGCGACCAATGCCCAGACACACTGGCCGGCGTCCGCACAGACAACACCGGCTGTGCCATTGCCCAAGCAGCAACACTCAACAACATCGAGTTTGACACGAATAAAGCCACACTAACTGCCGCCTCAAAAGCGAGCATTAGCGAAGCCGCTAAATTCTTTGAAAAACAAGCCAACCTACGCGCCATCATCGCCGGCCATACCGATGATGTTGGCAGCGACAACAGCAACCAACGCCTATCACTCGCGCGTGCCGCTGCCGTGCGTAGCGCACTGATTGCTGAAGGCTTAGATGGCAAACGTTTTCAAGCGATAGGCCTGGGTGAAACCATGCCTTTGGTAACAAATAACAGCGCTGAAAATCGCGCCAAAAATCGACGTGTTGAGTTCTTACTCAGCATTTCAGAAGCAAACTAAGATTTTAATTAAAGGACTAACATCATGATATTGCTCAAAAGCAAACAATACATGCTGATCGGCCTCACCGCAGTGGCGCTCACGCTTACTGCTTGTGGCGGCGACTCGGCGAAAAACGGCACAGCAACCCCTGCACAATCAGTCCTACCCGACTCAGATAACGACACCAAGCCCGACGTGGCTGATAACTGCCCTAACAAGTACAACCCAACTCAGTCGGATATCGATAACGATGGCATAGGCGATGCATGCGATGAAGATAAAGACAATGATGGCATTCCAAATGGCACAGATAACTGCCCAATAGTTGCAAATGCCTCACAAGTTGATACCGATGGCGATGGCATCGGCGATAAATGTGAAGGCGACAAAGATGGCGATGGCATCCCAGACGATAATGACAACTGCCCTAACGATCCGCGAGTCGATGGCTGTGTTGATGGTGATGATGACGGCATTCCTGACTGGATGGACAACTGCCCAACTAAGGCGAATACCAACCAAATTGATACCGACAATGACGGCTTCGGAGACGCTTGCGACAATGACCGCGACGGCGATGGCGTCAAAAATGGCGTAGACAACTGCCCATTAGTCCCTAACCCATCACAGCAAGACTCAAACAGCGATGGCGTTGGTGATGCTTGCGATGGCGATATTGATGGTGACGGTGTTAATAATGGCGTCGACAACTGCCCAACAGTGTCAAATCGCAACCAAGCAGACTTTAATAACGATGGGACAGGCGATGTTTGCTCTGATACAGATGGCGATGGCCCCTCAGATGCCGTTGATAATTGCCCAACTGTACCCAATACCAACCAAAAAGACCTCGATGATGATGGTGTGGGCGATGCCTGCGATACCGATGTAGATGGCGATGGCATTCCAGATATCGCAGATAACTGCCCATTGGTTGCAAATGCTTCGCAGCTCGATACCGATAGCAATGGCGAAGGCGATGCTTGTGATGACGATAAAGACGGTGACGGCGTTCTAAATGGCGCAGATAACTGCCCAGATATAGCCAACCTTAATCAGCGCAACACATATGGTGGCCCCCTAGGTGATGCTTGCGATAACCAGGATGGTGATGACTTTTTTGATAGGGAAGATAAATGCCCAAACACCTCTAGCGCTACCAACGACGATAGTGATGGCGATGGCATAGGCGATGCTTGTGATGACGACAATGATGGTGATGGCGTTAATGACGATGCTGACAACTGCCCATTCGATAGCAACTCAAATCAAGCGGACATTGATGGCGATAAGATTGGCGATGCCTGTGACAATGATCAAGATGGTGACGGCGTTCGAGACGACACACAAGGCGCCTTAGCTGATAACTGCCCAGCTGTGCCTAACCCCAGCCAAGCCGATCTTGATGGCGACGGCAAAGGTGACGCATGTGACTCGGATGCCGATGGCGATGGCATTCCAGATTCTAGTCTGGAGGATAAATGTATCTGGCGTACAACTGATGAAAATGGCCAGCCAGATTTCACCTGTCCCACTTTTGCCGATCTGAAAACCCAATATAGCTGTTCGGCTGGCGCGCCTGTCGGCAGCACAGTGGCTCCGGTGAAAGAAGGCGGCCTGTGCGCACTGAATACACTACTGCTTGGTGGCCAAGCTGTTGAAATTTGTGGAGTCACCTCGCCAGACTCTGCTGCTGATGGCAACCTAGACACCTTCACCAAAGTAAATAACGCCGTGGCCTTGGCTGACAGCCTATTCACCAGTGGCGCCTTAACCGGCAATGTCGGTGTTGAAGTGACTCTCCCAGCACAAATGCCAGCCGGTCGATTGGCATCATTTGTTATCCAAGTGCCGCGTAGCCTAGTTGAGCTTAGCCTTGCTAAGTCCATCACAGTTACAACCGATGGCGGAGACATTTTTGGTGGTGTTGAAACCAGTGGTGGCTTTGCCTTAGAGCTACTGAGCTTCGGCTTTGATGGCAATACGGATGCTTTAAGCCCTGACAGCCTGACGAGCACACCAGCAAAATATCTCATCGGCGGTTTTGCTACTAAACCTTTCCAAAAGCTGCGCGTCACTATTGGCGGAGGCCTATCGGTTGACCTAGGTACATCGATGAATGTGTACGATGTCTGCACACAGCTGGCCCTAGGCCCAATCGACCCTAGCAACCCACCAAGCAATGGCTCATTACCAATTCCTGGTATCGGTGGTGGCGACGGTGAAAGCACAACACCAACCGGCACACCGCTAGACACTATCCTTGGCCCATTGGCTGATGCTGCAGGTGGCTTTGGTGGTGGCGACGGTGAAAGCACAACGCCAACCGGCACACCGCTAGACGCTATCCTTGGCCCATTGGCTGATGCTGCAGGTGGCTTTGGTGGTGGCGATGGCGAAAGCACAACGCCAACCGGCACACCGCTAGACGTTATCCTTGGCCCATTGGCTGATGCAGTTGGTGGCGCTGGTGGTGGCGATGCCACAGGCCCAACTGGCACGCCGCTAGACATTATCCTTGGACCATTGGCTGATGCCGTAGGTGGATTTGGTGGTGGCGATGGTGAAAGCACAACGCCAACTGGAACGCCGTTAGACATTATCCTTGGACCATTGGCTGATGCCGTAGGTGGATTTGGTGGTGGCGATGGTGAAAGCACAACGCCAACCGGCACACCGCTAGACGTTATCCTTGGCCCATTGGCTGATGCCGCAAGTGGATTTGGCGACGTCAATCCATTCGGCTAAACACCGCACACATAAAAAAGCCACCTAACGGTGGCTTTTTTATTGCTTAGTCATTACTTAGCGGTAGTCAGTCGATACAAGCCAAATAAATTAGCCACAATAAATCCAACCTTACCAATCACAACAAGCACCTGTAGCGTTTCAAGCTTCGTTAATACAACAGCTATCGCAAAATATATAGCTAGTATTAATACAATTGCTGCTTGTAACTTCGCCTGCGCCCTTAATAAAGCAGAAGAACTAAATAGACATATAGCAAACAAGCCAATTGCAATCACAGCGGCAATCGGCACATAAAGCGATGCAATCAGCGCTAAATATCCTGCAGCCGGAATAAAACGACTTGTTTGGTCATGTTGCATGCTATTAAACCTCAGGCCGCATATGCGGAAACAAAATCACATCGCGAATGCTGGCTGAATCAGTAAACAACATCACCAAGCGGTCAACACCGATACCCTCACCTGCCGTTGGCGGCATACCGTACTCAAGCGCACGAATGAAGTCGGCATCGTAGTGCATGGCCTCATCATCGCCCGCTTCTTTCTCACGCACCTGCTGCATGAAGCGCTCAGCCTGATCTTCAGCGTCATTAAGCTCAGAGAAACCATTGGCGATTTCACGCCCACCAATGAAGAACTCAAAACGATCGGTAATGAACTCGTTATCATTATTACGGCGGGCCAAGGGTGAAACTTCGGCCGGATACTCAGTGATAAAGGTGGGCTGGCGCAGCTGCGTCTCCACGGTCTCTTCGAAAATCAGCGTATGCAATTTGCCAACACCCCAAATCGACTTCACATCCATTTTCAGCTGTGAGCGCACGATTTCCGCCGCTTGGTCATAATCCCAAAGCTGTTCACGGGTTAAATGCGGGTTGTATTTCAGAATGGAGTCGACCATCGATAAACGATCAAACTTGCCGCCGAAATCAAAGACTTCACCCTGATATGGCACATCGGTGCTACCCAAAATATCGGTAGCGAGGGTGCGCAGCATATCTTCGGTGAGGTCCATGAGATCATTGTAATCGGCATAGGCCTGATAGAACTCTATCATGGTGAATTCTGGGTTGTGGCGCGTCGACACACCTTCATTGCGGAAGTTGCGATTGATTTCAAACACGCGCTCGAAACCGCCAACGACTAGGCGCTTCAAATACAGCTCAGGCGCGATACGCAGAAACAACGGCATGTCGAGCGCGTTGTGGTGCGTGTTAAACGGTTTCGCGGCGGCACCACCGGGGATGACATGCATCATCGGTGTTTCCACTTCCATAAAGTCGCGAGCAGCCATGAAGCGGCGAATGCCATCGACTACTTGCGAGCGAATGCGGAAAGTCCGACGCGTTTCTTCACTAACAATCAAATCGACATAGCGCTGGCGATACTTAGTCTCGACATCAGCCATGCCATGAAACTTATCAGGCAATGGACGCAGACCTTTGGTCAATAAGCGCAGCTCCGTTACATGCAGCGAAAGCTCACCGGTTCGGGTTTTAAATAGGTAGCCGGTAGCACCAAAAATATCGCCTAAATCTGACTGTTTAAAGCCAGCGTAAACATCTTCACCAATGCTATCGCGCTGAACATAAATCTGAAGGCGCCCACCCATATCTTGCAATGTGGCGAAGCTAGCTTTGCCCATCACGCGCTTCAGCATCATGCGGCCAGCAATTGAAAAAACTGGTTTCTCAGCTTCCAAGGTTTCCGTTGTGGCCTCGTCGAAGCGCGTGTGCAGGTCACTGCTGATAGCATCGCGGCGGAAGTCATTTGGAAATACCGGGCCAGCCTCGCGCAGTACAGCAAGCTTCTGCTTACGCTCAGCCATGAGTTTGTTGATATCTACTGGTGGCGTATTTTCTACTGGTTTATCTGTCATGGTGGCGTCCGCTTACAGGCCCATTTTTAATGAGGCTTGGATGAATTCGTCGATATCGCCATCAAGTACGGCGTTCGGGTTAGAACTTTCAATATTGCTGCGCAAATCTTTCACGCGAGACTGATCGAGCACATAGGAGCGAATCTGATGGCCCCAGCCAATGTCGGCCTTGGTGTCTTCTAGCGCTTGTTTGGCTTGATTGCGTTTCATCACTTCCAGCTCATAGAGTCTGGCGCGTAACATTTTCCATGCGCGATCGCGGTTGGCGTGTTGCGAGCGTTCGTTTTGACAAGCCACCACGGTGCCCGTAGGTTCGTGGGTTAAACGCACAGCAGAGTCAGTTTTGTTGATGTGCTGACCGCCAGCGCCACTAGCGCGGTAGGTGTCGGTACGCACATCGGATGGATTGATATCAATTTCGATGTCGTCATCAATTTCTGGCGAGATAAACACCGCCGAAAATGAGGTGTGACGACGGTTGCCAGAATCGAATGGCGATTTCCGCACTAAGCGATGCACGCCAGTCTCAGTTCGCAGCCAACCAAAGGCATAGTCGCCTTCGACGCGAATGGTGCAAGACTTAATGCCAGCAACTTCACCATCGGAAACTTCCATCACTTCTGTTTTAAAGCCGTGACGGTCAGACCAACGCAAAAACATGCGCATGAGCATGCTCGCCCAATCTTGCGCTTCAGTGCCGCCAGAGCCGGACTGAATGTCGATAAAGCAGTTATTGGGGTCCATCTCGCCAGAAAACATACGACGAAACTCTAGATCGCTGACCAGCTTATCTAGGCCATCTAGCTCGCTGGCAACATCGACTAGCGTGTCTTCGTCATCTTCTTCAACGGCTAAGCTGAGCAGCTCTTTGGTGTCGACAAGGCCACTAGTTAGCTGATCAATGGTCAGTACCACGCCTTCGAGCATGCTGCGTTCTTTACCAATGGCTTGGGCTTTTTCGGGCTCATCCCAGAGTTTGGGATCTTCAAGCTCGCGGGTGACCTCCTCTAAGCGCTCTTGCTTGAGGTCGTAGTCAAAGATACCCCCGGAGCGACTCAGTGCGCTCGGTGAGGTCTTTAATGCGGAGGACGTAGGGATTAATTTCCATGATGCTAAAAATGCCGTCGTGTAAAGCGCGGTATTGTAGCGAAAAATGCGCGCGCGTGCTGCCTGCGCATTAGCTCAGCGTAAAGCCACTTTGCAAAGCTAGCTTACAACGCCAGCATCGCCTCGATGCGCAACTGCAGCGTCTCCATGCCGCGAAAACGATTGATATCTAAGCGATAAGCAACACGAATTCGCTCGCACTTGAGATTAGGCCAAAGTGCCCTATCCACGCCAAAAGCAATGCCATCGATGACGCGATTGCTCTCTGGATGGCAGAGGCTGAATTTGATGTGTTTATCTTTAAGTAAGCGCTGACCAAGACACAAAAACTCACCTTCAAATAAGGGCTCAGGAAAGGCCTGACCCCAAGGGCCGGCATCGCGAATCAAATACGCCGTTTGCTCATTCAGCTCAGAGGCACTGAGCTCGCCATCGGTGAGCAAAACTGCGTCATAAGCTTCAGGCGGAACCCATTCGCGCAAGGTTTCTTCGAAGGCTAGGCGAAATGCCGCCAGCTGCGTGCTGGGTAAGCTCATGCCGGCCGCCATGGCGTGACCACCAAAGCGCGTGATAAGGCCGGGATTTTTCGTCGCCATGGCATCGAGCACATCGCGAATATGCACGCCAGGAATGGAGCGCGCCGAGCCTTTTAGCTCGCTGGGCATCTCGCCGTACGCTGGTGCTTGTGCCGGCGCAAAGGCGACTGTTGGCCGATGAAAGCGCTCTTTAATACGCCCTGCCAACAAACCAATTACGCCTTGATGCCAATGCCGGTCGTAAAGCACTAAACCGGGCGGCAAATTTTCTTCGCTGATGGTCAGCTCGCGCATCGCCGCCATGGCTTCATTTTGCATGCCGGCTTCGATCTCGCGACGCTCTAAATTCAGCGCATCAAGGTCTTCTGCCATGCGTTTGGCTTCAGCAGGATCATCGCAAAGTAAGCACTCAATGCCTTCGCGCATATCGTCTAGGCGGCCTGCTGCATTGAGGCGTGGCGCCACAACAAAGCCCAGATCACTGGCTACTAAACTGGCGATATCACGCTCAGCCACACGCAGTAAAGCGGTAATGCCAGGGCAGCAACGCCCAGCTCGAATACGCGCCAAGCCTTGTTGCACGAGGCGGCGATTATTGGCATCGAGCGCGACCACATCAGCCACCGTACCTAAAGCCACAAGGTCTAGATAATTAGCCATATTAGGCTCAGCAATGCCTTGAGCGGCGAACCAGCCATCGTCGCGTAAGCGCGTGCGCAGGCTTGAGAGCACGTAAAACACCACACCAACGCCGGCTAAAGCTTTGCTGGGAAAGTCGCAATCGGCTTGGTTCGGGTTGACGATGGCATCGGCCGGCGGCAGCGTTGCGCCGGGCAAATGATGATCGGTGATGAGTACGCGCACGCCCGCCGCCTGTGCCGCCGCCACGCCTTCATGACTGGCAATACCGTTATCGACGGTGATGATGAGCTGCGGCTGCTTCTCGCTCAGCGCCAGCGCGACGATGCCGGGCGTGAGGCCATAGCCATAGGTAAAACGATTGGGAACTAAGTAGTCGACATGCTGCGCACCCATGGCACGCAAGGCACGTAAGGATAGCGCTGTGCTGGTCGCGCCATCGGCGTCGAAATCGCCGACCACGAGGATGCGCCATTGCTCATGCAGAGCTTGAGCCAATAATTCTATTGCCGCAGTTAAGCCATGAAGGCTGCTGGCTGGCTGCAAAGCAGCCAACGTCATCGCTAGCTCAGACTCAGTACGCACGCCACGGGCAGCGTAGAGCCTGGCTAATAAAGGCGGCACAGAGGGCAGATCGGCATGACTTAAAGCACGCCGCTGCCAGCGCAGAGGCGTGCTCATAACGGGATTAACTGAAGCTGAGTGCTCGGCAGCTTAAACACCCATCGATTGCAGAATGCTATCGCGGACTTGATCCAAGGTAGCATCGATGGTTTTCAGCACCGAGCTTTGGCACTGGCCAATGGCCGTGTCAGGATCTTTCAAGCCATTGCCAGTCAGTGTGCAGACGATGACCGAACCTTCAGCAATCTTGCCGGACTTGATGTCGCGAATAGCGCCACCCAAGGAGGCCGCAGATGCTGGCTCACAGAAAATACCTTCGCTCATCGCCAACAGGCGCTGAGTATCGAGAATTTCTTGGTCGCTGAGTTCATCAAACCAACCGCCCGACTCACTCATCACTTTCAGTGCTTGATCGTAGCTTTGCGGGTTACCGATGCGAATCGCAGTGGCCACGGTTTCTGGATTTTTCACTGGGCCGCCACGCACAAATGGCGCAGAGCCGGAGGCTTGATAGCCAAGCATTTTTGGACGATTGCTGATCACAGGCTCGCAAGCAAAAGTGCATTTGCCATTACAGAAACTACATGACTGAGTCACAGTTTCGCCAACTGGCGTGGAGTATTCGCAATAGCCGATCCAATGCGCCGTGATGTTACCGGCGTTACCGACTGGTAGACAGTGGTAGTCAGGTGCGCGGCCAAGCTCTTCGACAATTTCGAAAGCCGCAGTTTTTTGACCTTGCAGACGATAGGGGTTAACCGAGTTAACGATAGTCACTGGCGCATGCGCCGCGACTTGCTTAACCAGCTCCATGCCATCGTCGAAGTTGCCGCGAATTTGCAGGGTGATGGCGCCATACATCATGGCCTGTGCCAGCTTACCCATGGCAATTTTGCCTTCTGGAATAAGCACAAAGGCTTTGATGCCAGCGCGCGCCGCATAGGCAGCGGCAGCAGCTGAGGTATTACCGGTTGAGGCGCAAATAATCGCTTTCGAGCCCTCTTCCACAGCCTTAGTCACAGCCATGGTCATGCCGCGATCTTTAAACGAGCCGGTCGGGTTCAGACCTTCGTATTTCACATAAATTTCGACATTTTTGCCAATCAACGCTGGGATATTTTTCAGGCGAATTAACGGCGTATTGCCCTCACCCAAAGAAATGATGCGCGTGTCGGCAGTCACCGGTAAGTGGCTACGGTAGCGATTAATTAAGCCGGTATAGCGGTTGCCTGCGTTCATGCCAAAGACTCCATACGAATACGTGTGACTGACCCAATGATGTGATCAAGTGCTTCAAGCTCTACCATGGCGCGGTTCATTTCGCGCTCAACAACAGGCTTGGTCAAAATAATAACGGGCACCGAGCCGCCTTCCTGCATGGGTTTCTGCAAAATGGCTTCGATATTGATGTCGTGATTGCTCAAAATGCGCGTGACATCGGCCAACACCCCGGCACGATCATAAGCCTGCAGACGTAAATAGTAGGAAGTCACTACCGACTCCATCGGCAAGATCGGTGTATTGGTGATCGCGTGAGGCATAAAGGCCAAATGCGGCACATTGGGCGCTGACTCTGACGTCAACAACCGCACTAAATCAACAATATCAGCGACTACGGCCGAAGCTGTTGGGCCTGCACCAGCGCCAGCACCGTAATACATGGTGGTGCCAACGGCATCGGACTGCACCAGGATGGCATTTTTCACGCCATTCACATGGGCGATCAGGCGGTCATTCGGGATCAGTGTTGGGTGCACGCGCAGTTCCACGCCTTCGCGTGTGTAACGCGCCATGCCCAGCTGCTTGATGCGAAAGCCCAGCTCTTCAGCATAGATGACATCATCACGAGTGAGCTGCGACAAGCCTTCGGTATAGACTTTAGAAAACTGCAACGGGATACCAAAAGCTAGTGAGGCCATGATAGTGAGCTTATGCGCCGCATCAATGCCTTCAACATCGAACGTCGGATCGGCCTCGGCATAGCCCAGCGCTTTTGCTTCATCGAGTGCATCGGTAAAGGAACGACCTTTATCGCGCATTTCGGTCAAAATATAGTTGCCTGTACCGTTGATGATGCCGGCCAGCCATTCGATATTGTTAGCCGCCAAACCTTCACGCAACACCTTGATAATAGGCACGCCGCCTGCGACCGATGCCTCAAAGCCAACATGCACACCCTTGGCTTCAGCAGCAGTAAAAATCTCATTGCCATGCTCAGCCAGCAGCCATTTGTTCGCGGTAACCACATGCTTACCATTGGCGATGGCGCGCAGCACGAGTTCTCGAGCAACGGTAATACCACCGATAACTTCAACGACAATATCAACTGCAGGATCATCGACCACGGCAAAAATATCCATGCTCACGGTGATGCCAGCCAAGTCGAGGTTGGGATGCTCACGGCGCACACCTATATGCGACACCACGATGTCGCGGCCTGTGCGGCGTGAGAGCTCTGCTGCATTGGCGCGGAGCAAATGCAGAGCACCACCGCCCACAGTACCTAGGCCAACAATACCGATATTGACGGGCTTATTTACGGTCGAATTAGTCGCGTTCAAGTCAGGGCCACCAGCTAATAATATAAGAGCCAAAATAAGCATTAAGACGCTTATCAGACCCAGAAATAAGGGCGCATAGTATAGCGCCCTAGATGAATTTGTCGAACTTAAGGGTTAGTTCAGGCCAAGGATTGTTGCCGCACGATCAGCCGTTATATAGCCACCGATTTGCTCACCTTTTTCATTAAAAATCGCCGGAGTACCCGTTACACCCATTTGACGACCTAGGGCAAATTGCTCACTGATAGGTGCTTTGCAATCTGCTTTTCCGGCAGGCACTGGGCGACCCTGCTTAGCTAGAGTTAGTGCTTGTGCACGATTGGCATTGCACCAAATTTCAGTCATATGAGCGCCAGTGCCCGCGTTTGGACCTACGCGCGGTAAGTCACGAGGATAGGCCAAATAGCGCACCTCAATGCCCTTAGCATTCATCGCTGGCACTTCGGCATGTAACTTACGGCAATAGCCGCAATCGGTATCCGTAAAGACAGTAATCACCGCCTTTGCCTTGCCTTTGGCAGGAAAAATTATCTCATCGCGCTTATCAATGCCTTTAAGCAAAACAAGACGCTGCTTAGACTTAGCCTGATCAGTGATATTGACGACTTCCTTGCCCTTAACTTGCAGCATATCGCCTTGAATTAAATACTGACCATCAGCGCTGGCATAAATCGTGCCGCCATCGAGCTCAACAGCGTAAACACCAGCAATAGGCGAGGCTGTGACTGAAACAATGTTGGCTTTCGGCACGGCCTGCGTTAGACGTTGACGAATCTGCGACTCTTCATTGCTACCGGCTTGCACCCACAGCGCGGTCGCGGCAATCGATGTGGCGATTACGGCGGCAATGCCCCATTTCTTTGTTCGCTTTTGCATGCAGCTGGCCTCTCAGAGAATACATAAGTGCTTAACCATCGAGTCGGCGATGGCGTTGACGAATAGTCGCTAAGCATACGAGAAACAAAGCTCGGCGTCAGCCTCGTGGATGATGCTCAGCGTGCAGTTGCTGCAGACGCTCGCGGGCAACGTGGGTGTAAATCTGCGTGGTGGATAAGTCGCTGTGGCCGAGCAAGAGCTGAATCACGCGCAAATCGGCACCATGGTTGAGCAAATGTGTGGCGAAAGCATGGCGCAAAGTGTGTGGCGAAACATTACTCGTGATGTTGGCCATGAGTGCGTAACGCTTAATCAAATGCCAAAAGTTCTCGCGTGTCATGCCGCCGCCACGCGCCGTGACAAAAAGCGCCGGCACCGAGATATCACGCACCAACTCGCCTCTGGCCTCGCCGATATAGCGCTGTATCCAGATCACCGCATCTTCGCCCATTGGCACCAAACGCTCTTTTTCGCCCTTACCTTTCACGCGCAAATAGCCTGCGGACAAATTCAGCGCCGCCAGCGGCAAACCAACCAGCTCACTCACTCGCAAGCCACAGGCATATAAGAGCTCAAGCATGGCTTTATCGCGCAGGCCAATTAAGGTCTCAGTATCAGGCGCAGCGAGCAGCGCATCGACATCGGCCTCGGACAAATCTTTCGGCAATGAAAGGCCGATGCGCGGTGTATCGAGCCCAATAGTCGGATCGCTGTCGACACTGCCACGTACCAATAAGCCACGCCAGCAATGGCGCAAAGACGACTGCAAACGTGCAATCGAGCGCGGCGACTTTTGCATAACTTGCGGGCTAGCCAGATACGCCGCGAGGTCATCGGTAGTTAATGCTGTTAGTGCCTTTGGTGCAGCCCAGTTCGCCAGTGCGGCGGCATCGCTGACATAGGCTCGACGCGTATGCTGACTTAAGCCTTCGGCCGCGAGCTGATGGCGAAAGGCCGTGAGCGCAGCATCTGAGGCTGGAGGCATGTGAGCGTCTTCAACAATCATGGGCGTAGTTTCAATGAGCTTAACGCTCAGTTTAAAGCCATTGGACGTGATGAGCGAATGCGGCAAACAGTCAAATTTCAGGCATTAAAAAAGGGCTCGTAATGAGCCCTTTTTTGCACAGCAACGCGAAGAATTACTTCTTACGCGGAGCCAGCTTCTCTTTGATACGTGCGGATTTGCCCGAACGATCGCGGAGGTAGTACAGCTTGGCGCGGCGAACAGCACCACGACGCTTAACTTCGATGCCAGCAACAATCGGCGAATGGGTTTGGAAAACACGTTCCACACCGATACCGTTGGAGATTTTACGCACCGTGAAAGCAGAGTTCAGGCCACGATTTTTGATAGCAATAACCACGCCTTCATAGGCCTGGAGACGCTCACGCTCGCCTTCTTTCACTTTCACCTGAACGACAACAGTGTCGCCAGGAGCAAACTTAGGAATATCTTGTTTCAGTTGGACGCTTTCAACGGCCTGTACTAAAGGATGCTTACCGCTCATCTTAATTCTCCACATTCAATCACAGAGGCTTTCACGCATATGATTGATCATTGTGATGCCTTGACCGGCTGCTCGTGTCAGCTCGGTGGGCATCGCCTTGGGTCCAGAGGCTAAGGCGCATACGACCCCCTCAACACTGCTAGCGAGATCTATTCGATGCCATCTAGCAGCTGTCGTTCTAATTTGCTCAGCGTGCGCCCGACAAGTAAGTCTGGGCGGCGTTCGCGTGTGCGCTTGAGGCTTTGCTGCAAGCGCCAACGCTTTATCGCGGCATGATCACCGCTGAGCAATACCGCTGGCACTGTGTCGCCGTCATACACCTCAGGTCGGGTGTAATGCGGGCAATCAAGCAGGCCATCGGTAAATGAATCTTCAATGGCTGAAGCCTCGGTGTTTAGCACGCCGGGCAATAAGCGCGCTAAGGCATCAACCAATACCATCGCCGGTAATTCACCACCGGATAACACGTAGTCGCCTATCGACCATTCGGCATCGACATCGCGCTCAATTAAGCGTTCATCGACACCCTCATAACGGCCGCAGAGCAAAATCAAACCCTGCTGGCCATGTGCGGCGCTAAGCTGCTGCACATCGGCTTGCGATAAACGCTGGCCCTGCGGTGATAAATAAATCACCGGCGCCACCACACCTCGTGCGGCAGCAGCTTCACGCGCGGCATTAATAGCTCGGCGTAAAGGCTCAATCTGCATGACCATGCCAGGGCCGCCACCAAAGGGGCGCTCATCGACACGGCGGTAATTATCTTCGGTAAAGTCGCGCGGGTTCCAAAACGCCAGCGTGAGCTTACCGTTGGCCACGGCGCGGGCAGTTACACCGCACTCGCTAATGGCTCGAAACATTTCCGGAAACAACGACACTACGCCTACCCACATGGCGATCTCCCATGTTGGTCATAAACGCTTAAAACGTTGGATCCCAATCGACGCGAATACGGCGCTGATTTCGATCGACAAAACGCACAACACGACCTGGCAACCACGGCAACAAACGCTCTTGATCATCCATGCTGCCTTCACAAGCACGCACAATGATGACGTCGTTGGCACCAGTTTCCATCATCGCGTGGACGCGGCCGAGCACGTCATCTTGCTCAGTCACCACTAACATATCGATGAGTTCAGACCAGTAATACTCGTCTTCGTCTAATACCGGCAAGGCGCTTTTCGGCACCCAAATCGCTGCACCAACTAAAGTGTCAGCAGCGTTGCGGTCGGGGCAGATATCCAGCTGCGCCACCAAGCCTTTGGCTTGCGGACGACTCGCCAGTATCTCTACCGGACTCAACACGCCACCACGGTCCAAATACCACGGGCCGTAGTTAAAAATATTGGCAATGGGATGCGTGCGGGACATAACCCACACCCATCCCTTGATGCCATAAGCAGTGTGTACGTGGCCGACCTGAATCAGGGACTCACGATCGGGCACGATAGACATGTCTTATGCGCTCTTCTGAGCTACCTTGATCAGATGTGCAACGCGGTCAGATGCTTGAGCGCCGTTGCTGATCCAATAAGCTACACGCTCTAAGTCCAAGCGCACGCGCTCAGCTTGACCACGTGCAACTGGGTTGAAGAAACCCAGGCGTTCTAAGTAACGGCCATCGCGGGCATTGCGGCTGTCGGCAACAACGATGGAGTAGAAAGGACGTTTTTTAGCGCCACCGCGGGCTAGACGAATAGTGACCATTGCTTAATTCCTGTACTGGGTTTCCGTGGTAAGTCGTTCTGCTCATGGCGCCACGGAAATCGGCCATGCACAGATGGGCGCGAATTCTACGAGAAAACGCGGCACTTGGCCAGTCCAACGTGCTGGAGAATCTGCTAGGCTGCGCGCCATCGTTTGAGGTGCTCATTTATGCGCTACGAAGCCCCATCGCAGTCGGTTTGGCGTGGCCTTGCTCTGCTCACGCTGTCGGCATTTTTATTTGCCACCATGGGCGTGTTTATTCGTCAAGCATCGCATACCGTCAACAACGAAACCATTGTGTTTTTCCGCAATTTTACTGCGTCAATCATGCTGCTGCCGCTGGTTGCCATACATGGCACTGGCCTGCTCAAAACCCAGGTATTTCACAAACATTTATGGCGCGGCGTAGTGGGTTTAGCGGCGATGTATGGCTTCTTTTATGCCATCGCCAAACTGCCATTAGCCAGCGCCATGGTTTTCACCTACTCATCTCCGGTGTTTATTCCACTCATTGCTTGGCTATTTCTTAAAGAAAAAATCACGGTCCGCATGATGATCGCTGCCGTGCTCGGCTTCGGTGGCGTGTTATTGATTTGCCGCCCCGACATGGCCGGCATGGGCTTTATCTCGCTGGTCGGCATCAGCGCCAGCTTGCTCGCCGCCATGGCCTTCGTCACCGTGCGCTCACTTTCTGGCACCGAGCCAGTGATACGCATCGTGCTTTATTTCAGCTTAATTTCAGTGACGATATCGGCTGTGCCAATGCTTTGGGCATGGCGACCGCTCAACGTTGAGGAATATGCCTGGGTAGTTGGTGCCGGCATTTTGGCCACCTTCAGCCAGCTCGCCATGTCACGAGCCTATAGCTTGGCGCCGGCTGGGCGTATTGGCCCGGCGGCCTATTTGGCCATCGTTTTTGCCGGGCTTTGGGCGTGGATTTTGTGGGATGAGCTGCCCGAGACCTTGGCGGTCGTGGGCATCGTTATCATCTTTTTAGCCACGCTGATGTGCTTAGACAAGCCTTTATTCTGGCGCAAAATAACGCGACGTAAAGGCACACTCCCCGCTCGGTAACCAGCTCGGAAATTGATAGAAGCGCTCACGCACCGACACTAATACCTGCTGGAAATACGCCTCATAGCGAAAGCCTTCGCCAGCCAAAAAGTGGAAAGTTTGGCCGCGATAAGTCAGGCTAAATCGCCGCGATGTGGTGAACCAATTCTCGGCATTAGGCTGCTCATTGGGCTTTTTCAATAGCAGCAATACGGCCTTGCCATCGAGGCTTCGGAAGTCAGTCAGGCTGTCATCTTGGCGTGCATATTTCGCGCCCTCACCCATCACCATGACTGGCTCGCGCACCTGATAAGCCAGCACTGAAGCTGATGAATAGCTCAGCGTTGCTATCGCGCGCTCAGCCTTAGGCTGATCTGGCACTAAGGCATCGACACCTAGACTTTTGCGCGCAGAAGCAGCTTCCCATGCTGGCTGCCAAGCGCCCGCTTGCAGCTCATCAGCCTCGGTACGAGCTTGTTTTAAAATCGCCGGCGCTTCGGTCATCGCAAGCAAATACCATTGCACGCGCGGCTGGCTTTTCCACACCGAAAAAGGCGCGTAAAGAATGCCCAATAGCACCACGACATGCACCACGCTGACCCAACTCACTATCTTCGTCAGTTTTGCCCAGCGCGCGACAGGCAAAGGCAAGAGCAGCACCAGCACCATAGGGTAAAACCACAGCACCCAATGCAGGCCAATATCTTTGCTCAGGCTCACCCATAAAAAGCCCAAGCCTGCGGTCCAACTCAAGGTGGCGGCAAGGCTGATAACGGGCTGTAAGTTTGCACGGAGTGATGAGCGCTGCTGTTGCGCAGCTCGTAACGCCAACCATATAGGCGGCAAAATGACATAGCCCATCATGCCGAGATAGGCCAATAGGCTCTGCCAACCAAAGCCGCCGCCAGCATTGCGATTAACTAAGTTAAACAGCAGGTTAGACCAGCAATGCGTGTAGTTCCAATACAGATTAAGCAGGCCAAAGGGAATGGCGACCAGCACTAGCACTAGGCCATGACGCCAGAAGCGCCTGCCAGCGAAAGCATAGAAAATAACAAAGCCAAGACCTAAGAACACAGCAAAGTATTTGGACAAAAACGCCAAACCTAAGCTCACGCCTGCTAGTACCGCCCAGCGTATATGCTGTGTCAGTAAGCCGCGCGCAGCCGCCACAAACGCCAGTGCGGCGAATAAGATGCAGCCTGTGTCGGTCAGTGTGAATACATTGATGAGACTAAGTGGGCTGAGCGTAAATAGCAGCGCCAACCAGCGCGCCTTAATGGCATCGACAGGTCGAAACAGCGCATAGAGTGCAGCCGCGATAATAAGCTCAGTGACTAGGCCCGGTACGCGCAGCCAGAGATGGTGATCACTGACCAGCAGCTGTAGCGCCATCATCCAGCCGGCCATGGGCGGATGATCGTAATAACCGAAGTCGAGATGCTTGCCCCAAAGCACGAAATAAGCTTCGTCGCCAGTCATTGGTAAGCCATAGGCAATGGCGACTTTGATCAGCACCACAGGCAGCAAAATCCATAGCCAATGCGCTTCAAGCCAGCGAGCCATCAGGCCTGGCTTCAGTGTTTGAGTCATCTCGAAGTACCTATTATTTCAAGCCTTGGCCGTCACCGGCCTGAGTGGCTAACTGTGTGTCTAAACTCTCAGCCCGTGCCGGCATGGTTGGCAAACGCATCACTGCAAATAGCCCCAACAGCACAGCAAACCACAGCGTTGCTAGGCGAATGATCACCGTCGCTGCCACCGCTTCAGGCAAGCTCAAACCTTGCAGCACGAGCAAGCCTGTCATGGTGGCTTCAGTGCCACCTAGCCCACCGGGCATAAAGCTCAGTGCGCCGACTATCATGGCAAAACCATAAATAAACAGACCAATTTCCAGCGGCATATCTGGCATCAATGTGCGCAGCACCAACCATGCGCCCACGCCCTCCGCCAACCATGCCAGCACGCTTAAGCCCTGCACTTGCCACAGCAGGCGTCCACGCCATAGCGCGCGGCTACTGGCCGCAACATTCGCTAGCCAATGCACGCCTTTGCGCTCACCTGCCACATGGCGCAATAGACGCTCAGGCCAAGTCGTGCGCAATACTAAAAGCCCGACTAACAAGGCCACGACCAATATGGCGTAATACATTTCGCCTTGATGTAACTGCGACAAACCGGCGGCAGTGATGATCAAGACAGCGATTAAATCGGCGACGCGCTCGCTAAAAAACATCGCGGCGGCATGATGAAATGTGACGCCATAAGGCTTTAAAAATAGACCACGAATAAGCTCACCGGCCTTGCCTGGCGTGGTGGTGAGAGCAAAGCCGGCAATATAAATGCGTAGGTTGTCGACATGAGAAATTGCATGGCCATTACTGACGATATAGAGACGCCAGCGCTCAGCGCGCAGCCAGTAATTTGCCAGCGATAATAGCAGCGCCAAGCCCAGCGCTTGCCAGCCGATATGGCCCATGGCGGCTAATACTTCACGCCAGCCCGACCATAAAGCAAAGACTAAATAGCCGGCAGCGCCAGCGCCCACCGAGATCATAAGCAGGCGAAGTTGGCGCGGGCTCAAACTCATCTGGCCACCAACACTAAGGTCATCAGCAACCAGCTCAGGCCGGCAGCGACAATATGTGGATCGCGGATTAGGTCGCGCGAGGGGTCGCCACCGCCAGTCTCACGATGCAGCAAGTAGAGATAGCGAAAGCAGGCATAAATCACGAATGGCACGGTGTAAATGAGCTGGTCGGTATTGTGAATACGGCGCACATCGACATCCATGGTGTAGAGGCTGTAGCTGAAAATCATACCCATGCAAGTAATGCTGATGAGCTGATCAAGCAGTGTCGCTGAGTAATGCTCAAGTACTTTGCGGTGGCCACCCGCGCCCTCATCTAGCGCAATCATTTCAGCGCGACGCTTGATGAAGCCTAAAAATAACGTAGTCCAGAGGCCGCAAAACAATAGCCAATTGGAAGGCGGAATATCGACGCCGTCGGTGCCGGCCAAAATGCGCAACATAAAACCGGCCGAGATGCAGAAAATATCCAGCAGCACCACGCGCTTTAGGCGCCAGGTATAGGCCATATTCAGCACTAAATAGGCAGCAATATAGCCGGCCACAGGCGGGTTAGCCGACCAAGCAATGCTTAGCGACACCACGCCTAAGACAGCCGCCAGAAGCAAGGCTTGGCGGGCAGTGACAGCGCCCGATGCTATCGGGCGATTACGCTTGGTGGGGTGCAGGCGATCATTTTCGGCATCGGATAAATCATTGAAAACATAGACGCAGCTAGAGGCTAAACAGAAGGCGATAAAGGCCAGTAAAACCGCTTGGACTTGCTCGGGGACATCCCAGCCATGGCCGAAAACCAAGCCGGTAAGCACGAAGCCGTTTTTCACCCATTGGTGCGGGCGCATGAGTTTAATCAAGGTCATTGGGTGCTGCTCCACACTGTCTTGCTAGCGCTTTTTAATTATTGATTGGTGAGTTGCGTTAGTGCCAAGGCCGATAAAACGGTTGTTCAGCCATGGCCAACATTTCCGTATCGCCACTGCTATCGCCATAAGCTGCGAAAATATGGTCGACGCCGAAGTGCGCTTTTAGGCGCACAGCCTTTTGTGGACCATAGCAGTTTGGTGTCGACATGACGCCCGTTAAGCGCCCTTGTCCATCACATGCTAGCTCAGTCGCAATGACATGCTCAAACTCGTGTAGCTCAGCCCATGGCCGCAAGTACAGCGCTAATGTAGCACTCACTAACACGCAGTGATGGCCTTGCTTTTGATGGTGACGCAGGCGCGCCATCGCCTCAGGCCGCAACGACTTAGGAATACCTTTGCTGGCAAAATCACGCGACAGTTGTTCAAGCTTTTCGCGCGATTGGCCGCGCAAGAAAATACTAATCACCCTCGCCTTCGCACGATCATTGCTCATCAGGCGAGCGACATAGGCCGCCAGCACTGGCACGCAGCGTAGAAAGCACCAAGCGAAACGCCACCATGGCGTGACAAACCAGAGAAAGTGAAAAAATGACTCGCCACGCGTGAGCGTGCCATCGAAATCAAAGGCCACAATGGTCGGCTGCTTAACGATAACCGTCATGATCAGAGCTTCAGGCGCTTAAAGACGAACTCAGGTACATGCTGAATGATGAGCATGATGAGTCGCCAAAATGAGGGTAGGTACACGGTGCTTTTGCCTGCTGCTTGCGCTTGCACAATTTGCTCACCCAACTGCATAGGATCAGCAACCAAGAATAGGCCGGGCAAGCCCCAAGTCATGCGCGTATCGACAAAACCAGGCTTCACAGTAAGCACGGGCACACCAGAGGCAAATAAGCGATTACGCAGGCCGGCGAGATAAATACTGAAGCCACCTTTAGCTGCGCCGTAGAGGTAATTGCTTTGCCGGCCGCGATCGCCAGCGACCGAACTAATGCCAACAATGAAGCCATTTTTACGCGTTTCAAAAGCATCGGCAGCAGCGTTGAGCAGCGCTACTGGGCCGGTGAAATTACGCGCAATAACCTGCAGAGCTGGTGTATCACGGCGCATGGCATCGTTGTCTTCCGGCATCCAGCCCGCCGCCATTAGCACGCCGTCGATGTCACCATGTGCGGCCTCAATATCGCTCCAGCGCGTGGAGAGATGTTTGACGTTATCGAGATCGAGCTCAGCGACTTGCACATTGCTGGCGAAGCGCAAACGAATATCGCTAGCAATGCGTTCAAGCTCCGTAAGGTCACGGCCAGCGAGCACGAGGCGTTGGCCTTGCTTAGCCCAGGCGTAGGCACAACCACGAGCCATCGCAGAGGTAGCGCCGACGATTAAAATTTGCGTCATGGTGCCATCTCCAAACGTTGACCCAAGGCCGAGACAAATAAGCCATCGGGGTCGAGTTCGCGGCGAATTGCTTGCCACTCTGCTAATTGTGGATACATCGCCGACATCATGCTGGCGTTGAGGCGCGCATCTTTGGCTAAATATACGCGGCCGGCGTGAGCCACCACGATGGCATCAAGGCGATCAAGTAGCGCCAAAGTGCCGGCTCTTAATGGCAAGTCTAGCGCCAATGTCATGCCCGCTTGTGGGAATGACAAAAGGCCATCGCCAGCTTCGCCAAAGCGCTTGAGCACGGCTAAAAAGCTGGCATTGCCTGAGCTTGAAACGGCCTTTAAAACATCGCCGATGCAGGCTTCAGCTGCTGCTTCACCAACAACAAATTGGTATTGCACAAAGCCTGGCTTGCCGTAGAGGCGATGCCATTGCTTGATGCCATCGAGTGGATAGAAAAATGGTTCGAAATCGCAGCGGAACGGTTTAGTTTTGCGGCCTTCCCAGCGGTAGTAGAGGGCATTAAACGCGCCCACGCTGTAGCGATTTAATGCTGCGCTGGGCACATTGATGGGCAGGCTGAGCTTGGCATCTCGTGGGCCATGCGCATGTGCGCCATCGGCGTGTTGCCCGCGCATAAATACTGAACGGCCGAGCTTAGCCCCAGAGGCTAGACAATCTATCCACGACACGGTGTATTCGTCGTCATGCTCAGCCGAACTCATCAACGCTAATGATTCACGCAGATTTGCCGCCGGCACATGCTGCACCAGCATATTGCTCGATGGGATGCGCTTGAGCTGCAATTCGACTTCGCCAATGAGACCGGTCATGCCCATGCCACCTAATGTGGCTTGATACGCGGGCACATTTTGGCTGGATGAACAGGTCATCGCACCTGCTGCTGTGAACAACTCAAATGAGCGCACAAAGCGGCCAAAGCTGCCGACGTGGTGATGATTTTTGCCGTGGACATCGGCAGCGATAGCACCGCCTAAGGTGATGTAGCGCGTGCCCGGCGTGACTGGCAGAAACCAGCCTTTGGCCATCACAGCTCGCAAAATAGCATCGAGGGTGACGCCAGCTTCGGCTCGCAAAACGCCGGTATCGGCGTCGAAGCTGAGAAGTCGGTCAAGGCGTTCGGTGAGCACCGTAGTGCCGTTCGCGCTAATCGCGGCATCGCCATAGGCACGACCCATGCCGCGCGCTAGAGATGCTTGCTGAGCCCATGCCGCAAGTTCACGGTATTGCTCGGGGCGTGCCAAGGTGGCATCGACCTGTGGATAGCGACCCCAGCCGCTTAATTCTGCTGACTTCGTACGCATTAAGAGCGCTTCTTAAATGGTAAGCCGGGGCCACCTAGGCCAGGCAAACCACCGCCGGGAAAGCCGGGCGGCAAGGCGCCTTTCGCACCGCCAGCACCACCGCCCATACCAGGCGTATCGTCCATCATGCCCGGCGGTAATTTGCCCTGCATGCCCTTGAGCATCTTCATCATGCCGCTGGGGTTAGAGAATTTTTTCATCATCTTTGCCATCTGCGTGTGCTGCTTGAGCACACGATTAACTTCTTGGATGGTCGTGCCCGAACCATTGGCAATACGGCGTTTGCGCGAGCCATTAATAACATCAGGCTTACGACGCTCACCGGCAGTCATCGACTGAATAATCGCTTCCATTTGCTTCATCTGTTTCTCGGGTGCGCCACCGGCCATCGCCTGCTGAACAGCTGCGGCATTCATGCCCGGCAATTTGTCGATTAAGCCACCCATACCGCCAAGATTACGCATTTGCTGGAACTGCTCGAGCATGTCCTGCAAGTCAAAACCTTTACCCTTTTGCAGCTTTAGCGCGAGCTTCTCGGCTTTTTCTTTATCAATCTTGCGCTCGACTTCCTCGACCAGCGAGAGCACATCGCCCATACCCAAAATACGCTGGGCAACACGATCTGGATGGAATAGCTCAAGCGCATCAGTTTTCTCGCCCATGCCCATAAAGCGAATCGGCTTGCCAGTAATGGCGCGCACCGACAGCGCGGCACCGCCACGAGCATCGCCATCGGCCTTGGCCAGCACCACGCCGGTCAATGGCAGAGCGTCGTTAAAGGCTTTCGCGGTGTTGGCGGCATCTTGGCCGGTCATCGCATCGACAACAAACAGCGTCTCGATCGGATTGATGGCAGCGTGCAGGCGGCGAATTTCCGCCATCATGGCTTCATCGATGGCTAAGCGGCCGGCGGTATCGACCAATAGCACATCAGCAAATTGGCGCTTAGCGGCCTCAATAGCACCTTGAGCGATCGCCACCGGGTCTTGATTAATATTGGACGGATGAAACAGCACGTCGACATCACGCGCGAGCGTTTCTAGCTGAGCGATAGCGGCTGGGCGATAAATATCGGCCGAAACCACCATCACGGTTTTTTTCTGCTGCTTTAAATAGCGTGCAAGCTTAGCCACCGTGGTGGTTTTACCAGCACCCTGCAAGCCAGCCATAAGAATGATCGCTGGTGGCGCGCAATTTAAGTTAAGGCCCGTGTTGGCCTCGCCCAGCGTTGCCACTAACTCTTCGTGAACAATTTTAACGAAGGCTTGGCCAGGCTGAAGTTGAGTCAAAATTTCTTGGCCGAGCGCCGAAGCTTTAATGCGCTCAACAAAATCTTTTACCACTGGCAGCGCAACGTCGGCCTCCAGCAGCGCCATGCGGACTTCGCGCAGGGTGTCTTTAATATTGTCTTCGTTTAAGCGAGCACTACCGCTGATGGCGCGCAGGCTCTGACTCAGGCGGTCGGTAAGGTTGTCAAACATGGTCTATCCTGTGGCATCGGTTTCGCTAATGTCGGCGATTATAGGCTGCTCGCGCGGCTGGCGCACGGACTCTGGCTTATGCCACACTCCATTCATCGTTTGTTTGGTCGCCGTTAGTCATGGATGCCCTACCCGCACTGCTTGCCCTCGTGGCCAT
The DNA here is from genome assembly GCF_042677145.1 of Paraperlucidibaca wandonensis. Lineage (NCBI taxonomy): Bacteria > Pseudomonadati > Pseudomonadota > Gammaproteobacteria > Moraxellales > Moraxellaceae > Paraperlucidibaca > Paraperlucidibaca wandonensis. The sequence goes on along the minus strand of NZ_JBHTIT010000001.1, from coordinate 107,244 downwards.
TGTTTTATATCTCACTGCCGCTGGCCGTGTCGCCCGCGCGGTTGCGCAACGCCGCGTGCCCGCCCGTGGGCCGCTATTAGCCATCATCAGCACCGCGCTGGTGCTGCATGTAGTGGTCATGCACGAAGCCATTATTATTCCCAATGGCCTGCGCTTTGGCCTCTTCAATATCGCGATGATGCATGGTTGGTTACTCGCGCTACTAGCCCTGCTGGTTAACGTCTACCGCCCAGTACAAGGCATTTACCTAGTGGCCATGCCGCTAGCCGCCTTCGAACTCAGCTTAGGCGTAGTCGGTCATGACCCACAAAGCATGGCCTTAGCACTAACACCAGCCATCGAAGGCCATATTTTACTGTCGCTACTAGCCTATAGCCTGCTCAGCATCGCCGCCCTGCAAGCGCTTTTGCTGCACTGGCAAGATCGCGCGCTACGCCGCCACAAGCGCGGCTTATTAATGGCTTTGCCCGCCTTACAAACCATGGAGAGTATGCTCTTTGAGCTTATCGCCGCCGGCTTTGTACTGCTCTGCTTAGCCATCGGCACTGGCTTTTTTGTCCTCGATGACCTGTTCGCGCAACACGTCGTGCACAAAACCGTATTCACTTTAATGGCATGGGTCGTGTTCGCCTGCTTGCTGGCCGGACGCTATTGGCGCGGCTGGCGCGGACGCACGGCTGTGCGCTTTACCCTCATCGGCTTTGGCTTATTGCTGGTTGGTTTCGTGGGCAGCAAATTTGTCCTCGAACTGCTGCTCATGCCCGCGGCTAGCTAAATCATGATTTTGTGGCAAGCCTTAGCCTTGTTCAGCGTGTTGATGATCTTGCTGGTCATTGTCGGCTGGCGTAGCCATAAACACTGGCTATCTTGGCTGGCGAAATACATCGGCAAACGGCCATCCGCACGTTTAGGACTGAGTCGATTGGTCGGGCGCCTACTGCTGCCACCACTGCATCAGCGCCTACTTCAAGGCCTGCTGGACCTTGACCGTAGCACGGTCAATGACATCATGATTCCGCGCCAAGCCGTCACCGGCATCGATCTCGACGCCAGCGATGAAGATATTTTGCAAGTTTTGAAGCAGACCGTGCACACGCGTTTACCGGTTTTTCATGGCGACTTAAATAACACCGTAGGCATTTTGCATGTGCGCAACACCACACGCTTCTTAGGCCAGCAAGGGTTTAATAAAGCCGCACTCATGCAGTCCGTGCGCAGCGCCTACTTTCTGCCCGAACGCACCCCATTGCCAGCTCAGCTTCTCGAGTTTCAGAAGCTTCGGCGGCGCTTAGGCATCGTCGTCGATGAGTATGGGGATGTGCAGGGGCTCGTCACGCTTGAGGCGATATTAGAAGAGCTCGTTGGCGAGTTCACGACCACCACAGCCGATCGCCATACAGAAATGCATGCAACCAGTGACGGTGCACGCTTAATCGATGGCGCCGCGAGTTTGCGGGCAATTAATCGCACCTTGGGCTGGTCATTGCCCGTGGAGGGACCGCGTACGCTTAACGGTCTCTTGCTTGATCGCCTAGAGGCTATTCCCGATGCGCCTGTGTGCTTGCGTATTGCGGATTACTTTATTGAGGTGCACGAATTGCGCGGCCATTTGATTCGCCGCGCAAGCATTTGGCAGGCAGCGAGCTAAGCCCGGCCTACCGCCACACTCATGCTCTGCAATTTTAGCGTCACAACACCACATTAATTTTTGCAATGACAGCGCGCGCCTTGGCACGCGCAGCCTCAACACTATCATCTTGCGCTAATGCCACGCCCAATCGACGCTGCCCCACTACTTCCGGTTTAGCAAATAATCGGAAGTCTGTATCGGGCTCGGCTAATGCCTCAGCAACGCCATCAAAGCGCATTTGCCGCGAATTGCCATTAACCAACAAAACACATGATGCCGTTGGCCTAGGCTGTCGAATAACAGGAATTGGCAAGCCCAAAATTGCCCGCGCATGCAGGCTGAACTCCGATAGGTTTTGCGACATCAGCGTGACTAAGCCTGTGTCATGTGGCCGTGGCGAGACTTCGCTAAACCATACATTGTCGCCCTTGACAAAAAACTCCATGCCAAACACACCCCAGCCGCCAAGATCATTCGCAACTGCCTCAGCAATGCGCTCAGCCTCGGCCAGCGCTTTTGCCGACATCGCTTGCGGCTGCCACGACTCGCGATAATCTCCTGACTCTTGCAAATGCCCAATGGGCGCACAAAACGAGGTGCCGCCTGCATGGCGCACGGTGAGCAAAGTGATCTCATAATCAAAGTCGATAAAACCTTCAACAATGACGCGCCCGGCACCGCTACGGCCACCCGATTGCGCATAATCCCAAGCGTGCTGTAAGTCCGCCTCTGTTTTTACTGTGCTTTGGCCCTTGCCGGAAGACGACATAATTGGCTTCACCACACAGGGCATACCAACCTGCGTGACAGCCACACAGAAGTCTACGTAGTTATCAACAAAGACATACGGAGACGTCGCTAAACCTAAGGTTTCAGCCGCTAAACGACGAATGCCTTCGCGGTTCATGGTGAGCTGAGCCGCACGAGCGGTCGGCACCACGCACCAGCCTTCCTGCTCCAGCGCCACCAGCTCATCGGTCGCAATGGCTTCGATTTCAGGCACGATCAGTGCGGGTTTTTCTAGCTCAATAATGCGTCGCAGTGCAGCGCCATCGAGCATAGACACCACGTGTGAGCGATCAGCGACTTGCATGCCCGGCGCATTGGCGTAGCGATCAACAGCTATCACTTCACAGCCCAAACCTTTTAAAGCCATGATGACTTCACGGCCCAGCTCGCCCGCTCCCAACAACATGACACGAGTAGCGCTCGCGGAAAATGGTGTGCCCAGGCTAATGGGTTGGCGTGCAGACATCGAAAACTCCTAACAGGGCAAGGCCACTTAATCTTGTGGTTTTAGCTCATCGCGAAAACGGCGGGCATTTTCGACATAATGCTGGGCACTGAGCAACAACATTTGTCGCTGCGCCTCGGGCACCTCACGAATCACTCGGCCTGGCGAACCCACCACTAGCGAAAAATCGGGAATCTCTTTGCCCTCGCCAATCAAGGCATTGGCACCAATAACACAGCCCTTGCCTATTTTGGCGCCATTTAAAATCACCGCGCCGATGCCTACCAACGAGCCATCGCCAATAGTGCAGCCATGCAGCATGGCTTGGTGGCCAACAGTGACATTGCTACCGACTGTCAGCGGAAATCCATAATCGGTATGCAGCACGGCACCATCCTGAATATTGGAGTTTTCGCCGATGGTGATTTGGTCACAATCGCCGCGTAGCACCGCGTTAAACCAGACACTGCTGCGCTCACACAAGCGCACCGAACCAATCACTGTGGCGTTATCGGCCACCCAATGCTCACCATCAGCCTCAACACGGCGATCGCCTAATTGATACTTCATATTCGTCTCCTTAAGAGTGCTAAGACTTAGCTTTCGCTGCGCTTTGGCACCAATACGCCGGGCAAAACCGGTGGCCACGGGTAGTCAATATGATGGCCAAAGCCTTCCCGCATAAACTCCACCAGCATATAGGCCGTTAAGCCCCAAATGATGTAGCCATCAAAACGAAAGCACGGCACCACGAGGTCAAGGCCGCGAAAATTAATGCGGTGAGTGCGCTCGGCCTTGATGTCGAAAAAGTACTGTAATGGCACGCGAAACACGCTATCGATCTCTTCTGGATTACCGTGTAGCTCAGGCGCATCGTGAATCACGCCAATGATTGGCATCACCAAAATACCGCTTTTGGCGCGCGCTGGCTTCAATGCCCCGATAACTTCAACTTTCGACTGCGGCAGCGCCACTTCCTCTTCGCTTTCACGCAAAGCAGTGACAACCAAATGCAGGTCATCGGCATCGCGTTTACCACCGGGAAATGCCACCTCGCCTGCATGCGAGTTCATGTGCAGGGCGCGCTGGGTTAGCAAAATAGTGGGCTCAGGCTCATTACTCAGACCAATCAGCACCGCCGCATCGGCACGCACGGTGTTATCAAACGGTGAGAGATTTTGCTTAAGCGTTTCAATGCGTGAGTGCGTAGTCATGGCTGAATCATACACACCCTCAGGTATACTGGAACGCGTTTACGGGAGCTTTCGTTATGAAATTTTGCAGCAATTGTGGCAGCCAGGTAACACAGCGCATTCCCGAAGGCGATTCGCGACCGCGCTATATCTGCGACGACTGCAATATCGTGCATTATCAAAACCCTAATATCATCGCTGGCTGTTTGCCGGTCTGGGGCGATAAAGTGTTGCTATGCCGCCGCGCCATCGAGCCACGCTACGGCTTTTGGACGCTACCCGCCGGCTTTATGGAAAATGGTGAAACCGTTGCTGAAGGCGCCGCCCGCGAAACCTGGGAAGAGGCCGAAGCTGATGTGCGCGAACTCACGCTCTACACCGTGTTCAACATTCCCTACATCAACCAAGTTTATATGTTGCACCGCGCGCATTTAGTCGATGGCAAGTTTGGCATTGGTGTCGAATCGCTAGAGTGCCAACTCTTCGATGAAGCCGATATTCCATGGGATGAATTGGCATTTCCATCGGTCAAACGCACCCTGCGTTATTATTTCGAAGACCGCCAGCGTGGCGAATTTCCATTACACATCGATGATTTGAGACCGCCAGTCAAAAGCTGAGACCCCTACTCATCGCAATAGTCTCTCGTTAAAACAATGCGCTGCGCGCCTAGGTCGAAAATGACAGACCAATCGGTCATCTAAGTCAACACGACCGCGACTTTTCTGTGCATGATCGGAGCTGACCCCGTGGCCACTCGTCACGCTCATGCACACAGGAGCTCGTATGAACGCCGGAGATATCCAAGGCCTTGGCATTTCTGCCCTCAGCCGTTTCGCCCAATCGCAACTCGCCGACACCCTAAAGCTGCGCAAACCTGTTGAAAAACTACTGTATCGCGGCAGCAAAGCTGGCTTCCAACTCGTCAGTGCCAGCGCGCGCCTATTCAAACCTAGTGCAGGCAAAGGCAAGCAGCGCCTAAGCCATACCAGTAATAGTGGCCTCTTTGATCTTTCGCTCAGTGATGAGCAGCACATGATGCGTGACTCATTGCAGCGCTTTGCCACTGATACCATACGACCACAAGCCCACGATGCCGATGCCACCGCGCGCTGCCCTGAGGCACTACGTCTTCAGGCTCAAGAGCTTGGTCTTGCGCTCTATGCCGTGCCCGAAGCACTCGGCGGTGTTGCCTCTGAGTCCACCGTAGTCACGCAACTGTTAGCGGCTGAAGATTTAGCGCATGGCGACTTTTCTTTGGCGGCTGCACTACTTGCGCCAATGTCCGTTGCCAATGCCTTAACGCGATGGGGCAGCGATAGTCAGCAAGCGACTTATCTGCCCGCATTTGCTGAAGACACGCCACCGCTTGCGACCATTGCAGTCAGTGAGCCCACGGTCTTATTTGACCCATCGCGCCTAAGCACCAAAGCTCGTCGCGATAAGTCTGGCTTTGTGCTCAATGGTGAAAAATCTTTAGTCATTGGCGGCGCTAGTGCCGAGCTTTTGCTCATTGCCGCCGAACTCGATGGCCAGCCGCAAGTGTTCATCGTGCCCGCCGGCACCGACGGTCTGCGCTTCCAGGAAGACCCTGCGATGGGCATGAAAGCGGCAGAAACCGTGAAGCTGCAACTCGATAATGTGATGCTGCCAGTCGAGGCTTTACTAGGTGAAGGCGAGCTGGACTATCAAGCCTTTATCGACTTTGGTTATTTGGCTTGGTGCGCTTTGGCTACTGGTACGGCGCAGGCCGTGCTCGATTATGTCGTGCCATATGTGAATGAGCGCGAAGCCTTTGGTGAGCCGATTTCGCATCGCCAAGGCGTGGCTTTCATGGTTGCTGACATGGCCATTGAAGTTGAAGCCATGCGCATCATGACCTGGCGTGCAGGCTCTCTCGCCGAAGCTGGCAAACCCTTCCATCGCGAAATCTATTTGGCGCGTCTGTTGTGCGCAGAAAAAGCCATGCAAATCGGCACCAATGGCGTGCAGCTACTCGGTGGCCACGGCTTCACCAAAGAGCATCCGGTCGAGCGTTGGTATCGCGATTTACGCGCCGTAGCGATTGCTCACGGCGGCCTGCATTTATAAACCAGACTTTTTTGACGTCGTTTTTATACCGGCCTAAACCACCGTTTTCACCAGCGGCTATTTTAGAAGCAACTATTTGCGCGCTTTGAGCCACTCAAACGCTCACGCGCTGGAGCAGCATCATGAACTTAGACACACCGAAAAAATTTGCCATGCTCATCGAGCAAGCCAAGCAAGTCGCGGACAATTTCTATCGTCCCATCTCACGCAAATATGACCGTGCTGAACATGCCTATCCGAAAGAACTAGACATGCTCGCCTCATTACTCGATGGCATGAATGAAGGCTCAGATGAAGCCGCCGGCGCCACCAGCGCCAGCAAACGCCCAAGCACCGATGGCAATACTGGCATTCGTAATGGTGGTAACTTATCTGTCGCACTCGGCACCATGGAGCTGTGCCGTGGCGACACCGGCTTGCTGCTATCAATTCCACGTCAAGGCTTAGGCAACGCCGCCATTGCAGCAGTTGCCAACGACGAGCAGCTCGCGCGCTTCAAGGGCAAATGGGCCGCGATGGCCATCACCGAGCCCAGCTGCGGCTCCGACTCCGCTGCGATTCGCACCACCGCGATAAAAGATGGCGATGATTACATTCTTAATGGTGAGAAAATCTACGTCACCGCAGGTGCCCGCGCCGAGTGCGTCGTAGTCTGGGCCACTCTGGATAAATCGCTAGGCAAGGCCGCGATTAAATCCTTCGTTGTCGAGCACGGCACACCAGGCATGGAGGTCACTCGCCTCGAACACAAGCTCGGTATCAAAGCCTCCGATACCGCGGCGATCAACTTCACCGACTGCCGCGTGCCCGCCGCCAACTTGCTCGGCACGCCAGAAATTGATCTGAAAAAAGGCTTCGCCGGCGTCATGGAAACTTTCGATAACACCCGCCCCTTGGTCGCGGCCATGGCTGTTGGTGTCGCCGCAGCTTCCATTGAGCGTATGAAAGAATTACTCGCCGATCACATCGATCCCAACTACGGCACACCACCGCTCAACTCATCGCACGCTGAAGCCACGCTGTATCGCTTAGAAGCAGAATGGGAAGCCGCACGCCTACTCACGTTAAAAGCCGCATGGATGGCAGATAACAAGCAGCCGAACTCTAAAGATGCCTCTATCTGCAAAGCCAAAGCCGGACGCGTGGCTAACGAGGTCACGCTGAAGTGTGTCGAGCTCGCCGCCTCGCTCGGCTATGGTGAAGATGAGCTGCTAGAGAAGTGGTCGCGCGACTCTAAAATCCTCGACATTTTCGAAGGCACGCAGCAAATTCAGCAGCTGATTATTGCCCGCCGCGTGCTCGGCAAAAGCTCAGCTCAGCTGAAGTAAGCCGGCGTCCGCTTGGGTATGACAAGTAGCGACCAACGCCAGCAGATTGCGCAGTTTCCACCATTTTTGCCACGCACCTTAATTCAGGTAGCAGGACAAGAAGGTGCGGACTGCGCAAGACTTTGCCACGGTATTGGTCTACTACCTAAAGATCTTGATGACCCATCACTGCGCCTGTCCTACCGTCAGGTCAGCCGTCTAGTGCGACGAGCTGAGACTGAGCTCTCAGCTGGTGTAGGACTGCGTGTTGGCGATAGCAATGTGCTGGGCTCATTGGGCCTAGTTGGCTATGCCATGTCACTCTGCCCAACAATAGGGGCAGCCGTCACACTCGCAATGCAATACCAAGCTCTCGCGGGCAGCCTGCTGCATGTCGACATCGGTGAGTCATCCGATACGCTATGGTTATCAGCCACGCTACGCTTCCCAGATTTAGATATCCAAGCCTTTGCTGTTGAAGAGCTTTTTGCCAGCAGCTTAAAATACGTGCGCTTACTCATTGGCAATGACTTTAAGCCGGAAATGCTCAACTTTGCCTATCCTGCACCACACTACGCAGCAGCCTATGAGCGGCTATTCAACGCGCCAATCGCGTTTTGTAGCAGCGGTAATCATCTCGTGATGAATAAAAGCTGGTTAGCAACGCCCCTACCTAGTCATGAGCCATTGGCGCTAAAGCAAGCCTTAGAGATGCTAGCCGAAGCCGCAAGTCAGCCAATGAATAGTCACGATCTGGCGCTTTCTGTTGAGCGCAGTATTGCTCATGGCCTACGCCAAGGCGTGACCATCGCGGATGTCTCCGCGCAACTCAACCTCAGCACTCGCACCTTGCGTAGACGCCTGAGTGAGTCGGGCCTTAGCTTTGAGATTCTGCTAGATCAGGTAAGGAAAACGCGTGCGCTGAGCCTGCTTGGCCAGCCCAACTTAGCCATCGATGCAGTAGCTATTGAAGCCGGCTATAGCGATGCACGCGCCTTTCGCCGAGCCTTTAAACGCTGGACCGGTGAAAGCCCAAGCAGTTACTCAAAATAGCAAGTATTCGAATTTTTGGCCTTAGAAGTCCCATTACTAGCGTGTAATGACCTGTTGCTGAGCGCCCTAGCGCCCTAGTATCGATCTATTCAGTTTTTGCTAGAGTGGTTTAGCCATGTCTATTAACCCCAATATGAGCCGTCGCCGTCTAATCGGAGCCGGTGCGGCCGTAGGTGCCGCCACACTATTGCCCACGGGCTTACTCAGTGCCTGCGCCGCACCAGCAAAAAATGGCTCGTGGCAAAACTGGTCTGGCTTGTATAAATCGAAGCCATCGACATGGCTCAAGCCTACTAGTGAAGCTGAGCTCATCAGCAGTATCAATAAGAGTGTTGGGCCACTGCGCGTCACCGGCGCTGGACATTCGTTTAGCGCTCTTTGCAAAACCAACGACACGCTCATTTCCATCGATGAGTTAAGCGGCGTTATCAGTCACGACCCTGCGACTCAACAAGCAACCATGTGGGCCGGTTCACGCTTACACGAACTAGGCGAACCACTGTGGGCACGCGGCCAAAGCTTCTGCAACCAAGGCGATGTCGACGTGCAGTCACTTGCTGGTGCTTGCGGCACTAGCACCCATGGTACCGGCAGCCGCCTTGGCTCATTTTCAGCACAAGTACGCGGCGTTCGCCTCGTCACACCATCTGGCGAAATATTAGAGGCCGACACAAAGAGCCAGCCCGACTTGCTTAAGGCTGCGTCGACATCATTAGGCGTTTTGGGCGTTGTGACTCAGCTCACCATGCAGAATCAACCGACATATCATCTGCAAGAACATGAATTTGTTGAGCCCGTCGAGACGGTTTTGAGCAAGATTGACGACTACGCGAAAAACAATCGTCATGCCGAGTTTTGGGTGTTTTTCGAAGGTGACCAGGCCATCGTTAAATTGCTCAACGAAACCACCGTGCCAGATACCGAGCCACCAATGTTCGACCTGCCCGTCAGCAGCGTGCTCGACCTAAGCTCGCGTATTGCTCACGGCATTCCTGGCATGGATGGCCCGATGCAATCCATGCTGCTCGCACTTCACTCCGAGGTACGGCGCTCGGGACGGGCTTATCGTATTTTCCCCAGCGATCGTGATTCGCGTTTTAACGAAATGGAATATGAAATACCGGTCGAGCAAGGGCCAGAATGTTTGCAGGAAATCCTCGCTACTGTGCGTCGCTCAGGCCTGCGTACATTATTTCCTGTCGAATACCGCCTGGTCGCCGCCGATGATGTTTGGCTCTCGCCATTTTATCAACGCGACAATGCTGCCATCTCTGTCCATCAGCATGTGTCTACTGATCACCGCCCGCTATTTGAGCTAGTCGAACCGATTTTCTGGAAGTACGGCGGGCGCCCACATTGGGGAAAACTGCACAGCTTGAAGGCCCGCCAACTAGCCGAACTCTACCCACGTTGGGATGACTTTCAGCGCCTACGTATGCAGCTTGATCCGCAAGGCCGCATGCTCAATGAGCATCTTCGCTCGGTATTGCTGACATGAAACGGCGCAACCTGCTGCTAGGTGCAGGCGCCTTGGCCATTGGCGGCACCTGGGCATTACGTCCATCGGATAATGGCCGCCCACACAGCGCCTATTTCGCCAGCCTACAAGACACCTTGCGGCAAGCGGGGTTGATGCGGCCTTGCGCGGTGATTGATCTTGACTGCCTCGATCATAATATCGATGTCAGCACTCGCGCTTTGGCCAAGGCCGGAAAGCAGCTGCGCATTGTGGAAAAATCGCTGCCCTCACCCGAGCTATTGAGCTATATCCGCGACCGCAGTGGCAGCAAGCGTTTGATGAGTTTTCATCTGCCATTTTTAATCGCCGACACGCAAAACATGCCCGACGCCGACATATTGCTCGGCAAGCCGATGCCAGTTGCGGCGGCAGCTGAATTTTACGCCGCCGTGCGTGGGCCATTTAAGGCCGAGCAACAGCTGCAATGGCTAATAGATACACCCGAGCGGCTGAAACAATATCAAGAACTTGCCGCAGGCTTAAGCCTGCGCATGAATATCAATATTGAGCTCGATGTTGGCCTGCATCGTGGCGGCGTTACTAGTACAGAAATGATGTCGGAAATGTTCACAATCATCAGTGCACATCCAGAGCAACTGCGCTTTTCAGGCTTTATGGGCTACGACCCTTTTGTGGTGATGCTGCCAGCGGTGCTTGGTAGCCGTGAGCAACAGCTCGATAAAGTCATGGCGATTTATCAGTCACATGTAGACCTTGTGAAGCAGAAATTCCCCAGCTTATGGCGCGATGACCTCACGCTAAACACTGCCGGCAGTCCAACTTACGCGCTGCATTTAGACGAGCGCTTGAGCACCGAATTGGCCATTGGTACCGGCCTGCTGAAGCCGTCGCATTACGACATAGCTACGCTAGCTGAACATAAAGCCGCCGTGTTTATTTCCACGCCCGTGCTGAAAACCACGGGGCCGATGCAGCTGCCGGGCCTGGGCCGCGCGTCACAACTATTTTCCGCTTGGGATGCGAACCAGCGCGAGAGCTTATTTCTCTATGGCGGCCAATGGTTAGCTGACCCTGAATCGCCGCAAGGCCTGCAAATCAATGGCTTATATGGCCGCAGCGCCAACCAGGAACTGATGAATATCTCGCCGCGCGCCAACGTGAAAGTGGATGATTTAGTATTTCTCCGACCTCAGCAAACTGAAGCGGTATTACTACAATTTGGTGACTTAATCGCTGTGCGCGGCAACGAAGTTATTGCGCAATGGCCAACACTGAAAGGATGAACTCGATGCTTCAAGCTGGTTGGGGAAAAGAGCGTATTGCCATCGAAGCGCGCGGCTACGCCATGCACGGTTTTGGTCAACCACATCACCAAGCGCACGGCATTGAAACGCCGCTCTGGGCACGCGCCTTATGTCTGCAGGATGGCGCTGGCCAGATCGTGGTGTTTTGCTGCCTAGACTTAGGCTATGTGACATGGGCGATGCGCAGTGCACTGACCGCCAGCTTGCGCGAAGCAATTGGCGACAGCTTTGCCGATGAGCGCTTTGTACTGACCTGTACTCACACCCACTCCGGCCCTGGCGGCTGTAGCCATGACGCGATGTATAACTTGGTCACGCCCGGCTTTCAGCCCGATCATCTAGCTGCTGTCATCAGTGCCGCCGAGGCCGCTATCGTGATTGCATGGCAGGGCTTAGCGCCGACCGACATCAGCATCGGCAGTGCCACGTTTGAAGAGAAAGTGCCGGTGGCATGGAATCGATCGCTAGACGCATGGAACCGAAATCCCGATGTGGCGAAATTTATTGCTGGCGAAAATCATCGCGCGCTAGACCGACGCATGCAGGTTTTACGCTTTGCTCGAGATGGCAAAACGCAAGCTCTGCTCAGCTTATTTGGCGTGCATGCTACTTGCGTTAGCAGCCACCTAGACAAACACGACGGCGACAATAAAGGCTATGCCGCCAGCGCCGCTGAAGCCGTATTAGCCGCTGCCGGCGCGGAGGCTCCAGTGGCTATTTTTGCACAAAGCACTGCTGGCGATGTTTCTCCGCACTATCACGGCCCCAGCGATCTTGCCATTCGCCGCCACATTCAAGGCAACGACGAATACGCCTATGCAAAAACCAATGGCGAATACCAAAGTAGCCTAGCCTTAGCGACCAACACGACTACCCCGCTCGGGGGCTCGCTCGATGGCATCTTGACCTATGTCGATTTTAGCAATGTCGCGGCTGATACCGCATGGACTGGCGGCGTAGAAAATGCACGCACCGGCGACCCCTGCCACGGCGTTGCTTTTGTTGCAGGCACTCCTGTTGATGGCCCCGGCGTAGCAGCACCACTCGCAGCCATACTGCGCCAAGGTTCGCGCCTATTGCGTCGCTGGCGTATGAGCCGCTTTTCTGGTCTCTCGGCAAATGACCGCGCTTATTATCAAGCGCTTTACGAGGCTCATGGCGCGAAAGATATTGTCTTTGAGGCAAGCCTAAAACTTGCCTTGGGCAGACCGTTTAAAAGCCTAGGTGCTGCGAGTATTGTCGATCCGCTATTGGCCGAGTTGAACCGCCAAGCTAAGGCCGGTGCGCTGAATAAAAGCGCCATGGTGCCAACCGTTTTGCCGCTGCAAATTATCCGCATCGGCACTGTGGCGCTGGTCTGCTGCCCCGGCGAATTCACTACCACGGCCGGCCGACGCCTACTCAAAACCATCGAAGACAGCCTGAAAGGCCAAGGCTATTCGCAAGTGCTCATCTGTACTTATTGCAACGAATACATGGGCTATGTCACCACACGTGAGGAGTACCAGCAGCAAGCTTACGAAGGTGGCCACACGATATTTGGGCAATGGACATTAGCTGCGTTTCAAACGCGATTTGCTGAACTGGCGCGTGAGTTTCGCCAGCCTGTCGCTGTGCGCAAGCATGATCAAGCGCTGCGACCCGCCGCGGTACCGGCAGATGAGCTTGCCAAGCGTAGTCGTCAGAGGCCAAACTGATAGCGTCCATACGCTAATAAGGAGCGCCGTACATGAAAGGCGATAAGCAAGTCATTGCTCATTTGAACAAAACCCTGGCCAATGAGCTGGTGGCAATTAATCAGTACTTTTTGCATTCGCGGATGTATGACGACTGGGGCTTGAAGAAGCTCGGCGCACACGAGTATCACGAATCCATCGATGAGATGAAGCACGCAGATTTGCTGATTAAGCGAATCTTATTTTTAGAAGGTCTGCCGAACCTGCAGGATCTTGGCAAGCTGATGATCGGTGAAAACACTGAGGAGATGCTGAAATCAGATTTGGCTTTGGAAAACAAAGCCATTCCTGATTTGCGTGAGGCGATTGCCTACTGCGAGAGTGTTAGTGATTACGGTAGTCGCGATTTATTTCAGCATATTTTGGATGCTGAGGAAGAGCATGTGGATTGGCTGGAAACGCAGCTAGGCTTGATTGAAAAAGTCGGCCTACAGAACTATTTGCAAACGCAGATGGAAGGGGCTGATAGCTGAGGCTTTTGGCGGTGAGCTGAGAACAGCATGAGGAGTGGATGAGGACTGCGCTACGGCTTCGCCTATTCGCGCCGACCTCATCCACTCCTCATGCTTTCGGAGCTCGCGCAGGCTCTTCTGAAGCAAATATTTTCTTGGGCCGCCAAGCCTGCCTGATAAGAAATAGGCTAGCTTTTTTCGCGGCAGCGCTAGGTCGGCGCTATGCATTTCTCGGATGACACTCCCCTTCTACCTCATGTTTACCCATAACGCATGCACAGAGCCGGGAAGAACAAAAAGCAAGCACAAAATAATGTTTAGTATCAGATGCTTGCCTACACCTTCTTTTATAAATACGGCTACTGGCGGTAAAAAAATCGACAGTAGGATCATGATCAGTTTGCTCATGTGAAGCTCCAAGCTTGGTGGTGATGTCGCACTTTAGTGTATTTTTGAACTTGATTTCATTCAAAGTAAAAAGTTAGTTAGCACTCTGCATGATTCAGTTTATGCCTAACTTGCTCATTCGATAGGCCTTGGATCTCGACAACCTTATGCTGAGATGTCTTGCCTGAAACAACGCTAACGCTTTTTTCAGGTAGACCAAGGCTAGTTGCTAGCACAAGCACCACTGCCGCATTCGCCTTCCCTTTCTCGGGCTGAGCTGCCACTCGAATTTTTAGCGAATCCCCTAGCCATCCAGATACTTCAGACTTCGAGGCGCCTGGAACTACTTTCACGCTAAGCCTAACTAGCACATTTTTTTTATATGTCATGCAGCAATCGCTTCTCATTAAATTAAAAATCAAAATAAATAGTCACGCCATAATGCTTAAGCTCTCGCACCATAGCGGAGCAAGCAGGCCATCAACAATCCTAAGTTGGTGCGAAATTTATTAAAAAACAGGCTATTTCCCATTTTTTTTGTGGCACAGCTCTTGCTCTTACAAACATATCGTTTGGTTCTTCATGCTCAATACCCAAGCATAGCAGAGAGCATTTTCTTGAAGAAAAATCAGGGAAAAGTGAGTAAATCTTAGGCATTTATAAAACGCACGAGTGATACCAAATGGCTAGCCCTTTACCTTTAAAAGAGAAATCTTATGTCCTACTTAGCACCCTCTGAGTTTGTTACAAAAATGGTAGACTCTGGAGAATCAAAAGTCTTCATGTCTACTCGTGACACCTTAATTCGTGCCTATATGGCTGGTGCAATCTTAGCTTTAGCTGCTGTTTTTGCGATTACTATTGCCGTTCAAACTGGTTCATTTCTGCTTGGCGCAATTTTATTCCCCGTCGGTTTTTGCATGCTCTACTTAATGGGATTTGACTTGTTAACTGGCGTCTTTGTGCTGGCACCGTTGGCCTTACTTGATAAACGCCCTGGTGTTACAGTTTCCGGCGTACTAAGAAACTGGGGCTTAGTTTTCTTAGGAAACTTTGCTGGCGCCTTAACCGTTGCAGCCATGATGGCTTTTGTTTTCACCTACGGCTTCAATACTGATGCAGGCGCCGTTGGCACGAAAGTAGCTAGTATCGGTGAAGCACGTACATTAGGTTATGCTCAATATGGAGTAGATGGCTGGCTGACTATTTTTATTCGTGGCATGCTTTGCAACTGGATGGTATCTTTAGGTGTTGTTGGGGCGATGATATCAACATCAGTTAGCGGAAAAGTTATTGCCATGTGGATGCCAATATTCCTATTTTTCTTTATGGGATTTGAGCACTCTGTAGTTAATATGTTTTTGTTTCCATTCGGCTTAATCATGGGTGGAGACTTCTCTATTGCAGACTATTTAATATGGAATGAAATCCCTACCGCTTTGGGCAACTTAGTTGGCGGCCTTGCTTTTACTGGCCTCACTTTATATTCAACGCATGTTAGAACTGCACCTAAGCGCAATGCATAATAATGAATAACCTGAAAGTTAGTATTGGGCAGTACTCTGACAAAGGCCGAAAGTTAGAGAACCAAGACTTTCATGGTATTCATATTCCTGAAGATTCTTTACGTGGAATCAAAGGTATTGCTGTTGCAATGGCTGATGGCATTAGTAGTAGTGCCGTCAGCCATATAGCTAGTCAAACCGCGATACAAAGCTTTTTGCAAGACTATTACTGCACGTCTGAGGCTTGGTCCGTTAAAGGCTCGGCTGAACGCGTTCTATCTGCCACCAACTCATGGCTTTATTCACAAACTATGAGTAGCCCACATCGCTATGACAAAGATAAGGGCTATGTCTGTACATTTAGCGCACTAATTATAAAAGGTCACTCTGCGCATATTCTCCATATTGGCGATACAAGAATATATCGCTTTAATAGTAATGGCCTAGAGCAACTCACTAATGATCATCGTCTATGGGCTACGCAAGATAAAAGCTACCTAAGTCGCGCACTAGGCATTGAGTCAAAATGCAACTCTGACTATCAATTACTAAGCGTTAACGCAGGCGATATTTTTATTATTACCACTGACGGAGTTTATGAGTTCGTTAGTGCGCAAGATATAGTTTCAACACTAGAACAGCACCACGACAACCTAAATGCTGCTGCACAAGCCATTACTACTCTAGCGTATGAACAAGGTAGCGATGACAATCTTAGCATTCAAATTGTGCGAATCGATAATCTGCCAGAGCAGGCAGTAAATCACGTTAAGCAACAAATAGAGCAGCTACCATTTCCACCCGAACTCAGAGGGCGGATGGTGTTTGATGGCTACACTATTCTTCGAGAAATTCATGTTAACTCCAGAAGCCATGTCTACTTAGCACAAGATAACGCATCAAAAAAGCAGGTAGTTTTAAAAACTCCCTCAGTTGACCTAGGCGGAAATGAAGACTATTTAGAGCACTTCTTGATGGAGGAGTGGGTTGCTAGGCGCATTAATAATACCCACGTCATGAAAGCAGAATTGCCAGACAGACCGCGAAATTATATTTATACCGTATTCGAATTCATCAAAGGCAAAACTCTAGCTCAGTGGGCAATAGACAACCCAAAAGCCGATATCGAAGCCGTCCGCAGTATTGTGGAGCAAATTACCAAAGGGCTATATGCTTTTCATCGCATGGAGATGCTGCATCAGGACTTACGACCTGAAAATATTATGATCGATACAGATGGTGTCATTAAAATAATCGACTTCGGCGCTGTTAGCATCGCTGGGCTACAAGAAACAACGATAGAGCAGCCAGCCACCTACTTACAAGGCACAGCTCTTTACAGTGCGCCGGAGTATTTTTTGGGCGAATATGGCACAACACGATCAGAATTATTCTCTCTAGGAGTAATTACCTACTATCTTTTATCTGGACGCTATCCTTATGACACTAATGTCGCAAAAACTAAGACTTTATCCGCCCAAAAGAAGCTTTGGTATCGTAGCGTGCTTGAAGAGGACCGAGAAATCCCTAAATGGGTAGATTATGCTATTCAAAAAGCGGTTCATCCATTACCAAGCCAGCGTTACGAGGAAATATTTGAGTTTACTCATGACTTGCGCCAGCCAAGTAAGCAGTTTTTAAACAAAATACGCCCTCCACTGATTGAGCGAAATCCAGTAGCAGTATGGCAAGCAATATCATCAATACTACTTATGATTATTTTATATTTACTTAGCCTAGGACAGTAAATAAAAATATATTATCGCCAGGCCACAAAGGCTAACCATGATATATATTCGCTAGGAGCTTACTAAGGTTATCTTCAAAAAAGTAGTAAAAAAGCTAGTTAACGCCCAGCATGATTCAGTTTATGCCTAACTTGTTCATTCGATAGGTCTTGGATTTCGATAACCTTATGCGGAGGCGTCTTGCCTTAAACAGCGCTAACGTTAAGACGAGCAAGCGAGCTGTCAGCGCTACTCATCCTCTACAACTACCGCTATTTTTAGCGCATGAGCATCTTCGCCCAAATTAAATTTATTGCCAAAATAGAGTGTGGCATCGCCTTTTTGATGGGCAACTAGTCTACAAACGGTGCCGCCAAATAAGACTCCAGGCTCACGGAATGGGATGAAGCTTCTGGTATTTTCGCACTCAATACTGGCTATCTCTGGCGCGGCACTGATCATCCAAGGGTAGTAACCCCACCAACCCGGAAAGCCATTGCCAATTGCTAAAACCTCAGCGGCTTCACCGACCTTTATTTGCAAGGATGGTTCTGCGTCAGGATTTTTCAGCAGCGATTTATAACTTAGCCTTACTCCAGCGCAGCCTTGAAGAAGCACCGCCAGCAGAGCTAGGCATACTATTTTATTGCAGTATATTTTCATGTTCTTCGCAGCAGCCCTCTGACAGTAGGTGAACTCTTAGCACAAGAGCCCCCATTGAGAAAAGTCGTCGGCAATAGAGCCCCTCGCTACGGCTTCGCCTATTCGCGAGAGGCTCTATTGCCGACGACTCAGTTGACGCTGGTGGAGATAGTGGCGGTGCGAATAGGCGCAGCCGTAGCACAGCCACTATCTCCACCAGCGCCAACCAACTTAAACCTCAAGCTGCTTCCGCTTCCGATACTCGATCGGAGTTTCCTGAGTCCACCGTTTAAACGCCCGATAAAACGTGCTCGGCTCGGCAAATCCCGTCAAATACACAATCTGCTCAATACTCTCATCGGTGCGAGCCAATAAACGCCGCGCCAACCGTGAGCGGTAGTCTGCTAGCACATGATTAAAGCTTGTGCCCGCCTCCTCCAGCTCAGTCCGCAAACGCCGCGCCGGCATGCCGATGCGCTGCGCCACCGCCTCTAACGTGGTATCGCCCGACTCTAGCATCTCACCAATTGCTCGCTTCACTGCTTCAACTAAATCCAAACGCTCAAGCTCAGCGAGCTTCTCGTTAGCCATTTTTTCATGCAGACGCAGCAAGCTCGGCTCGGCATGCCAAACCTGGTGGTCAAGCACTCGCATATCAAAATAGATCCGATTTTCGCTGCAGCCTAGCGTTACTGGGCAGCCATAAACGCGTTCGTATTCGGCCGGAGATGCGCCTTCCACATGCGTGAAGTGCACGGCGAGTGGCTGAAAGTGACCATCGGTAAGCGAGCCAAAAAAGCGGATCACACCCATCACTAGTGCTTCGGCAAAATGACGCATGCCGGTGGCATCGGCAATGTCGGCGAGATAGCAGTGATTACCATCGATTACTAAGCGCGAGGTAATGGCATCGCTCAATAAGCGCTGATACGCCAAGGCGCGGTGCAGACCTTCGCCAAAAGTGGGGCTGGATGAAATGAGGTATTCGAGCACCTGGCCGCGATAGACCGGTAGATGCTCGCCTAAGTGCAGGCCGATATGAGGGTCGCCGGAGATGTCTTCGAGTGCGCGCCAAAACATGGCTTGACCGGCAAATGGCGTGCGCTCGGGCGACTCAACATCAAGCCAGTTAGGTGAAACTTTGGCTTGTAGCAAGATAGCTTCGACCGGCAATCCAGCCTTGAGCATGGCCTGATAGGCCAGTCGCAGCAAAATCGGCGCGTCCGTTCGCTCAGTCATCAGCAAGTCTCAATTATCGTCGGCGCAAGGGGTCTCATCATGAGCCCGAGTCTACTCGCATTTTGCCGCGGCGCAGACAAAGCCTATGCCGCGAGTAGGCCTTATCCGATAAAGCGACGAGCATTGCGGAACATGCGCATCCACGGGCCGTCTTCTTGCCATTCTTGCGGATGCCAGCTGTGTTGCACGGCACGGAATACGCGCTCGGGATGCGGCATCATGATGGTGGCGCGGCCATCGCGACTGGTCACGCCGGCAATGCCGTGTGGCGAGCCATTGGGATTGAGCGGGTACTGCTGCGTGCGGCGGCCATAACCATCGACCCAGCCGAGAGCAACCAAGCCTTGTTCGCCCAGAGCCGCCAACGTGCTAGCGTCGTGATGCGCGCGGCCTTCGCCATGAGCCACGGCGATGGGCATAGTGGAGCCGGCCATTCCCGCTAAAAATAACGAAGGCGATTCCGGCACTTCAACCAAGCAAGTTCGCGCCTCAAAGACTTCGCTGCGGTTGCGGGCAAAGGTTGGCCACATATCCGCGCCAGGAATGAGCGCCTTCAGTTGCGAGAGCATTTGGCAGCCATTGCACACGCCTAAGCTAAAGGTGTCTGGGCGAGCAAAGAAGGCCGCGAATTCATCACGCACATGTTCGGTGAAGAGGATGGATTTAGCCCAGCCACCGCCAGCGCCGAGCACGTCGCCATAAGAGAAGCCACCGCAAGCGACAAGGCCAACGAAGTCCTTCAATGACACACGACGGCTGATGAGATCGCTCATGTGCACATCGATCGCGGTAAAACCGGCGCGATGGAATGCTGCAGCCATCTCGGTTTGGCCATTGACGCCCTGCTCACGCAAGATCGCCACGCGTGGACGAATGCCGCTAGCAATAAACGGTGCGGCGATGTCGTCATTGATATCGAAACTAAGTTTGGCAAATAAGCCGGGGGCTGGCTCGGCCAAGGCCTTGAATTCCTCTTCGGCGCAGTCGGCGTTATCGCGCAGCGCTTGCATGCGATAGCTGGTCTCGGCCCACAACTGTTGAGCACGCGAGCGCGGCAGGCTTAAGCGAGCCTTGCCTTTCAGGCTGATGTTCAATTCTTCACGGCTATTAAGGCCGCCAAGCACGTGCACATGACCGGCAACTAGCGTATTGGCAAAAGCAGCTTTCACCGCCTCAGCATCGCTGGCACGGACTTGCAGCACAGCACCTAACTCTTCGCTAAATAGTGCGGCTAAGACATCAGCCTCGCTATCACTGTCGGCTATCGCGTCGAGGGCGACGTTGACACCAACACGGCCGGCGAAGGCCATTTCCGCCAAAGTGGCCCAGAGGCCGCCATCGCTGCGATCGTGATAGGCCAGCAAACGGCCATCGGCATTGAGCGTTTGGATGCCATCGAAGAAGGCTTGTAAGAGCATGGGGTCATCGACATCGGCAGGCGTCGTGCCGACTTGGCTATAAACCTGCGCCAAGGCGGAGCCGCCGAGGCGGTTATGGCCACGACCAAGATCGATCAGCACTAGCACTGTATCGTCGATATCGCGGCGTAATTCAGGGGTGAGTGTGGCGCGAATATCAGTCACAGGAGCGAAGCCGGTGACCACTAATGACAGCGGCGAGGTCACTGATTTTGATTCATCGCCATCCTGCCAAACTGTTCGCATAGACATCGAGTCTTTGCCCACCGGAATGGTTAAGTTCAGCGCTGGGCATAACTCCATGCCCACTGCGTAGACGGCGTCATAGAGGTTTTCATCTTCTTTGCCAGCGCCAGCGGCGGCCATCCAGTTCGCCGACAGTTTAATGTCGGAGAGCTTGGCAATGCGCGATGCCGCCATATTGGTGATGGTCTCACCAACGGCCAAGCGTGCAGAGGCAGCGGCGTTGAGTATGGCCACGGGCGTGCGTTCACCCATCGCCATGGCCTCGCCGGTGTAGCCATTGAAACCTGTCGCGGTTACTGCGACATCAGCTACCGGCACTTGCCATGGGCCGACCATTTGCTCGCGCGCCACTAAGCCAGTAATTGAACGGTCGCCAATGGTGATCAAGAATTGCTTTGAGGCTACCGAAGGCAGCTGCAAAACTCGTTCGGCGGCGTCTAGCGCAGTGACATCACGCAAGTTGAGCGCGGTTTGTGTGAGCACTTGGCGCTGAAAGCTGCGCTGCATTTTTGGTGTTTTGCCGAGCAACACCGACATCGGCATATCGACTGGGGCATTACCAAAATGCGCATCTTCTACGCGCAGATGGCGTACTTCTTTTGCCTCACCCAAGACCGCAAACAAGGCCCGCTCGCGCTCACAAAGCTCAGTAAATAGCTGCAAGCTGCTTGGGCGAATAGCCAAAACATAGCGCTCTTGCGCTTCGTTGCACCAAATTTCAACTGGTGCCATGCCGCGCTCTAAGCTCGGGATAGCACGTAAATTCAAGGTTGCGCCAAGCTCGTGATCATTGACCAATTCGGGCATGGCGTTGGACAAGCCACCGGCACCAACATCGTGAACTGAAACAATAGGGTTGGCTGCACCCAAACCCCAGCAGGCATCAATGACTTCTTGCGCCCGACGCTCCATTTCAGGGTTTTCGCGCTGCACTGAGGCGAAGTCTAGGTTCTCTGCGCTGGCGCCACTGGCCATCGACGAAGCTGCACCACCACCTAGGCCGATGAGCAGTGCTGGGCCGCCGAGCACAATCAATAGATCGCCGGGCTCAATCGGATTTTTCTGCACATGGTCATCGCGAATATTGCCGTAGCCGCCAGCGATCATGATGGGCTTGTGATAGCCCATGACTTCGGAGCCATGAACACCGTTGACGCGCAGCTCGAAGGAACGAAAATAACCGCACAGGGCTGGGCGACCAAATTCGTTATTAAATGCCGCACCGCCAAGTGGGCCTTGCAGCATGATGTCGCGCGCAGTGACGATGCGATCGGGCTTGCCATATGGTGTTTCCCATGGCTGCACAAAGCCGGGGATATTCAAGTTCGATACCGTAAAGCCAGTGAGTCCCGCCTTGGGTTTGCCACCGCGACCGGTCGCACCTTCATCACGGATTTCACCACCAGAGCCTGTCGCTGCACCGGCAAATGGCGCAATCGCGGTCGGGTGGTTATGCGTTTCCACTTTCATCAAAATATGCACGGGCTCGTGATTAAAGCCGTAAGCGTGGCCGCCATTGAGGCGATAAAAACGATCAGCTTCGCTGCCGGCAATGACCGCGGCGTTATCGTGATAAGCCGATAAAATGCCGACACTGTAATTGGCGTAGGTGTTTTTGATCATGCCAAATAGCGTGTGCGGCGCAGCCTTGCCGTCAATCACCCAGCTGGCATTGAAAATTTTGTGGCGGCAATGCTCGGAGTTGGCCTGAGCAAACATCATCAGCTCGATGTCGTGCGGGTTGCGGCCCAAGCGCGTGAAGTTGTCGACCAGATAATCCACTTCGTCATCGCTCAGCGCAAAGCCGTGGGTTTGGTTGGCCTCAGCTAAAGCTTCACGGCCACCACCTAAAACATCGATAGATTTCAGCTCACGCGGCGCTTCTTGGCGAAATAAAATGCTGGCGTCCGCAGGAGCATTAAGCACCGCTTCAGTCATGCGATCGTGAAGCAGCGCAGTGACTTGCTGCCAATCGGCAGCGCTCAAACTTTCAGCGCCAGCCACCCAATACTCAGTGGCGCGCTCGATGCGGCGCACGGCAGCCAAGCCGGTATTGTGGGCAATATCGGTAGCTTTCGATGACCATGGCGAAATAGTTCCTGGCCGTGGCACCACTACCGCCACTCGGCCCTGCTCGCTGGCATCAAACTCATCGCCATAATGTAAGAGTGCTTGCAGCGACTCTGGAGCTTCGCTTAAGTCAGTGTCGACAATGTGCAGCCAACGTGCGGAGACCGCCTGAATGCTGGGCTGAAGCTCTCGCAAGGTGTCCAACAAACGTTGTTGACGGAAGGCGGTGAGCGCAGAAGCGCCGGGCAGAAGCAGCATAGTGGAGTCTCGCGTGCCAAAGAGGAAAAATCTGAGGTGCATAGTGTAGCAAAAACAGCTGCCGACGGACGGCTGATCGTCACATTAGCGCAGTCTGTATTCGCGGCCAGCGCCGAGACATTGTCGGACAATCTAGCGAGCTTCATCGGGTCAGGTTGGACGCTCAGCCTTCCTAGCCCTACACTGCAAGCAACTCAGAGAAGACAAGTTGAGGTGCCACATGGCTATTAAACGCCCACCAAAGCGTCTAAGCCCGCATCGCCAAGCTATTAAAATGCTCAAACGCATTAACCGCCGCCACGTTAAAGTCGCGGTAGCGGGCACATTAGCAGCTAGCACACTGGCCTTGCAGCCTATGCAAAATGCTTTGGACATGGTGCGTAGCAGTGGTGAACTTCACCTCGTCGGCGTCTCTAGCCCCAGCACATTCTTCCAGCAAGATGGCCATACTCACGGCCTGCAGTTCGAGCTTGCGCAGCAGTTTGCTAATGAACTCGGCGTAAAACTCGTTGTCGACTCAGTCACATCACCGCACCGAGTCTTGCAATCGATTCGTCGCAATCAAGCTCAACTCGCACTCACTGGCATTACCGCCGACGACCCTCGCCTTGAGCGTTTGCGCGTTAGCAACCCAGTCATTGAAGTTCAGCAGCAGCTGGTTCAGCGCAATGATCAGCGCATGCCCAAAGATATCTCAGGGCTTACCGGCAAAGTCGTTGGTGTCGTCGCAGGCAGCACCGAGGCCCAGCATTTAAAAGACTCTGTGCGCGAAGTTGAAAACGTCAAAATCATCGAGATTCGCCAAGGCAAAAGCCTCGACTTATTAGGCTTGCTCGATGAAGGCCGAGTCGATTTTGTCGCGATGAATTCGCGCGAATTCGACGCCTTCCGCCCACTCTTCCCTAATCTTCGCGACAGCATGTCGCTTGAGCGCACCGATGCAGTGTCTTGGGTGTTCATGAAGTCTGGTGATCACAGCCTTTACCAAGCCGCCCAAGACTTCTTAGTGCGCAAACAAGCCGATGGCACTTTGCAGCGTTTGGCCGAGTTTTATAGCAATGGCAACGTCTTCGACAGCTATGGCGCCAAGCATTTCAATCGCGATATTGCTAACCGCTTGCCGCATTATCAATCGTTGTTTGAGCGCGAGAGCACCGCCACCGATGTCGACTGGCGTCTACTTGCGGCCATTGCCTATCAAGAGTCGAAATGGAACCCCAACGCTGTGTCACCAACAGGTGTTAAAGGCCTGATGATGCTGACGCAGGGAACTGCCTCGATGATGGGCGTAAAAAATCGTGAGCATGCCGGCCAAAGCATTCATGGTGGCAGCGCCTACTTCAAATACATTCACGATCGTATGCCAGAGAGCGTTGCCGAGCCTGATCGCACGTGGATGGCGCTGGCTTCATACAATATGGGCCCTGCGCATATTTTGCGCGCCCGCAAACTCACCGAGCGCAATGGCGGCGATGCCAATAGCTGGCTCGATGTGTCGCGTAATTTACGCCAGTTAGCGCAGGATAATCGTCGCCAAGGCCGCTCTGTGCCGGATGTTGGCCAAGGCCTGCATTATGTCCAGCAGGTTCGTCGTTATTACGATGCCATCGCACTCAATACGCAGGTGACGCTGAGCAAAACTCAGGTGGCATCACTTGATTTTGATATTAGTAATTCGACCACGCAGTAAATTCTGTACGCTCTGCCTACTTACTGCGCTCGATACACGCAGTCTTAGCACCCGCAAAATCTACGCACTAGTGCCCTAAATACGCCGCCCGCACACGTGGGTCGGCAGCCAGCGCTTTTGCCTCGCCGCTCAGCGTGATAACACCTGACTCCATGACATAAGCTCGCTGCGCAATTTCCAGCGCTTGGCGGGCATTTTGCTCAACCAACAGCACTGCCACACCCTCGCTAGCTATCCGCTCAATCAGTCGAAAAATCTGCTCAACCAAAATTGGGGCCAGGCCCATCGACGGCTCATCGAGCAGTAATAATTTCGGCCGGCTCATTAGTGCGCGAGCAATCGCTAACATTTGCTGCTCACCACCCGATAACGTGCCAGCCAACTGCCCACGACGCTCCGCTAAGCGCGGAAACTGCTCTAATTGCTGCGCTAAATCGTGGGCGATTTGCGAGCTATCATTGCGGCAGTAAGCACCCATTTGTAAGTTTTCCAGCACCGTGAGTTTGGCAAAAATACCCCGCCCTTCTGGTACCAATGCTAGGCCGCGCCCTACTCGCTCATGCGCCGGCAAACGGCTTAAGTCGACACCGTCATAGGTCAATGAGCCAGCCGCTTTTAGCAGTCCGCCAAGAGCACCCATGGTCGATGTTTTACCCGCGCCATTGGCCCCAATAAGCGAGACCAGCTCGCCAGCCTGCACATCCAAGCTGATGCCGCGTACGGCTTCAATGCCACCGTAATGCACGGTGAGGTCACGCACGCTCAGTAAGCTCATGCCTCACCTCCCAAATACGCCGCAATCACGCGTGGATCTTGACGAATAGCTGCTGGCTCGCCTTCGGCTATCAGCTCACCAAAGTCGAGCACGGCCAAGCGATCACATAAACTCATCATCAGTTTTACATCGTGCTCAATCAGCAACACGGTGATGCCGTCATCGCGAATGCGGGTGAGCAATACGCGCAGCGCCTCAGTCTCGGTTGGGTTCATGCCGGCAGCAGGCTCATCGAGCGCTAATAATGACGGCCGTGTGGCCAAGGCGCGGGCAATTTCTAGGCGGCGCTGGTCGCCATATGACAGTTCATTAGCTAGGCGCGAAGCACAGCTGCGCGGCAGGCCAACGTAGTCGAGCAACTCAAACGCACGCGCTCGAATGCTGGCTTCTTCGGTGCGAGCGTTCGCGGTATTAAACAAGGTAGCAAACAGGCCTATGCCACTGTGGCGATGGCAGCCCACCATGATGTTTTCTAAGGCGCTCATATAGTGAAACAGGCGAATATTCTGAAACGTTCGCGCAATACCACGAATGACGATTTCGTAGGGCTTCAAATTCAACGGCAAGGCTTGGCCGCGCAATACGCGAGTGCCGGTATCGGCGGTATACATGCCGGTGATGATATTAAACAGCGTGGTTTTACCGGCGCCATTGGGGCCAATCAGGCCATAAATAGTGCCTTCGGGAATGCTTAAATCGATGCCCTTTAAAGCCTTAACACCGCCGAAGCGCTTGCTGATATCACGCAGCTGCAAAAGCTCAGTCATGCTTCAGCTCCTGCGCGCGCCGGGCCGATGGCCAGAGCCCGCCAGGACGATAGAGCATGACCAGAATCATCGAAAGGCCGAACAGCAACATGCGCAAGTTTTCCGGATCGACAACTTGATGGCCAAATAGCTGCTGCTGCAAAGGGCTAATAACTTCTCGCAAAATCTCTGGCGTGATGGTCAGTAAAAACGCTCCCAACAGCACGCCTGGGATATGCCCCATGCCGCCGAGCACCACCATGCACAGCACCATGACCGACTCCATCAACGTGAAGCTTTCAGGGCTAACAAAGCCCTGAAACGAGGCAAATAGCGCTCCGCCAACACCACCAAAGCTCGCGCCCATGGCGAAGGCTAATAGCTTCATATTGCGCGTATTAATGCCCATGGCAGTCGCCGCTACTTCATCCTCGCGAATGGCAACCCAGGCGCGACCAATGCGGGAGTTTTCTAAGCGGCGGCAGGCCACTACGGCAATAATAACCAACGCGAGTAGCACATAGAAGTACAGCTGCGCACTGACCAAGTTGACCACGCCAAAGTTTAAGCCTTGGTCAAAACTCCAGCCACCAACGCTTAAAGTATCGATGCCGCTAATGCCTTGCGGGCCATTGGTAATGTTTATTGGTCGATCAAGATTATTGATAAACAAGCGTACGATTTCGCCGAAACCCAAGGTGACAATGGCGAGATAGTCGCCGCGTAGCCGCAAAGTTGGCGCGCCGAGCATGGCGCCAACCACAGCCGCGATAGCTGCCGCGATAGGTAAAATCAGCCAGGGCGACCAATGCATATCCCAGTGTGGCGAGGCTAGTAGCGCAAAGACATAAGCGCCAACGGCGTAGAAGGCGATGAAGCCCAAGTCGAGCAAGCCGGCATAGCCAACAACGATATTTAGCCCTAGAGCCAAAATGGCGTAGAGCAAGCAGTAGTCGAGGATGCGCACCCAGTACGGCCCAAGCAAAGCGCCCATCCAAAATGGCGCGGTGAGCAGCAGGCCTAATAAAAACCAACGCGCGCGGCCTTGCGCCAATGCCATTAAATTGAACTTCATGGACGGTCCGCCGAGCGTTCGCCAAGCAGGCCCGACGGCCTAAACACCAGCACTAAAATCAGCACTAGAAATGCAAAGACATCCTGATATTGGCTGCCCAAAAAGCCGCCAGTCAGGTCGCCAATATAGCCCGCACCTAAGCTTTCAATAATGCCCAATAGCAAGCCGCCAACGACTGCCCCTGCAAGGTTACCAATACCGCCAAGCACGGCAGCAGAGAAGGCTTTTAGGCCAAGCATAAAGCCCATATAGGCATGAGCTTGGCCATAATTAGCACTAACCATCACACCCGCGACCGCCGCCAGTATCGAGCCGATAACAAAGGCACTAGCGACAACACGATCAACGGAGACGCCCATCAGGCGAGCAACCGATGGTGACTGCGCCGCAGCGCGCATGGCACGGCCAAGTTTGGTGCGATGCACGAGTAGCAAGAGCGCGCCCATCAACACCGCTGAGAGCAGCACAATGACGCCCTGCACTGGCATAAAAGTGGCGGAGCCAAGGTGGATTGGTTCACTGGGCAAAATTGCAGGAAAAGGAATGTATTGGCGACCCCAGATCATCATGGCGACGTTTTGCAGCACGATGGAAACACCGATGGCGGTGATCAGCGGCGCTAAACGCGGCGCGCCACGCAGCGGTCGATAGGCGAAGCGCTCAATACCCATGCCCAGCAAAGCGCAAACCGGAATCGCCAGCAGCAAGCTAAACGCAATGAGTAACACCGGTGACAAGGGCAAATGCATGCCGAGCAACCAACTCAATACGCTGATGGTGACCATGGCGCCGATCATCACCACCTCGCCATGAGCGAAGTTAATTAGCCCCAAAATGCCATACACCAAGGTGTAGCCAAGCGCGATCAATGCGTAAATGCTGCCTAAAATCAGGCCATTGAGTAACTGTTGCTGCAACACATCCATGGCTTATTTCGACTCAATCGTTTTCAGCACTTGCCATTGGCCGGCCTTGGCGCGATAGACCGTGATCGAGCCTTGCGTGAGGTCGCCCTGAGCATCAAAACGAATACGCGAGGTAACGCCGTTATAGTCAGTTTTGGCCAGCTCTTGTTTCACTTTCACAGGATCGGTAGTGCCGGCACGCTGCATGGCTTGCGCGAGAATCATCATAGCGTCGTAGCAATACGGTGCATAAAGCTGGATTTTTCCGTACTTAGCTTCGAAGCGCTTTTTAAACGCTGGGCCATTCGCTAGCGTGTCTAAAGGTCGACCCGGAAGCGATGCGACAACACCCTCGGCAGCTGTTGCGGCAAGCTTCATAAACTCGGCGGTATGAATACCATCGCCGCCAAGCAGCTGCATACTTAAGCCCAATGACTGCATTTGCTTGGCCATAGGCGCGCCTTGACCATCCATGCCACCAAAAAATAACAAGTCCGGCTTCTTACCTTTAATCTTGGTCAAAATCGCAGTGAAGTCCGAGGCTTTATCGCTGGTGTATTCGCGCACAATGATTTCAGCACCGGCAGCAATAGCGGCTTTTTCAAACTCATCAGCTAGGCCTTGGCCATAGGCAGTGCGGTCATCAATGATGGCAATTTTCTTCGCGCCCAGCTCCTGTACGGCAAATTCGCCTAAAGCTCGCCCCTGCTGAATATCATTCGCCATGACACGAAAGGCGTTATCGAAACCTTGTTGGGTATAACGTGGCGTGGTTGCCGAAGGCGAGATTTCTACGATGCCAGCGCTGTTATAAACACGCGAAGCCGGCATGGTGGTGCCTGAGTTCAAATGACCAATGACGGCCTTAACGCCATCATCAACAAACTTTTGCGCGACTGTGGTGGCCATACGCGGGTCGGCCTGATCATCTTGCGAGTCGAGTTGAAAGACCACCGACTCATCGCCAATTTTAAAGCCAGCGGCATTTAAATCATCGATGGCTAAGCGCACGCCATTTTCATTATCTTTACCGAGATGCGCCTGAGTGCCAGTGAGCGGCGCGGCGTGGCCAATGACCACGATGCGTTTGCCGTCTTCTGTCATCGATGGCGTATGTGGCTTTGGGCTACAAGCGACCAAAACGGTAGCGGCAGCAATGACGGCGGCAGCAATGCGCGAGGATTTTTTCATCATGATATGTCTGCTCGTTGCACAGGCCATGTGGCCAAAAGTGTGATTATTACTGCGTTAGGCCTTGCTGAACAGATCACCCACCAGTTGTTATTGCCTTGTTGGCAAGACGCGCTGGCACAAGATCGCTAAACTGCGGCGCTTAATGAGATATTTTGTGCTCACAGTGTGCCGCGAAATGGCCACAAAACCAAACAATGCCGACGAGAATCTGATGAACGCAGCCACGCCCTTATCACCCACACTAGAACTCACCCTCGCCCTCATCCGCGAACCCTCGGTGACACCTTTTGATGCCGACTGCCAAGACCTAATGATCCGTCGCTTAGAAGCCATCGGTTTTGTGATTGAGCGCCTACGCTTTGGTGAAGTCGATAATTTCTGGGCACGACGTGGCACAGAAGGTCCTCTATTTGCTTTTGCTGGCCACACCGATGTCGTGCCGCCAGGTCCTAGCGAGCAATGGGCAGTGCCGCCATTCGAGCCACGCATTGAAGACGGTATGTTGATGGGCCGAGGTGCAGCTGACATGAAGGGTTCACTCGCCGCCATGGTGGTGGCCTGCGAACGCTTTGTCGCTGCGCATCCAGACCATAAAGGCAGCATTGCGTTCTTGATCACCAGCGACGAAGAAGGCATCGCGATCGATGGCACCGTGCGAGTAGTGGAAACGTTGGAAGCGCGCGGCGAAAAAATCACCTGGTGCTTAGTCGGCGAACCCTCCAGCACTGATCTAGTCGGCGATGTCATTAAAAATGGCCGTCGCGGCTCGCTCGGCGGCATCCTTAATGTGCTCGGCAAACAAGGCCATGTCGCCTACCCGCATTTGGCCGACAACCCAATTCATCGCGTCGCGCCCGCGCTTACCGAACTGGCCGCTGAGACTTGGGATGAAGGTAATGCCTTTTTCCCCGCCACCAGCTTCCAAATTTCCAATATCAACGCCGGCACAGGCGCCAATAACGTCATCCCAGGCAATGTCGAAGTAGTGTTTAACTTCCGCTTTTCTACCGAACTGACTGAGGCGGTTTTACGCGAGCGCACTGAGGCCATTTTGGATAAACACGGCCTGCGCTATGAGCTGGCGTGGCGCTTAAGCGGCCAGCCATTTTTGACAGCAGCTGGCGCATTAGTCGATGCCGCGGTTGGCAGTATTCAGCACTACACTGGTCGCACGCCTGCGCTGCTCACTACCGGCGGCACATCTGATGGCCGCTTTATCGCACCCACAGGTGCGCAAGTATTGGAGCTAGGGCCGGTCAATCGCACGATTCATCAGATCAACGAATGTGTGAAAGCAGCCGACTTAGACACGCTGACCGACCTCTATGAGGGCATTTTGCAGCGTTTGCTGACCAACTAATGTTGGTTAAAAATCATACTTCTGTATGGCATTTGTCTGATCTAGCTAGTCATCCCGATAAACAGCCGTTAGTCGGCTAAATGCAGAGCTGTCCTAGCGTTTAACAAGTAGCTCTGCTTAATTTTCCTTGCCGGCTCGGATAGCCACTAACAGGCAAGGAATGCATCATGCAGAATCCATCACTCCCCGATCGTAGTGTTCTACAGTATTACCTCAACGAGGTGCGCAACTACCCTCTACTCACGGCCGAAGAGGAGCTAAGCCTGTGCTTAGCTTCGCAAGCGGGCGATGGCTGTGCACGCGACCGCATGATTGTCAGCAATTTACGTCTAGTGCTTCGCATAGCGCGACAACATCAGCGCTCTAGCATGGCATTTGAAGACTTAATTGAGGAGGGAAACCTCGGCTTAATACACGCGGTTGGTAAATTTGACGCTAGCCGTGGCTTTCGTTTTTCAACCTATGCTGTGCATTGGATACGCCAATACATCGAGCGCGGCATCATGGATCAATCGCGCGTTGTGCGTCTGCCGGTGCACATGGGCAAGCGTCTAAATAAATGTCTACGAGTTAGCCGCGAATGGCGTCAGCGCTATGGACACGACGCGCGGCCGGCCGATATGGCAGATGCCATTGGTCGCAGCGAAAATGAAGTGCGCGAACTGCTGCCTTGGCGAGAGTCACCTACAAGCATGACCACCTTTGAAGATGAGGGGCATCCACTACACCCGAGCTGTGGTGAGCATGAAAACCCAGAGCATCAATCGCTGCAAAGTAACTTACTCACCGCCATGTTTCGCTTTGTGGCTAGATTAAACTCGCGCGAGCAGTACATTATTAACTGCCGCTTTGGCGTTAACAGTCATTGCAAGCAAACACTTGAGTGCATCGCCACAACCATTGGCGTAACGCGCGAACGCGTACGACAAATTCAGCTTGAGGCGCTAGCAAAGCTACGCTTATGGATGCACGAGGAACACTTAGATAAAGACTGTTTGAATGACCTAGATGGCTGAATTTGCACGCTCTATCCGCTAGAATACCGAGCTAAGCCTCAGTAGCTCAGCTGGATAGAGCAGCCCCCTCCTAAGGGGCAGGTCGGACGTTCGAATCGTCTCTGGGGCACCATTAAATCAATGATTTAGTTAATTATTAAATCTATAGTACTGGCTAAAAGTAGTGGTATATGAACATCGGACGAAAAAGCGCATTTGAAACTCTAAGCGCCTAGCCCACTACACCGCCGAGCATTGGCACAAAATGTACAGGCTCAATGGTTTGTTGAGTGATGCCATCAAGCGTTTTACACACCAACACCAATGATTGTCCTTGGCCAGCGCCTACGGGTAAAACCATGCGCCCACCGACCGCTAATAAGTCGATTAGCGCAGGTGGTACACCAATCGCGGCGGCCGTGCCAATGATGCCGTCGTACTCGCCCTCACCGGGCCAGCCTTGCATGCCATCGGCATGGCGCAAACGCACATTATTAAGCCCTAATGCTTTTAAACGATCGCGGGCTTTATCCTGCAATGCTTTGATGCGCTCAATGGAGTGCACGCTGCCAACCAGTTGCGCCAAAACAGCAGTTTGATAGCCCGATCCGGTGCCAATTTCTAAGACTTTCTGGCATGGCCCTGCGGCCAGTAAAATCTCACTCATTCGCGCCACAATATATGGCTGCGACAGCGTTTGGCTGTGACCAATAGGCAGCGCAGTGTCTTCATAGGCTCGATGCGCAAGCGCTTCATCAACAAATACATGCCGCGGGGTTTGGCGCATGACATCAAGCACTTGCGCATCGGTAATACCCTGCGCAATAAGCCGTGTCATTAAGCGGTCGCGGGTGCGGGCAGACGTAAATCCTGAACCGTGAATATCGAAGGGCGTGCCGGTGCTCATGGTGTTGTTATTATCTCTAAGCGATGGGGCAAATGTAGCACGCAGCACGCAGGGCGGCAGAACAATTCAGTCATCAGAATTGTTTAATCCATGCCGACAGTGTGCTCATGGCACCACGATGCGTCATATCAGGATCGAGTGGCGTCACACTAATGCAGCCTTCTGAGACCGCATAAAAGTCAGTGCCAGGCGCATTATCGAGCGGATCACCCAAGGCGCCTATCCAATATACGGTGTTGCCGCGAGGGTCTTGCAGCTTCAGCACATCTTGACTACGCGCGCGATGACCTAGGCGGGTCACAGCAAAGCCTTTGTGTTCACTGGGCTCGCCACCCGGCACATTAATGTTGAGCAAAGAGCGCGGTGGCAATCCAATATCCTGCCATTTGCTAATGAGCTGTGCAGCGTAAGCGGCGGCGGCGCGATAATCATCAATGCCGCGAATATCCATTTTCGGCTTCGCCAACGACACGGCCATGGCTGGATGGCCTAAGAATCGCCCCTCCAATGCCGCCGCAACCGTGCCTGAATAAAGCACATCATCGCCAAGGTTTGGGCCGGCATTGATACCTGAAACAATCAAGTCTGGCTCGAAATCGAGCAGGCCATTAAGCGCAACATGAATACAGTCTGCCGGCGTGCCATTGAGCGAAATGAAACCATTGGCTAAGCGCTGCGGGCGTAGCGGCCGATCCAGCGTCAGCGCACTAGAAAAAGCACTGCGCTCACTATCAGGAGCAACTACCGTGACCTCGCCTAAATTAGCTAAAGCATCGGCCATTGCTTGTAGGCCAGGCGCTAATACGCCGTCGTCATTACTCAGCAAAAAGCGCATGCGGGCTCTCCTCTAAATCAATACTCGATGCCAATAGCGCCGTGGCGAACGCACCGCAGGGCAGGCTAAAGCTCAGGCGTAAGCTATCATCAGCTAGCCATTGCGCCGATAAATCAGGGGCGCACAAGCGCAGGGATCGGCGCTGATTAGGCAGGCCAATTGCGGCAAGGTCATCGATAATTTGTTGCCATGGCGCTAGCGTCTGCGCTTCGAGCGCGGCCACGGCGTCATGCACCGCCGCTTCACCGGCACCAGGCATCGGGCCGGTGGGATGAATCAGGCCGGCACTTAGGCGCTCGGGCCAACTGGCGTCGTCATTAGTAGGTTGAAAAAAACTGCCGCGACCATCGAGCTGTAAAACATCGCCAACGAGATATGACGCCCAGCTTTGATTGCTCACTCGCGCGGCCAAAACGCGATTAAATAGCGCCGAGCGCAGAGCCGATAACCAAATGCTTTCGCGCTGGTCACGGCGGCGGCGTTGGCCAGCGCGGCGCTCAGCGAGCAGCCTCAAGCCTTGGTCGATATTGCGGCCGCCATGGCCAAAACGCTGGTCGCCAATATAGTTCGGCACGCCGTGCACTGCGATGGTGGCGAGTCGCTCATCTAGCAGCTCGCGTGTGGCTGCGCCGATAAAACTTAACTGACGCAGCGTGATGACAAATTGGTTGGCGGCATGAGCGCCACGGCGTAATTTACGATTGCTGCGTGCCTGCTTGAGCACACGATATTGCGCGTTTGAACTATCTTGCGGCAGCCATTCATCGCCCAATGACCAAACGCCGGCGTTTGCCGTGCCCGCACCAGCAGGCCAATGCACGCTAAACCATTGCTGTGTTCGCGCATGGCGATCTTTCATACCGGAATAGCTCAGAGCTTGGCGTGAGAGCCCAAGGCGCTGAGCAATATCAGCGGCAACGGCATCGGTATTGAGACCGCACTTCTCCACCCATAACCACAGATGCTCACCCTCGCCGCTGGGCTCAAAGCCCATAACTTCCACTACCTGAAAATCATCAGGCGTGGCTTTTAATTGCGCACGAGCTAATGGCTCGCCCCACGGAGAAGGGCAATCCCCGCGCAGCGCTGGCGTGTGACTTGTGCATGTTTCGCTTGAAGCAGGCAACTCACTCATATCGGCCACAACATCACCACGGCATGCGCCTCAATGCCTTCGCGGCGACCGACAAAACCAAGTTGCTCTGTGGTCGTCGCCTTCACACTCACGGTATCGAGCGCGACCTGAAGGTCTTCCGCAACGACAGCGCGCATGGCATCAATATGTGGTCGCAGACGCGGTTGCTCGGCCATGATGGTGAGGTCGGCGTTACCCACGACATAGCCACGGGCATGAATGAGCACCAAGACTTTGCGTAATAGCTCACGGCTGTCGGCACCAGCGAAAGCGGCGTCTGTATCGGGAAAATGCTTGCCGATATCGCCTAAGGCTAGCGCACCAAGTAGCGCATCCGATAAGGCGTGCAAAGCTACGTCACCATCGGAATGGGCCATCAAGCCATGCGTGTGGGCGATGCGAATACCGGCGAGCGTGACCGAATCGCCTTCGCCAAAGCGATGCACATCGATGCCGTGGCCGATGCGTGGACGCAAAGCAGCAGAGCTGGTCATGAGCAGATTCCTTGCGCGCGTTGCGCCGATAAATAAAACGCCGCGAGAGCAAGGTCGTCGGCGTAGGTGATTTTTATATTGTCGCGCGCGCCCAACACTAGGCGTGGGCGATGGCCGAGGCGCTCAATGGCGGCAGACTCATCGGTGACCACCACACCATCGGCGCGTGCGGCCAATAACGCATCACGCAATAAGCCGTAGCGAAATAGCTGCGGCGTAAGTGCATGCATCAGACCAGCACGCGGCACAGTCGCCTCAACGCGAAGACCCACTGAATTAGCCCTACTCTGCTTCATGGTATCGCGCACATCATGGGCCAATAGGCCACCGACATCATCCTGCGCACAGGCGTTAATCAACTCGCGCACATCATTCGGCCGTAGCAAAGGCCGAGCAACATCATGAACCAGTACCCAGTCGTCATCGCGCGCCTGCGTCAGCGACAGCAAGCCCGCCAGCACCGAGTCCATGCGCTCGGCACCACCAGCAACGCGACTAACTCGTGCATTCTGCACAGCCGAAACTAGCGCAGCCTGCTCATCATGAGCCGCCAGCACTAATGCAATATGGGAGATTTCATCGAGATCTAGCAAGCGCTGAAGACTGTGTGCAATCACAGGCTGGCCATCAAGGATGGCGTATTGCTTAGCTTGGTTGCCGCCAAAACGAGTGCCTATTCCGGCAGCAGGGACGACTGCAAAATATGCACTCATGGTTGGCGCTCAGGCTCCGCCGCAGACTCTGAAGCGCTATCTTTAGGCGCATGCACCACCGCTGGTGTCGCGGGCATTCGCGCGGTTGCAGAACCCGACAAGGCTTTACCCGTCACCAGATAAAAAGTTTCATCGTCTTTGATCATGCCAAGATCTAACCGTGCGCGCTCTTCAATTGCAGCATGGCCTGTTTTTAGATCATTGACCTCAGCCTCTAAAACATCGTTGCGCTGACGCAGGCGGAGATTTTCTGCCTGCTGCAGCGCAACCGCGCCTTTAAGCCGATGCACATCGCGAACGCCACCTTCGCCGAACCACAGACTCAGCTGCAGCACCACAAAGATAGCCGCCGCCAGCCATAGCAAGGTTCGACTCAGGCTGGGAGCAGCTGTCATGACTTACGCTAAGCCCTTGAACTCGGCCTTGCCGCGATACGGCGCGCTGTAGTCGAGCTCTTGCTCAATACGCAGCAGCTGGTTGTATTTCGCAACGCGATCGGAGCGGCATAGCGAACCAGTTTTGATCTGACCTGCGGCTGTTGCCACCGCTAAGTCCGCGATAGTGGCATCTTCAGTTTCTCCCGAGCGATGCGAAATTACCGTGCTATAGCCATTGGCTTTGGCCAAATAAATCGCGTCCAAAGTTTCAGTCAATGTGCCAATTTGGTTGAACTTGATCAGAATCGAGTTGCCCACGCCTTGGTCGATGCCTTTTTGCAGGATGGCGGGATTGGTGACAAACAAGTCATCGCCGACTAGTTGCACACGGTGGCCGAGCTTATCGGTGAGAATTTTCCAACCTGCCCAATCCGATTCGTCCAAACCATCTTCAATCGAAATGATGGGGTAGCGATCGCAAAGACCCGCGAGATAGTCAACAAACTCAGCTGAAGTGAAGGACTTATTGCCCTCGCCTTCGAGCACGTATTTGCCATCGTGATAGAACTCAGAAGCGGCGCAATCGAGTGCCAGCATGACGTTCTCGCCCGCTTTGTAGCCGGCAATGCCGATGGCTTCAACAATAACCTTCAGCGCTTCTTCGTTACTGCTTAAGTTTGGCGCAAAGCCGCCCTCATCGCCCACAGCCGTGTTTAAGCCGCGTTTTTTCAACACACCTTTCAAGGCATGGAAAATTTCAGCGCCGCAACGCAGCGCTTCAGCAAAGCTAGTGAAGCCGACTGGCTCAACCATGAACTCTTGAATATCAACAGTATTATCAGCGTGCTCGCCGCCATTGATGATGTTCATCATCGGTACTGGCATGGTGAACTGGGTGTTTTTACGCAGGCTAGCAATATAGGCATAAAGCGGCTGGCCTTTGGCTTGCGCAGCAGCTTTAGCAATGCCTAATGACACAGCCAAAATCGCATTAGCGCCTAGCGATGACTTAGTCTCAGTGCCATCTAGCGCGATCATGGCGTGATCTAAATCTGTTTGATCAAACACACTTTTGCCAACCAGCAGCTCGCGGATGGGGCCGTTAATATTGGCCACAGCATTGAGTACGCCTTTGCCGAGGTAGCGCGACTTGTCGCCATCGCGCAGCTCTAGGGCCTCGCGCGAACCGGTGGAAGCGCCACTAGGCGCGGTGGCGCGACCCATCATGCCATTGTCTAAAATGACGTCGGCTTCAACGGTGGGGTTGCCGCGCGAGTCCATAATTTCGCGACCGCGAATATCTACAATAATCGCCATTTTTGGCTCTCCAAGGGCTATTGGGCTTGCCACTAACGGCAAGCCTTATGAATTAATGAGTGTCGAGAACGGGGAAGCTTTTTACCAAATCATCGATGGCTTTCACTTGCGCCAAGAATGGTTCCAGCTGTGACAAGCGCAAGGCGCAAGGGCCGTCGCATTTGGCTTTTTCAGGGTCTGGATGTGCTTCTAAAAATAGGCCGGCGAGCTTTTGGCTCATGCCTGCTAGTGCCAACTCAGTGACTTGCGCACGACGACCACCAGCGGCATTCGACAGGCCGCCGGGCATTTGCAAGGCGTGCGTGACATCGAAAAACACGGGGTAGTCAAACTGCTTCATGATGCCAAAGCCGAGCATATCGACGACTAAGTTGTTGTAACCAAAGCTGGAGCCGCGCTCGCATAGAATGAGCTGATCATTACCGGCCTCTTCAAATTTGGCGAGGATATGGCCCATTTCTTTCGGCGCTAAGAACTGCGCCTTTTTGATATTAATCAGAGCTTTAGTGTTCGCCATGGCCACAACCAAGTCAGTCTGCCGCGACAAGAATGCTGGCAGCTGAATGATGTCGACCACTTCAGCTACTGGTGCGCACTGCGCTGGCTCATGCACATCGGTAATGATGGGCACGTTGAAGGTTTTTTTAATCTCTTCAAAAATGCGCAGACCCTCTTCCAAGCCTGGGCCACGATACGAGCTCACGCTAGAACGATTGGCCTTATCGAACGAGGCCTTGAACACATACGGGATGCCCAGCTTCTCGGTGACCGTGACGTAGTGCTCACAGATCTGCATCGCCATATCGCGCGACTCCAACACATTCATGCCGCCAAACAGCACGAATGGCTTGCTGTTGGCCATCTCGATAGCGCCTAAGGAAATCGTTTTCTCGGTCATCGCTCAGTCCTCTTTTTATGTGCGCTCGCGGCGCTTTATTTGTTAAGCCCGCGGCGCATTACTCATTACGCTCGCGGTGCTCAATGCCGGCAACTCAGAAGCTTAACCGCGTGAGTCGGCGTGTAGCAGCGCGGCAGCAATAAATCCGCTGAATAGCGGGTGGCCATCACGCGGCGAACTGGTGAACTCAGGGTGGAACTGGCAGGCAACAAACCATGGGTGATCAGGAATTTCGACCATCTCAACCAAGGACTTATCGGCGCTATAGCCCGAAATACGCAAGCCAGCAGCTTCGAGCTGCGGCACATAGGTATTGTTGACTTCATAACGGTGGCGATGGCGCTCAGTAATTTCATCGGCGCCATACACGCTGTGCGCCAAGGTGCCAGGCACTAAATGGCACTGCTGTGCGCCCAAGCGCATGGTGCCGCCGAGGTCTGAATTGGCATCGCGGCGCTCAATGGCACC
The DNA here is from genome assembly GCF_042677145.1 of Paraperlucidibaca wandonensis. Taxonomy (NCBI): domain Bacteria; kingdom Pseudomonadati; phylum Pseudomonadota; class Gammaproteobacteria; order Moraxellales; family Moraxellaceae; genus Paraperlucidibaca; species Paraperlucidibaca wandonensis. Next base: position 68,388 of record NZ_JBHTIT010000001.1, on the reverse strand, counting down.
CGACTCGGTTTGCCACTCAGTAATTAGACCGATGACCGGGTGCGCACAGCCGGGCTTGAGCTCACTGGAGTTTGCATCGTCAAGGCCGGCTTTATTGCGCGCGTACTCGATGACCGCGACTTGCATACCTAAGCAAATACCGAGGTAGGGAATCGCGTTTTCGCGGGCATGACGAACGGTAGCAATCTTGCCTTCGGTGCCGCGATCGCCAAAGCCGCCGGGTACCAAAATCGCATCAACGCCATCGAGTAAGCTCAAACCTTGCTGCTCAATCGCTTCGGCATCGATGTAGCGAATTTTTACTTTTGCATGATTTTTAATGCCGGCATGCAGCAGCGCTTCATTGATCGACTTATAGGCATCAATAAGCTCAACGTATTTTCCGACCATGGCCACACACACTTCACGCTCAGGATTCATCAGGCCGTCAACCACAGCATCCCAGTCGCTCAAATCGGCTGCTGGTGCGGTTAGGCCTAGACGCTCAACGACAAAATCATCGAGGCCTTGCTCGTTAAAACGGCGCGGAATTTGGTAAATCGATTTCGCGTCTTTAGCGATGATGACTGCGCGCTCTTCGACGTTAGTGAACAGCGAAATTTTGCGGCGCGACTCATCCGGTACGTCATGCTCTGAACGACAAATGAGGATGTCTGGCTGCAGACCGATGGAGCGCAGCTCTTTTACCGAATGCTGTGTTGGCTTGGTTTTCAGCTCACCAGCCGAGGCGATATAAGGCACCAAAGTCAGGTGCATCAACAACGAGCCCTGATAACCCAGCTCAATGCGCATTTGCCGCACCGCTTCCATAAATGGTTGCGATTCGATGTCGCCGGCGGTGCCACCAATTTCAACAATAGCGATGTCATGACCGCGCGCGCCATCACGCACACGCTGTTTAATCGCGTCGGTAATATGCGGAATGACTTGTACTGTGCCGCCCAAATAGTCGCCACGGCGCTCTTTGGTGAGTACGTCAAGATAGACGCGGCCAGAGGTAAAGTTATTTTTCTTGGTCATGCGACCACGGCGCAGAAAACGCTCGTAATAGCCCAAGTCGAGATCAGTTTCAGCGCCATCGCTGGTGACAAACACCTCACCGTGCTGAAACGGACTCATGGTGCCGGGGTCAACGTTGATATAGGGGTCCATCTTGATCATGGTTACGGCGAAACCGCGCGCTTCCAAGATAGCCGCTAAGGAGGCAGCTGAAATGCCCTTACCTAAGGAAGACACCACCCCGCCGGTGACGAATATAAATTTGGTCATGAACATTCCAGGCTATCGCGTGAGCATTGGTGCACTGAAAAAAGTCAGTGCTAAGACGGGAGAGGATGTTATCACGCACGCCTCATTGCGGGGAGGGGCTGCGCTGGCTTATCACGCAGTCGACACGGCCTAAGTCCTTGAGTTTTTTGCTTGACCATGAAAAAAGGCCCCGAAGGGCCTTTTTTTGCTGCGTTTAGGACAACTTAGAAGTTGAACTGTGCGCGGGCAGTAACAGCAGATGCACTCTTGTCTGTGCCTACTTCTGTTTCACCATCCACGTACTCAAGCATAAAACGTGTATTTGGTGTTGCGTAGTAGTTCAAACCGACTGTGTAATAAGACGCTTCGTTACCGCTGATGTCTTTATTTTCAATCGTGTCAAAGCGTGCTTTTAGCTCCAACGCACCTTCTTCACCATCCACTTTAGGTGACTTAAACACACCTTTTTTGAAGTCATATGGCTTAACGTGATCAGTTAGCATGTAGCTAGCTTGCACGTAATAGGTATTCACGTCTTGATCGGGATTAGGCACAGCAGTAATGGTGTCTTTGAAGGCTGCCATTGCATACTCACCTTGCAATGTCATGGCGCCAAAACGTGCAGCCAATTCAGCAGCAATTGTGGTCTGCTCATCATACTTAGCCGCTAGTAAGTTACCGCTTTTCAAGCCATTTTCACGACCAACAACGCGAACATTGGGGTTTTTCTCGTTACCAATGCCGTACTTATCAATCGAAGCGCTTAAGCCAATGTGTACGAGATTGCCATTCGAGCGAATCGGTACGATGAAGCCACGAGCGTTGGCGCCATTACCGCCCTTATTGGCATCAGACGCTGAACGTGGCGAGTATGCCGACACGCCCCAACCATAACCTTCGCCATGGCCATCTAAGAAAGCACCCAGAACAAACTGCTCACCATAAATGCCTGTAGCTGTCGCAAATGGACGCTCCATGAAGGTCAGCTCATTGGAGCTTGTTAACTCTTCCATGCCGCGGTATGGCTTAGCCTGGCCTAAGCGCAGGTTGGCACCACCAAGCACTTCACGGCCAATCCACATTTCACGTAGGCCTTCGTTATTATTTGAAACTCCAGCACCTGAAGAGGCAAAGTCGTTTTCAAATTTGTATTTGAAGTCGTATGCACGGCCTTCCAAGGTTAAACGTGCGCGGCGGAAGAAGAAGTCATTGCCGCTATTTTGTGTGCCGACATTAATGTCATCTTCATCGGTGTAGTAGTTAGCATCGAAATGAATGCGGCCACCAATTTTGGCTTCGAAGTTGCCATCTTCCGATTTAATTTGAAAGCCACCGGTGCTTGAAGCTTTATCAGCGGCCAGGGCGGTCGCGCCAAAGGAGGCGGCAAATACAGCCAGCGCGGTCATCTTGATTGCATGTTTCATTATTTACCTCTGCATATCAGCTTAGGGGATTAGGCCACTTGGCAGCCAACCCAGGGACCTATTTAGGTGCCCGCTTTTGGGTTGCCGCGACTATGGCTTTTAAATATGACATTTCATCGAAGTTTTTGTGACGGTTTCGTGACAATCCGATCGGTTGACACTGGATATGAATATTTCATGACCATTCAGTCGCAATTTACCACCGCTGGTCGCACCAATTTAGCGCAGGCATTGTATGTCTTATGTATCTAGATTTTACTCATTACGTACGGCCTTGGCTGTACTCGCAATGCATGCATTCAATTAAGAATAAGAGGTTACCTCATGAAATTACAAAAAATTGCTCTGGCAGTTGCTCTAGTTGCCGCACCACTCAGCGCCTTCGCTGGCGGCTCTGTGGATGTGTTCTATGTAGATCAAGATTTGGATATTCAAGGAGGAGGCAGCGATGACGGTAATGGTTACGGCTTCCGCGGCTTAGCCGAGCTTGGCCATGGCGTAAGCCTAACCGCTCTTCACCAAGATGCTGACCTAGACACCGCAAATGGCAACTTAAAAGAAACCCGTATTGGCTTAAGCTATGACCGTGGCATGAATGGCTTTAGCGTTGGCGGGGGTTTAGAAACAGTTACTCTTGATATAAATGGTGGTGGCCCTGGCACTTCATTGCGCGGCTACTCTGCGAACGTTCACGCCAGTATTTCTCCAGTCGAAAACTTAAGCGCATATGCCCGAATCGGCTATACCGATGTTGATGATCTAGATGGCGTGGAATACGAGGTCGGTGCAAGCTATGCCTTTACACCTGAGGTAGCAGGCTTCATTGAGTACCGAATGGCTCAACTTGAAACTACTGCATCAGGACCATCAGCCGACGTAGATCTAGACACACTTCGTGTCGGTGCACGCTACACATTTAAGTAAGACGTGCGGAGCATTGAGAGAGGCTAAACACCTCTCTCTTTTTTTGCCCGCAACTCACGCCCTAAGAGAGCCTCAGCCTACAAACCTTCTCGCTTAGACGCCTGCCAAAGCACTTCCATAGCCTCTATCGTCGACTCTTGAAGAGACTCATCTAGCGCCAATAGCTCGCGCTCAATATAGCCAAAGCGACGACGGAACTTAGCGATACCACCGAGCAATGCTTGCTCACTATCGACACTCACTTGGCGCGCGAGATTAGTCGTGCAAAACAAAATATCACCCAGCTCATCTTGCAATGCCTCTTGGCCTAAGCCCTGCTCCAAGGCCTGCTCAAACTCATCGATCTCTTCGCGCAACTTGGCCAAAACCGGACGCGGATCTCGCCAGTCATAGCCCACCTCACCTGCGCGCGCTTGCAGCTTTTCAGCTCGGCGTAATGGACTATGGCCGGCCCCAACTTTGTCGAGAAACGCCACAGGCTCAATGGACTTGCCTTGCACCGCCTTCAGCGCTTTCTCGACCGCCTTAATCTCATCCCATTGCGCACTCACCTGCTCAGCCGTCAGATCAATACGCGGCAAATCGAGGCGGTCATCACGAAAGATATGCGGATGACGGCGAATTAACTTCGCGCTAATCGCCTCGGCGACATCAGCAAAATTGAAGCCGCCCTGCTCGCTAGCAACTTGCGCTTGGAAAACAATTTGCAATAGTAAGTCGCCAAGTTCCTCGCATTGCGCGGCGCTATCGCCGCTGGCAATAGCATCGACAACCTCATAAGCCTCTTCGATGGTATATGGCGCCAACGTTTGTGCATCTTGCGCTAAGTCCCAAGCACAACCCTGCTCAGGGTCTCGCAGACGAGCCATGATGGCTAAAAGCTGGCGCAATGCCTGCTCCGAATGCACTGAAGTAGCGCTCATTGAGTCTCTCCAGCAGAATCCGACGGCAGGCGATGCTCGGTCAGCCGTCGCGCCTCAATCACCATGGCCAGCTGCTCAATGCGCGTGAGTACACGCGACAACTTATCTAAACTCGACACTTCCATAGTCAGACGCAAAGTTGCCGTAGCATCGTGCTTATCAGACTGGGTTTGTACACCAGTAACATTGACTTGCTCATTGGCCAATACTGCCGTGACATCACGCAATAAGCCTGTGCGATCCCATGCTCGCACCATAATATCCACTGGATACGAAGCTTGCTCATTGAGCTGCCATTGCACATCAAGCGTGCGCGCTGGATCCTCTTGTGCCATGCGTTCGTAATCAGCACAGCCACGGGCATGAATGCTGACGCCGCGCCCCTGTGTAATAAAGCCAACAATCGACTCGCCTGGCACCGGCTTACAGCATCCGGCGACATGGCTGAGTAAGTTGCCCACACCTTCGATCATGATGCCAGCACCGTTTTGATCGCTACGTGGAGCACGTAGTGCAATCTCCGGCAATGCCAGCTCTTGTTGCGCAGCCGATTGCTCACCACTCAAGGCATGCGTAATCCGCGCCAATGGCAAATCGCCAGCCCCTAGAGCTGCAAGCACATCCTCGCCTGTTCGCATATTAAAGCGCGGGGATAAGCGATCTAGCGTGCCTTTCGGTAGTGCGATACCTAGGCGCGACAGCTCGCGCTCAAGCAGGCCGCGACCTTCTGCTACATTGCCTTCGCGCGCCTGCTGCTTAAACCAAGTGCGCACTTTAGCTATCGAGCGGCTAGCCGCCAAAAACCCTTGCGATGGATTCATCCAATCACGACTAGGATGACCACCGCGATGCGTCATGATGTCGACCTGCTCACCGGTTTTTAGCTTGTAAGTCAGCGGCACAATACGCCCATTAACCTTGGCGCCACGGCAGCCATGACCCACTTCAGTATGGATGTGGTAAGCGAAATCTAAAGGTGTTGAGCCAGCTTGCAGATCGATGACTTGGCCATCGCGAGTAAACACATAAATACGTTCGTCATGGATGGCAAGGTTAATTTGCTCAGCCAGCTCTTCTATACGCTGGTCACCAATATCATCTTGCCACTCAAGAACTTGGCGCAACCAAGCGATCTTATTTTCGTAGCGCGCGTCGGAGCGAGAGGCCTTACCTTCTTTATAAGTCCAATGTGCACAAACGCCGAGTTCAGCCTCTTCATGCATATCAAAAGTACGAATTTGCACCTCGATAGGCTTGCCGGACGGGCCAATGACTGCCGTGTGCAGAGAGCGGTAGCCGTTCTCTTTTGGTGTCGCAATATAGTCGTCGAACTCTTTCGGAATATGTTTCCACAGCGAGTGCACGACGCCTAGTGCGGCATAGCAATCGCGCACATCGGGCAGCAAAATACGAATCGCGCGGACATCAAAAAGCTCATGAAAGCCGAGACCTTTACGCTGCATTTTTCGCCAAATCGAATAAATATGCTTGGCTCGACCAGTGACCTCAATCGGTCCCATGCCCATACGCTCGAGCTGCACGCGCACGGTTTCAATAACCTGTGCAATATAACCATCGCGGTCGAGGCGCTTCTCATCAAGCAGATTGGCAATTTGCTTATAGGCCTCAGGCTCAAGATAGCGAAATGAGAGATCTTCAAGCTCCCATTTCACATGACCGATGCCGAGCCGGTGCGCTAATGGCGCATAAATGTCGAAGATCTCACGGGCGACACGGCGCTTACGCTCGTCGCTAGCATCTTTCAACTCACGGATAGCAAAAGTGCGTTCAGCGAGCTTAATTAGCGGCACGCGGACATCATCGATCATTGCGATAAGCATTTTGCGGACGTTATCGAGCTGATGCTCATCACTGTTTTTATTATGCAGATCGGGGTTAATCAGACGGCTAATGGCCGCCATGCGTAGTACGCCCTCGATCAGGCCGGCAATATCAGGACCGAACTCTTTATCTACCTGAGCCAGCTCAATTTTGCCTTCGCGAACGGCACGATAAAGCACCGCCGCCATCAACGACTCTTGATCGAGATTGAGCTCAGACAAAATATCAGCCATGTCTAGGCCAGTGAGGAAGCTTGAGGTACGCGATGACCAAATATTATGACGCGCAACAGCATCACGATCGAGCTGCTCAGCGCGGAGGCAGGCACGCAAAAGTTCTGCACGATCATGCAGCTCAACGTGATCCTCGACCCGGTCTAGCCAGGTCTCAAAGTCTACTGAGCCGTCGGCTAAGGTCGGGTAGTCAGCGCGTACTTTTACCATCGGAGCGCTCTCTTTTTGCTTATTTGCGTTGCCATAACAGTGCTTACTAGCACTGTTATGGGGCGCCTAGCGCCGCTTTTCAAATACCGCAATCGACTCCACATGCGTGGTATGCGTAAACATATCCATGATACCTGCCTTCAACAGCACGTAGCCGGCCTTGGCCAACTCGCCGGCATCACGCGCTAGCGTGGCAGGATTACATGACACATAGACGATGCGCTTGGGCTTCAAGCTCACAATATGTGGCAAAACTTCCAGCGCACCACTACGCGGCGGATCAATCAAAACCCGGTCAAAGCCCAGTGTCGCCCATGGCTGGCTGGCAATTTCTTTCGTCAGGTCATGCATATAAAACGACACATTATTTAAGCCATTGGCTGTGGCATTTTCTTGGCCACGCAAGACCATCGCCTGCGAACCCTCGACTCCAACGACTTCCCGAGCCTTTGTCGCCAATGGCAAGGTGAAGTTGCCAAGACCACAAAACAGATCCAAGACGCGATCTTCTGGCTGAATATCTAGCAAGTCCAATGCCAACGGCAGCATGCGCTGGTTTATCTCGGCATTAACCTGAGTAAAGTCATTTGGGTGAAAGGCTAGACGCAAATCGGTGCCATTGGGCGTTTGAAACGGCAGCTCATAGGCCAGACGATCGGGGCCATCTTCAGGCCACACCTTATGCACAGTGTCGTAATTGCCTGGCTGCAAATAGCACTGCCAGCCGCGCTCAGCACAGAAGTCGATGAGCGCTTGACGGTCGCTTTTGCTCAGCTCATTCATATGTCGAAACACCAAAGCCACTGGCGCTACACCATCAAGCTCATCGCCGGCGGCCACTTCGATTTGCGGGATATGATCACGCGCCTCTAAGCCGCCTATCAGCTCACGGAAAGCAGTGATGCTCAAGCCTAGGCGAGGATCCATGACCACGCAGGAATCAAGCTCAGCGAGAAAGCTGGCTTGGCGCTCACGGAAACCGACCAGCAACTTCTCTTTTTTGATGACATAGCGCACGCCCATACGAGCCTTACGGCGATAGGAAATATTGTCGCTAACTAACGGCGGCAGCCATTCTTGCGGGACGATGCCACCAAAGTGCTGGAGGTGCTCAGCCAATACTGAGTGCTTCAATGTCAGCTGCGCTTCGCGCGACATATGTTGTAGCGAACAACCACCACAGACACCAAAGTGCGCACACGGAGCGTCAACGCGATCGCTAGAAGCGGTGATAACTTCAATGACTCGGCCTTCATCGTATTTTTTATGCAGATTGGTGAGCTTCACCACCACCTGCTCGCCCGGCAAAGCGCCATCGACAAATATCAATTTGCCATCTTCGCGATGCGCAATACCACGGCCATCGTGACCAAGCTTGGTCACGGTTAGCGCCATTGGCTCCATGGCGTTCAATTTATTGTGTTTACGCGACATAACAGACTCTAATCACGCCCCAGCTTTAAGGCTGGCGGCGCAATATTAATGGGAAGAAATCGGGGTATTTAGCGGCGGATCGATTAATGGCATGGCTGCTGTTGCCGTCTGCCATTGCGCCAAAAACTCGCTTAAATGTGGTTGATTAGCAGCGACAAGAGCATTTTCAAGCAGCATGAACTCTTCCGCGAGCTGGCTTGCGTCTAGCTGCCCGCGCATCTGCTGAAAACGCAGCCAAACCAAGTAAGTGTTGAGCACATCAGACTCGCAGTAATTGCGAATACTGCCCAAGTCGCCGGCCAAAAATGTTGGCCATACTTGACCACCATCCATGCCATTTTTACCGGGAAAACCCAGCAAGCTAGCCACTTGATCTAAGGGCTGTACGGCACGTGCTTGATAGCCCGCCAGCACATCCATGACATCGGTGTGGCGTGAGTGAAAGCGACCGAGGTAGTTATTAAATTTAGCATCGCGATTCAGTTCGCCCTGATCCCAATAGGTGGGCGCTGAAATGCCGTGCAGCAAGGCACGGTAGTGCAGTACCGGCAAGTCAAAACCACTGCCATTCCACGACACCAAGGTTGGGTTGAAGCGCTCCAAGCCCTGATAAAAGCGCGAAATCAGATCGGACTCACTCGACGACTCATCGCCCAATGACCAAACTTTCACGCCATCACGCGAGCGCAACACGGCAGAAATACATACCACTCGTTGCAATGAGTGGCGAATAAAGTCGGAGCCACCGGTTTCTTGTCGACGCAGCTTAAACATTGCTTCGGCGGCGGCGGCATCATCTAGGCCATCAAGACCATAGAGGCGACGACCGCCAGCAATATCGGGTACGGTTTCGATGTCGAACACTAATGTATTCATGCGCGATCATCCGAAGAAAATACGCCAGTGGATAAATAGCGGTCACCTCGATCACAAATAATCGCCACGATGACGGCGTTTTCGACAGTTTTTGATAGCTCTAGCGCCGCCCATACCGAGCCACCCGACGACACTCCACAAAATATGCCTTCTTCACGGGCTAAACGGCGCATGGTGTCTTCGGCTGCTTGCTGAGATGTATCGACAACAACATCGACGCGATCGCGCTCAAAAATCGTGGGCAAATACGCCTCTGGCCAACGCCGAATGCCGGGTATCGAAGCACCATCTATTGGCTGCAGGCCGACAATTTGCACTGCTGGATTTTGCTCTTTTAAGTAGCGCGAAACGCCCATGATGGTACCAGTTGTGCCCATCGAACTAATAAAGTGCGTGATCTGACCATTGGTCTGCTGCCAAATCTCTGGGCCAGTGCCACGATAGTGCGCCAAGGGGTTATCGCTATTACCAAACTGATTGAGCACCACGCCCTCGCCTTCGGCCTGCAAACGCAGCGCTAAGTCTCGCGCCTCCTCCATGCCCATGCCGGCATCCATGGAGATCAGCTCGGCGCCATAGGCCGCCATCGCATCGCGGCGCTCCTGACTTTGGCTCGCAGGCATGATCAAGCGCATTTTATAGCCCTTAATTGCCGCTGCCATGGCTAAAGCAATGCCAGTATTACCCGAGGTGGCCTCAATCAAGGTGTCGCCAGGTCGAATATCACCACGGCGCTCAGCTTCGTTAATCATCATTAAAGCTGGACGATCTTTCACTGAGCCGGCGGGATTATTGCCTTCGAGCTTCACAAGAATGGTATTGCTGGTGTCACCGGGCAGTCGTTGTAGGCGAACCAAGGGCGTGTTGCCAACGCAGTCGGCAATGGTGGGGTAAGTCATGACAGCACTCAGCGCTAAAGTGTGCCAATTGTAAAGATAAAGCCCGTGCTAGGACATAGCACGGGCTTTATCAGAAGCCGGATGCAGCAGCGTTCATCAGCCGCTACATATGACGACTTAGCGTGGCGCCATACGAATCGCGCCATCGATACGAATGGTTTCGCCATTCATAAAGGCGTTTTCGACTAACTGAGCAGCTAGCTGCGCATACTCTGAAGGCAGACCTAAACGTTTAGGGAATTGCGTCATTTCGATCAATGGCAGCTTCACGCTATCCGGTGAAGACTGAAGCAATGGCGTATTAAAGATGCCCGGTGCAATGGTATTCACACGCACACCAATGCTGGCTAAATCACGTGCCAATGGTAGCGTCATACCAACAACGCCGCCTTTCGATGCCGAGTACGCCGCCTGACCAATTTGGCCATCAAACGCCGCAACCGATGCTGTGTTGATAATCACGCCGCGCTCGTTGTCGGCATTGCCTTCGTTTTTAGCCATCTCAGCAGCGGCTAAGCGCGTGACATTAAATGTGCCGATCAAGTTCACCGCAATGACCTTACTAAATACGTCCAATGAGTGCGGGCCATTTCTACCAACAGTCCGCATCGCGCTGCCAATGCCGGCACAGTTCACTGCAATATGAACACCGCCCCAGGCCGCAACAACATCGGCTAAACCAGCTTGCACGGACGCTTCATCGGAGACGTTAACGCGGCAAAAGCGAGCGTTCTCACCTAGCTCTTTAGCGGCAGCAGCACCGGTCTCTTCATTCAAATCAAACAAGGCCACGCGCGCACCTTTGGCAATAAATGCCTGCGCTGTAGCAAAACCTAAACCTGATGCACCACCGGTCACGATGGCGACACTATTCGTTAACTGCATAAAAAACTCCGACTAAATTGACTGCGACTAATCAGTCACCGCGGGCGAGCATAGCACTGCCTAGCGCCGACTCAAATACACACGCGGGCTTAGATAAGACCCAGGCCGGATATTTCTCGCGCCAAACGTGCGGCGTGGTTATCGGTCATGCCTCCGACAAAATCGAACACGCGCAAATAGCCTTGATATAGCGACAAGCCAGGCTCTAAAGGCGTTTCAAGTAAGGCCAGCTGGGTTTGTTGACGTGGCGATAGCGCGTCTGGGCCATGCACACAGAAGGCATGCACCGCCGGCATTAATGTATCGAGCACAATGCCTAAGCAGGGGTAAGCCGCGATTTCAGTGACAACTTTGCTGCGATGGCGATAGACCTTGTCGTGCGCGAGTTGTTTGGCAGCCAAAAGCGCATCGCGAATGGTCGGGCTAGCCACGGCAATCAAATCTTTGCCAGGCAATTCGCCATGCAAGAGCGCATCGTGATGGCGCATAAAAGTGTCGGCTAAATCGCTAACGCAGGCGCCAACCATGGTGCCGCGCAGCGCCGCCGCGTATTGGCGCGGATCACGGATATGCCATTGTTTATCAGGGTGAACAATAGGGCCGAGCAAACTTTCTAGCTCATGCAAATCGAGAATGCCGATCTCCACCGCATCTTCTAAATCGACAATGGCATAGCAAATATCGTCAGCGGCCTCCATCAAATAAGACAATGGGTGCCGCGCCCACTGCTCATCGCCGCGCTGAATTAAGCCCAGCGACTTCGCCACCTCGCGATAATAAGGCAGCTCCGCTTGGTAGATATTGAACTTGCCACGCTTGGGATAGCACTGCGCAGTCCATGGATACTTTACTAAAGCACCAACCGTGGCAGCACTGAGGCGCATACCGCCCTCGTTGCGATACATTTCCTGCGAACACACTAGGCGTAGGCCTTGAGCATTGCCCTCATAGGTTGTGATGTCGCAATGCTCAGCGTTGGTTAACGGTGCTAGCAACTCGGCGCGCGCTGGATCACGAAACCAGTCCCGTAAGGCGTATTCACCGGTATGACCAAATGGCGGGTTGCCCATATCGTGCGCAAGGCAAGCTACCTGCACGATGCCGCCAACATCAAAAGGAGTGAAACCTTCTGGCAGCTCATGTGGGCTAATTTCCAAGCTGGCGCCAACGCGGTTACCCAAGCTGCGGCCGACACTGGCAACCTCCACACTATGCGTTAGTCGGTTATGGGTATGGTCATGCTGTGCCAGCGGATGCACCTGAGTTTTGCGACCAAGTCGGCGAAATGCAGTAGAAAAGACTACACGATCATGGTCGATATGAAACTCCGAGCGCAGGCCTGCTAAGCCTTGATCGGTAGCCGCTGCCGGGGCCGCGATAATCTGCTCATTTTTGACCTTAAAGCGTTGCGGCGACAGCAGCTGCGGCCAGCCCATACGAGGCGATGTCATATCAGAATCCCTTAACAACAATGTTTACATCATCGACAAAAGCCGACATAAAGGCTAGCGCAGAGCGTGGCATACTCACTGCGGTTCATTAAAGAGAAACGACAATGTTAGATGCTCTATTTAAGAATAATGTGCGTTGGGCCGATGCGATTAAAGACAAAGAGCCTGACTTTTTCGAAAAGTTAGCTCAACAACAATCGCCACAACTACTGTGGATAGGTTGCGCCGATAGCCGCGTTCCAGCTAATGAAATTATGGGCTTAGCGCCCGGCGAGGTATTTGTTCACCGCAACGTCGCCAACTTAGTCGTTCACACTGACATGAACTGCCTATCCGTCCTGCAGTACGCAGTAGAAGTGCTGAAAGTTAGACACATTTTGGTTACCGGCCACTATGGCTGCGGCGGTGTGAAGGCTGCTTTAGACAACCTAAGCTTTGGCTTGATCGATAACTGGCTGCAGCACATTAAAGATATTCATCGCTATCACGCTTCGCGTTTCGACGGTTTATCTTATGAGGCTAAGCTGGATTTACTCTGCGAGCTCAATGTCGTTGAGCAGGTTGCCAACGTTGCCAATACCACCATTTTAAAAAGCGCTTGGGCAAAAGGCCAAGACGTTTCCGTACATGGCCTTATTTTCAGCATTAGCGATGGTATTTTGCGCGACCTTGGGGTGCACTGCAGTGCATCGCAGCCCACCCCGTCGCTGGCAAAAGCGGTGCTAACGGCTCAGGGAGCCATATCGCAAGCAGAATAAGCGACTTGAACGCGGCGATTTTGTGCCCACGCTGATTCATCATTACCTTCAGCAACTGGCTGCTCTTTACCAAAGCTGACCACTGCCATCTGTGCCGCTTGTGCACCTTGGCTTTGCAGATAGCTAGCTACTGCATTGCCGCGGCGCTCGCCGAGCGCCAAGTTGTAGTCATGCGTGCCACGCGCATCTGTATGGCCATCAAGCTGGACACTGACACCTTGAGCAGCTTTCAGCACGCCTGCTAACGCATTCAAGCTAGCCAACGCATCAGGTGACAGCTCGCTAGCATCGGTGCCAAAGAAGTACACATTATGGCGCAACAACTGTGCAACCTCAGGTGTTTGCGCATTCAGCAGCGCTTGTAACTGCGCGCGGCTACAGTTTGCAATTGCGCCGACACCAGCATCAACCGCTATTATTTCTGCAGCTTCTGGCAGTGTGTCGGAACTCATATCCGGCGTTACAGGTGGCGCTGTTGGCTCGCTGCGAAACATCGCACAACCAGACAACGTTGCGGTGAAAATACTGGCACTAATGAGTGCAGCAAGGTGGCGCTTTTGCATAAGGAATGCTCCTACTGAGGATGGGATACAACAAGTATTACAATGGAAAACTGGTGCTATTTAGGCGCCCACACAGCACTTCGTACCGTGCCAAGGCGCTCTGGCCACTGCCAGCGCAACTGCCCATCTCGCGAGACGAAGAAGACACGGTCACCGCCAGCGGTTTGTTCGGTATAGGTCAGCAGCAGACCATTGGATGCAAAGCTCGGCGAGCTCGCCAATGCCCCACTGCTCAGAAACCACGGCGTACGTCTCGGCTCTAAAACAGCCACGCGGTAACGACCATCGCCGCTATCATGAATCGTCACGATGGCATCACTAGTTGGATCCAGCGCTGCTCGCGCATTAAAGCGACCAGTGAAGCTGACACGCTGAGCGTCATTGCTTCTTAAGTCAAGGCGATAGATCTGCGCACGACCGCTGCGATCAGAAGTGAACAAGAGCGAATTGCCATCGGCAGCCCACGTTGGTTCGGTATCAATCGCGGCATGATCCGTGACACGCTGCAGGTCGCCATCACTCAGGCGGTAAATATAGATATCCGTATTACCTGCGGCCGATAACGACATCGCTAAGCGTTGGCCATCGGGAGACCAGCTCGGAGCAGCGCTAGTGCCTGTGAGAGCAGTCAAGCGTGTGCGCTCACCACTACTTATATTTTGGCTATAGATAGCCGATTGACCATCCTCAAAGCTCACATACGCAATCGTCTTGCCATCGGGCGACCAACTAGGCGATAGCAACGGCTGGGTCGACTGCAGCAATGTGCGGGCATTGGCACCATCGCTATCAGCAAGCATCAGGCGATACCGCGAGCCTTGCTGCACTTGCACATAGGCTAATTGACGCGATGCCATGCCTGGCACACCAATGAGCTTTTCATACACGGCATCACTGATGTAATGCGCAACCGCACGCCAGCGACCATTACCCGCCTTCAGCTGCCCACTCAGCACCACGCGCTGCGTTGCTGGCTCGACTACGGCATAGCTAAAGTGATAACGCTGCGGTGCAATTTGCTGCACAAAACCTTGCACAATATATTTCGGCAGAGCCGGGGCCGGTTCGTTGGATGCCTCCGCCTCAGTCAAGCTCGTGACCGTTGGCGCCGCCTCATTAAACTCCATAACGCCTGGCTGCCATGCACCGACTGCTTGTTCGGCAACGCGCAAGCCTGGGCTGTGGCGCAAATCATTACGAATGATATCGCCCAAAGGCTCGCCAGCTGCTGGGCCAGAGAAGTTAGCGACTGCAAGATCCAAACCCTTCTCTAGGGTCTGCTGAATATGCACTGTCAAAGAGGCATGCGCCGTGGCCATCTGCAGTAATAACAACGCTGCGGTACAAACTCGCCACATCATATGCCCCTCCGAATTAGCCAATTCAAGTACAACGCAAAAGCCATCACCCTGATGACACTACACCTACATTATTAAGCAAAAAAAACGCGCCCTGAGGCGCGCTTTTTCTATCGTGTAGCAGAATTAGCCACGTGGTGGGTTAATCACAACTTCCACACGACGATTTTGCGAACGGCCAGCTTCGTTAGCATTGCTAGCGATAGGCTGGTTCATGCCACTACCAATAGCCGATACACGGTTACCAGCAACGCCACGACTAACCAAGTAGCCGGCAACTGATGAAGCACGTTGTTGCGACAACGTTTGGTTGTAGCTAGCTGCACCAACATTATCGGTATGACCAGAAACGGTGATCGATGTTTCGTCATACTCTTTCAGTACGTCAGCAACAGCATCAAGCACTGGATAGAAGTCGGAACGAACACCGCTTTGCGCTGTGGCAAAGGTAATGTTGCCAGGCATGATCAAGGTGATGATGCCGGTATTTTTATCACGCTGAATACCAACACCAACGCCCGCTAAACGATCACGTAATTTCTTTTCTTGTACGTCCATATAGACGCCAACACCACCGCCAGTTACGCCGCCAATGGCTGCGCCCTGCAAGCAACGCTCATTACGCTTGCCGTGCTTAGTAGTTGCTGTAGCAATACCGCAACCGATAGCAGCACCGATAGCAGCACCGTATGTGCCTTTAGCTACTTGGCGTTCGCCGGTATAAGGGTTTGTTGTACAGCCCGCTAACACCATGGCGCCAGCGGCCATTGCAATCATCATTAAACGCATAATAAAACTCCTAGATATAGATACTCGCCTAAACGCAGCCATCACGCTTAGGTTTACGCCGCGTAGCAGTTTACCCGAAAACACCCATTGCAGGCTTAGCCACCGCCAACCAGCACATCATAAATAACAGGCCTAAGCCGACAGCAAAGACCGGCTTGGCAATGCTAGAGCCGCGTGAACGCTGAAACGCCACCGTGCCGCAAACAATAAAGGCCACCAGCAGCACTAGCTTGAGTAAAGCCCAGCCAGGTATAGCACCAACCTGATAAACCATGGCAAAGCCGGTCACCAACATGATGGTGGCTAAAATATGCGGCGCAATGCGCAAGAGCTTCGCTGGTCGCTCAGCTTGGCCAGTAAGTAAATAGAAGCCTCTCCACAAATACACTAGCGCAAGCAGCGCCGCCGTTAGCATGTGAGGATGCTTCAACATCATATATGTGTTCACGCAATTACCTTTTGGCTAGAAAACTAAGCACTCTTTGTCGCAGAGTACGCGCATTGGTTCAAGCCCAACGGTCGCAAATTTTGCTATCGTCAGAAGCTTGCCGTTTTTGCATAGGTTTTTCTGATGCCGTTTGAAACCGTCCCAACGCCCTGCGTTGGCATCTGCTCGACCACTTATGGCGATATTGTTTGCCGGGGCTGTCGCCGATACTTGCATGAAGTGGTTGAGTGGAACCGCTACAGCGCCGAACAAAAGCGCTTAATTTGGCATCGCTTAGATGGCCTGCTGACACAAATCATGCCGCGCTATTTTGAAATTATCGATGCTCAGCTGCTGCGGCAAACACTGGACCAGCTTCGCCTAAGCTATCGCTTCGAGGCCACTCCATGGACTTGGCTGCAAATCTTGCTCAAAAACGCCGCCCGCCAACTCAGCGACCTCACGCCTTATGGTGTGCGCCGCCTAGATACATCTGCGATGAGCTTGTATGAGCTAAAGGAATTAATGAACGTCGAACTGCACACCTTGGCGAGCGCTTATTACGAACGTGATTTGTTGCGTGCACTTCAGTTTTAGCTAGGGCAAGATTCACACGCCTAAGTGCATGTATCTTTAAATTCTGTAATCTATTTTTTGCACGAGACTTGTCATGACTAACGATTTACCTATCCGTTTTTTACCTCAGCAACTGCCAAAAATTTACGCCATGCTAAAAGCCGGCGTGCTCTCGAGCAACTCACTGACTCGACCAAGCAAACTGCCGGCAATGCCGGTGCGTAAAGACGATCACATTTCGCCCGCCAGCGATGAACTAATCGATGCCTATAGCGAATGGACCGGCGCACCCGCCGCGCGTTATCGCGATACTGTACCGGCGCATTTTTGCAGCCATTGGGCCATGCCATTACTGGCTGAGCTGGGCCGCTTAGCACCTTACAATCTCACCACCTTGCTGAATCAGGGTGTGCATATGGTGATGCATCAGCCCATCCCACGCGGCATGCCGATGACGCTGGAAGGCCAGCTCGTTGAAGTGAAAGAAGTAGGCAATCGCCTGCGTATTCATATGCGCATCGAAGCCAGCATTGAAGGCCTAGGTCGCTGTTTAGATATCGATAGCTATGCCGCCGTGCTGCTTGGCCCGCGTGATAAAAATACCACCAGCGAACGTGTCGAGCCCGCCTTTGAGGCAACGGGCAGCTGGTCGGTAGACGCTAAAGATGGCCTGCGCTTCGCCTTCCTCACCGGCGACTTCAACCCCATTCATACCGTGCCTGCAGTTGGCCGCCGCACCGCCACTGGTAGCTGCATCTTGCATGGCTTTGGCCAGCTCGCAAAAACCTGGGAAACCCTGCTCAATGCCGGCTGGGATATTCAAGAGCTGGATATCCGTTGGGTAAAACCATTGCCCATGCCTAGCGGCGAAGTGTCGGTAGACGTTAGCCCAAGCATCGACGCCGATGGGCAACATGCACTGCGCGTGGTCTCTGACCATGGCATGCATTTGGTGGGCCGCTTTGCTGGCACTAAAGCCGCTGGTGCACAAGCTGCCGGGAGCGCCTCATGAGCAAACTCAGTAAAGCCATGATTGTCTGCGGTAGCCGCACGCCATTTTTAGACTCAGGCGGCGCCTATTCGCA
Organism: Paraperlucidibaca wandonensis; assembly: GCF_042677145.1. NCBI lineage: Bacteria > Pseudomonadati > Pseudomonadota > Gammaproteobacteria > Moraxellales > Moraxellaceae > Paraperlucidibaca > Paraperlucidibaca wandonensis. Next base: position 50,483 of record NZ_JBHTIT010000001.1, on the reverse strand, counting down.
ACTGATGAGCTATGAGCTCGCCGCTTACGCCATTCGCGGTGTACTCGCGCGCAGCGACATCGACCCCGAACAGCTCGGCATGGTCATGGCTGGCACCGTGGTACATGAAGTCGAAACCTCGAACGTCGCACGCGAAGCCATGCTCGCCGCCGGCATCCCATCAACTGTGCCTGCCTGCACAACATCCATGGCAGGTTTATCAGCAACAGCCTCAGTCACTAGTCTTTGCGACATGATCAGCCTCGGCCGTATCGACTCGGGTATCGCCGTTGGCACCGAAACCTTCTCCGACATCCCACTACGCTATTCGCGCACGCTACGCCGCGGCGCCATGCAACTGCGCCAAGACAGCTCAGCAAGCAGTGTCATGCGTCTACTCGGCCAATTGCGCCCGCGCGACATATTGCCGGTGATGCCTAGCGGTGGCGACTTCACCACAGGCATGTCCATGGGCGAATGCACCGAAGTCATGGTCAAGCACTGGGGCGTGACTCGCGACGCTAGTGATGCCTTCACTGTGCGTAGCCACAAGCTGACTCTTGCGGCACTGGCTGCCGGCCATTTGCAGCAAGATATCGATGCCGTAGAAGTTGACGACACACTAGTCAGCGACGACAACTCGCCGCGTGCCAACTGCACGCTGGAGTCGTTGGCTAGACTCAAGCCTGTGTTTGATAAAACCTCGGGCATCATCACCGCCGGTACGGCATCACGCTTTACCGACGGCGCGGCAGCACTTCTACTTACCAGCGAAGCTTATGCCGCCGAGAACGATTTAACGCCACTGGCCTGCGTGCGCGACTACGCTTTTGCTGGCGTCAGCGACATCGGCAGCGAGATGCTGCTTGGCCCGGCCGCGAGCATTCCGCGCCTGCTGGCCAAAAATAAACTCAGCGTCGAAGACATCGGCGTATGGGAATTGCACGAAGCATTTGCCGCGCAGATTTTGGCGAACCAAGCCTGCCTCGAGTCCAGCGAATTTGCCCAGCAATATCACGCCGGATGGGTGGCTGGACGCATTCCATTAGAGCGCTTAAATGCCTGGGGTGGATCGCTAGCGCTGGGCAACCCGTTTGCCGCTACTGGCACTCGCTTGCTGATGACTGCTGCGCGCCGGATGCACGCCGAAAACGCGCGCTATGCCGTGGTGTCGAGCTGTGCTGGCGGCGGTTTAGGTGCTGCGGTGTTGTTGGAGCGGGTGTAAGTCCACTTCTCAACATCCGTGCAAGCAGCCTGCTCAGCCAATTGAGATACTTTTGGCAGGATATGTATAAGGCCTGCTAGAACGTCAAGAATCAATAAAGTGAACTCTTGTAGGATGCCGTCGATAATAAAAATATTGAGGGCATCCTACATGCTTACACCTAACATCATGCGATCAGCTCAACTGATACTGCTTTGCACTTTTGTGGCACTAACGACAGCCGCCTGTGGAGGCTCCGACTCAAAGCTGAGTCATGCTGCCGCCGATGTTGATCCTACCGATCCTACCGATCCTACCGATCCTACCGATCCTACTGACCCTACTGACCCTACTGACCCTACTGACCCTACTGACCCTACTGACCCCACTGACCCCACTGACCCCACTGACCCCACTGATCCTACCGATCCTACCGATCCCGTCACAATTTCTAAATGCAGGGCTGCCGAGTTTCCATCCGCATTATGGACTGCTTGTGAACTAAAAAATTACGGCATCGCATTAGGATCAATTGTTGGAAATCTAGTAAAAACCGACTTTGTCTTAAAGTACACCTTGCAAAGTACTGCCAATCTCACAGAGTTCACATGGCGCACTCTCACAGACATTCATTGGGATAGTGTTACTAACTTGTGCGGAACAATGGCGGGCCCCTGTGTCGGTGACCCGTTGCGCTACCCAATCAATAACCCATGGTATGACAACGTCGGCACAGTGACCCCTGTTAACTTTTATGACAAAGAAGGCGCTCGCTTAAGTGGTCGAGTTTGGGCACCAAAAAACCCACCAGTAGGGAAAACTTACCCTGCGGTGATTATTTTGAATGGCTCCGTTCAAGCACCAGAAACACTGTATTGGTGGGCAGCTCAGCTATTAGTCCAAAACGGTTATCTCGTGATGACCTTTGATCCGCGTGGGCAGGGCAGGTCCGACACTAGGACGCCCGACTTCAAATTTGGCAGCAATTTAAATCCAGTTGTTTTTCGCCGTAATCTGATTGATGCAATAGACTTTTTCTACTCAACACCTACTGCACTATACCCACATAATTTATCAGGTGCCGCAGGACCAATTGGCGACTCAAATCGAGCCAAAACAACGTCGTACAACCCTATTTATCAACTGCTAGACCGTGATCGACTTGGTATTGCAGGGCACTCACTTGGTGCTACTGGAGTCTCAGTGGTTCAAGGCGAGTCCGATTGGCAAGGGACTATGCACACGAGTAATCCAGTTAAAGCGATGGTCGCATGGGACAACCTAATGCTTAGCGACAATTTAGATGGTGTGCCGGTCGTTCCACGCATTCCCTCCATGGGGCAGTCTGGCGATTACTTTCTACTTCCCGCACCACATTTAACCCCCCCTTCTGATAATAAAAATGCCGGCTTCGACTTATGGCAAGAAAACAGTGTTGACTCTTATCAAATTAATATACGAGGGGCGACTCATTTTGACTGGAGCCTGATCTACCCGCTCCCTTCATCAAATTGGGAGCCCGGAAAAATCATCGCTGCTGATGGTAGTGATAATGGTGCAGGCTGGGCCAATCCCGTTGCGCAATATTATACACTTGCCTGGTTCGATCGATATTTGAAGCTTCCTGGAGAGCAAGGCTATGCGGATGCGGACTCACGTCTGCTGAATGATCGCATCTTTAGAGATCGCTTGAGTTGGTATCATCCAAGCAAGAGAGCGTTTAAAAATAGAAACGATAAACTCCAATCCTGCGAAAATATTGCTCTAGGATGTCAATAAATACATGCATACGTACTATTATAAAAAATAGTCAATTAACTGCTAAGCTAAAGTATGCGGTTTTTTTCAGAGATCAAATGACTCATGACTAGCGGGGTTTATATTCTAGGTAGCTTAGCGAAAATGGTGCTGAGCTACCTAGATAAGGAGAGGATTGCAGCGCCGAAATTAAGAGCTGAGCTTGCAAAGCGAGGGCCATTTGAGCTAGTCCCTATTGAAGATTGGTGGCGCTGGCACGACCGTGTGCAAGAAGAAAGCTTCCAGCCAGCCTTAGGCCTTCATATAGGTCGTTGCGTGCAATTACACCACCTCGGCCTGTTAGGCTACTTAATGGGAACTTGCCAAACCTGTGGACATGCACTGGAGGCTTTTCAAAAGTTCCAACCACTGATACACAACCTAAACCCAAGCCTCGTCAATATTCGTGGAAACTATATATGCATCACTTGGGATGATCGATACGGCACCTCTACGCTAATATCTAATGAAGTGCTTGCATCATCATTTCTAACCAATCTTCGAACACTAACTGGCCTACCAGATATAAACTTTCATAAACTATCATTCCCAGGGCCACCGCCTAAGCATTATGAAATTTATCGCACATTATGGGGGTGTGTCGTAGATTTTGATGCTCCAAGTATGAGTTTTGAGCTTTCTGTAGCTTATCTTTTACTACCTATCCCATCATATGATGAAAATCTGAAGCTAATTTTAGAAAAACAAGCAGAGTCGCTTATTGAGCAGCACCCACGCCCTGACCCGTTTATTAGCGAGCTTCATGAGTTAATAATTCCAGCAATTAAAAGAGGCGAGGTTTCTGCCGATCGCCTAGCTGGCGAAATAGGAATGTCACTGCGCTCATTTTATCGGGCCTTAGACAAACGGGGCATAACCTTTCGCGATTTGCTGCGCACCATTCGCTACCAATTAGCTAAACAACACTTAAATAACCGCCGGATAGAGCTCGTGGACGTAGCCTCCCTACTGGGCTACTCAGATCAAAGTGCGTTCACAAGAGCATTTAAATCGTGGCATGGCGCTACTCCGCGACAATATCGCTTAAATAGCCAAGGCGCATCTGAGCAGGCTAATATTTAGTAGCGCATAAGAACCATTCAACGCTAGGCGCCCCTCGCGTTCTTTAGAAAGCAAAAACCCGCCTTATCAGCGGGTTTTTGTTTGGCTTACTTGTGAAGCAAAGCCTTAAAGATGGTGCGCTAGAGAGGACTTGAACCTCCACGCCTTGCGGCACCAGAACCTAAATCTGGCGTGTATACCAATTTCACCACTAGCGCATCGGCGCGCATGATAGCAGAGCCGATTGCTAGCTGCCATGCAGGCGGTGCAATTTTTTTAAAATCATACCGCCAAGTAGGCAAGAGAGTTACGCAACGCCTCTTACGAAGCCCGCATACGTCGTGTTTTCCTCGTGCCGCGCACATTCGCCACCACTGTTGCGGCAAAAGACCATAGCCCCGACTCATTGGGCTTAGGCACTTTACCATTGCCCATGCGGTGCAGTTGGCGCGTGTACCACGACACTTCCATGATGGCCATGCGATCGACCATGCCAATACCCGTTTTAATAGGCTTAACGCGATAACGCATTTCTTCGCCTGCCAATAAGCGATTAGCGGCATCTGGCTCGATGGCCAAAGGACGACCCAAACCGATCAAGTCCAAGGCACCCGAATCTAGCGCTGCTTGCATGACCGCTAATGTGCGAAAGCCACCCGTCACCATTAATGGCGTGCTGATATGCTCACGCACGGTTTCGGCAAAAGTTAAGAAATACGCTTCACGCTCGATAGTCGAGGCCTTAGCACCAGTCATCGCCGGCGCTTCATAGGTGCCGCCAGAGATTTCGATCAAATCGATGCCGGCATCGGCCAAGGCCTTGATGGTGGCAAGTGACTCTTCCTCAGTAAAACCGCCACGTTGGAAATCTGCCGAGTTCAGCTTAATGCCAATGGGAAAATCGGCGCCGACCTGCGCACGCATGGCGGCATACAGCTCGAGCACAAAGCGACGGCGTTTTTCAGGCGTTCCGCCCCAGCCATCTTCACGCACATTGTGCCGCGGCGATAAAAACTGGCTGACCAAATAGCCGTGAGCACCATGAATTTGCACACCAGCAAAGCCGGCTTTTTTAACGATGCCTGCGGCATTGGCGAAACGCGCAATGGTGTCGAGAATTTCAGCCTCGGTCATCTCGCGTGGCGTCGCAAAAAATGACTGCATTTCAGCTTTAAACGGAATCGCCGAAGGCGAAATATTTTCGCGATTCAAACCTTTCGGCGATTGCTTGCCAGGATGATTAAGTTGCACCCAAATGGCCGTGTCGTAGTCGCGGCCAGCCTGTGCCCATTCTTGCAGTAGTGGCAAATCGCGTTCGTCTTCAATAACAACATTGCCCGGCTCGCCTAAAAAGCGGCGATCGATCATGACGTTACCCGTCATCAGCAAGCCCGTGCCGCCTGCTGACCAACGCTGATATAAGCGCACCAAAGCTTGAGTGACGCGATTATCCATGGTGCCCATGGCTTCGCTTAAGGCCGACTTCGCAAGGCGATTCGGTAAAGTAGCGCCATTGGGCAGCGTCAGAGGGACAGCTAAAGACAAGGACATGGTCGGGCTCCGATAAAAGTGAGCCCGAGTATAGACTATGACCTAGGCGCTGCGTATGGCCGACAAACCAACACGACTAGGCACGTCGGCATCGCCATGTAGGGTAATCAAAGCATCGCCCATGGCTTGCTCACACACCAATGACAACGCGCGAGCATCTCGCTCAGCCACCGCTTGCACTGGCAAGAACTGAACATCAACACGAATGCGCTCACCCGCCAGCACATTAAACAAATGCGGCACTAAATCATCGTTTCCAATAAATGGCGCTAAGGGGTGTAAGGCATCACCCTGGCGATAGCAAATAACGATGGGCTGAACCTTGCAATCGGTATCGCAAGCAACGGCGAATAGCTTAGGGAAAAAGCGCTGCACGCGATGACCATCGGTAGTGGTGGCTTCAGGGAAAAACAGCACACTACGGTTCGCAGCTAGTGCTGACTTCATCGAGCCTTGCACACGCGCTGAGTCACCTGAACCACGCTGAATAAACAAGGTGCCGACCGCCTGTGCCAAATGCCCAATCAATGGCCATTTAGCCACCTCGGCCTTGGATAAAAAATCCACCGGCGCAATGCCGCCAAGTACCGGGATATCCATCCACGAGACATGATTGCTGACCCATAAGCTCACGCCAGTGGTCGGCGTGCCATGCACATTAACATCGAGATTTAGTCGTGAAGCCAGACCATGCAGCCACCAGCGCACAATAGGTCTATGCCACGATTTCGGCTGTGTAAAAAACATGCCTGTGAGAAATGCCAACGTGCAGCCTGTGAGCAAATGCAGGGCAATAAGCAGCAAACGCCATAATAGGCGCGGGCTAAATGGAGGGTTTTGCATCACGGCTGGGTGCTCGCGTTTACTTCGGGGCGTTCGTACTCGGCTCACGGCATCCTACATTTAGGCGGTCTTTAAGAACCGTTGAGCATACCGTCCTGCCATCGCTTGTACATCTAATAATATGAAGACATCGGCGCAGTTGAATTCAGGATCCCAGCAAGCTTCACCACCAATCTGACAACCCATGCGTAAATACGCTTTGAGTAATGGTGGCAAGCTGACACTGCCAACCATATCGCTTGAAAGCACGATTTCGCGTGTTGGGCTAACACGTAACTCATTGGCAACAAAGTGCTTTTCACGCAATGTTGGCATCACGCTTGCCAAGGTCGTGCCGCCATCGGCAAGGCTAATGCTGGCGCAACCGATTAGATAGCTAAAGCCTTCGCGCATTAAATAATCGGCCATGAATGACCAAAGCACAGTGATAGCACCACCGGAGCGGTAATCGGGGTGCACACAGGTGCGGCCAATCTCCAAGATGCGCCCAGGCAAATTTTCTAGCGCGGAGACATCGAACTCATTGGCTGAATAGAAGCCACCAGCTAAGCGAGCTTGCTCTTGGCTGAGTAAGCGTGTGGTTGCTACTAAACAATCGTTGGCTACGTCGTAAACTGTGATGTGGCGGCAAAACAGGTCGTAGCGATCATTATCAAGGCCATCGAAGGCCACGCCATACTCCATACCAAAGACTTCCGCGCGCAGCACTTGCGCTGCACGCATAGCATCGGGGGTATCGGCAAAGCGGGCTTCTAGGATAGGCTTCTGGCGCACTGCCTCGACCTGTGCTGCAACCTTAGCTTTCTTGCTAGCCTTCTTCGCAGCTTTAAAGCTTAAATTGCGCAAGAGTGACATGGGCATTGAAACCAGTGTTGGTACACGGCGAGTAGTCATAGAGCGGCTCTTATTTGTCGTTTTCATGCACGCAGTGTCATATCTAGCCATGTCGACAACGTGACAGATAGGTGACAATTAAGTGACAGGCCAAAGGCTTGCCATCGCACACATAGGAAGCCACATGGATCTCTCGCTCAGCGCCTTAGCACTCTATGCCGCCACCGGCATTTTCTCGGGCTTTTTAGCAGGGCTTCTAGGCATAGGCGGCGGCATGATCATCGTGCCCGCCCTACTCTGGAGCTTCCACTTGCAGGGCATTAGTCCTGAAGTCTCGACTCATATGGCCGTTGGCACTTCGCTCGCCTCTATTTTACTGACCTCTGTTAGTTCAGTGCGCACCCATCATCAGCATGGAAATGTTGACTGGCCGCTCATGGCCAAGCTCTCTATTGGCCTGATGATCGGCTCCTGGTTCGGCGCGCAAATTGCTCATGCCATGCCTGCTCGCACGCTGCAAATCATCATCGCGATTTTCGCTTTATGGACCGGCCAACACCTGCTGCGTGGACGCAAAGCTCAAGCACAGGACAAACCGTTTCCGGGCACTGCAGGAACTATTGCCGCTGGCAGCGTCATCGGCACCGCGTCAGCAATTTTCGGCATTGGCGGCGGCAGCTTAACCGTGCCATTTCTCGTGCATCACGGCATGCGCATGCAACGTGCCGTTGGCTCAGCTGCCGCCGGCGGCTTTCCCATCGCACTCGCCGGCAGCCTGGGCTTTCTTTGGGCAGGATGGTCAGAGCCCGGCCTGCCCGCAGGTAGCACCGGCTTTATTTATTGGCCGGCATTACTCGGACTCAGCATTACTAGCCTGATTTTTGCCAGCTTTGGCGCTCATGCAGCGCAACGCTTGCCCGCTGCACAATTAAAACGCTTATTTGGCATTTTGTTGCTCGCCGTTGGCGTACAATTTCTATTCGGCTTTGACTAAGCCCCTTCGATTGCACTAGATAAAAACCATAAGCACCATGACCGAAAAGCACTCCCTCGACACGCCAATAGAAAGTTATGACCCCGAGCTCAGTGCTCGCGTGTACTGCATCCCAGAACAACAGGCCCTGCGCATTAGCGTGGGCTTGCTGCTAACCCTGTACGCACTGATTTTATCCAGCTTGCTGCCACAACCTGCATGGATCTTCATTGCCATACCCATAGCCTATGGGCTTGCCCACGCCGTGCTCGGATATATTGAGGGTCGCAAAGGCTCATCGCATCGACTCAGTGGCGCCATTACCGCGCTAGATATTGCCCTGTTCCTGCCCGCTCTATGGTTCGACCCCTTAGCTAGCACGCCGACACTATTGCTCGCTGGCCTATTTTTTGGTCTCGCTAGCGTGCGTCATCGCAGCATTACATTGACCAAACTAACCTTGTGGATGCTGGCACTGGCCGCAGTAACACTCATTGCCCGCGCTGCAATAAGGCCCGAACTCGCCATACTGCCACTGCTGGCTAGCGCTGCTGTACTGCTGCTTTTGCATGGCTTGGTCATCATGTTTCGCCATCACAGCATGGACTTACGCACCATTGCCGACCTTGCACCACACGATGATAAAGAGACCGGCCTAGCCACTCGCTCTACGCTCTATGCCACTGCGCAATTGCTGTGGCCTCTCGCGCATCGGCAAAATATGCCCGTGTCTTTGCTTTATTCCGTGGTCGATCCAGAAGTCACGCTAAACGATGCTATTGCCAGCAGGCAGTTGAGCTTGGAGCTGGCACAAGCCATGGCATCGGTGGCGAAATCACACTTACGCGGCTGCGATATTTTAGTGCGCTATGATCGCCTGCGTTTTGTCTTCATCTTGCTTGATTGCCCACATAAAAACGCCGACGAGATTGCGCAGCGATTGCAAACTGCTTTTCAGCAGGCCCTACAAGTAACTGGCCACAGGGCTCAGGCATACATCAGCGCAACGTGGCTGCCAACATTGCCGCTAGCACTCGACCCCATGCTCTCTGCACTGCATAGCGCCCTAGATAGAGCGCGCCAACGTGGTCAAGCACACGCTGGCGCCGTTTATACCAATCCAGAACGACCGCGTTAAATGCGACCAAGCTCGGCTAATAAATTGTCCGACAAAGTGCAAAAAAATCCTGTTTGCACATAATGCAAATCGGTTTACAGAGTGTTATGATGCTCGCGCTTTAAGCCGTCAACCGCTGCCGCAACAGCCTGATTGGTCGAGAGCATTCGAATTCGTTGTTCTAACCTGAGAGATACTTATCATGCAAATCAAAAAAGTTGCTATTTTAGCCGCCGTTGCTGCAACCCTAGCCATTGCTGGCTGCGCAAAGAAAGAAGAAGCTGCTCCAGTTGAAGCTACTGTTGAAGAAGCAGCTCCAGTTGCTGAAGAAGCTCCAGTTGCTGAAGCTGCACCAGTTGCTGAAGAAGCCGCTGTTGAAGCTGCTCCAGCTGAAGAAGCTGCCGCTCAGTAATGCGGTGAGGCTTACGCCTCAAAAAAAAGGGGTGCATTATGCACCCCTTTTTTATGCCTGAAATTTGGAGATACTCATGACTTGCCCTTGCGGTTCCTCACTAGCACTAACCGAGTGCTGCGGCCCAATCATCGCCGGCTCACCCGCCCCTAGTGCTGAAGCCATGATGCGTGCGCGCTACACTGCTTATACGCAGCACAATATTGATTTCATCATGGCCTCTACGCACCCCGATGGCCGCGCCGATAGCGACATCGACGCCATGCGTGCATGGGCTGAAACAGCCGATTGGCAAAGCCTAGAAGTATTACAAGTAGAAGCAGGCACAAACCAAGATCGTAAGGGTCTGGTAGAATTCAAAGCTCACTACCTCATCGGTGGTGTGAAGCATCATCATCACGAAGTCTCGGGCTTTGTTAATTCCGATGCCGGTTGGCAATTTCGCGATGGCGAAGTGCTGCACGCCGGCCCATCAGAAAAACTCAAGCCCGTGGTCAATGAATTAAAAATTGGCCGTAACGACCCCTGCCATTGCGGCAGTGGCAAAAAATTTAAGAAATGCCACGGCGCTTAAGCGCTGGCTAAAACGGAGAGATAAAATGAGCCACGACCCAATCGTGATTGTTAACGGCGCCCGCACCCCAATGGGCGGCTTTCAAGGCAGCCTCGGCAGCGTCATCGCTACCGATCTCGGCGCCATTGCCATCCGTGAAGCCCTGAGCCGCGCCGGCGTTGCTCCTGAGCTAGTGCAAGAAGTCATCATGGGTTGCGTGTTGCCAGCAGGCCTGAAGCAAGGCCCAGCTCGCCAAGCCGCACTCAATGCCGGCATTCCAGCAGCCGCAGGCGCTACCACCATTAACAAGCTTTGCGGCTCGGGAATGAAAGCCACCATGTTGGCACATGACCTAATCGCCGCTGGCACCAACGACATCATGGTCAGCGGTGGCATGGAGTCGATGAGCAACGCACCGTACATCCTGCCGAAAGCACGTGGCGGCTACCGCATGGGCCATGGCCAAGTCTTGGACCACATGTTCTTAGATGGCTTGGAAGATGCTCGCACTGGTCGCCTAATGGGCTCATTTGCGCAAGACATGGCCAACACATTGGGCCTAACTCGTGAAGCCATGGATGACTTTGCGATTGAATCACTGCGCCGTGCCAATGCGGCCATTGCCAATGGCAACTTCAAAGCCGAGATCGTGGCAGTGCCTGTGCAATCGCGTAAAGGCGAAACCTTGGTCGATACCGACGAGCAACCAGGCAACGCCAAGCCAGAGAAAATTCCTACCTTGCGCGCGGCTTTTGCTAAAGACGGCACCATCACTGCCGCCAACGCCTCATCCATTTCCGATGGCGCATCGGCTCTAGTGTTGATGAAAGAAAGCAAAGCAGCTGAGCTTGGCTTAAAGCCACTGGCACGTATTGTCGGCCACGCAACTCAGTCACAAGACCCCAGCGAATTCACCATCGCTCCTATTGGCGCAATGAACAATTTGTTTGCCAAAATCGGCTGGAGCGCTGAGTCGGTCGATCTGTTTGAGATCAACGAAGCATTCGCTATGGTCACCATGGCCGCGATGATCAAACACAACTTGCCGCATGAGAAAGTCAACGTTTACGGCGGCGCCTGCGCGCTCGGTCATCCCGTTGGCTCAACTGGCTCACGCATCATTCTCACGCTCATTCACGCGCTCAAACAACACGGCAAAACTCGTGGTGTTGCCGGCCTGTGCATTGGTGGTGGTGAAGCCACAGCCATGGCTATCGAGATTATTTAATCCGATTGAAACCCCAGTAGACGCGCCCAATGGTGCATCTACTGGGCAGGATTTCTGCTAGCGTCTATAACGTCACGCTAGGCGTTAGCAGGAAGCCACTCTATGCACTTTCTTCGCGTCATCATGCCCCTTCGCTACTTAACGTGGCTACTTAGCGGCTTCGGTTTTATCGCCTCGCTCGTGTTGTTTTGGCTCTACCCACTGATAGGCACCACGCCCGTATTAGTGCTCGGCGGCCTCACCTTATTGGGCGCGCTAGATTACTTTCAGAAGAAGCAGGCAATTCGCCGCAACTACCCAATTTTGGCGCACTTTCGCTTTCTTTTTGAATCGATACGCCCTGAAATCCGTCAGTACTTTCTCGAATCAGATACTGAGGAAATCCCCTTTTCTCGCGCACAACGCAACTTGGTGTATCAGCGCGCCAAAAATGTAGTCGATAAGCGCGCCTACGGCACCATGGCCAATGTCTATGGCGACGATTATGAATGGATCAACCACTCCATCCACACCAAACATATCGAGAACAATGACTTCCGCGTGACCATCGGTGAAGGCAATTGCGCCCAGCCCTACTCGCTTTCGCTGTACAACATCTCGGCAATGAGCTTTGGCTCGCTTTCCGCCAATGCCATTCTGGCGCTCAACAAGGGCGCCAAACTCGGCAACTTTGCCCATGACACTGGCGAAGGCTCGATCAGCCGTTATCACCGTGAGCCTGGTGGCGACTTAATCTGGGAAATTGGTAGTGGCTACTTTGGCTGCCGCCAGCCCGATGGCACGTTTAGCCCTGAGCGCTTTGCCGCAAACGCCGCCTCTGGCCAAGTTAAAATGATCGAAATTAAGCTTAGCCAAGGTGCAAAACCCGGCCATGGCGGCATCTTGCCCGCGGCAAAAGTGACTCAAGAGATTGCCGATGCGCGTGGCGTTCCAGTCGGTGAGGACTGCATTTCGCCATCGAGCCACTCAGCTTTTAATACGCCCATTGAGCTCATGGAGTTTATTGCGCAATTACGTGAGCTCTCAGGAGGCAAGCCCGTCGGTATTAAGCTTTGCATTGGCCATCCTTGGGAGTTTTTTGCTATCTGCAAGGCCATGATCAAAACCAATATCACGCCCGACTATATCGTTATCGATGGCGCTGAAGGCGGCACAGCAGCAGCGCCAGCCGAGTTCACCGATCATTTAGGCACGCCCATGCACGAAGGCTTAATACTCGCGCACAACACTTTGGTGGGGCTGAATTTACGCGGTCGCGTCAAGCTTGGTGCAGCAGGGAAAATCGTCTCTGCCTTTGATATTGCTCGCACCTTGGCCTTAGGCGCGGACTGGTGCAACTCTGGTCGTGGCTTTATGTTTGCTCTCGGCTGCCTGATGTCACAGACCTGCCATACCGGCCGCTGCCCAACCGGCGTAGCAACACAAAGCTGGTTGCGTCAACGCGCGCTAGACCCCGAAGACAAAGGTAATCGTGTCTATTATTTCCACCAAAATACGCTGAAAGCCTTGGGGGAAATAATAGGCGCAGCAGGTTTAGCTCACCCCAACTTACTTCGGCCGCATCATATTGTTCGCCGCGTATCGGTGAATGAAGTCGCGCTCGTGTCGGCGTTGGTGCCGTATTTGCAGCCAGGCGAATTACTCAAGCATTGCCCACAACATCCGGTCTATCAGTTGTTTTGGAAGATGTCACAAGCAGAGAGTTTTGATCCGGCCATCACTCCAGCTGAAGCGGCGGAAAGGTCGGCTGCGTTAGTTTAAATACGCGCTGCGTATTTTGCCAAAATGCCCGAGCTAATACCTCGGGCGACTCCGGCCTTAACTGGCAAAAAGCATCAAAAACTGCTGGCAAATAAGCCGGGCTATTGCGTACTCGTTCGCCGGTCTCACGGGGGCGGCCATCGCTATGCTGCTCACGCTGCGGCCAAGGCACCATATCTGGCGCATCGGTCTCAATGAGCAAGTGCGCTAAGGGTATTTGAGTGGCTATCTCGCGTAATTTTCGCGACTGTGGATATGTGAGCGGCCCGCCCAAGCCTAAACTCAGACCAAGCTCAACATAGGCCAGCGCCTCTTGCACACTGCCAGAAAATGCATGCACAACGCCGCCTTGCGAAAACTTCACACGCTTTAGGCTGCGCACAATATCAGCGTGGCAGCGGCGGGCATGGATAATTACGGGCTTGTTATACGCTTGTGCTAACGCCAGCTGAGCTTCAAAAAATCGCTGCTGCTTATGCCACATATCTGGCGTGATGAGTTCCGGCAAAAATCGATCGAGGCCGATTTCACCAACTGCGACAAGCTCAGGTGAGCTTATTAGCTGAGCCTCTAAGGCCTGTAAACTCGCTTCCTCATGTTCAGCGATATATATCGGGTGCAGGCCTAATGCGGGCCATAAGACTGGCTGCTTGGCGTGCGCGCAGAGCGCCATCAACGCCGGCCAACGCGGGGCCGCATATGCAGGCACCACAATGCCCATCACGCCCGCCTCGCTCGCTGCTTGCATCACCTGCTCACGATCACCATCAAACTCAGGCGCATCGAGATGGCAGTGGCTATCGAGCAAAGGCCAATGCACGTTAGCGCTCAGGCAAATAATCTGGCTTCAGCACATCACGCAGGCGGTCATAGCTAATAGTGATCGTCGGGGTACCCATGGAATACGGCCCGATGGCGTAAGGGTCATATTGTAAATCTAAGCCTTCAGGCGTTAGCAAAAACATCGATGTTGACTGAAATGGCCAGCCAGCATAGTTAAGCGGATCATCCTGCTGAACTACCCATTCGCGATGAACCCGACGGGCGATTTGCCAGAATTGCGTCTCTTTTTCGGGCAGCAAAATATCAGTCAAGCTCAGCGCGCGCTTATTGGCTCGATCGTAGTTAATCGTGCTAATAGTGGTCATGCCGTGAGCGCCGCCAGTGTAGCTATAGGCCAATACTTCGATCACCGAGACATCGCCAAGGCCGGGCAAAACACTGACTCGAAAAATCTGTTCCCAAGGTTCTTGAGCTTCCATGGCATCACGCAGAAAATCCTGCCCCTGCTTGCTCAGCGCAGCTTTTGTCGATAGTCCAGCAGGGGCATTGACCTGATCCAACACCAAGCTATTCAGCTCCGCATTGCGTGGAAACTCGATCCACTCGACCTCAAAACTAGCGCAACGATCGCCGCAGTCGATGCTGTCTTTTAGCGTAAAACGAATCGGATTGGTCGTAAGCGCAGGAGCAAAAGTAGCTGGCTGCTCAATCGCTTCAACGGCTGCCGTTGGCGCTACTTTTTCAGGCTCAAGCGCCGCATCAGGCTTACGCTCGCAGCCAGCTAATACAGCAACGGCGCACAGTGGCAATATCAGACGTAACGCTTGCATTAATGCTCTCGAGTAGGCGAAAAAATAATGTCAGGATAACGCTCTTGCATGATCTGTAAATTCACGCGTGATGGCGCCAAATAAGTTAAGTGGCCGCCGCCATCAAGCGATAATTGATCGTGTGCCTTTTTCTTAAACTCAGTAAGTTTGCGCTCGTCGCTGCATTGAATCCAGCGCACCGTAGAGACGTTAACCGGCTCATACACGCACTCAACTTTGTATTCCTCTTTCAGGCGAAAGGCGACAACATCGAACTGCAGAACGCCGACTGCACCCAAGATTAAATCATTGCTAATTTGCGGCATGAAAACCTGAGTAGCACCCTCTTCCGACAACTCTTTCAGACCTTTTTGCAGCTGCTTACTTTTCAATGGATCACGCAGGCGCACGCGGCGAAACATCTCCGGTGCAAAGTGCGGAATACCCAAAAACTGCAGGTTTTCGTTCTCGGTAAAAGTGTCGCCAATTTGGATGGTGCCGTGGTTATGCAAGCCGATGATATCGCCGGGCCATGCCTCTTCTAAATGCGCACGCTCACCCGCCAAAAAGGTCAGCGCATCGGCTACACGTACTTCTTTGCCTAAGCGCACATGCTGCAATTTCACACCCTTTTCATAGCGTCCAGAACAAATGCGCAAGAAGGCAATACGGTCGCGATGCCTAGGGTCCATATTGGCTTGAATTTTAAAAACAAAACCGGAGAACGTAGGCTCCGTCGGCTCAACTACGCGCTGCTGTGCTTTTCGTGCCAATGGCGTTGGTGCCCAATCAACAAAGCTCGAAAGCACATGATTGACGCCAAAATTACCTAAGGCGGTGCCAAAAAATACTGGTGTTTGTTTGCCTGCTCGAAATAGCTCAAGGTCAAAGCTATGGCTAGCGCCCTGCACAAGCTCAAGCATATCGCGTAGCGCAGCGGCTTGGTCACCAAGTGTCGAATCGGCCTCTGGGTTATTCAGACCATCGATGCAACGGTCAGGAATAATCTCGTGGCCATGACCTTGGGTGTAGAGATAGAAGCGATCTTCAACGAGATGGTAAACGCCTTTAAAGTCACGACCAGCACCAATGGGCCAAGTAATCGGCGCGCACTGAATGCCAAGCACCGACTCAATCTCATCGAGCAGTTCAATAGGGTCACGAATTTCGCGATCAAGCTTATTCACGAACGAGACAATTGGCGTGTCGCGTAGACGGCAGACTTCCATCAGCTTGACGGTGCGATCTTCAACGCCTTTGGCGGCGTCGATAACCATTAGCGCCGAGTCAACAGCAGTCAGCGTGCGATACGTGTCTTCAGAGAAGTCTTCGTGGCCTGGCGTGTCGAGCAAATTAATGGTGGCGTCGCGATAGGGGAACTGCATCACCGAGGTGGTGATGGAGATGCCGCGCTGCTGCTCCATAGCCATCCAGTCCGAAGTCGCGTGGCGATCAGATTTGCGCGACTTCACTGTGCCGGCAACCTGAATCGCCTTGCCCCAGAGCAGCAGCTTTTCGGTGATGGTGGTTTTGCCCGCATCAGGGTGAGAAATGATGGCAAATGTGCGGCGCGAGGCGACCTCGGCGGCCAGCTGTTCGGTAAAGCTCATGGGCGTGTGTTCGCTCGAAAAATCTAGCTAGACAGTATACGCCATCAGCACCGCATCCTCACTGCCCTGCGCATCGCGATAGTAGTTTCTGCGCAAGCCCATTTCGTTAAAACCCAGCGCGGTGTAGAGCCCGATAGCGCCAGTATTGGAGGCACGCACTTCCAGAAACCAGAGCGAAATACCTGTCGTCATAACCGACTCCATCAGGTGCAGCATAAGCAAGCGGCCATAACCTTTACCGCGCTCAGATGGCGCGATGGCGATGTCGAGCAAATGCGCCTCATCGACTATTTTTTGCACGAAGGCATAGCCCAGCAAGCGCTCATTTTCGTCACATAGCACGATGCCTTTATGCGCTGCTAGCGACTCTTCAAGGCCACGCATGGGCCATGGGCTAGGATGCGAAACTTGCTCGATGGCAAAAACCGCCGCTAAATCGGCAGCGCTCATATCGCGAAAATAACTTGTCATGGGAAGGTGCTTAGCGAGTCTCAGTGGGGCGTTAAATAGCGCCGTGCAGTTTGAGCATGAGCTCACGTTTGCGCAATGGCTCAGCGAGCAAAGCTTGAAGACTAGGCAGGCATTTATGCTCACTTGGCGCGGCCACACTCAAGTTTTCGCCAAATACAACACAGCTCATGTGTTCCGCGTGCTGTGTTTGCAACCATCCAGCCAAGGCCTCTTGCGCTACGGCTTGTGTGGCCGCCAAGCCAGGTATGGGCCAATGGAATTGCGCAGGCATGTCTGCCGCTTGGTGCTGCCATTGCTGCGCAGAGCAAATGGCAGCCCACAATCTCGCCTCTGAGCCCTCTAGTGCTGGCTGATTATCGAGATCAATCAGTGCGATATGCGTGGCATTTATGGGCACTAGCAGTAGGCTAAATCGCGCTACTAATGGCTTATTAGGCTGAGGAATGGGCGCTGATACAGGGGCTTGTGTTGGCTCAGTACTTTTTGGAAGCAACAGCACAGGTTCAACCGTTCGTGCAGCAGCACTAGGCTGGCCACCGCGCAGAGCCTCGCGGGCAGCTAATGCAGCAGCAGGCAAAGCTGCAGGTAGTGAAACACTTGGCGATGAAGCCTTTGTGACAGCAGAAGGCTTGATGCCCGCGGAGGTCGCCGCCAAAGCATTAGCGACAATAGACGACGAGCTGACCGAGGGTAAAACCGGCGCATCACATTCCACCGATGCCGCCGCGCCCGGCAAGGCCGAGCGTGCACGCAATAAATCCAAGCCTAAAGCCTGCAAATACGAACGCCGCCTCGGCTCATTTAATGCCTGTGCTTGCACGGCTTAAATTGCCTCGCCTTGTGGATGAGCACGCGATACACCGCCGCGCAGCAGATTCAGCGCATTCAAATAAGCTTTCGCACTAGCAATAACAATGTCGGTATCGGAGCCGTGACCATTGATAATGCGACCTGCCCGACTCAAGCGCACCGTCACCTCGCCTTGCGAATCGGTACCGCTGGTAATGGCGTTTACCGAATACAAATCTAGCGATGTACCTGAGTTCGCCACCGCCTCGATAGCTCGGAACGTGGCATCGACTGGGCCTGATCCAGTAGCCGTTACCACTTTATCAACGCCGTCCACATTCAAGGTCAGCTGTGCTTCAGGCTTGGTGCCAGTTTTCGAGGTAACCTCAAGACTGACTAATTTAAATACTTCTACGGCATTCGGTTGAGCATCACTAACCAAGGCGTGAATGTCTTCATCGAAAATTTCATGCTTTTTATCGGCTAATTCTTTAAAGCGCACAAAGAGTTGGTTGAGAGAATTATCGCTGCCCACCGGAATGCCTAGCTCATCGAGGCGAGCGCGAAATGCGGCACGACCTGAGTGCTTGCCGAGCACCATTTTATTCGCACCCCAGCCCACATCTTCAGCGCGCATAATCTCGTAGGTTTCACGATGCTTGAGCACGCCATCTTGGTGAATGCCGGACTCATGAGCAAAGGCGTTCGCACCGACAATGGCTTTGTTCGGCTGCACCGGAAAGCCGGTGACGCTTGATACCAAGCGCGAAGTCGGAACAATTTCCGGCGTCCAAATCGTGGTTTCCACTGGAAATAAATCAGGGCGCGTTTTTATCGCCATAACAATTTCTTCGAGCGCGGCATTACCGGCGCGCTCGCCGAGGCCGTTAATCGTGCACTCGACTTGGCGGGCGCCTTGCAGCACAGCCGACAACGAGTTCGCCACTGCCAAGCCTAAATCATTGTGGCAATGCACAGAGAAAATGGCTTTGTCGGCGTTAGGAATGCGCGCCAAAAGCTGGCCAACTGTGGCACCAAATTGGCCAGGAATAGCATAGCCAACAGTGTCTGGAATATTGATCGTGCGCGCGCCGGCATCAATAGCCGCTTCGATAATGCGGCATAGGAAATCGATCTCAGAGCGCCCTGCATCCTCACAGGAAAATTCAACATCTTCGACCAAATTGCGCGCGTACTTCACAGCACGCACAGCGCTTTCCAGCACGGCATCGGGCTCTTGGCGCAGTTTGTATTTCATGTGGATGGGCGAGGTCGCAATAAATGTATGAATACGCGAGGCATTAGCCGGCTTTAGCGCCTCTGCTGCGCGATCAATATCTTCAGCGCGAGCGCGTGATAATGAGCAAATACGCGAATCTTTCACCGCCGCGGCTACCGCGCGAACAGCTTCAAAGTCGCCCTGTGAAGCAATCGCAAAACCAGCCTCAATGACATCGACTCGCATGCGCTCCAGCGCTTTACCAATGCGCACTTTTTCTTCAAGCGTCATCGAGGCGCCGGGGCTTTGCTCGCCGTCGCGCATGGTGGTGTCGAAAATTATTAATTTATCTTTGCTCATCACATCACTTCCATTTTGAAAAGCTCGCCGACATTAGCCGACGCATGTATTCATTAGATAGTGAACGATCAGCAATAGGTTCTCAATAAACTATTTCTTTACTGAGTCGGCAAAACGCCATTTCAAGCATTATGTGTGCTTATCAGCGCCCAACTATTGAAATAAATTAAATACAATCAATGCACTGTAAACACTCCAGAAAAGCCGACATTCGTTCGCGTGTTTTTTCGCCAAAAATCTGTCACATTTTGACCAATATCTACGCAATCATTGCTAGTCTGCGCGCCTGATTTTTTGCACTTAACAGGTTTCGCTTTTATGTCATTCGCTTCAAAGCAATTGCCAACGCCCTGCATCACTTATCCAACGCAGCCAACGCTCCCGCACGACGTGGCGGCGATGTACGAGCGCCTCAGCCAAAAAACTAAAGAACCACAAGCTGAGCTAGCCACTGCATTAATCCAAACTGCCGCTGCAGAACTTATCGATACCTTTTTTGCTGACTTGCTAAACAAGCTTGTGGCAGCAGATGAGACCGAGCACAGCTATCGCGAAGCTCGCGCAGTGGTACGCGACATCAACGAAAAATTGACGCACTACCTAGGTTGGGCATCGAGCTTTTTTAGCAACGATCGCATCCGCCCTGCGGTCGCGCACTATCACAGCATGTTGTATATGCTGCCCGAGGCTGATGGCCTGCGCGGGCATATCGCGTTTAGTTGCTCTAATGACTTGGCGCAACGCATCGATGCCATGCTGCCGGCATTACACAACGGCCAAGCTGAGAATGCGCACGATGCCATTGAGGCGTTAATTGAAGTGATTGATGCCGCTATGCATGCGCTGCTGATCACGCCGAAAAAGCTGATGAAGTTTAACTTTGTCGTGGATAAGACCCTGAGCGGCGTTATCTCACTGACACAAACGGTGGCCTTCCGCAGCTTGCGCAAGCTTGCCCCGCATGTGCCTGCCGAGCACCAACCTATCCTCGCCGCGCACCTTCAGCGCGTGGTTAGCCTAGAGGCGGTTGCTCAAGTCGCTTAATGCCAAACTCCCTGCGCCACACTTGCTGCGGCGCAGGGAGCTCACATCTTCACACCTGCTTTAAACCTTCTCGGCGTGAAAAAACTGCTCAAGATGGTCCGCCACCACTGAAAAATGCTCCGGTGGCAGCTGAGTGCCGAGTTTACGAAAGCTGCGATAAGCCAAGGCCATGGTCACTGAAATTACGCCATTGAGCGTTTTATCCACGACAAAGTTAAACTTCATGCGCTGCTTGGGCACAAACAACAATGGCTGCAATGCCTCGTCGATGACGCGAATCAACACTTCCACACCAGGCCGCAAATCTGTCGTTGCAGGATCACGCAAATTCACTAGCGATGCTGCCGAATCTCGCGCTAATGCCTCGCTAATAGCAAAACATAAGTGCGCATGTGGGCCATCAACGGTGGGCATACGCACAATCAGAGTTTGATAATGCGCCACCACTGGCGCTAAGCGCTCATTGCTAAAAAATCCGGTAATCCAGCCCAAGTAATGCCGCGTCTTGCCTTTGATATCTTCAATAACGCCATGCGCTTCGCGGAAGCCCTCTTCGCCTGTCTCATCAAGCATTTGCTTAATGATATTGCCAAAAAAGGCATCGATGATGTCGCAAGAGGCATCGGTGATTAGACGGCCGGCGAGCTTCGCTTGTGAGTTTTTACTACCGCGCTGCAGATGATCATTAAGCACGGCAATTTCATCGGGCAAGGTGTCGCTAACACGGCAAGCAATATACGGTGGCGTAGGCATATTTACTGAGTCCTATCAAATAACTGCAGGCAAAAAAAAGCCCAGCTAAGCTGGGCTTTTTAACACAACTTACAGCAGCTTACATCATGCCGCCCATACCACCCATGCCGCCCATATCAGGCATTGATGGACCAGACTTGTCTTCTGGCGCATCAGTGATCATGCATTCAGTGGTCAGCATCAGGGCTGCAATCGACGCCGCGTGCTCAAGTGCTGAACGCGTGACTTTTGCAGGGTCCAAAATACCCATGGCCAGCATGTCGTTGTACTCACCAGAAGCGGCGTTGTAACCGTAGTTACCTGTGCCTTCTTTCACTTTATTGAGTACGACCGAAGCTTCTTCACCAGCGTTGGTGACGATTTGGCGCAATGGCGCTTCCATGGCGCGACGCAAAATGTTGATACCGGCATTTTGGTCTTCGTTATCGCCGCGCAGCGTTTCTAGCGCCGCAACCGCACGAACCAATGCAACACCACCACCAGCAACCACGCCTTCTTCAACGGCCGCACGAGTTGCGTGCAGCGCGTCATCAACACGGTCTTTCTTCTCTTTCATTTCAATTTCGGTAGCAGCACCGACTTTGATCACGGCAACACCGCCAGCCAATTTGGCCACACGCTCTTGCAGTTTTTCTTTGTCGTAATCAGATGTTGCTTCTTCGATCTGCATGCGAATTTGCTTCACGCGCGCATCGATTTCTTCGGCCTGACCAGCGCCATCGATGATGATGGTGTTTTCTTTCGATACGACAACTTTCTTTGCCGAACCCAAATCATTAATCGTGGCGTTTTCCAAGCTCAGGCCGATCTCTTCCGAAATCACCGTGCCGGCAGTCAATGTCGCGATGTCTTGCAACATGGCTTTACGACGATCGCCAAAGCCTGGGGCTTTCACGGCGCAAACTTTCACGATGCCGCGCATCGAGTTCACTACCAATGTAGCCAGCGCTTCGCCTTCAACATCTTCAGCAATCAGCAGCAATGGTTTGCCTGATTTAGCCACTGCTTCCAACACTGGAATCAGTTCGCGGATGTTAGAGATTTTCTTGTCGACCAAGAGAATGAATGGGCTGTCGAGTTCGGCCGTCATCGTGTCTTGTTTGTTGGAGAAGTATGGGCTGACATAACCACGGTCAAACTGCATGCCTTCAACCACTTCCAACGTGTCTTCGAAGCCAGAGCCCTCTTCAACGGTGATCACGCCTTCTTTACCAACGCGCTCCATGGCTTGTGCAATCAAATCGCCAATGGTGGTGTCGGAGTTAGCAGAGATCGAGCCAACTTGGGCAATCGCTTTGGTGTCGGTGCAAGGTGTCGAGATGTTTTTGATCTCGGCCACAGCAGCGCGCACGGCTTTATCGATGCCGCGCTTCAAATCCATTGGATTCATGCCAGCAGCAACAGCCTTCAAGCCTTCGTTGAGAATGCTTTGTGCCAACACAGTAGCAGTCGTGGTGCCATCGCCAGCGATATCGGCTGTTTTCGAGGCCACTTCTTTCACGAGCTGAGCGCCCATGTTTTCGAACTTGTCTTTCAGTTCGATTTCTTTAGCAACTGTCACACCATCTTTGGTGATGTGCGGAGCACCGAAGGATTTATCGATAACCACGTGGCGGCCTTTAGGGCCCAAGGTCACTTTCACCGCATCGGCCAAAATATTTACACCGGCAATCATGCGAGCGCGTGCGGAATCACCAAACTTTACTTCTTTAGCAGCCATGGAATTTACTCTCCCAAATTAGGTTAAAAAAACAGGGCTTAGCCCAGAACAGCAAAAATTTCAGACTCTTTCATGATCATCAGCTCATCGCCATCGATCTTCACGGTGCTGCCGGCGTATTGGCCGAACAACACTTTGTCGCCCACTTTCACATCTAGCGGACGCACATCGCCATTTTCTTTAATGGTGCCGTTACCAACAGCAAGCACTTCACCTTGCGATGGCTTTTCAGCGGCCGAACCAGGCAACAAGATGCCGCCAGCTGTTTTGGTTTCTTCTTCAACGCGGCGAATCACAACGCGGTCATGCAAAGGACGAATGTTCATAAAACCTCCAGGTTTTGGCGTGAAATAAATGCTCTTGCGAGCGGATATAAATCCGTGGCGCCTTAAAGATCGCCTTGTTGTCATAGGTGGGGGCGCAGCGCAGCGCTTCAAGGGCAAAGATGAAAATTTTTGCAGCAATCGTCGCCGATACGCGGCTGAGTCGTTAGAGTGTCTGCACATTAGATGAGAGCCGTCATGACCAAACGCGCCAATGCCGCTAAAGGCACCGAAACCAACACCTCCTTGATCGCCGCCTTTGGCCTACCCGCCGCACGCACCATGTTTCTTTTTGGCTTTGCCTCCGGCCTGCCATTTTTACTGGTTGGCGGTACGCTCTCGGTCTGGCTCAAAGACAGCGGCATCTCGCTAGAAAGCATCGGCCTAATAAGCCTCGCCAGCCTCGCCTACGCCTTTAAGTTTTTGTGGGCGCCCTTAGTAGACCGTTGGCAGCTGCCAGTTTTACGCAGGCTCGGCCGTCGCCGTGGTTGGCTGGTGTTTGCACAAGCCCTGCTGGCCTTATGTTTAGTGCTAATGAGCTTACTCTCACCTAGCGGCGGCTTAGCGCTATTTGTCTGCCTCACTGTAGTCGCCGGCTGGGCAGGCGCTACGCAAGATGTCGTAGTTGATGCCTATCGCATCGAAATTGCACCCATGGATGTGCAAGGTGCGCTAGCCGCAACCTATACGCTGGGCTATCGCATGGCACTGCTTGTTTCTGGCGCCTTGGCTCTGCTACTCGCTGACCATTTGCCGTGGTCATTGATTTATCAGGCCATGGCCACGATTGTCGTATTCACGATTGTCGTCACCTTATTCTCGCCAGAGCCTAAGCTCGAAGCCTCAGTCATGGTTGACGATGGCCAGCCACTATTGCGCTCACTGGCCAGCAGCATCGTCGGCCCATTCCGTGACTTCTTCTCGCGCTATGGCGGCTCGCTCGGCTGGGGCCTGCTGCTGTTTATCGGTCTATTCAAAGTCTCAGATCAAATGCTCGGCGTCATGGCATTACCGTTTTATCTAGATGTCGGCTTCACAAAAACCGAAATTGCCGGCGTGTCGAAGCTCTTTGGCGTGTGGGTAGGTATTGCAGGCGCGTTTATTGGTGGCGCCGCCGTCGTGCGCTACGGTGCTCACCGCATGCTGTTGGTAGCCATCTTGCTCGGTGCCGCCAGTAATCTCCTCTATGTTGTATTGGCGCTATTTCCGGGCAATTTAACCGTGTTTGTCGCCGTTATCGGCGGCGAAAATCTCTCTGGCGGCTTTTTAGGCTCGGTCGCAGTGGCGTGGCTATCGGCACTAGTCAGCCGCGAATACACCGCCAGCCAATATGCCCTCTTTAGCTCATTGGTCGCGCTACCCGGCAAACTCATCGGCGGCGTTTCCGGCTTTATGGTCACCGGCATGGGCTATTCCGGCTTCTTTATCTTTTCAACAGCCGCAGGCGTGCCGGCATTGCTGCTGTATTTGTGGCTATCGAAGAAATTACCCAGCGAAACAGTCTCGATAACGACGGCCACAAAACCGCTCAAAGAATAAGCCGGCAATGATGAACGGCTATTAAGTGCCGACAAATGGTAGATTTCACGAATAGCCTTGGGCGTAGCATCACAAAAGTGCAACAAGATGTTGCGCAAGTAGCAACAGAGCATACGCTCTGCTGAGTTTAGGCTTTGGCCTGCTCAGACAATTGGTCGATATAAGGAAATCAATAATGAAAATTAAATCTTTAGCACTGGCTATCGTAGCCGCTGCCGGCACCACCACCGCTTTCGCAGGCGGCTTTACGCTCAGCGAGCAAAGCGTTTCTTCCATGGGTACTTCTAACGCAGGCCGCACTTCTAATGCTGTTGATGCTTCAGTGGTATTCAACAACCCAGCCGCCATGGGCGAGCTAAAAACAGCGCAATTTACGCAGGCTGTCGCGTTTATTGATGCTAAGACTAAGATTAAGAATGTAAATGCTCCACTTGGTGGCACTACAGATGGCAATATCGTTCCACACACCTTTATTCCATCAGGCTATTTCACTTCGGGTGATCAAGGTGGCTGGGCTTGGGGTATTGCTGCATACGGTAGCTATGGCCTGAAAACCAATAACGAATCAACTTTTGCTGGTCGTCACTTGGGCGATAAAAGCTCGGTTGAAGTCATAACAATTCAACCAGCGTTCAGTTATCAGATTAATGACAAGGTCAGTGTTGGTTTTGGCCCAACTATCAATAAAGTTGAGGCTCTGTTAACCAAAAACGTTTCTAGTGTCCCAAATATTGGCGGAGGCTTACCCGGAACTGTACTTGGAACCAATACCCTAGAAGGCGATGATATCGGCTATGGCTACAACTTCGGCATTCATACCAAGCTTAGTGAGTCAACATCCGCCGGTATTGTTTACCGCTCTAAAGTTAAATACAAAATAGATGATGGCACCCTAGAAACTACTGGCACTGGCTTTAATTTCGGCGGCGGGATAGTTGGCGCAGCGGGCACCTACTCTGCAAGTACTAGCCTCACAACACCCGAAAGTGTAGAGGCATCAATAAGTCATAAAGTAAATGCTAAAAATACTGTTCACGCTGGCGCAACCTGGACGCGCTGGAGTCGCCTAAAAGAGCTTTCAGTACAAACATCAAACCCAATTGTAGGCACAACAGTTGAAACCTTTGAGTGGAAAGACAGTGTTGGCTATGCAGCCGGCTTAACACACGCTTATGACGACAAGCTGACTTTGCGTGCAGGATTAGCTTATGACAACACACCAGTTGCACCAGAGCATCGTAGCGTGCGCTTACCAAGCGCCGATCGCTACATTGCTAGCTTAGGCGCCGGCTACAAGCTCAGCCCAACCCAAACAATCGATGCTTCTTACACATATGTACAAGAGGAAACAGCCGAAGTGCGTCAAGCAGCATCGGCCTACTCAGCCGACTACCGCAACCGTGCTAGCGTTTACGGCCTGCAGTTCACTCAGCAGTTCTAAGCCTAGCCAGTTAAATGCATCGCGGTTAAACCACGATGCATTGGTCTAAAAAAGCCCGACTTTGGTCGGGCTTTTTGCTTTCTCGGCTACTGCCCACTGGTCATCAACACCATGGCTTGCAATACTCGGTGACTATTCAGTTCTAATAACAAAAGACAGCGGCAATCACAGCCCGCGCCGACCGGAGCCCTTATGAAAGGCCAAATGCAGCAGACGCCATTATCTATTTCTAGCCTTATCGACTTTGCTGAACGCTTCCATCCCGATGTCGAAATTGTCAGCCGCCGCGTTGAGGGTGATCTCCATCGCAGCTCATTTGGCGAGTGTGCACAGCGTGCACGTCAGGCCGCCAATGCCCTCGATGAACTGGGTATCGCACAAGGCAACCGTGTTGGTACATTGGCATGGAATGGCTATCGCCATATGGAGCTTTACTACGGCGTCTCAGGCAGTGGCCGTGTACTACACACCATCAATCCGCGTCTGCATCCCGAGCAAGTCGCCTACATCGTCAATCATGCCGAAGATGAGGCTGTGTGCTTCGACATGACATTCTTACCCATCATTAAAGGCATTGCCGCGCACTGCCCTGGCGTAAAAGCCTGGATAGCACTCTGCGATGCCGAAGCACTGCCCAGCGATACTGGCCTGAGCAATTTAATCAGCTATGAGGCGTGGATTGGCAAGCATTCCAGCAGCTACACATGGCCCGTGCTCGATGAAAACGACGCTTCTTGCCTGTGCTACACCAGCGGCACCACCGGCAATCCCAAAGGCGTGCTCTATAGCCACCGCTCCACCGTGCTGCACGCCTATGCCGGCGCCCTACCCGACGCGCTCAACCTCTCATCACGAGATGTCGTATTGCCGGTCGTACCCATGTTTCACGTTAACGCCTGGGGCATTCCGTTCGCCGCGGCCGCTGTTGGCTGCAAGCTAGTCTTCCCCGGCCCTGCCATGGACGGTAAATCCATCCATGACCTCCTCGAATCAGAAGAGGTAACTTTTGCCGCTGGTGTGCCCACTGTTTGGCAAATGCTGCTGTCGTATATGGCCGATGCCAAAGTCGGCTTTAGCACTTTGCGCCGTACCGTAGTTGGCGGCTCTGCTTGCCCGCCAGCCATGATCAAACGCTTCCGCGATATCTACGATGTCACCGTGCTACACGCATGGGGCATGACCGAAATGTCGCCCTTAGGCACTGTATGCTCATTGCGCAAACATCATCTAAAACTCTCACCCGATGAGCAGTTGAAGATTCTCTGCACGCAAGGTCGTCCTGTATTTGGGGTGGATTTGAAAATTGTCGATGACGAAGGTAATGCCCTACCTCACGATGGCAAAGCACAAGGCGAGCTACTAGTCCGCGGCCCATGGATCATCCAAAGCTATTTCAAAGGTGAAGGCGGCGACCCGCTAGTAGACGGCTGGTTCCCCACTGGCGATGTCGCCACCATCAACCCTGAAGGCTATTTACTGATCACCGACCGCAGCAAAGACGTCATCAAATCTGGCGGCGAATGGATTAGCTCTATCGATGTGGAAAACTTAGCCATGGCTCACGATGACGTGGTGATGGCCGCCTGCCTCGGCATGCCTCATCCAAAGTGGGACGAGCGTCCGATGCTAGCTGTGGTGAAAAAGCCCGATAGCTCGCTCACTTCTGCTGAACTGCTGGCTTTCTTCGAAGGCAAAACCAGCAAATGGCAAATCCCCGATGACGTTGTATTTGTCGACGCCATCCCGCTTGGTGCTACCGGCAAAATGCAAAAAGTGAAGTTACGTGAGCAACTCGCTGGCTACACATTGCCAGGAGTTTAAGGTACACGCCAAACGTACAGAGCAACTGCTTTATGTTTGGCGCAGCACGCATTGAGTAACCATTTCGCTCTTAATGTACGAATAAAAAGGCCGGTCATATGACCGGCCTTTTTACATTCAGCTCACTACTTATGAAGGCTTTTTAGCATTCTTATCTTTCACCAAGAACGCTGCCAATGCTGGCAAGACAAAGATGGCGCCAAGCATGTTCACCAAGAACAAGAACGCCAGCAAGATGCCCATATCGGCCTGGAACTTCAGCGCTGAGAATGCCCAAGTACCCACCGACACACTCATGGTAATCGCGGTAAAGATCGCCGCAGTACCACGCTGCTGAAGCGCTTTATGGAAGGCACTAGGCAGATCGTCGCCATCAGCCATTGCATGCTTCATACGCTCGAACAGATAGATGCCGTAGTCAACACCAACGCCCACCCCAAGCGCCACCACTGGCAAGGTCGAGACCTTCAGGCCAATGTCCAATGTTGCCATCAAGGCATTACAGAGCACAGCCACAATTGCCAATGGCACCACGATACAAAGTACAGCTGCGATCGAGCGGAACTCGGCATAGCACAGCAGAGAAATCGCCGCGAACAACAGCATTAGCATGATGGGCTCAGCTTCATCAACAGCTTCGTTAGTCGCCGCCATGATGCCCACGTTGCCACTGGCTAAGAGGAAATCGATGTTCGGCTGCGGGTTAGCCGCCGTGTAATCTTTCACTTCTTGGATGATGTGCGTCAGCGTTTCACCTTGGTGATCCTTGGTGAAAATAAGCACCTGCATAACGCTACAGTCGGTGTTCAACAAACCAGTCCCGGTATCAATCGGGGTTACCGACTGCGCCAACACGGCTTGGTTACGCGAATGCACACGCCAACGTGGATTACCCTCGTTCCAGCCGGCGTTGACCACTTTCGACAAGCCCGCCAATGAGATCGTGCTTTGCACGCCATTCACATCGCGCATGTAATTTTCAAAGCGATCGATAGCATCCATGACCGGGAAATTGGTGCAAGCGCCATCGATATCTTTACTCTTCACAATCACTGATAAGACATCGACGCCGATCGAAAAGCTATCGACAATTGCTGCCACATCTTTGTTATAGCGCGAGTCATCACGTAGCTCGGGAATGCCCTTGCCCAAGTCACCAGTTTTCATATTGCGCGACTGTATGGCAGCACCGGCCATCAATATTGCCGAGACGATCAGCACCACCACAGCGGCCTTTGGCGTAGCAAACACTTTGATGCGCGACCACATCCAATCGCCGCGATCATCGCCACCTTGGCTTTGCAGCTTCGCCGTTTCTTTTGGCGATAACTTTAAATATGACAGCAGAATGGTCAGCAACATTTTGTTGGTGATGATCATCACCGCCACACCAAGGCTGGCTGTGATGGCAAGTTCACGCACAATATCAATGGCGATAAACACGATCACCATAAAGCCAACAGCGTTAGCCAGTAGTGCCATAGCGCCAGGCACAAAGAGCTTAGCAAATGCCGAGCGTGCTGCTTCTAGCGCGCCGTGACCAGACACTACCTCCAGCTTCCATGCGTTAGTCATCTGCACTGCATGACTAACCCCGATAGAGAAAATCAGGAAGGGAACAAGAATGGATAACGGGTCAATACCAAAGCCTATCAGCGGCAAAATACCGAGTAGCCAAACCACCGGTACCGTGGCGCATAGCAACGCTAGGCCAGTGATTTTTGCCGAACCGGAGTACCACAACAGCAGCAATGCAGTGATGAAAAATGCCACCACGAAAAACACCAATACACCTGCAGCGCCTTGAGCAATATCGCCCACTGCTTTAGCAAAGCCAATGATGTGAATGTCTACATTGTCGTTGGCGTATTTAGTGCGAATATCCTCAAGCTTTTTCGCAACTACTTGATAGTCCAGCTTCTTACCCGTTGTCGGGTCAACCTCTAACAGCGAAGAAGAGATCATCGCGCCTTGAAAATCGTTCGACACCAAACGCCCAACATGACCGGACTTAAGTACGTTGCCTCGAACCTGCTCTAGGTCTTCTGGTGTGCCTTGGAAAGTCGCTGGAATAACGTTACCGCCAGCAAAGCCCTCTTCCACCACCTCAATAAAGCGTACGTTCGGTGTAAATAGCGATGTCACTGTAGCTCGGTCAATGCCGGGCAAAAAGAACACCTCATCGGTGACTTTCTTCAGTGTGTCGAAAAACTCAGGGTTGTAGATGTCTTTGCCATCTTTGGTACGCAGCGCAATCAATACGCGGTTGGCACCACCGAAAGTTTTTTGATACTCCGTAAAGGTTTGCATATACGGATGTTCGAGCGGAATCATCTTGGCGAAACCAGCATCCACCCGTAGCTGTGATGCCGACATCCCCAATAAAACTGTCATGGCCGCAAACAGGCCGAGGAAAAACTTACGATGCCCAAATAACAAATTAGACAGTGACTGAACCAAACCATGCATGCTCATAAATATCGTCCTGGTCAGTTAAAGCTAATGGGATGAGCGCCCTGCTCACCGAAGGCAGTCGCGCCGGTAGCAGTTTCCATTACCGAAGTCAGCATGGGGCTACCTTCGATTTTTGATTGGCTAAAAGTAAGTCCGCCATCGCGGCTACTTAAGACCTCACCACTTTGACCCACGAGCAATAGCTGGCCGCTCTCCGATAGCGTGGAGCCGAAGAGAGACGTTGTCACTGGACTATTAATTTCGACAAAGCTCAAGCCGCTGTCGGTGCTGCGCACGATCTTGCCGCGCATGCCGTAGCCAACAACTTCCGTTGCACCAACCGAGTTAATACCAAACAGCGTGCCGTCATATGGAGACTTGATAGGCTGCCATGTGACGCCGACATCGGCCGAGCGCAGCACAGTACCAAGCTCGCCAACGATCACCAAAGTGCCATCACCCAGTTTCGCAATGGCATTTAAGTGACGATCGCCGCCCTCAGGCAAAATCATGCGCGTTTCCCACGTCTTGCCGCCATCTTTGCTTTCCATGAACAAGCCATAAGCACCAATGGCAAATGCATGGTCGGCATCGACAAAGACAACATCGAGCAACGGTGTTTCATACTCAGGATCATCATGCGTGATGCTCCACGTCAAACCGCCATCATTGGTCAGTAAAACGATTGAGTCGTGCCCAACAGCCAAACCGCGCTTGGCATTAAAAAACTTCACGCGCGTTAGTGTGGTTTCAGTCGGTGACTTAATCGATTGCCAAGCCGCATCTGGTGTTGCTTGCCGGAAAATACGTCCGCGCTCGCCAACACCAATGCGCAAGTCATCAATCTCCGCGACCGACATCATCATGGTAGTTGTGAGCTGCACTTCGGTGCTGGGTAGCGGCGGCCCTGAACGATGCGAAAATGCATAGCTCAGGGTAGCGGCGACAAACACCAGAAATAACGCCGGAATGGCTTTCGACATAGTCACGCTTCCTTAATTTAGCAATCTGCTTAAGTTATTATCGTGTACCCATAGAGCGTAAGCCCGACGGAGAAAAGTCCGACGCGTTACGCGAAATACGGCGATACACCTTCGACTCTTCGTTAACTAAACCCATTGCTAGGTAACGGCCCGACTGCAAGTCGTGATGCACTTCAGCAGTGGGGTTGATACCTGGAATATCATAGGCCTGTAACACATGTTGCTCTGCAACGCGCCAAAGTTGACCACGACCATCGTAGGCATCAGTAGCTAAAATCGTCCAAGAGTCCTCATCAATGTAGAAGGTGCGGCGGCTATAGATATGGCTGGTGCCATCCTTCAGCTTGGCTTCGACTACCCACACGCGGTGTAACTCATAACGTGCGTGATCTGGATTGATGTGACCTGGGCGAATAATGTCGCTGATCTTAATTTTGTCGCTGCCTAGATCATAAGAGTTGTAAGGCACATAGATCTCTTTTTTCCCGACAAGAGTCCAGTTATAGCGATCAGTGGCACCGTTAAACAGTGTGAAATCGTCGTTTGTTCGTAAACCATCCGCTGCAACCCCCGGATTGTCATAGGCAACGTTGGGCGCTAAGCGCACGCGACGCTGGCCAGGGTTATAGCTCCATGCCTGACGTGGGTTTTTGATTTGGTTTATGTACTCATGAATAAGCAGTACTTGGCCTGCCAAACGTGCTGGCGCGGTGACTGTTTGCAAAAAGTTTGTCAGCTTATTGTCTTCACGATCAGCCGGTGATTTACGTAAGTTGTTGTAATGAAAGTCGTACTCATACTCAAACCGTACGGGGGTATAGCTGCCGCTTGTCGTCACAGCCACCTGCTGGTTACTAACGGCGAAGCTATCACCACGATAAGCGGTGATGTGATTGAGCATGGGCTCAACCCCTGTTTTTGGAATAGGGAAAGGCACACCAACCGAGGCGCCATCAAAGCCGTTGCCGCCTGGCGCTAATTTCACACGCGTGGCATTAGCCTTTGATGCCTCATAAATAGCTTGTGGATAAGCCGCTGTACGATGCGTGGGATATACATTCATCTTCCACGTTGGATATTTCTTCAGCAGCGCCTGCTGACCCGCAGTGAGGTTAGCTGCATATTGACCCATATTGCTTGCGCTAATAGTGAACTTTGCTTTTTCACCGGCAAATGGATTCGGGTAGTGATCACCCTCCTTAAAGCCCGCAGGCGCCTTGGTGATGCCACCGGTCCATGCCGGAATAGTACCGTCGGCATTGCCTGCCTTCTCAGCACCCACCGGTGTTAACTCTCCGCCCAGCTTTGCGGCTTCATCAGCACCGACCGCTAAAGCAGAGCTGCCAATAATGCTTAGCGCAGCGGCTAAGGCAAGTTTAGAAAAATTCATAATAGCTCCGTGTATTTTAGTTATTAAAAGGAGTAGCTGAGACTAGCCGCGACAAAATCGCGATCTATGCTGCTGTTGGTAATACTTTCGTAGTTTTTACTTTGGCCCGTAGGCAGGTTTGTCGGCCCAGGCAGGCTGCAGGCTACAGCTCCTTGGTTTGGAGCACCGACAACTGGAGCCAATACTGTACCTACGACAGGAATCTGACTAACAGCACCTATCACTGGCAGGGCAGACTGACAGTCCGTTCCTTTCAATACTCGCCCTCCGAAGAAGTTGGTATATGACAGATCCGCGCTCCATACTTGGTTATAAACCGCGTTTACGCCCAGTGAAATTGAGTGCGAGCCCTCATTAAAAAACTGGCTCACCCCCTTCAGGTCGCCAGCATAGACAATACGTGGCAGCAAGTTCACACCTGAAAACACATTGGCATACTCCAAGCGACCAATCAGACGCACACCAAAAGATGCTTTTGTGGCATAGCCCTCATCGCCAGGCTGGGCTGAACCATTGGCAACAACAGCATTTGGATAAGGGAAAGCAACAGGTACTCCTGCGGCGCGAACTTGCCCATTTTGAGCAGATGGCAAATACACACCAGGACCGTTGAATTTAATACCATCGGGCAGGTCTTGATAAAATGCTGCTGCCTCAAACAGCGTAATTGCCTGTGTCGCGCCCAGCACATTTGGAATCGCCTTAATGGCTAAAATTTGTAGTTGATGCGCCTCAACTCGGCGATAACCACTGATTTCAGTCCCTGGAGCAGGATCATCAGGAGCACCGGCTTGGTTTGGTAAGCCCAAAGCTGCCAACGTTAATTCTGTCGTACTAATTTGCACAGGGAGGTTAGGTCGATAGGAATACTCACCACTCAATGCAATACCTAATGGTCCCGGTGTACTAAAGCTAAGACCAAAGAGTTGAATATCCTCTGGATACTCAGCAAAAACTCCTGCCGTATTTGCATCTCGCAAGAAAGGCGCTGCGCCATTTTGTGGCGTCCCTGCAATCGTGCTCGCAAGTGGCAAGCGGCTATGGTAATTGATGCCATAAAAGCCGAGCTCAGTTTCACCAACTAGCCAGCGCAATGCCGCACCAAATTGCCCACTGTCTTTCGCATCACGATCTGGGCCACGAGGAACCGCGGATGTATCAGCAGAGGCAGGACCAGGATTGGCAGGCCCACGATCAGGCGTACGCCCAAAGCCAGTAAATGCCTCTCGACCTCCAGGGCTAAACACATCAGTAGTACTGAAAAATGTTCCGAATGGATCAATTTCAAAGTGTTCCCATTTCAGCTGATAAAAAGCCTCAAGGGTGACGTCATCAGTGATTTGTTGTGATGCATAGACCATTGGTACTGGAATAAATGCCTCTTTCAGCTCCGAGCCTGGAACCCGCAAACGCTGAAGGTCGATCGGGTTAATGACATTGACCCCACCCTGAATCAGCGCACCCTCCCCCCAGCTCACAACTTGACTACCTACCCGAAGGTTCAAATTACGACCCGCGATATCAAAGCTATGACGCAAGTACCAATCGTAAGCCTGCATATCAAAGTCAAGGCGCTTATGTGCCTCTAAACCAAGCTCATCTTTATTTTGTGCGGCTAGATCAGCAGCGTAGCCAAAACGAACAAAAAGCCCTGTTTTACCATATGACAAATCAACGTCATGGCTAGCTTTTAAAACAGTCGAGACAACTTCGCCTTTCTTATAGTTTATGTTGCCACTGTCTTCGTTAACGCTCCGTGAGGTGCCGCCATTCGCGATACCTACGACGCGAGGGTCTGGATCCTCAGTTCGGATCAAAGTCCCTACGGAGAGTGATGTATCAAAGACAAATGTACCGTCACCATCGGCGAAGTCGAAGCGCGCCGCATGGCTAGGCAGTACCAGAGTGCATGAGAGTAGTGAAATAGCGCAGGCTAGCGGTTTACGGCGGAGGGCGCGTGCGATCATGGCGAATACCTTTTATTATTTTTTATGGGTGTTCAGCGCCTACTTATACATACGTAACAAGGTGTTCACAACGAACAAAAACCTAATTGTTCAAATAACAAACCAATCAAACTTTTGTTTACTTTTAGCGCATGCCACCTTGGCGCAAGGCATTTGGTGAAAAGTCTGAAGACTTGAATCGTTCAGCGCGATAGACACGAGGCTCCTCATTTATCAATCCAGATACAAGATAG
The DNA here is from genome assembly GCF_042677145.1 of Paraperlucidibaca wandonensis. Taxonomy (NCBI): domain Bacteria; kingdom Pseudomonadati; phylum Pseudomonadota; class Gammaproteobacteria; order Moraxellales; family Moraxellaceae; genus Paraperlucidibaca; species Paraperlucidibaca wandonensis. The sequence continues at coordinate 15,460 of NZ_JBHTIT010000001.1, read as the reverse complement.
CGTCCAGACAGTAAATCGTGATGCACCTCCGCAACTGGCAGTAACGCTGGGATATTATGTGCCTGCACTGTGTGCAGTTCGGAAACGCGCCAGAGCTGATCGCGCTGATCATAGGTATCCGCAACCATAATGCTCCACGAATCTTCATCGACGTAAAATGTGCGCCGGCTGTAAAGATGACTAATGCCTGCCTTCAACCGAGCCTCTACGACCCAAACACGGTGCAACTCGTAACGCGCGGGCGCCGGATTAATATGACCGGGCATAACGATGTCACTTATCTTCAACTTATCACTGCCTAGTGCGTAAGCGTTGTATGGCACCAGCAGCTCTTTTTTACCCACTAACGTCCAGTTATAACGATCCGTCGCGCCATTAAACAAGGTGATGTCATCGTTCGTTCGTAGGCCATCGGAAGCTGCGCCTGGGTTGTCGTAAGCCACATTAGGGGCTAGGCGCACACGGCGCTGACCAGGGTTATATGTCCACGCCATACGTGGATTCTTCACTTGATCAATATACTCATGTACCAACAACGCCTGCCCCGCTAAGCGTGCTGGTGCGGTGATTTGCGAAATCACATTGATGAGCTTATTGGGCTCGCGCTCAGCAGATGACTTTGTTTGATTGTTGTACTGAAAGTCATACATTGTCTCGAAACGTACCGGCGTGTAGTCGCCAGAAACTGTCACGGCAGCCTGCTGACTACTCACAGAGAAACTATTGCCCCTATATGCAGTGATGTGATTCCAAATCACCTCCACACCAGAGGCTGGTTGCGGAAATGGCACACCGCTGCTTGTGCCAACAAAACCATTCCCTCCATCGATCAAGCTAACACGCTTAATATTTGCCGCAGAATCGTCATAAACCGACTGAGGGAACGCCGCACTGCGCCGTGACGGATATACGTTCATCTTCCACGTCGGATACTTCTTCAGCAATGCCTTCTGACCAGCCGTAAGCTGTGTGGCATAACTCGCCATATTGCTAGCAGTTACCGAATACAGCGGCTTATCGCTGGCATATGGGTTGGGATAATGATCCCCTTCCTTAAAGCCTACTGGTGACTGACTAATACCACCCGTCCACGCCGGTATAACACCTGAAGCATTCGCCGCTCTCTCAGCACCAATAGGCGTAAGACCGTTTTGCTCCAATACATTGGCGGCCCAAGCACTTGGCATCGTCAATAATATTAGGCCACAACTAAAGGCTACTTTAGTCACTGTACGCATAGCGCACTCCCAATAAGCAAATATAAGAAAGCCAGCACGATGGCTGGCTTTCTTCACTTCAACCGCGCTTAGCGCGTACCAGCACGACGCAGGCCGTTTGGCGAGAAATCAGCGGCTGAGCGTTTGATCGGCACATACACTGTTTTCTCATCATTACGCAGACTCATGGCCAAGTAGCGAGCCGACTGCAGGTCATAATGAACCTCAACAGTTGGGTACTGCATGGGCACATCGGCGTAGTTGATGTTGTGCTGCTCAGATGTTCTCCAAAGCTGGCCACGGCCATCATAGGAGTCTTGCAACACGTTCATCCACGAGTCTTCGTCAATGTAGAAGGTACGTTTTGAGTAAATGTGGCTAGTGCCTGGCTTCAGAGTAGCCTCAACAACCCATACACGGTGTAACTCATAACGAGTTGCATCTGGGTTTACGTGACTAGGCTTCAACACATCCTTCATTGTCATCTCGTTGCCACTAATTTTGTACGAGTTGTATGGGATGTAGACCTCTTTTTTGCCAACAAGCTTCCAGTTGTAACGATCGGTAGCACCGTTAAACATTTGGAAGTCATCGTTGGTGCGCAAGCCATCGGCTGCTGTACCTGGGCTATCGTAGGCAACGTTTGGTGCCAAACGTACACGGCGTTGGCCAGGGTTATAAGTCCAAGCACGACGCGGGTCTTTCACTTGGTCGGCGTATTCGTGCACAAGCAAGATAGCACCAGCCAAGCGAGCTGGAGCTGTAACCTCTTGCAAGAAGTTAAACAACTTATTCGGTTCACGCTCAGCTACAGGCTTAGTTAGGCTGCCGTAATGGAACTCAAACTCATACTCAAAACGAACTGGCGTATACGAGCCATCGCGAGTAACGGCTGCTTGGCTCCAGTTTGTCGCGTAAGCCTCACCACGGTAACGAGTTAAATGGTTCCAGATAACTTCCAAGCCATTTTTCGGGATAGGAAATGCCACACCACCATCGGTGCCTTGAATGCCGTTTCCACCTTCGGTTAGCTTGGCCTTCGTTGCGTTGGCCATGGTTTCATCGTAATGGCCTTTCGGGAATGATGCTGTGCGATGCGTTGGATACACTGGCAGCTTCCAGGTTGGATACTTCTTCAGCATGGCCATTTGGCCTGGCGTTAGGTTGTCCTTGTACTTGTCGGCGTTGGCAGCCGTAATGGTGAACAACGGCTTATCATTGAACGGGGCTTTGTAGTGGTTACCAGTTTTGAAACCAGCACCCGCTGATGTCAAACCACCTGTCCACTCAGGAATAGTACCGTCAGCATTGCCTGCTTTTTCGGCGCCCATTGGTGTCAAGGACTTACCTAACTTCGCCGCCTCTTCTGCACTCACCGCCGCAAAAGCTGGCATAGCCACGGTCGCTGCGATCGCAGCGGCCAGTAGATGTTTATTCATATTTTTCATAAAAGTCTTCTCGCTCTTATCGTTAAATTAAAAGGCATAGCTGACGGAGGCAGCGATGAAATCGCGGTCTGCGAGAGCTTGGGTGGTGGATTGTGATACCGGCAAAACAACCGCTGCACCACCGACAGTATTAGCTTGCGTGATTTGCTCCCCACCGAAAAAATTAGTGTAGGAGAGATCAGCCTGCCACTTACTTTGATAGTCAGCGCCAATCCCAATGCTTACTGCTTTATTACCTTGTGTAAATGTTGGACTCGTACCGCGAAGATCATGGGAAAATGCAACTCGAGGCGTTAAGTTAATTGCACCAATGGCATTGTTATACGTGGCACGAACTAAGGCTCTATAGCCATAAGAGTTTCGCGTCATAATGCCTTTATTTGTGGCATCTGGGCTACCTCCAGGAACAACAGAGGTTACATAATCTAGGCCCGTACCATTGAAGTCGATACCGCTAGGCAGATCTAGATAAGCATAGCCAGCCTCAGCAACACCAACTACTTGCGAAGCACCTAACATACGACCAAAAGTTTGGGTTGCGGTAAGCTGAACCTGATGCGCTTTGACTCGCTTGTAGCCTTCAACATCAGTATCTCGTGCAGTCGCACCAACGCCTGTATTTAAACCTAATAGCCCCAAACTTAAGAACTCATTTAAGATGTTATTTGCAGCTAATTGAAGAGGCTGGTTTGGTCGGTATGAATACTCACCTTGCAGCGCAACACCCATAGGCCCAAGCGTATTAAAACTTAAACCGTACATCGCAATGTCTTCTGGATACTCAATAAAATATGTCGAAGTTTGCGCCCTAGCTGCCGTAACAGCAGCAGCAGGTAAAGCACCTTCCTGTGCAGCGGTTAGTGTAGTCGTATGCCCCGAAATTAATGGAGTGCGGCTATGATAGTTCGCATGATAAAAACCAAACTCAGTGTTACCTAGCTCAGGAGCCAATACACGGAAAGCCACACCATACTGACCAGAGCCACTAGGCTTTTTATCTGGACTGCGCGGTATTGCCACACCAGCAGGGTTAGTCGCTGTAAATATGTCCCCAGGCATCTCATTTGCTGCACCACCGCCAACTAACACCTTACTACCACCTGGCGAAGCAAAGTCGTTAGTACTAAAGTAAGAGCCATTAGGCTCAATGCGCGTTTCGCGGAATTGGTATTGATGAACCAACTCCATACTCACATTATCAGTAACGTCCATCGTCAACTGAGTCATACCAATCGGCAAAAACGCCTCTTTCAGCTCAGAACCTGGAGCACGCAGTTTCGCCACATCCACAGGGTTTAAAGTATTAATACCATTCGGAATAAATGTGCTCTCACCCCAGCTAATCACCTGTTTACCGACGCGCACACCCAGGCCATGACCAGCCACGTCAAAGTTGCCGCGCACATAAGCGTCATAAATCTCGTAGTCATGACCTAGGCGATTACGAAGTGTTCGCTGATCAGAGCGATTGGGATCAAAGTCTTTGTTTTGAATGGCGTGATCATAGAAAGACAATACGCGGAAAAACGCACCAAAGTTTTTATAGTCCAACGATACATCGTTGGTCATTTTGAAAAGCGACGAAACTAAGTCGCCACGCTCGTAATTGGCATTACCGTTATCGTAGTTGCCACTATTACGAACACCGCCATTTGCGGGCAGCAATAAATTTTTATCTTGGCCTGTCACACGCCACATTGCGCCGTAGGTCAGCGTGGTATCAACAGAGCCTTTAACTTCATCGGTTACATCAAACTGAAAAGCTTGGGCAGGAATGGAGCCCATCAGGCCGACAGCGGCGATTGCAGCCACCAGCGGTAAGCGTCGTGGGCGTTGAGCAGTGTATTTCATGTATGGCCTCGTTATTGTTATTCCAACAGCCGTCAGGTATGCGTCATTTTCAAGAAAGAGGCAATGTTACTCATCTGTAATATTTTCCGACGAGCGGCTTGCCATGTCTGCTATTTGTATAAGTAAAAATGTCCTTAATCACCCAACTTACAACCAAAGTCGTACACATCCATATACCAATGGACAAAGCCTTCGCGCTTTATCACACTAGCCACCGCAAAAGTGTTCAGCGTAAGCGCTGGTCTGTTCCGACGAACGGACGGGAAGTTGGTGTAAAACCAACGCTGCCCCCGCAACGGTGACCCTGGTTAAGGTACTCAAATCGCCACTGTCCAACAGGATGGGAAGGTGAGTACCCTCGGCTTTTAGCCCGCCAGACAGCCCGGAGACCGACTTTTGCAAACAACGGCCAGCGCGGCGGGCGCTCTATCCGAAGCATGTTTGCGCCATCTCTCGGCGCACTCGGCCTTCGTGCTGGCTTTTTCAGCCTTGTTTGCGGGGATGCAAACAGCACGAGAGTCACTTAAACACATGAAACACCTGTCGTTATTCCTAGCCCCAGTGGCCGCTTTTGGCGCACTGCCCGCCATAGCCGCAAGCGCACCAAGCCTCGACGAAGTCGTCGTTACCGCCAGCCGATCCTTAGAGCAATCAAATGCTCGCCTAGATGCAGCCACAGTCATCACTCGAGCCGATATTGAGCGTCAGCAGGCAGCAACTTTAGCCGACATCCTCCGCAACGCTACCGGCATTGCCATAGCGCCAAATGGCGGCTCATTAACATCGACCGGAGTCTTTTTACGTGGCTTCGCCGCCAAACAAATATTAGTTTTGATCGATGGCGTGCGCGCAAATGACAGCAATGTCGGCCAGTTCGATTTCTCCTTACTACGTGCCGATGATATTGAGCGTGTCGAAGTAGTGCGCGGTGGCTATAGCAGCCAATATGGCTCAGACGCCATGGGTGGCGTGATTCAGATCTTCACGCGCCGAGGAAACCAAAACAGTATCAGCGTGCGTGCAGGCAGCTACGGCACCTTAGAAAGTACAGTTAACCTAAGTCACAGCGGCAATAGCACTAAGCTCGGGGCATCATTCGGTCAGCTAGATACGCAGGGCTTTGACGCCGGCAATGAAAACTTCCAAGCGGCAAACTTCTTCGTCAACTCACCCGATAAAGATGGTGGCCGCCAGCGCACCGCTCGCCTGTTCGCCAGTCATGAAATTAACGCCACAAACTCCATAGATGCCTCGGCGATCTTTAAAGAGCAGCATGCCGAATATGATGATGGTGAAACCGACGGTAACTTATCTATCGTTAATCTTGCTTACGAAACCGAGTTGTCCAAAGACTATAAACAGCGCTTTAGTTTTGGCCACAACAAAACCTTCCTGTCGAACCAAAACAGTTGGGGCGCAAGCAAAATTAACACTTTGCGAAACAGCATCGATTGGCTGCACACGGTTAAAACAGGTGCTATCGGCACTGTAACGGGTGGCCTAAATGCTAGCTATGAAAAGACTCAAGCGCCAAGCATCAATCGCTCCCTCAACGATCACGCCGCCTACCTCATTAATGAGCATCGCGTAGGTGATGTCAGCTATCGCCTAAGTGGTCGTTATGAAAACCATGAACAATGGGGCGTGCAGAATACTGGCGCTGTGCGTGTTGGTTACGCAGTGTCTGAAGCGATCGATATTTACGCCGGCTATGGCACCAATTTTCGTGCTCCAACAGCTGCCGAACTTTTCGATGACAGCTTTGCCTCTAACAACCCAAACTTGAAGCCAGAAACCAGCCGTCAGCACGACATTGGTGCGGTTTGGCGCTACCTCCCTAACCATAAAGTTAGCGTTAACATTTATCGCACTGATGTGCAGGACCTGATCAACTTTGGCCCTGGCTTTAAACTTGCCAACACGAAGTCTGCGACACTCGAAGGCGTGGAGTTAGATCTCAGCGGCAAACAAGGTCGTGTGGGCTATAGCGTTGGTGTGGTTCGTGCTCGCAACGTCGACGAAAGCACTGGAGCGGAATTAATTCGCCGCCCTCGCCTGCAACTCAATGCTGATGTCAATTACGCTGTTAGCGATACAGTATCGATTGGCACTCAGCATCTTTCACGAAATAAAACAGATGATTTTGGCGGGAAAAATGACGGCTTTGCGACATTTAATGCCTACGCACAATGGCAGGTGATGAAGCAGCTAGATCTAGGTCTGCGCCTCGATAACCTTACCGACAAAGACTACGAACTAGTTAAAGGCTATCGTACGGCTGATCGCAGTGCTTATGTGACAGCCAACTATCGCTTCTAAGCTAAAGCTCACTACTTCACTGATTTTTCAGGAGCAGCACCATGGGCAATCGCCTGACGAAAATCTACACGCGCACCGGTGATGACGGCACTACTGGACTCGGCGATGGCAGTCGTGTGCGCAAGGATGCGTTGCGGGTCGAGGCCTATGGCACTGTGGATGAAACCAATGCTCAGGTTGGCATGTTGCGCGCCGCGCTCGCGGCCGATCATTCGGCGCAGATTATGTTGGAGCATATTCAGCATGATCTGTTCGATGTCGGTGGTGAGCTTTGCATCCCCGGCTATGAGCTAGTCACAGCAGCCTATGTGGAGCGTTTAGAGTCGGCGATTGATGCGGTGAATGCTGAGTTGCCGGCGTTGAAGGACTTCATCTTGCCCGGCGGTTCGCCAGCGGCAGCGGCGGCACATGTGGCTCGCACGGTGAGCCGGCGTGCCGAGCGGCGTACACTGACTTTGGCCGATGCAGAAACGGTAAATCCGCAGGCGATTAAGTATCTAAATCGCCTGTCGGACTACTTTTTTGTCTTGGCGAGGCAGTTAGCGCGAGCCGATGGTGGCAACGAAGTGTTGTGGCGTAAGCGCTCTGGCTAAACCGTGCATACGTGAATGAATAAGATGTTTTTTATTCTACATCGCGTTAGCTTTAAATCAGCAACTGTCGAATATCCGCCATCAGCGCCGCCAGTCGCGTAGTGAAACGCGCCGCCGCCGCACCATCAATCACGCGATGGTCATAGCTCAGTGATAACGGCAACTGCAGGCGTGGCTCAAACGCTGAGCCATTCCATACCGGCGCTTTGCTCGCTCGCGATAGTCCCAAAATAGCGACCTCCGGCCAGTTCACTAATGGCGTGAACGCCGTGCCGCCAATCCCGCCGAGCGACGAAATAGTGAAACTAGCGCCCTGCATTGCAGCTGGTGGCAATTTACCGGAGCGCGCTTGCTCGGCTAGTACACCTAGCTGCTCGGCGATCTCGCGCAAGCTCATTCGGTCGGCATTATGCAAAACCGGCACCATCAAGCCATTAGGCGTATCCACCGCGATGCCAAGATTGACGTATTGCTTGAGCACCAAGCTTTCGCCATCACGGCTCAAAGAGGCATTGAACTGCGGCATTTCGCGTAGCAAATACGCTACCGTTTTCGCCGCCAGAGCAGTCATGGTCAGCGATAGGCCATCGGCCTTAAAGCGGTCGCGCTGGGTTAAGCGAAACGCCTCAAGCTCGGTAATATCGGCCAAATCAAACTGCGTGACTTGCGGCACCATCAGGCTTGAGCGTGCGAGGTTTTCAGCTGATTTACGCTGAATACGCGAGCGCGGCGTGAGTGTGATCTCACCCCATTTCGTGTAGTCCGGCTCAGGAGGTAGCTCGCCAAAGTTCATGCCAGAGCCGCCACCGCTAGCCGGTGCTTGGCTCAAGCGCGATTTCACCCACGTATGCACATCTTCTTTCAGCAGGCGGCCATTAGGGCCTTGACCCGATGGCAGCGCGGCTAAATCAACGCCCAGCTCGCGTGCTAAGCGCCGCACAGCAGGGCCGGCATGAACGGCCTTGCTGGGCGCAGTTTCGGCGACAGAAACTACTGCTGGCTTGTCTGCAACTTTAGGCTCGGCTGGCTTAGCAGTCGGTGGGGCTTTAGCCTCCTGAACAGGCTCAGCGCTGGCCTTAGGCTCTGAAGCAACCTCAGATTTCGCTTCAGCTGGCTTCTCCGCAGCCTCTGCTGCATCCGCACCAGCCACCTCTATCACACACAGCGCATCACCCTCTTTCACGCTAGTGCCCACCGCCACCGACCAAGACACAAACACGCCGTCTTCTGGTGCCGGTAACTCAAGGCTGGCTTTGTCAGACTCCAACACCGCGATGGGCTGCTCTTTTTTCACTGTCTCGCCAGGCTTAACCAACAGCTCAATCACCTCGGCGGCATCGACGCCTAGATCAGGCACTTTCACAGAAATAGTCATAGCGCCCTCCTCAAGCTGTCGCCGAATGTGCTTGCTCGGGGTCAATGCCCCATTGCTCGCGAGCGGCCAACAAGGCATCTAGCGCAATATCACCGCTAGCGTGCAGGGCTGCCAATGCGACGTATGCCACATGTGCTGAATCGACCTCAAAGTGACGGCGTAGCTGCTTGCGCGAATCGGAACGGCCGAAGCCATCGGTACCCAAAACACGATACGCACGGCCATCGGGAATGAAGGCACGAATCTGATCGGCGTGAACTTTCATATAATCGCTGGCAGCAATGATTGGGCCTTTACTACCAGTCAGCTGATCAGTGACCCAGGCGCTACGCGGCTTCTCATCAGGATGCAGCGTATTCCAGCGCTCTACATCGAGACCTTCGCGACGCAACTCGGTGAAGCTCGGCGCGCTCCAAACTGCAGCACGCACACCAACAGCGGCCAGCAAGGCCACTGCACCTTCAACTTCGCGCAAGATAGCGCCACCGCCCATCAACTGAACTTCTGGGCCTTTGCCACGCTTAGCTGGCTGGAACTTATACAGACCACGACGAATGCCCTCCTCACAACCAACCGGCATCGGTGGGTGTGGGTAGTTTTCGTTCAATGTAGTCAGGTAGTAATACACATCTTCCTGCTCGCCAAACATGCGGCGCAAGCCGTCCTGCACAATGACGGCAACTTCGTAGCTATAAGTTGGGTCATAGCTCACGCAGTTCGGCACGGTCGCCGACAGCACGTGCGAATGGCCATCTTCGTGTTGCAAGCCTTCACCGTTTAGCGTGGTGCGGCCCGAAGTAGCGCCAACTAAAAAGCCGCGTGCGCGTGAGTCGCCAGCAGCCCAAGCCAAGTCGCCAATGCGCTGGAAGCCAAACATTGAATAGAACAGGTAGAACGGAACCAAGGGTTGGTTATGAATGCTGTACGAGGTAGCGCAAGCAATCCACGCACTCATCGCGCCAGCTTCGTTAATGCCTTCTTCCAAGATCTGGCCTTTGACATCTTCTCGGTAATACATCAGCTGCGCGTGATCTTCAGGCTCATACAGCTGGCCAACATTGGAGTAAATGCCAAGCTGACGGAACATGCCTTCCATACCGAAAGTGCGCGCTTCATCGGGCACAATAGGCACGATACGTCGACCTAAGCCATCCATTTTCAGCAGCACACCCATCAAGCGAACCAATGCCATCGTGGTCGAAATCGGCCGCTCAGAACCCGTCGTTATGGTGCTGAGCTGATCTAGCGTAGGCACCGGCAACGCTGTGCCTTCAGTTCGACGCTGCGGCAAATAGCCGCCTAGCTTTTGCCGCCGTTCATGCAGATATTTCATTTCTGGACTATCTGCAGGTGGACGGAAAAATGGCAGATCTTTCAGCTGATCATCGCTAAATGGCATGTCAAAGCGATCACGAAACATACGTAATGAATCAACATCTAGCATTTTCATTTGGTGAGTTTTGTTGGCGGCTTCGCCAGCACCAGTTGCATAACCCTTAATGGTTTTAGCCAAAATAACCACTGGCTGGCCCTTTGCCGCCATCGCTTCTGCGTAGGCTGCATAGACCTTGAATGGGTCGTGGCCACCGCGGTCCAAACTGGCAATTTCATCATCGCTCATGTCTTTTACTAGCTCAGCTAGCTCAGGATATTTGCCGAAGAACTTTTCACGAGTGTAAGCGCCGCCTTGATTTTTAAAGGCTTGGTACTCGCCATCGACAGCTTCCAACATGCGTTGCTTTAAAGCACCGGTGTCATCGCGAGCGAGTAGCGGATCCCACTTTTTACCCCAAACGACCTTGATGACTTTCCAGCCAGCACCACGAAACACCGACTCTAGCTCTTGAATGATTTTGCCATTGCCGCGCACAGGGCCATCGAGGCGCTGCAAGTTACAGTTGATGACGAAGATGAGATTATCGAGTTTTTCACGGCCAGCTAAGGCGATAGCGCCCAAAGACTCTGGCTCGTCCATCTCGCCATCACCCAGAAATGCCCAGACTTTGCGACCTTGATCTGGCAGCAATTCGCGGTTGATTAAATACTTCATCACATTGGCTTGGTAGATCGACATGATTGGACCTAGGCCCATCGAGACTGTCGGGAACTGCCAGTAATCCGGCATCAACCAAGGATGTGGATAGCTTGGCAAACCACCACCGCCAACTTCACGGCGATAACGACTGAGCTGTTCTTCGCTTAAGCGACCTTCGAGAAATGAGCGCGCGTAGATCCCTGGCGCCGAGTGACCTTGATAATAAATAAGATCGCCAAGCTGCTCGTCATTTGGGGCACGGAAAAAATGGTTAAAGCCCACATCGTAAAGTGTCGCCGACGAGGCGAAGGTGGCGATATGTCCGCCAAGCTCATCGTCATTGTTTTGGTTGGCGCGCATGACAATCGCCAAGGCATTCCAGCGAATCAACGAACGTAGGCGCCATTCGAGATTAGGGTCGCCGGGCATCAGCGGCTCTTTTTCACGCGGAACGGTATTTAAATAGGGGGTGTTTAAGCGATCAATTTGGATGCCAAATTGCGGTGCTTGACCGACGAGCCAACCTAGTAGTTGTCGTGCTCGTTCGGGGGATTCGTTCTCTGCTACTGAAACTAGAGCATCAAACCATTCTTGTGTTTCGATTGGATCAGAATCACCGTACTGACGGGACCGCGCCATGGTTGCCTCCTTATTAGGCTTAGCGGGTGACAGCCTTGTGGGCTGGATAAAGGCAGTCTCTCGGCTAGCGCGGGTAAGCGCAATGCGATGACTACCCAGTCACTGCGATTCTGGCACGCTCTGTCGGATACGCCAAGGCGAAACTGCCTGACACAGGCTTGGAATAGCGCGTAATAAGGATAATCCTGGCCGAGTGAGCGCAAAATCATCAACTCCAACAATGGCATTTCGCTGCACGGCAGGCAACGTACTAAATCGCTGCCAAAACGCATGCGCCCTAGACAGCTCATCTACGCCAACTAAAATGATCTCTGTGCGCGCGGCTAAAATGGCCTCTACATTCATGATGGGGGCTTCGATATTACCGCTCGGCACAATGGAATCGACGCCGCATACAGCCATGGCTTGACTGACTAAATTTTGTCGTGATAAGGAATACAGCGGCTGTTGCCAGACTTGGTAAAAGCCGCGTAAGCGCGGGCCATCAGCAAAGTCTTGGCGGGTTTTAGTGAGATTTGATAGCTCGCTATCGGCGAGCTTTTGCGCATTTTTGCCAAAGCCAGACAAAGCACCGAGCCAGAGCAGGCGCTCAGGAATGTCATCCAGTGTTTTCGGCGCGATGGCCAGCAAAGGGATTCCCAGCCGCTGTAAACGACGCTGCTGCACCGGCGAAAGCCCAGCCGCCCAAAACACGACAAGGTCGGGTCGTAAAGCGCGAACACGCTCCTCGCTAATGCTTCCCGATTGGCCGACCACTGCATAGCCGCTCAGGCTAACCTCGTAACGCCCCGGAATGGGATGGTCATCTTGCACGCCAACAATGCGCTGCTTTGCGCCAATGGCCTCGGCCATTTCGACCAAGTGCGGGCCAAGCACAATCCATCGCGTCGGTAGCTTTTTCGGCGCAGTCCATGACTGGCCTTGATCATCCTGCCAATGACTTAGGGCGTTTGCTGCTGGAGCCAGCCCTAGCGCAATGCCGAGAAAAAGGCATTGCGCCAGCCGAATCACATGCCCGGCCAAAGTGTCTTGACGGCAAGAAACACCATCCACACCACTAGTGCTCGTTGCAGCAAGCTTTCGAGCTGATGCATGGCGGTAGCGAGGCCGACTGCAGGCGTAAGCGATGGATCAATGGCGATGGGCTCAGCAGCTTCAGCAGCATCGTCAATGAGCTCGTAGGCAACAGTTTCAGTGCGCAATATACGCCCGCTAATTGCGGCCCAGGTGGAGGTGAAATTGCCCGCCAATGCAAAGCTGAGTGCGAGTAAACGCGCAGGGATCCAGTCGGCAAGTCGTAAACAAATTACAGCTAGGCTTTCCTCACTTGCTGCGGCGTCATCACCGGCTTCAGTGCTTAACTCAACTGCTTGCTCATCGAAAGCGACACGGCGCAGTAGATAGTAGCCAAGCGCAGCGACCGGTGTTGCTAGCAGCAGCCAAAACAGTGGTGCGAAGAGCTCATTAAGTTGACTGCGCAGATGATGCTGGCGCGCCAAGCTCAGAGCGTTCTCTAGTAGCTCATCATCACTGGGCCATTCGCTGCCCGCCCATTCGGCTTGATTTTGCTGAAAAATACGATTTGCCTGACTATCGCCAAACACAGCAATAACAATGACGGCACTGAGCAAAAACACGAAAATACTTGCCAGCTCATCTAATAATTGAAGCGCTACGGCCAAAATAATCATTGGCACAATCACCGCGATTGCTAGGCGAAGGCTATTGCCAACCGGCACACGGTGACTCCATCCCAGCCAATGCGGAAGTGGCGTTGACAAGCGTAGTCGCCACTCCTCCGGCATTGAAAAGTAAGCGGCAATAGCGATCAGGGCGAGCAATAACGTCATGTGTTTTCTCCAGGAGGCCGGATGTGCTCAGCAAGCGCCTCAACTTGCGGTGCAGTCGCGACAACACGCGACCAATCAAAACGGGGTCCAGGGTCTGTTTTCCGCCCCGGCGCTATATCACTATGGCCTATCAATTCGCCATTTATAGCCGGATAGTTCTCGGCCAATACGGCTAATAATTCATTGAGGGCATCATACTGCTTATCACTAAAGGGCTGATCATCGCAGCCCTCTAATTCAATGCCGATGGCGAAATCATTACAATTATCGCGACCTTTATATGTCGATTTACCGGCATGCCATGCGCGCTGATCAAACGCGACGTATTGCACCAGCTCACCATCGCGGCGAATCAGAACGTGCGCGGAGACTTCCATGCCTGCAATTTCGGCGAAATATGGGTGCGCTCGCGCATCAAGCTTGCCAGTAAATAACGCATCAATATGTGGGCCGCCAAACACACCAGGCGGCAAGCTGATGTTATGAATTACCGCCAATGAAATTTCGTTATTCGGGCGCGCATTAAAAAATGGCGATGGGCAGTGCCGTGCACCCTTCAACCAATGCTGAGAACAAATACTTAATGATTGACTAGGAACTGTGGTCACGACGACATGCTCGATGAAAACTCTTTCCGCTAGACTACCCAATCCATTCCGCGCTGACCATGACGACCTGCGCGTCTGGCTTTATACTTGCGCCAATAATGACACGCTGCGTAATTTTTTGACCAGCCGCCACTCATTCGCACAGTCTTCGCAGCTCACCGCAAGCAGTGCATTCATCTTTATTGAGAGCTCACATGAAACCTGAAATGATCGATGCCGCTTTAGCCGCAAACGTAGCCTCGGCGCTTGTTGAAGATATTGGTAACGGTGATATTTCTGCAGCGTTAATTCCGCACGATAAACAGGCAGTGGCGCGCATCATCACCCGTGAAGATATGGTTATGGCGGGCATGCCTTGGGTCGAGGCGACATTTTTATCAGTCGACCGTGAGCTGGTGCTGCAATGGCAGGTGAAAGAAGGTCAAGTCGTGCCTGCTGGCACAGAGCTTTTGCGCATTAGTGGCCGCGCGCGAAGCCTGCTCACTGCCGAACGTTCTGCTCTGAATTTCCTGCAAACCTTGTCGGCAACTGCAACTCACACGCATGCTTTAGTTCAAATGCTAGCGGGCACGAAGGCTCGTCTTCTCGATACACGCAAAACATTGCCTGGCCTGCGCATTGCGCAAAAATATGCTGTTCGCGTTGGTGGTGGCATGAATCATCGCCTCGGCCTTTACGATGCCTTTTTGATCAAAGAAAATCACATCATGGCCGCCGGCTCTATTGCAGCCGCGATTAGCGCTGCACGAGCTTACGCTAGCGATCGCTTAGTTGAAGTTGAGGTAGAAAACCTCGATGAGCTGGCGTTAGCTATTGCAGCTAAAGCAGACCGTATCATGCTCGATAATTTTTCTTTAGAGGACATGTGCACGGCAGTTCAATTAGCCGCTGGTGATATCCCGCTTGAAGCTTCTGGCAATGTCAATCACGAGACTATTCGTGGCATTGCTGAAACAGGCGTCGATTATATTTCGCTAGGCACAATCACTAAAGATATTCGCGCAATCGACTTATCTATGCGATTAATTGAGCAGGGCTAAACGTTAATTAGGCTTGTGGCTCTCGCCTGCGCGTGGTTCAAGCATAACCCACGGCTTAAACAGTCGGCTCTAACAAGCCCAGCTCACTCAAAGTAGCGGCAATATAAGCAAAGCGCCGCTGCTCAACGCCATCAATCTTGATTGTTCCAACAAACATATCGTATGGCCGCACCCAGCGACTCCAATCGCCATAGCAGGTTCGGTAATACACCAACCACTCTTCACTCTCAGAATGCCGTACCACATCAAGCACTTGGTAATACGGCCCTTTGTAATGCTGATATATGCCGCGAGCTATCGTCGGATCTAGTTGATTTTTCATAGTTCTCCATGCCGTAAAAGCGCCCCTAAGTGAGCTCAGACGTCAAAATACGAGTCCCAGCGGGTGTGAGTTGCGTGCATTTCATCAAATTTCAGGCAGCAAAAAGCCCCCGTCATTTCTGACGAGGGCTGTTGCATTAGGTGCCTGGCAATGACCTACTTTC